>NC_010175.1:0-2629270 GCF_000018865.1 Chloroflexus aurantiacus J-10-fl
ATCACTCTTTAACAAACCCTTTCTCCATTGAGTTATCCACAATTATCCACAACTTAATCTCAACATAACATACACCTGGGTTGACGATGATCGCAAGAAACACGACACTACCACCGCCTATCACTATAAGAAACCGTTATAGATTTCCTGTATCTTGTTGCTTGAAATATGAGAACAGATCGAGTATGATGACAACACGTCAAGAGAAGACTTGCTGCCCGCTCTCACCACGAGCGCACTGCAAACACCAACAATGATGTTGCCCTCCCCGCGTCCCGGCGCGGGTCATTCATTATGTGTGCGAAGGCGAAGCGCGGCTCGCAAGGAGGCGCAGGGTGAATCTAACACAAATCTGGAAAGCAACACTATCGGCCCTTCAAACACAGACCTCGCGTCACGATTACGAGGCGCTGTTGCGACCGGCTACGCTCTTATCTCTCGATAATGGTGCAGCCTTCATTGGAGTTTCCTCACCAGGGCAGAAGGAAGGGCTGGAGAATCGTTTGCTCATGCCACTGCGTAATGCTCTCGCCCGTGTCGTAGGGTATCCGGTACAGGTGCAGGTGTTGATTGCCAACCTGAACTCGCGTACTGAGCCTTCACCTTCACTTACCCTGAGCAATGGTTCACGCCTGATGAGTGATCCAGAGCCGGTCGTTGCCGAGACTCCGGCACCAGCACTTACGCCGGGTAACGGCACCGGCGAGCGTGTGGTTCAGCTCGACCTGGCCAGCGCCATGCGATCGGGTATGCTGAACCCTCGCTATACATTTTCCAGTTTCATCGTCGGTTCGAGCAACCGACTGGCCCACGCGGCCTGCCTGGCTGTTGCCGATAATCCCGGTCAGGCGTATAATCCGCTCTTCCTGTACGGCGGTGTAGGATTGGGCAAGACCCACCTGCTGCACGCTATCGGCAATCGCGTCCTCGACCGCGATCCGGAAATCAATGTTCTGTATGTGTCGTCAGAAAAATTCACAAATGATTTGATTAACGCCATTCGTCGGCAGCAGACTGAAGAGTTTCGGATGCGCTATCGCAACATCGATGTCTTGCTGATTGACGATATTCAATTTATTGCTGGCAAAGATGCGACCCAGGAAGAGTTTTTTCACACGTTTAATACCCTTCATTCAGCAGCCAAGCACATTGTGATTAGTTCTGATCGTCCACCGAAGGCCATTTTAACTCTCGAAGAGCGGTTGCGTTCTCGCTTTGAATGGGGTCTGATTGTTGATGTGCAACCCCCTGATCTGGAAACGCGCACCGCCATTCTCCGCGCCAAAGCGGAGCAGATGAGTGTCCATGTGCCCGATGAGGTGATCGACTTTCTGGCCCACAAGATTCAGAGCAATATCCGTGAGCTGGAAGGTAGCCTCAATCGGGTTGCGGCCTACGCCGAACTTAACCGTGCGCCGATCACCATCGAGACGGCAACCGCTGCCCTGGCCGATTTGCTCGGCAATCAGCGTCGCCGGCGGATCAGCGCCGAAGCCATTCTCCAGATTGTGAGCGAGCACTACGGGATTGAAGTAGAGCAACTCCGGGCGCGCAATCGCTCGCGCCACGTAGTTGTGCCACGACAGGTAGCGATGTATCTGCTTCGCGAAGAGACGGAAAGCTCGCTGGTCGATATTGGCAATCTCCTCGGTGGGCGTGACCATACTACGGTAATGTACGGTTGCGAAAAGATTGCCGAAGAGATCAACAGTGATAGCCGTTTACGTAGCGAAGTAATGGCGATCCGCGAACGCATTCAGATGCTGCGCGGGTAGAAAAACTGTACCATAAACGAACGCCACCCCGTCAGAGCACTGTTGGACAGTGCTCTGTCTGTTTTATCAGGCTAATATCACATCTGTGACTCGATAATGCTATAATAAGACAACCTTTTGTCTCCCGTAAACAGATACCTTGTTACTCGCAGAGGAGGATCGCCGTGGGCTACGAAGCCGTTTACCGCCGGTCGATTGAGGAACCCGAAGCGTATTGGGCCGAGTTCGCCGCTGAACTACACTGGTATAAACCCTGGGAGAAGGTACTCGATAATAGTAATCCCCCTTTTACGCGCTGGTTCGTTGGTGGTGAGACAAATCTTTGCTACAACGCCGTTGATCGTCACGCCTTGGGCGGCAGGCGCGGGCAGGCCGCCCTGATCTGGGAGAGTGCTGAAACCGGACAATCGCGAACCCTCACCTACTTCGAGCTGTACCGGGAAGTGAACCGCCTGGCCGGTCTCTTCCACAACCTGGGTGTGCGAAAGGGAGATCGGATCATCATCTACATGCCGATGGTACCTGAAGCCATCTTCGCGATGCTGGCCTGCGTGCGCATCGGCGCCATTCACTCGGTCGTCTTCGGCGGCTTCTCGGTAACCTCGTTAGCCTCACGAATTGATGATGCTGAACCGGTGCTGATTGTGACGGCTGATGCCGGTATGCGCAAAGGCCAACCGGTACCACTGAAAGAGATTGTTGATAAGGCCCTGGCCGAAGCCAATACTGATAGTGTACGTGATGTGCTGGTGTTGAATCGAGGATTGGTACCGGTAGAGTTGAAGAAAGGTCGCGATCTCGACTGGTACGAGCAACTGGCTAAACGCGGTGAGCGCTACGTCGAACCGGTACCGGTTGCCAGCACCGATCCCTCGTACATCCTGTACACGTCGGGTACCACTGGCAAGCCCAAGGGAGTTGTCCGCGATACCGGTGGCTATATGGTTGCCCTCTACGCCAGCATGAGCACCATCTACAATTGCGGCGATGGCGATGTCTTCTGGAGCACCAGCGATATTGGCTGGGTGGTCGGACATTCGTACATCGTGTACGCACCACTGCTCAAAGGTGTACCAACAGTCGTCTATGAAGGCCGGCCCGATCACCCTGATCCCGGCGTCTGGTGGCGGGTGATTGAAAAATACGGTGTGACCCACGTCTTCACAGCACCAACTGCGCTACGGGCACTGCGCAAATTCCCCGAACACTGGATGCGTGACGCCGATATTAGTTCACTGAAGCTATTGTATGCCGCCGGTGAACCACTCGATGCCCCAACCTACGAATGGGCAAGCGCAGCGCTCGGAGTCCCGGTGATTGACCACTACTGGCAAACAGAGAGTGGCTGGCCGATGGTGACCAATCCGGTCGGCGTCGAGTTGTTACCGATCAAACCCGGTTCTCCAACCAAACCGGCCTTCGGTCATCGCCTCGAAGTGGTCGATGCCGACGGCAACCCGGTACCACCCGGTGAAAAGGGCTTTCTGGTTGAACATGGGCCACTCCCGCCGGGAACACTGCTTACCCTCTGGAACGACGATGAGCGCTTCGTGAAGGGGTATTGGGGCCACTTCAAGGATAAGCTCCTCTACATGACCGGCGACTATGCGATTAAGGATGCTGATGGCTACCTGTTTATGCTCGGACGCGCCGATGAAGTGTTGAATGTGAGCGGTCACCGATTGGGCACGCGCGAGATTGAAGAGGTGGTTTCGGCGCATCCGGCAGTCGCTGAGGCGAGTGTGATTGGCGTGCGCGACGAACTGAAGGGCGAAGATGTGCTGGTTGTTGCCGTCCTTAAACAGCATATCACTCCTCAGATGCAAGACGACATCGCCAACGAAATTCGCCAACTGGTGCGCGAACGGATCGGCCCGATTGCAACTCCGAAAGCGGTACACTTTGTGAGTATGTTACCCAAGACCCGTTCGGGCAAGATTATGCGACGAGTCATCCGTGCCGTGTATCAGGGTGACAACCTCGGCGATCTGAGTACCATTGAAGACGACGCCACCGTCGATATGGTGCGCGAAGCGATTGAGTTGCTGCGCGGCGATCTCTCATAACAATTGACTGGAGCGCTCTATGGCAGGCATCCGTAGAGCGCTCTACGATAACGATTTGGCAAAACTTTACCGTATCTTTAATCTCTGATCACATTTATTCGCTATTGTGAAAATATCCACAGTGCAATGGTTTGACACAGATACGCGGCGCAGCCTATAATCGAAGCATCCGCAATGTAAGCACCCCGCCGCATGGATTCGTAACAAGGAGGTTCGACACATGACCGAGACTCGCGATGTGGCGCTGCCTGACACCAGTGAATTGTATTACCCCGATCCGGCGCTGGTTGAGCAATCCAATGTGATGGCGTATGCCCGTAGCAAAGGCTTCAATTCCTACGATGAGCTGTATCAGTGGACGATCAGCCATCGTGAGGAGTTTTGGGCCGATATGGCCAGCCAGCTCGAATGGTTCAAGCCATGGGACAAGGTGCTCGACGATAGCAACAAGCCTTTCTATCAGTGGTTTGTGGGCGGGAAGACAAACATCGTTTACAACGCGATTGATCGCCATCTCAAAACCTGGCGCAAGAATAAGCTTGCCCTGATTTGGGAAGGTGAAGATGGCAGTCAGCGCACCTATTCGTACTACCAGCTCAACTACGAAGTATCACGTATTGCGAATGTGCTCAAGAGCATGGGGGTAAAGAAAGGGGACATTGTTACCATTTATATGCCCCGCATCCCTGAGTTGATGTTCAGCATGCTGGCCTGTGCGAAAATCGGTGCTGCCCACAGCGTTGTATACGGTGGCTTCTCGGAAGCGGCCCTCGCCGACCGCCTGGCCGACGCGAAGAGCAAAGTGCTGATCACTGCTGACGGTGGCTACATGCGCGGCAAAGTGGTCGAGCTGAAGAAGATCGTCAACGAGGCGCTGTCGCGCACGCCGACTGTTCAAACCTGTCTGGTCTTCCGCCACACCAACCACGGTGCCCCGATGGAGCAGGGCCGTGACTTCTGGATGCACGATCTGCTCGGCCTGCCAATCGCGAACGGTCATTGCCCCACCGAAGAGATGGACGCGGAGGATATGCTCTTTATCCTCTACACGTCGGGGACGACCGGCAAGCCCAAGGGGGTTGTCCATACCCACGGTGGGTACATGGTCGGTACGTACACGACCCTGAAGTTTGTCTTTGATATTAAGGACGAAGACCGTTACTGGTGCGCCGCCGATCCAGGCTGGATCACCGGTCACTCGTTCATTGTGTATGCACCGCTGATCAATGGCGCGACATCGTTTATGTACGAGGGTGCTCCCAATTATCCCTATCCCGACCGCTGGTGGAGCATGGTTGCCAAACACGGGATTACGATCCTCTACACCGCTCCTACCGCCATTCGCGGTCTGATGCGGTTCGGCGACCTCTGGCCGTCACGCCACGATCTGAGTACCTTGCGCCTGCTCGGTTCGGTCGGTGAACCGATTAACCCCGAAGCGTGGAAGTGGTTCTACGAGAAGATCGGTCATGGCCGCTGCCCGATTATGGATACCTGGTGGCAGACTGAAACCGGTCACTTTATGATTACGCCGACACCCGCCGTGCCACTCAAGCCCGGCTCGGCGACTCGACCTTTCCTTGGTATCGAAGCTGATGTTGTGCATGAGGACGGTTCACCCTGCGCACCGGATGAGGACGGGTTGCTAGTGATCAAAAACCCGTGGCCCGGTATGATGCGCACGATATTGAATGATCCACAGCGCTACGTAGAAGGCTACTGGCAGAAGGTGCCCCCCTACTACGCCGCCGGCGACAGTGCCCGTAAAGACAAGGATGGCTACATCTGGGTCATTGGCCGGTTGGACGACGTGATTAAGGTGTCAGGCTATCGCCTCGGTACCGCCGAAGTCGAGAGTGCGCTGGTCAGCCACCCGGCAGTGGCCGAAGCGGCTGCGATTGGTCTGCCGCACGAAGTGAAGGGCAATGCCATTCACGCCTTCGTGATCCTGCGCGCCGGCTACGAACCGAGCCACGACCTCGAAGAGAAGCTGCGGGCACACGTTGGTCACGAACTCGGCCCAATTGCCCGTCCCGACTCGATCACGTTTGTGACATCGCTGCCCAAGACGCGCTCCGGCAAGATTATGCGCCGCGTCTTGCGCGCCCGTGCCCTCGGTCTGCCCGAAGGCGATGTCTCAACGCTTGAGGAGTAATCGCGATAGTCGTACCGTGAGGTAAGGCAGACAGGAGCAGGCTACAATCCTGCTCCTGTTTGTTTATGTCATGTTGTGAATGGTATGCAGGTGGGTAAAAGCTCTCGCTCAAGACCTGCAACCTCCATAAGGCGGCCACACCTTCAGGTAGAGGTAACAAGTCGCGCTGACAGTAGCTACGGCGCCGTCACCCAGACTGTGCCGGTCAAACGTGCCCGGTAGGTAATCTGGTCACCGTCACGGGCAATTTCGGTTGGCGTGCCGACATAACTGATGGGTACGTTAGGGTTGATTTGGGCCTGATTGCCAAGTTCGCGCTGTACCCGTTCCTGATACATTGTGCGAAAAACCTCAAGCAGCTCCCTGTTCGATGTTCCAACTGGAACAGTAGCCTCAAGCTCATATTCAATAGTTTGCAATTCGCCGGACAAGGAGCCAGAATTACCCAGAATCAGCTCAATGACCGGCGCAGCCCAGGCAGGTCGGGTGACAATCACGTAGCCGCTAAACAGCGTCAAGGCAATGAGACCAAGCAGGATGAGTGACAGGACGATCTGCCCACCCAATCGCGACCGTGACGATGTTGTCGGCGATGGTGGCGGTTGTACCGGTGAAACGGTGGCTGGTGGTGCTGACCTTCGAGTACTAGCCGAAGAGGCGGCCCCACCCCCCTGGATCGAGATCGGAGGATCAGCGAAGATTGGTGGCCGTGGACGTGGTGGCGACACCGAAGCAGCCGACGGTGTCTGCCCTGCCGGACGAGCAGCAGCCGGTGCAGCAGGGGCACGTGGTGATGCGGGTCGGCTAACCTGTACCTGTACCGGTTGCGGTTGACGAGCAGGGATTAATGCCGCCCGAAACTCGTCCATAGTTGCAAAGCGATCAGCCGGAACTTTCTGCAATGCCCGTTCAAGGGCAGCACTGGTACGCTCCGAGATCGTCGGTACCAGTGTGCGCGCCGGCGGGAAGGAAAAGGGCATCTCTTGCGTGGGATCACGACCGGTCAACAGGTGATGCAGTGTGGCTGCCAGTGCGTAGACATCGGACTGTGGCGTTGCCAGCCCCTGGTATTGTTCAGGAGGCGCATAGCCCGGTGTACCAATCTGCGTCCCACGTTCGGTTGGCTTAAACAGCTTGGCAATCCCAAAATCGATCAGTTTGACATCACCGGATGGCTCGATCATCACATTAGACGGCTTCATGTCGCGGTAGATAAAGCCTTTGCCATGCAAATAACCGAGCACATCACAGATTTCATCGGCCCAGCGCAGTACCCGCTGCTCATCGATGCGCCCTTCGCGTTCGATGATCTGTTCGAGATCCTCACCGCGAATAAAATCCATCGTCAGGTAGTGCCGTCCCTCATCGGTAAAGTGGCTATAGACACGCGGGATACGCGGATGGCGCAGTCGTTGCAATAATTCGGCTTCAGCGTTAAAGCGCTCAACCGCTTCGGCCCGCTCGTTTGGATCGGCAAAGCGGTCGAGCATCTCTTTAATCGCGTAGACCTGTCCGTCCTGATCGATCCCTTCGTACACAGCGCCCTGGCCACCACGCTTCACAATGCGCGTGATCACGTAACGCCGGCGATCAGTTGGCCGGTCATTGTTCAATACCACATCGTGACCACAATGCTGGCAAAATTTCGCCCGCCGTAGATTCGGCTTATGACAGATTGGGCAGAGGATTTCGGTCACCTCAGCCATATGACTCCATGCTGTTGTAATAGGCGAGCGTTGCACCATCATCGTTACCGCGTATTTGAACCAGTGGGCCTGAACCTACAAGATAATACGCAGATAACAATGATTGAGTTGCAATCACAGAAAATTCTTCGCCCGGTACCCTAACCAGCCCAATGCGCTCGGATCATCACGCCAGTTTGGACGCACCTTGACCCACAAATCGAGGTACACCGGTCGCCCTAGCATGCGCTCAATCGAAGCGCGGGCAGCACTGCCTATTTTCTTCAGCATACCACCACCGGCACCGATCAGGATACCTTTCTGGCTCTCCTTCTCGACATTAATTGTCATACGGATGTAGGTGGCCGTCTCTTTCTCTTGCCACTCTTCAACTTCAATGGCAATGGCGTGCGGTACCTCTTGCTGAAGGTAGAAGAGAGCTTTCTCACGCACAAACTCGGCAGCCAGTTGCTGCTCGGTTTGATCGGTCATCTGATCAAGCGGATAGAGTGGTGGGCCTTCGGGTAAGCGGGCACTAATCTCGCTCAGTAACGCTGTCAGACCTAACCGACGTCGGGCCGAGATCGCAATCTCCATCTCCCACTGACCCAATTCACGATAGGCGGGTAGATAGTTCTCACCGGGGCGTTTTGGCTTCTGATCAACCTTATTCAACACCAACAGCTTATGCCCACGAGCACGCTGCACCTGCTGCGCAATCATCCGATCAAGCCGAGTAGGCGGTTGACTTATGTCAACCATAAAACAGATCACATCAGCGTTGGGGAGCGTGCGTTCGGCCAGTTCGACCATCAGTTTTCCCAATCGATGACTGGGTTCGTGAATACCGGGTGTGTCGATGAAGATAATCTGCTCCCCCGGTCGTGAAAGAATACCGCGTACCGGGACGCGCGTCGTCTGCGGGCGGGGTGAGACGATAGCAACTTTTTCACCCAACAATGCATTGAGCAGGGTACTCTTACCGACATTCGGCTTGCCGACCAGCGCGACAAAACCCGACCGCCATTGGAGCGGCTCTTCTGCAACCGGCGTTGCCGGTTCTTCGTCTGAATCAGGCAGATCATCGGCAGAGATTGCCGGCGGCGTGAACACAACCGGCCCTTCGCCGTCAACCGGTTCATCGTCGAATGTCACCATCAACGGCGTCAACCGTTGCAATCGTTCGGGAGTACGCCACTCTTCCGGCAACGCCAGCTCAATCCCCAACACCAGATCATCATCATCAAGATCGAGGATGGCCGTCTCGCTCAACGTGATCGTCTCTACCGGATCCTCATCGGCAATCCGAATGTAGAGATGACCATATTCCCCGTCGAGCCAGTTATACGACCCCTCCAGCACCAGTTCGAGCTGGCTAAGAATCACCTCATCGTCGAGATCGAGTCGGCAACCGAAGATTGCCCCTTGCGCATCAAGCAACAGGCTAACCGGGTATTCCATTACTGCCGTCGCCTGCCCCTCTTCAATGTCGGTGAAGTAGAGATAGAGGGTACCGACGTCTGGATCAAGCGAACAATATTTCATACGATTATCCCTGTGAACCGAGCGCCACTTCACCGGTCACCGTTTCTTGCTGAGCCGCTGTATGCGGTTGATCGGTATCAGATGGCGTTTCGGGCTGATCGGTCAATTTTCGATAGATATAACTGAGCAGAATACGAATAACGGCTGCGATAGGAATTGAGATAAAGAGACCGAAGGCACCAGCCAGAGCACCGCCGGCCAGAATCGCAAAGATGACCACACCCGGATGCAGGCGGACGAGCGGCCCCATCACGTTGGGAATGATAAAATGATCCTCGATCTGGCGCAACACAAAATAGATGATACCGAGCAACACGGCCAGAGCGACGTTAGAAAGACCAAACGGCGTCACCGGCTGGAAGAGCGCTACGGTCATTGCGATGCCGGCAGCCGACCACGGCCCAATGATTGGCAAAATCTCCAACACCCCAGATGCAACCGCTATCACCAGCGCGTATGGTACCTGCAAAATAGAAAGTGGAATATAGAGCAACACCGACATAATCACGATCAAAATCAACTGACCGCGAATATACGCGCTGAAGACACGATCAATCTGATAGCCGAGGTGCCCTATTTCGCGTCGGTAAGGTGCAGGAATGAGACTCCGTGACCAGGCTTTCAACTGGGGTGCCTGCAACAACAGATAGAACGTAATGATCAGATACACCAACAGATAAATCACACTTTCCAGGGCAGAAAAAACGATCTTGGGTACATTTCCACTCAACCAACCGGCCACATCGCGAATTAAACCGATAACCTGTGCTTCCAGCGGAGCCAGACTAATCACAAAATCACCGACTTCGATAGTCTGATTTTGCTCAAAAAAGATCGTCAATTCTCGGATGATCACGGGTGCGTTAGCGGCCAGATCACGGCTTTGCTGCACAATCCGTGGCCAGAGTGCCGTGAACAGACTATACAGGACGAAAAACGCCACAATGTAGAGCACGATAATCCAGATCGCACGACCGATACGAGTACGGCGGTGCAACCAGCCAATCAATGGATTAAACAGATAGGCAGTGATGATCGCACCAATAAATGGCGGCAAAATATGCGTCACTGCAAACAACAACCAGATTGTCAGGACGACGATCAGGGCACTACTAATCCATTTCGCCTGATACGAAAAACGAATAGGCCTCTCTTCCTGTCCCATTGTGTTCTTCCTCGATTCCGCTGACACGAAAGGGCGAACGAACCACCCATTGCGTGATTCGTCGCCCTGTATTATAGCGGCAACAGCGAACGATACAGCTACCGGTTCGGCGGATGATCGGTTGCGCGGCGCAGCGGCACATCAGCCTTGAGCAAATCGTGAGCCTCACCCCGACTCAAGGTGACTTCGATCTGCTCAGCATCAATTGCCGGCAAGTAGCGCTTTAGCACTTCCGCCAGATCGGCTTTCATCTGCGCCATCATCTCCGGTGTCAATTTGTAACGGTCGTCGATCAGCACCGTCAACAGCCGTTGCTTGGCCAGTTCGGCGCTGGAGTCACGTTTTCGACCGAAGAGGCCGTTGAGAAACGACACAGGCACTCCTTTCGTCTATGTTCGTCGCCGCCCGAACAAACTAAGCAGGCGATCAAGCATGCCTTGTTGATCAGGAATCGCCATCACCGGCACATCCTCACCGGCCAACCGTTGCGCAATGTTAATATAAGCACGACCGGCCAGCGAGTTTGGATCATACACTGCGGCCTCACCGCGATTGGTAGCAATCACAATTGTTTCATCTTCGGGAACAATCCCCAGGAGCGAGATTGCCAGTAGCTCCAGCACATCCTCAACCGAGAGCATCTCACCACGGCTCACCAGACGCGGTTTGATGCGGTTGATAATCAGCGAAGCCGGCCCTTTCTCGGCGGCCTCGATCAGACCTACAATTCGATCTGCATCGCGTACCGCCGACACCTCCGGCGTCGTAACAATAATCACCTCATCAGCACCAGCGATAGCATTGCGAAAGCCAGCCTCGATACCAGCCGGGCTATCAATCAAGACAAAATCAAACTCCGCCCGTAACTGACGGGTCAGATCGATCATTTGTTGGGCACTCACCGCATCCTTATCACGTGTCTGTGCAGCCGGCAACAAACACAATTCCGGCAGGCGTTTATCTTTAATCAATGCCTGCCGTAAACGGGCACGACCCTCAACCACATCAACCAGGTCGTAGACGATGCGATTTTCCAGCCCCATGACGACATCAAGATTGCGCAGGCCAATGTCGGCATCGACCACAGCAACGCGGGCACCACGCATGGCCAGCGCCGTACCCAGATTGGCGGTGGTTGTCGTCTTGCCAACGCCCCCTTTCCCCGAAGTTACGGTTATGACTCGCCCCATAGTACCCCACTAGCGCTTGAAGGCTTCCCATCCATCAACGATAATCTCGCCGGCAATCACACGCGCAAACTCTGGCCGGCTCAACGCCTGTTGATCTGGTGCGCGTGCAATCAGATCGGCAATTCGCAATTGCGTCGGGCGCAATTCAAGCGCACAAATAATCGCGCTACGATCACCTAACGCACCGGCATGAACCAGACCACGCAACCGCCCCCAAACCACCACGCTGCCGCCAGCAATAATCTCACCGCCTGGATTGACATCACCGATCAGCGTAATGTGGCCGGTATGACGCAATACCTGGCCTGATCGTAATGTACGCATGACCAGTAAGGCTTCGGCCTCTGGCATCGGTGTTGCTTCAGGGGAACGCGATAACGGTCGTGCCGTCAAACCAACCGAACGTGCAGCCGCCCGCGTTGAACGCTCCGTTGAGTCAATAGCTGTGGCCTGCACGCCGTGCTGCCGGATGAGCGCTAACATTTCATCCAATTGTGCCGACGACACTTCGCGTTCACCCAGATCGATCACCAGGTTGGCGCCGTGAAAGAAGCTTTGACGTTCACCCAGATGAAGATCGAGCCGGTGTAACAATTCCGACCAGGCAACATTGGCATCTAAGCGAAGTCGTAGCCCGTCGCGGCTACCTTTTATACTGATCAGATCACTCATGGTCATACTACCAGATAGAACGTATGATTGTTTGCAATTATAGCATAGTGAACGCTTTTTGTACGCTCTATTTTGTCTGAAAACGACAACAGTGCCAGAAGGTAGCCATTGTTAGACCTGAGTTGACGAGGGTGCATGAAGAGCTGCCGCACTCCATATCGGCGAGGCAGGGGTGGGCGTTTCAGGTGACCGCGGGCATCCGAGCGATGTCTGCGCGGCAGCATGGCTGCCGCACTCCATATCGGCAAGGCAGGGGTGGGCGTTTCAGGTGACCGCGGGCATCCGAGCGATGTCTGCGCGGCAGCATGGCTGCCGCCACTCCATATTCGGATGGGCGGGCGTTCCAGGTGACCTCGTGCCTCCGAGCGATGTCCTCGCGGCAGCATGGCTGCCGCACTCCAAACTCTGCGACACATGCAACACTACGATACAACACACATCTGACCGTGAGTGCGATGGAGGTGGCAGCAGACCAGCCGCACTCCATACCGGCGAGGCAGGGGTGGGCGCTACAGGTGCGCTCGTGGCAGCAGGCCAGCCGCACTCCACACCAGAGCAGGCTGACCGATTTACGAAACCAGCCCGCTGTAGCTTCTCTATCAGCTCCTCTATCAGGCACGTACAGGCGTACAAATATCCCCTTGTCAGATGTCCCGGCATCCCGTACAATTACATCAATTCAGAATGATATAAATCAGGAGCATATCATGGCTGTGCGCGTAGGGATCAACGGATTCGGGCGGATTGGACGGCTCGCGCTGCGGGCGGCGTGGGCATGGCCCGAACTCGATATCGTCCATATTAACGAGGTTGGCGGTGATGCCGCTACCGCAGCGCATCTCCTCAGCTTTGATTCGACGCAGGGGCGATGGTCGGTTGAGGTGCACGGTGAAGGCAATCAGTTGCTGATCGATGACAAAACGGTTGGTTACAGTCAGATTCGCGATCCCGGTGCTGTGCCATGGGCAGATGCCGGCGTTGACATTGTGCTTGAAGCAACCGGCAAGTTCCGCACTGCGGAGCAACTGGCGGCCTATTTCAGCGCTGGGGTGAAGAAGGTGATTGTGGCGGCGCCGGTAAAGGGTGAGGCGCTGAATGTGGTTATGGGGGTGAACGATCACTGGTATGAGCCAGATCGCCATCACCTGCTGACGGCCGCCTCGTGTACGACCAACTGTCTGGCACCGATTGTGAAAGTAATCCACGAAGGGATTGGCATTCGCCATGGCATGATCACAACCATTCACAGCTCGACTAACACCCAAACCGTGCACGACCGTCCACACAAAGATTTGCGACGGGCACGAGCGGCTAGTCTGTCACTCATCCCCACTACGACCGGCTCGGCAACCGCTATCGGTCTGATCTTTCCTGAATTGCAGGGTAAACTCGACGGACAGGCGGTGCGGGTACCGTTGCTGAACGCATCGCTCACCGATTGCGTCTTCGAGGTACGTCGTCCGACAACTGTTGCCGAGGTGAACGGATTGTTACAGGCAGCGGCAGAGGGTGCGCTGAAGGGGATTCTCGCCTATGAGACGCGCCCGCTGGTGTCGATTGACTTCCTCGGCAACCCACATTCGGCGATTGTCGACTCGCTGTGCACGATGGTCACCAACGAGACGCAGGTGAAGATTTACGCCTGGTACGACAATGAATGGGGATACGCCAATCGGTATGTGGAATTAGCGCGAAAGGTTGCCCTGCTCTTATGAAAACAACGCCTTCCACTGAGGCATCGGCGACCATGACCCAACAGCGCGCCGACCGCCGTAACTATGTGCTGGTAACAATCGCCTACTGGGCCGATACGCTCACCGATGGCGCGATTCGGATGCTGGTGTTGTTTTACTTTGCTCAGCTCGGCTATTCGCCGTTTGCGGTAGCCTCGCTCTTTCTGTTCTACGAAATTTTTGGGGTGATTACTAATCTCTTCGGTGGCTATATCGGTGCGCGCTTTGGTCTCAAGCTGACGCTGTTTCTCGGCCTGGCAACCCAACTGGTTGCACTGAGTATGCTGGCTTTTGCTCCACCTTCACTGCTGGTTGTGCCATACGTGATGGCGGCGCAGGCATTGTCGGGGATCGCCAAAGACCTGACCAAGATGTCGTCGAAGAGTGCGGTGAAGCTGGTGGCCGGCACCGGCGAAGGTCAGCTTTACCGCTGGGTCAGTGTGTTGACCGGATCGAAGAATGCGATCAAGGGACTGGGCTTCTTTGTCGGTGCACTGTTGCTCAGTCTATTCGGCTTCCAGACTGCTCTGATCATGCTGGCAGTGCTGGTGCTGACGGCCCTGGTTGGTGCGGTGAGCACAATCAGTGGCGACCTGGGTGTTGCCAACAAGAAAGCCAAATTCAAGCAGATTTTCTCGCCGAACCGGGCGGTCAATCTGCTGGCGGCAGCTCGCATTTTTCTCTTCGGGGCGCGCGATGTCTGGTTTGTGGTCGGATTGCCGGTCTTCTTCATCACCGTTTTAGGCTGGGATTTCTGGCTGGCGGGTGGCTTTATGGCTGCCTGGACTATCGGCTACGGCTTTGTGCAGGCTTCCACACCGGCCCTCATTCGGCGGCGTATCGCCAATGCCCAGGCTCCGGACGGACGTACCGCTATGTGGCTGGCCTTCGCACTGGCAGCCTTCCCGGCAGGGATTGCCATCACACTGCATGCGGGTCTGATCCCAACGCTGAGTGTAGTTGGTGGTCTGCTCGCCTTTGGGATCATCTTTGCCCTGAATTCGGCTGTACACAGCTACCTGATCCTGGCTTACGCCGACGATGCCAAAGTTGCGATGAACGTTGGCTTCTACTATATGGCAAATGCCCTGGGGCGCCTCACCGGCACAGTTCTCTCTGGCGCACTCTACCAGTGGGGAATGCAGAGCAATCCATTTGGTGGCCTGATCGCATGCCTGTGGGCATCGGCTGGTTTCATTTTAATCGCCGGTTTGTTGTCGATCCGCTTACCAACGCCAACGCGCACGGTCGTCGGCACGTGGAAGGTAGAGGAATAAAGGCGGGATCGCTCATACCTGGCGATCACGCACCAGCGCACAGATGCAATCGGTCCAGGGTGTCGCGGCCTGATTGCCGCGCTGACGAAGATCGATCAGCGCAGTACGAAGTTCCTGAAGATCGGCAATGCGCTGATCGATAGCTGCAATTTACCGATCCAGGGAGGCAAGCATCTCACCGCACGGGGGTTCGCCGCGATCACTTAGCGCGAGAATAGCAGCAATCTCGCGTAATGACAGACCCAGACTGCGCGCATGGGTAATGAAACGTAAGCGGTCAACCATGTCTGGTGAGTAGAACCGATAATTGTTCTCCATCCGCGGCGGGGGTGGCAACACCCCAATCTGCTCGTAAAAACGAATGGTTTTAACCGACACACCGGTTTGGCGGGCAAGTTCACCAATACGCATCATCACGCACCTCAAAAGAGCATTGACCTATCAGGAGAGGTCATCGATAAGCCGGATGATCGTGACGAGAACACACCTGATACCTTCACACCCGCACCTGGTATCAAACACGTGGAGCGTGGAAGCCTGACTTCCGCACTTCACATCACGCTATCCACGCTGTGCCGACCGGTGAGCATCTCTGTTCGCCACATGCGCTGTTCAGGAGACGGTAGCGTTAGACCGTCATCTCGTTACCTGCGCGCAAGGGAGCAATGATACGCACACTATAGCACATCTCTACAAGGTCAGAATAGGAAACCGAATGACAGAAGTTATCTCATTAACCCAAGTTGCTACCTTATTTCACCACAGAGGCACGGAGGACACAGAGGATGGGTATGACCTGAGATGCTGCCGTGAGACGTAACGTAGCGCGTCGATGGGAACTGGATGCTCGCCATATCGTTCATGCAAGTACACCCACGGCGTTACGCGCAATGTCGTGCTGTTCATCCCGGCAGTCAGTCTCCATGGCCTGCTCACAGCATTGGCGGCAACCTGGGTTATCTCATTAACGACTGACAGACTCCGTGATCGTGACGAACACACACCGCATCCTCATGACCAGTAGGGTCAACGGCATAACACGCGCCTGATCGTGAGTACGGCTGCTGCGGCAGCATGGCTGCCGTACTCCAAACTCCGCGACACGCGCATGACGAGCGGGAAAGGTAACTAATCCCAATCCAGCGCGTGATGGCACTGGAGATGGTCGTCAGCCATCTTCGCTGCCATACCGGCAGACAGAGAACAGGATATACTGCCTCTCGTGATAGGCAAGCATTCATAAGCCTGCGCGATGGTAGCACGACCGCAGCGCTTTTATGAAATAAGTTCAAAGACACCGAACATAGCCAACGCCGAGGCACACTGACTGTTACGAAGCGTGTCTGAACGCACGTATACCACCGTCAATAGTTGTCTGAAGCGTGGATAAGATGATGGCTTTGCAACTCAAACATTCAAGAAATTGAATATGATAAGAGCTATGAAAACAACAACGACCGTCAAACAGGCACGCCTGTTCAAGGCCCTCATGCATCCGGTTCGTATTCAGATCCTCGACATTCTGCGCGAGGGTGAGGCATGTGTCTGCCACATTGAAGCCGTGCTTGGGCTACGGCAGGCGTATGTGTCGCAGCAACTGGCTGTGTTACGTAAAGCAGGTCTGATCCGAGATCGGCGCGAAGGGCCGAACATCTACTATCGCATCGGGCATCGCGATGTATTCACTATTCTCGATGTGGCCCGCACCCTGGTAGGTGAGGATGAACTGGTGACGCCGACGACGGTACGTTGTTCATGTCCGCGTTGTACGGCACCAACCGCATAGAACCGTTACAGGAGCACAATCTATGGTCAGCGTTAAAGTCCTGGGGCCGGGATGCGCCAATTGTCGCAAGCTGGAAGAGCGTGTACGGCATGTCATTCGCCAGCATCAACTGGAAGCCGAGATCGAAAAGGTTACCGATTACGCGCAGATTATGCGCTGGAACGTGATGCGCACGCCGGGACTGGTGGTAAACGATGTCCTGGTCGCCGCCGGACGCATTCCCTCGGAAGAGGAGATTGCCGGCTGGTTGAGATAAACGTTCATCAAGCACGAGCGGGTGATGCCACAACCCGCTCTTTCTCAACCTGGTATATGCAAAAACTTGCATATCTTATGGAGAATAGCATCATGGCGCAAACCATTTCACCAACCGCTGATCGTCGTCCCGCCTGGCGGATATGGCTGCTGGTAGTTGGCGGAGCCGCAGTCTGGTTGATTGCGTATAACCTGATACAACCGCTGGCAAACTGGCTCACCTTCCAGGTCATTGGTCTACAAGAGGGTTCCCATCTGGGTGAGGCAGTTGCCTTCTTTCTGTACGATGTGCCGAAAATCCTTTTACTCTTGAGCGGTATGATCTTTCTGATCAGCACGATTCGCTCGTTCTTCAGCCCGGAACGCACCCGCGAGTTACTGGGAGGTAAGCGGGAAGGGGTTGGTAATATCCTGGCAGCCGGTCTCGGTGTACTGACTCCATTTTGTTCATGTTCGGCGGTACCGCTCTTCATCGGTTTTGTTGAGGCCGGCATTCCGCTTGGGGTCACCTTTTCCTTTCTGATTGCCGCGCCAATGGTGAACGAGGTGGCGCTGGTCATGCTCTTCGGCTTGTTTGGCTGGCAGGTCGCTCTCCTCTATCTGGTAGCCGGGATGAGTGTCGCTATTCTGGCCGGGATTGTGATCGGACGCCTGCATCTCGAACGGTATGTCGAAGACTTTGTCTGGCAGATTAAAGGGGGCAACGGTACGGTTGCGCTGGCTACGCCAACGTGGCCAGACCGGTTTGCCATAGCCTGGGCGAACACACGTGAGATTGTCGGGAAGGTCTGGCTCTTCGTCGTGCTTGGGATTGCGGTTGGAGCCGGCATTCACGGTTACGTTCCCGAAGATGCGCTGGCCGGCATCCTGGGCCGTGAAGCGTGGTGGTCGGTGCCGATGGGAGTTTTGCTTGGCGTTCCGCTGTACTCGAACGCCGCCGGTGTCATTCCGGTCGTCCAGGCCCTGATGGCGAAAGGGGCCGCTCTCGGCACGGTGCTGGCCTTTATGATGTCTGTAGTAGCGCTAAGCCTGCCAGAGCTGATCATTTTGCGACGTGTGCTCAAGCTACCGCTGATCGCGACGTTTGTCGGTGTCGTGGCCAGCGGGATCATCCTGGTCGGCTATCTGTTCAACCTGATGATGTGATCGTAATATAGCGATAGAGAGGCGTGGCTATCACGCTTCTCTATTCACTCTTGAAGACCTCGCACAAACCAGAATATTCCTACCGACAGGGCAATACCGAGCAGTGAAATCGGCCAGAGATCGCCAAGCGGAATCATGCTCACGGCTATCGCAAGATGGATAGCGGCTAACACCATCAGCAAAATCCGTGCCCAGGGTCGGTTGTTCCACAAGCCGATAGCCGCAACGATCAACACAACCGCAAACAGGATGATCGGCACACTAAAGATGATCGCCAGAAATGCCGCCAACCCACCCAGTCCAACTTCCGAATAGTTGACTAAGCCAAAAAAGATGAGTAATGCACCAAATGCGCAAAGCAGGCCACCATAACCACCGGCAATAATTGACAGTATCTGCCGTCGGCCAAACTGGCTACCGGACATATACCCTCCTGGTATGGTCTGATTACGAGCATTTGGTTGTTATTATATTCACAGCACATCTTATATCAAGACTCATGCAGCTCGCATTCTACGTTCGCTGAATTTCACGGGATATCCTCCCGATGGATCTGGCATCGTCACATGCATCAGGGCAAGGCGTTGAGCTGGAATGGCTTGCAGGGATCGATAGCGATCAGGAGTCTGGCACGTACCACACACATCCGGTGTGGAGAGTAGCGAAGCATGGTTTTCGCACATCAAAACTACGACACGGGCATCGCCAGACCCAAAAAGAATCTAACAGAGTTCCATGCCACACGGATGTATGGACAGACACCTGCGTATTACGTTAACGTGCAATTCCAGAACGACTAACAGAAGCCTGTCTTATGTCAAATTCCAACTAACACTGGGCATGATTCAGGTTGTCAGCTCGGTGCAGGAATGATGCCGTGTTAGTGCCGGTGCAGGCATTCTGACCGGTTCACCGCATCCGCGCTCAGATGCGACGTCAGGGTGATGAGCGGCAAGCGTGGTACGCTAGTCCTACGACCGGCAGGGGTATACGACACGCCCCCATCCGCTCTCGCGCCCTGCGCTCTGCATTACCTATAAGTCACCCAGCAGCTAGTATGATGCATCGGTCGTGTCACAGGCCAGCAGGGATCACCCTGACCGCGCCCGATAGGGGTACACGGCCGTGCGCCCCTACCAATACTGATGTGGGATGATGTCACCATCCACAGGACGACAATTATCACCGGCTGGTACCCAGTGATGCCCGCTCAGGGTGTAGTAGCGCCCAGGGCAGGTATGAGCGCCCAGCGGGAAAGCGTCCAGCCCTGCCCTATCCGGCACGGCGCCACCGTCCGCCACCATGGTCACCATCCGGATTCCGTCAGTGCGCTCTGCGGCAACGGTCGGGATGAACCGGACACCTCCGGCATCACGACCGCGCTGGTGCCATGCAATGATGACTAGGCGAGCGCAGGCTGCGATACTCCCTGATGAGCAACGCAGATGACAACTATAGCGTTATAGGTAATGCATAGGGCTGCGGGAGCGAGCCTGCCATTGGCAGCCCGTGCAGAGGACGAAGCAGATGGCATCCATCGCCTGGCGATCAGGCATCCGCGGGCGTCATCCCTTGGGGTACGTCCGCTTAGGCGGAAGGAGGGGCTCGATGCGTGACCACAGCTCGTTGGGAATGCGCCACCCACCGTCAACCGGTTGCTCACTCATTTGCCTCCTCCATAGGTTCATCTACGATACGATGATAATACCATATGTTTTCGGATAGGTTCTTAATACGCAGTGCTGCTCAAAAGTACGTCACAACATGGACAAGCTGCTCAACGTTTGTTTGATTTGCTGCAAAAGCGCAGGATCAGTTTTATGCACTGGTTGGAGGCATTGCTCTCCTGAGATATGTTCAGGGTCGGAATACCGAGGATATTGACCTTATCTTAAGTGTAAGTGAAGATACTCCCCGAAATTAATCTTACTCACAGAGATATTTATTTTGCGCGGGGGGACTATCGAGGTCTTCGGATTGATGTCCTCTTGACAAATAATCCGTTGTGGCTCATGTTCAAAAGTGGTGCAGCCCAACCAACTAAGAACTACAACGGGGAGCTATACCACACCCACAGCTCGGACAAGTTAACGCTTGCAGATAGCAATAGCCCCTTAACCACAGTGCACTGCGCACATCTCAAAACGGTCAACCATCGGTGTTTACTGCGGTGTAAGGGCTGCGTAGTACCCTATTGCACCGAGTTTGAACATGAGCCTCCGTTGTTTTAGCACGTAAAGAAGCGCCGCGAATTGCTCGTCTCCGGCATGATCGTGTATAATCCATAGCATTGTCGCAATCGCTGTATATCATCAACGTCTGATTGTACCTGTTTCCTGATCGGGGCGACGTCGCAGGCTTGCACCTGTGCGCTGTACATCTGGCGCGAACAGGACGGTGATACTGCGTTTCGTTGCTGATGATACGTGTTTCGCATACCAGTGTAAACAGGGAGGACTCTCAGTATGGAACCGTCTGGCGCAGTCGAACTATCCCCTTCGGAAACGCCAAATGCCGCCCGTATCTACAGTTATACTCTGGGCGGTTCGTACTATCTGCCGGTTGACAGGGCAGCCGCGGAGTACATGTTCTCGCTCGTGCCTTCCACCCCAAAATGGGTGCGTATGCTGCGCAGTTTTCTCCAGCACGCCGCCCGTCGTCTTTGGGCGGAAGGATTGACCCATTTCATCGACTTCGCTTCTGGTCTGCCGACCGACGATCACATTCATCACGTGCTTCCAGATGCGCGTGTGGTTTATTCCGACCTGGATCCCGAAACGTACAACCTGGCGCGGCAACTGGTTGAACATCTTCCGAATGTATTGTATTTGAGGCATGATGTGCGCGAGGCACGGGTGCTGCTCGATTCGCCGGAGGTGCAGAATTTTCTGGGAGGTGAGCGGCGGGTGGCATTCGGGTTGAACGGTATCACCGTCTTTCTCTCTCCTGACGAGATTTCACACCTCTTCCATGATCTCTATGAGTGGGCAGCGCCAGGCTCCCGTCTTTACATCACCTACGAAACCAAAATGCCAGGGCTAATGACTCCGCGTATGGAACAGTTTATCGACATGTTCCGTCAGGCAGGATCACCCTTCTGGCTCTATTCGCTAGAGGAGTGCATCGCGCTCAGTCGACCGTGGCAGATCCCACCAACGGGATTAATGCCGTTGCACGAGTTCCTTGGGCTTCCCGCCGACTACATCACCGAATCGGATCAGGAAGGCGTCGGGTTGCAGTTCTACGCTGCGATCCTTACCAAGCCATAGAGACGTTCATATCGGGCGAGCAGGGTGGAGGAAGCGCGGTCGTCACAGGGAAGAGTTTCTCGGCTGGTTCCTGCGTGCCATTTCCTGTTCCAGGAGTGATGACACCTTATCTCCCCCTTCTCCCATTCAAGAACAGACAGAACATATGAACCAATGCAACTTCTGTAGCATCGAAACGCCCCAGCAAAGACAGATGCTCCCCTCTCCCCCCAGCGGCTATGCATTACCCATAACTCGGACCCACGTGCGGGTTGTGGTAATCGTATGAGGAGCAATCAACCAGGAGGCAGCGTGACACGACGATGCCATCGTGGACTGCGCACGATGCGATACGCTCGATGAGGTGATACCCGCAGGAATCGGCGTCTAATTCGCCTAGTCGAGGCGGTGGCTGCGCAGCCGACCGCCAGCGTGCCGCAGGCGTGCGTGAGCCGGGCAACCACCAACGGGGCCTATCGGCTATGGCGTTCGGATTGGGGTAGTCCAGCGGCGATTCGGGCGACGCATTGACACGTGACGACGGAACGTGTGCGAGCACATCCGATGATTCTGGTCATCCAGGTACGACTGAGCTGAACGTCACCCAACATCCGACTACCCAAGGTCTGGGGCTGTTAGACAATGCAAGCCAGGTATCTGTGGCAGGCCATCCGCCAGCATCCGGCGTGAGGGCACGTTACCATTCCGATGCAGCGCACAGATAACCAGCCACTACGTCAGGCACCATCACCGTGCGCACGATACCGCTGACCATCCTTCCCCTGCGACAGCAGTGGCAGCGGTCCTCGTTATCGTCGCTTCCGCTGCACAGTATCCAGGCAGAAGAGGAGAGTCTACCTCCTGAGGCAACCCCTGTGTGCTGGTTGTCGATCACCACGCTACCGGTCACCACACTAGCCGAGGCATGCCAGTGCATCCTCTGGTACCGTCATCGGTGGGTGGTAGAGCGGTATCACGTCGTCCTGAAAAGCGGGTGTCGGCTGGATGAACTGCAACTGGAAGACGCAGACCGGATTCAGCGAGACCTGGCGACCTAGTGCATCGTCGCGTGACGCTTGCTGTGGCTCACATATGAGGCACGGCAGAATCCCACTGCCTCGTGTTAGATCGCCCTGGATCCGCACGAGTGGCAAGCACGCTCTTTTATCCACCACACTACCCCGATCCTATCGGCCACGCCACCGACACTGAGTGACGCGGTACGATGGATTGCCCACCTGGGCGGGTTCCTGGGGCGAATACACGATGGAGAGCCGGGCGTGACGACGATCTGGCACGGGCTGCCGGGCTGCGTCGTCTGCACTACATCGCCGATCGCTGGCAACTCCTGTACGCAACCCCACCTGCCGCTGGTGACACGTGACATATGAGTAATGCATAGCCCGCTAGGGGCGGGGATCACCAATACCGGATAGCATTCGCTGTCGTGCTCTGGTTCAAGGTTGCACGACTCCGTTTGCAGCAGGTACGGAGGGCGGTAGCAGGTAAGAGCCAGCCAGCGACTCGCGCTCCCAGCGCTTTCAGATGAGCCAGTCAGCGGCGCATACTCCCACCGCTCCCAGATTTGATATTGCCGCTCGCGCCCACGAGCGCCAGATTCGATCACACAGCATCTGGGTGTCAGCACTGCCGCACTCTCTGGCGGGCAGAACAGCACGGATGGGGCAGGTTTCAGCACCGCGCTCGCTATCTTCAGGCAGACCTTCCCGAAGATTATCAACGATGCATGTGCCGAATGTCCACCAACAGTTACGATCTCTTTCTGTATCAGGCAAGAGGCAAATGATATGATCGCTTTGTCACAAAGAATGGCATAGTGACGAGTTATGAAATATTATCTGTTCATCATCTTTATCATACTGCTTGGGATCAGTGGTTGCCAGCGCACGACAACCTCTCTCATCCAGCTTGACGATCTGCAACCACTGCCAATGCCCACGCCGGTAACGTCACCACCCCTGCGGGTATCGGTGGCATCGGTCATTTCAGCCCAGGGAACGGTGCAGAGCTACCAACCGTTGCTCGATTACCTGAGCGCCCGGCTTGGCCGTGAAGTAACCTTGATTCAGCGCCGTACCTACACCGAAACGAACGAGTTGATCGGGCGCAATGAAGTCGATGTTGCGTTTGTCTGCACCAGTGCCTACATTGATGGACGTGACCGCTACGGGATGAGTCTGCTGGTTGCTCCCCAGGTCAACGGTGAAACAACGTACCATTCGCTCCTGATTGTACCGACGGATAGCCCGGCCCGTTCTATGGCCGATCTGCGTGGTAAGGTCTTTGCCTTTACTGATCCAACGTCGTTTAGCGGGCGCGTCTACCCAACGGCCCTGGTGCAAGAGCTGGGTGATAGTCCAGAGAGCTTTTTCCAGGATACGTTCTTCACCTACAGTCACGACGCGGCAATCGAAGCAGTGGCTAACGGCCTCGCCGATGGTGCCGCCGTTGATAGTCTGGTGTTCCACTTTGCCCTATCCCGGCATCCCGAACTACGTGAGCAGGTAAAAGTGATCCACACCTCACCGCCGTTCGGCATTCCACCGGTTGTGGTTGGACCGGGAGTCCGGCCTCAGTTGCGTGCTGAGCTGCAAAATATTCTGCTGGGCATGGCTGACGATCCTTCACCCCTGGCCCAAACTGCCTTGGAGTCGTTAGGCATTGATCGCTTCGTCATGATTGACGATGCAGCCTACGCCAGTGCCCGGCTACTACGCTCACAAGTAGGACCGGTATCGCCATGAACGCAGGGTTCTTGCCACATCAGGTTGTACGATGGGCGACAACGCTATGGCAGATTGTCGGCTCGGTAAATATTCGCGCCAAAATTCTGGGTATTGTACTGGGACTGGTAGTCTTGATGGGTGTGGCTGCTACCATCGAAGTACGGACACTGCTGGAGCATACCCTCACTGTGCAAACGCACGAACGGTCAATTGCCATTGCCCGCGACGTTGCCGCCCGCTCTACCGATTTGGTACTGATGCGCGATTATTACAGACTCTTCCGCTTGTTGCAAGACACTCAGGAGAATAACCCTGATCTACGCTACGCTTTCATCATTGATTCAGAGGGCACGATTGTCGCTCACACTTTTGGCAGCGGCTTTCCGGTCGGTTTGCGCGATGCCAACACGGTAACAGCGCAAGAACATCATCGCAGTGTGCTGCTGGCAACGAATGAAGGTGATATTTGGGATACGGCGGTGCCCATGTTCGACGGTCGTGCCGGTATCGCCCGAGTCGGCCTCTCGCTGGCCGCCCGTGAACAGACAGTCGCTGCCGTCACCGGGCAGTTGTTAATCACCACCATTATGGCGGCAGCTATCGGCATCACTGCCGCAGCGTTTCTAACCTGGCTTCTGACCAGGCCCATCTTACAACTGGTAGCGCTCACTAAGGCGGTTGCGCTCGGTGATTTCAGTCAGCGTGCCCGACGTTGGGCCAACGATGAAATTGGGCAGCTCACCGATGCGTTTAACGCGATGAGTGAGGCGCTGGCGCAGGCTGAGCGTGAACGGGCCGAACGTGAACATCTACGTGCTCAGTATGTCACGCAAATTATTACCGCTCAGGAAGAGGAACGCAAGCGGATCGCCCGTGAACTGCACGATAGCACCAGTCAGGCTCTGACCTCATTGCTGGTCGGCTTACGCTCACTCGCCGACCGCCACCGCTCGCCGGAGATTGCGCAACAGGTAGATGATCTGCGGAGCATCGTCGGGCAAATTCTCAACGATCTCCATGCACTGGCCCGGCAACTACGGCCAAGCGTGCTTGACGATCTGGGATTGGCGGCTGCCTTGCAACGGTATGTAGCCGAGTGTCGTGCTCGCAGTGGTTTGATCATTGATCTGGCACTACCGGGGTTAGATGATTTCCGCCTCGATCCGGTGGTAGAGACAGCACTATACCGGATTGTACAAGAGGGATTAACGAACATCATCCGACATGCCCACGCGAGCACCGCCAGCGTCGTGATTGAACGTCGTGCTGATCGAGTGCGTGCGATCATTGAGGATGACGGATGTGGTTTTGATCCGAATGCCCTGCACGGTGACGGTCATCTGGGATTGAACGGCATCCGTGAACGGGCAGCGCTTTTGAACGGCCAGCTCATCATCGAGTCGTCTCCCGGTAGTGGCACCACGTTGTACGTGGAAATTCCTTTAACGACCAGGCATGAGGAGTGCTATGAGCAGCATTCTCTTAGTTGATGATCACGCTGTGCTGCGTGCCGGTTTACGGCTTCTGCTCGACGGGCAACCCGATCTGCGCGTTATCGGCGAGGCGGAAGATGTACGGACAGCCGTGGTGCAGGCCACTACTCTGCAGCCCGACCTGATCCTGCTCGATCTCAGCCTGACCGGGAGCAGTGGTCTGGCAGCCATTCCAGCCTTACGCGCAGTAGCTCCGCACAGTCGCATCCTGGTGCTTACCATGCACGATGACGAAGGGTACGTGCGACAGGCTCTGGCTGCCGGTGCCAACGGCTATGTTCTGAAGCGTGCCGCTGACGCCGAACTGATTGCGGCGATTCGGGCAGTTCTACGCGGGGAACTTTACATCCATCCAGCGCTAACCCGTCAGTTACTAGAGGATTTGCTTCCACAGACACCGGCTCTGAATCCCTGGGAAAGTCTGAGCGAGCGCGAACGCGAGGTTCTCTTGCTGGTCGCCCGTGGCTACACTGCCGCCGAGATTGCCGAACAATTGAGCCTCAGTCCCAAAACGGTCGAAACCTATCGCACCCGTGGCATGGAGAAACTTGGCCTGCGCTCGCGCGCCGCGCTGGTGCAGTACGCACTCAACCATAACCTGTTGACACCGACCTGATCCGGTTGCAAGCGGACAATGGCTGTCGGGAAAATCCTGACACAAGCCGATCAATAACCTGACTTTTCCTGCTACCGGTGGCACCGGCACAGATGTAAAGTGGGATTAGCGGGAATGCCGTAGATAAGCAATCCGCATTAGTACAAGGAGCCTGGACTATGACCCGGCAACCAACTATCCCCTTAACCCCGGTAAGCCGCAGAGGTTTACTCGGTGCACTGGTAGCCGGCGCCGGTGCCCTCGCTGCGGCTTCAGTACAGGCAGGTCTCCCTGCCAGCACCGGAAAATCAGCCGACACTATCGATGTGCTTTCGCCTGAAGAAGCCCTGGCCGCCTACGAAGCCGAGATTGCTCGCCTCCGTGCAACCAAAGTGAGCGGTACACCCCTCGATCATCTGGAGCGGATGCGGGCCGAACTGCTGCGGGCACTCGCCAAACCGGTCGCCGAACGCCGTTGGGTGATGGTGATTGATCTCCGCGCCTGCGTCGGTTGTCACGGTTGCACCATCGCCTGCGTGGCCGAGAACAAACTGCCACCCGGCGTGGTCTACCGACCGGTGATCGACGAAGAGATCGGTCGCTACCCCAATGTCACGCGCCGCTTCATTCCCCGACCCTGTATGCAATGCGACAATCCGCCCTGCACCGGGGTTTGCCCGGTCTCGGCCACCTTCACCAACGAGCATGGCGTCGTCGAAGTAGACTACGAGCAGTGCATTGGCTGCCGTGCCTGTATCGCTGCGTGTCCGTATGGTGCGCGCACCTTCGATTTCGGATACACCTACACCGCCGACACCACCGACCCTGGCGTCATGTTTGGCGCCGATCAGGCAGCGACCTACGAGACGGTCACCACCTTCGAGTACGGCAAAGCCCACGCACGGCGCAACCTCCACGACTCGCCGGTTGGGAACGTGCGTAAATGCCACTTCTGCATGCACCGGGTACTCAACGGTCAACTCCCGGCCTGTGTCACGACCTGCATCGGGCGCGCCACCTTCTTCGGTGATGCCAATGATCCCGATAGCCTGGTTAGCGAACTGATTGCCAAACCCAATGTCATGCGGTTGAAAGAAGACCTCGGCACCGAGCCGCGTGTCTACTATTTGCAGTGAGGAGCAGACCTATGCTTAAGCGACTCCTCTATCTCGCCGGCACCCTTGGCCTGCTCGTCGGCCTGTGGGGATTGTACGACCGCCTTGTCTACGGTCATATGCATGCCAATTACGGCTCATACGTTGTCTGGGGGCTGTGGGTAGCGCTGTATATGTTCTTCGCCGGGGTAGCAACCGGAGCCTTTATGCTGGCAACCCTCGATCTGCTCTTCGAGCTGCCGATCTTCCGTGGGAGCGGACGCATGGCACTCTGGGGATCGCTGGTGGCAATGCCGGCAGGGCTGGTAGCAATCGGCCTTGACCTCGGTCACATGACGCGCATCTGGAAAGTCTATCTCCAGCCCAATTTCGGTTCGGTTATGGCGCAACTGGTCTGGGGCTACACCATCTTTTTGGGTATCGTTGTGATCAGCCTCTGGCTCAGTTTACGGCCACAACCCTCACGCTGGTTAAAGCCGGTAATGGCAATTGGCCTTATTCTCGCCATCTTCCTCAGTGGTGGGATCGGTGCCCTGCTCGGTGTCAACCAAAACCGGATCAGTTGGCACGTCAGCAACTTACCGGCGCAGTTCCCCGTCTTCAACCTCACCTCTGGTGTGGCGCTAATGCTGATCGCCATCGGCTGGTTCGGCCCACTCCGCGATCCACGCCGCTCGCAACAGTTACGCATTCTCAGCCTGGCGATGGTCGTGCTTTTGCTGGTGAAAGGCTACTACCTCTGGAGCGACGTCTCGCAAGCCCTCTACCAGAACAGTAGCCACGGCGCAGCAGCGATCAATCTCGTCCTGTTTGGCCCCTACGGCTGGGCATTCTGGCTGTTGCAACTCGGACTCGGCATGCTGATCCCGCTCATTGTGCTGACTATGCCGGTTGGACAGCGCGGCTTTGCTGCCGGTTTGATGGGTGTATGTGTGCTGATCGGCCTGGCGGTAGCGCGTGCCAACATCATCTTCCCGGCTCTCAGCCTGCCCGAACTGCAAGGTCTGGGTGAAGCGTTCCACGGCCCACATCTGAGCTTCACCTACAGCCCCAGTTTGATGGAATGGGCGGTTACGGCGGGTATCGTCGGTGCTGCAACCATCGGGTTCCTGCTCGGCACAGATCGATTACCGCTCTTCAATCGTCTACCAACGGAAGCAAGTAGCGCTGCCGATTAGATGACACGTATCATTGGTCGTTATCCCCTGCCCCAACGACAGGAGTGTTGATATGAAACGGCAACCTGAAACATCCACTCGCACCGACCAAAGCATGAGTCGACGCGACTTTCTCAAGACTTCGGCTCTGCTCGGTGGCGGCGCTGCGCTCCTCGGCTTTGGCCCGCTGGCCGGCCTGGCTCGCGGCGAAGCACCGGCACTCGAACTGCCGCTCGTCGATGCGGCCAACTCTATCCAGACGGTCTGTTTGCAATGCAATACCGGCTGCGGTCTCAAAGTCAAACTGATCGATGGCGTCGCAGCCAAGCTGGAAGGTAATCCGTACAGCCCGTGGACGATGGAACCGCCATTGCCTTTCAGCACCCCAATTAGCGCCAGCGGCTCCATTGACGGCGCGCTCTGCCCGAAAGGTCATGCCGGCATCCAGACCGCCTACGACCCGTACCGACTGATGCGGGTGCTCAAACGCAAACCGGGCACACCGCGCGGTGGCGGCCAATGGATCACCATTGACTTCGACCAGGCAATTACTGAGATTGTGGAAGGTGGCGATCTGTTCGGCGAAGGGCCGGTAGAAGGGCTGCGCGCGCTCTATGCCCTCAAGGACGCCAAACTGGCCAAAGAGATGGCAAACGCGGTCAATGCAATTTTAGCCGCCAGGCCGGAAGAGAAACCGGCCCTCGTCGAGCAATTCAAACGCGACTTTGCCGACCATCTCGATGTACTGATCGATCCTGACCATCCCGATCTGGGGCCAAAGAACAATCAATTCGCCTTCGTTTGGGGACGGTTGAAGAACGGTCGTGGCGACCTCGTGCAACGCTTCGTCAAGAAAGGCTTCGGTTCGGTCAACGCCAACGGCCACACCACCGTTTGCCAGGGATCGCTCTATTTCACCGGCAAAGCGATGAGCGAGCAGTTCGATCCCAAGACCGGCAAATTCAGTGGCGGCCAGAAATTCTACTGGCAGGCCGATTTGGGTAATGCCGAATTCGTCATCTTTGTCGGTACCAACCACTTTGAAGCCAACTACGGCCCCACTCCACAATCACCACGCATTACGCAAGGCGTGATCAACAGTCGGCTGCGGTATGTCGTACTTGATCCACGCTTGAGCAAACTGGCCAGCAAAGCCTGGAAATGGCTACCAATCAAACCGGGCACCGACGCCGCCTTCGCAATGGCAATGATCCGCTGGATCATCGAACAGCAGCGCTACAACACTCGTTTCCTCGCCGCTGCCAACAAAGCCGCCGCTGCCGCCAACGGCGAACCGAGCTGGACCAATGCCACCTGGCTGGTGAAGGTCAAAGACGGCGTACCGGGCAAGTTCCTCCGTGCCAGTGAGATTGGATTGACGACTGTCGTTGAAGAGACCGATGCCGAAGGGAAGAAGACGAAAGCGTATGTGACGGCTGATGGCACGCGCTTCAGCTTCGATCCTTTCGTTGCCCTGGTCAACGGCGTACCGACCCCCATCGATCCGAACGATCCCGAAGCCGCCCCGGTGATTGGTGATCTCCTGGTCGATACTGAACTGAATGGCATCGCGGTGAAGAGTAGCTTGCAGGTGATCTACGAGGCAGCCAGCACGCATACCATTGAGGAATGGGCGGCGATTGCCGATGTGAAAGCGGAAGACATCATCGAGATCGCTTACGAATTTACCAGCCACGGAACGCGCGCAGTGGCCGACATTCACCGGGGCCCATCGCAACACACCAACGGCTTCTACACCAATTTCGCCTTCTACACCCTCAATGCCCTGATCGGCAACTTCGACCACCGCGGCGGGTTGATCAAGCCTACGACCTACGACCGACTGGGGACGAAGGCAAAGGGGCCATTTGAGGTTGAGAAGATGACGAACGGTGCCAACGTCCCGTTTGGCATCGACCTGCTGCGCACGAATACCGCCTACGAAAAATCAACGCTATTCAATGGCTATCCGGCGCGCCGACCATGGTTCCCGCTGGCGACCGATGTCTACCAGGAAGACATCCCCTCGATGGGTGATGCCTATCCGTACCAGATCAAAGTCGCCATGTTCTACATGTCGGCCATCAATTACGCCTTGCCGGCGGCGCAGACGACCATCGAGATACTGGCCGACCCGAAGAAAATCCCGCTGATCATCACCAGCGACGTCATGGTTGGTGAAACCAGCACCTATGCCGACTACATCTTCCCCGACCTGAGCTTCCTTGAGCGCTGGGAATTCCACGGCTCACACCCCAGCGTCCCGTGGAAGGTGGAAAACATTCGCCAGCCTGCGATCAGCTTACCGAACTGGCCAACCGTCAAGGTCTTCGGCGAAGAGATTCCGCTCAGCTTCGAGGCACTGGTGCTCGCGATTGCCGAGCGGCTCGAACTACCTGGCTTCGGCCCGAACGGTTTTGGCGAAGGCATCCCCTTCACCCGGCCCGAACACCTCTACCTGAAACTGGCGGCCAACATCGCCTTCGGCGAGAAGGAAGACGGCAGCGATGGCGTACCTCCAGCCGACTATGCCGAATTAGAGGTCTTCCGCCGGGCACGCCGCTTCCTGCCGCCGAGCGTGTTTGATGAAGCCAAATGGCGTGCCGCTATCGGCAATGATGAACAGCTCTGGCGACAAACGGTCTACGTTCTCAACCGTGGTGGCCGCTACCAGGCTTACGAGAAGGGCTGGAAGGGTGATCTGGCCGGCAACCCATACGCCAAACAGATCAACCTGTATCAAGAGAAGACGGCAACCACCATCAACTCCATGACCGGCGATCATCTGATCGGCTACCCGACCTACATCCCGGCTGGTTTGGCTGCCGACGGCACACCAATCGTTGATGAAGGTTACGACCTGCACCTGGTCACCTACAAAGAGGCAATGATGGCGAAGGCGCGTGGCATTGCCGACTACTGGCTCCTCGCCCTAATGCCCGAAAACGCCATCCTGATCAATCGCCTCGATGCCGAACGTCTCGGTTTACGCAACGGTGATCGGGTACGCATCAGCTCGGCCAGCAACCCCGACGGGGTCTGGGATTTGCAGAACGGTACGCGCAAACCGATGATCGGCAAAGTGAAGGTGATCGAGGGCATCCGCCCTGGTGTCATCTCCTTCCCGCTCGGTTGGGGCCACTTCGCCAGCGGCGCCAGCGACATCGTTATTGACGGCGTCACCATCCCCGCCGACCCGCGCCGGGCTGCCGGCATTCACGCCAATGCTGCCATGCGCGTTGATCCAGTACTGGGCAATGTAACCCTGAGCGACCTGGTCGGCGGCAGTGCCGTCTTCTACGACACGAAGGTGAAACTGGAGCGAGTTGGCTAACACACAGAGGTGGCACTCCTTAACCGTGACACGATACAGGAAGGCAGGGATAAGCGGGTGCGACACACCACGAACGTGTGTCGCATCTTCGTTTCAGATAAATCTGGTACCATAACCCAAGCTACTACCTTTATCACCACAGAGACACAGAGGACACAGAGGATGGGTATAACCTGGGTTGCTACCGCGAGACGTGATGTAGCACGTCTATGGGAACAGGCTGCTACCCACGTTGTTCATTCGGTTACTCTACACAGTGTTGTGGGCAACGTCATGCTGTTCATTCTGACAGTCAGCCTCCATGACCTGCTCACAGCATAGGTGGCAACTTGAGTTATCATACATTCACACTCAACAACTCAGAACAGGATGCCTGCTCGCTCATTCAGACAACAGGTGAAGCGCATTGTACTGCGCAAGGAACGAGAAGTCATTGCAGATACCATCACAAGGATGCGCGACACCGGACGGCGCAATGCGGTATCTATGCCCGTTCTGCATCGCCAGTATTTGCAACTGACATAGAACGTCAAACTGGAATATACACCTGGGAGGCTATCATGAGTCAACTGCCCGAAGCGTACCGTACCTTTTTGCAAGACTACCCAACGGTAGCCGGCGTGTACGAACAACTGGGTGCAGCAGCAGCCGAGGCCGGCCCACTCGACGCCAAAACCCGCGAACTGGTTAAACTGGCAATGGCAGCCGCTCTCGGCTCAGAGGGTGCCGTCCATTCCCACGTGCATCGTGCGCTGGCAGCAGGCGCAACTGCGGCAGAGATTGAACACACCCTGATCCTGGGCGTAACCACACTTGGCTTCCCAACAATGATGATGGCACTGCGTTGGGCACGTACCGCACTACACCAGGCTACATCACCACAAAGCTAGAGGAGGAACGACCGTGTCGGTTGATGATCTGATCGATACCACATCGCTGGAACTGCTCGTTGCCCCTGCCCCGTTAGCCGACTTTCTCCGCCAGTCATCGGCAATGCACCGTCATCTCTGCCCACGTCAGGTGCTTGGTGCCCGCATGGGCATGTATGCTGGTGAACTGCTGGGTCTAACCCTGCCTCAAAAGAACAAACGCCTCTACACCTTTGTCGAAACCGACGGCTGTTTTGCCGACGGCGTAAGCGTAACGACCGGTTGCTGGTTGGGGCGCCGCACCATGCGGCTGATGGACGAAGGCAAAGTCGCGGCAACCTTCGTAGACACCCAAACCGGGCAGGCATTCCGCATTGCGCCGCGCCCCAATGTGCGCGATCTGGCCCGGCAGTACGCACCCAACGCCCGCAGCCGCTGGCATGCGTATCTAATCGCCTATCAATTGATGCCACTAACCGATCTCCTCATCGCCCAACCGATCACCCTGACCGTTGATCTCAAGGCCATCATCAGCCGCAACGGTTTACGGACTACCTGCGACCACTGCGGCGAAGAGATCATCAACGCCCGCGAAGTAATCCGCGATGGTCAAACCCTGTGTCGGACGTGTGGGGGGGAGGGGTATTACACGATTACCGGGTAAAGAGGTCAATCGTTGTAAACACAGGAAGGCCGACTTCGAGTAGAGATTAGACACAAGAGCACGAATGTGAACAAATAATAATTTTGTTCAGGGTAAAACTATTGCTGCTACGCATATTCGCGGTACAGCACAGAGGACTGCATTGTGGAACGGCATACCATATATGTCGAGCATGCCACACCACCCAAGCATACGACATGCGCGTTCCCGGTGAACAACAGCATGGTCATCCACTCGTAACATACAACACATGAAAGGGGCGGCTGAAAAACCCGCCCCTTTATGTCCTGCCAGAGATTACCCGGTTCAATGAAACACAAAACCTCCTCATCATTCAGAAGATGAGGAGATTTGGGTAAATGATTTAGCCTACCAGATGCTGTGCCTACATCCCACACGCACTGCATCCACCGACCGGCGCGTCCTCATCGTCTTCGCTGTAGTCGGTGTCGCGGGCGCGGAATGAGTGGCCACAACCGCACGAGGAAACGGCATTCGGGTTGTCAATCTTGAAGCCACCACCCATCAGCGTATCGACAAAATCAATCGATGCGCCAAACAGGTATTGGGCGCTGATCGGGTCGACCAGTACCCGCAGGTTGCCGGCGTAAAACTCGTTGTCGCCTTCGCGTACCTCGTCGTCGAAGGTCATGCCGTACTGGAGGCCCGAACAACCACCACCAGCAACAAATACGCGCAAGGCATAGCCTTCCAGTTCTTTTTCCTGCATCATCTTGAGCAGACGGCTGCTCGCCGCTTCGCTGATGGTCAGCAGCGGTTGTGGGGTGGCCGGTTGGAATGTGATCTGATTGAGATCAACCGTTGTCATGGACTACTCCTTGACCATAATGTACAGTCGCCGAAGCGCCTGCCTCCTTCAATATGTGCAGTATACACGATGTTGGCCGAAAATGCTAGTACTATCTTTCAAAAGTCATCACTGGGCCAGGTTAGCCGATGATCAGGCGGTCGGCCACCATCGCGGCAAATACGAGCGCCAGGTAGAGCAACGAGTATTTGTATAGACCCCAGATCGCTGCCTGATCGCCCACGCGCCACACGGCCCAGGCATCGCGCATGAAGCGTAGACCCAGGACGACTGCCCCGATGAGATATATCCAGCTCATGGCCCCTATCGCTACCGGCAACAATGATACCGCCACCATGATTGCCGAGTAGACCAGAATCTGCCAGCGCGTTTCGGCTTCACCGGCCACAACCGGTAACATTGGCACGCCGGCCCGCGCATAATCCTTCTGCTTCACCAGGGCTAACGCCCAGAAATGGGGTGGAGTCCAGTAGAAAATGATTGCAAACAGCACGACTGCCATCAGGCTAACCGAACCGGTTACTGCCGTCCAGCCTACGAGTGGCGGAATGGCGCCGGCCCCACCACCAATGATGATGTTTTGCCAGGTTGATCGTTTGAGCCAGCCCGTATAGAACCAGGCGTAGTAGATGATGCCCAGCAAGGCGAAGAAGGCCGCCAGCGGTGTGGTGAAGACCCAGAGCACAATGATCGATAGCACGCTCAAAATCAAACCAAAGATGAACGCCGCCCGCCGCGAGATGCGACCACTCGGTACCGGACGCCGGCTGGTGCGCCCCATGTTGATGTCAATATCGCTGTCGAAGGCACAATTGATCGCCCCCGCACCGCCGGCAGCCAGATAGCCACCGATCATTGTCCAGATCACCAGCCACCACGATGGTAGCCCGGCTTCGGTGATGAACATGGTGGTCAGAGTGGTTACCAGGAGCAGCGAAATAACTTTGGGCTTGGTCAGGCTAATATAGTCGGCTACAACTGTTCGCCAGGCCGGCTGCGAACGCACACCTGCGGTAGCGGTTGCAAATGAGAATGGTACCCGTTGCAGGATCACGGCAGCGATGATCGTAGCGGCCCAGAGGAGCGCAATGGCGGTCAGACTGATCAGATGTCCAGCCACCGGGATGAAGGCGCCAAGAAGGGCAAGTAAGGCCAGCGCCGGCAGGAACAGACTGTAGCGCGGCAACGCCAGCGCCAGTGCTGGAGTTTCAGCGACGGGTCGTAGCCGCCGTCGCGCTTCCAGGGCCATCCACACCGACAGCAAAGCGGCAAAGCCGACTGCACTGACGCTGTTTGTCGGCACCGCCGTCATCATCCCAAAGCCGGGAACGACACTGCGTGCGCCGATAGCCAGGGCCGCAACCCCGGCAGCGGCTGCTGACCACCACGCCAGACTGCGCAGACGGCGCTGCATCTGTGCCGCTCGCCCGGCCAGTCGCTCTGGTGTGGCCGGCGTTGGCACGGCGATGAGGGCAATGGTGAGGCTTTGCGCCCCGAACGCCAGTAGCGCGCCACTCAGGTGCCATACATCAGCCACCATCGCCGGAACGCCCCAGACCAGCAACGCGCCTGCCAGAGCCTGTAAGAGAAAGAATGCGGCAGCTATACCTGCCGTTATGCGCGGTAACCCGGCAGTGTCCGATGACCGCCAGACAGCTACCAGACCGGCGAACACAGCCAGTAGTGCCAGCGCGACGAACAGTCGGTGCAAGAGTGATATCCAGACCAATGGATTCTGGCTCTGTACCAGTTCTTCCAGACACAAAGGCCACGACGAACAGACGGTCGCACTGGCCGAGATAGTGACCAGTGCACCTGAGATGATTGTGGCCAGCGTTAAGCCTAAACCAACAAGCAAGATTCGCATTAGAGAACGCGCTGCCATACACTCCTCACGCTCTTACGGCAAAGCCAGATACGCAGCACCAAACAGCGCCAGCGTCGCCAGCGCAGTGAGAATTGTCCACCCCAAATCTGCCCGACCATCACTGCGCGGTACGTTGGCCGGTGCCTGCTGGAATGGTTGCCGGTACAGACGCCACGCGGCAAGAATCAACGGAATTTGACCACCGATAGCTACAATCGCTGCGAGCCAGAAAATCAACCAGGCAATCATTGCAGTAACCTAATATTCGTGGATTCTTTCACGATAATGACACTGGCGAAATTATACCATGCCCCGATTTGAGACAACAATGAACATTTCAACACCGGATCGCCTTCTATCGCACCAGAAAGCGCTCAATCCGGTTGAGATCTGTTAACTATTGATGTGAGGATGAACTGGTCATAAAGCTGGTAATGCAACGGTAGAGACATCATCACCACGATAGCGTGATAACTGCGAACACGCAATGCGGGAGATGTCAGCCGGTGACTTTCTGTCCACACCTGGAGTCTGAACTGAAAATTGGCTGTGTAGATGTATGGCCCGACAAGTTACAGAGAATAAGGGAGCACAGGCTGATGCCCGTGCTACCCCTGGCAAGACCATCCATTAGCGCAGGCGCACATGATCAATGATGACTGCACTGGTACCAAAGACCTTGGCCGCGTGTTTCATGGCTGCTGCTTCCCGTGACAATTCATCAACGGTCGCATCCAGGCGGCTCGAAACCCCACCGACAGCCATCGTAGCCAGTGGAATATGGCGCAAATTACCGGCTCGATCATACCCGACCAGGTAGCCGCGTTGGCGGTCTTCCTCATCGTAGAGCGATAATGCTGCCTGTTCAAATTGATCAACCAGCCACCGCGCCAGGTCAGCAGCAACTGTACTCGGACAGAGCAGTACAAAATCATCACCGCCTATGTGGCCGACAAAGATAGCATGAGGTGCAAAGAATTGTTGTGCCTGCTCGCAAAGTTCGGCTACCAGGCGAATTACCTGGTCACCACGGGCAAAGCCATACTTGTCGTTAAACGCCTTGAATTCGTTGATGTCTGTGTAAAGTAAAGTAAATGGTTCACCGCGCTGAAGCCGGTAGCGAATTTCCTCACCGATGAGCACATTGCCGGGCAAACCGGTCAATGGGTTGCGAACCGGACGCTTCGTTATGCGCCGCAGTAACGAACGAATACGTGCCACAAGTTCGGCTTCGTTGAACGGCTTGGTGATGTAATCATCGGCACCGGTATCAAAACCGATGACGACATCAGATGGGTTGGCACGTGCAGTCACAATAATGATAGGCAGATGGGCAGTGCGGGTATCATTCCGCAGTTGCCGAATTGCCTCGTAACCATCAACCCCAGGGAGCATTAGATCAACGAGAATGATGTCTGGTAACTGCTCTTGGGCAATCCGAATCAACGACAACCCATCTTCGGCAGCCAGTACAGCGAAACCGGCTTGCGTCAATGTATCACTGAGCAAGGTACGAATATGGGGGTCGTCGTCGGCGAAAAGAACTGTTGGCAGATGAACTTCTTCAGACACTGAGCAAAACCTTAAGTTGGCCGGGAGCAGCGGCAAACGCTTGTAAACCTTCAGCAAGTGGATAACGGGCACTGATCAAGGGAGTGGTGGCAATCAGTCCCCGTTCTAGTAAGCGTAATGCGGGCGCAAATGGCCCACAGCGCGAGCCAATCAATTGAATCTCATCAACTACCACCATGCTAAGGTTAAGCTGAGTCTCGGCAGCAAAGGTGCTCTTCAAGATTAATCGACCACGTGGACGAATGATTTGTCGTGCGATATTCAAGCCAGATGGATTACCGGTACAATCGACGACGACATCAAATAAGGTGCCGGGAAGGTCTGTACTGCGCACACAGGTTATTCCCTGCTGACGGTAAACGTCCCACCGTTCGGGATGCCGACCGATCAGCGTGAGTTCACAACCGGTGAGACGGAGAACTTGAACGATCATAGCACCGAGTTTGCCGTCACCTACGACAGCAACCCGCTCGGTTGGACGAATATGGCTCTGTTCGACGATTTCGAGCGCGGCTGCCAGCGGTTCGGTGAAGACCGCAGCTTCATCACTCACCGAGGCAGGCACTTCGTGCAGGCAGGCCTCGGGTAACGTGAACAGGTCGGCCATCGCTCCATCACGCCGGTAGATACCAAGGGTTGTGCGTTGTGGACAATGGCTGACATCGCCGCGCAAACAGGTGGGGCAGCGGCGACAGGCCGCATTAATTTCTCCGACGACGCGCTTCCCCTGCCAGGATGGATCGTCACTGGCGACAACGGTACCAACAAACTCATGACCAAGTACGCCGCGAAAATTCATGTAGCCACGAGTGATCTCCAGATCGGTGTTGCAGATACCGACCAGGTGCGGACGAATTAAGGCCTCACCGGGCTGACGAACGGGGTCAGGATAATCGGTGGTATATTGCAGGTCACCATTGAAAAAAATTGCTCGCATAACAATGCTGTCTTCACGCTTAATGACACCGAACTCTATTATACTATATGCTGCTACTCGCTATGTTATGAAGTCAAGGCGAGGAGTTAACTACGATGCCAATCGCTCGGCGATACCTGTGTTGCGTCATCAGAAGTTTGAAGGCAAGGATTGCAAGCTATCCGTTCAACAATTGCCGCGAAATCAACAGGCCAAAGATATGGGCTGATACGTCGAGAGGTCAGAGATGACTGCCCGGACGACAGTAAAAGTTATCTCATTACCTGCGGACGCCATGATCGTGACGAGCACACACCGTATCTCCGTGACCAGCATGGTCAACGGCCTAACACGCGCCATATCGCGAGCACGGCTGGTGCGGCAGCATGGCTGACGCACACCAAACGACGCGACACGCGCATGACGAGCGGGCAAGGCAACCAATCCAACGAGTGATTGGTCAGCGTTCATGAGTCCGTGCGACGGTCTGGTAGGACGACAGCATAGCTTTTATGAAAGAAGTTCTACGCTGAAGAATAGACACTACCCGACAGGGAAGCCAGTAAATTCAGACTCAGCAATAGCAGGTAAAAAGCTGCATCATTTATGTTGTTCACCTCTGTTATTCTGTAGCGATTTCTAGCTGAAAAGGGATGACATGCGTATTTTATTTCTGGGCAGTCCATCATTCGCCGTTCACGCATTAGAGGCATTAGTTGCCGCCGGACACGAGATTGTCGGTGTTGTAACGCAACCAGACCGACCGGCCGGTCGTGACCGCCGGCTGACACCACCACCGGTAAAGATTGCAGCAATGGCCCATAACCTGCCGGTGCTCCAACCAGAGACATTGCGCGATCCGACAGTGGTTGAGACGTTGAGCGCTCTGCAACCAGAAGTTGGGGTCGTCGCTGCCTACGGTGAAATTCTACGTCGGGCTGTGTTGAGTATTCCGCCATTGGGGTATCTCAACATCCATCCATCGCTGCTGCCGCTATACCGTGGCCCTACCCCGGTAGCGGGCGCTATCCTGGCCGGAGAGACGGTAACCGGTGTGACGATTATGTTGCTCGATCCCAGTATGGATAGCGGACCGATCCTGGCTCAGGCTGTCGTTGATCTGCCACCAACCGCACGCGCCGGTCAATTGACCGATGAACTCTTTCGGATTGGCGCCGATTTGCTGGTGCAAGTGTTGCCACGCTATGCCCGTGGCGAGATTGAGCCTCGTCCACAAGATCACAGTCGGGCGACCGTGACTAAGATGCTGAAAAAAGAGGACGGTCGTATCGATTGGTCGTTACCGGCGATAGTGATTGAACGGATGACGAGGGCTTATGATCCGTGGCCTGGTGCTTATACCTTTTGGCGTGGTCAACCACTGCGTATTATCAAAGCGGCGGTAGCTTCGGCTGACGGTACAAACGTGCCGGGTACCGTTATTGGGCGTAGTGGCAGTGGGCATCCACTGGTGCAAACTGGCAGTGATGCCCTGGAGCTGATTGAAGTCCAGCCGGCCAGTCGCCGCCCCATGAGTGGCTCAGCCTGGCTGGCCGGTGTTCATGCTGACAACATCCGGCTAGGGGAGTAGCACCAGCCTGTTCGCCTTAGAACCCACCCGTAATCCGTGTATTTGATGGGTAGGAGCTATTTCGTCCATCCACGCAGACATTACGACATCTTCCACGCTCGGTGATGCACGTATCACAGGGTGTGGCGTGCGGACGTCCTGCTTCTACCCCCTCTTCTATGCATTACCCACATGTCACGCTGCATTAGGCCAGGCTGCAAGCCCTCCCCGTGGCAAAGGCTTCCAGCCTGCGTGCAGGCATCATCTCTAGCGCCGTCAGGTGTTGGCCGTGGCCGTTGGTACACAGGCACGAACCTGGTGCAACAACACCTCTACGCGCAGGTAGCGATTCGTGGCTAACCAACCCGATGATCGTCACGAGCACGTCCAGCATCCCCGTAACCAGAAGGGGTAACGGCGTACCACGCGCCGGATCGTGAGCACGGCCGGCGCGGCAGCATGGCTGCCGCACTCCAAACCCTGCGCCACGCACATGATGTGCGCGTAAGGCAACCCATCCAGTACGTGATAGCACGGCTGGAGCTGTGCGCTGCCACCTGGACAGTCGCCCAAAATAGCACCCATGGCGATCATACCCGCTGGTACATACGTGGTTGACGCCAGTTATGGGTAATGCATAGGTGTCCGCCGTGTCTCTGCGGTGTAAGATGCGAACCACAAAGGCACGGATCAGGTTCAGGACGGGCAGTGCATAACAGATGTCAGCAACTATGTCTCTACCTGCACCTTTTAACGCGATGCGTTATACCCTCTTGCGTTCTCCTGCTGAACCTCGTATAATCGTTTTCACAGGATTTTCCTACAGTACAGCACCGTCATTCACAGACGGCAAAGGGAGATGAACAATGCCATTCTTCAAAGACGAGGCAGAACTGCGTCAAATCTTAGGTGAACTGTATGACCGGGTGAAATGTGATGCCCAGATTGCACCCCGAATTTGTGAAGGACGCATCGTCATTCAGTTCCGCTACGAAGAACCGCACGGTGTTGTCACCATCGATGCTGCTCACCCGCCAACGCAGCCCGGCGCGTTTTGCGATGTGTTTTGGGGTGAAGTAGACCTGAAGCCAGATGTTGAAATGAGCATGAAGGCGGATATTGCGCATCAATTCTGGCATGGTAAGATTAATCTGATGACCGCCCTGGCTCGACGCCAGATTATTGCTAAAGGACCGATTCCCAAGATTCTCAAACTGCTACCCGCGGTTGAACCAATGTACACCCTGTACCCGCGGATGCTGAGAGAGATGGGACGCGAAGACCTGGTATTAACCCGGTAGTACTCGACATGGATGTATGCCAACCACGAGTGAGATGTATGAACGCGGTGCTGCCGATGCCGAGCGTGGTGAATTTAATCCGTTCTACTATCAGCACTACTACTACTACCGGCAAGGGTACGACTCGGTACGGCGCCGTAACCGACCAGGTATAAACCGGGTCGGCATATTACTCATAAGTGGCATTGGTGTGGTTGGACTGGTTGCGCTGGTATGGCTGATTGGACGTATTGGCCCGGCTGTCGTAGCGCAGCCAGTAGCATCACCGACAACAGTGGCTACAACTCCGCAACCTTCACCAATCCCTCCGACGCCAACACCACTCCCTTCACCCACACCAATTCCAACAGAGGCCCCACCAACCCTCCAGGTTGGTGGCCGAGCGGTCGTTGTGAATGTCGGTGAAGCTGCCCTGCGTCTACGCGCTTCACCAGGACTGACAGCCCGCGTGATTGCCCGCATCCCTGCCGGACGTGAAGTGGTGCTGCTTGAAGGGCCGATTGAGGTCGATGGTTATACATGGTGGCGTGTTGAGGTCGGATCACAAAGCGGTTGGTGCGCTGTCGCGACACCTGATGGGTTGACCTTTCTGGAACCGGTTGCCCCCTGATACGCCAACACACCCGTTGTGGATCAAACCGGGTGTTGTGGCGCACGCAGGAGAGGCGGGTGATCAATCTGCTGCTCGTGGTCGGTGTGGATGCTGCTTTGGCCGACGTTCAACACTCTCTGTGATGGACGGGCCGGGGTGAAGAGGTAGCAGCGCGTAGAGCGACGAGTTGCCGGAACCTGATTAAGTCTGTTCTTTCACAAGCATCATGCACCGGCAGTTCAGTACTCTTACTTATGGACGGGTCGGGATAAAGAGGCTGGCCCATAGTGTGACAGGCTACCGAAACCTGAACAAAAACACCTTGCGCCAGCGGTTCAGCACTCTCACCTATGGACGGGCCGGGGTGAAGAGGTGCCGGCCCGTAGAGCGACGGGTTGACGGAACCTGATCAGACCTGTTCCTTCACAGCAGCGGCTTCCAGCAATGCGGCATACGGCCCCCGCTGAGCTGGGGGGAGCATGGCGGCAATTTTGAGCATCATCTCGTTCGTCAACTGTTCCATCACATCGGCGGGAATCTTGTTGTCGGGAAGCGGTTCGACACGGTACGGCTCGCCGATGGTGATATGCACCGGTTTGCGGAGCAGCGTGCCGCGAAAACCGTGCTCGGTACCGGTAATGGCCATTGGTACAAGCGGCACACCGGCCTGCATCGCCAGCCGCACAGCACCGCCACGTCCGGGTTGCAGGATGCCATTCCGGCTGCGGTGGCCTTCGGGGAAGATCAGCAGTACAGCGCCATTACGGAGCGCTTGTGCTGCCGCGTCGAGCGCTGCCAGATCGCGTTTGCCGCGCCGGATTGGAATAACGTCCATATTGCGGAAAAACCAGCCGGCCAGCGGGTGGGAGAAAATCTCGATCTTGGCCAGCCACGAGAGGCGATAGCGAAATGGGAGCATGGCGCCAACGGCAGGGATGTCCACCCAGTTGATATGGTTCATAACCAGGATCATGCCCCCTTGCTCGCGTGGCGGCAGGCGCTCGATACCGCTGATTGACCAGCGCCACCAGCCGATGAGGCGAAAGAAGTTGATGATGAGGTAGAGAATACCGTATACCACGTAGGCAAACATAAGACCCTCACAAGCGGCCAAGGTTAAACTCGAAGACGAGACGGCCACCCAGCCAGCCCCCAAGCACCAGCAGGACGATTCCGGCGACATGCCAGCCAAGATAGGCATTGCGTTGCGTCGAATCGGTTAACAAGCCCGGCTGGCGACGGCGCATGAGCCAGACGCGACCGTAACACAGGGTTGCCGCCAGACTGGCCGCAGCGTGACCGTTGATCCACATAATGACCGGATCGTCAGGTGCGATCTGCGGACTTGTGACCTGGCGTGCTGCATCAATGAGGCCGCTGACCATAGCAATCACAGCTCCAAGCAAGCCGAAGATCAGGCAGTGGAACGAACTCTGTTCCCACTGCATACGACCGGTGCGCAGGGCAATGAACGTAAAGAGACTGCTGGCCAGCAGCAGCCCAATTGGAATATGGACAGTAGCCGGATGCAGTGCGTACATCGCTTTTATTATACCATAGGCGCTGTCTCAAGCCGTGCGCGACCGGCACTGATCTCGCCGATCTGGTGGTTGACGACAGCCACGTGATCGGTCGGTAGATCGGCGGTAATGACGACATCGACAGCAAATACTTCTTCGACAATTACTGCCGCGTGAGCTTCAAGTAAGCGGCGAATAGCCGTGTAATCGGAATACTGCAAGTGTACGATGATCCGCTGATAGATAACCCGTTGTGTGCGCGGTACGATTTCTAACACGGCCCGCGTCGCATCACTGTACGCTCGCACCAGCCCGCCGATGCCCAGCAAGGTTCCGCCAAAATAGCGGGTTACCACAACCGTAACATCACCCAGATCAGCCCCTCGCAAGACTGCCATCATCGGGCGACCGGCACTGCCGGCCGGCTCGCCGTCATCACTCATACCGGCGATGGTACTCTGCCCATAGCCAACCAGATAGGCATAGCAGTGATGTGTTGCGTCAGGCATTGCTGCGCGCACCATCGCAATTGCTTCCCGTGCAGCATCGACGGTTGGCGTAGGGAAGAGCTGAGCAATAAAGCGCGAACCACGCACAATCAATTCGGTACGGGCGGTACCGGCAGGAACAGGATAGTGAGGCGACGTCATGGCAATTCTTCTGGCCACAGTGGATGAACAATCTCATCAATGGCTGCTTCAAGCGCGGCAATTTCAGCCGTCAGTGTGTAGTAGCGGGCACGACCCTCGGTATGGCGGGCCAGCCAAAAGGGTTGGAACGGTTCTGGGATTGGGTTACGGAGCGCACGGGCAACTTCAGCCAGCAGATCACGAAATTCCAGTTCCCACCAGCGTTCAAGCAGCGGGCTAAGCGTGCTGCCCGGCGGCCCGAAATCGGCCAACAGCCGGCGGGCAAATTCACGGCTTAGTGTATGTCGTTCGTGGGCCATGGTCACTGCCTGTGCAGCAAGCTCCGCCAGTCGCCCGCCAATGGCAGTGGGTACCGGCGGCAGGGTAAACGTGTCGTGAGCTTGCCGGATCATCTGCTTTCCTTTAGTCGAAGCAAGCAGAGCCAGGGTAAGGTGATCGGCAGGTGCCACCATCCGAACCGGCGCCAGAACGACTGCCTGACCGGCATCCCAACTCAGACACACTTGATCACCATCGCCGATACATATCCGCGGGGTTGGTGCGGTCAGCACCGCAGTCGCCGCAGCCGGCAATTCCCACCAGTACGGTTCCGGATCATCGGCATACTCACGCAGATGCCGTTGCAAGCCAGGGTGGTGCCTGACCAGGTCAGCAAACGAATTGATACCCAGACGCTGCGAATATCCGTGTGGCAGCGTCAACAGCCAGCGTTCACCGGTTGGCGTATACCAGGGCTGCAATGATTCGCGGTCAACAACCGGACGCAGAAGGGGAGCGCAGGCCGGATCGAAAATGACAGCCTGATCGCGTGCTGCGCGCGAGAAGAAGAGTGCCGGTTTAGGCGTTGGAATACCAGAAATAAATGTGCGCATTCTTAGTGGGTCATGCTACAATAAAGATCATGATATAGTATACAACTGTATCATACATGAAAACACAATCAACCGTTTAATGTGTAGTGGCAGCTAGCCAGTTATTGTCACGTGTTGTTTATCGTTCACGGCGCTCTCTGATAGTCGCAAGGAGCCATCCATGACCGAACTGGCCGAACAGGTGCCATCGGTTGCGGTAAGCGCCCCCCTATTACCTCTGAAAATCACGCCGCCACCGGTGCGGTCTGATGAGATGCTGCGTCCCGATTTGCAGGCGCTGTTGGCTGAAGTTCGTCTGCTGCCGGCAACAGTGGTTGTCGCGCCGGCCGGCTATGGCAAGACAACACTCCTCGCCCAATGGGCCGATCAACTAATCCAGACCGGGGCGCAGGTCGCCTGGCTCGGTTTAGAGGCCACCGATCAAGAACCGGCGTTGCTGCTGGCATATCTCATTGGGGCAATACGGCGGGTCATACCTTCACTAGGCGATCAGGCATCACGAATCTTGCAGAGTATCTCAAGCCTGGATCGGAACTGGCCGCTGGTAGCAGGTGCATTGCTCAGCGATATTCAACGCGAATTACAATCACTGACTGTCCTGATCCTGGATGATGTACATCTGGTGGCTGATGGGCCGATCACTGCCGATTTGCTGGGCTATCTGCTCAGAGCAGCACCACCACATCTTCACATTGTGATGGCTTCACGCCGCCCCCTCACCTTTGCTCCCCTACCTCGCCTTCGCGCTGAGGGGACATTGCTTGAAGTTGGGGCAAATGATCTCTTGCTACGGCGTCACGAAGTTGTTGAATTATTACAGCGAGCCGGGTTAACTCTTTCTGATGAAGATATTGATCTCCTGCTCGAACGGACTGGTGGGTGGATGCTTAGTGTGCAGCTCGCCGTCCGCACACTTACCCGCCACGCCCCTTCCCAGCGCCGCAGCTATTTACAGGGATTGGTGACGAATCAGCACGATCTGTTCGAGTATCTGGCATCCGAGGTCTTGTCCGAGTTGCCTGAACCATTAGTTGATCGTCTGATTTGCGCAGCACTGCTGGGGCAGGTCAATCCGGCATTGCTCGATGAGGCCCTGAATGTCAGAGATAGCGCCCAATTAATCGAGCAGGCGATTGCTTTCGGGTTACCGATTACTGTTGACTCCGGCAGCACCAATGGCGAGCGTGTTTTCCGTTTTCATCCGCTCTGGCAGCGGTTGCTGGCCAACCGGGCATTGACCCGTTTCAATCGCGTCTTTGTGCGCGAACTTCACGAACGATTCGGTGAAGTGCTGGCCCGCCATGATCAGATCGAAGCCGCATTGCGTCATCTGGCGATGGCCGAGAATCCGACTGCGATTGCCCGTGCGTTGCGTGAACATGCCTGGCCGTTGATCGATACGTTGCAGCGCGAGAGTCTGCGTAACTGGATCGAACGTTTGCCACCAGAAGTACGTGATCGAGACCCCGAACTACTCCATATGTACGGCTGGAGTCTCTTTAACACTGATCGGGAACGGGCGTTGCAACTGATCGGTGAAGCGGCTGAAGCCTACCGCCGCAGCGGCCTACCAGCTCAGGAGTTGCGTGCGCTGCGTGATATGACGGTGCTCCTCTTTTGGGCTGATACACCAGCTCGCTTTAATCTGGTGTGTCGGCAGGTCATCGATGCAGCGGGGCGTGCCAACGACACCTGGTCACGAGGTGCAGCCCTGATCGGCCTGATGGCGCTGCTTTACAGTCGTGGTCGCTTCCGGGCAGCGCTGCGCGTGGCACGTTGGGTTGATCGCCGACCGTTGAGTGTGTTGTGGCAATGGCTACTGGCTGTTTTACGTGCGTCCATCTACATCCAGCAAGGGTATCCCACCGAAGCACTATCAGCAATTCGCGCAGCGCTGGAATTACCGCGTATAGACCGTAACGATCTGCTACGCCAGTCACTGCTGCTCTTGCAGGCGATGGCGTTGTATCAACAGGGAAAGCGTGATGATGCGCTTAGTCTCGCTCAAGAGAGTTATACCCGCTTGAATGATTATGCACCCGGCAGTGTGCTGGTCGGTAATGCAGCCTTGATACTCACCCTGCTGTTGATTGAACACGAACAGTTTGAGGTAGCCGCGACCTATCTCCAGCGAGTACGCCAGATAGCCGGACATCTCGATGATCATTTTCTGACGACACGCGCCCGTATTGTTGAGATCTATGCCCTGTTTCGCAGTACCCGCTCAGCAGCCGCTACAGCGCAGGCACTGACATTATTGCGTCAGCTCCAGGCGAAGGGAGAAAACGTTGAACGATCAGTAGCCGGCAATAACACCGTTCTCTTCTCGCAAGAGCTTTGGATGCAGAGTCTGCTGCTGATTGTGTTAGGAGAAGGTGGTGAGCCGCAACGTGCGCTCGAACTGGCCAATGAGCTTGTTACGCAGATGGCACAACGAAACGATGGTCTGTTCCGGGCGCTTGTTCATATATATCGCGCCTACCTCGTTGCCCAGCAGCGACCTGATGATCCTGCAATTGCCACCGATCTGGCGACGGCATGTGCCATTTGTGATCGCACAGGGGTTGAGTCGCTGCCGTTCCTCCCGCAAACGGTTATGAACTGGGCGATCACTGCGGCGCTTCGGATCGGGTTGTCAAGTCGGGCAATGATCGCTGCCCTTCGCCAATTCGATACGACAACGCTGAGTGTCATATTGATGCCACTGCTGGAAGAGACATTTCCATTAGCGGTGCGCCTGCGGAGTATCAATCTCGTCGGTGAACTGGGCCTGGTCAATGCGTATGGTACCCTTCGCGGCTTACTGAAAGAACGTTCACCACAGGTACGCGCAGCAGCGAGCGAGGCGCTGGAGCGCCTGGTCTATCGTCCCCCTTATCGCCTGGTGATCCGCGCATTGGGTAATTTCCAGGTATTGCGCGGCGACCAGGAGATTCGTGATCGTGACTGGCGCAGTGTGAAAGCTCGCCATCTGCTACAGTTGCTGCTGATCGAACGGGGGCGCATGCTACCCCGTGAGCAGATTATGGATATGCTCTGGCCGGGCCTTGACAGCGAGTCGGCGTCGAACAATCTGCGGGTAACAGTGAGTCGGCTGATTAAGGCCCTGGAACCGGATCGACCAGAAGGTGCGCCAACGTATTACCTGCTCCAACAAGGCGATACGTATGGGTTCAACGTCGAGAGTGACCATTCGTATGATGTAGCCAGATTCGTGCAGGTTGTCGAACAGGGCCGACGTGACCTGCAACTCAAACGCATTAATGAGGCACGCAAGGCATTTCAAGAGGCGGTCAACCTGTACAATGGCCCATTCTTACCGGATAGTCTGTACGAAGACTGGTCAGTTGTGGAACGTGAACGGCTGGAATTGCTGTTTATCGAAGCGGCACTCGGCCTGGGTCATTTTCTTTGATGAAGGTCAGTTTCACGAGGCGATTAAGCTGGGCTGGCGGGTGCTGGAATACGACAAGGCGCAAGAAGAGGCGTATCAGTTACTGATTAAGGCGTACCATGCTATCGGAGAGCGCAGTACGGCGATTCGCCTCTATCAACGCTGCGTTACCGCACTGCGCGAAGAATTGGGGGTTGAGCCATTACCAGAAACGGTCGCTTTGTTTGAGCTGGTGCGCGGTAAGCGTGCTTCATAATCCATCGGCACATTTCCGTTGCACACTGACCACAAACAGAAGACGGGCATCATCTGTGCTGACATCGTGGCAATGCACCAGCTTCTGGCGTTGCAGACTACCCGGAAGGATTGGTTGACTGACCGGTTACAGGTGCAGGTTCGGCATGACTGAGATGCGTCGTAATAAACGCCAGCAGTTCATCGAGCTGATCAATCCGGCTCTCCAGGCCGGTACCGATGTGTTGAATGCGCCCATGCCACCGTGGCGACGTAGAATCGCCATTGTCAGCCACTACAATCCGCACCAGAAATGATTCGACTCGCCGAGTCGCCATACATTTTTCCTCGTGTTACCATCTATGACAGGCGTTCGCACACTTAGTAGTATCATACATGCGTGTCCTTACCGTTTCATAACCATTTTTGAATGTGTTGCGAGGTTTACTGTGCAAGCTGTGATTGCTGTCCTTCCCGGCGATGGAATCGGGCCAGAGGTTGTGGCTGAGGGCGTGAAGGTACTACAGGCGATTGCCAGGCGGTTCGGTCATCAATTCACCTTTCACGAGGCTCTGATCGGTGGGTGCGCGATTGATGCGACAGGAGAGCCACTACCAGCGGCTACGATTACATTATGTCAATCCGCCGATGCGGTGCTGCTCGGTGCAGTAGGCGGGCCGAAATGGGACGATCCGCAAGCCCGTGTGCGCCCAGAGCAGGGATTGTTGGGCATTCGGAAAGCACTCGGCCTGTTTGCCAACCTTCGTCCGGTACGCATCTATCCGCAGTTGATCAACGCCTCGCCGATCCGACCTGAACGGTTGCAGGGAGTTGATCTGATTGTCGTCCGTGAACTGACCGGCGGTATCTACTTCGGCGAGAAACGTCGCGAACGCACTGCCGATGGCGAATGGGCCAGCGACCTCTGCATCTACACCGAGGAAGAGATTGTGCGCGTTGTGCGCGTTGCAGCACGGCTGGCCCGTCAACGACGCGGTAAAGTTACTCTGGTTGATAAGGCCAACGTTTTGGAGACGAGCCGTCTATGGCGGAGTATCACCACACGTCTGATGCAAACCGAGTTCCCCGATCTGCAATTTGAGACCATGCTGGTTGATGCGTGTGCTATGCACCTCATCCGCCGTCCGGCTGATTTCGATGTGATCGTCACCGAGAATATGTTTGGCGACATCCTTACCGATGAAGCCTCGATGCTGGCCGGTTCGATGGGTATGCTCCCATCAGCGTCACTGGCTGATGGTCGGCTGGGTTTGTACGAACCGATCCACGGCTCGGCACCGGACATTGCCGGTCAAGGCAAGGCGAATCCACTGGCAACGATCCTGAGTGTAGCGATGCTCTTGCGCTACTCGCTCGATCTACCCGCCGAAGCCGATTGTGTCGAAGCGGCAGTTGCCTCGGTGATCGAACGGGGAATTGTGACCGCCGATATTGCTGTGCCGGGACAGGCTGCGTACAGTACCGCAGCCGTCGGTGATGCGGTAGTTGCTGCGATTGCCGCTTGACTGGCCGGCTATGCTATACTGAAGGCCACGCTACCGAACCAGAATCGTGAACAGCGGAAGGAGCGCTCGATGGAGCGAAAGATTCGTGTGTTGGTCGCCAAACCCGGTCTCGACGGTCATGATCGTGGCGCGAAGGTGATTGCCCGGGCCTTACGTGATGCCGGAATGGAAGTGATCTACACCGGCCTTCAGCAAACGCCGCAAATGATTGTTGAAGCGGCATTGCAAGAAGACGTTGACGTGATCGGTCTCTCGATCCTTTCCGGTGCCCACATGACTCTGCTACCAAAAGTCATGCAGTTGCTGCGCGAACAAGGGATGACCGATGTGCTGGTCGTTGCCGGCGGTATCATCTCCGATGAAGACGCCGAGATTCTCAAGCGTGAGCACGGCATTGCCGAGGTGTTCGGCCCCGGTTCGTCAACACAGGCGATCATCGATTTCATTCGTTCTCACGTCGAGTTAACGCGGGGTTGAACCATGAGTGAACACGAATTGGTGACGCGCCTGCGCAACGGTGAGCGTCGGGCACTGGCGCGTGCCATTTCCCTGGTCGAGCAGGGTGGGCCAACAGCGCGCGCATTACTGGCCGCCGCGTACCCTTACGGCTCCGCTCATCGCGTCGGTATTACCGGCCCGCCAGGCGCCGGCAAATCGACCCTGGTCACTGCACTGGCCCAGGAATGGCGTAAGCGCGGGGTGCCGGTCGGGATTGTCGCTGTCGATCCCTCGTCACCATTCAGCGGCGGTGCCGTACTGGGTGACCGCATCCGAATGCAGGCCCTCGGTGGCGATCCGGGCGTCTTCATCCGCAGTATGGCCAGTCGTGGCCGGATGGGAGGACTGGCACGGGCCACGGCTGATGCAGTCACGCTGATTGCCGCAGCCGGGTTCCCGGTGATATTGATTGAAACCGTCGGCGCCGGTCAGGATGAAGTTGATATTGCGCAAGCCGCTGATACTACCATCGTTGTTGAAGTGCCCGGCATGGGTGATGATGTGCAGAGCATTAAGGCCGGGATGCTCGAAATCGCCGATGTCTTTGTGGTCAACAAGGCAGATCGCCCCGGCGTCGACCAGACGGTGCGTCAGCTCCGCACGATGTTGAACCTCGGTGCACCACCAGTCGATGGCTGGATGCCGCCGGTGCTGACGGCAATTGCTACCACCGGTGAAGGGTGTGCTCAGATCGTTGATGCAGTAGAACAGCACCGTCAACATCTCATCGCGTCGAACAGCCAGTCGCAGCGAGCACTGAGTGCTGCCGAACGAGAACTGACTGCCGCTGTACAAGAACTCGTTCTCGAACGACTACGCGGTTCACGCTGGAGTGAGCTGGTACAGCAGATTGCTGCCCGTCAGCGTGATCCATACGCCGCAGCGAACGAGTTGCTCACAGCCGATGTGATCGTGCGTGATGGGGAAGAGTAGACGATGTGCTCCAGTGGCCTGGAGATATGCACCACAGAGGCGCAGAGGGCACAGAGGGATTGGTAGTATCTAAAGGTAAGTCCAATGCACCGTGAAGCAGGTGAGATCAGGCAATTAGCCTTTCTCTGCCTCTCACCATTCAACATCTCCGAGTGCTCTGTGTCTCTGTGGTGACACAACTCTACCTGTGTCTCTGTGGTGACAACACCTTCTCAGTAAGGAGGAATATTGTGCAGGTTAATCCAACCATTTTCAAAGCCTACGATATTCGTGGCATTTATCCGACCGAGCTTAACGAAGAGGTCGCCTATTTGATTGGTCGGGCGTTCGTCACTTTTCTCGGTGCCGAAACGGTGATTGTTGGCCGGGATATGCGCACATCAGGGCCAGCCCTGTTCGACGCCGTCACCCGTGGGATTATGGATCAGGGTGCCGATGTGGCCGATATTGGCATGGTCAGCACCGATCAGTACTACTTTGCCTGTACGCAACTTGGCTTCCCCGGTATGATGGTGACGGCATCACACAACCCCAAACAGTACAATGGCTTCAAGATGGTGCGCCGGATGCCGTACCTCTTGTCGGGTGATGAGGGTATTCAGGATTTGCGCCGGTTAGTCGAGAGTGAAGCCTTTCCGACCCCAACCCGCCGTGGTCAGCGCCGGGAGTACGACTTCAAAGAGCAATTCGTGCAGAAGGTGCTCTCGTTGATTGATGTAGACGCTATCAAGCCGCTGAAAGTGATTGTTGACACCGGTAACGGGATGGTAGGGCCGATTTTGCAGGAGGTGTATGCCCGCTTACCGATCCAATTGACCGGGATGTACCTCGATCCCGATGGTACGCTGCCCAATCACGGGCTTGATCCGCTGATGCCGGAAAACCGCGCCGAATTGCAACAGCGTGTGAAAGATGAGGGAGCCGACATCGGCTTCGCATTCGACGGTGACGGTGATCGTTTCTTCGCGATTGATGATCGCGGTGAGTTTATTTCCGGTGATTTTCTCACGGCAATTCTGGGGCGTTACCTGCTTGAGAAAGAACCAGGCGCAAAGATTCTCTACGACGTGCGGGCATCGTGGGCGGTACCCGATGAGGTGCGTGCTGCCGGTGGTGTTCCGCTGGTCGAACGGGTCGGTCACGCCTTCATCAAGCGCCGCATGGCCAATGAAGACGCAATCTTTGCCGGTGAAGTCTCCGGACATTACTACTTCAAAGCCTTCGCGTTCGCCGACTCAGGCATCATTCCATCACTCTACCTGCTCGAAATGCTCTCGAAGCGCGGGGTCAAGATGAGCGAACTGCTCGGTCGGCTGGAGTCGCGCTACTTCATTTCGGGTGAAATCAACTCACGGGTCAGCGATGTAGCCGCCAAGCTCAATGAGATTGCCGAACGCTACAGTGATGGCAAAATCGAACGAATTGACGGCGTTTCGGTGAGTTACGATACCTGGCACTTTAATGTGCGCGGGTCGAATACCGAACCGCTGATCCGGCTCAATCTCGAATCGATTGCCTCACGCGAAGAGATGGAGGCAAAACGCGATGAGGTGCTGGCCGTCATTCGTTCGTGATGGCTGGTTTGCCCGCACAGCATCGAAATATTATGGTCAGCCAACGAGATTTGCGCATAATGGGTTGACGCTAACTCGATACAGGCAGGAGTCATCGGCAATGTCCGCTCCTGCCTGCCTCGATCAGACCGGCATCCTCTGAAATCCAACTTAGTACTCCCTCCCTCACCCCCATTTTGCGCCTGCGCAACCTTATGCTACAATCAGCCCTGTCAGATCGATATTCCATACTCTTTGCCATATCAGGAGGTTTATTGTGAGTGTAAAAAAGATCGGCATTCTCGTCGGTCGTGAGTGGTCGTGGCCACCGGCATACATCGAAGAGGTCAATCGACGTAACGCCGGGGTACGGGCTGAGTTCATCAAGTTGGGTGGAACCCGCATGGCTGAATTCTGCGATTACGACGTAATCATCGACCGCATCAGCCATGAGATTCCCTACTATCGCACCTTTCTCAAGACAGCAGCACTCAGCGGTACCCGGATTGTCAATAATCCGTTCTGGTGGAGTGCCGACGACAAGTTCTTCGGTGCCTCACTTGCCACCGCTCTCGGCATTCCCCATCCGCGCACAGTAGCCTTGCCTTCGCACTCCTACATCGAAGGCATCGTCGAGGAGTCGCTGCGCAATCTGCAATACCCCATTCCGTGGAAAGAGCACGTCGACTATGTTGGCGGCTTTCCGGTGATTCTCAAACCAGCCTGGGGTGGTGGGTTCAAAAAGGTGTACAAAGTCCATTCGTATGAGGAGCTGTGGCGGGCGTACAACGAGACCGGCATCGAGTGCATGATGCTGCAAGAGTACATCGCCTGGGAGAAGTATGTGCGCTGTATTGTGATCGGTCGCCGCCATATCATGACGATCAAGTTCGACGCCAATGCACCCTGGCCGCACCGCTATTTCCGTGATGACAATTACCTCACGCCTGAGGAGGGGCTTCAGGTGGTCGAAGGTGCGCTCAAGTTGAACCAGGCCCTTGGCTACGACATGAACACGGTTGAGTTCGCCATCCGTAACGGTGTGGCTTATGCTATCGACTTCACGAATCCAGCGCCCGATTTTGATGTCAACTCACTAACGCCCCACTACTTCGACTGGGTGGTGCGCACAATGGCCGATTTCACTATCGAGCTGGCCTTGCAGGGACGAGCCAAACCGGAAGAGTTTGCCTGGCATCGCCTCCTCAACGGCCCGATGGCACCGGCCACCAGCCCCTCGGCACCGGTAACAACCGACTCGGCCAACAACGACCCACCGGCTGCAGAAGCATCAGCTACGCCCAAACGGCGGCGCACGACACGGAAGAAGACAGCCGAAGAGCCATCATAATTGCAGCGTGCGTTAATGTGTTGTGCCAGAACGATCATCAATAGAGGTGTGAAATTATGACCCTCGCCCAGGCAATTGCCGACTATCACGCTTTGCTTGAACCGACGCTGGCGGTCGAGTCGTGGCAGCGACTAACCGCAGAGATGCGTGCTCGCCGGCTGTATTTTGGTGAACGGCCACTGGCAACCGTCCTCCGGCCACGCCTGATCACCGCCTCGCAGTATGAACTTCTCCGTCGTGGAACGCAGCAGGTTGCTGAAGCGGCACGTGCCATTGTAGCGGCTGCCCTCGACTCGTCGGAAGCCGGCCAGGCCGTGCGTGAAGTATTGATGCTCACGCCCCTTGAAGAACGTCTGATCGAGATGCATCCGGGCTATCTCGAACCGAGTGCTCATTCGCGGATGGACACCTTCCTGACCGTGGATGGGTCATCGTTGCAGTTTGTCGAGTACAACGCCGAGAGTCCGGCGGCAATTGCCTATGAAGATCTGCTGGCGCAGGCATTTCTGGCGATGCCGGTGATGCAAGAATTTGCCAAACGCTATCCAATTCTGCCCTTACCGGCTCGCCAGTATCTATTGCGCACATTGCTCGATTGCTGGCGAGCGGCGGGCAGCCCCGGTCACGAGCCACAAGTGGCTATTGTTGACTGGCACGGTGTACCAACAGCGACCGAGTTCGAGATGTTTCGCCAGTATTTTGTTGAGCACGGCCTGCCAGCCGTCATATGTGCCCCCCAGGACCTCAGCTTCCGCGATGGTCAATTGCTGGCCCCCACCCCTGATGGTGGTGAAATGCCGGTCACCATTGTGTTCAAGCGGGTGCTAACCAGCGAATTCCTTACTCACTACGGTGAAGAGGCACTATCCCATCCGCTGGTACAGGCGTATGCTGCCGGTGCCTGCGTGATTGTCAATTCATTCCGGGCCAAACTGCTGCACAAAAAATCGCTCTTTGCACTGCTATCCGACGAGCGCTTCCACGATCCGTTGAGCGCTGATCAGCGGGCAGCAGTGGCGGCCCACGTGCCCTGGACGCGCGTCGTGCGACCGGGAACAACCACGTACCAGGGCGAACAGATCGATCTCCTATCCTTCGCGCGTGCCAATCGCGAACGGTTGTTGTTGAAGCCGAACGATGAATATGGTGGCAAAGGGATTACGATTGGCTGGGAGGTCAGCGCCGACGAATGGGATGCCGCCCTGCAAGCGGCACTCAGCTCGCCGTTTGTGGTGCAAGAGCGGGTGACTATCGCCTACGAGCCGTACCCCGCCTTGATCGATGGCAAAGTGGTGATTGGCGAGCGTCTGGTTGATAGTGATCCCTTCCTGTTCGGAACAGAGGTGAATGGCTGTTTGTGCCGCCTCTCAACTGTGACGCTGTTGAATGTGACTGCCGGCGGCGGCAGTACCGTTCCGGTCTTCATCATTGACGAGTAAACGCAACGCAGGAGTCGGTGATGCTGGTCTACGACGCGCTTGGCCGGGAGATCGAGCTGGCAGGAACACCACAACGAATCGTGTCGCTTGTGCCGAGTGTAACTGAGTGGTTGTTCAGCGTTGGTGCCGGCGAGCGCGTGATTGGCATCACCGACTACTGTATCGAACCGGCGGCAGCACTCCAGCATCTACCCCGGCTCCGCGGCACCAAAAATCCTGATCGAGCGGCAATCATTGCGCTTCAGCCCGATCTGATCATCGCCGAACAGGAAGAAAACCGGGAACGCGATGTACAGGCACTGACAGCAGCCGGCCTGGCAGTGTATGTCACCGCAATTCGGAGTGTCGCCGACGCAATGACGCAACTGGCGGCGCTGGCCGAGGTGCTGGACGTAACAGATGGTGCTGCACCGATCACTCAGGCCATCGAACAGACAGTGACTGCACCGCCACCTCCCTCCCGACGAGTCCTGGCCCTGATCTGGCGCGATCCGTGGATGGCTATCGGGCGCGACACCTACGCCGGTGACTTGCTTCGCCTGAGCGGTGGGTTCAACGTCGCGGCCACGTTACCCGGACGCTATCCACGGGCAGCGCTGGCCGACTTTCTGGCCCTCGATCCCGACATTATCTTGTTGCCCAATGAACCATACCCGTTCAGCGAACGCGACCTGCCGGCATTCAACGCCGTAGCATATCGTGGCCGGATCGTGCTGTGTGATGGGATGGCGTTGACCTGGCCCGGCCCACGCACAGCCACTGCCATCACAACATTTCGGCGCATTCTGGAGCAGACTACATGAACCCATTCATCCGGTTGCGCGAAGCGGTGATCGATACCGTATTGAGCATAAACGAGCAGCAGGTGCTCAATGCCGGCACCGGAACCGTACCTGCACCTACCGACGACGGCGTAGCCCTGGCAGCCGCGCTCAGGCAGGCGATGCAGCAATTCAAAGCCCAGGCCATGGATGAAGAAGGGAAGCTGGTGGCGTATCAGCGCCTGCGCAACGATCCGGCGTACCTTGCCTACCGTTCAGAACTAACCCCACAACTGCAACGGTTTGATCCGGCGTCACTTCCTGATCGCGCCACTCGTCTCGCCTTCTGGATCAACCTGTACAACGCCCTGGTGATAGATGCGGTGATCGCCTTTGGCATCACAACCAGCGTCGCCGATCAATGGTCGGGCTTACGCTTCTTTCGAGCGGCTGCCTACCAGATCGGTGGTCTACGCTGTTCACTCGACGACATCGAACACGGTATTCTACGCGCCAATCGCGGCCACCCCTTCATTCCCGGCCCACAATTTGCCGCCAGCGATCCACGGCTAGGCTGGATCATCGATCCACCAGATCCACGCATCCACTTTGCGCTCAACTGCGCCAGCCTCTCGTGTCCGCCGATTGGGGTATATCGCGCAGAACAGATAGACCAGCAACTCGACCTGGCGCTGCGCGCCTTCGTAGCCGCCGATGTAGCAATTGACCCGACGCGCGCCGAGATTCATCTGTCACGCATTTTTGACTGGTACCGGGAAGATTTTGGGGGAACGGATGGGATTATTCAACTCTTACGACAGGCACTCCCCGCCGACGAACGACGCGCCTGGCTCTTGCAGGCACGACAGGCCCGTCTCATCTACCGCCCATACGACTGGCGATTGAACCTGGCCTGAAGGAGCGGCTATGACCGACGACTGGCGCAAGCAGTCACTCAAAGAATTGTACCGCCTGACCGGACAGATCTTCTCGCAGATACCGGCACTGGCCCGGCTATGGGGCAGCGCGTACCGGGCGCTCAACTTCGACGAAATTCCGTTCACACCATTCCGCAAACCCCTGCATGAGGCTCGACTGGCCCTGATCACGACCGGCGGGGTACATCTGCGGGATCAGCCACCGTTCGACATGGCCGATCCCCGTGGCGACCCGACCTACCGCCGCATTCCGGCCACAACCCCGCTGAGCGATCTGACCATCACCCACGACTACTACGATCACAGCGACGCCGAGCGCGATCTCAACATCCTCTTCCCGCTCGACCTGGTGCGCACACTGGTACAGCGCGGCATCATCGGCAGCCTCGCCGATTGCTACGGCTTCATGGGCCATATCGAACCACCCCACCTGACGACACTGCTGCAACAGACGGCACCGGAAGTAGCAACGTTCCTCAAACAAGAACAGGTTGACGCCGTACTCCTCACCCCGGCTTGAGGGTTATGCAATCAGTCCGTGGGACTGATCGCACGCATCATCGAAGCAGCCGGCATCAGCACAGTCTGCATCGTCAGCCTGAAACCGATTGCCGAACAGGTACGACCGCCGCGCACCCTGCACCTGGCCTGGCCATTCGGCCATCCGCTGGGTGAACCGGGCAACCGCGCCCAACAGCTCTCTGTCCTCCACGCCGCACTCCAGGCCCTGGCAACCGCCGAACCGGGAGCCATCATCGAACCGGGCTGGCGCTGGCGACGGGAAATCTACACACCACCACCTGACTGGCTGGGTGAGGGGAAAGAGAGGCTATAAATCATCACACCTGCATTGTGTCCAACAAAAACGTATGTTATCCTGAAACCACATACAACAACTCGGTGGCAAGGTACACATCGAATGGTAAACAAAGATCATCCACTCAGTATTGGACGCACTATTCGTCATGCAATCTTCTTCAATGCCAGAAACTGGCAAAGCGGACGACCGATCATGGATGAATTACTGCAATCGGTTAACGAACTATTCGCAATGCTAACGGAACGAAATGTCAGATACACATTAGTTGGCGGTATTGCCATGCTCCAGTACATTCAGGGGAGAAATACAGAAGATATTGACATTGTCATAAGTATCACCTCGCTACGCAAACTCCCAGAAGTCACTATCACCCAAAAAGACATATTCTTCGCAAGAGGCATGTACCGACAACTGCAAATCGATTTTCTTTTAACAAAAAATCCATTATTTGCTCATATCCAGAAACATCACGTTGTTGAACTGCCATTTGCTGAGCGAACTATCCCAACAGCAACAGTACGTGGATTAATCTTGCTCAAATTATACGCCTTACCATCACTCTACCGACAGGGTGATTTTGCCCGCGTAGGACTCTACGAAAACGATATTGCAACGCTCATGTTCGCCTACGCCCCACCCATCGACGACATCTTGCACGAACTGAGTGCATTTATCAGCCAGCCAGATCGGGATATTGCCCAGGGGATTGTTCATAATCTGGAGCAGCGTATTCTGCGCTTCAAGGCGTTGAGAGGATAGAGCGTACAACGGCACGGCTGATGCAGCAGCGTGGCTGCGCCACTCCACACTACGCGATACAGTCAAGCAAGGCCGAAAACGGCATCCTCAACGGGAGTTTTTCCTTCTTTTGTATTGCATAATTAAGAAATTTCACGGTCAATATCCATTAGCCTGTGCTGCCGTAAGGCACTACAACGGCTCGTCCATAAGCAGAGGAATAAACCCCGGCTCTAGGCCAATTCCCCCTTTGAGAAACTATATATGCAATATATTTGCAGGGAATCGGTATAGATTTCAGCCAAAAGCATGACTTTAATCTCCCAGTGTAAAGTACTCTGGTTGTCGAACACAACATGTCACCACTAAAAACACGCTTTACCCTATTGACGAAATGCGATGCATTTGCTAATCTACACATTAGTAGAAATTTGTGTTTCTATAACTCCAGATTTCTACTAAAGGGCGGTTTTGTGATAGCGTGGAACCGCCCAAAATTGTTATCTAAACCCATGTAAAGGAAGGTCAAATGAAAAAAAGCAGCCCACCTTCTGCTGATCTTCCTTGCTACCCTGCAAGCCTGCGCTACCAGCGGCAGCCCTGACGGGGGCATGGAAGGTACAACCAACCCCACCACCGCCCCAACCGCACAACTCGCACCAGCCGAAGCCATCGACCCACGTCCGTTAGACACTGCCGGAATGGAAGAGTGTTCCATCATTTCAGATTCAGACCTGGAGTCTATCGTGAATTCTGTACCCATATACAGCCAACCCACTTATGCCGAATACGGCACACTAGGCTGTACGTACACGTTTGAAGGCGATAAAGACGTTTCGATCAGGATTGAGCTGGATAGTCCTGGCAGGCAAGTGTACGATAGCGTGATGCAATATGTTGACGTATCGGCAGACGCAGAACCGGTAAACATAGGAGACATTGCAGTCATCAAAGAAAAGGACGGGCTGGTCTCACTGGATGCGGTTCTCAATGGCTGGTATGTATCCCTATCGACACGTGGCTTTCCCCGCGCAAGCGCTTTGACACTCGCCCAATGGCTCACCGGGCGGCTCATTCCACGCCCTGACGACATCGTCGCGGAACAACCAACGGCCACTGCTCCAGGCCCTGTCTCCGGATCATTGATAGACATGCAAGTAACCATCGAAAGCCCGGCGGAAGCAGCCGGCGTCACCACCCTGGCGGAGATCAAAGCCATTGGCTTCATGGGATTTTCCATGTGTTCGAGGCCATATAATGTCCCATTCATTGTCGCCTTCAATGCACCCCCTGGTACACAGCCACCCACCCCTGTTGGAGTCTTCTCCATCACCGCCGAAGCAGGTGTCACCCCCGGCCAGCCCTCACCAGCGACGATCATCATTGGCATCGGGCCATCGGACGCAGCAGAAGAAACGTTGTGGCAAGGCACGATTGTAGTTGCCGCCGATGGAACGTCAGGCACGTTTGAAGTGCCAGGGCAAGTGAAAGTTCCTGGTCGTGCGTGTTTGCGCCGTGAGAGGGGTACAACGATTTCAGTGATCCTGGTCTGGCGTGGCATTGAAGCCTAACGCTGCCAATAAACAGGGAACTGTTTACAGTCGAATGGAGAAGTGGTAGTACGGTAACAGATCTTACGGCGACCAACGTGGAAGTCCGCGCACTATTGCTGTACGCTCTACCACTTCTTCAAGTCCAGCAAATGCCAGCTTTGGCCAATCGGCATGACGAAGATTGCAACCTAATGCCCGATGGATTTGCACCGCAAACCTTGGCTGAAACACATCAATCTGCGCATATCGCTGCCAGTAATCAATAATGGCTTCGCGACGGGCAAGCAAGATTGAGCGCGCTGGCAGGGCATCACGTTTTGTCTGATTGATGCGTGGGTGAGCTGGAAGCAGATTCCAGAGATCGTTATTACCCCAGACTGAATAGGGAATAACATGATCAACCTCGTAGCCATGCCCCAAACGCTGTCCGGTCCACACACAAAAAAGTTCGGGGCTACGGTTAAGCGCTTGACGCACCTCCTGCGTATCTCGTTCATGTAAAGGCTTTGCAACGAGCAGAGATAGATAACGTCCGGGATCTGCTGTTCGATTCAATTCATCGGTTAGATATGCCCACCGTAGCACGATACTATCTTCAATCCAATGGTTAAACCGACAAATATCAAGCCAAATATCAATCGGAACAGCAACCCAACCAAATGTATCACTTTTCCCTGGACGATAGCTAAAAATTGGGCTATGTATACTTCCAGAATAGGTAACCGGCCCCTTTCGGATAGTATTCGCAATCAGTTTGAGAATATCATCGTAACGATGTGGATCTTCTTCCAGTATTCGCAAGACATTGTAGAGTCCTGCTGCACCGCCAAGCTGTTTTGCCAGCGAGGTAATCGCCGGTCGAAAGGCTATTGGCTTCGGTGAGAGTGGATGTTCACCGCGAATTTGAGCAATAAACTCGCTACTTGTCAATAGTGGCCAATAGAAAATAAGCCACTGTGTTGCGATTGCCCGTAATAGAACATACACAACATCAGAAGACCACTCAACCAGGTTAAAAGCGTTACGCGCAATAATGCACAATGCTCGCAGGAGAGCGAGTTTATAGGTTGCTGTCTTGCGGTCGTGAGCCAACACGGACCCAACCCGTTCCAGACCACGTGAAACATCTCGATCACTCTTCTCCGCCACCATATTAAACCAGCGAATGGATGGCCGGTGCGGATCGGGCAGGTCTTCGGAGAATAAGATTTGTAATCCGCTCGATTCGAGGAGTAACATCAGGCGGGCGGGTGGGATGACGGTGTAGAGGCGGCCATCGTGTGCGCGTTCGCCCTCTGGCGGTGGGGTGCGGTACGAGACGATGAGCCGGCCACCGGGACGCAAGATGCGTGCCAGGTTGATTACAGCGCCAATGAGTTCAGCAGCCGGCAAGTGCATCAGTACGGCTACGCACAGGACGTTGTCGAAGCTGGCATCGGCGATCCCGGCCAGGTCGGGGAGTGCTCCCTGTCGTATTTCGATCCCGGCGTAGGCGGCACGGGCTTCGGCGATCATCCCCGCCGACGGCTCCAATCCAATTGCCTGGTAGCCGTGTTGGTTCAGCCAGGCCACGTCGCGCCCACTGCCACTGCCAATGTCAATCGTGGGCCGACCGGGGTGAAAGAAGGTCTCCACCAGCCGATAAATGGCCGTTGGCTGGAGATGCCGTTGAAACGCTGCCTGTTCACGGGCCAGTTGATCGTAGCTGCGAATGGTTTCTGCATCGGCCATAGCAACCTGAATTTGTGATCACGACCTGTGATGCTTTTCGCCAAAAAGACGGTAATTCAGCACTGGAAAGATGGAGTCGTGGCTCTCGATCTGCTCCAGTGCGAAGAGGTCTGTTGCACTAAGCGATTCCTGACGGGCAAGGAGCAGAAGGTGATCAAAGCGATCAAGATACCGTTGCCAACCGGGATCACTCTCCATCAGCCAGTCACTCATCTCAGCCAGCAATAGCTCACGCGCCGCCTGGGTTAAGACTCGTTCACGCAAGCCTTCAGCAGCCGGATAGTAGGTCACCAGTTCGGCAAAACGACGTTCGGCCTCATACAATGACTGCCGGTAATGGTCGGTGAATGGCGATTGCCAGGAGGTCGCAGATGCGTCTGCCTGCGCTGTAGCCTGTAGGACAACCGTATCATTGCTGGAGAGATGGTGCAGTAGACTACCCGGCTGGGTCAGACGCAGACGGGGATCGGTGGCACAGCGTGTTAATACTGCCTGCAACCAGGTAGGCCCCTCAAACCAGTTCCTGCTCCAAAGCCGTGCATCTATCGGTACTACCAGCGTTGTCTCTGATGGAAGCTGGCTCAATCGGAAAAGCAATTGATCGACGAAGTGATTGGCATGTTCCTGGGCACGCCGTAGCGCATCATACGGATCGTATGGCTGCGGGGCATCGGCTCCATTGGCGGTATAACCGGTTGGATCGGCAGGGTTGCGGTAGAGCGGATCGCCAGGGTAACCCAGTTCCACCGACCAAATGTGGCGAGCGAGGTCAGCCTCTACCCCAATCGCAGCCAGCCGACGTGGTACAAGCCAGCCGGGTAGGTGACCGTGTTGGAGTTGGACATTGGAAGGATCGACGATCACATATCGTAGATCGAGTTCTAGAATAATGCGCTCTAACCCATCACGCCAGGCACTACCGGGCAGCCAGAGTCCTTCCGGTCGCTTGAGGTAGCGCGAGATGTAGAGCAAGCCGTGCTCAAGTTGGGCGCGAACCATGCCCTCGTGCCCAAGGAAAGGCAGGATTGCATAACTGGCTGGTACGCAGAGTGGGGTAATCAGCCCGGCTGCTACCAGCTCCTGAAGCCGGCCAAGCGGATTGCGCTGATAGCGGATGGTGAAACTACGCAGTAGTTGACGGTCCCAATCGAGGTAAAAACGGGCCAGATATGCCCCATGCTGGTTACCTTCGTGCTCGAAACGAGAGAGTTCGTTTTGGTGGTGGGTTATCCTCCCTTCCAGCCACTGCACAAAATGCTTGTGTACTACCGGATCACGCCATTGTTCCAGCGCAATCGGTGAGCAGGCCAGCGTGATGGACAGCGGGAGCGAGTGGCGCTGCAATTCACCAATGAGATCGAGCAGGGGGATAAGCGTGTGAGCCGTGAATGCGTGCAGTCGCTCCTCCCCAATCGGTTGACGTCCGGGATGACGGAGATATGGAACATGCACTTCTATCACAAATGCGATTGGCATTGCTTTCTCGCTTGTTGGTGAAGGCCGATCTGTAACCAATTCCTACGGATATACCGGTGTCACGACAATTGGTGTCGGGAAGGGTGTCTAGGTTGGCGTCGGCGAGACGGTCGGTGTTGCCGTTTCCGTTGGTGTCGGCGAGACGGTCGGTGTCGTTGTCTCGGTTGGCGTCGGCGAGACGGTCGGTGTTGCCGTTTCCGTTGGTGTCGGCGAGACGGTCGGTGTCGTTGTCTCGGTTGGCGTCGCCGTCTCCGTCGGTGTTGCCGTCTCGGTTGGCGTCGCCGTCTCGGTTGGTGTCGCCGGTTCCGTCGGTGTTAGCGAGACGGTTGGTGTCACCGTCTCCGTCGGTGTCGCTGTGACGGTTGGAGTCGGTGACGGCGGGGGCGGCGGTGGTGGTGGCGGTGGTGAAGTTGGCGGTACGGGTGTTGGTAGTACCGGTGTCGGCGTTGGCTCGACCGATGGTGTCAGGGTCGGCGTTAGCGTTGGTACGGCAGTAAAGGTTGCAGTAGCTGTCGGTAGTGGCACAGCGAGCGTCGGTGATGGCCCAGCCGGAACGATTGGAGTTGGCGTCGGAGCATCACTGTCATCAAAGTTGCGCATAATCAGCACCACAAGTGCGCCAACAATAATAAAAAGTAAACCGCCGATAATGAAAAATGGCCATTGATCCGAGCGATTATTACGAGGTTTTGGCTCTGCTACGGCAGGTTCTGGCAGATGACGTCGTGGTATCACTGGTGCTGGCGGCAGTGGTGTTGCCCGCTGGTCTTGATTAACCGCCAGGCCGTCCGGTTGTTTGGGTTGTCTGCTGGCTGTGGGGGTTGAGGATAGAAGTGGTGGCGCGACCGGTTTGGGAGTCGCTGAAGATTGTACCAGTCCCGGAATAGTTGACTCTACTTGCAACGAGGGATTCAACAGCGCCACCAGCTCGGCAGTTGTTGCCGGTACGATTCCGTTCCGTTCCGCAATATCACGCAGGGCAGCAATGAATGCTGCACCGGTCTGAAACCGTCGTTCTGGACGCTTGGCCAACGCCCGCGTCAGTACCAAATCAAGGTCAGTCGGTAAATCAGGGGCAAATGAGGTGATAGGTGGCGGTGGTAACTGAGCATGGGCAACGATCAATTGAGGCGTGGCACCACTAAACGGTACACGACCGGCAATGATCTCATACGCAACTACCGCTAATGAGTAGAGATCACTACGACCATCAACCCGCCGGGCTTCAGCCTGTTCAGGTGAGATATACTCTGGTGTGCCCATAAACACACCGGTGCGGGTCAATCGTTGTTCATCAGCCTCAGGCGTTTGCGCAATGCCGAAATCGGTTAATACCACCCGCCCGTTACGGTCGATCAAAATATTGTGCGGTTTGACATCACGATGAACGGCACCGGCCTGATGAGCATAATCGAGGGCAAGCGCGATTGGTTCAAGAATAGCAATAGCGTATTTCAGGCCGAGTGAACCGTATTGCTCGAGGATCGCGTGCAACGGCCGGCCATCAATATACTCCATTGCAATGTAGTGCAGTCCCTGATCTTCACCAATGTCGTAAACCGTTACGATGTGAGGATGGCGCAGATTGGCTGCCGTGCGGGCCTCGCGCTCAAAGCGCTTGATGAACTCTGCGTCCATGCTTAGTTGCGCGGCCAGCACTTTCAGGGCAACGATCCGTTGAAGTTGTGTATCACGGGCGCGATACACTCGTGCCATGCCGCCGCGGCCAAGCTCTTCGATCAATTCGTAGCGACCGATTCGCCGTCCGCTTCCACCAGTCACCAGTATCTCCAATCACCTACTATCGCTGTCGTGTGCGATCATGTCTGCCACAAGCGAAAATGCCATGGTATAATCAGCAAGGTTAAATCGATTGTACCATATCGCATTCGCGCATTCAAAGCTCTGGAGGCTGGTGAACGATGCAATCCGCTCCCGCCCCCCAATTGATCGTCAAACGAAGCAACGGCGATTACCGCGAAATAGTGTGGGATCAACCGGTCATTACCGTTGGCCGTGATGGTGCCAATGACATTATTATCGATCACCCACTCGCATCCCGACGCCACGCACGATTTGAACGGACTGACGAAGGTTTTTTTATCCGTGATCTTGATAGTACCAACGGCACATTTCTTAACCAGGAACGATTGATCGGCACGCGCAGCCTGCATCACTCCGATCAAATTATGATTGCCGATACGGTTATTATTTTTAACGACCCGGCAGCAACGATGAAGGGAACCCTTGATCCAACACTGTTACGAGCGGTACGCGCTGAAATCCGGGTGGATGAACCAACAAAGTCGGTCTATATTCGCGGTGAGCTGTTATCACCGCCGCTCACCGTGAAAGAGTTTCAGTTACTGGCGTTGCTCTATCGCCGGCAAGGCGAAGTTGTCAGTAAGGAAGAGATCGCCAATCAGGTATGGGATTACGCGATCTTTGATTACAATGCCATTGATGCACTCGTCTATCGCTTGCGGCAGCGCATTGAGCCAGATCCGTCAAAACCAAGGTATCTGATTACCCAGCGCGGTTTTGGTTATAAGCTAATTGTAGCGCCTGAACTTGAGTCATAAGCGTGAGTTGTCAGACTGGAGTGGAATCACGTAATGAAAGGTATAACGCTAACCGCCCCTAAGCGATTGCGCGGTGTGATCGAGGTACCGGGCGATAAGTCGATTTCGCATCGGTCAGTGTTGTTCAATGCCATCGCTACGGGCAGTGCCCACATCACCCATTTCCTGCCTGGCGCTGATTGTCTCTCGACGGTTGCGTGTATCCGGGCATTAGGCGTGACGGTAGAACAACCCGCCGAACGCGAGTTGATCGTCCATGGTGTCGGGTTAGGTGGCTTACGAGAACCGGCTGACGTGCTTGATTGTGGAAATTCCGGTACCACCCTGCGCCTGCTGGCCGGCTTGCTGGCGGGCCATCCGTTTTTCAGTGTCTTGACCGGTGATGCCTCATTGCGTTCACGGCCACAACGCCGAATCGTCGTCCCGTTGCGGGCAATGGGTGCGCAGATCGATGGCCGTGACGATGGTGATCGGGCACCACTGGCGATTCGAGGTAACCGACTGCGTGGTGGCCATTATGAGTTGTCAATTGCTTCAGCACAGGTGAAATCAGCGTTGTTACTGGCAGCGTTGAATGCTGAACAACCCTTAACACTGACCGGACGCATAGATTCGCGTGATCATACCGAACGTATGCTGGCAGCAATGGGGTTGGAGATTACCGTTACTGCGGATCAGATCACGATCCAGCCACCATCAGAGGCAACTGCCCCCACTGCGCTCTCGCTGCGTGTCCCCGGCGATCCCTCATCAGCAGCATTCTGGTGGGTAGCGGCTGCCATCCATCCCGATGCTGAACTGGTGACGCCCGGCGTTTGCCTGAATCCGACCCGGATTGGGGCGATAGAGGTTTTGCAAGCGATGGGGGCCGACCTTACTGTTATGAATGAACGACTGGAAGGAAGCGAACCGGTCGGCGATGTTGTTGTGCGTTCTTCATCACTGCGCGGCACAACGATTGCGGGTACGTTGATTCCGCGCTTAATCGATGAAATTCCCGTGCTGGCAGTTGCTGCGGCCTGTGCTAGTGGTGAAACAGTGATTCGTGATGCGCAGGAGCTACGGGCCAAAGAAACCGACCGCATCGCGACGGTGGCTGCCGGCCTGAGTGCAATGGGCGCAGTCGTTGAACCAACCGCTGATGGTATGGTGATTGTCGGGCAGCCGGGGCAACTCCAGGGTACGACACTCAATAGTTTTCATGACCACCGGCTGGCAATGGCCTGGGCGATTGCCGCAATGGTAGCTCGTGGTGAGACAACGATTCTTGAACCGGCTGCGGCTGCGGTAAGCTATCCCGAATTCTGGCAGACGCTGGCTATGGTACAGGAGGCCGCATGAACGATGGCTTTACCTTTACCGTTGAGATCTTCACACCAACGCTGCTCTGTACTGGTAGTTACACGCTTCCAATGTACCGTAGAGTCAGCGATGCGCTCAACAATCGGCTCAGCCGGTTTGTGAATCTGCACGACGTCAGTATCGCTCCGCTCTGGCGACCGCAACAGGCTCAGCGGGTACAGCATGCGCTGGTCGCCTGGGGGGATGCGTTGCTGGTAGCAGTCCTGGCCGAACCTGAACCGCCACCTGATTACCATCCGGTTGCTCCCCCACGGGAAACCCATCCGGTCATGTTTTTCACGGCAGAGTTTGCTGTGCGCGCCGAGATGTATAAGCGCCCAGACATGGATCTGGAAGAGATGCTGAGCGGGCTGACCGATGATTTTATTCCGCTCCGCAATGTGACGATCTTTCCGATCAATGGCGGCGCACCGCTTCACCGTTCGTTCGTTTGCCTGGCGCAACGCGCGATTCAAGTGCTCTACAGTGTGCGTGGCCATACACCGGCAGACCACCACTCTGAACCGCCAGCCGATACAACCGCGACAGTACCTGAGTCCAATACCAATGCTGAAGCCTGACTGAGAGGGAGACACTCCGTATGAGAATTTTAGTTACCGGTGGTGCCGGCTATATCGGCAGCATTACCAGCGCCGAGCTTATACGTGCCGGGCACGAGGTGATTGTTATCGATAATCTGTATCAGGGTCATCGGGCCGCAGTACCGCCAGAGGCCACCTTTATCCAGGCCGATCTCGCCAACCGGCAGGAGTTGAGCGAGATTTTTGCAGCGTACCCAGGCATTGACGGTATTATGCATTTTGCTTCGTATACGCTGGTTGGCGAAAGCATGGAAAAACCCATGCTGTATCTGCGTGATAATGTGACCAATGCGGGCAATCTGCTCGAAGTTGCGATTGCTGCCGGGGTGCGTCGCTTTATTCTCTCGTCCACGGCCAATCTGTTTGACCAGCCGGAGCGGATTCCGATTGCTGAACATGAACGGATTGTGCCCGGCTCACCTTACGGTGAGTCAAAGTTCTTTATTGAGCGGATGCTGCACTGGATGGCGCGTATTTACGGGATGCGCTACGCCTGTTTGCGTTACTTTAACGCCTGTGGCGATACGCCTGAACGAGGTGAGGATCACGACCCTGAAACCCATTTGATCCCAATCGTGTTGCAGGTAGCCCTCGGCCAACGCCCACACGTCACGATTTTCGGTGATGATTACCCAACACGCGATGGCACCTGTGTCCGCGACTATATCCACGTGCTCGATCTGGCAAGTGCGCACATTCTGGCGATGGAGGCGCTTGATCGGCTGGGTGAGCGACGCTATAATCTGGGAAATGGACAGGGATTTACGGTGCGCGAAGTCATTGAAACGGCGCGCAAAGTTACCGGTCACCCAATCCCGGCAGTCGTAGGCCCGCGTCGACCAGGCGATCCGGCAGTACTGGTGGCTTCTTCCGAGACGATTCGGGCTGAGCTGGGCTGGCAACCACGATTTCCTGATCTGGAGTCGATCATCGCATCGGCCTGGGAATGGCACCGCACACATCCACACGGATATGACGACTAATCCTGTTTCGGTACCCAGCCTGCCGCGTTTCTACGGTCACTACGAGGTCGAGCAGCAAATTGGGCGCGGCGAGTCGAGCCGTGTCTTCCGCGCCCATCACCGTCAGATCAAAGAGCATAAGGTTGCGCTGAAGGTGCTGTTGAGCCAGGAGGCGGCACGCATTAAGCGTTTCGAGCAGGAGGCGCAAATTGCTGCTCGTCTCCGGCATCCCCATATCTCGCGCTTGCTCGATTACGGCATCCAAAATCCGTTTCACTACGCAGTCTTTGAATATATCCCCGGCAGCTCGTTGCGCGATCTGATCAAGGGCCACGATCAGCGCTTGCCGCCTGATCAGGTGATGGCATATTTTCAGCAGATAGCCGATGCCCTCGATTACGCACATAGCCTCGACATCATCCATCGCGATCTTTCGCCGGGTAATATCCTGATTGATACAGAGAACCATAAAGCTTATTTGATTGACTTTGGGATTGCACGCAACCCCGATCAGTCGTTGACATCGACAAATGTGACGATGGGGACGCCGGGCTTCATCGCGCCGGAATGTATGCATTCGGCAACAAATGCCACCCATCTGTCTGACATTTTCAGCCTGGGGGTGATCCTCTTTCTCATGCTGACCGGTGAGAAGCCGTGGTACGAAATGCCGCAGCCGGGCAGTTCACTCGATCCTTTCTTGCGTATCCGGACACTGGCCGATACCGGGGTGAAGCTCCCCAGTGAGGTTGATCGCATCATTCGGGTTATGCTGGCATTTGAACCTGCTCATCGCTACACGAGTGCCGGGGCAGCGGCCATTGATTTTGTCGCGGTGATGCAGCGTCATTTGAGTGTCACGCAAATCCAGAGCAGTGAGCCGGTCAAAGTCGATCAGACCGCAACCCGGCGTAAGCACATTGTGCTCATCGAGCCGAATGAAGTGGAACTGGCCTTAAGTGGATCATTATTCCGTGAACCGCTCGAACGGGCATTAATGCGCGCCCGTCAGCTTGATGAAACGACAATTAAAAGCCTGATCGAGCAATGGGCGAAGAGACAACGTTTTTATCAACCTCACCTTGGGAGAATTGCCCAGATTCAGGATACGAAGCATCATAATGTCTTCTTCTTCCAACTGCGCCTGCTTATTGAACAGCGCCTGGATGCCGGAACAGAAGAGGAGCCTGATTCGCAGCAGAAACAGATTCCGCCACAACGTGAACTCGAACGCTGGCAGGTCGAGCTACCGCCACCAAAAGATTTTCAGAAACATCCTGGCGGGCGGGTGATCGTGCCGGGTTCCGAACGGGTTGTCACCTGTCCGTCTTGTAAAGGACACGGAGTGCATATCTGCGCGATGTGCAAGGGTAGTCGACGGGTTACAGTGACCGACCAGGCCGCGACAACAACAGAGAATGCTGCGGATTCATCATCGGTTGCCCGTCAACGTGTTGTCCCATGCCCGGAATGTCAGGGACGCGGTTCATTGCCCTGTAAGCGTTGTGACAGTTTCACTCGCGTCATCCAGCGCAAACTTATTGAGTGGTCGCGCTGGCCTGTGGAAGATCAGGCCCACACTGACTTGCCTGATGTTGATGAAATGTGGTTGCGCCGCACCTGTAAAGCCGAACTGGTTTACAAGAAGCGGGTGGATCGCATCCCGAAAGAATGGCTTGAGATCACTGAGATCAAAGAGATTTTAGAACAACGGCGAAAAAACCTCAACAACGATAGCCGTATCGTGTTGGCCGAGTTGCAGATTCATTTCATTCCTCTGACTGAAGTGACGTTAGATCTCGGTAAACAAGGGCCTGGAGAACGTCTTGCAATATACGGCTTCGAGCATAACATTCCACCCGACTGGCGGTTTCTGCATTGGGAGCGAATTATCTGTCTCAGTGTCATTGCCCTGCTGTCCATCTTTTTGATGATCAGCCTTGCTTTCATTATCAATGGCTGAGCGTGGGGTCAGGTGTACACCACAGAGGCACAGAGGCACAGAGGGCATAGAGGGATGAATTGGCGCAAGAATCGCCGGTATGACAGGCGTCGTAGGGGCACGGCATGCCGTGCTCCTACTCACTGGTGATACACCTGAACAATGCATATCGTTGAGCGAGATTTGATATAAGTCCCGCACCCTGGCACACTCCTCTGTATTATCGGCACCCCTGTGGTGATATGCAACCACCGGGCCACGAAACGCTTTCCACTCCTGATTTCCAGATAAACCGTGGTACCATACCTGTAGGACAATTTGCGGAGATTCACCAATGCAAACTGCACAATTAGCATCTGCGCTGCTCAACGAAGCCCGCAAAACACTGGTTGGGCAAGAGGAAAATCTGACACTGTTATTAACGGCTCTGCTAAGTGGTGGCCATGTCTTGCTCGAAGGACCACCCGGCACGGCGAAAACCCTCATGGCCAAAACACTGGCGCAAATGATTCAGGCCGACTTTCGGCGCATTCAGTTTACGCCTGATCTGATGCCGGCAGACGTGATAGGGATACAGGTTTTCGATATGAAAAGTGGCGAATTTCGCCTCTATCGCGGACCGATCTTCACGCAGATATTACTGGGTGATGAGATCAATCGGGCGCCGGCGAAGACCCAAAGTGCTCTGTTAGAGGCCATGGAAGAGCGACAGGTCACGATTGAAGGGCAGCGCTTACCATTGCCGGAACCTTTTTTTGTGATCGCCACCCAAAATCCGATTGAGTATGATGGCACGTATCCGTTACCAGAAGCCCAACTCGACCGGTTTCTATTCAAAATTGTGATTGGCTATGCCTCACGGGATGTCGAAACTGAAGTATTACGTCGTTACCATCTCGGTTTCGATGCTCATCAATTGACGGCCAGTGGGTTACGACCGATTGTAAGTCCTGAAGCGCTCGCTACATGTCGGGCTGAAATCACGCAGGTACAGGTCGAGCAAGGCATTCTCGACTACATCGTGTCGATCATACAGGCAACCCGCAACAGTCCTGAACTGCTGGTCGGCGCCTCGTTACGGGCCGGTGTTGCGATGTTGCTGGCTGCCAAAACACTGGCTGCCATTCATGATCGCAATTATGTCACGCCCGATGACGTAAAGTTACTGGCCCGCCCGGTCTTGCGCCATCGGATCATCCTGCGTCCAGAAGCTGAAATTGAAGGGCTAAACCCTGATATGGCTATCAATCGCATCCTCAATCGCATCGAGGTACCGCGCTAGAATGCTGAGTCGTATGCTTGTACGCAGTTCGCTCCGCTGGATCAGGCAGCATCCCTGGCAGATGTTGCTCTGCATCATCGGGGTTGCATTAGGAGTTGCTGTCGTTGTTGCTATTGATCTCGCCAATGCCAGTGCCCGGCGGGCTTTTCAATTGGCCGGTGATACGGTAGCCGGGCAGGCAACGCATCAGATCGTGGGTGGTCCAACAGGGCTACCCGAAACGGTCTACCCGACTATTCGCCGCCAGTTTCCCACCCTGGCGGCTGCCCCCGTCGTCGAAGGCTACCTGACGGCACCTGCGCTCGGCCCTGGGGTGTATCAGCTCTTTGGCGTTGATCCTTTTGCTGAAGCGCCGTTCCGGCCCTACCTGGCCGGCAATGGTGCGGTTGATCTGGCCGCACTGCTGGTAGAACCAGGTGCTGCTCTGTTGGCCCGCACAACAAGTGAACAGGCCGGTCTACAGCCGGGTGATCAGTTACCGGTTCAGATAGGCGCTCGTCAGACGGCATTACGGATCGTCGGTGTGCTCGATCCGGCGGACGATTTGAGCCGACGGTCACTGGCTGGACTGGTCATTGTCGATATTTCGAGCGCGCAAGAGCTGCTCGACAACACCGGTCGCTTGAGTCGAATTGACCTGATTGTGCCTGAAGCATTTGATCTGGCCGCCCTTACCGCGCAATTACCGGCTGGCGTAACCGTCCAACCTGTGGCAGCGCGAGCCGGCACCTTGCAGCAGATGACAGCAGCGTTCGAGTTAAATCTGACTGCCCTGAGTCTGCTGGCGCTGATTGTGGGCATGTTCCTCATTTACAACACCATGACCTTTAGTGTTGTGCAGCGGCGCGGTTTGTGGGGGACGCTCCGTTGTGTAGGGGTCAGCCGGGGCCAGTTGGCCGGCATGGTGTTGATAGAGGCATTCATCATCAGTCTGGTGGGTGTTGCCGCTGGGCTGGTATTGGGAGTCGTGCTGGGCCGGGGACTGGTTGGTCTGGTCACTCAAACGATCAATGATCTCTATTTCGTAGTCACAGTGCGCGATCTGGCTATCGAGCCGTTGGTGCTGATCAAGGGTACAGCCCTGGGGATCATCGCCACCCTGCTGGCAGCGCTGGCCCCCACGCTGGAAGCAATGTACACGCCGCCACGCACTGTGCTACGTCGTTCGAGCCTTGAAGAACGGATTCGGCGAGCAATCCCCCGTCTGGCCGGAGGTGGTGTCGGTCTTCTGCTGCTGGGAGGGGGACTTCTCCTCATACCTGCTACAGCCGATACAAGCAGCCTCTACATCGCTTTTGGGGGTCTGTTTGCCATCGTGATTGGGACTGCACTACTCACACCACTTATCCTGATGACGCTGATGGCGGTTTTACGACCGATCCTTGGGCGAGCAGCGGGGATGTTGGGCAACATGGCAGCCCGTGATGTCGTCAATAGCCTCTCACGAACGGCGGTAGCAGTGGCTGCACTGATGGTTGCCGTCTCGGTCACTATTGGTGTGGGTATTATGATCGGCAGCTTTCGCCAGACCGTTATCAACTGGCTTGAGCAGAGCCTGATCGCTGATATTTACCTGTCGCCTCCCAGCAATGTTGCTAATCGAATTGACACTACAATCGATCCGGCTTTACCTGCTGCGCTGGCTTCACTACCAGAGGTCGAGGCGATCACAACATTCCGGAGCGTGCAGATCGATCTGCCCACCGGGCCAACAACACTTGTTGCCGTGGGAAGCACAACCGACCGTGGTCGCCGGGCACTGCGCTTTCAACAGGGTGGTGATGAGGCAACCTGGACAGCCTGGGAAAATGGTGCCGTGTTGATTTCTGAACCGCTGGCGTTTCGTAGCGGTCTGGGGGTTGGTGACACCTTAACAGTACGCACTGATCGCGGCCTGCGCGAACTCCCGATTGCCGGCGTCTACTACGATTACACGTCAGATCGCGGCGTTGTCCGCATCAACGAAGCAACGTATCGTCAACTGTGGGACGACACAGCCCTCTCCTCACTGGCGATTTATGTGCGTGAAGGCTATGAGGTTGATGCCGTGATGGAGCGGGTGCGGGCAATCAGCGCTGCCTACGGGACGATCATTGTCAATTCGAGTCGGGCATTGCGCGAAGGGACGCTCATTGTGTTTGATCGAACCTTTGCCATCACCTCTGTACTGCAATTGCTGGCCACCATCGTGGCATTCATCGGTATCCTGAGCGCATTGATGGCCTTACAACTTGAACGCACGCGCGAACTGGGTGTGTTGCGCGCAATCGGCTTAACACCCGGCCAGCTTTGGGGAGTAGTGCTGGGGCAAACCAGTCTGATGGGACTGGCTGCCGGCCTGCTGGCAGCCCCTCTTGGACTGGCACTGGCCGTGGTGCTGACGTATGTGATCAACAAGCGGTCGTTTGGCTGGACGCTGGAATTTACACTCGATCCCACCCTGTTTGTCCAGGCACTGGCAGTAGCGATTGTAGCGGCACTGCTGGCCGGCATCTGGCCGGCGCTACAGATGAGTCGTACCAGTCCGGCGGTGGCCTTACGCGATGAGTAATTTTTGACACGGCGCGTCATAGAGTTGCTAAAAGTATGGTATGATACAGGCGTTACCCGCACACAGTGAGGAGGAAAAGCCATGAGCGATCTGCAAGCAGCGTTCGAGCGCGCCGCGCAAGAGGTACAGCAACTACCCCGCCGGCCCGATAACGAGACACTCCTGCAACTGTACGCGCTCTACAAGCAGGCAACCGTTGGTGATGTCCAGGGCAGCCGCCCAGGCGTTCTCGATATGACCGGACGGCTGAAATACGATGCGTGGGCGAAGTTGAAAGGTGTTACGGCAGCCGATGCCATGCAGCGTTACATCGAGCTGGTAGAGCGGTTGAAGCAATCGCTTGCCTGACGCGACGTGCGTGGATGGCTATGGTCTGTCGCCGTTCCCAGATGTGAGTGCGACCCGCCCCACCCTAGCCCGTCCATGCCGGGGGCAGGAGCACGCATCCACTCCAGTGGCAGTGGGAGAACGCCCCCACCCCAGCCCGCCCCCGCCGGGGGCGGGTGTAAACGGTTCAGCATGGGTTAGATCAACTACAACTATTGCTCAACGATGCGAGTCGTTCAGATGTCATACCTGTAGGTGGGTCATTGTGGTCGTATTTCCAGAGCAGCCTGATGCAGCGCTTCTGTAGGGGCGACGCATGCGTCGCCCCTACAGAAGCGCATCGTTTACGTGCGACACCAGGGTAATAATTGGATAGCGCGTCATCATTTCTCTGCTATCAGAGGTGCCAGGTTGGAGACGAACCGGTGGCGTGCACGCTCAGAATAACCACACCGCAAGCCACTAACAAAACACAAAGCCGGCAATCACCATTGATTGCCGGCCTGATCACAGTATGAGGGGTGACGCTTTAATAGCGGCGACCAAAGCCACCACGCGGTGCATTGCGCGGCTTATCTTCGGCCTCATTCACCCGCAAATTGCGACCACCAACTTCAAGACCGTCGGTTGCGCGGATGACAGCAGCGACGTTATTTGTTTCGATCTCGACAAAGCCAAAACCACGCGAACGACCGGTGTCGCGATCATTGATCACTCGTGCGCTTTGCACTTCACCATGCGGCTCGAAGATCGAACCCAGCTCAGCGTCGCCCACATTCCACGGCAAATTCCCGACGAACAGTTTCACCAACATTGTACACACTCCACAGAGACTTGGTTTGACACACCTGCGTGGCATATCAAAACCGGCTATCACAGAACTCTCGTACTACCGCTGCCGATGGAAACCCATCGACCAGTCGCTCCGGTGTTCGACAACGTACCTGCTTCGAGCGCTGAAGCGTTGCCGATTGACCTGAGCCTGAGAGTTCTCTGATGCCGGTCTCGCAGCACACGACGTTGATTGACCTGCTCAGTGTAACACACTTTTCTGAAATTGCAAGAGGGATTCTGTAAGGAAACTTGACGGGTGGCAGGATCGCGTTACAGAAGCGGGACATCCGCGCCATCCTGCTTTACTCAAGCACAATCCGATCCAACGCAACGCACGAAAGCATAGCTTCCGCGCACCATATGGACAATGCTTCCGCTTTCTGACATATCAGGGTATACTACAAAAAGAGCACTACAAACCCCAACGGAGGTCGTATGTCGCGTCCGTTCATTCCCATGACCGCCAAGTGGCGGCAAGAGTTTATCAAGCCGCGAGGACCGGCCAATGTGCCCGCAGTTGGTAGCGAGGCACCCGATTTTACGCTTCCGTATGCCCAATTCCTCAGTGGGCCGCCGGAAGATCGGGTTGAATACGGTCGAACGATCACGCTGAGCGCGCTGCGTGGACGGCCCGTTGTCCTCAATCTCACCCGCATTGTCAGTGATCGCTTCTTCTGACCGCACTGCGCGCCGCAACTGGATGCGTTGCGGGAGCACTATGATCTCTTCGTTCAGCGCAATGCGCACCTGCTGGTGGTCAGCAGCACCGATCTCGAAATGACCAGCTACGTCGCCGAGGTGTTGCGTGCGCCGTATCCCATTTTGAGTGATCCCGAATGGGGCGTATTTTACCGCTACGGTATGGGATCGGCGATGGGAGTGCCCTTGCCGGGTGTATTCGTGATCGATGCTGATGGCATCATCCGCTGGAGCTGGGCTGCACCGTTGTCGGTTGTTTTCACTCCACCACGTCCGGCAGAGCTGGCGGCAGTGCTTGATGCGCTGGCAAGTGAAGGCTGAGGCGGTTTCTCCACCTGCCTCAGCCTATACATGTCACTGTCTAATGCTCAGAACGTGTCACACCCGCTCATACCACGAGAACGACTTAGAAGATCGTTTCAGTCGATACGGCAGTACGACGTGCCGCTCTGTACGATCACCCTTGCTCAGCTTTTTGGCCGGGTTGTAGACATCGATCTTCTCAAAGCTCAGATTGGGAGCGCAATCGTCTACCACTTGCATCGTCCCATCAAGCGGAAAATTTGTCTCTGGTCGGGTCAGTGAGACAAACTCCGCAGGCAAGACTTCGTTGTACGCCGGCACACTCAGAACCTGGACAAATCCACCTCTCTTACCAAGGTAGGTAATATGAAGCAGCGCATCACGCAGCCAATCGCGTTGATCTGAACCTTCCCAGCCCAGACCAATCGCGAAGTCGCCAAACAGATGGACATACTCGCGATAGCCGATTGTGCGCTGGAAAAAGCCTTCAAAGTCGGGATCGTTTGGTTTAGCTTCACTCCGACTGGGACGGAGCACCCGTTGAAAGACATTCGAGACGACAGCCTGTGCGGCGGGGCGCAACGCCACCTCCAGGCGGGCAATAGCCGGCCAATGAGAGCGGGCTACGTCTAGCGACTGGGCACGACACAACGCATCAAAAATGGCCATCTTTATCGCAAATGGGGTCGGTGCCAGCAATGTCTTCCCGCCGGATGCCGTTGTGAAACTGGGACGCAGCGAGAAGAGTGAGACTGCCTCGTATTCAGCAATCAACCACATAATTATGCTCCATTCACCGCCGGCAAGGTAAACGGTTCAGCCTCCTGGATAAGTCGGCTCATCTGTTCGGCAAAGGCACCGAGTGAGTCGAACGAAAACAGCTCAATCGCATCAGGGTGAAGCTGATTCAGACTCTCGGCAACCCGCTGGACATCGCTCACAAAATCGTCTTTCAGTGGCGAGATACAGGGAGCCGGGATGACATTCGAGCTAACCGTCATCACCCCACTCACATCGAGAATGTGCGGATTTTGGGCCGTGCGCATCGCTCCGGCAGGTTCGATGAAGGTGTAGAGAATGCTTTCCAGCAAAGCACGTAGACGTTTCCGACGCTGATCCGCATCCACTGCATAGCGTTGGGAAATATCGTTAAAGCCAATCCGCGCCGCTTCCACCTGCACAACAATCGCATAGACACCCGACGATGCCGGACGATGGAACGGCGTCTGTTTGCCGGCAATCGAACCAGACTCGTCAACTCCGGCACTCCCCCCACCGCGCTCGCTCTCAAACTTGACATGGAAGTAGGAGTCGGTCTTGACACTGCCCGGTACGCCTACCACCCACCCAAACTCAACCACACTTTTGCGCGGCAACGACCGATTCCCGGCGGTGATCAGCGCGCCGGCCATATCGGTCACTGCACAACGCTGGAGAATAAGATCAAGTTCACCCGCATTGCTTTTGGCCGTCTGCAACTGATTGAGGAACTCTTTATCGAGGTCGAGATCATAGTTGATCCGATTGGCATTAAACAGCCGTGCACCCATTGAGAGAGGCAAGTCTGCCTGCACAGCCAGGCGGTGCAAATGTTCAGACTGAATGTGCTTGAACATATCGCCACTGATCGCATTCACGCTGTGCAGGCGACCATCGGCGAAGACATTGACCATGCGCGTTTGAATCTGATTCCCTTCACCACCTTCGTTGTTCAACGAGTGCAGGTTCAAGACGGCGCGAGCAGCAATTGACAGGCTAAACACTGGCTTCATACACATGTCTCCATTCGTAAATATGCACGACTACTCTGCTTCAGGCGAATTATCATCATCACCATCACTACTGACCGGCTCTGTCACCTCTTCAGCGTCGCTATCGGGGGTATAGGTTTCATCACGCTGGAAGGTACTGGCATAGCCATACGCCACCAGCAGGCTGGCAATCATCTGTGGATCGCGATATTCATCCATCAGAGCCAGCAATTCATCGATATCCTTGATCGAGACATCACTACGCGCCCCGCGCGGCTGGGAATACCCTTGGCGTTCAAGCCGCTCACGCATCCGGGCGTTTTCGGCATTGTAATCGTGAATAAACTCGCTCAGGGCAGTAATAAACTCGTTGGGATAGGCGGATTTGCGCAGCAATTCCTGACCAAGCCCGTAGCGCACCTCATACGACACATCGTAGCGACCTTGATTTCGCTTCAGGTTGCGCCGATGAGCCTCGACGGTTGCCATGCGAATGGCATAGGCCAGGTTGCGAAAGCCGCGTGATTGGGTAATCTTGCTTAGGGGTGGCGCAATCGAACTCATAATAACCTCCAGATGATGAACGGTAAACTGAGGCGCGAGTTTGTCGCGCTGGATCACAAAGCCAGAGTAGGCATCGGTAAATGCCAGCAGCGCCGTCAATTCGTTGGTCGAAAGAAAATCGCGGTAGAGACGGAGCAATTCATAGTCCTCGCCACGCTTCTCATCGAGATTACGAACGATGCGTATATGCTCATCGATCATGTTCTGATAGAGCTGAATATCCTGCCGAACACGTGGCTGCACCCAGGCCGGTAAGCCAATGCGGGCAATATTCATGACTGCCGCCGACTGGCCGAGGTTCTTGTAATAGGCACTATCGAGGCCGTAGACCAACCTGTTCACGCCTTGATGACTGCCAAAAATCTGGGTAAGGAGGCGCTCACTCTGCGTAACTGCGGCATAATCCAGTACTGCTCTGGTATAACGCAGCGCAGCCAGCACATCGAGTTGGATCGCGCCACCTGAGCCGACCATCAAACGGCGAAATTCCTCGCGGATGCCGCGATGATCATGCCAGTCCAGTTGGTTGGGCGCTAACACATAAATCTTGCGATCTTTGCTATCCCTGATCAGACGGGTAAATCCGGCCCACCGCAACCCAACCCATTTCAGGTACTCGGTGAGCCAGAAATTGCTCAGGTTCCCCGGTTTGGCGAAGATCGCCTTACCGTTGGCCGTACCTTTGCCCTGGGTAGGATTGATCACCTGTGAAGCACTGAGCTGCTTTGTATGGTGTAGCCCGTGCTGCTTACAAACCGCAGCCCAATGCTTTTCAGCACCTTCCTGATCATTGGGCAACGTACTGGCATAGATCAGCACTGTCTCCAGCAAAGCCGGAAACGCAACCCGTCCCTGAAACCACTCTGCGGCAGCACTATTGGCAGCCTGCAATGCTGTCGGGTTGATTGCCCGAAAGAGTTCCCAGTCGGGATGCGGTTCAACCGGCGGATGAAGCTGCGGCTGCTGACCACCAACACTTTTACGCCACGTCCAGTAGGTTTCGTTGTCGGCTTTGGCCTGTTCGTAATCTTCAACCACACCCACCATTGCCGCTACATCGGCAAGGGCAAGGCGCGTGCCTTTGATCAACTTTTGTTGTGTTTTGCGATCAACAGTGACTAAAAGAAAAGCGCCGGTAAAAAAACTGGCAGTTTTTTACCCAATCTTCGCGTAAGGGTGGGTCACAGATAACTGCAAAATGTGATCCGTGGTCTGCAATTGTTACCCGTGCCCGGCTGTCGGCAATCCCATCGAGAACGTAAGCCAATCCAAACGCAACCAGGTTATCGGCAAAGGTACCGGTGCGCTTTTCAACGTAATACTTACTGCGATAGATTGACGCATTCATAGATACTCCACTGCTCAGGGAAGCGTTTGCCCGGCGCCCATCTCCGTGCCCCGCTGATCGGCCCGTCGTAAGGCACGAGCCAGTAATGTGTAGGCAATCCAACCGTAGCGGCTGGTTGGCTTGATCAGCAATTCGGCAAATTGCTGGTGATGATGACTATTCACCCATAAGTCGTTGATATTGAGAGAATAGTTTACCTCTTCTGGCAGGAATTGTAGCGTATTTTGAATCAGATTGCCTGCCTCTGACACCAACGAAAATGCCTGACAATCCTGAACGAAGGGGGCATGATGACGGGCAATCGCAGTCAGTATTGCCTGTACCAATTCCTTCTCATGAGATATGTTGAACGCACCGGCCAATATCTGTGCAACTGCCAGTGCTCCTTCCGCGGCATGGCGTGGTCGAGGCGTGCTACGTGACACCTCTCGCTCGGCCTGGCGATGGGTGGGATTTTGGAAATCAAACGTGGTATGGGCCAGCGCAATCGTTTTGGCAACCGGCTGACCAATGGCTTGCTGATAGGCATGCGCCCACTGCTGCCAGCCCTTAGACAGTTTGCCAACATCGTGGAACAGGCATGCCAGCCACGCAGCGCGCAGCACACTGCCAGGCGACCACCCGGCAGCACATTCAAGTGCAGATGCGGCAAAGCGGAGTTCCGGGAGCACCAGTTCCTGAAATGCGTCAAGCACGCGCTGGATATGCTCGGCATAGGTCTCAACGTACAGGCTTGAGCGAGGCCGGTCGATCAATGGCCTGGCTGGCGGCAACGTCGAGATAAACGGTAGATTACCGGTTTCCGGTGAAAAGCCTTCGTGCGCCGAGTAGCCGGCTAATGCCGGGTGAACAACAATAATCGCACTTTGCGCCAGTTCCTTGCTATCGTGAACGTCAACCCAACGGTACAGCGGGCGATTACTCTCTGCCTGATCGCCGGCATCGCTTTCATCGAGCCGGCGCACGCGCCAGGGAGCATCAGTTGGACGCTGCAACCAATCTTTTCCCATACTCCGCAACGAATAGAGCGGGATATTCAGACCAACCGCATCGTAGGGCGAAGCCAGAAGCTGATCGGGATCGGGATGGATCAGTACCAGGCGGCTATCGACATCGCGCACCAGCAGGCGTGACGCTCCCGCACGCTGTCCCTCAAGACAACCCTGAATAGACGCGCGTCGATTGTGACGGTCAGCCTGAATACCTGCAATAATGTTTTGGTCGCGAGCAGCACTCACGGCATTGACCAGCTCCTGTTCGTGGTCGAAGTCAAACACTGCGCCCTGTCGTTCCTTCAGCCACGCCAGAGTCGCATCCATCTCGTGCTTGAGGATCTCGTCTGGTTTGAACGCATAAGGGACATATGTTTCAACCGGATACACGATAACTGTGCCGGTATCACCAGGATAGCGCGCACAACGTCCGGCACGCTGAATGAGGCTGGCCGGGGGCGCCAGTTCGGTATGCAGCACCTCTACCGAAATATCAACCCCTACTTCAACGACCTGAGTGGCCACAACGATCAGATTGGCCTGCTGGCGCTGGGAGGACACACCAAGCCGACTCCGCAACTTTGCCTCGATCTGACGACGGTCATCGGGTAAGAACTGACTATGGAGGAGAAGGACCTCAGTTTCCGGCGGCGCCTGCTGTTTCAGTTCAGCATAGACCTCGCGCGCCCGCCGGACCGTGTTGCAAATCACCAGCGAAGCGTGCTGATGATGGGCAAGCACTGCCGCAGCCTGCAACGGCTGATCGGCCACCTGCCACACCCGCTGCCGGGCCGGTTGACCACCACGGGTGTTAATCGCTGCAATCTCTGCCGCCGACAGCGTAACCACCTGTGCCGGCTGCAACAACGTCGCCAGTGATTGCAACATTGCACTGCTAAACGTCGCCGTCATCAGCATAAACGGGGCCAGGCCATGAAGCTGCCGCAGGACGTGGAGGATTGTGGGTAATGCTGCATCAGGATCAAACAAATGAAACTCATCAAAGACCAGATACGCACCAGCAAGCGCGCCTGCATTAACATTTGCGAGGCGATACGGCAAACTGTACGGCATCATCAGATAGCTACTGAGAAACTGATCCACGGTACAGAAGATAAGATCGCCTTCAAAGCGACGATCTTCCGGCTGCTCACCGGTTTGAATACGCACATCGAGCTGGCGTCCGTGCAGGCGCTGATAGCGCGCAGCAAGCTCGCGATATTCAGCATAAAACTGATTCGCCAGCACCCGCATCGGCGTGACATAGAGACATTTGCGGGGCGTGGTGTCTGGTCGATCAAAAAATCCCTCAATAAACGGCACCAATGCCGCCCGCGTCTTGCCGGCTCCGGTTGGCGCCTGAAGCACAACATTCTCTCCGGCAAGAATGATATCCTTCACCCGCTGCTGGTACGGATAGAGTTGCATATCTTACCCTCCAAAGAAATCGTGTAGCGTCGTCGAGCCGGTCGGTGTCGGTACCGAGGAAACGTGCCAGCCATACCGTTCGGCCAACGCTCGCGCTTCTCCCATAAGCGTCTCGCGAAACTCCAGCGGCTCAAGCACCTCAACGCCAGCCCCCCAACCACGAACCCAGGGCAACATCTCGCGCCAATCGGTGACCTGCGCCTGCCACTCACAACCACCGTCGTCAAGCAGAGTGATTTGTTGCGACGGATGCCAGATTGTTTCCTGGACTCGTCGCGTTACCTCGCCGGGCATAAAGCGCAACCTGACCGTCACCGGCTCCTCATCACCCAACCAGATTCCCCAGGTATGCCGCAACAGTTGCTGTTCATCAAAATCATCGGGAATATCGAAGGTCTCCAGGGTTGTCACAGCATCTTCAATGCGTTCCAGCTTAAACGGAACAATATCGCGGGCAATATCACTATACGCAACCACGTACACACTATCGCTCCAAAGGGCAGGCTCGATCAGATACGGGCAAATGGTGTGAATCAGTGGTCGGCGGGCGCGCAGTGCCCGATATGTGATTCGCACCTTGCGCTGATTGAGCCACGCCATAGTGATTTGCTCAAGAATACTTAACCGCTGCGGCTGCTTTTGCTGCTTCAGCACACTGGTCGAGAGCTGCAATAATCGTTCAGTCATCGGCTGCTGAAGACAGGCGGCCAGCTTTTCTACTGCCTGCACAACATGAACATTCGCGAATCGGGTCTGACGCAACAAACGTCGCGCCGGTAAGTAGAGAAAGAGGGCTTCGTGGGGATTAAGCCGCACCTCAGACACCAGACGACTGCGGTCGATGCGATAGCGCCCTGGCGACTCCTCAACGAACGGGTATTCTTGTTCCAGAGCAATCCGATCCCGGTACGCAGTCGTCCGATCAATCTCCAGCCGTTCGGCAATTTCGGCATCGCTAAAAGCCCGCTGAACATACAATCGTTTCATTTCACTCAGTCGTTCAGCCCGTGAAAGCCCGCGACCTTTTCCCATAACTACTCCTGATTCGATAAGTGCATACTGATCTGCTGTTGCTATGTTAGCACTTCACCTGACCAAAAATCGCAACAGGTCACAACAGTTTTTCGATATAGTTGTACACAATCCTGTGACAGCAAGATCGTCGTGCGCCATATATCGGCGATATGCAGACAAACGTGTTTTTGCGTAAGCACAGTTGTGAGTGAGGCGGCCCAGAAGCGTGGCTTCAACTCTCCGTAAAGCAGTTCCCAGGTAACAGTTGTGCACACAATAAGTGGTATACTTGTATAAACGAAACTGGTGTAAAGATTATCCTCGATTCCGCCTGTACAGAAACCGCTGCGACACTGAACAGCCGCGTGTTGCCGTGCATGCATTGTGCTGATGAGGGCTGCAATGACCACCTCTCACCTGCCGCTTGACCACCTTGTACGCTGCTGCAAGCAAGAACGCCAGTCGTATCGCGATTCCGGTGAACTAGCGTCACCATGTTGTATGCACTTATTTCGCCGCGCTTTTGCCGGCGAGCAAGAGGCATGGGGCTACGTCATCGACATTTTTCAGCCGCTCATTGACTCCTGGCTGCGACGGGTACGTGGTACCCGCCTGGATTTCATTGACGATGATGACTTGACGGCAGTCGCTCATGACGCACTCCTCAAGCTGCGCGACAGCGCCAACCGGTTACCAGAATTAACGACTGGGGATGACTTGAGTCGGCTCCTCGCTTACCTGAAGAGGTGTGCTATAAGAGAAGTGCAAACACTGTTTCGGCGTCGTAACCGATCAAGAGAAATTTCGTATATCAAAGACGATACTCCGCATGTAGCACATTTTCTCGACGCTGAGACAAGAATAACGCTCTACCAGCGTCTGCGAGAGGTGTTGAACGAGGATGAACTCTTCGTTATTGAACATCTCTTTTTCAAAGGGTATAAACCACAAGACATTATTCACTATTTTTCCGAACGATTTGTGGATGTTGATCATATTTATCAGATCAGACAGAATGCTCTGCGCCGTTTACGCAATGATCCGGTGATTCGTGATCTCGTCTTTCCCCAGGAACAATCGAGCGATCATCGTGATCCACCGATAGACTCGCCGCAAGATCGTCGCCAAAAACCGCGTGGACCAGATTCTCTTAAGATAGAGTTGGATCAAGAACAAAAGGAACCAGGGCTTATGGGTACTCCTTGCACACTCGACGAACAGATTCTGCTCGATTACGCTGCCGGACGATTATCGGTAGAGCAGCGTCTGCTTGTTGAAGCCAATCCTGATTGTGTGGCACAGGCGCAGCGACTGGCGGCTGAAATAGCGGCGATTGAGGCTAGCCTGTACCGTTTACAGTGTCCTGATGTTGACACCCTTCACGCCTACTACTATCGCGAACTGGAAGCGACGCAACACCTGATTGTTCATCGGCATGTCGAAGACTGTTTGTTCTGCCGGGAAGAGCTTGCACTATTGCAGGTGATGGACGAAACACCATTGATCGAACCATCGCCATTCGAGCGTGTCCGCCAGGTCGTCGAGGCAATCCTGCAACCGGCGCTGGCCTTGCAACTGCGTGGACAGGCACTCATCTATGCAGCGCCGGAGGTTCTGCTTACCCTGACGGTGCGCCGCACCAAACAGGGGGTGCCACAATGGACGGTCATCGGTGAGCTGAAAATGCCCGATGGCGCTCCTACAGATCAACCCATCGAGCAGGTGGTTGCAACCGTTACCGACTCGCACACGATTACTGCTGAAATCGATGAGGATGGCGTCTTCGTCATCCGCGATCTACCGCCAGGGACATACCGCCTCACCGTGTACACACCCGACAAAGAGATCGTCATTCGCTCACTCCAGATAGGGAACGACTGAGATGGACGACCTTATCGCCGAACTGATCGACTTGCCCGAAGCGGAGTGGCCGGGTTGGTTGACGACACACGCCAGTCGGTTGTCACTCGAAACGGTTGCCCGACTGAAACAGCGGAGTGATCAATTTATCAAGTCAGATTCGGCCAGGGCTGATCGCATCTCGCGGGCAGCAATTGCTGTCGCCGAACAGCTCCCTACCGAGCCAATCGCAAGGGCACTGGCGTACTGGGCGCGGGGGAATTGGGCAGTGTATCGCCGCCCGGAAGAGGCCGTTGATCTATACCAGAAGGCTCTCGTGGTCTACGAACAGATCGGTGATAGCGAAGCCATTGCCCGGCTTTCAAGCAATCTGATCCTTGCCTGTACTACGCTTGGCCGTTTCGCAGACGCATTGACCTTTGCCGAACGAGCGCAGCGCCTCCTGGAAGAGATCGCAGCAGGGCCGGTTATCTACCGGGTGAAATTCGGCATGAATTACGGTCTTCTCCTCTACGAATGTGGCCGTTACCAGGAAGCACTGGATGTCAATGAAAAGATGATAGCCCTCGCCCGCAATCATGGTCTACAAGAGGAGTTGGCCGAGCTTCAGGTCAATCAAGCCTTCACCCTGGCTGCAATGGGACGACTGGCGGAGTGTGAGCGACTGCTGATCGACAGTCGGCAGCGTCTGGAACAGCTCACTCCCAAACCTGTGCTCACCATTGCCCGGATCGACCTCAATCTGGGGGATTATTACAGCGCAACTGCCAACCTGTCGGCTGCATTGAACCACTTTCGGGATGCCAGCAAGGGCTTTCAGGAAGAGAATGTGGCGATGGATTACGCCACCGTCTTGCTCTACGAAGCCAACCTGCTCAAACGGTTGGGTGCCTTGCGCGAGGCGCGCCGGGCCTATGATCGCGCCTATCAGGCGTTTCGCGAAGATAATCTGACCCAATATGCAGCCCAGGCCCTGCTTGCCGGCGCCGCAGTGCGGCGGGAAATCAACCCTGCCGATCCCGAACTGCCAGAGATGCTGAACCGCGCCTGTGATATGTTTACAAACCTCCAGCTTCCCATCTGGCGCAACGAGACCCTGCTGGAACAGGCCAGGCTGGCATTGCTGTTCGGCAATTATGCCCAGGCCGAATCTCTACTCACGACTGCATGGTCGGAGGATGCGGATACGGTGCTGCACCTCGCGATTGATCATCAGCTTTTGTGGGGTCGTCTGCGCATGGCGCAGGGTGACGAAGCAGGTGCACTGACTGCCTTCACTTCCGCGCTGACCCAAAGCCAGAACGGTGCCCAAATCTGGTCTGAACGTGAGGCGCTGGTTGCGCTCGGCAATCTGTTGGCTGCGCGTCAGCCCGATAGCGCCATCCAATATCTTCAGGATGCTGTTCGCATTGACGAGCTGATGCGCGCGGAATTGAGTGTGGCCGAATTGACCGCAGATTTTCAGTCACGGCGGAATGACGCGCTGCCCCTGCTGGCAAAACTCGAATGGCAGGCCGGGCATTTCCAGACAGCACTCCAGACCGTCTGGCGCTGGAAAGGCGGGGCACTGATTGATCTGATCCGTCGTCACGATGGCTACACTGACGTCAACCCAACGATTGCCCAACTCCAGCAACGGATTGCCGTGCTGCGCTGGGAGCTGGAGCGCAAACAACGCGATGAAGAGAGCGAGGAGCGACTGGACGAACTGCGCAGGCAGATTCGCGACCTGGAAGCGCAGGCGTATCACGAACGCCGCTATCATATCCACAAGCCAGGTCAATCGGATGCGTCGATCTACAACTGGCAAACGGTGCTGAGCAAGCTGGATGCCGACTGTTTGATTGAATACGTCAGTATTGACAACGAACTATACGCATGGTGTCTCACCCGCAACGGTGATTGCACCATCACCACGCTCGGTTCGACATCGACCATCAGTGAACTGTTACAGCGGCTCGAACTCAAAAACCTGAACGCACTCCGCCTCAACGACGAACAGCGCCAGCAACGGGGTGAAACGCTGATTCGCGATGCCAGGGTGCTTTTGCAACGGCTGTACCGCACCCTGATCGAGCCACTCCCGATCCCGGTTGAAGGCAAACTGCTCATCGCCCCCTGCGCACCTATCCATCTGGCACCCTTTGCCGCGCTGTGGAACGGCAACAACTACCTGATGGAACGGTATCTGATCGAGCAGATTCCGACTGGTGCGTTGCTTGGTATACCAGTACCGGCAGGCCCATCAGGCCCGGCGCTCGTCATCGGCGCGTCGGCAGACGGTATGCTCGCCGCCGTGCAGAGAGAAATCAACGCGATTGCCGGCATCCTGGCCGACGCTGAGGTCTATCTGGATGATCCGGCAGCACTTACTGCGCTGCACAACCTGACCACAGCGCCACGCATTCTCCATTTCAGTGCGCATACCACGTTCGACGAAGAACCGACCATCTTCGCCGGTTTACACCTGGCCGACCGCACCTTCACCATCGAAGAATGCTACCGGCTGAACCTGGCCGGCACCGAACTGGTTACGCTCAACGGATGTACCACCGCTTACGGTATGGAGAGCGGTGGTGCGCTGATCGCGTTCCAATCAGCCTTCCTGATTGCCGGCGCGCAACGCTTGCTCGTCAGCCTGTGGCCAATCAAAGACGAACCTGCCGCGGGTTTGATGGCTCGCTTCTACCAGAACCTGATGCAAACGCAGTCACCGGCAGTGGCGCTGCGCCAGACCCAACGCGATCTGTTACACGACCCGGCGCTGGCCCACCCGGCGATCTGGTCGGCGTTTGCGGTGATGAGGCGGTAGGTGCGTAGTGCGAAACACCATTTGTTGTATGTCAATATAACTGCCCCATGCCCACCCCCCACTCACCTCACCCACATCCCAACCCACCGCCCGCCCTGCTGGCGACGCGGGCGGTGCGGGGGAGTCTATGGGTTGTGGCCAGTTCTTACTGGACGATTGGATTTGGGTTTCTGGCCAATATGCTGCTGATGCGCCTGCTCAGCCCTGATGTGTATGGCGAGTTTGCGCTGGCGATGTTCTTTTTTTCACTCTTCCAGGTACGCAGTAAGATTGCGCTCAACTACGCCTTCGCTCAGCAGCGGGCCATCACCGGCGAGACGGTAGGAACGCTGTTTGTGCTGGATGTGCTTGCCGGGTGGGGTGGGGTGCTGCTGGCGTTCAGTGTGGCACCACTGTTACGCTGGTTGGGCTATCCGGCAGCAGTGATCGAGATTATGCTGGTGTTGACGATTCTGTCTGGTATCGAAAGCCTGTTGGGCGTGTTTCAGATCGTACTGGAGAGTGATCTGCATTTTAAGCCGATAAGCATCATCAACGGGATTGCGATGCCACTGTCGTATATCCCGGCGTTTGTGTGCGCTTTTACCGATCTGAAGCGGTATAGCATCCTGGCTCAGAGCACGTCATTTACGCTGTTGTCGTTGATTGGCATTGGGTTGTATGCACTGTATACACAGCGCCATCTGCTACGGCTACGCTGGCGTTACCAGTCGACGCTGGCGGTAGCGTACCTCCGTTTCGGGATGACGTCCGGTTTGGGGCAGGCGATTGCCGGCCTGACCACGCAGGTAGACAATATGATCCTGGGCACTATCGCCGGAACAGTCCACCTGGGCTATTATGATCGAGCCTATCGGGTTGCCCAATGGCCGGCCCTGCTGCTGAGTGCAGTGCTCGGACGGGCAGCCATCTTCACGTATAGTCAGTTGCGCGATGATGTGATCCGGTTGCAACGGGCAGTCACACGGGTGTTGTGGGGATCGCTGCATCTGGCGGTGCCGGTAGCACTGGCAGTGATGTTGAGCGCCAATGAACTGGTGCCGTTGCTGTTCGGCGCTCAATGGGAACCGGCGATACCGCTCTTGCGCGTCCTGATCTTGCTGGCGGTCATCCGCCCGGTGTGGGACAATCTCAGTGCCTGGTTTATCGGGAGCGGTGAACCGCAGCGGGTCGTGGCATTGTCGGCGATTCAATTGTTGTTACTGGTGCTGATTGGAACACCGCTGACACTGATGGGCGGTGAATTCGGGATGGCAATTGGTGCCGTCATTGCTGCCGGGTGCAGTTTGTTGATCGCATACTGGCAGGTACGGCGGCAGCTTGTTGTTGACCTACGCCAGGTCTTGGGAAACCCGCTGCTGGCGGCGCTGGGGACACTCCTGATCTTCTGGTTGCTGGATCGTCTGGTTGGTAGTGGGCAACCGCTCTGGCTGGCCGTCGGCTGGAAGGCAGGTGTAGCGTTTGGTGGGTTTTTCTGTTGGGCATATGTGCTACAACCAGCATTGTTTCGGCGCCAGATCGGTGAGGTGTGGCGAGCGATCAGGGGCAAGGGCGAGAGAGACGCCTGAGAACCTGTTTAAGATACTGTAGGCTGAGCGCAAGGCAAAACAAATGTTTGATATAATACCATCTGGCATGAAATCAAACTTACAATACCTGACATGTTCAGCAAAAATACCCTTCCGAATTGATTCTTTATAGATACGGAGTCACAAGTGAAGCATCAGCGGACACCATCGCCAATCCTGCAGCGGAGAACGAGAAGACTCATTGCATTCGGCTGGTACGGAGGGAAATACTCACACCTCGACTGGCTTCTCCCATTACTTCCTCCGTGTCACCATTATTGTGAACCCTTCGGAGGATCGGCTGCTGTATTGCTGAACCGAGATCCAGCACCTGTTGAGACGTACAATGATATTGACGGTGAAGTCACCAATTTTTTTCGCGTACTGCGCGATCAACCGGATCAATTAACACGAGCGATTGCACTCACTCCTTTTTCGCGGGAAGAGTTTGCTCTGGCCTGCGAAATAGACCCCTCACTTGAACCAATTGAACGCGCGAGACGATTCTATGTGCGCGCTCGTCAGGTACGAACAGGGCTGGCTCAATCTGCTTCACTTGGCCGATGGGCAAATTGCAAACAAACCAGTCGGTCAGGAATGGCGGGTGCAATCTCGCGCTGGTTTGGTGCAATCGAAGATCTCCCTGACATTGCCATACGCCTGTTACGTGTACAGATTGAGAATCGACCTGCGCTTGAGGTCATCCGGCTGTACGACTCACCTGACACGCTTTTCTACTGTGATCCCCCTTACGTCCATGAGACGAGAGGTGACAATAATGCATATGCCTATGAGATGAGCAACGAAGAACATCAACAACTCGCTGATGTTCTCAATTCAGTACAGGGTTTCGTTGCTATCTCTGGCTACGATTGTGATTTAATGAATGAACTTTATTCGCCTCCGAAATGGATAAAGCATGTAGGACCAACAAGAACCATACACTCGACCAAAGACCAACGAACTGAAATTCTGTGGACGAATTACGATCCAATTCTCTATCAATCTCATACATTGTTTGGAGTAGAACTTGGAAAATCCTCATGAAATCCTAAAACGTATCCTGGAATACGTATCTGTTGATCTCTCCAGATCATCAATAACTGACCAGGAGATACGCACACGTATAGAATCTGTGTGTCGGCAGATCAGCAATCGGGCATGCACCCGCATGCTTATGGCTTGTTTACTTGCCAAAATTCACCGTCCAGAAATAGACCCTCGAAAACCTTATACTGAAATTGGCGGAGAAGACTCTTTTTCTGGACGAACCTATGACGAAAAGTATATTACACACTTTATTAACACCTATCAACTACCGCTCAATCCTACCACTGCATTCCTCACACCAGCTTTTCGCAATTTAGACAAGCCGCTTACCACCGACTTAGAGCTAGTAGGCCGACCACGACGCACGTACAAAGACACTCTACAACTGCTCGACGATGTTTACAGAGGACGAGTAAGTGCTGAAGATATGTTAGCCGAGATCATCCGAATATTAGTGGTGATTCGTGAAGAGAACCGGAATCGCATAAGAACGTTACTCGCCGGTCTTGCATCTACTGAAGACCCCTTGCCACTATCGAGTGAAGATATTGTCAGCTTAATTGAACAACACCTGAAATGCAAAAATTCCAGTAGATTACCAGTCCTGATTATTGCAGCAGCCTATCTTTCAGTCAGTGAGAAGATCGGAGAGTACATACAACCGTTACAAAAACATAACGCTGCCGATGAACAAACCGGTTCGTTCGGAGACGTTGAAGTATGCCTTGCAAATGACGACCGGGTAGTTACAGTCTACGAGATGAAAATGAAGCAAGTTACTATTGATGACATTGATCGTGCACGCGAGAAGGTAGCACGAGCAAGAGATAAGATTCACAATTATATTTTTATCACTACCGATGTTATAACCGACGATGTCAAGTTCTATGCAGCCAAATGTTATGAAGAAACTAATGACACAGAAATCACAGTACTGGACTGTATAGGGTTTTTACGTCACTTCTTACACCTTTTTCACCGATCACGGATACAATTCTTGAACCACTATCAACAATTATTGCTGAATGAACCTGACAGTGCTGTAAATCAACCTTTGAAAGAAGCATTTTTGACTCTCCGGCGAGCAGCAGAGATTGACAAGGGTTAATCTTATACAGATTTTCATCTTGAATTAGCCCGGTTGAAGTTGAGTGTTCTTCTTTTAATCAAAAATCACCTCTTCCACCATTGAAAAGCTATACCAAACGGCAAACCACGTTTGGCACCGGGTATACGAAGGAAACAACATTAGGGTTAGCGGTCGTATCAGCGGAACCTGCTGCGCATATCGTTGAGGAAAGAATTTCCAGGCTGTCTTTACCAATCCTTTCCCGACACCTATGAAAATCCTCTTTATCGCACGCTATCACCACCCTACCACGCAACGTAAGGTAGAGTATCTGGCGCAGGCACCTGATATTGATCTGTGTCACATTGTGCCGGCGTACCAGCCCCAATCCGCCGATCTACGTCCACTCGATGAGCAGCGTCGGTATCGACAACTCACCATCCCAATGCTGGGAAGTGTTAGTGATCCGCACCGCGCACTGTACCGCACCGTGACATTTCATCTCCACCGCTTTCGTCCCGACATCATTCACGCTGAAGAGGAGCCAGACAGTCTGAGTGCGTTGCAAATTGTCTGGGCACGCCGCATATGGGCACCCCAGGCCCGGCTTTTACTCCACACCTGGCAGAATCAAGACCGTCGCAAGTCAAGGGCAGTGCGCTGGGTGATCCGGCAAACGCTGGAGGCGGCTGATCTGGTCTTCTGTGCCAATAGTGAGGCGATCACGCTCTTGCGGCGATTTGGTTTTACCGGACCGGCACCACTCCTGCCGGCAATTGGTGTGGATACAACGCTCTTTCGTCCATGCGCTGCATATAATGGCTTGTCAGAGCAGTCTGCCGCGAAGTCTTCGTACACTATCGGCTATATTGGAAGACTGGTTTGGGAGAAGGGAATTGATCTCTTATTACAGGCGGTTGCCGCTTTGACCAGCGCGATGCCTGACAGGCAGATACAGGTATGGGTGACGGGGGCTGGGCCGCTGCAAGCTGAATTACAGTCACTGGCACGACAACTTGGCATAGAAGAGCGGGTAGTCTGGAAAGGCGCACAACCTCCGCACGAGATCGCAAAAATCTTATGTCACCTTGATGTACTTGTGTTGCCCAGCCGCACCACGAACGTCTGGAAGGAACAGCTCGGTCGCGTCTTGCTGGAAGCAATGGCGTGCGGCGTCCCGGTCATCGGCTCGACATCAGGTGCCATTCCTGAAGTCATCGGAGATGCGGGATTGATCGTGCCCGAAGGAGATGTTCAGGCATTAACGCAAGCGCTGAAACATCTGCTTTCTACACCTGATCTGCGGCAAACGCTGGCGCAGCGTGGCCGTATACGCGCTGAAACATATTACACGCAACGTCATCTTGCGGAACAAACGCTTGCTATCTATCGGGAGATCGTGGCTTGAGAGGTGGAACAGTAGGAAGCTGTTTTTGTCGATGTGAGATTACTATCAGGTCGAACAACAAGGCTCTGTTTCGGCAATAGATGATGGTGGCTTCGATGGAGATGGCTGTAGGTGTCATCATCCTGACGTTTGCTCACAGAGATGATATGAGACACACCCCTACCCCGGCCCGCCCCCGCTGGGCTATGCATTACCCACATGTCACACAGAAGCCGATGTGATGCCTCATATCACATCATTATGGATACAGTGCAGCATCCGTCACACGCACCAGGCGGTCCTGTGTTCCCCGCAGCGTCCTGCTCCCCACCGCCAGCCCAGTCCTGCGGTCGTGCGGGCTGAAGCCCTGCTTCACGACCTGCATGCCCTTGCGGGGCTATCCACGAGCACGCCCGGCCCCCACTCCCCGCCGCCAGGCCAGCCCCGAAGGGGCTTCTACACATTGAGACAGGGTTGTAACCCGCCGACTCGCCAGCCATCACCTCCTCTCCCGCTTGCGCGCTATGCAGTATCCAGGTTATGGGTAATGCATAGCGCTGGGAGCGGGTGCACATTCCACTCTGAGCGAGCCGGAGGCTCGCGCTCCCAGTTTCCAGGAGCACCCCTCCACCCCGGCCCGCTCCCGCTGGAGGCTATGCATTACCCACATGTCACGTTGCGTTAGGACAGGCTGCACGCGCTCCCCGTGGCGGCTTCCCGTGGCGCAGGCTTCCAGCCTGCGTGGATGCCTCCTCTCGACCGCCGGCAGGGGCTGGACGTGGCCGCTGGTGCGCAGGCTTCTCGCCTGCGCCACGCCCGCGACCGACGCCCTGCGATATTGCCCAGGGTTTCCGGCGATGATGTACGGTGTTGGTCAAAATGTGATAGTGGGGATGAGCAAACCAGCCAGATATGCGCTGCACACCCTCGTCCTCGTGGCCCGCACAGCAACCGCTGCCACCCGCCCGTGATCGTGAGCACGGCTGGCGCAGCAGCATGGCTGCCGCACGCCAAACGTCGCGCCACGGGTCATGGTGGTCGGCAACGGTATCCACGCTGAAACGTGATCCCCCTGTGCGGAGAGCTGCGGGGTAACCGCTGCGACCTCCACGAGATCGCAAGCGCGGCTGGCGCGGCAGCATGGCTGCCGCACGCCACACCGCGCGACACGTGTATGACGAGCGGGTCAGGCAATCCATCCAACACGTGCTGGCACGGCTGGAGCTGCGCACTGCCACCGGGCCAGTTGCTCAAACAGCACCCATGGCGATCATCCCCGCTGATACGCACGTGGTTGACACCATAAGTGTAGTTGTGGGTAATGCATAGCTGCTGGGGGCAGGGGTGAATGATTCAGTGTGGGGCGAGCCGGAGGCTCGCGCTCCCAGCTTCCAGGAGCACGCCCCCACCCCGGCCCGCCCCTGCTGGGGGCAGGGGTGAATGGTTCAGCGTGGGTCAGGGCGAGCCGGAGGCTCGCGCGCCCAGCTTCCAGGAGCACACCCCCACCCCAGCCCGCTCCCGCTGGAGGCGGGATCACACCCCTACCCTGAGCGAGCCTCCGGCTCGCGCTCCCAGCTCTCAGGGGGATGCCGGTGCGCACACAGCGATGCAGTGCGCAGATGTAGCGTCAGGGTCATGACCTGACAGCGGGCCGTGACTTCAATTACGCCAGATTTGGTATCAGAGACACATTGCCATCACAGGTTCTGGGCTACCACTTCTTCGCGCAGTGAGCTGCTCACAGACCACGTGCTATACTACGGTGAGCTGGCCGGTCTTGCCCGCCCATCGTGCCGTGTCTGATGGATGTTGAATGTTATATGACAAGATATATGAATCACCAGGTACAAAAGGGGTATCATTCAGCGGAATATTGACTTCAATGTATGCCATCATCCAAACAACCGAATGGAGAACAACGCTATGACCTCACAACCACCCCAGACAGCGCAGAAAAATCCGGTCGAAATGCTGCAAGATCAGGTAACCCTGCTTGCTCACATTCACCAGACCCAGCAAGAGCAATTGCGTTTTCTCGCTACCGATATTTATCGCACTCAACAAGAGCAATTACAGGTGCTTCGTTCACTGAGCGAGCAACTTGCGAGTCTTCAGGTCGAGGTGAGTCAATTTGCCCAATCGGTGCATCGAGTCCAGGTTGAGGACTTTGATATGCCGTTCACTTCGATGGTGCCTTTCTTACTCAAGAGATCGTTCGCATTAGGTATTGTTAGCATTATCCTTGGTGTTATCGGTTTATGCATTTTCTTCGCATTGATAACTTTCGCAGGTCCGTACTTCAGGTTTTGAACGGATTATCAAACGTTCGCATTTTAATTGCGACATAATGAGTAGCACAAACATATCGGCCATGTTCTGATATGTTTGTGCTGCTACTGTACATATCATTCCTGTATGCACCATTCTGATATGCGCCAAAACACCTCTCTTTTACCACCTGCCTCGGTTATTGTACTGACGCACAATACCTGTGAGCTGACAATCACCTGTTTGAAACAGTTTTATCAACAGGCATTAGATCATGGGTGGCAGGTGATTGTGGTTGATAACGGTTCAACCGATGGTACGTATCAACGACTAACCGGGTTGTTTCCGTCGGTAGAGGTGATGCGGAGCGAGCAGAATCGCGGCTTCGCCGCCGGTAATAATCTCGGTCTGCGCCGGGCAATGGGTCAGGCGGTGATTCTGCTCAATAGTGATGTGCTGGCCTCTTTTGCGACACTGAGCCGTCTGCCAGAGTTTCTCGCCCACTATCCGCAGGTGGGTGTCGTTTCACCACAATTGCAAACGGCAAGTGGCTTGCCACAAGCCTTTGCATACGGTTGCGATCCCACTCTGCCCTACCTTCTGCAGCGTGGGCTGTGCTGGCTGATCTGGCGTAAGCCGTTGCACGATTGGGGGGTTGCCGCACCTATCGAAGTTGACTGGGTTTCCGGGGCCTGTATGTGTGTGCGGCGTGCTGCTATCGAGCAGGTCGGGCTGCTTGATGAAGGCTTTTTTCTGTACTTTGAGGATAATGACTGGTGTCTGCGTATGCGCAACGCCGGCTGGAAAGTGATGTATGTTCCCACTTACGCCGTGACGCATCTGGGTGGGCAGAGCTGGCCGACGCCCCGGCAGGCCGGTCAGCATTACCGGCAAAGCCTGCGCTATTTCTATCAGAAGCATTACGGGCCGCTGGCGACCGGATTGCTGGGGGTGGGGTTGCTGGGGTATCAGGTGTTGCTGAAACTCATGGCGTTCAGGTTGCGGAAGGAAGAAGATTAAAATTATGTCAAATTAACAATGTGCGGTAAGCAGTCGCTAACCAGAAATCATTGCAAGATAGAGCATCGTGACATGCACGCACATCGCCCCCGTGACCGGCAGGGTAGTCTTTGAGGCATCCACGATATAGCTTCACACTACGTTGGCAGGGCGACACTGATACCGCTCCCTGTTGGGCGGCCTTCGGCCGCACGTGTGCATCACCTGTACCAGCATTCTCTTCAAATCCGCACCACTTCTCCCGCACCGTCAAATGAACGGCCAGACCAGGGTACACGACGCGACCGCTTATCCTCGCCAAAATTATCAGAGGCACCACCTCACCATGCGCCTGATCACGAGCACGGCTGGTGCGGCAGCGTGGCTGCCGCACTCCGCATTGTGCGCCACGAGCAAGCCTGCCTGGAAACAGCATCCACTCCGGTGTGTGATCCCACGGCGTGCGCAATTGCTGAGGGCACCGATTGTCGTTATTTACTCTACACTATGCATTGCTACCGCATTGAGAACCTTCAGGAGCGTACAACGGCTCGTTGTGTCATTACAAGCGGGGGTACTCTGTAGAATACCCCCGCGTCACGCACCAAACCTATCGTTGAATGACAGGGACGTAGACTTTGCGCTCGCTACCAACGGTGAACTGGATGGTGTAAGGTGCGCTCAATGTATTACCGGCACTATCCTTTACTCCGGTTGTTACCTCAGCCCGATAGGTGCCATTCGCCAACACCGTGCGCGGCATCATCACGATCTGATGCACCGCTGCATCATACCGCACCCACGCCGGCACAACCGTTCCATCACTCCGCCGCAAGATGACCGTGGTGGTGGTGACGGTTGTCGCATCCAGCGGTTCCGACATACCGACTAGAATCTCAGGTACATAGATTGGGCCAGCCGTATCGGTGTACACCGGCGTCGCTAACACAACTACACCTTTCGCACCATCGGCAGGACTGGTCCACAGCACCCGTGGCGACGTCGTGTCACCCTGGGCCGTCACCATGACGGAGATTTGCGCTGCCCGACTGGTTGACGTACCGTTGCTCACCCGGAAGGTGAAGGCGTCGGCGCCGGTGAAGTTCTCGCCAGGTGTATAGGTCAGATTGGGTGCTGTGCCGGTGAGTGTGCCACCGTGCGGACGATCAACAATCTCATAGGTCAGCGGCAACCCGCTTACCTCACGACCACTGAGTGTGATTGGTAGCGGCGCCATATAGGCCGTGGTCAGGCTCTGCGGTTCAGCGACCAATGGCGTTACAACGTTCACCCAGGTGTTGGTCGGCGTCTCCTCCGGCACGCTGGGGAAGTAGACGGTGGCCTGATTGGCAACGACGGTACCGGACGGCAGGCCATTGGTCAGCGCGACCGTGTAGGTCAGCACGCCAGACGAACCGGCTTGCCCCTTCGGCGCCAGCTCACCGACTGTCCAGACAATTTCGCGGGTGGCGGTCAGATACTGCCCACTGCCGTGGACAAAGGTCAGCGTGCGCTCGTCAAACACCGCCGGCAAGGGGTTGACCACGAACACGCCGTAGGCCCGGCCTTCCCCTTCATTTTCATAGCGGATGGTGTAGGTCACCACCTGGCCCGGTAGCAGATCACCCGTCGGGCCGGTGATGTCGTTGGGGTCTTTGGCGCGCAGCAGCTCGAGTTCGCTACACCTGGACGTCTCACCGGCTGCACAGATACCTGGTGATGCGAGGGACACTGCACTGTAGGAAGCTGTCGCTTCCACGCAAGATTTACAACCCCCTTCATTTCCATAGCCAGCCACGCAACGTTGACCGCCGGCGCAGTAAATGACTCCGGGTGTCCCGTATGTCCCGGTGGTTCCGTTGCACTCCTCTTTCACGCATGCGTCACCAAGTAGCTTAGACCAACCGGGAACCGTCCAGCGCACTTGTCCGGTGGTGGTGCAACAATTGGAGTTAGGGTCAGCTTCACATTCGGTATAGCAATCGTAAATCATCTTGGTGACATCGAGGACTTCAAGAGCCAAAGCTACCGTCCCGCCACTACCGCCGGTAGCGATTGTCCACATAAACATCTTAGTCAAACTGTCTGCCATGACCTTGAAGTTCACTTGTTGGCCGATGCAGTTGAAGTTACAGTCACTCACCGAACACCCCGTTGATGCCCTCAATCCGACAGTTTGTGAATCAGCGCCAGGCATCCAGTCGCCCCAATACGAGCGGGAAAGCCCGTTGAGCGTCATCGTTATCCCTCCGGTGGTGTCGTGGAGTGTGTAGAGGCCGTCGGCGCTAGTCATCGCTAATGCCATACCTTCATAAAGTGTCAGCAGGCGTACTGCACGGCGATCGGGGGTGCGGAACACGGCGCCGGTAACGGACGTGCCATCGTCATAGGTGATACGTCCGGCTTCCAGATAACGGTAGCCCTGTGCAATGGCTTCCTCGTAGAGCGTTTGTAGATCGGGTACGGTTCTGCGTAGTGCATCAAATTCTGTCTGGCTGACGATGGTCTTTCCAGTAATAACTTCTTCCATCTGATGGGCGAGGTATTCAGCCGTGTTGAACGCTCCGGCGTTGTAATTGTCCGCCGCCAGGAGAGTTATTGAACCGTCCTTGTAATCGGCCGGCAGCCCCCACTGGAAGCGCACGCGCACGGAAACAAACGCCTCGGCCTGCGGCAGCAAGTCACCTAACTTCCAGAACACCTGATGGCGGTCTGACCAATAGATACCGCCACCGGTGCTGTCTACATACTCGGCGGCTCGAGGAAGCTGAATCAGCAGCACTGCATTCTCTACGGTAATGCTCATCCCGTTGTAGTACTGAATCGCGTAGTCTACCGTCTCACCTGGGCTAACCCGGGTGGGTGCACCGGTACGCACTATCATCTCACCGGCCACCTCACCACTGGATGGCGCACTCAGCCACGGATAGAACAGGATATTGTCGCCCACACCGTTGCCCTGGCCGGTAGGATTCTGGGTTGCGTGGTAGGGACCGGTTGCATGCCCCCAGTAGTTGTACCGTGCGTCGATGGGAGGCGTCCCCCAGGCGGCAACCGCTAACTCTGCATTATCGTGCAGGTGGTTGTAGCGGAACACTGGTGGTGACGCTGGTGGCTCGTTGTCAAAGTAAAAATGCACCCCCCGCGTACTGGAATGATGAATCTCGCAGTTCTGGATATTAGCCACCGGAATACCGGTACGGGGATAACCCCAACGGATTAACAGACTACCGGTGGTTTGGGCACCACCATAGCCGATCTCGCAATGGCGTAGCATGAGAGTAGCGCGCTGGCGGGCCTGGATGCCTATCCACCATCCCGGTGTCTGCGTGGCGCCGGTAAAGACGACCGGCCTGGTGACTGTGCCCGAAGCGTTCAGCGTCGCCTGATCCTGCACTTCCAGCCACGTCGGCGAGTTGTACTGATTCTTGTCGAAGCGGAGGATTGTCCCCGACAGGATGGATAGCAGCGCATTGGGCGTCACATTGATGTCGCCAGCGACACGCACCGGAATACCGGCATCGCCCAAATCCCATCGGCGACCGCCACTTATATCGCAGCCGGGTAAAACCAGCTCATTCTGGGTGTTGCCGGTGGCGGTCAGGTTGCGCGCCGTAATCGAACCGTTGCAGTACCAGAGAACGGCGGCGCCAGTGTTGTTGTTGAAAGAAACACCCTCTAACACAGGATTGATGTTATGGTTGTTGAAGTAAATGCCATGCTTTTCACGGTCAAGGCCACCCGACGCACCGTTCCCGGCAATTGTCAGGTTGCGCAGTGTCGGTTCGAGGATGCCTTCATAAGTGTAGCCGAAGATGCCTGACCAGCCGTTGCGGCGGATGGCGCCGCCTTCCCATGTGGGTGCCAGCACCGTGCCGCGTTGAGCTTCCAAATAGACCCCATACTGGCCGTTATCGGATACCTCGACGTTGGATAGTACCGGGCGGATCGTGCTGTTATTCTTGCTCGCCAGGTAGAGACCGGTGCGCTTATTGTGATGGATCTTGCAATTCTGCACCTGAGCGTCATCGGTATTGATCTCAAGCCCACCATTGCCATAATTGGAATCGGTAGCGTAGCTAATATCGCAATACGCCAGGCGCAGTGTACTGCCTGCCTGCGCCCACAGCCCCAGCCACTCGCTGTTACTCGGAACGGTACCGCCTGGAGGTGTCGTTGCCGCGGCAGCAGACGTAAAGATGACCGGCTGCGTCGCAGTTCCCTCAGCGTTCAGAGTACCACCACTGGCGATAGTAATCCCAAAGGCTGGACCGAGTGCTAACCGTGTACCGGGCCGGATGGTCAGGGTGCGACCATTAGGTATGATAAGCTGACAGAGCGTGGAACCGCAGGTGGCACCGAAATTCGTGCCGCCCAGGGTTGCGTTCTGAGTTATCTCACCTTCGAAACTACCGATGGTTACTTCGTTGCGCGTGTTATTGCTGAACGTCAGGTTACTGTACGTTGGCTGCATGTTGATGGTGGATTGCAGGACAGTGTACCCATAGGATGAACCTGTCGCAGTATGCCCACTTAACTGAACATGCTGAATTGTCGGCGACAGTCCTGCTCCATTCAGGTAGATACCGATACGTCCACCGTCGCGCACTTCACTATTGGTGAGTGAGAATTGCGCTCCGGCTTTTACCTCAATCTGCGCTTCGCTCCAGCCATCAAGAGAACTGTTGATCAGATTGCCACCAGCATAGCGAATGCTGACATGATCAAGAGTGGTCTGGCTACCGGTGTTGAGGATCAGGCCATGCCAGTCACCCGGCGCACCACTGCTGGGGCCATTACCATTGGTATCGCCACCGGCACTGTCGTCGGCCAGGCTGGTAAAAACAATTGGCTGATCGGCTGTGCCCTGAGCAATGAGGCGTCCATCTACGCGTATGCCACCCCCTCTTGACCCACCGTAGGCAGACACCCAGAAGAACTTGACAATGACGCCCGGTTGAATCGTCAGCGTTGCCCCACTCTGAACCACCAGGGCACAATCTCCTACCACATACACATTACCCGTCGTCCAGGTGGTATCCGTCGTGATCGGATCACACACGCTTATCACCGCCTGCGTGTGTGGCGGCGGCAGGACCGGGATGGTCGCCGACCAGACACTCCGTGAAGCCAGGAGGAATCCGCTGACAAGCACGGTTGTGCCCAGGATCGCCCAAACATTGATACGGAAACGCATGATCTCCTCCTTGAGCTAAATACCTGAATGCGCCGAGAGCTGCTGGGGGTTGCAGATATGATGAAGCGAGGAGAAGATGCATGCGTCTCGATGCGATCTTGACCTCGTTCAGCGGTTATGCAAACCGCACCTTCGCCGCCCGGTACGTGAGGTCTTCACAAGGAGACCAATATCAATTGCCAGTCTATTATAGGTTTTGTGAGCAATCATAACCTGTATAAACTGCTTTACTTATCGTGAATGTTAAAAAACTCGTTTGTGATAAAATGAACATACAATTTTTGCTTGAAAAATAAGAAATTTTTCATCCAAGTTATAGGATTATGTAGCAAGTAACATATCATTCATCCGAAATCGACTTTGCCACAGTTATAGAAAGCTTTCAGGCACGCATACCACTGTAGTGGAAGAGCACGAAGATCAGCGTAGGCGTTTCCGGTAATATCTACGATCACATAGACGCCAGAGATGTGCTTGCACGAATCATCATCCGTAGCCTGTGGTGAGGAAGGGAATGTATAGTCATTCGGAACAGAAATCTTTTACCCTGAGAGGCTAGCGAACGCAACAACGTTGCTCATCATCAGGGCTTTGATTTGGGAGCGATACTAACCTTTGATTTGATCACCATTGTCAGGATTATGAAGTACAATGACACAGCAACCGGATGTCCCGCTACAAAACAGAGCGCATTCCAGGGTCAAGTATGCAGTAACATGGATCGTACTCTGGATTTTTGTGAAATGACACATCCATGCCCCGTCTAAATCCAGCCATACATCTAACCTTTTTACTGATTCTGACGTGTTTCGTGCGTTTGCTGGCAAGTATTTTCGCAAACGATATTATCGATGTACGTAATTATCAGCAAGTCGCTGAAGTCATTGATCGCTTTGGCGTATCTGGTCTGTACCGCCACACACCGGACATCTATCCCTACCCACCATTGTGGGCAGGGTTTGAGGTAGCTGCATACTGGCTTGCCCAAAACAATATCCTGTCCTTTTCGCTGGCGATCCGTCTGCCGATCATTGCCGCCGATGCGGGCATTGTGGCGGTGATCTGGCAATGGGTGCATCGCCACAGTGGGTCGTCACGGCAAGCAATGCAGGCGGCAATGATCTACGCACTGAATCCGGTGTCGATCATTGTTTCGTGCTGGCACGGCCAGTTCGATGCACTGCCACTGTTCTGGGCAGCGCTGGCAATGATCTGCACCGCCTGGCAGTGGCAGGCCATTGCACTGAGCATTGGGATTGCGCTGAAATCGTTTCCCGTGTTGCTGGTTCCGGCGTTTCTGTGGCACTTGCAGCCGCTACGCCGACAGGTGCAGTTCGGGCTGCTCGCGCTGGTGCCGGTGCTTTTGCTGCTGGCACCGTTTGTTGTCGATGATGCTTCCGCAGTTGTCCGTGAGTTGTTCGGGTATCGTGGGCATGCGTTGCTGGGGATCATGGTGCCGGTACGAACTGTGTATGTGCCGCTGGTCGGTGAACGTTTTCCGGTGGAAACGACCCGCCTGCTTATTTCGCTGTCGGCGTATGGATTTCTGATCCTGTACGCGCTGACTGTGTGGTCTATGAAGCGTCGGTCAATGAGTGTGCCGATGCAGGCAACGCTGATCGTTTTGCTCTTTTATGTCGTGTACGCTGGGATCGCGCCGCAGTATCTGCTGTGGGTGTTGCCGTTTATGATTATGGCTGCCCGTCCGGGAGCGGTGCTTGTCTATTCCGCTGTCTCTACGCTGGCTTTACTGGGGTTCTATCTGTACGCAGTGCCCGATATTTTTCCCTTTGCGCTCACCGTCTCACCCCGGCTGGCTCAGGTTGCCTACGGTCTGTTCGGTTCGTTGTGGTGGCTGACTTGCGGCGGTTTGCTGGTGTGGTTCTGGCGGCAGAGGTGAGAAGATCAGGTAATGATCAGCCCGAATGACACTGCTCACAATAATAAAGCGGGCAAAGAGAGAACCCTTCGCCCGCCGCTGGCGCCCCCGGTGCGACTCGAACGCACGACACGCAGTTTAGGAAACTGCTGCTCTATCCCCTGAGCTACGAGGGCATTGCGCAAAAAGTCTACCATACTCCGCAATGGCGTGCAAGCAGGTGATGTTGTTCGACGCCCAAAACCTCTCTCCCATGCTCGACCGCCCTGCAGTGCGGAGGGCGGGAGGATGCACTGTTTTTTTCACACCAGTATCAGACTCACCGCCACGGTTAAGATGGTTACCGGTAGACCGACTCTCAAATAGGCACCAAAGGTCACCCGTACCCCCCAGCGCGCTGCCAGCTCGGCCATAATCAGGTTGGCAACCGATCCCAATAAGGTCAGATTCCCAGCCAGAGTCGCGGTAGCGGCCAGGGTGAGCCAGGCCCGTTCTTGATCGGCAAACGCCGGGATTAGGCTCTGCAACAGGAGTACTGCCGGTACATTGCTGATCAGGTTCGAGAGTACAACCGATACCAGGCCGAATGGAACCATGCCGGCCTGAGCCAGCGGGGCCAGATTCGTGAAGAGGATGTCCGTCCAGCCCTGAACATCCAGGGCGTGGGTGACGACGAAAAGACCGGCGAAGAAGGTGAGCAGGTTCCAGTCGATGGTTTTGAAGACGCGCTCAGGGCGCAGCCGCCGGGTGGCGAGCAGGGTTGCTGCGGCTACGAACGCTGCCAGCGGTACCGGTACGCCAACCAGAAATGCGATCAGCATCAGGCTGATCACCAGCGCCGCTTTGCGGAGGAGCGGACGGTAGACCCGCGTGCGCAGAACATCGGGGGTGGTCAACGGGCCGCCACGAAATTCGTCGCGGTAGACCAGCAATACAACAATCCAACAGATGACCAGACCGATCAGCGCCGTTGGTGATAGGGCTGCCGCAAAGTCGAGGTACGAGATTTTGGAGGCGCTACCGATGATGATGTTTTGAGGGTTGCCGGTGATGGTTGCCGTTGAACCGACGTTGGCGGCAACCGCCAGGCCGATCAGGTAGGGCAGCGGATTACGCCGTAACGCACGCGTAACATCGAGCACGATTGGGGTCATCATCAAGACAATCGTGTCGTTGAGAAAGAGTGCTGAGAGGATGCCGCTGGCGCCAATCACCAGGGCCAGCAGCGAGCGAGGACCACGGGCAAACTGAACGACGCGCTGGGTGATGACGCCAAAGAAGCCGGCCAGAAACAGGCTGCCGTTGATCACCATCATGCTGAACAGTAGCACGATGGTGTCGAGATCAAGGGCCGCGTAGGCTTCTTCAAGCGACATGGCACCGATTCCCAGCAACAGCGCCGCCCCGATGAGTGTGATGGTCGTGCGATCAGCACGCAACAGCGGCCAGCGTCCGACCGCCACCCCGATGATGGTGGCCGCGACGATGCCCAGGGTAAGGATCGAGATGATGGTCATACAGGTTGTCTCAGCGACATTAATGCAGGTGCGACATGACGTATATCAATGGTGATCGGTTGTACCTCGTTTAGAGCGATCCTTCGCGACCCGCATCCGCCGCAGTGACGAAGATGGGGTTGGTGAAGAGCCATGGTTTGCCGCCCCAGTAGGCTTCCACCCGGTACACGCCATCATCGGTTACGGTCTGGCGGATGCGCCGAATGCCGCTGGTCATGACTTCGCCATTGACGATCAGACGGGCATAGGCATCAGCACCAACATCAACCTCCACCAGCAGCGGCCCGCCGGCCAGGCTGATGGTGTCGCCGATCTCCGCCAGATCACCCGGTCGGCTGAGACGAAAGATGATCGACGGTGCGTCTCCGTCAAGGCGATTGACAAAATAGCAGCGTCCGGCAGTCAATGCAGCGTAGACCTGATTGGTGGCAGTTGTTGCATCGCTGCTCAATGGCTCAGGCAACAGCAGATAATTGGTCAGCGTCCGAAAGATCCATGGATAGGGGAAGACTTCGATTTCGCCCCATGGTGCCTTCCGCTTGAAGCCGTGCGCATCAACACCGCCAATTCCAAAGGTGCGTCGTCCGACCATGTTCAGCCGATCCCACCAGGCCAGTGTGGCCAGAGTTGGCCCGCTCAGGCCGAGTTGCGGATACAGTACCAGGGCCAGTTTGTTCCGTTCGGTCAGGTGTTCCCCCCAATCACTCATGAAATTCCACAGTTCAAGCCCAACCACGCGACCGGTCCGCTGACTCGGCCCGTCAATCGTCCAGTCATCCCAGCGGTAGATGTCTTTGAAGGAATTACGCACGCGCTCGTCGGGGTGAGCAATGATGCCGAAGCCGCCCCGCTGGTAGACTTCATCGATGAATTGCTGCGGTGGCAGTTCGTTGCTGATCACGGTATCAACATTGAGAGCCAGGAAGTGATTGTGATCGGGGGTAATTTCGTGACCGACAATCACCAGTACATCATCGTGCCAGCCGGCAAACGGTAGCCCTTCGAGCGTATCGTGATCGGTGACAATCACCCAGCGCAAGCCGGCTTCGCGAGCCGCAGCGATCAGGTGGGGAAAGGTCGCCGAGCCATCCGAATAGGTGGTATGCATGTGGATCGCGCCCGGATAGATGAAAGGATAGTTCATGGTACACTCCATGTACAAATATTCGCCCTCTGTATGCTACCACAGACCAGTATGATCGTTATTGACATCGATGCCAGTCGGGTCACGGTTGCCCAACGTACCGGCACGGAACGGTACAGCTATGAACTGATTGCGGCGCTGGATCGCATTGCTCCGTCTGACATTCACTTTCGCCTGTATGTCAATGGTCGCCGCGATCAGCTTCCCCCGGTAAGCGAACGCGCTACGATTCACGACATTCGCTTACCACGCCTTTGGACGCACCTGCGGCTTGGCCCGACGAGCTGGCGCGCCCGGCCCCATGTTCTGTTCGTACCGGCGCACGTGGTGCCCTTGCTACATCCACCGACGGTAGTGACAATTCACGATGTTGGGTACCGGGCATTTCCCGAAACGCACACCGCCCGCCGACGTCTTGAATTGGAGCTGACGACACGCTGGAGTCTGCGCGCTGCTCGTCACGTTATCACGATTTCGCACGCCACCAAACGCGACCTGATCAACTGGTACGGCGCCGATCCCAATCGGATTACGGTGACGCATCTTGGGTGCAGCTCGATCTTTGCACCACCAGCCGACCCGCGTGTCGTGGCAGCGGTCACAGCGCATTACGGTCTTGATCAACGTCCGTACCTGCTCTACATCGGCACCGTTCAACCGCGCAAAAACCTCAGCCGGGTGATTGATGCCCTGGCTCTGACCATCGCTGCCGGCTACGACCTCGACCTGGTGATTGCCGGCAAGCGCGGCTGGCTCAGCGAACCGATTGAGCGGCGCGCCGGCGAGCTGGGGATTGCCAATCGGGTGCATTTTACCGGCTTCGTGGCCGATGCCGATCTCCCGGCGCTGCTGGCCGGTGCGCTGGCGTTTGTGTTTCCGTCGCTCTACGAAGGGTTCGGGATGCCGGTCGTCGAAGCGATGGCCTGTGGGACACCGGTCATCACCAGTACCAGCTCGTCATTACCCGAAATCGCCGGAGATGCAGCGCTCCTGGTTGATCCGCTCGACACCAATGCGATTGCGGCTGCTATCATGCGTCTGAGCGATGACCAAGATCTGCGAGCAACCCTGCGCCAACGCGGTCTGGCACGGGCGCATCTGTTCAACTGGGAAACCTGTGCCCGGCAGACACTGGCAGTGCTGTTACAACAATCGCGGTAGCAGAGTTTGTATCAAATCTTGCCTGACACTGTGCATTATTCAGGTTGTCAGATCAGTATAGAAACGCCCGGTACGTTGTTGCTGGCAGAGGTGTACTGTCTGGTTCACGACATCCACGCTCAGAGGCAACGTCAGGGTGATGGGTGCAAGCGGGATACGCCAGCCATGCTGTCAGCGGGGCTATGCGACACCCCCACCCCAGCCCGCCCCCGCTGGAGGTGGGAACACGCCCCCACCCCAGCCCGTCCCCGCTGGCTATGCATTACCCACAACTGGTATCAACAACGGGTGTACCAGCGGGTATGATGGCCATGGGTGCTGTTGTGGGCAACTGGCCCGGTGGCAGTGCGCAGCTCCAGCCGTGCGATCACGTACTGGATGGGTTGCCTTACGCGCACATCATGTGCGTGTCGCAGAGTTTGGAGTGCGGCAGCCATGCTGCCGCGCCAGCCGCGCTCACGATCCGGCGCGTGGGACGCCGTTCCCCATCCTGGTCACGGGGATGCTGGATGTGCTTGTTTCGATCATCGAGTCGGTCAGTGATGAATGCGATACCTGCGCGTAGACATGTTGTTGTACCAAGTTTGCACACCAACAGCCACGGCCAGCACCTGCCGGCGGTGGCGAGAATGCCTGCACACAGGTTGGAAGCCTGCGCCACGGGTAGCCGCCACGGGGAGCGCTTGCCTCCTGGCTTAACGCAGCGTGACATGTGGGGAATACATAGCCTTGCTAGAGGCGGGTGTGAACGGTTCAGCAGAGGTCAGTAGTGTGTAGTGTGAGGTTTGTGAGCCAGCCGGAGGTTCGCGATCTTGGGAGACGCCGGCATATGCACATCACGACAGAGCACTGACAGGCGCAGCGTGCGGGTGATGGTAGCGAGTGTGCAATGGCTGGTAGTTAGCTTTGATATGCCAATGCCGGGGCCGGGAGGATGCGATGGGAAGCAGCGATCACCAATGCTCTGAAGCGGCAGACGCTTTAGTTTGCGGGATTCATCTGTTCAACCAGGGAGAGTTCTGGCACGCCCATGAACAATGGGAAATCTGCTGGCGTGCTGCCCAGGGTATGGATGCCGATTTTTATCAGGCACTGATCCAGAGCGCGGCAGCGCTGGTGAAATGGCGCCAGGGCAACCTGCGCGGTTTGCGGCTCAATTGGGCGAAAGCGCAACGCCGTCTGAGCCGTTTGCCGTCGTTCTACCGTGGTATTGATCTGGCACGCCTGCAAACCGCGATGACAGCGCTGGTCAATGATCCAGAGCTGGCATCTGCGCCGGTGTTAGACCTTCCGCCAGCGCAGTGATGGTTTGTACGGGGTGATGATCGGTGCGAATGCAGGTGCATTTTGGCAAACCCGACAGACGCAAAGCGCACCGGGGGCGCGCGCTCCTAGTGCTGCGCTGGGTGGTGATCGGTGCGAATGAAGGTGCATTCTGGCAAACCCGACAGACGCAAAGTGCGCCGGAGGCGTGCGCTCCCAGTGCTGCGCGGTATGATGATCGGTGCGAATGCAGGTGCATTCTGGCAAACCCGACAGACACAAAGTGCGCCGGAGGCGCGCGCTCCCAGTGCTGCGCGGTGTGATGATTGGTGCGAATGCAGGTGCATTCTGGCAAACCCGACAGACGCAAAGTGCGCCGGATGTGCGCGCTCCCAGTGCTACGCCGGGTGGTGATCGGTGCGAATGCAGGTGCATTCTGACAAACACGGCAGCTCCATAGCGCGCCGGAGGCGCGCGCTCCCAGTGCTGCGCCGGGTGGTGATCGGTGCGAATGAAGGTGCATTCTGGCAAACCCGACAGACGCAAAGCGCGCCTCCGGCGCGCGCTCCCAGTGCTGCGATTTGTATGAATGAAGGTGCATTCTGACAAACCCGACAGACGCAAAGCGCGCCGGAGGCGCGCGCTCCCAGTAGCTACACAGCGCGCCGGAGGCGTGCGCACTCAGGGGGCAGAGGTGTCTGATGACCGCTTACCCTGCTTCTGATAACCCGGAGAGATCGCAGAGAGGCAAGGTGCGCTACAGCACGTTGTCGCTGCTGACTGTGGCACCCCGCCTAATCCTCATCCCGGCGTGGAATGACTCGTGGCGCCCGGCGCGGCTCTTTCGGCGGTGGCGGCCCTAACACCAGCTCAAGCGCCTGCTCGATGCGCTCTATCAGGTGAATGGTCAGTTGTCGCCGCAAGGCAACCGGTATCTCAACCAGATCGTGCTCGTTGCGCCGCGGCAGAATGATCTGGCGAATGCCGGCCCGATACGCACCGAGCACCTTTTCTTTTACCCCGCCAATCGGTAATACACGCCCATGCAGGGTAATTTCACCGGTCATGGCAATGTCGTGCCGTACCGTTCGCCCGGTCAAGGCCGAAATCAGCGCTGTCGCAATCGTCACCCCCGCTGAAGGGCCATCTTTCGGGGTAGCGCCTTCGGGGACGTGAACGTGAATATCGAGTTTGTCGAAATGGCGGATTTCGATCCCCAAACGACTCGCGTTCGCCCGCGCAAACGAGAGCGCTGCCTGCGCCGATTCTTGCATCACTTCGCCGAGCTGACCGGTGAGGAGGAGGTTGCCTTTGCCATCCATCAAGACGACCTCAACCGGCATGATGTCGCCTCCGGCACTGGTGTAGACCATCCCAATCGCTACCCCTACCTGGTCGCGAGGATCAATCTTGCCAATCTCAAAGCGGGGTGGCCCCAGCAGCTTCGGCAACGCACGCGGTGTAATCTGACGGGGGTAACGTCTTCCTTCCGCAATCCGACGGGCAATTTTGCGGCAGATCGCGCCAATCTCGCGTTCGAGATTACGCACACCGGCTTCGTAGGTGTAGTTGCGGATAATTGTGTGAATGGTCGCATCGCCGAAACGAATGGTTGCCGGCGGCAAACCGCTGTCGGTCATCTGGCGGGGAATGAGAAATCGGCGGGCGATATGGAGCTTCTCATCTTCGGTGTAGCCGGGCAACTCAACCAGCTCCATGCGGTCGAGCAACGGATCGGGAATGTCGTCAGCAACATTTGCCGTCGTGATAAAGAGGGTTTGACTGAGATCGTAAGGCAGATCGAGATAGTGATCGCTGAAGGTGCTGTTTTGCTCCGGATCAAGAACCTCTAGCAATGCTGCCGCAGGATCGCCCCGAAAATCACTGCCCAGCTTATCAACCTCGTCGAGCATAAAGACAGGGTTGATCGTCCCGGCAACTTTCATCCGTTGCAAGATGCGCCCTGGCATCGCCCCAATGTAGGTACGGCGATGACCACGAATCTCGGCTTCGTCATGAACACCACCCAGGCTGAGGCGTACAAAGCGCCGACCCAGTGCTTCAGCAATGCTCTGCCCAAGACTGGTCTTGCCAACGCCGGGTGGGCCGACAAAGCAGAGGATCGGTGCCCGCCGCGACGGCCCGGCCAGTTGGCGCACTGCAATGTATTCGAGGATGCGATCTTTCACCTTCCGCAAACCATAATGGTTGCGTTCGAGCACTGCCGCTGCCGCTCGCAGATCACGGTTTTCAGGGCTGGCATTACTCCACGGCAGTGAAATCAGCCAGTCGAGATAGGTGCGCAGCATGCCGTGTTCAGGCGACATTGGTGAGATGAGTTCCAGCCGGGCCAGCTCCTCTTCAAAGCGGGCCATCGCATGGGCGGGCAAACCGGCTGCCGCCGCCCGTTCACGCAAGAGCATAATCTCGCGCCGTGAGGGGTCTTCCTGCCCAAGTTCACGCTGAATCGCCCGCAATTGCTCGCGCAGAAAGAGTTCGCGCTGGCTGCGATCAACCTCTTGCTGCACCTGACTATGAATACGATTTTCCAGCTCTAGTAAATCCAACTCTTTAGCAAGCAGAATCTCCAACTGACGCAGGCGCTGCTGAATATCAGCTAACGCCAGAATACGCTGGCGATCTTCAACTGAGATAGGCAGCAGTGCAGCAATAATATCGGCCAGCTCACCGGGTTCGGCACTGTTGAGCGCCGACAGGTAAGCGTCATCGGGAAGATTGCGCGAGAGGCGAACGATCTTCTCGAAGGTGGTCAAGATGGTACGGCTCAATGCCTCGACCATCAACGCAGCATCCTCATCGAGCGGCGGTGTTTCAAGCGGCGTCGCCAGCACACGCAAGGCGGGATGTTCAGTCACCACACTGACAATCTGCATGCGCTGACGCCCTTCCAACACGACGCTCAGTGTACCATCGGGCAGTCGGCGCACACGCTGTACAGTCGCTTCTACCCCAACCGGGTAGAGATCATCAATGCCTAACGTCAGCTCATCAACCGGGCCGCGCACCGCCACCGCCAGCACCAGGCGATCCTCAGCCACTGCCTGCTCAACCGCATTGATTGCCCGCTCATCACTGACAAACAGCGGGGCCAGCATCTGCGGAAACAAAACACTGTCCAGCAGTGGCAAGACCGGTCGCTCATACAATGTGGTACCGGAAGGAGATGGTGACTGTTCATTTGCCGGCGTTGTGGTCATATGCTCGCTCCTGCGCAGATGCATCCGAGAGAGACGATGGTAAACCATCTGCGCATTGTCATGATAGTATGTTCAGTGTAGCACATACTGACATGTTGCGCGTTGATGATTGGTAGCACCAGCAATGCCCGATAGTGGCAAGACGTTCACTGTCGGCTGATGCTGAGCGAAGTTTCTCTCCTCACCCCACGGTAGAGAGGTACGGATGCCGGGGGCAAGATGAGGGATAGGCATAGAGCAGAGGACACAACCGTGAAGATCACGATCAACGACATCACACTCCACATCGAGATCACCGGCTCCGGGCCGGCCCTCCTCGCTATCCACGGCTTTACCGGCAGTGGTCAAACCTGGCAACCGCTCGTGCCGACACTGGCCCAGGATCACACCCTGGTGCTGGTTGATCTGATCGGACACGGTGCCAGTGCCGCGCCACCCGATCCGCACCGCTACACGATAGAGCAGTGTGTCACCGATCTCCTCACTCTGCTCGACTACCTTGGTATCGAACACACTGACCTGCTCGGTTATTCCATGGGTGGCAGGATCGGCCTCCTCCTGACTGCCCATGCACCGACCCGGATCAGACGACAGATTCTGATCGGAGCCTCGCCAGGACTGGCCGATCCAGCCGAACGTACCGCCCGTTTAGCCAGTGACGAAGCACTGGCCCGTCTTATCGAAGAGCGCGGCCTGGAATGGTTTGTTGACTACTGGGCTGCCCAGCCTATCTTTGCTTCCCAACAACGCCTGCCGCCGGCAGTCCTGGCTGCCCAACGCGCTCAGCGCCTAGCCGGGAGTGCGCAGGGCTATGCCAATGCTCTGCGCGGCATGAGCGTTGGCCGCCAACCGTCATTATGGGCCACGCTGCCGACCATCACCACTCCCACCCTGCTCATCACCGGTGCGCTCGACAGCAAGTTCTGCGCCATCGCAGCACAAATGACCGCCCTCATGCCCCATGCCCGACACGAAATCGTACCCGATGCAGGGCACGCAGTTCACCTGGAACAGCCAGACGCAGTTGCCACGCTTGTCAGCGCATTTCTGGCCTGACGCCACGTTTGTCTTGCACCACAGAGACACAGAGGACACAGAGGGGGTAGCCACCTCTGTGCCTCTGTAATTCTTCCGCCAGGATTACCCGCGCCGCACCGTTTGGCGTGCAACAACCATGCTGCCGCACCCATCACGCTCACCGTGGCGGGCGTGTTCCAGCGCTAACCCCGCTGGCAACGAGAAATCTCGTCACGCTTGTTTTGCACCACAGAGACACAGAGGACACAGAGAGATAAAATCTCTGTGCCCTCTGTGCCTCTGTGGTTAACACCTGATCCACCAGTGCAATGGTGCAAACAGCTTCCAGCCAGAAATCCTACGCGGCTTGCGCATCCTTATTGAGGGACACCAGAAATTGCACGATCCGAACTATGACCAGAATGAAAATAACCGCGTAACACACCAGGGTAGCAGTAGCCGTTGTCAAAAACAGAGTACTACCCCACTCGATCAAAAATGGTTCCAACCCACGGATGAACGGGAATTTCCCAAACACCACCCAGGTATGATTATTGGCAAAATCCGATTGTAACAACCAGGCCAGGAGGAAAAACAGATGGACAGCAATATAGAGCACTGCATCTTTGAAATTTAATCTAAAACTCAGAATGAATGCTGACACTATCATCACATGAACAAAAGGCCACATCAATAGCCCTATCCAGGCGAACAGCGACAACCATTCCATAGTCGCTAGTCGCACAAGGCCGAAGATGTAAACAAACAGCACCTCTACCCCGACGAGCAAGAATTTGATCCGATCATCCAGTTCTGCTTGTGCCATTGCCATACCTCTTGTCAAATTGTGATCGCGACGTTGTCTGTAGTGGTATTGCGCATGTCGGGCTGGCAGTTTCCATCAGCAGGAGTGAAGGGGAGAGACAATGCCAGGGGCAGGGGGGCTGTTCGGACGCAGGAATCTCCTGAAAAGACTGCACAATCTCCACCGCCGGCTTGCACAATCTCTGTCTCTACACTGGCGCAGACAATCAACCACAGCCTGATCATTCGGCGCATAGCATAACCCAATGGCAACAAACGAGCAAGTGGCATTCTCCGCGTGAGCATCTACATATATACAATTGCCAGGACTTTTTTTGATTTTTTTCGCTCCCAGATCCTGCGCCGACCTCCTCTGATACCACACGTTGACCGATAGGGTGACTACTGCACAGAAATGTTATGATCCGCGGCCATCCGCTCCATCCGCGAGTATCCGCGTCCCCACTCAGCGGTCTCGTCACGCTTGTTTTGCACCACAGAGACACAGAGGACACAGAGGGGATAAAAACCTCTGTGCCTCTGTGGTTAACCCATTCCGACCATCACGTCACTCAGACGCTGGGGAAACCTATCCTGCTACATCCCGCGCTTCTTCACATATACCCACCAGCCCAGAAACGCAACCAGCCCGACCAGAGCAAAGACCAGCCCAGCCCCTACCAACCAGAGTGGTGTTTGCAGGAGGACCATCCATAGCGTAGTCACTACATCGCCTATAACTGACAGCAGCGCTGCAACTATACAAACCAGCACAGCAAGCGCTATCAGGAGGCCGACAACGATCCACTGCTGCACACCCCATCCGGTGGAACGAGATGACGGCTGTTGCGGTTCTTGCTGATCTCGCACCAGCCATTCTTCCAACACTCTCAGAATAGCTATAACCAGATTAAAGAAGTCGACAACGATCCACTGCTGCCCACTCCACCCGGTGGGACAAGATGGCGGTTGTGGCGGTTCTGGCTGATCTTTCCCCCGCCAGCCATCCAACAATTCCAGAATAGCTTTAACCAGATCAAGGAGGTTATCCTGCTTCGCCACTTTCAGCAGTAAATGTATTCGTCGTATCCAGTCATCGCGTTCTTTTGGATCGAGAGGCAATACATCAGGCAAGAGCAAAATCAACGACTCTATCGCCTTCCTGCGCACATCTTTATTGGGGTCATTCAGTAACTGTATCAGTGATACTACCGCTTTTGCATCGCCGATCTTCCCCAACGCCTCGGCTACGGCCCGCCGCACCCATTGATCGGTATCGGCCAATGCCTTTTGCAGCGCCTCCACTGCCGACGCATCGCCAATCTTTCCTAGCGCCTCCGCTGCGGCCCGCCGCACCCATTGATCGGTATCGGCCAATGCCTTTTGCAGCGCCTCCACCGCCGACGCATCGCCGATCTTTCCTAGCGCCTCGGCTACGGCCCGCCGCACCCATTGATTCGGTATCGGCCAATGCCCGCTGCAGCGCCTCCACCGCCGACGCATCGCCGATCTTCCCCAACGCTTCGGCTGCGGTCCGGCGCACCCACTGATCGGCATCGCGCAGCGCCCGCTCCAGGGCTGGGAGCACTGCTGCCGTATCGTCAATCTTTACTAACATCTCGGCTGCGGTCTGCCGTACCCACTGATCGGTATCGCGCAGCGCCCGCTCCAGGGCCGGTACTATCACGGCTTGATCGCCGATCTTTGCCAGTGCTTCTAACGCAGCTCGCCGCACCCACAGATCGGTATCGCGCAGCGCCCGCTCCAGGGCCGGAAGCGCTGCTGAGTTACCAGTCTCGCCTAGCGCCAAAGTTGCAATCATCCGTTTGCCAGTATCACCACCGTTAAAGACACTACCTATCGCCTCTATTGCCTGGTTACCAATCTTCCACGCCTGAGCATCTTGCCATGGGAACTGCCATTTTCCATCGCTGATCGCCCGCAGGAGCGTTGCGACATTACGCGAACCGATCTGCTCGAACGCTTTCATTGTCGTCCAGCGTACTTCAGCATTCGTGTCGCCCAACGCCTTTACCAGTGCGGCTGCCGCTGCTGAGTCACCTATGCATCCCAACGCTTCGACAACCTGCTGGCGTACCTGCACATCACCATCACTGAGCGCCTTCGCCAGTGCCGGTACTGCTGCTCCATCGCCAATCTGGCCCAATGCCCTGGCGGCTGACCGCCGCACCCACGCATGTTCATCGCTCAATGCCCGCGTCAGGGGTAACACCGCTGCCGCATCACCGATGGTACCCAGCGCTTCGGCCACCGCCTGGCGCACCCACGGATTCTCATCATTCAGTGCTACCGTCAATGGCAACATTGCCGCCGCACCGCCGATCCGCCCTAATGCCCTGGCCGTTGCCTGACGTACCCATACGTTCTCATCATTCAGTGCCTGCGCCAGCGCTACCACTGCTGCCGCATCACCAATGGCACCCAGCGCCTCGGCCACTGCCTGACGCACCCACGGATTCTCATCACGCAGTGACTGCACCAGTGCTGACACTGCTGCTGCATAACCAGACTCACCCAATGCCCTTGCCGCCGCTTCACGCACATTCGCACGTTTGTCAGCAAGCGCCTTTACCAGCGCAGGCATTGCCGCATCACCTATCTCCAGCAATGCCTGTCCTATCACCCGGCGCACCTCCGCATCATCGTCGCCGAGCGCTTGCACCAGGGTGTCAACTGCCGCATTGCCGACCGCAACCAATGACGCTACTGCCGCCCACCGCACCTCTGGCTGGGCATCATTCAACGCTTGCGCCAGCACCGGCACTGCTGCATCGCCAACCAGACCTAACGCCTGCACGACAGCACGTCGCACCTCTACAGATGGATCGTTGAGCGCCTGCGCTAGCATTGGCACCGCCGGTTTCCCCACCCGCGCCAGCACCGCCGCCGTCTCTTTAGACAGGTGCTCACGCCTCAACGCACGGGCCAGTTTCGGCGCCAGCGACTCCCACACTGAATGGATGTACCCACTCTCAACAGCCAGGTTAGCTGTCAGCAACAGATCACGGCACAGCAGGCGCTCTTCAGATGATTTGGCATGCAGAATCTGGCGTAGCAGATGCTGCGCTTCACTTTCCGTCAGCAGTCCTACCAGCAATGCCAGCGGTTCGCGCCATTCCGGCAGGTGCAGGCGCGGTTGCAGGAAGCGCCATGTACGGTGTTTACCCCGCTGCCAGGCTTGTTGCAAACGCAACGCCACCAGGTACTCGCGCAGGGTCTGATGGGCAAAGACATACCGAACGTGTGCCAGACCATCCTGTCCTGTGCTCAACCGGAGCAGGAGTCCAGTCTGTGCTTGCAGGCGATGCAGCAGATCGGCAGCAGCACGGTCATCGGCAGCCAGCCCGCTGGTACGCAATACCGTTTGCAAGGCGGTTTCGGTGTTGTCTCTACCGGCATGCAGATGCCAGGCCAGCGTATGGAGTGCAATCAGGTAGTGTGGTTCTTCGGTCGCTGCGGCACCTCGCCAGCGGGCACGCGCCCACGCCTCTGTCACCCACTGCCGATAGAGATCGGCACGGTTCCATGCAATATCACCGGTGGTGACGAAGTACTGCACAATCAGACGCAACAGAAGAGGATTACCGATCAGAGAACGCAGCGCAGGACTGGCCCGCAACTTCGTCATCACATCCTGCGCTACGTTGTCCACGACCTGCGCCTGCAAGTCGGGTTTCAATACACGCAACCATCCCTTCAGGTAGGGCAACACATCCCGATCAAAGTGCTCGAAAGGTTTGAGCGTATACTCGTCCAGGCCACCCAGGTGCAGTAGCACCGACGGGCGAGAGGTAATAATCACTCTCCCGATTCCACTACGCATGAGCGTCTTGATGCGCTCCCGCACCTGCACCCGCAATGCTACCGGAACTTCGTCCAGGCCATCGAGCAGAATGATCACTCCAGGCCACTCCTGCCACGAGCGCAATACAGCCTCGGCTTCAGCAGCCGAACACTGCAACCGGTCGCGTACTTCGGCCACCATCGCCTCACGCACGGTCTGCTGAGTGATGGTTGAAGCGCTGACCGGTAAGCGCAGATAAACCGGAACAGCCGGTCGAGTAATCGAAAGCCGCTCGACCGGCTGCTGTGCAGTGGCAAGAGCATAACTTAGCCCAATGAATTGTAACGTGGTTGACTTCCCGGCCCCCGGTTCACCCAGAATAGCCAGATGTCTACGAGTGTGCAGGATCGTCTCCAGAGGTATAACTGGCGCCGACGCAACATCCGATACGGACACGCTGTCGGAGCGGGCAGAAGCATGACCTTCACCTACCGCAACGTATCCAGTGTCCGTCGCCTGCTGAGCAGATGGCTCAGAAATGGGCGGCGATGGCGCTAACGAGGGCCGTTCAGGTCGCGGGCAAACCTGACGCATAAATAAAGACCCCGGTCAACGGTACCCGCCGATCCTCACCACGAGTTAAGACCGTCAGATACTGCCAGTCCTCAATGACGGCACGCAGATAACGAACAGTCAGGTCGGCCAGCTTCACCTGATTGGCAGCGGTACCACGCAACCGCTGCAAAACATTGCCATCACGAGTGACGACCAGCACAGCATCGCCACTGCCACCGATTGCCCCTCCAGGCGTGGGGGTGCTGAGTCTAATCTGCCCAGACTGCAAGGCAGCACGTACAACCTCCAGATCAGACGAGGTGCATATACCATCGCGGAGTCGTTGCAGGGCTTGTTGCAATTGCAGGGAAATCATTGTTGTTGTTGTAGGGTTAATTACATTGAGTGATAACTGAAATCTATTATACAACACAGTACAACGTCTAGCCGGAAACCTTTAAAAGGGGAATGTTGTACCACAGAGATACGGAGGATACAGAGTTGCCTCTGTAGTTGGTATTGCACCACAGAGATACAGAGGACACAGAGGGGATAAATACCGAGGTCTCCCACAGCGGCAAGAATACCCTTCCCGCCAGGATTGCCCGTGTTTGGTGTGCGGCAGCCATCCTGCCGCACCCACCATGCTCACCGTGACGGGCGTGTTCCAGCGCTAACTCCGCTGGCAATGGGAAGTCTTGACACGTCTGTATTGCACCACCGAGACACAGAGGACACAGCGAGGATAAATACCGAGGTCTCCCACAGCGGCAAGAATACCCTTCCCGCCAGGATTGCCCGTGTTTGGAGTGCGGCAGCCATGCTGCCGCGCCCACCACACTCACCGTGGCGGGCGTGTTCCAGCGCTAACCCCGCTGGCAATGGGAAGTCTTGACACGTCTGTATTGCACCACCGAGACACAGAGGACACAGCGAGGATAAATACCGAGGTCTCCCACACCGGCAAGGATACCCTTCCCGACAAGATTGCCCGTGTTTGGAGTGCGGCAGCCATGCTGCCGCGCCCACCACACTCACCGCAGCGTGCGTATTCTAGCGCTAACCCCGCTGGCAAGGGGCAGTCTCGTCACGCTTGTTTTGCACCACAGAGACACAGAGGACACAGCGAGGATAAATACCGAGGTCTCCCACAGCGGCAAGAATACCCTTCCCGCCAGAATTGCCCGTGTTTGGAGTGCGCCAGCCATGCTGCCGCGCCCACCACACTCACCGTGGCGGGCGTGTTCCAGCGCTAACTCCGCTGGCAATAGGAAGTCTTGACACGTCTGTATTGCACCACCGAGACACAGAGGACACAGCGAGGATAAATACCGAGGTCTCCCACAGCGGCAAGAATACCCTTCCCGCCAGGATTGCCCGTGTTTGGAGTGCGCCAGCCATGCTGCCGCGCCCACCACACTCACCGTGGCGGGCGTGTTCCAGCGCTAACTCCGCTGGCAATAGGAAGTCTTGACACGTCTGTATTGCACCACCGAGACACAGAGGACACAGCGAGGATAAATACCGAGATCTCCCACAGCGGCAAGAATACCCTTTCCCGCCAGGATTGCCCGTGTTTGGAGTGCGGCAGCCATGCTGCCGCGCCCACCATGCTCACCGTGACGGGCGTGTTCCAGCGCTAACTCCGCTGGCAATGGGAAGTCTTGACACGTCTGTATTGCACCACCGAGACACAGAGGACACAGCGAGGATAAATACCGAGGTCTCCCACAGCGGCAAGAATACCCTTCCCGCCAGGATTGCCCGTGTTTGGAGTGCGCCAGCCATGCTGCCGCGCCCACCACACTCACCGTGGCGGGCGTGTTCCAGCGCTAACTCCGCTGGCAATGGGAAGTCTTGACACGTCTGTATTGCACCACCGAGACACAGAGGACACAGCGAGGATAAATACCGAGGTCTCCCACAGCGGCAAGAATACCCTTCCCGCCAGGATTGCCCGTGTTTGGAGTGCGGCAGCCATGCTGCCGCGCCCACCACACTCACCGTGGCGTGTGTCTTCCAGCGCTAACCCCGCTGGCTATGGGCAGTCTCGTCACGTCGGTATTGCACCACCGAGACACCGGTCACAATAAAAAACCTCTGTACCCTCTGTGCCTCTGTGGTTAACACCTGATCCACCAGCGCGATGGTGCAAACAGCTTCCAGCCAGCAACCCTACGCGGCTTGCGCATCCTTATTGAGGGACACCAGAAATTGCACGATCCGAACTATAACCAGAATGAAGATAACCGCATAACACACCAGGTTCACCGCAGTCGCGATCAAAAACAGCGTGCCGCCCCATGCCGCCAAAAATGGCTCCAGACCGCCAGTGAACGGGAACAACTGAATCACCCACCTGACCCGCACATCATCGGCATCGGATTGAAATAACCAGGCCAGCAGGTAAGACAGATGAACGGTAATGAAGAGCACCATATCCATGGTGCTTGATCTGAGATTCAGAATGAATACTGACATCAGCACCAGGTGAAACACCACCCATGCAATCAGCAGAAAGCCAAAAATTAACACCAGCCAGCCCGTAATTGCAATGCGCATCAAGCTGAGGATGCCAACAAACAGCACCTCTGCGCCAATCAGCAAGAACTTGATCCGAATATCCAGGTCTTTGCGCGCCATGATGATGTCTCTTTCACGCGGTGATCGTGATGTTGCCCGTATACGAATTGCGCATGTCGGGCCGGCAGTTTCCACCAGCAGGAGTGAAGGGGAGAGACGATGCCAGTGCAGGGGGCTGTTCAGACACAGGAACTTCCTGAAAAGACTGCCCAATCGCTACCGCCGGCTTGCCCAATCTCTGCCTCAACCCTGGCGCAGACAATCAACCGCAGCCTAATCATCTGGCGAATAGCATAACCCAACGGTAGTAAACGAACAAGTGGCATTCTCCACATGGGCATCGACAGTAACTGCCGAAACTTTTTGTCCCTCCCAGATGCTGCGCCACACCAACATGGTATCATCCGCGACCATCCGCCCATCCGCGAGTATCCGCGTCCCCCACCCAGCGCACCAGGTGCCCCACGCGCTGGTGGTGCCGAGCGTCGCACCAACATGGTATCATCCGCGGCCATCCGCCCCATCCGCGCGTATCCGCGTTCCCCACCCAGCGCTCTCGTCACGTTTGTCTTGCACCACAGAGACACAGAGCACACAGAGAGGGTAATATCAAATGCGGTGGCATCCCACACCGGCAAGGATACCCTTTCCCGCCAGGATTGCCCATGTTTGGAGTGCGGCAGCCATGCTGCCGCGCCCACTGTGCTCACCGTGACGGGCGTGTTCCAGCACTAACCATGATGGCGATGGGAAGTCTCGTCATGTTGGTACACCACAGAGACGTAGAGGAGATACTTTTAAAACCTCTGTGCCCTCTGTGCCTCTGTGGTGAAATACGTCAGGCCATTCCGCACATCGCCAAACCACCGACACCAATGATTGTGGTACATTATTAATAGGGAACGATAAGCACAAGTGCGAGGAAACCTATGCCAATCGAGTGGGTCAAAGTTCACGATTATACCGACATCATCTACGAACACGATGCTGCCGGTGAAGGCATTGCCAAAATTACCATCAACCGTCCCGAAAAGCGCAACGCATTTCGTCCGGAAACCGTCAACGAGCTGATTGACGCCTTCTCGCGTGCACGCGACGACGAACGGATCGGTGTGATCCTCTTCACCGGTGCCGGCGACAAAGCGTTCTGCTCCGGCGGTGATCAGAGCGTGCGCGGCATTGGCGGGTACGTCGGCAAAGACCAGATTCCACGCCTGAACGTGCTCGACCTCCAGCGCCTGATTCGCATCATTCCCAAACCGGTCATCGCCCTGGTCGCCGGCTACGCCATCGGCGGCGGACACGTCTTGCACGTCGTCTGCGACCTGACCATCGCTGCCGACAATGCCATCTTTGGTCAGACCGGGCCAAAAGTGGGAAGCTTTGACGGCGGTTACGGTTCAAACCTGCTGGCCCGCATGGTCGGCGACAAAAAAGCGCGTGAAATCTGGTACCTCTGCCGCCAATACAACGCACAGCAGGCACTCGAAATGGGGCTGGTCAACGCCGTGGTCCCCCTCGAACGCCTCGAAGACGAGGGCGTGCAATGGGCACGCGAAATCCTCGAAAAGAGTCCACTGGCCATCCGCATGCTCAAAGCCAGCATCAACGCTGCCGCCGACGGCTATGCCGGACTCCAGCAACTGGCCGGTGACGCAACCCTGCTCTACTACCTGACCGAAGAGGCGCAGGAGGGCAAACAAGCCTTCCTCGAAAAGCGCAAGCCCAACTTCCGCCGCTTCCGTCGCTACCCGTAAACGCGACACACCGGTAGGCAAGGGCACACCCCCACCCCCTCCCCCAACTCCTCCCCCCAGCGGGGGAGGCCGAAAAAATTGACAACTCCTCCCCCCAACGGGGGAGGCCGAAAAAGATAACTCCTCCCCCCGTTGGGGGGAGGCTGGGAGGGGGGCCAGGAAGTGATGTGCGAAGGAGAAACACCCTCACCCCAGCCTGCGCCCAACTCCTCCCCCCAGCGGGGGGAGGGTGGGAGGGGGGCCGGTGACCGGAAGCCACCCGGAGCACGCCCTTCCCTACTCCCCCGCTCCTCTCCCGGCGGGGGAGAGGAGCGGGGGCTGGGGGGTGAGGTGAGGGGACCGATGACCGGAAGCCACCCGGAGCACGCCCATCTCCCCTCCCCTAACTCCTCCCCCCAGCGGGGGGAGGCTGGGAGGGGGGCGAGGGGTGAAGTGAGCGCCACCACTCACGTGACAGAAAGAGCACACTATGACAACCAAAGCAACATCAGTACCACCATCACACCTCAAAATCTGGCTAATGGCGAGCCGCCCGGCAACACTCCCGGCAGCCGTCGTACCGGTACTGGTCGGCTCAGCCCTGGCCTACAGCAGTGACGCATTTCAACCACTGGTGATGCTGGCTGCACTACTCGGTGCACTCTTCATTCAAATCGGCACCAATCTCGCCAACGACTACTTCGATGCCCAAAAAGGCGCCGACACCAGCGAACGCCTCGGCCCGGTACGGGTCACCCAGAGCGGCCTGCTCCCCGCACGCACAGTACTCACAGCAGCCCTGGTGAGCTTTGGCCTGGCGGCCCTGGCCGGCATCTACCTGATCACCGTTGCCGGCTGGCCCATCCTGGTCATCGGCTTACTCTCAATCGCCGCCGGCATCCTCTACACCGCCGGCCCCTTCCCCCTCGGCTACCACGGCCTCGGCGACCTGTTCACCTTCGTCTTCTTCGGATTGGTAGCCGTTATCGGCACCGACTTCGCCCACACCGGCCAGTTCCGCTGGATTGCCCTATGGGCAGCGTTACCGATAGCCATGCTGGTCACCGCGATCCTCGTCGTCAACAACCTGCGCGACGCACCCACCGACCGCAAAGCCGGCAAACGCACCCTGGCCGTCATCTTCGGCGAACGGTTCGCCCGCAGCGAATTTGCCATCCTGGTCATCGGAGCATTCGTATCACTGCCCCTGGCCTGGATGTGGGGCGGAGCCTCACCATTCACCCTGCTGGCCTGGCTAACCGCACCAATGGCACTCAACCTGATCGACTTCGTCAACCGCGAACGCGGTCGGGCCCTCAACAAAGCCCTGGTCGGCGCTGGCCGATTACATCTGGCGTTCGGCGTACTCTTCGCAATTGGGTTGTTATTTGGCTAATCCAGACACCAGACCGACCGGCACCCCAGGCCGCGCATCCACACTGTCCGGCCCTGCCAACTGGCGAGAGTACCTTGCCGTACAATGTCGTGGCTGCTCACACCCTGATTGGCGCTGGCCGGTTACACCTGGCGTTCAGTGTGCTCTGTACAATTGGGGTATGATGTGGCCGATACAGACACCACACTAACCAGCGCCCAGGCTGCGCCGCACTCCCACCGTCCGGCACTGCCAACTGGCGAGAGTACCTTGCCGTACAATGTCGTGGCTGCTCACACCCTGGTCGGCGCTGGCCGGTTACACCTGGAGTTCAGTGTGCTCTGTGCAATTGGGGTATGATGTGGCCGATACAGACACCACACTAACCAGCGCCCAGGCTGCGCTGCATCCCCACCGCCCGGCCATGCCAAATGGCGAGAGTATCTTGCCGTATAATGTCGTGGCTGCTCACACCCCGGTTGGCGCTGACCGCTAACAGCTCATCTTCGGTGTTCTGTTCGCGATTGGAAGACAGTTTGACCCATGCTCATACCTGACTGGCTGGCTCGCAGAGCCGCATTGCATCCACACCGTCCGGCACTGATCTACGCCGGCACAACATACACCTTCGCCGAACTTGATCGCTGGGCCGGTGCAGTTGCATCCCACCTGCGCCAACTGGTTACACCCGGCGCACGAGTCGCCCTACTGTCGCGTAATCGCCCCGGCTTTGTAGCCATTGTCCACGCCGCACCACGCACAGCAATCACCCTGGTGCCACTCAATACCCGCCTCACAGCAGCCGAGCTAGCGTTCCAAATCCAGGACAGCGACCCGGCATTGTTGATCATCGAACACGACCTGCTACCGGTCGCACGCGAAGCGGCGGGTAACCGTCCCCTGATCGTACTCGAAGAACTCACCGCCGCAACGACAGCACCGACGGCACCGGCACCTCCAATTGACCTGGACGCAATGCACACCATCATCTACACCTCCGGCACCACTGGCCGCCCGAAAGGCGCAATCCTGACCGCCGGCAACCACTGGTGGAACGCCATCGGTTCCATGCTCAACCTTGGCCTGCACGAAGATGATCGCTGGCTGGCAGTACTCCCGCTGTTTCACGTAGGCGGCCTGAGCATCCTGCTGCGCGGTGCTATCTACGGCATACCGGTGATACTCCACGAACGCTTCGATCCGGCGCTGGTACGGCACGACCTCGACGCACAGCGCATCACCATTGTCTCACTCGTCGCCGTCATGCTCCAACGGCTGCTTGCCATCGACCCCAGCCCCTTCCCGCCCCACCTGCGCTGCGTCCTGCTCGGTGGCGGGCCGGCACCACAGACACTCCTCGAACAATGTGCCACCCGTGGCATTCCGGTAACCCAAACCTACGGCATGAGCGAAGCGGCATCACAGGCGGCAACCCTCTCCCCCGCCGAGTCGCTAATCCGACTCGGTTCAGCCGGCAAACCACTGCTACCGGTCGAACTATCCATCGTCACCCCATCCGGTCAACCGGCAGCACCCGGCGAAGTCGGCGAAATCTGCCTGCGCGGCCCAAACATCTCGCCGGGATACCTCGGCTTACCGCCTCGATCCCCCACCGACTGGTTTCACACCGGTGATCTAGGCTACCTCGACCAGGAAGGATACCTCTACGTCGTAGACCGGCGCAGCGACCTGATCATCGCTGGCGGCGAAAACATCTACCCCGCCGAAATCGAAGCCATTCTCCTCAGCCATCCGGCAATCGCCGAAGCGGGAGTGGTCGGCTTACCCGACCCGGAATGGGGCCAGCGCCCGGTGGCCGCCATCGTCGCCCAACAGCCCACCACTGCCGAAGAACTCATCGCCTACTGCCGTAGTCGCCTGGCCGGCTACAAAGTACCGCGCACCATCGTATTCCTGCACGAATTGCCACGCACGGCTGCCGGCAAATTGCGCCGCCACGAACTGCGTGCCATCCTGCTGGCTCAAATGAGTGGAAATGATCACTAATCAGACAACCGGCGTCGTGCAGTCACCGAACATCTGGTAGCAGCAAAACCCACCACCCGGCCATCACCCCCACACCACGACCGGACACAGCAGCGTTGCACAAGAACTTCTTTCATCAAAGCTGTACGGTCGTGCTACCCGACCATCGCCCAGGCGTATAAACGCTTGCCAATCACCAACCACAGCACATCTTGCTTCCGGCACGCTGGCGCAATAGCAAGGATGACCGACGATCAGAGCCAATGCCATCACGCACTGGATTGGTTGCCTTACCCGCTCGATATGCACGTGTCGCGACGCTTGGAGTGCGGCAGCCATGCTGCCGCGCCAGCCGCGCTCACCATCCGGCGCGTGGCATACCGTTGATCCTGCTGGCTTCATAAAAATCACAGCACACCATCATTCGCACCCGACGACCTCAAGCGCTCCATCGTGATGCGCAAGCGCCGGCTTCCTGGAAGCGCTAGCCGCTGGCTCACATCCCTGGGAGTGTGCAACACTGGAAGCACGAGCCTTTCCCGCTCGTTATGCGCGTGTCGCGTAGTTTGGAGTGCGGCAGCCATGCTGCCGCGCCAGCCGCGCTCACCATCCGGCGCGTGTCACACCGTTGATCCTGCTGGCTTCATAAAAATCACAGCACTCCATCATTCGCACCCGACGACCTCAAGCACTCCATCGCGATGCGCAAGCGCCGGCTTCCTGGAAGCGTGCGCCTCTGACTCGCATCCCTGGGAGTGTGCACCGCCGGGAGTGCGAGCCTCTGGCTCGCATCCCTGGGAGTGCGCACCACTGGGAGCGCGAGCCTTTCCCGCTCGTGATGCACGTGTCGCGACGTTTGGAGTGCGGCAGCATGGCTGCCGCACCAGCCGCGCTCACCATCCGGCGCGTGTCACACCGTTGATCCTGCTGGCTTCATAAAAATCACAGCACTCCATCATTCGCACCCGACGACCTCAAGCACTCCATCGCGATGCGCAAGCGCCGGCTTCCTGGAAGCGTGCGCCTCTGACTCGCATCCCTGGGAGTGTGCACCGCCGGGAGTGCGAGCCTCTGGCTCGCATCCCTGGGAGTGCGCACCACTGGGAGCGCGAGCCTTTCCCGCTCGTGATGCACGTGTCGCGACGTTTGGAGTGCGGCAGCATGGCTGCCGCACCAGCCGCGCTCACCATCCGGCGCGTGGCATACCGTTGATCCTGCTGGCTTCATAAAAATCACAGCACACCATCATTCGCACCCGACGACCTCAAGCGCTCCATCGTGATGCGCAAGCGCCGGCTTCCTGGAAGCGTGCGCCTCTGACTCGCATCCCTGGGAGCGCCAGGAGTGCGCACCACTGGGAGCGCGAGCCTCCGGCTCGCATCCCTGGGAGTGCGCACCACTGGAAGCGCGAGCCTTTCCCGCTCGTGATGCGCGTGTCGCGACGTTTGGAGTGCGGCAGCCATGCTGCCGCGCCAGCCGCGCTCACCATCCGGCGCGTGTCACACCGTTGATCCTGCTGGCTTCATAAAAGTCACAGCACACCATCATTCGCACCCGACGACCTCAAGCGCTCCATCGTGATGCGCAAGCGCCGGCTTCCTGGGAATGCGAGCCTCTGGCTCGCATCCCTGGGAGTGCGCACCACTGGAAGCGCGAGCCTTTCCCGCTCGTGATGCGCGTGTCGCGACGTTTGGAGTGCGGCAGCCATGCTGCCGCGCCAGCCGCGCTCACCATCCGGCGCGTGTCACACCGTTGATCCTGCTGGCTTCATAAAAATCACAGCACACCATCATTCGCACCCGACGACCTCAAGCGCTCCATCGTGATGCGCAAGCGCCGGCTTCCTGGAAGCGTGCGCCTCTGACTCGCATCCCTGGGAGCGCCAGGCGTGCATGCCACTGGGAGCGCGAGCCTCCGGCTCGCATCCCTGGGAGTGCGCACCACTGGAAGCGCGAGCCTTTCCCGCTCGTGATGCGCGTGTCGCGACGTTTGGAGTGCGGCAGCCATGCTGCCGCGCCAGCCGCGCTCACCATCCGGCGCGTGTCACACCGTTGACCCTACTGGCTTCATAAAAGTCACAGCACACCATCATTCGCACCCGACGACCTCAAGCACTCCATCGCGATGCGCAAGCGCCGGCTTCCTGGAAGCGCGAGCCTCCGGCTCGCATCCCTGGGAGTACGCACCGCTGGGAGCGCGAGCCTTTCCCGCTCGTTATGCGCGTGTCGCGACGTTTGGAGTGCGGCAGCCATGCTGCCGCGCCAGCCGCGCTCACCATCCGGCGCGTGTCACACCGTTGATCCTGCTGGCTTCATAAAAATCACAGCACTCCATCATTCGCACCCGACGACCTCAAGCACTCCATCGCGATGCGCAAGCGCCGGCTTCCTGGAAGCGTGCGCCTCTGACTCGCATCCCTGGGAGTGTGCACCGCCGGGAGTGCGAGCCTCTGGCTCGCATCCCTGGGAGTGCGCACCACTGGAAGCGCGAGCCTTTCCCGCTCGATATGCACGTGTCGCGACGTTTGGAGTGCGGCAGCATGGCTGCCGCACCAGCCGCGCTCACCATCCGGCGCGTGTCACACCGTTGATCCTGCTGGCTTCATAAAAATCACAGCACTCCATCATTCGCACCCGACGACCTCAAGCACTCCATCGCGATGCGCAAGCGCCGGCTTCCTGGGAGCGCACGCCTCTGACTCGCATCCCTGGGAGCGCCAGGCGTGCATGCCACTGGGAGCGCGAGCCTCCGGCTCGCATCCCTGGGAGTGTGCACCGCCGGGAGCGCGAGCCTCTGGCTCGCATCCCTGGGAGTGCGCACCACTGGAAGCGCGAGCCTTTCCCGCTCGTTATGCGCGTGTCGCGACGTTTGGAGTGCGGCAGCCAGGCTCACCATCCGGCGCGTGGCATACCGTTGATCCTGCTGGCTTCATAAAAGTCACAGCACACCATCATTCGCACCCGACGACCTCAAGCGCTCCATCGTGATGCGCAAGCGCCGGCTTCCTGGAAGCGTACGCCTCTGACTCGCATCCCTGGGAGCGCCAGGCGTGCATGCCACTGGGAGTGCGAGCCTCTGGCTCGCATCCCTGGGAGTGCGCACCACTGGAAGCGCGAGCCTTTCCCGCTCGTTATGCGCGTGTCGCGACGTTTGGAGTGCGGCAGCCAGGCTCACCATCCGGCGCGTGGCATACCGTTGATCCTGCTGGCTTCATAAAAGTCACAGCACACCATCATTCGCACCCGACGACCTCAAGCGCTCCATCGTGATGCGCAAGCGCCGGCTTCCTGGAAGCGTACGCCTCTGACTCGCATCCCTGGGAGCGCCAGGCGTGCATGCCACTGGGAGCGCGAGCCTCCGGCTCGCATCCCTGGGAGTGCGCACCACTGGAAGCGCGAGCCTTTCCCGCTCGTTATGCGCGTGTCGCGACGTTTGGAGTGCGGCAGCCATGCTGCCGCGCCAGCCGCGCTCACCATCCGGCGCGTGGCATACCGTTGATCCTGCTGGCTTCATAAAAGTCACAGCACACCATCATTCGCACCCGACGACCTCAAGCGCTCCATCGTGATGCGCAAGCGCCGGCTTCCTGGAAGCGTGCGCCTCTGACTCGCATCCCTGGGAGCGCCAGGAGTGCGCACCACTGGGAGCGCGAGCCTCCGGCTCGCATCCCTGGAAGTGCGCACGCCACTGGGAGCGCGAGCCTCCGGCTCGCATCCCTGGGAATGCGCACCACTGGAAGCGCAAGCCTTTTCCGCTCGATATACGCGTGTCGCGACGTTTGGCGTGCGGCAGCCAGGCTCACCATCCGGCGCGTGGCATACCGCTACTCATCCTGGTCACGGGGGTGCTGAATGTGCTCATGCCGACCATCGAGTCGGTCAGGCATGCATGCGATACCTGCGTGTAGACAGTGATGTTGCAAGCGATTCGTGCCTGCGCACCAGCGGTCACGTCCAGCACCTGCCGGCGGGGGCGATGATGCCGGCACGCAGGCTGGAAGCCTGTGCCACGGGGGGCGCTTGCAGTCCAGCCTAACGCAGCGCTATATGTGGGTAATGCATAGCCTGATGCGCGGGCAAGGAGCCGGAGATGAGGGCGTCCTAACAATACCAGCTATCAAATCTGCCCATCCACAACCACTCATTCCCGCGGCACCTGCAACCCCAACGCTTCGGCACGCTGGGCCACTACCAGCGATGGCCGAGTCAGCCAGAACCCTAAAACACTGGTCAGGATCACCGCCGTCCACAGCGCAAAGGTTGGCGTTACCACCCAGGTCAACGGCGGATGGAAACCAAGCCCGTAATCCACCAGGATCGACAGACTGAAAAAGGCCGCAACCGCTGCCCGTGCCGTCATACCAAGCGGGCCGATCCGTGTCGCCAGCAACACACCTTCGCAGGTCAAGCCGATATGCGAAACGAACAGCATCAACTCCAGCGGCTCGACCGTACCTGCACCAAGCCAGTGCCGCGTCCAGAAGGCCAGCGTCCACAAACCGTATTTGATACAGGCAAACGCAGCGAACGCAGTAAACCAGGGCACCTGCCGCCCATAGCGGAGCAAAATAAACGCAATCGTCGCGTAGAGGGCCGCTGCCGGACAATCGGGAATAAAAATCCAGGCCCAGGCCGGTGAAGAAGCCAGCATTGGCCCATACCAGACAATACCACCCCAGACCACCCCAAACAGATTTATCAGCATACACGCCCAAAAAAGCAGGGGATGGCCGGTTATCAGGGCGTATATCCAATCAATAAGTTGACGAACCTGACGCATAACAACCTCGCTGGCGGTTACTGTTCATTGCAACGAAAACCCGTTGGTCATTCCATTAGCGGTCGAGACGGCGAATTGGCACGCCACCCACGAACGCCCCTGGCGGCACATCCCGGTTCACCAGGCTCATCGCCGAAACGGTTGCCCCAGCCCCTATCACCACACCGGGCAAAATGGTACAGTTTGCCCCGATAGTCACATCAGGGCCAATCACAACTGGGCCACGCTTCCATTCCCGACGAGTCACCTCGTGGCAGAGTATAGTTGTATTATAGCCGATCACACAGTTCTCCCCCAGGGTAATATCTTCAGGGAAGAAAATATCGAACATCACCATCAGCCCAACGCTGGCGTGCGGCGCGACATTCACCCCTAACCAGCGGTAGATCATGTTTTTTACCGCGATAAATGGCGTGTACCGCGCCAGTTGAATCAGAGCGGCATTACGCATAATACGCAAATAGCCTCCGGCCAGTTGTGGAAAATACCAGAGTGCGTTGTGCGGGCCAGGTACAGGTACACTCTGCAAACGAGCTTTACGGGTTGCCGTTGAGCCAAGATCATCGGAAGAGAAGGTCTCAAGCATAGCGTTCATATGTTGCGCACCACAAATGTAAGTTTTGCTGTCCCAGTTGGCAAAAAAGACGACTTTCCATTACACTATGATTGGAAAGAGGTTTTGAATGGTGAAAAGCGTATGGTACAGTCACTGGATCGTGCCTTCGATGTACTGGAAGCATTGGCCTTCGCCGACGACGACTTAAGTGTCTCCGAGCTAAGCGAGCAGCTTGATCTCCCCCTTGCCACCGTCCATCGGCTGCTCTCTAGTTTAGCCGCACGTGGCTATGTTACGCAAGAGGCAAGCACCCGCCGCTACGGGCCGGGGCCGCGGCTGTTGGAAGTCGCGGCCCGCGCTGCCCGCAGTCGTCGTTTTGACCTGATTCGCATTGCCCGCGCCGAACTGGTGAAACTGACCGCCGAGACCGGTGAGACCAGCAATCTGATCGTTCGCCAGGGCGACCTCGCCGTTTACCAGGAACAGATTCCCAGCCCGCATATGGTACGGATGTTCACCGAAATCGGTCAACGGGCACCACTCTACTGTACCGGCGGTGGTAAAGCCATTCTGTCTGCGCTACCAATTGCCGAACTCGAACAGTACCTTGCCGGCGGTCACTTCGAGCGTTGGACAAACAGGACGATTACCGACCCCGAACGTCTCCGCGCTGAACTCATGACTGCCCGCGAACGAGGGTTTGCTCTCGATGATGAAGAGCGCGAGGAGGGTGTGTGCTGCGTTGCCGCACCGATCTTCGACCGCCGCGGACAGGTCGTTGGCGCGATCAGTCTGTCTGGCCCGTCCACCCGCCTCAACCGCGCAAGAGCCGAAGAACTGGGACCACGGGTGCGCGAAGCAGCATTGGCGTGTAGCCGGCAACTCGGCTTCCACACCACATTAACCGGCAAGTAACTCGCCGGCTACGTGACAGGGGCAGAACGAGTCTTTCACTGCCACATAACTCTGCTCTCAAAACGGTCTTCTACGTCTGGCAGAGATGCCCCTCTGTACCCTCCGTGCCGCTGTAGTGCAACTCCTACCATGCCACTGACACAACGACACAACGGGAGAGGGGAGGGCATGCCGCAAAGATGTCCCCTCTGTACTCTCCATGTCTTTGTGGCGAATCTACCACCCCGCCATCAGCAGCACAACGCAGATGGTACGGGAGAGAGCAAATGGCCTCAATCCCCTCTGTGCCTCTGTGGTGAAACTCCTACCCCCTCTGTGCCCTCCGTGCCGCTGTGGTGCACCTACCACCCTGCCACCGGAAACACGCCGGGGGAGGAAAGCATGCCGCAGCGCTACATCCCTCTGCGCCCTCCGTGCCGCTGTGGTACACCTACCACCCTGTCACCGGAAACACGCCGGAGGAGGAAAGCTTGCCGCAGCGCTACATCCCTCTATGCCATCCGTGCCGCTGTGGTGCACCTACCACCCTGCCACCGGAAACACGCCGGGGGAGGAAAACATGCCGCAGCACTACATCCCTCTATGCCATCCGTGCCGCTGTGGTGCACCTACCACCCTGCCACCGGAAACACGCCGGAGGAGGAAAGCTTGCCGCAGCGCTACATCCCTCTATGCCATCCGTGCCGCTGTGGTGCACCTACCACCCTGCCACCGGAAACACGCCGGGGGAGGAAAGCATGCCGCAGCGCTACATCCCTCTGTGCCATCCGTGCCGCTGTGGTGCACCTACCACCCTGCCACCGGAAACACGCCGGAGGAGGAAAGCATGCCGCAGCGCTACATCCCTCTGTGCCATCCGTGCCGCTGTGGTGCACCTACCACCCTGCCACCGGAAACACGCCGGAGGAGGAAAGCATGCCGCAGCGCTACATCCCTCTATGCCCTCCGTGCCGCTGTGGTGCACCTACCACCCTGCCACCGGAAACACGCCGGGGGAGGAAAGCATGCCGCAGCGCTACATCCCTCTGCGCCCTCCGTGCCGCTGTGGTACACCTACCACCCTGTCACCGGAAACACGCCGGGGGAGGAAAACATGCCGCAGCACTACATCCCTCTGTGCTCTCTGTGTCTCTGTGGTGCACCTTCGGAAGCACAACGAAGAAGAACGCTCCCCCTTGCCCACATCACGCAGCCTCTGACTCCACCTCAACCTCAATCGTGCGCGCCAACCGACGGTCGAGCGGTGTTGGCTCATTCGTCCCGATCTGCACCGTCAGTGGGCCATCGAAAGGCGCACTCGCTACCACTGTGACCCGTGCCCCAGGCACCAGCCCAAGGTCGGCCAGGTATCGCAACCGCTCAGCCGCCTGATCGCGCACCCGCACGATCCGGGCTACCTGATTGAGCGGCAGATCGGCTAGGCGGATCGCCCGTGTGGTCGGCAAGACACCATCAATGCCTGGGATTGGATCGCCATGCGGATCAAAATCGGGAAACCCCAATCGCTCGGCGATCCGGGCTTCAAGTTTCTCGCTGATATGATGTTCCAGCCGCTCAGCCTCTTCATGAACCTCGTCCCAGCTATAGCCGAGGGCCTCCACCAGATAGAGTTCGAGCAGGCGATGATGCCGAATCACTTCAAGCGCAATCCGCTCACCGGCTGGCGTCAAGATCACGCCCTGGTACGGAGTATGCTGCACCAGATTCATCTCGGCCAGCTTTTTAATCATACCGGTGACCGATGCGGGTCGCGAACCACGCTGCTCACCGAGCAAGGTCGTCGTCACCGCACCGACCTGCTGCTGGAGCAGGTAGATAGCTTTCAGATAATCTTCAATTGCCGGCGTAATCCGACCGGGCAGGTTAGGGTCTTCTACTGGGGTCAAGGCGCGTCTCCTTTTGGTGGCGCGAGCAACCCGGCTTTTCCTGGCTTCAATGTACCATAGAGCGGTTACTTCGTGCAACGGGCGTGGTACAATCGAGAGCAACCTTTCGCAAAAGCTATCCAATCCTGCACACGTGCATCTGTTACAGGGTATTATTGTCGGCAAACGACAGTCCTGTCGTTTATGTACAAGGAGATCAACGTATGAGTGAAGAGTCTCTGGTTCTCAGCACAATTGAAGGCCCCATCGCCATCCTCACCCTCAATCGCCCCCAGGCCCTCAATGCGCTCAGTCCGGCCTTGATTGATGACCTCATTCGCCATTTAGAAGCCTGCGATGCCGATGACACAATCCGCGTGATCATTATCACCGGCGCCGGACGGGCATTTGCTGCCGGCGCTGACATCAAAGCGATGGCCAATGCCACGCCTATTGATATGCTCACCAGTGGCATGATTGCGCGCTGGGCACGCATCGCCGCGGTGCGCAAACCGGTGATTGCTGCCGTGAATGGGTATGCGCTCGGTGGTGGTTGTGAATTGGCAATGATGTGCGACATCATCATCGCCAGTGAAAACGCGCAGTTCGGACAACCGGAAATCAATCTGGGCATCATTCCCGGTGCTGGTGGCACCCAACGGCTGACCCGCGCCCTTGGCCCGTATCGCGCAATGGAATTGATCCTGACCGGCGCGACCATCAGTGCTCAGGAAGCTCTCGCCCACGGCCTGGTGTGCCGGGTCTGCCCGCCTGAAAGCCTGCTCGATGAAGCCCGTCGGATCGCGCAAACCATTGCCACCAAATCACCACTGGCTGTACAGTTGGCGAAAGAGGCAGTCCGTATGGCCGCCGAAACCACTGTGCGCGAGGGGTTGGCTATCGAGCTGCGTAACTTCTATCTGCTGTTTGCCAGTGCTGACCAAAAAGAGGGGATGCAGGCATTTATCGAGAAACGCGCTCCCAACTTCAGTGGTCGTTGATCACGCGCAGAACATGGCAGCAGGGGCAATACCTGCACGTACTGCCTCCTGCCGCCATACTACCAGATGATCGAGCAGTAAAGGGTAAATACTCTATCAATCTGGCCAGATAAGCGGTTGGGTAACAACGCAATGCTCCAAAGGAGACGATCATGGACATACACGAGCGATTGCGATCTCTCGAACGCGAAAATGCTCTCTTGCGCCAGCAACTCTCGATCTTGAGAGCACAGATTTCCGCCAATCTGGCCCCAAACCAGTTGCCATTCGATACGCTTTTTCACCAATTGCCGATCCCAATGGTGCTCTTTTCGCTCGATGGACTGGCAGTAGCGATGAATCAGGCCAACGCGCAACTGGTTGCTACACCCATTGATCAGGTTGTCGGCGTCTACAACATCTACAACGATCCAGCCGCGCAAAAGCACGGCTTTGTCGCTGCATTTGAGTCAGCACGACGGGGACAGATTACCACCATGCCACCAACTCCATACAACACCGCCGAAGCCAGGCTTGAGGGTCGGGTTGTTGATCAACAGTTTTGGTCTGAAACAACCTACTTTCCGGTCTACGATGTCGCCAATCGCCTGATACTGATTGGCGAGATCAATCGTGATGTTACCGATTGGATACGGGTGCGCGACGAAGAGCATCGCCTCGCCATCGCCCTGCGTGATCGTGAACGTCGCTTCGCAACCCTGTTTGATCAGTTGAGTCTGGGTATTGTCGTTATCGAAGAGAGTGGGCGTATTCTCGATTGCAACCGTGCTGTCACTGCCATCCTGGGGGTTGAACGAGACGAATTGATCGGTAAGATGATCTTGCAGCGCACCCACCCCGATGATCGTGAACGTGATCTGGAACTGTGGATTGAGCTACTCAACGGCGAGCGTGACAGCTATACGATAGAGAAACGCTACTTCCACAAAGATGGTCATATTGTGTACGCTCGCATGACCTGCCTGGCAGTGCGTGATGAGAACGGCGAGATTACGTTTCTGGTACGCCTGGTGGAAGACGTATCTGCCCGGCGCGAGGCAGAGGCTGCCATCGAAACCGGTCGCCGCCTCTTGCAAGACATCATCGATCAGATACCAGCCCTCATCTTTGTCAAAGACGCAGAAGGTCGCTATCTGATGGTGAATGAGCGTTTAGCCAGCTTCTCTGGCTATCGGCCAGAGGAGATGATCGGGAAATCTGACGATGAACTCTTCGCACCTGCTCTGGCTGCCTATTATCGCGCTTTCGATCAGGAAGTGATTCGGGAACGTCGTCCCATTCAGCGCGATGATGATCGCTGGACAGCCGACGGCTTAACAGCATTTACAACTGTAAAGTTTCCTCTCTTCGACCACGAAGGCAACCTCTACGGTGTGGCTGGTATTTCGCTCGATGTAACCGAACGACGACAGCTCGAACTGGAACGGGAACGGATCGAACAACGTCTACGTGAAGCCCAACGCCTTGAAAGTCTGGGCGTTATGGCCGGCGGTATTGCCCATGATTTCAATAATCTGCTGGTCAGTGTGCTGGGCAATGTATCGCTCGCCTTGAATGAAGTATCCGCCGATCATTCACTCTACGACCTGCTGGTGCAGATTGAGCAGGCGGCTCTGCGTGCCACCGAATTGACCAATCATCTCCTGACATATACCGGTCGCCACCAGCCGGTTATGCAACGCATCGATTTGCGACGAGCAGTAGATGAAATGCAAACCATCCTGCGTAGCCTGGTACCACATCGCATCGAGTTGATTTTCCACCCTTCAGCAACCCCACTCCCTATCGAAGCCAATATTGCTCAGGTACGTCAGGTATTGATGAATCTGGTGATAAATGGCGCCGAAGCAATTGATGGTGCTGGCATCGTAAGGATTACGACCGAACTCCGCGAGTTGAGTGCCACCGATATGCAGAAGATGGAGATCGGTGCCGACCAGCCACCTGGCCGGTATGCGGCATTGATTGTGCAGGATACCGGCCACGGTATGGATGAACTAACCAAAGCCCGGATATTCGATCCATTCTTCAGTACCAGATTTACCGGTCGTGGCCTTGGCCTGGCAGCCGTGAACGGGATTATCCGCGCTCATCGTGGTGCCCTCAAGCTCGACACTACGCTGCACGCAGGTACAACATTTACCATCTTCTGGCCACTCGCCACCGCACCTGACGTATCCGACGATCCCCCCTTGCCATCGCCATCGACTGTCACATCCCAACCAGAGACAACACCGGGCGATGGGCGAATGGTGTTGCTGGTTGATGATGAACCGCAAGTCCGTCAGGTTGCCCAACGTATGCTTCGTCGCCTTGGTTTTACCGTTCACGAAGCTGAAAACAGCGATATAGCTCTCCAGCTTATGCAGGAATACGGATCACAGATCGTCCTGGCCTTGATCGATCTCACCATGCCGGGCATGACCGGCGATGAACTGGCAACCACGCTGCTCGAACAGTTTCCAACCTTGCGCATCATTTTAATGAGCGGTTTTTCGCAACAGGAATTGCCACCACATTTACGCACGAGTGGACGGGTCTCTTTTCTGGCGAAGCCGTTTACGTTGACCACATTGACAGCGGCAGTTACAACGGCACTGTCATCACATACGGTATAATGAAAAGCGACGATTACCTTTCATGTGTAGACTGTTACTCATATGACAATCACGCCAATCGAACCTTCGCTCCGCCGGCAGGCCGATGTGCAGAATCAGTGGCTGGCCGAACGTCTCGCTACGCTGTTGCCCGTCTTAATGGAACGCACCGGCATTGATCTCTGGATTGTTGTTGCCCGTGAATACAATGAAGACCCGGTTATCATGACTCTGTTGCCGGCGCCGGCAATGAACGCTCGCCGCCGCACGATTTTGATCTTTGCCCGCCGTGATGATGGTGTCGTTGACCGGCTCACGTTAGATCGCTACGGCTACGGCGATCTCTACCAGCAGGTATGGAACCCTGATACCGAGTCGCAAGACGACTGTCTGGCCCGGATTGTCGGCGAGTACGATCCGCAGCGCATCGGTATCAACACCTCAGCCACCTTCGCCTTCGCCGATGGTATTTCCCACCACGAGTACGAACGCTTGCTGGCGGCACTCGGCCCACTCGCTGCCCGCTGTGTCAGTGCGGAGCCACTGGTCATCGGTTGGCTCGAACGACGCATCCCGGCGGAACTGGCGGTGTACGCAGAGCTGGTTGCGCTTGGACACCGGTTGATCGCTACCGCCTTCTCCCGTGCCGTTATCACTCCCGGCATCACGACCACCGACGATGTCGTCTGGTGGCTGCGGCAGACGATGCACGAGGCCGGTTTACGGGCGTGGTTTCAGCCTACGGTCAGTATCCAGGCGCGTGGTATGCCGTTCAATACACCCGCGACGCGCAATCGTATCTGGCCCGGCGACCTGCTCCATTGCGATGTTGGTTTTTGTCATCTCGGTCTGTGTACCGACCAGCAACAGCACGCTTACGTTCTTGCCCGTGGTGAAACCGCCCCCCCGCCCGGCCTGGTCACTGCCCTGGCGCAGGCCAACCACTTGCAAGATATTGTCATGGCCGAGATGCAGGTGGGACGCACCGGTAATCAGGTGCTGGCAGCCGCCCGTGAGCGGGCAATAAGTGCAGGCTTACAGCCGTCGATCTATTCGCATCCCCTCGGCTTTCACGGTCATGCGGCTGGCCCGACCATTGGCCTCTGGGACAGGCAAGATGGTGTTCCCGGTGCCGGTGATTACCCGCTCTACGACGAAACGGTTTACGCGATTGAGCTGAATAATGTGGCAATCGTGCCTGAGTGGGACGATCAGCCGGTACGGATCGCCCTGGAAGAAGACGCTGTGTTAACCGGTGGTCGCATGGAGTGGCTGCACGGTCGGCAGACCCAATTACACGTGATTGAGTAACCTGACACCGCCCGCTTAACCGGCAACTGTCAGATCATAACAGCATTGACCAGCACAAAAGGAGGTCTCATGGCTTCAGTGGCTGTGCCTGAAACTGATACCCGCCGTGCCATTATGACGGTGCTGTTTGTAGGCGTCTTTATGTCAGCGCTCGACTCGGCGATTATCGGGCCGATAGTGCCGGCGTTGCGAGCAGCATTCGCAATTGACAATACCCAGGTTGTGCTGGTCACCATTATTTTTACGCTCTGCTCACTCAGTAGCACGACGTTAATGGCAAGTCTGAGTGATCGCTACGGACGCCGCAATGTCTATCTGTTGAATGTGTTTGGGTTTGCCCTCGGTTCTCTGATCATCGCCCTCTCCCACGACCTGACGATGGTGCTGATTGGGCGGGCATTGCAGGGTGTCTGTGCCGGTGGGATCACGCCCACTGCCAGTGCCGTGATCGGTGACGTGTTACCGTCGGCGGAACGGGCGAAGGCGCTGGGGCTGATCGGCGCCACGTCGGGCATGGCCTTCCTGGTCGGCCCGGTACTGGCGTCGCTCATCCTGGCGGTGGCCGCCTGGCAATGGATCTTTCTGCTCAATCTACCGGTTGCGGCTGCGGTTATCTTTTTGGGCTGGCGCGCGCTCCCCCGTGCGACTGCCGTGCACCGGGCAACTGCCGCCACTGCCTTTGACTGGCCGGGACTGACGCTGCTGGTGCTGATTCTGGTCAGCATCACTCTGGGAATTAATCAGCTTCTTGATCGCTTGCTGGGGTTGACGCTCTGGCCGTGGCTCTTCCTGCTGGTGGCTCTGCTCACCCCACTGCTGGCATGGCGTGAGGTGCGCGCCCCGGTTCCGTTGCTTCCACCGCGTCTGTTTACCAATCGCCAGTTGCAGATTGTCTACCTGCTGGCTGCCGGTTCCGGGATTGCCATGGGGAGCATTATCTTTATCACCTCGGTAGCGGTCAACTTTGGCGTGCCAATCAGTCAGGCCGGCTTCTTCTTGCTACCGCTGGTCTTTCTGGCTTCGGTAACGTCGATCATCGCCGGACGCATCCTGCCACGGATCGGAGGTCGGATGGCGATGCTGATCGGTTACGGCCAACTGATGATTGGGACGGGGTTGCTTGGTCTGCCCGCCGCCCCCTTCTGGCTTTTTATTCTGGCAACGCTGATTATGGGGAGCGGCCTGGGTATCGTGGTTGGTGGCACCCTGCGCGCTCTGGTGCTTGAAGAGGTCGCCGCCGGTGATCGCGGTGTGGCTCAGAGCGTCATTAACATCGCGATCAGCATCGGTACCCTGATCGCCGTTGCTCTGATGGCCAGCATCGCCGACGCCTTTGATCTCTCTACCGCATACCTGGCCTGCACCGGCGCCATGGCGTTGATGACCGCCATCAGTCTGGCCCTGCGCCGTCAATTCAGTCCACCATCCACAGCCAATGCATCATAACTACCAACTTGTGCTATCCTATCCAGCAACGGCAATTGGCCGGGTAGGATAGGCATTGACCATGCGGGTCGCTCTTGTTCACGACTATCTCAATCAGTACGGCGGCGCCGAGCGCGTGCTCGAGGCGCTCCACGATCTTTTTCCAACGGCGCCGGTCTATACCTCGATCTTTGATCCGACTACCATGCCGGCTGCGTATCGAACCTGGGACATTCGCACCTCGTTCATGCAACAACTGCCGGCCTGGCGAACCCAGTTTCGCCGTTACGTTGCCCTCTACCCAACCGCCTTTGAACGGTTTGATCTGAGTGGCTACGATCTCATTATCAGTAGTTCGAGCGCTTTTGCCAAAGGGATTATTCCGCGTCCGGGTGCGCTGCACATTTGCTATTGCCACACCCCGATGCGCTTCGCCTGGCGCACCGATGACTACGTGGCCCGTGAGCAGATTAACGGTATCCAGGCCCACCTGCTGCCATTCCTGTTGAATTATCTCCGCATCTGGGACACGGTGAGCGCCAATCGGGTCGATCTGTTCGTAGCCAACTCGCACGAGGTTGCCGGACGCATCGCCCGCTATTATCGCCGTCCGGCAAAGGTTATTCCGCCCCCGGTTGATCTACCGCCGTATGAGCCGCAGCCACCTGAAGAGTTTTACCTCGCCGGTGGCCGGTTAATCCCGTACAAACGGCTGGAACTGGCGATTGAGGCATTTAATCGTTTACGCTTGCCGCTAAAAATCTTCGGTGATGGCCGCGACCGCGCCCGGCTTGAGCGGATGGCCGGCCCGAACATCGAATTTTTGGGTTGGGTCGATGAAGCCACCCGCCTCGATCTGTTTGCCCGCTGCCGCGCCTTCATCTTCCCCGGCGAAGAAGATTTTGGTATTACACCGCTCGAAGTGCTGGCTGTAGGCCGACCGGTCATTGCCTACGCAGCCGGTGGTGCGCTGGAAACCCTGATCGAGGGTGTCACTGGTCGCTTTTTCTATCAGCCCACCGCTGCCGCTTTGGCCGCTGCCGTCGCCCTTTCGCGAACTGATACGATTGACCCGCTGGTACTCCGTCACCACGCCGAACAGTTTAGCCGCGAGCGTTTTCTCAACACCTTCCGCAACTTCGTCACCGAAGCATTGACGGCCCAGCGTGAAGGGCGGCTCTTCGAGTTTGAACAGAGCCTGACCGGCCAACGCTTACTGGCCGTCTGAGCGATTATTGTTATGTCTGCTAAATCACTTCATCTCGCACGATGCGGCAAAGTATAGTAAGATGGTGGCGAGAACAACAATGGGAATATTGCACGACTATGGAATTGACAACCCTTCTTCGCATTGTGCGCCGTTTCTGGCTGTTAATGCTCGTACCGGCGCTGATCGCCGGTGGGCTAAGCCTTTGGTTTGACCTGCAACAGCCACCCCGCTACACTGCCACTGCCCGGCTCTTGATTACCTATCCGGCGACAACAGCCACCGACTCGGCAGAAATCTGGCAGATAACCGAATATATTATCGACGATATGCCACAGGTGGTGAGCAGTGCCAGTTTTGCGGCAAAGGTTAGCCCACTGTTGGCGACACGCAACATCAACCTCACCCTGGCCGAGATTCAGCAAGGCTTGCGGATAAATCCGCTTCACCGCGCCGTAGACATCTCCGGCGAGGCATCGTCACCGGCTGCGGCACAGGCATTAGTCGAAGCGGCGATTACCGTGTTACAAACCGAAGGTCTGACATTCTGGGGTCGCACCGACACCCAACTGAGCGTGGTCGTTCTTGATGGTGTCGGCACCCCCCAACCGGCCACATCACTGCGCTCGGTAGTATTTGACGCTGCCTTGCGCACGGCGCTTGGTCTAATCGCCGGGTTCGCGCTGGCAGTTGCTGCTACTGTGCTCTACGAACGCAGGGAGAATCGATTATGGAAATCCGCGACTATGTAAATGTCCTGGTAAAACGCTGGTGGGTAATCGTTCTCACCGCCATCGCCGCCGTGGGCAGTGCCTATGTGATCAGCAAGTTACTCCCGCAAACCTATCGCTCGCAGGCGGTCTATCTGGCGCTGGCCAATCAGGCCGACAACGGCCTGAACATTGTGCTGCGCAATTCGATGAACAGCTACCGCGAGCTGGTGATGCAACCCAGCGTGCTCGACCAGATCAGCCAGCAGATCGGGCTTGACATCAGCGGTGAACGGTTAATGGAAGATGTCAACATCCAGCCGCGTCCTGACGAGCAGAAGATCGTGATCGAGGTCGATTTACCCCGTCTCGATCAATCGCAGGCGCTGGCCGATGCCGTGGGCGAACGGATCGTCGCCGAAGTAAATCGAATTAACGCAACCCTGGAAGGCACCGCTCGCATCAACGTAACCCGGATTCAGCCGGCGCGTCTGGTCGAGATTCGCCCCAACACCCGCATCAACATGCTGGCCGGAGCGATCCTCGGCCTGGTCTTAGGGATCGTCCTGGCCTTCGTGCTCGAATATCTCGACGACACCCTGAAAACGTCTGAAGATGTTGAGCGTTTTGTTGGGCTGCCCACACTCGGCGCTATTCCGCTTAGCGAACGGTAGTAACTCGTCAGTCCGGCCATCTTGTTGCGAGAGTGTAACCCGCGCTATGCATTGGGTTTGAAGGTAGGAGTCATGATCGTGACCTCGTCGTCTGAGCAGGTGCTGATTACCTTGCGCGAACCGGCGTCTGCCGCTGCGGAAGCATATCGCACCCTTCGTACCAATATTCTCTTTTCGAGTCTTGACAAACCAATTCACACTCTGTTGATCACATCAGCCGAACCGACCCCGGAAAAGAGTCTGACCGCAGCGAATCTGGCCGTCACGATGGCCCAGGCCGAACAGCGCGTGTTGCTGGTCGATTGCGATCTGCGCCAGCCGATGCTGCACACGATCTTTGGGCTGGCCAACGAGCAGGGACTGACCAGCGCCATCCTTGACCAGGAAGCACCGCTGGCGATCCAGCCTACTGAGGTGCCAGGGTTGAGCCTGCTCCCAAGTGGCCCGCTTCCACCCCGTCCTGCTGATCTCCTCGGTTCACGGCGTATGGAAGGGCTGTTGCACCGTCTGCGCCAGGCCGCCGACATTGTCATCTTCGACACCCCGCCGGTGCAGAACGTGACCGATGCGCTGGTGCTATCTACCCGTGTCGATGGGGTACTCCTGGTGGTGCAGGCCGGTCGCTCGCGCCGTGATCGCGTGCGCGAGGCCCGTCAAAAACTTGAGAAGGTGAAAGCCAACCTCCTCGGCGTTGTGCTTAGCAATGCTCGCCTGTGAGGTGTATCGCGACAGAAACATCGATACCGTCTCTACCGCGTGAACAGTCAGTATTCGTGCGAGGATGTATGCAACCAACCATTCTCGTTGTCGATGACGAAGCCAGTATTCGCAATGTCGCCAAAGCCTACCTCGAACACGCCGGGTACCGCGTCTTGTGTGCAACGACCGGCCCGGAAGGGTTGCAGATGGCGCTTGAAGAGCAACCTGATTTGATCGTTCTCGATCTGATGCTGCCCGGTATGGACGGCATGGAGATCACTGCCCGCCTGCGCGAGCGTTCAGATGTCTACATCCTGATGCTGACTGCACGGAGCGACGAGATGGATCGGGTTGCCGGCTTGCGCGTGGGCGCTGATGACTACCTTACCAAACCCTTCAGCCCACGCGAACTGGTGGCACGGGTAGAAGCTATTTTGCGCCGGCAACGCAACAAAACGGCCAAAAGCTCGCTGATGCGCTTTACGCATGTCGAAATTGACCCGGAAGCGCGCGAAGCCCGGGCCAATGGTCAACTGTTGGAGCTAACACCGACTGAATTCGATCTCTTGCTGGCCCTGGCCCGCAACCACAATCGTGTGCTCAGTCGCGAAGACCTGATTGAAAAGGTATGGGGTGCTGATTTCTTTGGCACCGACCGGGTTGTCGATGTGTATGTCAGTCAGCTTCGGCGCAAAATCGAGGCCATTACCGGCGAAAATGTTATTCGGACGGCACGCGGCGTTGGCTATCGCTTTGTTGATACACCGGCATAGCGGGGGTCAATGCGATAATGGTGAAGGTGGCAAGCCATGCGCTTCTGGCGGCAACTACGCTGGCAAATGATTGGCGCCCAAATGCTGGTGGTGGTGGTCGGAGTGGTGACACTCAACCTCACCGCCAATATACTGATTGAACAGAGCATCGCCCCCGACCAGGTTGCCACTGTACGTACTGCGGTCGTGCAGGCGCTGACGGTTGCCGCAGTGGCCGCAACCATTGCCGGTCTCACCACCAGTATTCTGCTGGTTCAGGTCATTTTGCGTTCGCTGCGCAGCATTGCCCGCAGTAGTCGCCGCATTGCTGCCGGACGCTACGACGAACGAGTTACGGTACCCGCCAGCGACGAACTACGTGCCGTTGCCGAGAGTTTCAACCAGATGGCCGAGGCACTGGAACAGATTGAACAACGGCGCATCACGATGATTGGCAACGTTGCCCACGAGCTACGCACACCGCTCGCCGGCATTGAAGGCTACCTCGAAGGGTTGATCGACGGCGTACTACCCAACACCGCCGATACGTTCCTCGACATGAAACAGGAAGTACGTCGTCTGCGCCGGCTGGTTGATGATCTTCAGACCCTCTCGCGAGTTGAAGCCGGTCAAATCGCACTCCACTTCACGACCTTCGATGTCAACGACGTCATCCGGCGGGTCGTGGCGCAAATTCAACCACAAGTGCTCGACAGTTGTCTCCAGGTACAGTTTGCCCCCGATCAGCAACCGATCCTGGTTCATGCCGATGCTGACCGCGTCGCCCAAATCCTGCTCAACCTGCTTGGCAATGCAGTACGCTACACCCCAGAAGGCGGTTGTATCACTGTGCGATCCGAACTCAACAACGACAACGTACAGGTCATCGTGGAAGACACCGGGATCGGGATTTCTGCCGAACACCTGCCCTTCATCTTTGAACGCTTCTACCGGGCCGACCCTTCACGTGCCCGTACCAGTGGCGGCAGTGGGATTGGTCTCACCATTGCCCGCCACCTGGCCTGGGCCATGGGTGGCGACATCAGCGCTGCCAGTGCCGGCATCGGCAAAGGAAGCACCTTCACGCTGACATTGCCGCGGGCAGGGTAGAACTTATCTCACAAAGCGGTGCGGTCGTGCTACCCGGCATCGCACAGGCGAATGAACGTCTGCCAATAAACAAAGACTGCCTGTCCTGCTCATAACCCATTTATGCAAGAGAGTCGCTCCGGTCGTTCCATCACACGCTGGATTGGTTGTCTTGCCCGCTTGTCATGTATGTGTCGCAGCGTTTGGAGTGCGGCAGCCATGCTGCCACGCCAGCCGTGCTCACGATCCGGCGTGTGTCACGACGTTTACCCTGCTGGTCATAGGGATGCTGTGTGTTATCGTCACATTCTGTAGTCTGTCAGTAATTGACAACTTCCAGTGTGTCTGAAGCGTCCTGCCACACTGAATATGACAACAACCCCACCTCACGTCGTTCCCCTTCCAACACAACAGGGGAAATACCTGGTATACACCAACCTGCGTTGTGTTGTAAGGAAGAGTGTCGGCAGGGTATAATGCCAGAAGAAGCATCAGAACAACTCACCGTTACCCAAAAGCCTCTGTAACTGGCGCAGCTTTACCGTTGGAGCAAGTTGTGCAAACGCTACAACCCAAAAACCCGTATGTTCGCATTGCCCTCCGTCGTGCTGCCAGAGGTACCGGCTCATCGGATGCATTCCTGGATCAGAGAACCGCTTTGCAATAATTACCGGACTTATCGCAGATACTGCACCACATCCGCTGGGCACTGGTTGGGGCAATGGCACTACGCGCCTATGCTCCAGAGCGTCTTACCCAGGATGTCGATATTATCATTCATGCTCGCGATGAACAGGTAGCACGAGCGGCGTTTACCGCTGCCGGCTATCGCATTGGCAACCCCTTGCCCATCAGCAGATTTACGGCACATCCGCAGGATGAAACCGGTTACAGTATTGATGTACTGGTATTGAATGAACCCTGGCTGGACGAGGCACTGGCACAGCCTGTGTGCGATTGTGCCGGCTTCCCGGTACTGGCGCGACAATTTCTGATCCTGATGAAGCTCCAGGCAGGTCGGGCACAGGATATTGCAGACATCACCCGTCTGCTGCGTCGCACAGATCACACCGAACGCTCAATTGCCCGTACAACTGTAGCCACATATGCCCCCGATCTGATCGACGACTTCGATGCCCTGGTTGTACTGACCGATTTGGAGTTTGGAACCGAATCATCAGCAGCAACGTAGCACTTCTCTGGCAAGGTGACGCCACACAAGAGAACGCTGGTATAGTCCATCGCTCACACTTACTGATGTCTGTGTTGCGTAGTCTGGAGTGTGGAAACCATGCCTTCGCCCTGGCCGTGATCTATGTCAGGCGGGTGTCGCATCGGTCAGTGGCCCATCGGGAGCACAGAAACACGGCATAATCCACTCTGACGTCACCCTTGAGCACGGATGTGCCGAGCCGGTTCTCCCATACCCGTAACCACTCACCAGCGGCTCACTGATAGCGCTTCAGCACGGGAATGCCCCGTGATACCATATCGTTCAGGTGTGCCACCAGGCCGTAGTGCGTCGCCCCCCTACCGTCCAGCGGTGCATCGTTCAGGTGCAATATCAGGATAATAGCTGCCTGGTTTGGCCTAACCTCTATTCTATTCTGCCAGATTTGATATGATGATGCCCATTTGTGAGCAAGAGGCGGGCATAACCTTATAAACTGATGAGATGAACAGACATTATCAGATGATGAATTACGCAACAGCTATCAATCACATTTTTTGCCCATTTTGATCATCCGGTTACACTGGCACACATGCAGAATGCCGACGAGATCACTCCCCTGGCAACACCGGACAGATCGCCGGTCGGTTAGCCGGTGGCGTGATCCCGAAATAGGCCTGCATAATCTGCGTTACCGCCGGCACAGCAATCGTTGACGAGCCATCGTTCAGGTCACCAACACCCTCAACCAGCACAGCCACCACAATCTCCGGGTTTTCGTAGGGGGCAAACCCGACAAACCAGGCGTGGCTTTGCCGCACTAACCGCCCATCCGCCGTCGTCAAGAGTGGGCCAAACTCTGCTGTTCCGGTTTTGCCGGCAATGCGTAAGCCTGAACAGACTTCACGGGCTGCAACACCCAGACCATCGGTGATCGACGCAAACAATCCCTCACGGATCGCTGCCAGGTGTCGGGGGTCAATCGGCACCTGCCCAATGGCCTCTGGCTGCATTTGCTGAATAAGCTGACCATTCTCATCGACAATTCGATCAACCAGATGCGGTCGGTACAGAGTACCATCTGTTGCGACAGCCCCCGCTGCTACTGCCAACTGGAGCGGTGTTACTTCCAGATAACCCTGACCAATCGCTGTGTTATAGGTGTCACCGGTCGTCCAGGCTTCACGTAGAACCTGGGCTTTCCATGCCTGGGTTGGCACCCGTCCACTGGCTTCGCCAACCAGATCAACCCCGGTTGGACGGCCAAAATTGAACCACGACAGCCCTTCCACCAGTTGGTCGATACCGAGACCGGTAATCCGTAATGCTCGCTGATCCAGGTTGATCGCCTGATCGTTCCCGCCCGCTATACTGGCAAAAAAGACATTTGAAGAGAGCCGCAAGGCATCACGAACGTTGATCAGCCCATTATCACGATTACGCACCGAGTTGGGCAAGATGAACTCAGCACCACTGCGCTCGATCAACCGCAGCAAACCGGGATCACGGAGTTGGGTATCTGCCGCGATAATGCCCTGTTGAAGCGCAACTGCACCAACAAATTGCTTGACTGTCGAGCCGGGTGGGTATAGACCGGCAATCGCTCGGTTGGTGAATGGTGCCAGACGTTGCAATGTCTGTTGGGTCTCGGCATCAGGTGGTGCCAGCAGAGCCTGCAACTCAGCGATCCGCGCCGGGTCTACCCAGATGTTGTTATCGTAGTCGGGGAGACTGACCATGGCCAGGATGCGCCCATCACGTGGATCGAGCGCGACTGCTACGCCGGCGACTATCGGTTCATACGCCCGTTTATGCGCTTCCCGTGCTGCTAACCGGCGCTCTTCACCGACATTGATCCAGCGCTGGAGGATGCGTTCGACCTCGGCCTGAAACCGGGTATCGATGGTTAAGATCAGATCATGCCCGTTAGCCACTGCCCGCAGGGTGGTGACCCCGCTGACCGGACGCTGCAACGCATCGACCAGGAGCGAGTCAATCCCCATCTGGCCGCGCAACACCGACTCGTAAGCACCTTCCAGGCCATCTTTGCCAATTTGATCACTCGACAAATAGGGCGGTAAACCAACGCTGGTCGGTTCAATCGATTTTGCCATCAGGCCACAGGTTGGCGCGTTGGCAGTGATGTCAGTCAATGCCCGCAACCAGGAACTTGCCGGATTGACCGCTACCAGCTCACATGCATTGATCCGTCCGACATATCCCAGCAGGTGCGATAATGAAGGTATCTCACCACTTAACGGGTAGCGCCGGCGAAAACCTTCAACGACACGGGCACCGGGCAGATAATTGGCATTTTCGCGTAGTGCCAGTGCCAGTTCCGGTGAAATGTCTTCCTTGATCACAATGGGCTGGTAGCTACGCACATTCGCCTGCGTGAGAAGCTGTTCAATCGGGTTGACCAGCGTTGCCACATCGCGGTACTTTTGACTCACATCTAGCGCCCGCAGGACATCAGATGGTGCGATAGTCATGGTCACAACATCACTTGCCGTCGGCAAGCTGCCAAATGACCTGAGATCGCTGCGCAAGCCGGGTGTGGTGTCAATCGCAGTACCAGGATCAATCACCAGTGTCGCCGGTAATTCGGCAATCTGCGCCAGCCGCGCCAGCGTTAGTGCCCGCTGTTCTGGTGCAGCGCTGGAGGAAGGCAGTTGACCGGGAATAACGGCCAGGTTATAAATCGGCACACTCTCGGCCAACAGCACACCACGGGCATCGAAAATTTCTCCCCGCCGTGGCTGATTGGTGAGGTAACGACGGGTGGTAACTTCGATGTCGGCACCGAATCGCTGCGTATCAGTCTCAATCAGTTGTAGTTGGGCCAGCCGGGATACCAGCACCACCACAACCAGTAACAGGATACTGCGCAGAGCAATCAGTCGTGCCATGGCCGTTCATCACGCTTTCCAGGCAATCGTCTGCATAGAACGCCATCATTGATATTCGGTATTGCGCACCAGTCGATGCACTATGGCCACTACCGGCAGGGTTGGAATAAGTGCTAATAACAACGATGGTAGCATCACAATCAACCCATAGGTCTGCCAGTCACTGATGGGCGGCAGTACGATCAGCCAGAGAACTGCCTCGTAAATCAACGTGCCAAATGCTACTGCCAGCAGCGGCACGATTGGACGTTCAACCGCGAATCGTCGTGTTGCCAGCCCAACAACGATGACCGCCAGCAATTGGGCGATAGCATGACTACCAATCGGCAATGATCCCAGGACATCCAGGGCCAGACCGCCGTAGAAAGCCCACCACAGACTTCGTATCAGCCCACGTACCGGTTCGGCGGTGCTTGATCCAACCAGTGCTCTGGCAATTGCCAACACCAGCAGTATCGGCACAGAAAACCCTGTCGGGCCGGTTAAGAGCGTCACCTGGATCAGTGCGATTACCAGCAGGATCAGCAGCAAACCCAGCTCGCGGGCCAGGCGTTCTTCTAATCGTCTTGGCTGAGAATTACCCACACGTAGCGCACCTGATCCGGATCGACGAATGGCCGAATCTCGCCAATTTGCCGTTGACCTTCCTGACGCACCGCTTCCACAACCCCAATCGGTACTGCGGTCGGCATTGATGCCAGATCGAGTGGAAGATTAAGCGCCCCACTAATACCGGCTGTGACCACGTGATCGCCCTCGCGCATGGTAATACTGCGATCAATCAACTCTACCCGCATCCGTGATCCCCGCTGCCATTGCCCTTGCATCAGACCGAGCGGTGCAGTATCAGCTTGCAGCAAACGCACACTCAATTGACTGCTAATATCGGTAATCATCAAAACATCAGCAGTTCGTGGTCCAACTGCTTCCACCACACCGATCAGCGCCGGTGGCCCACCTGGCTGCTGGCCAATCACAGCCATCCCAACGCGCACTCCATCGTTGGCACCACGGGCAATCGTTAAGACCCGCCGTGCTGCATCGGGGGCGCGAATCATCACCTCTGCGCCCAAAATAGTCCAGGGGTATGATTGCGTAATCGCGAGTTGCTGACGCAAGAAAATATTCTCAACCCGCGCCTGCTCAAGACGCAACACTTCGGCGGCGAGACGGGTGTTTTCCGCTTCAAGTTCAGCAATCCTGGCCTGCATCGTGGCCGCATCACGCGGCGTTGCCCACCACGACAATAGCTCACTGCGGCGCTGGGTTAACCAACCGGCAAGCGGCTGGATCGTCTCTCGTACCATCAGCCGTGCAGGTGCAATCACACCCTGCCGATCAAGGACAATCAGCAGGACACTGACCAATACCAGGCTCAAGGCCAGCGCAAAGACCCGCCAGTAGCCACGGTCACCGGCTACTTCACGCCGCAGTTTTAACGGTCGTTCGTCGAGAAAATCGCGCATGGACTATCTCCGCACCCGCCGCGTCGTCTGGGTGCGCATCAGAATATCCTGGTAGACGCTGTTGTCGAAGTGTTCAACCATCTTCCCTGCCCCCCGTGCCACACACGAAAGCGGGTCTTGGGCGATGTGAACCGGCATTTTGGTCTCGGCAGCAATCCGCTTATCGAGACCGTGTAGTAACGATCCGCCACCGGCCAGCATAATCCCGTGCTCCATAATATCGGCGACAAGTTCGGGAGGCGTCTCTTCCAGCGCAGCCCGCACCTCGGCGACAATCGCATTGACCGGCCCGGCAATCCCTTCACGCAACTCAACCGAGCTGACTTCAATGGCCTTCGGCAAGCCGGTAAGGAGATCGCGCCCACGCAGCACAACTTTGATCTCTTCATCAAGGGGATACGCCGAACCGGCAGCGATCTTGGCTTTCTCTGCCATACGCTCGCCGATCAGCAGATTGTATTCCCGGCGAGCAAATTGAATAATTGCCTCATCGATCTCATCGCCGGCAATGCGGATCGAATGATTGATGACAATGCCACCCAGGGCAATCACGGCAATCTCTGTCGTACCGCCACCGATGTCAACAATCATCGAACCAATCGGCTCCTCAACCGGTAGTCCGGCACCGATTGCCGCAGCCATCGGCTCTTCGACCACGTAAGCCTCACGAGCCTTTGCATTCAATGCCGCCTCACGCGCTGCCCGCTTTTCGACTTCGGTCACACCCGATGGTACCCCAACCACAACCCGTGGGCGCGGATCGATCAGGGGTAGGGCAGCATAGGTATGGGCTTTCTTGATAAAGTAAGCCAGCATCTGCTCGACCACATCAAAATCGGCGATCACCCCATCCTTAAGTGGGCGTACCGCCACGATGTTGGCCGGTGTCTTGCCGACCATCGCCTTGGCTTCGGCACCAACCGCGTGCACCTTTTTCGTGCGGGTGTCAATTGCGACGACCGATGGTTCGCTAATCACAATCCCTTTCCCCCGCACGTGCACCAGGGTATTGGCAGTGCCTAGATCGATACCAAGGTCACGGCTAAAGGCGCCAAAGATCGTATTGAAGGGGTTGAGACCCACAGGTATACTCCACGTGTTACCAGGCGGCGAAACCGCTGCCTGAGCCAGACGAATACGCTCCTTACCATCCGGTTAGCCCGGATTACATCGCTTCATTATAGCATACCGCCAAACATTGTCTTTACATCACTGCGCCATCGCGAATACAATAGTTGAACCATTTGACTTTTCGGCGGCTTTGTGACACAATTGCTATGCTGCTTCGTTGCAAGCAAGCGGACGTGTTCGCTGTGAGCATTGCCGTAGGTCAGGTTCGCCCGTCGGATGAAGAACATGCTGCATTCTAAAACTGCGCGGCATTGCTGCTATGGCTTCTGGCTCACGCTGAGCTAGAAGATTTTTGTTGTCGTGAATATCACAAATCTTCCGCAACGACCGGTTTATCCTTTCTCCGCCATCGTCGGCCAAGAGCGTTTGAAGCGCGCACTGATCCTCAACGCGATCAATTCACGGATCGGCGGCGTGCTGATCAGGGGTGAGAAAGGAACAGCAAAATCAACTGCTGTACGTGCGCTAACCCGCCTGCTACCATCAATTACCGTGGTGGTTGATTGTCCGTACAGTTGCGACCCCGACACTCCAGCCGCCCTGTGTGCCGATTGTCAGGAGCGTTTGAAGCAAGGGCCGCTGCCAACGATGGTTCGCCCGATCCGTCTGGTTGAATTACCGGTTTCGGCATCCGAAGATCGAGTTGTTGGTTCGCTTGACCTCGAACACGCGATCACGGAAGGCCAGCGCCGCTTTGAACCAGGACTTCTGGCACAGGTGAATCGTGGCGTTCTGTATGTAGATGAAGTCAATCTCCTCGACGATCACCTGGTAGACCTCTTGCTCGACGCTGCCGCGATGGGCATCAATACGGTCGAGCGCGAGGGGGTGAGTGTCTCGCATCCGGCTCGCTTTATCCTGGTTGGCACGATGAACCCGGAAGAGGGTGAGTTGCGTCCGCAACTTCTCGACCGGTTCGGGCTGGCAGTAGAAGTCGTCGGTCTCACCGATGTCAACGACCGGATCGCCGTGATCGAGCGCCGTATGGCCTATGAAGCTGATCCAATTGGCTTCATCCAGCAATGGCAGGCTGCCGAGGAGACGTTAGCCCAGCGGATTGCTGCTGCCCGTGCGTTGTTGCCCCACGTGCGGATTGATCGCACCGATATGGCAGTAGTTGCCAGCCTGTGCATCGAAATGGGGGTCGATGGTCATCGGGCCGACCTGACCATTCTGGAGACGGCGCGCACCCACGCTGCCTGGAGTGGCCGACGCACACTGGTAGCCGAAGACATTCGTCTCGCTGCCGAGCTGGCGCTGCCACATCGTATGCGTCGCCAACCGTTCGGTGAAGTCAAACTTGATGAGCAACGATTGGCGAGTATTCTCGATCAGTACGGGAAACGGGCAGAAGAGGTGAGTGTGCAGGCGGAAGTAAAAAAAAACCCTGACCTCACCGATGTGAGCGAGACGAACGACGAAGGTGGCAACGAGAGTGGCGGAGGTAGTACAACCATGCCTCTCGGTGGTGCCGGGCAACCAGAAGCGACAGCACCTGTAAGCGAACAGCAGACCGGTGGAACACAACACCGTGCCGGCGATCTGTTTAAGCCGCGTCGCCTGGAAGCAACACCCGACCGCACCCAACGACGTGCACCCGGACGACGTTCACGCTCGCGCACGACACGGAAGCAGGGCCGCTATATCACGAGCCGCCGTGCCACAAAGGTAACCGATCTGGCGCTCGATGCGACCTTGCGTGAAGCAGCTATCTACCAGCGCAAGCGGCGTACCGAGTTGTTGCATACCGTTGGTATGCCCCACCGGCGCCGACCGAAGATACTGATTAAGCGTACCGACCTGCGCCAAAAGGTGCGGGTACGCCGGACACGCAATGCGGTCTGTTTTGTGGTGGATGCCAGTTGGAGTATGGCTGCCGAAGAGCGGATGCAGGCAACGAAAGCGGCTGTTCTCTCGCTGCTGCGCGATGCGTATCAACGCCGCGACCAGGTTGGTCTGGTCAGTTTCCAGCGCGATTACGCTCGCGTGCTCCTGCCGCTCACCAATAGCGTCGAACTGGCGCAACGGCGCCTGCAATCGATGCCAACCGGTGGCAAGACGCCATTATCGCGTGGGATGCTAACCGCGTTCGAGTTGCTTGAGCGGGCGCGCCGCCGTGATGCAGAGGTAGTACCGCTGATGGTTCTATTGACCGATGGTCAGGCAAATGTCTCTATCTCCGATCTGCCGCCTCAACAAGAGGCGTATCGGATTGCCGAGATGATTGCTGAACATCAAATTCATGCGATTGTCATCGATACCGAACACCCACACTTTGAACGAGGGCTATCACGACGACTGGCAGAGTATCTGCGCGGAACATACTACCGGCTGGAAGATCTCCATGATGATGGTCTGGTGAGGGCTGTACGGCAACAGATGAGATCATAACTATTGTCGGTGAGCGTCGGGCAATTCTGTTGTCAGATGCTACAAGCATAATTGGGTAACCTGTCATTACGCGAGGAGGAAGGTAGGCAATGACGGATCAGGTACGTAGGGAAGAGGTCGCTGCGGGCGAGCTGCCTGACACACCTCACACGGCAGCCAGCGCTCCGGCGGCTGAAGCTGCCGTCGCTGCACACGAACAGGCGGCGGAGGCGGCAGCGCCTACCCCTGAAGAGGAGGCGGTTTTGCCCGCCGCCACAGGGGAGGCTGACGCTTCAGCAACGGCCCCAACCGCAGCGGGTGAGAGCGCCTCAAGCGGCTCTGAGGCAACGGGCGCCAGCTTTACACCGGTCAGCGATGATCAACCACACAAGCCGCGACGGCTGAAAGACCTGCAGCCCGGTATGGAGCTGGAGGGGAAGGTCACCTCGATTGCGCTCTATGGAGTATTCGTTGATATTGGCGTTGGTCGTGATGGCCTCGTACACATCTCCGAAATGAGCGACCGTCGCATCGAGACACCTTCAGAGGTAGTTCAGATCGGTGATACGGTGAAAGTGTGGGTCAAGAGCATTGAGCCAGAAGCACGTCGGATTAGCCTGACGATGCGTGATCCTGCGCGGGCCGAAACCCCACGGCGGGCGCGTCAGCCTCAGCCACAACAGCAGCAACCGCGCCGACAAGAGGTTGATCGCGAGAAGCTGGCTGCACTGCGTGTCGGTGATGTGGTCGAAGGAGTGATTACCGGTTTCGCACCTTTCGGGGCATTTGCCGATATCGGTGTTGGCAAAGATGGCTTAATCCACGTCAGCGAACTGGCCGAGGGTCGGGTCGAGAAACCAGAGGATGCGGTCAAAGTTGGCGAGCGCTATCAGTTCAAGATCCTTGAGATTGATGGCGAAGCTGCCCGTATCAGCCTGAGCCTGCGGCGAGCACTCCGCACGCAACGCATGCAGCAGCTCGAGACCGGCCAGATACTCGAAGGCACGGTGAGCGGTATCGCTCCCTTCGGTGCATTCGTCGACATTGGGGTTGGCCGCGACGGCCTTGTCCATATCTCGGCGCTTGCCCCTCATCGGGTAGAGAAAGTTGAAGATGTGGTCAAGGTTGGCGACAAGGTCAAGGTGAAGGTGCTCGGCGTTGATCAGCAGAGCAAGCGGATCAGCCTGACCATGCGGCTCGAAGAGGAGCAGCCTGCTTCTGAGACCACCACCGAACCAGCGACCACTCCTGCCGAGCCTGCGCCAGCCCGTGCCGGTCGGAGCAATATGGAGCGGTTTGCCGCCGCAGCCCAGGCCGCTCGTGAGCGCAGCGAGCGCGGTGAGCGTGGCGAGCGCGGTGAACGCAGTGAGCGTGGCGAGCGTGGCGAGCGTGGCGAGCGTAATGAGCGGCGTGACCGCCGAGACCGCCGGGCAGCGCAGACAGCACCTGAAACCTATGTCGTTGGTGAAGACGATGACGAGACCTTTGAGGGTAATGCAACCCTCGAAGATCTGCTGACCAAGTTTGGTGGCTCCAGTAACCGCCGCGACCGCGACCGTGACCGTCGCCGCCGTGATTACGACGACGATGAAGACGACATGGAGCGACCAACCAATCGGCGGCAGCGTGACGCAATCCGCCGCACGCTCCAGCAGATTGGTCACGACGAATAAGTCTGACTGTTGAAAACCTGTTGCCTGCCAGCCTGCGGGTTGGCAGGCAACTATTTGACATCAATCTGCCGTGACGGGTATAATGGCATCAGCTTTTGGCATGCTATAAATAACACCTTGAGGAGTACATACAATGCCGAAACGAACCTGGCAACCAAAGCGCATTCCGCGCCGCCGTAAGCACGGCTTCCGGGCGCGCATGGCAACCAAAGATGGACGCGAAGTTCTTCGCCGCCGACGCCTGAAGGGGCGCTGGAAATTGACCGTCAGTGATGAGCGGCGAGCTGTGCGCCGCGGCCACCGCTAAGCGCAGAATGGGACGGGTTATCACCAACAGAACCGGGCAGCACGCTGGAGCAGCAGGTCATCTGTCGGCGATAACCCGTTTGTTTTCTTATCCATGCGACGTGCATATCGGCTACGCCGACCCGAACAGTTTCGTCGTGTGCGTCAGGAAGGACGCACATTCACCTCGCCGTGGCTCATTCTCACCGTCGCACCGGCTCGACGACGTACCTTACGCTGCGGCTTCGTTGTCAGTCGCCGTGTCGGCGGCGCCGTACAACGCAACCGTGCCCGCCGTCGTGTGCGCGAAGCTGTGCGCTTGCTGCTCCCACGACTGACAGCCGGTTACGATATGGTGTTCACCATTCGCACACCAGAGGTGATTGACGCACCGTTCACACAATTGCAGGACGATATTACTGCGCTACTGCGGCAGGCCTGTCTCCTGCCGGCACCCACGAATGAAACAGTGTCACCGGTTTCAGATACACCACTTCCACAACACGAACGAGGATCGCAATGAACATTTGGTCGGCATTTGTTGGATTGCTTGAACAACTCTTACTCTTCTTCTCGTCGTTGACCGGCAATATGGCGCTGGGCATTGTGCTCTTCACGATTGCCGCCCGTCTCTTCATTTTGCCGCTCACCCTCAGCTCACTCCGCTCGAGTCGCCGGATGCAAGAGGTGCAGCCGATTTTGAAAGAGATTCAGCGCAAATACGGCAAAGACCCGCAACGGCTGCAAGAAGAGACCCTGCGCGTTTACCGTGAGCACAAAATTAATCCGGTAGGTGGATGTCTACCCCTCCTGTTACAATTGCCGATCTTCTTTGGCGTTTATCAGGCGGTCTATCACCTGATGGTGCCTGAGCAGCGGGTGAATCTGAGTGCGGCGGCGGCTGAAATGTTGAAAGACGAGCGGCTGGCTCAGATCCTGGCTGCCCCCTTCTTTGGTATGGATCTGGGTGTACCGGCGTTCGGGCCGAATGGTTTTGCCGGTTTTGCGTATCTGATTTTGCCGGTGCTTTCAATTGTTTTACAGTTGATGCAACAGTTGATGGCTACACCACGAGTCCAGGATCCGCAACAGAAAGCCTTTACGCAGGCAATGTTGATTATGCCGTTTGTCTTCGGCTATATCGCATTCACCTTTCCAACTGGAGCAGTGTTGTATTGGGTAGTCAGCAGTGTTGTGGGTGTTGTGCAACAGTACTTCACGTCAGGTTGGGGATCGCTGGCCAATTACCTGCGCTTCCTGCCACCCGATAATCGTCCAACACCAACGTTAGCACTGGCATCAGCATCGACAGGAAGCACGTCTGAAAGCCAACCCGAAACGCCAAAAATTGATTTCTGGTCAGTTATGCGTCCATTAACCGAAGCAGCCGTGGAGGAGAGTGATCCGACGCACACGGAACAGCGCCCTTCACGCCAGCACCCCAATCCCCGTCGCCGTCGTTAGCAAGATTTGTAAGACGGTCACCATGACCGAGAGGTGTCTATGAAGCGCATCGAGATCAGCGAACGCACCGTCGCCGAAGCTGTCGAGCTGGCGCTCGCCCAACTGGGCCGTGATCGTGACGAAGTTGCGATTGAAGTCCTGGACCCGGGTGAGAATGGTGATGAAGCATTGGTGCGTGTCACTGTTGTTGAAGACGAGGAAGAGGCGCCATCAGTAGAAAAAGTGAGCGAAATTGCGCAGCGTGTTCTTGAAGATCTGCTCGAGCGCATGGATATTCACGCCTATGTGACGGCGGTCATTTCGCATGCCACCGGCCCAAATGGCGAACCTGAAGCAACGATCACGCTCCATGTCGAAGGCGCTGATGAAGAAGCAATGGGTCTTTTGATCGGACGGCGCGGTGAGACTCTCCGCTCCCTACAGTTTTTACTCAATTTGCTGGTGAGCCGCCGCGTGCAGAAATGGCCACAACTGGTGGTTGATGTTGGCAATTACCGCCAGCGCCGCCAGGAATCGCTGGAAAGTCTGGCCCGGCGGATGGCTGAACGGGTAAGGCAGACCGGTCGGCCAATTATGCTGGAGCCAATGGCAGCTTACGAACGACGAATCGTTCATCTCGCCCTGCGTAACGACAAAACAATTTATACCGAAAGTTCAGGTGAGGGCGAGAATCGTAAGATTGTGATCTATCCCGCCAAGCATTCGTAAAACACGATTGATTGATGAAAGAGCCAGCGTTACCCGGCGTTGTGCCGGGTAACGCTGGCTTTATAATGCACAGTTCACACAGGAAACCAACCGGAATGGTGATCGGGCAGATACTGCTTTTGCCCCCTTATATTAACCTGCGTGATATGGTCTGGTTCCGTAGGGGCGGGTTGTAGGGGCGGGTTCAGAACCCACCCCTACGTGGTACATATACCTGCTCACTTTACCATGCGAGGGAATGCGGCGAACAGAAAGGGGACATCCCGGATCGCACCATGGCATCGTGTGTTTCGGGTTTGATATTAGAACCTGTTTCAAAAAACATCTGCTATGAAGGTATCTCGTTCATTGCCGACCGATTCCATGATCGTGACGAGCACACCCGGCATCCGCGTGACCAGTCAGGTCAACGACGTGACACGTGCCAGATCGTGAGGACGGCTGGCGCGGCAGCATGACTGCCGCACTCCAACCGACGCAACACGCGGATGATGAGCGCCCGGGACGACCATCAATCGCTAAGGTCAAGCGCGAGCCGCACTCCAACCGACGCAACACGCGGATGATGAGCGAGCAAGGCAACCAATCCGGCGCGTGATGGCACCGGCGATGGTTATGAGAGCGCGACAGTACAGCTTTTATGAAATAAGTCCTAGTCTTCCCCCAAACGATTCATCATTGCCTGTGCCGCATGGCGAAAATAGTTCTCCATCACCGAACGGGCCGGCTCCGGAACACCGGCTTCATTGAGCGCGGCCAGCATATGTTCCAGCCAGGCATCACGCTCACGTGGTCCGATGGGAAATGGCGCATGCCGCATACGTAACCGTGGATGTCCGCGACGCTCGCTGTATGTGCGCGGACCACCGAAATATTGCATCAAGAAGAGACGCTGATGCTCTTTGCCCGGTTCGAGATCGGCTGGAAAAAGATGGCGCAAACGTGGGTCGGCTTCCACCCGCGCATAAAAAATATCGACGATCCGCCGAAAGGTTGCTTCACCACCTATTTGCTCGTAGATCGTTGGCTCACTCATTATGTAAACCTCTCCATAGTGTGGTTGAACGTCATGCACGATTGCATGCTACCATGAGAAGCCATTTTGATTCCTATAGCACTGAGTTCACCTGAAACCTGCGTGCAGAGAGACACCCGTATGAGCTATGAAACCCTGACGATCACGTCACGCCGTTTACGTCTGACAGTCCTGGCAGCCGGAGGCCCGCGTATCCTCGCGTTGCACCTCGACAACGGCCCAAACCTGCTGGCCGAAACACCAAACGCCCGCTGGGAGACGCCGTGGGGCGAGTTTGTTCTCCTCGGTGGACATCGGCTCTGGCATGCGCCTGAAGCTTTTCCTCGCAGTTACTGGCCTGATCTCAATGGTCCTGCGGCAGAACAGATCGATCACGGCGTCACGCTGCGCAGCGCCGTTGATCCGGGATATATCGCGAAGAGCCTGACTGTAACCCTTGATCCTGAACAACCACGGTTACATCTGCAACACACACTCACCAACCATGGGCTGTGGCCGGTGGAACTGGCGCCGTGGGCGATTACCCAACTGGCACCGGGAGGAAAAGCGATCTTACCATTACACAACGGCCAGCCCCCTGCCAATCCCTTGCTTCCCAATCGCCAGATCGCCTTCTGGCCCTACACCCCTCTGCCCGATCCACGACTCGCCTTCTGCGATGACTTCATCCTGATCGACACCGCGATTGCCGGGCCACCGGCCAAAGTGGGAGCGCATAGCGCTGCCGGCTGGTTGGCCTATCTCCACCAGGCGACCCTCTTCATCAAACGAACGGTGTACCAGCCTGCTGCCCATTACCCGGACAACAACTGCAATCTTGAAATCTATTACGACCGCGGTTGTACCGAACTCGAAACACTGGCCCCGCTCTGCCGCCTCGATCCCGGCGCTTCGGTGAGCCACACTGAAATCTGGCAGGTTATTCCCTGGACGGACGACCTGGATCAGTCTGATCTGTTTACAACACTCGCCCAAAGAGCAGCAGAGATGGTATAATGTCAGTACATAACACGTCAAAATTGCAACTGTGATGCAACAGACAGAACATCCCGACAGAGCGCTGACCGCGCTCTGTTTCGTATGCTCGTTGCAAATCATACTACGAACTCTATCGCAGACGTGATCAGAGACCGGCCAGATTCCTGTTATTATATTGCAACGAACCGTCAAACTCTACTGCGTTGACAAACGTCAAAACACGGCTTACACAGTATCAGAAAGGCATCAGACTGCAATACGAGCCTGATGCATATGAGAAAAATTTGTTGACACATGCGGATATTCGTGCTACTATTGCGGTACAGGCCAAAATCAGCGGGAGGAAGAAGGGTTTTGGCTTTTAAGCAAAAACTTCATGTCGTGTTCGATTGCAGACCTCATTAACACCGTTTTGTGGCGGTCGTTACTAGCCGAGCAGTAGCTCCTGGAAAGGCCCTGATGCGCACTCTAATCTTCACCGGCAAAGGTGGCGTTGGCAAGACAAGTGTCGCCGCAGCAACAGCTCTCCGGGCCGCCGATCGAGGCTTGAAGACGCTAGTCATGAGCACCGATCCGGCCCACTCGCTGGCCGACTCGCTCGATCTGGAAGGGCCACTCGGCCCGGAACCGGTTCGGATTACCAAAAACCTCGATGCGCTTGAAGTGAGCATTTATCACGATATCGAGAGCAACTGGGGTATCGTGCGTGAGCACTTCGCGCAACTGATGGCCGAGCAGGGCGTACAGGGCATTCTGGCCGACGAGATGAGCGTCCTGCCAGGTATGGAAGAGGCTTTTCCGCTCATCCGCATCAAGAAACACAAAGAGCGTGGCGACTACGATCTCCTGGTGATCGACTGCGCACCAACGGGAGAAACGCTGCGCCTGCTCTCAGCCCCCGAGACGTTCAAATGGGCAATCAACATGCTACGCGGTGCCGAGCGCTACGTCATCAGGCCGTTGATCCGGCCCATGAGCAAGATTACGCCCGGCCTTAACAAAATGGTTGCCCCACCCGAAGTCTATGATGCGGTTGATGAGATGTTCCGCCAGATGGAGGGGGTAACGGCAACACTGGCCAACCCGCGGGAGACATCGATCCGCCTGGTGATGAACCCGGAAAAGATGGTCATCAAAGAGAGCCAGCGCGCCTTAACCTACCTGTCGATGTACGGTATGACCGTCGATATGGTAGTGGTGAACAAGATTTTGCCCCTCGATCAGGATAGCGGCTATCTGAACCACTGGCGCGATGTGCAACAGCGCTATCTCCAGGATGTTGAACATGCCTTCGTGCCGTTGCCTATCCGGCGGGTACCGTACTATCCCGAAGAAGTGGTGGGCCTGGAGAAGCTACGCCAGATGGGAGATGACATTTACGGCGATATGGATCCAACTGCCGTGCTCTACGACCGGGCACCGCTGGACATTGCCAAAGTTGGTGATAAATCGTACCGGGTCAAGATCCGCCTGCCATTCGCTGATGTGTCGCAGCTCGATCTGTATCAGAACGGCGACGAGCTGGTGATACAGATCGGCGACTTCCGGCGGGTCATTACGCTGCCGACCAGTCTGGCCGGCCTGGAAGCCGGTCAGGCCGAGATGGAGGGTGAATGGTTGATTGTCCCCTTCATGGCGCCGCAAATGGCGCAACGCTGAGGCAGCCTGAACTGTGGGGTTTCTCGGAGGCTTGCCTCCGGTGACCTGAATAATGGAGTCCGTTTGATAAGGAGGTGTGTGCATGGCGACGAGAGGCTGGTTCTCGGAGTCGTCGGCGCAGGTGGCGCAAATCGGCGACATCATGTTCCAGGGCCACTGGCAATGGGTCTCGAATGCGCTACAGGCCACCGCGGCAGCGGTTGACAACATCAACCGCAATGCTTACCCGGGCGTGTCCCGGAGCGGCTCGGGCGAGGGAGCGTTCAGCAGCAGCCCGAGCAACGGCTTCCGTCCGAAGCGCATTCGCTCGCGCTTCAACCGCTAGGCTGGCGGGCAGGCGTGAGGCGTGCGTTCTGTCGCCTCACGCCGATCCCTCGGGAGCGTTATGATTAACCTGCTCTACTACAGTCATACCACCGTACCGGCTCATCTGGAAGAGATTACGCGACTGGATGTGCTCGATCCTGACGAGCAAGTGCTGGTCGCGATAGATGGCGTTTTGGTCGATCAGCAGGGACAGCGGCTGAGCGGCCCAACGCTGCACGATTATTGTCTGATCACCGACTTGCGGGTGATCCTGTGGGCACGAGATTATGGCCGGCATTTGTGTTATGCCTTTCCATTGCATGAGCTGACGTTGATTGATGGGCGCGGGATTGATCCGATCCACGGCGCAGTGACGATGGGCTTTAGCGCGCCAGATACCGATGATCAGATTTTTACGCTGACTCTGGTACCACAGGCGTATGTGCCGGCATTGATGGTGTTGTTGCGTACAGCCGCCGAAACGGCAAGATCGGCGCTGGCTGCCGGCATCGATGCCCGGCAAGCCGCTCCTGATGTGATGACAGCGCTCGGTGCTGCTATTTATGGTTCCGAAGATGCGTTGCGCATAGATGAAACTCCATACCGCTGGCCGGGAGGTGCTGCACGTACCCCGGCAGCGCCAAATGCACTCTTTGCGATTGATCCGGCTAACCTGCCGCCAAATCAAATCTTTACCGCTGGTCGCCTCGCTCGTTCGGCATGGGACACGCTGCGGCGCACGTTGCGCGAGGCGGATTTGCCATTTGATTTAAGTCCGACCAGTATTCGTGAATTAACCGATGCTATTCGTGCTGTCAATGATTTGGTTCAGACTGTCGCAAATAATCCGGCAGCTCAACAGATTGCGCTGGCGTTTCTTAACCGGCAGATGGGGAATCAGCAGTCAACTGCGCCTTCTCCACCGGTTGAGCCGCCCACGCCTGAAGCAACACCAGCACCGCACCGCTACCACGAGATTCCGTTGCGCCGACGTGCCACACCCTCTCGCGAACCGGCAATGACTCAGCCGACTGCAACGGCTTCATCTCCATTGAATATCACGGATCGGCGCGAGATTCCGCTCCGCCGTCGGACAACCCCTCTTCACCGCACGTCGCTGGCAGCGTTGAGTGGATCGGGTGATGCCGATCAAGATCGAACGACATAAGTGTTGCAATCATCGGCGGTCGCAACCGCCCAAGGAGCAGGTATGAGACCATTTCTCGGTGTTAATGTGAGTATGGCCAGCGTCGAAGAGATGCAGCAGCGCGGTTTGCTTGAAGAAGGCGAGACCCTACTGGCACTGTTCGATGGTACGCTCCTCGACGAACAACGACGTCGCATTGGTGGCCTCGCGCTCGCCGATTTCGTTGCGCTGACCGACCGGCGGCTGATTCTGTGGGCGCGTGGGTTTTTCAATGATACTGTTGATGGCTTTCCGTGGAGTGATGTTGATGTGGTTCGTGCCGAGACCTGGGATCCGTGGCACGGGCGGGTGAGCCTGGCCCTGCGGATACCGGCAACACCACCGCGCAAACGCCGGGTGGCCCTCGGCGAAGTACAGGAAGCCGGTCAGCCGGAGCGCGTCATTATCAATACGCTCGATTATATGCCGGTTGAGGACGTCGATGTGCTGGCCAAAATGGTGGCCTGGGTTGGTGATCAGGTAGTAGCCGGTGTCACCGGTGAAGAACTGATCAAGGCATTTGAAGCAGAATTTCCGGCAGTTGAGCGGAAACCGCTACCGCCATTTTTCCTGGCTTCTGAACCAGCACCACCACCGATGCCAGAGCCGGCACCGCAACAACCAAAGAAGAAGCCATGGTGGAAGTTTGGCGCGGCTGATAAGGAAGAGGAAGCAACACCAGCCTCGCCGGGGAACCTGATTGCGGCTTACGAACGTCAGCGTAGCGGTAGTGGCGTGTCGCCAGAGACACCGCCGGCACCGGTTGGCCCGTTGCCGACACTGCCCGAACAGCCAAATATGTACGAGGTGAGTCGTTCGTTGCGCCTGATGCTTGAAGTTCCGCGTGGTCTTGCCCGCGGGATGCGGCGAGCGAGTGAAATCCTGAGTGGCGCAACCGAGTTGATCAATAACATGCAAGACCCACGGGTACGGCGCAATGCGATGCGTGGTCTCTATTACGCTGCGGCGCAGCAAGAGGCTGAAGGTGGCCCACTGGCACCGGTTGGACCGGTCGTGCGGGCGGCAGTACGGTTTGCCGAACCCACCGAACAACAATCGGCTGCTGAGCCACCCCAACGGCGGATCGCCGTTCGGGCAGCAGTCCGTCAATCATCGCCAGCCCCTGCGCCAGAGCCGACGACAACCGCTCCGGCTGCCACAGACAACCCGGCCACCCCGGCGAACCAACCGGTACGGCGGGCCATCAGTATCCGTCGTTCGGAGACACCTGATAGTGGACAGGATGGGTCTGTGCCGGTGCGACGAATTGTTGTTAATCGCACCGACCGCCCGGCAACGGTGAGTGGCAGTGGGACAGGCATCACGCCTGAAACACGTAACGGACACAACGATAGCGATGCGGAATAAGGTAATGGGGTTGGGGTATCACAACACAGCAGGCACATGAGGAACTATGACGCGCGTCATTATCTACTCCGGGAAAGGTGGCACCGGTAAGACAACCCTCTCGGCGGCAACTGCGGTGATGCTGGCGCAAGCCGGTCGCCGAACACTGGTGCTGTCGAGCGATCCGGCACACTCGCTGGCCGATGTGATGGGGATCGCGATTAGTCGTGATCGACCAACGCCACTGGCACCTCATCTTTATGGCCTTGAGGTGGATACCATTTACGAGTGGCGTCAAAATCTGGGTGGTTTCCAACAATTCGTAACTGCCACCTATTCGGCCCGAGGGATCGAACGCTCGACGGCTGCTGAGCTGGCTAATCAACCCGGCCTCGATGAAATTCTGGCTCTGCAACGAGTAATGGACGAGGCCCAGAGTGGACGTTGGGACGCGATAGTGCTTGATACAGCACCTACCGGTAATACCCTGCGGCTCCTGGCGTATCCCGAGATGATTATCGGTGGCGAAGCCGGCAAACGCCTCTTCCGGGTGTATCGTGGAATCGCGAATGTTGCGCGTCCTTTCCGCCGCGATCTGCCCGACGACCGCTTCTTTGAAGAGGTTGGTAAACTGCTGGAGCGGATGGATCAACTGGCCAATTTTTTAGTCAGCTCGAATGTATCGGTACGGCTAGTATTGAATCCTGAACGATTACCCCTGCTCGAAACCCGACGGGCGTACACCTTCCTGAGCCTGTATGGCTTGCAATTGGATGCCGTGTTGGTTAATAAGATTTTGCCCCACCGCACCGATCTCGGCCCATACTTTGACTACTGGGTAAATCTCCAGCAGCAGTACCTGGCCGAAATTGAAAGCAGTTTTGCCCCAACACCAATCTTCCGCACGGTGTTGCAGGGTGGCGAGCCGATTGGGGTTGAGGCGCTGCTACACGTGGGCCGGCTGACGTTTGGCGAGGTTGATCCGGGCGCGCTGTTATACGACGAACGTCCGATCTGGCTGGAGCAATGGAGTGATGATGGCGAGCCTGGTCAGTACGATCTCTGTCTGCGCCTGCCATTTCTTGATCCCGGTGAGGCAATTGAGGTCAGCCACAGTGGCCCCGACTTGACGATTGTCGTTGGTCGCCTGGAGCGTACCATCGCCTTGCCGCGCGTTTTGTACGACTGCACCCTTGGTGATTATCGGTACGAAGATGGAGTGTTGCGCCTGGCCTTCTACGAGGCAAATGTCGTGCGCACCGCCAATAAGCAGCAAGTTGAAGCAGCCTGAGCAAACTGGCTTGCTCAGGGTCGTATGGTTGATTATGCCGGTTGCCTTGAGCGCCGGTCGCGAGCACTCGCATGCGCACACTGATCTTTACTGCTCATCATCAACTCCAACAGAGCGCGGCTGCGCTCGCAACAGCCTGTCACGCCGCCCGTCGCGGCTATCGCACGCTGCTGGCGTCGAGTGGGCCAGGACACCTGATTGGGCATCTGTTGCACCAGAGCCTCGGCGCCCGCCCACTCGAACTTGAACCGAATCTCGCGGCAATGGAAATCCATCCCCACGAGGAGGTCGCACGTCGTTGGGAACAGGTGCGCCCCTCGCTTCGGAGTGGGTTGGTTGCCCGTTTGCGTGACCTCGGCCCCGATGAATTGCCCGCTTTTCCCGGTATTGATGCGGTGGCAGCAATGCTGGTTGCCGAACGTGCCCGGCAGTCAGGGCGCTTCGACCTGCTGATCCTTGATGGCCCGGCACCCGATGCACTGATCCGGGCACTGACCCTACCGGATGTGTTGCGTTGGGCAGTCCGTCTCATTTTCGGCCTCGACCGGGGGCCGGGAAAATCACGTGCTTCTCAGGAACAGGCAATGATCCCGGCGGCTATTCTGGCCCCAAGCGCCACTGCCCCCCTGCAGGAATTGCGCATTGAGCTGGAGACCCAACGGGCACGGCTGGAAACCGAAAGCGGTGCACGGGTGCGCATGGTTGTGCTGCCACCAGAGTTGCGCCTGCCGCCACTACGCTCGGCTTTAACCGCCTTTGGCCTTTATGGAATGGCCAGTGATGAAGTCATTGTGAATGGCTCACCCGATCAGGTTGATGATGAGAGCCGCCACGACTTTAGTCACGAAACCAGTCGGGCCAGACCGTTGCTGCGGATTGGACAGCTTGATCTAACGCCAACTGATCGGGATTCATGGGCTTTGCGCGGGGCAGCACTCTACCGCGATGGCGACATCTTTGCGACTGAGCCGCCGCGTCCACAAAGCAGCGAGCGAGACATGCGCCTCCTGATTCCATTCCTCGATCCCAAAGCGCTTGACATTGCTGTGGCCAGTGAAGAAGTCGTTGTCCAGCTCGGACAGATGCGTCGCCATGTACTCCTGCCTGGCCTGGTGGATGGTGGTCGGTTACGGGCCAGAGTTGAAGGGGAACAGCTTCGGTTATGGGTAGAATAGCGAAGGGGGCGCGTATGTCAGTCCTTGCCCAACCTGTTCCGTTTGAGCGACCGCCGGCGCGACCGGTTGATGCGCCACCAACGGCAAAGTATGTCGCCTACGCGAATGAAGTGGCAACCCGCCTTGCCGGTCGCCTGAGTGGCCGTGAGCGGCGACGACTGGAAGGCGAACGAGCGCTCCTGGCCCGTGCCCGATTTATTGAGTTGAACGGTGTTGTGCATCACTATCAAGACGTTGGACCTTCTGATGGTCAGCCACTCGTCCTGATCCACGGTTGGGACTGTTCGTCGTTTTGGTGGCACCACGTGGTTGATCCGCTGGCTCAAGCCGGCTATCGCGTGATCAGCTACGACTTAAAGGGACATGGCTTTTCGGATACCGATCCACGTCAGAATTATACGGTGGCCGGCTTTAGCGCCGATCTCCAGGCGTTAATCCGCGCACTCGATCTCGGTGCGGTGCATCTGGCCGCTTTTTCGCTCGGTGCGTTCGTCGGGCTACACGTCGCCGCACATCACCCGGATATGGTACGTTCGCTCATCTTCTTCAACTTCAGCCTGCTACCGTACAACAAACTGGCATCAGCGTTTGTGCCGCGTCTGCTCGATGTCGTATTTAATCGAGTGCTACGACCAATCGAACGGCGAAACCTGTGGTGGCTCCCGTTCATCTACGCACGACTGGTCATGGCGCAACATACACCGTCAATCAGCGACATTCGACTCGGCACGCTAGGGCTACGCTACTGTGATCCGGCAGCAGTCCGGGTATCGGCAACCGAATTGTCGCGCCCGGAGATTCTCAATGCAGTGGCCGAACAGGCACGCATGATCCGCCAGCCATTGTTGCTGGTAGCCGGCGCGAATGATCCCATTATGCGTCCGGCTGATGGCCGCAAACTGGTTGCATTAACTCCAAACGGCTCGTTCCTGGAAGTACCAAAATGTGGTCATTTGATTTTATTTGAGTTGCCCGAACAGGTTATTCAGATTATGCGCCTCTTTTTGAAAAGTGTTCGCTAGGGAGGGTCGTCTATGCAATTGTTGCTTCGTTCCGGCGGTCAGCAATTGATCATTGACATGGAACGTGCCGATGACCGTCCGCTGACGGTGGGCCAGTATACGTACCGTCCACGCCGCCTGGCCGGCAAGGTGCGACGGCTGGCGACCAAAATGTGGCCCGATCTGCCGCCGACAGTGCTCGCCGAACGGCTCACCTTCGAGGCCATGGATACCGTTCGCGACACTGCCTGGAGCGATAGCGGGAGTTTCTCACCACGTTCCGGTTCAGTAGTCCTGCTGGGTCGCTGGGACGAAGATGGTAGTGTTGGTATTGCACTCCACGAACTGGCCCACGAGATGCATCTGTACCACGGGGGATACGACGATAGCGACGGTGTGGTACGTGAAGCCGTGGCGATGCTGGCCGAGCGAGAAGCCGGTCTGCGCCGCACCTTTGAACGCGAACCGTACCACTCGGCATGTCAGTTAGTCGAGCAGTTGGAGTCGTTGTCTGCTTTCAATCGCCTCTCATTTCCCAAGCGTTGGGCAGAGGTGATCAGCGTAACCTCGATGGTTGGATTGGCCGATCTGGTGAACTATTACCTTGATCGGAGTGAACGCCTGGGGCTGGCCCGCTGGCTGGATCGGTTAACCAAAAATATTGACGTGCGCGATCAACTGCTGGCCCGGTTAGCAACCACATCATTACGCTACAGTCTGGCATTACGCCGGGTATTGATCAAAAAACTCGTGCGCTGCAAGCCCGAAACACCGGTGGAACAGCTACTCTACGTGCTCGACTCGATAGCAACACTTGATCGTCGCTATCCCAACGATGATCTGGAACAGATTATCAACTTCTGCTTTGCACCGTATGTGCCGCAACGTCGCCGTCTCTTTGCCTTTGGCTCGTGATAGAGAGGAGCGGGTATGAATCGCTTCAATGAGGACAACGACACCGTTCGCTGGCTACCCGGATTTGTCCGCCGATGGTTTGGTCTGACCGATGAAACGCCACAGCGCCGAGAGGCCGCCGGCCCCGGCTGGATGCCCGGCTGGCTCCAGCGCTTTTTCGGGCTGACCTACGAAGAACCGGTACGCTACACCGATGAAGGGACCCCGTCGGTGTCATCACGCACAACCTACACACCACCGCCACGCTCGTACACACCTGGTACCCCCTCGTTTACACCGACACCACGCGGGTTTGCGCCGGCGAGTTATCGACCAACGAGCGGTGAAGGTACGCCTTCGACACCGACACAACGCAGCCTGGCCGGTGATGAATTACCAACCGATATTCAGCCCATCGGCTATCTCTTACGGTCGTATGCCCGTGGTGCTCTGCCGCCGCAAGGACTGGAAGCCTTCACCCGCGAAGTGCGTACCACTACCGAAAAGGTCTTCAACTTCTACGGCCACTGGCTGCGCTTCCAGACCGAGGAACTGTTCCGTATCGGTGGCGATCTGTGCAACGCTGTCATCAATGCCTTGCCCGGTGAACCGGCCAAACCGCAGAACCAGACGATTCGTCGGATCAAGGTCGTAGCCGATAACGGCAACGGCAGCAGCAACGCCACATCGACTGCGCAAACCGGTTCAGCCGAGACCACGACTGAACCAGAGCGCTCTGAGGATAAAGAGTAAGCTATGACTCGTCCGGTGGTGATCATGGGCGGGTGGCTATCGTCACCCGCCGATTACTTCGGAATGGCGCGCATCCTGGCTGCGCCACCCTACAATCGCATCGTCTACGTTGTCAATTTCAGTCGGCTCGACTGGCTGGCACTGCGTGACCCCAACTTTGGCCCGGCGCTTGATGCCCTGGCAGCAACGGTGCAGATTGCCTTAAGCGAAACTGGCGCCGATACAATTGACTTAATCGGACACAGCGCCGGTGGCCGGATTGCCCGTGCGTATCTGGCCGATGAGCCATACCAGGGCGTTCGTTATGCCGGACACAAGGTGGTAGCAAGTTTGACAACGTTAGGTACTGCCCACGCCACCTCAGAGGTATGGGTCAAGCAATTTGCCGACTGGCTCGAAGCCCGTTATCCAGGTGCGGCATTTCCCCACATTAGATATCGGGCTGTTGCGGGGCGTAGCGTGCGTGGGCGGCGCTTTGGTTCACCGGAGGAGATGATTGCCTATCGTTCCTATGAAGTCTCGTTCGGCAACGGCAATCTCATCGGCGACGGTATCGTGCCGACCGCAGCTTGCTACCTGGCCGGTGCCGACAACCTGATCCTGGAAGGTGCCCGTCACGCACCGTACAACGCACCGGCAACCTGGTACGGGGCACGTGACGTGGTACCACTCTGGTTTGATGCCGGGTGAGGGTAGGTATGGTTCGTCCATTGGTCATCATCGGTGGGTATCTGACCAGTCCCAACGACTTTAGCGCCCTGGCCCAGGCGCTATCGCAGCCCCCATTTGATTTTCGGGTCTTCGTGACCCCCATCGGACGCCTGCGCTGGGCCTTGACCCGCGACTGGGATTTTCGCCCGGTATTGCGGATTGTCCGCGAGACGGTCGCGCAGGCTCTGCACGAAACGGGTGCCGAGACCGTCACGATTCTGGCGCACAGTGTAGGTGGAACCGTCGCCCGCATGTATCTTGGCGATCAGCCCTACAAAGGCGAGATTTATGGCGGACACCGCTTCGTCGATCACCTCATCATGCTCGGTACACCGCACCACAGTCAGGAATTCTGGACCCGGCAGACTGTCGGCTTCACCAATCGCAGTTATCCAGGCGCATATTACCGCCACATTCGCTACACCTCGATCATTGGGCGAAGCATTCAGGCCAATCGCAAAGGACGCTGGATTGAACGGATGGCCTACAACAGTTATGTCATGATCGATGGTCCTGCCGGCGCTCAAGCGTGGGGAGATGGAATTACAACGCTCCGTTGTGCAGCGTTGGCTGGAGCTGAATATCTGGTCGTGCCCGGCCTTCATCACTCACCCATCCACGGACGTCCCTGGTACGGCGACCCGGATGGGTTGCGAGAGTGGCAACGCGTGTTAATGAGATCATCACCACTTGTTGTTTGAAATGTCGCCGATTTGTACTATAATACAAATTACATGAACTCAACGCACTTTGACCGAATTATTCTGTACGTCATGGCCGCTGTGTCGGGGGTGTCGCTCGCATGTTATACCGCAGTGCTCTATCTCTGCCGGCAGGAAGCTCGTGGATCGCAACCAACACGATCAACGCTGCGCACCCGTCTTGCCAATCTGGCGCACGCTCTCGATTGGTTGATGAACCTGTTGATTGCCCTGGTTGGCATTGGGCGACTCTTTCGCGAAGAGCAATTTGGCGGACAACACCAGCCGCGCTGGTTGAAGATCTATTTTATGATCACCGGCCCTCTACCGACTATCGGTATGGTCGGCGCGATGATCACCGGACATCGCTGGGAAAAAACGATGCACCATCATCCGCATCAGCGACGGTTACATCGCATCTTTGCCTGGGTCGGCTATTTCAGTTGGTGGCTCAGCTTTATTCCGATCTTCTTCCAGCCCTGGCTCAACCGAATGGCTGCCAGGACCAATGACTCGACTTCAGTTCTTTCATAGTGGCACACATCTGTGCACGAGGGGGAATGCATGACAACGGTACCATCAGTGGATGCGACAAAAACGAACGGGACAGATCTGACCCAGCACGATCTGTTTGCGGCGACCAACCGCGCCTACGATATGGTGTTTAAAGGCACGGTTGACTTCTTCGTGATTAAAGCCGCCAAAGATTTGGGGTTGTTCGACCTGCTGGCATCTGCCCCGCGCACCCTGGCCGACTTAGCAACGCTTACCGAGACGGTACCTCCGCGCCTCGAGAAGTTTCTGATTACCATGGAACAGATTGGTCTGGTAACGCGGCAGGGTGACGCCTGGCAGTTGACGCCGTTCGCCGATCAATTTTTCGCCGATCCCGAACGCCATCGCAATATGACGATGGTACCATTCGTTGATTACATTGCTGATTTGATCGAAAATTACTATTTGCGACTTGCCGATGTCGTGCGTGGCAAGGTCGATTTTACCAGCATCGTGCCACACCCACCCCGCACCCGTGAAGACAGTCTGTTCTACGAAACCTTACACCGCTCGAACATTCAACTGTTTACTGAATTGTTGATCAAGCGCGCCCGGCTTGCCGATGTGCAGACCTTAATCGATGTTGGTGGCGGCATTGGTGATATTGCTGCCGCCCTCTGCCAGGCATTCCCCCAACTCAAAGTGACCCTGATCAACCTGCCCAGCGCCCTTGATCTGGTACGTGAAAATGTGGCGGCCAAAGGGCTAGCCGACCGCATCACTCCCGTCGCTATTGACATGTACCGCGAGCCATACCCACCTGGCGACGCCGTCCTCTTCTCGCGCATTCTCTACCCGATGAATGCGCAGTTCTGCACGATGTTGCTCAGGAAGGCTTACGATGCCCTGCCCAGCGGCGGACGAATTCTGATTCTGGATATGGTGATCAGTGATCCAAACCATCCCAACTACGACTACCTCACCCACTACCTGTGCGCGATTGGGATGGGCTTCTCGGTACTGGAATTCAAAGATCATGCCGTCTATCCAGATTTGTTGCGCCAGGTTGGATTTACCGATGTCACTCTCGATGAAGGGTACGAACACGTATTGTATCAGGCGGTCAAGCCGTAACGCGGAGTCGTGGTTTTGTGACCGGTGCAGATTCTGCCCGGCAATGCGGTAAGCAATTATGATTTCGACTGAACAACGTGTCTCGCTCAGCCGAAAAATCCGGGCACATATTGAACTTGCCGATCCGGTGACATGGATCTCGCCAGTGCTGGTCTGCTTTTGTGGCGCCCTGGCATCAGGCTACGAGCGAGGTTTTGATTGGACGCGACCCGATCACTGGTGGCTTATGCTACTGGGGGCATTAATGACCGGCCCGTTGGGTACCGGCTTCAGCCAGAGTATCAACGACTACTTTGATCGTGATCTCGACGCGATCAACGATCCGCAACGGCCCATTCCTGCCGGTATCATCTCACTGAACGAAGCCCGCTGGAACTGGATCGTACTCGGTGCGGCCACCCTTCTCGTCTCACTGGTCTTCGGCAATCCACTCATCGTTTTGTTTGCTGTGGTCGGGATCGTGTTGTCGGTGATCTACAGCATGCCGCCAATCAAGCTCAAGAAGCACTTCTGGCTTGGGCCGCCGGCAGTGGGGCTAGGCTATGTCAGTATGAGCTGGATGGCCGGGCATCTAATCTTTGCCCCACTGACCTGGCAGAGCGTGGTGGTAGCGTTGATCAATGGCGGTCTGGCAGCCGGCTTGCTCTTCCTCAACGACATCAAGAGCGTTGAGGGCGACCGGAAGCTGGGTCTGCAATCGCTCACGGTAGCAATCGGGGTGAAACGCACCCTGATCGTTGCCTACGTCACCATTAACAGCTTCGAGGCAATGCTGATGATCCTGGCGTTGATTTGGGGACAGTACTGGGTAGCGGCATTTATGTTTCTGGCCCTGGTGGCACCGATCTACAATCAGATCAAACTCTACCAGGAACCAACCCAGCAAAACTATGTTCGCTATCTACTGGCCTCAAATCCATTCGTCGCGTTGATTCAGATTATTTCGGGTTTTCTCGTAGGCGGCTATTTTGGCTGACCGTATCTAAGGAGGTGCGATGATGACAGAGAGTGAAGGCGAGGTGCGGGTACGCAGCGTACCGGTGCGACGCAACGACAGCTTCGTTGAGTCGGCGATGGAATTCGGAGGTGGGATTGTTCGGCTCGGTTTCTCGATCTTTACCCTCCCCCTGGCTCTGCTGCCGCCGGAGTCGCGCCAGCACATGCACAATGCTACCAAAGAGTTGATGTACGCCTTTGCTTCACTACCACGCGATTTCGCCGAGATTGCGGGTAAGAGCATCGAGAAATGGGCGGAAGAGGGTGAAGAGCCAAAAGGAGAGGCGAAGTAGGGCCATTTGCTCTCTTCAGAGCAGAGGAGGAGTGTAGTATGAGCAATGAGACAACAAACGAGCGCGATGGGCTGTTTGAGATGGCAGCCGGCTTCGTCGGTGGTGCTACACGGATTGGATTGACGGTAGCATCCGTACCGCTGGTCTTGCTGCCGCGCAACTCGCGCCGCCGGGTACGACGGGCGATGGCTGAAGTGGCAATGGCCGTTGTAGCTTTTCCCAAAGAGCTGGCCAACGTCTCTGAACGGGTGGTTGACGACATCTTTGCCGCCGATCCACCCCAGATCAACCTGCCCAGCCCGCAGCGTGTCGGCGAACAGGTGCGTTCGTTTACCGAGCGCCTGGCCCGTGCGGCAGAAGAGTTGGGCACCAGCTTTAGCCGGGCTGCCGGTCGTGCCGCTGATGCCGTCGAACAGGGTGCGGCGAAGGTTGATGAGTGGGTCGAAACACCACCCAAGACACCACCGGCGCCGTGATCGTTTACCGCTTGCTGAGTGACGCAGAGGTGTAGGATGGGCAATTGAACATCCTGGCCTCTGCGTTTGCCACTCTGAGAGGAATGTCGCTCTGTTATAAGGTTGACCGGCAACCAGACCGTGGTATGCTGTAAAGAGAGGGATGCGATGACGATACCTCTGCAATCGCGATTGTTCCACGGAGCATTGTCACTATGCGGATCGTGATTCTTGGTGCCGGTTACGCCGGTTTACGGACTGCGCTTGATCTGGCCCGTCTACGCCGGGCATACGGGCTGGAAATAACTATTCAGGTCGTCGATCAGAATCCGTATCATCAGTTGGTACAGTTGCTCCATCTCACGGCAACTGCCGGTATTACCGACCAGAAGTCGATTTATCAGTTAGATACCCTCTTCCGGGGGCGCGAAGTCGAGCGGATCGAAGGTCGCGTCGAGGCTATTCATCCGCTTGAGCGGCGAGTCGTGCTCAACACCGGTCAAACGCTGGAATACGACCGGCTGGTCCTCGCTTTAGGGAGTGAAACTGCCTTCCAGGTACCCGGTGCTCGTGAATATACGCTCCCCCTGCGCACTTTTTCTGATGCGCTTAAGCTGCGCAAGCACCTGATTGAACAGTTCACCCGTGCTGCATCGATCACCGATCCCACTGAATTGCGGATCACGATGACAACAGCGATTGTCGGCGGTGGTTATACCGGTTGTGAGCTGGCCGGTGAACTGGCGGCCTGGGCCGATGATCTTTGCCGCCAGACAGGTGCTCCCCGCAAAGAGGTACGGATCGCCCTAATCGAGCGTGAAGACCATCTGCTGCCCCATCTCGGCACCTGGGCAAGCAACGAGGCTGTACGCCGCCTGGAACGTCTCGGTGTTAACATCTTTTTGCAGACACCGGTTGTGCAGGTTGAACCACAACGTCTGCGCTTCGCCGATGGTCGCCTTTTGCGGGCCGGCACGATTGTATGGGGGGCAGGTGTACGCGCCCCGGCCTTGCTCGCCGAGGCAGGCTTTCCTACCGACCGCCTCGGACGGGTGCTGGTTGATCGCTATCTGCGCGTGCAAGGCCACGCCACTGTGTTCGCCATCGGTGATTGTGCAGCAGTGCCCGATGGACGGGGTGGCACCCTGCCACCAACGGCATCGTATGCCATGCGACAAGGTGAACATCTGGCCGAGGTATTGGCTGCCGAAGCTCGCGGTGAAGCACCTCGCGCCTACGAGCCGGTTGAACTCGGCGAGGTGGTATCACTCGGCCCAAATGATGCTGTCGGCAACCCCCTGGGCGTGCCGATTACCGGCTATCCGGCGCTTATGCTGAAACGAGGCATCGAAGAGTATTACCGGGCAACGATTGAGAGTGCTTAGTCACAGGAGAGACGTATGATTGTCCAGGAACAGTTTGTCTCAATTAAAGCGCCACCCGCTACCGTCGAGCGCTACCTGACCGATCCGCAACTGATGATGGAGTGGCGATCACCGTTAGTCGTACTTGACCCGATTGAAGGCGAATTGATGACTCTGGGGAGCAAGCACAAACTGCGCTTAAAATCACTGGCGCTGGCCGGCTCGACCTACACCGTTACTGAACGCGATAGTAACCATATCCTGCTCACTATCGATGGCCTCTGGCGTGGGCAAGAACTCTGGCGCTGGTTTGCCGATGGCGACCGCACGATTGTGCAAAATCGGGTTGAGTATGAAGTGCCCGATCCGAGTCTGCGCGTCTTTGTTGTCGGTCTTGGGCAAATCTTTGCTTCACTGGACATGCGGATTCAGCTCGACCGTCTGCGCATGCTGATTGAGGGGAAGGGCCAGCCCGCAGCGCAGGCTCGCTAGACTGTCCGGGGCGACTGACCGTTGCCCCTTTTTGATTGGACACCTTTGACATAAAAGCACAGAAATTGCACAAAAAGTGCATAGTTTCACCTACTACCATCCGCCGGGCGCTTGTGCTAGCATAGACGTACAGGTTTGGCAGCTCCTCACAAGACGAGGTATACCTATGGCGCGACAGCAACGGTTCAGTCCACGGGATGAAGTCTACCTGACCAGCACCAGCTTTGAAGTATACATGGCTGCCGGGGGAGTATTTATTGGTCTGTTCGGCCTGCTGTTTGCGATCAGCATCAAGATCAGCTTTGCCTGGTTGGTGTGGCCGGCACTCTTCGTATCGATCCTGGCCGGTTACATTACCCTGAATCGCCTGGAGAAACGTGAGCGCAAGCGCAAACTGGCCGAGCTGGAAGCCGAGTACGCCGCGAAAGAACAGATAGCGAAGGGTGATTAAAGCGTCATTTGTCTGCATTCTGTCATCTTGCCCGCTGCACGATTGTGCTATCTTCAAGCTAATCGTGTTGTTGCAAGAGGACAGGTATGCAGACACTTCGCTCTATTCGTCGAACCCGTGATCTGACGTTCGTTGATCTGGCTCTTTTGAGTGGTATTCCTGCACGTGCAATTGCTGAGGCAGAGTACGGTCTACGCCGCCTCAGCAATCACGAAGTCGAAGCAATTGCGCTGGTGTTGGGGCTTTCGCCGACAACCCTTTTTCCCCCGTTCCAGCAACGTTCTTCATCACCTAATTTAACCCCGCTTATACTCACAGCCGGTCTGGCAACATCGCTGGCACTTAGTCCGCTGGTGATGACCGAGTGGCAACGTGCGCAGCAGCAACTGCTTAGCACAACCATACACCACGTCGGCGAGGCCCTCAATGCCCCTGATCGTCAGCCAACCCCTGACATCATTCGTCCATTACCAACTGCTCCGCAGGCCGCTCGTTCAATACCTGCCACGCCAACCGCTGATGCGCTGGCCCCCCTGGTCGCGCCACTCCCGCCACGGACGCCTACCCCAATCCCCACCCCCAGCTTTTACCTCGATGAAGCCGGCCCACACGGTTGCCCGGTCCAACCCACAACGGGGCAGGTAGTGATCACCCAGGGATACGGGGTGGGCACCCACGCCCCGGCCCATGTGTGGGGTGCAGTCGATCTGGCAGTTGACGGCAATGGCGACGGGATTGCCGAGCCTGGATCAAGCTGGTATACCCCGATTGTCGCCACCCACAATGGTGTTGTTCGCGTGACCCTCGATAGTTACCCAGCCGGGCATCACGTCTGGGTCATGGCGCCGGATGGCATCTGGCGAACCGGTTATGCCCACCTCGCGGTAGTTACAGTCATCGATGGGCAATACGTACAGGCGGGTGACGTGATCGGCCTGATGGGCAATACGGGCTTCGCCAGCGGCCCCCATCTCGATTACCAGGTCTGGCGTGGTGACGAGAATATCGATCCGACTACGCTGGTGGGGTGTAGTACTATCAAACCCTGATTGACACAGTATGCCGGTTGTCAGACCATGCTGGAGTGTTGCCAGGCATCCACAGCGAGCCGCCGGTGAGTTATCACCGGCGCAGACGCATGATATTATGCACCACTGCCAATTTATCAGTCCAGTAATGGCAGTTGACACGCTCCGCAGGGTGAACATCCTGCCTGTACTTGTCCATCACTTGTACCACTGTCACGGGACAGCAGCCCCCCACCCTCACCCGCCCCCGCTGGGCTATGCATTACCCACATGTCACGCTGCGTCAGACGGGCTGCAAGCGATCCCCGTGGTGGCTCCCCGTGGTGCAGGCTTCCAGCCCGCGTGCCGGTACCATCTCCACCGTCGTCAGGTGCTGGCCGTGGCCGCTAGTGCGCAGACTGGACGTCTGCACCACAGGCTGATACACCGGCTACCGCCACTGCTCCCATCCGTTTCCCGTTCGTGACGTGAGACCCACATGACAGTAGTGTAACGCGCATAGTGCCCAGGATCACACACGATGAGGTAGACGCTGCTAGTGAGCGAAGAAGTTGACAAAATAGTTATGGGTAATGTATAGCCGCTGGGGGGAGGTGGAACAAGGGCCAAAGTCCAGAGAGGCACGGCATGCCGTGCCCCTACGGGTGTCCAGCGGTGCATCATTCCGTAGGGGCGACGCATGCGTCGCCCCTACACATGTGTCGCCCCACGTCGCCCCCTGGAGTAGGCTATGCATTACCCACATGTCACGCTGCGTTATGACAGGCTGCACGCGCTCCCCGTGGCGCAGGCTTCCAGCCTGCGTGGAGGTATCATCGCCATCGCCGGCAGATGCTGACCGTGGCCGTTGGTGCGCAGGCACGAATCTCGTGCAACATAACCGTCTACGCGCAGGGATCGCATGCATGTCTGACCGACTCGCTGATCGGCACGAGCACATTCAGCAATCTCGTGACCAGGATGGGGAACGTTGTGACACGCACCGGATCATGAGCACGGCTGGTGCGGCAGCATGGCTGCCGCACGCCAAACTGCGCGACACGCACATGATGCGCGTGTAAGGCAACCCATTCAGCACGTGATACCACGGCTGGAGCTGTGCGCTGCCATCGGGCCAGTCACCCAGAACACCATCCATGGCGATCATACCCGCTGATACACACGTGGTTGATACCAGTTATGGGTAATGCATAGTGGAGTAGGGGCGGGTTCACAACCCGTCCCGGGTTCAGGACCGGCCCACCCTATGCATTACCCACATGTCACGCTGCGTTAGACCGAACTGCAAGCGCTCCCCGTGGCGCAGGCTTCCAGCCTGCTTGGAGAGGCATCCTCTCCACCGCCAGCAGGCGCTGGCCCCGCTGGCAGGCTTCCAGCCTGCCCCACGGTTTGACACACTGGCTACTGCCGCTACCACTGCGACCATCCGCTGCCCATGCGTGACGTGAGACTCACGCGACAGCGATGCAACGCGATAGTGCCCAGGATCGCGCACAATGAGATAGGTGCTGCTCATGAGCGAAGAAAGTGACAACCTGGGTATGGGTGATGCATAGCGCTGCGCGGGAGCGGGAAGCGTAGTGGCTGCGATCACATCTGAACAACCATTCACGGCACGCGATGCAAGACATTCCCATCCACCGAATCCCGTGGATAGTCAGGTGAACGGTACAGGTACCGTCCGTAGGGGCGGGTTGAGAACCCGCCCCTACGGAACCCGCCTCTACACACCACCAGCACAAGTACGCTGTGGGGCAGGCTGCCGGCCTGCGTTCAGCCATCCCCATCATCAGGGGCACGTACCGGCACGGGAGGCCGCTGCAATCCGCGCCGGATCGTGAGTACGGCTGGCGCGGCAGCATGGCTGCCGCACTCCACACCGCGCGACACGCGCATGACGAGCGGGTACGGCAATTCATCCAGCACGTGCTGGTACGGCTGGAGCGGCGCACTGCCACCGAGCCAGTCGCCCGCAACAGCATACATGGTGATCATACCCGCTGATACACCCATGGTTGGCACCAGTTGTGGGTAATGCATAGCCCCCGCTGGGGGCAGGGAAGCGCTGGTGCATAATGGCTCTCGCTGTCGCGAGCTGGTTCAGGTGGGGAGCGAACCGTAGGCGCCCGCTCCCAGTGCTACCGGTGAGCGAGCGGGAGGCGCGTGCTCGCAGGGTATACCAGCGCTTACCCACCGTGGCATAGCGCTTACAACCACAGAGTCAGGGTGACGGTAAATAGCGTGTTATGACTGACACTAAACCAGATTTGAGACAAGCTCTATGCGGTTATACAGCCTGCACGAGGCGAGATGATCTATGCCCGCAATGAGCGCTGAAAGAGTGTCAGCGCAAACATCATGCTTAGGACAGCAAAGCCGATCAGAATCAGGCCACTAAGCCAGAGCGGTAAGGTAGCCGCAGTACCAAATGCCAGTGCCCGTACCGCATCAATGAAGTAGGTAGCCGGATTGATCAGCACAATCACCCGCATCCAGCCCGGTAATACATCGAGCGGGTAGAGTGCGTTAGAGGCGAACAACAGGGGTAAGTTAAAGAGAAAAATCATCCCGTGATACCCGGCAATACTGCGCGAGATAGCCGCAACACCGAGAGCCAGGCCACTGAAACCAATTGCAAATACCGCCAGCAACGCCAGTGCGCCCAGCCAACCGATAGGATTCACGCTTAAGCGCGCTCCCATCAACAAACCAACCACCAGCATCAGAGCAGCCTGGAAGAGGGCTTTAGTCGCAGTACTGGCGGCACTTCCCAGCAAAATACTCAGACGCGGAATTGGCGCTGCCAGATACTCTTTGACAATCCCACGCAGGCGTTCGTCGAGTAAGACCATGCCGCCGCCAACGGCGCCACCAAGTGCGCTCAGCGCAATGATGCCCGGCAGGATAAACGACATATAGTCGTTGCCGCCAACCGCACCGATCATGCCGCGCATCCCAACCCCGAAGAGCACCACCCACAACACCGATTGAAGCGCCAGTCCAAACAATTCTTCGGTCTGCTGAACGAACTTGCGCATGTGGCGCGTCCAGATAACGTAGGTTGCGTACATATCTCTTTCACCTAATCACGTAACGCAGTGCCGGTATAGTGCAGAAAGACATCACCGAGCGATGGTCGCGCCAGGGTGACATCTTCAATCGCAAAGCCGTTGCCACTTACGGCACTCAAGACCACCGGCAAACGCCGACTCCCATTGTCGGTGTAGATGAGTATCAATCCTTCTGTCGGATCGGTTTCAACCCGCTGCACACCGTCAATACCACATATCGCGCTGGTCAGATGGTGAGAGTCACCCTGCCCGCGCACCCGAATCACGTCCGAACCGAGAGATGCGATCAAGTCGGTTGGTTGACCTTCAACAATCAGGCGACCGTGGTCGATAATTCCCACCAGATCGGCCAGTGCTTCGGCTTCGTCCATCGCATGCGTGGTGAGCAAGATGGTCATACCTCGCTGCCGGTTCAGATCACGCACGTACTGCCAGATATTCACCCGGTTTTGCGGATCGAGACCCTGCGTCGGCTCATCGAGCACCAACACCTGCGGATCGGTCATCAAACCACGGGCCAGCTCAAGGCGACGCTTCATGCCGCCAGAATAGCTCTTGACCGGACGATCAATCGCGTCGGTCAACTGAACCAGCTCCACCAGATCGCGTATCCGTTGTCGCCGCACCGCTGCCGGCAACCGATAGAGGCGACCATGAAAATCAAGCGTCTCACGACCGGTCAGGAGAGGATCGAGTACCATCTCTTGAAATGTTACGCCGATGCGGCGGCGCACCTCGGCAGCCTCGCGACTGACATCATAGCCGAGGATACGTGCCGTGCCTGCCGTGGGTGGCAACAATGTGGTCAGGATGCTGAGGAGTGTTGTTTTGCCGGCGCCGTTTGGGCCAAGCAACGCATATATCTTGCCAGAGGGAGCCTGTAGATTGACATGATCAAGGGCCGTGAGGTTGCCATAGCGCTTGACCAGATCAATTGTCTCGATTGCCGGTGTATCCATAACATAGCTCGCGTGTAAAGAGCGTGATAATTGTCACATTTTGATTATATCACTACTTGCAGATCGAGTAACTTGAGCGCGATAAGACACTCTGCCCAGTGAACAGCGCTACGGGATGGCACAGCCCCGGTATCTGCGGCGCAAAACTGGTGTGGAAGTCATGCTGCTACCTTCACCATACGCCACAGCGAATGCCTGATACACAGCCAGCCTGTTATCACATAATAACACCATCGAATCTATTTCCTATCTACTCTTTTTCTATTTTCTATGGCAACGTTCACTGCTGCAACTTACTGACATTTCTGACGTATTAGTAAGTGTACAGGTACTGGAAAGGAGGCAAACTGTGCAACAGCAGCCAATCCGAATTGAACAACGCAGCGGCCCCAACATCCTGATCCGCGTGATCTATTTCTTCGTCTTCGGATTATGGTTTAGCGGGATTTGGGCCGCGATTGGATGGATTTTGTGTGTGACTATTGTTGGGCTACCGGTTGGGCTGTGGATGCTCAATCGGATGCCGCAGGTGGTCACGCTTGCCCCGCAGCGAAATAACCTTGTCATCGTCGGCAATCAGGTCTACCAGAGCAGTGTCCCGCAGCGTCCATTCCTGATCCGTGCGCTCTGGTTCGTCCTGGTGGGATGGTGGCTGAGCGCGCTATGGTTGTTGGTCGCGTGGGCACTAAGTGTTTCAATCATCGGTATGGTCTTCGCATTCTGGATGTTCGACCGGGTGCCGGCCATTATCACACTCGCTCGTCGGTAGGGGAACGCAGGTTATGCAACTGTAGGAATTCACCGCTTGTCGGTCAGAGCAGTAAGCATGCTGCAATAGCTGTGTGCCCATCCCGTGGTGATGGGCACTTCTCGTGAGAAGGTGAAGCGTCTTCAGCTCACAAATCCATGCTAAAATCAGCTTACCGGACCGGCGCATAGAGTAAATACGTGACGAGCACACCCGGCATCCCAGTAACCAGCAGGGGCAACAGTGTGACACGCACTTGATCGTGACCATGGCTGCCGCACTCCAAACGCCGCGATACGCGCATGACGAGTGGGCAAGGCCATCAATCCGCGTGATGGCACTGGAGATGGTTGCCGACGCTGCTCGCTTCTATACCGGCAACCCAGGGGCAGAATAACCCTGATGCTGCACCTGAACGATATACCGCTAGATGACAGTAGGGACGACGCATGCGTCGCCCCTACAACGCCGACGACAACCCACCAGTGTCTCACCGGTAGCACACCTGGTACCGTTTCTGCACGAGGATTACACCTGAACAATGCACATCGTTGAGCAAGATTTGGTCTTCTGGTAAAGAACACCTCTATATCCTCATTACTGTCTTATCGCCTACATTCGCTGGTAAAGCCGAACTGACTTCGCTGCTGTGCATTTTAGATTCCACAAAATAGTCATTTTTTCACTATAATTAAGACAGCTTTGCGCTAAAGAGGATTGACGAATGGGCAAAATTGTGATATGTAGTTATGACAATCATCCAAAAAACCTATCGTACAGATATGAGAACATCCTGGCATCCGATGAGTGTAACGATGAGGTTGCGTAATGCCCGTTGCAAACCACATAGAAAAGGTTCGCGAACGTTTACGACGTGGTGAGTTTCCATCTGAGGCTGCGGTATCTCAAGGAATTGTACTTCCTTCCCTGCACGAACTTGGATGGCCTGTATTTGACACAAATGTCGTGATTCCGGAGTATTCGGTCGAAGGGCGGTGAGTCGATTTTGCCCTTTGCCATCCAATTAGCCGTCGGCCCTTGATATTTATCGTGGTTAAGAAGGCTGGTATGTCTGATTGGGCAGATCGACAACTATTTGAATATGCCTTTCTTCAAGGAATCCCAATGGTCATTTTTACTAATGGTCAGGAATGGAGTTTCTATCTTACTAATGCACAAGGTTCCTACGACGAAAGAAGAGTGTACAAACTCGATCTTCTTGAAAGCGATATTGAAGAGTCTATTTACCGACTTGAGCGATACCTGCAATATGATTGGGTCTGCTCCGGTGAGGCACTGGAAGCTACGCTTTCCGATTACCAAAATGTTGCCCGTACCAGAGAGATAGAGGCAGCACTCCCGAAAGCCTGGAAAAGCTTGCTCGAAGAGCCGGATTCGCTGTTATTGGAACTGCTCGCCGACAAAGTTGAAGACTTGTGTGGTTACAAGCCTGACCTGGACGTGTGCAGTAGATTTATCACAACTGTGATGCGAAATCACGTTGATGTGCCTCCCCAATATCCGACCTTACCACGAACTCGAAATCCCCTGCCGGCGGAAAGGATTGAGACAGATGATCGGGTCAGAGCCGGTAGTGAATGTTTCATTATGTTTGAAGGCAAAACATATAAACCTGGATCAGCAATTAGAACTATGCTCAAGCTCTTCCAACGGCTGGCAGAAGCTGACCCGGGTTTCCTTGACCGTTTTGCCGCAATGAAGCACGGCAGTAAACGGAAATACATAGCCCGCAACAGGCTAGAACTCTATCCCGATCGGCCTGATTTGGCTAAACAATGCTCCGTTGAAATTATCCCCGGATGGTGGATGGGGAAAAACTTCAGTAAGCGTGATATCAAGCATATCATAGAAATGGCACTCGGAATTATATCTCCAACACTGCGGGCCAAAATACAATACGAATTGTAAGAAATATCCTGGAGGCTATGCACTCGTATCGTCACCCAGGCATGAAGTGGAAAATCGGTCAGGCACTGACCGTAAGTGGCTGAGTGTGCCGGTGCTTGTCGAACGATGGTCTGACTTCTACTATCAAGCAGAACCACCCCATTGACGCCAGGGAACAAAAGTGCTATGATCCGGTGAGCGTCAGGGATGATGCGCAGGTTGATGATCTATCGACTCTGCGACCGACAGCCGACGGAACGCCGACTGCCGTGCGCGGTTTGCGTTCCGTTTTTTATGTGGAAACCGAATCAACGGCACCTTAGCAAGGAATGTGTGGCTATGTTCGCCCAGCTTAAACGCATTCTGGTTGGAAGACCGATTGCAACTGAACACCAACATCACGAACGTCTTAACAAAGCAACTGCACTGGCTGTCTTCTCTTCTGATGCGTTGTCCTCGGTTTCATATGCAACAGAAGCAATCCTCACAATCCTGGTTTTAGGCGGCAGTGTCGCATTAGGACTTTCGTTGCCAATTGCGGCAGCGATTGCCGGATTGCTGTTGATTGTCGGTTTTTCCTACCGGCAAACAATTCATGCCTATCCGCAAGGCGGTGGTGGGTATATTGTCACCCGCGATAATCTGGGCGATCTACCGGGTCTGGTTGCTGCCGGTGCGCTGCTGATCGATTATGTCTTGACAGTGGCTGTGAGTATTTCCGCCGGTGTGGCAGCCATTACCTCGCTCGCAACGAACTGGGGTTTCCCAACACTACGCGATCATGCCGTTGAGATTGCGTTGGTTTGTATTTTGATCGTTACGATTGCCAATCTGCGCGGTGCCAAAGAGAGCGGTTTTATCTTCTCGATCCCAACATATGCGTTCATCAGCGGTATCTTGTCGATGATTGTCTTCGGTATCGCCCATGATTTGATGTTCGGTGCCGACCCTGTTGTCCACTCGATTGATCCCGACATTCCACCGACCGGTGAGGTATTATCGCTCTGGCTCATTCTGCGCGCTTTCGCCGCCGGTTGTACGGCACTCACCGGGATTGAGGCCATCAGTGATGGTGTGCAGGCGTTTAAGCCACCGGAGGCGCGTAACGCTGCTATTACGCTGACCTTGATGATTAGCCTGCTGGTGACGATGTTTCTTGGGATTACCTGGCTGGCCTATACGCATCAGGCTGTACCAAATGAGTTTACCCACGAGACGATTGTCTCGCAAATTGCCCGCACGATCTTTGGGGTGGGGCCGCTCTACGTCTTCATCCAGATAGCAACCGCCCTGATCTTAGTATTAGCCGCTAACACCGCCTTTGCCGATTTTCCGCGCCTCGCGTCATTTCTATCGCGTGATCGCTTCTTGCCGCGTCAGTTCTCTTCGCGCGGTGACCGGCTGGTCTTTTCCAACGGGATTCTGGTGCTGGGGCTGTGCTCTGCGGTGCTGGTTGTGATCTTTCAGGCGAATGAGATCGCGATGTTGCCGCTGTACGCGGTGGGTGTATTCACTTCATTCACCCTCTCGCAATCAGGGATGGTGCGCCGGCATTTTCGCCGCAAGCAACCGGGCTGGCACTACAGTGCGATGATTAACGGTATCGGAGCTACGCTGACGGGCATTGTGCTGGTGATTTTGATGGTCACCAAGTTCGTTCATGGCGCATGGATGGTAATTACGGCGATTCCGATCCTGGTGATGGTCTTCCGCGCCATCAATCAGCACTACCAGCGTGTGGCGGAGCAGTTGTCGCTAAGCGGTGCTATCCTGCCGCCGGAACTGCGTCGGCATACAGCAATTGTGCTGGTGAGTGGGATTCATCGCGGCGTTCTCCCCGCTTTACAATACGCCCGTTCGATTGCGCCCGATAATGTGACAGCGGTGTATGTCGATCTTGACCCGGAAGCGACGGCGAAGCTCCGCCAGCGCTGGCAGAATTGGGGATGTGATATTCCGCTCGTAGTACTTGAGTCGCCGTATCGCTCGTTGATCAATCCGATCTTACGCTACATCGAAGAGGTTGAGTCGCGCTATGGTGATGATGTGATCACGGTTATCTTGCCCGAATTTGTGCCGGCGCGGTGGTGGGAGCATCTCTTGCATAACCAGACCGGTTTGCTGATCAAAACGGCATTGCGCTTACGCGGTACAGTCGTGACCAGCGTACCATACCGCTTAGCGCGTTGATCTGCTCACAATGATGCTAGCCGTGATCGGGGACACGAGCCATCCGTTGGGCAATCTGTACCCGATCCGGTAATGCCATATCACCGACTCCCTCAACAACACATGCCGCCGCCGCAGCAGCAAAGTGAGCCGCTCCTACCGGATCGCCGGTTTCCCACAGGCGAATCAGAAACGCGGTGGTGAAGACATCACCGGCGCCGGTTGGATCACTCTCTTGGGCAGGAAACGCCGGGATGTGATGCGGTTTACCGTGGATGAAGAGGGTGGCACCCGCTGCCCCGTGGGTCACGATCCCGATTGGTACCAGCCGGGCGTAATACGCAGCTAGCTCATCATCACCGGCGACATCCTCGCTGCTGAGCGTCAGAACGTGGAGATGCCTCAGTTCCGCAGGAGTCGGTCGCCAGCGTCGAGGCCGGATCGGTGTTGGCAGATCGGTATTCCAATCGCGTAACCAGCCTTGTGCAGTTGCGCCAATCAGGGCACCAGGAAACGCACCGGCCAGGTCTGGTGAACACTCATGCAGTACCGGCCCCAACAGCACGATTGGCGCTGTCCGCCATGCCGCCGGTAGAGCGGTGACCGGGATAGACGGCGCAATCGCATGTAGCCATTGCTGCCGTCCGGCAGGTGTGTAGCGATTCTCGAAGGTAGAACTGAACGTTGTGGGCAGGCTGATCCAGGCAACGCCAGGCGGAGCAGGCTCGACGCTGGCCGTCACAATGGCTGCACGCAGGCCAAGGCGCTGGGCCAGCAGAGCAGCAAAGCGAGCTGTACCGCCAGGAGCAGTAGTCTGCTGCGGTAACAAATCACGGGTAACGTGGCCGATGGCAACAAATTCGATCATCGTGGAGTGACTCCAATTACATCGAACTATGCATAATGGTGTGCAGATTATACCAGAGAGGTGCGCGAAGGGGAGGTTGGGGTTGGCGGGTTCATAGATCGGCGGGTTCATAGCCCGGCGGCTTAAAACCTTGCCTCAATTCGCGGAAGGCCGGCAGGGCTGCCTGGTGGCGGGGTGTGGGTGCCGGGCGGCGGGTTTCATGGGTCGGCGGGTTGAAACGCTGCCTCAATTCGTGGAAGCCCCTCCGGGGCTGCCTGGCAGCGGGGTGTGGGTGCCGGGCGGCGGGTTAATTCATCGGCGGGTTTCAGGAGTCGGTGGGTTAAAACCCTGCCTCAATTCGTGGAAGCCCCTTCGGGGCTACCTCTATGCATTACCCACATGTCACGCTGCGTTAGGCCAGGCTGCAAGCACTCTCTGTGGCGCGGGCTTCCAGCCCGCGTGCCGGCATCATCGCCACCGCCGTCAGGTGCTGGCCGTGGCCGCTGGTGCGCAGGCACGAACCAAGTGTAACAACACCGCTACGCCCAGGTATCGCATGTATGCCTGACTGACTCGATGATTGTCACGAGCACATCCAGTACCGCCGTGACCAGGATGGGTAACGGTGGGCCACGCGCCGGATCGTGAGCACGGCTGGCGCGGCAGCATGGCTGCCGCACTCCAAACTACGCGACACGGGTAATGGTGGTCGGCAACGGTATCGACACTGAAACGTGATCCCACTGTGCGCAGAGCTGCGGGGTAACCGCTGCGACCTCCACGTGATCGCGAGCGCGGCTGGCGCGGCAGCATGGCTGCCGCACTCCAAACTACGCGACACGCACATGATGCGTGAGTAAGGCAACCCATCCGGCACGTGATAGCACGGCTGGAGCTGCGCGCTATCACCGGGCCAGTTGCCCACAACAGCATCCATAGCGATCATCACCGCTGATACGCACGTAGTTGACACCAGGTATGGGTAATGCGTAGCCGGGTGGGAGAGGGGAGGGCAGACATTTGATCGAGGGCTTCCTGATAGGGTAGACGTTGTATTCGTTCATCTATCCTGGCCGTCCGTGAATGCCGCCAGGGGCGGGAGCTTGCGTTTGGCTCCTCCCTCCAGCACTGGTACCGGCACCATGCGCGCCGGAGGCGCGCGCTCCCAGCTCCCGGCTGGGGAGCACACCCGTCATCACGCCCCCGACCCGCGCCGGCACGCGGGCAATGCAGTATTCGCGTTATGGGTAATACATAGGGGGCTACCTGGCGGCGGGGTGTGGGTGCCTCCAGCCCCAACGGGGCTTACATGCTGTCAGGGATGGCTTTAGCCCACCTGACCCGGCGGGGCTACCCGGCGGCGGTACTAAGCCACCACAGTCTGCTCACCAACTTTACGCAACCACGGCAAGAGAATATCGAGAAATGCAGCCGGTGTCTCATCGAACGGACAATGACCGCTGTCGGGGATGATTTTGATCTCGGCGTGTGGGATCATCCGTTGCCTGATAATTTCGGCATGGGCGGGTGGAATCGAGCGATCTTCGGCTCCCCAGATGAGGAGCGTGGGTTGTTTAATTTCGCCGGGCGTAAGGTCGAGGACTAGATTGGCAAATTCACGGCTGACTTTCAGGTATGAACCTGCACCATAACGGCGAAGCGGGCCACTAAATAGCTCAACCAGCTCCGGGGTGACACATTCTTTGCGATGGTACGCCGACAACAACCCCTGCCGTACCCCCCAGCGATTGCCGAATACGCCGGCCAGTGCCTCGCCAATCAGCGGTGAACCTATGGCATCGAGCATGAAACGATCAAAGGTGCTGAGTGGCCGTGCCTGTAACTGTGCTCCTGAGCTGTTGACCAGAACCAGGGCATGTACCAGATCAGGGTAGGCACGCGCCAGTTGCGCGCTGACCACACCTCCCATCGAATGACCAACCACCACCGCCGGACGACCAATCGTATTGCGGATCAATGCTGCGGCCTGGGCTGCCCACCGTTCGCGACTGGGCCGACCGGCAGGCCGCGCCGAGTAACCGAAATAGTAGAGATCGAGAGCGTATAACGTCTGTTCACCGGCAATTGCTCTCATCACCGGACGCCAGTGTTCGATGAGGGCACCATACCCGTGGATCAAGAGCACCGGCAAGCCCTGGACGGGTGAGGACATCCAGACCCGCATTAAGCCATCAGGGCCACTGCGGTACTCCTCCCGAATCTCAAATTTGCGGGTGGTATTGATTTCGGTTGGGGTTGACATGATCTATATCCTCAATCTAGTTTGGGTCACTTAAAGCAACAAACGTGGTATACCTGTTATCAGGATACCACGTTTGCAAATACTATGCACAGATTTTGCCTGCGATTATTTGTACAGGCGGAGGGTAATGTCACCAGAAGTTGTGTTGGTCTTCAGAACGGTGCGGCCCTGGCCGAACGTGGCCGTAAATGAGCGCGAGTTAGCCGACAGCGCAGACAGTTCCGACGGGATGTTTATCCTTCCACTCACGGTTGTGAACGTCATCTGTGTATCAAGTGGCTCTCGCAGAACGAGTTCAACATTCCCGGCAATCGTCTCTATCTCCTGGCGTTCGGCAGCCGGTTGGCCGGTAAAGCGTACATCACCGCTCGTCGTACTGATGGTAAGCCGGGATGCCTCGGTAGCCTCGACAGCCACTCTGCCGGAGACGGTACCGATCACAGCAGTATTAAATGAACCTTGTAAGGTAACATCACCATCAATAGCCTGAATATCGAGATCGGTGAATTGACCATTCACATCCGTATCGCCACCAATGGTCACAACTTTTAGTCCGCCACGATGATCGCGCAGTTCAATATCGCCGCCGGTTGTGTTCACGGTCAGTTGACCGCTAGTACGGTCGGCAACCACATCACCGCTGACGGTAGTGATCGTTCCGCTCGCCTCAATCTGGCGCAGCGTTACATCACCTGAAACTAATTCAACGTTGAACGTTACATCGCGTGGCAGGGACAGTTCGAGGCTTGCATACGGATCGCGGCCAAAATACCACATTATCTGCGGCTGACGGCGCACATGGACGAAGAGTGTGTCACCCCGCTGTTCGACCTCTATCGTAATCTGGGCCGCAGCCGCAGCCGCAGCGTTGGCTGCCCATCCAAAACCACGCCGCTCGCCACGTAAGATGACCTCTTCCCCATCGGTTGCCGATAATGTCACCTGATCATTGACACCAGTCACTTCGACGCGGCTGACGGCGAAACGCTGGACTGGTAGCGTTTGAGCACTATTTTCACGGGCCAGTTGCAGGTCAAAGCCGGCAATTGAGCCGCGACTGACCAGTTCAAACAGTAACCAGCCCAGTCCACCTATGATTAGCATAATCCCCAACAGACGGCGTCGGAGAGGATATTCAGGTGGACGTTGTGGGGAGACAGGCGGTTCAACGGTTTTCATGGTTTATTCCTTACACGTTATTGAACATGAACATATTAACAATGGACAAAACATCTTGTAACTGTCAGGTCAAGATGACACAACCCTGCGCAGACCGGTAAGCTTCCAATCTCTACTCCATCCGACGCCGTACCGACAACGAGAGTTGCAATGTCGGCCAATTCAGAACATACGCACGCTGATCTGGTGTTTCAGGGCTTTGTGGGTGCATAGCAGCCTTTGCCACCGTTTGCCAGCGGCGGGCCACTGTTGCCAGGGCTTCGTCGCCACTAAATCCGTGGCGCACCAGCCAGCAGCCAACGGTCATGCCGGTACGGCCAACTCCACCGAGACAGTGAAGGTAGACGGTCGCGCCCCGGTTGAGCTGTTCGTCTATGGCAGCGAGGATGGCTTGCATCTGGGCCGGGGTAGCAGGCAGACCGAAATCGGGAATACTGAAACGCTGATGGTGCATGGGTGATGGTAATGCGGGCGCGTAAGACCAGGCTTCGCCCGGTGTGGTAAGATCAATGAAACAGGTGATTCCTGCGGCCTGATACCACGCAAGTCGCTGGATGTCAGCGGCGGTCGGAAAAGGATATTCCCCGGCGATAAATCTCTCTGTCACCAGATATGCGTTGGGATGAGGAAGCATAGCGTAGAACGCCGATCAATCAATCAAGGAACTATCATTATCAACGTCACCAAAAGCAGATTATGCATATTCTGCTTTAACCAATCACTCTTCAGGTACAATACAGACATGCCTATTTTAATCGATGGCCACAATCTGATCGGTCAAATGCCCGACATTGAACTCAGCGATCCCGATGACGAAGCAAAGCTGGTCGCTAAACTACGTCGCTACGTCGCCAAAAAGCGTGGCCGGAAAATTGTGGTTGTGTTTGATGGTGGTGTCTATGGTCATCCCCAAAATCTCAACGGGTTCGGAGTTGAGACACGCTTTGTTAAACCACCACAGAATGCCGACCACGAGTTGATCAGGCAAATTCGGGCGATTCGCCGCTGCGATGAGTGGCTGGTCGTCTCCTCGGATCGGGCAGTGGTCGGTGAAGCGCAAGCCCGTGGCATTCGGGTGATGTCGGCCCAAGAGTTTGCCCGCCGTTTGCAGATGCTCGATCAGCCGCGCATCAATGCGCGTGATAAACGGGGCGACCGCCCTTTGAGTAAGGCCGAAGTCGAAGAATGGCTACGTTTTTTTGGGGTTGATGAGGACGAAGATACCTTATACTACTAACGCTATGCCAGACCCGGTTACAGAACAAAACCGTCGCTCGTGGAATGCGGTTGTGCCTGCCCACGTCAGCCATCGCGCCGATGAAGCGGCGTTTCTCCGCCAGGGCGGCTCAACGCTGTTCCCCGAAGAAGTGGCCCTGCTCGGTGATGTGCGCGGTTGTCGGCTTCTGCATCTCCTCTGCAATACGGGTGCGGATAGCCTGTCGCTGGCTGCGCGTGGTGCTATCGTGACGGGGGTTGATTTGAGCGATGCCGCTATAGCTCACGCACGGGCGTTGAGTGTTGCCAGCGGTATTCCGGCTACGTTCGTGCAGGCCGATGTGTACGAGTATCTGGCTGCCGCTGCCGCAGCCAATACCCGCTTTGAACGTATCTATGCCGGCTATGGTGTTATCTGCTGGTTGCGCGACCTCACGGCCTTTGCCAATGGTATCGCACATCTGCTGGCACCCGGTGGCCGGTTTGTGTTGATGGAGTTTCATCCGGCCTCGAATATGTTCAACGCCGACTGGCAACTGGCTTACGATTATCCACAGGGTGGTCAAACGCTGACCCTGCCCGGTGTCGGCGATTATGTTGGTGCTGCCGACGGTGGGCTATCACCGTCCGGGTTTTTGCCCGGAGTACGCGATTTTGTCAACCCAGAGCCGTGTACCCTCTATCGGTGGGGGGTTGGTGAGGTGGTGACTGCCCTGGTGCAGGCCGGCTTGCGCCTGCACGTATTGCGAGAGTATTGTTACGTTAATGGCGAGCGACCGTTCACGCGCATGGTGGCAACTCCGGAGCGCCGGATGTATCCCCCGGCAGATGTGCCTGCAATCCCGCTGATGTACGGTCTGGCTGTAGAAAAGGATACGAGCGATGGATGAGTGGGGGATTGGGCACGACCGGATCATTCTGAGCGGGATGCAGTTTATCGGTTACCATGGCACTCGCCCCGAAGAGAATCGACTCGGCCAGCGCTTTGTGGTTGATGTAGCCGTCCAGCTTGATTTGCAGGCAGCCGGTGTAAGCGATGATTTGAGTCAGACGGTTGACTACAGTCAGATTCACGACCGGGTGCGCGAGATTGTCTGTGGGCCACCGCTCAAACTAACCGAGGCCGTCGCCGAGCGGATTGCCGCTGCCGTCTTGCACGATCATCCGACGATAGTCGCAGTAGCGGTGCGGGTGACGAAACCGGGAGTGCGGTTGGGCGAGACAATCCTCGCCGGTTCGATGGTAGAAATTGTGCGGCGAAGATGATGCGTCCTCGGGTTACGCTATGTTTTGCCCAAACCCTCGATGGTCGGGTGGCAGCCGTTGACGGCAGCTCGCAGTGGATCAGCGGCCCCGAATCGCTCCGCTTTTGTCATCACCTGCGGGCAAACAGTGATGCGATTATGGTTGGGGTTGGTACGGTGTTACGCGATGATCCACGCCTCACCACGCGGCTGGTAGCAGGGCCTGATCCCTTGCGGGTGATTGTAGACACCCATCTCCGCACACCAACGACCGCTGCCGTCATTCGTGATGGTGCCGGCACGGGTACCCTGCTGGCCTGCACTGCTGCGGCGCCGCTTGAACGACGTATCGCCTTACAGGAATGCGGCGCGACGGTGCTGACTATGCCGGAAGCGGCTGGCGGTGGTGTCGATCTGGCAGCACTCCTCACAGCGCTCGGCGAACGGGGTGTGGCGAGTGTGATGGTTGAAGGTGGTGCGCGCCTGATCACGAGTCTGCTGCGCGCAAACCTGGTTGATGCGCTGGCAGTCACGATTGCGCCGATCATCCTCGGTAGTGGGCCGTCAGCTATCGGCGATCTGGGCATCCTCACGCTAAATCAGGCTCTGCGACTGACGAACGTCACCTGGACGACGTATGGCGCTGATGTGGTGATCGAAGGCGATCTGGCACACCATCAGTAGCAATCAGCGAAGCAGTCAAGACGGTATGAAACCCTTACCCGCGCAAGCCATCTGGTTTACCGCCCCCCACACGGTGAGCATCCGTGAGGAGATTGCTCCACCACCGGCTTACGGTGACGTGCGGATCGCAGCTATTGCATCGTTGATCAGTCACGGCACCGAACGCCTGGTCTATCGCGGTGAGGTCGATCCAACCCTGGCCCTCGATCTCCCAACGCTGCAAGGAAGTTTTGCCTTTCCCATCAAATACGGTTACGCCATCGCCGGCAGAGTCATCGACATTGGCCCAGGGGTTGAGCAGTTTCAGATTGGTGATCCGGTCGCGGCCCTCCATCCGCACCAGACTATCTTCACCCTACCGGCGCATCTGGTCAAACGGCTACCGGACACCCTTGATCCGGCATTGGGTGGGTTCTACGCCAATGTCGAAACAGCGCTGACGATTTGCCACGATGCAGCACCAAGGCTGGGAGAAACTGTCGTTGTGCTGGGACAGGGTGTGGTTGGCTTGCTGGTCACACAGCTCTTGCAACGAACCGGTGCGCAGGTGATTGCGGTCGAACCCGATGCGCATCGTCGGGCGCTGGCCACCCAATTCGGTGCCACGACCCTTGCCCAGGCTGATCCGGCAACCATTGCCGAACTTACCGATGGACGGGGGGCCGATATAGTGGTTGAGGTGAGCGGGTCACCGGCTGCGTTACAACAGGCGATTGAACTAACAGCGACAGAGGGGCTGGTGGTGGTTGCATCGTGGTACGGGCAAAAACCGGCACCACTGATCCTGGGAGGGCATTTTCACCGTGGTCGGGTACGCCTGCGCTCATCGCAGGTTGGTCGGCTGGCTCCAGAAACGCTGCCACGCTGGGATTACGCACGGCGGAGCGCCACCGTGATGAACCTCTTACCGCGCCTATGCCTGAACGAGTTGATCAGCCACCGCATTCCTTTCGTGCAAGCCGCAGCAGCGTATGATCTGCTTGATCAGGCACCGCCAGGGCTGGTACAGGTGATGTTGACGTATGCTGATTACGCACCACAAACGTGAACGATGGGAGTGATAGGCCCGCCGGAATCGCTCTCGTCCCTGGGCCGTGCTGGTGTGGTGACCAGCCGGGGTGCAGCGAACGAAAACTATCGTCTGTAAGGATGCGATACATCCCAATAACACGGGCCAGTAGAAGATGGCCCGGATTTCTGAGAAGCGAAGACCTCGCGCTCTGTGCAAAGGAGACACGTATGTATGAAGTCGGCGTCATTGCCCAGTTTGAAGCGGCTCATCGTTTGGAAGGGAACTTCGGCCCAGCCACCCGGATGCACGGGCATACCTACCGGCTGGAGGCGATTGTGAGCGGGGAGCGTCTGCAAGCGGACGGCACCCTCTTCGACATTACACGCCTGCAAGAGGCGGTCAACGCCATCGTTGCCGACCTGCACTACCGTGATTTGGGTACTGTCGCCGGTCTGGAGAACGTGAATACCACTGCTGAAAACGTGGCGCGCTATTGCTGGGATCGGATTGCGGCTGCCATTCGTGGCGTTGGTTTAATGACGCTCACCGTGCGCATCTGGGAAAATCCGCAAGCCTTCGCCAGTTATCAGAGCAGGCTGGAAGGATGAAGGTATGGCCCTGCGCATTGCGTTTCTCACCGTCGGCGATCCGCAACGGCGTACCGGCGGCTACCTCTACCATCGCGAGGTCTTTCGGTGCTGGCAGGCTCGCAATCAACCGGTCGAGGAGATTGTGCTGGGGCCGGCGGATGTAGCCGGACAGATCGCGGCCAGCAACCGGGCCGGCCAACTGGTTGAGGCAGGCCGCTATGATGTGATTGTGGTTGATGCGCTGGCCCGCGCCGTCGTGGCTCCCTGGCTGGCGCACTGGCAGAGGCTGTGTCCGCTGGTGACGCTGGTTCACGAACTGCCGACAGTTGCCGGAGCAAGCGATCCGCGCGAGTACGAATGGGAACAGATGCTACTACGGGCTGATGCGCTGGTTGCAGTCAGCGATGATGGGGCTAACACGTTAATTGCGCGCGGCGTTGAAGCTGCCCGCATTCATATCGCTTCTGGCGGTTGTGACCGTCTGCTGAGTCGGATGCCGGTTGGCAAAGCGCGGGAAGAGCTGGTTATCGCCGTCGCCCAATGGATTCCGCGCAAAAATCTGGCCCATCTGGTACGGGTGTGGGGGCAGGTAGCAGAGCATCCCTGGCGGCTGGAGCTGATCGGTGAAAGCGATGCCGATCCGGTGTATGCCGGTGAGGTCTGGCAGGCCATCCAGCACTGTCCGGCCAACGTGATTGTGCGTGGCGTCCTTGCAGATGACGAACTTGCCGAACGCTATGCGCGGGCCAGTCTGTTTGCCTTACCTTCGCGGTTTGAAGGGTATGGATTGGTCTTTGCCGAAGCGTTAGCTTGTGGGTTGCCGGTGATCGCCGGCGCAGTCGGGCCGGTACCAGCCCTGGTTGGCGCTGGGGGAATGCTCGTTCATCCCGATGACGAGCAGGCATTGAGCGTTGCCTTACGCACTGTAATGCGCGACGCACACCTGCGTCAGCACTTGAGCACTGCTGCCCGGCAACGAGCAAGTACCCTCCCACGCTGGCAGGACACTGCCCAACACCTCTTATGCGCCATCGAATGGGCATACGCGCAGCGACATCGCGTATCAACCTGACAAAATCGTCATCTTGTTTCCCTTGTGAGACCTTCTCTCGCATGCTACAGTATCTGGCGGTGTCAACCCTGGACGCCTGCGGTTATCGTAACAAGGGAGCAATTTCGATGACTGGAAAAAAAGCAATCCTCTCTCTGATCACCACTGCCCTTGTTCTGTTGCTGACAGCCTGTGGCGGTGGCGCAACCAGCAGTTCACAGCCCACGCCAACGACCGAAGAAGCCCGCCCAACCCGCACCCCTCGCCCCGCCGGAAATGTTACATCACCAACTACTGCGCCGACCACTGCTCCGACCACCGATACTACTGTCGAGCAAGCGCCAGTATTGAGCACGAACGCTGACCTGACGGCACTGGGTAATGTGCAGGTAGAGATGAAGCTGGAAGGAACATCACAGGAATCAGGGCAGGAGGCAGAACCGTTCAATCTGGTGATGCAGCAAATCATCCTCGCCAATGGTGATCGCAGTCTCACGATGGAAAGCACATCGCCCGAATCTGGATTAGTTCGCATTATCAGCGTTCAGGTTGGCGGTCAGGTGTACCAGTATGTAGAAGACAGCAATCAGCCGTACTGTATGGCCATGGGGAACTTCGATCTGTTCAGTGGGAGCATGCTCACTCCCGACGCCCTGATCGGTAGCATCCCAGAGGCACAGCTCGTTGAGCGAGGGGTGCAGGTCAACGGTTTTACCACTGATCGCTACACCTTTACTATCAATGAACAGACCCCCAATTATCAGGGTGAGGCCAAAGGCGAAATCTGGGCTGCACAAGACCCGGCAGTTGTCGTGCGGCATATTGGTGAATTTACCGGCACGATCACAGGTGTCACTACGGAAGAAGGTGGAACACCGCTCCCTGGCCAACTGGGCAACATCCGTTGGGAATACAACGTCACCCAACTGGACGCCAATACCAACATCACCCTGCCCGAAACCTGTGCTCAGCAGCAGGCCGCAGGTGCCGAGATTCCCCTACCGGCGAATATCAGCAACAGGGTTCAGATGGGTGACCTGATCAGCTTTGAAACCACCGAGTCACCGGATAACATTGTCTCCTTCTACCAGACCGAGATGGTGGCCCAGGGCTGGCAGGCCGGTGAAGTCAGTCAATACGGTAGCGATTACCAGCTCACCTTCAGCAAGGATGGGCGCACGGCGACCATTCTTGTCTCGGTGATTGATAATAAGACCAGCGTGATCATTATGCTCGCCTCATCGTAAGGTACGACCCATACGCAGGGAAACTTGCGGTCATCGTCAGCACAACTGAGCGTTACTTGAAACCGCTGCTCCAGGCGGGCGAAGCCACAACCTTCGCCCGCCGTTCGTTTCCATCACCTGTATCAGCACACATGTTGCTTCATAAGCGGCTCACGAATTGCAGTACCAGGTATGAGAATACTTGAGTACTATTGTCAATTTTTTATCAGCAATAGTACAATATTTTGTTGTATACGCCATCGCATTCATGCCAGACGAGCACCATCATGGACACCACATTGAAGCAAGGCACACTCAGCGTATGGTACGACGAAAAAGGGTATGGATTTATCGTTGACCCTCAAGAGGAAAGAACGTTCGTTCACATCACTGCCTTTGGCCGCATTCCCCGTCGCCCGGTCGTAGGCGACACGATCTTCTACACCACGACTATTGATCGAGATGGCAAAATCCGCGCCGATTACGCCTGGATTGAGGGCTTACCTGCTCCCCGACGCAGGTCGTATGTTCATCAACACCGTAAAAAAGGTCAGCCCTGGAGCCTCACCGATGTTGTGTTGCTGTTGACAGTTATCGTGCTCTTCTTTGTGGCGGGAGGACTCTTTACAGTTGCATTTGCGGGTGATACTGTCACAACAACCGTAGCCCAAATCTTTGCCAAACGTCCCGGCCCGCCTGAGTGTGTCATTAAAGGAAACATCTCCATCGAAACCGGCGAGAAAATCTACCATCTGCCCGGTATGAGAGACTACGATAGCACCCGTATTCGTGAAGAATACGGCGAGCGCTGGTTCTGTACCGAACAGGAAGCGATTGAAGCGGGCTGGCGGAGAGCGGGGAGGTAGGAAGCCCGGCATCCTGGAACCAGGTTGAAAACCTCTCTCTCGCATCGGGTGTGAGCCGCTCTTGGTGGGGTGTAGTGAGGGGAGGCAGAGGCCGGGGAGTGCGCGCTGGAAATGTGCGCTCCCAGAGATGGAAGCGTGCTGTGGTGAGGAGACGTGTGAACAGAGGCGTGTGTTCCCAGCGAGGAATAGAACCCATTTCAAAAAAACATCTCCCATTGCCGACCGGCTCCCTGATCGTGACGAACACACCCAGCATCCTTGTCTCCAGCCAGATCAACGACGTGACACGCGCCGGATCGTAAGCACGACTGGCACGGCAGCATGGCTACCGCACTCCAAACGTTGCGCCACGCGCATGACAGACGAGTAGGGCACCCAATCCGACGAGTGATGGCACTGGCGATGGTCGTCAGCGCTCCTCGCTTCTACTCCGGCAGCCTGGGAGCAGGATAGACTATCGTTTCCTCACCACTTCAGCGCAAGGGAAAGGCTGTTAGCCGTAGCAGCAGGTTGAGGAAGATTCATGACGATCAGGTTCTGCCTGCCCTGTTGACAAACCCGACGCTCTGTGGTATCCTCTTCGCGGATCGTCAATTTGGGTGAAAAGTACAAATCTATGGTTGCTCACTTTGTAAGCCTTATCCTTCTCGTACTCGTACTCCTCCTTAGCCTTATTGGCGGGTGGAGCAAACGTGTTTAGGGAGGGGAAGGACGCAAAGCCCCAGATCAGGATGCAAGACTGAACCTCCCGAACATCGGGAGGTTTTTTAGTACCCGTGAGAGGATCAACGTGGTGCGGCTCAGCAAACACAACCTGCTCTTCTGGCTACGACAGGCATGGCAGCCGCAACTCGTTTTCGTGCCGGTAGCATCTCACCGGCATCTGGTATTCAATTCAGTTCACCGTCGCCTACCGACGCATCGCTGCGCGTTCGGTTACTCACAGCGGAGTGAGTAGCGGCGTATTGCCCCATTGCTGTGGCTCGTCGGTTATAGACCTGGTCGTTTGGAACGGCATAGCGCAGGGTTGCGCTAATGACCGCTACCTATGGCTGTGTCTCAAAAGCTCGGTTACAGATTCATTGTGGACAGGAGTAAGTTCGATGACCAAACCTCTTACCGGCGCCCAGATTATGTGTGAAGCCCTCATCCGGGAGGGAGTCGAAGTGATGTTCGGCATTCCCGGCGGTGCCATCATGCCCTTCTACTACGCGATGTGGGATTATCGCGACCGGCTGCGCCACGTGTTGTGTCGCCACGAGCAGGGAGCCGGTCACGCCGCCGAGGGGTATGCCCGTGCCACCGGCAAGATCGGGGTCTGTATCGGCACCAGTGGCCCCGGCGCGACCAATCTGGTTACGCCAATTGCCGATGCGATGATGGACAGTACGCCCTTGCTGGCAATTACCGGACAGGTCGGCAGTCACGTTCTCGGTAAGGATGCCTTCCAGGAGACGGACATTACCGGAATTACGATGCCGATTACCAAGCACAATTATCTGGTGAAGAATGTCGATGAGCTGGCCTATGTCTTCAAAGAGGCAATTTACATCGCAACAACCGGACGACCCGGCCCGGTGCTGATCGACATTACCAAAGATGCAATGCAGAAGACGACGGTACCGAACTGGGACATCAAGCTCAATCTGCCCGGTTACAAGCCAACCTATCATGGAAACCGTCGTCAGATTCGGGAAGCGATTAAGCTGCTGATCAGCGCGAAGAAGCCGTTGATCATCGCCGGTCACGGCATCATCATGGCGGGTGCGCACCGCGAGCTGCAAGAGTTTGCCGAACGGTTGCGGATTCCGGTGATTACCACCCTGCACGGCATTGGCGCTATCCCCGAAAATCATCCGTTGAGCATTGGTATGCCGGGTATGCACGGCTGGGTGCATGTCAATCGCGCTATTCAGGAGTGTGATGTTCTCTTTAACATCGGCGGTCGTTTCGACGACCGGGTGACCGGTAAGGCCAGTACCTTTGCTCCCAACGCCCGCATCATTCACGTTGACATTGATCCCTCTGAGATTGGTAAGAACGTGCGAGTTGACGTGCCGATTGTCGGCGACGCCCGGCTGGTGTTGCAGGCATTCCTGGAGGATTTGCCCCCACCCAGCGAGCTGGCCGATCTGCACACGCATGCTTCGGACTGGATGGAGCACATCCGCGAGATGCAGGATAAGCACCAGGGGAAGCAGCAGTACAAGAACCGGGCCGCGATGGTAAATATGGCCTTGCCGCCGCACGATGTCTACGAGGCGCTGAGCCGCACTCTGAACGCACGTGGCAACTATCGGGTGGTCACCGATGTCGGTCAGCACCAAATGTGGGCAGCCCAATTGATCGACTGGAACCACGGCCCACGCACGCATATTACATCGGGTGGTGCCGGAACGATGGGTTTTGCAGTGCCGGCAGCCATGGGCGTGGCAATCGCCTGCCCCAACGATACGGTCTGGGCTATTGTCGGTGACGGTGGCTTCCAGATGACCAATCAAGAGATGGCGACCATCGTGCAGGAAGGGTTGAAGAATGTCAAGATCGCCGTCATCAACAACGGCTATCTCGGCATGGTGCGGCAGTGGCAGGAGCTGTTCGAGCACAAGCGGTACAGCGGGACACCTCTCTCTGGCCCCGACTTTGCCAAACTGGCAGAGGCTTACGGCTGGAAGGGTCTGACCGTCGAACGCAGCGAGGATGTGCAGGATGCCATTGATGAAGCCCACGCGACCGATGGCCCAGTCCTGATCGATTTCCGGGTCGAACGGGAGGTCAACGTCTTCCCGATGGTGCCCCAGAACAAGTCAATCGGCGAGATGATCCTGTCTGAGTCGCAGGCGTAGGGCGCAGACAACCTTGTGAGATGAAGGAGTAGCAGACAATGAAGAAACATACCATCGTCGCCCTCGTGCAAGATCGACCCGGTGTGCTGAGTCGTGTGACCGGGTTGGTGCGCCGTCGCGGCTATAACATCGAAAGCCTGGCCGTTGGACACAGCGAGACCCCCGGCGTTAGCCGGCTGACGCTGGTTGTCGAGTCGGAAGATGTCGAGCAGGTGGTCAAGCAGCTCTACCGCCTGATCGAAGTGATCAAGGTGAGCGATGTAACCGACGATCCGACGGTTGAGAGCGAAATGACCATGATCAAGCTGCATGCGCCACCGGCAGTACGCCACGAGATCATCTCGATGTGCAGCGTCTTTGGGGCACGGATCGTCGATGTCGGCAGCAATACGATGATCGTCGAAATGACCGGTACGCCGGGCAAGGTCGAGAACTTCATCGAGGTAGTACGTCCCTACGGGATCAAGGAAATGATGCGCACCGGTCGCATTGCCATGGTACGTGGCGCTCGCGGCCACAACGCCGGAGAGTACGTAGAGCCGGCAACGAATGGCGCATCCGTACCGGTTCTCAATTAATCGTTAGCTACTGAGACGCCCGCTTTGGGCGTCTCAGTGGTTCTTACATCGTGCGCGATGCAGCGGGCATCGCATGAGAGTGAGGAATTAGAGAATCATGGCAGAACTGTACTACGACAATCAGGCCGATCTCAACCGCTTGAAGAACAAGCCGATTGCCATCATCGGCTTCGGCAGCCAGGGTCACGCCCATGCCCGTAACCTCGCCGACAGCGGCCTCGATGTGCGCGTCGGTCTTTACCCCGGCTCGAAGAGCTGGGCCAAGGTCGAAGCTGCCGGGTTGAAAGTGATGACGGTAGCCGAGGCTGCCCGCGAAGCGCAGATCGTGATGATCCTGACCCCTGACATCGGCCAGGCCGACCTCTACCGCGAGCATATTGCACCGGCAATGGAACCCGGTAAAACGCTTATGTTCGCGCACGGGTTCAATATTCGCTTTGGTCAGATCATCCCGCCCCAGGGTATCGATGTCAGCATGGTCGCGCCGAAAGCGCCCGGTCATCGAGTACGCGAGGTCTTCGTGCAGGGTGGTGGCGTTCCGGCACTGATTGCGGTTGAGCAAGATGCGACTGGAGGAGCATTTGAAGATGCGCTCGCCTACGCCAAAGGACTTGGCTGCACCCGTGCCGGGGTGTTGCGCACAACCTTTGCCGAAGAGACCGAGACCGACCTCTTCGGCGAACAGGTTGTCTTGTGCGGTGGCGTGAGTGCGCTGGTCAAGGCCGCCTTCGAGACCCTGGTCGAGGCCGGCTATCAGCCAGAAGTTGCCTACTTCGAGTGTATGCACGAGCTGAAGCTGATCGTTGACCTCTTCTACCAGGGTGGTCTCAACTACATGCGCTACTCGGTCAGCGATACCGCTGAGTGGGGCGATTACACAGCGGGGCCGAAGATCATTACCGATCAGACCCGTGCCGCTATGCGCCAGATTCTGGCCGACATCCAGAGCGGTGCCTTTGCCGAAGACTGGATCGATGAGAATCACAATGGCCGACCGCGCTTCAACGCCTACCGACAGGCTGATATTAACCATCCGATTGAGCAGATTGGTCGTGAGCTGCGCCGCATGATGCCTTTCGTCAACCCGCGCGAAGTCAAGCCGGGTGAAGGTGGCGCCTGAGAGTAGATTGCATAGATCGTGGCCGGTAGTTGCTCCGGCCACGACACACCACCACATCACAGGAGGTACCCATGAGCAACACGACTGAACCGAGTGTAGAGTACGTCCGTATCTTTGACACAACCCTGCGCGATGGTGAACAGGCTCCCGGCTGTACGATGACTCTGGAAGAGAAGCTGGAGGTTGCCCGCCAGTTGGCCCGGCTGCGGGTTGACATTATCGAGGCCGGTTTTCCGGCAGCTTCCCCCGGCGACTGGGCAGCAGTGCACGAAATTGCCCGCGAAATTGGTACTCCCGACGGCCCGATTATCGCTGCGCTGGCGCGTGCCAATCGCGACGACATCGACAAGGCGTGGAGTGCAATTCAGCCGGCGGCCAAAAAGCGCATTCACACGTTTATGTCAACTTCAGACATCCATCTGGAATATCAATTTCGCAAGACACGTGCCGAAGCTCTGGCCCTGATTCACGAGATGGTCAGCTATGCACGCTCGCTGTGCGAAGATGTCGAATTCTCACCGATGGATGCCGGTCGTACCGATCCGCTCTTCCTGCGTGAAGCGGTAGCAGTGGCAGTGGCCGCCGGCGCAACGACGCTCAATATTCCTGATACAGTTGGGTACCTCACCCCTGACGAGTACGGGGCGATGATCCGTGATCTACGCGAGAATGTACCGGGCATCGAACGCTGTATCCTCTCGACCCACTGCCACGACGATCTGGGCATGGCGGTCGCCAACTCGCTGGCCGGCGTGCGGGCAGGGGCGCGGCAGGTCGAATGTACCATCAACGGCATCGGCGAACGGGCCGGTAACGCTTCGCTCGAAGAAGTGGTGATGGCCCTGCACACTCGTCAGCAGTACTACGGTCTGCGCACTCGCGTAGAGACGCGCGAAATTGCTCGCACATCGCGCCTGGTGAGCAGCTTCATCGGCGTACCGGTACCGCCCAACAAGGCCATTGTCGGTGCCAATGCCTTCGCCCACGAGTCGGGCATTCACCAGGATGGCGTCTTGAAGTACCGGCAAACGTATGAAATTATGAGTGCCGAGACGGTTGGTCTCGACAGCAATACCCTGGTGCTCGGCAAGCACTCTGGACGCCACGCTTTCCGCAAGTATCTGGAAGAGAAGGGCTACAAGCTCAATGAGGAAGAATTCCAGCACGTCTTTGCCCGCTTCAAAGACTTGTGTGACCGCAAGAAGAAGGTTGATGACCGCGATATCGAGGCGCTGATCGCCGGTGAGATGCAGCATACGCCTGAACTATACAAACTCGATCACGTCCAGTATGCGTCGGGTATCGGCATGATCCCCACGGCGACTGTACGGCTGATCGGCCCTGATGGGCAGACCAGGATTGACAGCGCCCAGGGTACCGGCCCGGTTGATGCGGTCTACCAGGCAATCAACCGCATTATTCAGCGTCCGAACGAGTTGATCGAGTTCTCGATCAATGCGATCACCGAAGGGCTTGATGCAGTCGCTGAAGTGACTGTGCGTATTCGCGAACAGGGTGCACCGGCCCGGTTGAACGAGAGCAGCAGTACCGCAACCAGCCTGACCGGTCGCCGACCGGCGCAGCAAATCTTTAGTGGGTACGGTGTACATACCGATACGATTGTGGCCGCTGCGCAAGCCTACATGGCGGCCCTCAACAAGATGCTGGCTGCCCGTCAGGAGCGAATCAAGGCTGAGGCAGTGGCGTATGCCGCCGGCTACAGCGGAGAAAGCGGGACACTGCCGGTTGACATCTTCGGCGGTAGTACGCTTGGGTAGATGATCTTGTGCGATCCTGACGGGAAGCATATACTTCCCGCCAGGATCGGTTAACCACGACACCGGGATGCCACAAGCGTAACCTGGCATCTCATCTGCAACACACCTGCGTCAGTACACGTATGCAAACCATTGCCTACCTCGGCCCACCGGGAACCTTCAGCGAAGAAGCAGCGCTTGCCTATGCCGCAGGGCGCGAGGCACGACTGCTGCCGCTGGCCAGTATTCCGGCTGTGGTCACAGCCATTGAAACGGAAGCGGCAACCGTTGGGGTGTTGCCGATTGAAAACCTGTTGGAAGGTAGCGTCAGCTATACGCTTGATCTGCTGATCCACGAGACGAATTTGCAAATCGCCGGCGAGATTGTTGTGCCAATTCGCCAGTATCTCCTGGCCCGACCCGGTTTACAACTGAGCGATATTAAAGTGCTGTACGCGCATCCGCAATCACTGGCCCAGTGTCGGCGCTTTGTTGAGCGCTGCCTGCCCGGCGTGGCTACCGTCGCTTCGCTGAGCAATTCGGCTGCCCCCGCCGAGGCGATGGCTGATGAACGTCCGGCGGCGGCAATTGGCACACTGCGCGCAGCCGAACTGGTCGGTGCAACGATCCTGGCCCGTGAGATTGCCGATAGCCCTCACAATGTGACGCGCTTCATTGTGCTGGCCCGCGAAGATGCCCCGCCCACCGGTGATGACAAAACCAGTTTCTGTTTTGGGTTCACCCGCGAGGATCGACCCGGCAGTCTGGTGAGCGCCCTCCAGGAGCTGGCCGTCGAAAATATTAATATGACGAAGCTCGAATCGCGCCCAACCCGTGCGATTCTTGGTCAATACATCTTTCTGGTTGACATCAATGGACACCGCCGCGAACCACACGTTGCCCGTGCCCTCGAACGCATTCGCCTGCATACGGGCATGCTGAAAATCTTTGGTAGCTATCCGCGCTGGCGTGGCGCTAATGGTAATCATGCGTCGTAGGTTGCGGCAAGGAGGAGAGCAAAGATGAACAAACCGCGCACCCTGTTTGAGAAAGTCTGGGAAGCACATCTGGTACGACCAGAAACCGCTGAAACGCCTGCCGTGCTCTACATTGATCTGCACCTCATTCACGAGGTAACCTCACCGCAGGCGTTTACTGAATTACGCCAGCGCGGGCTGCGGGTTCGCCGACCCGACAAGACGCTGGCGACGATGGATCACAGCACACCGACAACGCCGCGTAATCATCTGGGCATTATTCCCGTCGTTGATCCAATGGCAATCAGCCAGCTTGAACAATTACGAAAAAACTGCGCCGAGTTTGGGATTCCACTGTTTGAATTGGGTGACGAGAATCAGGGCATTGTGCACGTCATTGGGCCAGAGCAAGGATTGACGCAACCGGGGATGACCATCGTTTGTGGTGATAGTCACACCAGCACGCACGGCGCTTTTGGTGCGTTGGCCTTCGGCATTGGCACCTCGGAAGTCGGCCATGTGCTGGCAACCCAATGCCTGCTCCAACGCAAGCCAAAGACGTGTGCGGTACGGATTGATGGCCGGCTGGGGCCAGGGGTCACTGCCAAGGACATCATTCTGGCGTTGATCGCCAAATACGGCGTCGGCGGCGGTACGGGGTACGTCTTTGAGTACATGGGTGAAGCGATCCGTGCGCTGTCGATGGAAGAGCGGATGACGATCTGCAATATGAGCATCGAGGGTGGGGCACGGGCCGGTATGGTCGCACCCGACGATACGACCTTCGAGTATATCGCCGGTAGGCCCTTTGCGCCGAAGGGGGCCGATTTCGAGGCCGCTGTGGCACGCTGGCGAACACTCCCCAGTGACGAGGGGGCAACCTTCGATCACGAGTTAACCCTCTCGGCCAGTGAACTGAAACCAATGATTACCTACGGTACCAACCCGGGTATGGGCATTCCCATTGACGCCCCAGTTCCACGCCCGGAGGATATGCCCGATGCACGGAGCCGGGCGGCACTCGACAAGGCGCTGGCGTACATGGGGCTTGAACCGGGCAAACCGCTCCTGGGCCACCCGGTTGATGTTGTCTTCATCGGTTCCTGCACCAACTCGCGCCTGTCAGATTTGCGGCAGGCAGCCCAGTTTTTCCGTGGACGCAAGGTAGCCCCCGGCGTGCGAGTAATGGTGGTTCCCGGATCGCAGCAGGTCAAGCGCGCTGCCGAGGCCGAAGGGTTAGATCGCATCTTCAAAGAAGCCGGTGCCGAATGGCGTGAAGCCGGTTGCAGCGCCTGTCTGGGCATGAACGACGACAAAGTGCCACCGGGTAAATACGCTGTCAGCACCTCGAACCGCAACTTTGAGGGTCGGCAGGGGCCGGGAGCACGCACGATGCTGGCCAGTCCACTCACCGCAGCAGCGGCAGCCATCACAGGCGTGGTTACCGATCCGCGCACGTTGTTGAACTAGAAGAGGCTCTCGTGGAACCAGTTTCAACCATTACCGGCAAAGCCGTCGTGTTACCGGTAGAGAATATTGATACCGATCAGATCATCCCAGCCCGCTTTCTCAAAGTGACCGACCGCAGCGGTCTGGCTGCCGGTCTCTTCGAGGCGTGGCGCTACCAGGCGGACGGCACACCCAATCCCGATTTTCCGCTGAACCGACCGGAAGCTGCCGGGGCAACCATTCTGATCAGTGGGCGTAATTTTGGCTGTGGCAGCTCGCGCGAGCACGCCCCCTGGGCATTGCAGGACTACGGATTCAAAGCCGTGCTGGCACCATCGTTTGCCGACATCTTTCGCAGTAATTCGCTCAAGATTGGCTTGCTGCCGGTAACGATTGACCAGGCGGTCTACGATGAACTGGTTGCCCGTTATGCGGCTGATCCGCAGATGCATCTGACGATTGATCTGGCAACACAGACGGTGACATTACCGGATGGCCGACAGGTGCATTTTCCGATTGATGCCTTCAGCAAATACTGCCTGCTGCATGGGGTCGATCAACTCGGCTTCTTGCTCCAACAGGAAGAGGCGATTATCGCCTACGAAGCCAGCCATCCGCAGCCGGTGACGACTCGCTGAGCACGAGGAGAGGGCACGACGTATATCAAGTCTCGGCTGATAGTGCGCATCATTCTGGCTATCGGAACTGTGCTGGCGCACCACCGGGTGCGACACCGGCGAGTCGTTGGTAGGTCGGCGCCGTCAACTGAATTCATGCGCAGTCGCGTTCAGGTACAGCACTGGCGTGACATGAACGAGCGTGATACGCCAGTGCTGGTTGCAGCAGAGTGATGCGCCACACCCCGTTGGGGTTCAAGGGCGGACACAACATCTATGCGCCTGGGCAAGAGATAGGACGTGAGGACGCTCTGAACGCCCTCACCCCCGGCCCCTCTCCCGCGCTGCGGCGCGCGGGAGAGGGGAGATCAGAAGCATGCGCTGGGGCTGCCTGATACGATAGCCGTTGTACTGGATCACATCTTCATCGATACCGTGCATCACTGCTGATGGACGCATTGTTGCGCATCGACCCAGTGATGAGATTTGCCGACTGAGTAGTCCATCATTCGTCATCGGACGAGAGCGAAAAGTGGCTGATAGGCAGGCCGGACGTCTGCTCCACAACCTACACCACCGCTCACGCGCCGTCGACTCATCACGGATGATCAGACCCGACGGACGCGATCTACCCGCACAGTATCCCCATGACTCGCGTGAAAACCGCTACAACATGCCCCTGATCGTCAGCACGGCTGGCGCGGCAGCATGGCTGCCGCACTCCAAACAATGCGCCACGGGCAATCCTGTCTGGCAACGGTATCCTCGCTGAAACGTGTGACTACTGTGTGGGGAGTAGGAACGCTGGTTGCACACTTCCGTGTGCAGGTGTGGTGGCAGGGTGATTATCGGATTACGGGTTATACACGCTACGACACCAGATTTGATATTAGCGCATATTTGCTGTCCCTACCCGAACCCATCGTAAGCAGGCGAATAGGGAGAGGGACGTAATGCAGAGCACGCACCTCTCCTCTCTCCCGCGCCTCGCCCCTGCTGGGAAGGGTACCACTCTCCACCGGCTTGAAGTAACCGGTGCGCGGTGACCAGTCTGATAAGGATCTCAGCCTATCACCCTGCTGCGCGCGCTGCGGCAAAAACAGTCTCGCTTAACGTTGGATAGGCGGCAAAGACGGCTGCCAGATCGGCCAGGGTAGCCCCGGTCTGGATCGCCAGGGCAACCGGGGCCAGTAGATCGGCAGCATGATCGCCCACTGCTACCCCACCGCGAACCTGGCGCGTGATCGGATCAAAGGTCAGCTCGATCCAGCCAGATGTCTCTGCACCAAGGTAGGACTTGAGCGACGAGCCATATTCAGCGCGGATACGTGACAGCTCTGTATCCATGACCAGTCCCACCTGGGCAACTTCAGGCACAGTGTAGACGGCATGCACGATGGTGTGCGGGCAATACCCCGGTGCCGGCAGATCGGCAGCGGTGCGCCCGGCGATCCACGCCTGCGCCAGCGCACGGTTCGCCAGCATCGGCCCGCCCGCCGCATCGCCGACCGCGAAGATGTGGTTGACTGGCGTGCGTCCGTAGTTGTCAACGGTTAGCTGACCATTCGCCTCAACGGTCAGGCCGGCGGCACTGAGGTTGAGCCGGCTCAGATCGGGTGTGCGGCCAATCGCCAGGAATGCCATGGCCGCCGTATAGGTAGTGCCATCTGCCGCGAGAACGCTTACCCCCTCTTCCGTGCGCTCGGCCCGTTCGACATCAACCTGATGTATCTCGACACCGTGTGCCTGCATCGCTGCGGCCAGGGTTGAACGGGCGTTGGTGGCAAACATCGGCAAAACGCCAGGGCTACCGACCAGCCAGGTCACTTTGACACCCAGCCGACTGAAGAGCGAGGCAAATTCGCTGCCGGTCGGGCCACCACCGATTACGATAATGTCGTCGGGAAGGGTATGGAGATGGCTGGCAAAGCGCGGCGCGATGATCCGCTGCCCGTCCGGTTTCATCGTCGGGGGGAAGCGGGGAACAGAACCGGTCGCAATAATGATGACATCGGCGGTTATCGTCTGCTGGCCTGCCTGAGTCTGGATTGTCAATTCGTGAGGACTGCTGAAGGCGGCAACCCCCTGCATAACGGTTACGCCAGCCGCCTGCAACCGCTGCTGCTCGTGATCACTCCATCGCGTTGCAACGTGTTTGATCCGTTGTAAGACGGCTGTCGGATCGACCTGCACCCCGTTAACCGCCACGCCCTCGCCGGCTGCCGCCGTCGCGATACCGGCAACCTCAGCGGCATGGAGCCATACTTTGCTCGGTAGCAGGCTATCCCAACCGGTACGACCGCCAATTGGCCCTTCGCTGACCAGTGTTACCTTTGTGTTGCCCTGGGCGGCAGCAACTGCTGCTTCCACACCGGCAGCCCCACCGCCAATCACGACAATCTGCTTCATAACGCCTCTCCGTATGTTCGATGAAGATAATGCTCCTACCTGTCCGGTGATTACCTGTATATTCACCCACTATATAAGGTGATGCAATCAGCCGCCGAAAGGTTACAAGCGGACGGCGGATCGGCGGTGAGCAGCAGGTTGAGGAGGCAGCGGGTTGATACAGGTCGGCGGGTTAAAACCCTGCCTCAAGACATTGAAGCCCCTCCGGGGCTGGCCTGCCGGCGGGAGTGGCACCTCTCTAGCCCCAACGGGGCTTGCACGTCGTGAGGAAGGGCTTCTGCTCGTCTGACAGCGTGGCTGGCCTGCTGGCAGGAGGTGTGCCTCTAGCCCCCACCAGGGCTTACACATCGTGAGGGAGGGCTATCGCTCGCCTAACAGCGCGGCTGGCGGCCTGCCGGTGAGGTGTGATGCCCTGACCCCGTAGGGGCTTACACGGAGTCAGGCGGGGTTTCAGCCTGCCTGACTCCGTGAACGTTCCTGTACGGTTGTGCTGTCGCCTCAATTGCCCTCAGTACTGTCGGATGCTGGTGGTTCGGGGTTTGGATCAGGTGCGCGAATGCCCAGCACGATGGTTGTGTCCGGCAAGATCCATTCGCCCGCTGCCGGGAGTGAACTCAGGACCACATACGGCCCATACCGATAATAATCCTCGCCGGCACGATCTGGCCCCTGGTAATCAACGTAAATCCGACCGGGGTCAATGCCCAACAGCGCCAGCACTTCTTTCGCCTGATTTTCACCCAACCGACGCAGATCGGGCATCAGGATAGCACCTTCAACCGGTGGCACCGGGATCGGTGGCTCAAACATTGCCGGGGTACACTCCGGCAGCTCTTCGTACTTGAGCGGAACCGTTGCATCACCGCCGCGCCACTTATACTCAACCTCTTCATCAGGATCGGGCGGTGGCAGCTTCCACAGGTAGATGTCCCGTACCAGCTCCGGCGGATAGGCGGCATCAGGCGCCGGTCGGCAATAAGCACCATCGGTTAAGGCGCTGAGGTCTTGCGGCAACGGTGGTGCTTTGGGGTCTGTTGGCGGCGGCGGTGGCGGATTGGGGCGTAGCTCGCCGCTGGTTGTCCACTCTTCCGGGGTCGGAATCCGGACAACACGTACTTTTGTGTAGGCCGAACAGAAACCTTCGTTCGGGATGGCATCACCGGTGGTCGCTTCCGGTGTCGGTTGCGCTGCCTCTTCCAGCCGCTTGATCATATCAAGCGTAAATAGCTCTTCACGATAGCCACCGAATGGGCCGGGCAGTTCACAGATCGGACGCGGTACCACCTCTTCAGGTAGCACAAATTCGGTTTGGATTTCTCCGTTAGGGAAGGGTGCGGCGAACAGGTCGCGGTATCGCTCATCTTCGGCGATCAGCCGAAAGATATTCTCCATCACGTTGCGCCAGATAATGCCACCACCGGTCAGACTCTCGACCCGGGCGGTTGGTTCATTGTTGTTGTTACCCGTCCAGACGCCAACCGTCACAAACGGCGTATAGCCGACTGCCCAGGCGTCACGCCAGTCGTTGGTGGTACCGGTCTTGACCGCAGCCGGCAGGCTGAGCCGCAGCGGGCTGTTCAGTCCCCAGATGGCCTGGCGCGCACGATCATCACTGAGCATGTCAGAGATGATTGCGACCAGCGCCGGATCAACCACCTCCTCGCCAGGGGTTTGGGTAAACCGTTCAAGAACACGGCCCTGCGAGTCGGTAATCTCCAGGATAGCGACCGGTGCAAAGTAACGACCACCGCTGGCCAGAGTGTTGTACGCGGTTGTCAGCTCCAGGGGCGACACCTCACCGCCACCGAGCGTCAACGAAAGGCCGTAGAAACCGGCACCACGTTTCAGACCGGTACGGATGCCAACCCGTTCCAGCAACCGGATCGTGTAGTCAATCCCGGCAAACTTCAGTGCCCGCACTGCCGGCATATTCAACGAATTCGCCAGTGCGGTACGGATACGAACCGGCCCGTTCCACTGGCCGTTATAGTTTTGCGGCGCGTACCAGTCACCGGTACCGGTTGGGAAGCGAGTTGGCACATCCCACAGCACCGTCTCTGGGGTCATCCCCTGTTCCATCGCCGCCAGGTAGGTAAACGGCTTCAGCGCCGAACCGGGTTGCCGCTCGCGTGTCGCCACATTCACCTGACCGTCGAGCACATTACCCGACTCGCCGGGCGTAGTGGTTGGTTTGACCGCGTTGTAATCAATACTACCGACCATCGCCAAAATCTGACCGGTGTTCGGCTGCATAATCACGACCGCGGCATTGTGAATGTTGCGCGACTCCAGTTCAGCGATACGCTCGAAGGCGGTGCGCTGGGCCATCCGTTGCAATTGCAGGTCGAGCGTGGTTGTGATCCGCAAACCACCGCCATACACAATCTGAGCGCCGTAGCGTTGCAAGAGCAGGTCGCGCACATAGAAGACGAAGTGCGGCGCATTGAGGGGTGCCTCTTGCGGCGCGAACCGCAGCGGTGTGGCCAATGCCTGGCGAGCCTGCGCTTCGGTGATGTAGCCATCCTCAACCATCCGACGCAACACAGCCGCCTGCCGGATCCGTGGCAGCGGTGTGCCGGCGGGCAGACGGGCATCGGGGTCAAGCCAGCCATCGCCGACAAAGACGGGCGGGAGATAACCACCCTGCTCGTCGCGCTCCAGATAGTTAATCGGATTGTAGACCGATGGTAACTGTGGCAAACCGGCAAGGAGCGACGCCTGGTTCAAATCAAGATCAGCCGCGCTCACCCCAAAATAGACCTCACTGGCCGCCTGAATACCGTAGGCCAGATTGCCGTAAAAATTCTCATTCAGATATAGCTCAAGAATCTGATCTTTGGTATAGATGCGATCCAGCTCCTGGGCGAGGATAATCTCCTTCAGTTTCCGTTCGTAACGCCGTTCCGGGAGACGCTCTTCCGGGGTGAGCACGCTATTCTTGATCACCTGCTGTGTAATCGTCGAGGCACCACCGGTCTCTTCACCTGCCCGCAGGCTGTCAATCAGAGTACGCACAATACCGGCCAGATCGATGCCCGGATTGGTATAGAAGGTCTTATCCTCAATCGCAATCGTCGCCTGAATCAACAGCGGACTAATCTCGTCAATCGTCACTTTTGTGCGCTTGCCGGTATCGAAAAACTCGTACAGCAGCTCACCGTTACGGTCAAAGATGCGCGAGTTCTCGAACAATTCCCGGTTATCGAGCAAAGCCAGTCGCGGTTTCAGACTCTCGGCAACCTGCGCGTAGGCATTGTAGGCAAAGCCGGCGATAGCGACGATCACCACCGCTACTAAACCAAGTCCGGCCAGGAGCGCATTAACAAGCCAGCGACTGACCGCAGATCGTGGTGTTGATCGGCCCCGCAACCCGCGCAACAGATGTGGCGGCACGTGGCGGCGACCATTGCGACCATTTGCATGTAAACGACGTGAGCGAATCATAAGATGTATGACCTGATGTATTGTCTTGCAGCGTCCTGCTCTGCGCCGCGTATAGTCCGACATCGCAGGTAGTATAGCACGTCATGATCGAGATGGTATCTGACATGCGAATGATAGTTCTATCAGGTACAATAGAAGTTATCTGACAGGCGACGACTCGGCGGAGGGGCTATGCACCAGCCTTCACTCATCGGCCCGGCGATCCTGATTGTGCTTCTGATCACGCTGCCCCTGGCTTCCATCGGCGATCTGATCCTGGATCAGATCGGCTGGCAGCCGTTGTGGTTGATCGGTGCCAGTATCATCGCCGGTATGGAAGCGTTTGCCTTGCGGATGCGGATGCTGGCCGGCCTGCACGAAGCGGAAGGTGGCACGTTGCGCTATCTGGCCGCCGAGATTTTTGCGCTGGTTGTGCTGGCCCGGCTGGTAGCGACGCTGGGCTTCGGCGGCGAGGGTATCCGGGCGATGATGAGCTGGATCACTGATCCATTGGCCTTCTTCGATGTTCCATTTCTCATCTGCCTGCTGGCGCTGACTACGGTGGTGATGCTCAGTCGGAGCGGGATCGCTGCCATCGCGGCCATAACACCAAATCCACCCCAAAAAATGCCCCTGTACACTCTCGACGTACTCTTCTACAACAGCGACGCAAAAATTCGCCGCTGGAATGCAGTCAAAGCGATCATCAGCGGCGTAAGCTGGGGCGGGTTGTTGATCATCTGGCTCCAGAGCTGGCGGCCAGGGAATGCAGATGCGTTTTCCGGCTGGATTGCGTTGTATCTGATCGGCGGACTCAGCCTGATCGAGCTTGCCCGCCGGCGGGCGTCCCTGGCCGACTGGCAGAGCGATGGTGCCGAGGTCGCGGTTGATGTGCAACGAAGCTGGCACCTGCTGAGCGTAATGCTCATCGGTCTGATGATCGTGCTGACGCTGGTATTTCCCTTCCCCCGCGAGATGTCCATGCCGGAAGAATGGCGCCGGGCCATCTACTCACTGGTCGGGCTGGTCATCTTCATCGGCCTCATCGCATCGCTCCTGTTCGTCGGCCTGATCAGTCTGATCATGCTGCTGCCAATGCTCCTCTACCTGCTGCTCAACTGGCTCCTCACCACAAACTCAACCTCCGCCGCGATGCCCATCCCGCAGCCGCCGCTCATTCCTCCGGCCACCGCCAGCGAGCCGATGGTATGGCCCGGCCTTATCTTCTGGTTCTGTGTAGCCGTGCTCACCGTGCTGGCGTTCTGGCGGATTGCGCGCCGCCAGACGTGGCTGAAGGCGGCATGGGTGAATGCCGTGACCTGGCTGACGGCCTGGTGGCACCACCTGCGCCACCGGCGTATCGGGGGCTGGCCGCACTGGTGGCATTCGCAAGAGGAGCCGCCTCCCCCACCACACTCACGGTGCAGCCGCAGCGGGCCGGTGGATACGGTGATTGCCTGCTACCATGCTGCGCTCCGTCACGCCACTGCGCGTGGCTACCCCCGCCGGCCACCGCAGACCCCGGCAGAGTATGCGGAACGGATCAGCGGCGAGTTACCCGCAGGTGCCGCCGAATTACAGGCGCTCACCGAGGCGTATCAACGGGTGGTGTATGCCGGCAAGCCCTTCGACCGCTCCGAACGGCGACAGTTTAGCGCGTTATTGCGTCGCTTTCGGCGTAAAGTGTGAGATAGGAGATAGGAGATAGGAGATAGAAGATAGGAGATAGGGGATAGGGGATAGGAGATAGGGGATAGGGGATAGGGGATAGGAGATAGAAGGTAGAAGGTAGAAGGTAGAAGGTAGGAGATTAGGAGATAAGAAGATAGTGGTTGAAGTGCCGGGGCTGTCGCCTTCAGCAGTTCAGGGATAGAAAGGGTGCAGTCAGATCACATCTGGTTGACCGGAGCGCATCGCTTTTGCTCCCCCATCACACGGGCGACGAGCTGATTTTTGATGTAGCACACCGCCACCTTCCTCCAGCGGGAGGAGGCCGGGAGGGGGGCGGGAATGAGATGCATGGGAGCTATGCAGAGCACGCCTTCACCCCCTGCCCCTCTCCCGCGCCCCAGCGCGCTATGCATTACCCACATGTCACGCTGCGTTAGGCTGGCTGCAAGTGCCCCCTGTGGCGGCTCCCCGTGGCGCAGGCTTCCAGCCTGCGTGCAGGCATCCTCGCCACCGCCGGCAGGTGCTGGCCGTGGCCGCTGGTGCGCAAGCACGAATCTCTTGCAACATAACCACCTACACGTAGGGGTCGCATGCATGCCTGACCGACGCGATGATCGAAACAAGCACATCCAACACCCTCGTGACCAGGATGGGTAACGGTGTACCACGCGCCGGATCGTGTGTACGGCTGGCGCGGCAGCATGGCTGCCGCACTCCAAACCTTGCGCCACGCGCATGATGAGCGTGTAAGGCAATCCATTCAGCACGTGATAGCACGGCTGGAGCAGCGCACTGCCACCAGTCCAGTCGCCCACAACAGCACCTATGGCGATCATACCGGCTGATACGCACGTGGTTGACACCAGTTATGGGTAATGCATAGCCAGCGGGGGGAGGCCGGGAGGGGGGCCGGGATTGCAGTAACCGGCAACCATAATGGCGCACGCCCCTCCCTCCCCCGCTCCTCTCCCGTCAGGGGAGAGGAGCGGGGGCCGGGGGGTGAGGTGAGGGCGACCAGTCATCCCCGACGCGGCATCAATACTGTGTAATCAAAATCAAGCACCACCGCCGGATCGTAGTTCCCCTCCGCGTCACGGTAGGGAAAATCGTGACACGGGCGATCTTTGGTGGCGACGGTACGTACCCGCAAGGCGCCAATATCGGTGCGGCCCGGAATCGCCATCTTGGCAAGAATCTCTGACCAGGCGTAGATCGTGTCGCCGGCAAAGCTGGGGTTGGTGTGGCGCCCGCTGTTGATGGCCGCAATGCTCAGCGCATTGGCCAGCCCGTTGAACGACAACGAACGCGCCAGGCTGATGATGTGGCCGCCGTACACGATCCGCCGGCCAAACCGCCCTTCCCGCTCAACGTGGAGGTTGAAGTGGACCCGCGCTGTGTTCTGGTAGAGCCGGGTCGCCTGCATGTGCTCGGCCTCCTCAATCGTGACCCCGTCCACGTGATCGATCTTCTCACCCACCTCGTAATCGTCCCAGAGGTAGTTGCTGCCGGCGTGGGCCAGATTGTAGTTCGCCGCCGATACGGTGTACGGGACGGTCAAATCGGTGACCGGTACCGAGTCGGGCAGGTCGGGGACAACCGTCTCCGGTGCCGGTGCGTTCGGGTCGCGCTTCCGCACCATCACCCAGCGGATGTATTCGAGCACGACCTCGTCCCATTGGTTCACCCCCACCGAGTGGACATACACCACACCGGTTTTGCCGTCTTTGTTCTGGCGCAAACCGATCACCTTTGAAGTGGTGGAAAGGGTGTCGCCGGGGTAGACCACTGCGCCAAAGCGTCCACCGGCGTAGCCGAGATTGGCAATCGCGTTGAGCGAGATGTCGGGTACCGTCTTACCGAAGACGATATGAAACACCAGCAGGCTATCAATCGGCGCTCGCTCCAGCCCCAACGATTGCGCAAAGGGGGTTGATGAGGTAAGCGCAAAGCGGGAACCGTACAGCGACGTGTAGAGGGCAACGTCGCCTTCGGTAATCGTGCGCGGCGTGGCGTGGACAATCGTCTGACCAAGCCGAAAATCCTCGAAGAAGTTGCCGGGATTGGTTTTAGCGCTCATCCCTCTCTCCTTGCTGCACCGTCACAGACCATACGCCTGGGCCAGGTCGGGGTCTTTCTTCGCAATCATCCGCGCCAGATCAACGATCACCTTCGCCTGCTTCCAGGTCGCATCGTCTTGCATCTTGCCGTCAATCATCGCCACCCCCGAACCATCGGGCATCGCCTCCAGGATGCGTTTGGCGAAGAGCACCTCGTTCACGTCCGGGCTGAAGACGCGCTTGGCGATGGGAATCTGGTTGGGCGCGAGCGACCACGCACCGGTGCAGCCGAGGAGGAAGGCGTTGCGGAATTGGGCTTCGCAGGCGGCTTCATCCTTGATGTCGCCGAAGGGGCCGTAGAAGGCGCGCAGGCCATGGGCAACTGCCACATCAACCATCCGCGCAATCGTGTAGTGCCAGAGGTCTTGCTGATAGAATGGCCGCTCGGCCTGACCTTCTTGCGGGTCGGCCAGCACGCCGTAGAAGGGGTGCCCACCGCCGACACGGGTGGTCTTCATGCCACGCGAAGCGGCGAGATCAGCCGGCCCCAGACTGAAGCCGTGCATGCGGGGGCTGGCACCGGCAATTTCTTCCAGATTGACCATGCCCTGGGCGGTTTCTAGCAGAGCATGGATCAGAATCGGCTTTTTGATCTGGTGGCGGGCTTCGAGCAGCGCCAGATACTGATCAACGAAGTGAATGTCCCACGGCCCCTCGACCTTCGGGATCATAATCACATCGAGTTTATTGCCCACCGCGGCCACAATCTCGGCAATATCGTCGAGCACCCATGGGCTGTTGAGCGCATTGACCCGCACCCAGAGCGCGGTATCGCCGAAATCGGTTGCTTTGACTACCTCGATAAAGCCGTTGCGGGCGGCCTCTTTGGCGTCCATCGGAATCGCGTCTTCCAGATTGCCGCACAGCACATCAACCTGTTTGGCGACTTCGGGAATACGGGCGCGAATCTTTTCCACGTGGGGCGGAAAAAAGTGGACGACCCGCTCTGGGCGAACCGGCAGCTCGCGGATCGGCTCCGGAGCACCGATGGCCAACGGTTTGTAGAAGTTGTGAGCTAGCTTGCGCATGATCTTCTCCCTCCGTGTTTCAATCTCATCATTCGGCGGCAGTGCATACGGCTACGCTGCCCGATCTGGCCCGGCCACAATCCCTTCATCGTGCAAGCGACCGACTTCAGCTTCACTCAAGCCCAGCACCTCCAGCAAAATCTCATCGGTGTGCTCGCCGAGCCGGGGCGCAGGCTGGACAGGCAGACGCGGGACGGCAGTGAAATCCAGCGGCGAACCCGGCATCAGGTAGCTCCCAATGCCGGGCTGCTCGACCATCGCAAACATCGGGTTATCGGTGGAGCAGTCGGGGTCCTGGGCAATCGCTTCCCGTACCGTGCGGTACGGCGCCCAGGTGACGCGGTGCTGTTCAAAGATGCGTCGTACCTCGGCCAGCGTGCGGGCGTGGAACCAGGGTTCAAGCAGCGCAGCGATCTCGTGGCGGGCACGGAAGCGGTCGCCTTCCTCGTCCATATTCAGCCCCAGCCGCGCACCGAGCGCATTGAACGCATCCGTCAGACCGGTCGCCTTGCCCAGCGCCTTCCACTGCAAATCGGTCAAACCAACCACCATCACCCGCTTCCCATCGAGGGTCTCGAAATCGCGCCCGAACGCCCCGTAGAGATAATTCCCCTGCCGTGGACGGTCGGTATCGTTGATCATCACCTCGGCAATCATCCCCAGATGGCCGATCATCGCCAGCCCGACATCCTTCAGCGCAATCTTCACCAGTTGCCCCTCACCGGTCAGCCGACGGTGACGCTCGGCAGCCAGCAGACCGAGCGCAATCATCTGCCCGGTCACAATATCCCAGGCCGGCAGCACGTGATTAACCACATCAGGCGTCGTGACCGGGCCGGTCATAAACGGCAGCCCCAACTGCGGGTTAACGGTGTAATCCACCTCTGACCCGCCATCGCGCCGCCCGACCAGATTGACCATAATCAGGTCGGCGCGGTGACGCTTCAGCTCATCGTAACTCAACCAACCGCGCGCCGGAAAATTGGTAATAAAGAGACCGGCATGCTCGCCGGGTGCGCAGATAAGCTGCGTCAGCAACTCCTGCCCGCGTGGATGGCGAATATCAATCGCAATCGAACGTTTGCCCTTGTTGAGACCGGCCCAAAACAGACTATGCTTACCGTCGAGCGTAACCGGCCAGCGTTTATAATCGAGACCGCCGCCGATAGGGTCGAAGCGAATCACATCGGCCCCCAACTGCGCGAGCGTCATGCCCCCCAGCGGTGCGGCAACAAAGGCCGATCCCTCCACTACACGCAATCCGTGGAGAATACCCTTCATGGTGCTCCTCTCAAATCAATGCGGATACCACTCACTGCCTCCGCAAGTATGCGATGGTATAGCCTGTTGGATGGGAAGACGTCATCTCGAACGTGACGAAGCGTCATTCGCTTCAGGATCGCCAGTACCGCGCAGCCCTGCACCAGCCGAACGGGAGATGGTGGATCGCCGTGCTCCCCATACGGTTTCGGGCAACGTATGGGTGCGCTGCGGTGCCATCACTCTTGCCGATGCAGGCCACCATTAGCCGAGGACGTGTAGAGCGCATCGCCGTGCATCGGTGCCACGCCCTCGCTCCCATAGCCAGAACCTGAGTCACCCGCTGCGAGCGCAGATCGGTGATCTGCGCCGGGTTGCGGGCCGGGCCGGCGAATAGTGCCTGGTGTCGCCGGTCGCCGGTCAATCGTGCCGCCCTGCCCCAGCCGAACGGGAGATGGTTGATCGCCGTGCTCCCCATACCGTGCCAGGCAAGGTATGGGTGCGCTGCGGTGCCGTCACTCTTGCCGATGCAAGCCACCAATTAGCCGAGGACGGATAGAGCGCATCGCCATGCATCGGTGCCACGCCCTCGCTCCCACAACCAGAACCTGAGTCACCCGCTGCGAGCGCAGATCGCTAATCTGCGCCGGATTTTGGGCCGGGCCGGCGAATACTGCCTGGTGTCGCCGGTCACCGGTCAATCGTGCCGCCCTGCCCCAGGTCGTACCGTTGCCCTGCACCAGCCGCGCCGTGCTCCCCATACGGTTTCGGGCAACGTATGGGTGCGCTGCGGTGCCATCACTCTTGCCGATGCAGGCCACCATTGGCCGAGGACGTGTAGAGCGCATCGCCGTGCATCGGTGCCACGCCCTCGCTCCCCCAGCCAGAACCTGAGTCACCCGCTGCGAGCGCAGATCGGTGATCTGCGCCGGGTTGCGGGCCGGGCCGGCGAATAGTGCCTGGTGTCGCCGGTCGCCGGTCAATCGTGCCGCCCTGCCCCAGCCGAACGGGAGATGGTTGATCGCCGTGCTCCCCATACCGTGCCAGGCAAGGTATGGGTGCGCTGCGGTGCCATTACTCTTGCCGATACAGGCCACCATTAGCCGAGGACGTGTAGAGCGCATCGCCGTGCATCGGTGCCACGCCCTCGCTCCCATAGCCAGAACCTATATCACCCGCTTTGAACGCAGATCGTTGATCTGCTCGTCGCACATGCCGAGAATCTCTTTCAAGACCTCTTCCGTATGCTCGCCGAGTTTCGGGCCGAGCGAGCGAATGCTGCCCGGTGTCTCCGAGAGCTTTGGCACCACATTCGGCATGATCAACGTCTCCCCCAGGTCTTCGGCATCAATCGCGACCAGATTCCGACGAGCGTGGACGTGGCGATCACCGAAGAAGTCGGCAATGTCGTTCAGCGGTGCCGCCGGGGTAGCCGTGGCGTAACAGCGCTCAAGCACTTCGGCGCGGGTCAGCGAGCTACACCAGTCACGCACAATCTCGTTCACATCACTGGCGTGCGCCAGCCGTACTTTCTGGTCGCCGTAGACACTCGACGACGCCAGTTCGGGGCGCCCCATCGCATTTGCCAGTCGGGCAAACAGCTTATCGGTCGCACACGAGATCGCCACCCATTTCCCGTCTTTGGTCTGGAAGTGGCCGTGAGGACAGGCAAACTCGTTGTAGTGGGAACCGTGGCGTTCACGCACCTTGCGATACATCCCGTAGGCCGGCACCAGCTCATCGCTACAGCGGAAGACCGATTCGTACAGAGCGGCATCAATGTACTGGCCGCGTCCGGTCTGTTCGCGGTGGCGCAGCGCCAGCAGCACGCCAATACAGCCGTAGAGACCGGTCATGTAATCGGCGAGTGTCGTTGACCCCGGCGTCACCGGTGTCCCTTTCGGCATACCGGCCAGATACGCGATGCCACCGACGGCGTGCGCAATCCGGGCAAACCCCGGTCGATCACGGTACGGCCCGGTCTGCCCATAGCCGGTGACCCGCAACATAATCAGGCGCGGGTTGATCTTGCTCAACACATCCCAACCCAGCCCCCATTTTTCCAGCGTACCGGGGCGAAAATTTTCGCACAGCACATCGGAGTGGGCGATCAGCTCTTTGAAGACACGCGCCCCTTCGGGATGTTGCAGGTTGAGCGTAACCGAACGCTTGTTGCGCGACTCGCTCAGCCAGGTCAGCGTATCGCCGCGTGCGGTCGGCGTCCCGAAGCGGCGCAGCGCATCACCGCCGATAGGATGTTCTACTTTCAACACGTCAGCGCCGAATTCGCCCAACAGGGTCGCACAAAAAGGCGCAGCAATCACCGTCGCGGCATCGATAACGCGAATTCCGGCCAGCGGCAACGTTGTGGTCGTTCCATCCATTGCCTTCACCTCGTAAGTGGTATTGTTACAGCATAACCCAGGTTGCCATCTGTGCTGTGAGCAGGACACGGAAGCTGACCTTCAGGATGAACAGCACGACGTTGCGCATAACACCGTGTGACGTACCTGCATGATTTGGGTAGCATCCAGTTCCCATCGACGCACTACGTCACGCCTCAAGGCAGTAAGTCAGGTTATACCCGTTCCTCGGTGTCCTCCGTGTCTCTGTGGTGACCAAGGTAGCAACTTGTGATCGGGATGGCTAAATAATCTTGCGGCTGCGCAGACGCTTGATCTCTTCGGCAGAAATATCAAGCAGCTCGCGCAACACCTCATACGTGGCATTCCCCAGCGGTGGGCCGAGGTTGGTCACCCGTCCCGGTGTTTCTGACAGTCTGGGGATCACGTTCGGAACCACCACTTCGCCGATACCCTCGGCTTCGATACAGGCAAAGTTGCCGCGAGCCAGAAAATGTTCGTCGTTGAACATATCGGCGATGCTGTTGAGTGGGCCAACGGGAACTTCCTTCTCCAGACAACGCCGCATCACCTCGTCGCGCGTCAACGAACCGACCCATTCAATCGTGATCTGGTTCACAATATCGCGTGCTGCCAGCCGTTTGCGTTGATCGCCGTACAGTTCCGGCGAAGCCAGTTCCGGGCGCTCCATTGCTTCGGCCAGCCGTTCAAACATCTTGTCGGTGGTACAGGCAATCGCAACCCACTTGCCGTCCTTCGAGCGGAAATGGCCATGCGGAACAGCAATAAAACTCCCGGCCCCTTCGCGTTCACGAATCTTGCCGAACAGACCGTAAGCCGGGGCAATCTCATCCAGAATCCGGAAGACCGCTTCGTAAATCCCGACATCGATCAACTGCCCGCGTCCGGTCTGCTCTTTGTGGCGCAGCGCGATCAAAATCCCAATCGCCCCGAACAGACTGGCGATATAGTCGCCGAGCGGTGCCGTTCCCGGCAAGACTGGCGTTTCGCCGGGGAACCCGGCCAGATACGAGAGGCCGCTGAAAGCGTGGGCAATATGGGCAAACCCCGAACGCCGACGGTACGGCCCGGTCTGACCATAGCCCGACACCCGCAGCATAATCAGTCCGGGATTCGTCGCCTGCAAAACAGGCCAGCTCAAGCCCCATTCTTCCATCGTACCGGGGCGAAAGTTTTCAATCAGAATGTCGGATTTGGCGACCAGCTTCAGAAAGAGCGCAACGCCCTCTTGCTGACGCAGATCAATCGTGACCGACTTACGGTTACGGGCCTCGCTCAGCCAGGCCAGTGTTGCATCGTGGCGCGCAGTTGCAGTGCCGAAACGACGCATCGGATCGCCACCCAGCGGGTGTTCGATCTTGAGCACCTCGGCACCGAATTCACCCAGGATGGAAGCAGCATACGGGCCGGCCAGAAAATTACCTACATCAATGACCCGAATGCCACTCAACGGCAACTGCTCCTGACCGGTGCCCGGTGTGCTCATCGGATCACTGGCCGGCGGCTTTGATTCTGCGTGTCCTGATGGTTCTTCTCCTGTGGGGGGCATCTCGCTTGTCCCGGTGACCTGTCCTTCTGACACCTCCGTTGGCTGACCGGTTGATCTGGTCAGGCGTGACGCTTTTGCCATTCCTCTTCCCTCTCCTTGCCGTAAACAAAAAGAATACCCGCAGCCACCATTGGCTAAGCATGAGGCCACCATGGCCGCCCTGGCTCATCCAGAATATGGATCATGGAGTCGTGTATTCATACCATAGCATAAAAGCGAAACGTGCGCAATTGTCAGTTTCTAAGAGTTAACTGTGAGTTAATGTAAGTAAATACTTGCACCTCCTGCACAATTTGCGATGGTTATACGTGGGTTATGCATAGTATAATAGGCCTGTTCCACGTACCAAACGTATCAATATTGCAAACAAGGAGGTCAACCGACCATGAGCAGCGCGGATTGGATGGCCTGGATTGGGCGTACTGAGCAGGTGGAAGATGATATTTGTCTGGCCCAGGCGATTGCCGCAGCCGCAACGCTTGAGCCGCCGTCGGGAGCACCAACTGCGGATAGTCCGCTCCCTCCGCTCTGGCACTGGTTTTACTTTCTGCCCCGTGCCCCACAGTCGCAGCTCAGCAGTGATGGTCATCCGCAGCGCGGCGGCTTTATCCCACCGATACCCTATCCACGCCGCATGTTTGCCGGTGCCCGCATCCGCTTTCATCACCCGCTGCGCATCGGCCAACCGGCGCGTCGTGAAGGTGTGATCCGCAACATCACTCAAAAAAGCGGTCGCAGCGGGCCGCTGGCATTTGTGACGGTCGGCTACCAGATATACCAACATGAGATGCTTTGTATCGAAGAAGAGCAAGACATCGTGTACCGTGAGCCGGGGGCACCGGTGCCGGCCCCCACACCGGTAGAGTTACCACCGGTACACGATGCAATCACCCGTACTGTTGTGCCCGATCCGCGTCTGCTCTTTCGCTTCTCAGCCCTCACCTTCAATGCGCATCGGATTCACTACGACCGGCCATACGCTCAGCACGAAGAGGGCTATCCGGGCCTGGTCGTGCATGGCCCCCTGGTAGCAGTCCTGCTAATGGAACTGGCCCGTCACCATACATCCCGCCCGATTGTTGGCTTTTCGTTCCGCAGCCAGGCGCCACTCTTCGATCTGGCCCCCTTCCGCCTGCTGGCCCGCCCCAACGGCGACCGCATCGATCTGGAAGCACAGGGACCTGACGGGGCAACGGCGCTCAGCGCGACGGTTGAGTTGGGGGGATGAGGGAGGAGGGAGGAGGGAGGAGATAGGAGATAGGAGGTAGGAGATAGGAGGTAGGAGATAGGAGGTAGGAGGTAGGAGATAGGAGGTAGGAGATAGGAGGTAGGAGATAGGAGATAGGAGGTAGGAGGTAGGAGATAGGAGATAGGAGATAGGAGGTAGGAGGTAGGAGATAGGAGATAGGAGGTAGGAGATAGGAGATAGGAGATAGGAGATAGGAGGGCTAACGACTATCTCCGGTCTAATGAGACGTAGGATTGATTGCTTTGCCCGCTCGGCATGCACGTGGCGCGTAGTTTGGCGGGCGGCAGCCATGCTGCCGCAGCAGCCGCGCTCACGACCCAACGTGTGGCACGCCGTTGACAACATCATCCAGTAATGATGAAACAGGTGCTACTTGCCTTGCCCGCTCGGCATGCACGTGGCGCGTAGTTTGGCGGGCGGCAGCCATGCTGCCGCAGCAGCCGCGCTCACGACCCAACGTGTGGCACGCCGTTGACAACATCATCCAGTAATGGTGAAACAGGTGCTACTTGCTTTGCCCGCTCGTGATGCGCGTGGCGCGTAGTTTGGCGTGCGGCAACCACGCTACCGCACTGCAAGCACACGCTTGATTAATTGCCTTGCCCGCTCGGCATGCACGTGGCGCGTAGTTTGGAGTGCGGTAGCCATGCTGCCGCAGCAGCCGTGCTCACGACCCGGTGCGTGGTACGCCGTTGACCCGGCTGGTCACGCGGACGCCGGGTGTGCTCGTCACGACCATGGAATCGGTTGGCAATGAATGAGATACCTTCTCGTCGATGTTTTTGAAATAGGTTCTAGTCTGACCCCACATCGTTCTCAACAACGTGTATCGTTCAGAAGTGCTACTGGCGAGCACTGGTTGGTTGTCGGCGGTGCAGCGGTAGGGGCACGGCATGCCGTGCCCCTACTAGTGCTGGCGTCCAGCAGTGCCTCGTTCAGGTACAGTATCAAGGCAAGAGTTGGCTGGTGTGTCACATTATGCTGCCATCTTTGATATGATGACGAGTAGGGGCGACGTATGCGTCGCCCCTACTGATCGTGCAAGCAAGCACAACCCCTTTCACAGAGTTTGGCGTGCGGCAGCGTGGCTGCCGCAGCAGCAATCACACGCTGAATTAGTTGCCTTGCCCGCTCGTGATGCACGTGGCGCGAAGTTTGGCGGGCAATCCTGAGTCCAGGGCAGACAAAATGTGCGGGCTAACACGCCTTACGCCGCATCACAATATCCTGGAATATCCCGCTGATTTCGCCTCCTCCGCAACGTGTTCAAGCGCAGACAGCATCGATGAGTAAATACCTGCGGAATATTGTGAACGTGGGCACCAGTTTGCGAAACCGATTATTGCCCTTTGCAATGCGCTATACGCCGCACCGTTGTGCTGATTGATAACAGATGGATCATGCGACAATTCCGGGTTGTTATATCTTAACAAATATTCTCTGAGGGAATGATTATAATTCAAACATCGCAATTTGAGATATGAATAAACAGATAAAAACAATAGCAAGAAAATGTTTTTAATAAAACATTTTTTAGTACACAAAATTACTTGATTTTGATGCCTTATACATCTTTCCTGGTTATTACGTTATCGGGGTGACATTTATCAGAACCATTTCTCGGCCTGCGCTGAGGGGGAGTGCGTTACCCATGTTCGTCCTGTTACCAATTCCCATCTTCAATCAATCGCATTTGACACATTTGGATATCAAAACCATCGTGAGGAGGGCTTTGCATGGAACCGGAGATGCAAGCGTTCGTCGATTCGTTGCGCCACAACCTGACTGCCGAGGATGTGGTCAACCTCGAAGCCTGCATGGATTGCAAGATGTGCGGCGAGGCATGTGCATGGTATCTGGTGACCGGTGATGAGAAACTTCATCCCACGTATAAGACCGGTCTGATTCGCCAGATCTATCATCGCTATATGACGGTGGAGGGGCGCATTGGGGGTGCATTGGGGTTAGTGCCAACTCCCACAGTCGCCGATTTGCGGGAACATATGCAATACTTCTGGGCATGTACTGCCTGTGGACGTTGTACCCTGGCCTGTCCATCCGGGATTAGTATTCGCCGGATTGTTCGCCTGGCCCGCGCCGCATACGCCGATTCCGGTCTGAGCCTCGCCAATCCCACCATTCGGTCAATTATCGAAAATACTGATCGACATCGACATAGTTTTGGGTTAACCATGCCCCAGGTCATCGGTCGCGTCGGCCTGTTTTTGCGTAGTGAGGATTTGGAGGTGCCGGTTGATGTGCCTGGGGCTGACATGCTCTTTGTGTGCCCGGCAGCCGGTAATACGAAAATTCCTGATTACGGCATTAAACTTATCAAAATTCTGAATGCGGCTGGTGTCAGCTACACTATTTCGCCTTATGTGATTGATACCGGCACTGAGATTGACCATATTGCTGTGCATCATAACCTTTCAAAGCAAATGTTAGAAGATTGGGAACAGGAAGCGGATCGGCTGGGCGTGAAGAACATTCTGCTCGTAGAGTGTGGCTGCGATACCCGCACCCTTTACGCCGAAGCCTCTGAAACCCTGGGCCGGCCTTTCCGCTATCCGATTGTTAGTGTTGATGCGCTGATGCTTGATTTGATCAAGCAGGGACGGCTACCGGTTGAAAAGACTCATCTGAAGGTGACGCTGCACGATCCCTGTTATGCGACCCGTCTTTCTGGCCTGGGCGATCTGTTCCGCGAATTACTGAATCTCGTCACCGACAATTTTATCGAGATGACACCCAACCGCGAGCATAATTATTGCTGCAATGGTGGTGCCGGTGGGATGCGGTTACCGGAAAACACTGCGACTCGTCGCAAGATTTCGGTGCTGAAGGCCAACCAGATTCGCGCCACCAATGCCACATACGTGACATCACCGTGCGTGGTGTGTACGCTGTCACTGGAAGATACCTGTCAGACCTACGGCCTGGCCCCGCAAGGCGAACGTATGGCACTGGTGTTGTTTGAGGTTGTGTATGCCGCAATGGAGCAGGCGCTTGCCAAACGCGGTGAACTGGATCGGATGCGCATTCCGGCCGAATTACAGAATCGTGATCACGAGTTTTTCGTTGCGCACAGTATTGAGGGTCGCCTGTCAATGTTGATGCAGCTTCCCGAATTTCCAGCCCTCCTTGATTGGCTTGAGCAGGATGATATTGTCAGACGATTCAGCAAGGATCATCCTCACGTGTACGACCTGTTACGGGCCTGGCGTGAAGTCGTGACCGCACCAAAACAACGCTCAATTACCGCCGATTAGTATGTTCGCTATTCGTAAGTAGAGGTGTCCTATGCTTATCACGTTACTGAATATTGTTGCACCAATTGCAATGACCATTTTTGTAGTCGGTGTTGGCTTGCGCCTGGGCCGATTCGTTATGGCATTACTGACGAAGCGCCGTTTTCGGGGAATATCACCAACATTCGAGTCGCCACCGCCACGCCTGGGCTTTTGGCAGTCGTTGGCTGCGGTTCTGTTTGGGCCGTATCAGCACTTTTATCGTCGTGCCAATCCCGTTTGGGGTCGCGGCTACCTGGCTTATCACGTTGCGATTATCACCGAGGTGATCGGGTACTCGATTTCGGCACTCATCGTCTTCGGAAACATCTTGCTCGGTCGACCGATCCCGGATGTGGCGTTACACCTTGAGCACAGCTTCAACTATACGCCGGCCAATCTGCTGGCGATCATCTTCGGCAATGGAGAAGAGCTACAATCACGCTTTCTTTTCGGTGATTTTGCTCCCTACTTTGTGGGTATTACCTGGGTGGCAGTCATTTTTGCCGTTATTGGTAATCTTCATCTGATGACGGTTTTACTCCGCAGATGGAGTGGCGCAGTGGTGAGTGATATTGATCCTCCCGCACATCGTATCCGTACTCCTGGACGGCGACCGTTTGATCGGGTCTTGATTCGGACAATTATCTTCTGCATTATCTGGACAGAACTGCTGGCCCGGTTGCAACTCGTCCCCGGTATCGTGTATGTTCACAGCCTGCTCGGTCTGGCCTTGTTCACCCTGTTGCCCTTCACCTACCTGTTCCACATGGTCTACAACTTTTTGGCGGTCTTCTACGCAACCCGACGGCGCATGGCGCGTACCATTGCGTAGCTGATGTTTTCAACGGGCAACACCTGGCAGACGGGGGTGTTGCCCGCTACACACGAGGAAGCCTGGTGTTGTCTGCGCGGGCAAAAGCTGTTTCTACCCCTCCTCCACCCGTCCGGCGCCGGCGTAAATGTTGAACGAGCTTCCCCGCAGAAAGCCGATCAGGGTCATATTAAAATGCTGGGCCAGGGTAACCGCCAGGGTCGAGGGTGCACCGACGGCGGCGACAATCGGAATCTGGGCCATCAGTGCCTTTTGCATGATCTCGAAGCTGGCCCGACCACTCACCAGCAAAACTGATTGCCGCAGCAGTTCCAGTCGACCACCGAGCAGGTGATCGCCGATCAATTTGTCAACGGCATTGTGCCGACCAATATCTTCGTGAAGAGCGTGGATCTGACCGTCAAGCGAGATGAGGGCGGCAGCGTGTAAGCCACCGGTCCGACTAAAGAGTTCCTGTGCCTGTTGCACCCGTTGATCGATTCCGGCCAGCACCGAGCAACGTACTTGCAGGGTCGGGTCATCGATAAGCGGTGTGCATCCGCGTAACCGCAGGGCTTCCAGCGAAATCTTTCCGCACACCCCACACGATGACGAGACGAAGAAGAGTCGGCGGATATGGTCGAGGTTGAGGTCAAGCTCTGGCCGCAGGGTAACGATCAGAGTGTTGAACCGCGCCTCTTCATCGAGATCGGCGTCAACGCAGTAGCGAATGGTCACGATGTCGTAGCGATCTCGTACAATCCCTTCGCCGAACAAAAATCCGGCGGCCAGTTCAACATCGGCGCCTGGCGTGCGCATCACGGTCGCCAGCGCAGTACTTTGCGGATTGCCCGCTGTAGCCAGGCGAATCTCCAGCGGTTCTTCAACAACGACGGTGTCTTTTGTCTGTTGCCAGCGCCCATCGCGTACCTTCAGTATCGTGCGGCGCCGGGTGCTTGCTCGCGTTATCATGCCGTATGCCCCGCGTTAGCGCTGCTCCTGAAGCACCGCCTCAGTGATCGGATGGATGCTGACCAGCGCCTTGTATGACGGCACACCCGCCCCTGGATCGCGCTGATGGGCATCAATCAAGACGTTACCCTCCGGCCAGTGGACCTGGATGTTGCCCGATTTGAGCGGTGCAAACTTGATCCGTGCCCGCATTTCACCAACTGCTGAACGCAAGATGACCCAGTCCCCTTCGCGAACACCGAGTGTGGCCGCGTCAACAGGGTTGATGAGCACGTCATCGCGCAGCGCACCATTGAGTGGATCACGTTCATCGTGGATGAGCGAGTTGAATTGCTTGCCGCGGCGGGTCTTTAGCACGAACATAGCCGGCGGTAAGGTAGTTACAGGTGGCTTCAGCGGTGTGAACACCGCTTTTCCATCGGGTGTACCGAACCGACCATCGCGACACAGGATGCGCCCACCCCATTGAATATGATCACCGGTCTGGTGCAAATGCTGAATCCCGTTGTATTCAGGGACAATGCGGGCAATTTCATTCCGAATCTGCTGACCGTCGGCGAAATGGATCAGATGCGCCTGTTCTGGCTTCGTTCGTTCCGCCACGCTCAGCAAAATCTCCCACTCACTACGCGCCTCGGCTGGTGGTGGGGCAATGTACGGTGAAAAGATGATTTCGCGTTCGGTTGAGGTTTCGGTTCCGCCATCGCGCTGCTCGTAGCGGGTGGCCGCCGGTAGCAAGATGACGGTGTCTGCCGGTTCAACCAGCATCTGCGTGGTGAGCACAATATCCTGGTGTACGCGCAGTGCCGGTCGAGCCAGCGCGGTACGAATGTAAGCGGGATCGGGCATCGTGTCGAGAAAATTCCCACCCACCGCGTAGAAGACATCGAGTTCGCCGTTGTAGGCGACATCGAGCATGTCACCGCAGCTCAGCCCTTTCCATGCCGGCACTGCGAATCCCCACTGTTCGCCGAGCCAGTGCGCGGTATCGGGTGTGATCGGTTTACCACCAGGGAAGGTGGTAGCGGTGCACCCCATCTCACCGCCGCCCTGTACCCCGCTGTGGCCGCGAATTGGCATCACCCCACAATACTCACGTCCGATGAAGCCACGGGCCAGGGCCAGATTCAGAATCGCTTTCACATTCTCTACCCCGTACTCGTGCTGGGTAATGCCCATGCTCCACACGAATACGGCACTCTTCGCCTGAGCCAGCGCCTCGGCGAAGGCCAGCATCTCGCCGCGCGTTGCCCCACTCGCCCGCTCCAGATCGTCCCACGACTGCTGAGCCAGTGCCACCTGCACCCTCTCAAAGTCGCGCGTATGCGCTGAAATGAAGTCCCAATCCAGCCAGTTGCGCTCGATCAGGTGCTTGAGGGTCCCATTCAGGAAGGCAATATCACCACCGGTGTGAATCTGGAAGAAGCGATCAGCCAGTCGGGTGCCAAACAATGCACTTTCAAAGACACTTGGCACCCAATAGCGTTCCAGTCCCGGTTCGCGGTAAGGATTGATGACAAGGATACGGGTGCCGTGTTGTTTGGCATAGTAGAGATATTTGGTCGTTACCGGCTGGTTGTTCGGCGCATCACTGCCGATGAAGATTAGCAGATCGGTACCAATCCAATCACGATAGCTACAGGTTGATGCAGCTACCCCTAGCGCCTGCTTCATCGCCGTGGTACTCGGTGCGTGGCAGAGCCGGGCGGCGTTGTCAACGTTGTTCGTGCCGAGAAAACGCGCCACCTTCTGCGCTACGTAGTAGGTTTCATTCGTAATCCCGCGTGATGTCAAGTAAAACGCCATCCGGTGCGGATCGGTGTTACGCAACCGGGCAGCAATCTCGTTGAGCGCATCATCCCAACTGATCCGCCGAAACCCGGCTTCGCCGCGTCGGCGCAGCATCGGGTACGGGAGACGGCCCAAAGCACGCAGTTCACGTCCGTTCAGGCGTTGTAGGTCGGCTACATCGTGCAAACGATGAATGTCGAGCGGTGGCATCGTGTTCAGGCGCAGCAGATTGAGTCGCACCGTGCAGAGATGCACACCTTTCATTGTGAAATCACGCAACCCGGCTGTTCCCAACGCGCAGCCGTCGCATACACCTTCGTGCAAGATACGCCATGCTTTGCCGAGATTGTCGCGATTTTCCCAAATAGTACGCACGATCTCCCAATAGTGGTTCGGTTTGACGTGGCCTAAACCGTTGGGTACCAGACTGACCCACGTCGCGGGATTCCAGCCCCGTCGCTTCATACTGCCTCCTCGCGGTTTGCCTTGTGAGGGGATATTAAGGGTATTGTACCAGCAAATACGCGCACGGTGGGTATGTTTGCCGAAGCAAATATTTATCCGGCGTCCAAAATAGTGTGACCAACGCATAGAACTAGAACTTATTTCATAAAAACTGTGCGGTTACGCTCCCAGACGGTCGCACAGACGCATGCACGCTTACCAATTACCCAACAGCATATCCTGCGCTCAGGCTGCCGTAGGTAGCGAGGAGGGCTGACAATCATCTCCGGTGCTATTGCGTGCCGGACTGGTTGCCTTGCCCGCTCGTTACGCATGTGTCGCATGGTGTGGCGTGCGGCAGCGTGGTTGCTGCACCTGGACTTTGGCCCTTTTTGGGAGGAGCTTGCATGTGACAGGCCAGGCTGGTATGGTGAGTAATCAACAGGAACCACCATCACCTTCCAGGCGGCACGCTATGTAGCAGGACCCCACCCCCAAACCACCGTACCCGCGTTGCGGGTAACCTTACAGACACTCCTGACAGCACACCGACCGGCGTTTCGTTAGGAGCGGCCACGTCGTCGGGCCGTGGCACTGCTGGTTGGTAACCTGTTTGCGTTCGCCAGACATACCGTCACGCAGGTGTTGCTCGCGCTGGGATTGCACGACGCGAACTGAACGGTATTCTACCGCCTGTTCAGTCGGTCACGGCTTGATGAAGCAATCTTGAACAGGTGCCTGATCCGCATGACGCTGAAGCGCTGTCTGGCGCATGAGTCGTATTTGATTGAGGATCGACGGGAAACAGCTACCACGCACCAGTCGGACGTTCTCAGGGAAGCCACCCGCTCTTGCTGGTGCTGGTCGGGGAAGAGACATGGTCGCACGGGCAGCGGCGTCCCACCCGCGGGCGGCGAGAGCTGATGTTGTATTCAGTGCATGCCGTTGCGGCGGCGACGAGCTGGACGCTGCCGCTGCCGGTGGAGCAGCTCCTGGCCTGGGTCTGCCAGCGCTGCGAGCTGGAGAGGAGAGTGGTGTTGTGGTGGTTCGCGCGTATATAACCGAAACGATGACCCTTATACTGAACCAATGGTCTCTTATGTAGACTGAACGGCGAGCGACAACGTCGGAGCCGGCGTGCCACATATCCCACACCCCGACGGATCACCGCTTGCCGGTACCCAGAGATTGCAATGCGGGCAATGAAAACTGAGTACCCGCGGAACCGGCGTCGGGGAGATTGGTTGAGGGCGCAGTGCAGTTCGTAAACCGGCATGATCGGCGGCACCGAGCAATGTCGCTTGTTCGACCCGATCACCGGCAAAGAGCAGGTCGAGCACCATACCCGGTGCTAGTAAATGGCGAGCAGTGATGTTCACGAATGCCGCATCGTCAATCGTGATCGTCTGCTCTGGCCCATGATCCGGCCACGGTTGTACCGCCAGCGTAACGGTCTCGCCGGCAAAGAAGCCGCCGACATTCAAAACCTCTCGAATCACAACCCGCATGAAGCTATCTCCTGTACCGAGTCGGTCATCAGACCAACCACACATGGCTCGTTACGGATGCTTCCCCTGCAACTCGGCAATCTTCGTTGCCACCGATTGCAAAGCGCCGGTATCATCTTCAGTCAACCCGATCTCGGCCATCGCCTGAGCCGCTGTCTGCAACAGCAATGACGCCGGTGCGGCAGGTTGGGGTGATGGGGGCGACGGTGTTGTCTCTGCTTCAACCACCGGTGTCGGATCCCAAAGCGGATCAGGGCGAATGCGCTGTGGTGGCGCCCAGCCATACACCTTCGCCAGAAACTCGATCATCGCCTGTGCTGCACCGGCCAGCGTATGTTCGGTAGCGACGTAAGCCCGCGCCCGTGCCCCCAGTGCGGCTGCCAGCGCCGGATCGGTGAGCAGACGCCGACAATAGGCGATAATGAGGTCGGTTTCACTCTCGTCAACATCAACCTGCGCCGCTACATCGGGGGGCAATTCGCAAAACGCATCCACGGCGCTTACCAGGGTTGGCTTCCCTGCACCGAGCAGGCGAAGCAGGCTGGCACTGGTTTCGCCGGCAGTGGGATAACGTAAATTCAGGCAGACATCGGTAGCAGCCACGTAATCCTCAAATTGAGCCCGCGCAACATAGCCGGTGACGGTCACCGCCTCTTGCAGGCCGAGACGCTGGATAACGCCTTTGAGGTCATAATTTGGCGACACCGAGCCAACCAGCAGACAATGCACATCGATGCCTTCACGACGCAACCCGGCCACGGCGCGCAGGGTTGGTTCGATCCGCTTCCAGGCGTTGATATGGCCAAAGCTGGCCAGTAGCGGTTGATCGAGTGGTAAACCGAGTCGCTGCCGCGCAGCAATCCGGTCGATCAACGGTGGCAGTGGCACCCCCATCGGCACGTAACCACAGAGCAGGTCTGGACGGGTTGCGGTCACACGCCGCAACAGGTAATGGCTATGACCGATCACCGCTTTGGCTGCCGCTAACACGTCTTCGTTGCAGGGAAAAGCAAACGCAGCTTCGCTGAAGCGCGAACGGATCATCAGTTGCGCCATATGGTCACCGTCGGCACCGTAGCGTGCACGCATCATGGCTACATAGCGCTGGACATCGCGCTGAACGTTGGCCGCATACCAGAGCATGAAGTGATGGAGCACAAAATCGTGCAACACAATCACGCCGGGTACACGCTGTGCCATCCGCCAGATACCGGCGTGGGCCGGGCTGTTGCCCATGTGATAGATAATCGCATCGAACTGTCCACGCCGGGCCATGCGTTCAAGCTGGCGAATCGGCTTAATCGGGAAGTGTTTCGCCAGATGAGGATTGGTTGGCCGTAAACCATCTTCAACGAAGAGCGTCAGTGCAGCATACTGTGCAAGATACGGCAGCAGCTCCTCACTGTAATCGGAGATGCCTGAAGGAGCCGGATTGACCGGTGAACAGTAGGCAATACGCAACATCATGCTCGTTCCACCAATGCCGCCACCAGCTCGCGACAGAAGACCGGAATATCGGCGACAACCCGCCCCCATACCAGATGACCATCACGGAATGCGGCTTCATCAACCCACAGCGCACCGGCGTTGATCAGATCGTCTTTAATGCCGGTCGAGCCGGTAGCCGGACGACCACGCACGATACCGGCAGAAATCGCGATGGAACCACCGTGACAAATGATCCCGATCACCTTTCCGGCGGCATCCATTGCCCGCACCAGATCGGTTACCACCTGATAGCGACGCAATTTATCAGGCGCCCAACCACCGGGGAGCACAAGACCAAACAAATCATCGGCGCGCAATTCAGCAATCGTCGTGGTTGGCGTAATCTCTAACCCATTCTTCCCCCGCACCGGGCGCAGATCAAGTCCGGCGGCCAACACCTCTGCCCCTTCTTCCTGCAAGCGCATCAACGGCACGTAGAACTCAAGGTCTTCTACCCCTTCTGCCAGCAGAATAGCGATCTGTTTTCCTGCCAGTCGCATAGCGGTTCTCCCTTGTCAGTGTAAGAGTCTATCTATACCCATGGATAATTCATTATTCAGACAAGCGCCAAAGACCGGTCTCAACCAGCACAGCACTTTTTCTGTCTTCAGGCATCAGGCTTGCGACAACAACCTGTCAGCACCCGGCCATTGCCGCACACAGTTGCCACCAGCCGCCTTTGCTGCGTACAAGGCTTCACCGACGCGACTCATCAATTCGACGGCATTTCGTGCATCACGCGGGAACGAGGCTAATCCGATAGAAATTGTCACCTGAAGATCAAGGGTACCGGGGCGAATGATCGATTCGGCTACCGACAGCCGCCACTGCTCGGCACGTTGAAACGCCGTTTCCGGCATGACACGCGGTAGCACCAGAAGTAATTCATCACTGCCATACCGACAAAAGATGTCGCCACCCCGCACCTGACGCCCAATCAAGCCGGCCAGATGTTGGAGCACGGCATCACCGAGAGCACGACCAAACTGCCAGTTCACCTGTTCGAGCTGGTCAATATCGATGAGCGCAACGCTCAGCACAATCTGCTCACGGTCGGCCCGACGCAGTTCGCGATCAAGCGTCTCGTTAAGATAACGCCGGGTATACAGACCGGTGAGCGGATCGCGGATCTGCTCGTTCTGCAATCGCACTGTCAATGCCTGCACCTGCGCACGGGCTTCAGCCAGGTGTTGGCGACGGGTCTGATCAATCTGCCAGCGGATGGTTGCCGACGTGATGGCCCGCGTCAGACACAAAGGCTGTAACTCGGCGACGGTCAATACTTCATGCACCCCGATCTGCAATACGTGAGCAGCGCCAGCAGTATCAACCACCACTCCAACCAGTGGTACCTGTTCGGCATAAGCTGCCAGCCCTTCAGGTATCTGCTCGCGCAGATCGATCAAGTTAGGTTGACCGGGTGTCACTGTGGAAGCCGGTACTATCTGCCAGCCAGAACCCAGGCGGGCGCTGAGTTGAGTGATCAGTGCGTTATCAGTCGTGATAATCGGTAGAAACGAAACGGCTGATGCCATACAATGCCCCACAGTCTATGAGCTATGACAACGATAGCACAACTCGCCACGACCGACAAGTAGGGGAGGGTTTTGAAACCGCTCCTACGGATGGTGAAGCCATGCCTCGAATATGCGGTAAACCGTGATTATCCACACCCTTTACGATGAACGATGGGCACTGTGTTGATGATTACAGATGAATGTGCTTTATAGGGGCGGGTTTTGAACCCGCCCCTACTATACGCGGGATACGGCGAACGAGGAGTGGCGACAAGGTACGTCTTGCATCGCGTGCCATGCTTTGTATTGTTCAGAGATGAACAGACTCCATTCTGCATAACAACAGAGGCGACCAGGCAGTCGCCTCTGTTGCTGCGTACATACGTGACTCATGGTGGAACATGGACCGACGTCTCAACCTCTCACCTTACGTTCGCTGCGACAACCGGCGCCGTGCCCAGACAGCGATCAAGACGAGCGGCAACCAGACCGGCGTCCAGACCAGGAACACAATCACAGCATTTGCCAGAGTCTGGCCGAGCTGGATCAGATTGCGCAGAGCGATGCGGGCCACCTCTAGCGGTTGCCAGGCGTCCTCTTCAATGATCGGGGTTGGTGGCGGTACCGGCAGGAGTTCAACCGTAATAGTTGACATTGCCGCGCTCTGTTCGAGATACTGCATCCGACCCTTTATCCGCTCAATCTGCTCCTGGATCTCGGTAAGTGCCTGATTTACCATGAGCGCATCGTTGACATTCTGGGCACGAGAGAGCAGATCGAGGAGACGGGCATTCGTCGCTTCAAGGTTCCGCAACCGTGCCTCCAGATCGACGTATTCTTCAGTGACATCGCTGCCACTGACACTGCGGCGCAGCACGTTACTGGCCAGGCCCTCTGCATCACGCAATACCGCTTCAAAATGCTCAACCGGCACGCGCAAGACAATCGTTGCCCGCAGGTCTTCCCCGCTTCCGTACGTTTCGACACTTGCAACAAAGCCGCCAAGCGCTTCTGCTTTTTGCCGTAACGCCTGTTCGGCAGCCAGAACATCGGCGACTTCCAGAGCGATGGAGGCGTTTTTGATGATCAGACGCTGCACAGCCACCTCACTGCCTATCGCCGATTCTCCACTACTTACACCACCGGCAAACGAAGCGGTATCTCGTTGGGCAGGAACCGGCGCACCGCTCAACATCGGTGCAGGTGTTGGCATCGCCACAAACGATGTCTGTTCCGACATCATTGCTCCAGGCTGACCAAACAACACGACAGCGCCACCAACCAGTAGTACGATGATTCCGATGACGAATGCGACCCTGAAGCGTTTTAGCCTGTCCATCTTAATCCTCCTGCACGGCAAGTGTGTTATATTGCCTTTGAAAGATGGACGTGGACGGGACGGCTAAAGTTCCTCATAATATCAAATCTGGCATTATGAGACATAGCACGCTATCCACTCGATCACACCAGCCCTGCCCCTGAGCACGGATGTGCGGCACCGGCGTTTCCGCTACGCACGCCATGTGATCATACGCCCGCACGGATGCTGGTTCGAGGCAGGCGCATATTGGAACGTTTTCAGTTGCGTGTGCTTTGCGGGATAACACGCTGGCATGGATTCCGGTTCGAGGCAGGGTTGCGTGTGGCGCAGGGTTTGGAGTGCGGCAGCATGGCTGCCGCAGCAGTCGTGCTTACGATCTGGCGCGTGGTGTAGCGGTACACCTGCTGGTAATGGTCATACCGGGCGGTCGCGTCGTGCGCAATGGATGGAATGAGTGGCTGGAACAGGACGAGGTAAGGTGATGCACTGGCACAGGCTGGAAGCCAACTCTACGGAAAGCCACATCGGTGCCACGCTGCCGGCACCGTTGGATGATCTACCGCGGATGTCCCTGGCAATGATGCGCAGTAGCATAGAAGACGGAGGGCAATTATCGTGCAAATCGTCGATCCGGCACTTCGGCTAGCAAGGAAATGACACAAGATTATGTCAACTTAACCTGCTTCGCAACCTGCTGCACATTCCCCAGACAGCATGATCCCTGCGGATTGCGCACATCACACGCACATTGATCGGCGGCAATACCGGCTTTAATGTCAGCAATCACCGCTGCCCGCGCCTCTGGCGAAGCCTGTTGGATATCGCCTACCCGATATTGAAAACAGTAGCATACCAGCACATCTGGTCGTTCAGGCTCTTTCTGATACACCCGCTCACGGATCTGGTCTACGGTCAGCGTTTGACCGTTATCAGCGGCAAAATAGACCACCGGGCAGTGTTGTGAACGGCAAAACCAGAAGGATGACCCCTGAACCTGGCGCAGGCTAATCGATACCAATGCCTTCACCGTCTGCAAGCCTACTCGTTTACCGGATGCACCACACACCGGACACGATACAGTTTGTCGCCGAGGGGTATTCAAGCCACATGTAGCCGATTCTGTCGGCGAGCACTCGCATGGTGTAGTCATACCATTCCTCTCGTGCAGGTGTTGTTTGATCGCAACAACACCATACACCTTCCAGCAACTGGAAGGTCAAGGGTGATGGATAGTGAAAAAGCATATCATCTTGCAGATTGTGTGTAAGGATTTGGTGTTTCTTCGTTCAATGTTTTGGAGTACAATAAGCAACGTATCAATCCCATTGCCGGAAAGGGCAGTTCTTCGAGCACAGGTGATGAAGAGCAGAGGTGTGCCCTCTGCACCACACATACGCGAGAGAACTCTCGATTTGGAGCACAGGCATGGCGGCTCTTCCCTTCGTGATGATCTATCTCATCCCGGCAATTATTGCCACCGGGCTGGCGATTGTCATGTGGCAACGTCGTTACTATCGCGGAGGACGCCCCTTCACGCTCCTGCTGGCAGCGATTGCCTGGTGGAATCTCTGCCATGCGTTGAGCATCGCCGATACGACATTTGAAGGGACGCTCTTCTGGTCATTACTCCAAAATGTGGGCATTGTGCTGATTGGGCCATGCTGGCTCTTAATCGCACTGGCATACTCTGGCGAATGGTGGCGCGTTGATCGCCGGATTCGGCGCGGTATTTTTATCCCCGAATTGATTGCACTGATCTTCGCCCTTACCAACAACCTGCACTACCTTTGGTGGTCTACGGTTGTTGCCGATACGTCACGACCATTCCTCTGGCTCTCGGTCACCCGTGGGCCGGCCTTCTGGTTTCACAGCATCTACGCCTACGTCTGTCTGGCAATTGGCATTATCATCCTCTTCCGGGCCTCGGCACATGCACCACCGGTACACCGCTACCATTCCCGGCTGATGCTGGCAGCGGCCCTCATCCCGGCAGTCGGGAACATCGCCTTTCTCAGCGGCCTCAAGGTGCCGTGGAATGACGATCCGACACCGATTCTGCTCCTCATTTCCGCAGCCCTGGCGATGTACACGACAATGCGCTATCAGCTTTACGATCTGGCACCACTGGCCGAACAGGAGGTGATTGCCGGGCTGCCCGATGGCTTAATTGTGCTCGACAGCCGTGGCCTGGTGGCTGAAATCAACCAGCACGCGCCACGACTATTGGGTATCCAACAGGGGCGCTGGATCGGCAGGTCCTTAACCAGCCTGATCGTCAACTCGCCGTTTGAACGGGATTTGCAGCGGTTACTCAACACGCCGGTTACCGGCCCTTCCCGGCCTGTCATCTGCGAAAATGGCACACAGGCGATTGAAGTGCGCCTCCGCCCACTCCAATCGGCGGCTGGAATTACCACCGGTTCATTGCTTTTGATCCGCGATGTCAGTGAGCGTATGCGTGCCGAACAAGAGCGCGCACGCCACATTGCAGCCCTGCGTCTCATCAACAGCATCGCCCGCAGCGCCAACACCGCCCAAGAGACATCCACCCTGCTTAAGACGATTGCGCACATTATCGTGCAGGAAGGTCATTGGGAACGGGTATCGATTGGTCTGATCGATAACGCGCAGAACATCCATGTGACGATTGATTACACAACGGCAGGCTATGGACGATTACACGATCAGGTAATCAGCGGGGTCGCCGCCAGTGCCCTGATCGAGCGTATTCAACATGGCCGACCCGAACTGATCAATTTGAGTGAACTCACTGTCACCGATCCACTGGCTGAAACCATGCAGCAAGAAGGGCTGCAATCGTTATTACTGGCCCCCCTGCGCCACGATCAACATGCGGCAGGCATTTTGGGCCTGGCTTCGAGTGAAACTAAGAGCATGACGCCAACCCTTACCGAGCTGGTGATTGCCATTGGCGAATTGATTACCGATGCACTCATCCGGATTCGGCTCTACGAAGAGGTGCAACGTGCGGATCGGCTCAAAACCGGCTTTCTGGCCACCGTCAGTCATGAACTACGTACTCCCCTTACCACCATCATCGGCTACACCGATATGCTACGCCGTGGTGTCCTGGGTGAATTAAGCCCGGAAGTCCAGGAGACATTGCATTATATGCGCCAGGCCAGTCTCAATCTGATGCGCCTGATTAGCGATATTCTTGAGTTCTCGCGGATGGAAGCCGGTCAGTTGATCATCGATATCGAACCGGTACCGGTTTCGGTTATCGTTCAGAATGTGGTTGGTCAGATGCAACCGCAGATCCGCGAACATCAGCTTCATCTGATGGTCAATATTCCACCTGACTTACCAATGATTCAAGCCAATGCGGGTCGTCTCGAACAGGTTTTGATCAATCTTCTGAGTAATGCGATCAAGTTCAATCGTCCGCAAGGACTGATTGAGATCAAAGCCGAGACTCGTGGTGAGTGGGTACGCATCAGCGTGCGCGACACCGGCATTGGAATTGCCCCTGCCGATCAGGAACGGATTTTCGAGGAGTTTGAGCGCGTCAAGCAAAAGAATGGACATTCAGTCAGTGGCGTTGGTCTGGGGCTGGCGATCTGTCGGCGGCTGATCCAGCACATGGGCGGCAAGATCGGGGTCAAGAGTACACCCGGCGAAGGATCGACCTTCTTTTGCGACCTGCCAGTTGTGCCGGTATCGCGTACTGTTGGGGCAGAGGCCGACGTATGACCGTACCCCCGATTCTGTTCTAAGCCGTCATCTCTCTCGCTGCCGGGCAGCGGCCACTCCTAACGCACCGGGCGTTACCCGGATTGTCGTCGTGGCGGCGATGCGAGCGAACGGGGTGGTTCGACGAACATCAGCAATGTATTCTCCCACCCTTGGCCCGCCCCACGCACCTTGCTCCCCATCAGTCGGCGCAGTCGCCTGGCCGCCGGCATTACTGCCGACGCCGGTCGGCTCTTACCCGACCGTTTCACCCCTTACCGGAAATCCGGCGGGACTGTTCTCTGTTGCCGTCTTGCGTCACCGGCAGATTACTCCACCGGTGCCCCCGCTTGCTGTTTCGCGGGGCGACCTTCCACACGATGGTGGGCGGGGAGTCGGGAAGTTCCTCTGGGGTTAAACCCCAGCGACGGCCCGTCATACGTCGGCGCCATCTGTAAGTATAGCACACCAGGAGCGGATTACCAGTAGAGATTTGTGTCTACATCATATCAAGTCTTGCAGGTGTAATTCTGGTGCTGAAGCGTTTCCAGGTGTGCCACCAGCGAGCAGTAGGGGCGACTCATGCGGCGGCGTCGAGGCACGGCATGCGGCGCAGGGGCACGCCATGCGGCGGCAGCGTAGGGGCACGGCATGCGGCAGCGGCGCAGGGGCACGGCATGCCGTGCCCCTACAGGCCAGAGTCATCGGCGGCTGGCGTGTGATAATTCTAGCCTGCCCGTGTAGCATCTCACTTATGACAGCATTCGTAGCAGCAATCTACGTGCAAAGTCGTTTGGTTGTCGTCGGCGTCGTAGGGGCGACGCATGCGTCGCCCCTACAGGCCAGGTTCATCGGCGGCTGGCGTGTGATGAATTCCAGCCTGCCAGTGTAGCATCTCACTTATGACAGCATTCGTATCTGCAATCTACGTGCGAGGTAAAGGGTATACGCTCTGATTGGATAACAGGACGAACGCCATGCTTCCACACGATGAGTATCTGTGCATCACCTTCACGTCAATGCTCACAACCGGTGCTACATTTGAAAGCGGTTGAGCAACTCTTGTTTCATATCCCACAGCCGTTGACTGAGCGAGACGTGATAGATGTGCGGATTCATGATGCGTCGCACCCCAAGATCGAGCCGCTCAACATCGGCGTACCGCCGCGCCCGCATCTGCTCGATTGGTTGTGGCTCGATCAGACGCCGGCCTGCCAGCATTGCCGGCTCAAGCAACGGCTCAATCCCGGTCAGTTCGGCACGGACGACCACCCGCTGACGGGCATGATCGCTAGGGTGGCGTAGCCGAATCAGTTCTTCCTGGGTCGGGTCTTCGTCCTCAAGTGCAATCAGATCGGCGGTGGCCTTGCCCCGACTATCGTACAATCGCCAGACCCGCTTCAGGCCGGGATTGGTCAGTTTGGCCGCACTTTCGGCGATCTTAATTGCGGGTTGCCATTCGCGTCCATCGTGCAACGCTACCAGCTTGTAGACTCCCCCCAACGCCCCTTCACCATGTGAGGTCACCAACCGTGTACCAACACCGTACACCAGACGGCGAATAATAGCATTGGCATCGGCATTGTAGCGCGGCGCTTCCTGAACGATCTGGCTTTGAATCTGCCAGATCACCAGTTCATCGAGGTCATTGGAAAGCACAATAACGGTATCGGGAAAACCGGACCGATCAAGCATCAAGGCCGTTTGAATTGCCAGATACGCCAGATCACCCGAATCAAGACGCACACCAACTGGTTTGTGGCCTTTCGCCCGCAACTCTTCAAAGACGCGAATCGCATTGGGCAGACCGCTGTTCAGCGTGTCAATCGTATCGACCAGTAACAGACAATCGTCGGGATAGACCTCGGCGTAAGCACGGAAGGCGTCAAGTTCACTCATGCCGAGGGCCAGAAATGCCTGCACCATGGCGTGGGCATGTGTCCCTTTGGCGGTCTGCCCGACAGTATGGGCCAGACCGACATTCGAGGTAAAATCGGCGCCACCGATCAGCGCGGCACGGGTGCCGGCATTGGCTCCCATCCCCTGGCCGCGACGCAGGCCGAATTCCAGCACCGTGCTGGCACCACTCGCCTCGCGAATACGGCTGGCTTTGGTAGCAACCAGTGTCTGGTAATTGAGATGATTGAGCAGCGCTGTTTCCAAAATCTGCGCCATGAGCAACGGCCCACGCACAATCGTCATCGGCGCCTGGGCATGAACTACTCGACCCTCTGGGACGGCCCACAGCGTCATCCCACCGAAATGACCATGCCGACTCAGGTAGGTCAGAAAATCTTCGGCGAAGATCGGGTTACCGACCCGATTCCGCTGGTTGCGCAACACTTCAAGCTCGGCAGGGCCAAAGCATGCCGTCTCCATCCAGTCGAGGAGCCATTCCAGACCGGCAGCAATGCAGTACCCGGCAGCGTGCAAGCCGTAGTTGGGTGGCTGGCGGAAGAAATGATCGAATTGCGCCATGCGTTCGTGAATGCCCATCCGAAAATAGAGTTGGGCCATTGTCAATTGATACTGATCGGTGAAGAGGATGCCGGTAGCAGTACGCTGTTGGACGTTGTTCATACAAGCCTCACTGTATAGTGTAAATTATACACTAATATACCAGCGCAGGGCAGTGCTGTCAATAGTTGTGAGGATAGCGGGTGAGCGTGCTAGAACCTATTCCAAAAAACATCTACCAGGAGGTATCTCATTCATTGCCGACCGACTCCATGATTGTGACGAGCACACACACCATCCTCGTAACCAGCCGGGTCAACGATGTGCCACGCGCTGGATCGTGAGCACGGCTGGCGCGGCAGCATGGCTGCCGCACTCCAAACGCTGAGACACGTGTATGCCAGGCGGGTAAGGCACCCAATCCAACGCGTGATAGCACTGGCAATGGTCATCAGCCCTCCTCGCTTCCATACCGGCAGACTGGGAGCAGGATATACTATCGTTGGTGATTGGCAAGCGTTCATGCACCTGTGCAGTGGTCGGGTAGCACGACCGTACAGCTTTTGTGAAATAAGTGCCAGAAGGCGCAGATCATGCCTTCGCCTGATAACCAGGTCATATCACCTGGCGTGGAGCATGACTGATGCGGAAGTATGGCTTCTGTCCTTCAAACACGCGACACGCGGATGGCTAGGCGGAAAGGGATATTGCTGGTCTAGCACGTAGTGGGTGGTGATCAACGGCAGTGTCGGTGCGCGCCGGAGGTACACACTCCTGGGGGCCAGCACAGCACACTGGCCCGCGATGGGACATCGCTCAGGTGCGGTGTCAGGGTGATGGTCGGATAGCAGGTACCAGCAATACACCACTACCTGACACTCGCTTCAGCGGCAAACAACCGACCCTGTTCAGTCAAGACCAGCATATCCCCGCGGCGCTGTACCAGCCCATGTTGCTCGGCCTGCCGTACAATCGCGCCGGCGAAGGCCGCCGGCCAGTGCAGCTCTTCGATCAGATGGCGCGGATGGCACTCAACATTGGCATCCCGGGTTCCTTCGTGATTGAGCAGATGGAGCGTCAACATCTGAAGTGCAAACCGTTCCCGGTTGATCTGCTGTTGGCGACGTTGGGCCACAATTCCCCGCCGTGGCGCAAACAGGAACGCCAGCAGAAAGGCGATACCGGTCATGGTCGCCATGGTGCCGGCAATCGAGACATCGAACCAGCGGGCCAGCCAGTAACCACTGAGTGCAGATGCAATCCCAATCGCTACACTGAGCAGGATCATCCGCGGCAGACGGTCGGTGAGCAGATATGCCGTAGCCGGCGGCGCCACCATCAATGCAATCACCAGGATTGAACCAACCGCATCAAATGCGGTCACTGCGGTCAGCGAGACACTCGTCATCAGCCCATAATGAATCAGAGCCGGCGCGAAACCGAGCGTGGTCGCCAGCGCCGGATCGAACGTTGCCAGTTTTAGCTCTTTGTAAAAGAGCACAAGCAGGATAAGATTGAGCATTAGCGTCCCACTACCTACCACCAGCGCACGAGGCAGGCTTAATCCGAAGAGTTCGATCCGGTCGAAGGGCGCAAATGCCAGTTCACCGAGCAAGACGCTATCGGTATCGAGATGAACATTGCCGGCAAAGCGTGAGATGAGTAGAACCGCCAGACTGAATAGCGCCGGAAAGACCAGACCAATCGCCGCATCTTCGTGCATCAGCCGACTGCCACTCATCAGCTCCACCAGCCATACTGTCAGTACGCCCATCGCAACAGCGCCGGCAAACAGGAGCGGCGAGGAGAGATTGCCGCTGATCAGATACGCCAGCACGATGCCGAGCAACACGGTATGGCTGATGGCATCGCTGAGCATCGCCATCCGGCGTAAGACCAGAAAGACACCGGGAAGCGTGCAGGCAGCCGCAATGATCACCGCAATTAATTGCACTTCAAGTTGAGGACTCATGCGCTACCTCGTTCAATCAAAGGCGATCACTCGCTGGCGCCGTATGTGACGCCAGATCAGGCCACGCTCAGGAGCCAGCAGCAGCGAGATCATGGTGAACAGACTCATCACGAGCACAATCAGCGGGCCGGTGGCCAGACCTTCGCCCAGGGTGCTGATCCACGCCCCGATGAGCGAAGCCAGTGCCCCAAAACCGGCAGCCAGCACGACCATATATTCGAGCCGATTTGTCCACTGACGGGCGGCCACAGCAGGCGCGATTAGCATTGCACTCATCAGCACAACGCCAACCGTTTGCAGGCCGATCACGATTGCCACGACGATAATCCCGGTCAGCAGCACTTCAAACCGACGCACCGGCACGCCGAGACTACGGGCAAAATCGGGGTCGAAACTGATCAGCTTCACCTGGGGCCAAAAGATCAGGACCAGGGCAAGTGCAGGTAAACCGATAGCCAGCATGGCCCAAAGATCACGCTCGATCAATGCCGCCGCCTGCCCGAAGAGAAAACTCTTCAAACCGGCCTGGGCAGCGTGAGGCTGCCGTTGCAAATACGAGAGCAAAACCAGGCCGAACCCGAAAAACACGGCCAGGGTCAGGGCCAGCGCAGCATCATCTTTTATGCGTGTGGTACGCACGACCGCCAGCAACCAGAGTGCCGCCACCAGGGCAGCAACGGCAGCGCCAATGAGGAGAGAGAATGGATCGCGCTGACCGGTGATCAGAAAGGCAAGCGCAATGCCGGGCAGCGCAGCGTGTGACATTGCATCGCCGAGCAATGCCTGACGGCGCAGAACCGCGAAGCTGCCGAGGAAACCACTGATCGCGCCGATCAGCATTGCCCCCAGGGTGACATTGCGGAAGGTGTAGTCGGTAAACAGTTCCATAGCCGCTCCGGTTACGCTGATCAATCGCCTGGTGCCGGGGTTGGCCGGGCAGCGGGTGCAGTGTCGGTGGGTGTATGCAACAGGGCGAGACGACCACCATACGTTGCCCGCAGATTCGCCTCGGTAAAGACCTCGGCAACCGGGCCGGCAGCAATTCGCCGCACGTTAATGAGCGCAACGTGATCGAAATACTCGGTCACGGTCTGCAAATCGTGGTGCACGACGACAACCGTCTTGCCGGCAGCTCGCAGGTCGCGTAAAACGTTGATGATGGCGCGCTCGGTCACGGCATCAACGCCTTGAAACGGTTCATCCATCACGTAGATTTCAGCCGCCTGTGCCAGCGCACGGGCCAGGAAGACACGCTGCTGTTGACCACCCGAAAGCTGACCGATCTGGCGATGGGCGAAATCGGCCATCTGGACCTGGGCAAGGGCGGCCAGCGCCGCGTCCCGCTCAGCCCGGCCCGGACGACGGAACCAGCCGAGATGTCCGTAGCGTCCCATCAACACCACATCAAGCACTGTCGTCGGAAAGTCCCAATCAACGCTGCTGCGTTGCGGCACGTAAGCGATCAGATGCCGTTGCTGGTGGTATGGCCGGCCAAATACACGCACACTTCCCGCTGCTGGTCTGACCAGCCCTAGCATGGCTTTGAGGAGCGTCGTCTTGCCGGCACCATTGGGGCCGACAATCGCCATCAACACGCCACGGGGAACCTGAAGATCAACGTCCCATAAAACCGGTTTATCACCGTAGGCAACGGTCAAATCTTTGATGTCAACTGCAACTTCCATTGCACCCTCCGCTTTAGGGCATGAGCGCAGCCACAATCGTCTGCATATTGTGGCGCATCATGCCGAAATAGGTACCTGCCGGGCCATTAGCATCACCGAGTGAGTCAGAATACAACTCACCACCGACCCGCACCTCGTGGCCGGCTGCACGGGCAGCACTCTGAACCGCTTCAATTGTGCGCGGCGAGACACTCGTCTCGACAAAGATCGCCGGGATGCGTTCCGTTACCACGAGCGTCGTGAGATCACGGATGGTTGCGGCACTGGCTTCGCTGGCCGTACTGATACCCTGCACAGCCTCAACCCGAAAACCGTAAGCCTGCCCAAAGTAGTTAAACGCATCATGAGCCGTCACCAGAATCCGCCGTTCAGGAGGTACCTGTTCGGCCAGCGCACGCAGATCGGCGTCAAGCGCCTGTAAATCGTTGAGATACTGCTCACTACGCTGCTGATAAACTTCCCGACCGTCCGGATCAAGATCAATCAACGCATCACGGATCGCAATGACCGCATAGCGCCAGCGCTGTGGATCGTGCCAGACATGCGGATCATACGCCTTCTCATCATCTTCCCAGCGCAAACGCATCTCTACCGGTACAGCTTCAGCGACTGCAACGACCGGGATCGTTCCACTGCGTTTAATAGCTTGAAAAACCCGCTCAAGGTTCGCTTCCAGATGAAGGCCGTTGTAGAGGATCAGACGCGCTTCTTGCAAAGCAAACAGATCACTCTCGGTGGCAATGTAGGTATGGGGATCGATGCCAGGACCAAGCAGCGTGTGGAGCGTCACCCGATCACCGGCAATCGCCTGTACTGCATCGCCTATCGGGCCGGTGGTAGCAACGACTCGCAGACGGCCATCAGTAACCGGTGCTGTACAGCCGGTTAGGATGAGTAGTAAAATAGTGATTAAGGAACATCGAAGAATCATATGTACTAACCCTAAAATAAATTTTAGCCTTACCTAAATCTACCAGATACGAGATAGATTGTCAAGGGTGGACAAGAGTCTCTCTATAAGACGCAACAATTGGGACACGGATGGACGCGGGTTGGGCGGATGTGCGCGGATATGGCAGAAGTACCGGTCATCCGCAGGGTGGGTATTACCGGTGGGACACGGATGCACGCGGATTGGGCGGATGTGCGCGGATATGGCAGAAGTACCGGTCATCCGCAGGGTGGGTATTACCGGTGGGACACGGATGCACGCGGATTGGGCGGATGTGCGCGGATATGGCAGAAGTACCGGTCATCCGCAGGGTGGGTATTACCGGTGGGACACGGATGCACGCGGATTGGGCGGATGTGCGCGGATATGGCAGAAGTACCGGTCATCCGCAGGGTGGGTATTACCGGTGGGACACGGATGGACGCGGGTTGGGCGGATGTGCGCGGATATGGCAGAAGTACCGGTCATCCGCAGGGTGGGTATTACCGGTGGGACACGGATGGACGCGGGTTGGGCGGATGTGCGCGGATAGGTCGGAAGCGCTGGTAATCCGTACCTGATATTACGCATTACAAAGATTGCCGATGGGCGCTTATCTGGAACCTATCCCGTTATCGGGGTCTGCCATACTGGCCGAGACGACGACGGGGAACAAAACCGGACGAACGGTAGAGATGATAGGCAGCGGTATTCTGCTCTTCGACTTCGATGCGGATGTCTTGATAACCGGCTGCCTGCAAGCGATGGAGAGTCGTCAGGAGCAGCAATTTGCCATATCCACGCCCCTGTAGATCACGACACACACCAAAGGTTGTAATGATGATCGTCTGTTCGGCCCGCAACAGTCGCAATGCCGCCACCGGGTGCCCGGCCATTTCAGCGATAACGAAGCGATGGCGGGGATGAGTAATCCGATCAGACACAAAGGCTGACACCTGTTCGACCGGATCACCGAACGCACTGACAATGATCGAGGTCAGGGTAGCAACATCGTCTTTTTCAGCCAGACGTACCTGCCAGTCGTCAGGCGCTTCGGGTAGTGGCGGCAGTTGTGCCGGATCGAGCTGCAACTCGACTTCGACATTCAGCCGATGGAGATCGAGTGCAGCCACAAATGGAGCCACACAGGACCCTGCTTCATCAGCCAATGCAATCCAGTTGCCACCACGCGCATAGGCCCAGCGCTCAATCTGTTCGATCAATTGACGACCAAACCCGCGTCGGCGCCAGGCAGGATCGACGGCGATCACTGCTTCGATAGCGAAGTAGCCATACATCACCACGCCACCAACCAGCGTCTCGCCGATCCGGGCCGCAGCCATTGTCGGCGTCCAATCGCCATCAAGGTATACCGGCAATTCAATGTTATCAGCGCGATTGCAACGCGCAAAGAGTTCAACGAGAGCCGGCCAATCGGCGGCGGGGATGATGGCAATGTCGAGTGTCATATGGTTGTTGATAATCCTTTCGGCGGCTGTGTCTCCGGCAAGGCAACGATCATATTGTAACGTCAAATTGGGTGACAATGTATGCGTAACACCACATCTGGAATTAGCGCCAACATGGCCAACTGTCCAACCCTGACCATGGGAGTGCACCTCCGGCTCACCCACCATCTGGACTAGTATGCACTGCTAACACCCCTGAACCAGCGACTCTCTTCCCGGGCGCTTTTGATGACCTGTACGTCGCGTGGTTACCGCTATGATGCATCATAGCACATCGTAAAAGGCTGGCAGACAACGTCTATCCAGGACATCTCTATATTCGCATCCGAACACAATAAAAAAACCGACGCTGGTGGCGTCGGTCAGATCAGGTGTATTGGCAAAAACCGGTATCAGGCATACTCCGCAACACTGTGCCGGGCGGCGCGAGCGGCACGCCGACGCATACCGGCGTCGAGCTGCGCGAAGAACTCGTCAGGAGTGACGCTGGCAGCGGCACAGGCATCGGCAAAGCGCAGGTTGCTGCGATCAATCCGATTCTCACGCAAAAAGGCGCGAGCTTCCGGGCCAAATGTCTGCAAGACTTCTTCGACAGTGAGTTGCTCAAATGTTCCGTTGCGCATAGTTGTACTCCTTTAATCTATCAAGACTATCTTCGTCGCGACGGCTTCATTGCCGATTGCGCTTTCATCATATCGTACAATATGCACAATTTCAAGAGTTTTGATTTGTACATTTTGCACAAATTACAACAGATAACCAGCGCGGAGAAGGCTGAATAGTTTGATCTCGTTCACCGAACGTGAACGGGTACCGATCTGATGGGCAACGGTCACGAACGTGCTATCGATGATCATCGCTCTTGCCGATCTGCCACCCATCAGTATTCCTGCACTATGCTGCACAGGTAGGGACCGTATCAGTAACAGAGCACGGATCGGCAGATAGAGACGTGGATGTGTCGTGGCTGGGACGAGTCAGGAAGGTTCATTTTCGCGCTGCGCGGCAGAGGAGTCGGGGTGAGGGTCGACGAGTCGGCGGGTTAACACCCTGCCTCGCGCCGTGGAAGGCCGGCAGAGGTGGCCTGGCAGCAGGGAGCGGTGCCGGGCGTGCTGCTGGATAGCCCCGGTAGGGCGTGCTATCGGCGGGGCAGCACAGATCGGCGGGTTGTGGGGGCAGAAGGGGACGTTGTGCCCGACCGTGGCGCAGGCTTCCTGCTTGCGCAGTATCGGCCATGTCCATCACCTGGCGGCAGTGGCGGGAATGCCTGCACGCGAGCTGGACGCCCGCGCCACAGGAACGGCATCACTGTCGTGCTGATAACACAGCAGGACGCTGTGGAGCGCATGACCACAGGGTGTGCTTAGCGCACAATGCGCCGTATCCATCACGATGTACTATGCGGTATCCTAACGGCTGCTGGGTGACATGTGGGTAATCATAGCGCGCTGCGCGGCAGAGGGGCCGGGGAGAGAGTTCATCGTATCTCCAGACCCTATCTCCCGCATACGCTCGCGTATTCCTTCGATAACAATCCGTGGGAATTATCTGAATAATGCGGAGGAGGGGGTTCCATAGGGACGGGTTCAGAACCCGCCCCTACGGACGATGCATGTGCCGGCGATGATGATATTGCCAGCCTGATTGACAGACAAGACCAGGCTTCAGAACCCGCCCCTACGGACGATGCATGTGCCGGCGATGATGATATTGCCAGCCTGATTGACAGACAAGACCAGGCTTCAGAACCCGCCCCTACGGACGATACACGTGCCGGTTCACGTGACTATACGAGGGTGTGGCGAAGGGGGATGCCTTAAATCGCGTGCCATGTTTGACGACTGCGCACTGGTCGTCATCTTCAGCGACCTATCTCGTGCGACGTCTCGACTACGTCATTCCGTTCACCAGTGACACGCTCGTCATTTTGGAGGGCGTACTCGCTGGCCCAGGCCTGAATACCTGCCCAATCGCGCAATGCAGCCTGATGAACACTCTCCGGTCGCCAGATTCGCTGAATGTAATCACGATCAATCTGAGCCGGATGGAGACTCTTGAATGGAACGACCGTTGTGGTTTCGCCCTTCCCCCACTCTTCTTCTTCACCGGGACCGAGCGGGAGTGCCAGCTCGTGAAAGGTTACCAGATCGGGATGGGAGGATCGGTCGATCAGATGGTCAGCCGCTTCACACACCCTTCCGTGATCGAGCAAGACATTGAGCAAGACATCGCTCATCCGTGAGCGCACCGATAACTGAACCAGCCGTGCCATCTCTACCCGCACCAGCAGGTCAAGGTAGCCGCGCACCGCCATTCGGCTCCGATCATTGATTCCCCAGCGCAAACCAATTCCCGCTGCAGCAGTAGCAGCAGCATTGCGACCAAGGCTGCCGGCTACTGTTTGCGCAACCGGGCCACTGGTCACAGGGTAGAAAAGGATGGTCTCACCCAGTGCCCAGTGCCGCACAATCTCAGCACCGCCTTGCCGCTGATGCTTGATTTCGATTTGAGGAATACCGGCAATGCCTAAACGGGCATCGAGTTCATCGTCGCGCCCGACTTCAATATGGAAACCGATGTAAGGAGTAAAACGCTTGCCACCAATCGGGCGGGCCATGCTTTTGCCATTTGCATACTGGAGAGTAATGGCTTCGGTAACGACTTGAACTCGATTGCGCCCAATCATAATGTTTGCTCCTCTTCCTTGCACGTACGGTATCCTGGCGCAATAATAGCACATATGTTCTTTTTTGTAAAGAGATTTGGCAATTGGTAGAAGGCGAAAGAATATCTCATATATCGCGGGATACGTCAACCGGTCTGATATAACACAAAGCCCCCTGCCAGCACTATCAACAGATACTGGCAGGGGCACGTCGATCCATCAACGCTCTACGGCGCTGCTCGCATAATCACCGGGACGAAGATGCGCATTGGTTCGACCACAATCTCGTAGGTATAGCTCGCGGTCTGACCATTGCTATCAGTGACGATGATAGTGAACGTATACGTTCCTACTTGCGTCACCTGACCTTCCAGCCGTCCATCTGCCAGCAGTACCAGACCGGATGGAAGCTGTCCAGTGCTCTGGTAGACGTAGCTACCACTACCACCAGATGCGTTCAGTTGGGTTTGTACCAGGCTGCCAACCGCAATTGATGGCGGCAGACTCAATTCAAGATGAGGTGCTTCGCCAGGTGTCGGCACCGGGCTGGGTGTCTCCGTCGGCACCGGGCTGGTCGTTACCGTCGGTACCGGGCTGGTCGTTACCGTCGGCACCGGGCTGGTCGTTACCGTCGGTACCGGGCTGGTCGTTACCGTCGGCACCGGGCTGGTCGTTACCGTCGGTACCGGGCTGGTCGTTACCGTCGGTACCGGGCTGGTCGTTACCGTCGGCACCGGGCTGGTCGTTACCGTCGGCACCGGGCTGGTCGTTACCGTCGGCACCGGGCTGGTCGTTACCGTCGGTACCGGGCTGGTCGTTACCGTCGGCACCGGGCTGGTCGTTACCGTCGACACCGGGCTGGTGCTTGCCGTTGGTTCTGGTGTCGCGCTCGCCGTCGCCGACGGGCTAGGTGTCGTGCTCGCCGTTGGCTCTGGGGTCGTGCTCGCTGTCGCCGATGGGCTGGGCGTCACGCTCGCCGTGGCCGATGGGCTGGGCGTCACGCTCGCCGTTGGCTCTGGGGTCGTGCTCGCTGTCGCCGATGGGCTAGGCGTCGTGCTTGCCGTCGCCGACGGGCTGGGCGTCGTGCTTGCCGTCGCCGATGGGCTGGGCGTCGTGCTTGCCGTTGGCTCTGGGGTCGTGCTCGCCGTGGCCGACGGGCTGGGGGTCACGCTTGCCGTCGCCGATGGGCTGGGGGTCACGCTTGCCGTGGCCGATGGGCTGGGCGTCGTGCTTGCCGTCGCCGACGGGCTGGGCGTCACGCTCGCCGTTGGCTCTGGTGTTGCGCTCGCCGTCGCCGATGGGCTGGGCGTCGTGCTTGCCGTGGCCGATGGGCTGGGCGTCGTGCTTGCCGTGGCCGATGGGCTGGGCGTCGTGCTTGCCGTCGCCGACGGGCTGGGTGTTGTGCTCGCCGTGGCCGACGGGCTAGGTGTTGTGCTTGCCGTGGCCGACGGGCTAGGTGTTGTGCTTGCTGTCACCGATGGGCTGGGTGTTGTGCTTGCCGTCGCCGATGGGCTAGGCGTCACGCTCGCCGTCGCCGATGGGCTGGGCGTCACGCTCGCCGTGGCCGATGGGCTGGGCGTCACGCTCGCCGTTGGCTCTGGTGTTGCGCTTGCCGTCGCCGATGGGCTGGGCGTCGTGCTTGCCGTTGGCTCTGGTGTTACGCTCGCCGTGGCCGACGGGCTGGGCGTCGCGCTCGCCGTGGCCGACGGGCTGGGCGTCGTGCTCGCCGTGGCCGATGGGCTGGGCGTCGTGCTCGCCGTGGCCGACGGGCTGGGCGTCACGCTCGCCGTGGCCGACGGGCTGGGCGTCGTGCTCGCCGTTGGCTCTGGTGTTGCGCTTGCCGTCGCCGATGGGCTAGGCGTCATGCTCGCCGTGGCCGACGGGCTGGGCGTCACGCTCGCCGTGGCCGATGGGCTGGGCGTCGTGCTCGCCGTGGCCGACGGGCTGGGCGTCACGCTCGCCGTGGCCGACGGGCTGGGCGTCGTGCTCGCCGTTGGCTCTGGTGTTGCGCTTGCCGTCGCCGATGGGCTAGGCGTCGTGCTCGCCGTCGCCGATGGGCTGGGCGTCGTGCTCGCCGTTGGCTCTGGGGTCGTGCTCGCCGTCGCCGATGGGCTGGGCGTCGTGCTCGCCGTTGGCTCTGGTGTTGCGCTTGCCGTTGCCGATGGGCTGGGCGTCACGCTCGCCGTGGCCGATGGACTGGGCGTCACGCTTGCCGTCGCCGATGGGCTGGGTGTTGTGCTTGCCGTTGGCTCTGGGGTCACGCTCGCCGTTGGCTCTGGCGTCGCGCTCGCCGTTGGCTCTGGCGTCACGCTTGCCGTTGGCTCTGGCGTCGCGCTCGCCGTTGGCTCTGGCGTCACGCTTGCCGTTGGCTCTGGCGTCGCGCTCGCCGTTGGCTCTGGTGTCACGCTTGCCGTTGGCTCTGGTGTCACGCTTGCCGTTGGCTCTGGCGTCGCGCTCGCCGTGGCCGATGGGGACGGCGTTGGTGATGGTGCCGCGGCGATATTGGTCAGGGTAAAGTCAGTGCTGGCATTCGCAACGCTTGCCGTCACTGTATAGGTTCCGGCCACGTTGTTGGCACGCACCGGCACCTGTACCAGACCATTCGCGTCACTTACCGCACCATTGCCTGCCGGGAAAACAGCACTGGCACCACTGGCCGGTGCAGTGAAGCTCACATAAACGCCAGACAGCGGGTTGCCATTCTCATCGCCCACCCATACCTCTAGCGGCTGAGCAAAATCGGTATCCACGACCGCACTCTGGTTATTACCACCGCGCTGCTCTACCACCAGCGGTGGCAGGGCAACCAGCGAGACCGTCTTGGACGTGTAGACAATCTGGAATGGATAGCCATCTACATCAATCACCGCACCATTGGGAAGACCCTGGAAGGTACCGAGAATCCCCCCTGAACCGGCACTCGCATGCTCAAGGATTGTCCAGATGTCGCCGGCAACCGGGGTGTAACCAGGTACCAGCGCCAGCGAGAGCGTTGCACCGGCAGGATTGCCCGTTCCCACCAGTTCAATACTGGCGTTTCTGGTGCTGTTATTCGAGGTGTTAATGAGCACCAGTTTATCGCCGCCAGGACCGATTTCAAAGTGGAGGCTGATATTCGGGCTATGGAGACGAACACCGTCGCCATTACCTGCGATGGAAAGCGTTCCCCGCCCGCGAATGACGGCACCGGTATTGAGATCGCGTTGATCACCAACCCCGATCTCGCCACCGCCAGAGGTGGGATTATACACAATTGCCCCTACCGTCCCGCTACCGTAGAGGTTTAGCCTGCCACTGCCCTGATTGCGAACAAATGAACCGATATTCGAGCCACTTGCAGTCAGATTAATTGTCAAATCACCCGCCCCGTTCTTGCGCAGATTCCGCGAGGCTGCGGGATCGGTGATTTTGGCGAAGATGACATCACCTTCAACCGTTATCTCCCGGTTACCGGGCAGACTCCAGGGAGTGCTGAAGCTGAGACGATAATCACCGCTGTCGAGGGTGAAATTATTGTTTAGCTGGGAGATTTCATTGGTAATGATGCGATCTGATCCTGCATTAATCAGACGCCCGCTGAGCAGTTCGAGTTTCGAGGTACCAAAAGCCTGATTGTGAGCAATGACTATTGCCCCACCATTAATCGTCGTTCGTCCCCGGTGCTCATTAGCGGCGAGCAGATAGAGTTCACCCTCACCGGTTTTGGTGATGCCACCACTGCCGCGCAGGAGATTGTTGGGGCTGAAGATAAGGAGGCTACTATCAGCAGCAATATCGAATGAAATGATTTTCTGTAGCTCAATTGGCACATAAATAACATGATTACCGCTCAGAACACGAATAGCTCCGGCACCGGCGGGTGGGAAATAGAGACTGCCGTTGCTATTTGTCATGAGCAAGTAAGGCATCGGACTATCGAAACGCACTTCCCCAATTTCAAAAGTACCGTCGAGATCAATTGCCAGTGGAAATGGCGTATACGGAAACACCGCCACATCGTGACGGCTCGACGGTACACCTCCACTCCATTTGGTCGGATCACTCCAACTTCCATTTCCCCCAATCCAGGTACTGGTTGCCGCAAAAACCGGACTGAACACGAGCGACCAGATCAAGAGTAGAATGACTGCTAATGTCGATAGCAGTGCTCGCGGTATCGGGCGGTTCATGGCTCCTCTCCAGAACTGCAATGTAGTGCTCCAGTTGAACCGAATTTTAACCGAACTCTGTACCGAATCATTACCGAAACCCCTGCTACGACCGGTGCAGATGAAAACATGAAAAAAGTGTTATCCAGGCGGCAGGAGATGACGATAAATGAGAGGTATGTTCAGGAAAGGAGGTGATGAGGATCAGAATTGCGACAATCCGTCGTAAGACTGATGTTGAATGAAGGCTAGAGGCTTACAAACATTTCATCTTGAAGTTGAATATTTTGTTAGAAAGGGGAATAAAGTCGCACTATTCTTATTTATTATAGTATTATTTTTTGTAGTAGAGAAGTGTTATGACCAACAAAACCACGTTACAAGGCATCAGTGCAGCTATCGCTGCATACGCGCTCTGGGGATTGCTCCCGGTCTACTGGAAAGCGCTCAACGGGGCATCGGCCACCGAAATTCTCGCCCATCGCATGATCTGGTCGCTCCTCTTCCTGCTTGGCGTGCTGGCGATCCGCCGGCAGTGGGAGTGGATTACGGTGATACGGCAACAGCGTCGTCTGCGGCTGACGTATCTGGCAAGTGCGATTCTGCTGGCGGCAAATTGGGGTATTTATGTCTGGGCAGTCCAGATCAATCGGGTCGTCGAAGCCAGTTTAGGCTATTTTATCAACCCGCTGGTCAGTATTGCGCTGGGTGTGCTGGTCTTGCGGGAACGGTTACGTCCGGCCCAGTGGCTGGCCATCGGTATTGCTGCTGCCGGGGTTGCCTGGCTGACCTACAGTGCCGGTGCGCTGCCCTGGATCGCATTGGCGCTGGCGTTATCGTTTGGTCTCTACGGTCTGTTACGGAAGCAGACGCCACTCGGTTCGTTTGAGGCATTGACGGTGGAGACGTTATGGATGTTTCCCCCCGCTCTCCTCTGGTTGAGCTGGCTGGCCGGTGCCAACGGCGGGATTCATCACGATACCGGCCTGTGGATGCTCTTGATCAGCACCGGTGTTGTGACTGCGGCACCGCTGCTCTTTTTCGGGGCAGCAACCCGACGCATCCCGCTGACGACAATCGGCATTTTGCAGTACCTGGCACCGACCCTTCAGCTCGTGCTGGGTGTGCTGGTCTACGGCGAACCCTTCTCAACTGCCCAACTGATCGGCTTTGGCGCAATCTGGACGGCACTGGCCATTTATACGCTTGATAGCTTTATCGCTGTTCGGCACTACCGGGCGAAATTATCACAAGAGGCGATACAGCGGTAGTATTGCTGCAAGCGCTCACCGTCATCGAGATCGAAGGCCAGGGTCGGTGTGCTGATCAGGCTGGCCCGCAAGCCGAGCCGGGCAGCCGTGCGCAGATGATAGCCGGCACTATCCGGCCCAAAGCCAAACGGCAATTGCGACGGCAGGTGCAGCCCTAACGCATTTGTCCCTTGACCATGCTGGTCAGGGGCAACCACCACGTCGTTGTCGGTGAGCGCTTCGCTGAGCAAGATCAGATCACGTACTGTCACAAAGGGTAAATCGCCGGCAAGAACCATCATGATCTGCACACCGGCAGCCTGAATTCGCTGCCGCGCCTCGGTCAGGGCTGCATTCAACTCTTCCTGGTTATCGGGGAGCCACTCAATCCCCTCGCTATCGGTTGCCAGGGTTGGTTCAGGGCTGACCAGCCAGATACGGGCCGGGATTGACAGGTAGCTAACGGCCTGGCGCGCCGTTGTGATCACATGGCGCACCATTGTCACCACGAGCTGTTGGCGATCCGCCGGATCGAGCAGATCGATCAGGCGCGATTTCGCCAGGTGTAGACGCTTGATGGGAATGACAATACCGATCACACTAACGACCTCGCTGTGGACGGCGCAATGAGGCTGGCCAGTTCCAGCGTCGCACGGGCCAGGGCCATCTTTTCTGGCATACCGCGCATGATTGTGTCGGTAACCAGCGTTGCAATCCCGCGAGACTGAATAGCCGGCGCCAGCTCCGCATCAATGGTGTCGATCACGATCCCATCGATCAGGTCGGCATACGTCTCGGCCACACCGAGCGCAGTCGGGGTGAGACCAACCGCTTTCATCAGTGGGACAGCCGGACCCTTGATTGCTGCGCCACCAACAATCGGACTAACTGCCACCACCGGCGTATTCGTTGTCGTCAGAGTGGTACGCACTTCAGGAATGGCCAGAATTGGCCCTACACTCACCACCGGATTGCTCGGCGCGATAATAATGACCTCTGCACTCATTAGCAAAGGCAACAAGGCAGGAGCTGGCCGAACCGGGCCGGCAGCGTGCAGGCGCACGCCGTGTACGACCGGTTGACAGCGCTCGCGGACAAAATACTCTTCAAAATGCAGTTCGCCCTGATCGGTAAGGACGTGGGTAGGCGCCGGATCATCACTCATCGGGATGATTGAGACAGCCACACCCAATGCCTGCCGAATCTCATCGGCGACTTGCGAGAGGGTCGCACCGGCCTGCAACCGCGCCGTCCGGTAGATATGCAACGCCAGATCGCGATCACCGAGCTTAAACCAGGTAGGAGCGCCGAGCCGGGCCAGCCATTGCATACAGGCATCGGTATCACCGGCAATCCCCCAGCCCTGGTTGCGGTCAATCACATCTGCCAGCGTACAGGTGACGATATCGAGATCGGGGGAGATATATAAGCCGTGCAGCACCATATCGTCGCCGGTATTGACGACAGCCGCGATCCGTTCTGGGGCAACAACTGCTGCCAGCCCTTCGATAAAGCGAGCGGCACCAACGCCGCCGGAAAGTACAACTATCATAGGTACGCTGCGGAGTCTACAAAAGGAAACCGGCGTGATCCAACCACGCCGGTATCATCGGGTTCGTTAGAACAACAGATTCGCCAGTCGCCGCCGGGCCGGGCCTACCAGCGGATGGTCGTCACCGAGCAGAGCAAAGAGGGCGAGCAGTGCCTTGCGGGCACCATCATCCCGGAACGCTCGATCACGAGCGACCAGTGTTAACAGATGCTCTATCGCGGTGGCATAATCACCACTCCGCACTGCAATCGCTGCCTGGCGGTACAGCCCTTCGCTACCATCTGCCGGCTCTGCCGGCGCATTGACCAGATCGGCGATAGCCAGACCGGCAATCGCCCGGCCACCGAAGGGACCACCTGCCGGAACCTGCTTGAGCGTCGTAATGCCTTCGGGATCGCCGCGCAAAGCGAGCAGCCGCCCCAGATGGAAGAGCGCCGCCTCGTTATTTGGGTCTTGCCCCAGGATCAGGCGATAACGGGCAATCGCCTCAACCGGATTGGTTGCTTCGAGCGCCTGTGCCATCGCCAGCAGATCGGCATTACGGTCAGGCACGATCCGCTTCAGCCAGGTACGTACCTGACTCTCCGGCAACGCACCGGTAAACTCATCAACGATTTTGCCCTGATAGACCGCTTTGACGGCGGGAATACCCTGAACCCGGAACATCTGGGCCAATCGTGGGTTTTCATCCACGTTAATCTTTGCTAACACCCACGTCCCACCTGCTTCGCGTGCGAGCCGTTCAAGCGTCGGCCCAAGTACACGGCAGGGACCACACCACGGTGCCCAGAAATCGATGACGACCGGCGTCTGCTGTGAGCGTTGGAGCACCTCACGCTCAAAGGTTGCCTCGGTCACATCAATGACGACAGCCTGGGCAGTAGCTGGATTGGCTTTGTTCGATACTCCGGTGATCATGCCTGTTTTCTCCTTGCACCGATATAGTTTTCACTGTAACGTAGTGTACCAGAAAGCTGTTGAAGATGTGTCTACAAAGTGTAAGAAGAGTGTCAATCTTCACCTGCGCTGCAACTCCTGACGCAACAGGAAGATATAACCTACCCCCACAATGCCGGCAAAGGTAAACCACTGCAACGCATAGCTCAAGTGCGGCCCTTCGTCGAGGCGGTACGGATCGGGCGGACGGGGCAACGCACTGCTCCCATCGGGCAATTGCTCGATGAAGAGCGGTAAGAGCGGCGCACCGACCTGCTGCTGGATTGCCGGTACATCCACCCGTAACCAGGCATTGATGCGCGTTTCACCCGGTAACGGTAGATCGCGCCCGGCCAACGGACTATCAGGCCGTACCTGCGGTGCCCGCGCAATGCCTTCAATGGTCACCGGACGAGTAACAGCGTAGGCAGTAGCCGCACCCTGGGCCGAGGGAATCCACCCCCGATCCACCAGCACGGCTTGATCACTACCGGCAATCTGCAACGGGGTCAGCAAATGCACACCATCAACGCCGCTATCGGAACGGCGTCCACGCAGCACAACGCTCTCTTCATTACGGAACGTGCCACTCACCACCACCCGCCGCCCGATAACTGTGGCAGGATCAGTTGCAGGTGTCAGCGGAATCGCCGGTTGGGAAAGTGCAGCAAGCCGGGCAGCATTCGCTGCGCGCCGCTGCGCCAGTCGATCAAGCTGCCAGAAACCAAGCGTTATCAGGGTGACAAAAATGATCAGCGCGAACAGATGCTTGGCGATCCACCAGCCGCGCAAAAGACGATGAACGCGAGGAGAGGTTGTTGATGTCATCATGTGAGTACTCAAACGTCGTGCGTGTATACTTCGTCTGAGTGAGCAAGACTTCCTCTCTCATGATGCATCCATGCAGATGAAGGTAACATCTTGCCCACTTTCATAAGGAATGATACCACGTTCAGATGGTGTGCCGTCTACCAGCTCCGCTGCATAGTGCCCACAGATCGATCCCTCCCCCTCATGCGGTACAATATCTTCGATAGTCGCTACTGACTATCAGGACAGCGAAAAAACACAAGGAGGAAGAGTCGCATGGCACGCAAGCCTAGTCGGCTCGAATTTGCCGTAATCGGTCTTGGTCGCTTTGGGCGCAGTGTAGCGCTGAATTTAATCGAACGAGGCCACACTGTGCTGGGTATTGATCGCGACCCCAACATCGTGCAACAACTGGCCGACCGTATGACCCAGGTGGTTGCCCTGGACTCCAGCAACGAAGACGCGCTGCGGGCGGTTGACATTATGTCATTCGACACCGTTGTGGTCGCGATTGGCTCGCAATTTGAGGCCAACCTGATGACCACGGTCGCGCTCAAGAGTCTGGGTGTCAAACGAGTTGTTTGTAAAGCGCTGAACGAACGTCAACAGTACATCTTAACCAGGGTCGGTGCCGATATGGTGGTGCTACCCGAACATGAAGCTGGTGCCCGGCTGGCCTGGCAACTGTCAGAACCCCATGTCCTGGAGCATCTTAATCTCGGTTCCGGCTTTAGCGTCGCCGAAGTGCGAGTTCCGGCTCCATTGGTCGGCCAGACCCTGATGCAGAGTGGATTACGTCGGCGATATGGTATTAATGTGCTGGCCGTTAAACACAACGGCAAGATGATTGTCACCCCACCACCCGACTATGTCTTCAGCCGCGATGATCGGATTCTGATTATTGGCGCCGATTCGAGTATCAGCACCTTCTGCGATCTATCATCATGACAGCACTTGTTACTGGCCGCAATCTGGCTCGATTGCGGCGTAAGCCGATCCCACCACCTCTCCGGCTGGTCGGTGGGTTAGCCTTGTTAATCGTTATTGGCACGCTGCTACTGCTGCTTCCAATTAGCAGTACCCGGCCACTCACATTTATGGAAGCCCTGTTTACGGCGGCTTCAGCGTTAAGCGTGACCGGTTTATCGGTCATTACGCCGGTACAAGACCTCTCGCTGGTAGGGCAAATCTTGCTGATGTTGCTTATCCAGATTGGCGGTGTCGGGTTCATGGTGGTAGCCGTGATCATCTTCCGCCTGCTCGGTCGGCGAATCAGCTTTACCGACCGGATTGCCCTAAGCGACTCGCTGGGTCTGCTCTCGCCGGCAGCAATCGTCACGCTCACGCGGCGCGTGCTGATCACCGTAGTAACTATCGAAGCCATTGGCGCCATGCTGCTCTACATCCACTGGCGTACCGATCCCCGCCTCAGTGAAGGTCAGGCATTCTTCTATGCCCTGTTCCACGCTGTTTCTGCATTTTGTAACGCTGGATTTGACCTCTTCACCGGCACGCCCGGTTTTGAAAACGGTATTCCACGTGATAGTATTACTCTGTTTATTATGGGAATGCTGATCCTGACCGGCGGTCTGGGGATTCCAGTGATTGCAGACCTGATTTCGTATGCCAACGAACGCAAGCTCTCGCTGCACACGCGCATCACCCTGCTCGTGGTGAGCTTCCTGGTCGGGATAGGCACGTTCGGTCTCTGGCTCAGTGAGGGCTTCGACGCCGACGGCACCCTCCACGGCCAACCGCTCGACCGCCAGCTTATTGTGACCACCTTTCAATCGATCTCAGCCCGTACTGCCGGCTTTTCCGGCATGGATAGCTTTGAATCGTTGACGCCTGCCAGTCAGTTGTTGCTCATTGCACTCATGTTCATTGGTTGTGCGCCGGCATCAATGGGAGGCGGCATCACGACCGGCACCTTTGCCGTACTGTCAATCTCGCTGTGGAGCTACGCCCGTGGCTTGCCAACCGCGCAGTTTGCCGGGCGCAGCCTGGCTACCGGCATGGTACGCCGGGCCGCCGCCGTGCTCACCATCTCTCTCTTTGTTGTTCTCCTTGCATCCTGGCTCATTGTCGCCACCCATGATGCAACTCTTGACCAGGTTGTGTTTGAGGTGGTGTCGGCATTTGCCACCTGTGGCCTCACCCTCGGTTTTACCAGTGAGCTAAACACGTTTGGTCAGCTTATCATCATTGCGGTGATGTTTTGGGGACGCCTGGGGGCACTTACCATCATTACCGCCATAGCCCGCCAGAGCGCGACTCCACAACAGATCACCTATCCCGAAGAGCAAATCCTGATCGGATAACCTATGCGTCACCTGTACCTGCACATTCCCTTCTGTCACCGGCGCTGCTCCTATTGCGATTTTAACACCTACGCCAACATGGAGCACCGGATTGAAGCGTATGTTGATGCGCTGTGCCAGGAGCTGGCAATGTTGCGCGATCAGCTACCGCCATTGCCGGCATCGCCCGAAGCGGCGGCCTTACGCCCCAGCATCTTCTTCGGCGGGGGCACACCCAGCATGCTCTCGCCGGCGCAGATCGAACGCATTCTGCAAGCCGCAGCGGAGATCGTGCCACTGACAGGAGCGGAAATCTCGCTCGAAGCCAATCCTGGCACCGTCCTGGGTCGCGATTACCTGCGCGATCTGCGTAGTCTGGGGATCAATCGCCTCAGTATGGGGGTACAGAGTCTGCATGACCCGACGCTACGGATGCTGGGCCGCATTCACACAGCAGCCGAGGCTTATGCCAGTTTCAATGACGCCCGTGCGGTTGGGTTTGAATCGATCAACCTGGATTTTATCTTCGGCTTGCCGGGGCAGGATATTGAGCAATGGCGGGCAACCCTCACCGAGATTATCCGATGGGAAGTAGACCATATTGCCCTCTACTCGCTCATCCTGGAAGAGAACACACCGCTTTACGCGCAGGTCACCGCCGGACGCTTGCAGATTCCCGATGACGACCTGACCGGTGCAATGTACGAACTGGCGATGGAGATGCTTGGCGCTGCCGGCTATCGCCACTACGAAATCTCAAACTGGGTGCGCCCATCTGTATCCGACCGCCCCGATGCACCACCGGCCCTGGCCTGTCAGCACAACCTGGCCTACTGGCTCAACAGCGACTATCTTGCCGCCGGTGCCGGCGCCCATGGCCACGTCTTTCCGCAACGTTACGCGAATCTACGCCCTATCGACAGCTACATCACGGCTGTGCAATCTGGTCGGCGACCAATCGCCGAAACCACCCTGCTCACATCCGCCGATCTGGCAGCAGAGACCATGTTCATGGGGCTGCGTCTCGACATCGGGGTCGGATTTGCCCACTTCGCCGCCCGTGTCGGACAATCACTGCTGGATTACTACGGCCCAACGCTCGAACAGCTCAGTCAGCAGGGATTGATCGAATGCAGCGCACAGCGGGTCTATCTCACCCCGCGTGGACGGATGCTCGGCAACCAGGTCTTTGCACATTTTGTGTAAAAAAGACATCATTTGTACCGCAATCGATCATATCATGCCCCCTGGATTGCGAGAGTATGTCAAGCGGGGTCCACACTCTCTGCTATAATGATGGTATGAACAACAACATAACGCTCGAAGAAATTGCGCGCCTGCCCACGTCATATCAGGTCGCGCACATCCGAATCGAACCAAATATCATCCTCGCCCCGATGGCCGGGGTCACCGATAGCATCTTTCGCCGCATGATCTTGCGGCTGGGTGGCTGTGGCCTGGTGAGTACCGAGATGACCAATGCGGCCAGTGTTAGCCCCAAAGCCCTGCGCCGACATCGGTTGCTCGACTATTTGCCTGAAGAGCGGCCTTTGACGATGCAAATCTCCGGCAACGATCCTGATCTGGTGGCAAATGCGGCGCGGGTCGTCGAACAATTGGGGGCCGACATTATCGACATCAACTGTGGCTGCCCATCACCCAAAGTGACCGGTGGTGGCCACGGATCAGCGCTGCTGCGCGATCTACCGAAGATGGAACGGCTCTTGCGCGCCGTGCGCGAGGCGGTCCAGATTCCGGTCACCCTCAAGTTTCGTGCCGGCTGGGACGAACAGAGCCTCAACTTTATTGAAGCCGGGAAGCGGGCTGAAGCAGCCGGCGTATCTGCACTGGCCCTGCATCCACGGACGCGCGAACAGGGGTACAAAGGTCAGGCCGACTGGTCGCGGGTAGCTGCACTCAAACAGGCCGTCTCCATCCCGGTGATCGGAAGTGGCGACGTGACCAGCGCTCACGACGCGCTTATCCGTCTGCGCGACAGCGGTGCCGACGGTGTCATGATCGGACGGGGAGCAATGGCCAACCCCTGGATATTTCGCCAGATCGCCGATCTGAGGCGGGGAGTGACGCCATACGTACCGACGCCGGCAGACAAACGCAACCTCTTGATCGAATACATGACCATTTGCGCCGAGGAACTGCCAGAGCGGCTGGCGCTTAACAAGATCAAACAGTTGATCGGTCAGTTTCATGTTGGCCTGCCCGGCAGCAACCACCTGCGGGTAGCCGTTCACACATCAACCAGCCTGGCCGAGGCACGTGACGCCATCGAACGATTTTTTGCCCCATTCCTCGAATCAGACCGAGTCGTGCAGGAAATGGTAGCGGCGGATTAGCCGTTTGCCGGATAAGCGGTAGCCGGTGACACGGAAACCTGTTCACCGACTACCTGACCTGAACGACAGTTGAGCAGAGCCTGCCGACCAACACCCCAATCATTCTCTAGGGTAGATCAACCTGCTTATCAGCAGCCTGATCGTCCTCTCGTGATCTTCAGGCAGCCGGACAACCCATCCACCTTACACTGCCAGCGATTACACCCGGTGGTGGCGCATCTGGCATGCTAATTATCACCATCACCAAACAAGTGAACTATAGCCTTCACCAACAACACTATAAGATCACCTTCAACAGGCACATCTAAAAACATTCTCTGCAACCTTAGTGTTGGTAATACACTCGTTACGAGCTATTACTAGAATGCCAACCATAGAAAAAGAGTAATTCACTTAGCAATCGTCGTATAGATACTATTCACCATGCAACTTTTGCAGCGTATTATTTGACATGACCAACATATAAACCTGACAGGCTATGGTATCGGCAACACCTTCCCGTCTTTTACTTAGGGTATCCACTTAGAGAGGAGTGACTCACTTACTAAAGGCTTAACCTAATTATCAACAAAGGGAGAACCTATATGAAACGATTCCTGATCCGTTTCTGGGTTTTCTTGCTGATTGTCACGCTACTGCGTGTTGACCAGCCTATGCACGTAGTTCAGGCAGCAGGGTTTGTTGTTAATAGTCTGGCCGACGATACCGTAGATAATGACCTTTGTACTCTTCGCGAAGCGATTCTAACCTCTAACAATATCCCTCCAAACGATGATTGCGGCCCCGGCAGTGCTGATGATGATGTTATCACGTTTAGCGTAAGTGGAACAATAGTTCTAAATACGCCGATGGTAAATATTACCAGTGGACAAGGGGCATTGACCATTGATGGCGGCAGAAATATCGTCATCAGTGGAAACAATCTTGCTATATTTACCGTCGCTGTCGGTGCGGATCTCACCCTAAGCAACCTGACAGTTACTGATGGCAATGCGACGCTTGGTGGAGCGATCAATAACCTGGGAGGTACAGTAAATATTATCAATAGTACCTTCTCCAACAATGATGCATCAAATCTGGGTGGAGCAATTTACAATACAGGTGGTATCGTCACAATCACCAGTAGCACTTTTACCAATAACAGTTCAGCTACTCTCGGTGGAGTTATTTATAATACAGGTGGCACGGTAACTATCACTAATAGCACCTTCTCTAATAATAACGCAGCTTTACTTGGCGGAACCATTTACAACGTTAGCGGAACTATCAATCTTTACAATACTATCGTTGCAAATAGTGGTAGCAGCGGTGATTGCGTGAACCTGGGCACAATTGGGGCTGCCTATAATAACCTGATTGAAGATAGCACCAATGCCTGTGGCTTGATAAATGGTGTGAATGGTAACATTATCGGGTCTGATCCTGATTTAGGCCCCCTGACAGGTGCTCCCGCCTACTTTCCTCTAAATACCGGTAGTCCGGCGATTGACAATGGGAGCAATGCTTACTGTGCAGCAACCGATCAGCGCGGCGTTTTACGGCCACAGGATGGCGATGGAAACAGCAGTGTGGTTTGCGACATCGGTGCATATGAAGTAGATATTGCCACCCGGACGGTGGTGAACATCACCCGCGCCGGAGCTGATCCCACCAACGCCGCTACGGCGACCTTTACCGTCACCTTCAGCGAGCCGGTCACCGGCCTGGACAGCGCCGACTTCAGCCTCACCACCACCGGCAGCATTAGTGGCGCGAGTGTCGGCAGCGTGAGCGGCAGTGGCGCGTCCTACACCGTTACCGTCACTACCGGTAGTGGCGATGGTACTCTGCGGCTGGACATTCCAACCGCTGCCACCATCACCGACCTGGCCGGCAATACCGTCGGCGGGCTGCCGTTCACCGGCGGCGAGAGCTATACCATCGACAAGACCACCCCGACGGTGGTGAACATCACCCGCGCCGGAGCCGATCCCACCAACGCCACTACGGCGACCTTTACCGTCACCTTCAGCGAGCCGGTCACCGGCCTGGACAGCGCCGACTTCAGCCTCACCACCACCGGCAGCATCAGCGGCGCGAGTGTCGGCAGCGTGAGCGGCAGTGGCGCGTCCTACACCGTTACCGTGGCCACCGGCAGTGGTGATGGCAGTCTGCGACTGGACCTCAACCCATCCGGCACCGGGATTACCGACAGCGCCGGGAATGCGATTAGCGGTGGCTTCACCGGCGGCGAGAGCTATACCATCGACAAGACCACCCCGACGGTGGTGAACATCACCCGCGCCGGAGCCGATCCCACCAACGCCACTACGGCGACCTTTACCGTCACCTTCAGCGAGCCGGTCACCGGCCTGGACAGCGCCGACTTCAGCCTCACCACCACCGGCAGCATCAGCGGCGCGAGTGTCGGCAGCGTGAGCGGCAGTGGCGCGTCCTACACCGTTACCGTCACTACTGGCAGTGGTGATGGCAGTCTGCGACTGGACCTCAACCCATCCGGCACCGGGATTACCGACAGCGCCGGGAATGCGATCAGCGGTGGCTTCACCGGCGGTGAGAGCTACACCATCGACAAGACCACCCCGACGGTGGTGAGCATCACCCGCGCCGAAGCTGACCCCACCAACGCCGCCACGGCGACCTTTACCGTCACCTTCAGCGAGCCGGTCACCGGTCTGGACAGCACCGACTTCAGCCTCACCACCACCGGCAGCATCAGCGGCGCGAGTGTCAGTAGCGTGAGTGGTAGTGGCGCGGCCTACACCGTTACTGTCACGACCGGCAGCGGCGATGGCAGCCTGCGGCTGGACATTCCAACCGCTGCCACCATCACCGACCTGGCCGGCAATGCCGTCGGCGGGCTGCCGTTCACCGGCGGTGAGAGCTATACTGTGGATCGGAGCCTGCTGACCGTCACCATTAACCAGGCTCCTGCACAGACAGACCCGGCCATTAGCAGCCCGATCCGCTTCATCGTGATCTTCAATAAGCCGATTAACCCGACCACCTTCACCGCCAGCGATATTACGCTCGGTGGTAGTGCACCCGGCACACTGACTGTCACCATCACCGAGATTGCGCCAAACAACGGCACTACCTTCGAGGTAGTAGTCAGTGGGATGAGCGGCAACGGTACGGTCATCGCCAGTATTCCGGTGAATGTCGTGCAAGACCTGGCAGGGAACGGTAATACGGCCAGCACCAGTACTGACAACGAGGTGACCTACCAGCCTGAAATTCGTATCTATTTGCCGGTGATTATGCGGTAGGATCGTGGCTTCATCGCTCCCTGGCCCCTCCCTTCTCCAGGCTTCCGGGAGAGGCGAGGGGTCAGGCTATTGCGCAGCATCATCATAAATCAACAACCCGCCTTTGGTCACACATTTGCCACCTGCAAGCTGCAAGTTTCATAGCCACTGCTCACCGGCGCGATCCTGCGGCCTGCACTCTCAGAACAATCACACTGCCCTGATGTGAGAGACCTGAAGACCTGCCAGTTGTGATACTATGAAATACAGTGAAAGAGCGAAGAAAGCAGACAGGCAGTAGTATGCATGACGGGTATCTGTTTACACTGGGGATTTGTGGCAGCGCTGAAGAGGATGATCCGGGGCCGGTAATGTTAAACAGTTTGCTGGCCGCGCTACCGCCGGTCAAACGAGCTGCGTTTTTAGGGACAATCCCATCAGATCAACCCGATCAGCTTATTGCTGAGATAATCACCGACATGCGTGACGCCGAGTTGATCGTGATCGTCACTCCGGCTACCACACCACAGCTCCCGAACCGCCTCAACAACCTCTTGCGTGCAGCTTACGCTGCCGGGGTTGGCGGTCGCTTTGCCACACTCATCGCCGTCGGCCCATATGCCGCTGCTGTGTTGCCCGCATTGCAGGCTGCGGCAGCCACGTGCGGTCTGCGGATAGCCAGCACCTGCGCTGCCAACACTGACGATGAACCACCCCTGGCCGATGTACAGGCGGCTTACGCTACTGCACGCGCTGCTCTCGCCCCGCACGCATTGCCACACTGAAAAGAGCACATGCAGGCTATGACGACCCCACGCATTCCGGCAAACAAAATCTGGATCGCCGATGAAGCCATCTACTACCTGCTCGCACGTCCGGCGCTCAAACGGAGCTTCGATCACGTCTGGTTTGCTCAATACGGCCCGCGTCCCGACCCACGTCACGGCCCGTACATCTTCTACCTTAACCATTCAGCGTGGTGGGATGGGTACATGATGATGCTGATCCATCGCGCCATCATGCACCGTGCGTTTGATAGTTATGTCATGATGGAAGAGCGTCAACTACGTGCTTACCGCTTCTTCACCTGGTGCGGTGCATTTTCTATTGAACGACGCGATCCTGATGATGCGCAACGCTCGCAGCTCTACGCTGCGAATCTGTTACGCGAACGGCGAGATCGAGCACTCTACATCTTTCCGCAGGGACGGATCGAGGCAAACGACTATCGGCCACTGACCGTTTATCCCGGTATTGCCCGCATCGCTGCACTGGTCGGCGATGTAACCCTCTGCCCGATTGCTTTACGCTACGAATTTCTGGGCCAGCAATGGCCACACGCTTTCGTCCAGATTGGCCCTGCCCATCCACCGGCCAGTCGCGATGATATTGAAGCAATCCGGCGCGATGTGGCAATGCGCCTGACGGATGCGGTTGACCGATTACGTACTGATGTGATCGAGCAGCGGCTCGGTCGCTTTCAGCCGCTGCTCAGTGGACGCTGGGGCATTGACCGCACCTGGGACGCAGTCAGGGGTTGGTTTCGGCGACGCGGCGGAGACGACGGGCCAGCCGCGGTAGCAGCCAATCGCCTGCGAGCACGATCATAATCAAACCACCAATCAGGGCGGGCAAGACCTGACCACGGGCAAGATTGACTACGACAAACATCGTCAGATTGGTCAGGTAGAGCACTGGTGGCAGCCAGATCATAAACGGCTGTGGCGTATGACCACGGCGAGCGGCTGATCGTCGCTGATGGAGCAACACCCACGACAGGATCAGACTCGTCACCCACCACGCGATAAAGTTGGAAGCCGGAATGCCGTAATAGACTCCACCCTCTGCGCTTGACCAGACCCAGTAACGGTTGATATAGACGGCAAACGGCTCAATAGTTACGTCAAGTAACAACGCGAATGATGCCGCCGTCAGCACGCGAGTTGGATTAAGCTGATGATCATTGACCGGCTTACCATCGCGGTGGCCGATGCGCTCGGCCACACCAACTGCCGCAACCACGATCAAGAGCCAGGCAAACGGGATTGCCAGTGGCACCACGCCAAAAATTTGTGGTTGCAGCACATCGGTGTACGAATAGCTACCAAAAGGGAAGCCTGTGGTTGCCCCCACATGCTCAACCGCCCAGGATACGACCAGGATCAGACCAGCAGCAATCGCCCCCCACCACCGATAACGAACCGTCAACCAGAATCCCATGAGCGTGCCTTGCAAAATAAGCAGCGCTCCTCCCATCCACGTTCCCCAGACCGGCACCTTATCAAGGGCCACCAACACGATTGCAAAGGGATAAATGAAAAGGTAGACAGCAAAGAGCGTGACAACAGCACGACGCAAATTCTGTAGTATAGACTGATCGGAAAACATAGAGTAGTATATCCCTGATAAATGGGTCATACCATTCGGTAGCCCCTATAGTTGATTATAGATTCGCTTTCATGGCCTGTCAAAGCCATGGCGTTATATTGAAATCTGACGGTGAAGACAGCGACTAATGAACCGGCCAGAGCCTGAGAATAGCAGAGTCACGGCCAGACAGATAGATTCCAGCGCTAACGTTAGAAGGTCATTGAAAATGAGAATTTGCTTAGTACCTTTTCCACGTGATTGACGGGCAGATACCCGGTACGACGCAAACCCAAAGCACACTCACTGATGAACCCTTATCCGCTTCGCATGCCACGTAATATCACACCTTCATTGATACTAGAACTTATTTCACAAAAGCTGTGCAGTCGTGCTCCCAGATGGTCGCCCAAGCGCATGAACACTTGCCAATCGCTAACGTCAGCTTATTCTGCTGCCAGGCTGCTGGTATGGCAGCGAGGAGGGCTGACGACGATCTCCAGTGCCATCGCACGCTGAATTGGGTGCCTTGCCCGCTCGTCATGCCCGTGTCGCGGCGTTTGGAGTGCGGCAGCATGGCTGCCGCAGCAGCCGCGCTCATGATCAAACGCGTGGCACGCCGTTGACCCTGCTGGTCACGGGGATGCGGTAGGTGCTCGTCGCAATCATAGAGTCGGTCAGGGATGAATGAGATGCCTTCTCATAGCCGTTTTTTGAAATTGATACTACTGATAATCGTTATTCATCAGTCCAATGATGGCATTTGACCCTTTCCGAGGGGTGGGATTCCCACCCGAACGCTTCCATCACCCGTACCACCGTCACCAAATGAGAGCGGAGGAAGGCTGAGGAGCAGGCATCCAGCCTGCTCCACGAGTGGCACACATGTTATATGCCACAACAAAGTATTACCACGGCACAGTTTTACGAGATACGTTCGACAAAGCAACAAACTACTTATGAATTTTCTGCTTTATTCCTCATCCTGAACAGCTATTTCTTGACAAAACTGTTATTGTGTTTAGGTACCATTTGTGCTAAACTGAATTTAGGAGAAAAGTACTATTGTCACCGGCGCCACCTCTCAACTGACAACCTTTGCAACGGCGCAGGGTAGGGGTCAGGGGGTGTCTCATGGTTAACACAAATGGTCATCCGGTGCGGATTCTCCTCGTTGAGGATGATAATAATATCGGGCGGATTATTGAACTGGCAATGCGCAGCATTAATACGCCCTACGAGTTTGAGTCGGTTCTCAGTGCGGAAGAAGCACTCGAACGCTGGGAGGCGCAGCCATTCGACTTGCTAATCAGCGATTACAATCTGCGGGGCATGAATGGTGTGCGATTAGTCAAGACGTTGCGTGAACGAGGCTATTATCCGGCAACCCTCATGGTTACCGCCTACGATTCAGCAGAAGTTCGCGAGGCTGTGAAGGAAGCTGCTATTGATAGCTACATGACCAAGCCCTTCTTTATCGATGAACTGATCGAGAACATTAAGCAACTTCTGCCTGGCAGTAAACAAATGCGAGAACGGATTATTAACGGTTAGTTTCCGTCACCAACTACCTGCAACCTCGCAAAAGGCTCAATAGCGCTCATCGGGGCAACCCTGGCGGTTGCCCCGTTACATCTCAATCCAGCAGTGCAGGTGTCCGGTGAAGCGGCAGCAGACCGGCGGTCTGTTGTTCAGGAGAGGGTAACGCAGATTCAGCCGGTTTATCCGAGGCGGCCATTAAGAGAGCACCCTGCGCCTGTAGCCGTCGTCCCAGCGTAAACAGCTCATTACTCAACGTCAACCGTCCATCTGCCATACGCGCCGCGGTCGTGACCAGTTCAGCCCGTCGAAACTGGGTGAACGGTGTAGGGTTACCGGCCTCAATCTGCTCGATCAATTGCCGGCGTAATGCCTGCAACTCAACCGGCACCTGCTGAGCAGCGATCAGCAATTCGAGCAGCGTTGGTGATAGCCCGGCTGCTAATTGCACTTCAATTGCCGGTAGATCGAACACATCAACTGTGGCGAAGAGAGCCATCGCCACGGTATAGTCTTGATTATCGAGCGTAATTGCGTGCCATTCGCGGCGACACAAAGTGGTGTAGTATTGACGAAAAACGGTGCGATCAAACCGATCCCCTAATAAATCCGTTGCTACGATCAGGGCCGCTTCAGCCCGTGCATCGTCAATCGCTCCGTCAGAACGCCCACGTGGCCCCAGCAAGGTCTTATCGATATCGATTAACACCGCAGTCTGCGCCCACGGAACCCCACGAGCCGTCAACGTGGCTGCCCACTCGTGCACAAGCGCCCAACGGGTCGCTGTTGCCACCACGCCCTCCCAATCGAGCGTCGCCGGTGCAACCGGGCGATCAACACCGATGAAGCCATATGCAGCGACCTCGGCAAGCGCCTGGAGGTGCAGGGTCAAGAGTCGATCATTCTCGGTATCCCCGATCACAACAACGTGTGTCAGCGGTGGCCCATTCCGCAACGCCTGAGCAGCACGTGCCAGTGCCAGAATGACCCGCGCATACGCCGTATCACGCTTCCGCGGCGTTGCATTGGCAGGTAAGCCGAGAAGCGTGCGCAGTGCCGGCAAGCCGGGCAAGCTGGCATCGCAAGGTTGTAAATCGCGATAAATGACGCGATCTTCGGTCAGATCAGCAATCGTTGCCCAGGCACTCATGCCAGCCACCCCTGTGCGTGCATCAATTCGGCATTGAGAATAGAGGCACCGGCGGCGCCACGAATTGTATTGTGACTCAGTGCAATCAGCTTGATATCGAACAATGAGCATGGACGGATGCGGCCCACAACCGTTGCCATACCACGTCCGGCATCGCGATCACGGCGTGGCTGTGGCCGATCCGGCTCGTGGCGCACGATAATCGGTTGCTCTGGTGCGGTAGGCAGCCGCAATTCCTGGGGTAGAGCACGGAAATTACTTAGCACCGTCGCAATCTCTGCCGGATCAGCTTTGCGCTCCAGCTCAATTGAGAGACAGACCAGATGTCCCTCTAACACCGGTACCCGATTGCAATGGGCTGAGGTCGTGAACCCAGCCGGCACAATCGTCTCCCCCTCTAACCGACCGAGCATCTTTTGAGGTTCAATTTCCAGTTTTGGCTCTTCCCCACCGATATAGGGGATGACATTGTCAACCACATCGTAGCTGGGCACACCCGGATAGCCTGCACCAGAGAGAGCCTGCATACTTACCAACAGCATCCGCCGCACGCCAAACGTATCAAGCAGTGGGCGTAAGACCATCGTTGCCGGCGTGGACGTACAGTTAGGATTGGTCACAATCGCCCCTGACCAACCACGGCGCCGGCGCTGTACCGGAATCAGGGCCAGATGATCGGGATTCACTTCAGGAATAATCAGAGGTACATCCGGCTCCATGCGATGATTCGAAGCATTGGAGCAGACAATATGCCCGGCTGCTGCCAGACGCTGTTCAATCGGGCCGGCGACCGTGCTGGGGAGAGCAGAAAAGACGAGCTGAGCCGGTAGATCGGCATCGGCATCGAGCACGGTGAGATTGGCGACGGCTGCCGGCATCGGGGTGTCGAGTACCCATCGGCACACTTCGTGATATTTCTTCCCTGCACTGCGCTCGCTACCGGTCAATGCAACAACCTGAAACAATGGATGTCCTTCGAGTAATTGAATAAAGCGCTGGCCCACTGCACCGGTGGCACCAAGCACTGCAACCGGAATTGTTGCCATCTGTAACCTCCTGGCGATAGCACATTGTCACCCCACATTATACCCGCTTCTGAACAGTTGCATACACAACAAAATCTGTTGTAATTTGCTCACCAAAGTTGTGAAAAAAGTCGGCAAAGGTATGGCATTTTACCAAACGATGATGTATAATTTCCGTGATACCTGAAACATTTTTCATTTTTGCCCCGTTTCATGCTCCTCCCACGACGCAGGAGTCGTTCGTCAGGTAGTGTAATACGTGATCATTGTCGATCACAAAGGAGGGAGCAGCACTATGATCGACCCACTCGTCCAACGCTTGCTAGAGCAGGTGCTCGACACACCAACCAAGCTGCACATGCTCCTGATGTTCCATGAGCATCCACGCTGTGAATTGACCGCAGCCGCAATTGCCGAGCGGCTCTTCCGTGATATTTGGAGTGTAGAGCAGGCGCTTGAAGACCTGACTGCTGCCGGCTTCCTGTCAGTAGCCCAGGTCACAGGTGGTCAACCCGTGTATCGATACACACCGCCGCCGGAATGGCACGAGGCAATTCGGCGTCTTGTCCGTAGTTACAATGATCCTATCGAGCGTGATATGATTCAGCGTACCATTCGTGATCTGTCAGTTTATGCTTCATTTCGACGCAGTGAGCTGGAACGGTTTGAGTTTGTCTGACAGCACAGCAGGGGCAGTTCATACATCCCTCTGCACCCCTTCCTGAATGGGAATGCAGAGCTGAGCAAATTCTGGTTTGACCATAGCTTTGCCCAGCCACACGTTGGACGGTAACACTATTCACATCCGACAGATGAAGAAAACAGTTCAACACCTCTTACCGATAAGGTAAAGGTGTTGTTCTTATCTGCATTCCCATACGACATATTGTCTCCAGCGATCAGCAGAGGATGAGGCATAGTCTGTAACCTACGGCCCGTAAGGAAACTGACCCGTCCCGCTCACCAGTTCACCTGGCGAATTACTGCTCCGTGATAGCGTCGTAAACTGTACCGTCTCGGTCAGTACATTACCGTAGATGTCAGTTATGCGTAGGGTAAAGGGGCCGAGTTCGCCATTGGCACACTGACACTGTCTGATGAAATAGTTGTATGTGGTTCGGTTCAGTTGTACCCATTGTCCCTGGGGTGTACGATATTCCATGCGGGCAATCGGATTACGATGATGGCGAACCTGAAATGCCAGCCACCACGGATTACTGCCATCCTTAAGATGAAATTGCACCGGCCCGCTAAGTGGTGGACTGATCACACGCCAGGTGATCGGAACTCTTCCCCAGGCGCGTGGGGCAATGCGATCAAAGGCTTCGGGGCTGAGATCGAGATGGTTTTGCCCACAACCGGGGTTGTCCGGGCACATATCAACAATCCGTACCACGACACTACCTTGCGGCCCGAAGACCTCAACATACGCACCGCAGTAATCGGCATTTCCGTAATTGAGGTAGCTGATCGCGGCAACCATCTTATCGCCTGGAATGGGATCAAATAGACAACTCCCGCTGCCATCGGCTTCGAGATAGAAGGTAGCTTCACCGCTCAGCAGTGGATTTTGGGCCGGACGTACCACTAAAGGCAGATGAACACGATACGGAGGTTGGGTAAAGACTGGGTTGGCAATAAGCCAGAAAAACCCTGTCAGGCAGATTACGAGAGCGATCTGTAACCTTCCGGCAGACCATTGCATGCAGAACCTCTTTCAACCCCTCCCATGACCAGTGTGCTGAGGAGCATCGGATAGAAGTCACCGTCTACCGCAGAGACAAAACCATGCTTCGTCTCTGCGGGTTGGCTACCTCTTCACGTGTCAGTTTAGTCAGCACTCGCTACCAGTTGCTCTAACCGATCAACATACGAAGCCATTACGGCAAAGGTACGTTCAACCGGTTCAGGGGAAGCCAGATCAACACCAGCCCGCCGTAAAATATCGAGCGGGAAGCGCGAGCCACCGGCTTTCAAAAACTCGTTGATGTAACGCTCGGCAGCTCCAGCCTCGCCGGCAATAATCGGTGCAGCCAGCGCATGCGCACCGGCAATGCCGGTTGCGTACTGGTAGACGTAGAAATTGGCGTACAAATGGGTTGAGAATTGGGCCCAGGTATTCCCGACCCGTGCTCGATCAACGACTACCTCGGTACCGTAGCCCTCGGCGAAGAGATCGGCCATCAGGTCGTTAAAGATGGTAGCAGTCAAGGGTTGACCACGTTCGGCGCGCTGATGGATCGCCAGCTCAAAGCGTGCCAGCGTCGGCATGATGAAGAAGTAACGGTGAAAATTGGACATGGCCTCTTCGATAATGGCAATTTGCGCATTACGGTCAGTTAAAGTCTTGAAGAGATAATCACGCACCAGTGCCTGATTGAAGTTTGAAGCAACTTCAGCCAGAAAGAGGCCGTAATTTGTGTAGATCACGGGCTGAGTGCGTCGGGTATAGTACGAATGCATCGAATGGCCTAATTCGTGGGCCAGGGTACTGAGACCGAAGATGTCATCGTTGTACGACATCATGATAAACGGGTGAGTGCCGGGCGCACCCGTCGAGAAGGCACCGGCCCGCTTACCACGATTTGGGTAGACATCGACCCAGCGCTGTTCACGCAGACCACGCCGCATAATCTGGACGTATTCCTGCCCCAGTGGCGCCATACCCTCGCAGATCCAATCGACGGCCTGCTCGTAGGGCACAACCAGCGGTGTCGCCAGGGGAGCTTTGGTATCGTAGACGTGTAACTCATCAACCCCCAGCGCTGCCCGTCGGACTCGCCAGTAGCGGTGCCAGATCGGCAAATGACGCTCGAAGGTCGCAATCAGGTTATGGAAGACTTCGAGCGGAATAAAATTCGGTTTCAAGGCAGCTTCCAGAGCCGAAGCGTAACGACGAGCACGGGCAATGAAAACATTCTGCTTCACCCCGGCAGCCAGACACTGGGCCATCGTATTTTCAACCGCAATGTGGGCATCGGCATAGCCTTCCCAGGCATTCTTGCGGAGTGTACGATCTGGATGCGTAATTAATGCGTTGATCGTACCCTGAGTGATTTCGTGGGCTTCCCCATTGCTATCGTATGCCGGTGGGAAACGCAGCTCGGCATTGGCCAATACGCCGTGTACGGCACTGGCGGCAGCGAAGGGATCACGCACCTGTCCCAGCAACTCTTCCACCTCGGCTGAACGAATATGAGCTGCCCGCGCAATCAGACGCTCGAAATAGTGGTAGTAGGTGTTCAGATGCTCATCACGCTCGGCCCACGCCAGCAACTGATCACCACCGATGGCCAGCAACTCCGGTTCACCAAATGCCAGGGCTGCACTGGCGCGTGCCTGCAAACCAATTGCCCGATCACGCATCGCACTTGCTTCGCGGTCATTGGTGTCAACGGTATAGAACATGGTAGCGAACACCGTAATCTGACCAACATTACGCAGGATGTCCTCACTCAGCGCCAGAAACTCGCCAATCACCTGCGGCCCTTCCTGCAGGCGACCGCGAAACTGAGCAGCACTGGCGATCATGGCATCGGTCTCGGTGATTGCCGCTTCCCACGCCTCCTGTGACGGAAAAATGCTGTATGGATCCCACTTGTACTGATCGGGGATTGCGCTACGTTCTTTCACTGTCTGCATAGTCATTGTCCCTTCGATACGATAGCGGTTCGCAGGTATTATACTCTCCCAACGACAAACCGTATTTGCGGTATGGCCGATGGTGCCCGCAGCAACATATCAGCACGGGTAACATACCTTCAGATCACAACTATATACAACTCGCCTCCACTGCATTCGATGCAAGCGACAGCATGACAAAGCCATCCGCACGTCGTTCATCCAGACAGGAGACACACCTCATGCGATGCGGTTCGAATGACAAACGAGTGCCTGGAGGAGACAACATCCTTGCCTGAAAGCCAAAAGTTGTTGGCTCATGTTCAAACTCGGTGCAGTAGAGTACACTCATACGTGCCCTTGCGTCGTAGTAAAACCCAATGATTGACCGGCTGCACCACTTCTGAACATGAGCCAAGTTGTTTATCGTTACAGTATCTCCATCATTGATTACCAAGGAGGTGACAATGTCATCGGAACAACGTGCCACCCTCTTGCATCGATTCGAGCGGATCAGCGAACTGCCGATGCTCTTGCTGTCATTTGGCTTCCTGATCATCTTCCTCCTGGTTGAGAGCAACGTGTTTGAAGCAACGATCACCCTGGTTCTTGATGGACTGCTCTGGCTCATTTGGGGGATATTCCTGGCTGAACTGGTGGCAAAACTCTACCTGGCACCTGATCGTCTACACTATCTACGCTCACATTGGTTTGAAGTCATCATCATCGTCTTACCGTTCCTTCGCCCCCTGCGTCTGCTGTGGCTACCCATCGTGCTCGCTCGTCTCTGGAAGCAATCGCAGCGTGCTCTACGCCGCAAGATGCCGGCATTTATCGGGGTAAGTAGCCTGGTTATGGTATTGATTACCGCGACCCTGATGTTCATCGCCGAGCGGGGTTCCGGTGGCCCGATCACATCATTCGCCGATGCCATCTGGTGGGCACTGGCCACCATCACAACGGTCGGCTATGGGGACACCTATCCGGTGACCGCATTGGGACGGGGAATTGCCACATTTCTGATGATCGCGGGGATTGCTCTCTTCGGGCTACTAACAGCTAACGTAGCGGCCTTCTTTGTTGAAGAAGATACGGTTGATCGCAGTCAGGCCGATCTAGCAATGATTAACGAGCGTCTTGCCCGGATTGAGCAATTGTTGGCGGAGATAGTTCAGCGAGAGGCACGTGAGCGATAACAGTATGGCGGGGCTGGCGCGACTCGAACGCGCAACCATCGACTTAGAAGGTCGGTGCTCTATCCATTGAGCTACAGCCCCGTATGCCCATACTATACTGCAAACCGGGCAATTCTGGCAAGATCGATCCGGCAGTAGAATGCTTAATTCGCCGCAATCTGCTCAAAACTCAATTGATAATTTCGGGTTGCCACATCACCCAACCGTGACGGCCAGCGCCCGGTCAGAGCCTGGGTAATCTTGCCGGCATGCTCGTGGGAATTCTCGATGAATAGCGTATAGCGCTGCTGAATCCCGGCGGCAACGGTACCGGCCAGATACAAACCCGGCACGTTCGTCTCCATGGTTGCCGGATTGTAGAGCGGAACTCGATTCGGCCCTTGCAAGACCACGCCAGCCTGTTCGAGCAGACGCTGATCACCACGAAAGCCGGTTGCCAGCAACACAAAATCGGTCGGGTGGTAGAAGTGATCAGTGGTTGGTTGACCATCTTCGTCAGTATGTGCCAGCACCACGCCGCCGCTATCGATAGCAACGGGTGTTGTGCGTGCTAAAAACCGAATTGTACCTGCCTCAACCTGCGCCAGAAAATCGGGCAATAACCAGTGCTTCACGCGCTGCGCATCTAGTTGTGATCGGCGATACGCCAGCGTCACCTGAGCACCGGCACGCCAGCAACGCAGTGCCGCCTCGACCGCCGAATTCTTGCCACCAACGATCAGCAACCGACGCCGAAAGTAGTCGTGTGGATCGCGAAAATAGTGACTGACGTGCGGTAAATCCTCACCGGGAATATTGAGCCGGTGCGGATAGTGCATATCGCCGATAGCCAGTACCACACGCCGGGCACGATAACGACGCTCACCGCTATGCGGTCGGGTAATCAGCGTAAAACCCTCGTGGTCGGGAATCAGATCGCTTACCGGTTCGTAGCTCTGGATATGCAGATCGAACAGCTCGACGACCGACCGCAAATACGCCAGATACTCTTCGCCGGTAATCCGTTGTTGATGATTGTTTTGAATCGGCACCCCGGCAATTGCCAGCCGTTCGGTCGTGCTGAAGAAACTGGTATTGCGCGGCCACCACGTCATCGTATACCCAATCTGATGTGCATCGAACTGAATATAATCAACCCCGGCCTGTTTGAGACAGACCGCTACTTCGAGACCAATCGGGCCGGCACCAACGATTGCCACGTCGTGCTCAGCCGTAAGCGGTAATTCCTCGTAGTGCATGAACTCTTTCCTCCGTTGACGATATGAATTATTCCATGTGTATCATACCTGGAAACAGGTACGACCATCTCAACTTCGATGTACATGACTGACGGTAGAACATCCTGGATGATCAACAAGTGTCCAGACCACGACCAGGAAGTTCACCGTAACGAATACCCTGCCTTCGCCACCACTGCTGAACAGAGCCACTTACCCCACCACGACAATCCGCACAGGCTGCCGGGATTCCAGATCATGCGAACATGTGTTAAAAATCCCTATTGACACAAACGTTCGAGTGTGATATGGTAAAAGTGTAGTACGAGTAAGTACGTGCAAGGAAGAGGAGGGACCATGATGCTGACCACAGCAGATATTCCACAGGCCGATGTACTTTGGGATGTAGCGCGTGTCGCCGAAGCAATCGCTCGCGGGCGGATGACGGCTGAGGAGATTGGCGCCTATCTCGGCGCAAAAGGTCAGCGTCAAGGTCTTTACTACATGCAAGCCGCTCGCATCATCGGGTTGATTGAAATCAGCGAGCAAACCGAAACAGCCCAACTCACCAAGTTCGGACTTGCCTTCACCCGTTATAACCGTGCCGATCAGCGCTCCGCACTACGCCGCCAGCTCCTGCGCTACGAGCCAACCCGTTCTGTCATTGCCGCCCTCCGTAACGCCCCCGAAGGTCTGAGCCGCAACGATGTTGCCCGTATCCTGCAACAACTGGCTCCCCTGGCCGAATCAACCGCCCAACGACGCGCATCCACCGTCACCGCATGGCTTACCGAGATCGGGCTTGCCGACTGGCGTGATGACCGGCTGTACTACTGTGGGCCATCGTTACCATTACCCTTACCGGCAACCCCACACAATTCAGCATCGTTCGCGCCGGGTGTGTGACGAACCGGCATGGAAGACGGACAACACCGCATCTGGTAGCACAGGAAGCAGGGTGCAATGCCAGCATTGCTTCCTGGCGATATGACTGAGCATGAAATAAGGGGTATTAGCGCTCTGGTGCCTGCGTGGTATCACTGCGGGGCTTGAGCGACAGGGGCCGTCACGGTACGGATGCGAGAATCAGTGCTCGTGCGCCTGCGTGGTATCACTGCGGGGCTTGAGCGACAGGCCGTCACGGTACGGATGCGAGAATCAGTGCTCGTGCGCCTGCATGGTATCACTGCAGGAGAAGGTACGTCTCTCAAGCTAATGTAGAACTTATTTCATACAAGCTGTGCTATCGTGTTTCCAGTCTATCGCCCAGGCGCCAACGCAGCATAGCCTGCTCCCTGGCTGCTGGTATGGCAGCGAGGAAGGCTGATCACTATCGTCGGTGCCATCACGTGCTGGGCTGGTTGCCTTGCCCGCTCGTCATGCGCGTGTTGCGAAGTTTGGAGTGCGGCAGCCATGCTGCCGCGCCAGCCGTGCTTACGATCTGGCGCGTGTCACGTGGTTGACCTGGCTGGAAACAAGGATGCTGTGTGTGCTCGTCACGATCATGGTTTCGGTCGGCAATAGGAGATGTTTTTTGAAATAGGTTCTAGCCTGCTCCCTGGCTGCTGGTATGGCAGCGAGGAAGGCTGATCACTATCGTCGGTACCATCACGTGCTGGGCTGGTTGCCTTGCCCGCTCGTCATGCGCGTGTTGCGAAGTTTGGAGTGCGGCAGCCATGCTGCCGCGCCAGCCGTGCTTACGATCTGGCGCGTGTCACGTGGTTGACCTGGCTGGAAACAAGGATGCTGTGTGTGCTCGTCACGATCATGGTTTCGGTCGGCAATAGGAGATGTTTTTTGAAATAGGTTCTAGCCTGCTCCCTGGCTGCTGGTATGGCAGCGAGGAAGGCTGATCACTATCGTCGGTGCCATCACGTGCTGGGCTGGTTGCCTTGCCCGCTCGTCATGCGCGTGTTGCGAAGTTTGGAGTGCGGCAGCCATGCTGCCGCGCCAGCCGTGCTTACGATCTGGCGCGTGTCACGTGGTTGACCTGGCTGGTCACGGGGAGGCTGGATGTGCATGTCACGTTCATAGAGTCTGTCAGAAGTGAATGGGCTAACTTCCAGTAAATGTTCTTTGAAGTAGGTTCTACGGTGCTGCTGTTCATCCGTACAGCCCTCACACACTGGATGGGACACCCGTTCAACCCAGGGCTGCCCGTGTTTCGTCATTTGGTGTGTGAAAGCTATGCTCCCGCACCGACAGGCGCAGAGCGCAGCGCGTATCCGTGCTGGTACGAGACCATGGCACAGGGTATGCATGAGCATGGACGGGAAGCCCACCCCACGGGAAGTTATCGGTACAGCGCCGACAACGTCGCACACCGTTGTGCAAGGGTTGGGCAGACCGACAACGATTGAGCGCCTCGGCGATGATGCACCGTAGTGGTAAAGATGTGGTATCACGGATGGTCAAATAAGACGAACGTGCTCTGCATGCATGTCGTCCCGTGATCCGCAGGGAAACCGCTGCGATCCGCACCTGATCGTGAGCAAGGCCGGAAGCGGCAGCATGGCTGCCGCACTCCATACCACGCGACCCGAACACCTCTGGCGGGCAACGGTATCGTCGCCGAAACTGATTCCCTGCGTGCGAAGCAGGAAAGCTGATTCGGCCTGCTGTGCGCAGGGATGATGGCAGGGTGATCGTCGGATCACGGCCAGAAACGCCAGTACACCAGATTTTCTATCACGCCACCCGGCAACGTGGAAGAGATGGATCGCCACGCCCAGATCACTCTGGCACAACCTGGTGGGCTGATGCGCCGGGCCGGGCGGCGAGCGAACCGTACATTGGGTGTGACAGGAACTACTCACCAAACCATATCAGAAGAGATGCACTGGTGAGAGCCGGCGGCGTGTGTTCTCAGCCACGTATTTGCACTAATCACGCCACCTGCTCGGCCCGCACCGGTGCCGCCACCTGCCAGTGCAACATTGCCATGCCGATCAGGCCGACGATTGCCAGTAAGACAAAGATCATCCCGTAGCCGGTAAAGGTTGCCAGCACCCCGACCAGAACCGGCCCTGCCGCCGCTACCGGCGCTAATGCCAGATTCGCCACCCCAATGTAGGTCGTGCGTTCCGCAGGTGGGCTGAATGCAAAAACCAGTGTGAAGCCGGAGAGTTGATAACCGGCCTGAGCTGCACCGACCAGCGCAAAGATGATAAAGAACCACGTACTGACGGGGGCCAGCAATGCCAGCACTAACGCAGCCATACCCATGCCGGCTGACAGCACCAGCACCTGTTTGTGCCCCCAGCGATCTGCCAGCGCTCCCAGCCCGATATTGCCGACCGCCTGAGCGGCCATCATCACGCCGGTGAACAAACCAATATCAGCCGCCGGTACGTGAAACCGCTCTAAGGCAGCCGCCGTGAGAAAGCTATGACCGGTCAAGCCAAAGGCAATCGCAGCCCGACAAAAGAGGTAGCGGCGAAATGCAACATCGCGGCGGAGTAACGGCCCCAGGCCACGCAAGAAGACGTGAAAGGGACGGGTCGGTATCGGTGCCTGGGCCGGCTCTACCGTTAGTGCCAGGAAGACGTATGAAACCACCATCGCAGCAAAGCAGATCAGAGCCAGTATGCCTGCACTCTGGGGAAAAGGTTGTTGCGCCAGAATTGCTGCGGCGAGGGCACCACCACCGATCCCGAACAGACCACCCAGACCGGCCTGCAAACCAAAAAAGACACCCCAGCGCTGCGCCGGAATGATACGGGCAATCAAATCTTGCCAGGCGATTGAGGTTAGACCGGCACTCGTTGCGAAGATCGCGTATAAACTCAGCACAATCACCAACAGGACACTTGCCGGTAGATCGGGCATTGTCAGTAGAATAATGCCCAGCGCCAGAAACGGTAGCCGTTCACCAATGGTCGCTATCAACACCCACGGTTTGCGGCGTGGTTGTGCGGCAACGAGCGGTGCGGTAAATAAGCCCGGTAGCAACCAGCCGGCAAAAAAGATGGCCGGAATCAGTCCCTGCACCCAACGGGCATCGGTCAGGCGCTCGACAATTAACGGCAATACCGTAAAACGCGAGACCAGGCTAATCCCAAACGTAAAGGCACTCCCATCGAGAACATTTAACCAGAAATTGCGCCGGGCATAGCGGGCCAACACCGCCTCTGACGACGAGGTCATAGTAGCGTTCCTTACCTTGTTTCACCGCTGATCGTTCAATTATGACAGCTTCTATCGTAGCGCTGTCGTACCGATCATGGATCGTTCGCCCGACGGATCGTGCTGGTTGAGCAGCAATCAGGGCAAAGCCCTGTGCGCTCATCTATCCAAATTTATCAATCCCTTCACCGGCCAGCACCCGACCGTTTGACGCGCTACCTGACCAGTCGCCACTTGCACGCTGCCATCATCGCATCAACCACTCCAACATCTGCCCCCAATCCTTACCAAACCCTAACAAAACCCTCGTAAGACTCTAACGCTGGCACGGTATGCTACAACTGAACAAAAAAAAGTATGTCGGTTCACGAAATTGACGAAAGGGTAAGTAAGCAATGACATTCACACCAGAACAATCGACGGTTACTGAAATTTCTCCCCGCGATCTGTATGCCCGCTTGCTGAGTGCGCAACCACTCTTTATCCTCGACGTGCGCAACGAAGAGGAGTTTAAGCGAATGCCGGTTGAGGGTCACGCAACGCTGCGCACACTCAATCTGCCATATTTTGATTTCATCGAGGATGAAGAGGCTGCGCTGGCGCGCCTGCCAAAAGATGTTGAAGAGTTCATTGTCATTTGTGCCAAGGGCGGCGCTTCCCAGTACGTAGCCGAGGTGCTGAACAATCATGGTTATCGTGCCGTATCGCTCAGCGAAGGCATGATCGGTTGGGGCAACTACTACGACGTCCGCGACGTGGTGAAGGCCGATTGGGGACGCATCGTTCAGATTGCCCGACCTGCCCGTGGCGATCTCAGCTTTGCCGTGATCAGCGATGGTCAGGCGGCACTGGTTGATCCACTGCGCCACATTCAGGTTTACCGCGAACTGATCGAGAACGCGGGTGCCCGATTAACTGCTATTCTCGACACCCACGTCCACGCCGATCACATCAGTGGCGGCCCTGCGCTCAGCAAAGAGACCGGTGCTCCGTACTATATCCACCCCTACGATGCCATTCACCCCATCGACATGCTGCCGGCTGTGATCGCCTACGAGCCACTCCGCGATGGGCAAACCTTCCAGATCGGTCAGGTACGTATCACCACCATCTGGTATCCCGGCCACACCCTCGGTCAGGTGAACTTCCTCGCCGAGACGCCGGATGGCGGACGCTACCTTTTCACCGGCGACGGAATCTTCCTGCGCTCGTTCGGGCGCCCCGACCTCGGTGGTAAGGGTGAAGCCTGGACCCCCATCCTCTACCGCAGCATGTTCGAGTGGCTGCCCCGGCATCTGACCGACGACACCGTGATCCTGCCGGCCCACTTCAGCACGCTCGATGAAGACGCCGGTAATGGTATCTTTGCCGCACCGTTTGCTCAAGTCCGTGCCCAAAACGACAGCCTGCAACCGCGGTCGCTCGAAGAGTTTACCAGCTACGTCCTGAGCCACCTGCCGGTCTTCCCACCAGAATACGTAGAAATCAAGCGCGTCAACATTGGCCTGGTCGAAGCCTGTGAGGGCAAAGCCAGCGAGCTTGAGCTAGGCAAGAATATCTGTGCACTGGCCGGGTAACGGTGTACAAAGGTATGAGTACTGGCGGCAGATCACGCTACTGCCGCCGAATATACAGTACAATACAAGGAAGGAGAATCATATGCCACACTTCGATCAAACGCTTGATGTCAAAGGGGCAAAATGCCCGATGCCACTGGTGAAGAGCCGTAAGGCAATTACCGAACTGCCGGTAGGTCAGGTTCTGCAAGTTATCTCGACTGACCGCGGCTCGGTAGCCGACTTCCAGGGCTGGGCCAAGACGGCGAAGAACGTCGAACTGATCGCCCAGGAGACGGTACAGGAGAATGGTCAGGAGCTGTACGTCCACTATCTCCGCCGCACCGCCTGACCCCACATTCGGTTGCGCTGGTAGATCAACACAGGCAGAGGATGGAAAACAATGACAACACCAATGACAGAAACAGTTGACACGCAGGCGCTGCTGAGCAGGATTGCCGAACTGGAGCAGCGGGTAGCCGCGCTCGAACAATCACCGGCCCAGAGCATCGAAGATCGGCTGGCGATGGTCGTCTTCTCTGGCGATCTCGACAAAGCAATTGCCGCATTCATTATCGCTACCGGCGCTGCCTCGATGGGTCTGGAAGTAAGCATGTTCTTCACCTTCTGGGGCATTAGTGCCGTCAAGAAGCAGAAGGTCTTCAGCGGAAAGAACCTGCTCGAACAGGGCTTCACCGCTATGCTCCCCGGCAAACTGGGTGAACTCGGCCTGTCGCAGATGAACTTCTTCGGCGCCGGCGCCCAGATCATTCGCAACCTGATGAAACAGCACGATGTCGCCTCGCCGGAAGAACTCTTCGCCATGGCCCGCGAACTGGGTGTACGGATGGTCGTATGTGATATGTCGCGTGAGCTGCTCGGGATTAAAGATGAAGAGCTGGTTGATGGATTGGAAACCGGTGGTGTAGCAACCTTCCTCGGCGACGCGGCCCGTGCCAAAGTAACGTTGTTCATTTAGAAGAGCAGGTAACATTAGCAAAGTCATTGATCGGCGACGGCGCGATCACTTCGCAAGCGGAGCGCGCCGTCGTTTCTTGTGAAAGGATATTGAGACCATGTTTCGACAACTCTTTCGCCGTGATGTAGTCCAGAATCATATTGCCACCATGACGGTTCAGGAGCTGAAAACACAATTGGATGCCCGTGCTCCGATGGTATTGATTGATGTACGCCAGCCTGAAGAATTCGCCTACGACGGCCACGTCTCCGGTGCCCGTCTGCTCCCCCTGCCGGTGCTGGCCTCGCGCCTGAACGAACTACCGAAAGATCAGCCGATTGTCTGCATCTGTCGTTCAGGTAACCGCAGCCAGGTAGCCTGTGAAATGCTTCAGCGCCATGGCTTCACCAACGTTACCAACGTCGTTGGTGGTATGGTTGCCTGGCAGCGAGCCGGTTACCCGGTGAGTCGTCAGCATTAAGGTTGAATCGCTTTCGTTTTGCAAGATATGGACACCACTATGCAACATCAGGCTATATGCAATACACTCCAGCACCAGACCGAAGTTGCGCCGTTGCGCAGCTATGTGGTTACCGAGAACGTGCTACTGGCTGCCCAACCGCAGCCAGAAGACTGGCAACGGTTTGTTGAGGCCGGCTATCAAACCGTGCTCAACATTCGCAGCGATCCCGAACGGGCGGCGCAACAGGCTGCCAATGCCCGCGCTGCCGGGTTGCGCTACATTCACGCCCCGTGGCCGGCTTATGAACTGGAGCCAGAACATCTTGCCGAATTTGCCCGCATTGTAGAAGACCCGGCCACCGGCAAACTGGTCTTCCACTGCCGCAGTGCCACGCGCGTCGGCCTGATCTGGATGCTCTACCGGATGGTACATCAGGGCTGGAGCCGCGAGCAGGCTGAAGCCGAACTGCGGGCAGCCGGTTACGACGATGATGCCATCGAGACCTTCGATTTCTGCGCCGGCGATTTCTTTGAACGGGTCGGGTCACAGGCATAGGGAGGGGAATTATGACGCCCGTTTCAGCTCATCGGCCCGATGTGCAGGCAGCGTTGCTGGCGATGATCTATCGCTATCTCCCATTCCTCAACTGGCTGCGCCATTATCGTCGTGAACACCTGCCGAGCGATGTGGTTGCGGGCATTGTGACGGCGATCATGCTCATTCCCCAAAGCATGGCCTACGCTCAACTGGCCGGTCTGCCCCCACAGATCGGCCTCTATGCCTCTGTTGCACCACTCATTGTCTACGCGCTTCTCGGCACCTCCGGCCAGCTCTCGGTCGGCCCTGTTGCCATCACCTCGCTCCTCGTGTTTAGCGGTGTCAGCAGTCTGGCCGAGCCAGGCAGCGCACGTTACATCCAGCTAGTGCTGTTACTGGCGTTCATGGTTGGTGCGATCAAGCTGACATTTGGTGTGCTCCGGTTGGGAGCGATCCTAAACTTTATTTCGCATCCAGTACTGACAGCGTTTACCAGTGCCTCCGCACTGATTATTGCTGTTGGTCAGCTCAAATATATTCTCGGCTACCGCATCGGCGGCGAACACATCCACGAGACCATCGGCCAGGCAATTGCCGGTTTAAGCCAGACGAATCTGGTCACACTGACCATCGGTCTGGTCAGCATTGGCCTCCTCGTCTTTTTCCGTCAGGGTTTACGGCCCCTGCTACGCCGGACAGGTCTCCCACCATTGGCGATCACGCTGATTGTAAGCGGCGCACCGCTGCTCACCGTCATCCTGGGCATCCTGGTCGCCCAAACCCTCTTCCTGGATCAAACAGCCGGCATTGCGGTAGTAGGAGCAATTCCGGCGGGTCTCTCGCCAATCAGTGTACCGGCATTTTCCATGGCCGATGCGCAGGCGCTCCTGCCAACCGCCCTGACCATCGTGCTGGTCAGTGTCGTCGAGTCTATTGCGGTAGCGAAGGCCCTGGCCAGTAAACGCCGGCAGGCTATCGATCCCGATCAGGAACTGGTAGCACTGGGAGCTGCCAACATCACTGCCAGCTTCTTCAGCGGCTATCCGGTTACCGGTGGCTTTGCCCGCTCGGTGGTGAATGCACAGGCCGGCGCCATCACCGGTCTGGCGTCACTCATCACTGCCCTCGGAATCGCGGTGATTCTGCTCTTCTTCACCCCAGTCTTCTACTATCTGCCGCAGGCAGTCCTGGCCGCCACTGTCATCGTCGCCGTTATCGGATTGGTCGATCTGCGTGAACCCCGCCGTATCTGGCGCACCAACCGTGGCGATGCCTTCACCTGGTTGATCACATTCCTGGCGGTCCTCACCCTGGGCATCGAGACCGGCATCTTCGTCGGAGTTGCCTCGGCGCTCATCCTCTACCTCTGGCGCACAAGCCGCCCTCATATCGCGATTGTGGGTCGGTTAGGTGACAGTGAAGTGTACCGCAACGTCGAACGGTATCAGGTCAAAACGTGGCCGCACGTAGTGGCAGTGCGGGTTGATGAGAGCCTCTACTTTGCCAATACCCGCTACCTCGAAAGTGCCCTGTTGCAGATTGTTGCTGAACGACCATCGGTAAAACACCTTGTGTTGATCGGCTCAGCGATTAACTTTATCGACTCCAGTGCACTCCATACGCTCGAACATCTCATTGACGAACTGCGCGATGCCGGCGTCGAATTCCATCTGGCCGACATCAAAGGGCCGGTAATGGATCGGCTCAAGCAATCAGAATTGATTGACAAAATCGGTCACGACCATATTCATCTGACGACCCATACCGCTATGCTGGCATTGGGTTGCCAGGATTAGCAGCTTATCAAAAGCACCACTCTGCGAGTGGGTGAAGGCAACACCTTCGCCCACTCATTGAGTAGCTCTATGCCGAAAGGTTTTCGACCATGAAATACCGTTTTCTGCTTCTGCTGATGATCGGCCTGGCATTATTAACTGCATGTGGTACCACCACTGCATCAACCTCGACCACCAGCACACCGGCGAACATTACCGTTGCCCGGCTGAAGAGCATGCTCGACCAGAACGAAACCTTCTTCCTGCTCGATGTACGCACACCCGCCGAATTTGTCCAGGATGGCCGGATCGCTCAGGCCACGCTCATCCCACTTCAGGAGCTTGAGCAACGGCTGAGTGAACTACCAACCGACAAAACCATCGTCTGTATCTGCCGTTCAGGAAACCGCAGTTCAGTTGCCTGCAACCTCCTCAAAGAGCGCGGCTATCAGGCTATCAATGTGACCGGTGGGATGAATGAATGGAAGGCCGCCGGCTACCCGACGGTGTTCGGGCAGTAGAACTCATAAAAGCTGTGCGGTCGTGTTACTAGACGGTCGCACAGGCGCATAGCGCTTACTAATTGCCACCTCTCAGGCTGCTGATATGGCAGCGAGGAGGGCTAACGAGCATCGCCAGAGCCATCGCTCGTTGGATTGGGTCATTACCCGCCTGTCATGCGCGTGTAGAAGCATTTGGAGTGCGGCAGCCGTGCTGCCGCGCCAGCCGTGCTTCGTGCCGAGAGTGTGTCACACGGTTGACCTTGCTGGTCACGGGGATGCTGTGGGTGCGCGTTACGATCATAGAGTCTGTCAGCAATGTATGAGACACCTTACAGCACAACAGGGTGTCCGTATGTGGACACCCTGTCAGGAACACACGTGCGGCACTGAGGTTATACAAGGCGAGGGCGAAACTTATACCCGTACACCAAAACCCCATCTTCGCCAGAATCCATCAAACGGCGGGTAACCATCTCGACCGGCATACCGATTGCCAGATCGGCCTCATCACAGTCGGTCAACTGAGCCGTTACCAGCGGGCCTTCTTCCAGGCGCACCAGCGCAACCGGGTAGACCCCAAAACTGGCAAATCCTTCGGGAGCCTGTCGCAGCACGCTGAAGCTGTAGATTTCACCTCGCCCGCTCAACTGATACGGCTCCCAATCGTTCGGATCTTCGTCGAGCGCGGGTGGATGCGGCGGAAAACGAATCTCACCGGTATAACGGTGACGTTGTCCTTCGAGACGGTATCGCGGAACCCGATCCCGCCAGTGACGGGCTATCTTCATGGTGCCAGACCTCCTATCAGGCCAACTATAGCAGCAAGGCCAACGGTAACACACAAGAACAGCAAAGTAATAACCAGCAGAATGATGGCAATGTAAAGCGCTTTCTGCGATGGCAGGTTCATGCCGGACTGGATTGCCAGATAGGTGAGATACACTCCATAAATGGAAAGACCGAGCAACAGAATATCGCCGACCAGTGGTATGACAGATACAATGCTCTGAGCTACTGCCAGCGGTGACGAGAAGAGCGATAGGCCCCAGGCCAGCTCACCGAAGCTACCAGTACCGCCGAAAGCCCTGCCTAACAGATAGATGAAACCCCAAATAATAAGTGAACCGATAATCGTGCCGAAAATCCCTGCAAAGATAGCAATGATCGGATTACCCTGCTGAGCAATGGCCGCTTCAATGGCATCAGGTGGCACACCTTGCGTCTCAAGTTGCGCACGCAACTCCCCAACTCGTAAAGGTGCTGTGATTGCAGCAAGGATACCGTTGATCACACTTGCAATGACCGCATAGATCAACGCCCAGACCAGATTGTCACGCTCATGTTGCTCGAACGACTGAACCGACGGACGGGTAAGTACGGCGATGCTGCCATTGACCATTTCCTGAATCACGGGAGCGCTCCTTGGTTACAACAGGCGGAAAACAACCTTATTGTACCTGACGCAACCATTTCTGTGAAGGGGTGAACTTACGATTCGCGAATCAGAACATGGCTGACAGCAGTCGCCCCGATCCCGCCGAGTGACTGGCTCAGACCAATCCGGGCATTGCTCACCTGGGTCGGGCCGGCCTGCCCACTAAGCTGGCGAGTCAGTTCGATCACCTGATAGACCCCACTGGCGCCGCCCACATCACCGCGTGCTTTGTAACCGCCGAAGGTAGCAATTGGCGTCTTCCCGGTTGGGGTGATTGCGCCCTCGGCTGCATAGCGCGGTGCTGTTCCAGGTTCGTAGCAGCCAATTGCCTCTAAGGCAAGGGTGGCGGCAATTCCGTGCGGATCGGTCAATTCCCACACCTGCACATCACCAACACCCAGATGCGCCCGGCCAAGTGCAATATGGGCACTCGCCCGCGCTGCACTCAAGTCGAGCGGATTTCGCCGCCGATGGAGCGCCGGATGATCGGTGGCAACAGCCGAACCGGCAATGCGAATCCGTGGGCGGTCGAGTTCACGGGCAATCTGCTCACCCACAACGATCAGCGCAGCAGCACCGTCGGCCAGCGTACTGCAATCGAGCATGTTCAACGGTGAAGCGATCTGGGCGGCTTTCCGATATTTATTCGCATCAATCGCAAAGCGGTACAGCGCCAGCGGGTTGTGCACACCGTTGGCGTGAGCATTGATCGGAAACGGCGCAAATGCATCGGCGGTATAGCCATACTCGTGCATATACCGGCGCATCAGCATCGCCCATTGTGCCGTCAATGTCACCCCGTGCAACGCCTCTTCAGTGCTGTCGGCAGCCATTGCCTGCGCAGCCTCGATCTCATCTTCGAGATGATCGGTGACCTTATCAACCCCGATCACGAGTGCCACCGCCACGCCGTTTTGCACGGCCTGCACCGCCTGGTACAACGCCAGCGCCCCACTGGCACCAGCCGCCTCAACTCGATATGCCGGAATCGACGGTGACAGCCCCAGGATGCTGGCCAGATACGCACCAGCCTGGCTTTGACCGTAGAGTTCCTCGCTGAAGGCACTGCCAACATAGAGCGCTCCAATCTGATGCGGAGCAATCTCTGGCGCACTCGCCAGTGCCGCCCGCGCTGCCTCACTCACCAGATCGGCCAGCCCACGGCGATAATGTTCGCCAACGGCGGTTGCCCCTATCCCTGCAATATAGACATTGGTCATTGTTGCACTCCTGATAGACTATCCCATCACCAGCTTACCGCGCCACTTCGCATAGATGGCGTAATCAATCATCACTGCCCGTTGCAGGTAGGCCGCGACAAGCGGTGCCCGCTCACGACGTTCCAGAACGGCTTCGGTAACAGTAAGTGCATAGGCATCGGAACCGGCCCCACTGCCGTAGGTCGTCATAAAAATCGTCTCACCCGGTTGGGCCACATCGAGGATAGCGCAGAGACCAAGCAGCGCTGCCCCGGAATAGGTGTTACCGATCTGAGGGCTGAGCAAGCCGGGGGCAATCTGTTTATCGGTGAAACCCAGGCGTTTGGCAACCGCTTGCGGAAACTTGGCATTGGGTTGATGAAAGACGGCATAGGTGAAATCGGCTGCGGTGCGGTTGAGATGGCGTAACAATTCGGTAGCTGCTGACTGAATCTGATGGAAGTAAGCCGGTTCGCCGGTGAAGCGATTACCGTGCACCGGGTAGGGCCGATCGGCGCGACGGTAAAAGTCGGGCGTATCGGTCACGTATGACAACGTGGCATCAATGGTTGCCAGCGCCTCGCTGGCCGGACCAACGATCAACGCTGCGGCACCGGCGGAAGCAGTGTATTCCAGCGCATCACCGGGGCGGCCCTGCGCTGTATCGGCGCCGACGGCCAGCGCATAGCGTTGCATACCACTGCCAACCAGCGCCATCGCTGCGGTCAGCGCTTCAGAACCGGCTTTGCAGGCAAACTCCCAGTCAGCGGCGCTTACCCAGGGGCCGGCCCCCAGCGCATCGGCAACCACCGTCCCTGAAGGTTTCACGCTGTACGGATGGCTCTCACTACCGATCCAGACTGCACCCAACGCCGTCGCCGGGATGGCGGCCCGGGCCAGCGCATTGCGAGCCGCTTCAATAGACATCGTAATCGTATCTTCGTCAGGACCCGGAACACTCTTCGCCTCGATTGGCGTTCCACTCTGCCCATCAGTCCAGACCCGGGCGATCTCGCGGGCAGCAATCCGGTACCGCGGGATATAGGCACCGTAGCCGACAATACCGACAGGATGCTGTGGTTTCATCATGAACTGTACTCCATGCAGATGTCAGGCATACCCAGACCGGCTCGCCTTCCGCAGGCGAACCAATACGTACCGAATCCTCATCTGTTATCGGGAAACAGAGAGTCCCTTCACCGGCCAACCTGCCGGTGAACACAGGCGCATCATCACGCTGTTGGTGTCGGGGCGGCCTGCAGAACAGGCCGCCAGAGGTATCACATTAGTTGTGCGTGGGGTTACCTATCGTGCGCCCTTCGAGTTCGGCAATGATCTCTTCAGCACGCGCCAGTTTGATATTCCGCTCGGCGACCATGCGCCGGGCAACTTCATCAACCAGGGTACCACTGGCACCGGCAGCCATCGCGATCTGGCGGGCATGCAGGCTCATATGTCCCTGTTGAATACCCTCACAGGCCAGAGCACGCATCGCCGCCAGATTATTCGCCAGACCGGCAGCGACACAGACCTCGGCCAGTTCAGCAGCGCTACGCACACCGAGCAGTTTCAACGCGGCCTGGGCGGTGGGATGGACTTTGGTTGCGCCACCCACGATCCCTACCGCCAGCGGCATTTCGAGCGTACCAACCAGGTCACCCTGCGCATCACGCTCCCAATGGGAGAGTGACGTATAGTGACCATTGCGGCTGGCGTAGGCATGCGCACCCGCCTCTACCGCACGCCAGTCGTTACCGGTTGCGACCAGCACCGGGTCAATGCCGTTCATAATGCCCTTGTTGTGGGTTGCCGCCCGATAGGGATCGACCGCAGCAAACGCATAGGCCCAGAGAATGCCTTCAACAACCTCTTCGCCACTCAAACCATCGCGGGCCAGCGATGCTGCCGGCACCACACAACGGGCACGAGCCAGCCGACGGTCGGTCAGATTCGAGAGAATGCGCAGATAGACCTTACCACCGGTCATCTCGGCCAGCAGCGGTGCGACCGCCTCGGCCATCGTATTCACCGCGTTGGCACCCATCGCATCGCGGCAATCGATAATCAAATGCACAACCAGCATCGGCCCCATCGGGCTGGTGGGGAAGAATCGTACCTCAACATCGCGTGCTCCGCCACCCAGACTGACCAGCGAACGACTTTGCGCATTGGCCAGGGCAAGAATCTCTTCCTTACGCGACAAAATCGTTTGCCGGGCCTGATCGGGGTCGCGAACATTGACCAACTGCACCTGACCGATCATCAGTGGTTCGGTACTGCTCGTCTCAAACCCACCCCCGTCTCGCACCATCCGCGCCGCGTAGCTGGCCCCGGCCACAATTGACGGCTCTTCAACCACCATCGGAATCAGATAATCACGGCCATTGATACGGAAGTTGGTCGCGATACCGAGCGGCAGATTATAGGTACCGATCACATTCTCAATCATTTTATCGGCACGCTCAATCGTGAGCGCACCACCATGGCCGCCGTGCAAGGCGCGTAAGTCTTCATCGACTAATCCATCAAAGGATTTCACCATTTGCAGTCGCTCAAATGGATTAAGCTGATAAAACCCTTGTAAGCGAGAACTCTTAGTCCCCATATGAGGACGCCTCCTTCTCTCAATATATATTTGTCTTCCGCTGTTACGATACCACGACAATAGTCGCGAAATGGTTAACAACAACTGTCAAAACCTATCATACGCCTGTCTGGCTGCTGTCATGAGAGCTATACCGTGCGTATGTTGACGTATGGTACAATAGAGTACGTGATATACAAACGTCTGTTCGCATTCATCATAAGCCTGTTCTACCTGAGCGCCTGTGCAACAACGCCATTGCCGCCGCTCTTATCTGACCTGCTCACCCGCTCGCCGTCTGGCACGCAGGAGATGATCGCTTTTCTCTACTATGATGAACAGGGGGCGCGGCTGGTGAGCAGTCTGAGTGTCAGTGCGGATCGTCCGTTGCCACTCGACCCACCTGAGCGCCAGGTCTGGATCGGTGGTCTCGATCCACCGGCTGACATACCGCTGACCAATGAAGCTGGCGTGCAATATGGGCTGGTCATCGCCCAGGGAAACTGGCAATCTGCCGGCAACTACGGGCCAGGCGGACAATGGCCCTATACCCTCGTCACGCCATCGTTTCAATCCATCACCCCAGATAGAGTCGAACTGGCGCAACTCTTCAATGACAACCGCTACGAAGGACGCCTGGTGCAGATGAGAGCTGCACTGTTGCTGGCTGATGGTACCAGTTTACTGGTCGACTCCATCGGGGCTGGCGGTATTCCGGCGGCCGGTGCCCGCCAGGTCAAACTTTTGCATGGTGAGAGTGATCAAGCAGCTTTGAGCCAATTACAGGCCAGGGGCAACGTGCGCTACGGTTACGTTGACGTGATCGGTGTCTGGCGGCAGGGGCGACTGGAGCCACTCCTGATCAGACCGCTGCCGTCAGAATAGCGCGTACCTGTTGCAGGAGCCGTTGCAAAGTGAACGGCTTCGCCAGAATCGGTGTTACGTCAGGCCCTACGTGTTCGCTGTCCACATAGGCCGAGATATACAACACCCGTGCCTGCGGATACAACCCACGAAGCTGTCGATACAGTTCATCACCATTAAGCGTCGGCAGCATCACGTCGGTAATCAGAAGATCGATAGTTCCCTGGTGACTGGCAGCTAACCCCAACCCATACTGCGCATCTGTCGCCTCTATCACCTGATAGCCATGCAGACGTAGCGCACTGGCAATCAGGTGCAGTACTGCCGGTTCATCTTCAACCACCAGCACCGTCTCGTGACCAAAGAGCTGATCTTTACTGAACGCAACATCTTCGCTAACCGCCGCTCCATCCTTCAGTGCCGGCAGGTACACGGTAAACGTTGCACCCTGACCGGGCAAACTCTGCACATCGATGTAACCGTGATGCTGCTTCACAATCGCCGCAACCGTCGCCAGGCCAAGCCCGGTACCTTTACCGGACGGCTTTGTGGTAAAGAATGGTTCAAATATCCGTGAACGGATCGCCGAATCAATCCCACAGCCGGTATCACTAATCTGCAAAGCGATGTAATCACCGGGGGGCACATCAGCAGGCCAGGGGAAGTCAGTGTCTTCAGGACTCACAAACGCGGTAGTGATGGTAATCGTGCCATTACCTTCGATAGCATCACGGGCATTGATCACCAGATTCAGCAGTATCTGTTCAATCTGACTGACATCCGCCTGTACCGGTGGCAGATCTGACGCAAGCTGAAGCTGAATATCAATTCGTTCCCCGATAATCCGACGGAGAATCGCCACAAAATCGCTGATAACCCGACTAATGTGGATTGGCTTCATCTCCATTCGTTGCTGACGGCTAAACGTTAAAATCCGCCGGGTCAATGCGGTAGCCCGAATCCCAGCCGCCCGAATCTGATCAAAATCGCTGTACAACGGATTATCAGGCGTTACTTCAAGCATCCCCATCTCAGCGAACCCGATGATCGGCACCAACAGATTATTCAGGTCGTGGGCAATACCACTGGTCAGCGCCCCAATCGCCTCTAACTTCTGCGACTGAAAGAGCTGCTCAGCAAGTTGTTGCTGCTCTTCTTCCATTTGCTTCCGTTCGGTCAAATCAAAATGGGCACCCAGCATATGCGTCGGGCGACCGTGCTGATCGTAAATCAGCGCCGCCTGCGAACGAATCCAGCGGTAGCTCCCATTCTTATGACGAAGGCGAAACTCAAGGGCAAAATCGGGCCAGGGCCGATGCAGATAACGGTACAACAGGTTCAGACAACGTTCGCGATCATCGGGATGGATCAGCTCCTCCCACACGGTGAGGGAATCAACAAGCTCATCGGCAGCATAGCCAATTTGCGCCTTCCACTCCGGCGAAAAGAAGACCCGATTGGTCTGCAAATCCCACTCCCACAACCCAATCTGGGCCGATTGCACTGCCAACTGCAACCAGGTTTGGGTACTGGAAAGCATGGCCTGCTGCAAGCGACTCACTTCCAGGGCCAGACGGCGGGCACGTAAAAGAATCTCTATCCGCGCCTGCAATTCGACCTTCTGGATCGGACTGATCACCAGCTCATCAACCGTCTGCCAGAGGTGATGCGTATGATACTTAACATCACCTCGCGTCGTGACCAGCAAGAAGGGGAGAAAGATGGGATATGCCGCAGCACGCCGGGCCTGAATGGCCGCTTCAAACGTCGCCAACGCGGGGCCATCGACGATACAAAGCTGAAAGGAGCGCTGGAGATCGGCCTCACTATCAGCAATAATTGTTTGATAATGGTGCCCCAACCAGTCACGAAGCAATTCCCGATTTGCCGCATTGGCCAGTAAGAGCAAGATTGTGTCATCGGGCATGGTGCATCCTTTTCGTGCCTGCTATATCGTGCCCTCTGTTGTGGGTTGCCGCATGACAGCATGTACTCATTCTTTTGTATCGTCGGGTAGCGGATCATTACCCTTTCGGAACTCCCATCCGAAGGTTGGCGAAACCATCCGGTAACTGCCGGGCCAATCTCACGCCTTATCAACCCACGTCGGCATTCCACTTAGAATACCGCGTAAATTGGTGAGCGGCTTCCCTACTTTAATCCCATAACGAGAAATCGCAAATTCGCGCAATGTCTTCTCAAAATCACCCAACCGTTTTTTCAAAACCCCGATGGCCTTGCGCAGCTCACCCTCAATCTCTAAAAAGCGCAAAAAGATGATATTGTCGCCCAGATAACTGGCGCCAATCTCAGTAACTTTGAAATCACCCACAATGTCGGTTGTATCCATGATTAAAAAGACCGTTACGCCTCGACTCTGCAAATATTTGCTCAGAGCATGCAACTGACTGATCAAGTCTTCACCGTGCATACACAGGCGGTAGCCGGTCACACTATCGATCATGACAACTTTAATCTGCTCTTGTTCGATAAAGTAGCGTACATGCTGGGCAAACTCTGCCGGGTTGTACTGAAGCGGCTCGATCTTCTCAATCCGCAGCAATTGTTGTTTTTGCATTGCCCGAACCGGAATATTCACCGCCTCACAACGCTGTTGCATAATCTCGATCTCTTCTTCAAATGAGAAGACCATCGACCGCTCACCGCGACTGGCTGCCTCCTTCATAAATTGAAAACCAAGGGTCGTTTTACCCACCCCCGACGGGCCGGTGATCAGTGTGATCGTGCCTCGTTCAACCCCACCGTTCAGCAACTCATCAAGTTCGGGTACTCCAGAAGGGATCAATGTGAAAGCATGGCCGGCCACCAACGGGGTTGGAATGATACGTGGGAATACCTGCAAGCCCTGAGTGGTCAAACGCATCGCATGACGACCACTCACAAACGATGAACCGCGCATCTTGCTGACGGTCAGATAGCGACCGGTATTGGTTAATTCGAGCGAGATGATACCATCAGCAATATACTGCAAATCATCATCAGGAAAGGCGGCACTATTCTCAGCCGAAAAGACAACTGTCGTTCGCTGTTCAGCGAGAAACCGCAGAAATGAGATAACCTGCTTGCGGAATTGAAAGGTATCAGGAGTGAGATAGCGAAACTGAGTAATCGAGTCAAGGAAGACCCGTGTGGGTTGCAGACGTTGTACGGTCTCAACAATCTGGCGCGTAATCGGTTCTCGTTCTACTTCAGCCGGTGAGAAGATGTCGTAGATTTGGGTGTTGGCAAAAAAATCAGATGATGGACTGAGGTCGAGGATATGAACCTGATTGAGATTGATGCCTGTTTGCGCTGCATTCCAGCGAATTTTACTCTCGGTCTCTTCGAGGCTGATAAATAGCGTCGTTTCGCCATTTGCCGCGCCGGCAGCCAGGAAATGGAGGCCAAGCGTCGTTTTTCCCGTTCCCGGCCCGCCACGCACCAGGTAAGCGTAACGTGGCACCAATCCACCACCACAAATTTCGTCGAGGCCGGGGATACCAGTTGCGAGACGTTGCGTTGCTGCCTGTTCCATGATGATCCCCCACTACCACCAATCAACATAGCATCCATACTAATCTGTTTACAAGTCAGCGTCAAGGAGTTGTCAGGCAACATCTATGTATCGATGGGTAATCAGAAATTATCTCAATACCGTCAGCACGTTACCAGACGCTTCCCTTCCAGCGGCAGTACGTATGATTTGTGCAAGCATACCGTCTACACCAGACCTGCTTCGCAGCAGAAGCATGTGCCTCCAGCCACCGGTCGCCCCCAATGCCGATAACCCCCTCGACATATTCCCCTCCGCACATAGCCAGCCTGACCGGTTTGTCACACACTCTGCATATATGGTGTAGGATAACAGGGTCACACGATTACGTGGAAAGACGAAAGGACAGATAATGACGAACCGATTGCAACAATTACGGGCAACGCTGGCCGCACGCGAATTACCGGCAATGTTGCTCACTGCGCCAACCAGTCGCCGTTACATCAGCGGCTTCACCGGTAGCGCCGGTGCTTTGCTTATCAGTGCCGAAGCCGCCTTCTTGCTCACCGACGGTCGCTATCTGATACGAGCTGCGGCTGAAGCACCGCACTTTACCCTGCGTGAGGTACGTCCTCCGGCCAGACCAATGACCGCCCTGATCGCTGATCTGGCGAGCGAACTGGGCATCAAACGATTGGGCTTTGAAGCGGCGGTTATGACCGTTGCCGAGCATCGTCAGTACACCGCCGCGCTTGGCAATGCTATCGAGCTGGTTCCCACCGAGAATATTGTGGAAGAACTACGGATGGTCAAGGATGAGGAAGAAATTGCGCTGCTGCGCCGGGCCGCCGCCATCACCGATGCTGCCCTGGCCGCAGTGCTACCCGCACTCACCCCTACCATGACCGAGCGTGAAGCGGCATGGCGCCTCGAAGTAGCACTGCACGACCTGGGTGCCGAAGGGCCGTCTTTCCCGATTATCGTGGCTGCGGGTCGCAATAGTGCCCGTCCACATCATACGCCGGGTGATGATGTTTTGGGGGAAGGCCAACCGATCATCATCGATATGGGGGCCCGTCTTGATGGCTACCACGCCGATTTGACTCGCACGATTGTGCTCGGTCAACCCGACGACACCTTTCGAGCAGTGTATGCGGCAACCCTCAAGGCACAACAGGCTGCCATGCAAGCCCTTCGCCCTGGATTACCGTGGTCTGAAGCTGATGCCATCGCTCGCCGCGTTATCGGTGAGGCCGGCTACGCTGAAGGCATCGCGCACAGCCTCGGCCACGGCGTTGGTCTGGTGATCCATGAAGCACCCTGGCTCCGAATTACCGCCCCTGACGCACCTCCCAGTCCGCCGTTGCAGGCCGGAATGGTGACTTCTATCGAACCGGGCATCTACCTGCCGGAATGGGGTGGGGTGCGGATTGAGGATTTGGTCCTCATCACGACCAATGGTTACGAGGTGTTGTCACAGGCACCGAAGTAATCAGGCACTTGCCACACAAGATCGCCAGCCACCCTGATCCTGGGACGCCACAGGGTAGCCTGTGGCGTTTCAACCAGCAAGTGGTTATCGCCGTACACACATATCGTTGCCGGCGTATTCGCATCGCCCCACACGCGATGGGCGTATCATAACGCGACTCCGACATCGTTCCCGAAAACCTGTGCTACAATAATGCACGTATGTTCGTATAAAAAATGCTGGAGAAACACGAAACCCCCTGGCAACTGCCAGCGGGTCTCGTGTGGGGGGGGTGTCTGTATGATAACGGTTCTTTTACTTTTTGGCAACCCCCCAACGGTACTACTTTAGACCATTTTTTTATAGTACCTCCGACGAACTTCTACCGTAACCGTGGAGTTTCCAATGAGCCATACGACTGTCGCTGATCGCATCAACGAGCTACGCAGCCTGATCCGCCGCTACGACTATCACTACTACGTGCTCGACGATCCCATCGTCAGCGATGCTGAATACGATGCGCTGATGACTGAATTGCGCGCATTGGAGGCGGCACACCCAGAGTTAATCACCCCCGACTCGCCAACCCAACGGGTAAGCGGGACACCTGCATCTCAGTTTGCCAAAGTACAACACCCGCAGCCGATGTTATCACTCGGTAATGCCTTTACGAAGGCTGATCTCCTGGCATGGCGGGATCGGGTACTACGACTCCTTGGCCCCGATGCCATAGTAGCCTATGTGGTCGAGCCAAAGATTGACGGTCTGGCCGTTGCTCTGACCTACCGCGATGGCCGCTTGGTGCAGGGGGCCACCCGTGGCGACGGTGAGGTTGGCGAAGACGTGACGGCAAATCTGCGCACCATCGGCAGTATCCCGCTGACACTTCAAGCGACCAGTACGCCCCAAGATGATGACTTGCCGACGACATTGCCGACCACGATAGAGGTGCGGGGCGAAGTCTACATGCGCACGGCTGATTTTGAGACGCTGAATGATCGGCTTGCCGCCGCAGGAGAGAAAATCTTCGCGAACCCACGCAACGCTGCTGCCGGCTCGTTACGCCAGAAAGACCCCACAATTACCGCGGCCCGTCCGCTCCGCTTCTTTGCCTACGGTGTTGGCGTCGTTGAAGGCATTTCGCTCAGCAGTCAATGGCAAACGCTCCGCTATCTGCGCGCACTCGGCTTTCCAGTCAACCAGGATGTTCGCCGCTTCACCGACTTCGCTGAAGTCCTGGCCTATTGCGAAGCCTGGATGGCCAAACGTGACGATCTACCTTACGAAGCCGATGGGGTAGTGATCAAGATCGATGATTTCGCCCAGCAACGCGAACTGGGTGTTGTCGGGCGCGATCCCCGTTGGGCAATTGCCTTCAAATTCCCGGCCCGCGAAGCGATCACCCGCTTGCTCGATATTACGGTCAATGTTGGTCGTACCGGCGTCGTCACACCCAACGCTGAACTGGAGCCGGTACAGATCGGCGGTGTGACAGTACGAAACGCCAGTTTGCACAACGCCGATTACATTGCCCAGCGCGACATTCGGATCGGCGATTATGTCATCGTCAAACGCGCCGGTGACGTGATACCCTACGTGGTCGGCCCGGTGATCGCCCGTCGCGATGGCAGTGAGCGGCCCTGGCAATTTCCAACCCATTGCCCGGCCTGTGGCTCACCGCTTGAACGCGAAGAAGGTGAGGCGGCCTGGCGCTGCAACAATTTCAGCATCTGCCCGGCCCAACTGGTACGCCGGGTCGAACACTTCGTCAGCCGATCAGCCCTCGACATTGTTGGGATGGGTGAGCGACAGGCAGAACTCTTCGTCCAGCGCGGTCTCATTCGTGATGTAGCAGACATTTTCTTCTTGAAAGCCGATCAACTGGCAGAACTGGAGGGATTCGGCCCGAAACGGATCGCCAACCTGCTCGCCGCCATTGACGCTGCCCGGCAACGGCCACTCGACCGGCTCCTGGTCGGGCTGGGTATCCGCTACGTCGGCACCGTCGCCGCCCAAACTCTTGTTGCGGCGCTGGGATCACTCGACGCAATCATGGCAGCGCGCCAGGAAGAACTGGAACAGATTCCCGGTATTGGCCCGGTGGTAGCGGCCAGTATTGTTGATTTCTTCTCACGTCCAGCAAACCGGGCGCTGATAGAGAAGCTGCGGGCAGCCGGGGTACAGATGGGTGGGGTGAGTGGTCCAACGCGCCAGAGCGACACCCTCGCCGGCAAGACATTTGTCTTGACCGGAACGCTACCCTCGCTGAGCCGTGAGCAAGCCAGCGCACTCATTGTTGCCCATGGCGGTAAGGTGACCGATAGTGTGAGCAAAAAGACCAGCTATGTGGTGGCCGGAGCTAATGCCGGGAGTAAGCTCGCCAAAGCACTCCAGTTAGGGATTCCGGTCATTGACGAAGCCGGTCTGCTGGCATTGATCGGAACAACGGCAGAACCACCACCATCGCCACCACCACCTCCACCGGAAACCAACACCGACGGCAATCAGTTGCTCTTACCGCTTGACGGAGAATGACCCGACGGCGTGGCAGTGCTCCGCTCCAGCCGTGCCGGCACGTGCCGGATGGGTTGCCTTACACACGCATCATGTGCGTGGCGCAGGGTTTGGAGTGCGGCAGCCATGCTGCCGCGCCAGCCGTACACACGATCCGGCGCGGATTGCAGCGGACACCCGTGCCGGTACGTACCCCTGATGATGGGGATGGCTGAGCGCAGGCCGGCAGCCTGCCCCACAGCGTGCTGGTGCCGGTAGTGTGTAGGGGCGGGTTCGGTAGGGGCGGGTTCTCAACCCGCCCCTACGGACGGTGCCTGTGCCGTTCACCTGACCTTCCAAGGGATGCGGTGGACGGGAATGTCTTGCATCGCGTGCAATCGATGGTTGTTCAGAGGTAATCGCAGCCGCTACGCTCCCCGCTCCCGCACAGCGCTATGCCTTACCCATACCCAGGTTGTCAACCGCTTCGCTCATCAGTCGAACCTATCTCATCGTGCGCGATCCTGGGCACTATCGCGTCGCCCTGCTGTCGCGTGGGTCGTACGTCACGAACGGAAAGCGGATGATAGATGATAGCAGCGGAGGTAACCGTTGGATCAGACCACGGGGAAGACGTCCAGCCTGCGCACCAGCGGTCATGGCCAGCCCCTGCCGGCGGTGGATGGAATGCCTCCACAGGGAGCGCTTGCAGCTCGGCCTAACGCAGCGTGACATGTGGGTAATGCATAGCCCCAGCAGAGGGAGGTTGGGAGGGGATAAAGAATAATTTGCCCAGATTGCCGCCTGGGTAAGTACGTTCCTCCCCCCAACGGGGGGAGGTTGGGAGGGGGGCGGGATTTAGGTCATCGGGAGCTATCTGGAGAACGCCCACACCCCAGCGGAGCGAGGCCAGGCTGGAGTGTGATGCCGGGACGTGTAAACACCCCCACCCTCACCCGCCCCCGCCGGGGGCGGGAAGCAGCGGCACCGAATGACTCCCGCTGGTGCGGGCTGGTGCAGGTGATGAGCGCGCCGAAGGTGCGCGCTCCCAGGGGGCAGACTATTGTCTGCGCACGGTGTGTATCGGTCAGGGCCAGGGTGATAGTTGTCTCTACTTCCAGATGTGGTAGAACGACTTCAACCCTCGCCTACTGCCGATCCATCCTCACGATCCATTGCCCCGGATTGCGGATTTCATCCATCGACGGCAGATTCTCCGGTCGCTCCCATACCCGGCTGGCAAACTGAATGCCACGCGCTGCGACAACCGCATTGACAAACGCCTCGCCCTGCTGATATTGAGCCAGCTTCAGATCGAGACCGGTCAGACGGAAGACCATCTGGTCAAGCATGGTGCGCTGGCGTTGGCGCTGGGCAATCTGCTGCTCAATCTGGTTGAAGCTGGGCAACAACCGGCGACCAACTGCATTCATCACGTGATTCCCGTAGCCTTCGATCAGCGACATCAGCGCCTGAATCCGGTCAAAAACCGCTCGCTGCTCAGGTGTTAACACGGTCTCGATCCAGTGTTGACCACTCCCAATACCTTGCAAGAGGCGCATGAGCATATCGACCAGGCTATTGCCACTACTGAGCATTTGCCCACTGACGAGGGCAAAATTTTGCTCAAGTAGCTCGCGGAAGTACGTGCGCACCCATGGGTAGGCTTCAAACTCGAAGGCATGGGTCATTTCATGCAGCGTAATCCAGAGCCGGAAATCCTCGTCGCTCAGACCCAGTTGCTGTTGGACGCGGGCAATATTGGGTTCCACGAAATAGAGTGAGCCGCCGGTCGCCTCAGCCGACAGTAAACTGAGATCGTACTGACCGAGCACCCGTTGAGCCAGATAGCCGAGCAAGCCGCCAATCTGAACGCCCAGGAGCTTGCTGCTAACGTCATTCATCAGCACGCCGAGTGCACCCCGCCCACCGCCGTTCTTCTCGTACATCTCTTCAATCGGGCGAAAAAGCTGGCTAAATGAAACGATATTCGCTTCCAGCCATTCCCGCCGATCAAAGACAAAAATCCGACTTACCGGTTCAGGTAGCCGTACACCGAGATAGTCGGCGATCAGAGGTTCGCTGAGCGCCACCATCCGCGCATACTGCTCGCGCCGGAAAGCCCGATTATCCACCGGTGCCTGCTCCCATTGAGACAGCCGCAACGCAGCCTGGCGAGCCTGCTCCCAATCGATCAGACCGCTGGCAGGGCGAGTGCTGTTACGGGCACGTGTTTCAAGGTAATAACGTGCGGCAAATCCGGCAGCTACACCCAACAACAAAGCTGTGCCAAAACGGCGCAAATCATTCTGATTACCGGCCAAAGCAGTCTCCTTTCCAGCGCGAGCGGGGTAGGTTTAGTGTCTGTTAAGAGTCTATCATGATTGATCGCCTCCTGTCCAATCTGGCGATCCACACATAATGCCTTAACGCACCAGAATGCGTGTATCTCCCACTCGCCGGGTTATCCGCTGTTCGTCAAGGTATTCAAGAAACGCAACTGCATACCGTCGCGAGACGCCAAAATGGTCACGAAACGCTGCTACCGTTACCCCGCCCTGCGTTTCTACGGTAGTTCGCACCCACATCGTCATTGCTGTGCAGGTTGCCGGCAACAGATACAGGTCAGATGCGATCTTCACCAACAGACCATTATCACATGCCCACGCCAGTAATTCACTGTCGAGTTCAGCAGGTGGTGGAGCAGGGGGCATGTGGGCCAGCGCGCTTATGTAGCGATTGAGCGCACGTTGCTGATCTGCTGTTGGCTGTGGTGTGAAGTTGGTCAACCGTACCGTTGTTTCATCAGCACTGAGCCAGCCCTCTGCCATGGTGGTTGCCAGGACACTTTGCCAGAGTCGTGGTGTCAGTTGCAAGCGCTGGCGTACCTCCTCACGCGACATGCCCCGCCGCAGCGGAAAGCGTTGATGGTACGACGCCAGGAGATCACGTAAGGTTGCACGTAAACTGGCCCAACCCGCAGATGAGATCAGAACGTCGTCTCCCAATACGACCAGATGTCCCTCTGTGACGAGTGCCACCAGCACCGCCTCGGCCTCAGTATCAGTGATACCGGCAGCAGCTAAACTCTCTGTGCGCAGCCGGGGCCGGCCATCGGCCAGGGTTTGGCGTAACCGCTCGGCGGGACTACCCTGGGATCGCAATGTCAATGCCGCAATCACCTCGGAACGAAAGCGACGATGGCGTGGCGGATGCGGATCAATCACCACGCCACCTGCAACAGTGCGACTGGGTGAAGGCGTGCGCAGAATGAACCGGTCACCAACGGCGGCAACGACCGGAACTGTCAGCCGAATCTGTACCCATCCTTCGGTACCGGCGCTCAACTCATCGGTATCCAGCAGGGTAAGCCGACAGGGCGCTTCACTGCTCCCGATAAACAGATCGAGCGCAGCATTATGCGCGATTGGCGCCACATCACTAACAACGCGCACTCGTGCATCGAGTAAGGTCGTCGGCGTCAATGCGCCTGGCAAGGTCAGCACATGACCACGCCTGATGTCGCGGTGATGAACACCGGCCAGGTTCACGGCCACCCGCATGCCCGGTTTCCCCTGATCGATTGGTCGTTGATGGCTTTGTAAACCTCGAATGCGCGCACGTAATCCTGGCGGTAAGAGTTCGACCTCTTGACCAACTGAGAGGACACCATCGCGTAAGGTACCGGTCACGACCGTACCAAAACCGGTAATGGTAAAACTCCGATCAATCGCCAATCGCGGCACACCGCGCACCTGATCACGCGCCGGCAGCGTATCAAGTAAACGGTCGAGTGTTAGCAGCAGTTCGGCCAAACCGGCGCCAGTACGGGCCGAGACGGGCACTATCGGTGCTGATGCCAGTGTACTCCCGGCCAGCGCCTCGCGCACCTCTTCGCGCACCAGCTCCAGCCAGTCAGCATCGACCAGATCAACTTTGCTCAGCACCACAATCCCGTGGCGGATCGCCAACAGATCGATAATCGCCAGATGCTCACGGGTCTGCGGCATCACTGCTTCATCGGCGGCAATGACGAGGAGCACCGCATCAATACCACCCACACCGGCGAGCATGTTCTTGATAAAACGCTCGTGTCCGGGGACATCGATCAAACTCACTTCCCGCCCACCCGGCAGGGTCAGCCAGGCAAATCCCAGATCGATGGTCATCTCGCGTTGCTGCTCTTCGCGCAAACGGTCGGGATCAATACCGGTTAATGCCTTGACCAGGGTTGACTTACCGTGATCGACATGACCGGCAGTTCCAATCACAAACATTGCCAGAAACTCTTGCATATCGTTTACAATACTGCTAAGAGCATTGTACGATGAAACGATGGAACACGCACTTCAGCATCTACGCAACGTTGATCCAACGCTAGGGCACTGGATCGAACAGATTGGCCCATATACATTGCAACGGCAGCCGCACGGCTTTGCCACGCTGGCCTATGCCATCATTAGCCAGCAACTATCACTGGTAGCGGCCCGAACCATTCGCGACCGTCTCAACGAGCGATTGGGCAGCCTGGCACCGGAGACTATCATTGCGGCTGATGAGACAGTACTGCGCGCTGCCGGCCTCTCGGCTCAGAAGAGCAGCTACCTGCGCGACCTGGCCGAGCGCGTGATGAGTGGTCAACTCGACCTGAACCTGCTGCCAACGCTCGACGATGAAACAGCCATCACACACCTGATGACCGTAAAGGGCATTGGGCGATGGACGGCTGAAATCTATCTGATGTTTGCCCTCGAACGACTGGATGTCCTGCCGGCTGCCGATCTGGGCCTGCGTGATGCTGTTCGTCTCATCTACGATCAACCACGCCTGCCCAAACCCCAGGAACTGCGTACCTTTGGTGAACGCTGGCGTCCCTACCGCAGCATTGCCTGCTGGTACCTCTGGCAGGCACGGCGGATTATGATCAGTTAAGTAATCTCACGTTGTATCGTGGTCACAAACGTGGTATGATGGTCAATAAGAGGTAGAGGAAACGGTTTCGTATGATGCGGATTGATGGACGGTCACCAGACCAACTACGTCCCATTTCCATCGAGATCGGTGCGGCACCGTATGCAGAGGGATCGGCACTGATCGCCTACGGAAAGACTCGTGTTCTCTGCACCGCTACGGTGGAAGATGGAGTACCAGCCTGGATGCGCGGCCAGCAGAGTGGCTGGGTCACTGCCGAGTATGCAATGCTGCCACGTGCCACTCTCCAACGCACCCGTCGCGAACGCAACGGGCCGAGTGGCCGAACCCAAGAAATTCAGCGGCTGATCGGTCGTTCGTTGCGGGCTGCGATTGACCTCAATGCGCTTGGGGAACGTACTATCACCATCGATTGTGATGTGTTACAGGCCGATGGCGGTACCCGCACGGCAGCAATCAGTGGCGGTTACGTTGCCCTGGCGCTGGCGGTAGATTACCTGGTACGCAGCGGCGTCCTGGAAACAAGACCAACGCTGACACCGGTGGCTGCTGTAAGTGTGGGCATGCTTCAGGGCGTGTTACTGCTTGATCTCTGCTACGAAGAAGACAGTCAGGCCGACCTCGATTGCAACGTAGTGATGAACAGTGCCGGCGGGTATATCGAAGTCCAGGCCACAGCCGAGCGATCAGCAGTCACTCGCGACCAGCTCAACGCACTGCTCGATCTGGCCGGACGAGGCATTCAACAGATTTTGGACGCACAGGCCGCTGCGCTGGCAACTGCCTTGCCCAACAACGCCATGAGCCAGGTACAATCCCCATAACCCGGATTGTACCCGATCAACCTGCGACGTCATGGCTCGCAACGGTCGCCCTCCATGCCGGGCGAGGAGGTTTATCATGACAGACGAGACCAGACGCGTTGCCGGTCGTCGCCATCTACGCTACGGTTTGGCTTTTGAACGCACCCAACATCCCGAAGCAGCGGTTGATCAGTTTCGGCGCGCAATCGCTGCTGATCCGACCCTGCGCGATGCCCATAATGCGCTGGCTTTCCACTATCAGCAGCAGGGGCTGCTGGCGAAAGCTGCCGATGCCTTTGCGGCTGTCGCCAGCCTGGCCGACGACTATTTTGCCCACTTTAACCTCGGTTTTGTCCTGATTGAACTCGAGCGCTACGATGAGGCTGAACGCGAGTTTCGCCGTTGCCTTGAACTTGACCCTGGTGACGTAGCGGCACAACTCGAACTGGCCTACATCTACGCAGCCCGTGGTGACTACGAAACTGCCTTGAACTTCCTGACAATCCCGCGTCAACACTATTACGACGACTGGGGCGTGTTTCACCTGCTTGGTCGCTGTCTCTTTCACATGCAACGCTTCGACGAAGCACGTCAGGCCTGGCAACAGAGCCTGGCCCTGGCCCCAACCCCAGAAACGCAACTGGAATTGCTCTCCTGTCTGCAAAGTATTGAACGACGACGTGAATTTCACGCCACCATCAGTCACAAAGACGAACTCTACATTCACGAGGGGGTTATCTGTCTCGGTTCAGCAATGGACGATGGGTTCACGATCCGACCGCTGAGCAATTACCGGTTCAGCGAACTCGATGTCGCCCGTACCATACAGCGTTTTCTTGCCCTGGCCCGCAGCAGCGAATGGCGTTTCGGTGGGGTGACGACACCAGAGCTGATGAGCAAGCCATTGGCGCTGACCCTGGCGCAATTACTCAATCTGCCATTGCTGAGCCTGCACCACTTACCGCAGCTCTCCGAGCCAATCTTGATCGTGATGGCAGTCGGTCATTCCGCCGATCTGCTCACCATTGCCCGCGAACGCTTGCCCGTTCCTGGACCTGGCTTCTGCCTGGCAGTTAACTGGACACGCCAAAGCAAATTGTTGCCGGAAATCATCGGGGTAATCGTCGAAGGTCAATGCACCGTACCCTGGGAAGAGGAATTGCAAAGCCTTGATACAGCCGGTCAGACCGATCACATCAAACACATTGCCGGACGACTGATACAGATGGTACAAACGCTACCCGGCGAAGACAACCTGCCTCGCCAGATTCGATACTACACACGCCACCATCGGCGATTGGCAATCAATGCCCTGTTGCACACCTCGCCGCCCGACCACCCGGCTGAGTAGGACACAATGATTGTTATATCAAGTTTAACGTAAGGCATCGGCACGCTATCTACCGTCACCCTCACGCTGTGCCTTGTGGACAAGCACCCCCTGGGAAGGCGCGCTTCCGGCTCGCTCGTCACCTGCACCACGTCCTGTACCATCTGGGTGATAGCAGAGAACGCAGTCTCTGGCCTGTTCACCATCTGCAACAGCCCGCCGTGCATGCTGTCGGCAGTGTTCTGCCAACCTGCATCGACGACTCAAACAGACAAATAGCTATCATCGCTATTGACGAAAACGAACATTTGTCCTACAATAAACAGGCATTCACCTGCACCATCACCGGCGAACGCCCTTGCAAACAAACGCTCACTATCCAACGTGCTGCGGCTACTGTTATGAAGGCAATAGATCATCCAATTCCTGGAACCAGCCACGACCTTGCACCGCTCTACCAGCGTGCATCCAGGCAATCAAAGCATGCAGCAATCCGATCTTCCGGACAGCAATACGACACAACCCACCCTGGTATTCGGCTCGGTTTTGCCGTTCGCACTGTGAGTCAACCCGGCCTGATCAGCGGCTCGCCACCTCATCTCAGCATCTTATTAACCCATTTAGGTGATGCCCTACGCTACCTTGAGCGGACTAACATCCGGTTTTACCGTTTTGCGTTACCCCGTCACTTCAATCTCAGCGATCTGGCTGAATGTCAGACACAACTCGCGCTCCTCAATCAACACATCAGTACCCGCAACCTGCGCCTGGGCGTACACCTTGATCCGCACCTGAGCCTCAGCCATTCCGATGAACAGGTTGCCGACGCGACGATCCGCACGATTGAGGCGACGTGTCAGCTTCTGGCAGCCCTTGATCACGCTCAGACCATCAATCACACCCTGGTGATACATCCCGGAGCTGCCGATCCTGCTGCACAACAACGCTTCATCCAGCGTTGGGTAAAGCTATCGATTCAGGCTCGCCGGCGCACAACCATCGAGCACACCGGCGCCGGATTCTCGCTGGGGCAACTACTCGTTTTAGCTGCACGTACCGGTATCCCCATCGTTTTCGATTATCTCCACTACCGATTACACAATCCTGAACGGTTGAGTCTGGCGCTGGCACTAGGGCTGACCCTGGCCACCTGGCCGCACCAGATCCGCCCCGAAGTTCATCTGAGCAGTCAACGCAGCGAAGCCCATCTGCTTCCGGGACGCAACGGTACTACCCGGGTCATACCACCACGCGCCGGTCAGCACGCCGATTTTGTAGTCGCCCATGATGCAATTGCCCTGCTCGAAGCCGGTCGGGGTTTACCACCGTTCGATCTGATGATCGAAGCAAAAGCCGGCGATCTGGCACTTTTGCGTCTCCGCCAGGAACTGGCTCATTATGCACCCGAATGGGCTGCGCGGCTGGCGTGAGGATCTGTCACACAGCAAGGGTCTTATGTTCATATGTGATGTATGTACAGAACACGCTGGCCGGCCAGCGCTGTGGCAAAGTCTACCTGAATCGCGACTGCCTGACATACGCATATACCGCCTACAAGAAGCTATCTCATTCATTACTGACAGACGACATAATCGTGACGATCACACACCGCATCCCCGTGACCAGCAGGGTAAACGGCCTGACAGACGTCTGATCGTGAGCGCGGCTGGTGCGACATGTGGCTGCCGCACTCCACACGCCGCGATACACGCCTGACGAGCAAGCAAGGCACGTAATCCGGCGAGTGATGGCACTGGAGATCGTCGTTAGCACTCCTCGCTTCCATACTGCGAGCGAGCTATACTGTCGTTAGTGATTGGCAGGCACTCATGAGCCTGGGCGACGGTCGGGTAGCACAACCGCACAGCTTTTATGAGACAACTGCCAGAAGAGCGGCGTATACGCACATCCTTGCGCGGTTTGATATAATGCCAGCGGAAAAATATCATACTACCGAGGTGATCTGTGAGTAACGAGCGACCATCTACAACATCAAACCCGCTGGCCGGTCTTGTTGCTATTGCCATTTTGCTCATTGTGTTAGGGTTTGTGGCCGGCCTCTTGATTAGCCGATCTGGAACACCAATAGTCGTACCAACCGCAGCACCTGCTCCTACCAACCCACCAGCACCAACAGAGCCTGCATCGGTTCCCACACCGATCACCGGCAGTATGCCCATACTGCCTACAGCCACCACCTATCAGTACAGCAGTCCACCGCCAATGAGCATTGATCCGGCTAAAAAGTATACCGCTACTATCTACACCCCACGCGGTGAGATTGTGATTGAACTGCTACCCGATATTGCGCCCCAGACGGTGAACAACTTCGTCTTCCTGGCCCGCCAGAACTTCTACAATGGCCTGACCTGGCATCGGGTACTGCCCAACTTTATGGCTCAGGGTGGCGACCCACGCGGCGATGGCACCGGTGGCCCCGGCTATACCATCCCGGCAGAGTTCACCGACAAGATTTTGTTCGACCAACCCGGTATCGTAGCTATGGCACGCTCGTCGGACCCAAACAGTGCCGGTTCGCAATTCTTCATCACCACGGCGCCGGCACCCCGGCTGAACGAGCAGTACACGATCTTCGGCAGAGTTATTCAGGGTCAGGAGATTGTTGACGGGATACCGCTGCGCGACCCGAGCAATCCTGCCGATCTGGCGACCCCCGGCGAGATGATTCTGGGTATTGCCATTAACGAAGAGTAGTTCAATATCTTTGTATTTTAAATGAGGAATGGCAACGTCATAGTGTTGCCATTCCTCATCACATTGTGGCACGTTGGGCGTAGAAGTCTTCCTCTTCCACGTGTCAGTGCATTCCGACGATAGATATCTCTCCTTCATCTACCTGAGCGACAGGGTCTCCCTGGTTGAGACAACCCTTTCGTGCTGATTTCGCGGCAGTCGTACTTGCCATCTACCACACACCACTCGTATAATACGAACTACCGCTCAGTGTCGAGCATGTTTTGCGAGGAAGCTATGCAATCCCCCGAACCAGTTGTGAACGAGTTTGCCATCACCGCAGCCACCGTGAACGGCTCTGGTAGCCAGACAGCGAACATGGTGCTAATGCGGGCCATCTTCAAGATGGGTATTCCCGTCTCCGGCAAGAACCTCTTTCCTTCCAACATTCAAGGTGAACCTACCTGGTACACTCTGCGGGTGAGCCAGGCCGGTTACACAGCCCGCCCGGCTGAAACACCAATTCTGGTGGCATTCAATCCGCGCACAGCCAACGACGATCTGTCGCAGTTACCACCCGGCGGAATTTGTCTCTACCCTGCCGATGGCCCCTGGCAGCCATCACGGACGGACATCATCCCATTTGCAATTCCGGTACGGCAACTGCTGGATCAGGTCGGCGTGAATCAGCGCCTCCGTACATACGCTGCCAATATGACTTACGTTGGCGCTTTGGCGGCGCTGCTCGGTATCGAAGATGCAGCCCTGGTCGCTGCGCTTAAGCAACAGTTTCGCGGTCGTCTCTCGGCGATTGAGCTAAACCTGGCGGTTATTCGCGCTGCCTATGCCTGGGCTGCCGCCGAACCGTCGCCTGCCCATGGACGCTTTCGGATCGCCCGGATGCAGGCAACTGACGGTATGATGCTGATTGACGGCAACACAGCAGCAGCGATTGGCGCCATCACCGGCGGTGTGGGGGTTGTTGCCTGGTACCCGATCACGCCATCAAGTAGCCTGATCGAGTCGCTGGAGAGTTATCTCCCCCGCCTGCGTCCGCCCACAGATGGCGCAACCTGCGCGATTGTGCAGGCAGAAGACGAGATTGCCGCACTCGGGATTGTGATCGGTGCAGGTTGGGCCGGAGCGCGTGCGATGACGGCCACCTCTGGACCTGGCATTTCGCTGATGAGTGAGTTTGCCGGTTTAGGGTTCTTTGCCGAAATTCCGGCAGTCATTTGGGATGTACAGCGGGTTGGCCCTTCGACCGGTCTACCGACCCGTACCGCTCAGGGTGATCTGATGGCTGTCTACTACCTCAGTCACGGTGACACGCGCCACGTAATCTTGCTGCCTGGTACGATGGAAGAGTGTTTCAGCGATGCCCAGACCGCCTTTGACCTGGCCGAACAGTTACAGACACCGGTCTTTGTCTTGAGCGATCTTGATCTGGGCATGAATATCTGGATGAGCAAGCCATTCACCTACCCGGAACAACCTCTCCAACGTGGGAAAGTGCTCAGCGCCGAGGAACTCTCCCGGCTAACGAACTACGCCCGCTTTGCCGACGTGGATGGTGATGGGATCGGTTATCGAACCCTGCCCGGCAACCCTCACCCTCTGGCCGCTACGCTCAGTCGCGGTACCGGGCACAATGAACGGAACGTGTACAGCGAACGCCCGGAAGACTGGCAGCGCAATATGGCGCGTCTCTGGCGCAAACACGAGACGGCACGCCGGCTGGTTCCGCGTCCTGTTATTGATGATCATCCTGAAGCAACGATTGGCCTGATCGGCTTTGGCTCAACCGCACCGGCTATTAGCGAAGCCCGTGATCTCCTGGCTGCTGCCGGAATTCCTACCAGCAGTATGCGCGTGCGCGCACTTCCCTTCGGCCCGGAAGTGACGAACTTCATTGCTCGCCATCAAATCTGTGTCGTTATCGAGCAGAATCACGACGGGCAATTGCGGCAATTGCTCCAGCTTCACTGCCCGGCCTACGCTTCCCGGCTTGGCTCTGTGGCATGGTGTGATGGTTTACCACTGACCGCACCGTTTGTGCGCGATCAGGTATTGCATTGCCTGGAATCAATGCGCGAGACGATGATGATCGGCATCGGAACCGGTAACTAAGCGTATCAATCTGCCAGGTCGGAGGAATTATGACACAGGTCAACGCGATAGGATTATCGAAAGCCGATTACCGGGGCGCACCCTCTACCCTTTGCGCCGGCTGCGGCCACGACTCCGTTGCCAGCCAGATTATAGCCGCCGCCTTCGAGCTATCGCTCCAACCCCACACTGTTATTCGGATGAGCGGGATCGGTTGTTCCAGTAAGTCCGCCGCCTATTTTCTGGGGCGATCTCATGGCTTCAATTCGCTGCATGGTCGTATGCCATCGGTCACTACCGGTGCCCATCTTGCCAATCACACCCTGCGCCCTCTGGCCGTCAGTGGTGATGGCGACACTGCCAGCATCGGCCTGGGACAATTCATTCATCTCCTGCGCCGAAATGTGCCAATCGTGTATATCGTGGAGAACAATGGCGTCTATGGGCTAACCAAAGGTCAGTTTTCGGCGACCGCCGATGAAGGGCAGGAGCTAAAACACGCCGGTGTCAATCATCTACCACCGATTGATGTGTGTGCAGAAGCCATTCTGGCCGGCTGTGGCTTCGTCGCACGCTCATTCGCCGGCGACGCCAGGCAGGTCCGCGAGTTGATCAAAGCAGCCTTCAATGTACACGGCTCAGCAGTGATTGACGTGATTAGCCCTTGCGTTACCTTCAACAACCACGACCGCTCGACCAAGAGCTATACCTACGGTAAGACCCACGAGACACCCATCCACGACATCAGTTTCATCCCGCACTACGACGAGGTCACGGTCGATTACGAGCCGGGTGAAGTGCGTGATGTGCAGCTTCACGATGGGCCGGTGATTCGGTTACGTAAACTCAACCGCGATCACGATCCGACTGATCGCAGTGCGGCACTGGCCCTCCTCGAGCAGGCACGGGCCAACAACGAGTTTGTGACCGGACTAATCTACCTCAATGAACGGCGGCCTACGCTGGCGGAAACGCTGGGCATAGGAAGTACACCCATCGCAGCACTGCCCGAAGATCGTCTCCGACCATCACGCGAAGCATTTGCAGCAGTGATGGCCGAACTGGTTGATGGTTGAGAATCAGCTCGCTGCCAGCATCAAATCAGTTCACCCCGGTTGGGTAACGAGGATAATTGTTATCGCTGGCGAAAACCCGGTAGGGGCAGGACTTATACCTGCCCCTACTGTTAATCCAGAACCTAATGCAGGCTCATTCATTATTAACAGACTCCCTGATCGTGAGGAGCACGTACAGCATCCTCGTGACCAGCGGGGTCAACAGCACGACAAGCTCAGGATCGTGAGCATGGCTGATGCGGCAGCATGGCTGCCGCACTCCAAACGTCGCGACACGCGCATGACGAGCGGGCAAAGCAATCAATCCCATGAGTGATAGCACTGGAGATGGTCGTCAACCCTCCAGGCTGCCGGTATGGCAGCCTGGGAGCAGGATGTTTTTAGTGGTTGGCAAGCATTCATGAGCCTGTGCGATGGTTGGGTAGCACTACCACACAGCTTTTATGAAATAAGTTCAAGCAGGTTTCTTGCCTGCTCCTGTTACCTGCACTACCTCAGCATCAGGGCTTGCGCCGCCCAAACCAGCTCCGGCGGGCAGGTTTGGACACCTGCTGGCGGAGTTGTGCAATATCATCGTCCGGTGAAGCCGGTACCGTCTCCGTTGTCGGTAGCGTTGCCTCAGATGTCTTTGCCGGCTGTGGTGCCCGTTTAAACCAGCTTCGACGAGGCTTGGGTGCTGTAGAAGGTGCAGCAACGACCGGGGCAGGCATTTCTGGCAGCGAAATTACCGGTTCGGGGTATGGGCTATCGCTATGTTCGGCACCTACGGCCCGTAACCATGACCACAGCAAACGGCGACGTTCAGCACCATCGGCCGGTAGCGTCAGCGGACGACCTCGTGCATCGATGATCAGGCCAAGCAGGCTCCCGTGAACCTCGGCAGGATCACTCTCAACAGCCTCACCGGGCGCGGCCTGTCCGACACGCACGGTAGCAGCCGGTTTTACCTTGACCTGGGCATAACGACCGACAGACAGAGGAAGACGGATCAACTCGCCATGACGAACCTGCACCCGCTCGCTATCGCCACCAACCGTAATCAGCTCAACATCGGCGACAGGTTCACCGATCCGACTGCCACCCTGCAATACAATACACGTCGCCAACGGTGTATTGTTCAACAAGTCGTGGTCAAAAATCGAGATCGCAGCATCAGTACTAAGCGCAGCAATCCCACCACACACTGATAACAGACTCAGCATATCGAGGTGAATGGGAAGCAACAAACCGGGCAGTTCATTTGCCGGTTGTAAACCATCCAGTAAGGCCAGTAGGGCCATTCCGGGATGCGGGGCATGCGTCAGTACACCACCACCGGCCAGCAACCGTTCGTAGGCAAGGGGTGTCTGCTCGTCGCGGAGGGCAGCAACGCCCAGGGCCAATGCTTCACGGGCAAGCGCCAGATCGAGATAGCAATCTTCACGGGTCGCCGGTAGCGTTTGGGGACGCAGCATGCGATTGAGTAAGCGTTCAATCAACTCTTGTTCTTCAATGGCAAACGGTAGCCAGCGGGCAATTGCCGCCGGGCCGACCTCACTGAGCAACGCACCGACGCCAAAAGCTGTGCCACAAACGCCGTGGAGTGTTGCAGCGATCTGATCGGGTGCCGCAGCGATCAACGTTGTAGTTGTCGCCCCAACATCGACGTACAGCACCGCTTGTTGCTGGCGCTCGGCCAGGAATCGCGTCATGACATACTGCGATTCAGCGACAGTTCGCAATGTGGTCTGATCAGGCGCGCTCAATTGATCGATACCCGGCACATCGGTTAATTGCCGGGCATAGCAGGCCAGCAAAGCCTGCCGCAGCGGCGTCAATACTTCCTGATCGAGGGCAGGGCGCACATTCGCAACCGTTATCAGCTCACAGTTGTGCCCACCAAGAGCAGCCTGAATCTGGGGTTGAACAGATGTATTGCCGGCATAAATAATGGTTGGTAGCGGCTGACGTATCGCCGCGGTGAATGAAAGTTTGAGGTTAATCAGGTGGGCAAGACGCTTCATGGCCTCGACCGTTCCACCCTCAACGCCACCGGCTAACACAACAACATCCGGCAAGAGGGGTAGCAAGGTCTCAAGCTGACGCTCAAGCCACGACTGCATAACACCTGTCGTTGATCGAGCCGAGACATCATCCAGAGTGACGACCGCCAACACCACACTGGGCACCCCACGAACAGCATGCAGTGCGCTACGGGCTGACACATCAGACGCAATGGCCGCCACTACGACGCGCAATGGTTCAAGTGCCGATGTCACAACTATGACCGCATCAATGCCATCACCAGTACTGATGCGCGGCATCAGTAAACGACCATCGCGCAACAATTGCCGTCCGGTGAGATCGGCCAGTTGCGCTGTCGCTTCCTGCACCGCAAAAAAGACATTCCGGTACGGCAATTCACGACTGGTGAGCGTTTCGGTTTGTCCGATCAGACGGCTTTCACCATCAACCTCATCAATGAGCGAAACCCGGGTAATCAGACTACCAATTTCAACTGCCAGTATCGCCCGTACAAGTTCCATGCACTCTACCCCGAAATATGCGACGCATAGACGCCCAGGTGCTACATACCAGCAATAGCCCGTATCCAATCAATAATGAACAGGAGCCGCTCATTGAGGGCAGCAAGGTATGAAACAATACTACCGGCCAGAAAGAAACCGAACGCCAGCAGCAATATCCAGCGCCCTACACTCGCCACCAGATCAATCCACCGCTGCCGGTTTGGATTGGACGAGCGGGTCAACGAAAAGGACAATAAGGTCGCTATCGAGCCAATAAGTAAGACAATACTCCCCAGAATTGCTACCGGTGATGAAAGATCAGATCGAGTTGCATCGAGCACCTGCGGGAGTATCGTTCCAACAACGGCACCACCAACCACCAGTGCAGCGCCCACACCAAAAACGAGTGCTAACGGCAGATTGGCCAGCCACGAACTGGTCTGTTGACCACTTATCCGCGTCAACAATAATGCCGCCAGAAAGAAAGGAGTCAGGCGTAGCGTCAGCAATACCGGTTGATCGCCGGCAGCAAGCACATCAATCACTGCCGGTCGCAACACCTGATGATATATCACCACAAATGCGTAGCCTAAAGCGACACCAACAAACAGGTATTGGACCAACCGAAAGGCCGGTGTATCGCCCAGAACACGGCTGAAGACCAGTAGCGTAAGCAAGATCGGAATAAGGTTGATTGCAATGTCCATCAGCCTCTACCTCGTGCCAGGCGTCGCAACTGCCCAATCCCAACAATGAAGGCCCCCAATAGCAGGACGCCAACAAACGCTATCGTTGCCCATGTCTGGTAGGAAAGCTCAGGTGTTGCCAGGTTATCAGCCTTTCCGGCAGCCAGCAAATCACTGGCACCACGTTGACCGGCAACCGCATACACATTGGGTAGGCGCGTATAGGGTAGCACTTGTGGATAGACCTCTTGCGGGAGCAAGAATGCAATCGGCACCTGCGGAGCGGCACTATGAATCTGCTCCATCCAGGCCTGTACATCCTGAACCTGATCGGCCATCACCACAATCATCGCCAGATCACGTAGTGACTGAATGCGTGGCGTTCCATCTGAGCGCGTAGCCAGCAAGCCGGCAGTCGCATCCTGGCCGGTATAGTCACGACGCAACTCTGCCCGCAAATCTATCGCCATACTGCGCAATGCCAGTTCACCGCCTGGACGATACCCCAGCAAGACGTAATCACGACCGCCGAAGATCACACCATTTTCGTTGTTGTAGCCGGCTGATCGTAACGGCCCAATCACATCAAAGGCAAGCAATGATCCCTGGAGATCGGTACTGACGATAATCAGTTTTGTCCGATCCGCAGTTAATCTGGTGAGCAGCACATCTTCAAGTGGACGCAGCTCAGCGACACGCTGAGCACCCCATTCATACGCTACTAAAACCACATCCTCACTGCTCAGACCGGCAAGTTGTTCGTTCAACGCAACAGCCACCGGCGACGGTTGAGCGCGATTCGTAAACGTGGCAGTGAGACCGGGAATAGCGATACCGATCAACACAGCGATCAGCAGTACCACTGCCAGCCACTGTTCCAGGGTCGGTAAACGACGCCGAACGATTACTGGACGTTCAACAGGCAGGATTGCCGGTAGCGGTGATTGCAGGAGTCGTTCAAGCAATGCAGCAGCGGCAATTTGATCATCGGTGCGCTGTGCAGGTGCAGGAGGTGGTGGCTTTACAACAACCACGTCAGGCCCTGCAACGACCTCTTCTTCCTCCTCGGCTTCGCGGTGGCGCAGACGTTCCAGCCAGTCAGACAAGGGAGTAATGGCAGGCTCAACAGCTCGTTCGGTCGAGGCCCGCAACCATGGCGGTAGCTCAGCACCGCTGAAGAATTCGTCGCTGGTTGAACTTGTAGTGAGCGAAGGTTCGGCGATTGGTGCATTCTCGGCTGGAGCTGATTGTAACCAGGAGATGGCCTCCGCTGAGACATCTGCTGTCAACCAATCAGGAGTATCAACCGGAGCAGTTGAAGCTTGCTGCAGCCAGTCCGGAACATCACTTCCAGCCGCCGGTGCCGACTCTTCCTGCAACCACACCGGTACGTCGCTACCCGCCGCTGGAGCGGCCTCTTCCCGCAACCACGCCGGTACGTCGCCACCCGCCGCTGGAGCCGCCTCTTCCCGCAACCACGCCGGTACGTCGCTACCCGCCGCTGGAGCCGCCTCTTCCCGCAACCACGCCGGTACGTCGCTACCCGCCGCTGGAGCGGCCTCTTCCCGCAACCACGCCGGTACGTCGCTACCCGCCGCTGGAGCGGCCTCTTCCCGCAACCACGCCGGTACGTCGCTACCCGCCGCTGGAGCGGCCTCTTCCCGCAACCACGCCGGTACGTCGCTACCCGCCGCTGGAGCGGCCTCTTCCCGCAACCACGCCGGTACGTCGCTACCCGCCGCTGGAGCGGCCTCTTCCCGCAACCACGCCGGTACGTCGCTACCCGCCGCCGGTGCCGCCTCTTCCCGCAACCACGCCGGTACGTCGCTACCCGCCGCCGGTGCCGCCTCTTCCCGCAACCACGCCGGTACGTCGCTACCCGCCGCTGGGGCTGCCTCTTCCCGCAACCACGCCGGTACGTCGCTACCCGCCGCTGGAGCGGCCTCTTCCTGCAACCACGCCGGTACGTCGCTACCAGCCGCTGGGGCTGCCTCTTCCCGCAACCACGCCGGCACGTCGCTACCCGCCGCTGGGGCTGCCTCTTCCCGCAACCACGCCGGTACGTCGCTACCAGCCGCTGGAGCGGCCTCTTCCCGCAACCACGCCGGTACGTCGCTACCCGCCGCCGGTGCCGCCTCTTCCCGCAACCACGCCGGTACGTCGCTACCCGCCGCCGGTGCCGCCTCTTCCTGCAACCACGCTGGCGCTTCACTGGCGGCAGCCGGCCATTCGTCGGCAGCGGGGGCCTCGGCCTCGCGCAGCCAGGTTGGGATGTCACCCTCTCGCTCTGCCGGGGCCGCCTCTTCCCGCAACCACGCCGGTACGTCGCTACCCGTCGCTGGGGCGGCTTCTTCCTGCAACCACGCCGGCGCTTCACTGGCGGCAGCCGGCCATTCATCAGCCGCAGGTGCCTCGGCTTCGCGCAGCCAGGTTGGGATGTCACCTGCGCGCTCTGCCGGCGCCGCTTCGTCTTGCAACCACGCCGGCGCTTCACTGGCGGCGGTAGCCGGCCATTCGTCGGCAGCAGGTGCCTCGGCCTCGCGCAGCCAGGTTGGGATGTCACCTGCGCGCTCTGCCGGTGTCCCTTCTTCCTGCAACCACGCCGGCGCTTCACTGGCGGCAGCCGGCCATTCATCAGCCGCAGGTGCCTCGGCCTCGCGCAGCCAGGTTGGGATGTCACCCTCTCGCTCTGCTGGAGCCGCTTCGTCTTGCAACCACGCCGGCGCTTCACTGGCGGCGGCAGCCGGCCATTCATCAGCCGCAGGTGCCTCGGCCTCGCGCAGCCAGGTTGGGATGTCACCCTCTCGCTCTGCTGGGGCCGCTTCGTCTTGCAACCACGCCGGCGCTTCACTGGCGGCGGCAGCCGGCCATTCATCAGCCGCAGGTGCCTCGGCCTCGCGCAGCCAGGCTGGGATGTCACCCTCTCGCTCTGCTGGAGCCGCTTCGTCTTGCAGCCACGCTGGCGCTTCACTGGCAGCAGCCGGCCATTCGTCGGCAGCAGGTGCCTCGGCCTCGCGCAGCCAGGTTGGGATGTCACCCTCTCGCTCTGCTGGGGCCGCTTCGTCTTGCAGCCACGCTGGCGCTTCACTGGCAGCAGCCGGCCATTCGTCGGCAGTAGGTGCCTCGGCCTCGCGCAGCCAGGTTGGGATGTCACCCTCTCGCTCTGCTGGGGCCGCTTCGTCTTGCAGCCAGGCCGGCACTTCACTGGCAGCGGCAGCCGGCCATTCATCAGCCGCAGGTGCCTCGGCCTCGCGCAGCCAGGTTGGGATGTCACCTGCGCGCTCTGCCGGTGTCCCTTCTTCCTGCAACCACGCTGGCGCTTCACTGGCGGCAGCAGCCGGCCATTCATCAGCCGCAGGTACCTCGGCCTCGCGCAGCCAGGTTGGGATGTCGGCAGAGGCTTCAGGCTCAGAACCGGCAGGCGTCAACCTCGAAGGAGCAGACAGATCGACACCTTCCTGCCCGGGGACAACAGCACGACTATCGGCCAGCAACGTTGGCGCATCAGGTGCAATCGCAGGTGAAGTCGGCGATAGAGAAGACTCATCTTCGAGCAGCCAGGAAGGCAAATCAAGACGCACCGAACCCGGTGCCGCAGGTGGCTCATCACCAGCAACATCCTGTAACCAGGCCGGTAGAGCCGGTGCCGAAGGATCAACAGGCGGTGGCTGAGCCGAGGAGAGCCAGTCAGGACTATCGGTCGCGACAACCGTCTCAGCATTTGCAGCACCGGCTCGCGCCCAATCATCCTCTGAGGCCAGTCTGGCCAACTCATCCAGCCAATCGGTTGGAGTCTTTTCAGACGCTTCCTTCGCTTCAACCGGAGGGGTCGTCTCTGCCGGAGGTAAAGACGCTAAGGCTTGCGAGACATCCTCTTCACTCAACTCACGCAACCAATCGGGAACACCGGCGTTTGGATCAGGGGGTGCCGGTTCTGGCGACTGTTCTGCTGAAGCTGGCTCAACCTCATCTTCATGACCCATACTGCGCAGCCAATCGGTCGGGCCGACCGGCATCCGCAGGCGCGAACTCGTCGTTGGTGGCGGTTCAGACGGTGTCACCGGGCCAGTCGACGTCTCACCCCCCAACCCTTGCAGCCAGCCGGTGGCCCCAAAGGTTGAAGGGCGTTCAGCCGGCGGTTCAGCCTCAACACCACCTAACCATTCAGCGGCGGAACCGGTATCAGCAAGCGGATCGGCAACCTCGGCTTGCAATTCGGCCAGCCAGTCGGGCACACTTGCCGATTCGGCTGCCGACTCAGAGGCTGGTTCAGGTTCAGTAAGCCAGGCAGGCGGATGGTCTGTTGCCGGCGTCGGGGCTGGAGGGGTAAAACTATCAATACCGCGCAACCAGGCCGGCGTCTCATCAGCGGCGTCGGTTGGCGGTGGAGGCAAGGGTACATTACGCAACCACGGTGGTAGGTGTTCCATAGACATTCGGGTGCCGCTACCCAACCGGATCAACGGTCGGCATACGGCATATCAAAACCAATTAGCAGACGGACTCCGGCCACCAGCGCCCCAATCGCCGAGCCAAGCAGCAGACCGCGCGCTCCAGCCGCAACCAGATAGTCATTCACCCATTGTACCGTCTGCCCAATTATTGGCACGAGAGTTAATGGTGGCAACTGAATAATCAACGCTATAAGCGCCACAGCTACCACAAACACAGCCTCGATGCGGCCACTACGCATTGCGCGCAACATGGCACTGAGTGCAAAAAACGAAAGCAGCGCTAACAGACTGGCGGCTAACGGTTCATAAATCAGACGAAAAACAGTACGGATCGGTGGATCAGCCAGAGTTGTCGGTAACGACAAACCGGTTGCAGTACGGGTTGGGTAGAAGATTCCAGCCACAATCACCACGATCATACCGGCCAGAAGCACGAGGCTGTACCCGGCCTCCGCTGATCGGCTACGAGCACGACGTAGATGAACGAAAAACACACTTAACACGCCAATTGCAACCGCAATCGCTGTTATCAATGCTGCCCAGCGCACCAAAACGACAGCTATCGTACTTACTGCCGGGCCAGCACCGACAAAATCGAGCAGCACAATCAGGCCGCTAACCCCGGCAATTAACACAGTGATAAGCTGACGTGGATTGCGCAACGGAGATGACATTACCTCACCATCCCGGTAAAGCCGGCCATCCAAATGCTACCCGGATCAGACCGTATCCGAAAGCTATCAACATAAGCCAGATGACTATTGTGCGCAGTGTATCGTGAGTAAGTAACCGGGCCTGTGGGGCAGGTGCAGTCGTGAGATGTGCTTCAGCAGCGTACAGCTCTTCGCCGGCCAGTACATGCGGCGTTGTAATGATCATCAATCCCAGTGCCGATGGGTGCGTACTGCCCAGCACCTGTGGTATCGCCCGCTGAGCGCCGGTTTCAGCCGCCAGCAACACCTCTTGCCCAAATGCCCCGCTGAGCACACTGGCTTCCAGTTGCGCCTGGCGATAATGTGCCGCAACAGCAGTCGCGTATGCCATCGCATCAGCATGCGCCCACAACTCAATCTGGCGCGGATCAAACGACTGAGACTGCCCCAACGTTTGATAAGCCTGCCGTACCACCCCGCGCAAGGCTAAATGGGCGACTGCATCAGCCGAACTGACCTCAATCGCTGCCCCGCCAGCCGCAGCCTGACTGGCGGCCTGGCCTATCATACTCAGACCGGCCAACAGCTCGGCTGTACTGGCCCGTTGTCCTTCTCCGGCACCAATGGTGCTTGCCCCTGGCGAGAGATGAACCGGTCGTCCAGTTTCGGCACTGCGCGCAAGAGCAGAGCGCAGCATATCAAGGGCGGGTAACGAGCGACGTTCCGGTAAACGACCAGAGAGCGCACGGGCATGATGTAGCCAGACCAGAGCGACAACGAAGATCAGTGTAACAATTAAGAAGATTGCCGGCAGGGTCATGAATATCAGTTCCTTCCTTCCGCCAACAAGCAATCTTTTACAGGCTAATGACCAATTTCTTATTGAGTTTAACCCACGAGATCGGGTTTGTCAATTATTTTCCGTGATCAGTTTTGAAGACATACTGTTGATCAGTCTTCGCGCTGCAAACGACTCTGCACCAAATCACGTAATGCCGGCCAATGATCGGGGACAGTGAGCGTATCAGCAATGACAGCCCAACGGGTTCCATGCAGCAGAGGCACGAACGCCTGTACGATCTGACTACAGACCACATCGAACGGTGCTGCTATATGCAAAAGCATTGCGACCGGCACATTAAGACCGGCTCTTTCAATCTGATCGGCCAGTTGTTGCAGCGGATGCAGCGGTTGCATGGGGCGGTTGCTCCACTTCGCGACGCAAAGCCTGTAGAAATTCCATTGCCAGCTTCTCGAAGCGTTTACGCTGGGTCGAATCGATGAGATGAGCCACCAGATCGGGCAACTCCAACTGATCCAGACGCTCGATACGGTAACGACCATCCCCTAGCGGGATCAGGCGACAGCGATTAACACCTTGAAATGGTGGAAAGCTAATGCGAAAACGGGTTGCCCGACTGAGTGGTGTATAATCAATTACTTCCATATCGGCGTGCACGAGTAGACCGTGCAACTTAAACCGATACCCCTGGCGAGGATGCTCGTTGGGAGGCAACTCGATACGCACCCGCTCCAGCGACGGCATCCAACGCGGCCAGTTGCCAAAATCATCAAGCACCGCCAGCACCCGCTCCGGCGGCGCCGTGGTTACAGTCGTTGCGGCGATCTCGTAGCGGATCATCTCGTCATACCTTTATCCTGTCGCTAAGCATACCATGTGATCAGAGTTCATCGCCAAAGGCAATCCCCAAACTCCGTGCACAGAGCACCAGGTCGCTGTGAGGACGTACCCGATTCAGGTGGCCGCAGGCTTCGGCCAACGGCACCGTTACAATGTCTTGCCCGCGGAGAGCCACCATTTCGCCATAGATGCCACGAGCTGCCGCCTGCACTGCTGCTGCACCATAGCGGGTCGAAAGCAGGCGATCATAAGGCGATGGCGAACCACCACGCTGTAAATGTCCCAAAACGACAACCCGAACCTCTTTGGCGGTCAGCTTTTCGAGCTGTTCACCAACCCAGTGACCAATTCCACCCAACCGGCCTTCGGCGATATACATCTCGCTACCACCACGAGGGCGGGCACCTTCAGCCACAACGATGATGCTGAACGAGCTACCCTGCTGGTCACGCGCCATAACCTTCTCGGCGACTCGCTCAATCGAAAATGGAATTTCCGGAATCAAGATGACATCTGCACCACCAGCCAGACCGGCGTGGAGAGCGATCCAACCGGTATGCCGGCCCATAACTTCCAACACCATGACGCGATTATGGCTGGCAGCAGTGGTGTGTAACCGATCAATCGCATCGGTTGCTACCTGCAACGCTGTATCGAAACCGAATGTACGATCAGTTCCGGCAAGATCGTTATCAATCGTTTTCGGTACGCCGATCACCGGTGCACCCAATTTATGCAGTTCAAGAGCAATCCGCTGCGTCCCCTCACCACCAATAGTGATCAAGGCCCGCAGCCCCATCTCCTCAATCGCCTTTACCGCACGAACATACGGATCGGCCTCTGACAGCTCATCGCTCCGGCGTGGGCCAAAATGCCCCTTGTTGGTTGTGCGCAGGATTGTGCCACCCCGCGGCAATAATCCCTGTACATCAGCATTGGTAAGTACCCGGTAGCTCTTTGTCCCTAATAAACCCTCAAAACCATCGTGAATACCGATCACTTCCCAACCCAGACCGGACGCCGACTTGACGACTGCACGGATGACGGCATTGAGTCCTGGCGCGTCACCGCCACTGGTAAGCACGCCGATCCGCTGCTTTTTGCTCGCCATGGCTTACCCCTTTGGATTTGCGTTATCGTTTCAACCCGACAAACAGATTATACCACTCGCAACTATGTTTGCGAGTGAAAGACTGGTTTTTTCGGGTTGTCAGATAGCTATGCGAGAAGTCCTGCCCTGACAGCGCATTACCCGGTCGTAGCCAAAACAAGGTGCCTGACTGGTGATTGTCATCGTTGCCAGACTGTTTGCGTACCACCATCGTATCGGCTATAATGAAAAAAAGCGAAGAGGCCAGCGTCCCTGGCGGACACTGGCCTCTCGTAGTGAAGATCGGATAATGTGTTATCGTGTCTTCGCCAATGTACGCATGCAGCGGGTGCAGATGCGAACCTGGACGGACTGGCCGCCCGGTACCGTCAATGTCGTCTTCTGAATGTTGGGACGCCAGATGCGGTTCGTGCGGCGCTTCGAGAAGCTGACATTATGACCAAATGAAGGTTTTTTACCGCAAAGTTCACAGGTTGCCATACGTTTACTCTCCGAAAGATACATCTTTGTAACAGTCACACTTTGTGAGACTATACCATATTGCATTCGCTTTGGCAAACCGCTCCGAAAGACAGGGCAGACCATGGCTACAATGAAAGTGATTACCGACGGCGCAAGCGACATTCCGTTTGAGGTTGCGCACGAACTTGAGATTGAAGTGGTGCCACTGCTGGCACGTATCGATGACCGTCTTTATCGGATTGGCATTGACATCAGTGAGGATCAGGTCTACGATCAACTCTTTAGCGGTAACCAGCGGGTCGAGATCGTTAAACCAAACGCAACGACCTTTGAGCAGCTCTACCGCAGCCTGTTAGGACGCTACGATTATGTCTTTTCGATTCACCTGAGCCGGCATCTCGGCGAGATTTACAGTGAAGCACTGGCCGGCCGTTCCCGCTTGCCGGCGTCGAGTACCCGGATCGAGATTATCGATAGTAAGCTGGCCGGTATGGGACTCGGCTCGGTGGCCATTGCGGCGGCACGGGCTATCCGTGATGGCATGACACCGGCTGAGGTGAACGAACGGATCGGACAGACAATTCGCCATACCCATACGGCATTTTTCGTCGATACGATGGAGTACCTTGAGCAGAGTGGACTGCTTACCTTCAGTGGTTCGCTGATTGGATCGATGCAGCGGATTAAGCCGTTGATGATTCTCGATGAAGGCGAAATCGTGCCTTACGAGCGCACGCGCACACGGGCGAAGGCGATAGAAGGTCTGTTTACCTTTGTCGAGGATTTTCCGCACGTTGAAGATGTGATCATTCACTACGCGACGACGCCTGAAGATGTCGAGAAACTGCTCGAGAAGCTAGACCCCATCTTTTCCCGTGATCGAGTCCAGGTGTCGCGGATGGGGCCGGCAATTGCTGCCTGCCTCGGTCCCGGTGCAATGGCAGTGACCGCGTTTGAAGGTTTCGATGAGGCATGACCGAGGCTGAGCGACAGCAGGTTATAGCGCTCGGCAGGCTACTGGCCGCCGAGCGCCGTGATGGATGCGCTGATCGGGTGACAACTGATGGCCTGGTGGCGTACCTCAACCAGTGGAGTGCAGCGGCAGGGAGTGCAGCACGTTTGCCCGCTGTTCAGCGTGCACTTGGTTGTCTGGTCGGCTACGATGGCATGACGCTGGTCGAGCGGGATCAGGCGTTGGCCGAGGCAATCGAAATCCTGCGCTCACTCTTTCGCACTGCCCCTACTGCACCGGTTGAAACAACAGTGCCGCCATCGCCGGCAGTCGATCCTACAGCCAATGCCGGCCACGTACCGGTAACTAAGCGCAACACTTCTGCCCGTCAGTCACGCAAGCGAGCAGCTAACGTTGACCAGCGCCCGCTGGCTGAACTCAATCTCGATGCACCGCTTGAGCAGATCGCAGGCATCGACTGGCGGCTGGTCGGTGGTTTTCGGCGCCTGGGAGTGCGTACTATCCGCGATCTGCTGTACCACTTTCCCCGGCGCTACGATGATGTGAGGAACCGGCGTTCGATCAGCGAATTACAGGTCGGGGCCGAGGAAACGGTGATCGGTGAGGTGACCGATGTGCGCACTATCGGCGCCGGCCCCAAATTGCGGGTACGAGTCGAGGTCAGCGACGAGACCGGATCAATCGAGGCGATCTTTTTCAATCAACGCTGGATTGCGCAGCAGATTCGGGTTGGGCAGACGATTGCGCTCAGTGGCAAAGTGACAACCTTTGGCGGGAAGCGGCAGTTTAGTAGTCCACGCTGGGAACGTTATACACCCGATCCTGATGCACTCTTACACACTGGCCGCCTGGTACCGATCCATCCCTTAACCCAGGGCTTGCACGAGAACCAGGTACGTCGCTTCATCAAGCAGGTGGTTGATACAATGGCCCCACAGGTCGAGGATCATCTGCCGCCTGTGCGCCTCCAGCACGCCAGATTGCTACCGCTAGGTGAAGCACTGGCACAAATCCATTTTCCGACCGACCATACCAGTCTGGCTGCGGCACGTCGCCGGCTGGGGTTTGACGAATTTCTGTTTATTCAGATCGGTGTGTTGCAGCGTAAACGCCTCTGGCAGCAGGAGATGGGCTATGCCTTTACCATCGACTCGCAGGTACACGCCGAACTCCAACGCCTGTTGCCGTTTCAATTGACCACTGCCCAACAGCGGGCAATCGAGGAAATCTTTAGCGACCTCCGCCGTCCATCACCGATGGCTCGCTTGCTGCAAGGCGATGTTGGCAGCGGTAAAACGGTGGTGGCCGCAGCCGCGCTGCTGCAGGCCGTTGCCAATGGCTTCCAGGGCGCACTGATGGCACCAACTGAAATTCTGGCCGAGCAACACGCCAAAAACCTGAAACAGCTTCTCAGCCGGGTGCGCGTGCCACGTAAGACAACCTCAGCCACTGCTTCTTCCGCGTATCAGCAAGCCGATTGGCGATCACTGCTCGATCCTGAAGAAGCAGCGCAACTGGCTGAGATTATCTCCATTCTCGGCATGTCGCCCGAAGAGGATATGGGTGGGCACGGAGTACGGGTCGCTTTGCTCACCGGCAGCCTGGGGACACGCGAGCGACGGCGGGTGCTGGAAGGGATTGCGCGCGGCGAGATCGACCTGGTGGTAGGCACCCATGCCCTGATCACCGAAACGGTGCAATTTGCTCAGCTAGGGCTGGTGGTGGTTGACGAGCAGCATCGGTTTGGTGTAGAGCAACGTCTGCGCCTGAAGAACAAAGGCTACAATCCGCATATGCTGGTGATGACTGCCACCCCGATTCCGCGCACGCTCACGATGACTATCTACGGCGATCTGGACGTATCGGTGCTCGACGAGCGTCCACCGGGCCGACAAGAGATTCGGACAAAACGGGTGGGCCGGGCTGAGCGAGCGAAGGTCTACCGGCATATTCGGAAACAGGTCGCTGAAGGACGCCAGGTGTATGTCATCTGCCCGCTGGTTGAAGAGAGTGAAAAACTTGACCTGCCCTCAGCCGAAGAGATGTATGAACGCCTTCAGCACGAAGTCTTTCCCGACTTGCGGGTGGCATTGCTGCACGGCAAACTATCGGCCCGCGAGAAAGATGATGTAATGCGGGCATTTCGCGATCACCAGTACGACATTCTGGTCGCAACTGCGGTGATCGAGGTCGGGATTGATGTGCCGAACGCCACCACGATTGTTATTGAGGGTGCCGAACGGTTCGGCCTGGCGCAATTGCACCAGTTTCGCGGGCGTGTCGGACGTGGTCATCATCAGAGTTACTGCATCCTGATCAGCGACAGCGATAATCAGCAGTCAAAAGAGCGATTGGCGGCGCTTGAGCAAACAACCGATGGCTTCAAGCTGGCCGAAATTGATTTACAATTGCGCGGGCCGGGTGAATTTTTCGGCACGCGCCAGAGTGGTACTCCCGATCTGAAGATGGCCCAACAGGGCGATACCCGTCTGCTGGCCGAAGCGCGGGCATTGGCCGACGCCATTCTTGCCGATGATCCTGAACTTAAGCGTCCTGAACATGACCTTTTGCGGCGAAAAGTGAATGACTTTTGGGCTGCGGCGACGCAGTCCGGTTGAAGCGATGAGGCTTGAAGATGCAGGTACACACTATCAGCATCCCCCCGGCATTAGGTGAGGCGACGTTACTGGAATGGCTGGTTGCCGTTGGCGAGTCTGTCACACCGACAACGCCGCTTGCCCGTGTCTTAACCGCACACGCCGAGTGGGTTATCCCGGCTCAGTACGTAGGAATTGTGGCTGAGCACGTGGTGGCCGCAGGGGCAACAATCCCGGTAGGGGGAGAACTGGCCCGTTGTACTCCGCCACCACGGGTACGGGCGACGCCCCTGGCCCGCCGGCTGGCAACCGCGTTGGGGGTTGACCTGACGGCTCTCGCCGGAAGTGGCCCCGGCGGTCGCATCATGCGTGCCGATGTTGTCAAAGCTGTGGATGTAGCTTCCGGCTCATCAGACTCTCTCCCTCCACCGGCAGTGGTAGGAGATACGGTGCATGCCAGAGCGGTAGCAGATGCAACGGTCGGTACGATTGTGTCGTCGACCACTGAGCTACGAATTGTTGATGCGCAGCCGGTACCACTTGCCGGCGCGACGGTTGCGGCTGTGGATGTTGCTTCCGACTTATCAGACTCTCTCCCTCCACCGGCAGTGGTAGGAGATACGGTGCATGCCAGAGCGGTAGCAGATGCAACGGTCGGTACGAATACGTCGTCGACCATTAGGCTGCGCATTGTTGATGCGCAGCCAGTCCCGCTTGCCAGCGCGACGATTGCGATTGATCTGCAATCGGTGTTGCACCAATGCCGGGTGCAGAACGCGACGTTTGCCAGGTATGGCCTGCAAGCGACCCCTCAGAGCGCTCTGATCGCAGCCGCAGCCGGCCTCTTTCCTGAGCATCCTCTGATTAATGCCGCCTGGACTGAGACGGCTATCGTACTGCGCCATCGGTATCACGTAGCTGCCGGTTTAACCGATGGCCGCTGGGTGTTGATTCGCGATGCCGGTGATCTTAACGAACGTGGCATTGCCCGCGCCTTGACCGGAACGGGTCACGATCTGGGGATGGCAACCTGTGCGATTGCCGTGACTGCTGATTGGTGGCAGATCACGCCGCCCTTGCCGGGAACGGTAGCAGCATTGACGCTGAGCGAAGCGCAGCTTAAGCCGGTGGCCCTCGGTGATACGACGATTGCAGTCGGGGCAGTGGCACACCTGAGCCTCTGCTACGATGCGCGGGTGCTTGATCATCCGACGGCGATGGCATTTCTGAACGCGCTCTGTCGGCGGCTCGGTGTCAGGCCGCTAGCCGAACCGCAAGAGGATGAGGTCGGTCTTGTGTCATCAGGCATTGCCTGAAGCACATCGTTTGGGGAGCACGTCGCAGGAGCGTACAAGGCGCAGGGAAGCGACTATTTTATGCGCGGAAATCAGTAGGGGCACGGCATGCCGTGCCCCCTACGATTCCTGTCATACTAGCGCTAGCGTCCGACAGTGCATCGTTCAGGTGCAGTATCAGGGTAATCGTTGGCTGGTGTGTCGTGACTTCTATGCTAGCGGATGTGATCAGGATACTACCAGTACCGACCCACCGTGGTGGGACATGCACAACCGCAGTGCCAGGGCAACGTTAGCTTGTACGTCCGGTGAGGCGAGCCGGAGGCTCGCGCTCCCAGGACACTACCAGCATTGGCTCGTTGTTCACACGAACATCATCCGAACCGACCAGAGATGTACTGCTCGGTGCGTTCGTCCTTCGGGTTCTGGAAGATTTGTGATGTCGGGCCATACTCGATGAGTTGACCGGCACGATCACTATCCATCAGGAAGAAGGCCGTATAGTCAGATGCGCGTGACGCCTGCTGCATATTGTGGGTCACGATCACAATCGTATAGCGCTGACGAAGCTCAAACATCAGCTCTTCAATCTTCAATGTCGAGATTGGATCAAGAGCTGAACATGGCTCGTCCATCAGGATCACTTCCGGCTCCACCGCCAGGGCACGAGCAATGCAGAGTCGCTGTTGCTGCCCACCAGAGAGCGATAAGCCATTCTGGTTCAGCTTATCTTTCACCTCATCCCACAAGGCAGCACCACGCAATGAACGCTCGACCAGCTCGTCCATTTCGCGCTTTGAGAGGCGCCAGCCATTGATACGCGGGCCATAGGCGACGTTCTCATAGATGCTCTTCGGGAACGGATTTGGTTTCTGGAAGACCATACCGATCCGACGGCGTACATTGACCGGATCAACACCCGGCGCATAGATATTCTCGCCGTGGAACAGGATTTCTCCTTCCACCCGCGCCGATGGTACCAGGTCGTTCATGCGGTTGAAAGAACGTAGCACCGTACTCTTGCCGCAGCCTGAAGGACCAATCAAAGCAGTAATGCGATTCTTTTCAATCGCCAGATTTACATTCTTCACTGCACGAAATGAGCCGTAATAGACACTCATGTTGCGCGCTTCAAGCGCATTTGGATTATTATGATCTAAATCGTGGACTGTCATTGCCAACCTTCACTTGTGATTAGTAGCGCTTCTGATAGCGATTACGCAGATAGATCGCCAGCGCATTGATTGTCAACAAAATTGTCAGCAATACCAGAATACCGGCAGCCGCCAGCGCACGAAATTCATCCTGTGGTCGCGACGTCCAGTTGAAAATCTGGATCGGCAAGACGGTAAAGATATCCAGGATATTGCGCGGCAAGAATGGCACAAAGGTCAACGCTCCAATGGTGATGAGAGGAGCAGTTTCGCCAATTGCCCGCGAGACGGCCAGAATACTACCGGTAAGAATACCACCGATGGATTGCGGTAGAACGACGTGCCAGACAGTCTGCCAGCGGGTAGCACCCAGAGCATAACTGGCCTGTCGCAGGCTTAGCGGTACTGCGCGGATCGACTCACGCGATGCCACAATGATAATCGGTACAACCAGCAACGCCAGGGTCAAGGCACCGGTGAGAATACTACGACCGAGCAGGAGCCAGCGGGCAAACACTTGCAGACCGAGCAGACCATATATGATTGACGGCACTGCCGCCAGGTTACTGATATTGATTTCAACCAGACGGCTAAACCAGTTATCACGGGCATACTCTTCAAGATAGATAGCAGCCGCAACACCGAGTGGAAAAGCAAACAGGATGGTCAGAGAGATGGTATACAGCGTGCCGACAATTGCTGCCTTTGCACCGGCCCGCTGCGGAAAGCGCGAGTCAAAGTTGTTAAAGAAATCCCAGGTGAGCCAATTAGTTCCACCGCTAAAAATACCGGTGGCTCGATTGATCACATCTAGTATCAGAATGAGCAGAACGCCCAAACCGAAAATAATACTCAGCCAACCAAAGATGGTCAGCAATGTTCCCTTGAAATGACGCCACTTCAGATTACCGCCACCCCGATCAACGATAGGCTCGGCCGTCTGAGCACTCACGCGAATCTGTTCCTGTGCAGACATTAATCGTAAACCTCCCGGAACTTGCGCACCATCCAATAACTGAAGATGTTGAGCACAAAGGTGAAGAGGAAGAGTGTAAAACCAACCGCGTACAGCGTGTAATAGCTGAGTGAGCCATACGGTGTGTCACCCAAACTGACCTGGACGATGTACGAGGTCATTGTCATCACCGGCACCGTTGGATCGAAGGTAAAGCGGGGATTTTGCCCGGCAGCAATGGCGACAATCATTGTTTCACCAACAGCCCGTGAGAAAGCCAGGACAATCGAGGCAACAATACCCGAAATGGCTGCCGGTGCTACGACTCGTGTAGCAACCTCAAATCTGGTAGAACCCAGCCCATACGCTGCTTCACGGAGCGAGTTGGGTACTGCCGATAACGCATCTTCACTCAATGAAGCGACAAACGGTATCAGCATGACTCCCATCACAAGCCCGGCACCGAGTGAATTAAAGATGCTGAGGGTTGGAATGAAGTTCTTGAGAAATGGTGTTACCACTGTGAGAGCAAAATAGCCGTAGACTACAGTTGGAATACCGGCAAGGATTTCAAGCAGAGGCTTCACCGTGCGTCGAATGCGATCTGAGGCAAACTCACTCAGGAAAATCGCCGCAATCAGGCCAAGCGGCACCGCGACAACCATTGCAATCGCAGAAGTAAGAACGGTTGCCGACACCAATGGCCAGATGCCGTACTTCTTGATCGAGAAAAGGGGTGTCCATTCCGTTTCGGTGAGGAATTCGACGATAGAGACTTCTCTAAAGAAAGCAATTGTTTCAAAGAGGAGCGAAAAGACAATTCCAGCAGTTGTGAGAATAGAAACGGTTGCTGCTATAGTCAGCAAAATTTGAATGATTTTCTCGCCAATAGCACGAGCCTGATTTGGTTGTCTACGGAGGTCAAAAACAGCCACGCAATCCTCCTTGTCAGAAGATGGTTTTCTTTTATCTCTAGCCTACCACAGAGATGCGGTATGAGCAAGCGCCATCGGCTTGCTCATACCGCCATCATCTCTCTATCTTACTTTCCTAAATACCGATCCAGGGTCAGACCAACTTCCTCACCGGGCTTTACCAGCGTTCCCACGACACGGTCATTGAAGCGCTTGGCAATCGCGGCATACAGCTCATCCGACAGTTTCACGTAGCCAACCTGTGGGGTCTGAATGATTGGGGTGAACTCCGGGCTGAGGTAGAAGTTGACGAACGCCTGTACCTCTGGTCGCTCAGCGGCTTCCTTATTGACGTAGATGAACAGTGGGCGTGACAGCGGCTGATAGGTAGCGTCAGCAATCGTCTCGAAGCTCGGCTCGACACAACCGTTGCCATTGTCAACCGCAATCGGCTTGATCTTGCCCTGGTTCTCAACTACGTAGGCGTAGCCGAGATACCCCATCGCGTTCAGGTCACCACTCACGCCGGTAATCGTCACGTTGTCATCTTCGGTGGCCTGATAGTCACCACGACTTGCCTTGGCCTCGCCGACAATCGCTTCGGTGAAGTAGTCGAATGTACCCGAGTCTGTCCCGGCACCCAACAGCACCAGTGGCCGATCCGGGAACCCTTCGCGCACCTGGTTCCAGTTCGTGATGACCCCTTGCGCTGCCGGCTCCCAAATCTTCTTCAGCTCGGCCACGGTCAGACAGGTAGCCCAGTCGTTCTGCGGATTGACCACTACCGACAGACCGTCATACGCCACCGGCAGCTCGATGAACTCGATCCCGTTCTGCGCACAGATGGCCTGCTCCTCCTCGCGGATCGGGCGTGAGGCGTTCGAGATGTCCGTCTCGCCGTTGCAGAACTTCTTGAACCCGCCACCGGTGCCCGAAATGCCCACGCTCACCCGCACATTCGAGGCCAGTCGCGAGAATTCCTCGGCAGCAGCAGCGGTCGGCGGATACACCGTTGATGAACCGTCAATAATGATGTCACCACTTAGCGTTGCGTAGTCAAAGGTGGGGGCACTCGACGGCAGCGGTGGCATTTCGCCGGTCAGGTAGCGATCCAGGGTCAAACCAACCTCTTCACCGGGCCGTACCATTGTGCCCAGCACGCGGTCATTGAAGCGCTTGGCAATCGCGGCATACAGCTCGTCCGACAGTTTCACGTAGCCAACCTGCGGGGTCTGAATGATTGGGGTGAACTCCGGGCTGAGGTAGAAGTTGACGAACGCCTGCACTTCTGGTCGCTCAGCGGCTTCCTTATTGACGTAGATGAACAGTGGGCGTGACAGCGGCTGATAGGAAGCGTCAGCAATCGTCTCGAAGCTTGGCTCGACACAACCATTGCCATTGTCAATTGCAATCGGCTTGATCTTGCCCTGGTTCTCAACTACGTAAGCGTAGCCGAGATACCCCATCGCGTTCAGGTCACCACTGACACCGGTAATCGTCACGTTGTCATCCTCGGTGGCCTGATAGTCACCACGGCTTGCCTTGGCTTCGCCGACAATCGCTTCGGTGAAGTAGTCAAATGTACCCGAGTCTGTCCCGGCACCCAACAGCACCAGCGGGCGGTTCGGGAACCCTTCGCGCACCTGGTTCCAGTTCGTGATCACGCCCTGCGCTGCCGGCTCCCAAATCTTCTTCAGCTCGGCCACGGTCAGACAGGTAACCCAGTCGTTCTGCGGATTGACCACCACCGACAGGCCGTCATACGCCACCGGTAGCTCGATGAACTCGATCCCGTTCTGCGCACAGATGGCCTGCTCCTCCTCGCGGATCGGGCGTGAGGCGTTCGAGATGTCCGTCTCGCCGTTGCAGAACTTCTTGAACCCGCCACCGGTACCCGAAATGCCCACGCTCACCCGCACATTCGGTGCCAGCCGTGAGAATTCCTCGGCAGCAGCAGCGGTCGGCGGATACACCGTTGATGAACCGTCAATAATGATGTCGCCACTCAACGAAGCCAGCTCAGAGGCAGGCGCAGTTGGCTGGGCTGAAGCCGCAGTTGGCTGGGCTGGAGCCGCAGTTGGCTGGGCCGCCGGCTGCGGACCACAGGCAGCAATGACCGGTACGATCAGTGCTATCAGCATAAGGCCGTAGATCCATCGTTTCGGGTTTCCTACCATAGTGAGTGTCTCTCCTTCAACTACTGTCTGCAATCTGCAAGCGCAAGCGGAGGCCAGGGCTTGACATCGCCTGGCTACCGGCACTTCAGGGTGCGCCACTCTGTGGAATGCAGAGAGCAACGCTTGCAGCGATACAATACACGCGCCGGTTTAAGACAGCATCATTGGATTGTTAAGTGAGTATTAAATACAGGTGAACGTTCGAGGGATGAAACGCGAGTCAGTGAATTGATTCCATAACAATGTAAGGTGCAATCTGCGGCAAGGTTTGTTATGTCGCATTTTACCCAACAATGTGCGTCACTCAGGGATGATAGCCGTGCTGAAGAGTCATTACTCTGCGCCACGGCAAGCCTATTGGAAAAGGGTATCCTCGCCGGCGTGGGATACCGCAATGGTCTGCGACACGCCCCACCCCCACCCGCTCCCGCTGGGGGCGGGAGTCACGGGGCAAGATAGCGCCCGCAGTCGCGAGTTGGGGCAAGCGCGCCGGAGGCGCGCGCTCCCAGGCGCTACCCCGCTGGACGCAGGAGCGAGTTGGGATGCGACACGCCCCACCCCCACCCGCCCCCGCTGGGGGCGGGAGTCGTGGCTTGCGCAGTCGCGAGTTAGGACAAGCGCGCCGGAGGCGCGCGCTCCCAGGTATTACCCCGCTGGACGCAGGAGCGAGTTGGGATGCGACATGCCCCCACCCCCACCCGCCCCCGCTGGGGGCGGGAGTCGCCGCGCAGGATGGCTTGCGTGGTCGCGAGTTGGGACAAGCGCGCCGGAGGCGCGTGCTCCCAGGTGTTACCCCGCTGAACGCAGGAGCGAGTTGGGATGCGACACGCCCCCACCCCCACCCGCCCCGCTGGGGGCAGGAGTCGCCGCGCAGGATGGCTTGCGTGGTCGCGAGTTGGGACAAGCGTGCCGGAGGCGCGTGCTCCCAGGTGTTACCCCGCTGAACGCAGGAGCGAGTTGGGATGCGACACGCCCCCACCCCCACCCGCCCCGCTGGGGGCGGGAGTCGCCGCGCAGGATGGCTTGCGTGGTCGCGAGTTGGGACAAGCGCGCCGGAGGCGCGTGCTCCCAGGTGTTACCCCGCTGAACGCAGGAGCGAGTTGGGATGCGACACGCCCCCACCCCCACCCGCCCCGCTGGGGGCGGGAGTCGCCGCGCAGGATGGCTTGCGTGGTCGCGAGTTGGGACAAGCGTGCCGGAGGCGCGTGCTCCCAGGTGTTACCCCGCTGAACGCAGGAGCGAGTTGGGGCAAGGGGGCAAGCGCGCCGGAGGCGCGCGCTCCCAGGCAATAGTTATGACTTCCACTACACCAGTCTTGAGATGACTGGATCAGCGACTAATCTGCGGCACGTAGATACTGTAGACTGCTTCAACAACCTGCACCTGTGTGCTCCCCACTGCACTGCCTGGGCCACTGAGGGTGACTGTCAGCGGGCCGAGATCAGCCACATCAGTCATCGTCAGGGTGAGCCGTAACCGCTGGCTATCGAGGAAGGTGGTTGAACGCGGTTGACCGTCGATAAATGCCTGGGTAGCATTAGAGAAGTCAACACCATGCAGGATGAGCGGTGGCGGTAATTGATTGCGGGCTAATAGCGAAGGGGTCGCAACCAGAAATACCTGCAATTCAAATGCGCCGAGATCGCAGGCGTTTAGTTGCGGGCGAGCAACTCCTCGTTGGTCGGTTGGCGGGCAGCCGCTACCGGCATCACGGGCCGGGCTATCAGCAGGAATGGCCATTGTCATCGTCAATCCACCATATGCTGCCAACGGCTTGAGCAGTGGATCGCGAAACTGGATATCGCCCGTCTGAGATGGTGCGCTCTTGCCGGCAAAGCAGGTGACATCGTTCCAGAAACTTGCCCCGGTGAGACGGGGTGGGTATTGCAGGCTACGACCATCATGCGTCAATTCACGTGAGCAATGCTGTTGAATGTTCCAGCCATTGCCACCGTTTCCGGCGGTGTTGTAGGCAAACAGGCTATTACTGACGCTGCCATTCCCCGAATGGCTGATTGCCCCACCGACCCAACCGGCATAGTTTTCGGCAAACGTGCTGGACTCGATGACGAATGGCTCAGGGCGATTGTTCAAGACGTACAGCGCTCCACCGTTGGCATTGAATCCGGTTCCTTCGGCGCGATTGGCAACGAAGGTCGAATTGACAATCCGTAGACGCACCTGCTGCGGGAAGGCAATCGCGCCGCCGGAACCATCTTCACGTGGATTACCGTCGGCACCCGGTGTGCGTCGGGCACGATTGGCATGGAACAGGCTGCCACTGATCAGAATCTCAGGATTACCGGTGCCAGTACCGATAGCTGTACCTCCACCGCCAATTGCCCCGCCCTGCGCACGTTGACCGCCAACTACAGCATTGGCGATGAATGAACTATCGATCACCTCCAGGCGGCTACTGTCTTCGTACAGATTAGCGTGAATGGCACCGCCCGAATTGTACGTCTGGTTCTGCTCGAAGCGACAACGAACGACACGTAAACGGCGATCCGGCCCGCCCAATCCATCAGCCGAAATCGCACCACCAAAACTGTCTTGCGGACGCGCTCCGATGGCGGTATTCCCCAGAAAGACACTATCTTCAACTGATAGACTGCTCTGCAACAAATGAATCGCACCGCCGGCCCCATTGTTGGCGTGATTGTTTTCAAACCGGCTATTGGTGACAATGACCGCACCACCACGACTGTAGATCGCACCACCGCCGTAATCATAGGCATCTCTGCCGGGAGGGACTGCGGTCAGAGTGGTTTGATTGTCGCGAAAGATCACTCGATCTATGACCAATGTGGGGGTGAAGGCAGAATTGGCCGCCGCGAAATAACTACGAATCGCACCACCACTGCCATCAACCGCCGACTGATCGGTACCACCACCGCTGGCCCGGCCACCGGTGATCGTCAGATTGCGCAGCTCAAGGCGGCTGGGACCAATATTCCCATAGGTGAAATGGTCAATAATCCGTCCGCCACCACCCTGCAAGGTGATTAATCCACCGCCATCGATCAGGGTCTGGGGTGCGTTGATGATCAGTGGCGAGTTAAGGACAATGGTATGCGAATTTGGACCGCAATTAAAGCTAACTTCGCCACCGCCGGTCACTGCGTTCACCAGTGCGGTAGCCGTGCAACTGGCCGGTGTACCGGTACCGACCACCTTTGGCGCAGCCTGTACCGGAATAGACGGCCAGAGAAATCCGACCATAGCGAACAGCAAACTCGCAAGGTGCAGCCAGCGATGAAGGTTCATAGCGCCTCGGTGAAGGGTAATGCGGGTACGATCAGCTCCTGGCCGGACAGTTTACGTTTCAGAATGAACGATCAGGATAACGCTTCGCGCAACGCACCAAGCGGCAATCCACTCAATGCCTCGTCATCACTACCGGCCAGACTCGTCCAGAGCACAATCGCATCGGGTGAGAGGCGGTAACGGGCGTCGAGCTGGCGCAGTAACCAGCGTAGTGCCCGAATCTGCGCATCCGTGTCACCGGCATCACGGGTTGCCGGCCAGCCAGCCGGACGTTCCAGTGCGATACCGATACTGATGCGGTTCAGGTTATACCGGACGCCGCCACCGGTGGCGAATCCGGCATGCCATGCCGCTTTGGCTTCATCAATCAGGCGGTAGATACGACCGTCAAGGCCAATCAGGTAGTGGGTGGCAAAGCGGGCATTGAAGTCGGTCATGGCAGCAATTGTTTCAGCCACCGCACCGGGTACCGCGTGCAGCACGACCATACTCACGCGCTCGCCGTGACGCTCGCCGAAGGCCATAGCCGGCGGTGTCACCTGGGTGATACTGAAACCACCATCGTCGGGCGGGGTTAGACTCTCTGCCGACACAAGCGGCGCAATTGCCATGGCCATCCCTAACACCGGCATCCCATGCTGACGCGCCAGGTCACTCAATCGTTTCACATCAGCCCAATTTGGCACTACGTTGTACAGAACATCAAGCGCGAAGGGCTGGAGCGCATACGTCGTCTTCTCAAGGGTGATCTGGTAGCTATTGGCCAGCGGAGCACCAATCGCCCACTGTCGGGCCAGTTGATGAAATGCCCAATCGGGCCGATAGGTCGTGCCGGCCTGTTTGAAGGTTTCGGTGAGGAGGGCATCGCGCAGCCTGACCGTCGCCGGATCGGTGGCAGTTCCGATCTGGCTCAACTGACGGACATCGCTCCAGTTGGGAACGAGATTGTAGAGGGTGTCAACGGCAAATGCCTGATACGCATACTGTTTCCCGTCAACGGTAATCTGTGCGCTCTTGCCGACCGGCGGCCCCAGACGGCGGGCAACGGCGTATTGATGAAAGGCCCAGTCTGGTCGAAACGGTGAACCACCGGCCTGATAGGTAGCATCAAGCAAGGCACGCCCCAGACCGCTCGGTGGAATACTGCCGCCCAGTAGCTCACTCAGGGTCTTGACATCACCCCAATTCGGCACCTCGCAATAGAGCGTATCGCGAGCAAAGGGCTGATAGTTATACTCCTTGCCGGCCACAGTTAGCCGTGCGCTCGGCCCCATTGGCATACCAAGCTGGTGTTCGAGCGCATAGGCGTGAAACGCCCAATCGGCATTGTAGCCCTGGCCATTGGTCTTATGTTTGTACCCCTCTTCGAGGAGGGCTTCGATCAAGCGTTCATCATCAGGTGTGGGTGTACCGATTTGGCCGGGTGGTATGGTCGGGGGTGTCGAGTTATTCAGATAGGCTTCAACCTGCGACCATACCCACTCTTTGGTTACTGCCCAGCCGGGACAGCTCTTTTGATTGGTGTAGTCGCGGTGAAACGAGATCAACTGTCGCGGTGGAATCTTCAATCGGCGCGACAACTCCCCCATGACCGCCAGCGAATGCTCCCAAACCTTCCCGGATGGCAAGACCTTGTCGAAATAACCGACCATTTCCAGGCCGATGGAATACCAGCCTTTGGCGAGTGAGCCATTGCCGGCACCAGCGTGAATGCCGATCTGCGACATCGGGGTCGCCAGCCAGATACCATCAGGAGCAGCAAAAATGTGAGGGCCAGCCGTCCAGCCTTTACCGGCGTAGAACTTCTGTATCCCGCGCATGGTGGTCAGGCCACGCCATGAGGTTTCATCGGGTCGGTAGGTATGGTGTAGCACCAGACGAGTTGGTGTCAGCTTACCAAAATCGTAACTGGCAACGTATTCGCGCCATTCGGCAATCGTCAGCATCCGATTGATAAACGGTGGCGAGCCTTCGGTGGGAAAATCGGGCATAGTGTCGCTCCTTCCAGATTAATCGGTTGCGCTAGCCAGACGACGCGACCGAATCAGTGATGCCACCACAGATGCCAGCAATGTGACGACAATCACCCCCAATGAGATGGTCGTCGGAATATGAACGCTATGACCGCCGAGGAACCAGCCGGTGACCAGAGGAGTGAGCATCTTGACACCGATAAACGACAGAATAATGGCAAGACCGAAGCGCAGGTAGTAGAACGATTCCATTACCCCTGCCAGCAGAAAATACAACGAACGCAAGCCGAGAATAGCGCAGATATTCGAGGTATAGACGATAAATGGATCGTGGGTGATGCCAAAAATGGCCGGAATGGAGTCGACTGCAAACAGCAAATCGGTACTCTCAACAATGAGCAACACCAGGAAGAGGGGTGTTGCACTAAAGCGATCCGCTTCGCGCACAAAAAACCGATCACCGCGCATATCCGGCGTGATCGGCAACAACCGACGAGCCAGTCGTACCAGTAGATTCCGTTGCGGGTCTACTTCAGGCTCATCATCGTGGAAGATCAGGCGTACCCCTGTCACCAGGAGGAAGGCACCAAACAGGTAGAGAATCCACTCAAATTGCTCGATCAGTGCTGAGCCTAACAGAATCATCGTCCCGCGCATGATCAATGCGCCGAGAATACCCCAGAAGAGTACCCGATGTTGATACTGGGCCGGCACGCGAAAATAGCTGAACAGCAGTATAAAGACGAAGATATTATCAACACTCAACGAATATTCAACCAGATAACCGGTCAAAAAATTCAAACCATCTTCCGGGCCACGCCACAGCCAGATAATGCCATTGAATATCAGCGATAGTGTTACCCAGACCAGTGTCCACAAACCGGCTTCACGGATCGAGACTTTATGCGAACGCCGATGGAAAACTCCCAGGTCAAGGGCCAAAACCAGAAAAACGATTGCATGGAAGCCAATCCATGCCCAAAGTGTGATGTCCACAATCCCTCCAGAAATGTCATGCAGTATGCTTAGACTTCAATGCGATCTTCATCAATGATGCGCTGTGGAAAGCGAATACGGGCCCGCATCCAACCGGCTTCTTCATCGCGAATTAACGAAAACGAGCCATTCAGGTCGCTATTGACCAGTGTTTCAATAATTTGCAATCCCAATCCGCTACTGTGGCGTGACGGCGGTGGCGGATGACGAGGGCCATCATCGCGCAGCTCGACCAGCACCTGACCGTGTTCAAGCACAGCTTCAACCTCAATCCGTCCACCTTCAACGGCCAGGCCGTGGGTCAAGGCATTATCAACCAGCTCATTAATCACCAGTGCCAGCACGGTTGCATCACGTGAACCGATCCGTACCTCATCACCGAGAATAGCAAAATCAACCCGAATATCGCTCTCGAAGAGGGTACTTTGCACACTCTCGATGACCTGGCGCGCCACTGCGCCAACGGTCGTCACCCCAATATCGTCGCGCGAGAGCAGGTTATGAATAGCAGCAATGGCCTGAATACGCGCTGCACTCTCGCGTAACGCCTTCGCACCGGGGCTGGCCGGATCGAGCCGTCGCAGTTGCATTGACAGTAATGCCGCAATGGTTTGCAGATTGTTGCGCACGCGGTGATGCATCTCTTGCAACAAAGCCGACTTGATCCGCAAAGCACGCAAACTCTCTTCATAGAGGCGTGCGTTTTCAATCGCGATGGCCGCTTCGTCGGCAAAGGTATTGAGCAGCCGTACCTGTTCATAATCGAACAGATGCGGTTCACGACGGTAGAGACAAATACCGCCGATGGTGCGACCACGCGCACGCAACGGCATGCAAAAGAGGGAATGAAAATTCTCTGCCCGTGCCACTGCCGGCAACTGCGGAAACCGGGCATCCTGGTAAGCATTCATAACTGCCAGAGGGCGACCATCGCGTACCGTCTGAATAACCAGGTCGCGCACGCCATCGCCTTCACCACCATAACTGGCAACCAGCTTGAGCTGACCATCTTCCCCCATCTGAAAGATAGCAGCCCGATCCACTTTTGAGAGGTGAACAGCCTTCTCGACGATCAGATTGAGCACATCATGGAGGCCGATCTGCTCGGCAATCAGTTTTGACACCTGTTGCAGGGTGGTCAATTCACGCAATTTCTGGTGCAACCGCTCATCGGTCTGCTGATAGAGCTGGGCATTCGCGATGAAGAAGGCCAGCTCACCGGCAGCCGTCTCAACGAAAGAAATCTCCTCTTGCGTGAACTCGCGTGGTGCGATTGTCTGCACATTAATCACACCCTGCAATTTGTCGGCGCTGAACTGAAACCGTTCCGCCGAGAAGAGCACAATCGGCACGGCCAGCATCGAGCGAAACATCTCTTCACCGAGCTGGGGTTCGCGATGATAGCGCGGGTCTTTGTAGACATCACTCACTGCCACCGGATAACCCAGTTGGGCCGCCCAACCGGTAACTCCTTCGCCAAGCCGGGCCACCACCTGACCAATGGCAGCCCGGTTCAAACCGTGGGTTGCCCGCAGTACCAGATCATCGCGATGCTTATCGTAGAGGTAGATCGAGCAGGCTTCAACATTCATCACCTGCGCAACAGTTTCGACTACCGTCTGAAGTGAAGTATCAAGATCAAGCGTAGAATTGGCCGCCGAAATAATCCGGTGCAGACCATCAAGCTGCGTTGCCCGTGCAACTAAACGAGCCTCCCATTCGCGTGTGCGCTGCTCTTCCTGGGCCGCACCAAACGCCAGCAGTAATTCACTAACGACAATGCCCTGCGCCATTGGTAGCCGGGCCGCAAGATGCAGACCCAACTCGGTTAACACTTCAGCCATTCCACCGCAGGCATACCACTCGGCACCAATCTGCCGCAACAGGCTCAGCCGCAGCGTCGGGTCAGACTGCTGCTCAAGCGCATCGATCAACATCCCGATGGATGGGATCGTCTCGCGCAGTACACCAACCAGATCGGGTGGTTGTGACGTAAGCACCTCATACATAGATCTGACCGTCGCATCCTTCATAGACCGCTCCTTGAGAGCCTACCCGAATAATCCACGCAGGACTACTGGCCGGGTAGGGTTTTTCGGGTTGGCTCCTGGCGTGGGGTGGCGATCAACGTGGAATGGCAGTGAGCAATCATCGGTTTCCCTATCTGAATATCAGCACCGTGCAGAGCACATCCGCGCAGGCACACGTCATCACAATCTCGTTTGTTTTGAGACAATTATACTCGTTTGCGCAAGAGCGTTAGCGCCAGCGGGTCAGAATCTCTTCCCGTTGAAAGACGTTGGTTGCCAGCCAGATCAGACCTGCTGCGATCAGCGCCAATACCAGGGCGAAGATCAGTGCCACCACAACATTCAGCACAAAAAGTCCCAGCATCTGACCAAAGAAAAGCAGCATCACCGGCACAATCAGCACTCCAGCAATTTGTTGGGCACTACGTGGATCGTTTACCCGTGATGAAATCATTACCGTAAGTGCAACTGAAATGATGGCTAAGAGTGGACTGGATAAGAGAAGTGTTGCTACCCATCCTGGTTGCAGCACGAGAGCAGGCACCTGCGGATCGACGACAACAATCGCTAAGCCCACAGCAAAAACGATGGCACATCCCCAGGTCAGCACAATCCCTGGAATAATTGCGGCTAACACCTTACCGAGTAACAGCTCACTTACCTTGATTGGTGCTGCCAGCAATGGTTCGAGGGTGCGTCGATTCTTTTCGCCAACGATACTGTAGGAGGCAAGGACATTCGGAATGATCATCGGCAACAAAAGAAACAGGGTCGAAAACTGCCGCCCGAAGATAACCTGAGCCAGCGCCTCTAACCCCAGATTGGCCAGCGCCGGATCAACAGCCGCCGCCGGAATGTCGGCGGTATCCGGATCGCTTACCAGCCCCATCACAAAGATGAGACCAAGGGCAAACAGTGGCAGAAAGATGGGGGGCAACAGCATACTTAAGAGCAATCCTCGCGACCGCCGCAGCTCCAGCCACTCTTTGGCAATAATCACCTTGATCGGTTCCCAACGCAGCATAATCATCTCTCTGGAGAAGGGTATATGAGAATTGAATTAACAGGACCAAAGATCGTGACGATAACGCACGTCGTACCCGTAACCAGTACGGTCATCGTGCGACACGCAACCGACAGCGGGCACGGCCAGATGAGCAAGCACGACTTCTGCACCTCAAACCATGCGACACATACATCGCTGCACGTGAATGATTGCCAATCCAGCAGGTATGTATGATATAAGCTTCACATCCTCTCGTGTTGTCAATCGAAACAGTTGTGTCGCATGAACCTGCAACCACCAGATACACTTTACCCAGCGACCGGCTCCTGGATCAACTCCAGATACACGGCTTCGAGAGAAGGGGTAAATGGCTCGATGTAGCAAACATCAGCTCCGGCAGCAACCAACGCCCGCACCAGGACAGGATTATCCTTTTCAGGGTCGGTCAATTGTACCAGCAACGTGCGTTCATCATCGACTGTTACGTTCATAACAAACGACAACTGTTGTACCAGTGGAGCCAGTGGTGCAGCCGGGCCGGCCAGTACCACCCGTACACTCCGCCCAAACAGGCGTGTACGCAGATTTGCCGGGGTGTCAAGGGAGATGAGACGAGTACGAAACACCCCGATGAGATCACACAACTCGTCGGCTTCGGCCAGGTTATGGGTAGTGAGAAAGATCGTGCGCCCACTGGCCCGCAGACTCTTGATCACGTCACGAACTGAACGGGAGGCTGCCGGATCGAGACCAGAGGTCGGCTCATCGAGAAAGAGGACTGCCGGATCGTGTAACAAAGCGCGGGCAATGGCCAGTTTCTGACGCATGCCCTTGGAAAAGCCACCGACCGGATCATTACGCCGTTCCCACAACTCAAAAAGGCGCAAATAGTGTGCAGCCCGTTCTGATGCCTGGGTCGCCGAAAGACCATACAGGCGAGCAAAAAAAGTCAGATTCTCAAGCGCACTCAGAGTGTCGTAAAGGGCAGGGGTCTCAGTCAGAATCCCGGTATTGGCCCGTACCGAATCAGCCTCGGTCTGAACATCAAAACCGGCCACCCGCGCACTGCCAGATGAGGGGGCGATCAGCGCACAGAGCATCCGAACCGTGGTCGTTTTGCCAGCACCGTTGGGGCCAAGAAACCCAAAGATCGTTCCTGCGGGAACCACCAGGTCAAGGTTATCGACGGCGGTTATGGTTTGAAAGCGACGACTAAGCTGATAACATTCGATGGCATTCATTGGTGTATCCACAACAGAACGGTCGGTTACCTGTACATTGTACTACGCCAGGCAACAGCACTCGAAGTTACCTCATTAATTAATGATCGTGACGAGCACTCACAGCATTCCAGTGACCAGCAGGATCAACAGCGTGCCACGCGCCGGGTCGTGAGCACGGCTGGTGCGGCAGCCAGGCTGCGACACGCGCATCGCGAGTTGATGGTATTGGCGATGGTCGTCAGCCTCCTCGCTTTCATGCCGGTGTGCCGGGAGCAAGATATACTGCCGTTGGTGATTGGCAAGCGTTCAGGCGCCTGTGTGATGGTGCGGCACGATAGCACAACCTTTTATGAAATAAGTTCTCGATACGATAGCGGATCAGCATCATGTGAAAGCTAAAGGATGCTTGCTTTTAAGGAGCAGACAAATCACACTTCGCATATCGAAGACGTGTATGATACGTATGGACAGAGACGCACGCTACCACTTGACTTGTGATCGAATACACATACTACCGTACACAGGCAAGAGCAGATTCTCTATAATAGCGAGTGTACTGACTATTTGCGTAACAATGGAGGGCGTATGACGCGGCAAGATCTGGCCAGTCTGATCCGGAACATTCCCGACTTTCCAATACCCGGTATTCAGTTTAAAGATATTACCACGTTGATCGGCAACGGTCAGGCATTCAGTGAGGTTATTGATCGTCTGCACGAACGCTACCAGAATCAGCAGATTGATGCGGTAGTCGGGATCGAGTCACGGGGGTTCATCTTTAGTGCGCCACTGGCCTACCGGCTGGGGGTAGGGTTGGTGCCGATTCGCAAACCGGGTAAACTACCGGCTGCCACGTATCAGATCGAGTATCAGCTTGAATATGGCACAAACCGGCTAGAGATTCACCGCGACGCCTTCCAGCCCGGTGCACGTGTGCTGGTGATTGATGATCTGCTGGCGACCGGCGGCACGATTGCCGCAGCCTGTGATCTAATTGAAATGGCAGGTGGACAGGTTGCCGAGCTGGCATTTGTGATTGAGCTGACATTTCTCAATGGTCGTGAACGGCTGCGTGAACGACCGGTCTTCTCGCTGATCCAGTTTTAGAAGGTAGCTCATCTGACAGACAACATGCGAGAGCACACAGCATCCCCGTGACCAGCAGGGTGAACGGTGTGACACGCGCATGGCCGCAAGCACGGCTGGTGCGGCAGCGTGGCTGCCGCACTCCAAACTCTGCATTGACAAGCCAGATCCGGGATCGGCAGAGTGACTGATGCAACACGCGACCGGTGGAGAGAATAACGGGTGTGGAAGCCGGTCTTCCGCACCCCAACAACGCAACTTATACACTAGTGAGCGTGAACGATGACTCCTTCGGCACGTGCCTGATCCGTGAATGGACGATACCGCTGCTCCCTTCTTTTCTTTTCGGTTGTGCTGAAAGATGGCACAGATCCACAAGATACGTTCTGATCTGGATTGATACAAGTCATTGCCAGCCTGGCATCGATTTTGGGCCGATAGATATAGATCATGGCAGAGGCAGCTTCAGAACACATCAGATAGTTACAGCGCTACTTGCCTTGATCTTGACATTTGTGTTATACTATCGCTAAATCCCGAACACAATACAAGTGTAGCGTCCTGATAGAATGGTACTGTCAGCGCTATCGAAGAGAACTCCCCTGTGTTGCATAGCCGTTCTGGCACTACCAGACAAATATCTGCGCATTTGAGCACAACTTGCGGGTTTCATCACATCGTGCAAAAACATGTTGCTCTGCTATTTTTCATCTGTCGCCCCTGAGATACCTACACGACAGATGAAAACCATTCACTGCCAGATACAGTGTCTACTTTCTATCTCATTGACTTCAAGGAGCATGTATCGTGATGACAGTTGCTGAGCTTGAAACAAAAACTCTCGCCGATTTACGCGAAATGGCGCGTAAACTTGACATTTCAGGGATCAGCTCATTGAAAAAACGCGAGCTGATCGATAAACTAATTCAAGCGCAAACGGCAACGCAAACGCAGACGATAACAGTTACCGAGCCTCCAGCGTTACCAGATCTCAATCCGATAGAAACAACAACCGTTGACCGAACTTCCATTGAGTTCAGCACGATATACAGTGATGGCATCCTGGACATTATGGCAGAAGGTTTCGGTTTCTTACGAGGTAATCGGATGCTGCCAAGTCCAGAAGATGTCTATGTCTCACAATCGCAGATTCGTCGCTTTGCCCTACGCAGTGGAGATCGGATTTGGGGGCAAATTCGTCCGCCGAAAGAGAGTGAGCGCTATTATTCATTATTGCGGGTTGAAAAGATTAATGATCAGGATCCGGAAACTGCCCGCAAACGACCATTTTTTGATCAACTGACACCCATTTTTCCCAACGAACAGATTAAGTTAGAAACTGAACCAAATCTCTTGCATACCCGTCTGGTCGATTTGATTGCCCCAATCGGTCGTGGTCAGCGAGGCTTAATCGTTTCTCCTCCCAAAGCGGGAAAGACGATGCTGTTGAAGGCAATTGCCAACGGCATCACGACCAACTATCCTGACATTATTCTGATGGTCTTGTTGATTGGTGAGCGCCCGGAAGAAGTCACCGATATGCGCCGTTCTGTGCGCGGCGAGGTGATCTCTTCGACGTTTGATGAGCCGGTCGAAAATCACACCAAAGTGGCCGAGATGACGCTGGAGCGGGCGAAACGCCTGGTAGAAATTGGACATGATGTGGTCATTTTGATGGACTCGATCACCCGACTGGCCAGGGCGTACAACGTTGCCATGCCCCCGAGTGGACGTACCCTGTCTGGTGGTATCGACCCGGTTGCCCTGTATCCGCCAAAACGCTTTTTCGGTGCTGCCCGTAACATTGAAAATGGTGGCTCGCTAACGATTATCGCCACCTGTCTAATCGATACCGGCTCACGCATGGACGATGTGATCTACGAAGAGTTCAAGGGCACCGGCAACATGGAACTCCACCTTGACCGGAAACTGGCCGAAAAACGCATCTTCCCGGCGATTGATATTCAGCGCTCCGGTACGCGCCGCGAGGATCTCCTGCTCAGCCCTGACACGTTACGCCAGGTATGGACGTTGCGGCGAATGGTGAGCATGCTCGGTGAGAATGAAGGTACCGAACTGATGCTGACCCGGATGGCGAAAACCAAATCGAATGCCGAGTTTTTACAGACCCTTAGTAAGAGTTAGGCTGATGCAACTTTGGTTCACTGATATACGTACAGTATTGCGCCTGGTATGATACATCTGGTAACAGGAGGTCTCGGTTATGAATTGTCCACAGTGCGGCGCTCCGGTAGCTCCAAACGCTCGCTTTTGTACGAATTGTGGCGCTCGCCTGACACCAGCAGCCGCAGCACCATCTTCATTTATTCCGCCGTCAGGTGAGTCGGTCAGTATGGCTGATGTGTACGATAATCGCCCCGGTGAACGCCTCGATCTCCCTGAACCAACCATTGTCGGTACCGGTGTCGGCGCAAGCGGCTTGCGTTACAAAATCATTGGTACGACCATGCAGGCCGTTGTGCTTGAAGTTCCCGCCGGACAAACGATCTTCTCAGAGCGCGGCGGCATGAGCTGGATGAGTGCCAACGTGCAGATGCAGACAAATATGGAAGGCGGCCTGGGTGGTGCATTTAAGCGCATGTTCTCTGGTGAGTCGATCTTTATGGTCAACTTTACGCCGCAGGGCGGGCCGGGCATCATCGGTTTTTCGGCAGAGCTGCCGGGCAAAATTGTGCCACTGAATCTGGCACCGGGCCAGACGATGATTTGCCAGAAAGACTCATTCATGTGCGCCGAACGGAGTGTATCCCTCGATATCCACTTCCGGCGTAAGCTCGGTGCAGGGTTCTTCGGTGGTGAAGGTTTTATCATGCAAAAGCTGACCGGGCCAGGGCTGGCGTTCGTAGAACTGGATGGCGAGGTCGTTGAATACACGCTCGAAGCCAACCAGATGCTCAAAGTAGATACCGGTCACGTGGCGATGTATGAGCCAACGATCAACTTCGATGTCGAGATGGTGCGCGGGTTCAAGAACATTCTCTTCGGTGGCGAAGGCCTATTCCTCACGACACTACGCGGGCCGGGTCGGGTCTGGCTCCAGACCATGCCGGCGATGAATCTGGCGAAGAAACTGGCTCAATACATGCCGACAACGAGCAGTTCCAGCGGTAGCGGTGGGATCAATCTCGGCAATCTCTTTACAAACGATTGAGGACGGTAGATCTCTGGAGCACAACGGGAGGAGTATCAGCTTGATGCTCCTCCCGTTGTTGTGGGCAACGTGCAAGGCAACTGGAGATGCACGTGTTGCGGGAAATGCGGAAACGCTGGTGCCGGTTGTGCACATATGCCATCAGGCAACGAGCCTGGGGGCAATAAGATATGATCTCACTCACTGTTGTCGGGTACTGTGCCGGTACATACATCGCTAGCAAGTTACCTTATGTCAAATCCTGGCGAGAAGTTATCTCGTTCGTTTCTGACCGACTCTATGATCTCGTGACAAGCCAACACAGCATCCCCGTGACCAGCAGGGTACGCAGCGTGACATGTGCCTGACACGGAGCACGGACGGTGCGGCAGCGTGGCTGCTGCACTCCAGGGTGCGCCACGAGCAATCCGGTCTGGAAAACGTATCCTCTCCGAAACGTGATCCCACCGCGTGCGCAGCGGAAACGCCACTCAGGTTCGGCGCCGGGGTGATCGTCAGATCACGGGTTATGAACGCCATTCCACTAGATTTAAAATGACAGATACATGAACACCGGTTCAAAACATTCACGCGCAGTACGGCGTGCGGGGTGATGAGGAGTGTGTCAGGCTTTCTTTGCTCTCGGATGTGATTGAAACACGCCCCCACCCTGGCCCGCCCCCGCTGGGCTATGCATTACCCACATGTCGCGCTGCGTCAAGCAGACTGCAAGCGCTCCCCGTGGCGCGGGCTTCCAGCCTGCGTGGAGGCATCCTCGCCACCGCCGGCAGGGGCTGGCCGTGGCCGCTGGTGCGCAGGCACGAACCTGGTGCAACATAACGTCTACCCGCAGCGATCGCATGCATGCCGGACCAACTCGATGATCGGCACGAGCACATCCAGCACCTCCGTGACCAGGATGGGGAACGGTATGCTACGCGCCGGATCGTGAGCACGGCTGGCGCGGCAGCATGGCTGCCGCACTCCACACCGCCCGACACGCGCATAACGAGCGGGTCAGGCAATCCATCCAGCACGTGCCGGCACGGCTGGAGCTGCGCGCTGCCATCGGGCCAGTCGCCCACAACAGCACCCATAGCGGTTATACCCGCTGATACGCACGTGGTTGATACCAGTTGTGGGTAATGCATAGAGGGCGGGAGAAAGGAGGGCAGACGTGTGATCCAGGGCTTCCTGATAGGGTAGAGGTTGTGATTGATCATCTGTCCTGGCCGTCCGTGAATGCCGCCAGGGGCGGGAGCTTGCGCCTGGCTCCTCCCTCCAGTAATGGTACCGGCACCATGTGCGCCGGAGGCGCGCGCTCCCAGCTCCCGGCTGGGGAGCACGCCCATCATCACGCCCCCGACCCGCTCCGGCACGCGGGCAATGCAGTTTTCGAGTTATGGGTAATGCATAGGCCCGGGGGCGGGGATTGGCGGTGCAGGATGATTTCCGCTGTTGCGAGTTAGTTCAGGATGGCAATATACTCCCAGGGCGATACCACGAACTCCCAGGGCGATACTGGCGCTTACGCACCACGATGGAGTGTTCGAGGGGCAGCGTGAGAGTGACGGTGGATAGCGTGCTATTACAGCGAGAGATACAAGAAGACGGCATAAGGGTAAGCGTACAGAAGCATCACTTCTGCACCTTACCCCGCGTCCATCATCAAGTGGTGCCTGACCACCGCTCATACCCGGCCTGTCATCTACGACGAGCAGTCGTAGCGGCTAACAAGACACAAACAGCCCGCCAGTAAGCGGGCTGCATGAGCATCTTCCCGGGCTGGCTGAGCGAGCAATGGCTAGACGAGATTGACCAGCTCGTTCGCCGTGCGCCGCATATCAAGGAAGACCAGACCCAGCTTGGCCCGGCTCTGCGCCAGCGCAGTCAACACTGCTTCCTCACCAATTGCCATCAGGATAACGTAGCCATCTTCCCCACGCACAAAGACCTGATCGAGTTGCCCGCGCCGCAGCTCGCTTGCGATTCGCTCACCCAGCGAGAGCATTGCCGCGCTCATCGCCGAGACACGATCTTCTTCGACATCTGCCGGCAGCGCCGAAGCCATGATGAGGCCGTCGACGCTTACCACGGCGGAGGCCTCAATGTCGGGCGTGTTCATCGATAGGGCCTTTAGATGCCGCACCATCTCTTCGGTTCTGCTTGCCATTCATATCCTCCTTAGAGGCCGTCAGCCAGTTCGGGACAGGAACGAAACCGTGTGGGCCTGAACAATTAGCTAATAAGTGCAGAACTAACATCACGACGGCCTACACGTCGCTTATTCTACTACATCTTCTCACGCACGGCAACTAGGTTTACCGACTTCTTACAGGATTGTTGTCAGGTTTGGTGATTATCAGGCCGCCATATGTACATTTTCAGTACGAGGTTCCGGTACCGTCCTCTACATACGGCGGTTTTCCCGGCAGCAAACCCGGTCAGATGTAGAGCACTGAGAACGCGGCACCCTATTCTCGCTTTATACGTGCCTGACAACCCCGATTCATGGCAGTAGGATACCATGAAACATCATAACAGGCAAGCGTTTTCCAGCCGTCATCTCATTCATCATCATTGACAGGTCGGATAATCAAGGCGAGAACAGACATCGTCTCGAAGCCAACAGGTGATCGGTACGACATGCAGCCTGGATTGAGCGCGATTGAGCATCAGCAACGGTTTCCCATCCGGCGCGTCATTACTCCGTGTCTACCTTTTCGATGATGCGATAGCTTCCGTGGATTGGGCCGTATTAGCGCTTTTGGACGCACGCCATCTCAGGGTGAAGCCAATCGACTACGCAGGAATTCATCGGCCAGTGTCACAGCCTGTTCAGGTGTCAGTAAGCCGCGCACAGCATTGAGCTGCATCTCGACCAGGGTTGTCCAGACGATCTCGTGCGCAACGCGATCAGCGGGCATTGGCAGACCGTTCTGCGCTTGAAGGCGAAAGGCACGGGCGGCGGCCAGTTGGACGCTATCGGCAAGGTCGTTATCACTGAGCTGGAGTGCAAGTTGGGTAGGCTGGCGGCCAGCCGCCAGCAGTGCCCGCTGGCTATTGACATCGATCATAAAGCGAATGAAGGCCTGGGCAGCCGCTTGCTCAGCCTGATTATCAAGGCGAGCATTGAGTGCGATCACATCAGCCTGTACATACGGTTGAGGAACTCGATCTTCGGCACTCAAGACCGGCAGCGGTGTTACCCCAAGTTGATCATTCCAGATTGCCCGGTACTCAGCCTGAGCGTGTGCCCAATCGATAGTCATGATGGCTTCGCGGGCCTGTAATGCTCGATCAACCAGCACACCGTCGAGCGTCGCCAGCAACTGTTCATCGCGGTAAAGCTGGCTTAACCAGGTTAACCAGCGTTCGGTACCGGCGCGACCACTGCTTCCCAGGACAACAGCGCCATTTTCATCAAATACCCTGCCGCCGAAGGCGTAGAGATAGCCAATGGTTCGATCCAGTGACAGATTGTAGGCCAATCCCCAGACTGGTGGTGTCTGATTACGGTTCGTGAGTGCACGGGCGGTGAGGAGCATTTCTTCGGTACTGGACGGTGGTTGCAACACGTTGGCCCGGTTGTAGTAGAGGGCGAGGGTGTCAAACGTAATTGGCACCCCAAACAGAACGGGCTGACCAGAGACGGAGACCTGAGCAGCCCCAACCGCAGCGGGTAGCAGACTATTTACCTCACTGTTTGAGAGCATATCGTCGAGCGAACGCAACACGCCGGCCTGGACGAGCATACCGAGCATGTGACTCTGCACAATGACCAGGTGCGGACCGCCACCTTCGCTGATAGTGGTTGCCACATCGGAGGGGAGTGACACTGCCGGACGGGATTGGATCACAATCTGCGATTCAGGATGGGTCTGGTTAAACTGATCCACCAGCGATTGTAAGACACGGCTATCGGCTGCCGGCCAGGCGTGCCACAGACGCAGGACTACGCGCTCGGATGTCCTTACCGGCGCAGTAGACGGAAGCACGGAACAGGCAGTCAGCATCAATGCGCCAAGCAGTAGTAGACGATAGAACCAGGACTGATGGTGCACAACTTCCTCGCTGTATCAGTCGGGCTTCTTCATTATAGCAGGATGCATCACATGTAGCCGGGGCATAGATGAAGATGCCCCGTGGCTCCCAACCAGTGCTGAACGGTCAACGTACCAGGGATGTCGATAGCAACTTACGCGCCAGACCTGTCTTTACCAGGTCGGTGTGATGCAAGGTGAAGATAGAATCGCAGACAAGGAAGCATCGCAGGGCAGGATTTTATGACGATTCCAATACTACTAACAACACCTCTCCCGCAGCACATCTGGAAACCGCTGCTATTCACTGAACGCCAGATAAGGTAGGCGAACTTGATCGACCACCTGGCGGACTTATCGGCCAGCATCGCCTGTCTACTTTCCATCGAAAGACTGATTGACAAAATCGATGTTGCCGGTTAGTCTGAAGTTTCAGTCATCACGATCAGGGAGGTACAACAATGCGCGTCGGGCTTGACTTCGGCACGACTAACTCAAGCGCAGCGGTATATGACGGTCAGCGTTTGCGTTTGATCGATCTCGATCCGGTGAATACACAACCGGCAATTCTCCGCTCGACGCTTTTCATCACCCGCGAAGGCGTACCGTTCATCGGGCGTGAGGCGATCAATCGCTTCACCGAAGGGAATGTTGGGCGCGAGATTGAATACGTCTGGCGGTACATCGGCGATGCCGAACTGACCTTTGCCGAAAGCGGTACGGTGATGCAGGCATTGTACGTAAAGGTTGACGCCAATGCCCAGGACGACTGTTTCAGTCGTTGAAGAGTCATCTCCGTGATCGTAGCTTCCAGAAGACAAATGTGTTTGGCGTCTACTATACGCTGGAAGAGTTGATTGCACTGGTCTTACGCATGATCATCGAGCGGATCGAGCAACAGCTTGGCGCTCCGATCAGTCATCTGGTAATTGGCCGACCGGTGCATTACGCCAGCGATCCGGCCAGTGATGCGCTGGCTTTTGAGCGCATGCAGGCTGCATGTCGGCTGGCCGGCTTGCAATCCTTCAGTTTTCTGGAAGAACCGACCGCAGCAGCACTCTCGTATGCGCGCACAAACCAACGGGCCCAGCGCGTGCTGGTGTTCGATTTTGGTGGTGGTACCCTTGACATCACGATTATGGAGCTTGATGAACGGGGCCGGCCTTCGTTCCTGGCAACCGATGGTGTGCCGGTCGGTGGTGATTTGCTCGACCGCCGAATTGTGATGGGGCGGCTGTTACGTCATTTCGGCGAGGGCGCTACGCTGGGAGCACGACGATTGCCGTTTCCCAATCACGTGTTGGAACACCTCAGTGAATGGCAAACGATCATCGATCTCACCCAACCTTAAATATCTGGCGATTATTGATGAAGCGGTGGCGATTAGCGACCGGCCACGCGAGTTGCAGGCATTACGTACTCTGGTACGCAAAAACTATGGGTTGCCGATGTACGAAGCGGTTGAGCGCACCAAAGTAGCGTTGTCGCAGGCGGATCGAGCAACGTTTGAACTTGATATGGGTGAGATCAAGGTACGCGATGAGATTCCGCGCTGGGACTTCGAGCGGCTGATCGGCCCTGATGTGCGGGCGGTTGAGGCGTGTATTGATCGCGCTCTGAAAACTGCCGGCCTGCGCCCAGAACAGATTGATGTCGTTCTCCGCACCGGTGGTAGCTCACGTGTCCCGCGTTTCGTGCGTATGCTGAGCGAGAAATTCGGCGCCGGGAAGTTGCAGGAGATCGATGTGTTCACCAGTGTTGCGGCAGGGCTGGCATTGAAGGCGAGCGAATATGACGCGGTAACCGGGTAATGGTACTCTTGGTCACTTTTCACCCCCTTGCGGTAAGTTGTTACGCGCCGTGGGTAGCAGTCTGTCTGGTAAACACACACCACGAACGCTGCTACCAGATCATCTCCAGAAGGGTTTTGATGCAGTTGTGACACATTGCACTCTTAGTGGCCGGTGGGCCGGCGCATCGCCTCGGCTGGAGGCATGCAGTGCGGCAGGCGCGGCTGCGTGGCTGCTGCACTCTATATTGGCGACACGTGAATGGCACCGTTCTACCACGCTTCGGTGCAGTACGGCACGTCGAGGATTACCGGTGGGTTGGCACACCCCACTGCTGAGGGTGGGCAGGGCGGTGGGCGCGGCAGTGTGGCTGCCGCACTCCACACTACGCGACACGTGAATGGCACCGTTCTACCACGCTTCGGTGCAGTACGGCACGTCGAGGATTACCGGTGGGTTGGCACACCCCACTGCTGAGGGTGGGCAGGGCGGTGGGCGCGGCAGTGTGGCTGCCGCACGCCACAACACGTGAATGGCACCGTTCTATCGGGCTTCGGTGCGGCACGGTCGGTCGAGGATTGCCGGTTGGTTGGCGCACTCCGCCGCCTGGGGGCGGGCAGGGCGGCAGGCGCGGCAGCGTGGATGGCACCGTTCTACCGCGCTTCGGTGCGGCACGGTACGTCGAGGATTGCCGGTTGGTTGGCGCACTCCGCCGCTTGGGGGCGGGCAGGGCGGCGGGCGCGGCAGCGGGGCGCTGTCATCCACACTACGCGACACACACATCTCTTCTCTGTGTGTAGATAATTTTCAGGCTGGAGCGTGTCTACGTAGATTGATGAAAGAGCGTCCAGTCACTCTCGCCCACAGCCGACGTGCTATGTAACGACAGCGCGTATAATAGGCGCGAGATTATCACCTACGGAGAGATTATGTCATTCCAACAGCAACTTGATGAAGCCATTACGGTTTTACAGGCATGCACGACCCTGGCACCGGCCATCGACCGGATCACAGAGCTGGTGGCCGATGCAATACTGAGTGGACACACGTTATACACTGCGGGAAACGGAGGAAGTGCGGCAGATGCTATGCATCTGGCCGAAGAGTTAATCGGACGATACCGCCATAACCGCCGACCATTGCCGGCAATCTGCCTGAACGCCGATGTCGGTGCAATGACCTGTATTGCCAACGACTTTGGCTACGATGAGGTCTTTGCCCGTCAACTGACGGCGTTGGGCAAACCTGGTGATGTGTTAATTGTGTTCAGTACAAGTGGCAATTCGCCCAACATTATTAACGCGCTGAGTACAGCCCGTGCCAGAGGTATGATTAACATTGCCCTGCTCGGCAAAGATGGTGGTATGGCCCGTAATCTGGCCGATCACGCTCTGATCGTGCCGAGCCAGAATACTGCGCGTATTCAGGAAGTTCACACCCTCTTTCTGCATGCCATCTGCGAGCAGGTCGAACAACGTCTTGCCAGTGCTAGCGAGCCATACGTTTGAGAGGAGTCTATGAACCGGATTCTTGTTACTGAAAAGATCGCTGCCGAAGGACTTGCGGTGTTGCGTCAGGCCGGGACAGTGGATGTTCGGCTTGATCTCGACAAACCGACGCTGATCTCGATCATTGGTGAATACGATGCCCTGGTTGTCCGTTCGGCGACGAAGGTCACCGCTGAAGTGATTGCTGCCGGCGAACGATTGCGCGTGATCGGGCGCGCCGGCACCGGGGTTGACAATATCGACGTTGAAGCGGCCACCCGACGCGGGATCATCGTGGTCAATGCTCCGGCCTCAAACAACGTTGCGGTTGCCGAACTGACGATTGGCCTGTTGATCAGTCTGGCCCGTCGCATCCCCCAGGCTCATGCATCGTTGCAGAGCGGACGCTGGGCGCGGAACGATTTCGTCGGTTGGGAAGTTCGCGGCAAGACGCTCGGCCTGGTCGGGCTGGGGCGAATTGGCTCGGAGGTGGCACGACGGGCACGGTCGTTAGAGATGGAGGTGCTGGCGTATGATCCGGTTGTCTCGTTTGACCGCGCCGAACAACTGGGGGTTTCGCTGGTTACCCTCGACGAACTGGTGCAACGGAGCGATGTGATCTCACTCCACGTCCCATTGATCGAAAGCACACGCAATCTGTTCGATCAGCAGCGGATTATGCAGATGAAGCGGGGCGCTTACCTGATCAATGCCAGTCGCGGGGGGATCGTTGATGAAGTCGCGCTGGTTGAGGCGTTGAACAGTGGTCATCTGGGTGGCGCGGCGCTCGATGTATACAACCAGGAACCGCTACCGGCGGATAGCCCGCTGCTTGGTCACCCGAAGATCATCACTGTGCCCCATATTGGTGCATCAACCACCGAAGCGCAATTGAGCGCCGGGACTGAGATGGCGGAAGGCGTGGTAACTGCGCTGAACGGTGGCACACCACGCTATGCAGTGAATGCGCCCTTCGTGGCACCAGAGGCATGGAACGTGCTGCAACCGTACCTCAATCTGGGCCGCTTACTCGGCACACTGGTCATGCAACTGGTGCAGGAGCCGGTGCGCAGCTACGATCTCGAATTGGGTGGTGAACTGGCTGACATGGACACCCAACCGGTGCGCCTCGCCGTCTTGCAGGGCTTACTGGCCGCCAGCAGCTCAGAGCGGATTACCCCAGTGAATGCACCGATTATCGCCCGCGAGCGTGGCGTGCGCATGACCGAACGAGTCTCGCCGGAAGCGGAAAACTACGCCGGTCTGATCACCCTACACGTGCAAACAGCGGAACGCACTCGCACATTCAGCGGTACTGTGTTGCGTGGCGAACCACATATCGTGCAGATGGACGGCTATTTTGTCGATTTTGTCCCGCAGGGATCACTCTTGATCACCTACCACCACGACCAGCCGGGCATGATCGGTAAAGTCGGGCAACTACTCGGCGCAGCCGATGTAAACATTTCGGGGATGTACGTGGGGCGGCGTGCGCCCCGCGAGCGGGCGGTGATGGTCTTAACGCTCGACGAACCGGCACCACCGCAGGTGATGGAGCAGATAGCGACGATTCCAGGTATTCAGGCTGCGTTTAGTGTAGAGTTGTAAGTGACGAACGAATGACGAAGGGGGCGGATGGTTCCGCCCCCTTTTGGTTATGGCTCTCAGGCCACCCTCTCGGCTTCAGCCGGTGATCGCGCCGGCTGCGCGAGCAACCGGCGATCAAGCCGGAACATCGTGATGATCCCAAGCACCTGTACCACTGCCAGCGCCGCCAGGGCAACGAAATAGACCGGCGAGAACTTCTCGATCAGACCGTTTTGCACCAGACCGACGTGCAGGAAAAACATGCCGAACACGAACAGTCCCACTGCCGGACAGATCAGGCCATACGCACCAGGACTGCGCGCCGGCCCGTTCAGATACGTTCGGAAATAACCTACCCGTCGCAGCACCGATAGCCCCAACAAACCTGCCAGCAGTTGGAGACTGAAGAACACCGCAGTGATCAGTAACCGGTGCGGGGCTTCGATATGCAGTTCAAAGCCACTGTGCAGACCATGGCTGATACGCAGCATAGCGATACCGATCAGCGTCAACAACGGGATCGGCATCCAGAGGCTGGGGCCAGCCTCCACGGCCAACCCATTCGTCAACATCGCCCGTGCTCCCAACACCAGCAGGATCAAAGCGATGACGACTGCCGCAGTAATGAAGAAAATTGTCCCCAACATCGATAGACCAATCGTCAGTTTGACCGTGCTCATCGCTGCCGGTGCAGCCATTCCTACCCCGACCATCGCGAAGGCAAACGCAGCCAACAACTGCGTCAGGTTATTGTTGCGCGTGCAATCGAAATGACCGTTCGCCAGTGCCCGCCCGAAAATATCTGCAAACGTGCGCAGTGCCAGCACACCAACGAGGAGAAACGCTGTCATTGCGAAGGGGAACAGATATTCGACCACGTTCCACAAACCGGGCACGAAGACTGCACCGCTCACAAATGCCACATTAATCGTCATCGCCAGGGTCAAGGGCAGTGCCATCAACATCACCGCACCGTTCGTTTCACGAAGCTGGAGATAAGCACTGCTGCGGCGGAACCGGCTAAATTCGCTCAGATTCCAGATGAGTGACTGGAGATGACGGATGGCAAAGATGGCCACACCGGCCAGGGCAATCAGCAAGAGCATTTGACCGGTCACATCAGTCTTAGCCCATAAAGCAGCAATACTGTCGAACGTCACAATCGGCGTGTTTGGATGCGGAACGAGAAAAATCAACGCCTTACAATTCAAAAACGATTGCCCTTACCCTCACCGCCACCTTGCGCTACGCGGCCTAACCGTTCCACAAAATCCGCAACATGACGCAACAAACCCGCGCTATTCGGCGCGGGTTTTGCTTTACACCTCACCTGCTAATGACTGTCTCGGCGGCGGTTAGCTTTTTGGCGCACCGCATCGCCATGCAGTCGCGTGCGAATGACAGAGAATTGCCACAAACAGGCAAGCAAAAACTAGCATGGCTGTCAAGCGTTTTGGCGTCCTCTATCGGCGCTGGCCGTTCAGGGTGGTGAGCGACAGCATCAGATCATCGAGGCTTGCTTGCTCAAGCGCCTTGGCAACGCGCCCTTCCGGCCCCCCGCTGGCCGGCGCATCGGCCCAGCCGCGATGCCGGCCTAACCGTGTCAGCACTAACATCACCGCCCAGCGTTCGCCCTTATCGAGCGCCTCAAACAGTTTCTGCTCGGCCAGATCAACGATGGCTTCCCGCTCATGCTCAATGCAGGCCAGTAGCTCAGGGTCGCGCTTGATGCGCGCATAGAGCGCCTGCCGGCTCACGCCCAGATCACGCGCAGCCAGTGCGATTAATCCGCGATTCGCGTGCAACGCCGCGATCACCTCATCACGGCTTGTCTCTCGATGTGCCATAGGTACCTCCGAGTGTTGTCAGGGTTGACGCATCATTGTGCCTACCGCCTATTGTAGCCGTCGCCCTCGGCGCTGGCCAGCCCTTGCTCAATCCACTGTCGCACCAACGCTAACCCGCCAAGTTGCAGCATCTCGGCGGGATCGTGCAGCGTAGGCCGCCAGCGCGTGCAGCGCGGTTGCAAAGCGTCGCACCAGTAGGCCGCCGCCGCGTCACCGGCCTCATCCGCATCATGGGCGGCCAGCACCAGCGGCGCAACGGCGCAGCGAGCGATCCAGCGCACCGCTCGGCACCCCGTCGCCCCGGTGCCAATCGCTGTCACCAGATCGCCGGCGGCCTGCATGATGGCCAGCACGTCAACCGGCCCCTCGGCTAACACCAACGGCTTGGCCGAGGTGATCGGCGCGATGAGGTAGGGCGGTGCGCCGGATGAGCCGGCCAGCGAGAGATAGCGCGGCTCGGTGTTGGATAGGCGGCGCACCTGCACGCGCCAGAGGTCGCCCTCTACCCAATACGGAATGACAATGCCGGCGGGATAGTACGGGTTATCACCGTCAAGGCCGAGCGTCTCGGCCCGGATGCGGGTTGCTGCCGGATGGTAGCCGAGGCCGGCGCGCCGGATCAGGGCATCCGTCAACCCGCGTTGGTAGAGATAGGCGCGAGCCGCTTGGCCAGCCGGCGACCAGAGCGCCTGCACGGCCTGATCCACCAACCGCCCAACGGTGTGTTGCCACTGTGCCGAGGGCGGTTCCACGGGCGGCGGCTGTGGCGATCGCGGCCCGCTCGGTGCGCTGGCCGGCGTCACGCCGAGCATCTGACAGGCCTCACGATAGCCAACGCCATAGTAGCGGCGCACAAACGCGATGGCATCGCCATCGCCGCAATCGCCGCTAAAGCAATGCCAGCGCCATTGCCCGGAACGGCTCTGATAGATGCTGAAGGCTAGCTCATTATCGCCGGCGTGCAACGGGCACGCGCACCGATAGGAACGCCCATAACGGTGCAAGCGCACGCCGAGCCGCTCGATGAGGGCCGGTAGATCGATGGTAGGGGCGGTGGTGAGTGTCATAGCGGCTCACTTCCGTTACTCAAAACCTCAAAACCTCGGTTTAGCGCGTTGGAATGCGTTCAATCGGCTTCCTCAAAACCCTCCTCAAAACCGGTTTTGAGATACTCAAAACCTCTCACAACCCAGCCCGCGCTTGCGCGGCGGCAAGCAGCGCCTCTGGCGGGATGCCCTTTAAGACGGCGTGCGTGCGAACGCCGCGTTCCCAATCGGCAGGGCGCTTGGTTGCCAAGTGCATGACATAGCGCCAATTGACTGCGCGCCAAGCACTCGGCTTGACGCCGGCGGGTAGGGGCGGCAGATCGTTATCACCCTCATCACCCTCATCACCCTCGGCACCCTCGGCACCCTCGGCGCTGGCCGGATGCGCATCCGGCCAGCGGCGCCTTAGCTCGGCTAGCACGTGTTGCACCCCGGCGGCGATGGCCTCGGCGCGGCTCACCCCTTCCGGCAGATCAAACGGCGCGATATACAGCGTCGCATCCGGGCTGCTAGCGGGCCGGTCATTGCGCCGGATCAGAATGCCGAGCGGCTGGCCGGCGGGCGCGCCCATTTCGGCGCTGAGCGTTGCCGGCAATCGCTGTGTGAGCGGCTTCACCACGTCATACCACGCCGGCGGCGTTGGTGGCATTGAGATGACGCGCTTGCTGGCCGGCGCAGCGGCGTTCGTCGCTGCCGATGGCGGCGCAGCGGGCGGTACGGGTTCCGGTTCCGGTGCGGGTTCCGGTGCGGGTTCCGGTGCGGGTTCCGGTGCGGGTTCCGGTGCGGGTTCCGGTGCGGGTTCCGGTGCGGGTTCCGGTGCGGCATACGATGCACCGGGCGGCGTGGTAGTGGCGGCGCTGGTGGCGTTAGGCGCGATCAGCACGCGATACACCTTGGATGGGCGGCCCCCTTTGCGGCCTGTCACCTTGAGCGGCCCTTCAAGGTCGCCGTCTTTGAGCAGCGTTTGCAGGGCGCGTTCAATCATCTCACGGCTTTCCGTGCGCATTGCCTGATAGATCATCCGCTCGGTGATCTGGCCGTGAGCGGCGTATCTCGCAATGATAGCGCGTACCCGGCGGGCAACGCGATCCGCATCGCTCATCACCGCATCACCCAACACGGCCCGCATGTGCGCGATCAGCGGCTCGCAGTAGGCGACGGCGGCCCGCATCACCTCGCCGCTGATCGGCTCGGCCCATGGCAACACCTTGCGCGCCGCGCAATGAGCGGCGTGCAGATTGGCGGCAATGCGCACCACGTGACCGGTCAGCTTGCCAGCCCAAGCGCGCAAGAGCGGATGACCGGCCAGATCGCCCCGTTGCTCATGTAAGCGCGGCTCAATCATCGCTTGCATCGCATGCACCGCATGCAACGCCTCGGCGCTGAGCGTGACGGTATGGCGCTGCTCTGGCGCTGGCGGCTGGCACGTATCAAGCAGCCAGCGCAGATGCGTGGCATAGGTCGCTTTCACCAGTTCAGGAATGACCGGCGGCGCAATGGCGCGAGCGCCGAGACGCGACGGCGGCAAGAGGATGAGGTAGCGGGCTAAAACGCCGCGTTCAATCAAGGCGCGGTTGCGGATCAGGTCACGCACGGCATGCGGTTGGGCGGCCAGCACCATCGTGAGCGCCGGCGCTGCAACCCGTTGTGATTGGCGCGTCTGCCGGTCAATGATCAGCCGTTCACCGTTGTAGCCCTTTAAGATGGCTTCCAGCATCGGCGGCCCGTCACGGCCCGCGCCGATCAGCACCTGCATACTGTCAGGTTCCGGCGATACTACCGCGATGCGCTGGTGCGCAACCAGCGCCGAGGTCAACGCTTCCGGTGTTGCGTTTTGCAAGAGCCGGCGAAATGGCGCGGCCAGCGCAACGCGCTCATACTCGGTGATCGCCGTTGCCAGCGCCCATTCTAGTTGTTTCTTCCGGCTGGCATCTTGCTCTTTGGCGGCCTCAGCCGTCAACCGCTCAATCTCTTTATCAAGCACGCGCTTGCGCGCTTGGCTGGTGGTGTACTCAGGGGCGCGCCGGTTGCGTTCGTCATCTTCCCACTGTTCAATCGGCCCAATGAGCAGGGCGAAGGCGGCGCTTTTGCGTTCGCCAGACGGCAGCGCCGGCATCACATAGAGGCACGTTTCTTCGTTCCAATCCGAGGTAAGCTGCACGCGCATCGCGCCGGCGGTGGCGACGGATAACGCGCCGAGGGCCAGCGCATGAGCAAGGTCAACCGGCACTTGCACCGCCTCGGCGGTATGGCGCACCATCTCCCGCACCCAGCCCGGCAGCCCGCCGAGCGGCAACGGCGACGGTGCATCGCTGGCAGGTTCATCGTCATCATCGAGATCAAGGGCTTGCGCGCTGGCCAGTAGCGTGGTGAGGTCAGGGTACTGGTGTTGCAGGGCCGCCAGCGCCCGTTGCGCGGCTGGCTGGCCGCCACTGGCGCGGGCCGTTGCGAGGGCATCCCGAACGTGATTCCACGGGCCGCAATCCGTCTGCGCGGCTTGCTGTGCAGCGGCGTCATCCGGCCCGGCCAGCGCCCGCAGCGCCTCGGCAATCAGGTGATCTGGCGGCGTTGACGCCGGCGATCCGTTGTGATACGATGAAGTAGAGGTATGTTTCTTCATATTTGTTCCTTTGTCCAACGCCGCGTCTTGGCAACGCGGCGTTGGTGTATTTCAAGACAAACTGATCCATTGCCATCGCCTGCCTCCCTTCACCTCTTGCCTCTCCACCCATTCCTACTTCCAACCGGCAGCGCGCCCCTCATCACGCTTCCGGTGCGTTCCGTTCCGGTTCAGTCGCCATCTCTTGCCCTTGACCAGCCTGCCGGCGGGCCAGCATGCCGAGCAGCACGCGGCCCAACAAAGCCCACTGCTCACGCTCACGGTCGCGGCGAGCGGGCGGCGGCGGGTTCGGTGACTGGCGCTTCTGTTTGGTCATGGCGATCCTCATATTGGTGCAACAACCCTTGACGCTCGGCTTCTCGGCGAATCAGCCAGACGATTTGATCATTTGGCGTGCGTAATTCACGGATGGCGAGCTTGAACAGTGCTTGATACTCTGGCTCTGGCACAATCAGTTTCACCTTGCGCATCGCGCCCTCCTCAAACAAAAACCCTGCAACCGTCTAGTTGCAGGGTAGCAAAAAAGCGCTCGTGCGAAACGCCAGAATTAACGCCAGAAATGAGCGCCAAAACCCGTGTTACTGATTGTTGGCTTGTTTGCGCCGTTGGCTACGATAACGGCTGAGCGTCCGGGGGGCGATACAATGTCGCGTTGCTGCTTCCTCAAGGGTTATACAGCCAGCATTACGCTCATAGTAGTCAAGGGCTGCTTGCAACTTTTCCTCTTCAATAGCCGGGCCGGGTTTTCGTCCGGGGCGAATATCGCAAAGGGCACGGTCAGCCGCGGCGTTTGCTACTGCAATCGCCACCTTCGCAAAGAATGCTGCGTGGTGTTCGGCAAATAGTCGCACTACCTCATGCGCGTTAAGGTGTGTGACCGTTTCAGCAATCAATTGTGATTCAAAGCCATCCAACTCAGCTCCCGCGATTGCGGCGGCATCGCGGATGAGAGCAATGTAACCCTGCAACTCGTCGAGCGCGTCCGAATCAGGGATATGCTCGCGAGCTACTCTCTCTGCGTACAGTGAGGCCAAGACGATGATCCTCAGCGCAGCCCGGATTCGCCGCTGGTCAACGTTGCTCATTGGTGTGGTATCATTAGTCATGGAACGCATCTCCGTTTCGTTCCTCAGCGCGGCGCTGGTGTGTGAGGCCAGCGCCGCGCGCGTTTTCGTCATGATACTGCTATTCGGCTTGGGCGATAATCGCGGTGAGCGCGGCCAGCACCGTTGCCGGTTCAATGCCGCGCCAGCGCGCCAGCGCTACCGCATCGGCCAGCGCCAGCCGAATATCCATGAGGGCCGCATCCGCATCTGCCGGTTGCACCAGATGCGCCGGCGCAACCTCATAGCGGTGCGGTTGGGTGTGGATGATAGCGTGGTCTACGCCGTCAAGCGTGATGTGACCTACCACATAGCCGATAAGCCGATGCGCCCGCACCAGTGCGCGGGCTGGCGCGGCGGGCGCGTCTCCGGGCTGCTCAGGGCCGGTAGCGGGCAATTCCGGCGGCGTCATGGTTCCTACCTCCGAGTGGCGCGCGCAACGTGCAAGAGGTTGCGCGCATAGCGGTACATATCGTCATGCCGGCTGAGGCCGGTAGCGGCCAGTAGTTGGGTGTGCAAGATTTGCCGGTCGCGGTCAAGCTGGTGCAATGCGCCGGCAGCATAGCAGCCCGTGCGCATCGCGTCAACCAGCGCCACATACTCGGCGCACATGCTGATCAGCGTCTCATCCATTGCGGGCCTCCGTTCCGGGCCGGCACTGCCGGCAGTAGCCGTGCTTGCGCGCGGCCCCATATTGGCCGAGGTTCGCCAGCGGCGCGCCACAGTGCGGGCACTGGTAGCGCGGCGCGGCGTCACTGGTGCGCGCCGTTGCCGAGGGGCTGCTATCCGGCGCTGCCGGTTGCGGTTCGGGATAGCTGGCAACGCGGGCCAGCACCAGATCAGCCGCTGGCGGCAAGGCGGCGCGTTCATGCGCTTGCACCGCGTTGCGCATCGCCGTGATAATGCGCACCATCGCGGCGGCCTCGGCAGCAATGCGCTGTACCGCTACTTCCGCGTGCTTGGCGCGCGCTTCCACTTCCGCTTGCACCAGCAAGGCGCGGTCAAGCAGCAACGCTTCCAACCCGCGCCAGACGGCATAGGATGCCAGCATCAGCACCAGCGTCACGATGCCGGCCAGCGCCCAAGCCTCAAGGTCGCCTACGCCCTTGGCCAGCGCGTGAATGCTGTGCAGGGCGGGCGCGGCGCTGGCGACCGGCAAGAGGTGCCGAGCGGCGGCAACCGGTGTGGGAATGCCGAGCACATGCAAGGCGAAGCCGGCCAGCGCAAAGGCTTCGATGAGCAACAAGGCCCCTACCGCCGCCCAAGGCGTGAGAAACACGAATTGCCAAAACGTGTAAGCCCCCCAGAGCGACCATCCAACAATCACCAGCGCCAAACCGCCGTGAATGGCTAAGCCGATATGCCGCTTCATCCTTGCACCTCCGTAGTGGCACGCAAGCCGTCACGCGGGCTTGCAACCAGTAGCCCATTGAGCAGTTCCGTTTCGGCCTCTACCTCACGCCGCGCCCGCGTCCAATCGCTATTGTCAAACGCGACGCCTTGGGCGCGGGCCTCATCGCGCGTGATGCCGGCCCGGATGAACGCCTTCAGTCGCTCAATCGTCTCGGCGTCTGCGCGTCTGTCTGTCTGTGCCGGCCCGCTGGCGGCCTCATCGCAGACTGGCAGACGCCAGACGTTCGGCGATCGCTGCGGGCGCACCTGATGAATGCCGGTGCGGTCGCAGATGCGAAACTCGCCGTCTACCTCACGCAGCGCCGGATAGGGCCGGCCTTCCAGCGTCGCTAGGATGTCGCGGGCATTGCGGGCATCGCGCAGCATGACGCGGATGCTGGCCATGTCCAGTCCGATGATGGTGTAGTTCCGGCGCATCACCGAGTTCATCATCAGGTCTTCCACTAACGGGCTTTGGCTCAGGATGATGAGCGCGATGCCTACCTTGCGCGCCTCACTGCCGAGCCGGGTTGCTAACGCCTTCCAGCGCCGTTCCAGCGCGGCAGCGATGGCCGGTGCTTCATCGATCAGCACCGTGAGCCGCTGGCCGGGCGGCTCACCATCAGCCAGCCGGCGATAGCGTTCGGTCATCTCGGCATCGAGCGCGTCCAGCGCCGCGCCGATGGCCGCATAATCGCGGCCCGCCCCGATCGCATCAATCCCCCACCATTTGCCGGGTTCGTGATGCGGATCGATCACGCAGATGGCATCGCCGGCGTCAATCCGGCGCGCCAAGAGTGCCGCTCCCGTTGTTGTTTTGCCGCTGGCCGTCTTGCCGGATACCAAGATGTGCGCTTCCCGCGCCGCCACATCCGTCACCCAGTCATCAAGCCGCTCAATCGCTGGCGTTACAACGCTTTCTAGCGCCTTGCGCGCCTCTTCGCCGCTCGGCTTCGCTGCCGAGGCGCTGAGGCTGAGGCTTTCAACACCCCGGTAGGCGCGATACGGCGCTACCTCACGCTCAAGGGCCGCCGCGCGCTCAAAGAGGGCGTAGTAGCTCGGCAAGGTCAATTGGTTGATCAAGTGCGCCGGCACCGGGTTCATAAGCTTGTCGCGGATGACATTCGCTCGGCGCGCATAGATGCGCCGTTCATACACCCAGACGCTGGCGGCCAGTATGCCCAACCAAGCCGGCGCGCTCGCCGTGATGCCCAACAACACCTGCCAAAAGAGCACCCAACCCGGCGCGGGCGGGTAGGCGCTCTCGGTAATGCGGGCCGCCACCCAAAACACGATCACCAGCGCTAACCAGCCGCCCAACGCGACCAGCCCGGCCAGTGCAACGCCGAGGGCGTCGCGCCCGCGCCAGCGGGCCGGTGCCGGGCGCACATCCAACGCCGCAAAGCGCGCCGCCTCTACATCCTCATCGTGCCATGCGCTATCGGCCTGCGCTTCCGGGCCGATCCGGTTTATCGTCAGATTGCTCATCGCGCACCTCCGCTGTCACACCTGTCACACCTTGTCACACCTACCGCCATCGGTAGGTGTGACAGCCGTTTAAGCCGTCCTAATGCGCTCGGCGCGGATGCTGTCACACCTGTCACACCTATTTTGCTGATTTTGTCTGTCACGCTATCATGAGCGTGCCGGTTGTTGGCTGCGCCCAGCCCGGCAATGCGGCGCGCGGTTTGGCCTGCACTCCGGGCCGCGCGCCGTGATGGTTGGTATCTCCGCATGCAATCCCCCGTTACACGATGGCCGGCAAGCCGGCCTCGATTCTCACAGCCAGTAACGCCGTCACATCGCCATTGGCGGCCCGTTCCAAGAGCGTGAGCGGGTAGGTGCGATTGGCCAGCCACTCGGCCAGCCGCTCGGCCTCTACCATCGCCGGCCCAATGCCGCTGGCCGCTTGCTCGGCCCAGATAGCCAGCGCCAGCCGGCGCGCCTCTTCCGAGATCATCCGCATGGTTCACCTCCGAGGTTATGAGTAGGTTTTGAGATTCTCAAAACCGGTTTTGAGTAGGGTTTTGAGTACGCCGGTTTAGCGCGTTGCAATGCGCTACGCCGAGGTTTTGAGGTTTTGAGTAACGGGATAAGGGAACGAAAAACGCGCCTACCGCGCCGGCTCTTCGGGCAGCGGTTCAAGGCGCAAAATGTCACCCGGCTGGCAATCCAGCCAGACACAGAGGCGCGCCAGATCATCGAGCGGCACCTCGCGGATGGTGTTATTCATCAGGCGCTCGATAGCACTCCGAGACGCGCCCGATTCTTCCGCGATCACCCGCACGCTGAGCCGGCGACGTTCGCGCAATTCTTTTTGCGCGATGAGGATGCGTAGATGGCTATTCACGACTTTCACCCCCTTATTGTACAACAACCAACGTTGTTGGTTAGCAGTATAGCACGTTGTTGCAATAATGGCAATGAGATGATTTTACCTACATTGTTGATTGCAATTTAACAACCTTGTGGTACAATCCTAGGAAAGTAATCACACTCTGGCATGGAGGGGAATATGCACGCGGTCATCTATGCGCGGGTAAGCACGGAAGAGCAGGGGGATAACTTTAGCATTCCGGCCCAGCTTGCGGCCTGCCGGGAATATGCCGAGCGCAACGGGTTGCAGGTAGTAGCCGAGTGCATCGATACGATGAGCGGTGCGCGGTTAGATCGGCCCGGCTTGCAGCAAGTGCGTGATCTGGTATCGCAACAGTTGGTGCAAGCGGTGATTGTGTATCACCAAGATCGCTTATCACGTAATCTTGCGCACTTTTTGTACCTGCGCGATGAGTTTCAGAACGCGCGTATTGCGTTGCACTTTACCACGCTTGGACAGGCGCGCGATACGCCAGAAGATAAACTCATTCAAAACATGATCGGTTCCTTTGCCGAGCATGAGCGGTTGCGCATTATTGAACGCACGAAGCAAGGCCGGCGCGCTCGATTGCTATCCGGCAAGCCGCTTGGCCTCGGTAATCACCCTGCCTATGGGTATCACTGGCATGGAACCAAGCATGATCGTCACTTACACATCAACGAAGCGGAAGCGGCAATTGTCCGCCGCATCTTTGCTTGGGCATTGGAAGGCGTGCCTACCCAACGCATTGCGAAGCTGCTTACTGATATGGGCGTCACACCACGCGGGCGAGCTGGCCGCCCTCCTCGGCCTGAATGGGATCATACCACCGTTGCCGGCATGTTGCGCAATCCGGTGTACAAAGGGCAATACTACTCGGCAGCGCATAATCTCTTTGTGCCAGTTCCAGCAATTGTAGACGCCGAGACATGGGAAGCGGTGCAAGAGCAATTGACGCGCAATCAGGCAATGGCCAAGCGCAATGCTAAGCGCGTGTATTCGTTGCGCGGGCGGATACGGTGCGGGATATGCGGCAATCGCATGTCAGGCAATGGCGCGGGCACACGTGCATCCGGCAAGACGTATCACTATTACATGTGTCACGCCGCCAAAGGCGCGCTGATTGCATCGTGCAACCATGGCACATCGTACCGGGCCGAGCGGCTGGAAGCGTTGGTATGGCAATGGGTAATAGAAACGGTGTTGGATGAGACGCGACTAGTGCGAGCAATCGAGGCGGCCCGCGCCAATGAAGCCGGCCAGCGTGAGGCGCTGGAACATGAGCGAGCTGCCTATGCACGCCAGATTGCCGAGGCAGGAACGCGCACGGCGCGGCTCATTGAATTGTATACCGCTGGTGTATGCACATTGGATGAGGTCGCCGCCACCAAGAAACAATACGAACTGCAACGTCAAAGCGCTCAGCGCGAGCTTGACCGAATCGATGCCCAGCTTGCCGCATTAAACAGCCACCATGCCAATCGTGACGCGCTGCTTGCGATGGCTCGCGCACTCAAAGCGGCATTGCAGATTGAGGCAACGCCGGAAGAGCAAATGAAGGTCTATGAGGCGTTGGATGTGCAAGTGGTAGTGCGCGAGAATAATATCGATGTGCGCGCAGTGCTTACCGGTGATGCCGGCACGTTTTTGATTGCGGGGGAACCAATAAGTTCAACCAGATGAAAAAGGTCACGGCTGTACCACCGTTACCGAGTGCCGCCAACCAATAGGTTGGTGTGTAGCGTTCACCCAGCGAGCGCAACCCCGTCAGACGAGCAACCACATGACGCATGAGTTTGTAACCTCCTCCTTTTGTCAAGTCTTTTGCGACCTTTTGTCTATAAGATGCAATGAATTGGGAAGAGGTTACACCGTCCAACCAATTAAATGGGGAAAGGAGATACTGGCTCGCCCGTACTGGAACCTATTTCAAAAAACATTTACAAGAGGTACCTCACTCGTTACCAACAGATATGCTTGTGATGAGCACACAGCATCTCCGTGGTCAGCAGGGTCAACAGCGTGACTCGCGCCCGGCACGAAGCACGGCTGGTGCGGCAGCATGGCTGCCGCACTCCAAACGCCGCGCCACGCGCACAACGAGCGGGTAAGGCAATCCATCCAGCGCGTGATGGCACCGCCGATGGTCGTCAGCCCACCTCGCTGCCATACCAGCAGACTGGAAGTAGAACCTGTTTCAAAAAAACATTGACTAGAGGCTCTCTCATTCGTTACCAACAGGTATGCTCGTGACGAGCGCACACCGCACCCCGTGGTCAGCCGGGTCAACAGCGTGACTCGCGCCCGGCACGAAGCGCATGACGAGCGGGTAAGGCAACCCATCCAGCACGTGATAGCACCGACGATGGTCGTCAGCCTACCTCGCCACCATCCCAGCAGACGGGGAGTAGAACCTGTTTCAAAAACATTGACTAGAGACTCTCTCATTCGTTACCAACAGATATGCTAGTGACGAGCACACAGCATCTCCGTGGTCAGCAGGGTCAACAGCGTGACTCGCGCCCGGCACGAAGCACGGCTGGTGCGGCAGCATGGCTGCCGCACTCCAAACGCCGCGCCACACGCACAACGAGCGGGTAAGGCAACCCATCCAGCGCGTGATGGCACCGCCGATGGACGTCAGCCCGCCTCGCTGCCATCCCAGCAGACTGGGAGTAGGATATGATGTCGTTGGCAATTAGCAAGCGTCCATACGCCTATGCGACAGTTGTTAGCACGATAGTACAGCTAAGTGCTACCGTTTTGCCGCCGAAAGTGACCGCCGCCCTCGCATGACCGGACGATCAACCGGCAACGCGACCAACCAGAGCAGGGTGGTCATCGTGATTGCCGAGAGCAGACACCAGAGACAGGTCGCCCCAATCACAAATGGTTCGAGGAAGGTCAGGTAGAGCGAAACGAGTGTGCCGACCAGAACGAATCCAACCAACAACTGGCGGGCTACCCGCCAATCACGAACATAGTTGATCATCCAGGCCCCAAGAATAGCCAGGTAGCCGGCTACGCCTACCAATCCGACCGGAATCCCCGCGATACGGGCATAAGGACTCTGGTGTACCAGATTACAATCGCCGATTGGGCCGCACACAGCGCTCTGCTGACTCAATTCAACCACGGCCAGATAACCGGCCAACACCAGACCAACAACCGCAAACACCGGTATGAGGCGATTGCTGGATGCCGGCAATGACCGATCAAACGGCCAGCGCAGGCGACGAATAGTTATGAAGATAACGATCACCATGCCGGTTAGGACGAGTAACGCCAGCGTGTTGGCCGGATCGCGACTGAATGGGGAGGTAGAGGCAGAGGCAGATGGCAGTGATGGCGTACCTGCTTCAAGGCGGGTGATATACGGTTCCAGACCGGGAATGGGCGGCCACCGGCTCCCACCCGTGGTCAGAGCTTGTTCGATCAAGCCTGGCAACTGCGCAGGAATTTCCGTGCTACCGACCAGATGTACCTGCTCGAAAAAGAGTGCCGGCACCCCGAAGCGTTCACGCGGAACGGCAAAGGTGGTGATGGCCGCTTCGTACAGTGCCATGCCGTCGGGAGTTGTGACATCGATGGTCAGAATGTGCAACTGATCACCGTAGCGAGCTTGCAGGGGTGGCAAGACCTCATCTAACACCACGTGGCAATGAGGACAGGTGGGTGAGAAGAAGAGAACAGCCCGCGCCACCGGTGACTGGGCAAGGGCATCAGGCAGCGACAACCATTCAACAATTACCAGCAGGCTACTGAGCAAGCCTACCCATAACCAACGTGTGCGCATAGGAACCTCCTCTGTTTGAGCGATTACCATGCATTGTATTGGTTGTTCAAGTCGCTTTGAAGCCCGAATTAACTAACAAACTGGTACATATTCCGCAACACAACCTGCTCATCCACCCTGCGAGGTCGACTTCGAGAGAGGCTACACCTGCCCGATTGCCAACCAGCATGGCATCACCCATCTACAAGACGGAACGTGTGACATCGGTGCGCATGAGCTTCAGGTGCAGCGGATTCATCTGCCCCTGGTGCTGAAACAGTCATGAGCCTGGCAAGCGCAGTATGCATGTAGACGTTTTGTAGACGCCTCTTGTGTATGCTGGAGACAACCACGAACGATGTGTAACTACACAAGAGGCGAGTATGGAACGACATAACACCGTACTATCGTTACCCACGCTACGTGGTCTGGTGGGCAAGCTCGTTTATACCTCTGGCTCACATGCCTTTTCTCGCTCCATCTTGAAAGGTAGACGTTACGCTCAGGATAGGTGGGGAAGCTTCATCGAAAGCCGTTCCTGGGGCTGGATTATGTTGATGATCGTGGCCGGTGTGGTTGGTGGATGGCTCCTGCTTCACAACGCCCGGCCAACGCTGAGTGCCGGCTCAATCGTCGTCACTACCACCGATGATGAACTGAATAGTGATGGTGACTGTTCTTTGCGCGAGGCGATCCAGGCGGTGAATACGCAAAGTCCAGTTGACGCCTGTCCGACCGGTAGTGGCAACGACACCATCACCCTGCCGGCGGGCGTCTACACATTGAACATCGCTGGCGCAGGTGAAGATAACAATACCACCGGTGATCTGGACATCTTCGCAACAGCTTCGGCAGTGACCCGCACGCTCATCATTCAAGGCAATGGTGCTTCAACCACGGTTGTGGACGGCAATCAGCTTGATCGGGTCTTCCATCTTGTAGCCAGGGCACCTGTAAGATTTCAGGATGACCTTCTGGTGCTGCGAGACCTCACCGTGCGGAATGGTCGCCTGCCTGCTGCGACTCGAGAAGGTGGTGCTGGATTGCTAAGCTGGGGCCGCCTCGAACTCTACAACGTGATCATCGAAAACAATGCCACGACCGGTACGAGCAGCAGTGATGTTGGCGGCGGCTTTTGCATTGGCTGTGGTCCCGGTACCGGTAGCGGATACCTGGAGAACGTTATCGTGCGCAACAATGCTGCTCAAAGAGGCGGTGGTGTCTTCAGCAATCGGCCGCTGACCATCACCGCCAGTAGCATCATCAGCAACACCGCAGTCGCCAGAGGGGCAATCGAGAACTACGGCGCCCTGACGCTGATCAATGTCACGGTGAGCAATAACTTCGCCAGCAATAATACCGGCGGAATCGGACACTTTGCCGGCTCGCTCAGCGTGCTCAACAGCACGATCAGTCACAACACGAGCCGTGGGATTCTCTTCGACGCGCCGGCAACGCTCAAAAACACTCTCCTCGCCTACAACACACCCGGCGGGAACTGCTTTATCTCTACACCACCAACATCACAGGGTTACAACCTGAGTAACGATAATAGTTGCGCCAGTTTACTGACGGCCAGTGGTGATCTGAACAATGTTGATCCACAACTCGGCCCGTTGCAGAACAACGGCGGCTTCACCCCAACACGGGCGCTTGCCCTGACCTCACCTGCGGTTAATGCCGGTACCAACAGCGACTGTCCGGCTACCGACCAGCGCGGCGTTACCCGTCCCCAAGACGGAACGTGTGACATCGGCGCGTATGAGCTTCAAGTGCAGCGGGTTCATCTGCCCCTGGTACTGAAACAGTCATGAGTCGGGCCAGCACGGTATGCATGTAGACGTTTTGTAGACGCTTCTTGTGTATGCTGAGAGGTATCGCAATACAGCTATCTCCCAGCCGTTCAGGAGGGGGCAAGCTGCGGGACGATGATGGCAATGGCAACTTTGTAGTACATCAACGACTGGAGGGCACACATGATCACAAAATTGTTTAGCCATCTGACGGGTGGATTCATCATGATCATCTTCGGAGCAATCTTCGTCGGGGTCGGTCTCTTCGCTCGCGACTGGATGGTACCCTCATCACACCTCTCGGCTAGTGGGGTGGTTGTCGATCTGGACGAGGTGCGGAGTTCCAGGGGCAGCACCGGCTATAAGGCCGTGGTGGAATTCACCACCAGTACGGGGCAGGTTGTGCGGTTTCAAGACCCGACAAGCAGTAATCCTCCCGCCTATCGTCGCGGCCAGGAAGTGACCGTACTCTACGATCCGGAGAACCCTGAATTTGCGGTGATCGACTCGCCCTTCACCTGGCTGCCATCTACCGTGTTTATTGGCTTTGGTGGACTGTTTGTGGTGCTGGGGATTTTTGCCCTGCTCAACTGGCTCCTCATCTTGTTGAAGCTGGGCGGGATATTGGGCGTGCTGGGTCTGCTGCTGCGACGATCCCGGTCCCCTGTGAGTCATTAACTACTTACTGCGCATTGCACAGGCATACGTATAACTGGCGAACCGACAGGCAGCGCATTGATTACCCGCAAGGTATGAACAGATAGTTACCACATACGCGCAGAGACACATGATTTCATTGCAGTAATAGACACTCGTTCTGACGAACAGGCGATGAGGTGGTTACTGTCGATGAGCAAACCACCAGGCATTGATCTACCGTCATCCTTATGATCGCTTGTGCAAGGGAGATATACAATGCCCATCACTCGTTTCGTCCTGATTGCAGTGATCCTGGCTTTGTCCGCCTGCTCGTCAGGCGGCAGTTCGACGGTTGAACCGTCACCGGTGGCGGTGAACCCCACTCCGACCGTTCAACCGTCGCCGGTGGCGGAGAACCCCACTCCGACCGTTCAACCGTCGCCGGTGGCAGCGAACCCCTCTCCGACCGTTCAACCCTCACCGGTGGTAGAGAACCCCACTCCGACCGTTCAACCCTCACCGGTGGCAGAGAACCCCACTGCACCTGTTCCGCCTGTGGCTGCCGCCGGTCAGTGCCAGAACCCCTACTACCCCGTAGTTCAGGGCGCTACCTGGCAATACCAGATCAGCGGCGCGAGCAGCGATACGTTCGTGCGGACAATCACCCAGGTTCGCGAAGACGGCTTCGACGATCAGGATGTGTTCAGCAGCGGCGCTACCCGCCAGGGAAGCTGGCAATGTCAGCAAGGCAATCTCATCGGTCTGTCAGCCGGTTCCAACCCCAGCGTCGCTCTCTCGGACCAGATGAACTTCACGTTTACGGTGGAGTCCAATACCGGCATCTCATTCCCCGCCGATCCTCAGCCAGGCGCTGAATGGACGCAGACCATTGTCTATGGCGGTCAATCTGATATTGGCGGCACAACCGTAGCATTGCGCAACACGATGCAGTTGTCGTGCAAAGCCATCGGAGTGGAACGGGTGAGCGTGCCCGTCGGCAACCTCGAAGCCTTGCGAGTTGACTGCACAACCAGGTTTGACATCTCGTTCGCAGGTGCTACAGCGTTGAGTACGACTACAACTGGTTCTGCCTGGTATGCGTCAGGGGTGGGTCTGGTCAAATCGCGGGACTCCAGCGATACCGGCGTAACCGAGATCGTGCTGCTTTCCTATTCCATCCCCTGAGATGCATTCAACGAGAGGAGCAAAGACCATGTGGGACTTCAGCATCGGCAAGGCTTTCAGTTTGCTCATCCGCACCACGCCGTTTATCGGCTTCCGTTTCGCCATCTACTTTGGGATTACCCTCGCCTACATCGTGGCAACCGGTGGTGGCGCCGGTATCGGATACCTGATCGGCAGCGTCCTTGGCGATGCCGAGACCGCAGGTGGCAGTGCATTTTGGGGCGGATTGTTCGGCTTTGGGTTCGTGTCGGGCGCGTTGTACTTTGCCCGTGAGTATCTGATGTACATTGTCAAAGCGGGGCATATTGCAGTACTGGTACGCCTGATGGATGACCAACCCATACCGGAAGGAACGGGGCAGATCGCGTATGCCTCTCAGATCGTGAAAGCGCGTTTCGCCGAAGCCTCACTGCTCTTTGGCCTCGATCAGCTCATCAAAGGTATCATCCGCACCGTGAACAGCACGCTGCTGACTATCAGCAGTTTTCTGCCCATCCCAGGACTAACCAACGCCATGGAGTTTGTGACAGCCGTGATCAGATTCTCGCTGACGTATGTAGACGAGGCCATTCTCGCCTACATCATCCGCACCGATCAAGCGAATAGCTGGGCCAGCGCTCGTGACGGCGTGATCCTGTACGCCCAAAACTACCGGCTGCTGCTCAAAAATGCGGTCTTCCTCACCATCTTTGCCTGGATATTGTCCTTTGTGATTTTCCTGATCGTGATTGCACCGGTTGCCGCACTTGTGAGCGTGATGCCGGGTTTGGGTGGGTTCTGGACGCTGATCATCGCCATCATCACCGCGTATGCGCTGAAAGCAGCGCTAATTGACCCCTTTGCCATGGCGTGTATTGTCCAGGTCTACTTCCAGGCCATCGCAGGCCAGACACCGAGTCCGGAATGGGTCGACCGCCTGAATTCGCTCTCAGCCCAGTTTCGGGAGTTAGGCGAAAAGGCCGCAGCCGCGATGGGCGGCAGCAGTCGTCTGCCCATCTCAACCTGGAAAGGCTGACAACAGACGATTGATCGCAGGCTACCAGATACGCTATCGGCGCCTCACGATGTTCGTCGCGCTGACCGTTGCGCGGCGCAGGGGATGTCCTCGAATTGGCCGGCCTTATCTTGCGGCAAAAACGCACAGAGCCGCACGTCGTTCAGGTACGCAATCGTAACAGGTACAACTCAGGAGGCTGTATGACGATCACCCGATTTCCCCGAATGCTCGCTCTTCTGATCGTGATGGCGCTGATAGTCGGAGGACTGCCCGTCCGCTCGATGTATGCAGCGGGCTTTGTCGTGAACAGTCTGGGAGACACTGCAATGCCCACGGCGGGGGATGGATTCTGCACCCTGCGGGAAGCCATCGCATCGGCGAACAATGCCGGCAACGGCGACTGCGGCCCTAACAGCGCTGCTGACGACACCATTACCTTTAGCGTGAGCGGGACAATTACGCTTGCTGCCGTCTTGCCCTTCATTGCTGGCGGAGCGGGAGCGCTAACGATTGACGGCGGCGGGAACATTGCCATCAGTGGCGGTGGCAGCGATCAGGTGTTGCTTATCAACTCCGACGCGAACCTGACGCTGCAAAGGTTGACCATTACCAATGGGTATTCCCTTGGCTTCGGCGGCGGCATTCAAAACAGCGGCACGCTGACCGTCACCAACAGCGTGCTCTCGAACAACGCAGCAGGCTTCGGCGCGGGTATCGACAACACGGGAACGCTGACCATTACGAATAGTACATTCTCGAACAACGCAGCAACCACCAGCGGCGGTGGCATTTACAATGCAGGCACGCTGACTATCACAAATAGTTCGTTCTCGAACAACGCAGCAACCATTAGCGGCGGCGGAATCTCCAACGACACCAACGGCACGCTGACTATCACGAACAACACGCTCTCGAACAACATGGCAGACTATGGTGCGGGCATCTACAACGACACCAACGGCACGCTGACTATCACGAACAGCACGCTCTCGAACAATATAGCAAGTAACAGCGGCGGCGGAATGTACAATTCGGGCACACTGACCATTACCAACAGCACCTTCTCGACCAACCAGACAGGTGCCTTCGACGGCGGTGGCATCTACAACCAGGGCGCGTTGACTATCGCCAACAGCACGTTTTCGAACAACATAGCAACCAACGGCGGCGGCATTTACAATGCGAACGCACTGACCGTCACCAACAGCACATTCGAAGGCAACACAGTATCCAGCAGCGGCGGCGGAATCTACAACGACACCGTCGGCACGCTGGCTATCACGAACAGCACGTTCTCGAACAACGGAGCTCCTAACGGCGGCGGCATTGGCTCCACCGGCACGTTGACGTTGAACAATACCATCATCGCCAATAGCTTCGGTGGCGATTGCCGGGGATCGGTCGCATCTGCCGACCACAATCTGATCGAGAACACAGGTACTAATGCCTGCAACCTGACTAATGGCGTGAACGGCAACATCATCGGGCAGGATCCGAACCTGGGCACACTCGCCGGCACGCCTGCCTATTTCCCGCTCAACACCGATAGCCCGGCCATTGACAAGGGGAGCAACGCCATCTGCGCCGCTGCACCGGTCAACAACCAATCGCAGAACGGCGTCACCCGTCCGCAGGACGGCAATGGCGACAGTAGTGCGACCTGCGATATTGGTTCTTACGAATTGGATGTAACTCCTCCCACGGTCACTTCTATCACCCGCGCCGACCCCAACCCGACCAACGCCGCCAGTGTGAGCTTTACGGTCACGTTCAGTGAAGCCGTGACCGGCGTGGATAGCAACGACTTTAGCCTGAACCCGACCGGCGGTGTGAGCGGTGCCGGCATCACCGGTGTGAGCGGCGCCGGCAGTTCCTACACCGTCACGGTCAATACCGGCACCGGCAGCGGAACACTGGGGCTGACCCTGGTGGACAACGACTCGATTGTGGACGTGGCCGGTAATCCGCTGGCTGGGTTGGGGGCCGGCAACGGCAACTTCACCGGTGAGAGTTACACGGTGGATAAGGGAGCGCCGACCGTCACCGCCATCACCCGTGCCGGCCCCAATCCGACCGGTGCCGCCAGCGTGAATTTCACGGTCACGTTCAGTGAAGCCGTGACCGGCGTGGATAGCGGTGATTTCAGTCTGACGACCACTGACAGCCTGAGTGGCGTCGGCATCACCGGTGTGAGTGGCTCCGGCAGTTCCTACACTGTCACGGTCAATACCGGTACCGGCAGCGGGACGCTACGGCTGGATGTTCCTGCAACAGCTACCATTACCGACCCGAGTGGTAACTCCCTGAGCAGCCTGCCCTTCACCACAGGTGAAAGCTATCTGGTCAGATCGTCTTTCGTCTACCTACCGCTGGTAGTGAAGGCACCGTAGGCATACGCTGACACGCAGCTTCTGGTCTGAGGATGATCTGATGGCTCTCACCCCCGGCCCCTCTCCCGCACAACGCGGGCTATGCATAACCCATACCTCGGATACTGCATAGCTCGCGTGCGGGAGCGGGGGTGATGGCCGGCGAGTCGGCGGGTTACAACTCTACCTCAATTCATAGAAGCCCCTTCGGAGCTGCCTGACGGCGGGGAGTGGGGACCGGGCGTGCTGCGGGGTAGCCCCGCAGGGGCTTGCAGGTTGTGAGGCAGAGCGTCAGCCCGCACGACCAGATCGGCGGGTTGGGTGAGGCGGAGGGGCCGTCATGCCCGACCATGGGACAGGTGTCCACCCTGTGCACCAGCGGCTACGGTGAGCACCTGACGGGGTAGCGGGAATGACTGCAACGCGGGCTTTCCGCCTGCGTCACGGGGAGCCACCACATGTTACATGCGGCACCCCACTGCCTACCACGTGACTTATGGGTAATGCATAGGACCGACTGGGGACGGGAATCGCCAGTACGGGATGACTCCCGCTAGCACGTGGTGGGTCAGGTGGTAAGCGCGCCGGAGGCGTGCGCTCCCAGGGAACACAGACACGCCCCCACCCTACCCCGCCCCCGCTGGGGGCGGGAACTATCGGTACAGGATGACTTCCGCTTTCACAAGCTGGTTCAGATGACGAGCGCGCCGGAGGCGCGCTCCCAGGGCATGCCGGGCTGGTGTCGGTGGCGAGCGCGCCGGAGGCGCGCACTCCCAGGGGATACAGACACGCCCCCACACTCACCCGCCCCCGCTGCTATGCATTACCCACAGGTCACGCTGCGTTAGACCGGGCTGCAAGCGCTCCCTGTGGCGCGGGCTTCCAGCCCGCGTGCCGGCATCATCGCCACCGCCGTCAGGGGCTGGCTCCGCCGGCAGGCTGGAAGCATGCCCCACCGTCTGATACACCGTCTCCCTCCGCCACCACCGCGACCATACGTTTCCCATTCGTGACGTGCGACTCACGCTACAGCGTTACAACGCGATAGTGCCCAGGAACGTGCACGATACGATAGGCGCTGCTGATGCGTGAAGAGGTTGACAAAATAGTTATGGGTAATGCATAGCCCGCTGGGGGGGCGGGAACTACCGCTACAGAATGGCATCCGCCTTCACAAACCTGCCGCAGCACCGTATGCGCCGCACCGGATCGGTAACTATCGCGACAGTACCTGCATACCCGGTGCCACTTGTACGCAAGCCAGCATACGCAATGCCGGGATAGAGGCGCATGGGTAAGACACGGAGATTGATCACCCCGCCTGACTATTCATTTCTCTATTGCTTGTGGCAGGCTGTTCATTATACTATCGGGAAAAGTGTTCTCCTGCTGCACTGTGAATATAAATCACCAAAACCGAATGGATTGCTGAGCGTGTCAAGCACGCTGCCACAGCGACTATGATCGCACCCACACCGTTCGACGTGATTTGCACACGATGCCGGTCGGAGCACCCGATACGAACAATGGGTATGGAAGCACGTCGCAATGGGAGGTGATGACGAACCACATTCTTCGCCAGACCCGCTGGTCAGCACCGGAACGTTCGCATTGTTGTCGGCACGAAGAAGGCAGGCAGGAGATGGTGCAACCGTTATCAGGGTGTTCGGTTGCTGTTCCTGTACGCAATCTTCCTTACCCAACAGCGCAGAAAGAGAGACGTATGAGCAACCATAGTGGACATTTCTTCGCAGGACGGCAACCGACTCGTCATCGGCTCATCGGGATTGCAGGTGTGCTTCTCGTAAGCGTTATCCTGATGATCGGCTCTGTTCAAGCAGCACCCCTCGGCACGGCCTTCACCTACCAGGGCCAGCTTCAGAAGAATGGTAGTCCATACAACGGCACCTGTAGTTTCCAGTTTAGTCTGTGGGATGCGGTCAGCGGTGGCGCACAGGTCGGGAGCACCCTCACCCAGACCGGCGTGACCGTCAGCAACGGCCTGTTCACGGTCACGCTGGATTTTGGCACCGGCGTGTTTACCGGCGATGTGCGCTGGTTGCAGATCGCCGTGCAGTGTAGCGGCGATAGCGGCTATACTACCCTTTCCCCACGGCACGCCCTGACAGCAGCGCCGTATGCATTGGGGCTACGGCCAGGGGCGCAGGTGATTGGATCGGTTGTGGATGCCAGCTTGTTGGTACAAAATACAGCCGCAGGTGGGTTCGGTTACGGTGTCTTCGTGCAGACCGACAGTACTAGTTCCGACGCTGCGGGTGTTATGGGCTACGCTGCTGCCACCAGTGGCGTAACCTACGGCGTCTATGGCAGGAGCAACAGCCCGAACGGTACAGGTGTCTACGGTATTCACCAGGCGTCGTCAGGTTCGGCACCCGGTATTCACGGCGTCACAAGGTCTACCAGTAATGACGCGGTGGCTATTCTGGGAGAGGTGCCATTTTCCTCCCTTCCTGGGGCCACCTCTACCGCAGTGCGTGGGTTGAATAAAGGTACTGGAGGAACCGGGATCGGGGTGTGGGGATCACATGACGGTGGTGGATGGGGCGTCTACGGAACGAGTGTGTCCGGCATTGGCGTGTATGGTCGTACCACGACCGAGACTGGTATAAGCACAGGTGTTTTTGGCGAAACCACCAGCACCTCCGGTAGAGGTGTGTATGGCCTTGCCGTTGCCAATACCGGAACTACCTACGGTGTGTATGGTGGGAGCATCAGTCCTTCTGGTACCGGCGTGTATGGCGTTGCCACCGACACCAGCGGCATTAACTACGGCGTCCGAGGCAAGAGTAACAGCAGCAATGGCTACGGTGGGTATTTTGAAAACACCAGCGATGGGATCGCCCTCTATGCTGAGGGGAATGGCAATGGCCGCAATAAAGCTGCGTTACGGGTGAATAATACCGACACCGGTCAGGGAATGGCAGCCTACTTCACCAACAATAGTGGTTTCCATACCGCCCATTTCTACAATGCACAAAGTGGGAATGTCCTGTACTTGCAGGGGAGTAGTACGGGTACCGGCGACTTTATCACTGCCGTGAACAATGCAGAAACCAATACATTGTTCCGGGTGACATCGACCGGTCAGGTGCAATCCGATGTAGGCTTTAGCACGCCTGCCGCCGATTTTGCCGAGATGCTGCCCGCTGTTTCCGGTCTGGAACCGGGGGATGTGCTTGTCATCGGTGCAGATGGCAGGCTAGCCCGCAGTACGCAACCCTACCAGGCTACTGTCGTTGGGGTCTACTCAACCCGACCGGGCTTTATCGGTGGTCAGCCGGTAGACGGCAACCTGGAAGGCCATATCCCGCTGGCAGTGGTGGGGGTCGTACCGGTTAAGGTGAGTACGGAGAACGGTCCTATCCAGCCTGGCGATCTGCTGGTTGCCTCGGCGACACCTGGTCACGCGATGCGCGCCGGCACCAACCCACCGCAAGGAACGGTCATCGGTAAGGCGCTGGAAGGGCTGGATGATGGCACAGGTGTTATTCGGATGCTGGTTGTGCTTCAGTAGGAGGTGGACAATGCGAGGTATCCGTAGACTCCTCGTTCCTGGCCTGATTCCGCTTCTTCTGCTGCTATCTGCGCTTGCCCTGGCCTCTTCCGGCGGCCCTTACAACCTGAACTGGTGGACGGTGGATGGTGGCGGGTATACGGTCAGCACCGGCGGGAGTTACGCGCTGGGCGGTACGGTCGGGCAGAGCGATGCGGGTGTGCTGAGTGGCGGCAGCTATACGTTGCGTGGTGGGTTCTGGGGTGGTGTCGAGGTGACGTATCAGGTCTGGACACCGTTGATTATGCGTGATAGTCCGTAAGCGCGAACGTGGCGTGCGCTGTACCATGCCGCAGTACGATGCGCAGCACACGCTGCCGGTGGTGTCTCTCGATACGCCTGATGATCGCATCAGATATGCGTTTATCGGGAGACACCAGCGTGACCGGTAGCAACCATCTCCCATGTGGCGACCACCGGCCACAAGCCGCTACGCATCCTATACCGCCGGTATAGCGGACGTGTCCGGAATCGTTATCCCAACACCGTATACACCGCGCCACGTGGGGTCAACTGGCTGCGGAAGAGGCGCGGCGAATCGCTCTGCCAGGTCAACGATTGCGGAGCAACGGTGTCCAATGCGGTGCGCAGGGCGCGCAGATCGGCGGCTGTGGCGTTGGGTCGCGCACGAGCCAGGGTAATGTGGGGTACAAAAGGCCGCGTTTCGGTCGGTAAGCCGAGCGATTGGATGACCGTAGCGAGTGACCGGTGCAGGGTGGCAAGCGCTGCCAGATCGCCGCGCAGGCCAACCCAGACCACGCGCAGGGCGCCGTTGGCCGGAAAACAGCCCAGGCGGTCGAGGGTGAGCGAGAGGGCAGGTGCCGATACCGACCGCAAACCGGTCAGCAACGGTTCAACCAGGCGCTCCGGCGTTTCGCCGAGAAAGTGTAGGGTCAGGTGCATCCCGGTTGGGTCTGTCCAGCGTGCGGCCCGGCTGTGGCCTTGTAAACGTTGTTGAATGCGCTTCAGCTCATCGCGCACTGGCTGCGGCAGTTCGAGCGCGATGAAGAGGCGGAGGGTTGGTTCAGCAGGTGGGGTTTGTGACATACAGAATACGCTTTGCGTTCAGATTATCTTTACCTGTTTGCATGATAAGTGTAACTGAGGAGATAGAAAATAGGAAATAGAAAATAGGAGATAGGCATTAGGGGATAGGAGATAGGCATTAGGTATTAGGAGATAGGCATTAGGGGATAGGAAATAGGCATTAGGAGTGAGGAGAGAGTATCAGGTAGATATGTTGAGGGAGATGCCCTCACTCCCCTCTCCCCTTTCTCCTCTATCTATCCTATCTTCTACTTTCTACCTTCTATCTTCTATCTCCTATCTCCTCCCTCCTCCCTCCAACACATCACGCCAGCGTGCAATCGGTTGGGCACCGGCAAAGAGCTGATTGTTGATGAAAAAGGTCGGCGTACCGAACACCCGTAAGGCATGCGCTTCGCTCACGTGGCGGGCCAGCGTCGCCTGGGTCGCCGGATGTTCCATACAGCGTTGCAACACGGCGCTATCCAGACCGAGATCGGTCGCTAGCGCGATGATCCGCCTGCGGGCAGTGGTAGCATCGCTGTACCAGGCATCGCCGGCGGCGAAGAGCTGGTCGTGCATCTCCCAGTATTTGCCCTGTTCGCCGGCACATAGCGCAGCCAACGCCGCCTGATCACCATGCGGGCTGGTGACCGGGAGCTGTCTGACCACGTAGAAGACCTGGCCGCTGGAAATGAATTCTTCCCGCAAGGCAGGGAAGGTGAGCACGTGGTGGCGACGGCAGAAGGTACAGCCAAAATCAGTAAATTCGATGATGGTCACCGGTGCGTTGGGATCGCCCAGGATCGCATACGGTTCGGCACTGATGCCAAGCTGCGCCATACTGGCGGTGGTGATGCCGTCCGCAGAGATAACCGGCGTTGGGATTGGTGTTGGGGTGAAGACGGGTAAAGGAGATTCGCTCAGGCGAATGATGCGTGGAGTCGGTGTGCTTTGCGACAATGGTTCGGGTGTGACTGTGGGTAGGCGAGGAATGGCTGTAGGCGACGGCACTGGTGTCGCTGCGGTACAGGCTGTCAGCGAGAGCAACATTATTAGCACCAGGAGACGAACACGCATGCGCAGAACCTATCTTTCAACTCAAGTTGCTACCTTTGTCACCACAGAGACACGGAGGACACAGAGAATGGGCATAACCTGGGTTGCTACCATGAGGCGTGACGTAGCACGCCCATAGGAACTGGCTGCTCCCCCTATCGTGTATCGGGTAAGCCACATCTTAAGCGATTATCGTGACTGCATCTGACCTGGCAGATTGCTCACACAGGAGATACAGCCGTTTGCCGGATGGTATGACGTGGCCGGTAATACAGAGTCGTTCCCCGGTAACACGGGCTTCAGGCTGGACATCATATCAAATTCGATGACAGGTGTAGGGGCGACGCATGCGTCGCCCCTACGCCGACGCCAATCCACTAGCGTGTCGCTCGATTACTCACTCACCGGTTGCGGGGCAATTTCCAGACCCAGTTCGTGCAGTACCTCGTCCATATGCTTGACCAGCACAATCTCCAACTGCTCCTTCGTTTCGGCAGGTACGTCGCGAAGGTCGATCTCGTTTTCGGTAGGGAGCAGAACTTTGCGCACACCGGCCCGCTGCGCGGCAAGTAGTTTTTCTTTGACACCGCCGATAGGCAATACCTTGCCACGGAGGGTTACTTCACCGGTCATCGCGATCCGTTTGTCAACTTCGCGTCTGGTCAGCGCCGAGATGAGCGCACTGGCGATGGTGATGCCTGCCGATGGGCCATCTTTCGGCACAGCACCGGCCGGCACGTGAATGTGAATGTCACTCTTCTGGAAGACCTCTGGATCGATACCCAGAGCGGATGCGCGCGAACGGGCGTAGGTCAGGGCGGCCCGCGCCGATTCTTTCATCACATCACCCAATTGACCGGTCAGGATGAGCTGACCATTGCCCGGAATGACACTCACCTCAACGAAGAGCACGTCACCGCCGGTCGGTGTCCAGGCCAGCCCGGTAACCACCCCCACTTCATTGTCGCCGAGGATGGTCTCGCTGCGGAAGCGCGGCGGCCCTAGCAGGTCGTCGAGATCAGCCGCATCAACCTGATCGGGTAGCGTCTGTTCCGAGGCCAGACGGGTCGCCATCTTGCGATAGATCGCCCCAATCCGCCGTTCCAGATCACGAACGCCGGCTTCATGCGTGTATTCGCGAATGAGACGCTGCAAGGCGGCTGTGGTCAACTCTGGCCCGCGATTTGTCATGCCCTGTTCACGGCGCTGGCGCGGGATGAGATAGCGACGGGCTATTTCCAGCTTTTCTTGTTCGGTGTAACCGGCAAGTTCCAGCAGTTCCATCCGGTCGAGCAACGCCGGCGGGATGGTATCAGCCCGGTTGGCCGTACAAACAAAGAGTACTTTACTCAGATCAAACGGTACATCCAGGTAACGATCAACGAACGCGACATTCTGTTCAGGATCGAGCACTTCGAGTAGTGCCGCTGCCGGATCGCCCTGAAAGCCGATGCTGAGCTTATCCACCTCATCGAGCAGCAGCACCGGATTGTTACTCTTGGCCCGACTCAGCCCCTGGATAATCCGACCGGGCAGGGCACCGATGTAAGTGCGACGATGACCACGAATTTCGGCCTCATCGCGTACACCACCGAGGGCAACCCGGACAAACTTACGCCCTAACGCCCGGGCAATTGACGCGCCCAGACTCGTCTTGCCCACGCCGGGCGGACCGACGAAGCAGAGGATCGGACCACGCGCCTCGTTGTCAGCACCTTCTTCCCGGCGTAATTTGCGTACCGCCAGATACTCGATAATCCGCTCTTTGATGCGTTCGAGATCGTAGTGGTCTTCATCAAGTACCTGGCGGGCCTGGGTAATATCGAGATTGTCCTCGGTGCTGGTGTGCCACGGCAGATCGAGCAGCCAGTCGAGGTAGGTGCGGGCAACGGTGTATTCGGCTGCGCCAGGGGGCATCCGTTCAAGGCGCAACAGCTCGCGCTCTGCTTCCTGACGGGCTTCAGCCGGTAGATTGGCCTCTTCGATGCGCCGCCGCAACTCGGCAATTTCAGCGGCATGATCATCGGTTTCGCCTAGCTCGCGCTTGATTGCCTCGAGCTGTTGCCGTAACACGTATTCGCGCTGGTTCTTCGAGACCTCTTCCTGGGCTTTGCGGCCAATTAACAGGATTTCGCGCTCACGCTCAAGCAGACGCAACACCAGTTGCAGCCGCTCATGCACATCAAACGTGTCGAGAACCTTTTGCTGATCGTCGAGATTCAGATTCAGGTTGGCCGCGATCAGATCGGCCAGCATGCCCGGATGGGGAGCGTTCGCGGCGGCAATCGCCAGTTCATCGGGCAAATTCGGACTTTGCTCAACGATCTGCTGGAAACCTGCCAGTACCGCTCGCGCCAGGCCGGTGGTCTCCATCGAAACATCAACTGGATCGAGAGCGACCGTAACGTGCGCCTGGGGATATGGCTTGACGGTCACCCACCGCTGCACCTTGATCCGGGCCTGCCCTTGCAACAACAGTTGCACGCCACCCTGGGGCAGGCGCATCATCCGCACAATTAAGGCTGCCGTGCCGGTCTGGGCCAGCATCTCCGGCTCAAACTCGGCGCCGGACTGAATGCGGCGGAAGACGCCGATGATCTTGGTAGAGAGTGCTGCCTCGTCAACCAGCCGTACCCAGGCTTCACCACTCACCACCAGCGGCAAAAACATGCCGGGGAACAGGATCGCGTTGTTAATCGGCAATACCGGCAAGACATCCGGTATCTCCGGCATAGGCGGACGTTGCATTGGGTTTGGATCATTCACGATTGTTCTCCCTCCAGCACTGGAATAACGACCTGGCGTAGTGTACGTCCGGCAAAGGGCAGGCGAATCTCAAGCAACCCATGCACCGAGCGAGCACTGGTCTGTTCGGGATCGATCAATCGTTCAAATGGCACCTCAATTTGAAACACACCGGCCGCAATCTCCATCCGGTGCAGACGACGCAGACCGGTCGGCAGCGTGAGCTGCCGGGCACCGGCGATCCTGACCAGTTCGGGATAGGCTTCGATCTGTAAGGTCGCCGGATCAACCCCGGCCAGCTCAATGACCAGAATCATCTCCCGGTCGGTCTCGAACACGTTGAGCGGTGGCGTCCAGGGTCGCGTATCGAACTGGACGTAAGGCAGTCGGGTACGCAGAATACGAATGTACGAAGAATCACTCATTGCTCACGTCCTTTTCTATTACGCCTCGATGATAAACGAGCGCTTGAACAGTTCATAACGACGTTTGACCTGTCGTACCCGCCAACCCAACACCAGCAAGACAATCCCAATCGCGATGAAAAAAGCTGCGGCGAGGAAGGCCAGCAGCTCCGGCCAGATAATCACCGCCACACCGAGCGCGATCAGGGCAAGTCCCTGCGACAGGTAAAACCACCAGAGCGCCGATAATTCGGCGGTCAGATAATCAAAAGGCCGAAAATCTATTGAATAGATGGGCATAACGCACCTCCTGTTTGTGATCTAATATGCTATATGACCAGCCTAACCCCCACACTGCAACACTCCCTCACGAGCCGGCACTTTGCCCCACCAGACGTCACGGTGTTCGCTTGAGGACGCTACTCGTACCACTCAGCATCGATCCAGTTGCGACTGTGTTCAAACGCACGCCGATAAGCCAGTTCTGCCCGTAACCGGGCAATTTCACGCTGCATCTCCAGCATTCGTCGGCGCATGTGCAAAATGATGTCAACCGCCTCTGAAGGCACTTCCAGATCATTGATCAGGCGGCGGATCAGGCGTAACTCAGCAAACTCGGCTGCCGGTAATTCGGGAACGGGATGAATGTACCCCATGTCGGTCAGGTATTGCAAGACCGGTACCGGCAGACCAACTGCTACAGCCAGCTCCTCTAAACTCATCCGTCGCACAAGCATAGGCGGTGTCTCCTTAGCTTAGAATTGCAATTCAGCCAGCGTTACCGGCACCACCTGCTCACGACCATCACGAATGATCTTGACCTGCACCGTTTCGCCTACCTGTGTCTCGGTCTCAAGATAGACGAGCAGGTCTTGACTGGTCGTGATGGGCCGATCATTGACGGCAACGATGACATCGCCGCCGACCGGCAGGTTTAAATTACCTACCCGCACGAGGCGATCAGGGCCGCGTAATCCAGCCTGGGCCGCCGGCCCGTTCGTGATCAACTCTGCGATCAGCAACCCCTGCGTTACCGGCAACTGCATACCGGCTCGCTCGAACAGACTGGCCCGCTGTGGGGTTAACTCGATCACACGCACACCCAGTGACGGATGCGGATAGCGTCCCTCACGGATCAGGACGGGAACAACCCGCTGGACAGTCCGAGACGAGATGGCAAAACCGATCCCGGCATTTGCCCCGCTCGGACTGAGAATCGCCGAGTTAACACCGATCACCCGACCGGAGAGATCGAGCAGCGGGCCACCGGAGTTACCGGGGTTGATCGCGACATCGGATTGAATCACTTCGCCGATAAAGCGCTGGTTGGGACTCTCAATCACTCGGCCCAAAGCACTGACGATACCAAAGGTCAGGGTACGCTCCAATCCGAACGGATTACCGATAGCCAGCACAAATTGACCAACATAGACCTGGGTTGAGTCGCCAATTGGCAGCGGACGAATTGTCGCTGTCGGCAGATCAACCTTGATCACGGCCAGATCGTTCGACGGATCGCTGCCAACAATCCGGGCCGGCACCGTCTGACCATCGGCCAGCGTCACCTGTAGTTCGTCAGCATCGGCGATCACGTGATAGTTGGTAACGATATGTCCCTGGTCATCGTAGAAAAAGCCCGAACCACTACCCTGCCGTGGTACCGGGTTGAAGAAGAAATCGTAACTGATTGAGCGACTGGTAATATTCACCACACTGACACCAGCTTCGCGGTAGACGGCAGCGATCTGCGCTTCCAGATCGGTAGCGGTGAGCGGCACGACCGTCGGCGCCGGCAATACAACCGGCGTGGGAGACGGGGCAACGACAATGGTCGCCGGACGATTGCCGGTGAATGCTGTCCAGACAAAAGCGCCGGCAATTACGACAAGCAGGGCCAGCTCGATAAAAAGAACGATCCAGCGACCGCGTCCAGATTGACGCTCCATAATCACCTCGCAATGATGTAGTTCTAATGTGGTGCATTTCTCACCACAGAGACACAGAGGATATGTATAACCTCAGTTGCCACCTGATTATCCGCTATCACTCTCTGTACTCTCGGTGCCTCTGTGGTGCATCTCTCCCTAGCGCTGGCGTTTTCGCACCAGTTCACGCAACGTAGCCAGCTCCGCGTCACTCAACGGCTCCGGCAACACCAGCTTCACGCGGGCAAAGAGATCACCGCGCTCGGCGGGATTCTCCAGGCGCGGCATCCCTTTGCCACGCAGACGGAACACACGATCTGCCTGCGTGCGGGGCGGTATCTTCAGCGTCACCGAACCGTCAATCGTTGGCACCCGCACTTCGCCACCTACCGCCGCAGTGAAGGCATCGACCGCAATGGTCGTCGTCAGATCGTCACCGTCACGCTCGAATTGCGGATGCGGCGCCACCTCAACGACCAGATAGAGATCGCCGTCCGGCCCGCCGCCAATACCGGGTGCCCCCTGACCACTCAACCGCACGCGGGTACCTGTGCGCACACCACGCGGGATGCGGGCTTCGATCCGGCGGTCACCGACCTGCAGCGAGCGGGTTGTGCCTGAGAAGGCCTCTTCGAGCGAAACGGTTACCGGCGCCTCAAGATCGCGTCCACGGGCCGCCCGACTCGCACGCCGGAACTGGGGCTGACCGAAAATTGAACTGAAGAAATCAGAGAACGGGCTGTCGGCACCAAACAGGTCCTCAAGGTCTTCCGGCGAGACATTGTAGGTATAGACCTGTTGGCCAGGTGCAGCCTGCCACTGGCTCCAATTGAAATCGCCGCGACCGCCGCTGCGTTGCCAGCGCTGATAATACGAACGCAATTCATCGTACTTGCGCCGCCGTTCGGGGTCGCTCAGCGCCTGATACGCCTCATTTATCTCTTTGAACCGCTCTTCGGCCTTCTTATCGCCCGGATTAACGTCAGGATGATATTGACGGGCCAGTTTGCGATAGGCTTGTTTGATGGCCTGCTCATCGGCATCCGGGCTAAGTCCTAAGATGGCATAGTAATCTTTGAATTCCATAGTCTTCTCATCACCGTGCGATGATGTTGTGATGATAGGGTAACACCGGCAATCAGGTGTAGCGGGCAGCAATAATGCCCACTACACCACACCGGGAGAGTGAGCCGGCAACTTACCAGCGCAACAATCCGGCCAGACCGCCGAAATCGCGTGACAGGTGATCCTGGGCAGGGCCGGACACAAATTCCAGCCGCGTCGCAAACGCGGCACATGCATCAACCAGGACATCACGCAATGCAACCGGCTGTGCTTCGCCATCGGGAACCAGGGTCGCAATCTGTTCACGACTCCCGGCCAGCAACCCATTAGACGCCATCCAGACCTGAGCATCGAGCTGCCATGGCGCAATCAGCACGCTCAACCTGCCCTCTTGCAACGCATTGAGCGTTGGATCAATCCCCCATACACCGGGCTGGCGCGTTACCTGTTCCAGCAATGCCTGTTCGTGGCTCTGCTCGACCTGCTCTAGCGCCGGCAGCACCTTTGCCAGCACATGGGCTGGTGACGCATCGGGATGCGGTAAATCGGCTACATGCGCAATAACCATCTGCCGAACGGAACGCGGTAACAGATCGGCAAACTGTTTGGTTGCCTCTTCGCGACCGAGCAGAACCAGTCGGCGAATGCGGAAATGATCAAGTGCGCGTTCGGTGAGTTCGGCCAGCCGTTGCAGATAGCGCGCTGCAATGTTCTCCATGCGCCGGGCAAACCGATCACGATTGCCCATCGCCTGTGCCCGTAGATCATCCCGCAGTCGGCGGGGGTCAAACTCGGTGACCTGCTGCCAGAGATCGGCTTCAACGCTCCGGAACACGTCGGTATGCTCAACAATCTCACCCAGAAAGACCTCGAAGAAACGCCAGCCTTCACCGCGCAACCAGACCACCGCGGTACGCTCGTATTGATCGAGCGCGTAAATCAGAGGCGCAATGTACGGTTCGCCCCAACGCGCCTCTACTTTTCCGTTTGTTATGTCGATTAAAGGCAGCGTGATATGGAGTGGCACCTTCGTCACCGCGACGGTTGCGCTCTTGCGCTCGGTCGCAGGCGCGGCAGCGAACAGGGCCAGCGTGCGCGCCTCCGGAGCAATCTCCGCCTCAAGAGCTGCAAGTACCACTTGTTCAACCTCAGCCGGCACTGCCAGGGCTTTCACTGCATTACGTGCGCGCAACACCCAGGCGCGCCGCTCATTTTCGGGCCGGGTTGGATCAACCTCGACGTACAACGACAGGACCGGCGGCTGCAATGCTCCCAGATCAGCCCGTATCTGCTGCACTGCTTCCCGATCAATCATAAGCGCTTCCTTTCCGACTATCATCGCCACCAGCGGGCAATCAGATTGGCGATGACAGTCAATATCAGACTCACCACCAGCATCGTGCCAAGCGGGATGAAAATCGTCAGATTATCACGCTCGATCAGGATGTCACCGGGAAGGCGACCCAACCAGGGCAAACGACCGGCAGCCAGCACGACCAGCCCGATCACAACCAAAATGACACCAGCACCGATCAACCAGCGTCCAAGCTCGGTCATAGCCTCACCTCAATGCGGACGTAGAACCGTCCCTATCACTTCTGCTTCAGTATTATGATGGATCGATGTTAGTCACCGGTCAACGAGGTGCTAATAATGTGTTAGAGAGCTGATTGACAGGGCGAAGATGTGGAATTCATCCCCACTCATGTACCATCCGAATCAGGTATACTGCCATTATAGAGATATTTAGCCTGTCAATCAACGGTTTTGTAATCAATGTCAGGTGATATATAGAAGGAGCAAAACGATGAATCAGAATCGTCAACCATTTCCTACCTCAACCATGCGCGGATGGTCAATGTCAGCAGCGGTCGGGATTGTGCTGCTGATCATGATTGCCATCTTTGTTGTCAGCAACTCAGTAACCACCATTGAAGCCGGTACCCGCGGTGTGTTGAAGACGTTCGGCGAGATTACCGGCGTGCTTGACGAAGGACTGCATTTCCGCACTCCTTTCATCACCTCGGTCACAGTGGTTGAAGTTCGTACTCAACGCTACGAGTCGAACTCAAGTGCTGCCTCGCGTGACCTTCAGACCGTAACTACCCAGGTTGTCATCAACTATCGTCCTGACGCCTCGCAGGTTGATCGACTGGTGCGCGAGATCGGTGTAGATTACGAGCGCCGGGTTGTTGATCCAGCCATTCAGGAGGCGCTCAAGGCTGCAACTGCTCGCTTCACTGCCGAAGAGCTGATCACTCGCCGACCCGAAGTGTCGGACTTGATCCTGAACATCTTGAGTGAACGGCTGACCCCACGCGGTGTGATTGTCGAGAGTGTTTCAATCACCGACTTCAATTTCAGCCCTGAATTTGCCCGTGCCATCGAAGCCAAGCAGGTCGCCGAACAAGATGCCCTGCGCGCCGCACGCGAACTTGAGCGGGCACGGATCGAGGCGCAGCAGCAGGTAGCGCGCGCCGAAGCCGAAGCCAAAGCGCGCCTGGAAATTGCCCGCGCCGAAGCCGAGTCGCTGCGGTTGCTCGGTGAAGTCGTTAGCCCGCAACTGCTCCAATTGCGCTTCATCGAACGTTGGGACGGCATCCTCCCCCGTCTGGTGAGTGGTGACAACGGCTTGCTGACAATGTTGAGCATTCCAACCGATGGTATGCTCGGTGAAACACCAACCGCTCAACCAACACCCCCGAACAGCGAACAACCGACGGGAACAACGGGTGGTGAGTAGGAGCGTGCGTAGCTAAGGGATTAAGAGAAAACGATAATGAAGTGAACAGGGTTTAGCAGTGTTGATCAGGTCAGAATAAGCTGTTAATTGCCCCCTTTCGCTACAGGCGAAAGGGGGCTTTTGTCATAGTGCCTCAATATCTTGCTTCCGCATTCAATCACATTTGCGTTATCCTCAACACCACCTTGCATTATCGCCTCTTGTCTGCTATGATGTGAGGCGTGTTCGACAAGTTCATATCGTCGCGGTGACCCGTTGGCCCGGATGCCAGGGCGTAAAGGTGGAAGCTGGTGCAAGTCCAGCGCTGTGCCGCAACTGTAACCGGTTAGAAAGCCGGAAGCCAGGACGCCTGCCGCGATGTGATGATGTTCGGCCCTTCTCGAGCTAAGGAGGAGAACATGTACCCCGCTTTACTTATACTTATGCGGGCAAGATGTGTTACTCCAGCTCTCGGAAGAGACTGGAGTTATTTTATGAGTAGTGACAACTGCTCACCTGGCTTGCCCGGGATCCCACATTACACACCAACAACATAATCTGACCATCCATCAAAGCCGTCTGTCGCGTGTCGTAGCCAACAGTATTACCTGCTGTCGGCATGTCTTTGTGTTCTCTTAGAGACAATTGTTGTCTTGTTATGGAGGAGAGTCATGCGTCGTTTCCTATTCCGCATCCTGGCACTTGTCCTTATCCATCTGCTCGTTGCATGTGGCAATCAGCAAACCAGTTCCCCCACCTTAACCGCTGTCCCAACGAACTCGACAGCAGCAATGACAGCCCCTACTGCAACCGCTATACCGACCGTTGTACCAACAGTCGCCCCAACAGTAGCAGTGCTTGAACCACCGACCGCAAATCTGACCGATGAGTGTGTAAGCGAGTTTGATCCGGAGATTGACTATTTTCCAGAAAAGGTTACGCTCAGCGATGCAACCGGTTGGACAATCGAGTACTTCAACCACTACAAAGTGATTACGGTTCTCAACCCATGGCGAAACGCCGACACCCAGTTCCAATACATACTGGTGCAATGCGGTACTCCACCACCACCAGCTAGCGACAATGCACTGATCATTGAAATTCCAGTGCAGCGCGTGATTGCAATGTCTACAACGCAACTTCCACACCTCGACGGGCTAGGTGTGCTCGATAAGCTGATAGGTGTCGATAGTTTTCTGTACATCAACAACGAAGCAGTGCGCAAGAAGATCGACGCTGGAGAACTGGTAGAAATTGGCAGTGGCGGTCAGGTCAATGTTGAACAGGCACTCGATCTCGAACCAGATCTGATTATGACATATGGGGTTGGCAATCCCGAGTACGACGCTCACCCCAAACTCCTGGAAGCCGGTCTGAATGTTGTTTTAAACAGTGAATACATGGAAGGCTCACCACTTGGGCGCGCTGAATGGATCAAGTTCACCGCTGCATTTTTCAACCAGGAAGCGAAAGCAAACGAACTGTATACCGCCATTGCCCAACGCTACCGCGACATCGCAGCTAAAGCCCGTGCCGTAGCTGAAAAACCCACCGTCTTTGCGAATGCCCCATTCCGCGGCACGTGGTATATGCCCGGTGGAAAGAGTTATGTTGCGCAACTGCTGGCCGATGCCGGGGCAAACTACCTCTGGGCTGATGACACTTCGAGTGGAAGTCAGCAATTAAGCTTTGAAGAGGTCTTCGAGCGTGCTCAGAATGCATCCTTCTGGCTGAACCCCGGTAGTGCCAAGAGCCTGAGCGAACTGCAACAAATGGATGAACGATTTACACAGTTTGCTGCCTTCCAGAATGGCGCGGTCTTCAACAACAATAAACGATTAAACGAGAATGGTGGCAACGATTATTGGGAGACCGGTGTAACGAATCCACATCTGATCCTGGCAGATTTGATCAAGATTTTCCACCCAGAACTCTTGCCGGATCACGAACTCTTCTTCTATCAGCAACTGACACCGTAGAGGTGAACGATGTCGAAACCCCAAATGAACCCATATGTGCGCCACATCTTTATCTGTACTGGACGCTATTGTGATCCAGAAGGCACGGCTCCACAACTATATGCACAATTGGCGCAACTATTAGGGCCTTTGGGGAATTATCACAATCCGTGCCGGGTAAAGCGGGGCACGACACCCTGTTTGGGAGTCTGCTCCGCTGGCCCCATCGTTGTGATCTACCCGGAAGGCATTTGGTACCATCACGTTGATAAAACCGTTCTCGAACGCATCGTGCGTGAGCATCTGGTGCAAAACAGACCGGTAGTTGAGCATATCTTCCACCAGTTGCATGAGCAGTGAGTAAGAATAGAGAGATGAGCATGACAAAAACACTCTCAGCAGCGATACAATCTACACGATGGCCACGGCCAGGCTTGCAACCGTTGGTTCTACTGGCAATGGTTGGCGTGACGCTATGCATCTTTTTGCTGAGTCTTAGTTTAGGATCGGTATCTATCCCACCCGAACAGGTGTTGAGTATTCTCTTGTACCAGGAGGCCGAACGGAAATCCTGGGTCACAATCATTTATGATTTTCGTCTTCCCAAAGCACTGACCGCCGCGCTGGCCGGTGCTGCGCTTGGTGTTAGCGGCTTGCAGATGCAGACCCTGTTTCGCAACCCTCTGGCCGATCCGTTCGTTCTCGGCATTAGTTCAGGTGCCAGTCTGGGAGTAGCCATCGTTGTACTGAGTGTTGGTGCGGCAAACACAGCACTCCTCGCAGTTGCCGGCCTACTCGGTAACGTGAGCCTGGTAGTTGCCGCCAGTCTCGGCGCCGGTATGGTTATGATGATTATTCTCACCCTCGCTCAACGAGTGCGGAGTAGCATCACCTTACTTATCCTGGGTCTGATGATAGGCTATGTAACCAGTGCTGTGGTCAGTCTCCTGCTGTACTTCAGTATCGCTGAGCGTATTCAGGCCTACATCGCCTGGAGCTTTGGCAACTTTGGTGGGGTAACATGGAGCCAGATGCAGGTACTGGCACCGACCATCGGAATAGGGTTAATACTGGCATTACTCCTGACAAAAGTACTTAACGCCCTGCTGCTAGGCGAGGCATACGCACGCAGTATGGGTATGGATATTCAACTGGCGAGATGTGGTATTGTCCTGAGCAGTTCTGTCCTCGCTGGTACAATCACCGCATTCTGTGGCCCAATTGCATTTCTCGGCATTGCCATTCCTCATCTCTGTCGAGCACTATTCCGCACCGCCGATCATCGTATTCTGCTCCCTGCCTGTATGTGGATTGGAGCAACAATCGCCCTGCTTGGTGATTTGATCGCCCAGGTGCCAGGCTATAGTATCGTCTTACCGCTCAATGCCATCAACGCACTCTTCGGTGCACCCATCGTTATGTGGGTCGTTCTGCAACGGTATCGAGGAGTTTTTGGGTTATGAGCCGCTCCATTCTGGTTACCGAACATCTCCGTATTGGCTATGCCAATCGGCGTGGAGAGGCACGAGTGGTTGCAGATCAACTCAACCTGACCCTCAATGAAGGTGACGTCGTCTGCCTGTTAGGACCAAACGGTATTGGTAAGTCAACCCTCTTGCGCACACTGATCGGTATGCAAGCACCGCTAGCCGGACGGGTCCTGCTCGATGGTATTGACATCGCTACTCTCAAACCACGAGATATTGCTCGCCGTGTCAGTGTCGTACTCACCGAACGAATTGAAGTGGGTCAGCTCTCGGTGTACCATCTGGTTGCACTAGGACGTTATCCGTATACGAACTGGATCGGGAAACTGACACCACATGATGAAGAGGTTATCCAGAGGGCACTCAGCGCCGTACAGGCAGAACAACTGGCCGGTCGCTTCGTTCACGAATTGAGTGATGGTGAGCGACAGCGAGTAATGGTAGCGCGTGCCTTAGCTCAGGAACCGCATGTGATGGTGCTCGATGAACCAATGGCCTTTCTCGATCTCCCGCGCCGGATCGAGATGATGCGTTTACTCCGCCGATTGGCCCATGAAATGAGGCAAGCTGTCATCCTTTCTATCCACGATCTTGATCTTGCCATACGAACTGCTGATCTGCTCTGGTTGATGACACCTGACGGCAAGATACAGGCCGGTGCGCCAGAGGATCTCGTGCTGAGTGGAGCGTTTGAGAAGGCTTTCGCCGGTAACAATCTTGTATTTGACCGCTTTCATGGCCAGTTTCGGCTGCACGAACCGCCATCACGCCACGCCGTACTGCTCGGTGATGGTCTGATCTACAAATGGACAATGCATGCACTGGAGCGAGCCGGTTATCAATGCAACCAGGCAGATGATACAGCAGCACTGCATATCACTATTCACGGCAATGAGCAAAACCCTCTCTGGCTTATGCAATTAAACCGGCAGACGGTGAAAAACTTCCATTCTCTGCGTGATCTGGTTACGTTTTTACGCGGGATGCCCTACCCTTATCAGTCACAGGAGACAAGCGATGACGACCACGAACCAATCTTTCATCGTTGAAGAACCGGGTAATGGAACCCTGGAAATCTTTCCGCTGCAACCAGATGAGGCAGCTCTCACCGCACTGATGACAGAACTTTTTCGTGATCATTGGGATAAAATCCATTTTGGACCACTGATTCAGGGCGCGGTGTTTGAGATTAAAGTAACCCAGCCACCTCAGCGCATCGGTATGCTCGATGGGTACCTGACAGTTGACTTCGGGGTCTGGCATTTCCATCTATGCATTGGCGAACATAAGGGGAGTAAGACACGGCCAGTTGATCCCGAACTTGCCCGGCATCGTCGTACAGGGAGGGCTGAGTTTTACCGCAGGCTCAACCCGGATGGAACGGTTGGTAGCTGGGGCATACGGTTATTTAACGGCAAAGGTGAAAACCAGATTTATATCTTTCTACCCAATCCCTTTCTTACCGACGAGATGAAATTTCGTCGGGAACCAGACTGGTCACGACTGGAATTGTGGGATGATTTACGCCAACGCTACTTAGGCTTGCCACCCGATCCTAAGGACCGAAGTGGTAGGACAATGTTCCATGGCTAGAACACATCTCAAAAATTGACAGACAGGACAGCTGACCTGTTTATGTGAACAATGAGAGCGGAAGCAGAATTTCCGCTCTCCATAATAACACGGTAGACTCACAACTGACCACGTGAGCAGATATATAGTAATGCTTTGTTCCTGGCCATGTTTTAGATTACAACCACCATCCAGAATAATAGAGCATTTGTCACCAGCCAAACCTTTCGCCTCCTACCGACATCAATTCCGCCATTCGGGACGCGGGAGCACACACGTCACCGGTCGACTCGGTTCGAGTGGATGCCTCGGTGGTGGCGATGAATCAGGGCTGAGTAGTTTCAAGCGGGCTGCGGCATGCCAGAGCAGAGCAGCCAGATCGTACAGATCGCTTTGACTCAGACACACACCAATCTCGTGATACCAGAGATGCAATGAGCCATCGGGTTGCCGGATGATCAAAAAGGGTTCGCTTCGTGCCTCATCGAACTCTGGCTTCCAGCATTGAACGAGCGCGAGCAAGGGCATCAGCTCGGCTGGATGTAAAAAGAGCGCTGCTCGCGTCCAATAGAGATGAATTGTCCCATGTTCACATTGCGCAACAATGCGAGTGGCGCTGTCGCGCGCCAGGATCGTAAGTTTACGACACATGACTTCTCCTTACGTGCCAGAGGCGAGAATCTCTTCCAACATCGTCAGTAATACTCGTTGGCCGCGCAAACCCGGAAAACCGATCCGATCCAGCTCAACCACCCGTTGGGCCTGCACTGCCGGTAGTTGTTGCCAAAGCGGATGATCCATCATTTCTGCAACCGCACTTGCCTCACCTTCAACGTCTGCGGTTTGCAGAAGGAAGATCATATCGCCATCAGCCATGGATAGTTGCTCCAGACTAATAAATGCCCGTCCATTCCGAATATTCAGATCGGTAGTTGTGGTCGGATCGGGGCGAATCTGTAGTCCCAATGCGCGAACTAACAATGGAATCGGCGAGGGACCATCGAACCAGAGCGCTACATTCATACCAGGATAAACTGTTACCAACGAAACCCGTTGCGTTGCAGTTCCACGCGCTATTGCCACACGCTGAATTTCGGCGCGCAAGGCATCAACTTCACGCAGAGCCTCTTCGGCGCGCCCAAAGACGGTAAGCGTTTCGATATATTGCGTCAACGGAGTTGCCCCACTCAACGCCACTGTTGGCGCAATCTGACTTAGCTGCCGATAGCCGATCTGGTCGATGAAAAATTCGGTACCGATAATGAAATCGGGCTGATATGTGCTGAGGGTCTCAAGTGAAATATCACCAGCCGACGGGAAAAGCTCTATTCCAGCCAATTCTTCAGCCGAAAGTAATGGGACGCGATCTGGTAGATTCACGCTTGCCGCCACCGGCCGCATCCCGCTATCAATAAGATCAATCAAGAGACCCTCTTCCCCCAACGCGAGCACCCGTGACGGATTGAGGGGCACCTGCGTTTCGCCGAACACATGACGAATGAGACGGTATGAGTCAGTCGTTGAGACTACTTCCAATGATTGTGCAGTTGAGGTACTGCTTGTGCAGGCGGACAATAGTAAGAGTACAAGGATGGCAAATAATACCATCCGATGCATCGGTACGTTCCTCGATCTATGCTTTGAGCCATCGTTGGCCAATCCAACCCGCGCATATCCCCAACAGACAGGTCAGACCAACCGCACTGCACCCAATCATCGCGCTAAGGGGTAGTGAGGTAAAGACAAAGGGGAACAACCATCCAAACAGAATCACCATCCCAACACCGACGAACAAACCGCACCAGCCGAGTCGGGCTGGAGTTAACCGTCGATAACGTGTACAGAGGGCAATAACCGGCTCGGCGACGAGCGCAAAGAACGTACAGACAAGCAATACTTCGCCGTCGATAGGAGTCAGCAGCAACAGCACGATGGCCTGGGGAACCTGTACCGCCAGTGCAGCTCCCGGCTTGCCGACCGCAACCGCAGCCAGTGCACCCGGAAACCAGATTAATGCCATGCCAATCACGAGTGGAAGTAAGCCTATAACACCCAACCACAGATGAACGAGTGGCAGCAGTACCAGCCAGAACAAACCGGAGAGGAGCAGACCACTGAGCAGGCCGATGTTCCCTACCAGCAACCAATCGCGACTGAGCCAGCGTAGCGGATCGGCAGTCGTCGGCACCGATTTATCAAGTCTCGGCATGAAACCTTCCTTACTACGGTGAATGACAGGAAGATAAACGACGAACGTACAGTTGTCAGCTCGCAGGTGGAAACGCATAGCTTCTAAACGCCTCATGGATGAATAAGGTGAGTTCCCGATACATCCCTGCGAACGATCCCTTCGGGATGCGCAGCCAGTTCGGATAGTAACTGATCAACCCATGCCTGAAGACGAGCTATCGTCTTTTCATCCTCATTTTCATAGTCAAGAGCCAATCCAAAAAACATACCATCCTCGACTCCAAGTGAATGAAAGAAATCATAACCATCGATTGGCCAGCGCCCGATGATCATTGCCCCGCGTTCGCGAACTTTTCGGCCAAGAATACCGAGTGCATCCTGGAAGGTATCGGGATAGCCCTGCTGATCTCCGAATCCGAACAGAGCGACAATGGTTCCCTGCAGATCAAGCTGGTCAAGCAGAGGAAACGCATCATACCAATCGTCTTGCAATTCACCGATATTCCAGGTCGGACAACCGATAATCCAGACCCAATACCGCAAAAGCGGACGCAAATCACGCTTCACGGTAGCGACATCGATCAGATCGACCGGTACCGTCGTTTTAGCGCGCAACATGTCAGCGATCAGGCTGGCGGCACCTTTGGTATTGTCGGTTGAACTTCCGTACACGACGGCGATCATATATACTCCTTCATCTCACCAGAAGTGTGCGAGAACAGCGAACACGCTTTCCTCTCGACATTGCAAGAGGGTGATTGTGACCAGGACCGACAGACATCATACAGCACTAAGAGGATGGATTCACTCATCGAATTGTTGAGGTTAGTATATGCTAATAAAAAACTTTTGTCAACCAAATACTTTCTTAAATCTGCGGCAATTCCTACGCCACGCGCAAGAATGATCGCTTGCCGCTACCTGCAACTCTGTTACTATCACAACAAAGGGTCGAGCTGCGTTGAAAAGCTGTGCGGTGGTACGTAGGTCGTCTAGTGCGCCTACCGGGCAGTCTGGTCGTATTGACCGTGGTTTGGGATAATGGAGTTGATCACGTATCACTGTAAGGGAGATTAGAAGTGCTTGCGACAATCTGAATGTAACCAAGGCTTTCGTCTGTTCAGACGAAAGCAGCTGCAATCAATCCCCAGACAAAATCAGCAGTCCGGCCTAATATCAAATCTGGTGTTATAGGAGTTATTGTTGTACACTGTCCAACATCCAGACGGGTGATCCACTTGAGTATGGATGTGCAGTACCAGCGTTTCTACTGTGCAAGCGGTGTATGATATACCGGATTGGCTGTGGTTCACGCTCAGGGATACACGTGTCGAGCGGTTTGGAGTGCGAACGCATGGCTTCTGCAGAAGTTGTGCTCAATGTCAGACACGTGTCGCAACGGCCACTTTGTTAGATACAGTATCTCGTTGGATACAGGACGACGTGCATGTACATCATGAATCATCTAGCTTGTCAGTGATTAATGAGGTGACGCTTATTGAGGAAACAAAGGCCAGTGCAGACACCCATACTGCCTGGCCGATGCTCATTTGCTCTATAATAATGCGAATGCGGACCTCACAGACACAATCTAAGGGTACAGATATATGGAAAGTGTTACAGACAAAATTCGTTCATTAGCATCAAAGTATGCTCAAGAGCTACAACACAAGATCGAAACTCGCACCAAAGAATTAGAAAGCGACGATCAATCACACTATCTGATATATAAAGTTCTAGGAATACAAGATGATGAAGGAAGATTAATTGATCTGTATCAAAACAAAGGACGATTTCTTTACAAATATGCCGGCGCATTTCTGGAAGAAGCTACCTTTCTCTGCTTCAAAGAACGCTTCCCTCATGCGAGACGTGCGCAAGTAGAGAACACATCTGGTCAGCGTCCACGGCAATTTCACATAGATTGCCTGATAGATAGGGAGGCAATAGAGATCAAATGGCGTGATGCTACCACTGATGGCGATCATATTATCAAAGAACATGCACGGATAAAGGTTATTAAAGATCACGGTTTTTATCCAGTTAGAGTTATGTTCTTCTACCCTAATCGAGAGCAGGCCAAAAGGATACAAGAGACCATAAAAACCGTCTATCAGGGTATCGGAGGAGCATGTTATACTGGAGATGATGCGTGGGAATATGTAAGAACCAGAACAGGCATTGATTTAAAGGTGATTCTGGTCAATATTGCAAAAGATTTGCAATGAAAGGAGTGGATATGACAGTGCTTTGTGGAGATTGTAGAATTGTTTTACAAAGTATAAATGACAGCAGCATTGATCTTGTGTATATGGATCCGCCATTTTTTACACAAAAAACCCATGCTCTTGTCAATCGCGATGGTAATGCATCGTATTCATTTGAAGACACCTGGGAATCTATCGAAACATATCTTGCCTTTATGAGAGAGGTTTTGATACAGTGCAAACGTGTGCTTAAGGATACTGGTAGCATCTTTGTTCACTGTGATCGGTCAGCCTCCCATCATCTTCGTGTACTTCTTGATCAGATATTTGGCCCAGAACACTTTCAAAGTGAGATTATCTGGACATATCGGCGATGGTCAAACTCAAAAAAAGGTCTTCTCCCGGCTCATCAGACAATATATTTTTACAGTAAGACGGAGAACTTTAAGTTTAATGTTCTTTTTACTGACTATTCACCAACCACAAACATTGATCAGATTTTACAGGCAAGAGCGCGCAATGAAAAAGGAAAGTCGGTATATCGTCGCGATCAACACGGTAACATTGTCGCAGGTAAGGAGAAAAAAGGAGTTCCGCTTTCTGATGTCTGGTATATCCCGTTCCTAAACCCAAAAGCAAAGGAAAGAGTTGGCTATCCTACGCAGAAGCCTGTTTTGTTGTTAGAGCGAATCATCAAAATCGCAACCGACAGTGGGGACAGCGTACTAGACCCTTTCTGCGGTAGTGGAACAACACTCGTTGCTGCAAAGTTACTCGGACGAACATATATTGGCATTGATATATCGCGAGAAGCGGTTAGCCTGTCGGAAGAACGATTACGCCAGCCTATCAAAAGCGAGTCACAGTTGCTCGTCGTCGGCGAGGAAGGGTTTCGGATGAAGTCTAACTATGAACGAAACCTGTTAAAAGCACTTGATGCCGTTCCTGTCGAAAGGAACAGCGGCATAGATGGATTTTTGTTTATAGATGAGCAGCCCATACCTGTACGAATTCAAAAAGATGATGAAGATATTGCAACTGCCAGGCAAAAGTTGAAAGCTGCGAGTAGAGCAAAGCAATGCTCATCGATGATTTTAATTAGAACAAAGACTGAGAACAATCTATGTCTTTTTGAAACAGAAGATGATGATGTCCTGGTTATAGATGCTTACGATCTTATCATCCGTTCCTGGCTTCATAAACGGAAGTATCGCAAGAAAACAACAGTTTCATAGAGTATATTTCTGCCGAAACCGCATTTCTGTCAAAAGCATTGACCGGTAAATTATCAATCACGGCTTGTGGAAGACTGCTGCGACAAGCGCCTGGAATTTAGTGAGGTAGGTACGGAAGCTACGCTTCTACACTCCAAACTGCCCAAAGCGGGTATCCTGAGCGTGAACGGTAGCCAATCCGGCACGTAATGTCACAGCGTACATAGCGGAAACACTGACTCCGCACTCAGGTATTACCTCATGGTGATCATTAGGATAGCGCACAGTGACTTCTTTACAACCATATTTTGATGTTATCGATTTAGCCCAGGACACGTTCCGGGAATCGGTTCAGACAGCGAGGACACACACAATAGCAGCGGCGATGTTGGTGAGAGCAAGCAGTGCAGTGAACGTATCGGTAGGGTCGCAGACCGGATGCCCATGACCGTAGTGTTGAGCTATGAGTGGTGGGCTTAAGGGTAAGGAGAAGTAGCACAGACCATACCGGTCACCACAGCACGATAACGTAACAATAGTGCGCATCGTCAATGACCGGTGCTCTGGCGCAACCCACAGGAAGGGAATGAGTTAAATGTCTGGCTTCCGCACACCAAACAACAAACTACCTTCTCTTTCTATCTTCTATCTTCTATCTTCTATCTTCTATCTTCTATCTTCTATCTTCTATCTCCTATCTCCTATTTTCTATCTCCTCCACACCCTCCCCCCTGCCAACATCAGTAACCGCACGACCATTCCGGAAACACACCAGATCGTGACCAGGGTGCAGCTCGACACGCACACGGGTGCCGGGTGCATAGATACGGGTATGGGGCATCAGACTGTAAATGGTGCGGCCTGACGGCAACGCAATCTGATACATGCAGTGCATCCCTTGAAAACCGGTGCGAGCAATGTACGCCTGACCGGTCTCATCAGGATATACGGTCAGATCGTCAGGACGAACCAGGATATTCACTTCCGCTCCTGAATCCAACGAGAGACGTTGTGGCAAAAAGCCAAGCTCGGTTTCCAGACCATCAGCGGTGGCCCGCCCTGAAATGAACACCGTATAGCCAAAAAACTCAGCTACAAAGTGAGTTGCGGGTTGGTGGAACACCTGCTCAGGCGTGCCTATTTGTTCGATACGCCCCTGATTCACAACCGCCACCCGGTTACCAAGGAGCAGTGCTTCTTCCTGATCATGCGTGACAAAGAAGGTCGTGATATTGATCTCTTTCAGAAGACTCTGAAGCTGCTCGCGCATTGCGGTTCGCAAACCGGCATCCAGACTGGAAAAAGGCTCATCGAGCAACAAAATATCAGGCTGCGGGGCCAGGGCACGCGCCAGGGCTACGCGCTGTCGCTCGCCACCGGACAGCTCGTGTGGGTAGCGGTCTGCCATATGGGCCAGATGTACCATCTCGAGCATCTCGTACACACGCCGTTGCACATCAGCTTTTGACCGGCCATGGAGACCGAACGCCACATTTCTGGCTATCGTCATATGCGGAAAGAGGGCATAATCTTGAAACACCAGCCCTACCCGCCGTTTCTCTGGCGGCACAAAGACCCCCTTGCCACTGACGATACGGTTTTGGATCTTGATGCTGCCTTCATCCTGGACATCCAGACCGGCAATTAAACGGAGCAGGGTTGTCTTGCCACAACCGCTAGGCCCAACGATCACCAGGCATTCTCCCTGCGCTGCCGCCAGAGATACGTTATTCACAGCGACAACCTTGCCGTACCGTCGGGTAACGTTTTGCAGTTGAAGTGCCGGTTCTGCGCTGAAATTCATCAGACGTCTCCTCTAACCAATGCTATGTTCTCTCGATGGAATGTCTGCCTCTCAGGGTTGCCGACCGAATAAGAATACCTACCACCAGCAAATCAGCGACCACAATGGTCAACGCCGGTAAAGCTGCTTCACTCCACAACGACTCAGCCACGTTCTGCCAGATCCAGAGCGCCAGTGTTTCGTAGCCAAAAGGCCGGAGCAACAAGGTGATGGGAAGTTCCTTCATCACATCGACAAAGACCAGGGCAGCGCCGGTCAACATACCTGCGCGAATCAGCGGTAGATGCACATGCCATAAGACACGAATTGGTCTGGCGCCCAGGGTACGGGCTGCGGCTTCAATGCCGGGTGAGATCTTTTCCAGACTGGCTTCAACGCTTGAGTGAGCTACCGCCATGAACCGCACCACATACGCATAGATCAGACCGGTGATGGAACCGGTGAAGATTAACCCTGGCAACACACCCCACCACTGGTAGGTCACATCGTTCAGGGTATGATCCAGCCAGGACAGCGGCAAGAGAACACCCAACCCGATCACAGCGCCCGGAATGGCGTAGCCGAGAGTTGCTCCCCGTGCAGCCAGACGGGTCACCGGCGAACGGCTCAGGTGTGTGCCATAAGCCAGCAACACTGCCGCCAGGACGGAAATAACCGCACCGGCACCGGCCAGGATCAGGGTTGCCCGCACATGGCGCCAGTAGATCGCCAGCAAGCCTTCAGGCATCCGGTGCCACAACTCATGCACACTCCACTGGATCAATTGCGACACCGGGAGCAGAAAGGCCGTGGCCAATACAAAGCTACATACCAGGGTGGCGGCCAGAGCACGCCAACCGGTTAAGGGCACCTGGGCAAGGCCGTGTCCACGCGAACCCTCTTGCACATAGCGGGCACGTCCTCGCGTATAGCGTTCAATCAGCAACGCGCCGAAGGCAAACAGCAGGAGCACTGCGGCTGATTGCAGCGCTGCATCGCGATCCATCATGCCGTGCCAGATCCGAAAGATACCATCACTCAGAGTGGGAAAATTCAAAAAGCGTACCGTACCGACATCGGTCAAGACTTCCATCAACACCAGGGAAAGGCCGGCAACCAGGGAGGGGCGCGCCATCGGCAGCACAACCCGCAAGAATGCCTGAAGACGGGTCACGCCAAGTGTGCGGGCAACCTCGAACGTGCCCCGGCCATGTTCGTGGAATGCAGCACGTGCCAATAGATAGACATATGGGTACAGGGTCAGCGTCATGACGAATATCGCTCCGCCGCCAGAGCGGATCGACGGAAACCAGGCACTGCTCCCAAACCAGGCGCGCAATGCTTTTTGCACCGGACCGGCGTAATCGAACGTCGCCATGAAGACAAAAGCCAGCACATACGAAGGCACCGCCATAGGCAGCATCAATGCCCAATCGAACAGCCGCTGACCAGGAAAACGATACGCCGTCACCAGCCAGGCCAGCGCCGTACCCAGCAGCGTTGTGCCGAGACCAACTCTGATCAACAGCACAACCGTGTTGGAAAGGAACTCGGCCAGCCGGGTGGCCCAGAGATGCTGCCACACATCGGGGGCAGGCTGCACCAGCATGCGCAAAATGATCGCGATAGGCAACAGCGCCAGCCCGGCGATCAGGAAGGCAATGATACTCCAGCGATCCGGGAGTGACCAGTTTCCGGCAAGTTGTTGACGTTTAATCAGCATGACGTTCCAATACCGGCGAGTCAACGGGACGATCATACTGCGCATCGCCCGTTGACTCCTCTATAATTATCGGGTACAACCCGGTTTATTGATACCCGGCTTCGTTCATCAGCTTGATCGCATCAGCTTGCAGACTGCCAATCTCGCTAATCTGCAGTGTATCGCGCTTGAAGTCACCCCACTGCTGGATCAGCTCATGCGGTGCTACATTGGGGTTTGCCGGATACTCGAAATTGCTGTCGGCGAACAGACGCTGACCGCGCTCGGTGCTCAGCCACTCAAGCAAGCGAATGGCATTCTCTGGATGGCGGGCGTATGTCGTCACACCGGCGCCACTAGCGTTCACATGCACACCCTGCTCGGCCTGATTGGCCCAGAGGAGCTTAACCGGGTAATTGGCGTCTTCACTGAGCAAGCGAGCCAGGTAGTAGTGATTGACAACACTGATGTCGCATCCTCCCTCGGCAATGGTCTGCAAAATTCGCGTGTCGCTGTCAATATACTCTTTGGCATTCTGTGCCCAGCCAGTCACAATCTCTTTGGCCTTGTCGTAGCCGTGGTGGACAATCAGGCTGCTCACCAGCGACTGGGTGTACGACTTGGTTGACGGGCGCCAGCAGATGCGGCCTGCCCACTTTGGATCGGCCAGCGACTCGTAGGTGGCGATCTCTTCAGGATTGACCCGATCTGGATGGTACGCGATGGTGCGCACCCGCAGGGAGAGAGCATACCACTGATTGCTCGGATCCTGCAAATAGTCGGGAATATTGCTCTCCAACACATCCGAATTGATCGGACGCAGCAAACCTTCCTGCGCTGCCAGCCAGAGATTGGCGGCATCGACCGTGAACAGCACATCAGCCGGTGTGAAGCGCCCCTCAGCTTTCAACCGCTCACGCAATTCGGCATCGCTGCCAAAGGTAAACCGCACCTCAATGCCCGTCTCTTTTGTAAATTCGGCAAACGCCGTTTCCATCTGGCCGTAGTGACGGGCAGAGTAGACGTAGACAATCGGTTCCTCAACCGGAACTTCCACTGTCTCGCGCACAACTACCGTTTCCCGAACAGGAACTTCCTGAGTGACGACTACGGTTTCCCGAATAGTCTGAGGGGCAGTCTGTGATGCACTCTGATTCGTACAGGCCACCAGCGATACTACGAGAAGAATGAACCCAACAAGTGTTATTCCGGCCTTTTTCCTTCGTGTGAAGAGCATGTATCTCCTCCCCAATTACTAGAACCTTATTGACTTTATTAGTATACACTAATAATCCAATTTAGTCAACCAAATACTTCTTAAATTAAGATTGCCTGTCTCTACCATCACCAGGCGACTTTCGGCATTGGGGCACTCTACCTGCATCCAAACGGGGAACAGCGACCGGTGTCTCTGCACCACAGAGAGGACAGCCAGAACAGGCGCAACGTATTGTTATGACAATCCAAACCTGATTCCCACCACCACCAGCAAAGCGACTATCACCTCTTGCACCCCAACCAGTGGCGTTGGCGTGGCAAGACTACGCGGCGATAGACCAATCCAGCAACGCATAAACAGCAAGGCAAACACCAACAGTACCGGCCAGCTTACCCAACCGATGCTTAGCAAACCGGCCACGGTCACAAGCGCCGCCAGGTGCAAGATCAAGGCCGGTGCGCGATGGGCAGGTTCGTTGCGCGCCAGTCGCAGGCGAATTCTGACGTAGACGATAGCGGTGACTGCCTGCAACGAAAGTAACAACCACAGCCCAAGCGCCGACCACAATGTCCAGCCGGCTGCCATCACAATCACGGCTGCCAGCGCACTGATGGCAATAGCACCTGCCAGTTCGGCAAGCAGCGCCCGGCTTTGTTTCCGGAGATCGAAGAACAACTGAACCACTGCGAAGGGGACAGCCAGTATGATCGGCGGCCAGAAGGAGAACGCCGCATACCACCAGGCCATGCCAACAGCGATCAAGGTGATGGCGCCATAACCCAGCACAAACCGCTCGGCCCAAACGGTGCGTGGATAGCGCTTCCCTCGGCGATAATCGCTAATCGCCAGCTTCAGTGGCTGCCGACCCAGAAAGGCACCTAATGCTGCCAGACTCAACCAGAACCCGGCTGGTGATGGTGCCAGCCATAACCCTAACGCGATGGGTGCACCCACCATGCTCCAGCCACCGTGTTCAATCGGTAGGGCAATTGGGCGCAGGCGTACCGGCGCTGGCTTTGTTGTTGCGGCAGAGTTATGCTGCTGCATATACCTATCTCAACAGCGTGTAAACCTGCATGACGCGCGTCCTACCGTGTACCACGTAACAGCAGCAAGAGCATGATCACCGGCGTATGCGCCTGAATGCTGTGAGGCAGATGAGCCGGCATATGCACCCAGGTACCGGGTTTTGCTTCGACAACCTCTTGACCAAGCGTCACCCGTGCTTCACCCTGCACGAAGTGCATGATTGCCGGTGTGGCCGCCGTATGTTCGGAAAGCTCCTGACCAGCAGCGAAACCAAATAAGACCGCTTTGATCTGATCGTCCTGATAGATGGTGCGGCTAATAGTACTATCGTCCGGGATGCTGATCTGCTCAAGTACATGACGAACGGTTGCCGGGTTCATAGTTCCTCCCCCTGATCAGGGCCGGGTTTGACGGCGGGGTTGAGCCGAAACACATATCTTCAGGCGATCATTCCAGCAGATGCACAGGCACGTCTGCAAACCGGCGAGTAAGCGATTGCAGTGCTCTTTATCTGCGAACGCTGAGCGTAAGCATACGCTAATATAAAAAATTTGTCAACGTAAATCCTTCTAAATTATGGGTGACAAAGTGACAACTTTCCATACCAATTCGTTATAAGCGTCATCGAGTAGAGGGATAACAGCGTGAGAGGAGTGGGGCTACCGGGTATCCCTTCGTCACACCTCTCGTGCATACCGCGCCACACCCGGCCTCCCCGTCTGGCAGCGCAATTGAGAACGACCACCCCATCCGCAATGGCAAGGTGATCGGGAACACGCAACGTCTGTAGGGGCAGGTTTTGAACCCGCCCCTACCTGCCAATGCCCGACACGCGATCCACCACGTCCCCTATTCATCCCCTCGTGCATATCGTGCCACACCTGGCATCCCCGTCTGGCAGCGCAATTGAGAACGACCACCCCATCCGCAATGGCAAGGTGAACGGGAACACGCAACGTCTGTAGGGGCAGGTTTTGAACCCGCCCCTACCTGCCAATGCCCGGCCCGCGATCCACCACGTCCCCTATTCATCCCCTCGTGCATATCGTGCCACACCCGGCATCCCCGTCTGGCAGCGCAATTGAGAACGACCACTCCATCCGCGATGGCAAGGTGATCGGGAACACGCAACGTCTGTAGGGGCAGGTTTTGAACCCGCCCCTACCTGCCAATGCCCGGCATGCGATCCACCACGTCCCCTATTCATCCCCTCGTGCATATCGTGCCACACCCGGCATCCCCGTCTGGCAGCGCAATTGAGAACGACCACCCCATCCGCGATGGCAAGGTGATCGGGAACGCGCAACGTCTGTAGGGGCGGGTTTTGAACCCGCCCCTACCTGCCAATGCCCGGCCCGCGATCCACCACGTCCCCTTTCGCCCCCCTCGTTCGCCGCATCCCGCGTAGTTATAGATGGTGCCACTGCTGACGGTATCTCCCTGTCCGTTCGGATCGTACCGGTAATACCCCCGGACTTTGCCGATGGAAGGGCCAGTCATAGATCACCGCGCATTATTTCCGGCGTGGATTTACGACATAGCTTCTCCACCAGGACTATTCACTTGACACAATTAGCGACTCCTGATATATTCGTGGCATTGTAAGAGATATATTCGTGGCACTATGAGAAACGTGAATCTTTTCGCCAAGCAGAACAAGCAAGCGAAGAAGCCGGACGAGAGGTCTGGTTAGCTCTGCTTGTCTGCTGTGCGTAAGAGACAAGACCCGGCTCACCAGACCTACGGTGCGCCGGGTCAATTGTTTGTACGGAGGGAAGTATGAAACACATTGCTAGCGTCAGCCCAATCGCCTACACGCCACGCTATTGCCGGCCAGAACTCTTTGGCTCCTGTCAAGTGAGAGAGGTGCTGATCTATGTCACTGCCTGAGCGCTTGTTTTTTGTTGATACGACATTGCGCGAAGGCGAACAATTCGCCAGCGCTCGCTTTACAACTGCTCAACGAATTGCCATTGCTGAAATGCTCGACGCCTTTGGCGTAGAGTATATCGAACTCACCTCCCCTGCTGCCTCACCACAAAGTGCGCGTGATCTTGCAACTATCGCCCGTCGCGGTTTACGTGCCCGCATCCTCACCCATATCCGCTGCCATATGGCCGATGCTCGGCTCGCTGTTGAACACGGCGCGCAGGGTGCAAATCTGCTCTTTGCCACGTCCGAACCGTTACGCACGGTAAGCCACGGTCGCAGCCTGAGCGAAATCCTGGCTGAGGCCAAACGTGTGATCTGCTATCTCCGTGACCACGACATTGAAGTACGCTTTTCGTGCGAAGATAGCTTTCGTACCGACCTCGCCGATCTGATCCGTATTTACCGCGCCGTTGAAACAATGGGTGTGCAACGGGTCGGTCTGGCTGATACGGTGGGCATCGCCACCCCACGCCAGGTCTACGACGTGGTGCGGGCAGTACGTAACGAAGTACAGTGCGACATCGAATTTCACGGCCACAATGATAGCGGCTGCGCAATTGCCAATACCTTCTCGGCCTATGAGGCCGGTGCAACGCATCTTGATGTGACGGTACTCGGCATCGGTGAACGGAATGGGATCGCCAGTTTGAGTGGTATGATTGCGCGCATCGCCAGCATTGATCCATCCCGCGTGCAACGCTATCGCCTCGATCTGCTGCCCAAAATTGATGAGACGGTTGCAACGATGCTCGGCATTGAGATTCCGTTCAACCAGTGTATTACCAGTCCGACCGCGTTCCACCACAAGGCTGGGATGCATACCAAAGCGGTGTTGAGCGACCCGCGCAGCTATGAAGTGCTTGATCCCAATCTGTTCGGTCGGCAGCGCACTATCGCGATTGCCCATCGGCTGGTTGGATGGCACGCTGTCGCCGAACGTGCGCGTGAACTGGGCATTACGCTCAGCGAAGCCCAGGCCCGTGCTGCCGCTGCCCGGATCAAGGCACTCGGTGACGAACACGATCTTGATGGCGCAATGATTGACGAGATTCTCTATAGCTACGCAGAGTAAGGGGAGGATACGGCTATGCCAACGATGAGCGAGCAAATTTTGAGCCGTGTCGCCGGGCGGACGGTGCGCGCCGGTGATGTGGTGACGGCAAACGTTGATCTGGTGATGGTGCACGATAGTCTGGCCCCCGGTATTATTCGCATCTTGCATCAAGAGTTAGGTGCAGAACGGGTCTGGGATCCGCAACGGGTCGCCGTCGTGATCGATCACGTCGCCCCCGCCGCCAGTGTCCAGACCGCCGAGAAGCAGCAAGAGGTGCGGCGCTGGGTACGTGCTCAGGGCATTCCTCATCTGTTTGATGTTGGGCGTGGCATCTCGCACCCGGTGCTGGTCGAGGAAGGGCTGGCCCAGCCGGGGATGCTCATTCTGGGGAGTGATAGCCACAGCACGGCCTATGGCTGCGTGGGTGCGTTTGGTACCGGAATGGGCAGTACCGATATTGCCCTGGCGCTGGCCACCGGCAAGACATGGCTGCGCGTACCTGAAACAATTGTTGTCCGGGCACGCGGTAGGTTTGGATTTGGCGTTGGCCCCAAAGACCTGGCGCTGCGTGCGGCCCGTTTGCTGCGTGCCGATGGCGCAACTTACGCCGCAATTGAATGGCACGGTGTCGAATTCCTGAGTGTGATGGAGCGTATGACGCTGGCGACACTTTCAATTGAAATGGGAGCAAAAGCCGGCATTGTGCCGCCGACCGGTCTCAATGTCACCGGCCCGCTCTTGCCCACAGTCACCGCTGATGCCGGCTATCAGGAAGTGGTTGAGATCGATCTCGACCAGCTTGAACCACAAGTCTCAGCTCCCCATTACGTTGACAACGTCGCCAACCTCAGCGATCTGGGTCGGGTCGCAGTTGATGTCGTGTACCTCGGCACCTGCACCAACGGTCATTATGAAGATATGGCAGTTGCCGCCCAGATTCTGGCCGGACGCCGACTCGCGCCGGGTGTGCGCATGATTGTGGTACCAGCAAGTGCGCAGGCCCTGCAGCGTGCTGCTGCCGATGGCACACTCGCGACGCTCCTGGCTGCCGGTGCCACCATCGGCACACCGGGATGCGGTGCCTGCATCGGTCGTCACATGGGAGTCCTTGCCCCAGGCGAGGTCTGTCTGTTTACCGGCAACCGCAACTTCCGTGGTCGGATGGGTAGCCCTGAAGCGCAAATCTATCTGGCATCGCCGGCGGTTGCCGCAGCCACAGCACTTACCGGCTATCTAACTGATCCGCGCACGGTGATGGATGGACAACCGGCTATCGCTTCCCGTAACTAAGTGAAGAAAGAGAGGTATCGCTATGGCTCGCGTGTGGCTCTTCGGCCCCGATATCAATACCGACCAGATCGTACCCGGTCGCTACGCACCCTACATGCTGAAAGACGAGAGTGAATTACGGCGCTATCCGTTTATCGAGCATCGGCCAGATTTTGCGGCCAATGTGCGACCGGGCGACATCATCGTAGCCGGCAAGAACTTTGGTTGCGGCAGTTCGCGTGAATACGCCCCGCTGGCGCTGCGAATGGTGGGTATCGGCGCGATTATTGCTCCCCTCTTTGCCCGCATCTTCTTTCGGAATGCGCTCAATCTTGGCATTCCATGCTTTACCGCCGATCTTACCGGCGAGCTAGCCGATGGTGATGAGGTTGAACTTGATCTGGAACAGGGCCGTATCACAACCGCCGATGGGCGCGTGATTCATCTGCCACCGCCACCGCTCTTCTTGCGAGAAGTCTGGGCGGCGGGAGGGATTGTGCCCTTTTACCGTACCTACGGACGTTTTCCCGGTGAGGTGGCCTGATGCAGATCTGTGTTATTCCCGGCGATGGGATCGGCCCGGAAGTCATAGCCGTGGCAACTGCGGCCCTGCGTGTGCTGGCACCCGATCTGACCATCAAAGAGGCAGAAGCGGGATGGGCTGTCTTTCAGCGCACCGGTACGGCACTTCCTGAAACAACCCTGGCTCTGGCGCGTGAGGCGACGGCGATCCTCTTTGGTGCGGTCGCGTCACCAAGCCATCCGGTTCCCGGTTATCGCAGTCCGATTGTCGAGTTGCGGCGCACCCTCGACCTTTACGCCAATATTCGACCAACCGTGGGCAATGAGGTTGACCTGGTGGTTGTGCGTGAAAACACCGAAGACCTGTACATCGGGCGGGAACGGTTAGAAGATGATGGCGCGACCGCCATTGCCGAACGTGTCATTACCCGGGCCGCCTCGGCCCGGATCGTGCGTACCGCCTGCGAACTGGCTCGCACGCGCCAGGCTTACGGCCATCCCGGCAAAGTGACTATCGTCCACAAAGCCAATGTCTTGCGGGTCAGCGACGGTCTTTTCCGCACGGTAGCGCTCGAAGTCGCCGCCGATTATCCCGAACTGACCTTCGAGGAACGGCTGGTTGATGTTGCGGCCATGCAACTCGCTGCGCAACCGCAACGATTTGACGTGATCGTAACCACCAACATGTTCGGCGATATTTTGTCGGACATTGCCTGCATTCACGGCGGTGGATTGGGCGTTGCCGCCAGCAGTAATCTCGGCCATGGCCGGGCGTTGTTTGAACCAGTGCATGGTGCAGCGCCCGACATTGCCGGACGGGGAATCGCTAATCCAACCGCAGCACTCAATTGTGTCGTAATGCTGCTCGACTGGATCGGGCGTCCGCATGCGGCGGAACGCCTCCGTTCTGCCATCACGGCTGTGGCGGCTGCCGGCATTCGTACACCCGATGTCGGTGGTCAGGCAACCACCCGCGAAGTCGCCGATGAGATTCTTAACCAGTTATCTGCTCAGATGTGAAAGGAGAATCAGCCATGCACGCCGAATGCCCTGAATGTGTTGCCCAGATTACCTTACCTGCCAGCACGCTGGAGAGCGAAATTGTCGCCTGTCCCGACTGTGGTGCTGAGCTGGAAGTCGTCAGTCTCAACCCACCCACACTTGCGCTGGCGCCAGAGGTCGAAGAGGATTGGGGCGAATAGCCAGATCGTCCGTGATGATCACTACATCAGAAGGAGTAAACCCATGCAAGCTGAATGCCCTGAATGTGGCGCAACCATCGCCTTACCCGCCGGAACCATGGCCAATGAGATCGTCGCCTGCCCCGATTGTGGCGCAGAGCTGGAAGTCGTGAATCTTGATCCGCCCACCCTCGCGCTGGCGCCTGAAGTCGAAGAGGATTGGGGCGAATAGGAATAGTTGTTCAGTGCGGAGTCGTCGTCCACGACTCCGCTCACTGCCAGGGAGAAACCATTATGCGCATTGCTGTTCTTTGTTCGCGGATTCGCGCTGAAGAAAAACTGCTCTTCCAGGAGCTGGAGCGCCGTGGTCTCGATTATGTCAAAGTTGACGACCGCGAGCAGATTTTTGATCTGCATACCACAACCTATCCCTTCGATGTTGTACTTGAGCGCTGCATCCAGCATAGCCGGGCCCTCTACATGCTCAAAATCTTCAACGATGCCGGCGTGCCTACGGTCAACACCTATCACGTAGCGCTCACCTGTGGCGACAAATTCCTGACCACGCAGGCCCTTATTCATGCCGGCGTCCCCACACCACGCTGCCTGCTGGCATTCACCCCGGAAAGTGCCCTCGAAGCCATGGAGCAACTCGGCTATCCGGTTGTGCTCAAGCCGGTGATCGGCTCGTGGGGGCGGATGGTGAGCAAGATCAATGATCGCGATGCTGCCGAAGCCATTCTCGAACATCGTGATGTTCTGGGCAACTATCAACACTCCATTTTTTACATTCAGCAGTACATTCACAAACCGGGGCGCGACATTCGCAGCTTTGTGATCGGCGATGAGTGTATCGCCGCAATTTACCGCACCAGCCCGCACTGGATCACCAACACTGCACGCGGTGGCGTTGCCACCAACTGCCCGGTTACCCCAGAACTGGCCGACATCAGCGTGCGTGCTGCCCACGCCGTCGGCGGTGGGGTAGTGGCGATTGACTTGCTGGAAACGCCCGAAGGTGAGCTGCTGGTTAATGAAGTCAACTACACCATGGAGTTCCGCAATAGTATCGACACCACCGGCGTTGATATTCCGGCCCGGATTATCGACTATGTGCTAGAGGTTGGGCGCGGGCGCGGCTAGCGTACCACACAGGATAGATTTCAGCACAGACGAAGAGCGAATGTCTGCTGACGGCCAGACTCCGACGGATTACAACCTGTTTGCAGGACTACCACCCAGCAGAGTTGGCCGTTGTACGCAAGGTGTTGTATGAGCTTACGAGTCAGCATTGTGGGGGCAAGCGGTTATGTCGGCGGAGAACTCCTCCGCCTCCTGCTCGATCATCCCCACGTATCAATCATACAGGCTACCAGTGCCCGCAATGCAGGACGGTATCTCTACCAGGTACATCCCAACCTGCGCGGACGCACCAACCTGCAATTCGTCCACCCTGACACCCTGCAGCCGTGTGATGTGCTCTTCCTGGCCCTCCCACACGGCGAAGCAGCTCAGGCTATTGAACGCTACGCCAGCCTGGCCGAACGGATCATCGACTGTTCAGCCGATTTTCGCCTGCGCGATCCGGCAGTGTACCAGCAATGGTACGGGAGCGCTCACCCGGCTCCGGCATGGCTCGAACGCTTCGTGTATGGGCTGCCCGAAGTTAATCGGGCGGCGCTGACCGGTGCTCGCTACGCCAGTGGGGTTGGCTGCAACGCCACAGCCACCAACCTTGCCCTGTTGCCACTGGTTGAAGCGAACCTGATCGACCGCAGTCGCCCGATCATTGCCGACGTGAAAGTCGGCTCATCGGAAGGTGGGGCCACCGTTAACGAAGCCAGTCACCACCCCGAACGGTCTGGTGCGGTACGCTCCTTTGCGCCGGTGGGACATCGCCACCTCGCCGAAGTCGAGCAAGTGACCGGCCTGCGCAATGTGCATCTCTCAATTACTGCCATTGAGCTAGTGCGTGGCGCACTGGCAACAGTTCACGCTTTCGCCAGTCGCGAACTGAGCGAGAAGGAACTCTGGCAGGCCTACCGGACATTTGCCCGCGAACAGCCGTTCATTCGTATCGTCAAAGAGCGGCAGGGCATTTACCGCTATCCAGAACCAAAGATTCTGGCCGGCACCAACTACGCCGACATCGGCTTCGCGTATGAACCGGCGACCGGGCGGATTGTGAGTATCTGTGCTATCGACAACCTGATGAAGGGTGCTGCCGGCAGTGCCGTGCAATGTATGAACCTGATGTGCGGCTTTGCGGAGACGACAGCCTTGACATTTGCCGGTTTACATCCGTAAGGCGGAGGACAGCAGAGCGAAGCTGTATCTGAACTCATAGCTGTAGCCATTACCGGGCAAGAGACACAGAAAAGGGCGCACCGTTGTGCGCCCTCAACAACCGAAGCCTGTTTGTTATTCCTGCTCGTGACCGGTCAACGTCTGATCGGCCAGCTCAGCCTGCAACGCCTGAATAGCAATGAGCAAATGGCGTTCACGCTCGGCAAGGGTTGTCGCCATAGCGCGCGCTGCCGACAACTGGGCCGCACGAGCCAGAGCAGTCGCTCCAGCCGGAACTGCTTCATTCTCCAGACGCGCCACCGACTGCCGGGCCCGTTCAAGACCGGGGCGCAGGCTATTCAACCGTGCCGTTAAAACCTCGATGCGCTGACGAACGTATCCTTCCATCGAACACCTCTCACATACATTCGCCGGGCGCGTCAGGAGCGCCGCGGCGACAATGACCAGAGCGGCACCGTCGCCGCGACCTTACCATTATAAGTATACTGTGATTGCACGCTTTTTGCAATGTACTTGCAGTAATAATGCACAGTTATTATCAATCACTTTGCCAATATCATGCAAGCAACACTAGAACTTATTTCATAAAAGCTGTACGGTCGACCATTGCCCAGGCTTGTGAACGCTTGCCAATGACCAACGATAGCCTATCCTGCTCCCAGTCTGCCAGTATGGAAGCGAGGAGCGCTGACGATCATCGCCAGTGCCATCACTCGTTGGATTGGGTGCCTTACTCGCCTGTCATGCGTGTGGCGCAGCGTTTGGAGTGCGGCAGCCATGCTGCCGCGCCAGCCGTGCTTACGATCTGGCGCGTGACACATCGTTGACCCGGCTGGAAACAAGGAAGCTGTGTGTGCTCGTCACGATCATGGAGTCGGTCGGTAATAGGAGATGTTTTTTTGAAATAGGTTCTAATTCCTCTACCGGTCTCGCTCGTATCGCCCCCCACCCCAACCCGCTTCCGCTGGAGGCGGGAGTTATCGTTCCTCAACTCTCTGGCGTCACCCTGCGGGGACGAACAGAAAATATGTCTACCACAATTTCTGCCACATCAGGACGCTCCCTGCGCGGCGCTCTGTGCTCGCCTTACCAGCGCTGCACCGGGGGTGAGAGTGTTCATGGCATCGCCAATCCCTCTACCGGTCTCGCTCGTATCGCCCCCACCCCAACCCGCTTCCGCTGGGGGCGGGAGTTATCGTTCCTCAACTCTCTGGCGTCACCCTGCGGGGACGAACAGAAAATATGTCTACCACAATTTCTGCCGCATCAGGACGATCCCCGCGCGGCGCTCTGTGCTCGCCTCGCCAGCGCTGCGCAGGGAGAGGGGCCGGTGGTGAGGGTGTTCAGAGCGTACCCAAGCCCTATCTCTTGCATACGCTCCCACGTTCTGTCCGCTCTTGAACGACACTGGAATCGGGCGTTCCTCACCGTACAATGAACCGCGAGACACGCTGGGATCAGGGTGGCAGTCATGTGGTGCGCGAAGACTGCCACCCGCGTCCGCAATGACCGCTACGGACTGACCGATGGCTCGGTTGGCGCAGGCGGAGTTACCGATTGGCCGGCACCGGGTTGCGGGATTACCAGAGCCTGACCTTCCCCAGCCTGATTATTCAGCAACAGTGTCAGGTTGGTATTTGGATCCACAAACCAGATATTGCCGTTCGCCATCATCTGCACCAGCAACTCGCGCTTACGCAGCTCAAACAGCTCTGGATTTTCGCGCCAGTAGCGGCCTTCGATAGCCCGCACCTGTGCTTCGCGATTCGCTGCCTCAAGCGCGGCAGCCGTAATACCGCGTTCACGGGTCAACGCAACCAATGCCTCCTGTTCAGCCTGGAACAGGTTATTGGCCTGTTGCGCCTCGATCTGCTGCCGTCGCTTCTGCTCGGTCTCGATCTGCACTTCGAGATTCGCCTTCTCGGCCAGCAACTGGGCATACGTCTCGCCAACCTTAATATCGAGCACCTTCACCGCCTCAATCGTAATGTAGAGCTGGTCAACCGGTGCGCGCTGACCATCGCCGGGAGGTGTCGTCAAGAAACGTCGGATGCGCTCGGCAAACGCTCCCCGGTCAGAAAGAGCCTCATCGAGGGTAAACTGCGTACTGGCACTCTTGAGGGCATCGTTGATAAAGCCATCGAGAAAATCGTTGAGCTGGGCATCGCTGACGCCAATTTCCGCATAAGCTGCGCGCAATGCCTGCTCGGTGGGCAGACGGCGAAAATCAACCTGAATATCGATGTCGTACAACTGCTTATCGCTACTCGCCACATTCTGTGAAATCTGACGTGACTGACGGCGAATATTGACCAGTTCGATCTCGGTAAACGGTGCGAAGGGACGGAAAATCGGGCCTGGGCCATGGACAGCGACAATACGCCCCTGCACCAATTCGATGGCCGCCTGTCCTTCATCCACCTGCACATACTTCATCGTGCTGAGACCAATGCCGACAATGATCAGCAACAGGATGAATCCACCGACCAGCGATAGCCGTGACGTCATCGATCCTCTAACTGGGGCGCGCTGCGACATACCACTCCTCCTGACTACTTAACAGATGTTGACTGTTCCATATGGGTTGTACGCACTGAAGCCGGAGAAGTTGCAGGTTCTTCTTCCACCCCCAGCGCTTCGGCCACAATGTAGAGGGGCCGTCCCTTTACCTCATCGTAGATACGGCCCACATACTCGCCAATAATGCCCAGTGAAATCAACTGCACAGCACCAAGAAAGAGGACACTGGCCAGCGTGCTGGCCTGACCGTAGAACGCCGGTTCCGGGGCAGACGGATCGGCAAGCCGCATCACAAAGACCACCAGCAAGAAGATCATACTGATGGCAGCCACAATAAAACCGAGATAGGTTGCCAACTGGAGCGGCAAATACGAGAAACTGGTAATCCCATCAAGCGCGAAGCGCAGCATCTTGCGCAGAGGGTACTTTGTCGTTCCGGCAGCACGGGCATGACGGCGGTAGGGCACACCGGTTTGCCGAAAACCGATCCACGCCGATAGACCTCGCATGAAACGGTGGTGTTCACGCATCCGCTTGAGTGCATCAACGACTTTGCGATCCATCAAACGAAAATCGCCGGTATCAACCGGAATATTGACGTTGGTGATACGCACGATGAGCCGGTAAAAGATCGCTGCGGTCGTCTTCTTAAACCACGTCTCACCTTCGCGCTCTTCACGTACACCGTAGACAACCTGATATCCTTCCCGCCAACGCGCAATCAGCTCAGGGATCACCTCTGGCGGGTCTTGCAGGTCAGAGTCGATCACAATCACTGCCTTCCCGGTGGCATAATCGGTACCGGCAGTAATGGCGATTTGATGACCAAAGTTACGCGAAAAGTTAATCACCTTAATGCGCGGATCGCGCTGATGCAGTTCCCGCATAATTTCTGGTGAACGATCACGACAGCCATCATTCACCAGTACCAGCTCAAACGGCTCGCCGAGTGGCTCAAGCGCGGCAATCACCCGGCGGCAAAACTCAGCAATCAGTTGTTCTTCGTTGTACACCGGTGCGACGACCGAAAAGGTTGGTTGTTGTTTTACCATACTGCCTCCACGCCATCAATGGTGATGGCTCTTCGTTGCGTTGTGCTGATGATAACAAATCTGGACGGGTTCATGTTGAGAAGGAGCACGGTTCAATACTTACGTCAAACGTATCGAGATTCACGCGTGGCTTTGAGATACTAAAAGAAACGTAGATCTGGTCTGTCAGGTTAAGAAAACAGATTTGACACCGGCTGAGTAGCTGATAAAATGAGATTAGACAATCGATTGGGTGATGAGGCTCACCCTCAACTGCCATTACGGCTGATAGCCTCTACAGGGAAACGTTTTCTCTGTAGAGGCTTTTATTTTTGAATCGATAAGAGGCATGATCATGGTTTCGCTCAGTATTCTTCACTACCACGACGGTCTCCAAACAGAAGCAACCAGCCAGCCTGATTTCTTTCCCGATCTAAACCTGGATCAGGTGGTAGAAGCCATCACAAAACCCGGACAGGAGTACAACTTACAACCCTTTTTCTGGACTCCCTTACGCGATGCTCAAGCCGTCCGCTACCGGCAAGAGGTGTTTCAGGACCTGGAAAAAGCTCCTATCCTGGAAGCTATCAAGCAGTTTGCGGAAGGTATGAGGGTGGTGCGACGTTATCTGGCGATGATGGAGCAACTTAACTTTGCCGATCACAGAAAGGGGTGGCTCCTGGAAGCAGCCCTGGTCTATTGTGACACCGTAACAACTCTGGCTCGCCATCTCGTCGATCTTCCCTTGAGGTCGAATGGCCTTTCGACTTTCCGAGAACATCTGACAACCTGCATTCAGTCACCGGCATTCCGTTCCCTGGCTACCGATAGTCAACACGTCAAAAACGCCCTGGCTGCCATCAAGTATAGCGTGATTATCGAGAGTGGCAAGTTCAGCGTAAAGCGCTACGAGGGCGAGGTAGATTACAGCTCGGAAGTGGAACATGTCTTCAGCAAGTTCAAACAACGTGATGCCCAGGATTATCTGGTACACCTTCCAGAAAGAGCTGGAATGAGTCACATTGAGGCCAAGATCCTCGAGTTCGTCGCCAGGTTATATCCCGAACCCTTCGAGGAGCTAGACCGCTTCTGTACGGAGCATAACCAGTTTCTCGACGAGACCATTCGCACGTTCGACCGCGAGATTCAGTTTTACGTGGCTTATCTGGAATATATCGCCGACCTCAAACGTCAGGGGCTACCCTTTTGTTATCCTCACGTCAGCGCAACGAGTAAAGCAGTCTATGTACGCGATGGCTTCGATCTGGCCCTGGCTCATGCCTGGCGTTACGAACAGAAGACTATCACGCTGAACGATTTCTTCCTGACAGGCCCGGAACGCATTCTCGTCGTCACCGGACCCAATCAGGGAGGGAAGACGACATTTGCTCGGATGTTTGGGCAGTTACATTATCTCGCTAGCCTCGGCTGCCCTGTTCCGGGCCGGGAAGCAGGTCTGTTCCTGGCCGACCGCATCTTTACCCATTTCGAGCGCATAGAGGATAGTCAAAATCTACGGGGAAAACTGGAAGATGATCTGGTCCGTATGCACAGAGCACTCATCCAGGCTACCCCTGACAGCATCTTCATCCTGAACGAAATTTTCTCCTCCACCACTGTTCAGGATGCACTTTTTCTAAGTAAGGAAATTATGGCCCGGCTGACGGATCTGGATGTTTTGGGTGTTTGGGTGACGTTCCTCGACGAACTGGCTTCGTTGAGCGAGAAAATGGTCAGCATGGTGGCATCGGTAGACCCCAATGATCCCGTCAGACGCACATTCCAGATCATTCGCAAACCCGCCGATGGGTTGGCCTATGCTCTTTCATTGGCTCGTAAACATGGGCTGAGCCGTGAACAACTTCAGGAGCGAATACGATGATGAAGGTTTTTTTACTGCACCCCGATCAAGACTTTGACCCGTCGACGCCGTTGCTGCCTAATGTAGATGACCTGACGCAAGACTTGTCATTGAACATCTTGTTTAAGGCTATGGCTCGCGGCGACACGTTCTTGTTTCAGGTCGTTCGACAGGTTGTGCTATCACCCCTGGATGAAAGCGCTTCAATCCTCTACCGACAGGAGATTCTGAAAGATTGCCTGAAATACCCCGACGTGGTCAGACAAATGTACCTCATTCCGTTGACATTCCTCGAACGTAAACACAAACGGTGGTTGTGGATTTCGTTGCGTCATTCCACCCCTACCTCAATCCTGAGCAGCGCTCGCGAGTTGCTGGCAGCCTCACTGGACTTGCTGCGTCAGTTGCGACTGATCGCCGATCAGCATGTGAACACCTTCGAGTCGCAGGGTTTCCGCCGCTTTTTCACCATGATTCAGCGGGAACTGGACGACGACTATCTAAACCTTGTGGAAAAACACGTTCAGCAACTTCGTTTTTCCAGAGGTACTCTCCTTAGTGCGCAACCAGGCAAAGGCAATGAAGGCAGCAACTACGTTCTCTGTTACCCGAACGACGCAGACCAACATTGGCTTCAACGCATGCTTACCTCGCACTCACCAACCTATTCCTATACCCTGCACCCTCGTGATGAGGCAGGAGCGCGCATACTAGAGGAACTACGTGATCGGGGACTTGCCCGTGCAGCAAACGCCGTTGGTCAGGCCGCCGAGCATATAGAAAGTTTCTTCAGAGTGCTGCAATGGGAATTGGCTTTCTATATCGGCTGCCTGAACCTTTACGAACAACTAACCGCTCTGGGCAAGCCTGTGACCTTTCCGCAGCCTGTGCCGGCTCACGAGCGCCGACTCTCGTGTGCAGAATTGTATGATGTCACCCTGGCGTTAACGCTTGGATCATCTGTGGTGGGAAATGATATCTCTGCTGATGGAAAATCGCTGATTATCGTTACCGGTCCAAACCGCGGCGGCAAAACTGTCTTCCTGCGCAGTGTTGGCGTGGCTCAGTTGATGATGCAGTGTGGAATGTTTGTCCCAGCCGAATCGTTCCTGGCTAATCTGACGACCGGCCTGTTCACGCACTTCAAGCGCGAAGAGGACAAGACGATGGAAAGGGGCAAGTTTGAAGAAGAGCTTGCGCGCATGAGTGTGATCGTTGACTACCTCACTCCAAACGCATTACTTTTGCTGAACGAGTCCTTTTCCGCCACCAACGAACGTGAAGGCTCGGAGATTGCCAGACAAATTGTCAGCACTCTGATCGAGAAGGGTATCAAGGTATACTTCGTTACCCATTTGTATGAGTTTACCCGTTCTTTCAACGGAGATAACATTCTTTTCCTGCGCGCCGAGCGATTGCCGGACGGAGAGCGTACCTTTAGGCTCAAGGAAGCCGATCCACTGAAGACCAGTTATAGCGTGGACTTGTATTACAGAATATTCGGTACGGAACAACAACAGGAGATGACGGACTGAACCAGACCACTAACCCACACTAAATAAATGACGCTTTTCTTTGCACGGCGACTGAACGTTGCCGTGAGCATCTGATAGATGTTTCATCTTGCCCGCGGAGGTGAAGCCTTCTGAGGAAATGGAGACGCAAAAAGAAAGCACTTCCTGGAGTCGCGGGGAGTTTGCCGGATGTGCTGACCCTGAACGCCGGCTATCATACCCCTACTTGTGGAGAACTACGGAGAGATGCAAAGCCAGCCTCTCAAACCGCACCATCGTCTGTTGAGCAGTCGATGATCTTCCGCTATCTAGCAGTTGCGGCTACCGTCGTCCTGATTTTGGTTCCAACTTCACATCTTTGCAGATCAACCTATGCCGAATACGCTGGGGCAGCCTTTACAGCCTACCAGTTCGCCGCACCGCAAGTCGGGCTGGACACGTCTCGACTATCGGCATTGCCGACCGGGTAGGATTGGCTTATTTCGCGCAATCTTCCCGGCACTAACCGCAATCGCAACCTCCGCTATCAAGGGTCTGATCTACCTCTCACCTAGCCCATCGCCAGTGGACTCATCTCATCCCAATTCGGGCCAACTTCGAGATTAACGCTTAGTGGTACGACCAAATCACGGTACACACTGCTCATTACGTCACGCAAGAGCCGTGCGGCTGGCTCAACCTCATCTTCTGGAGCCTCGGCGATTAATTCGTCGTGTACCTGTAGCAACAGGCGTGTGCGCAACCCCTGCTCACGCAGTGCACGATGCACATTGACCATCGCCATTTTCATCAGATCGGCAGCAGTGCCCTGAATGGGTGCATTAATCGCTTCTCGTTCGGCAGCAGCACGTCGTGCACCACTGGCGCGCAGGTCTTCCATCACCCGACGACGACCAAAAAGGGTTTGTACATACCCATGCTGCCGTCCAAATTCGAGCGTTTGATCAATGTAGCGGCGAATACCGGGGAACTGAGCAAACAGATTATCGATCAGTTGGCGGGCCAGATCACGTTCGATCCCCAACCGCTGGGCCAGACCAAACGCACTGATCCCATAGATCACGCCGAACACCACCGTCTTCGCGACGCGCCGTTGATTCTTATCGACTGCTGTCGGTTCAACCCCAAACAGTCGGCTGGCCGTGGCCGCGTGAATGTCAAGCCCCTGCTGAAATGCTGCGATCAGGTTCTCATCACCACTCATATGGGCCAGCACCCGCAGCTCGATCTGCGAGTAGTCGGCAGCCACAAAGCGCCAACCGGGTTCAGCGACAAAGGCACGCCGAATCTCGCGCCCTTCCTCAGTGCGTACCGGTATGTTTTGCAGGTTGGGATTATTCGACGACAACCGCCCGGTGGCCGCACCAAGCTGATTGTACGAGGTATGAATGCGTCCGGTCCGTGGATTGACCAGATCAGGCAGTGCATCGATATAGGTGCTCTTGAGCTTCGTCAATTGACGGTAGGTCAGAATATCGGCAGCAATCGGATAGAGCTGGCTCAGCTCTTCCAGAACCTCCGCCGTAATCGAGTAGCCACCACTCTTGAGCTTGCTCAGACCGTGTGCACGGGGATCAATTCCCAATCGTCCAAACAGCACATCATTCAACTGTTGGCCGGAATTGATATTGAACGGGCCACCGGCCTGTTGATAAATCCGCTCGACCAGATCGGCAATCCGTTGCGCAAAATGCCTGCCCAACTCGCGCAAATACTCCTGATCGAGACGGATGCCAGTTAGTTCCATGTCGGTCAACACCTCGATCAGCGGTAATTCAACCCGGTAATACAGATCGTGCAGCGCAGGTTCAGCCTCTAACTGACGCTGCAAGCGCTCGGTGAGCCGCAACGTGTAGAGGGCATCGGCCGCCGCATACGGAGCCGCCTGCTCAACCGGCACCTCAGCAAAGCTAATCTGCTTATTGCCCCGCCCGATCAGGTCTTCAATCGTAGTAGGCGGCTCTGGGAGTTTCAACTCGTAGAATGCCAGGTCTTTCAAACCCTGCCGCTTGCCCAGCATGGCCGCTGCAATCATCGTATCGAATGCCAGTCCGGACACCTTGATCCCGGCCCCGGCCAGAACCTCCATATCAAACTTGGCATTATGGGCAAACTTTGGCTGCTGAGGATTGGCAAAAAACGGGGCCAGCGCAGTGACAACCTCTCCACATGGCACCTGCGTCTCGGATTGATGGCCGACCGGAATGTAGCAGACGGTATCGGGCGCGATAGCAATTGAAATCCCAACCAGATCGCTGGCAACCGGTTGCAGACTGGTACATTCGGTGTCGAACGCAAAAGCCGGCGCATTGCGGAGACGCGATACCAGATCGGCCAGCGCCGTAGCATCTCGCACAATTGTAACCGGTGGCGGTTCGGCTGTCGGCTGAGCGGGTTCCGACTCGCCGGCAAAGAGCGAAAGCTGCGTTGGTGCAGTCGTGAGTGGTGCAGCGGGCAGATCGGCAGGCAGTTCGGCCAGTGTCGGTGCCTGAACGACCGAAGGTAGCTTCTTGATCAGGTTTGAGCTAACGCCAAACTCCAACTCTTGAAAGAGGGCCATCACTGCCGAACGGTCGTAGACGCCGATGCGGGCAGCTTCCAGATCGAGCTGTACCGGCACATCGGTGACAATCGTCGCCAATTGGCGCGAGAACCGCGCTGCCTCGGCCTGCTCGCGGAGTAATGTCTGGTAACGCTTCGGCGCAGCATCAATCTGCTCAAGCAATGCGTCGAGTGAACGAAACTGCTTGAGTAAGGCAATCGCCCCCTTCTCGCCAATCCCGCGCACACCGGGGATATTATCTGAGGTGTCGCCCTTCAGACCGCGCAGATCGGCCAGTTGATCTGGCTCAAGGCCATCGTACCGCTTACGCACCTGCTCCAGATCGTAGAGCGTGACACTTGTCTTGCCGCCGTAGGGATTGGCTAATGCCACCCGCACGTGATCATTCACCAGTTGCAACACATCAGAATCGCCGGTGAGAATGATGGTATCAACACCGCGCTCCGTCGCCTGACGGGCCAGCGTCCCAATCACATCATCGGCCTCGTACCCTTCGGCGGTGTAGATTGGGATATTGAGCGCCTGTACCAGTTGCTTAATCCGTTCAAATTGGGGATAAAACTCTTCTGGTGTCTCGGCACGCCCGGCTTTGTATTCGGCGTAGAGATCGTCACGAAAGGTACGCCCAACATCGAAAGCAACGGCGGCGTAATCGGGACGATACTCGGCCAGTGCAGTCAGTAGAATTTGCGCAAAACCAAAGACGGCATACGTCGGCTCACCACGGGACGAACGTAACCCACTCTCGCGCAACGCAAAAAACGCCCGATACGCCAAAGCGTGACCATCAACTAACACCAATAGCGGATACGCCATAGACTGTCTCCAATCCGCACAGATTTGCTAGTGAATTATACCACGGCGACACACGCTTCCCGCCATCCGCCGGCCTCGTGGTACAATGAATGCAATTGTCGTAGCGAGAGTATCCGGCTGCGCTCCAGGGCGGTACAGGCACAGATATGACCACTGCAATTGTGACCGATCAGCGGTTTGATCTTCACACATGGCACGGGCACGTTGAGCAGGCCGAGCGGTTGCACGCCATCCGACGGGCAATTGAGGTCGATGGGTTGTGGCCGCGTTTGCTTCAGTTACCCATTCGTCCGGCCACTGAAGCTGAATTGCTTGCTGTCCATAGCTCCAGCATGCTTCATCGCGTGCGTCAGTTAGCCAGTTATGGCGGTGGACAGATCGATAGCGACACCTACGTCACTGCCGAGTCGTGGGATGTTGCGCTGCTGGCAGCAGGCGCAACGATTTGTATGGCTGAAGCCCTGGTAAGCGGACGCTGCCACAATGCGTTTGCGCTGGTGCGGCCACCGGGCCACCATGCGACCGATATACGCTCGATGGGTTTCTGCCTCTTCAATAATATTGCAGTCGCTGCACGAGTGTTGCTGGATCGCCACCATCTCCGGCGCATCGCGATTGTGGATTTCGATGTTCATCACGGTAATGGCACTCAGGACATCTTCTACCGTGATGGGCGAGTTCTCTTTTGCTCGATCCATGCCGCGCCGCTCTACCCAGGCACCGGCAGTCTTCACGAAATGGGTGATCCGCGCACAGCCGGCGGCACCACCCTCAACGTACCGTTGCCCTATGGAACCGGCGATCACGGCTACGAACAGGTATTTCAGCGCGTCATCGGGCCAGTGCTCCGCCGTTTTCAACCGGAGATCATTCTGGTGTCAGCCGGCTTTGATGCCCACTGGAGTGATCCGATTGGGCCGATGGCGCTCTCGATCCAGGGCTTTGCCCGCATCGTGCAGCACCTGTGCGATTGGGCTGACGAGTTGTGTGACGGTCGGATCGGCTTCGTACTGGAAGGCGGGTATAGCCTGCCGGCGCTGGCGGCGGGTGTAGTGACGACGCTCCGCCTGCTGTTGGGGATGCCGGCCGGTTCTGACCCCATGGGCAAGATGAATGCACCCGAACCGGCCATCGAACACATCATCACCAGTCTCTACACCTACCATCCTCTGCTGATGCAGACAACATATCAGGGAGAAGCATGATAGCAGTGATTAACTACGGTGCCGGCAACCTGCCCAATGTGGTACGGGCACTACAACGGGTCGGCGCTACACTCACCGTAACCGATAACCCAGAGGTGATCCGTTCTGCGCAAGCGGTCGTTCTGCCCGGTGTTGGCGCGACCGCTGATACCATGGCCAGTCTGCGCCACCTGGGGATTGCAGAGGTCTTACCGGCAGTTATCGCTGCCAGTACACCGTTTCTGGGTATTTGCGTCGGGATGCAGGTCTTGCTGAGTGAAAGTGAAGAGTTTGGTCTCCACTCGTGTCTCGACATCATCCCCGGCACAGTACGCCGTCTTCCCGAACACGCCGGCAAGATACCGCAGATCGGCTGGAATCAGCTTCAGATCAGCCCGACATTCCGCAACCATCCACTCTTTGCCGATATTCCTGATGGAGCCGATGTCTATTTCGTGCATTCGTATTACTGTGCGGTAGCTGATGAGGCGATCATCGCGGCCCGCACCGACTACGGCATCCCCTTTCCGAGCGTCATTATTCGCGACCACTTGGCGGCAGTACAGTTCCATCCCGAAAAGAGTGGCGACTATGGCTTGCGCCTGCTGGCCAATTTCGTGCGCTGGAGCGAGGCCGTCCAGCCAAAAGGAGTGTGACAATGGAGATTATTCCGGCAATTGATATAAAAGATGGTCGCTGCGTCCGCTTGTATCAAGGCGATTTTGCCCAAATGACGGTCTACGCCGACGATCCGGTTGCGGTGGCCCGAAGCTGGGAAGCGCAAGGCGCCACCAGACTGCACCTGGTCGATCTCGACGGTGCCCGTGCCGGACACCCGCAGAATGTCGACGCCATTCTTGCTATCACACAGGCGGTGCAGATTCCAGTGCAGTTAGGCGGTGGTTTGCGCCGAGAGCAGGATGTTGAGTCGGCATTAGCCCTCGGCGTCGAGCGCGTTATCATCGGTACGGCGGCTATTGCCGAAACAGACCTGGTTGCCCGCCTACTCGACCGCTTCGGCGAGCAGATCGTGATCGGGATCGATGCCCGCAACGGCCTGGTAGCTACCGATGGCTGGACAGTAACCTCTTCGGTCAAAGCAACCGTGCTGGCTGAACAGATGGCAAACCTCGGTGCCCGACGCATCATCTACACCGACATCAGTCGTGATGGCGCACTCAGTGGGCCGAACTTTGCAGCCTTAAGCGAATTGATCACACCGCACGGCCCGGCGATCATCGCCAGCGGCGGGATTGCCAGTATCGACCACGTGCGCCAGCTTGCCCAGCTCGGCGTTGAAGGAGCGATTATCGGCAAGGCATTGTACGTTGGTGCAGTAAAACTGGCTGAAGCGATGGCCGTTGCCCACATGACTAATGTATAGCTACCGGGTGGGCATGCCAGAGCGATGGCAAGCTGTTTACCTGCAATACCACACAACCAGGAGTTGTTATGTCAAATTCAGACCTGACGGCGCGCTATGAAGAAGAGCGTCTGCGAGCGCAAGAACAATCGCAACTCGTTTACCTGCAAGGCCAGATTGACGAATTACGGCGCTTGCTGAAGGATCAGACCAACAAGTATCAGTGGGCGATGGAACAAATACGTAAAAATGAGGGCACCATCGCCCAGATTCAGAGTCTCTTCGACCGCCACACCGGTGAGGTTGCCCAGGCCAATGAAATTGTGCGCCGTGATGTTGTCGCCCTGCGCCGCGAAGTGGCAACCGCGCTGGTCAAGATTGAAGATGGCCTGCGGCCCATTCGCGATATGCAAGCGCAAATTCAACAGGTTGCCGAAGCACGCAAACAGGACCGCGACTTTCTGGCCGGCTGGTTGAGCCGGATTGAACAGGTTGAGCGCCAGATTGCCACCCTCTCTTCACAGGTCAAAGAGCTTGACGAGCGTCAGCGGCAATTGACGTTACAACTCGAACGTTTACGCGAAGCCGATGCTGCCGTGATGCAGGAAGTTCGCCGCTTCGGTGATGATTTGCAAGTCGAGAAGCAATCCATGCGCCGTATGGCCGTTGAGGCACAACAGTTTGTTGCCGACCTGCAGCCGGTTGTGGAAGAACAACGATCACGCATTGACCGCCTGGAAGAGATTCGCCAACACATCGATCTCTTCACCGAGATGCTGCCGGCCCAAATCAAAGAGCTTTCAGCAAAAATACCTGATTTGATGGCCGAGATGAAACGGATCGAACGAATTTCGACAGAACGCTTCCTGATGAACCAGGAGCGCCTGGAAGAGCTGCGGCAGATGGCCGATGAGCGGATGAGTACTCTGCAGGAGACCGACGAACAATACCTGCGACAAATGACCGCCTGGCTTGAGCGCATCGATAGCTGGCTGCGTGAGCTTGAACAACGACTATCACGCACAACCGACCGGCTTGAGCTGGAACAGAAAGCGCATCTCTTGCGCATCATGGAACTTGAACGACGCGAAGCCGATACCCTTAACGCACAACTGAACCTTCTCCGCCAACGCCTGGAACTGGTGCGTGCAGCACAGATTGAGTCTGGTGGGGGGAACGCAGGGTAGTGCACTGAGTGGCGATATGCATCCGCCAACCAGCGGACATCCATCGTTGACGTGCTCGCGGTGTACTATAGCATTATGAAGGGATAAAAGCCCAGCTTTCGACCTTAGCAGAGCATACTGATTGATTTAGTGCATTCACACTCAGGTACAGCGTCAGAGTGATCCATGGCGAGGGTGTTGTGCGTGCGCTGCTTCCAGCGGTGATCTGCGACACTCCCCCACCCCAACCCGCCCCCACTGGGGGCGGGAGAATGTTTTACAGTAGCCCAATTTGCTGAAAGCGAGTTAAACTGTTCAGGGCGGGTCAGCAGCGCGTGCTGGGCCGGGTAGTAAGTGCGCCGAAGGCGCGCACTCCCAGCTCCCCTTGTGTGCGCCGGAGGTGTGCACTCCCAGTGAGTGCGCTGGAAGCGCGAGTTTCCAGCGCTCCCAGAGGAATAGCGTTCGCGTACAGGGGTGGAGCGCTTACAACCACGGTGTCAGGGTGACAGTAGATAGCAGGTCATAACAACTATTAAACCAGATTCGATATTACCCGGTACGCCGTAACACGAAGATGCGCGGGTAAAGCCCACCCAAATCGACGCGCAGTTGTTGATCAACACGCCACTGCGGGAGCGTAGCCAGCGAACGTTCCATCAACCGCACTTCGTGGCTGATCAGCACGGCTCTTCCGCCCGGACGAGTCACCCGCGCCGCTTCGGCCAGCAGTGCCGGGTAGAGGGTGAGATTGGTGGTGTGCGAGCCAACCAGATGACCAAACGGCAGATCGGCGAGCACTACGTCAATACTCGCCGAAGGAAGCGGCAACTGACAGGCATCCCAATCGTACAGTTCTACCCGCTTACTCAAACCCGCAGCCCCTAGATTACGCCAGGCGCAGGCCAGTGCCGTAGGATCGGTGTCACAGCCAATTGCCTGTGCTGCCGTTGTGATGAGTAAGCGCTCGATCAGTAGCGTCCCCGAACCGCATCCGACATTCAGCACTCGATCTCCGGCATGTGGCTTACTCAGCACTGCCATTGCGTGTGCAACCGGCCCATTCAGCGCCCCTTCGCGATTACACACCCGCCACGAGCGCGTCGCTAAAGGGCGTGGCGTGAGACGGACCAGCACATCCCAACCACTCCGATCCCGGCTCGGCCGTAATCGGATCAGCATGTCGCCGTCTTCCGTGCCAATCGCCAGACCAAGCCGTTCGCCGATCATCTGCTTAAATCGTTGCAGAACACTGCTATCGGCGCCAGCCGCGCTGAGAAAGAGGGTCTGAAATGTCCCTGCCGGATGCAGGCGACGCACCATCTCAAGCATCGCGACCACCGCCCGAAAATGCTCATCACCGAGTAGTGCCCGCGGACGGGGTATTGCAAACCGACGAACAACGAAGACTGATATGACAGATCGCAGATCGAACAGTGCCTGCAACGAACCATGCATCGTCGCTCTAATGACACCACGTTCGGTCAGCGGTTCAAGACGTAAGCCGGTTATGCGCAGTGCTTCCGCACGCGCCAGTTCTTCCAGCCCGGCCGGTACGACGATTTCAATCTGGTGCGACATTGTTATACTATATACTCATCCGTACCTGCCCTTACCAGATGGGCAGGGTAGACAATGCGCATCATCATAGCAGATAATCCTGTTACACGTGACAATTATGGCCTGTATGATGGAAGTATCGTGAATGCCTATGGACATCGGAATAACGATTTGGCCACCTATGCCGGCTCAACCACAGGCACTGCCTGCGAGCTGGTCAAGCTACGATCATGGCGCATTGCGTGAATTCTTACAGCGTGCGCACGACGTTGGGTTACGGCAGGTTCGCTTCGACTTGCGCTGGGCCGAGGTACAGCCAGGAACGCAGCGCATCTCGGTTGCAGCCCTCAATGGCTTCCAACGCGGGCTTGATCTGGCACAGGCGAATCATATACAGGTTGTCGTCTCACTCATGAGCGCCACTCTGGGGCCGACCCTGCATTTACCCGATTGGGCATTGGGGATACCGACACAGGCCCTCTCAACGCAGGCGGTAAGTGCTTTGTTGAGCGCTCCCACCCTCACGATCCTTGATAATTCCTTTTACCGTCAGGAACCGGTGCGCGATCTCTACACCGATCCAGACATGCGGGCTGCCCAGCGCTACTTGTTGCGCGAGGTGATCGGCAATTTTGCCGACCATCCGGCGATCAGTGGTTGGCTGCTGGCTGCCGGTTTCGAGCGTGTACGTCCACCGACCGACCATCGCGATATGGCGGCGTGGTGGGCCGATCTGGCCGAACAGGCCCGCTCTTACGGCGCTGAGCGGTTATTTGGGCATATCGATGCCACAGCCCTCAGTAGCAGGGTGAGCCTGCGGCCTTACGATATTGCGATGGCCGGTGGTGCGGTTGTGGTCAGTGTCGGGCCGTGGCCACCTCTTGGCGACGGGCCGCCGGCTCGCGGCGAAGCTGCCTGCTTCCTGCACGCTATTGTCGCTGGTCTCCTCGCCGAGGAAGTGAACGATACGGCGGCTGCGCAGGTCGTAGTTGCCGATCTGGGCTGGCCGACGGCACCGCGCGCGAACCTGTCTGGCTGGCAGGCCGATCAGGTGTTTGCTCAACCGGCCCACACGTTCCTTGCTGACGAAGAGGCTGCGGCAAGTGCGTTGCAAGAATCTCTCACAACCCTGGCGCGCGCTGGGGCAGCCGCGGTCTGGCTGGCCGGGATGGTTGATCCACCTGAGTCACAGTGGAACATCCCCCCATTCGACCGTAGTTGGATAGCACGCACCTGGGGACTGTGGACGGCAGACGGTCGGGAAAAGGCAGGATGGGAAGCACTCCGCGAGGCGATTCGCCAGCTGCCCGCAACGGCGAGATTGCCAGGATTCCCGATTGATCCGGAGCGCTTCTGGCGTGATCCGGCCAATGAATTACGACGCCTCTGGCGCGAATACCGCACCGAAACGCTGCCATCGTGATCTACAGAGAGGGTCGGTAATCGGCATAAGCGAGACTATACAACGGCAATTTACCGGGCAAACAGAAAGGGCAGGCGTTCGGCCTGCCCTTCCCTATGCACTGAACCCTGTTGCGGAGAAGCAACATACCCGACATCGTGCAGACGGTCGTGGCACGTCCGGGGCTACGCGCCGTTGGAGGTTTCAGGACGCCAGCCCAACTCGGCCAGCAGTGCCAGATCGGCTTTGGTCAGCACACCGGCAGCCGCCGCCCGCGCCAGCAGATCCGGACGACGGACCAGCGTGCGCCGTAACCGTTCGGCCCGTCGCCAGCGGGCAATTTCACCGTGGTGACCAGACAGAAGCACGGGTGGCACTGCCCGTCCCTCCCACACTGCCGGGCGCGTATAGTGCGGATATTCGAGCAAAAAATCGCTGTGACTCTCCTCGACAATCGACTCGCTATCGATCACACCGGGCACCAGCCGGGCCACAGCATCAACCACCACCATTGCCGCCAGCTCACCACCGGTAAGCACATAATCACCAATACTCAGCTCGCGGTCAATCAGCGTCTCGCGTACTCGTTCATCGATCCCTTCATAGTGTCCACACACCAGGAGCAACCGCGGCAAGGTAGCCAGTTCGCGCACAATCTGTTGCGTTAGCAGTTCACCGTCAGGGGTTAGCAAAATGGTCACCCCAGGTCGCTCATCAGCAGCCCGCACTGCCCGAATCGCCGCCGCCAGCGGCTCCGCCTTCATTACCATGCCGGCGCCGCCACCGTATGGCGTATCGTCAGCCGTCCGATGACGATCCGTCGTCCATTGTCGAATATCGTGCAAGTGAATCTCAATTCGCCCGGCCTGTTGGGCACGCTTGAGAATACTCTCTGTCAACGGCCCCTGAAACATGGCCGGAAAGAGGGTCAAAATATCAAACCGCATGGGAACTACGCCTCAACACTGCGCAGATACTGGTCGAAGAACTCAACCACGCGCCGACAATAGCCAACCCGATCAACAAAATAACCGCCACAGTGTTCAGCTCCGGGTATTTCCCACACCAACCGCGGTTCACGAGCTGCTGCATACAACTGACGAACATGGCAGACGGGGACAAGTGAATCATCAACACCGTGGATCAGGAAGACAGGACGAGGGGCGATCTGACCAATCGCGTCAATTGGGCGGGCCTGACTGAAACGATAGCCATGGCGCCAGGCAACAATGATGTCGGCCAGATGTACCAGCGGGCGGAGCGGAACGCGCAGCACCTTTTCGACCGCATCGGCAACCACCTCATCACCGGTAGTAAACGAACTGTCGGCAACCAGCGCTCTCACCGATTGATCGCGTGCTGTCGCCAGAATCCCGACAGCAGCGCCCATGGAATAGCCGATAACGCCAATTGCTGCTTCTGGCATTCGCTGCCGCACATACTGTAGCGCGGCCAGCAGATCATCAACTTCACGACTAACGAGCGTTTGCGGCCAGGGATCAGACTCACCGCGCCCTCGATAGTCGAACAGTAAGACATTATAACCGGCCCGCCAGCAATAGCTACCAATACCGAGTAACTCATCTTTGCGTCCAGCATGGCCATGACTACCGACAATCACGGCGTTTGTCTCTGGACGCGGCAACCACCAGCCAACCAGACGCAAGCCATCACTACTGCGAAATTCAACGGTTTCGTAAGGAACCTCAAGCTCCCACGGGGTAAAGGTATAGCTATCAAGGTAGGTTCGACGCGGCGACGGACTGACGCGAAGGCTAACGTAGTAAGCCGTGATACCTCCCAACAAACTGAAAGCGCCAGCCAGCGCCATCGGTAATAGACTCCAGCCAGGTTTGACAGCCATAGCACTCCCCTATTCATTCCTGACAAACTCAAACTTTGTGGTACTTTGCGGCTCTAGCAGCACATGGATTTCGTACAAACCATCAGCATGCCGACCCTGAAAGGGCAAACCTAATCCCATCGCCAACCGGATCATAGGGGTATTATCGGCATGGGTTAAAAAGATCAGGCGTTCAAGCCCGGCGGCCCGTGCTTCGGCCAAAAGTAATGCTAACAGCTTACGCCCAACCCCTGTTCCCTGATAATCGTCACGCACCAGAATGGATGCTTCTGCAACCTTCGGGTTGTGCGGTAGACGGGCAAAACGGGCCACGGCAATTGCCTCTTCTGACCCTTGCTCATCAGCAAGCGCAACCAGTGCTGCTTCGCGGCGCGGATTGATCGCTGCCAGCCGCTTTGCTGATTTGTGCACCAGTTCTGGAGAAGCATGCTCGGCGGCAATGAAGAAGCGGCGGTAGATCGTCTCAGGGGAGAGGCGATAAAACATACGCTCGAGGAGCACTGCATCGCTGGCAGCAAGGCTTCGCACTCGCAATGTGCGCCCATCACGGGTAGTAATGGTTGTCGGGATGTCCTGACATACCGGTTGATCGTTCATTATGTCCTCTAACATCTCTCTTTAATAGCGGATGTTCGACAGAGCATGGCAGGCGAAATATTCCAAAAAACCCGGCACCAGCAAGTGCGTTCCATTGCAATCACACCGATACGGTGCTACACAGGTATTGTAGCATGAGAATGAAACGGACGTGAACATAAATAACGCAGTGCGTTATACCTGTATGATATGATGGTGAGGTGAAATACACATTATTACGTCAGATGAGGAACACGCTTGGAAGAGCTTATTGCCATTGTCGGACCGACCGCTGTCGGTAAGACAGAGCTGGCTGTCGCCTGGGCCAGACGTATCAACGGCGAGATTGTGTCTGCCGACTCACGGCAAATCTATCGCTGGATGGACATCGGTACTGCCAAGCCATCGCCTGAAGAGCAGGCCCAGGCGCCGCACCACCTGATCGACATTCGTGATCCCGATCAACCGTTTTCACTGGCCGAGTTTTGCGATCTGGCCACGGCAGCAATCGCCGACATTCGTGGCCGGGGGCGCATCCCACTTCTGGTTGGCGGTACCGGTCAATACCTGGCAGCCTTCCTGGAAGGCTGGCAGGTACCACGTGTGGCGCCACAACCTGACCTGCGTGCCGAACTTGAACTCATTGCCGCTCGTGAAGGTCCGGCAGTGCTCCACGCACGTCTGGCCGCCGTCGATCCGGTGGCAGCATCACGCATTCCCCCTACGAATGTTCGGCGTGTGGTACGAGCGCTGGAAGTGTACCTTGTCAGCGGTGAACCGATTTCGCGTCTGCAAGAGCGAAAAGAGCCTCCTTTTCGCCCACGCACCATCTGGCTCCATCGGCCACGCGCCGAATTGTATGCCCGTGCCGATGCGCGGATTGAACGTATGATCGCTGCCGGTCTGGTCGAGGAAGTTGCCGGTCTGCTGGCCCGTGGCTACGACTGGTCGCTTCCGGCAATGTCGAGTCTCGGTTATATTCAGTTTCGACCATATTTTACCGGTGAAGCCGATCTACCGACCTGTATCGAGCGGCTACGCTTCGACACCCATGCCTTCATCCGCCGCCAGGAGATGTGGTTTCGGCGTCTGCCCAATCTTGAAATCTGGACTCCTGATCATCCGTCCTGGCGTGAGATCACGGCTTGAGCGACGTGGTACTCGCGCAGCACATGTTCAATAAAACGTTCTGGATCGCCAGAACCCGATGGCAAAGCCAGCCGCTGCCGGAGAACAGCCGCCAGATGAGCAGCCAGATCGCTTCGCGCCTCGGTCTGTAACTCATCGCGCCGTTGTAAAAATTCAAGCAACAGCGCCAGGTCGGCAGCAGTCAGTCGTTCAACATTCGGGACAAGTGGGGTAGGTGGGGCATCGGGCGCTCGCGGTGGCAATTGGACAACAACCGGCTGCATCACCCGCTCAAGCGTCAATGGCATCGCTTCGTGAACAACGACCGTGCCGGCGGTTAGATCACCTAACCGCCGATGGTAGCGATCAACAAACATCGTTACCAGACCAATCCCATAGAGCAGAGGCAGAAAATCAATTGCCCGCATCAAATTCCGCACTACGATGGCACCAATATCAACCGGACGCCCACCCTCACGCAAGACGCGCAGCCGTAGTAACCGCTTCCCCGGTGTCTGACCATTCCAGATCCATTCAAAGAAGACAAAGTATCCCCAATTCACAACAAACGCCAGAATCGCCAGCAGGGCCAGGATCACATCCTGGTTAGCGCTACTCGTACCCTCATTTGCAGCAATCATAACCAGACTGGTCGCCAGCAACGTTATGATGATGACATAATCCACAACCGCTGCCAGACTACGGCTGGCCAATCCGGCAGCCGTGTAGACGACCTGCACACCTTCTGGTGTCACCACCAGATACGGCTCACGCCATGAGGGTGTCGCGTTCATTGCGCTGTATCGGGTAACTCAGCATCGTCGGGTGGTGCCGAAACCAGTTCAGTCTTGTGTTCTGCCTCTAAATGGCGCATATCATTAACCGTCTTCACCCGCCAGTGCTTATAGCCGATTTCCAGGATGGTGATGGAAGTATTGCCAATATGATCGTAGTGACCAAAGCCGACACCATCAAAATTTTCGGCATGGGCAAGCAAGACCCGAATACAACCCCCGTGCGTCACAAATGCCAGTGTCTGCCCACGATGCTGCGCCACCATTGCCTCAACGGCTGTAACGACCCGCTGCCGGACGGCGGCCACCGTTTCTCCACCACCGCGTGGGATGTCGTGGCCCCGGATCATCTGCTCCCAATCATCAGCAAAGCGGGCACGCACCTCTGCCGTCGTTAACCCGCTCCAGGCCCCAACATCAATTTCGCGCAATGCCGGCAAGAGCTGCACCGGTACGCGCAAGGCTGCGCCTATCTCCCACGCCGTCTGATACGCTCTGGCGAGATCACTGCTGTAAATAGCGCTAAACGTCACACCTTCATTGGCCAGCCGCCGCGCCAGCAAGCGTGCCTGCTGATAACCAATCTCATTGAGCGGAACATCAGCGTGTCCCTGCCAGCGTCCCTGCATATTCCAATCGGTTTCACCGTGACGGATCAGGTAAACAATTGTCATGCTCTTCCTCGTGAACAATCTCCACACCTGTTACTATGGTAACACATACCAATAACCAGGATTATGAACAGTTTCCCCTACCTGTAGCAGTTGCAACCATGCCCGGCAGCGACTGCTATAACAGTTGCAGCATGAACGCCATCTGCGCCTATCTGCCATTGGTAAGAGTAGGTGCAGTCAATGCCGCCACCTGATCTGCTCCCTGCGGAAATGCCCTGAGGTCAACAGCCTCTGGTGAAAATGGTACAATGCCGGCGTTGACCTTCGTTCAATGTTGTATGACCGGCAAGTAATCACCGGCATAACGATATAGACACGCCGCGTGTCAGAGGAAAACGCATGGAGACCCAACAGCCCGAAACGTTTACAGAGCAGGAAATCGAGCTGCTTCAGCCATTTGTAACCAATGTAGATCGCCCCATCTTCTGTCTGCGCAACCTACCGGAAGTAGTGAAAGGTGCCCTCTTTGCCCGCTACAGTCGCAGTAGCAAAAGTCTGCGGCGGCTCTTGCTCGACGAGTTTATCAACGAACCAGAGTCTGGCTTTTCCGCCATGGTATCAGCCCAGGATCACAATCCAGCAGCACAACTGATCGCTACCCGTCAGGCAGAGGCGTTCTACGACCGGGTGCTCATCGGGTACGGTGACGACTCGGTGGCTGAACTTGGCGGGGCACATCTGGCGTGTGAGGGGGTGAGCAACATTGCCGCCAAACTGCTCGAAGATAGCCGGCTCGGTATCTCACCGCTTGAGAAATCAACCCGCTACGTTCGCTTTGATCGCAAAGGACCGGACGGTTATCCCTACCTGCGCGAACCGGCCATCATGGCATCGCCATTGGCCGACCGCTATGTCGCGGTGATGGATCATCTCTTCACGACCTACAGTGAATTGCTGGAACCTGTTCAGGCGTGGCTCCAACAACAGTACCCGCGTGACGAGGCAACAACCCCGCGTGCGTATCGCAATACTATTCAGGCCAAAGCGCTTGATCTGTTGCGCGGACTCTTGCCGATGGCAACCCAAACCAATGTCGGCTTATTCGGCAATGGCCGGGCTTTTGAGTATCTGATCATCAAGCTGGCTGCCTCACCATTTGCCGAAGCGCAGGCGCTGAGCAAGATGATTCAGGCCGAACTGGATCAGGTCATTCCATCGTTTGTCAAGCGTGCCCGCTCTGACCGTGGGCAGGCGTATGCCGACTATCTTGCGACGACGCGGGAGCAGGTGGCAGCGCTGGCCCATCAGATACCGGTCGAAGCCGATTCCACCACGCCGGTGACCGTCACGCTGGTTGATTACGATCCGCGTGCCGAATGGAAACTCGCCGCAGCCATCCTCTATCCCCACCTCGATCTGCCATTGCCTGCTATCGAAGAGCTGGTCGCAGCTATGCCGGAAGCAGAACGCCATGCCCTGATCAACGCCGCTGTCGGTGATCGGGCCAACCGCTTCCATCGTCCCGGTCGGGCATTCGAGGAGCCGTACTACACCTTCGACATCCTGGCCGACATCGGGGCGTATCGCGATCTGCAACGGCACCGCGTCCTCACCCAGGAACGCCAGCGCTTCACCGTGCGTCATGGCTACGTCACGCCACCAGAACTGGAGGAGATCGGGGTTGCCGACCGGTACCGAACGGCGCTCGAACAGGCTGCCGACCTGGTCACGGCGCTTGAGGCCACGCTCCCCAACGAAGCGCAGTATGCAGTACCGCTTGCCTTTCGGGTGCGCTGGCGGATCAAACTCAACCTGCGTGAAGCCTACCACCTGATTGAACTCCGCAGCGCCCGGCAAGGCCACCCCAGCTACCGCCAGATCGCACAGCTCATGTTTCGCGAGATCAGCGCCGTCCATCCCTTCCTGGCGGCTGGAATGCGCTTTGTTGATCACAATGAATACGACCTGGAACGTCTCGCCGCCGAACAACGGATTGATCAAAAGCGGCAGCAGGTGGGGAGGTGAGGCCGGCGCATCGCTAACCTTGCAATCAACACAAAAGCCTGATGTCGTGACGACATCAGGCTTTACTGGTGAGCCGGGTGGGGATCGAACCCACGACCCTCTGATTAAAAGTCAGGTGCTCTACCTCTGAGCTACCGGCCCGCCAGAAGTAGTATAGCCGAGTCTGGCGTTAGCGTCAAATGCATGCGCTTAATTCTCGACTCGATGAAACGCTTCGGCCAGTGGGAGACCAAACTCTTGTCCCCGCTCGGCAGCCCACTGCCGTACCCGCCCGGCCAGTTCGGTCTGATCGGTGCCCAACTGCGAGACATGGCAGCGCAACGCAGCCAGTTTCTGCTCGATGGTAGCGCTGATGTCTACCGCAAAGTTTAACACCGGTGCGCCGGTAATATAGACTTCACGCACCTTGCTCGGTGGATAGCCTTCGGCCAGTAATTCGGGAAAATCCCAGCCGTTCTGCGCTGCTGGATAGACCGCCGCCAGAGTCGCGTTAGCGGCTGCCAGATGATCGGGATGAAAGCGCGGAATTGAATATTGTGGTGTCCACACCCGGTCTGGCGACTGACAGACGACGCGCTGCGCCCGGATACGCCTGATCTGACGCACAATATCACGCCGCAACTCAAGCGTCGGTTGCAGCATACCGTCGGGGTAATCGAGAAAGATCACCTCTTTCAGGCCGAGAATCTTCGCCGCCGCCTGCTGCTCAGCCTTGCGTATCTCGCTGATCCGTCGTCGGGCCGCCGGACCAACATCGGTGGCATCATCGGGGCCACCACCACTGCCATCGGTACAAACCACCAGGGTAATTTCCCAGCCCTCCGCCGCCCACGCTGCCAGCGTGCCACCACAACCAAATTCGGCGTCGTCAGGATGGGCAACAACGACTAATGCTGTTTTTGGTTCGCTCTGTGTTTGCTGCATGGTAACTCCTTATCAGGTTGTTGTGCTGATAAGTAGCATACCATGACTCTTGCTACATCACGATAACCGATGTCAGTAGCCAACAACGTGGGTGGCACTGTTAACTTGCAACAACGCCACCCAGATCAATTATTCACTCGCCCGCCGTACCTCAGCAGCGGCTGCCCGCACCCGTGCCAGCGGGTCACTCGGCGGGGCTGGTGCCGGCGAATTGAGGGTCTGCTCTACGACTTTCCCAATATCGGTCAACCACTGACTGAAACGCTCCATCGATTGCCAGGGATTAATGATCCGTCCCAATCCAATTGTCGCAATCGCGTTCAACATATTCCACGGGTAGCCGACCAGTTGATCGATACTCTGCTGCGTCAGATTGGTGATCAGCGAACTGACATTCGTTGCCACGCTGGAGCCGGCAGGTGGGTTGATAGCAGCAAACGCCTGGAGCCGCAATTCCTCGGCGTTGGTAATCACCGCAATCGGCCCTTTGCCGCGTACTGACGCCTGGCAACCGAGACGCCATCCTTCCTGGAGACGTGCATCTGGCAGCCAGTTCTTCTCCCGATCATTCGGTGGGCTGAGAAACTCAGCCCCTGCCAGCACCCGCACCTTGCAGGTCTGACAAAAACCGGTGCCATCACAGACGAACCCGATGTGCGCACTGTTGCGACGTGCAATGTCGAGAATGCGTTCACCGGGACGGGCCGTCATTTCGACATCGTTCACGATGACTGTCGCCATACCTGTTCTCCTTTAGCAAAAAGTGTGTATATTCATTGTAACGCGATTTTGGCTTAATATAGTGGTATGATACCTATACGAGTGGAAATACTATACGGTGCCGTGTGGCATTGTTGCCTGATGACCGGTGCGCTACAACCGACCATCTGATAGGATCATCTTTGCTCAATATGGTGTCATCGACAACTCAGCGGACAGATGTTGTCCGTGTTGAACAATACACTGCCTCTGGCGAGTCTTTATCGTCTGCGCTGGCCGACCTGACCTGGCTCAACACTGCCGACATGTTGCGTGGTTTTGGTATCAGCAAACCACCGTGGTTGTATGGGCTGTCTACCGTGCTGGCCCGCCCACCGGCCCTACGCTTTGCTCGCCAGTTACTGACATTCGATGCACTGGTTGGGCAGGCTGGATTACCGGCTGGTTGCGCCTGGATCTGCTCACTTTTTGCACCTGGCCTGGACATCGTAGGCCCACAACCACCCGCCCAGGGGCCATTACTCATCGTTGCCAACCATCCTGGCCTCCTCGACGCTGCGGCACTCATCACTGCGCTCAACCGGAATGATCTCAAAATCATCGCCATCGCCCGCCCGCTGTTGCGTACACTTCCCAATACCGCAGCAGCAATCATCCCCATCGGTACTACCCCTCAACACCGGATGAATGCCCTGCGAACTGCTTTACGTCATTTGCAGCAGGGTGGTGCTGTTTTGACGTTTCCTGCCGGACGGATTGAACCCGATCCGGCTCACGATGACACTGCCAGTGCCAGCCTGGAAGACTGGTCGTCCAGTCTTGATCTCTTTGGCCGGATCGCCGGTGGCGTACCGGTCGTGACTGCAATTGTCAGTAATGTTCTTGCCGAGGCAGCTCTGCATCACCCGCTGACCTTGCTGCATCGTAATCCAGAAGACCGGCGCTGGCTGGCAGCCATTCTTCAGGTGTTATGGCCCCATCTGGCGACCACACCGGTGCGCATTCAATTCAGCGCTCCCTGCAGGGCCGACCATCAGATGCGTGCAACCGTCCTTCACACTGCCCGGCAATCTATCTACCAGGCTCGCGCCGCGCAAAGGAGAACACCGTGAGTCGGCACCATGTCATCGTCGCCGGTTCTGTGCTGGTCGATATGCTAGGGTACGGCCTGATCATGCCGTTGTTGCCTTTTATCGTCAAAACCTGGGTGAGCGACGCCACAGTGATCGGTTTGCTTGGCTCGTTGTATGCAGCGATGCAATTACTGGCAGCACCACTCCTGGGCACCCTCTCTGACCGCATCGGACGCCGATCTGTCTTACTGATCTGCCTGTTTGGTTCAGCGGTAGCCTACCTCGGTCTGGCGCTGGCCGGCTCACTGCCGCTGGTCATCCTGGCTATCGCGCTGGGTGGCGCAGCCGGATCGAGCATGCCGGTAGCGCAGGCCTATATCGCCGATACCACCACCGCAGAGCGACGCGCACAAGGATTTGGGTTGCTGGGGGCAGCCTTCGGCCTGGGACTAATCGGCGGTTCGGCCATCGCGGGTTGCTGAGTCAGTATGGATTAGCGCTACCACCTGCGGTAGCGGCGACGATTGCCTTCCTTAATGCACTCTGGGCAACCATCGCCCTGCCCGAAACCCTGCCACCCAATCGGCGACGCATCCAACCGGTGCGGCTGACAAACCCCTTTGCAGCAGCCGTGACCGTTCTGACCCTGCCGCAGATACGTCCGCTCCTTGGCGCAGTTGTCATCCTCAACATCGCCTTCGCCGGGTTACAGAACAACGTTGCCTACTTCACCATGACCCGCTTTGGCTGGGGACCGGAACAAAATGCCGTCCTCTTCGTATTCGTTGGTCTGTGCGCCGTGGTTACCCAGGGCGTCCTGCTCAGGATACTGCAACCGTTGCTCGGTGAGAGGCACCTTGCCGGTGGCGGACTGGGCTTGATGGCTCTCGGCTTTGCCCTCGTGGGGCTGGTGCACAATGAAAGCTGGCGACTCTTTCCCATTGCTGCCATGTTTGCAACCGGCATGGGATTAGCAGTTCCCGCCCTGACGAGCCTGATCTCGCTCCGGGCCGGTGATCGTCGCCAGGGAGCCATTCTCGGCGGTATGCAGACCCTGATCAGCATCGCACTGGTGATCGGCCCATTGAGCTTCGGTTTCATCTTCGACCAGATCGGCCCCGATGCTCCCTATCTGATTGGGAGCTTGATGCTGCTCGGTGCATGGCTGATAACGGTACTAACCTTCGTGCAACCAACGCCGGTTACCACCGGTTCATTGCATCCAGTTGAAGACTCAGAGGCTTAGATATGACAACGTTCTTTCCCATCACCCGTGCTGCTATGGCTGACTTACCAACCCGCTTCGGTCACTTTCAGATTGTGGTCTATCTCGACGCAGAGCAGAAAGAACAGATAGCGTTGACCTGCGGCCAGCTACACACACCGGAACCGGTTCTGACTCGTCTCCATTCCGAATGTTTGACCGGCGACATTTTCGGTTCACACCGTTGCGATTGTGGTGAACAACTGGCAGCGGCGCTCACGGCTATTCAACAGGCGGGACGCGGCGTGCTCCTGTACTTACGCCAAGAGGGGCGGGGAATCGGATTGGTAAACAAAATTCGCGCTTATGCCCTCCAGCAACAAGGACTGGATACCGTTGACGCCAATCGCGCCCTCGGTCTCCCCGACGACATGCGCGATTACCGCGTGGCCGCTGCCATCCTGACCGATCTTGGGATCAAAAGCGTGCGCCTGCTAACGAACAACCCTGCCAAAATCACCGGCATTGAACAGCACGGCATTGCTGTAACCGAGCGCGTACCGCTCCAAATGCCGGCGAACAACTACAGTGCTGCCTACCTGCTGGCAAAGCAGGTACGGATGGGGCATTTACTCGATAGCCGGTTGTTGTAGGATAAAATTGTAGCAGTCATTATAGGTTAGATCAATCAAAAACACAGTAATTGAAACGTGCTACATTACCAAGCCAATATGCACTTGGTTTTGGGGTACGAGCTTGTGTCGTTCGATCTACAGCGATGATCCCAAGTTTAGGTTTATAACCACTAATCCATTCAAAATTATCCAATGCTGACCAGGCAAAATAACCTCGTACATCAATACCGTCGATCAAGCATTCAGCAACACTGCGCAAGGCTCGTCGAAAATACTCAACTCTCCGAGTATCGTCCGTAGTTGCGAGACCATTTTCGGTAACAACAACAGGAATACCGGCGACTGCTGCCGCATGACGAATCGTACCACCAATTGCTTCAGGGTAGTACTCCTCACCCGTTTGCGTTTTTTCCACATCATCACCAGGCGGAATAATCCCTGCAGGGCCCACAACAAGCCGTGAATAGGTTTGCACACCTACAAAATCATCCTCGCGTAATTGCTCCAGGTATACCTCTGCAAGCTCACGACGGAACTCTGCTGCCATACGCTCACCATCAGGTCCGGCATGGATATCAACCAATGCCAGTGTCATACCAACTGGAAAACTTCCCGGTCCGTCATGAAGAACTTCAAACGCACGACGGTGGGCAGCGAAGATAATCTCTCGCATACGCGGCTGACTTACAAACTGGAATATCCCTAAACGATCCGGTGTAACTGCAAACTCTGCAGCCGCAGCACGCCAGAAAGGACTTGCTAAAGGCGAAGCCGGCATTATTTTGCTCAACAAGACTGGCAAGTTAGGTTCATTGAATGTACAGGCACCAGCAATCAAATCACCGAGATAATGCACAACGCGCTCACAATAGCGAACAAAACGATCAGGGGTTTTTGGATCTAACCACCCACCAGCACGGATCAGCCAGCGCGGTGACGTAAAATGATGCAAGGTGACAACCGGTTTCAAGCCATGCTCATGGCAAGTTGCCAGCATACGACGATAATGTTCAAGAGAAGCGAAAGAAAATTCACCCTCTTCCGGCTCTATGCGTGCCCATTCGATAGAAAAACGATACGCATTAAAACCCAACTGAGCCAATAGTGCAATATCTTCTGGATAACGATGATAATAATCACATGCATCACCCGACGGTTCAGCATATATAGTATCAGGCAAATGTTCTAACACCCAACTATCACTATTGATATTGTTACCCTCTACTTGATGGGCAGAAGTGGCCGCTCCCCACAAAAAACCCGTTGGGAATGCGAATTGCTGCACGGTTCACCCCTTTCAGGTTAGTAAAAGAATTAACAAAATCCAAATCGACACATAGCAGGATCTAGAATCAACCTCACCCTATACTAAAGATTGATTACCAGCATAGCTTCGACAACAAGACTCCAACATAACGGCCCTCTTCCGACCTTATATGCCATCCTTTTTAGGAATACGGGTCAGAAGTGCATTCAACCGCTCAATGACTATCTCGCTATTTGGAAGTGCCTGTATAGCTTCCCGCAATGACGCGCTACGCTCATTGAGCAGTAAATTACCAAAAAGACGCCAGGCATCTACTTGAGACAAAACCTGATTGACAGCTTCACGAGCTACCTCATCGTCTATAATCTCGTCGACCAAGTCATCCACTGTGTACGAACCACGAGTCGCTGTATCCTGACAAGGAATCGACCATTGCCAGATACCAGAACCCACATCAAGAGGTTGATCATCACGTCCAGGAAGGAAAACCTGTGCAGTTGTATTCGGTGGCACTACCACGCGCAGGTAAAACACACCCTCTTCAATACGCCAGAAACACTCAGCCAATCCATAGGGTGTGCGATGCGACACCCGTGCATACACAATTTCGCCACCAGGTTGAGGGCGAAATTCAATACGGCGATAGCCAGGTTCGACGGGGATCAATCCTCCAATGGTACGATGCATCCAATCGGCTACCGCTCCTAGTGCATAATGATTGAATGATGTCATCTCACCTGGATTAATCGAACCATCAGGTAACATTGAGTCCCATCGTTCCCAAATGGTTGTTGCCCCCATCGTTACCGGATAAAGCCATGAAGGACATTCACGTTGCATTAATAGCCGATAGGCGACTCGACAGTGCCCTACACTGCACAACGCATCGCAGATTAAAGGGGTACCCACAAAGCCGGTACGGATATGATAGCCGCTATCACGCACCAATGCTGCCAATCGCTCACCTGCATAACGACGTTGTGTATCCGTTGGGAAGAGATCGAAAACCAGTGCCAGTGCATACGCAGTTTCTGTATCACACATAAGACGACCGGCCGGGGTAATATACTCTTTAGCAAATGCAAAGCGTGCTTTATGCGCAAGATCTGCGTAAAAATCAGCATCAGCATCATAACCCAGCACGTGTGCGGCTTTGGCAACTAATGTCGCCGAAAAAATGAAATAGGCACTCGCAACTATCGCTTTATCAGTACGTGCTTGCCCTGGTTTATCTGGTGGTGCAGTTGGGTCCAGCCAGTCGCCAAACTGAAAGCCACGATCCCACAAATATGTATGGCCAGCTTTGGTAGCAATGTAATCAACCCATGATCGCATGCTCTTATACTGAGTTTCCAAGACCCTTTTGTCCCCGTAGCGTTGAAACAGCACCCATGGCACTACTGTAGCTGCATCTCCCCAGGCCGCAGCACCGGCAGCAGAGGGGCCTAACACATTTGGCACGACATGCGGCACTGCCCCCCCCAATTTTTCCTGCTCAATAGCCAGATCAATCAACCACGATTGCAACAATCCTGCAACATCATAAAGAAATACGGCTGTAGGGGCAAAAACCTGAATATCACCCGTCCATCCCAGGCGTTCATCACGTTGAGGGCAATCGGTTGGTACATCAAGAAAATTTCCGCGCATGCTCCAGACGACGTTCTCATGAAACCGATTGAGCAGTTGATCAGAGCATGTAAACCAGCCGATTCGCTCCATATCGGAATGGATTACAACCGCAACAATATCTGTTGTACGTAGTTCACCGGGCCAACCATCAATTTCAGCATAACGAAATCCATGAAACGTAAAGCGTGGTTCCCAAACCTCGGTACCATCTCCACGCAAAATATACCGATCAGTGGCAGCAGCAAAGCGGAGAGGGCGCGTGCTTAATTCACCACCTTCCAACACTTCAGCATGACGCACGGTAATCATTTGTCCAGGCGGACCGCTTACAGTAAGACGAACTCGCCCAACCAGATTTTGACCAAAATCAACAATGGTACGTCCAGAGGGAGAAGAAAAGATGGCAACTGGTAGTACCATTTCAATCCTGCGTATTGGTGGACTGATAGGAGCTACCAGCGTACTAAAATCCCACTCAAGAAGACGCACGCCTGACCATTGATGATCTGCAAAACCAGGTTTTGACCAATTGGGCAATTCAAGACGTGCATCGTATATTTCGCCATCATAAATATCGCTCGCCAGAATCGGCCCAGTTGTAGATCGCCAGGTTTGATCGGTGCAAACCTGTTGAGTTGATCCATCACGATACGTGATCTCAAGCTGAGCCAGCACTGCAAGTCGATTACCGTAGATATTACGTCTTCCCCCGCCAAACCCAAGCCGCCCACGAAACCACCCATCACCTAAAATCACGCCAATCGCATTGATTCCTTCGCGCAAGTGCATCGTGACATCAAATGTCTGATAGCGTAATCGTCGATCATAGACTGTCCAACCAGGAGCTAAAACCTGATCACCTACAACAACACCATTGATTTGAGCTTCATATACCCCTAACGATGTAATATACAGGCGTGCCTGAATTACATCGTTATCAACACGAAATTCATGCCGTAGCATTGGACAAGGCTGGGGTTTTAAGATATCGTCATCCCAATCAGGTGTAATAAATCGTGCACTCCAATCACCCACTTTCAGTAAACCAGCTTCTATCGGCAGCATCTCGCTCCAGGGTGAAATGTCGCCTTTGTTGTCGCGCACACGAACCCGTACTAATACCTGCTCACGCGAAGTAAGCGGTTCAAACGGCCAGGGTACCAGAACGGATTCCGGGGAGTGTATCCAGCCGGTTCGACCTCTGACCCGGCCGTCTTTGGTGTAGCATTCAATCTCATACGCAGTCTGGAGCCAGTTTGTAGCATTTGTTTCAATGATCCAGGACAGGCGAGGACAAGGATTGCCAATACCAAGTGTGGACTGATAGTGTTCAACACGCACAATGAGTCTGCTAACTTGAGACTGAGAAGTAGACAACTGTTCATATGACATGGTTATAGCTCCATTCAAGCAAAACAATCTAACCCTTAACTGCTCCAGAAGTAAGTCCCTTCATAATCGCATTATTCAAAATTAGATACAAGAAGAGTATAGGAATAACACTTGTTGTAATAGATGCAAATGTTGGTCCCCATTCACGTTGGCCAAAACGGCCAACAAAGCTTAACAGTCCGGTTTGAACTGTTCTCAATTCACTATCGCTAATAAAAGTTAGTGAAATCAATAAATCATTCCAGATAAAGAAGAATTGCACTAATCCTACAGTTATAATCGCATTGGCCATCATTGGTAGGGCAATGTAGAGAAATATTTGATAGATATTAGCACCATCGATCAAAGCAGCTTCCAGAACCTCATGCGGTAGTGACTTCGCAAAACTAACGAGCAAAAAAATCGTTAAGGGAAGGCCAAAGGCGGTGTAGACAAGTATCAAGCCAGTAAAGGTATTCAGTAACTGAAGTTGATTATATATGGCGAACAGCGGCAATAAGATCATCTGAACCGGAATCATTATCCCGAGTAGAAAGATTACTAATACTACATTGTTAAATCTCCATTTTAAAATTTCTATTCCAAATGCCGCCATAGAACCCAGACAAAGTATTAAAAATAGTGATGGTATTGTAACCATTAGGCTATTTCGAAAATAGACACCCATGCGACCTTCCGTCCAGGCCCTAATATAGTTCTGCCAATAAAACCCTTCTGGTAAAGCATAGATTGGGTTTAAACTAAACTCGGCAGGAGCCTTGAACGATGAAAGCAAGAGCCAGGTTAATGGATAAAGCTCGATCAGGACTAATATAACAACTAAAGTCCAAATAAGCAGTTTCCAAACAGATTGCTTCCGTAAAGTCAACATCGTTGAGGTCATTAGCATGCGCATAAAATCCTCTTCTATGATACATCTCTACGAGCAAAACGAAAGGCAAGTAGCGATACGATTAAACATTCAATCATCAAAATTATTGCGATTGTACTCCCGTATCCATAATCATTGTAATTAAAGGCCACTCGATACATGTAAAGAGTAAGAGGTGTTGTTGTCTTCCCGGGACCACCGTTAGTTAATGCCAACAGTTGATCAAATACTTTTAGTGTTCCATTAAGACTAAAAATTATCGATGTGACCAGAACAGGGGTCAGTAAGGGTTGAATAACGAAAACAACAAGATTAAACCCATTAGCCCCATCAAGTCGAGCCGACTCGATAATTTCATTTGGAATATCAAGTAAGCCAGCATATAAAATTACAGCATAGAAACCCATCGCCGTCCAGATATTCATAAGCGCTGCCACCCAAAAAGCACTATCTGAGCGCCCTAGCCAGGGTTGTACCCAGGACTCCTGACCAATCGCAGCAAATATGGCATTAACCAGACCATACTGTGGAGTAATCTCGAATAGCTTGACAAAGATTTGAGCAACAGCAACCGTTGGCAAGACGACCGGAAAAAATACCAGTGTTCGAATAAAAGCGGAGGATCTTTTTAAGAAAAATAGATATAAGAGCGCTAACAGCAACCCAAAACCAACCTGGCCAGCAGTTACAACTAATGCATATCTGGCACTAAACAAAAATGCATTGATAAAATCCTGATCTTGCCATAATTTTCCATAATTACCCAAGCCAACAAATTGAAAACCGGTAATAGGAGAGCCTTCAAACAAGGAATATCCTACCGTCCAAATAATCGGAACAATAACAATCATTACGTAGAGTGTCAAGGCAGGGCCGACAAAAACTAAAAGTGCTTTTCGATCACGTAATGTCTGATTCACACCCTTGCTCCTTCACTTTTTGAGTTGTCTTGGAATTGGGATGGTGCAGGCAGTATCATGGTTGACTACCAGAAACCTACACCATCGCCAACAACCTTTAACCAATCCCTGGCTATTCCAAGTGGTACACCTGGCTGCTCTAGGGTTTATGGCAATTGTTCATCAATAGCTTTCTGTAGCTCAGCCATATATTCTTCTGGGCTCATATCACCTGTAACGAGTAATTGCACATTATCAGTAGCTACCGCTTGGGTACGGGCATTGAAATATGCTTCAAACCATGGTGCACCGTTCTTTACATTATCAATTTCTGCTACGGTTAACCTGGTTAATGGCGAAACATTATCTGGAATCTGGCTGACAGTAAAGCCTGTGATCATACCAAGTTCGCTCATTGCCCGATCTCCGTAGGCACTGAAAACGGCCTTCATCCATTCACCATACCCTTGCGGATTACGGCTAAACTCTTTCTGAGAGAAAGAAGTTGTTAAACCTGCATTGATCGAATAATCGTTGAGAGTGCCTACTCCGCCTTCGACGAGCGGAATATTGAAAAAACCGATATTGTCGATACCGATTTTATTCAACTCTGGATTATTGAAATCGCGTAGTGCCCAGCTTCCCATATAATACATAGCAGCCCGGCCTTGCAGAAATAGATCTTGCGCCGGAGCATAATCCAGTGTGTTGACACCTTGACCAAAATAGCCCTTCATGGCCATATCCTGCACAATCTGGGCAGCAGCAATAAAGCCAGCATCCGTTACCTTTAACTCACCATTGACTACACGACTCATAACATCGTAACCGTATACGCGCATCACGTAGCCATTAATGAGACGGGTAAGGGGCCATTTCTGTAAACCAGACACAGCAAATGGCTGGATACCAGCTTGATGGAGTTTGTCAGCAACTGCCAGTAGTTCGTCCCACGTTGTTGGAACCGCAAGATTGTGCTCCGCAAAAATTTGCTTGTTGTACCAGAAGCCCTCGATATTCAACTCCAGAGGCAAGGCGTAGAGGCCACTACCACCAACAAGGTTCTTTAACAGGCTTACTGCACCAGGATTCAGCCGGTCGTAGATACCAAGCTCCTTAAATGTTTGCTCGAGTTCAAGCACTTTACCACTTGCTGCCAGATCACGAAGTGGCGCACCGGATTCGTAATTAAACATGAAAGGAAGGCTATCACTACCCGCTAAAAGCTGGATACGCTGAACCAGGTCAGTCTGCGGATAGTTTTCATATTTCCATTCAACATTAGGATGGTTGGCCTGATACTCTCGGGTTAGGGTACCAATAATAAGTGGCCAACCTTCCGTCTCTTGTTGCACGGTAAGATAGTGAATGACTACCGGAAGCTGACTTTCAGTGGTAGTTGATTGTGCTGGCGTAACAACGGGTTGAGGCTGCGCGGCAGGCGCACTGCAGGAGATAATAACGCAACAGATCAAGACTAACAGTGACGGAACAACTAATTTCCCGGGCATCATATAGTGTCTCCTTCACGTACATCGGTTACAGGTAACAACTGTCAGCAGCCACTACGATTTGTGATAGTTTTCCTCTTTTCACTCACCTCCTACCAAGCTTGCTAAATGTGCCCGGGCCGGGTAAGATAAAAAAGGACTACATGATCGTAATACCCGACCTGGGCATCGATCGGTATGTCCGACTGTAGGAGATGCCGCCATCCGCCAAGATCATCGGCATCTCCTAACACCTGTATACACTCTTTACACGTGTATCAACACGATGGTGGTGCGGTCGACTCACGCAAAATAAGTCGAGCTGGCACCTCGATAACTTGTCTTGGTCGTTTTGGATCACGCAACCTTGCCAAAGCCAATTTCACCGCTTCACGACCGAGTTGCACTGCATCTTTTGCCGCAGTTGTCAGGCGAGGAATGAGATAATTAGCAATTGCAATATCATCGAAACCTATCAACGATACATCAGCAGGAACTCGTAGCCCCATATCACCAGCCGCACGCAAAACTGCTATGGCCAATAAATCGTTTATTGCTACAATCGCTGTTGGCCGATTCGGTTTCTGTAAAAGGTGAATGGCTGCCCGATATCCTTCCTCAATAGTTGGACCACAATGTACGATAAGCTGCTCATCAATTGGTATCCCAACAGCCTGAAGACTTTTCTTGTAGGGTATCAGACGATCTTCTGCTAAGCTCGAATTAGCTACACCGTAGATAAGACCTATTCGTCGGTGTCCTAGCATTATGAGATGTTGCATCGCTGCTGCTGCTACTGCACGATAATCAGACAATACACAATCTGCCAGGTAATCTTTGGTAACTCTATCACTTATTTCCACAATGGGTAAACCTCGCTCTAAGCTACGGATTAATGTATTCCTGGCTTCTTCTGACTCGTAAACAAATGAACCCATTAAGATCAATGCATCAATTCGCCGGCCAACTAAATCCTTGAATGCATCTTCACCATATTGAATGTTTAGGTTCATACTGCAAAGAAGCAACCGATATCCATTTGCACGTGCTTCCTGCTCTACACCTTCAGCATTTTCCCAAAAATGAGGATTATACAAATCTGGCATAATTAGTCCGATGGTCCTTGACTTACCCAATCGTAACGCTCTGGCTCCGGCATCAGGTTCATATCCTAATTCTTTAATTGCTTGCCAGACACGTTCCCGAGTCTCTGGAGAAATAGGAACCCGTCCCCCAGACAGACCATTGATTACGTGAGAAACTGTTGCTCGCGAGACCCCTGCGCGCCTGGCAACATCCATTTGCGTGGGACGTTTCATACATACGCCTCCTAACTATTAAGGCTGGAAGGGAGGCAGATTCATTATTTACACGAGTTAACTTACACGTGTCAATTTAATAACTACACAATATCATGAATCATAACTGTTGTCAATAGGTGTCGTCAGCGATGCTCCAGAACTCCTCTTTGAGCTTATCAAACAGTATGTGATAATGGAAAGCTCTGTAATGTAGCAGAACAGGTCTTGAACCCATCCTATCTGCAATCTTCTACGAAGCTCGAATTTATTCCATAAAAGCTGTACTGTCGTAATACCCGGCCATTGCACAGGTCATCAACGCTTGCTAATCACCAACAACAGTATATCCTGCTTCCAGTCTGCCGGTATAAAAGCGGAGAGGGCTGACAACCATCGCCAACACCATCACTCGTTGGATTGGATGCCTTATCTGCGTGTTATGCGCGTGGCGCAGCGTGTGGAGTGCGGCAGCGTGGCTGCCGCGCCAGCCGTGCTCACGATCCAGCGCGTGGTATTCCGTTGACCCGGCTGGTCACGGGGATGCCGGGTGTGGAGTGCCATCACTTGTTGGATTGGGTACCTTATCTGCGTGTTATGCGCGTGGCGCAGCGTGTGGAGTGCGGCAGCGTGGCTGCCGCGCCAGCCGTGCTCACGATCCAGCACGTGGTATTCCGTTGACCCGGCTGGTCACGGGGATGCCGGGTGTGATGTTTTTTTGAAACAGGTTCTACTCCGCAAAGCAACCTGGCTGAGTCATTGCAGACACCGTAACCATTGCCAACCGCCGGCGCAGCGTTCACACACGCCACCGGGAGAGAGTCAGGACCGTTCCACGCAAAAACACATCACTGAACAAGAAAGGGCAGGCGTGAGACCTGCCCCCTGGTTCGTGCGTGACTCGCGTGACCATCAATTCCTGGCGACCACCCCCTGTGGCTGCCGAAATAGCCCTTTGAAGATGGCAGCAGCCTGGGGCGTATGTTCGAGCTGGTTCACATTCAGTGCATAGTTACAGGCGTCTAGCAATCGCCTGTTCACATGGCTGGTGCGCTGCGAAGATTCATACTCAAAGTACAGAAGACCCACCCGCACCCCATGTTTCATCAGTGCCCGAACCAGCGGCGTCAAATCACCATCACCGGTAACCAAAACAGCAACATCAATCTTGCCTTCCATGGCCCGTTCCATGGCATCAATCGCGAGCGATACATCTACCCCTTTCTCTTGACCATTCGGGGGCATTGGCACATATTTCGGCTCAATGCCGGCATGTACCAAATCAATGTGCCGATTACGCTCAATCTGAAACTGTTTTTCACTGGTTTGCGCTGAATGGAACAGACCCTGGTGCCAGCTTGCGTAGACAACCCGGTGGGCGGCGTAGCGCTGCTCTTTGCTACTGACAAATTGTTCGATTAGACGATGAAAGGGAACAAATGACAACCAGCCAACTTTTTTCTCGCTGTAAAAATAGAATTGCGCATACGTAAAGTATGAACCATCGTAAAAGACACCGATGCGGCAGACGTTGTTCATGAAGCCTCCAGAAAGTGATTACGATGCAGTGTCGGAACGTTGGCTAGCTTTATTATAGCATTCTGAGTGAACCACAGTAGTGACAATATGTCACCCTTCACGCTCACTGACTCATCATCCGCACCACCCGCAGACTGGCCGCCGCATCGATTCGCGGGGTATATTCAAGACCGACATAGCCACTATACCCATGTTCACGCAAAACGCCAAAGATGTGCTCGTAATTGATTTCACCGGTGCCCGGCTCATGGCGACCGGGGACGTCGGCGACGTGGATGTGGCCGATAAGATCGAGATTGGCCAGGATGCGACGGGTCAGGTTTCCTTCGCTGATCTGTTGATGGTAACAATCAAACAACAGTTTGACGTGCGGTTGACCAAGCTCGCGCACGATGGCAAAGCCTTCGTCAGATGACCAGAGAAAACTACCCGGATGATCGACCGGGTTGCGCGGTTCGAGGAGTAGATTAAGACCGGCATCAGCCGCAGTCTCGGCAGCCTCATGCAGCGCATCAACCAGATGGGCGCGTTGCGTGGCATAATCGAGGTCTGTCCGGGTAATCCCACCGTGAACGATGAGGTTATCACAGGCCAGATCAACTGCCAGCGCGGCACTGCGCGTCACTTCATCACGAAAGCGTGCTCGCTGATCGGGATCATTGGGGGCTGCTTCGCTGCCGAAAATAGCCACACAATGCAGGCGTAAGGCGGTTTGCAGAGCAATGGTGATGTTCATGTCCTTGCCCTTCCGCGTCCAGAATTCATAGGCGCGGAAGCCGAGATCGGCAATGTGTTCGAGTCGCTGCTCAAACGGGCGATCGGTGAAGATCATATCGAGACAGACTGAGAAGCGGAGGGGTGCGAGGGCCGACATCTTCAACCTCACTTTTCTGCACAAGAGCTCCTATGGCGCAACCGACCCGTTGCAGCGCTGGCGATCATGATGCATCTGACTGGCTGGTCGGTCAAATCGTTCCACATTGCCTGCTCCTATTATACTGTTGTTGGCGCCTGATAGTGTATGCTTTGCCGACGAAATTGCCGGGAAGCGCTTGCGAAATTATTTCCACGCTTAGATGCATGTACTACGTTGTTTAGATTGCGGAAGTTCGGCTTTAGTATCTCTGCGTTCTATGCCGGACGCTTATGACATACACCAATCTCTGCCTCCCGCTTATGCGTGGCCTGTATGTGGTTTCCACCAGAACCAGGCTAAATGAACTCCATCAATCCGGTCGGGTTATCCGTTGAGCACAACGCTCAATCACCTCGCCGTCGCACGACTTTGCAACCTGAGACAGCTTCTACTCGTATGTTGTATCTGGGCTTGCCACCGGGTTCGGCACATCATTCTTTCGCCGCCGACGAACGGTTTTGAGGAGGGTGGCAATTGCGGCATCCAATTGACTGTCCCGCCCATACGCCCACTCTCCCAACGGACGCACCGCCTCTACATCAACCGGCCTGCCTCGTCCCTCCAAATCTTCGCCCTCTGGCGTCACTACATACAACCGCGGTAACCGCAACCATGAACCATCGAGCAATGGTATCTGGTATGTCCATATCACTGCTCCAGCAGTTGGTCGCCCGACGACCTTCCCCAGCCGCAATCGCCGGTAGCTTTCACTCAACATCTCGGTATTGCTTGCCGAGCGTTCATTCGTTACCAACACTGTAGGCCGGTCGAGCACGCGATTACCCGCCAGATGACTGGCATCAGTCGTGCCAAGATCACGAAACCCACTGCGCAGCGCCGAACGCCGCATCAGGACATCGAGAATAAATGTCGCTGTATGGCCGCCGCGATTGTAGCGTACATCAATAATGACACCGGCTTTGCTGTGGGTTTCCGCATCGAGATCAACCAGAAATTGTTGATAGGCAGCATAGCTCATCTCGGCAATGTGCACATACCCAAGCCTGCCTTGACTGTGGGTGTGAACATATTGTTCATTGTTGAACACCCAATCACGGTAACGCAACTGTTCATACGCACTGGCATTGATGGGCCGAACGACAATTTCGCGTTCGGTACCATCATTCGCCCGCAATACCAGCCGCACCCGCCGGCCAACACTGCGCAAGAGCAGCTTATGCAGTGAGAGCGTTCCGTTGAGCCGCGTTCCATCAATTGCGACCAGCTCTTCGCCGGGACGCGGTGGATCGGCAGTCAGCGCCGCCGGGCCATCAGGCAGGTTACGTTCGACGATCAGCCGACCTTCGCGGAGCAGTGGTTCGGCGGCAAAGATAATGCCGATGAAGCCATCCTCGCTCTCACTGTTGTAAAAGGAACTGCCCAGATGCGAAGCCCGCAGTTCACCAACCATCAAATTGATCAGCGTATGTAGCTCACCGGTAGTTTGGACTGCGCCTACCAGTGATGCGTAGCGATCACGCACGGCCTGCCAGTCCTGCCCACGAAAGGTCGGATCGTAGAAGCTATCACGTAGCTCACGCCAGGCTTCGATGAAGATTTGCTCCTTTTCACGATGAAAATCTACTTCAACCTCAGCCCGCAGTGAGAGCCGGTTCGGCTCGTTCCCACCGGGAAAGCGGCGTACCACAACCTGCCCATCTTCAAGGTAGTAGAAGCTACGTCCGTCCGGAGCAAATTGCAGAAATCCTTTGCGCGTGTCGCTGGCGGTCAATTGCCGTGGTGGTTGATTCGCCCGCGGCTCATCGAGCGGCATTGTCCAGACATCAACCTTACCGGCTACCGAAGCCAGAAAGAGCAGGTCTTTGCCATCAGGGCTGATTGGACCGGCCATCGCGTTCATCTGCGGCGGCGTCAGCAATCGTAAGCGCCGTTCAATGCCCTCGTAGATAATCGGCTCGGTCAGCGGTTGAGACACTCTTGGTTCTTTGGCGGATTGATCGCCGGGTTCGGTTGGTTTTTCCTCCTTTTTTTCAAATAATCGTTCAAACGCTGTTTCGCGAAACACTGGCTGCGACGGACGCAAATCGACACGCGCAATCTGCGCTTCTAACCGGTACTGTTCGGTAGTGAAGATGATAAAGCTCCCATCCGGTGACCAGCACAAATTGCCGCCATCGAGGTTGCTGAGAAAGGTAATCTGGCGCGGCTCACCACCGGCTGCCGGCACGATGTAGACGTTGCTGAAGAGACGATCATCCTGGGCGATGAACGCCAGATAGCGCGAGTCGGGCGACCAGCAAAGATCGGCGGCAACTGCAAACCGGGCCTGGCACACTTCACGTGGTGACGGATCTGTCACCTCGATCACCTCGATGATCCGCTGGTCGCGGATGTAGGCGATTGATTTCCCATCAGGTGCAATCCGCGGTAACATCTTGGGCCGACCATCACGGGTAAGTTGTTGCTCCTGTCCGCTGCTGAAATCGTATGCAAATAGTTCAACTTCTCCGTAGCGGTCGGAGAGATAGATTAAACGCTGCGAGTCAGGTGCCCACGCGATACTCCACTCGCGGGCCGGCGTATTGGTAACCCGAAACGCCGGCCCCTGGCGCAGATCACGGTCAGTCTCTTTGTCGGCAAAATCGGCAAAGACATCACCACGGGCCACAATCGCCAGTTTCTTTCCATCAGGACTGAGGCGAACTTCGCTAAACCCACTCGTCCAGCGTTCAACCCGTACCGGTGTGCGTTTGCTATCTATCCGCACCCGGATCGGAACAGGCACACTCTCGCCACTGATCGGATCGATCCGCCACAACTGGCCATCACCACGTTCGCAGACAATCACGTTGTTACGCCGGGCAATCGCCGGGAAGAGCAAGCGTCCATCACGAAAATGGGTTATTTGCCGCGCTTCACCCTCACCAAGTGGCAGGTACCACAGGTTCTCGTTGCCATCGCTATCGCAAACGATATACAGACCCTGACCATCCGGTGCCCACAACGGCCAACCCAGTTTGCCTGCGTACACGAGACGTTGCCCGAAAGGGCCGGCAATCTGGCACAATGCCCGGTAGTCGGGATCGGTTGGTCCTAACCATATCTCATTCGAGGAGAAGGGATGGGGTCCACGTCGCCACCAACGCTCGCGTATGTTGACAAAGGCCAGCCTTGTGCCGTCGGGCGACACTGCCACCTGACCAAGCTGTTCATACGGTTCAAGATAGATCGGCGCCGGCGTACCACCACTCGTCTTCACCCGATAGATTGCCGAACCCATCTGTTCAATAGCAGTGGTGAAGAAGACAGCATCCCCATCGTTTGCCCAGTCTTCTGGGGTGCATTGTTCGTCTTGAAACGTGATCTGGCGCGGTGGGCCGCCCGCCAGGTCGAGAACATACAAATCACCAGACCCATCACGACCGGCGCTGAAGAGGATACGCTGTCCATCCGGGCTAAACCGCGGTCCGTAATGACTGGCTGGATGGGCTGTAAGGCGTTCAGCAACCCCGCCTTCAATCGAGACAAGCCAGACATCACCGGCGGCGATAAATGCCAGCAGCCGCCCATCGGGATCAAGAGCTGGTTGACGCAAAAGGGCCTGAGATTTGGACAAGGTGGTTCCTCCCTATTCCAATATATGCTGTGCTTGTTATTTACAGGTATGTGTGATGACTTATTTTACAGCGTGTTGATCCAAACATCCAGAGATACACGTCTAACGACGAATGATAGCGCTACCATCCTCACTTGCCCCTCTTCAAACCGTTCCCACCTAGTGGTAAGCCTGCTCTTCCCAGACAAACGCGCGCGCCAGGATAGCATCAATCAAACCGGGAAACAGTCGTCCGATCCAGAGGGCCAACCGATCACTCCAGCTCACATAGGCCAGGCGCGGCTCGGTGCGCGCTGCCCGCAAGATAGTGCGGGCCACAACCTCTGGTGGCACACCCGGCGGTGCAATTCGTCGGCGCTCGCGTCCACGCCCCAGCCGTCGCTGATTGAAATCTGTGCGCGTCGTACCCGGACGCACGACGGTAACGGCAATCCCACTCCCGTGCAACTCAATCCGCAAGGCATTGCTGATCTGTTCGAGCGCAGCCTTTGCCGCCGCATACCCACCTAAAAAGGGTAGGGGCTGAACTGCCAAAACCGACGAGACGTTAATGATCTGACCACGACCGCCAGCCCGCATGATCGGTACGACTGCCTGAGTCAACCAGATTGGGCCAAGCAGATCGACGGCTAACACCCGCTCCAGATCGGCACGTGCCAGCCTGGTTACCGGACCGGTCAGACCGATCCCGGCGTTATTAATCAAGATGTCAACCTGCCCGTAAGTGGCTACTGCCCGCTCCACCAGCCGCATACACGCCTCTGGATCGGACACATCGGTTGGTACTGCCAACGCCTGCGGCAAATCGGCTGCCACCTGCGTTAAAGCTTCCTGCGAACGGGCAGCCAGCACCAGGCGCGCACCGGCAGCCGCAAAACAACGAGCCGTCGCCGCCCCAATCCCACTTGAGGCACCGGTAATAATCACCACCCGATCACGCGGATCCATAATGTGTACCTGCCATATTCAACCCTCGCCGCGGTCCCGCAGATGCTTACAAATACCGGCTTTAATCGTCTGTCCCGGCACTTCGTGCCCTAACATGCGTTCAAGTTCACGCGCCGTCGCCATGAGTGCCGGCAGATTCAACCCGGTCGCAATCCCCATCTCGTGCAGCAAATGCGTGACATCTTCGGTGCAGAGATTTCCAGGAGCGCCGGGCGCAAACGGACAACCACCAATACCACCAATGCTAGAGTCAAACAGATCGACACCCAATTGCAACGCTGCCAGCAGGTTTGCCAGACCCGCCCCCCGCGCACTGTGCAAATGCAAACGCAAGGGCTGGCGCGGAAAACGTGCGCGAAACGCCCTGACAACCTCTTGCACCAACAGCGGGTGAGCCATGCCGGTGGTATCACCCAGCGTCAACTGCTCGGCACCCAAATCGAGCAAGCGCTGACACAGATCCAACACCCGCTCAATCGGCACATCCCCTTCAAACGGGCAGCCGAAGGCCACCGACAGCACCGCATCAAATGGCTTCCCGGCTGCATGCACCAGCGTCGCCATCTCGGCCACCTGCACCAGTGATTGCTCGATACTCATATTCACATTACTGCGATTATGGCTCTCGCTGGCGCTGAGAAACACCTGCACAACATCTGCACCGGCGGCAATTGCCCGCCGCGCTCCGATAACATTCGGCGCAATTGCACTGTACACTACCCCAGGCTGGCGCTTGATACCGGCAAAGACAGCTTCCGTATCGGCCATCTGCGGCACTTGTTGCGGACGCACAAATGCCCCTACTTCAATCGCACGCAACCCGGTCGCTGCCAACAACTCAATCAACGTTATCTTCTGCGCCGTCGTCAGAATCGTTGGCTCATTCTGCAAACCATCACGCGGCCCTACTTCACGAATATGCACAAACGTCGGTAGCGTGCCAATTGTCATTGTGGTCATCATCGACCTCCCTGGTTGCTGGTTTTGAACGGTTCATGTTGCCGGCAATCACTGTTGGCAGCCTGCAATCGTCATGATCGGCACTATGTATGACTCAGCAGTGATTGATCTTTTCAGTATGGTAGAGATTCACACTCCGTCTGTCAAATGGTTGCAATGAAACAGATTAGTAACTCCACTGTAACCTGTTCTTCTACCCTGACAACAGAACCACACAACGTGGGGCATCAAAAACGGATAGACAGCGCATAGCGCTGAATGGAGGAACCAATGGATTGGTCGAAGCAGGCGAATGACATGATCAAGATGTGGACCGGCACGCAACAGAAGGTCTGGGATAGCTGGATGGCATCAATGCAATACATGGCAGCCCCGCAGAATCCAGAAGCATGGCAGAAGACGGTCGATAGCTGGCGGGGGACAGTCAAGCAAACGCTGGAAGCACAGGTCGAGCTGACCCGCATGTGGGCAGAGGCCGTCGCCGCGAACAGCGTTAACATGCCGAATCTGCCTCCTATCCCTGGTGTCCCCACAATCCCCGGTCTCAATCCAGCATCGCCGACCTCGGTTGTGGAATGGAGCCGGCAGGTTCTGGAGTTGACCCGCAATTTCACCGAAAGCCAGACCCGCTTCATTGAGGGCTGGTTCGAGATGCTCAAGAAGTCGGATCCGACCACGATTGCCCGTGGTTGGGATACGACGCAAATGCAGAAGGTGATGCAGAGCTGGCAAGAGGCGATGCAGCGGGTGATTGAGGCTCAGGCCGAACTGGGTAAAGTGTTGATGGGAGTTGTCAACAACACTGTCGAGAAGAAGTAACGTTGTTTTCTCTGCGTGAATTGACGCTCATTGAGGGAAGTGATGCTCTCTGGTTGCATACACTTCCCTCAATTTCTTTTGCTTTCGGTATCAGTTTGCTATTCAGCAACCCCATACCACGCGGCAAAATGGTGTACCGGGCCATGCCCTTGACCTAAACCTGGTGCATGACGGAGAGCGGTGGTAATGTATTCTTTCGCCTGTGCAACTGCATCAGGTACCGACAGACCCTTTGCTAAACCGGCAGCAATCGCCGAGGCGAAAGTACAACCGGTTCCGTGAGTGTGTCGTGTCTCTATCCGTGGCGCCGTAAAGTACTGATACTGCGCCCCGTCGAAGAGCACATCAACACTATCACCTTCGAGATGTCCACCTTTCACCAGTACCCAGCGCGGCCCCATGGCATGGATCATCTGTGCCGCCTGTTCCATCTCAGCAATAGTTGTAATGTTAAGCCCGGTTAGTGCCCGTGCTTCCGGGAGATTCGGGGTCACGATGGTAGCCAGTGGCAACAACAGCGTGATCAAAGCCTGCTGCGCCTCAGGGTGCAACAATGGATGTCCACTCTTGGCTACCATCACCGGATCAACCACCAGGTAAGGCCACTGATAGGCTCGTGCCTTCTCAGCAACCACCGCAATAATGTCGGCATTTGCCAGCATCCCGGTCTTCACCGCATCGACGCCGATGTCGGTAACGACCGAGTCGATCTGTTGACCGACAAACGCTGCCGGCAATTCCACCACCCCTTGCACCCCCACCGTATTCTGAGCCGTCACGGCGGTCAGTACGCTCATACCATACGCACCCAGGGCCGCAAATGCTTTTAAATCGGCCTGAATACCGGCCCCACCACCAGAATCAGAACCGGCAATCGTCAGACAACGCGGTAACGTCATAGCGCCTTCTCCTGAGTAACTGACACCAGCGCACGCAATTGACGAGCAGCGGCAGTGACATCATCTGCTGCGACTACTGCTGACACAACAGCAATTCCATCAGCACCTGCCCGCATCACATCAGCAGCATTTGCCTGATTAATACCGCCAATTGCCACAATTGGGATCGATACGTGTTGCCGGATGGCGCGTAAACCATCCAGGCCTATCGGCGCTGCGGCATCTGGTTTGGTTGTTGTGGCGAAGATCGGCCCAACGCCGAGATAATCTGCCCCATCACGCACCGCCTGAAGTGCTTCACTGAGATTGTGGGCCGACACTCCCAACAGTTTGTTGCCGATCAATCGTCGCGCCAGTGCCACCGGCATATCATCCTGACCGACGTGAACACCATCAGCATCTACCGCCAGTGCCACATCTACCCGATCATTGACGATCAGTGGCACCCCAGCCCGTCGGGTCAGATCACGCAATTCCAGCGCTTCTTCAATCATCTGCCGGGTTGAGGCATGCTTCTCCCGATACTGCACAACTGTGGCGCCACCAACTATCGCCGCTTCAATCACTGCGCGATGTGAACGGCCTCGCGACAGCCCGGCATCAGTGACGACATACAGCCGCCAGTCAACAATATGGGCGATACTCACAGGCAGATCCTTTCCTTATCAGGGAAACTACCCTGCAACAGCAGTTACCCGTGCCCCGGCACGAATCTGATCAGCCGAAAGATGGTAGATAGCATCGTAAAAGGCCACCTTAAAGCTTGCCGGCCCACGTGCTGCCGGCGCGGCCAGTTCGGCGGCCAGACCAAAACAGGCCAGCGCAGCCGCTGCGGCAAAGGGATACTCGCGCTCAACTGCAGCAAATGCAGCGATAACCGTGGTTGCCGAACAGCCAGTGCCGGTGAGCGTCTTCAGCCATTCATGACCATTATCGACCAGAAACACCCGCTTCCCATCGGTCACGACATCTTGCCGACCGGTAACAGCAACCACAGTACGGTACTGTTGGGCCAGCGCCTTCGCGGCTGCGGTCGGATCATCGACCTCAACCACCGTCTCGACCCCTTTGACCACGCCACCCATCCCGGCCAGCGCACCGATCTCGCCGGAATTACCCCGCACCACCGCAATCTGAAGCTCTTCAAGCAACCGCCGATTACTCGCCGTGCGCAGGCTTGTCGCACCAGCACCCACCGGATCGAGCACGATAGGAATCCCCAGCTCGTTTGCCCGCCGACCGGCAATCAACATCGCTTCAATCCAATCAGGCGACAACGTGCCCACATTCAACACCAGCGCACCTGCAGCGGTCACCATCTCGGCCACCTCGGCTCGATCATGCGCCATAACCGGCAACCCACCGATGTGCAGCGTTACATTGGCCGTATCATTCATCACCACAAAATTGGTAATGTGGTGAATGAGGGGGCGCTGCTGGCGCACCCGTTCGCGCAACTCCGCGATCCGCTCGTTCAGAGTCATCATGGCCTCCTTGCGCCAGCAGACGGCGGAACATCATTGGGCAGGTAGCAAAAAACCGCCCTGCCGCGGCAGGACGGTTATTCCGCAATGCAGACGGTGCAATACACCTGCACCCTGCTCCTCCCTCCGCTGGCATAACCCAGATCAGGTTCAAAGGGTCGGTGTCGGTGGCGATACGCCTAGACACCCTCTCAGCCCGGTTCTCCCAGGCTCCCCTGGCTTATTAGTTACGAAGTATCATATCATGGAAGGATGGCTTGTGCAAGGCTTGTTATCACTCTTGAGTCTCTCAAAATAGACACCGTGTAAGATCTACACCAATCAACGTGACAGGCAACCCTGCACCTACACCATGGAATATTCTTGCAGAAGTCTCCTTACAGATACCGTTTGCAACACGCAATCCTGTGTTGTCACAGCGATTATCGCTGATAAGCCTGCTATGACCAACACCCGGCGGTGGCGTAACCGGCAGGGACGCACGGTCTACCGCCCTTCCTCACCTGCGACGACGGCGAGTATTGCCCCCTCAAGTATTCCGTACCTCAGCAGGGCGGATGCAGCCCATCGGCAGCGGGCACTTTACGGCACAAACGTTTGTCCCCTGCTCCACGTGAAGTTATCTCAAAAAAATACAATACATGGCGTGTGACTCAAGACATACTCCCTCGCCGCCCCCTCGTATAGCAATGTGAACAGGTACACGCACCACCCGTAGGGGCGGGTTCAGAACCCGCCCCTACGGAACCCACCTACCCTATCATGCAGGTGATCCCTACGGATCATTGCGGATGAGATGGATAGTCACGGTTCACCGCATATCCGGTGATAGGTAATGATGCGCCAATGTGATATTACACCCGCTCGACAAGTTGCATATTTTGCACGATATGCTGCATGGCTATGTAGGCAAAGGTACACGCCGGGCCTAACGTGGAACCGGGGCCTGGATAAGTGCCTCCGAACACTGAGGCCGAGGTGTTGCCTGTGGCGTACAGACCGGGAATAGGCTCGCCATTTTCGTGCAGCACCTGTCCCCACTCATCTGTCAACAGACCACCCAGTGTCCCCAGTTCGCCGGGATAGATAGCCGTCGCATAGAAAGGTGGACGTTCTAGCGGGCCGAGATTGGGGTTGGGCTTTACGCGCGGATCGCTGTAGAAACGGTCGTAAGCACTCTCACCACGGTGGAAATCTTCATCCTTACCCTGCTGTGCCATTCGATTAAACCGCACTACTGTGCGTTCTAACCCATCGGGATCGATACCAATACGCATCGCCAGCTCTCGCAATGTTTGCGCGCGCACCAGGAATTGGGAGCTGGTGGCCGATTGCGGCGTAATGCCCGGCGGCAATAACCCAAACGGATAGTAGCGGCGATGACGGCTTTCCATGATCAGCCAGGCCGGAATGGCCGGCGTCTGCCTGTGCCGCTCATATTGCCAACGCCAGCAATCGACATATGAAGCCGACTCGTTCATGAAACGCTCGCCCTTGCTATCAACAATGATGGAGAACGGCAACGAGCGCTCGCCGACCAGAAACGACACCTGACCTTGCGGGAGTATCACCACAGGCCCACCCCAGGCCTTATCCATTAAGGCTACCGCCGCACCGAGAGCCTGGGCGGCACGAATGGCATCGCCTGTATTGCCCGATGCACCTACAGCCCAGTCGGTACTCGTGGGCTTGGGAAGATAGCGTTCACGCATCTCGCCGTGATGCTCAAAACCACCCGCTGCCAGCAACACCCCTCTACGAGCTGCCACACGCAGAGTGCGCCCTTCACGGCGCACAACAGCGCCGGCAACCCGTCCATGATCAACGACCAATTCTTCGAGAGAGCTTTCGAGCCAGATCGGGATATTCCGTTGCAGACATAACCAGAGCAGTTGGCCTACGAGCGACGCCCCCAGACCCATCGGCACCTTACCCAGCGCTCGTTGAAAGAACCGCCCAAAGACACGCATGGCCATGAGGAATCCGCGCACTGTACGCAACGAAACCAAAAAAGAAGCAACCTCATTTGTATGTATCGGTATTGGTGGCGCACCCGGGAAAGGACGGAGCCGTTTCAGCCATGGCCCTAATTGACGGCCGTCGAAGATGCTTCCCTCGATGGCGCGCCCGCGTTTCGAGCCACCAGGACGTTCAGGGTAGTAATCTGGATACCCGATGGCGGCATGCCACCGAAAGCCAAGGCGACGCAGAAACTCAACCATCTGTGGCCCGTACTCTAAAAAAGCTCGCCGCCGATCGGGTGAGGCAGCGGGACCGGCAGCCGGTACCACCTCTTCTAAATAACGCCACGCCATCTCAAACGAATCTTCTACCCCGGCCTCGCGCGACACCGGATTGTTGGGAATCCACAATCCGCCACCCGACATAGCGCTTGAACCACCTACCAGATCAGTTTTTTCGATCACCAGTGTCTCGAGTCCGGCCTCCTTCGCCACCAGTGCTGCCACCAGCGCACCGGCTCCGCTCCCGACAATGAGAACGTCCGTCTGGTAATCAGATCGATCCATATGCGTTCTCCTGTATTGAACATTACCGAGACAACAGATGTTGCATCTGCCTGTAGATCAATTCGGCTGCCCAGCGGGGATTCAGTCGGCTGAGCCAGTCCATCATTCGCGCATCTGAACCGACAAGAATGCGATAGCGATCCCCTTCAATACCGTCTATGATGATGCGTGCAGCTTCCTTTGGCGAAAGTGCCTTCATGCGACTCGAACGTTGTGCCTGCGCTGCCTGCATAGGCAGTGAAGACTGAGCCACGTTAGAATTTTTGACAATATCGGTAGCCATCGCACCCGGAAATACAATCGTCACCCGAACATTGGTGTTAAGCAGCTCACTCCTCAAACCTTCGGTGAAGAGCTTAACGGCAGCTTTTGAGGCACCGTACATTGTTTGTCCAGGCACCGGCACCAGCGCCCCCATACTGGAAATATTGACAATGTGCGCTACTGGTCGTTTGATCAGGTACGGCAAGAACGATTTTGTCATGTAAAGTGTGCCATAGAAGTTAACCTTCAATACCCGATCAATTGCCGCATCCTCCAGGTCGTTTACTTTGACAAAAGGCTGAATGATGCCCGCATTGTTGATCAGACCATCAACTGCTCCATGGACAGACAGAACTTTTTCGGGAAGCGCCTGAACAGCCGCCAGATCAGCAATATTCACCACATGGGTAGAAAGTTTGCTCCTGGCCTGACCTGCCTGCCCGACCAGTTCGTCAAGCGCCGCACCATTGATATCCACGGCAGCAACATTCGCCCCCATATCGAGCAGCCGTAAAACCAGCTCGCGACCTAAACCGCTCGCCCCTCCTGTGACGACGAAGACTTTGTTTTTTACTTTCATAAGCTGTTTACTCCTTCGCTTTGATCTACTTTTGCGGATCGAACAAACATTACCTTGGGGATAATTCGCACCAACCAGGGGGTATCAGATGTTGTTCCATTGTGACCTTAGTATGACACAGGTCGTGGATATATATCAAGAACGTGGCAAGAATGATGAACAAAGCCTGAGTAGAGATCTCTCTACGGTCACAGAGATAGGGTTCAGAAGTTACTTTGATATATGCGTGAACCGTGTATAAAGAATGACCGAACCCTGCATGTAACGTACAGAAAAGTCACCTGCCTTGACTCGGACATGTCGGTTCATCCATACACGTAGTTAGCCCGCAACCACGCCATACTTCTCGCAATAAAACCTTTGGAGAAATTGAAGATTTCATCAGTATCGTAATTGCGGTAATAACACTCGGTATGCATCACTAAAGCAAGATGCAATGAGTACAGGTAACAGCGTTGTTTTTCGGCAAAGGTGAATGATGTCTTGCCGTAGCCGCGCATGCTGTTAGTAATTCCATCACCAAAAAATGGCCGAAATTGAGCTTCCATTAGTGGATCGGCCCATAATACCCGTTCAAAGTCAATGATTCCGACAATTCGACCTTGCTGAACAAAGAAATTGGCATCCCAGGCATCCCAGTGCACCAGGCACGGTATAGTAACCTCCTCTAGCGCAGCAGCGTGTTTCCAAACCACGTCGCGGATTTCATCGTAGCTGTAGTCAAACGTTACCCGTTTGCGAGCGGCGTCTTCCAGCACCGCATCCATAATCCTGATGAATGCCTCTTTCCAGGTACTGGCGCGCAGATCGGGATTCCCTTCATACCCAAAATAGGTACCGCGAAAACTGTTGATCTCGCGGATAATGGTACCAATCTGGTATTCGAGCGTTGCCAGGGTCGCGGCAGGCAAGCGCGCTCGCATATGCGCAAGCGTATCCCCGGCAAGTTTCTCCATAAAGAAGTAGTCCGCATCACACACCTCATGCGTATCATCGCAGAAGTAAATGTTGGGCACGGGAATAGCCGGGTTTTGTCGAACCAGACGCATGGTGGCAACCTCGGTTGCCATGATGTTCTTCTCATACGACATCACTTCTGCATCAGGTGGTGGGGCGATCTTGAGGATAACTTCCTGCCCATTGGCGAGCCGGATGCTGTACACCGCATTGAACCAGCCATCCTTCAGCTCATAAACTGCACCTTCGTCATCGGCCAGCGCCATCCCACCAAATGCCCTGGCAACCATGGCTTCAATCTGCGCGCGGGTTTTAGTGTTCTTGGTCTTGCTCTTCATCGTTACTGGTTCTTTAATTTACCGGCAGCCTGGTTGAATCGGCTGCCGGTAAGACGTTCACTACGGAACGGGTGCAGCGTCGCCTTTTCGCATGTACTCGAAAACATTTAGACAGTGCTGCTCCGCACCGAGAATTCGGCGTGTAGCGCTGCTGTCGAATCACCGCCTACCCAAACGTCAAAATCCGACTCGTCAAGCACGTAGGCACTGTCGGCCTTGCTCCAGTAGCGGCGTGCCGAAGGGGGTATCGCAAAGCGCAACGTTCGCCGCTCTCCCGGCTTGAGCGTTACCCGCTCAAATCCCTTCAGCTCGCGCACCGGACGGGCAGCACGCCCGTAGCGCTGGTGCAGGTAGAGCTGGGCGACCTCCTCGACTTCCCTCGCCGATGTATTGTGAACCTCGACAGTGGCCTCAATCGTGTCCTCCAGGCCGATCTGCGTTGCACTCAACGTCAAATTGCGATACTCGACCTGACCGTAGGTCAGACCGAAGCCAAAGGGATAGAGCGGAGTGCTCTCTTCTTCCCAGTAGCGCTGGTGGCTGGTAGCAGGCTGGTGCGAGTTCAGTCGTGAGTAGATGATGGGTACCTGTCCAACACTGCGCGGCCAGCTAAATGGCAGCTTGCCGCCGGGTGTGGCATCACCCCACAACAATCGGGCCACTGCATTCCCACCTTCGCTACCGGGGTGCCACGCGACCAGGATGGCCGCCGAGCATGGCAACACGCGACGCAGATCGAGCGGTCGCCCACTCAACAATACAACGACGACCGGCGTACCCGTTGCGGCAACCGCCTCTAACAATTCAAGCTGACGACCCGGCAGATCAAGGGTCGAACGTGAGGCAGCCTCACCATTCATATCGGCTGCCTCACCAAGCACCAGTACCGCTACATCCGATGCGCGGGCCAGTGCAACTGCACGGGCAAACTCCGCCTCCTCGTCAAAAGATGTCTCAGACGACGCCGGCATACCGAGTGCCTGCGACAGTGACGCGAACGGCGAGGGGATCGCACGTGTCGGCATGGGCACTCCAGGCGCGTACTCGACCCGCACACCTTCGCCGGCAGTGCGCCGTAGTCCTTCCAGAACGGTGACCGTGGCATTGAGATCGGGTGCAAAGACCCACGGCCCCAGCGTGGCCGCCCGGTCGTCTGCCAGCGGGCCGATCACTGCCACCTGGCGCACAGCAGAGCGATCAAGCGGTAGAATGTTACCCTCGTTTCGCAACAATACCGCCGCCCGTTCCGCTGCAATCCGTGCCATCTCGCGGTGTGCAGGATCGTTCAGGATAGCGCCCGCTGCACCCTCATTCACATACGGCTGCTCGAACAGACCCAGACGCAACTTCACGAGCAGTACCCGGCGAACTGCTTCATCGAGCAGACTCTCCTCAATCACTCCGCTGCGCACAGCCTCGGCAAGCGTGCTGAAGGCTCCCACCGTCGGAATCGGATTGGTGCCCGGCACAAAGCGCATACCGAGCCACATCTCCATATCGAGACCGGCCCGCAGGGCGCGTACCGCAGCATCCTGCGCATCACGGGCAAAGCCATGGGTAACCAGGTCCATCACCGCTGCTGCATCACTTACCACAAAGCCCTTAAAACCAAGTTCGCCACGCAGTACATCGGTAAGCAGGTAGCGGTCGGCAGCACCGGGCACTCCGTCGATGCCAACATAGGAAGTCATGACATTGCCTGCTCCTGCGGCCACTGCCGCGGCAAATGGCGGCAGGTACACATTGCGCAACTCGCTCTCCGAGATGTTCACCTCGTCATAATCACGACCACCAAGCGCTGCGCCGTAACCGACGTAGTGCTTCGGGCCGGCGACAACGTGCTCAGGCGCGCCGATTGCCTCACCCTGAAAACCACGCACCTGCGCCGCGGCCATCTGCGCACCAAGGTATGGGTCTTCGCCGGCACCCTCAACAATCCGCCCCCAACGGGGATCACGGGCAATATCCACCATCGGAGCAAACGTCCAGTGGATACCCACCGCTCGCGCTTCACGCGCCGCTATCGCCTGGACACGCTCATAAAGCTGCGGGTCCCAGGATGCAGCCATGCCCAGCGGAACGGGAAAGATCGTCCGCAGGCCATGAATCACATCGAAGCCAAACAACAGCGGAATACCAAGGCGACTTTCCTCAACGGCGATGCGTTGCAACCGATTCGTCTCGCGTGGATCAGCGACAAACAAGAGACTACCGACCTGCCCGGCGCGCACCTGAGCTTCGACCAGTTCGTTTTGCGCCGTCAATCCTCTAAAGTAAAAGTACTGACTGATCTGCCCGGCCTTCTCTTCCAGGGTCATCGCTGCAAGGAGATCATTGGCACGTTGGACGAGAGCGTCATTGGTGGTCATACTTTCATTTCCTTTCTGCTATAAACGGCACGTGCATACCACACGGTCGTCCAATCTGGAGAGCTTTAAACAGTGATCAGGCATGCTTCAGCGTAAACAGCCTTATTTGATAGCCTGGGTTGGCCCGGTCTTCGCTGCCACAACCGTAACCGACACCCTTCGTAGCCGCACGACAAGAAGATACAATCCGAATAGGCTGGCATATACCACCAGCAGACAGAGCGGAATTATCTCCAGCGAGACGCGCTGCGCCAGTACACCCATCAGGCCGGGGATCACTGCGGTACCAAATCCTGTTGCAGTCATCTGCATCCCTATCGTATTGGCGGCATGGTGATCGCCCACGCGCATGCTGGTGTCAGACATCAGTGCCGGGAAGATCGGGGCAATCGCCAGGCCAATTAAAGCCACCGCTACCACATTCATCAATTGCGAGGGATTCCAGATCAGCAAAACTGCACCTAGCAGCGCGCCTGACAGCCCCGTGAACACCAGTCTGGTAGCTCCTGTTCGGATCGTAATCATCCCCGCCGCGATCCGCCCGATAGTGAAGGTAAACCAGTAGCTACCTGCAAAAAAGCCTGCCAATGCCTGATCCACACCCCGCGACTCGGTCAACAGCGTATAAGTCCAGATTCCCAGAGAGGACTCTGCGCCCACATACAGAAAAAACAGCATGACACTCAGCCATACCTGCGGCTGGCGTAGCGTTTCGATCATCGGTGTCTGGTAATCGGTCAGTCGTTTGGCAGGCTCGTCACCTGATGGCACATTGCGCGCATGGCTGGCCCACATCGCTAACGTGAGGACAAAACAGATCGCCAGCGCGATCTGAAAAATACCGACAATCTGGTAACCAAAGTGCCACGTGTTCAGCGTCGTCAGCCCAAGCGTCATCAGGATGGGACCAATCGTAACCCCGACACCCCAACTGGCATGGAGCCACTGCATCAGCGTTTCACCAAAATGCGCTGCCACATACGTGTTCAAACCGGCGTCAATCGCCCCCGCACCCAACCCGGCAAAAACCCCCAGCGCTACCATCATCCACCAGTGGGGAACGACGGTATAACCGATCAGCGCCATCCCGGTCAGCAAACAACTTGCCGCCAACATCCGACCTACCCCCAACCGCGAGAGGAGGAACCCACTGAAGAAACTCGAAATCATATAGCCGGCAATGACCGTCGTCAGCAGCATCCCAATTGCATCAAGTGGAACGGCAAAACTGTCGCGAATCGATGGCCAGCCAACACCGAGCAGGCCATCGGGCAGACCGAGGGCAATGAAGGCAACAAATGCCAGCACAATGAGGCCTATGCCTGAGACTCGTGTCTTGTTCGTCGGCATAAATCGTGAACAACCTTTCTGTCGAACGCAAGGGAGGGTCGCGCCATACGAATGTTATGCAATCGATTGCACAACGGACAAAAATAATCTTACGCTGACTTCCGAATCACTAGCTCTACCGGAACCGTCACATTCGTAACCAGCCCCGTTTCGATATGCTGAATCAAGTTCTGAGCGAGAAGTTTGCCAGCCAGAGGAATATTCTGCCGTATTGTGGTCAACGGGAGAGTCGCATAACCGGCAATCGACAGATCATCGTATCCGACAACGGCAATATCCGCTGGAACACTTCTCCCGCTCTCCTGAATCACATTGATGGCTGCAATCGCCATCAGGTCGCTATTGACAAAGACCGCATCCAGATCAGGAGCGCGTTCAAGGAGACGTTGCATGCCAGCAGCTCCCGATGCATACGTGTAATCACCGTATACGATCAACGCGGGGTCTAATGCTCGTCCGGCGAGCTGCAATGCCTGCTCGTAGCCTTTGAAACGGTTCTCAACCGTTAAAGTACCTTTCAACCCACCAAGGAAGGCGATCCGTTGCCGACCGGTACGAATCAGGTATTCGGTTGCCAGTCGCCCTCCCGCAACATTATCACCCGTCACCGAGCAGTAGTTAAAGGGTGACACCGGCATACCCCAAACAATGAATGGCACCTTCATCTGCACCAGCGCCTCAATTTGGGTTTGCTTGAAACTTGATTCCATGAGAATGAAACCATCAACACGACCGCTATGCAGATAACGATGCACCCAATCAGTATCTTGTGAGGCACTGTGTACAATCAGACAATCATAATTTAGCTCGTGGAGACCGCTCCAGATAGCACCCAGCATCTCCAGCCCAAATAGATGTTCGGCTGAAGCTACGGGTGGGAAACACATTGGAGCAACAAAGGCAATGGTACGGCTACTACGTAATCTGAGATTGCGCCCTGAGACATTAAGACAGAAATTATGCTCACGAGCAATAGCCTGAATCCGCTCTCTGGTCTGCTTGCTAATTAGAGGGCTATTGTTCAAAGCCCGTGAAACGGTCGAACGCGAGACGTTGGCCAGCCGTGCAATATCTTCAAGTGTTTGAACAGATTTTTTGCTCATGCGTAATCAGATTTTGCAATCGATTGCAATCTGCTATTACAATAGTATGCAGAAGAGATTTTGTCAAGCGAGTTGTGAATAATTCGCCAGGGTTTTCCAATCGCACCCCGCTCAACGAATGACCGTCAGACATAACCACCATGCACGCAGCCCGGAACCTGCACGTGCACTGGCACGATTGCACACCTGCGTTTGATGATTGGTCGTGGAACATCCACCGTGAGCAGGCTGCTCCATGTTTGACGATCATTCCACTGACTGGTATAATGCCCAATTGACCAGACATCGCTGTAGAGCGGTGTCATCTTATTGTTGCAGTTAGCCGTAAGGGTGACAACAGGTCGTCTTCATCTTTGCCACGACTGTCACCTGTTGCAAGACGAAGGAGTCGTGCCATTAGAGACCGGTTTCGCATCAACAATCGCATTCGCGCCCGTGAAGTGCGTCTCATCGACGAGAACGGCACCCAGGTTGGCATTGTTCCCCTGCGTGAGGCGCTGGCAATGGCTGAAGAACGAGGGTTTGATCTCGTCGAAGTTGCGCCTAATGCGGTTCCACCGGTATGCCGTCTGCTCGATTATGGCAAATTCCGCTACGAGCAGAGCAAAAAAGAGCGTGAAGCACGCCGTAATCAGAAACAGTCGGAACTGAAGCAGATTCGACTGATGCCGAAAACTGATGACCACGACGTCGCAGTGAAGGCAAATCAAGCACGACGTTTCTTACTGGCGGGCGATAAGGTTAAGTTTAATCTGCGCTTCCGTGGTCGCGAAATGGCTCATCCCGAAATCGGGCGTCAAATGCTCGATCAAATCGCCGAGCAATTGAGCGATATTGCTGTCATCGAGCAGAAACCGCTCATGGAAGGACGGGTTTTGTCAATGCTGCTTGCCCCAACCGCCAAGGTGTTGAAGGCAGCACAACAGGCCCAAAAGGCAGCAGCTCAGCGCACAACAACCGCCGAGTCAGCAAAGCCAGCGACAAGTGCGGCATCTACTCCTGCTACGGCAGAACCGGCAGATGAAGAAGAGGAAGAGCTGATTGATGATGGCGATGTCGTCGAAGAAGATGAGGACGACGACGACACCTTCGTTGCAGATTACGACGACGAAGACGACGATTTTGAAGATGACGATGATGATGACGAGGACGACGAGCGAAATCGCCGGAGACGACGCTAAGTGATACGATGCCGGACGGCTAGCCGCTGTTCAGTGGCACTAGAGGAGATTGTCGATGCCTAAGATGAAAATGAAGACGCACAAGGGCGCGAAAAAGCGCTTCAAAGTTACTGCGTCAGGTAAGTTTCTGCAACAGCGTGGTGTCCGTGGGAATAAGCGCAACCGCCCTAGCCGCTCGCAGCGAGCCTGGGGTAAAGATCAGCCGATTTCTCCCACCAACCGCCGTATGCTGCAAACCGCTCTGCCCTACGGCCTGGAGTAGGGTTGATCAGTCCGTTCGATGTGAAGTTGATGTCATATAACTGGTGCACTGTATGGCACCGGGTATTTAAAGGTGAACATGTGTAGTGCGGATGAAGTTCAGGGTTCGGTACGCCACCTCCTGACCGATCCGCGAGAGGAGAATGATCATGGCTCGTGTAAAGCGTGGCATTATGGTGCGCAAGCGCCACAAGAAGTTGTTAGAGCAGGCAAAAGGGTACCGCGGCGCTCGTAGCCGTCACTATAAGGTTGCCCATGAGGCGGTGATGCACGCACTCGCCGATGCGTATCGCGACCGCCGCCGCCGCAAGCGCGATTTTCGCCGGCTGTGGATTATGCGCATCAACGCGGCTGCCCGACTGCACGGTACGACCTATAGCCGCCTGATCAATAGCTTGAAGCAGGCAAATATTGAGATCGACCGCAAGATGCTCGCCGATCTGGCAGTTCGCGATCCGCAGGCGTTTGCCCGCATTGTCGAGCAGGCACAGGCTGCGGTTACTGCATAACGATCCCCTGATCTGCTGTGGCGTTGATTTCCAGCCCTGCAAATCACCACGTTAAATGGCTGCGCTCGCTCGCCGAATCGGCCCGCCACCGGCGACGCGAGCGTAGCTTCGTTATTGAAGGTGTGCGCCTCGTTACCGATGCCCTTACTGCCGGTGCTGAGGTGCGCCTTGTGCTCTACGCTCCCGACCAACTGGCAACGACGACCGCCGGCACTGCACTGCTCAATCGCCTCCGTCACCTGCCTCATTGCTTTCCGGCCACTCCCGCTGTTATTGTCGCCGCCGCCGATACTGAACAACCACAAGGCGTTGTTGCCGCAGTGACCTGGCCAGAATTACCGCCCCGCCCTGGTCTTCGGCTGGTCCTGGATGCCATTCAAGACCCTGGCAATGTTGGGACGCTGCTCCGTTCCGCAGCCGCGGCTGGAGTCGGGCTTGTGATGTGTGCCCCCGGTACCGTCGATCCCTTCAATCCCAAGGTGGCCCGCGCCGCAATGGGAGCCCATTTTTTAGTACCATTGCGGGTCTCGCCCTGGGAGACGATACGTGCTGAGTTGCAGTCATACACTGTGTATGCTGCCGACAGCGCCGGTCAACAGCCCTACTATGCCGTCGATTGGCGTCAACCGGCGGCGCTCATTGTTGGCAACGAAGCCCATGGCTTGAGCGAACCTGCACGTGCGCTGGCGCATCAGACGATTACCATCCCGATGAGCGGTTCTATCGAGTCGCTCAACGCAGGGGTGGCCGGCAGCATCATCCTGTTTGAAGCGCTCCGGCAACAGACGGTTGCTCATTAGACTCAGAATAAACGTGGTACCGGGACACCTGCTGGTGTAGCCCACCATTGTTTGTTACACTAACCCGAACTCGGATTATAATAGCAGAGAGATACCACTTGCCGCTAATAATCTATGGTGTCACATGACCACACTGCTCGATGAATTGACAACTCTCGAACAAGAAGCCCTGACCGCGCTTGAGACTGTTGCCGACTTGTCTGCACTCACCGAATGGAAGAGCCGCTTTATCGGCAAACAGGGTCGTCTGTCGCGTCTCAGCCGGGGGCTTGGTGCATTGCCGGCCTCCGAACGCCCACTGGTCGGTCAGCGGGTCAATGCCTTGCGCGAGCAACTCGAAGCAGCGTTCAGCGCTGCGAAAGAGCGCCTGGAAGCACAGGCCGTTGCTGCTGAGCTGGCCGCCGAGCGCATCGACGTTACAATGCCCGGTCGTCGCCCTGCCGTCGGTTATGTCCATCTGACCAACCAGATTCTGCGCCAGGTTCAGCATATCTTTGCCGAGATGGGGTTTCAGGTTTGGGAAAGCCCTGAAGTTGAGTACGACGCATTCAATTTCAGTTTGCTAAACTTCCCCGATGACCATCCGGCCCGCGATATGCAGGACACGTTTTATGTCGAGATGCCGGCTGGCGCACCTTCCGTACTCTTGCGCACCCACACCTCACCCGGTCAGATCCATGCTATGCGCCGCAATGCGCCCAATCCGCTGCGCGTACTCATCCCCGGCAAGGTCTACCGCAACGAACAGGTAACGGTACGCAGCGAGATGATGTTCCACCAGTTCGAGTTTCTCGCGGTTGGGCGGAATGTCACGATGGCTGATTTGAAGGGCACGCTCAGCTTTTTCGCCGAACGCATGTTTGGTCCAGGCACCCGGGTTCGCCTGCGCCCCAGTTTCTTCCCCTTCACCGAACCCAGTGCCGAGATGGATGTGACCTGCTTCCTCTGCGGTGGGAAGGGCTGTCGGATTTGCAAATATGCCGGCTGGCTCGAAATTGGCGGGTGCGGGATGGTACATCCAAACGTGCTGCGCAACGGCGGGTATGATCCGGCAGAGTTCAGTGGTTTCGCGGGTGGGTTTGGCCCCGAACGAGTAGCGATGCTCAAATACGGTATCGACGATATTCGCTGGTTCTATAGCGGCGACCAACGCTTTGTTGAACAGTTCGGATAAGGTATGCGTAGAGATGAATTGAACCGGGCCATCCACGATCTCTACCGCGCTGAACACGAAGCCCTTGGCGAGCGCGGTGGCTACGAGTTGCTGGAACGCGCTCGCCAGTGGAATCTCGCCCCCACCCTGGCTGCCGGTGGCGTGATTGTCTTTCCCCATGCCGGGGTCGCCGATTGCGGTCACCAGATTGCTGCTGCCGTTCACGCCTGCCTCGATAGCGGCGCAGATCGAGTGCTGGTTATCAGCGTGCTGCACGCCTGGAATGACGAGATGGAGCAGGCTCGCCGGCGCGTGGCTGCCGGTGGCTCTCCTTCTGCCGAGCGTTATTGGGGTATCCAGGGGCCAGGGCTTCAACGCGGAAATGAATGGCAACTCGATCACGCGCTCTACAGCTTTCGTTTCTTCTGGGAACTGGAAACCCGTCGGCGCGGGATTCGTGGCCCGCAGGTGATCGAACGTTATCCCTACCTGGCCGGTGGGCATCCAGAATTACTGCCCGGCATTGAAGAGTTGATCGAACTGGCTCAGGATGCAGTGATTGTCTCTACCGCCGATCCATTCCACCACGGTATTGGCTACGGCGACCCACCTGAACAGTCATTCGCTCCCGCCGAAGGTGGTCTGGAACTGGCACGCCAAACGATTGAAGAGGGCATGCAACTCCTGGCGAACGGCGATTATTGGGGGTACAATCAACACTGCGTGCGCGCCAAGAGTGATGCCCGCGATGCCGGTCAGGTCTTCCGCTTTTTACGCGGCCCTCTCCAGGGTGAGATTCTCGATCTGGTGGCCAGTGATGCCACCCAACTCTATCAATCGCCGCCACCTACGTGGGTAGCCGCTCCTCTGGTGCGCTGGACGAAAGTAACTGTATGAATCGACACCGCTTGTGGCTGTACACCGTGCTCTTCGCCGGGGTTCTGATCGCGTCAACGGCATCAATCCTGATTCGTTACGCTCAGGGCACCGGCATGTCGTCGCTGAGCATCGCTGCCGGACGATTGGGATTGGCCGCCCTGATTCTGACGCCACTGGCGTTGCACCGTTCTAGTCAGGAAATTCGCCACCTATCGCGCCGCGATGTGATCTTTGGCGCAGCAGCAGGTGTCTTTCTGGCGATCCACTTCGCCAGTTGGATTAGCTCACTCGAATATACGTCGGTAGCAAGCAGTGCGGCACTCGTCTCAACCAATCCACTCTGGGTTGGGCTGGCCTCACTCTTTTTGTTTCGCGAACGGTTGCCCTGGACAATCCTGGTTGGGATTGCCCTCACCCTGATTGGCACCATTGTGATCGGCATTAGCGATAGCAGCAGTTCGACGCAGAGCAATCCCTTGCTCGGCAATACACTCGCGTTGATCGGTGCGATGACGGCCAGCGGTTATCTGTTGATTGGGCGCGATCTCCGTCGCCGCCTTTCGACGATGGCCTACATCTGGCTGGTATACACCAGTGCTGCCGTCGTGTTGGTGATCTGGACATTGATCAGTGGACAGCAGTTTCTCGGCTTTCCCCCGCAGGCATATCTCTTTGTACTCGGTCTGGCACTCGGCCCACAACTCCTTGGGCACACTGCTTTTAACTATGCGCTCAGCGGTTTATCGGCCACGTATGTCGCCGTCGCCATTCTCGGTGAGCCAATCGGATCGTCGCTACTCGCGTTTCTTCTCTTCGGTGAGACCGTTGCCTTCTTACAGTTTGTCGGAATTGCCCTGTTGCTCGTCGGGATTGTGATCGCTTCTATCGCCGAACAGCAGGCTCCGGAAAGCACTGCCCGACAGACTGCCGAGAATCAGACTGCGTAACTCACGGTCAGCAACACATGTGGTATGATAGAAGACCTTGAAGTGAGATGAGGTTTGGCCGTGTTGATCGGTCTTTCCGCTTTGAGTTTTAGCTATCGTTGTGGTTTGATCGGGCGCGGCACGCCCCGTGCGGTTAGCCATCCGCTCGATATTGAGGGTGTGATGGCCCTGGCCAGCCGTGCCGGTCTGCAGAGCGTTGAATTTCCTCTCAGTCTGCTTCCCGATCTGTCGCCAGGTCGACTCAGCGCTCTGCGCGAACGGCTCACGCTATGCGGTCTGACCCCGGTCGCCGATAGCGATATTGTTGATGTTGATACGCTGCGTGCCCATATTCCGGCGGCAGCCATGATCGGCGCTCACGTCTTGCGCGTGCTGATCAGCCCGGTGCTGGAAGGGTACCGACGACCCTTTACCACCGACTGGCCTGCCCATCTGGCCGATGTGACAGATCGGTTACGGGCAGTTATCGATCTGGCTGCCGAACACAATATTATATTGGCCGTTGAAAATCACCAGGACGCGACCAGCGCCGATCTGGCCGCTATATGCGCAGCGGTAGATAGCCCGCACATTGGGGTCTGCTTTGATGCTGTGAATTGTCTGGTAGTGGGTGAAACGCCGTATGCAGCCCTTGAACGCCTGGGACCGCTGATCCGCAATGTCCATCTCGCCGACTACGAGACCTACCCGACGACGCAGGGCTGGCGATTGGTACGCTGCGCACTGGGTGAAGGTGATCTCGATATTCGTCGTCTCTTTCATTTAATCGAGCACTATGCCCCTGATGTTGCCTGCCAGATCGAACTGGTCAGCCATAGCGCCCGTCATGTGCGCATTCTCGACGATGACTGGTGGCAGGGGTATCCACCGTGCGATGTGCGAGAAGTCTTGCCGGTGTTACGACTCTTCGCGCAGACAATGCGCCTGCGCGATGACGACTGGCGTACTCCGTGGGAGCGTGGTGCCGGTGAAGAGCAGATCAGTCTCTACGAAGATCAGCAGTATGCCACCTCGATTGCGTATCTGCGTACAATAGGCATTCTTCCTCGCCTGTGAGAAAAACAGTACTAAATTCCTGTCTCACCCCCCATTTTGACCGACATACAGGCATGCTACAATCAATGACAACTGGTTGAGAAGCTGTTCAAAGGGTGCTGCGGCACCTTCCTGCTGCGCGCCGTAACGTCGGCGCAAGGAGATCGCATGTCTGCGCGCAGAATCTGGTGGTTCGTTGTTGGCCTGTTATTCGTTGCCGGCACGCTGATCTGGCCTCAGCGTAGTTTTAGTCAGGCAGGGATCGATCAGTTTTTCGTTGATACATTGGCTGATAATCCAGTAGCCGATCTCAACACGCACTGTACAGATGCACTGCCAAACGCAAATTGCAGCCTCCGCCAGGCTATCGCGAAAGCCAACGCCGTTGCCGGCAGCAATCGCATTACGATCAACTTTGATCTTGTTACGGAAGGTTCAGTCGCATCAGCGCCCTACATTATCACAATCACAACCGGCCAGCGCTTACCACCAATCACCAGAGCGAATGTGACCATCAGTGCCGATCTTCTTAATGGCGCTCCACAGGTTGCCATCAATGCAAACAATAATGATGCCGGCCTGGTACTCAGTGGTGGTGGTGCCATCATTGAGGGTCTGGTTATTTACGGGGCCAGTAACGATGCCGGCACGTAACCGCGGCAGTGGTATCTACATCAGCAGTAGCGGCAATACGGTGCGTAATTGCAGCATCGGGTTAACACTCGACGGTTCTGTGCCACCAGACACCTTGCGTAACCGCAATGGGATTGTGATTAGCGGTAGTGCTGCCGGTAATAATCAGATCGGCGCGGCCAATCAACCAAACACGATTGCCGGTAATACGGTAAACGGGATTGTCATTAGCAATGCCTCAGACAACCGTATCCAGGGTAACCGGATCGGTGTCCTCTTTACCACTGCCACTGTCGTTCGTCCAAACGGTGGCTTCGGTGTCCAGATTCTGAGCGATACAACGATTGACCCCAACGGACGCGCCGAACGCAATCTTATCGGTGGTACAGAGAACTCTGAACGTAATATTATCGGTGGTAATGGCCTGAGTGGGGTGTTGATTAGCGGCTCCCGAACCCTGACGACAACCATTGCCAGTAATTTGATCGGGGTGAATCTGGAAGCCGAAACCGGTCTCGGCAACAACGGCGACGGCGTGCGGATTGAAGATGGTGCTCAGGCCACCCGCATCGGTAGTACGAACCAGACCCAACCCCTGGTGATCGGTGGCAATAGCGGGGCCGGCATTAGAATCCACGCCAACGGTGGTGCGGCACCATCCAACACCACGATTGATGGCTACGTTGTTGTTGGCTTGAGTCGGAGCGGTATCAATGCTCGACCAAACACACAGGGCGGCATCTATCTCACTGAGAGTGCCGGTACCACGACAATTGGTAGCAGTGCGACTACCCTGCGTATCGGCTGGAATGGTGGGCCGGGTATCTGGATAGGGCCGGGAATAAGTGACGTCACTATTACCAACGCCTTTGTCGGTGCGCTGCCCGGCGGTATTCTGGCTGCCAACAATGGCGGCGTGGCGATCAACGGTGCCACCAATGTCACGATGACCGCTTCTACCGTAGCCGCAAACACCGCTTACGATCTCCAGATCGCGAACGCCAGTAATGTCTCGCTCGATGGCAATCTCATCGGTCTCCACGCCGACGGGCGGAGTGTTGCCGGGAGTGTCACCGCCGGTATTTCGGTGACGAATAGCACGAATGTGACCATCGGTAACACCACCGGCAATGTCATTGCGGCAGCAAACGGCCCCGGCATCGACATCAGTGGTAGTAGCAGTGTGAGCATTACCGTGCGCGCCAACATTCTTGGTCTGCGCCGTGATACGACCGGTGACGCCTACAGCGTCGCTGCCGCCCATGCCGGCCCGGCCATCCGCATCACCGATGCTGCGCAGATCAGCGTTGCCGGCAATGTGATCGGCGGCAATGGTAGCGCCGCCGGCATTGAGCTGACCAATGTCCAATCGGCGACGCTTACCCAAAACCAGATCGGCTGGATCAATGATCCGGGTGGCGGTACCACACCGCTTGCCCGCCCGGCAGGGGTTGGTATTGCCTTAACGAACGTAACAACTGCAACCCTCAGCGGCAATCTGCTGCGGCTGAATACGGACGACGGTGTTCGCCTGACCGACTCAAGCGCCGTGATCATTGACAACGCGAACGCAATTGAAGAGAACGGTGGCGATGGGGTGCAGGTTGGTGGCAATAGTCGGAATGTGCGGATTACCGGCAACCGCATTCGCGCCAATACCGGCTATGCGGTGTTGGTGACCGATACCGCCCAACGAGTGGGTATCACCCAAAATCAGATGGCGGCCAACAGCGCAGGTGGCATCCATCTCGCCAATACAACCCTGTACAGTGGCACAGGCGCCGATCCAGACCAGAGTCTCAATCGGCCCAACCACAGCATTGATCCACCTTTTGATATTCAAGTTTCCCAGGATGGCATCATCACCGGTCGTGTCTTCACCAGCACCGCCGAACGAGAAGAAGACCTTGTCCCTGTTTCGGCCTGCGCCGGCTGCACGATCCAGGTCTATAGCCCCAATCCCGACCTGCCCAGCGCCGACGGTCAGGGATGGCAACAGCTTCAGGTGGTGGTCAACGGCAACACCCGCGCCGACATTAATCAGGTCAGCGCGAGTGGGGTCTTCAATGCCCAAATGCTTGACGCGCCGGCCACCTATCGTCAACTAATCTTTGCCGCAACCGATCAGTTTGGCAATACCTCACCATTTCACATCTTTACACCAACGGTCGATTTACGCCTGATCCCGCTCGATCCGGTGCAGCAAAGCGCAGCACCCGGCAGCAGCATCAGTTATCGGCTGCAACTTGAGAATCACGGTACGCTTCAGATCAATCGCATTCGACTGAGTACCTCTGGCACCCTGAGCGGCTGGACTGTTGCTACCGACCCGGCTGAGCGCTTTTCATTACCACCCGGTGGCACTCGCCAGATCACTATAACCCTGACTCTGCCCACCGGTACCCATCCCTCGATCCAGGTACCAATTACCGACACCACGACGCTCTCACTCACTGCACCGGCAATGAGCGCAATCACACAAACGCTCAGGACGGAAGTACAGGCATTACCGGTTTTGGCTGCCAGCCCACTTACCGGTGCTGCCACCGTTCTCCCTTCAGACTCCTACATCTATCGCCACCAAATCACCAATAACGGCAACGTCACCGTACCGATTGATATTAGCGCGACGACTGCCGATCTGGTTGGTCTCGACACCTACAACACGACGGTACTCACCCCATCGGTCACCCTGGCACCGGGAGCCAGTACCGAGATTGCCGTGCGCATTACTGTGCCTACGGGTGCTCAGACGACAACCCCCAGCGGTAATCCGGTACGTGCGACAACCGTTATTACCGCCACGCCGCGCGGATTCGGCTCCCAGGCGATCACGATGACCGATACCACTACTGTTGGCTTACGCTATGCTGCTGAACTGCGCAGCAGCTACGAGCAAGATGTCCGTGCCGGGCGCGAGGTTGTCTTCCTGCACACCTTGCGCAATACAAGCAATGGCCGCGCCACCTTCCAGCTCAATTTTGCCGCCAGCCGTGGCAGTACCCTGATCGCGTTCGAGTCGGCAACCAGCGGTGTCACCATCAGCGGCAATCGGGTGACTCTCGATAACATCGCCGATAGCGGCAAGATCAATCAGATCGTGCTGCGGGTCAGAGTGCAGATTAGCGAACTGATCTTGCCGGGCAGTCGTGAAACCCTGCGCATCTGGGTTTCGATTCCCGACACAACTGAGCCACTGAGTGGTGCAGAAGTGCAGGATGTTGCGGTCGTTCGCGATTCATCAGGTGTTCTGGTGCCGGCCATCTGGGTACCGCTGGTCATGAACTAGGAGTGGCGCTATGCACCGCCGTTTTCGCCTTGCCTTGCTCTTTCTCATCCTGGTGAGCCTGTTGCCATTTGCGCAACCGGCCAGCGCAGCGTCACTGGTTGTCAATTCCCTTGCCGATACGAATGATGGCGCCTGCACAACTGCACCCGACGGCTGCACGCTACGTGAGGCAATTCTGACTGCGAACAGCAACGGTGTGCCTGACACAATCACCTTTAGTGTGAGCGGCACGATTTATGTGCAGAATAGCGGCTTGCCTCCCCTCAGCGAAGGCGGTACCACGATTGATGCGGGTGATAACCATACGATCATCGTGAGCGGTGAGCAGTTGCGGGATGCAAGCAATAACGTTATTCCGGCCCACGGCATCGTTATTGCCTCGAACGATAATGTTATCCGTGGACTGGTCATCATCCGCTTTAGTCGAGGGATTGGTTTTACCGGCGGTGGTTCCGGTATCTACCTGCGTAACAATGCGCAGAATAACCTGATTGTCAATACCTGGATTGGGCACCTGAACGGTTCGCCTGAACCAAACACCGGGTATGGTATTTTGATTGATGGTGGTGCCAGTAATAACCGCATCGGCACCGGCAATCCGACCGACCGTAACGTAATCAGCGGGAACACTGTCGCCGATATTGGTGTGAGCAATAATCTCAACACAACCCCGCTTAACGGGAACCAGATCGTTGGCAACTATATCGGCACCACAGTCAGCGGCGATGCCGATCAGGATACTACTTCCGATCCAGGAAATCTTGGTGGTATCTCGATTGAGAACTATGCCTACAACACGCTGATCAGTGGTAATCTGATCGGTGGCTATACCGGTGCAAATGCCGCCGGTATTGTTTTGTTCAGCGACTCTACTAGCAGCGGCTCGCCATCCATTCCACGCGGCACACGTATCACCGGCAACTGGATCGGTGTCAATCCCACCGGCACTGTAATCGCCAACCGCATCGGCATCCTGGTAAGTGGCGGTGGAACTTACGGCGCAATCAATACCGAGATTGGTGATCCACTCAACCCCATTGCCGGACGCAACTATATCGGCGGTAACACGAATGGTGGGATCGTTATTGCTGACACGACATTCGCGAGCGGCCCCACGACTATCGCCGGCAACTACATCGGCGTTGCCCTGAACGCTAGCGGCAACCCTTTTCCGGTTGGTAACGGTACGATCAACCAGACGAGTGGTGGTGAAGGTATCTTTGTCGGTCGCAACGCCGTCTCAACAATCATTGGGCCGGGAAACGTGATTGCCGGCGCTCGCACCAATGGCATTCGGATTCGTTCTGGCAACACTGTCGTGCGTGGCAATTATATCGGGGTTGACCCCACCGGTACACAAACCACAACCACTACAATCAACAGCCCTACCGTTGGCTACGGCACGGGAGATGCCGGCGTCTGGATCGAGAACGGGAGTAGTTCAGTCATTGGTGGAGCGAACCTGTCTGACCGCAATGTCATTGCCGCCGGCAATTTTGCTGTCACCGGTTCAGGTGCTGCGGTGTTGATCGAGCCTTGTGCCAGTGGCTGTAGTGCAAATGGCAATACAGTACAGGGGAATTATCTTGGTGTACGGGCTGACGGTAATGGTATCCTGGTGGGAAGCACCATTGTCGCCGATAGCGAAGGCTTGCGGATCACAAACGCCAACAACAACACCGTCCGCAATAATCTGATCGGCGGGGTGGATCGCGGTATCAATGTGCGCATGAATGCCAGCAATAATCTCATTAGCGGTAATCGGATTGGAGTACGCGCTTCAAGTAGCGATACTCCAGGTAGTGGTACGACAACCCGTCGGGACGGTATTCAACTCAATAGCGGAACAAACAACCGCATTGAGTTCAATCTGATCGCCTTTACCGGCCAGAATAACACCTCTGCATTCAACGCTGCCCACGGTATTGTGGTCAGGAGCAGTAATAATCAATTGTTCGGCAATCGGCTGGTGCGTAACGGTCGGCTTGGCTTCGGTCACGGTATCTTCGTCGCCGATAATGTAACCGGGGTTCTGATCTCGCAAAACACGACCCAGGATAATGCTCAGGATGGCATTGGGCTTGGTAGTGGTGCAAATGGTGATCTCGCCGCACCATCATTTAATGCGGTAACCCCTGGCTCGCCTACTGTTACCGGTACGACCGGCTGCGGTGCCGGTTGTGTGGTCGAAATCTTCACCACCAGCGCCAGCGTCAGCGACCGCAACCGCGAGGGGCCAGTCTTTCTTACCAGCACAACGACCGGTGTTGGTGGTGCGTTCAGCGTCAATGTCACCGGCTGTCTCGGCTATATCACCGCTACCGTCCATAATCCAACGACGGGCAACAGCTCACCCTTCTCAAATGCGCTTGATGTTAACGCAACCGATGCCTGTAGCACGCCAACGGCAACACTCACCGTTACCGGCGGGAGCAGTCGTGCGGTCAGTATTGGCAGTACCTCGACGTACACGCTGACGCTCAGCCATACCTCTTTCGTCACCCGCACCTACACACTGACACTCGATAGCACCCGTGGCTGGACCAGTGGACCGACGCTGGTTGAACTGCCACCCAATGGCAACACGCAGCTCATCATCAGCGTGGCAGTCCCCTTTACCGCAACTGCCGGCGATACGGATACGACCACGGTTACGGCCCGCAGTGATCAAACTGTCTCGAACCCAATCACACTGACCACCACAGCGCAGGCGATCACAATCATTCCAGCCCGCCCCGAAGTCTCTCCCGGTCAGATCGTCGAACGAACGGGCAACACAGTCACCTTTGTCCATACCATCACCAATACCGGCCAGCTTGTCGGTACCTTCAGCGTCATTCGCCCCGATGGCAGCAGTGGCTTACCTGTCTTCAGCGGCACCCCACCAACCGGCTGGAATATCCAATCCGCCACCCTGTCCAGCTCAACGCTCAGCCCTGGAGCAACAGCCACCCTGACCATTGTCGCCAACACCCCGGCGAGCACAACACTACTCGCCGGCGACTATCCCTTCTCGTTCCGGGTACGGGCAATCAGCCAGCAGGGAAGTCAAACCTTCACCGAACAGAGTGATCCGGCAACAACCGACACGGTACGAGTACCGGTTGCACGTAGCTTCAGCTTTACCGCACAGCCGCCTACCAGCCAACAGCTCACCCCGGCAGCAACGGTGAACTTTAGCTACATTTTGACCAATACCGGTAATATCACCGATACGTTCATCATCACACCCCCGACCGGCACAACACCTGCATCCAGCCTCTCGTTCAGTGCCACACCGGCAACGGCCTTTACGCTGGCTGCCGGTCAATCACGCCCGATCACAGTCACCGTAACTGCCAGCGCCAGCGAGCCGGTCGGAACGTACAATTTCACCGTCCAGGCCGGCGTCACCGGTGGCAGTAACCCACCTGCCAACCAAACCGCGAGTGGAACCGTTCAGGTCATCGGGGGTGGCACACCGGTCTTTGTCGGCACACCGCTGGTAACGCCCGATCCTGTCTTGCCCGGCGGCACAGCAACCATAACGGTTACCGTGCGCAATGGTGGTAACGCCGCAGCACCGTTTGACTTTACGCAAACACTGCCATCTGGATGGAATCTGATCAGCAACAGCAGTACCTGCCCATCGCCGGTGCCCGCCGACACTACGACCTGCACGTATGTGGTAGAGGTAGCTGTCCCGGCCACAGCCGATGGCGGTGCGGCGACAGTAACTATACAGGCAATTGCCCGTAACGGTGGTCAAATACCGCCCGCACCGGATAGCACCGCTAGTGTGAATGCAACAGTGACCGTTGCGACGATCCGTAATCTACGTTTCGATCCCACACCGCTGAACGCTAGTGCCGATCCGGGGGCCGTGATCACCTTCAGCCATACCCTGACCAACACCGGTAACGCACCTGATGCGTTTACGCTCAATCTGAGCGGATTACCGACAGGTTGGACTGCCACGGTGGTGCCAACCACAACCACAACTCTGGCCCGTAATGCCAGCCTGACTGTCACGGTACAGATCACCGTGCCAACCGGCATCAGCGCCGGTACGACAGTTACGGCGACGATCCGTGCCACGTCACAAGGTAACCCGGCGGTAAGCGCCGAGGTGCTTGACAGCATCACCGTTAATGCTGTGAACGGTGCCGAACTCTCACCGGGGACGACCATCAACAGCTTACCAGGAGCAACAGCCATCTTCACCCACACCCTGCGCAACAGTGGCTCAACCACAATTACCTACGACCTCAGCGTTCGGAGTGGGGATGCAGGCTGGTCGGCTTTGAGTGTCAATCCGGCTACCAGCCCAATCCTGTCACCGGGAAGCAGCACCATCGTGACAGTCACCGTCACCATTCCAACCGGTGCCGCTGCCGGAACCAGCAACACGATCACGGTTGAGGCACGGGCAACCGGTGACAGCACACTCCTTGCCAGTGCCGAAAACGTCGTTCAAGTCGGTGCCCTGCGCGATGTCGAGATTACCCCGGCACGAACCGTCATTGCCCTTCCCAACACGACAACCGTGATTACCCATACGGTACGCAATCTCGGCTTCACTGCCGATTCCTACACCATCACCGCTCTCCAGGGTGATGGTCACAGTGCGATTGCCACACCAAATCAAGTCGATCTGGGGCCAGGCGAGAGTCGCGAGATTGCCGTCCTCCTCACCCTACCGGCGGGACTGGCCGCCGATACGGTGCTCAGCAGCATCCGGGTAACGGCAACATCGCGCAGCGATTCGAGCATTACCGACAGCATCTTCGACAGCGTGCGTGTCGGATTGGTTACCGGTGTTGCGCTCAGCAGTGACCGCTTGCAGGGCATCCCAGATGGTTCCAACCGGGTAATATTTAGCGGTATCGTGCTCGAAAATCTGGGTAATGCGACCGACACCTTCGATCTGACCGTCAGCGGTCTCGACAGCAAGTTCAGGGCCAGCGTCGTACCGACCAGCGTCACCCTAAACGGTGGTGCAATCGATGTTGGGATTGTGGTGACCGTTGATCTACCGCCAATTCAGCCATTTGCTCTCAGACACGACGTCACCCTAACGGCCACATCACGCCGTGATCCAGACCAACGCAGTAGCATTCGGCTCTCGATGATCTATCTCACCCGCCAGGCAATCTTCGGCGAGCCGGTATTCATTCCGATCATCAGTCGTTAAGCAGCGACAACGAGCGAATTGTGAACACTATGACCAAGACCATTCTCGTCTTACATGGCCCCAACCTCAACATGTTGGGCCGGCGCGAACCACACATCTACGGCGCCACCACACTGGCTGAAATCAACGAGGCACTTGAACAGCGCGGGAAAGCTGCGGGAGTAGAGGTTATCTGCATTCAGTCGAACCACGAGGGAGTGCTGGTCGACGCCGTGCAAACCCACGGCTGGACGGCAAGTGGGATCATTATTAATCCCGGCGCACTCACCCACTACGGCCTTTCCCTGCGTGATGCACTGGCGATGGTATCTGCGCCGATTATTGAAGTTCATCTCTCCAACGTCTACCAGCGGGAAGCATTTCGCCATACCTCAGTGGTAGCCCCGATTGCCCGTGGTCAGATCACAGGTCTGGGCTGGCGCGGTTACCTGCTGGCCCTGGAGTGGTTACTCGCCGAGCTGTAGCGTAGCGCTCGTTAACGAATGGTGACGGGCGTGCTCTATGTTGCGCCCGTTCACCTTGCTCCCGAACCCAGCGGGGCGGCTGGAGTGGAGGTGATCTGCCCACCTTCCTGAGCGTGCGAGTATACGAACTGACACATCACCCCTGCTGTCAGTAACAAAAGCGACGTGCGGAAGCTACGTTCCGCACGTCTCATAACGCGAAGCTGCTTATCAGCCACAATTGCACGCACGAGAGGTTACCTGAATAGACTCCCCCTGTCAGGCAGCGATTCCCAAACTCCGCTTCTTCTCCTCGACATCAAACCCGTGCAACCGGGCCAGATTCAGACCCAGAATCTTCTTCTTCGCCTCCTTCGTCAACTGACCACAGCCATAGCCCTGCACAATATCTTCCGGCAGCTCAAACTCCCAGAACGCCTTCAGCGCACCACGGGGATGCCAGATTGGCGTCTCACCGCCGTAAATAATCTTGTCCTCACCACACCAGAACAGCAACTTAGCCATCGTCTCGGCGAAGACCCGTGGCGAGCGCACAACGAAATTCACCGTCGCGGCAATTGAGGCATAGAGGTTCGGATAGCGCACCAGTTGCCAGCAAATCTCATCGATAAACGGCAGACCGACGTGGAAAATGATAAAGTTAATCTCCGGGAAATTGGCCGCTGCACCATCCATATCCCACGCCTGCGTGTGCTCAACCGGCTGCGGGCCAAGCGGCACACCCTTGTGGACACCGATAATATTCACACCCAGCTCCAGCGCCTTCTCGAAAATGGGGAATGCCACCCGTGGGTCATCCATCCGCCAGGGGAACGGCTGACCATAATCGTAGCGAACATTGTAGAGCTTAAAGCCGCGCGCACCGTACTCTTTGACCTGAATTTCCATCAGATCAAGCGCCTTTTTACCCTCTAGCGGATTAACCGATCCCCAAAAGACAGCCCGGTCAGGATAGCGCCGGGCCATCTCAGCACACCGCTCCCAGCTCGACAACCCATCCTTAAACAGATCGGTCAGCGGTAGAGGCTGGGCGATAATCATATCGGTGGGGCTTTCATCGAAGATCATGCGCGCAATTTCATCAACATGCCACTCGCGCATATACTCTTCGCGGCTCAACGTCTTCTCACCGGGGGCATTCAAGACTTGATGGAACGCATAGAGATGCTCGATAAACATCTCACCCGGCTTCCCAAACGCATTCGACTTATCAAAATTGAAAACGTGACACACCCCATCGAACACAAATGCATCATCAATCATGGTGCCTCCTCCTTCTGCGTCCTGCGCAACCGTGCCTCGCGTAACGGCAGAAGTTGTTCGAGTGGCAAACGCAACCGTTCACGCGCCTGTGCCGACATCCGTTCTGGCGACCATGGCGTATCCCACGTGATATTCACCTGAACCTGTTCGATACCCGGCAGCGTCTTAACCTCCTCTTCCATCATCTGCAACAGGTGCAGGGCGAAGGGGCACCAGCCGGTGGTGAGAATAATGTCAATCGCCACACGTTGCCCATCAACATTCACCCGCTCGACCAGCCCCATATCAACCACACTCACCTGCCGTTCCTTGCAGCATGGGTCATAACACCGTTGCAGCACGGCCATCACATCGTCGTGACCAACACCGACCGTCGTGGTCTCATTCATTGGCACCTCCTGTTTGCAAGAAACACTAGAAAGCTCTCGCAGCATTTGCGGAGAGCAATGCGGGGAAGATGCGCCACGCCGCGGAGAGAGATTGAGGGCAGAGTGATAACTAAAATGAATATATCATATATCCAGAATATCTTTCAAGAGGGTTGCAACGTAACGGCGCAGAAAGTCGCGCCGTATTCCTGAGCATAGCCTACCAGCCCAAGAGAGGGCCTCACCAGGAAATATTATGTCAAATCAAAAAAAACAATATACCACCGGTATCGCGACACACATCAACATACCATTGGACACATTGCCCCAAAATGTGGTAGGATACAGCAGGTGAAACAATGGTAAGGATATCGTTGTATGAGCCACCAGGAACACCGCCGCCTGGCGGAAACACAGACGACGGCTATTCCCTGTGCCGTACTGACCATCAGCGACAGTCGCAGTGAAGCGACCGACGATAGCGGGCGATATATCTGCACTGCGTTGACGCAAGCCGGCCACAATGTGGTACAATATGCCGTGGTGCGAGATGAGCCGGCGCAAATTGTGGAAATGGTGCGTCGTTTTGCCGCCGAAGGATGTAAAGTCATCATCACGAATGGCGGCACCGGTATCTCCCGCCGGGACAGCACCTTTGAAGCGATTGATGCCTTGCTCGAAAAACGATTACCGGGTTTCGGCGAACTTTTTCGCATGCTCTCATTCGCCGAGATTGGGCCGGCGGCAATGCTGTCACGAGCGACAGCCGGTGTTTTTGGCGGAACATTAATCTTTTGCCTGCCAGGTTCGCCCAACGCCGTTCAGCTTGGTATCGACCGCCTCATCTTGCCCGAACTGGCGCATCTGGTTTGGGAAACTGTGCGCTAATTGCTATTTTCTGTTATAGTATGTGTGTTGTCGTAAAGAGTTGTTCTCTTCGTAGCTGTGAGAAGGAGCCAGAGAACCCATGACGTCAGTAGAAGCCTTCCGCGGCCTGTACTATCCTAACAAGATCGGCCGACTCTGCTTCCTGTCGCTGGAGGAAGTCATGGGTCAGAACGGCGTGAAGGCCTTGCTCCGGCTTGCCGATCTGCAACAGTACATCGACGCCTACCCGCCGAATGACCTGAAGCGTGAGTTCCCCTTCGAGGCAATCTCGAAATACTCGGTGGCACTCGGCACGATGTATGGGCCGCGTGGAGCGCGCGGTCTTGAGTTGCGCGCCGGGCGGGTTGCCTTCTCGCTTGGTCTGAAGGAGTTCGGGCCGTTGCTTGGCATGGCTGACCTGGCATTGAAACTGATGCCGATCACCATGAAGCTCAAGATCGTGCTGAACGCCACTGCCCAAACGTTTGATCGTTTCTCCGACCAGTCGAGCCACGTGGAAGAAGAGCGCGGACGGTTCGTGTATCACATTACCCGCTGCTCTAACTGTATTACCCGTCCCGAACCCGGCCCGGTGTTTTATATCGCCCGCGGTATCCTCGAAGAGGCTACCGCCTGGGTCAGTGGTGGCCGACGGTTTGCAGTTGAGCAGTTGTCGTGTATGGGACAGGGTAATTGCTCGTCGTGCGCCTTTGCAATCGGCAAAGACCCGTTGGAGTAGCGCAATGCTGCGCTGGCTATTGCTAAAATTGATCCGTTTCTATCAGGTCGCGATCTCGCCCTGGACGCCGCCGAGCTGTATCTATACACCAACTTGCTCGCACTACGGTTATGAGGCGATCAAGAAATACGGTGCGTTACGCGGTGGCTGGATGACGGTAAAGCGAATTGCCCGTTGTCACCCCTTTGCTCGTGGTGGTTACGATCCGGTGCCGTAGTAATCGCTGTCCTCTAACTTCGTGTGCAGATCATTGGGGCACGCTGCCAGTGCCCCTTTTTCTTGTTATATGCACACGAGCCGCGTATGGCAACGTGAACGAGCGAATGCCCCGTCTGTAGGGGCGGGTTGTGCAGGGGCGGGTTGTGAACCCGCCCCTACACGCCCATTATCATTGGTATTAAAATAATCCAAGTTGCCACCTACGCTGTGAGCAGGCCACGAAAGACTACCTGCTATACGGTGACACCTTGGGTGCTATCCGCGTGCATCCGCCAAACCCGCGTCCATCCGTGTTCCACCCATCCCCCGTAGCACTCAACGACCAGCACCGCTGTAGTGACGTAAGATAGCAACTTGGATTGTTAAAATACCCGGTACGCAACATGCAACTTTTGCATTCGCAGAATCGTCAATACTATCAGCCAGTTTGCTGCGATGAGAACGCAGCGTCTAAGAGATGTCGGATTACGACATCGGGAGTACAAACAGTGGCTGAACCATCTCGTGAGACGATTGTACGCGCTCAACAGGGCGATCAGCAGGCCCTGACCGAATTAATCATCGGTCAGCAACATTATGTCTATAGCATCGCGATGAGCGTGCTCAAAAACGCTGATGATGCGGCTGATTTGACCCAGGAAGCGTTTATTCGCCTGTTTCGGGCACTCCCCCAGTATAGCGGCGAAAGCCGTTTCACCACCTGGTTGTACCGGCTGGTTATCAATCTCTGTCGCGATGAGCTGCGCCGACGAGGTCGTCAGGCACCCATCGTTCCTCCCGCAACCGACGATGAGGAGCTTGACGCACTTCATACTGTCGCCGATAACGACCGTTGGGTCGATCCGGCCCAATCGCTCGATCTGAATCAGTTACGTCTCGAAGTCCGGCGTGCGCTTGAACAGCTTGAACCACACTACCGCCTTGTGTTGACGTTGTACTATTTTGAAGACTTGAAGTACACCGACATCGCCGAGATACTTGACCTTCCGCTCAATACGGTCAAAAGCCATATCCGGCGCGGCAAAGAACGACTGGCCCAACTCTTGCAAACCAACGAACCACCGGCAACCCGCGCCGTTAATCAACCCAAACGTTCGGCAACGGACGATCACGTGGTACAAATCACCCCCCTACGTCTGTTGCCGGGATGGGGAAGGAGGTAATCTATGAGCACGCAATTGCCTACACCACCTCCAGATGATCTGCTCGATGCGGCGCTTCGCCACGAATTACGTTGGGAGGCTCCGCCCGAACTGACCAATCGCTTACTGCACCTGGTGCCTGGTGCAGTTCCGATGGCCACGGCAGAAATCTCTCCCCTTCCCCGTTGGCGCCTTTATGTTGCGATAGCTTTGATGTCACTGCTGATCCTGGTCTCGATACCTAGTGCATCGTACCTCTATCAGCTCGTCTGGTTCCAATGGGGGTTTGCGCAATTCATTGCGCAACTTGAGGCATTGCCGGCCCGGCTACTGCAAACCTTCTACGAGACGATGCCATTTGCCCGCGAATTAGTCAGTATCATTGCGCTGATCCGCGATCAGTTGCACTGGCTACTCGTTGCACTTGTGCTCTGGATTATTCTCGATAACTGGCAACCTGAAAGGCGACTGGTTCATCAGGAGAGTAAGTAAGAGCAGTCGCTTCGTGCAGAACACGGGTGTGAGTGCTGGACGTACGAATAAGGTTGCTTTGCTACCGGTACGGCTCGAATTGATGGTGATTAAGCGAAGCAAGCATTCACCGATTATGTCAACCTGATAACCTGGCATTCAGGACACGCCAGCCAGCTATCACCATGATCCTTCACCTGAACGATATACCACCGGTAGGGGCGACGCATGCGTCGCCCCTACTGCTACGCCGATAATGATCCACCAGCGCCTCGCCGGTGGCATACCTGCTAACGCTTCAGCACGAGGATCGCACCCGAACAATGCACATTAGAGCAGGATGTACTATTAGACCGATGAACACGGATCACCGTAAGCCATCTGTGAACATCTGTCACGTCTGTGCCCATCCGCACGTCCGTAATGTGCAAACCCTGGCGCTGAACGTTTACACAGTCGGAACCGGTTCACTCCAGATATAACTGGCCCAACTTTCCGCTGGATAGACCCGCTGCGGACGGAGTGGATTGATGCGTGTATTCAGCATCGTTCCGCGACGTAGATGCGATAAACCGGTCTCTTCCACCAGCCAGATAACCCTGGCCTCGTAAGGACGATTGGCCGGAGGATAGACCCACAGCGTGAGTTCAACCTCTACTGCTCGCACCAGAATCGCACGCTTGTATGATCCAACAATGGCGACACGCAATACCTCGGCCCGTGCGGGCAAGGCCGTAGCCAGATCGCGTTCTATCGCCTGTTGAATGACCGCTCGTCGCCGCTCAAAACGACGAATTGCCGAATGCACTGGTGGAATCAACAGCAGCGACGTGCTGATAATCGCGTAGGGAAGCATCTGACCAAGTTTAATGCGTTGTTCGTCGCCATTAATTGTTCGACAACGAAAATGCAGAACACCTTCACTCCGGTCAGGTTCCAGGTTACCAGTACAGACCAGTGGCCCAATGACACGGGCCAAATCAGGCATGAAAACCAGTCCAGTTGTGCCACAAATAAAACCTAACAACAGACTGAGAGCGATTCGAGCCAGCATAGTGCGCTCCTTGCGCCGTGTGGTGTGGGTTTCCGGTAATGAGATCGGTCATGATCTACGGCAGTGGAGACATGGGGCAGCGATTGGCGCACAGCACCGATCTCTGTATGATGTCAGATTGTAGCACACCGTGCGTACCAACATGAACGGAATTATATGGCATGTTGTGAAGACGCCAGAAACTGCTCAATCCGTTCGACCAATTGACGCAGACGGATCGGCTTCGCAAAATAGTCATTTGCTCCAGCCGACAGGCACCGTTCACGATCACCCGGCATCGCCAGTGCCGTCACCGCAATGATAGGCGTAGCAGCAAATGCCGCGTCGGCACGCAGCCGTTGTATCACTTCCAGGCCATCGAGTCCCGGCATTTGAATATCCATGATGATCAGATCAGGGCGCCACTCAGCAGCAATCTGCAATGCTTCTTTCCCTTGACACGCCACTCTTACCTCGTACCCCTGGGCAACCAGGTAATCGCTAAGGGTGACCCGATTGACCTCATTATCTTCCGCCAGTAATATTCGTCGGCTGAGCGGGCGCCGCGGAGCGGTTGAGGATGTCGTTTTTGTGACAGTAATCTGACTTAGCGCACGCCGAAGCATAAGTCGATTGATTGGCTTCACCAGATACGCTGCGGCTCCAGCAGCCAATCCACGCTCTGGTTCATCAACTACCGACACAATGATCACCGGAACCTGTCGCAGATCGGGGTCGCGGCGCAGGTCGGCCAGTATCTCCCATCCTGAACGATCTGGCATCTGCACATCGAGCAAAATCAGATCGGGACGTAACGCCTGTACCTGCTCAACCGCACCTTTGCCATACGAGCATATAACAGGTTGAATCTGCAATTCTTCGAGATAACGGGCCAGTTGATCGGCAGTCGTTGCCGAGTCTTCGATGATCAGGGCTAATTGCACCGGAGGAAGTTCATCAGCAGACGAGGATGCTGCGATGTGCGTCACGGGCTGGTACGGCAGCGTGACCGTAAACCTGCTACCCACACCGGGCATACTCTCAACTTCCACCTTGCCACCGTGCAGTTCGACAAGGCGACGCACCAGCACTAACCCCAACCCAGTACCTTCATGCTGCCGACTCAAACCGCTATCAAGCTGGACAAACGGCTGAAACAGACGCGACAAATCCTCTTCCGCAATCCCAATACCGGTATCGCTCACCGTGAACGCAATCGTTCCCTGCGTAGTATCTGTTGTCACCTGCAAGCTCACCGCACCACCTGCCGGCGTAAATTTCACGGCATTACTCAGCAAATTGACCAGAATCTGCTTCAGGCGACGTGGATCGGCAACGAACCGGGCATGGGGATCGTCAAGCTGAATAGAAAGGTGAATCTGTTTCTTTGTCGCCTGCTCTTTGACGAGGGCCATACTTGCTTCACAGACATCGCTGGCGGCGACTACCTCTTTCACCAGTTCAATCCGGTTGGCTTCAATCTTCGCCAGATCAAGGACATCATTAATCAGCGCCAGCAGATGCCGTCCACTCGCCTCAATGGCCCGGATTGCCTTCTGTTGCTGGTCGCGCAACGGGCCATACAATTCTTCCAGCAGACTCTCGCTCAAAGCCAGGATTGAATTGAGTGGTGTGCGCAGCTCGTGGCTCATGTTGGCGAGAAATTCATCTTTGGTGCGGGCAGCCCGGAGAAGTTCCGCATTGGCCCGGTGCAACTCAGCGGTACGTTCAGCAACCCGCTGCGCCAGGAGATCGCGCTCTACCTGCAAGGCCAGTTCAGCGTTGCGCCACGCCGTTACATCACGCACAATTGCAATCGCTTCCTCTGCCGGCAAAGCAGCTTTGATGCGCGCCTCGAAGAAATATTCTTTGGCTTCAACGATCAACTGATACGCCAATGTCTGGAGTTCGCCAGAGGCGAACGCAGCGCTTAGCGCCTGCCGATACTGCGTTGCAATTGCGGCTGGAAAGAGCTGTTCGAGTGTGCTGTTAATCATCGCTGTCGGGGCCATCGGCAATACCATCGACTCGGCAGCCACCACATCAACGACCTGCCCATCAGGCCGTAACCGCAATACCAGATCAGGCAAAGCACTCACGATCAGATGATTACGCTGCTCACTGGTGCGCAGTTGTGCCTCTTGTTGACTCACCAGCAGGCCAAAGATGATGTCACGCACCAGCTCGTCCAGCAACTGTATTTCATCATGGTCAAAAGCCGCGGGTTGACCGGCATAGAAACACAACACCGCAGGCGGCTCATCAGGCACTACCAGCGGGAAACCGGCCATTGCCCGTAGACCATACGCTACAGCCTGCGAACGCCACGCTGCACAACGCGGATCGGTAGCGAGGTCATTGATAACGACCCGATCACCCTGACATACCGGTGAAAGTGTCATTGCCAACTGCTCGCCGGTGAGCAGGTGTACAAGTGACTGATCGAGTTCCTTCGCACTATGTATAGCGATGGTCTCGAATCGGCTTGTTACCAGGTTATGACGACCAATCCACACCAACCGAAAGCCACCCTCGCCAATCCCGACCTGACACACCTCTTGAAAGATGCGTTGTGGATCACGTTCACGAATAATCATCTGATTGATCGCACTCAGCAACGCATAGGTACGGGTCAAACGACGCTGCCGCGCTTCGTGGCGCTGCCGAATCGCTACAAACAGAAAGAAGATAGCAACACTGGCAATAGCCAGTACCGTTCGGCTGATGGCATCCGCCGACCACCAGAACGGTAGGTAGTTTGTTCCCAGACAGAAGGCGATTGACCAGACCCTACCGTAGCGGGGAATATCAGATATTGCCACTGCATCACGGATGACGATATCCAGATCGGAAATGTAGGGTGAAGGAACAGCTCTGCCACCGGTAAAGACGGCTAATGGCCGTAGTGACTCCTCTGTTGCATCAACCAGGACAAATTCGAGATCAGGTGTTGTCACCGGTCTTAACGCCTGCTCGATCACCTCCCCCGGTACAATCAAGAAGGCAACCATCCCGCGAATGCGTTGTCGTCGTTCTTCCACCGATTGTGGTGGCAGGCTGCCACTGTACACCGGTGCAAACAACAAGACCGCAGGGGCCGGATCACTGGCCAGATACGATTGCAACGGTGCTGTTATCACCACCTGACCACTATCACGCGCCTGTTCGATAGCTGCTCGCCGCACCGGATCGGCTGCCAGATCAAGCCCTAGCACAGCCCGCCGACGGGCAAACGGTTCCAGGTAGGTGATTGGATAGTATTCATCACGGGTATCGGCTGGTCTGGCAGTTGCATCGGGTTCGCGAATCCTGAAATCAGGCAGTCCGGTCTCCTGCATTGCATGTTCAAACGCTGTTCGTTGCTGCAATGGAATCCGTGGTATCCAACTAACCGCCCGTAATGCCGGCAAACGCGCCAGTTGGGTACGACTAAAGACGCTAAATTCATGCTGATCAACCCGTTGTGAAGCAAGAAACAGCGCACTCTGACTTAGCAGCGCCTGCTCATAGATCGTCAGCCGATCATTAATCAGACTCACCACCTCGTTGACATCTGCTTGCAGTTGTGTCGTAAACTGACGGTTGGCATCACGCCAGATGAGTTGCAGACTGAACAGCATGAGCGCCAGTAAAAGACTACTCACCGGCCACAACCATGGTTCACGCATTGGCCGTCGTTGCCGGTAGTACTCGCCGAGCACCATCCACGGCGTGACGAGCCAGACTCCGGCGACCAGATTGAGCCACCATTGCAGAGCAACTATTGGCGGACTGCTTACCAGGGGTTGCTGCACAACCACCAGCACCATCACAGCTAGAAACGGTGCCGGTAATACAGCCAGTGCCAGTAAACCACACACCACCAGCGTATAGCGGATAGAGGAAGGGGGTAAGGTTCTCCCGAAGCGACGCACCAGCCAATTCACCAGCCAGGCCTGGATGATCGCGCTCAGACCAAAGACGAGGGCCGCAGCAAGCAGGCGCTCGGACGACAGCCCTAGTTGCCGGAAAACCACCGTGTAGGCAATGAATGCTCCAATGAAAATAATCGGCAAGAGGCGCTTGCCGGCCAGCAAGACCCCCCCTGCCGCAAATCCGCCGGCTACCCATAACAAAGGAATGCCACGATTAGCCAGCAGTGGTTGAGCACCCACCCAAATCAAGACGGCATATACTACCCCAAAACTGATGAGCGCCCTGCGCGACCACTGAGCCATGCGTATCCATCCTGGTAGCGTGAGAAACAACAAACCCTACCAGCATGTATCGTAGCATGGTGCAACTGTTTATGCTAGCGTGGTTGACATCTCAGCCAACTGACGGTATGCGCCGGCAAAATAGAGCAAGGGATCGCCTTCTGCTGCTCGCCGGAGGGCAATCACCCGACCCAGCACGATGAGATGATCGCCACCATCCAAAATTCGCTCACGGGAACAGACCAGCGTCGCGAGGCTAGCAGACAAGACCGGTGCGCCGGCCAGCTCCTCTAATGCCACCTCAATATCCGGCTGTGGCCGACCGGCAAAATGACGGGCAATCGCTTCCTGGTCAGCCCGCAGAATATTGACGGCGAAATGACTGGCAGCACTAATGACCGGAGCCATCCGAGCTTTCCGATCAACACACACCAGCAGCAACAGCGGATCGAGCGATACTGACGTGAGGGAGTTCGCAGTCATCCCACGGATATGATCACCATCGCTTGCAGTAATGACGGTAACCCCAGTAGCGAACAGTCCTATCGTAGAGCGATACTCGCGTGGATCAATGGACATAATGCGTCTCAATCATTTTCAAAACCTTTTCCTTTTATAAGTATACACCCGATTTGGTGATGATTCGCAACTATCTCCGCTGCTATCCAGGAAAACTCAACACAAAACGCACTGTTCACTTCCCACAGCCATACAGTCAGGTACTGCATAGCGTGCGGCAACATGGGATTTACACGCACTCAGCACCCACGGACTGCCAGGGGTACCGCTGCACAACACACCTGATCGTGAGTACGGCTGATGCAGAAGCGTGGCTTCTGCACGCCAAACCATGCGGCCCGCACAACTATAACGGGGAATGGTATCCACGCCGGTTTGTGATACCAGGGTGTGTGCAGGAGGAACACCGGTTGTGCGCATCCACGATCAGATGCACTGCCGACGTAATCAAGCGTCCCATGACCGCGATGAGACCAGATGTGATATAACCGTTGGTCAAAACCATTTGTATCTCAAGCCGCTCTGTGCTATGCTGTACAAAACGGTATACTGTCGTAAGATCGGTTTTTGGGAGAGCAGGTGCAACTATGACGATCACCGATCGCATGCTAACCGGCGCTATCGCCAACAATCCCGGCAATTACCATGGCGATGGTGAATGGCGCTACTCAATCACTCAGCGTACTATCTACTTCAGCAAAGCCGCTGCACCCGATCCACGCGATCAGGAGCCGTTTTTCCCGCTCCCATCACTCAATCCAGACGGTTCGGGGCGTATGGAACGTGCGTTTCGCCAGTTCATTCGCCGGCGCTGGCCACCCAGCCGCTGCACCGAACTAGAGAAATTTGCCGAGCGGCGCGGCTGGCATCTGGCGATGGAATTGAAATACGGTGGTGGAGCACTTGAAGATCACGAGGCTGCCGAGTGGCAATATGTCGTCAATCGCGAACTTCAGCGCCTGGCCGCCGAAGTTCGCGCCCGCATCGCCGAGTTAGAGCAACAGGCTACTCAATCTGAGCCGACACCTGCATCTGGCGGGTAAACGCTCGCCCCAACTGGCGGTATACCAGCGTTGCCGTGATGGTGTAGGATTCACCGGGCTGAGCCTTACCAATCAGTGGCACCTCGGCTTCCAGCGCCTCGCCATCGACGGTAACGCTGCCCTGCGCCCCCCCGGCGAATTGCACATCAAAAATCACATTGACCGGTCGGCTACCAGGCCCATACCCCCAGCTCAACATTGCATACATTGGCTCAATACCACTAAGGCTGGTGATCCGTGGATGGCGGAGCCGGGCCGGAATCAATGCCCCGCGCACGATCATATATATCACAACCGACCAAAAAGAGAGCCAGAAACCGCGTTGCAAGGCTTTGACGTTCATACCTGTATCTTCCTCTGCGTCGGATCGGCATGCTGACGGAACAGGATCGCTGTATGGCCGATGATCGCTACCAGATCAGCCCCGGTTTCGCTAACAATCGTCTCGGTTAGCGATTGTTTCATGTCCTTATGATCAAGAAACCGCACCTTGATCAATTCATGGGCATTCAACTCTTGCTCAATCTTGGCCAGGATACCCTCCGTCAAGCCATTCTTGCCAATCATCACCGTGACCGGCAACGGATGGGCCAGCCGACGCAAATATGCACGTTGCGCAGGTTTCATCGTGGAGCAACCTCCTCAATTGGGGTCGATGTCACATCATACTTTCCACACAAATCGTTGATCCGCACCCGCAGCACATCCCGCAGATTCCGCCAAGAGTCACGGAGCGGATTCACTTTTGTCTCGGTGCCATAACGCCATTTCACCGGAATTTCGCAAATGGCATAGCCTCGACGCTGAGCTAAAAAGAGCAGTTCAACATCGTAGGCAGTCACTGCTGCCCCACGCACTATCGGCGCATCATCGCCATAAATGCGCACACGCTGAAAGAGATCACGGGCAACCGCTCGCCGTAATGCTTTAAAACCACACTGGGTATCGTTAATCCCCCGCAGTGCTACCAGCCGAATAATCCAGTTGAAGACCCGGCCCATCACGTGACGATACCAGGGTTCGCCCTCACGCGATGCCCCTATCCCCTCACGCGAACCGATGGCAATGGGATAGCCACGTTCAATTGCCGCTCGCAAGCGCGGCCATTCTTCGATTGGGGTTGCCAGATCAGCATCACAGAGCAGGATAATGTCACCCCGCGCTGCCAGAGCACCGGTGCGTACCGCAAATCCCTTGCCACGATGCTCACAGCGCAACACCGTGGCACCGGCTGCTTCTGCTACCTCTGCCGTGCGATCCTCACTGCCGTCGTCAACCACAATCACTTCGGCAGTGTACGGTTCGTTGACCAGAAACGCCTTGATAGCTGCCAGAGTGGCCGGCAAGCGCCGCTCTTCATTGTAGGCAGGAATCACAATGGATAGGAATGGCTCATTGTTCGTCGTCATACGAATCTCTGTGCTGGTGGTTGCGAAAGTTCAAATGCAGCGACAAGGGCTGCTTCCTCTTCTGGCGTGAATGCACGACGCGACCAAAAGTGCGGCAATGCGCGTAGACCGGCCAGTTGACCGCGGAGACGCGCCCGTGCTGCAGGTTCGCGGAAGTGACGCAGACTGTGAAGCGCAAAACGCAATTGCGACACCAGGAGCGCCGGCCAGTACCGCCGCTGTACAACCGGCGGCATATTCTTGACCCATACCAGTGGAAAATTACGCCCACAGTAATAACTGGCCAGCACACCACCGCCACTGGCACTCAGGCGATGATACACCACCGCAGTCGGGACAAAGATTGTGCGCAGCCCTTTGCGCCGTGCCCGTAAGTTCAAATCAACATCTTCACAATACATAACCAGGGCTTCATCAAACACGCGACCATCTTCTGCCAGTTGCTCCAGCGCACAACGTCGGTAGGCGGCTGCACCGGCACACGGCCCAAACACCTCATGGAATGCGTCATACTGGCCGCGATCCTCTTCCCATACTCCACGATTACCCGGTTCACCGTTTGGACGGTAGAAATCCCCGGCTGAATGGATGATATTGCGGCGATCAAACAGTCGCAATTTAGCGGCAGCAAAGGCAAACTGCGGCCAGCGTTCGAGCGCACCAATCAACGCTGCCAGCCAGTTTGGATCGGCTTCCGTATCATTGTTGAGCAACACGAAAAACGGCTCTCGCGTTGCCGCGAATGCTGCATTGACTGCTGCGGCAAACCCACGATTCTGCGGCAAACGCAGCACGCGCACCTCCGGGTAACGGGTAGTTATCAGCGCGACCGAATCATCGGTACTCGCATCATCAACCACCGTCACCGTAAAATCACGCCGGGTCTGGGCACGTAACGAGTCAAGACAGGTCGGCAACAGTGCACTACCGTTGTAATTAGGCACAACAACGTCAATCATGTCGGCAACACTTCATTTGGCAGGCGTCCCAAATAGTCGGCGAGTGCATCCTGCCATGGACGAAAGGTGATGCCCAGGCTGGCACCAGCAAGATTAGCCAGGGGCGTGTATGGAGGTGGCGTACTGTCACGCTGAAAATCACACAGACGGATCGGCTGGAGCGGAATATTCAACCCAACACGACGAAGAATCTCCGCCGCAAATTCATACCGCGAGCAGATACCATCGTTCACAAAATGATAGGTGCCGTAGTAGTCGGTTGTGATCAACCGGGCCAGCCCCGCCGCAACATCAAAGGTGTAGGTCGGACTACCGATCTCGTCGGCTACCATACGTAAACCATGAGCGGGCGGATTGGCTGCCAGCCGTAAGACAGTACGAACAAAATTACGTTCACCGCCAAACAGCCAGGCTACCCGCACAATGAAATGCCGGGCGACAAGCGAACGAACCGCCTGTTCACCGGCCAGTTTACTCTGCCCATACGGATTAATCGCACGAGGGGGATCGTCTTCAAAGTAGGGCCGGCGGGCATCACCGGCAAACACCTCGTTGGTACTGATGTAGACCAGCGCCGCATCGATTCGCCGACAACCGAGTGCCACATAGCGCGTGCCCAGGCCATTCACCCGATACGCTAATCCCGGATCACGTGCACATCCATCGACATTGGTATACGCTGCGGCGTGAATTACCACATCAGCATCAGTCGCCGCAATCTGCTCAACAGTTACCGGATCGGTCAACTCCAACTGATCGTGCCCTAGCGGCACCAGCGTATGCTGATCGGCCAATGTAGCGATCAGTGCCCGTCCTAACTGCCCATTAGCTCCGGTAATAGCAATCCGCACAAGGCGTCTCCTCGACTTAATCAATTACCGGCTACACAGAGTAGCAGAAGAGCACACCGGCGTCAACCGATACGACTGCTATAAGGGAGCACGTAGAGCCGGCAAGTACATGTAGCAGCTTACCTGCAAGCGTATTACCAGTGCCGGGTTACAGCCACCAACAATGAGCGGTTCCAGCCGTTGACGAAGAAGCCTCTGCCGATGTTCGTATGTGCATCCAGGCTAATCTAACCTGAACCTGCTAACCGATAACCCGATCAGAAGAGTCTTCCTCGACAAAAGGAATGCGCAATTCGACACAAATCCCAGGGCGATCCGAACGATTCCGCATCTGGTAGCTCCCACCAACCGCCAGAATAATGCGTGCCACCTGTGCCAGCCCCAAACCCATACCCTCAACCTGGCCGGTAAAGTTACGCTCAGCCTGATAATACGGCTGCCTGATTTTTTGTAAGTGAGCCGGGGGTAAATGCACACCATCGTCACACACTACCAGGCGCACCTGATTTTGCGCCAGATCGGCATCAACCCGAATAGTCACCATTGGCCGCTGTTGGGGATGAAACTTCCGTGCATTTTCGCATAGCTCACGCAGCACCATCTCCAGGCTGCGCCGCGATATACGCAGCCGACGTGCATCCAGCACCGGATCGATACTCAAACTAATCGCTGGAATCTCAAGTTCCTGATTGAGCGTGCTCACCATGGCCGGTAAATCAAACACGGTACAGTTATCATAATGTATATCACCCGGACTGCGAACGTACAGAAAAATATCATCAATCACCTGCTGTAAGCGTTTAGCAGCACTAAGCGCAATCGCCGCAATATTACGCGCCATGGTACGATCCATATGCTCAATATTGTCGTACAAAAGGTTTAGTCCACCCAAATAGCTAACGAGCGGGGTGCGCAATTTATGTGAAATTGCCGTGTGGAACGTCCACATATCGCGTTGTAACGTAATCTGCTGTGTAACATCGCACAAAGTGACCACAATTTGATCATCAGAGGGATGAATACGCGCAGCTTCAACCTGAAGCCACTGTTCCGGGCTGCGTGATGTTTCAGGATGCACGAGATAGAGTAGTTCAGGCGCCCCTATCGGCCATTGCTCCCATGCTTCAGGGGGAACCAGACGGTAGCGCTGCGTAACCAGTTCACGGAATGGCCTGACCGGCTGTTCATTGGCGGTTAGACCAAGATACGTGCGTGCACGGCGGTTGGCGTAACGGATCTGATCATCGTGATCAATAATGACATAAGCGTTATCGGATGTCTCGATCACCCACTCGAAACGCGCCCGTTCGACGTTCACTTTGGCCTGCTCCTGCAGCAGACGCCGATAGCGATTGAGGCGTAAGACCGTGTTAATCCGGGCCTGTAACTCTCCCGGATCGAACGGCTTGGTGATAAATTCATCAGCACCGGCCTCGAAGCCATGAATTTTCGCTTCACGATCATTCAGCGCGGTAATCATGACAATCGGTATCTGAGCTGTTGCCGGATCGTCACGTAAGCGCTGGCACACCTCGAAGCCATTCATATCCGGCAGCATAACATCAAGCAGGATAAGATCGGGCAGATGCTGCTGTGCAAGTTGCAGCGCCTGATCACCGCGCTGCGCAGTGATCAGGCGGAGATTGAAGGGGGTTATTATTTCGATGAGCAATGAACGCATCAGCTCATCGTCATCAACGATCAAGATGGTATTTTGCTCCATGATAATATCCTACCATGGAGCTATTACGAATGATGTGACAAAATTGTTCACTTTGGCAACGAGATTACGGATAGGTTCGCAACAATTGGGGCATCCTATCAGACAGCGGAGTAGCACCAGACCAGGAAGAGCATACCACGCTGCGCTGCACACTGTTGTCAGGATAAACTACACCAGAGCCTATCTGCAGAACCTCACTCGCCTGGCTACGATTGTTCAGACAGATGTTTAGACCGCTTCCATTCCACCGCGAGTAGCCCGAATAATACTGAGCAGCTCATCATCAGTCAGCGGACATCCATTTTGTTCCCACCACTGGCGATACCAGGTAAGATTGGCTGTAAACGCCCGAATCACCTCATCCCGATTGAGCGGCGGTATTTTACGTCGCAGCGCTTCGCGAATTTCCTGACGATCACTTTCCGTTAATTCAGGTAGTGTGTCAAGAATCCGATCAGCACGCAACAGAAAGAGTTCACGCTCAATGGTTGGAAATTCATTGTTGATCTGACGAATGTTGCCAAGATAGGCCACAGTACGTTGCCGTGGTTGCCCACGTTCATCACGGTAACTCTCAACAAGGTAGGCATCGTAAAAGTTGGTATTGGCAATTTCGGCGTTCTTATGCTTGCGCACCACCCACCGGATATACATGGCGCGCCTCCTGTAGGGATGATTAGGAAAGCCAGGGTGCACTGGCTGTTCCATTTGATAAATAACCGTTTTGTCGATTCCGCTATGAGTTGCAACAAACGCAGTAGCCTGTCGTCACCCGTCGGGCCATTGCTAATAAGGATAGATTTCAATTTGTTTTGCCTATTATAACATATTGAACCTGTTTTGTCATGACTTTTTGCTTGATAGTCAAAAAATTGCCTGAAAAACGCTTGCCTTCCGTGGCAGGAGAAGCACATCTTGCAACCACCAGACATTGGTTAAGCCGCCGGATGATCTTCCTCTGCACCCCAGCCCACAGGCTATGTTTCGATGTAAACGTTGGGTACGTGCCCATATATTGCGCTGAACGGTCATACCGGCAAATCTGACGAATCTGGGCATTGCTGCCCGGTACCGCCGGTTCCCGATCTCAGCGGGGGCCTTTCATTACCCACAATCCTGTAGTCACCCGCTGCGCTCTTCATCAGGGACTATCCCAGCGTGCGCTCCCCCTGGCACCACCGCATGGCACCAGCCCTATCGTGATGCCGAAGCTATCCAGTTATACGCCCATTACTACAAGGATCAACGAGGGTAGTCAGAATGACACAGTGGTGACAGACGGGGATGGCTTGCCAGGTAGGGCAGGACCAGACGCTTTCCAGGCAGGCGCTCATCCCCGTCATGGGCGCTGCTGCACCCTGATCAGGTATCACCGGCTGCCAGTCGGCTACGATTGTCATCCTGTGGATAACGGTAGCATCCCGTACCGGCATTGGTAGGGGCGCACGGCCGTGCGCCCCTACCGGGTGCGGTCAGGTTGATCCCTGCTGGCCTATGACATGACCGATGCATCATACTGACTACCTGGCAACATATTGGTAATGAAAAGACGCAATCCGTGGAGATCTCTGCCACAATACAGATGGGCGGGTTCCGTAGGGGCGGGTTTTGAACCCGCCCCTACGGACGGTGCATATGCCCGCTCACATTGCCATACGCGGGATACAACAAACGAGGGGATGGCGAAAGGAATATGCCCTGGATCGTGTACTACGCATTGGATGGTATCAGATTTGCACTATACGTACTCCGCAGACATTTCCTCGCCTGACACCCAAAAACCAAATGCCTCGCCCCACGCCATTGTGCGGCAAGGCATTTGGTTCCAACGAACAATGCCGGCAAGGCTACCGGCTAGCGCTGAATAATTGGCACCAGTACCCGATAGGTAAACTGCACTGCCGGACTGCTCAGCATAAACTCGTGGCGGTCACCGTCGACTTCTACTTCGACCAGCCAGTAGTGGTAGCTCACGTTGGGCTGTGCTGTGCGATCAAACCACTGATAGCTCGCCCCACTACCAGCACTGCCCTGGGCCGGGATTGGTGTGCTCAGAATGGGTGTTGCATCAGCGCGATTTCCGGTGCTGCTCCGCAGCAGCAGGAAACCAAGCGTATCACGCTCGCTACCCGTGACCCAACGCAGTAATACGCCATTCGCCTGACGCTCAGCGGTGAAGCTGAGGAGCGTGATTGCCGTTGGCGGTGCCGGCTGGTGAATGCCAGCCCACCAGCTCAGATCGGTCTGCCCATAACCGAGCGTGAAGACCTGCGTGCGCTGGGTATCTGGATCGACATCACTGTCGCGACCGCTATCACCACCCTGGCCCGACGGGCTAAACACCCATCCGTTCGGCAAACTGAACGTCAGGTAGTAGTCACCCGGCGGCAGATTGGTGAATAGATACGCACCATTGCTGTCAGTCACGACCGTCTGCACTAGCGTACCATCAGCCCGGTAGAGACTGACCGTAATGCCACTTACGCCGGTCTCTCCCGAATCGGCAATCCCATTCGCATTGATGTCATGCCAGACCCGATTACCCAACGTAGCCGGCAGGAAGATACCGGCGTCCCAGGTCAGGTCAACCTCACCTGACTCCAGCACAGTGGCGTTCATCGCACCGGTATCCGGGTCAGCATCAGAGTCGAGTGCGTTGTTGCTACCCTGGTTGGCAACAGTGACGACATACCCAGCCGGCACCTGCACCGTCACCGTGTACGTGCCCGGCGCGAGATCGTCAAACCGGTAGAAGCCATTGCTGTCGGTAGTAGCGGTCAGGTTCACCACTGTACCAGCGCCGGTCGTGCCGTTCAACAACACGGTAACATTCGCCACTCCCGACTCTGTGCCGTCCTGTACCCCGTCGCCATCGGTGTCTTCCCAGACGAAGTTGCCGATGCTGGCCGGACGATAGAGACCGGCGTCCCAGCTCAGATCGACTTCGCCCGACTCCAGCACCGTAGCGTTCATCGCACCGGTGTTCGGGTCAGCATCCGAGTCGAGCGCGTCGTTGCTGCCCTGATCGGCGGCAGTGAAGACGTAACCGGCGGGTGGAGCTACCGTGATCGTATAGTTCCCCGGCAGCAAGTTCTCGAACCGGTACACACCATCAATATCCGTTACGACCGACACATCTACGCTATTGCCATCGCTATCCGTACCGGTCAGCCGCACGGTGACGCCTGCGATCCCTGATTCGCCACCATCCTGCACCCCGTTACCGTTACGATCTTCCCATACCAGATTCCCGATGCTGGCCGGCAGTATGAGACCGGTATCCCAGTCCAGGTTCTCGCTGCCGCTCTGCAGGGTGAAGGTGGTGGTAGCCCCATTTCCTGGATCAGCATCCGAGTCTGATGCATCATCACCACCTCGATCCGGATAGGTGAAGCGAGCACCACCTGACAGATCACTGAAGACCAGGTAGTAATCACCCGGCGGCACATTCTCGAACAGGTAGAAGCCGTCGTCGTCTGTACGCTGGGTTGCGACCATTACATCGTCGGACGTACCGGCAATACCATCATCCCCGACGTCGTAGAGCGTGACCAGAACGTTGGCAACGCCCGGTTCGGTGCTCTCATAGATGCCGTTCCCGTTCAAATCATTCCAGACCAGATCGCCAACCGTTGCCGGACGGAAGATACCGAAATCGACCGTCAGGTTGCTGTTGCGGTCATCACCATCAACCGCCGTATCTGGTTCGCCATCAGGTCGGAGCGTGATCAGGCTACTCACGATGTTGAAGCTGGAGTCAACATCGCTCTGCCGCGTGCCATTGTCGTCATTATCGAGATCACCGTTCGCCGCTACGCCCGGCTCATACGGCCCACCGCTCAGCGAACGTGCGCCGGTACTGCTGCGATAGTTGAACCACGGCGAGTCGGCCTCAAATTGCCGGCCCGGTAACACGACAATGTAGTCACCCTGGGGCAGATTGGTGAAGCGATACACCCCATTGCCATCGGTGACGGTGGATGCCACCTCTTGATCAGATGCATCCCACGTCCCGTTGCTGTTACTATCGCGGTAGAGGCGGACTTGCACACCACCAACACCGCTCTCGCCACTATCAACAACCCCATTGTTGTTGGTATCTTCCCAAACCAGATTGCCCAGACTGAGCAGCGGGTAAACACCGGCATCACGGTTTGTATCGGACTGACCACTGAGCAGGGCGAAGACATCTGTCTCACCGTTGGTTGCGGTCACATCGCTATCAGTGGTGTCATCACCGCTGCTATCTGCCGGACTGAATGTCAACCCAGACGGAATGTCCGTGAAGCGCAAGCGATACTCACCGGGCGGCAAGTTGGTGAAGCTGTACGAGCCGTCTGCCGCCGTCGTGGTCGAACCGACCGTTGAGCCATCGGCCCGGTAGAGCGTAACCGTCACGTTCTCAATTCCGCTCTCACCCACATCCTGCACGCCGTTGCCGTTGCGATCAAGCCAGACGAGATCACCCACGCTGGTTAACTGATACACCCCCGCATCCCAGCGCTCATCAACCTGCCCGCTGACCAGGGTGAAGGTGGTGGTTTGACCGGTGCTTTGGCTGGCATCCGAGTCCGCCGCGTCATCCCCACCCTGATCGGCAGCGGTGAAGACGTAGCCGGACGGCAGGTTGCTGAAGACCAGGTAGTACTCACCGGGCGGCAGGTTGGTGAAGCTGTACGAGCCGTCTGCCGCCGTCGTGGTCGAACCGACCGGCGAGCCATCGGCCCGGTAGAGCGTGACCGTCACGTTGCCGATCCCGCTCTCACCCGTATCCTGCACGCCGTCGCCATCCGTGTCTTCCCACACGAAGTTGCCGATGCTGGCTGGCCGGTAGAGACCGGCGTCCCAGATCAGGTCAACTTCGCCCGACTCTAGCACTGTGGCGCTCATCTCACCGGTAGCTGGATTGGCGTCGGAGTCGCGGGCATCGTCACTGCCCTGGTTGTCAGTAGTGAAGACATACCCACCCGGCGACTGCACCGCCACTGTGTACGTGCCCGGTGCAAGGTTGTCAAACCGGTAGAAGCCATCGCTGTCAGTAGTCGTGGTCAGGTTCACCACCGTCCCGATACCGGTGGTACCCGTCAGTTGCACCTCGACGCCTTCAATACCTGGCTCACCCGCATCCTGCACGCCGTTCCCGTTGATGTCTTCCCACACGAAGTTGCCGATGCTGGCTGCACCGAAGAGGCCGGCGTCCCAGCTTACGTCCTCCTCGCCGGAGACAAGCGTCGTGGCCGACATCACGCCACTGCTATTTGCATCAGAGTCGCGGCTGTCATCACCACCCTGATCAGCAGCAGTAAAGCCATCGCCTGCCGGTGCGGTGACCGTAATCGTGTACGTGCCCGGTGCGAGGTTGGTAAAGCGGTAGAGACCATCGCCATCGGTCGTGGTGGTTTGGGCCACAACCGCGCCAGCACCGGTCGTACCGCTCAACTGCACGGTGACGTTCGCCACACCCGGCTCACCGCTATCCTGGATACCATTGCCGTTGGTATCGCGCCAGACCCGGTCACCGATGCTGGCCGGTCGGTAAAGACCGGCATCCCAGGTCAGGTCGACCTCACCCGACTCCAGCTCCGTGGCGCTCATAACGCCAGTATTCGGGTCAGCGTCCGAGTCGCGGGCATCGTCACCACCCTGGTCGGTGGCAGTAACAGCATACCCAGCCGATGCCTGCACCATCACTGTGTACGTGCCCGGTGCGAGGTTGTCAAACCGGTAGAAGCCATCGCTGTCAGTGATAGCGGTCAGGGTCACAGCGGCACCAGCGCCGGTCGTCCCGTTCAACCGCACGGTGACGTTCGCCACACCCGACTCTGTGCCATCCTGTACCCCGTCGCCATCGGTATCTTCCCAGACGAAGTTGCCGATGCTGGCCGGCTGATACGCCCCGGCATCCCAGCGTTCATCAACCTGCCCGCTGACCAGGGTGAAGGTGGCGGTTTGACCGGTGCTTTGGCTGGCATCCGAGTCCGCCGCGTCATCACCACCCTGATCGGCAGCGGTGAAGACGTAGCCAGACGGCAGGTTGCTGAAGACCAGGTAGTACTCACCGGGCGGCAGGTTGGTGAAGCTGTACGAGCCGTCTGCCGCCGTCGTGGTCGAACCGACCATTGAGCCATCGGCCCGGTAGAGCGTGACCGTCACGTTGCCGATCCCGCTCTCACCCGTATCCTGCACGCCATTGCCGTTGACATCGTGCCAGACGACGTTGCCAACGCTGGCCGGCTGGTAGAGACCCATATCCCAGGTCGGATCATTATCACCCGACGCGAGCGTGATAACCGTCGTCTGCCGTGAGATCGGATTCACATCGCTATCGATAGTGTTGTCGCTGCCCTGATCCTGTGGGCTGATGTTGTAACCGGCCGGCAGGTTGAAGAGCAGGTAATAGCTCCCCGGTCTTAAGCCGCTGAAGCTGTAATTACCACTGCTGTCAGTGGATGTCGCCGCGACGAAGACATCATCACCACCACCGATAACACCATCCGGTCCAACACTGTAGATTGCGACAGCAACACTCTGAATGCCCGACTCGCCAGTATCTTGCAACCCGTTGCCGTTGGAGTCGAGCCAGACCCGATCACCAACACTGGCCGGACGGTAGAGACCGGCGTCCCAGGTCAGATCGACTTCGCCCGACGTTAGCACGGTAGCGCTCATCGCACCGGTCGTCGGATCGGCGTCCGAGTCGAGTCCATCGTCACTACCCTGGTTGGCGGCAGTAAAGGCATACCCAGTCGGCAATTGCACTGTCACCGTATACGTGCCCGGTGCGAGGTTGTTAAACCGGTAGAAGCCATTGCTGTCGGTGGTAGTGGTCAGGTTCACAACCGTACCAGCGCCGGTCGTGCCATTCAACAGCACAGTGACATTCGCCACACCTGGCTCGCCACTATCCTGCACTCCATCCCCATCCGTGTCTTCCCACACGAAGTTGCCGATGCTGACGCGGTTGAAGACCCCCATATCCCAGGACGGGTCATTATCACCCGCAGCGAGCGTGATCAGCGGCGTCTGGCGGGTTACCGGGTCAACATCGCTGTCAGCAGCGTTATCGCTGCCCTGATCTTGCGGACTGACATCGCTGTACCCGGTGGGTTGGGCGAAGATCAGGTAGTAATTGCCGGGCAGAAGATGGCTGAAGCCATACACCCCACTCCCATCAGTGCTGGTTGTCGCCACCAGTGCATCGTCGCCACCGCCAATAGCATTGTCAGGGCCGGCACTGAACAACTGCACACTTACCCCACCGATGCCCGATTCGCCGGTATCCTGAATACCATCGGCATCCTGATCGTGCCAGACCCGATCACCAAGGCGGGCATGACGGAAGAAGCCGAAATCAACCGTCAGATTGCCGTTATCGCCATCGCCGTCAGTGGTTGGTTCAGTACTGCGTGCGAGCGTGACCGGTGCGCTGTCAACGTTGCCGCTACCACTGGTAGTACCGTTGTCATCGTTGTCGATGTTGCTATCGGGATCGGGGGCCGGTTCGTAGGAGCCGGTAGCCGATCCATTGGTACCGGTGCTCGACACAAAACCGGCCAGCGGCTGACCAGCACCAAACTGGCTGGCCGGAATGCGCACAATGTAGTTCCCCTCAATCAAATCGCTGAAGGTGTAGAGACCGCCACTCGCTGTTGTAGTGAATGCAACAAATTCACCTGCATCAACCTGGTTATTGCCGTTGCTGTCCAGGTAGAGTTCGATGCGCACACCATCAATCCCGGCCTCGCCGCTATCGCGTTGGCCGTTGTTGTTCACATCGTGCCAGACCAGATTGCCCAGCGTGAGTGGCTCGAAGAAACCGAAATCGAGCGTCAGATTGCCGTTCGCACCATCACCATCAGTGGTTGGCTCGACCGACGGATTGAGCGAGATGACCCCGCTGACCACACCGTTACTGGTGTCGGTACCGTTATCATCGTTGTCACTGTTGTTGTCCGGATCACCAGCCGGTTCATACGGCCCGGTCGCAGCACCATTGCTGCCGGTGCTCGAGCGATGGCGGTAGAGCGGTTGTCCAATGGCAAAATTGCTATCCGGGATGACGACGATGTAGTTCCCCTGCTCTAAACCGGTAAAGGAGTAGTTACCGGTTGCATCAGTTGTGGTTGATGCCACAAACTCACCCGCATCAGGTTGACCGTTATTGTTGCTATCGCGGTAGAGATCAACCTGAACACCACTGATCCCACTCTCACCTCCATCAACCAGACCGTTATCGTTGCTGTCGTACCAGACCAGACTCCCCAACGTCAGGCGGGGGTACAATCCCAAATCCCAGCTCAAATCGTTATTGTTCGTGAGCACGATGTTGGCAGTTCGCAGCGAGGATGGATCAACATCCGAGTCGACGGTATTATCACCACCCTGACCCAGCGGACTGATTGCGTACTGCGCCGGTATGTCGCTAAAGGCCAGGTAGTAGGTACCAGCAATTAGACGGTCGAAGAGGTAGCTGGTCGCGGCTGCTACCGACGTGCGCGTAATAGGCTGGATGCCGGGCGTGTTTGGATCACCGTCAAGCGGCTGACCGGTTGTGGCATTGTAGATGGTGATCGTAACACCCGCAATATAGGTTGTTTCGCCCGTTTCGCGTATTCCATTCCCATTGACATCGAGCCAGACCTGATCGCCAATCCGGGCATCATCAAACAGGCCGAAGTCAATCGTGAGATTGCTGTTGGCATCAGCAGCCGGATTGGTTACTCCAGCCGGCATCACTGCATCCGGTTCGCCGGTAGGCATTAAGCCGACACGCACGGTGAAGACCGGACTACGCTCATTATTGCCGGTCGCAGTACCGTTATCATCGTTATCCACCGTGCTGCTATCAGGATCAAGTCCCGGTTCGTAGGGACCACTGGCACTACCATTGACCCCAGTACTTGAGACGTTACTTGCATCCGAGACAACTTCTACGGCGTAATTACCACCATCGCGCAGACCACCAAACAGGTAACGTCCACCGTTGCTGGTTGTGATGGTGGCGACCGCAGTTGTTTCACTGCCACTGATTACACCGTCATTATTAGCATCGTAGAGCAAGTTTACCGTTCTACCATTAGCATAGCCACCATTGATATCTCCAGCATCAAAGACACCGTTGTTATTGAGATCGATCCAGACCCGGTTACCGATGGTCAGGCTGTAGAAGCCGAAATCGACGGTCAAATTGGTATTGCTATCGCCATCTTCACCGGTTGGTTCACCGTCAAGACCAAGGGTGACTGCGGTGCTGCGTACCAGATCCGTCGCCGCACCGGTCACTACACCCACATTTGGCCCGATCCCGTTATCATCGTTATCGATATCGCCATCGGGATCGTTAGCAGTATCGGTCGCATTGCCATTATCACTGCTGCGGTAGAAGCGCAGTGCGCCACCGGTACCAAAATTGCTTGCCGGAATGACCACCAGATAATCGCCGGGGACAAGGTCGGTGAAGCGATAGTCTCCACCACCACCGGTCGTGGTGGTCGCAACCAGCGTATCGGTGCCGGCATCGTAGCTACCGTTCGCATTCGTATCACGGTAGAGCTGGACGGTTACACCATCAATCCCGGCCTCGCCGCTATCGCGTTGGCCGTTGTTGTTCACATCGTGCCAGACCAGATTGCCCAGCGTCAGCGGGCGGAAGAAGCCGAAGTCAACGGTCAGATTGCCGTTATTGCCATCGCCATCGCCTGTTGGCTCATCTTGTGAGCGCAGGGTGATCAAGGCCGAGCGAACAGCCCCACTGCCATCGGTGGTACCGTTGTCATCGTTATCAACGTTGTTGTCAGGATCAGGTGCTGCCTCGTAAGGACCGGTCGCAGAGCCGTTGGTGCCGGTGCTGGAACGGAAGGCCGGCTGATTACCACTCGGCCCAAGCGCAGTGCCACCTGCGAAATTACTGGCCGGAATCTCAACCAGATAATTCCCCGGATCGAGATCGGTGAAGTTGTAGAAGCCACCACCGGCAGAGGTCGTTGTGGCAATTGGGGTTTCTTCACTACCGTCAATGATCCCGTTTCGATCTGCGTCGTAGTAGAGATCGACAACCACCCCATCAATGCCACTCTCGCCACTATCGAGCAGACCGTTATTGTTGACGTCGTTCCAGACCTGATTGCCCAGGTTCACTCGCTGGTACAAACCAGCATCCCAGCTTAGATCACTCTCGCCGGCGACCAGGTTTGTCACGATGGTCTGACCGCTGGTGCGATCAGGATCGCTATCGGCGGTATCATTGCCACCTTGATCCTGCGGACTACGGACATAGTCGGTCGGCAGGTCAAAGACGAGATAGTAGTTGCCAGGAATGAGATAATCAAATCCGTAACTGCCATCAGCAGCCGTGGTTGTGGTCGCAATGAGCGTGTTGCTGGCATCGTAGAGCCGTACCGTCACGCCACCGATGCCTGTCTCATCACCACCATCCTGCACACCGTCGGCATCGCGGTCGAACCAGACCAGATTACCGATGCTTGCCGGACGGAAAAGGCCGAAGTCAACCGTCAGATTGCTGTTTTCGTTACGCGCCGGATCGGTGATGCTGCCCGGCAACGGATCGCTCTCGGCGGTTGGTTCACTATTGGGGGCCAGCCGCACAATGGTGCTGCGCACAACACCGCCGCTGCGGGTACCGTTATCATCGCTGTCGGTAGTGTTGGTATCGGCGTCAGGTGCCGGTTCATAAGCCCCGGTCGCACTGCCGTTCGTACCCGTGCTCGACACATAGCCTGCCGGCAGAACGACTTCTACCAGGTAGTTACCCTGCACCAGACCGCTGAAGAGATAGTAACCACCATTTGCGGTTGTCGTAGTAGCAACCGGCGTCGTTTCACCGCTATCACTGACATCACCATCACCATTGAGGTCACGGTAGAGGCGCACGGTCACGCCATTGATCCCGGTCTCGCTGCCGTTGATCTGACCGTTGTTATCGGTATCTTCCCAAACCCGGTTGCCCAACGAGAGGAGCTGGTAGAGACCGGCGTCCCAGGTCGGATCATTCTCACCAGATTCGAGATCAATGGTTGTTGTCGTAGCCGTTGCCGCAGTTCCTGTCGGCACGTCCGAATCGGTGGCGTCGGTTGCTGCCGTGGCATCCCCAACCGTGAAGCCATATCCGTTCGGGCGAGTGAAGCGCACACGATAGAGACCGGGTTGCAGATCGGTAAAGCCGTAGCCACTGCTCCCATTGGTGGTCGTTGTTGCCAGTGTATCGTCGGCAGTTCCGAAGGTACGGTCACGTCCGGCACCGATCAACTCAACGGTGACATTCGCAAAGCCTGGCTCACCTGTCTCCTGGACGCCATCACCATCCAGGTCTTCCCAGACGAAATCACCCAAACTGGCCGGAATCACCAGGCCGGCATCCCAACTCAGATCGCTTTCACCCGAATCGAGGGTAGTGGCGATCATTGCGCCGGCGTTATCGGCATCGCTATCGTTGTTGTCCGTTGCGCCGGCCACCTCGGTCGCCGTAATATCGCGATACGTGAACCGTTCGCCGGTTGGCGCAGTAACCGTTATCTGATAGCTCCCCGGTGCCAGATTGGTGAAGCTGTAGATACCACCGCCGCCTGTCGTGATCGTCAGGCTCACCGGGCTACCACTGCCGGTCGTACCGGTGAGAGTTACGGTTACACCATCAATCCCACTCTCACCACTATCCTGCACGCCATTGCCGTTGGTATCGCGCCAGACAAAGTTGCCGATGCTGGCGGGACGGTAGAGACCGGCATCCCAGCTCAGATCGCTCTCACCCGATTCGAGCGTGGTTGTAGCCATGACGCCTGATGCGTTGGTATCAGAGTCACCTGTATCATCACCCTGATTGGCAGCAGTAAAAACATACCCGGCCGGTGCGCTGACACTCACCGTGTAGGTACCGGGCACGAGATTGGCGAACAGATAAATGCCGTTGCTATCGGTTTGTGTCGTCAACGAGACGGGGTCACCTGCACCGGTGGTACCGTTTAGGGTCACGGTCACATTCGCCAGTACCGGCTCACCGGCATCCTGGCGACCGTTCCCATTGCGATCTTCCCAGACAAAATTGCCGATTTCAGCCGGTTGATACAGACCTAAATCGTATTGCGGATTGTTACCCGAAACCGGCGTGAACGGTGCCGTCTCGAAACTACTGTTGGCATCACTATCGAGCTGATCATCGCTACCCTGGTCTTGTGGACTGCGCAGATAACCGGTTGGAATCTCGCTAAAGCGAATACGGTACGTCCCAGGGAAGAGATTGGTGAACTGGTAGAGACCATTGCTATCGGTGAAGGTGTAATCGAGTACGGTGCCATCGCTATCACGCAGCAATTCGACGCGCACCCCAGGGATACCGGTGGTTTCATCAATATCCTGTACCCCATCGGCATCACGATCAAGCCAGACGCGATCACCGACGGTGATGGTCTCGAAGATACCGGCATCAACGGTGAGATTCGCATCGCCCGAATTCAAACGCACAATTCCTGTGCGCCCATCGAGCGGATTGGCATCGCTATCAGCAGTATCGTCACCACCCTGATCGACGCGGGTAAATGATCGATTGGCCGGTAGATTGCTGAAGACGACATAGTATTCGCCGGGTGACAGATTGGTGAAGAGATATTCGCCATTGGCATCGGTCGTCTGCGTAGCAACCAGTGTCCCGTCGAGCGCAAAGAGCCGCACGGTCACTCCGCTTACACCACTCTCGCCTGGGTCTTGCACTCCGTCAACATCGGCATCAAACCAGACCCGATTACCCAGGCTGGCCGGGTTCAACACACCCATATCCAGCGTGCGGTTGGATGTGCTGGAGAGCAGTTCGACAATTGGCGTGCGCCGGTTGGCATCAACATCGCTGTCGGTCTCGTCGGTGGCAACCACGGCATCGCGCGGGCTGAGCAGGCTGTAACCGGAAGCCGCACCGAAGGCGACGAAATACCGTCCGGGTTGGAGATTACTGAAGAGGTATTCGCCGATGCCATCGGTTGTGGCTGAAGCAACCAGCACATCATCGGCTGTGCCGGCCTGTCCATCATTGCCCGGCTGGTACAACTCTACCGGCACGTTGGCTACTCCCGGCTCGCCACCATCCTGACGGCCATTGCCATTTATATCGTGCCAGACCCGATCACCGATACTGGCCAACTGATAGAGGCCGAGATCCCAGCGCAGATCGTTCTCACCGGCGCTCAACGTCGTCGCTACGGTCAGGAACGTCGTCGGATCGGCATCGGAGTCGGCATTATCATTCCCGCCCTGATCCTGGGGGCTGATGATAAAGCTGGCCGGTACCACAAACCGCAGGTAATAGTCGCCAGCAAGCAAGTTCTCAAAGCGGTAGAAGCCATCAACATCGGTCACCGTGGTATTGAGCGGGTTGCCTGCGCTGTCGTAAAGCACAACCTGCACCCCCGGAACACCGGTTGTTTCACTCGCATCTTGAATACCGTTGGCATTCAGATCGAGCCAGACCCGATCACCGATACTGGCCGTCGGCACAATACCGAAGTCCCAGGTTGGATCATTCTCGCCTGGATCGAGGGTCGTAGTTGCCGTCTGGCGTGTAATGGGATCGGCATCGCTGTCAAGCGTATCATCGCTCCCCTGATTCTGTGGACTGGCCCGATAACCGCCAGGCAGGCTGAACTCCACGTAGTAGTCGGCAGGGATCAGATTGGTAAAGCTGTAGAAGCCACTGCTATTCGTGGTGGTGGTGGCTACCGGTACACTGCTGCCCGGACGGTAGAGCCGAACCTGCACCCCACCTACACCCGGCTCACCGGTGTCCTGAATACCATTGTTATTGGTATCACTCCAGACGCGATCACCGATGGATGCGAAGACAAACAGCCCCATATCCCAGTTGGGATCGTTCTCACCCGGCGTCAGCTCAATGATAGCGGTGCGACGGGTGGTGAGATCGGCATCGCTGTCAACTGTATCATCGCTGCCCTGATCGGTAGGCGATACGGCAAAACCGGCTGGTGGCGACCCAAACGCGACAAAGTAGCGACCGGGCGGCAGATTGGTGAAGCCATAATTGCCATTGCTGTCAGTCGTTGTGGTAGCAACCAGCTCATCGTCGGTAGTACCCGCCACGTTATCGTAACCGGGCCGATAGAGCTGTACCTGCACCCCACTCACACCCGGCTCGCCGGCGTCCTGAATACCGTCGTAATCAAGATCATTCCAGACCCGATCACCCAGACTGGCCGGTGTCGCGACCAGACCGGCATCCCAGCTCAGATCGGTCTGGTTTGCAGCAAGCGTAATGACCGGCGTCAAACCGGCATTGTTAACGTCACTGTCCAGATCATTATTCGCACCCTGATCGGCAGTCGTGAAGCTGTATCCGGCAGGCAGATTGCTGAAGCGCACCTGATAGGTACCGGCAGCCAACCCGCTGAAGCCGTACCGACCGACGCCATCGGTCACCGTGATGGTTGGTTGCACACCGGATGTTGTCGGATCGCTATCAATAGGATTGCCACTGCCATCGAGTAGCTCAACCGTCACACCGGCAACCCCTGGTTCACCGGCATCCTGGATACCATTGCTATTCGTATCAAACCAGACCCGATCACCGAGTGCAGCGCCATTCACAAAACCAAAATCGAGGGTCTGGTTACCGTTGGTACCATCGCCATCATCGGTCGGCTCGCCGTTGATCGTGAGGGTAATCGGCTGTGAGCGAACGGTTGCACCAAACAGCGCACCATTGTCATCGTGATCGACATTGGTATCGGGATCAGGGGCCGGATCATTCCCACTGCTCGAACGCATGCCGAAGAGAGCGCCACCCGGTGCAAAGTTGTCATCGTCAATCACCACAATATAGTCGCCGGCCACCAGATTCGTGAACTGATAATAACCGGCTTCACCGCTAACTGTTGCCGTGGTTGAGCTACCGACATACTCACCGGCATCGGGCTGACCATTGCTGTTGACATCACGGAAGAGACTCAGACGAACCCCGTTGATGCCGGCTTCACCGTTCAAAGGCTCGTAGCGACCATCATTATCGCGGTCATGCCAGACCCGATTGCCCAACGCGAGCGTACCCGCCGGCACGAGCAAACCGGCATCGCGGCTACGGTCGAACTGATTGGTCACCAGGGTAAAGACATCTGTACGTCCAGTCGTCGGATTCGCATCAGAGTCGAGTTGATCATTACTGCCACTATCGGCAGTCGTAAAGTTCAGACCGGCAGGCAATACAAACTCAACGTAATAATTGCCGGCGCTTAAGCCACTGAAGAGATAGTAGCCGGGATTACCGAGCAGGTCGTCAGCCGTGACAGTTGTATCAACCAACGTACCACTCGCTGTGTAGAGCCGTACCGTAATCCCATTCACACCATCGCCAGACGGCTCGTCTTGCACACCGTTGCCGTTGCGATCAATCCAGACATAATTCCCGACTGCCGTGTCGTTGATCAAACCGACATCCCAGGTGTCATCATTTTCACCGGAGATAAGGGTTGTCACTGCGCTATAGCGCGTTGTCAGGTTAATATCTGAATCGCGGCTATCATCGCCACCCTGATCAGGAGTGGTCAAGCTGTATCCAGCCGGAGGAGTGACGCGAATATAGTAATCACCGGGTGGAATGTCTGTGGGATCAGAGAAGAGATAATAACCGGGGTTTCCATCATTATCCGGGCCAGAGATGGTAAAGCCTACCCAGCGATCACCAGTGCTCGGCCCGGCAACGCCGTCGGAATCCTGGTAGAAGTCAATCCGTGCCCCGTTGACCCCGACCTCGCCGGTGTCCTGCACACCATTCAGATTCGCGTCCAGCCAGACGTAGTTCCCATACGATGGCGGAATAACCGGCCCTCGCTCAATACCCACCCGTGGCGGTTCAGCCGCCAGCAACGGATTCCCATTGATGTCAAAAGCGCGATAGCCGAACGTATTCCAGGCAATCTCGCCCGGCGTACCGCCCAGCGGTGCGCGCATCGGCCAGGTGATGACAATTGAGTCTTGCGGATAGAGTACACGACTGCCGAAATCAATCCGCACCGACCGCACGGTCGTTATGTCCGATGGTAGCACAGTTGACCACTGAGGATCGACACACCCCGGTGCATCAATTGGATCACCATTCGCATCGGTGAGACCGAGATCGGGATTACGGCAGGGGTTGTTGGTCGTGCTGTAATAGACGGTTGCGCCGTCGGGCACCACAATCGGGCCGGCCAGATAGGGTTGCCACTGGCTATCACGCGGATCGTTGAAGCGGACGACACCGACATCACCGACCCACGGCAGAATATCGATGAGCACCAGATTGGTCAACGGCACTGAATTGGTATTGGTGATAATGAGTCGATAGTCAGCCATGCCACCGGGTGTGGTCAAACCGGTATCGGGATCGCGCGTCCACTCAGTATCGAGCTGACCGAGCACCCACTTCGCCGAACTGGCATTCGCAGCCGCCGCCAGGCTCAGGCTGGTAATTGATGATGAACAGAGCAGCTCGGTAATATTGCCATCGCCATCAAAATCGTTGCTATCGGGGTTTTGCTGACTGCACCGATCAATAAAGATTTCACCGGCAGGATTGGCAAAACTGGCCAGCGATGCCGTATTGTTGATGGTACCGGCCTGAGTTGCCGGATCGATCCGGGCCTCGAATCTTAACGTAAACGACGCATTCGGCGGCAGACTGTAGCTATCCCAGCGCCAGCGCAGCAAAGTACGACCGGTACCATTAAAATCCTCGATCACTTCGAGTACCGGATCGGGGGCACCCGCCGGACGAGAAACGACCGTTGCACTCCCCGGCACATAGATCAGAGCCGGCACCAGCAGATCGGCCAGCATCGGATTGATCAGAGCGGCAGCCGGACTACCAACTGCGGTATTCGCCAGCGTAATCGTATAGATGACGGTATCACCCGCATACGCCACCGCCGGACTCACCGACTTGGCGACTTCGGCGCGAGCACCCGGTTCGATGATGCGCGTGCGTGCCTCATCGGTACGAGTCGCTGTAAACCCATTGTAGGTAAAGGTACTGGTAGCCTGATTAACGACCACCCCGTTGATCGGACTGGCAGTGACCACAGCACTGAAGTTATGTCCAGTTGCACTAAAACCAAACGGCAATGGATCGAGGTAGCGCCAGCGGATCGCCGTAATCTGCTCACCTGCCCCCAGCGTCAGAGTCGTACAGCCACCACCGGTATTGGGCGCGATATTCACACAGCTTGTGGTCGTGAATGGGCTTCCGGGTACAGCAGTGAAGGTAGGATTGAGATTCGTAGTGTACTCCAGCTCAACCCGTACCCCGGCAATATTGCCACCGGCAGCGGTTATCCGGGTCACCTGCAACTCTGGTGGTACCGGATCGGTCACCACGACATCATTTAATGGCGTAGTACCCGTATTGATCGTGTTGAAGGTGTAGGTCACCGTATCGCCAACCAATGCCGTGGTAGGGCCATTCTTGGTGAAACCATAACCGGGCGTGGGCGGTTGGATTCGGCGCACATCGTCATCGGTAAGCGTGATCGTCACCGAACCGGCCTGGGCTGTCACATCCATCACGTTCCGCACTTCCGTGCCGACGGTGAAGGTAGCAGACGGAAAGATCACCGTCACCGTGCGCGTTGCACACAGGCTACCCGGCACTGTCAGACTGGTCGGCGGCCAGGTAACGGTGTTGGTGGCACCGTTGAAGGTACCACCATCGGAAGCACTGACAAACGTAACGCCGGTCGGCAGAGTATCGGTAATCTGGACATTAGTCAGGTTCAATGCACCAGAACCGTTATTGGGGATACATACCTGAAGTTGATAGGTTGTTGGCACATCAGGAGCACCACCGGAGACAAAGGTCTTGGTGGCGACCGCGTTCGGTTCAGCACGGGCGGTTATCGTCAGCGGGTTCGAGAGATCGGGTGGCGCGGTTGTCGAGCGCATCTCGGCCCGGAGCGTAGCCGTAGTACCATCGGGCGTGCTGCCGGCAGGGAAACGCACCCGTAATTCCAGCCGACCACTGTCACCGGCGGCTAATGGTGCATTGAACGTCCAGGTGACGGTACGGGTGGCAGGGTTGTACGACGGCGACGTTCCGGCACCCAGCGCCTGCACGTCACCGACACCACCGGCCAGGGTTGGCGGCAACACCACCGTCACCGTGGCATTCTCACAGGGTGTGTTCAGCACACTCGAACAGCTATAGTCAACATTGATGACCGACCAGTCACCGCTGTTAACAACGGGAAAATTGGTACTGAGCGTTACATCAGTCGTGGCATTAGCCAAAGCGACATCCGGGCGCAGCCCTGCCAACACCACGGTAAGGATCAGCAACAGGCTAAGCAGCGTGCGACGAGCGGCAACGATGTTCTGGCGCAACATAGGTTCAACCTCAAGTAATAATACGTGCATGACCCGGCAACACCGAAGTGCGACCGAAAAGCCGTAACGAAGTATATCGGCAGCACGAACCAGAGCATTACCATTTGATGTGGTCTGAAGCACAGCGTCTCTCTTTTGTGGGGAAAACGGTTTGTATCTGGTAGCCTGGATGGAGTATCACCACAGAGGCACGGAGGGCACAGAGGCAATTTATCTTCAGTCTTTGCCGTGCATCACTGCTGATGTCACCCACCAGTGTTCTTCAGCCTGGTGATGGAATAGCTCGCTCCAGGGGTAGACTCCCGCCCACGCTTGTCCATCGCCTGGGCCACGTCGGGGCAGGCTGGAAGCCAGCTCGACGATCCGCACCACCGATCAATCGCATTCAGTTGAGCTTGACAGACGTGCTCTGCACACCGTCATCCCCGTGACCAGCAGGAAAACCGCTACAACCCGCGTCTGATCAGCAGCGCGGCTGGCGCGGCAGCGTGGCTGCCGCAGTGTGCAGAGCGGAAACGCTGGTTCTGCCCATTCGTGCTCAAAACAATCACAGGGTTGATGCGTGCCGGAGGCGTGCGTTCCCAGGTATCTCGGGCGGTGCGCGCTGGAGGCGCGCGTTCCCAGGTATCTCGGTCGGTGTGCGCCGGAGGCGTGCGCTCCCAGGTATCTCAGTCGGTACGCGCCGGAGGCGCGCGCTCCCAGGTATCTCAGTCGGTGCGCGCCGGAGGCGTGCGCTCCCAGGTATCTCGGTCGGTGCGCACTGGAGATGCGCGTTCCCAGGTATCTCGGTCGGTGTGCGCCGGAGGCGTGCGCTCCCAGGTATCTCGGTCGGTGCGCGCTGGAGGTGCGCGTTTCCAGGGGAATTCAGTCGGTGTGCGCCGGAGGCGTGCGCTCCCAGGTATCTCGGTCGGTGCACGCCGGAGGCGCGCGTTCCCAGGTATCTCGGTCAGTACGCGCCGGAGGCGCGCGCTCCCAGGTATCTCAGTCGGTGCGCGCTGGAGGCGTGCGCTCCCAGGTATCTCAGTCGGTGCGCGCTGGAGGCGTGCGCTCCCAGGTATCTCAGTCGGTGCGCGCTGGAGGCGTGCGCTCCCAGGTATCTCAGTCGGTGCGCGCCGGAGGCGTGCGCTCCCAGGTATCTCGGTCGGTGCGCGCTGGAGGTGCGCGTTTCCAGGGGAATTCAGTCGGTGTGCGCCGGAGGCGTGCGCTCCCAGGTATCTCGGTCGGTGCACGCCGGAGGCGCGCGTTCCCAGGTATCTCGGTCGGTGCGCGCTGGAGGCGTGCGCTCCCAGGTATCTCGGTCAGTACGCGCCGGAGGCGTGCGCTCCCAGGTATCTCGGTCAGTACGCGCCGGAGGCGTGCGCTCCCAGGGGAACTCTACAGGTATTGTCACCCTGTGCAAAAATCAGGCGTTTCAGGTAGAGAATTCATAACCATGCCGGCCATCAATTACTTATTGCAATACTTCCATGTACTATGCAATTGACAATCATACATTGTCAATTGAAGTTTCAGTCATCTGACACCGCATCATAAAGAGAAAATCAATACAATCAACCCACTCTATACCATTATTTAAGACATATATGCAAATTTTTGAGGTTGACAAGCGATTGCACAAATTTTGCAAATATTGCATATGTCTGTTCTATATGCTATACTCACGCTGAACGAAACATCCCGAACGCCTCAAAATATCCAGGAAGGGTCGCCGAGTCTGCCAGAAGCAATGGGTAAGACGCCCTGAAAAAATGTAGTGCAAACTCTGTGCTACACGTTGGTTCGCCTTTGACAAAGAACTAGAAAGGTGTGCGCAATGGGTCTGCTCCGTTTCGCCGTCAAGACCTTTCGCCTCTCGCTGATGCGGGTAGGCGCCGGATGGATGTTTGCCCTGCTCACGTTCAACTTCAACCGGGTGTCAATTTCAGACCTCGGCGCAATGGCAGTGATTGTTACCACCCTGATTGGTCTGCACCACTTCATCTCGTTCTTTCAGGTGTACTGGGGGCGATTCACCGACCGTTATCCGATCTTCGGTTTACGCCGCACACCTTACGTTATTCTGTCGAACGTAGGCGCTGCCCTTATCTTCCTCGCCTTGCCAAGTATTGCGGTTGGCCTGGGTGAGCGTTCCATTATTGCAACTATTGAAGCCTTCGCCCTCATCTTTTTGTTCGGTGTGCTGATGGCAATGAACGGTAGCTCGTCGAATGCGCTCATTGCCGAGGTCACCACACCGAAAGAGCGCGGGGCCGTCGTCGCCTTTATCTGGGCCACGGTGATTATCAGCGGTATCGTCTCGGCTGGTATCTCGCGCGTGATTATGCCGGTCTACTCACCGGAGGCTATGCAGCAGCTTTATAACCTGACCCCAATTATCGTGACGGTCACCGTGTTGCTGGGTGTGATCGGGCTGGAGAAGCCGATCTCGAAGGAAGAGCATCGCAAGCTGCTGGAGCAGGCTCCTGAGAAGGGCGAAGCCGGGCCGCTGGAGACGTGGCGAGTTGCGACCGGTCTGATGAAGCGGAATCCCCAGGTGCGTGGCTTTTTCGCCTTCGTACTGCTGGCAATTCTCGGTATCTTCCTGCAAGATGCAATCCTCGAACCGTTCGGGGCTGAGGTGTTCGGCATGCCGCAAAAAGACACGGCTGCATTCCAGCAGGCCTGGGGTGCCGGTGCATTGCTCGGTATGCTCGGCATTGGTATTCTCTCCAGCATCTTCCCCATCCAGAAGAAGACTATCGCTACTCTCGGTGGCCTGGGGGTAGCCGGTGGGCTGGCAATGTTGATGATTTCGGCTCTTACCCTGCACCGCGAGATTATCAGCCCGGCACTGCTCATTATGGGGTTGGGCATCGGTCTCTTCAACGTCGGCGCACTAGCGATGATGATGGAGATGACCGTCGAAGGGCAGACCGGTCTGTATATGGGGATGTGGGGTATGGCACAAGGCCTCGGCAATGGGTTTGCCAATGTGATCAGTGGTCTTGGCCATACGGTGATGATCGAAGGTGGTCTGGTCACGCCATCGGTTGGTTATGGACTGGTGTTCGGGTTGGAAGCTCTGCTGATGGTGCTGGCTATCGGCATTTTGCGCGGTATTTCGGTGCAGGAATTCAAGGGCCTGACCCGGCAGGAGATTACAACTGCGCTGGCAATGGATGCGGCATCATAGCTTGCAGCGCCTGGAGAGAAGAGACCCGGCATGCCGTTACCGATCACATTTGATCAAATTGCCGATGTGTACGATGCGCAACGTGCGCATCCCGCCGAGGTATCGACCGCGATTGGGCAGGCCATCGTCGATCAGGCCGGCAGTGGGGCACGAGTGCTTGAAATCGGGATCGGGAGTGGGCGTATTGCCCTGCCGGTCGCCGCTGCCGGTGCCACTGTCATCGGGATTGACATCTCGGCAGGTATGTTGCACGTTGCCCACCGACGGGCCGAAGAGACCGGCACACCACTTCATCTCGTGCAGGCCGATGCGCAATACCTTCCCTTTGCCACGGCAACCTTTGATGCGGTGCTGGCTGTACACGTGCTTCATCTGCTCCCGAACTGGCGCGCCGGACTGGCTGAGATGGTGCGCGTGACTCGCCCAGGCGGTGTGATCATTCAGGGTGTTGACTGGCGTGATCCGGCATCATGCGTTGGCTTGCTGCGCGGGCAATTACGGCAGACGGTGATGGATTTGCTTCCTGGTGCTCGCCCACCGGGCGCAGGTGCAGCAGTAAGCCAGCACCTGGCGAAGCTGGGAGCACCGGTGGTGGAAGAAGGGATTGTTGCGGCGCGCTGGCACCGCACGCTGAGTCCGGCAGAGGTGATTGCCGGTATGGCCGCACGCAGCGATGCAGAAACATGGGCATTAAGTGATGAGGTGTTGCAGACAGCCATTGAGCGTGTGCAAGGTTGGGCTGCGCAGCAATGGCCTGATCTCAACGAGAGGCAAGAAGTCGAACATCGATTTCTGCTCACCGTGAGTCGCGTCAGCACAGCACCGGCAAACGATCAACGTGGAGGAAGATGATGTATACACCCGAACAACTGGAACGCCGCAACCGATCACCCTGGACAAAAGCCCAGTTCATCCTGGCCCCAATCCAGTTCATCGTGTTCATCATCAGCTTTGCCCTGGTTATCCGCTATCTGGCAACTGGTGAAGGGTATTGGGTTGCGACAGTGAGCGTGTGGATCAAGATTGCGCTGATCTGGGCCTTGACCATCACCGGTATGCTGTGGGAACACGACATCTACGGTAAGTATTTCATGGCCCGTGAGTTCTTCTGGGAAGATTTGGGTAATCTGATTGCTATTCTGACCCACAATGCCTATTTCGTTGCCGTGTGGCTGCACCTCGATAGCCGCACGATCATGTGGGTGATGGTCTTCGCCTACGTCACATACCTCTTCAACGCCGGTCAATTTCTCTGGCGTGGCATCCGTTCGGCAAAGGAACGGCGTTTATTACAGGCGCAATTGCAGGCTCAATCAGCAGGTATGGCCAAACCATCATAACACCAACCGGTTCTCTGGGTGAAGATTACGCTGCGGCGTACTAGAAAGCGGATCGACTGTATGCCGATCAAGTCACGAGCAGTAGTTATTCCAAAGCGAAACACGATTGAGATTCGCACGGTGCAGGTTAATGAACCAAAAGCCGGTGATGTGCTGATCAAGACTGCCTTTACGTCGATTAGCGCCGGTACCGAACGGATGTTGCTTGATGGCCGGCTGCCCCAACCACAACTGCTCTTCCCGGTTGTGCCCGGCTACGAGACGGTTGGGCAGGTGGTGCAGGTTGGTAGTAAAGCACCGAAAGAATTGCTCGGTCAATGGGTGTATATCGGCGGTGCCCGCTGCTTCCGCGGCGTCAATGCGGCCTGGGGTGGACAGAGTGAGTACATTACCGCCGAACACGAACGAGTTGTGCCGCTTGGTTCGCTCGACCCGGCCACCGGGGTGTTGCTGGCTCTGGCCGCCACAGCACTGCACGGTATCAAAATCGGCCAGATTCGCCGCAGTGATCGGGTGCTGGTTTTGGGGCAGGGCATTGTCGGTCAACTGGCAGCCCGCCTGGCAAAATATGCCGGTGCTCAGCACGTGGCCGTCGCCGACCGGGTGGCAGTACGCTTGCAAGCCAGTCAGGCCGACCAGGTTATCGATGTTACCCGTGAGTCGCTTGACGAAGCTATCGGCGAAGCCAAGGTTGATGTGCTGATCGAGGCCACCGGCTCGATGGGTGCCTTGTCGGGAGCATTACCGCTCCTGGCTAACCACGGGCGAGTCGTGTTATTGGGCTACTACGACCACATCAACATTCCCTACGCACCGGTATTTATGCGTGAGGCGCAGATTCTGGTTGCGCGCGAGTGGGAATTCGGCCCTGATGGTGATCTGCCGCGGGTACGCGATTTGCTGGCTAATGGCGACTTGAAGGTTGATGGTCTGTTAACCCATCACGTCCCGCTCGACCGCATTCAGGCTGCTTATCGCCTGGCCCTGGAAGACCCGGCCTGTTTGAAGGTTGTTGTCACGTGGCCGCAAAACGGTACCGACGCAGCGTAGTACTCACTCGCCAAGGAGCAATGCGCATCAGCCTGGAAAGAGAGATGGCTTTATGCCCGCCCATCCAAAAACGAAACAACCAGGTTCAACAGCACGAATGCTCGCCGTCTACGGCAAAGGCGGCATGGGAAAATCATTCTTCACCACCAATCTGGTAAGCAAGCTGGCCCTGTTGGGAAATCGCGTGCTTCAGCTCGGTTGCGATCCCAAACACGATAGTTGCAATGCCCTGTTCGGCGGTATCAGTCTGCCAACACTCGGTGATGTCTGGCGCGAGTTCAAAGAAGCCGGGCGCGAAGAGGAGCTGGCCGCCCATCACGTCATCTTTAAGACCACCATCATGAATGGTGCGGCAACTGTCTATGGCTGTGAGATTGGCGGGCCGGAAGTAGGACGTGGCTGTGGTGGACGTGGAATCACGTTCGGCTTTGATATGCTCGAAAAGTTCGGCCTCAGCCAATGGGCGCTTGACTATGTGGTGATGGATTTTCTCGGCGATGTGGTCTGTGGTGGGTTTGCAACACCCCTCTCACGTTCACTGGCTGAAGAGGTCATCATTCTCTGCGGGAACGACCGGCAAAGCCTCTACGCTGCCAACAACATTGCCAGCGCGGCCAAATACTTCGCCAGCATGGGTGGGCGCACCAAACTGCTGGGGCTGGTGGTCAATCGCGACGACGGTAGCGGTGTGGCGGCCCGCTTCGCCGAAAAGATCAATCTGCCGGTACTGGCCAGCATTCCCCTGGATCGCAAAGTGCGCGAATTGGCCGATGCCTGTCAGTTAGCTTTGCAAGAGCCGCGTTTTGATGCTCTCTTTGACCGACTGGCGCGTCAGATCATCGACCGCACGTTGCCGACGGTCAAGATGGAAGAGGTACAACCTCTTCCATACAAAGAATTTCTCAGCGTCTTTGGAGCCGAAGAGCCAGATATTACGCCGACCGGAGCGACCGCTGAAGAATTGTTCGGTGACCACCAGGTACGCCAGCCGGCACCGGTGATCACGCTTGGCCTGATGGAGCGAGCGGTCGGCGAGAAGCCAGAGATGGATGCCCCAACCCGGCTGGTTGTCACCCGGTTGCTCAAAGAATTGGGTATGTACGTCACCGAAGCCAACCACGATCCGAAGAAGGGCATGACGCTAACGATTGATGGGCATACGACGGTGTGCATAGGTAACACCGACGATCTGGACAGCAAGATTGCCATCCTGGCGGCCTTGCAGCGTTCAGGAGAGCCGTTCCGCTACGTTGATCTGCGCCGACCGGCCAGCCCGTTCTACCGGTAAGCGGGCGCAGCATTGTAACCGCAGGTTGGATGATGGAGGTGGGCAATGTGGCTACGCCTTGCCAGACAAACCACTGAGTATCGGGTCGCGCCGCTCAGGTTACGGATACGCTGGTGGATCGAGGGATGGATATGGCGCTGGGGCCAAACTGCGGCGGCACTGAACGCGGAAAGCCCCGATTTACAAAACCCGTGGTGGAGGCGCTGATGAGTGAAAACGACGAAATCCCCGATCTGAAACTGCTCAATCGCCTCCTGGTGGAACGGATGCGGGTCAAACGGCGACCGGTCGCGATCACCTATTGTTACGATGGGCCACCACCGGGATACGAGCCGGTCAATGTGGTGGCGTGTGCGATTGTCCGCGAAGCCGAACAGGGGCGGCGCGTGTATGTTGATGCAAACCACCACGACTGTTGGGTAGGGCAGTACCACCTCGGTTTCAATCCTGATCCGGGGCCGTACATTACCCAGGGTATCTATCTGACCGATGCGCAGGGCTTTTATACACCGGAAGCCGCGGCGTGCAATAAACAGCAAAGCTACTCGTTACCGGCAGGGATGATCAAGGCACTGGCGGCGGCACCACTTGACGACGTACCAGATGGAGTACCGGTTGATCTGATGGTCTGTGTGGTTGATCCACAACGGGCAATGCAGATCGCCGGTGCAGCCAGTGTGCGCATCGGGACATTTCCGGTCGGTGAGTTGGGTGCCAGTGCGTGTGCCTCAATTTTTGCTGCACCCTGGCACACCAAAAATTCAGTGTTTGCCATTGGTGACGGCGGCGGACGAATGCATAATCGGCTCGATCCGAGTGAAATGTTCGTTTCCATCCCGCGATCACATTTGCGCTACGTGGTAGAATTAATAGAGAACTTCCGTATCGATCCGCAGAAAATGCGTGAAGTCATTATGCCGTCGTATGCTGCAAAAGCTCAACAGTCGCGAGAGGAGTGAACACTATGCCAAGCGGACTCGGAGAAGCCACCCAAATGATTGGTCCGTTGACGCCGGCAATCCTGTGTTGGGCCAGTTTGATTTTGACCGTTCTGGGTCTTGGTCTGACGTTCTTGTGGACGAATATCACTGCCTACGCACGTCGTACTCGCACCGGACGCAAGCCGACGGCCGGCTCCGTGATTAAATCACAGCGTTAGACCGGCTTCACACAGGATAACGGAATACCGTCGCCAGGAAGGAAGCACAGCATAGCTCTGTCTGTCCTGCCTGGTCAGGTTCGTTGCAGGCAGGCGGCTCCACGCCTGCCGTTTTATTGCGTACAAAGGTAACGTCAGATGAGCAAAGAACACGTGCAAACAATCGCAACCGACGACGTATCGAAGAATGGTCATACCCCACCGACAAACGCCTCAACACCCCCCTACCCGTTTGTGGCGATTGTTGGTCAGGCTGAACTGAAGCTGGCTCTTTTGCTGTGTGTGGTCAACCCAACTATCGGCGGCGTGATGGTGATGGGGCATCGCGGGACGGCCAAATCAACCGCGGTACGGGCACTGGCAGCTATGTTGCCGCCGATCAAAGCGGTTGCCGGCTGTCCGTATTCGTGCGCGCCCGACCGCACGGCCGGGCTGTGCGATCAGTGTCGGGCGTTAGAACAGCAATCCGGTAAAACGAAAAAGCCTGCGGTGATAAATATTCCGGTGCCGGTGGTAGACCTGCCCCTCGGTGCCACCGAAGATCGCGTCTGCGGTACTCTCGACATCGAACGAGCGTTGACTCAGGGTGTACAGGCATTCGCCCCTGGCCTGCTGGCCCGCGCCAATCGCGGCTTTCTCTATATTGATGAAGTGAATCTGCTCGAAGACCATCTGGTTGACGTGTTACTCGACGTAGCGGCATCAGGTGTCAACGTGGTTGAACGAGAGGGTGTCAGCGTGCGCCACCCGGCCCGCTTCGTACTGGTGGGATCGGGAAACCCTGAAGAGGGTGATCTGCGGCCCCAGCTTCTCGACCGGTTCGGTCTGCATGCCCGCATCACCACCATTACCGATGTGAGCGAGCGGGTCGAGATTGTCAAGCGACGACGTGAATACGACGCCGATCCGTTTGCGTTTGTCGAAAAATGGGCCAAAGAGACCCAGAAACTACAACGCAAAATCAAGCAAGCCCAACGGCGTTTACCAGAGGTAATCTTGCCCGATCCGGTACTCTACAAGATTGCCGAACTGTGCGTCAAACTTGAGGTTGATGGTCACCGCGGTGAACTCACCCTGGCCAGAGCAGCAACCGCCCTGGCCGCGCTCGAAGGCCGGAATGAGGTCACCGTACAGGACGTGCGCCGAATCGCAGTACTGGCATTGCGCCATCGGTTGCGCAAAGACCCGCTCGAAACCCAGGACGATGCAGTACGGATTGAGCGCGCCGTTGAAGAGGTGTTGGTACCGTAACGCGACGTGAGCCTGACAACATTATCATCACAGTCGCTGTTGAAGGAACCTGATATGGTGCAAAAAGCCATTGCATTACCGGCAGCGCCTCTGCCATTCACGGCAATTGTTGGCCTGGATACGGCCCGGCAGGCGCTGCTGTTGCTGGCGGTTGATCCATCACTGGCCGGGGTTGCGATTGGGGCCGGCGCCGGCACCGGCAAAAGCGCACTGGTACGGGCTTTTGCCCGTATGCTGGCCGGTGGTCGTGAATTTGATCCGACCATCCCCTGGCAGTTGGTCGAGATGCCGGTCGGCGTGAGCGAAGATCGACTGCTGGGGGGGATAGATATTGAAGCAACCCTGGCGACGGGTGAGCGTGTCCATCGCAGCGGTCTGCTGGCCCGCGCCAATGGCGGCATGCTCTATGTGGATAGTGTGAATCTGCTCGATGACAGCACGATCAACCATATTTTGAGCGCACTCGATAGCGGTGTTGTGCGGGTCGAACGGGAGGGAATTTCGGTCGTTGAACCGGCCCGCTTCGTGTTGCTGGTAACTTACGATCCGGCAGAAGGGCCACCTCGTCGCCACTTACTCGACCGCCTGGGATTGATTGTGGCGCCAATTGGGAAAGCGCCGGTAACGACCAGAGCTGAAGTGGTGCGTCGTAACTTGCAACCCGGCACCGATTACGAAGATGACGAAGCGCTGGTATTGGCCGGCATCCTGGCTGCACGTGAGCTATTGCCTTCAGTCACCATCAGTGATGAGCAGGTCCAGCAGTTGAGCCTGACAGCGATGGCACTCGGTATTGAAGGTCATCGTGCCGACCTGTTTGCAGTACGTGCAGCCCGCGCCGCCGCTGCACTGGCCGGACGGGAAGAGGTGAATAACGACGATCTCGAACTGGCAGTACGATTGGTCATGCTGCCACGCGCAACCCGCCTCCCCGAAATGACGCCGGAAGAGGCCGGGCCGCCGCCACCACCGGAACCGGCGCCACCTCCGCCATCACCAGAGAATAGTGACGATGAGCAGCGCGACGATGAAGAGGAAAAACCACCGCAGCCGCCTGAAGACGAGCTGACCATCGAAGAGCTGATTCTGGCAGCGATGGAGACTGATGTGCCGCCAGACATTCTCGAAACACCGTTTACCGTGCGGCGACGCGGACGGAGCGGCTCACGCGGCACAATTTCGGGTCAGCGCGGGCGACATATCCGCTCGGTGCCGGGGAAACCGGCTCAGGGACGGCTCGATGTCATTGCCACGCTGCGGGCAGCCGCGCCATGGCAACGGATTCGGGCAGCGGAATACCATCCCCACCGACGCGGACGTATCCATCTGCGTGCTGATGATTTGCATATCAAGAAATATCGCTCGAAGGCAGGAACGCTCTTCTGCTTTCTGGTTGATGCCAGCGGTTCGATGGCGCTGCACCGGATGCGCCAGGCCAAGGGAGCGGTTAATGCGCTCTTGCAACAGGCCTACGTTCACCGCGACCAGGTAGCGTTACTGGCATTCCGTGGCGAACGCGCCGACCTGCTACTCCCCCCATCACAAAGCGTCGAGCTGGCCAAACGCGCCCTCGATGTCTTGCCAACCGGTGGTGGTACCCCCCTGGCCGCAGCCCTCCTCGCTGCGTACCAGATTAGCGAACAGGCCCGCTCACGAGGCATCTTCCGCACAACTATCGTCTTGATCACCGATGGACGGCCAAACGTCCCGCTCAAAGCCGATCCGACGATGGACAAAGCACGGCGACTCGAACAGGCCCGGCAAGAAGTGCAACAACTGGCCGGTCGGCTGCGTGCCGCCGGTGTTGGCGCGGTTGTGATCGACACCCAGCGCAGCTTTGTGTCGCGTGGTGAAGCACAACAACTGGCGGCCTGGCTGGGTGGACGTTATGTCTACCTGCCTAACGGACGAGGTGATCAGATCGCCAACGCGGTGATTGCAGCCAGTGAGGAGGGTTAACACTGTAGAAGCAGGTTCCTGGAGCTGACATCATCAAACCGGCATACACCATCTGAGCTGGCGTGTACCGCACAGCCGCGATGTCGCGCCGAGAGTATCGAGAGTATAAGGTGATGGGGCGACGCGGGTCGCCCCACATTTGTGTATAAGCACGTCCTCTTCGAGTAGGGGATAATATCAAGTCTCAACCAATACTGTACATCATCGCTGCAACATCAATCGTCATCGATCATCCCTTTCACCGTGTTTTGTTGCGTTGTTAGCAATGCACCGGTGCAATTCCCCGTGGGGCTGACTTCCAGCCTGCGTTCATACTTCCCTTTCACCAGAGTCACGTACCGGCGAGAGAAACCGCTACGACCCGCGCCTGATTGTGAGCACGACTGGAGCGGCAGCGTGGCTGCCACACTCCAAACCGTGCGACACGTGCACGACGAGCGGGTAAGACAACCCATCCAGCACATGCTGGCACGGCTGGAGCGCGCACTGCCACCGGGCCAGTCGCCCAAAACAGCACATGTGGCGATCATACTCACTGATAAGTGCGTGGTTAACACCATACAATAGTTGTGGGTAATGCATAGGCGACGGGAAGGGGTGCCTTCAGCCCCGAAGAGGCGTGCAGGTCGTGAGGGAGGGTTTCAGGAGTCGGCGGGAGCGGTTGCCTGCTCGCTTTAGCCAAGCTCCACCGTGACTTACACGCTTCAGGTAGGGCTTCAGCCCACAAGACCCGGCGGGACTGGTCTGGCAGCGGGGGCAGGTTGTCGTGCGGCAGGATGTTCGCGCTCCAGGGTATGCCAGCGCTTGCACACCATAATAGGGTAGAACTCTCGTTAAATGACACCTGAAGTAACAACACCGGTAACCGCATCCGGCTACCGGTGTCGTGTATTCGGCAACCCGCCGCCGAGGGATTATGAGGAAGGCGGAAGAGGGCTAGCGGGGAACAACAGAGGTAATGTACAGTTGTTTTTTGAGGTTCGCTACAGTTGCCCCCCCAACGACGGGTGTTGCCTTCTCTACACACCTATAGCATACGACACAGAGTTACGCCAGACAATAGTTCTTTACTCCCCCCTTCTATGACCCATGTGGTTTGCATATACTGGTATTAACATATTCGCTCAAACCAGCACCGGCCAGTTCGCCGAATATGCTACAATCAAGGATAGTACAACCAGGGACTTACCGAAGCGTTGGCTATGCCACCTAAACCACGAGGAACAACTCTGTTCGATGCCCAACGACAGCAGGCGCTGCAACAACAGGCGCCACTGGCTGCCCGTATGCGCCCGCGCACACTCGAAGAGTTCGTTGGACAGCATCATCTTGTCGGTGAAGGCAAACTGCTCCGGCGAGCGATTGCGAATGATCAGCTCTTTTCGCTGATTCTGTGGGGGCCACCCGGCAGCGGGAAGACGACGCTGGCGCAAATTATTGCGCACAGCACGAAAGCCCACTTCGAGCCGATAAGTGCAGTTAGTGCCGGAGTAAACGATTTGCGGCGAGTGGTGCAAGAGGCGCAAGACCGGCTCGGTATGTTCCAGCAGCGCACGGTAGTCTTTATCGACGAGATTCATCGCTTTAACAAGAGCCAGCAAGACGCAATCTTGCCCTACGTCGAAGATGGCACCATCATTTTGATCGGGGCAACGACTGAAAATCCATCCTTCGAGGTCAATTCAGCGCTCCTCTCGCGGGCCAGGGTCTTCAAACTCGAAGCCCTTACCGATGAAGAGATCGGGGTTCTGATTGACCGGGCACTCACCGACCGGGAACGCGGTTTGGGGGATTTGAAAATTATGCTGGCTCGTGATGCGCGTGACTACCTGGTCAATATGGCAAACGGTGATGCGCGGACGGCGCTGAATGCCCTCGAAGCAGCGGCGCGCTCGAAACCGCCGGCGATTGGCGAAACCCGGTTGATCACCGTCGATGATATTCGTGATGCGCTGCAAAGCCGGGCTGTGCGCTACGACAAGCACGGTGAACTGCATTACGATGCAATTTCGGCGTTGCACAAGAGTGTCCGCGATAGCGATCCCGACGGCGCACTCTACTGGTTGGGGCGGATGCTCGATGGCGGTGAAGACCCTCTCTATATTGCGCGACGCCTGGTGCGGATCGCCGTCGAAGACATTGGGCTGGCCGATCCGCAGGCACTCCCGCAAACAATCGCTGCCCAACAAGCGGTTCACTTTCTCGGTCAACCGGAAGGTGAACTGGCGCTGGCGCAGGCCGTGGTTTATCTTTGTCTGGCACCGAAGAGTAATGCGCTCTACCGGGCTTATGGTGCGGTGCAACGCGACGTTGCCGAGACGCGGAACGAACCGGTACCGCTCCATTTACGAAACGCGCCAACGCAGTTGATGAAACGGTTAGGCTACGGTAAGGGGTATGAATACGCTCACGACCTGCCGGAGGGGCGTTCGGATCAGGAGCATCTCCCGCCCAATCTGGCCGGACGCATCTATTACGAGCCGACCGGGCGAGGGTTTGAAGCTGAGGCGCGTGAGCGATTGGCCTGGCGTGAAAAGCGACGCCTGCAAACGCCACCGACCCCACCACCAGTATCAGAGCCGGCACCCGGCGAAGAGTCGCAATTACCACCCGACGAGCTGGCACCCGGTGAAGAGCCGCAACTGCCACCTGCTGCTTCTGCATCACGGCGGCGTGAAAAGCGGGGTAAGGTATAGCACGTGAACGATGCATTGAAAAACGTAAAAACAAAGGACGCGCCAATGGCGGCGCACATCAGGCGAGGTGAGATGTATGATTGAGCGGGCACAAGTGGTTATTATTGGTGCAGGTGTAATCGGCGCCAGTATTGCTTTTCATCTGGCCGAACGTGGCCTGCGCGACGTGATCATCCTGGAGCGTGAAGAGACCGAAATCAGCGGTAGTACGGCCCGCTCGGCGGCGGGAGTGCGCCATCAATTTTCATCGCGTACCAATGTGCTGTTGTCACGCTATAGCATCGAGCGTTTACGCCATTTCGAGGAAGAAGTTGGTGGTCACGCCGAATTACGTCAAGTTGGCTACCTGTTTTTGATCAACGACGAGCAGACCTGGGCGCAATACATGCGCAACGTGGCGATGCAGCGCGAGTTGGGGGTGCGGGTCGAGGTTTTAACCCCCGCTGAAGCAGCCCGCTTCATCCCGCAGATGCGGACTGACGATCTGATCGGTGCCACGTTTGGCCCCGATGACGGATACTGCGATCCTTACGGTATCGCCCTGGGTTATCTGCGTGCTGCGCAGCGCCACGGCGTGCGATTGTACCGGGGGAGACCGGTCACCGGCTTTCACATCCAGGGTGGTCGGGTGACGGCAGTTGAAACACCAGCCGGTACGGTGGGTTGTGAGTTCGTGATCAACTGCGCTGGACCGTGGGCCGGTGAAGTCGCCGCCCTGGCAGGTCTTGATCTGCCGGTACGACCATACCGACGGAATGTGTATATGACGACACCCTTCCCGGCGATCAGTGCCCCAATTCCACTGACGATAGATGTAGGCAGCGGTTTCTATATGCGGCGCGAGGGGCAGAGCATTCTGATGGGGCGGTCAAACCCCAATGAGCCAAGCAGTACCAACACAAATGTGGACTGGGACTGGTTGGAGGCAGTGATCGAGGCCGGTATCCACCGCTTCCCCATTCTCGAAACAGCCGGGCTGGCCGAGCAGCAGTGCTGGGCCGGGTTGTACGAGATTACGCCTGATCATAACCCGATTCTCGGTCGTCACCCCGATCTGGCCGGTTACATTGATGCCAGTGGGTTTAGCGGTCACGGCATTATGCACGCACCGGCTACGGGCTTACTCATCGCTGAAGAGGTGATCGACGGTCGAGCACATACGATCAACATCGACGAATTGCGGATCGACCGATTCCGCAGTGGTCATCTGGCATCCGAATTTAATGTGATTTAGCGAGGTGATTTCCAATGACACTCGATGAAGCAATTGCCGAGATCAAGCGCCGGATTGCCGAGGTTAGTCCCAGCGCAGTCACGCGCGTCACCCGGGTTTCAGCAGAAGAGGCCAGCATCCGCGCTTACGCCCCTGCTGCCGATGAGCAAGCGATTAAGAATGCAACCAACGAGTTCACGCTATCGCTCTTGACGAATGAAGGGCTTGAGGTGCAGGTGCTGGTGTACGATATTACGACTTCTTTGCCACCAGAAGAGTAGAACCCACGTACAAACAGACACTAGAGGAACAGGGAGGGGTGACACATATGTCGCCCCTTCGTTATTGCTACAGACCATACCAGATGGTCGGGTGTGTCATTGCCCGGTGCTGCCTGTGAGCGCCTGGCTTTCTGGCACCGGCGAGGATAACGTCCGCGCACCGTAAAGGTTGTGAGGTCGGGCAGCGCGGCAGCAGGGCTGCTGTACGCCATACGAACGGTGATACATTGGCTAACGCTACCGGTGAGGGTGCGGCAGTGAGGTCAGGCGTGCGGCAGTATGGCTGCTGTACGCCATACGAACGGTGATGCATTGGCTAACGCTACCGGTGAGGGTGCGGCAGCGAGTTCAGGCGTGCGGCAGCAGAGCAGTCGCACGCCAGGTTGACGGCATTCTGCCGCTAAACCGCGAAGGCATCCTGACGGAGATGCTCGAATGCGGTGCTACGCATAGCGTTCGCCCTCCATCAAAACGGCCTGCAACTGGCGTTTCAATCGCGCAAACGCTTGATCTGTCACCAACGCATACGAGCGTGGTCGGGGGAGTTCGACCCGGACTTCGAGGGCAATCCGGGCTGGCCGGGGCGTGAGCACATAGATGCGATCTGCCAGAATGATCGCTTCATCAATGTCATGCGTCACCAGAAGCACGGTACGGTCGAGGCGATCCCACAATGACAGTAACCACTGCTGTAATTGAGCACGGGTAAGCGCATCGAGAGCACCAAATGGCTCATCGAGGAGCATGACTGGCCGATGCCAGAGCACTGTACGCAGAAATGCCGCCCGTTGCCGCATGCCACCAGACAACATTGCCGGTCGGGCATCGCCCCACCCTTGTAAGCCGAAATCGGCCAGGAGCGCCCGCGCTTCCCGGCGTGCGGCTGCAACATCGCCGCCCTGCACGACGGTCGCCAGGACCGCATTCTCTACCACCGACAGCCAGGGTAGCAGGGCATCGCGCTGTGGCATGTAGGCAACCTGACCACGGCAACCGGTAACATCATTCCCATCAATCACCACTGCCCCGGCATCAGGGGTTTCCAGTCCCGCGATGATGTTGAAGAGGGTCGTTTTGCCGCTGCCGCTTGGCCCAATTACCGCCACAAATTCTCCTGCCGCAACCTGCATATTCAGGCCATCCAGCACGACGACCGGGCCGGTAGGGGTTGTAAACGTTTTGCGGATCGCCCGTATCTCAAGCGTTGCCATATGTGTACCTGGTGCCGGTATGACCGGCATATGCTGTCTGATACAATGAGCCAGATAATCGTGACAAGAACGTATGTCGTCCCCGCGACCAACAGAGTAATCAGCGTGACCCGCGCCGGATCGTGAGCATGGCTACCGCACTCCAAACCCCACGACACGTGGATAACGAACGGGTAAGGCAACCAATCCAGCGCGTGATGGCAGCATACTGGGAGCAGGGTATACTGTCTCTGGTGATTGACAAACCATTCATAAGCCTATGCGATGGTCGGGTAGCACGACAGCCCAGCTCTTGTAAAAAATGTCACACCTGGACAGAGGGCAGTGGTGCGGAAGCTCTACTACCGCACCACATACCACCTCGTCACCTAACTAGGGCAGAAACTCATTGGTAAACGCCTTTTCCGGTTCGATCATGCGGGCAATCAGGTTACGCTCGGCCATCCATTGGGCATACGCTCGCCAGACTTCGAGCTTCTGTTCACCCCAGCGGGGAGCATCGGCCTGATACTGGGTAGCCAGATATTGCTGACTGCGGCGCACCAGTTCGGCATCAAGCTCAGGCGCGGCCTGCAACAGAATCTCGGCTGCTTCGGCGGGTCGATCAATGGCAAAGCGATAACCGGCACTCGTCGCAGCCAGGAAGCGACGCACCAGATCGGGTTGTTCGGCAATCATCTTTTCGCTGGTGATGATCACCGGGGTGTAGTAGTCGGGGATGCACTGCACGTCGTTCATCATCACAATGTTGAGCGGTACGCCGCGCACCTCGGCTTCGATGCCGGTCCAGCCCTTGAAAATCCAGACAAAATCGACTTCATCGCGTTCGGTTGCGACAAAAAAGTCGGAGCTACCGATGTCTACGAATTGCACCTGATCAAACTGATCGCCCACACCTGCGCATTCGAGCAGACCGCGAATCACTGCCTCTTCAATTGGCGAGCCGAATGCACCATATTTTTTGCCGATAAAATCGCGAGGACTGGTGATGCCCTCTTCCACCCGGCTGGCGAATCCGCTGGTGTTGTGCTGAATGATCGCGGCAATCGAGACAATCGGCACTCCTTCTACCCGCGCCTGGGTGACGCCTTCCTGATACGAGATGCCAAAATCGAGGCGACCGGCGGCCACAAGCTGCTCGACTGTACCACCCTCTTGCGCACCGAGAATCTCGACCTGCAACCCCTGATCCCTGTAATAACCTTGCGCCTGCGCCACGTACAGGCCGGTATGGTTCGTGTTCGGCGTCCAGTCCAAACCAACCCGCACAGTGGTCAACGGCGGCTCAGAAACTGCCGGTGTCGTCGCCGCACCACAGGCCGTCAGGATGACGATCAAACCTAAGAGTAACCATCTGCGCATCAACGTTCTCCTTTCCAGAAGACAATCCAACGTTCGAGGAGACTAACCAGCGTAAACAGGGCAATTGTGAGCAGTGACGTGACCAGCGCAGCCACGAAGACCTGATCGGTACGAAACGCACGCAGTGAGCGAGCGATGTAGACCCCCAATCCGGCACTGGCGCCGATCCATTCGGCGAGGACTGCCCCGATCACGCTGTAGGTAATGGAGACTTTGATCCCGGTGAAGATGGCCGGTAGCGCAGCCCGTAATCGCAAGAGGCGGAGTAGTTGCCAGTAGCTGGCTCCCATCGCCTCTAGCAGGCGGCGCTGATCACGGTCGGCACTTTGCAGGCCATCAATCGTATTGACCACAATCGGAAAGAAGGTAATCAGCGCTACGACCAGCACTTTCGGCAATAGTCCAAAGCCGAAGCCGACCACCAGCAGCGGCGCAATCGCGACAATCGGTACCGTCTGCGAGGTGACGAGCAGCGGATAGATCGCTCGCCGCAGGACGGGCGAGGCGTCGAGGGCAATCCCCAGGCTAAAGCCGGCAACCAGTGCCAGCGCGAAGCCAGGGATGGTCACCGTCAACGTCGCCAGCGTGTGACCGGCCAGCACCGGCAGACTGGCGAACAACGTGCGGACGATCCGCGAGGGTGGCGGCAGCAGCCAGTCGGGGATCGCGAAAAACCAGACCAGTCCCTCCCACAGAAGCAGCAGGCTGATGACGAGCAATGTCGGCGGGCCATACTCGAACAGACCGGCCCGCCACGAAGGACGCACTGCTACCGTGACCGGCGTCGCAGGCATCGATTGCGAGACATCGTCACTCATACTTAGCCAGCTTTTCGGCGATTGATGATCCATTGGGGTCGTAATCCACCTTGATGAGGGTAAAGACGCGACTGGCGCCGGCTGCCAGCACCGCCTCTTGCGCCTGTTTGATCACCGCCATAATTGCATCGTAATCGCCTTCAATCGTCGTTTCCATCGGGCAGACACGGTAGGTCAGACCGCTGGCGGCAACGACCGCAATCGCGGCATCCACGGCAGCATACGTCGTCGCCTTATCAGGTAATCCGCCGGGCAACACTTCAAAACTTACCGTTACCGACGCCATCGCTGAACTCCTTTCCCATCTCACAACCAACCAAACCACGTACAAACAAAAACCGCCATTCCAGCGCTGAGGAATGACGGGGTATCATCAATACGCCTTCCCTCCGCTGGCATAACCCAGATCAGGTTCAAAGGGTCAGCGGCATCAATCGGGCCGCACTCTCAGCCGGGCTTACCCGGCTCCCCTGGCAGCGCGTATGCGCTTTTGCAGTTTGAGAGGAATGATAGAAGGAAGTGGTACGGATGTCAAGCGGAGGAAATAGGGGATAGAAGATAGAAGATAGAAGATAGGAGATAGGGTAGAGGAGAGAGGAAATAGGAGAGAGGAGGTGGGAGGTAGGGGAGAGGGGTTATGAGTTGGTGATAGGCTGGGATTGTGTTGCGGCCCGGTATGCACGAACGGTAGCAGCCAGCGCCCGGCTGGCGCGGTGCTGCGGGGGTAGAGAGTAAAAAAACAGGCGACCGCACTATCGGTCGCCTTTGGTGGGCCGCCTCGGATTCGAACCGAGAACCTGTCGGTTATGAGCCGATTGCTCTGCCGTTGAGCTAGCGGCCCGTCAGCCCTATTATAGCCAGAGATCGGCCCTGTCGTCAATTCAGCGGACGCCGGCCAACTACCAGTAACATCGAACGTGTCGGCGGAATCGCTGCGGTGAGGGCGAAGAAGAGTGCTTTTGCCAGCACGCGATGGGGGGCACGCAGCAATCGGCCTGCTTCAAGACCGACCCGCTCCCACGGCGCCTCGAACCGGCGCGACTCAATCCGAAAACCGGCCTGCTCAACCAGCCAGGTCAACTCTTCCATCGTGTAGGTGCGGCTGTGGGTGGTATAGCGCGCCTCACCCTCTAACAGCATCTGATGACGAAACTCCTCACGAGTACTCAGACTCTGCCAGAGCAGCATGCGCAGGATTGCCCGCGCCCGGCTTTTCAGATACAGCTCGTTCGGGGTAGTGATCAACACCCGACCACCGGGACGGAGCACGCGATAAAACTCGCGCAAGATCGGCAGCGGTGAATAGACCATGTGCTCGATGACTTCCGAGAAAACAACCCAATCGAAGCTGGTATCAGGGTAAGGGAGCGGCTCCCGTTCCAGGTTCACCTGGCGCACCTCGACCCCCAACCGATCCCAGAGCGCTTTGCGGGTAAAGGGGTCGAGATCGGCACCGCTGACCTGAAAGCCGGCACCCACCAGCAGCTCGGTGAAATGGCCGGGTGTGACCCCTACCTCAAGCACACGCGCACCATTGGCCGGACCCATCGCCTGCAACATTGCGGCAAACCGATAGCGGTGCAGCCGAAAATACGCCTCTTTACCATCAGCCCGCGCACTCTGTTCGACACGGGCAAATAATGCGGACTGGTCAACTTTTGTCATTGTCTGTTCGTCAATCATCATAGCGGTTGTCACCACACGTAACGCCGCGCCGTATAGTATCATACTCACGGCAGATGAGCGAGTCGTACCGATTTGTACAGAGATGGAAGGAGCAAGTCGTGAATTCATCACCTCCATCCTCACAACCATCACGCATTGACTATAGCCGGCTCTTCTTGCGCTGGCTCATCTATTCGCTGGCCATCTTTGCCGCGGTCTGGATCGTGCCGGGGATCGAGTTCAGCGGGCCGGGGTGGCAGATTGGCATTGTCGCTCTGCTGTTTGGGCTACTCAATGCCTTGCTGCGTCCACTGCTCTACCTGCTGACCTGTCCGCTCGTTATTCTCACGCTCGGTCTGTTTGGTCTGGTGATTAACGCCCTGTTACTTGGCCTGACCTCAGCCCTGGCCGATCAGCTCGGTATCGCCTTCACGGTTGATGGGTTCTGGCCGGCATTCTTCGGCGGCCTGGTCATCGCTATCGTCAGCACGACCCTGCAATACCTTGCCGGAGACGTGCAGGTGCGGATTATGGTAGAGCGCCGACCACCAGAGTAGATAGGGGTAGGAGGCAAGTATTTGAGCTACTTGGTTATTATGATTATTTCATCCTGATCATCTGATCAGTTCAACAGACAGGGCGCACAGCCGTGCGCCCTTACTCTACCCCCTACCTTCCCCCGCTGTCAAAGCCGCTCGCGAGCACGGTGCAGTCGGATGGTGCGGGTTAGCAGGGTTGCGCCGAGCAACAGCACACCCAGGAACGGAATGCCGGCGCTGGTGTTTGGCAGCGGTGCCTGACCGCCACTTGCGCCCCCTGCCGCCGGCGGTGTTGTGGTCGGCGTGGTTGTCACGGCTGGCGGCGCACCTCCACCCAGCACAATATCAGGTGTTGCGGTTGCCGTAGCCGTGGCCGGTGCAGAGGTTGCGGTTGTGCCAGCTGTCGGCGAAACGACCGTCGCGGTGAGTGTGGCCGGTGCACGGGTTGCGGTTGCGGTTGCCGTTGCTACCTGTTGTCCACCAACCACCAGCACCGTACTGATGTTCGAGAAGACCGGTCGGCTGAGGTCGCGTTGGTTGGCCTGCGCCTGTACGACGAGGAGGGTACCGGCAGCCACATCTGAGCGAATGCGGGTAGCGATGGTCACCTCAACCCGTTCACCGGGTGCTAAGTCTGGCGCAAGGTATGTTACCGTCTGACCGTTGATCGTCGGATCGGCGCCCCGGCTCGCGTTTGCGCCCAGCACCTGGAGATTCGAGGGCATGACGCTGCGCAGGCTTACGGCACTCACCGTCTGCGCCGGGTGGGTGTTACCGAGCACAATGGTAAACACAATGTCTTGCCCGGCGTAAGCACTTCCCCAATCGCTGGCGAGCCGTAGGAGCAGATCACTCTCAGCGAACGCAGCCGGCGCCGGCGGCTCGGTTGGTGTTGGTGAAGCAGCCGGGGTTGGCGTGTTCGTTGGCGGTGCCGGCGGACGTGGCCGTGGTGTCGCCGTTGGCCGTGGCGCAACTGTTGCTACCGGTGCCGGTGGTGGTGGCTCGGTGGGTAAGACTACCGGCGGCGGTGGTGCAGTTGGTGTCGGCGGTGATGTTGGCGCCGGTAGTGGTTCGGTCGGACGCGGCGGTGGCGGTGGTGATGTCGGACGCGGTGGTGATGTTGGCTGAACGACCGGTGTGTTCGTGGCCGTTGGGGTCGATGTCGTAGAGACAGGTGTTGGCGTCACCGATGTGGCAGTTGGGGTGTTGGTGGCAGTACTAGTAGCCGTTACTGTCGGTGTTTCAGTTGGAGAACTGGTAGGGACAGTCCCCCCGGCAACAGTTACATTCACCACATTGGAAACCCCGACCTGCAAGCTACCCTGTTCCAACACAGCCTGGTTGGGAATAATTGACCCTTCCGTTGCCGATGCACGTACCCGCACCTGTAACGTCACCGACGCCGGGTTGAATCGACTTACCGTCAGGGTGCAGAGTACGGTCTGGCCTGGAAAACATGTTCCCCCAAAAGCGGACGCCTCTATTAGTTCCAGATTTGCATCCAGTACATCGCGTAAGGTGAGCGTAATCGGGCTATCACTCTGCGTTGTAACCGCCAGACTGTAGCTGAATGATTGCCCGATATTGACAGTGCTCAATGAAGCAAATTTGTTTACACGGGTCGTACCCGGTGTTGGCGAAGGGGTAAGTGTTGGGAGTGATGTATTGGTCGGGGTGACCGTCACCCCGGTGGGGGTGACCGTTTCCCCGGTCGGGGTGACCGTCACCCCGGTCGGGATATTGGTCGGTGTGAGTGTATTGGTCGGCACCGGCGAACCCGGTGTAGCCGTCGCCAGTGGAGTAAATGTCGGTGGTCGTTGTTCGAGGCTGACTGGCGTTTCGGTCGCAGCCATTAGTTCCTGAGCAGGAGCAACCGGTGGCCTGATCCAGTTCAGCCCTTCCAGTGTGAGCGGCACCACGATCATCAACACACTCACCGTAATCGCCATGATCTCCCAGATTGTCCATGGTGCCGGTGCGCGTCCACGACCGGGAGGGAGTCTGGTTGCAGGTGACGGCTTTGGTGGCATACGATCTCCTCAATCTCAACTGAGTGGACGCGAATCGACCAGATCGGCAATGACGACCAGGCGCTGCGTGTCCCAGTTGGTACAGGTTATCAGGGTCAAAACAGGGGTCGGTGTCGGATCCATCACTTCAACCTGGGTCGGCCAGACGTTACGCATCTCGCGCACTCGGTAGCGGTATACCCAACCGCCCGCCTCCAGCAATATCTCATCACCAGGACGCAGTGCCGGCAGATCACGAAACACAGCGCCACGCAAGCCGGCATGTCCGGCCAGCACGGTATTGCCCGTCGTGCCCGGTAGGGCCGTGCCGTGATGATAGCCGGCGGCATATTCAGCGACCTGCCACGCGCCATCAACGACAAAGACCTCGTACACCGGCGTGTCAAGCTGGATGCTGGGAATACGCAGTCGCTGCGGTCGCGGATCGGTTTTCGGCAGCGGTTTGACACTGGTCTGCGGGGCAAGGTAATCAGCCGGCTCAACCGCCAGACCAGGGTCGGTGAAGGGTAGTGCCGGCAGGTGCGGTGCGGCTGCCGGCGGTGCAACCGGGGCTGGTGGTGGTGATGTGATCTCCTCTGCCGGCGGTGCAACCGGGGCTGGCGGTGGCATGATCACCTCTGCCGGCTGGCTCTTGCCCTGCCAGGCTCGCCACCAGTCGCGGCCATAGCCGTCGATGAACCAGTAGGCAAAGACGATCACCATTGTGGCGAAGAGCAAGATTTCGGCGATGAGCAATGCGCGATCCACCCAATTGCGCAACAGGAAGCCGCGTAAGGCTTCTTCGCGATATGCATCCCGCGAACGCAGGCGCAGCGGACGAAACGGATCGCGCCGGGCAGGGAGATCGTTCAAGAGCAAATGTTGCAGCAGATCATTGTCACCGGTACGCTGTACCGGCGAGGACGAGGTTGACGACCGTTGACTGGCAGATCGGCGCTGCGAAAAAGTGGTCATTGTTTTACTGTCTCTGAAGCCAGTACCGGCAAGTCGATTGGAAGCATTATACACGACGATAGGATCATCTGCAATAGTCTGACCGATAGAATGAGCGATTCTCTACGATCAATCGTCGTCAAGTGTAAAAGAAAGTGTTTACGCCAACGCCGCACAGAGCCGTTCGACCCCCAACGCAAAGCGTTCAGGTTCGCAGAGTGCCGACAGCATGACATGGCAACCCGGCACGTCACCGTAGAAGTAGCCGGGATGGACAAAGACCCCGTGGTCGAGCAGGAAGAGCACCAGTGCCTCTTCGTCTTCCCACCCGTCAATGGCCGGGAAGAGATAGTAGCCGCCGGCAGGCGGTCGGGCACGGAGGCGCGGATGATCGGCAAACCGTTGCAGTGCCAGAGTCAGGTTTGCCCGTACCCGTTCGACCATCGCCTGTACGAACGGTTCGCCTTGAGCAAACAGGGTTGGCAAGAGATATTGACTCAGCGCATTCGCGCCCAGCAGGGTATCGTTTAACAGTTCCAGCCGGGCGGCAAACTGGCGAGCCGGCTGGTTGAGTGCGATCCAACCCAATTTCAGGTCGGGTAGGGCAAAGAGTTTCGAGATGCCGTTGAGGGTGAAGACCGGTAGCTCTGGATGGAGCGCCGCCAGGGGTGGCGTGGTCGGTGCAGCATAGGTAAACGGCGCAAAGACCTCGTCACAAATAACTGGAATACCCAGGAGATCGAGCGTCGCTATTGACGCATCGATGATGGCACCGGTTGGATTGTGGGGCGACACAATCAAAATCGCCCGTGTTCGCTCATCGGCCAGCCGACGAAGCGAACGGGCATTGATCCGCCAGTTTCGTTCTTCATCAAGCTGGTAGGAACGCAATTCGAGGTTGCGCATGGCAGCGAGGTACTCGAACAGTGGATAGGTGACATTCGGCACCAGCAGGTTGTCGCCGGGGTCGGCCAGCAATGCGAAGAGCAGGCTGTAGGCTTCGCTGGTGCTGGCCGTGAGAAAGACATCGTCGGGCGTCAGGATCAGGGGCGGCGAGCGGCGGGCGTAGTACGTTACGATGGCCGTGCGCGCTGCCAGATCGCCCCGTGGATCGGGATGGTAGCGGCGGGTTGACCAGTAGGGCGTGGCTGCATTCGCGAGGATGTCGGCAGGGAAGATCAATCCCTGCGTCGTCGGGTTGCTGCTGGTCAAATCGATCAGATCGCCACGCGCCATCCGAGCGCGCCGTGCCAGTTCGAGCCGAGTCGGGGTCAGATCGAGTTGTGAGAAGACACCAGCCATCGCCTACCGACCATTCAGTGACGTTGTCAGATGACGCCAGAAGTCATCTCGTTCCCCAGGAATAAACGGTATGTAGAGAGCGACTCGATCAAGCAGCCCTTCGTAGCGTTCCTTGAGGGCCGCCGGCAGATCGGCAGGATCGGCTTCGACGGCAAAGGTTGCTACCATGGTGTCATCGATCAGACCGGTCATCTCGGCCCAGCGCTGTTGGGCTGCCAGACGCGATAATTCTTCACCTACCGCATCCCATCCATGACAGGATAAAACGGCCCGGTAGGTTGGGGTTGAAGCGTAGAAGGCAATCTGCTGCCGCACCATTGCCCGCATCCGCTCGCGTTCGGTCTTGTCGTTCCCGGTGATGACGAGTGCGCTGCCGGCTATCGCACAGGCTGAGGGATCGCGACCGGCAGCCGTCGCGCCGGCGGCGATTTGCGGACGCAACACCTCGCGCAGGTAGCGGGCACTGGTCAGGGGATGGGCGTGAAAGCCATCGCACACCTCACCGGCCAGATGCGCCAGCCCGGTATTCACACCGGCGATATAGATCGGGATGTCGGGATGGGCGATAGGGCCAGGGCTGAAGAACGGCGTCATAAGTGTATGCTGGTAGTACTGGCCACGGTAATCGAGCTTCCCCCCGGTCTGCCAGCAGTGCCAGATGGCGCGTAGCGCACCGATATAATCGCGCAGCCGTCCGACGGGCGAATCCCATACGCTACTGAAGCGGCGTTCGATATGGGCTTTGACCTGGGTGCCCAGGCCGAGAACAAAACGCCCACCACTGAACCCGGCCAGGTCCCACGCAATCTGCGCCGTGACCATTGGGCTACGCGGGAATGCGATTGCCACTGCCGTGCCAATGGTTAACTGTTGCGTATGCTCGGCAGCGATGGTCAGAGCCAGAAACGGATTGTGCGCTGTTTCTGGTGCCCAGAGTGCGGCAAAACCGAGTGCTTCCGCAGCTTTTGCGACCTCCGCAGCACCGGGCAGTGGATTGGCATCAACCTGAAAGGCAGCATCGAGGAGGAGCATGGCTTTTTCCATTCATTCTCTTGCAAGGCGATCACAACTCTGTTAAGGAAGTGTCTTATCACATCAGGGACGCAAACGGTGCAGTAGTGCTGTCAACCGATCATAGTCATCTTTCAGCAACCGGGCAAGTTCACGACCGACCCGCACCAGGTAGGTCGGGCCATCACGTCGGGCCAGAGCAATCGTCCGTACCGCCGCTGTCAACAACTCGTCGGCGGGTAGGCCAGGTGCCAGCAACACAGTTCGCAAGAAGTCCAGATGATCACCAAACGCCGCTAATTCCTCGTTCGGACAAGGATACACCGAGTAGTGGACGGGTGGCGGTTGTGGTGGCAGGCGCTGGATCAAGCGCCCATGCAGGGTATAGCCGACAATCAACGCCGTAAATTCGGTTTGCAACACGACACTCAGATCGGGATGGGCGCGATAAATCTCGTCGTCGTACAAATAACGCCCGGTGTACGTTCGCCCGCGCACGATTGCCCGACCACCCGGCTCGCGACTGCCGGTATGAATATCGTAGATCAATCCGTAGACGTGCAATCCCTGATCGGTCGTGGTTGCCCGTACCAGTGATCCAAACGGTGGCGAGGCGAGGAGTTCATACGTCGCAGCCACGAAATGGATGGTTGACGACTCGATGACCTCGCCGATCCGACCATTCTGTGCTTCTGATTGCATAGGTTATCCCTGAATAAACTGCTTACGCTCACGCTTTGCCGAAACACCGGTTGGTACCTCAGCCTGGCGCAAAACCCCGGCTACCATCTGCTCGAAGACCCGCCGCTCGGCACTGCGAATGACAGCCTGTTCGTGGGCACGTTGCAATACGACCGGATAGCCCTGACCGCGCATTGCCTGATCGTACACCAGAGCATGCACCTGTGCAACCATATCTGGTTGGCCGGCAACCCACGCCGGTATTTCGATCCGCGCCAGCTCGCGCCCAATCCGCAGGAAGAAGAAATGTATTTGATGATCGCCATACCCTTCGATGCTGATCCGACTCCACGAGCGAAAGATCGGGCTGCGCTCACCTTCTTGCAATCTGGTGGCAAAGAGATCGGCATCGATTACATCCTGGCAAATCATGCACGATGGCGTCTTGCCTTGTTTCGCATCACTACACTGCGCACAATTTGCCCCGCGCTGCGCGGGCACATTCACATCCGGGCAGAACATCAGTCGCATTAGTCCCATCACCTCCGGCGAGCGGGTGCGACTGATATACGATGCTACCGGGATACCGATCTTCCGCATCTGCTCCAGGTAATTAAGGTACTGACCTAAAAAATGATCACGGATGAACTCGTCGGCATTTGCCAGTGCCCAACGGATTAATGTGCCATCCTGGAGCGCCAGCCGGGGAATGGTTGTATCGTTGAGGTACATTGCCGCAAACCGGCCTAATGCCACGCCCTCTTCGACATCACGACGCACGCTTAACACAGCCCCCTCTACCGGGATACGACGAGTATCCTCGTGAAGGTACAGGTCGTCCTCGCTGAAATAGAGCCGTGGTGACGACTCCAGGTACGCTTCCGGGTGCGCACCGTAGCGCAGGTAGACCTGGCCGATGTTGATCAGGTAGCAACTGACCTCGCCATGCCGATCCACATCAATATGCGAGCCGTCAGTGGCCACGACCGCATAATCGGTAGGAAGGGTCTCTATCCGACCGATGGTATCGAGCGGTTCAACCGGTTCGGCCAGCAACCAGTGCGCCGAGGTTGCACTGAGGCGCACAGCATCCGCCCAACGCTGCTCATACCCCACCTCGTTCAGATAGCGTGTGGCAATCTGTGCCATCCGCGTCTCTCGTTGTGCAACCGAACGGGCGGCATTTTGCCCCATTGCCCGCAATTGTTCACTCAGCGCAGCCAGATTGAGTGTCATCGCTCTCCTCCGCTCACCTGTTCGTGTCGTTCAGCATAGACGATATGACGCAGCTTGTCAATCTCGTTCCGCCCCTCTCTGGATGTGCCTGCACGTGCAGGAGCAATATTCAGCGCCAGTTGTGCTCTGCTCCCTGGCACAGGGCGAAGGTTTGCCCCGGCGCACCCTACGGCTGATGTCACTGACGGATCGCGAGCAATGCCATCTCAGACCACCACCACCTTCCGGTCAATGGTATGATGGATCAATAAATTGTTGCGGTTACCGGCTGGTTCCGGGCAAGCACAGGGCAGGAAAAGCAGGATATGCAGATTACAACCTATCAGGAAGCTCTCGATTACATCTACAGTTTTATCGATCCTACTCGTCAGGGGTCACCCGATCCGGCGATTGCGGCGCGATCGCTGGCCCGGCTCAGGGCATTACTAGACATTGCCGGGAATCCACATCAACAACTGGCGGCGGTTGTCGTTGCCGGTACCAAAGGGAAGGGGAGTACCTGCGCCTTGATTGAAGCTATGGCTCGCGCCGCCGGTTTACGGGTGGGTTTATGGACATCGCCCCACCTTAGCTCGTATCGCGAACGCATCCAGATTGATCGCGAACCGATCTCTCAGGCGACGCTGATTCAGCTTGTGCGGGATGTGCAACCGATTGTTGACGCCTTTGACACCGCTACCTACGGTCGTCCCAGTACGTTTGACATTGGGTTTGTGATGGCGATGCGCCATTTTGTAGCAGCTCACGTCGATCTGGCGGTCGTTGAGGTCGGTCTGGGGGGTCGTTTCGATGCTGCGGCGACCATTACTCCACTCATCGCGGTGATCTCGTCGATCAGCTACGACCACATGGCGATTCTGGGGCCAACGCTGCACGACATTGCCTACAACAAAGCGGGTATTATGCGGCCAGGCCGACCGGCGATTACCGTACCACAACACCCGGAAGCAGCCGCTGTCTTCGCCGCCGAAGCCCAGACGGTCGGTGCCCCGCTCTGGCTGGCCGCTGAACACACGGTTGAACCGTGGCTGGCGTCTGGTCAACCGCTCACCTATCCGGCCCCACCGCAACCGGGGCGCTTGCGCGGTGGCTTCCAGCGCGAAAATGCTCGTCTGGCAATGGGGACTGCCCTGCTGTTGCGTGATCAGGGAGTGCCGATTGATGACCAGGCCATCCGGCGTGGTCTCGCCGAAGCCTGGTGGCCGGGACGTTTCGAGTTGATTGCCGGCCCGCCCCGTATCCTTATCGACGGCGCCCACAACGGCGACTCGGCGCAGAAATTGTGGCAGGCCATTAGCGACGAGCTACCGCATCGGCAGTTTATTCTCGTGCTCGGTACCTCGCGCGATAAAGACATTGCGGCTATCGCCGCTGCCCTGGCACCGCAGGCAGCCCACGTGATTATCACCCGCTCGAACCACCCCAAAGCGATGGATCTCGACCGGATTGCCGCCGAGGTTGCCCCCTTTACCAACGCACCAATGCAGATTGTGCCGGTCGTGGCTGAAGCGCTGGCGACCGCGCAGGCGCTGGCGGAACAGGACGATCTGATTTGTGTCACCGGCTCGCTGTTCGTCGTCGGCGCAGCCCGTGAAGCCCTGGGCCTGGCGGTCGCAGACTGAGGGTAAGCGGTTGGTAGCGGCGGGTTGTTCAGCGGTGACGCAGCAGCGCTACGACGAAGCGCTGGTATACGAGCGCAGACCAACCCGCCAGAAAGCGCGTGACGCCAGCAAGAGGATACCGGCGATAATCGGCGCCAGTAACAGATAGAAGGGATCGAGTAAGCCGATTAAGGCTGCCGCCGGAAAGGTGGTCAAAAAGGCAATCGGAATCACGAAGGTCAGCACCAGACGCAACCACTGGCTGTACGCTGTCACCGGAAAACGACCGGTTTCATAGATCGCAGTGAGCAGCTCGGTGACATTCTCGACCTGTACCAGCCAGAAGGCGGTGGTGACCAGCAACATCCAGATCGCATACGCGATCACCATACCGCAGGCCAGCAAGAAGAGGAAGGCAAGGAGCTGGAATGGCGTCGGCCAGATTTGACCAAGCCAGAGACCGTAGATAATCAGACCGAAGCCGACCAGAAAATCAGGCAACACCATCAGATTGATCTGGCGCAGGGACGCCATAAACTGGCTATCAACCGGCTTCACCAGCACAAAATCCAGCGTTCCCTTTTGAATGTGTTCTACGATCCGGGTGATGTTGGGCCGCATGATCCCGTCAATCAAACCCTCAAAAATGCGGAACATGCCGACCACCAGCAGCGCCTGGGGCAGCGTCCAGCCACCGAGGGTACCGGTAAATTGAAAAAAGACCAGCGTGCCCAGCACACCCCACAACAACCAGAGCACACTTTGGAAGAGCGAGGTCAAAAAGTTGACCCGATACTCTAGCGCGATTTGTAAACTGTTATGCACAAAGAGAACAAACAGGCGGAGATAGCGCAGCATAACCGGCCAGATTGTCTAATCGGTACACATCACGATAACGCAGAACGCACGTCAATCGTCGAACCACATCCCACAATTGACGTGCATTCTGCTTCATTACCCAGAGCGGGTACAGACCGTTTTTCCACTCACAACGAGCTACGGGCAAAGCGGGCAAACTGGGGAGCGAGCGCCGGAGGCAAGCGCCCGACGATATGGGCACCATCACCCTCAAACTCCTCCACCTCAATAACGCCGCGCTGCCGCCAGAGCGCAACCAGATCGTTCCGCTGGTAGGGAATATAGGCATCAACCCGCACCATACGCTGGGCCAGCATCGCCACAATGCGCTCACCCAACGTTTGCAGCCCCCACCCTCGTTGGGCCGAAACAGCGACAATATCGGTTGGCAAACCCATCTCAGCCGCAATCTGCCCGACATCCTCCGCCGTCGCCCCTTCGAGCAAGTCAATCTTATTGAGCACGGTCAAAACCGGCTTGTGATCCACCCCCAACTCCCGCAGCGTCTGCTCAACCGTTTGGGCGTGTTCCTGGGCATTGCGATGCGTGACATCAACCACGTGCAGCAGGAGATCCGCCTCCTCGATCTCCTCCAGCGTAGCCCGAAACGCAGCCACGAGCTGCGGCGGGAGCTTCTGGATGAAACCGACCGTATCGGTCATCAACGCCACAATATTGCCGGGCAACAGCACCTGGCGGGTGGTTGGGTCGAGCGTGGCGAACAGCTTATCCTCTGCCAGCACGTCAGCCCCGGTCATTGCATTAAGCAGCGTGCTCTTGCCGGCGTTGGTATAGCCAACAAGGGCAATCACCGGAATACCGGTTTGCCGCCGGCGCTGGCGGTACAATTCCCGGTGGCGGTGAACATCGGCCAACTGATCTTTCAACCACGCAATCCGCCGCTCGATCAACCGGCGGTCAATTTCAAGCTGCGTCTCACCAGGGCCACGGAGACCAACCACACCACCTGCCGCCGTACCACCGGTACCGGCCTGACGTTCAAGGTGCGTCCACTGACGACGCAGACGCGGCAGCAGATACTGGTACTGCGCCAGCTCAACCTGAAGCCGCCCTTCGTGAGTACGCGCATGGCGGGCAAAGATATCCAGAATCAACCCCGTGCGATCAATGACCTGGGTCTGAAGCTCTTCTTCGAGGTTACGGGTCTGCGCCGGACTGAGTTCATCATCGAACACGATCAGGTCGGCCTGCGTCTGCTCGCGCAACGCAGCCACCTCTTTGACCTTACCGGGGCCGATGAAAAACTTTGGTTGTGGTTCGGGCAGACGTTGGAAAATACGACCGACCACCTCTAGCTCCGCCGTCTGCGCGAGCAACGCCAGCTCATCGAGCGAGTCTTCGACCGGCCAGGGACTGCGCATGCTGGCAATTTCAGCCCCCACCAGCAATGCGCGTCGGCGTGGTACAGCCGTTGGGTATAAGCGTTTTCCGTCGTGGGTGCGCAACTCGTTAATAGCTGTCTCCTTTGACTAAATATGACGATATAACTGTTACCTGGATTATAGCACTGTTTGGTTTGCATCTTCAAGACCTGCGGTCGGCATTCCTCCCCCGGCGGCAGCCGATCCGCACCTGGCCCTGGTGCAACAATCTCAATATAGCATCCGCCGAACCCGATGTTAACCTTCTACGGACGGATGTTACTCATAATGATCGGAGCCGACCCCATCCAGGCCCCAATAGAGCAACTCGCTATAGCATGCGCGTACATAGCCAGCGCTGCCCGTCCATATGGAGAGGGTGGAAGCCGTGTTGGCGCCAGTTCAGGGGCGGATAGAATGTTTGATCTAATGCGCTTTCTGCCTCATCAGGAAGCTGCCGGGCAGATTTTTGCCACACTTCGCCTGCAAATGTGTTCCCGTGGAATGTAGTCGCCTGAAGCAACGGCGAGCAAGGGTTAGAACTTCTTTCATAAAAAGCTGTGCTATCGCACTCTAATAACCATCTCCAGTACCATCACGCGCTGAATTGGTTGCCTTGTGCGCCCATCACCCGCGTGTTGCATCGTTTGGAGTACGGCAGCATGGCTGCCGCAGCAGCCGTGCTTACGATCCGGTGCATGGTACGCCGTTGACCCGGCTGGTCACGCAGATGTCGGGTGTGCTTCATGGAATCGGTCGGCAATGAATGAGATACCTTCATATGTAGATATTTTTTGAAACAGGTTCTGGTTTGGTCAAAACAATGTCGTTGTTTGCGACTTCATTGATATTCCAGAAATTCGCCATGCTCATCGAACATTGGCCGAGTTCTTCCTTCATTGATTTCGGTTTCAATCACATCTATCAATTCAGCCAGCTTGCTATCGTCAGTCGATGCGAACTGAGACTCCCATAAAGCTTCATCTGCCAGTATTTCTGAAAACATCTCTTCAGGTAGTGGATGCATCTTCAGGAATAGCGCAAATTGGTACAGTTGCATGACCTGCGCCATCGGTAGGGTAGTAGCGATGTCAGTAATAGCTTTTATCAAATCCGCTTGTGTCTGCTGAGTGTTTGTTGTCATTTTGTTAAATCCTCACAGCCATTCTACTATCTGCCTTCTCAAAGGTTGGAATGTTCAACTGCATCCTCGCAAATGATGTATCGTGTTATCAAAAAATCGTGCTGTTATTATTCAGTGTTTCCTTAGCCGATGTCTACGCTTCGGTCAGTTGAGCTAACCCAAGTTGCCGCCTACGCTGTGAGCAGGCCACGTAAGCTGACTGCTATAATGAACAGCACGACGCTGCACACAACACCGTGAGGCGTAAACGTATGAACCATGTGGGTAGTAGCCAATTCCCATAGCCGCACGACTTCGCGCTTTGATGTAGCCACTCGGATTATGCCCATCCTCTGTGTCCTCTGTGCCTCTGTGTTGATAAAGGTGGCAACTTGGATTAAGCTAACAACTTCAGCTCACCGGCAACGCACGCCAGCGCGGTGCAGTTGTTGGGCATAAGTATGTTCCGTCATTAGTTCGCCACTTGTCAACAGGTATCTCCTTTAAGCTGATGCCAGCCCCCTCACAGTGCTTCGATCTGCGCCAGAATGGTCGCCGCTTGAGCCATAATCGCCTGGCGCTCCGCTTCAGTGATCCGGCGCAGGCCGAGTACTGCCGGCCCCAGCCGTGGATTGGCACGAAGTGTGGCTTCATGCACAATCAGAAAATGCCAGTACAGCGTATTGAATGGGCATGCGCGTGGCCCGATACGCGCTTTACGGTCATAAAAACATCCCCGACAGTAGTCACTCATCTTGTCAATATACGCTGCACTGGCAAGGTAAGGCTTGGTCGCAGTCCGTCCGCCATCGGCATTCAAGCCCATGCCGATCACGTTGGGCGTGACAACCCACTCATACGCATCAATGTAGCATTCGAGAAACCAGGCGTTTACCTCTTGGGGACGGATTCCGGCCAGCAGCGCAAAGTTGCACAGCACCATCAGCCGCTCGATATGATGGCAATAACCGCTGCGTAATACCTTCTTGATTACGCAGCTTAAACAGTGCATCCGTGTTTCGCCATGCCAGTACCAGCCCGGCAACGGTCGTTCTGCCTGCCATGCATTAGCCGACAACAAATCGGGCATCAATTCCCAGTAACGGTAGTAGATGTATTCACGCCAGCCGATAATCTGCCGTACAAAACCTTCGACCGACGCCAGCGGAGCTTTGCCCGCGTGATACGCCGCTACAGCGGCAGTTGCTGTCTCCAGCGGATCGAGCAGGCCAATGTTGAGCAGCGGCGAGAGCTGGGAGTGGAAGAGCAGGTCGTGATCGGCACTCATCGCATCTTCAAACGGGCCAAAGTCGGCGAGCCGATGCGCGATAAAATCGTCAAGTGCAACCAGCGCCTGCGCTCGCGTTACCGGCAGATCAAAATCATCCGCTGAACCGATGGCATTCGGACAACTGCGCGCCAGATCGGCAATCACCTGCTGCGTGATCGTATCTGCCGGAAAACGTACCGGTGCTGGAACCGGACGACCATCGTAGCGCCGCCGGTTTTCGTGATCGAGATTCCAGACACCGCCGGTCGGTTCGCCATCTGGCTCGATCAACAGACCGGTCTGTCGACGCATTGCCCGGTAGAATGGCTCCATCAGTGCCGGTGAACGGGTCGGCGGGTGGCGTTCCACCAGGAAGAGGGTATTGGGTAGCATGGTGACGGGAATGCCCAGATCGTGTTCCAGGCGTTGTTGAAACTGGCGGGTGTCGTACTCGGCGGCAGCCATGCAGATCAAATGGCGCACCCCGAAGGTCGCAACATGATCGCGCAACCCGCTGAGAAAATCCGGCGCAGAGCGCAGATCAACCTCATACCCGGCGGCGCGTAACTCGCCGGCATAATGACGCATTGCACTGATGATGAGCACAAGTTTGCGGCGGTGATACGGTCGCTGATTGAGACGGGCCAGCGACTCGATCATCACGACCCGCCTTCCGGCTACCAGACCGGGATGGTGGGGGCTGAGTTGATCACCGAGTATCCAGACCGATTCGTGCGCAAGAGTCATGGTGCGTTATTCCAGGGGCATAACGGATACGTGCTATGATTCATCATAACATCAATTCAGCCAGAAGGTCATCGCTACATCGTAAATCCGTATGGCACGCACCAGGCCGTACTCTCGCTTTCGTTGCATCCCGCGTATGGCACCGTGAATGGGATAATGCAACATCCGTAGGGGCGGTTTCAGAACCCGCCCCTACCGAACCCGCCCATCCGTATGATGCAGGTGCATCCCACGGATCGTCTCGTCACGGAGAGGACGGGCAGCAGGGGCAGGCGCGGAACCCGCCCTACCGCCACACGCACCGAACGTCACAGCGCATCTCACATCTGCACGGCACGCACCAGACCGTACTCTCGCTTTCGTCGCATCCCGCGTATGGCACCGTGAATGGGATAATGCCACATCCGTAGGGGCGGGTTGAGAACCCGCCCCTACCGAACCCGCCCATCCGTATGATGCAGGTGCACCCCACGGATCGTCTCGTCACAAAGAAGACGGGCAGCAGGGGCAGGCGCGGAACCCGCCCTACCGCCACACGCACCGAACGTCACAGCGCGTCTCACATCTGCACGGCACGCACCAGGCCGTACTCTCGCTTTCACCGCATCCCGTGTATGGCACCGTGAATGGGATAATGCCACATCCGTAGGGGCGGGTTGAGAACCCGCCCCTACCGAACCCGCCCATCCGTATGATGCAGGTGCATCCCCATGGATCGTCGCGGAGGGGATGGTTAATCGCGGATCACCCCATATCGGGTGCCCGCCAGGGATGAACAAGACTTGATATTACAAAGCTAATGACTACACCGCAACGAATGAGGAGGTACCTTGCAGTAACGAGGAATATTCAACAGCATACCGTGCGTTCATCAGGTGTGGGCAACGGATATGGCAGCCTCTACTGTCGAAACAGCCGGTCGAGCGCTGCGTTCCACGCCTTCATCCGCTCCGGGTCGCCACCAACATCTGGATGATGCAGGCGTGCCATCGCTTTGCGAATGGCGTTTGCTTCATCTTCACTGATCTGACCAACCAGCGAACTAATGTCAATTGCCGCCCCTGGTCGAATCTCTTCGTGCAACGAAGATTCGAGACGTTGGGCGCGGGCACGCCACATATCTCGCTCGTGACAGAGCACAGTGTTTTCGCGCATCGTCTCGGTGAGCGTCTCAACCATCTTGGCATGAGCACGTTGGGCTTCTTGCGCCGCGGCTATCGCCTTCTCCAATTGACGACGCAACGTTCGGATCAGCGCCTGAGCTTCACTCAGTTCACGGCGCAGTATCTCCATCTCCCGTTGAGCGTAACTGTCGCTGGTTGGCGTTAACTCATCCGAGGTTAACACACGTCACTCCTCTACCGTACTCTTATTGTATCTAGTATAACGCACCTTGGAACGACCGGCATGACTTTTTTATTATACCGCATAAAAAGCGGTGCGGGTCGCGGGGCATTGCCGCCGCGACCCATTACACATGTGGCAACGGCCACTTTCTGGTGGCCGTAAGGGGATTATGGGGAGCAACAGTGAGGATTGGGAGGATACATGTCGGGCGATGTCTGTTGCTCCATCGCTCGACCTGTGAAAAGTATAGCAAATCAAGATACAGGCGTCTATCCGCCTTAAGACCGATTTAGGGAACATGCCTTGTCAATCGTCTGCACGACGGTTTGCCATGCCTGACTATGGGGTGTCGTGAGTTCAAAGTGGCCACATTTGGGCACGATAGTCAGGTGTGCCAGATCGCCAGCCTGACGGGCGGCGTCAACAAAAGCCGCCACATACGAGGCCGGTACAATCGGGTCATCACCACCCACGAGGTGATAGTGTGGTATGTCGAGTGGTAGACGTGCGTGAGGTGATGCTTCAGCGCAGCGTGATTCTTCGTTGTCGATCAGTTCCAGACAGGCAGTGCCACAGGCCGTAGCGGTGACACCCCGGCGTAGATCGGCAACTGCCGCCAGTGCCACCACACCGTGTACCGGTAACGGATGGGGGATGTACAATGGGCTGGTGGGAGGAAGTTTTGGCCGCGTAGCCAGCCAGAGTGCCAGATGTCCGCCGGCTGAATGGCCAACAACCACGACCCGATTCAGGTCGAGCGGATAGTGTTCCGCCAATACCCGCAGATGATCGGCACCGGCAGCAACGTCAAGAAACGTGGACGGCCACCCGCCACCATTCCCCAGCCGACGGTACTCCAGATTCCACACGGCATAACCGCGTGCGCGTAACGCTGCACAACACTCACCAAGCGGGGTGAGGGGGTAAGCGGCCTGCCAGCAGCCGCCATGAATCATCATCACGACCGGCGCCGGGTGTACCTGTGCAGGCAAATACAGATCGCCAAACTGATCGGGGTGATCTCCGTAGCGAATACTAACGTCAGGCGAAACAACCGGTTGCGCCAGATAATCGCTTACTGTCAGCATGATCATTCAGCTTCAGCCCAGGCCAGATAATCGGCCAGCGACCCATTAAAATAGACGTGGACAACCTGGTTGAAGGTAATTCGACTCACCGCATCCCAGACCTCATCGGGATCGGTGCTGTAGGCAACCAGCATCGCCTGCTCAGGATGTTCTTCGTCTTCGCCGGGAGGAATCACCAATGCCAGCCACTGGCCGGGGTAGCGCTGTTCGATCAGCGCTACCGGCTCCACCCGACCTCGTTCGACCATCCCGGTGTATGGGCAACCACACCCACAATCTGGCCCACAACTGCTATGATCACCGGTACCACAACTCGGACTGGTACCACCGTGCATTGCGCTGGTGAGCTGAATCACAACCGGCATAGGCGTCGTTTCCTGCTTGATGCGGATCGCAGCTTATGGCCCGATCCGTTCCATACCACCCATATATGGCCGTAACACCTCAGGTATCAGGATACTTCCGTCTTCCTGCTGATAATTCTCCATAATCGCGATGATTGTGCGCGGTAACCCCAATCCTGAACCGTTCAGCGTGTGTAAAAACTCAGGCTTTGCTCCCGGTTCAGGTCGGTAGCGCAAATTGGCGCGTCGGGCCTGAAATGCTTCCACATTCGAGCACGAACTGACTTCAAGCCATTCGCCCACACCCGGCGCCCAAACTTCAATGTCGTAGGTCTTGGTTGAACCAAAACCGAGATCGCCGGTACAGAGCAGTTTAGTGCGGAACGGCAATCCTAACCGGCGGGCACACTCTTCAGCATCGCGGCGCAGTTTTTCGAGCGCCTGATAGCTCTGATCAGGCGTCACGAACATATACATCTCAACCTTGTCGAACTGATGGCCGCGCTTGATACCACGCACATCACGCCCGGCGCTAAGCTGCTCTTTGCGGAAACAGGGCGTATAGGCAACGTGATAGATCGGCAACTGACTCGCGTCGAGGATTTCATCGGCGTAGAGACTGGTCAACGGAACTTCTGCCGTTGGCACCAGCCATAAACCCGACTCTTCGTCGCGGTAGAGGTTATCGCGGAACTTCGGCAACTGACCTGATGCCCACAACACCGACTCTTTGACCACAAAGGGTGTGTACACTTCCTGGTAACCCTGTTCCAGGTGCAGATCGATCAACCACTGAATAACAGCGCGCTGAAGGCGGGCGCCTGCCCCACGCATCACGTAGAAACGGGAACCGGCCAGCTTCACCCCGCGTTCAAAATCGATGATGCCTAACGCTTCACCCAATTCCCAGTGCGGACGGGCCGGGAAGGGCAACTGCCGCTCTTCACCCTCCTGATAGATCACCACATTGTCGCGATCATCAACCCCATCGGGAACATCAGGATGGGGCAGATTGCGAATTTCGAGCATCACTGCCCGCTGCTGCTCTTCCACCTCGGCCAGTTGCCGGTCGAGCGCGGCGATTTCATCACCCAACTGGCGCATCGCATCTATCTTTGCCTGCCGCTCAGCCGGGTCTTTCATCGCACCAATCTGCTTCGAGACGGTATTACGCTCAGCTTTGCGCGTCTCCACCTCATAAATCAGGCGTCGGCGTTGTTCATCAAAAGCCAGCACCTGATCGACGACTGCCCCATCAACCCCACAACGAGCGAGCCGGCGTTTTACTTCATCGGGTTGTTCACGAATGAGTTTAATGTCAAGCATAGGTTTCTGCCGCAATCCACGACGCTGTCGCACAACAGCGCACCACAATAGGATGAGAGCAATTATACCACGATGCGTTAGCCCGTACCGATCCGGGAGAAGTTCCAGGCCACCGGTTGACCGTTCGCATAAGGCATCACGCCATGGAATGGACGCGGATCGTCATCGAAGACCAGCGGGAGAAAAAATCGATCACCCGGCCACAGGGGAAGGTGCATGACACGCTGGAGCGGTACCCATTCAAGAGTGCCTTCTTCATTAGATGGTGGCGGCTCGCCGGCGAAACGAGTGATTAAGAAGATAAACGCAAACCAGTCTTCACCATGTTTGCCGAACCCCGGCCAGCTTACTGTACCTCGCAATGTCAATTCGAGCGCAGTAATGCCGGCTTCTTCAAACAATTCGCGCTGGATACCGGCAACAATCTCTTCATCGCGTTCGAGCTTACCACCCAGGCCGTTATACTTACCTAAATGTTGATCACCGGGACGGGCATTGCGATGAACCATCAAGACCGATTGCCGGTCGGGCGATAGCACATAACCAAGTGTGGCCAGAATTGGTGTGTAGGGCATAACCACCTCAACAACAACTACCAGGATGCAAAGATTCCACGTTCGCCACGCCGCGCCTCGGCAATCCGCCGCGCACTACCGGCTTCCACGCCTGCGGGCAACTGATCGGGATGAAAGAAGCGCGCATCACAAATCTCCAGATCGCCGGTTGGCGGCACCGGCGGCCCCTCGGCTGCTGCCGTAAATACAATAATATAATCGCTCAGACCGTCTGCCAGATAATGAAAGACCCCATGCAGCGCCGTGATGGTGACCGGGCAGCCACTCTCTTCCAGCGCTTCACGACGGGCAGCATCGGCAGGCGTCTCACCCCGGTCAATAGCACCGCCGGGCAATCCCCACGGCGCTGCTCCTCCGCGATGCCGCACTAGCAAAAATGAATCACCCTGCTGTACAATCACCCGCACACCAATTGCACGCGGACGAAGGACACGCCAGGCAACAAACCGCATATTTATCAGAAACTGGTAGGTCGTCGAAAGTAACCATTCGCGCATGAGATAAGCTCGTTCGTGATACAAACACCCCTATCCTGTAACAGGACAGGGGTACTGTTATACATTTCGTCAGATTGCTGCCTTTTCAATATGCCCATTTACATGATAACACGTGCGAGTGGTGGTGGCAACCTGTATCTGATTGTTGCCAGTCACAACCCGGTCACGACATTTATCCTAAAATTTGAAAGAGTTTATACAGCGTCATCACAACGATGAGCACCCCGAAAGCCTGCTTGAGCCGCTGACCGGGGAGATAGAGGCGAGAACTTATCTCATAAATCTGTACCATTGTGATATTTACCGATAACACCGGCTGATAGCCGTTTACAACACTTCTGAGACGTCATATCCTGCTTCTGGTGTGACCGAAACGATGGAAACAGTGTTGTCATCTATCCACGGCATAATCACGTCCTAAACCGGCCCCTTCTCCATTCACTAATCCACGTGTCACGCAGTGTGGAGTGCGGAAGCCATGCTTCCGCACCCACTGCGCTCGCTGTCCGGCGTATGTCATATCGGGCATCCTGCTAACCACGAGAACGACGTGTGGTTCTGTCCTGCACCCGCCGGATCGCTCCCTTCCCCGTTTGCCAATCCGCTTGTCGCGTAGTGTGGAGTGCGGCAGCTCTGCTTCCGCGCCCACCGTACTCGCTGCCCGACGGCTGAGGTAGCAATTAACCCGTCGTTCACGGGTGCAACGCGCGGCATAATCGTCAAGTGCATGCTCAATGCTTGAGAGAGTAGCAATTAACCCGTCGTTCACGGGTGCAACGCGCGGTTTCTTCCCGCCGTCTAGCATACAAACCCGCCAGTTCAGATGTTGCTTCAGACTGTTGAGCCTCATCTGACTGTATGATACTTCTCAACAGCAACACCTCGCACCGATTCGTTGCCTGCGTATGCGGTGGTATAATGCAGCTATGGCGAAAACACGTACTGTCTTCGTTTGTCAACAATGTGGTGCTCAGCAGAGTCGCTGGATGGGGAAGTGTCCTGAATGCGGCGCGTGGGACAGTCTGGTTGAGCAGATTGTTACGCCTGCCCGTGGCACAGGCGGTCAGCGGGCTGCTACTGTCGGCCAGAATCAACCGATCCGACTGCGCGATGTTCCCCTGACCGACTTTCAGCGGCTGCCCGTCTACGCCGAGGAGTTTGCCCGTGTACTCGGTGGTGGTCTGGTACCCGGCTCGGTGGTGTTGATCGGTGGCGACCCTGGAGTAGGAAAATCAACGCTGCTCGGTCAGGTAGCGGCCCATTTTGCGGCCAGCGTGGGGCCGGCCCTTTACGTGAGTGCCGAAGAGTCGGCGCAACAGATTCGGTTACGCGCCGAACGATTAGGATTAACCGCCGATGACCTCTTTCTCCTGGCCGAAACATCACTTGATCTGATTATTGAACATATCCGTCATTTACGGCCACGACTGGTGATCGTCGACTCGATCCAGACGGTCTATCTCCCCGAATTAACCAGCGCAGCCGGTAGTGTCTCGCAGGTACGCGAGGGTGCCCTTCGCCTGATGCAACTGGCGAAAGAGACTGCCATTCCGATTGTGCTGGTTGGTCACGTAACGAAAGAGGGAGCCATCGCCGGCCCACGTGTCCTCGAACACATTGTTGATGTCGTGCTCTACCTCGAAGGCGACCGGTTTCACCAGTTTCGCCTGTTACGCGGGGGCAAAAATCGCTTCGGTAGCACGAATGAAGTGGGCGTCTTTGAAATGACCGGTGATGGTCTGCGTGAGGTGCGTAATCCGTCGCAGGTCTTTCTCGCCGAACGGAATACGCAAAGCCCTGGTTCGACGGTGACCGTGACGCTAGAGGGAACACGTCCGTTACTGGTAGAAGTACAGGCGTTGACCTCCCATACCGGGAATGCCCAACCTCGTCGTACCACCAATGGCTTTGATCTCAATCGCCTGCTCATGCTGACAGCCGTGCTCTCCAAACGAGTAGGGCTGCCGTTATTCAATCAAGACCTTTATGTCAACATTGTCGGTGGTCTGCGTATCGGTGAACCGGCAGCCGATCTGGCAGTTGCACTGGCGATTGCGTCCTCATACCGCAACCAGCGGATTGATCCCGATCTGGTCTGCCTTGGTGAAATCGGGTTGTCAGGCGAACTGCGTAGTGTCAGTCAGCTTGAGCGTCGCCTGAGCGAAGCAGCAAAGCTGGGATTTCGGCGAGCAATTGTGCCCGCACACTCCACGCCTGACCGGGCAGACGGTCTCACCATCACACCGGTACGCTCACTATCCGAAGCGGTCGAACTCCTCACCCGCAAAGGAATAGCTTCGTCATCCTCGCCAGCCATCGAACAAGGGTGAGCTATGAGACTAAGTCTCGATCTTATTGTGCGTTTATTCGGTTTTAGTTGGATGGCCTATCTGGGGTTTTGGGTTGGTCATTCACTCTCCGGCCCAACACCAAATTCCGATCAAGTACTTGCCACCCTGCTCCTCACCCTTGCCGGTGGTGGTCTTGGCCTGATTCTGGCCCCGCGTATCATCGCCGACCCACTTCGTTCCCTCTTTCGTCAGGCACGCACTATACCGTTGCACGAAGTTGTTCTGATCACGATAGGGATTAGTATTGGTGGCGTTCTCGGTGCATTGTTCACAGTGCCGCTGGCCATGCTACCGGCACCGTATGGCAATCTGTTGCCGGGCATTGTGACGGCGATCATGGTCTACTTTGGCGCTGCGATCCTTTATTTACGCAAACGTGAGTTTGTTGATCTGGTGAACCGCTGGCGACAGCCACGCTCACAGCCGCCCTCTCCCCCCCAGTCTTTACATTCCGAATCTCCCTCTGCGCTCCCATCGACACGCCGCTACCTGCTTGATACCAGTGCGATTATCGACGGCCGGATTGCAGCCGTGGTGCGCACCGGGTTTATGGAAGGATCGCTCCTGATCCCCTCGTTTGTGTTGACCGAGTTGCAAATGCTGGCCGACTCCAACGATGACTTACGGCGACAGAAGGGCCGTCGTGGGCTTGAGTTGCTCAATCAGATGCAACAATCATCACCATTGCCGATTGAAATTGTCAGTCACGATGTTCCCGACTCCCTGCGTGTTGATGACAAGTTAATCGAATTAGCCCGGCAGTATCACTGTCCAATTATTACCAACGACTATAATCTCAATCGGGTTGCCGGTTTGCAGGGAGTAACTGTCTTGAGCATCAATCAGTTGAGCGACGCTCTTCGCCCACCGGTCATGCAGGATCAGCGACTTCAGGTGTTGATCCGCAACGAAGGCAATACCCGCCAGCAAGGGGTCGGCTATCTTGATGACGGAACACCAGTGATCGTTGAGAATGCCCGACATCTTATCGGCCACACCATTGAGGTTGTAGTCACTCGTATCCATCAAACCCAAACTGGACGTCTGGTCTTTGCAATTCCGGTAGAGGAAACCTGATGCGCGCAGTCATTCAGCGAGTCCGTGAAGCATCTGTCACCGTCGCGGGTGAAGTAGTAGGAGCGATTGGCAATGGCCTGTTGATCCTGCTCGGCGTGTGCCATACCGATACAGCGGAAGATGTAGAGTTGCTGGCAGAGAAGATTGCTCAGCTGCGGATTTTCAGCGATCACGAGGGGAAGTTTAATCTCTCGCTGCTCGATGTTGGTGGGGCCGCGCTGGTCGTATCGCAGTTTACCCTTTATGCCGACACGCGCAAGGGTCGTCGTCCAAGCTTCACGGCGGCTGCCCGGCCTGAGATTGCTGCGCCGCTGGTTGATGCTTTTGCCGCTGCACTCCGGGCACGTAACATCCCGGTTGCTACCGGTGTCTTCGGCGCTATGATGCAGGTCGCTCTGATCAACGACGGCCCCGTTACCCTGGTCATCGACAGCGCCGAACTACGCCTGCCGCGGCGAGCCGGTAGCAGAGTCGATAGTTAGTAGTTATCGCATGCATCGTGAAAAAATTACACACTCATGATCGTCCCAACGTGGCATAGGCTTACGATCTGCAAGAAGGACCTCCGGTGTTCAAACTAACAGGGAGTACGAGAAGGCCAGACCCACCCGCCAGGAGATCGCCATCAGGTATCGCCGGGATCGCGCCCTGGATACCGCTCAGATTGCCCCTGTCGTAGGTCACCGTGTCACGTAGAACCGAGTCGTTCAAGCCAGTGTCGAAGGTGTTCTGGAACATCGCCTGGTGGATGCATGCGATTCGATCATTGGTCAAGAGGATGACGTGCTTAATGACGACACTCAGCGGCTCCGCTCAGTTTGCGACCCAGGAACAGCTTCATCAGGATCATTCAGATCGCGGAGCAACGTCGCATCTTTCAGGTTGAGCGGTACAATCGTATCATCCTTCTGAACCTCGTCGCTTTCATCCATCGTCGTCGGTTCATCTAGCGGCGTAATCGCCGTTTCGACCTGGACAACATACTTCTTAAGCGTCAGGAGTTGCCGTGCAAGCAGCGGTGCCTGCTCCGCGCTCAAGGTACGCGCCAGCTCAACGTCCAGTAAGGCGGAAGTACCAGCCCCGGGAAGAACCGTCGCCCGTTTCACCGGCACTCCGAGGCGAACAAGTGCATCAAGTGCCTTGCCAACTGACCGACTATCATCGCGCAGATGAATGCGCAGACGACTGATCGGCCCGCCAAAGTTGAGTCGCCTTTCAAACCATTCAAGAACCGTAAGGGTGAATAAAAAGAGCAACGTCCCAGCAATGGCAAGCCATCCCAGACCGACGGCAACAGTGATACCGATCCCTGCGCATCCCCACAACGTCGCCGCCGTTGTCAGGCCGCGTACAGTGGTTCCATGGCGCAGAATTGCGCCTGCACCCATAAAGCCAATCCCTGAGACCACATAGCTTGCCACACGTAGGGCATCACGTTCGCTACTCAACTCGGCAAAGCCATAAGCACCGGCCATTGTGACCAGACAGGCACCAATCCCGACCAGAATGTGTGGCCGAAAGCCACTTGCCCGCTCGTGTCCAGAACGTTCGAGGCCCACCAGCCCTGACAGTACCAGTGTCAGCAGCAGTCGACCTAACAGATTGGCATCAAAAGGCCCCATGATCCGTATAAGCTCGAGTCCCATATCTTGTATCATGTAATGCTCCCTTCATCCTAATTGGCGATCATAGCTGCAACTCTCGCACCATTCTCCAGGAGAGGCAAACGACTACTGCGTGCGCCGAATTCAAACAGTTCGGCGCAGCGGCTCCGGTCAATCGCAGTATCCATTGTTGGCTGTTGGCGTCATCCTCCCCACGCACCCAGTCCCTCAGCTCGCTTTGGAAACACTCATACGACACCCGGTAGTCCAGCCGGTTCTTCTGCCCACTTTAGATGTGAGCAATGAGCGCGACCAGCCTTGTTAAATGCTCGACAGATCTTCTCCTTACGCTCCCTATGTCGCTACCAGCCAGCTTTGTCCCCCTTGGCAGAAGCCATGCTATCTCGCATCAGTGAGTGGAAAGAGATCACCCACAGCAAGCTGTATCTCATTCGCGAGGGTTGGTTGATCGTCACGACCCCTATCCGGCCCGGTATCTATCCGTTCGATCAGGTCGAGCATCTGGGTGATCTCTGCTATGGCAGCCGCATGCCTGGACTGAAGTGTGCGACGTTCATCGCTTCAATAATATCAAATCTCCATTGATATAGTACATCACTGCTGATGGAATCATCGCTGTTCATCAGTTCAGTGATAGCAGTTTCCTCGCTCCGAAGGGGAGGCTTCCTGCCTACGCTTGTCCATTACCTGTACCACTGTCACGAGACCGGAGCAGAAAGAGGCTGATGAGCAGGCTGAACGCCCGCTCCGCGATCCGCGCACCGCTCACGCGCAGTCCGTGCATCACAGATAATCAAGCCAGACGGACGTACTCTACACGCATGTTGCCTCCATGACCAGCAAGGAAACCGCTGGAACCCGCCCCTGATCGTGAGCACGGCTGGTGTGGAAGCCACGCTGCCGCGCTCCACACCACACGACACAGGCAACCCTACCTGGCAGAGGTATCCTCTCCGGAACGTGATCCTGCGGCGTGCGGAACGACAATGCTGGTTTTGCGCATCCACGCTCAGGTGTGGTGCCAGGGTGATCGTCGAATTACGTGTTATGAACGCTACTACACCAGATTTGATATAAGTTCCGGGGCCAACCGTAATCTTCTAGCTCCGTGAGCAACTGCTCACACGGCGCACGGTAATTGGGATGTGCAGAGAAGAATGCGCTAGATTACGTTACTGTGGTACTCAATTCTTCTTAATTTCTTATCAAGCAGCATCTGTCACCTTGATAAGCCCTTGCTTAAGCCGTGCAAGCCCCGTGGAGACTTTCACGGCCTTGGCAAGGGTTTATGATGACGAACCCTCCGCTGATAAATTACCTTGCTGCCGGCTCGTCCTGAGGCGATTCGTTTATAGTGGTTTCGACTTGCTGCGGCAGCTCTGCTATGACGTATCTGCCATACAGGTGCAACCCGGCAAAACTGCCCAGGATTAGCAAGTACAACACGATGACAGCCTGAATGATCTCTCGCTCGAGCTGTGCCGTGCGAGAGCGGTTGGTACGGGCTTGTGCGATGGCTTCACGTCGTCGCTGTGCGGCTCCAGCGACATCGTCCTGAAGCGTCAGATCGGCGTTCCCAACAAGGCCAAAACCAGTCGTGCTGTTAAATGTCTCGTCTGCTGTTTTTGTTTCATTCGAGAACTTCTTCATAATCGTTACCTCCTTGTGTGATAGGCTATCACTGGTGTTTTAAGACGTCTGCAAATCACCCACAGAAACGTGTATCCTATCAGTTACCTCAGCAATCCACGCTGTTTGACATAGATGAGTGGCAGCAGCGCCAACAATGCTGTTAGAGCGATAACCATAGGCTCGCCATACTGCCACTCCAGAATGGGCATGTATGCAAAATTCATGCTGTAGTACGTCGAAATGAGCAGAGCGGGCATAAACACGGCAGTGAGCACTGAAAACACCTTGACAATCTGATTCTGCTTGACGCTCAGCGCCAGGTTATTGGACGTTTGTAACAAGCGAACGCGGTCATGGACAAAATGCACGTGCTCCTCGATCTCTTCGATGTCATCAATGAGGGTGAGGTAAAGCTGCTTGAGATGGAAAGACTCCTGCGGAAGACGCGCCAGTGTCTGTCTCGCCACCAATGCAAGTTGCAGTTGGGTCTGGATACACTGTGAGAGCAGGTCCTCAACTGTGCCCAACTCAACCTGTGTCGCTACAACATCGCTGACCCCGAAGTCTCGCTCGTTCGACTCAAGGCTGTGAAGAACCGCATTCGTCTGTACCAGCGCCTCTCCAAGCTCCTCGTTCAGCAAATCGATCAGTTCATCGGTGGCATCGTTGATTGACTGTAGGACAACAGCAAAGGCGTCGAATGGATCGTTATCGCGACCATCACGCTGCATCCGCGACACCGCCACTCTTAACGGCTTGGGGCTGGGATCTGGTTCCAGGGACACAAGAATCTCTCGCCCAAGCACAAAAACAACTTTGCTGATCATCTTCTTGCTGCCCTCGACGCTCAAAAACGTCAACGGGTAAATCAGGAATTCCCCTTCCTGGCAAAGGCCACTCTTCAAAGCCTGGACAACGTCAATGCCCAGACGTTGCTTAATCGCTGCAAGTGCGTCCGTCTGAGTGATGCTGACACGCAGCCAACGATCAACCGAAGGTGTCTGATTGGCGGAAACTGGAAGCGAAAGCAATTCGTTCTGGCTCATTGTGATTCTCCTTCTCCGTCTGACGGATTGCTCTGGGGAGTAGCAATCTCCTCAACGTAAAAACTCTTATGCGTACCCGATGTTGAAGACGTCCGCGTTTCCAGATGGTAGTTGCCAAAATGCAGCGCAGCCACAATCGCAATCATAAGACCCCAGGCGAGACCCATCATGAGGAATGATAATCGTTCGTAACGAGTCCAGCGTGTTGATGGCTTGTCTCGAAGTGCCCGACTCTGCGCACGGCGTGCGTCCCGCGTCCACACCAAAGGTTCTGCAGGAGTGTCTACGCTACCAGACCATCTGTTGTAAGTAAACTGTTGCACCGTTGGACCTCCTTTCATTCATGTATAGGGTCATCTGAGCGCTCCCGTTTGTCTAATGATGATCACAGGCACTGCCGTCACCAATAGCACGCCCAGCATCTGTACCAATGAAGAGGCAAACCACGACAACTCTGGCATGAACTGAAAGTTCTGCCCATACCAGTTGATCAAGGCGGTAGCTGGTACAAATATGGCCCATAGTACTGTGAACACCTTGACTACATTCAGGTCGCTCATAGCGACGGTCTCTCGCGCCGCCGTTTGATGAAACCGCTGTCTCTCTTGCATGAAGCGTGCCCGCCGTTGCACGTTTTCGATTTCAGTGATCAATTCATCAACATGATCAACGGTCAGGGATGACTGCCGAAGAACTGCGCGGCGTAACTGACGCCCTGACCGCTCCAGATCGTCTAACGATTGCAATACGAAAGACAGGGGAGCGTTTAGCCGCGAGAGACGGGCGTCTAAGTTTTCTACATCCTCAACTCCGCTCGCTTCATCAGTACCAACCTTCATCAGGAAGCCAGCACTAATGCACCCGGCTACGCTCAACTCATCGTCGATTACATCGAGTACGTTTGCTGTCTGGAATACCAACTGATGTAAGAGTGCCAACGCTGTTGCATGGGAGCTTTCAAATGAAAGCCCCTGGCTCCAAATCCACTTACGTGCCTGACCCGCCCACAGCTCGCTGTGAATTGGCTCCACTGTGTAGAGGGGCGTCTGATCGTCACGCAGAAGCCAGAATATATCTGTCACCAACAGGCGCGATCCTTCGAGCCTGGCACAGCGAATGCGCAGGATGTCTTCAGACCGAACAATGGCCTCTGGTATCAGGGACAATTCGTGCGTGCGAGCTACCTCCTCAAGCTCCTGCTGATTGCTTGCCCGTAGACGAACCCATGCGGGTAGTTCATTAACTGTTGTCATCGCATCCACCCCTTCTTTTTGATGTAAAACAACGGTAGAATTGCGCTTAAACCCGTAAGGACGATAACTGCCCATTCTCCCCATGGCAGGAACAACTCGGGCATTTCAGCAAAGTTCTGTCCATAAAAGGCAGCAACCAGGGTTGGTGGCGTGAAGACCGCTGTCACGATAGTGAAAACTTTGATAACATTGTTTTGCTTAAGATCGAGCATGGTCATCAACGATTGCTGAAGATTGCGAATCTTGCCATGCTGAAATTGTGCATAGCGTCGCAAGCTGTGTATATCCGATACCAGCGTAGGTAGCGCCTGACCGAACCGCCTGCTGCTCTCGATGCGTCGTAACCAGCGAACCGCTCGGGCGATCATCATCTGGCTCTCGACTGTCTTTGCAACCAGTTCCTCAGCTTCAGCCAGTTTGGCCACCATATCAGCAATATCCGCGACACCAACCTGACGCCCTGCCATCTGGTAACCACCACCTGCGCTGGCTACGGATGCACCAGTTTCGTCGAGACGCTCGGAAATCTCTCGAATAGTCGCATGAGCTGTGTCGTTGAGCGATTGCAGCACAAGAAACAGGACAGAGGCCGGATCATGGCTATTGCCAGCCTGAACTTCTTCAAGCAAGATCCGGCTTGCCACATCCAACGTGCCAGGATGCGTCTCGAGACTAATGAGCACTGACTTACCCAGGGCGAACACCACATTCGTCTCGCGGTATTCATGTTCCCGGTGAACTATCAGGTTCACCGGGATGATCAAAAAACCATACTCCTCAACTGTCGCACGTCTGGAACTTACCAACAGATCGATACCGTACACACGCTTCACCTCTGCCAGTCGATCATCTTGATGCCGGAATAACCTCATCCAACCGGCTTGAAGCAGATGATCGTGCGCCGATGTAGCAGCGATTGCATTCGTCGTCATCGCAGGTCTCCTCTCTAAAACTCGTAACACTCCTGGTGGCATAACACCTGGTTATAAGGGATTGCTGGTTGTGGAGATTTGCGACACCTTCAATCCCTACCGCCGTGTACGTCCTATCGCGTAACCGTTAGCACGATTATCGAAGTCTGCCCATTTACGCAGGAGTAGAACCGCATCCAGGATTGCCCGCACATCACGCCGCTCAATCCATTCCGCCCAGCGCAGGGCAACGACAATGCCACAGCGCGGCAACAGCCAGAGCCAGAATCGGTCTATCGCACTGCCAGAAGGTGGCAACGGCGCATGAAGACGAGCCAGGGTACGTCGGTAGCGCTGCTGGTGTGCGCGTTTCGCATTAGCGAGAGTCAACAGCATAATCCTACGCTGCTCGTCGGGTGCTCTGGCCGCGAGTTGCTGGTAGAGCAGTTTCAGAGTTTCGTGATGACGCCAGGCCCGCTGCACTGCAAATACCAGTTCGGCCCGCAGTTCGAGCCGACTGGTAATGTAAGGTAGGATTAATCGCATGTTTCACCTCCTGGGCGCATACGCTCTGCGCCTGCATCTTATCGCTTGGTTACGCCTCGGATGAGGTCATCCTGAGAACCGAACATCCCCGCCGTGAGAGCTACATCTTGTACAATGTCCGCTTTAGCCAGGTGAAGAGAAGGGCGGGACACTCGTGGCGGCGAGCCAGCAATCAACCGATCTGATTGGTGCGCAGCCGATGAAACTCGAACGAAGGTTGCCTTAAGATGGTTGTTCTCATCAAGAATCCAGCGAATGATCAGCATCACTCCCCTCCTCTCATTCATGCGCCGACCGCGCTTGCAGGCGCACTACAGTTGTCTACTCGATCCACGCAAATGGCGGGCACGACGAATCAAGCCGGAAGCCAATAACGGCCACCGAAGCGAAAACGAGCACACCACACCTGAACTATCGGCAACCTACCGATAGCACAACGATGGGATTGTGTGGTCTGATGTTGTGAACCAAGTGGAAGGCAGTGGCGTAGTACCGGGGGACGACGTGCTTCTGATTGGGCAGATCAACACGTCTGGTCTACGCTTGAAACAAACGGCCCTGGTCAGACTGGCTTACCAGGGCATCGCAACAAGTGAGGAGCAAGTGCTGCTGTGAGGTGCTACACACAGGGTAAGCGTCGTCTGATGAGGAGGTTTGTTGCGGCATTACGCCACCGCCAACGGTGACTACCACCTTCTTCCATATGAACCTCCTAAGAAATAAATGCCCCTCCAGTAGGAATAGGAGGGGCAATGCATATCTCATTTGCTCCCTCTTCGGTTGAGCTTAAGCCCGCATACAACGTAGTAGCAGCGCTACAGTTGCTTTAGCATAACCCTTAAGCCGAGCTATACTGTATACCCCTAAGCGTCTTTCGACGGGTCGGAGCAGCAACCTGTGTTTGTATGCAGACCGCGCCTACCAAGGAGCGAAACGTAACAAATCCTTGCGTAGTATACGTCTCGATCTAATAATTGTCAATACCTTATTTTGTTTTTGAGAACCAGGCTTTCTTCGGCGGAATCCCGGTAGGTTTGGGGATGTAGATTACGAACACAGCTTCGTGATAGTCCTGCAAGTAGTTGAGATAAGCCAGGTATTTCCAGTCCCTCTCTATCAGTCTATTCTTCCATAACTGCTCAGTTGGGTTGAATGTGGGACTTTGGGTCGGTAGGCAAAGAAGTGCAATGTTTTGAGCGATATGGAGCACCCTGGTAAGCGCGTTACTCGTTCGAGAAGCAGGACACGAAAGGTATCGGGGTAGTGTGTAACAGCAAATTTAACATCATCCGGCAACTCTACCTCTCCCTGTTATCTGCAACACACTCCGTTTATACTGGCAGATCTGACAGCTATGGAATTTGGACTTAACTCTCGCAGCCTGACACCCAACCCGGTCACATCCAATTAATGTCCTTCAGGTATAATGTGAGAGTATGGAATCGACAACGTTTCGCATCCAGCGAGAAGCAGATGTCTACGTTGCGCTGAGCAGTGGTCGTCGCCTGGCTACTGAATTACAGTTTAGCGAAACCGACCGCACCCGCATCGAGATCTGTATTCTCGAACTGGCTCACAATCTGATACGACACGCCGGTGGCGGCGAGATGACGATCACTGTGCTGCGACGCGACGATCAGACGGCAGGGATCGCAATCGAAGCCCGCGATAACGGCCCCGGTATTCCTGATATTGAGCTGGCTCTGCAGGATGGTTACAGCACGACCCATTCGCTCGGTGCCGGTCTACCTGGCGTGCGTCGGTTAATGGATGATTTTCACATCCAATCAACACCAGGTCTTGGAACAACAGTACGTGCAGTGAAGTGGCGGACAACACGCCGATAATGAGGAACTATGAAACTCTCGTGGGGAGCAGCGCTGCGCCCAAAAGCAGGCCAACACATCAGCGGCGACGCTTATCTGGTCTTACCCTATGCTGACAATCAACTGTTAGCTGCCGTTATTGATGGACTTGGCGGTGGCGAGGCGGCTGCTGAAGCAGCCCAGCGCGCTGTTGCCGTTCTGGAACGATATCCAACGCTTGAATTAACCGAGTTGATGCGCCAGGCTGACCGGGCACTTGTCGGTAGCCGTGGCGCGGTGATGGCGCTACTTCGTCTCAATGCCGATCAACATACTGCCGAATTTGTGGGTGTTGGGAACGTTGGCGCGCAGGTGTATAGCGATCTGCTGATAAAACCTATCTCAAAAAACGGGATTGTCGGTTATCGCCTGCCACAACTCCTGCGCCTGAGTTATACCTACAATTCTGGCGATACCTTCGTTTTATACAGTGACGGTATATCAAGTCGCTTTACTACCGAGATGCCGCCTGATTTACATCAGTCACCACAACACATTGCCGATGAGATTCTGCATCGCTTTGGCAAGGATAGCGATGATGCAACTGTGGTTGTGGTACGCAGTGAATAACGGAAATTACCGACTCAGCCTATGAATCCCACACTCAGTCAATGGCTGCACACCCGGCAGACAGCTATCCTCGACAACTGGCCAGATCGAAACGAAGCCATGACAGGACACGTGGTTATCCAACCACGTCTGGAAACGCAACGCCTGGTGTCAGCCCTGATTGCTGCGGCTGAGGGGAATGAGTTGCCACTGCGTGACCTGTTCAGTGAGTGGATTGCGGCTGAAACGGACGTTGGTCTGCCGGTCATGGTGCGGAACTTCCAAAACCTGCACCGCACTATTCGGGCTTCACTTATCCAGGACACATCCAGTCTGACGCTTATCGATGATCTGGCCGATCTGTTTGATCAGGCGATTGCGATACTGGTTGAACTCTGGACTGAACACACCAGCCAGCTCATTCACGAACGTGAATTCATTGCCGCCAGCCTCGATGCTGCTTCAGCAGCAGCCGATCAGCGAGCACTGCAACTGAAGGCACTCAACGACATTTCTCAACGTCTCTCTGCGACACTCGACCGCGACACCTTGATTGAAATTGTCATCGATAGCCTTCATCGCCTCACTGAAGCGCATCACGCCGCTCTCTGGCTGGTCGATGATAAACAGCGGATCAGGGTTGTTGCCAGTCGTGGGAGTGATGATGGCCCGCCAGTTGGTTACATTTTGCCGGATGCTAATCCAACTGTTCAGGCTGCATTTCATAAAGGTGTTTTCTGGCCTGCTCTTCCTGCCGACAATATGCAGGAGTGGATGATTGCCGGGTGTAGCGTGCTGATTATTCCAATGACTGGCGGCGAGCGTTTGATTGGTGCCGTAACCCTGCAGGAACTTCACAATCCGCTCGATCTACGCTTTATGCAAGACCTGGCCCAAAGCATCGCCAGCCAGGCAGCGATTGCACTGCAAAATGCCGAACTCTATCACACCATTCGCACGCTCAATGCCGATCTCGAGCAGCGTGTCATCGAGCGCACCCGTGAACTTGAAGAAGAGAAGGATCGGCTGGCCACCCTCCACGCAATTGCGGCACAGGTAAACCAGACCCTCGATCTGGATCAAATCCTCAATAACTCGTTGACGATGCTGGCCCGCATTGTGCAGGCCGAACATGCATCGATTCTACTCACTGAAGAGGATAATCCCAGCCTGCTGGTCACACGCGCTATTCTGGGAACGAAGGTCTCACCCGACAATACAGTACGCTTTGCCATTGGGCAGGGCATTGCCGGTTGGGCAGCTCAGCACGGCCAGACCGTGCTTGTCCCTGATGTTGCTGAAGATGAGCGCTGGGTCACGATCCCCGGCAGCAGCCGTAAGCGCGAGGGATCGATGATCGCTGTACCGCTCTTCGTGCAGGGTGAGGTGATTGGGGTCATGACTCTCTCCCATTCCCAGACCCACTTTTTCCACGAAGGCCATGTACGGCTGCTCAATGCCTGTGCCGGTGCGATTGCGATTGGAATCAATAATGCCAATCTCTTCCGCATGATTAGCACCGAAGCTGAACGTCGTTATGAGCTACTTGATCGCCAGCAGAAAGAGACCAGTCAGATTGCGGCTATCTTGCAAAGCCTGCTCGATGGCGTGATCGTGTGCGACCTGTACGGTGGCGTGATTAGCATTAATCCGGCAGCCAGCCGTATTCTGCACCGACCGCTCGAAGAGTTGCTACTCTGGAATCTGCGCGATGTCATTCAACGTTACCTAGGGAGTCATGCGGCTGAACTACCATTGGACGATTTACTGCGGCGGCCTTTGTCTGTCAATGGTGAAGCACGCACCTTCACGACAACAGCTATTGTCGGCGGCAAGACGGTCAACTTCTCGCTCAGTCCGGTACTCAAGGAAAATGATGAGCTGCTCGGTGCACTGCTGGTGTTGCGCGATATTACGCGCGAAGTGGAAGCCGACCGGATGAAGAACGAGTTTATCGGCACAATGTCGCACGAACTACGCACACCGATGACGGCCATCAAGGGATTCACTCAGTTACTGGCCATGGGTGGCCTTGGTCAGCTCAACGACACTCAACGCGAGTTCGTGAACACCATCTACAGTAATACCGAGCGTATGATTAACCTGATCAATGATGTGCTTGAGATTACCAAGATCGAGTCAGGCAGTATTGATCTTGAATGGCGTTCACTGCATCTCGCTGAGGCATTGAGCGGAGTAATTGCTGAGTTGCAACCGCAGATCACCCAGCACCGCCATCAACTGACGATCTCAATCCCACCGGGATTGCCCCTGATTAGAGCAGATGCGATGCGGTTGCATCAGATTCTGTACCACGTGTTGCTGAATGCGGTGAAGTACACCCCAGCCGGTGGCTCGATCACGATTGCTGCCCGTGAAGTGATGAACATTGATATTCCAGAACCGATTCGCAGTACCCTGAGTGATAATCGTCGCTATCTTTTGCTCAGCATCAGCGATACCGGTGTTGGTATTCGCCCCGAAGACCTGCCTCGTATCTTTGATCGGTTCTTCCGCGGTGAAAACTTGCTCAAAGTAGAAGCCGGCGGTACCGGCCTTGGCCTGTCTATTGTCAAACCCCTCGTCGAATTACTCGGCGGTCGGATCTGGGTCGAGAGTACGGTCGGTGTCGGTAGCACCTTCTCGATTATTATGCCGATTGCCGGTGAACATGCCTGATCCGTCTGCTGACTGAGGGCATTATGGCAGAGTATGCTATAATGCGCACTCATAACATCGACATAACCTCACTACGGAGGAAGCACAAATGACGCCTCTGATTGGAATATCATGCGGCACCTTCCGTGATCGCGACTGGTGCCCGCCATCTTATGGACATCGCCAAACTTATGTTGACGCCGTGTTGCAGGCAGGTGGAGCGCCGATCTTGATCCCACCACTCCTCGATAGTGCAACACTACGGACGATCTACGACCGCCTGGATGGATTGCTCCTCGCCGGCGGTGGCGATATTTCACCAAATCACTATGGTGATCAACCACACGAGCGCCTTGGTGCGATTGACCCCCCGCGTGATCTGATGGAATTACGGCTGGCACGCTGGGCGGCTGCCGATGGTAAACCTCTGCTCGGTATCTGCCGGGGTGTGCAGTTGATTAATGTTGCCCTTGGTGGTTCACTCTACCAGGACATTCCTTCACAACTCGATACAGCCATCGATCATAACCTCTCGTATGCGCGTGAAGACTGGACATACATGGCCCATTCGATCACGATAGCCGCCGACTCCCGGTTGGCACAGGCACTGGGGACAACGAACTTGATGATCAATTCGCTGCACCATCAAGCGGTGCGGCGGGTTGCTCCCGGCTTGCGTGCCGTTGCCTGGGCACCGGATGGGGTGATTGAAGCTCTGGAGGGTGATAGCCAGCACTTTATTGTTGGCGTACAGTGCCATCCTGAAGCCCTTCAGGCTACGGTTGATCCACGCTGGCAAGGTCTTTTTGCGGCATTTGTCCAAAGCTGTAGCGATACGCACCGGCAGAGTCGTGCTGCCTGATCACCGTGAGGCTGTATGAACAATCAGTATCGTCCGCTTATCGGTATTACGACCATGCATAGTGGTACCAGCGCCGATGGTCGCGAATTGCAGGCGGTGCGTCCGACCTATCTGCGGGCCATCGAGGCGGCTGGCGGTATCCCACTCATCATCTATCTGACCGATGATATGAGTGCAGTGCGGCGATTGTACGACCTGTGTGATGGTATTTTGTTGCCCGGTGGTGATGATGTTGATCCGGCCTATTATGACGAGCCGCCCCATCCGAAGCTCGGTGCGGTAGATCGCCAGCGTGATGCGGTCGAGATTGCGCTGGCGCGTTGGGCACATGCCGAACGTAAACCGTTACTGGGTATTTGTCGTGGGCTGCAAGTCATCAACGTGGCTCTGGGTGGATCACTCTACCAGGATATACCTTCGCAGCTTGCCACCACCATCGATCATCGAGCGAATACCCGTACCAGAGCCTGGACAGAACTGACCCATTCCTTACACATTCTCGCCGACTCGCGACTGGCTACCGTTCTGCACACGACCGACATCGGCTGCAACACCATGCACCATCAAGCGATCAAGCAGCTCGCTCCTGGTCTGCGTGCGGTTGCCAGTGCACCTGATGGTATTATCGAGGCATTTGAAGCGCTCGATGACCATTACTTGCTGGCCGTACAATGCCATCCGGAACATCTTTGGGATAGCAGTGAACCACGCTGGCAGGCACTGTTTGCCGATTTCGTCAACACGTGCCGTGAACGAGCGACGAATGCGCATCAGGCTTCCTGACGTGAATAATCACCTACAGTATCATCTCCTGGTATGATTGGCATCTTCGATTCAGGATTAGGCGGGCTATCGGTTATGCGTGCTATTCACGAACGATTGCCCGACACCGATCTGCTCTACCTGGCCGATAGTGCCTACTGTCCGTATGGCCCACGTCCATTATCGGAAATTCGCGACCGGGCGCTGGCGTGTGGGCGCTGGCTGGTCGATCAGGGTGCCCGCATTGTCGTGGTAGCCTGTAATACGGCAACGGCAGCAGCCATTGAGCTGCTCCGGCGTGAGCTACCGGTACCGGTGGTCGGCATGGAGCCGGGGGTCAAGCCGGCAGTGGCTGCGACCCGAAACGGAAAAGTCGCAGTTCTGGCAACCAGCGGCACACTCGCCAGTGATCGTTTTCGTTCACTCGTGCAGGCCTATGCGGCTGGGGTTGAAGTTTATCCTCTGGCGTGCCCCGATCTCGTAGCGCAGGTTGAAGCCGGTGAATTGCAGAGTGATCAAACCCGAAACCTGATTGAGCAGCATCTGGCGACGGTGCCAGAGGTTGATGTGATCGTGTTGGGATGCACACACTTTCCCCCACTCAAGCCATTGATAGCGACATGTGCCGGATCGCACGTGACCGTTATCGATACCGGCCCCGCAGTTGCCGCTCAGACCGAGCGGATTGCCCGACAGATCAATGTACCCGCCGGTAGCGGTACCATCCGTTGTGCCACAACAGGCGATCCACAACTCGTAGCACCGGCTCTGTACAATGTCTGGGGTGCTCCGCTGCCGCTGGTGGGAGTACAAATTGACTCAGCGGTTGTAGTACACGAATAATTATAATTATTATTGGTAAACGTGTAAAGGAATAAACTGGGGCAGGCTAGAAGCCTGCCCCACACAATTCACCCTGTCGCATCTGTCGGCGGTTCGACCGGTGGCTGTTCCACCGGTATCGGTTCTGCCGGTGGCGGTGTCGGCGTCGGCAATGGTTTACCATCAGGGCCGAGATCGGCGGGATTGTACTCAAAAATATCCGGCCAGGGCTTGAAGCGCGTCACGAACTCACGGCGCTCGATCTCTTTACCGTCAGGCCCAAGTACAATGCGGGTGAAAAGGATATCCATTCCACCGCGTGCTTTATCGCTCTGCCGTGGCTGGCCTACCGGACGCTCAGGAACCGCAACGTAGACCGGCTCGGTCGGTGGCGGTGTGCGATTGGTGATCACCGGCCCTTCTAACAGTACCTTCCGTCCGGTCTCAGGACCGTAGAGCCGCACTTCGGCCAGATTCCGCCGCGTATCAACCATTGTCTGCATCAAAATCCAACCACCGGTGTCGTTGAGAAACTTCAGGTCAGGGCCACCGGTGAAGATAGTGGCATCCATACCGGGGCCATCACCGTATGGACCAAACCCATAGCGGTCGTACCAGCTAATATAAAATGAATGCCCCCAACGCTCGGTAATCGGCAAACCGGCCCAGAATGCAGCACGAAAGACAGTTGTGCTATCCTGGCAAATCCCACCACCCCACTCTAACTGAGTACGATTCTGAATGATGGCATAACCTTCAACAAAGCCATTTGAGCTATCGATGCGACCAATCGTCTGATTGAATGAAAACTCTTCACCGGGTGGAATGAGAATACCGTGCAACAAGCGCATGCCGGCCTGGATATTGGTTACACGGTAGGGTGCCGAACCGGTGAAATCGCTGCGGCCAACTCCAAGCAGAGTCGTAATGCCCAACTGATCGAGGTTGTCAGCCGTGACCGGTGGTGGTATCTCGCGGAAGTTTACCGTTACCGTGCGTTGATCCGCCGGTTTGTTCAATGCTTCGAGCACCGCATTCAGCGCCTGCGCTTCGTCGATTCGTTTACCTGGCTTGCCCGGTTGAAAAATCTCTAACTTCCCTTCGTTCCAGTTGAGGCGTGGATAGGTACCCTTGACTTCAGTTGAATCGCCGAGCGCGATCAACTTTTCCATCACCATATCATGATCAACGCTCACCTCCAGCCGGTCGCCCATCGGATCGGAAATCCGCTCAACGCGAATCATCCGCGCTAGTTCATCGAGCGACCAGACAAACGGACGATTATCAACCAGCAGTGTTACCGGCCCTGCCAGGAGAGCTGCGATCTGATCCTGGGCGAGGAATGCTGCATCATCACGAAGTGATGGCTCAAGGGCACGAGTACGCAATGCGACTGTATCAGGATTCAAATCCTGAATTGCAGACAATATCTCTTGCAATGTCTCAGCCACAAGCACCTGCCGCCCCACTGCACTCGGTGCTACTTCCACCGTCGTGCCGTGTAACATCAGATGGGCATCACGTGCCGGTTGTTCAACCTCTGCCACCCTGGCTAGCAGATAGCGTTGCATCGCATCTTGATCGATAGAGAGGCGCAAGGGAATATCAATCCCATATTGCCAGACCGCACTCATCTGCTGGAGATCGGTAAAGAGGTTCGCACTCCGCCCTACCGCCAGCGCTGCATCGAGTGCCTCGTCAATTTCAAGTGCAACACCCAACTCAGCAAGCGTTGGCGTCCAGGAACGACCACTGTAGGTTAGCACAACCGGCTGAGCCAGAAAAGGCGCAAAGCTGGCCTCAATCGCCGCTCGTGCTTCCTCACGGGTCATATTTCCAACCGCAACGCCTCGCACCGTCACATTGGGAAGAATCCGTCCGGCATACGAGCGATCAAGGAACACCATGCCTGTACCAACAATCGCCAGGCCAGACAATACAACTAACAGCAACCACCACCATCCACGGGATACCTTGCGTCGGGTACGCCGGCCTGTGCCACGCTGCACTGCCGGAGGATGAACCACTTGATCCGGCCAGTCAACAGCACCGGGCAATGATGGTGAAAACACCTCACCGTCGGTGCGCTCGTGAGTTGGATTGAAAGGCTGCGAATGCTGAACCGACACCAAAACCCTCCTTGCCACCTGTAAATTTGTCTGACAACCTAATATACTCTTGTCAATGGGGGATGTCAATAAAACAAAGCTGACAAATTGCTTGCTTTTGGCGGTTATACCAATGTGAACGTCGACAGAGCTTCAGCGGCATAACCATCGGTAGCTGAAAATTAAACCCGCACCCGGATGCTCGTGCGAGCTGAAACGTGCGCGGCATGATAACTATGTGTCCATTGAGTGAGAGGGGGGTGTTTCTTTGTGAACAGTATTCTCCAGCAACCTGCGCACCAACGCCAGTAATTCACTGGCGCGAAAGGGTTTTTGCAACGTAGCCATTACCGGCACGTCCACCAGATTCTCTGCCTGCACCGCATAACCACTGACCAGTGCCAGCGGAATATGTGGATGCATTGCCGCAATCTGGCGACAGACCTCATAGCCATGCATATCGGCAAGTGTAATATCGATCAGCGCACAGGCTACAGGATGATCACTGATCGCTCGAATCGCATCATTGCCATTGTGAAATGCCAGCACACGATAACCAGCACGAACCAGGATGCGTTCGATGAGTGCCCGTACTTCAGGGTTGTCGTCAATGACAAGAATGTAAGATTCCGCGCTCGTTGGTGATGGAACAGGTAACATTTCAGTCGTTACGGACGACATCACCGGTATCCAAACGGTAAAGGTACTTCCCTGACCGGGTTGACTATCAACTTCCAGGCCACCACCGTACCGCTGCACAATGTGCAGGACGCTGGCTAAACCCAGACCATGACCATACGGTTTGGTAGTAAAAAACGGCTCAAATATACGCTGACGAATAACGGGATCGATACCCTCCCCGTTATCACGAACCTCCAGGATAGCATACTGACCGGGCAGCAAATGGTGCTGTCGTATCAACCGACTCTGCATTCTGGCTGTCACCACACACAGACCGGTTTGGACACAAATCTCACCCCTCTGATCCGGCAACGCCTCAGCGGCATTGATCACCAGATTCATCAATACCTACCGTATATGTACCGGATCCGCCAGCACAGCAGGGAGACTCGGTTCTAACCCAATGCGAATGTGCACATGAGGGCCAAGCGAGGATTGTAGCAGAGAGATAGTTTCCTGAATGAGGTGATTGAGATCAACCGGTTGCAGCGCCGTCTGCCGACCGGTAGCAAACGATAGTAATTCGCGGACTAAATCACCGGCCTGATGGGCAGCCTCGATGAGATGGTGAATATGCTGATCGGCAGGGTTTCCCGTCGGATAGATTGTTTGTAACGCATTGGCATGCGCGACGACCATGCTGAGCAGATTGTTGAAATCGTGCGCAATACCTCCGGCCATGATTGCCATACTCTCAAAGCGTTCGAGCGCCTGAAGGCGCTGCTCATCACGCACCAACGCCCAGGTCTTTTCCCGCTGATCGGTTAAATCCTGACCAACCAGTAACAACTCCCCGATGGTACCATTCGTTTGTCGCCGACAGGTCACCGTCCACAAGACATAGCATTTTCGCCCATCTACCCAAAACGAGGTTTCAAATGAACGATCCTCCTGACCGGTAATGACTTCGCGTACCAGGGCAGCGAAGAGGGGGCGTTCAGCCTCACTCAGCAGCGTCGTGGCGAACGGGCGACCAATCACATCCTCGCGGGCACGAGCCAGCACTTGGGCTGCCATACGGTTAAATTCGGTGATGCGGAGATCGGGATCGAGGCAGATCACAAGATTACCGGCCAGCTCGATCAGAAGGCGAAAGCGCTCGTTCGTATCGCGTAGGCGCTCGAACAACAACGAGTTGAAGAATGCCACCCCAATCTGATCGGCTAGCAGTGAAAGTAAAAAGAAATCCTCATCGTCTAGCGCCGGATTACCCTGTGACTCGACGATAATGACCCCAACCGGTTCGGCTGTTTCGTAGCGCAACGGTACCGCAATGCACTGCTTTGTATCGGGCATTACCTCCAGAAAATCGGGATCGTGCTGCGCATCACGCACGAATTCAGCCCTCCCGTTGCGCACAACCCGCCCGGCAACCCCTTCGTGCAACTGAATAACCGGTAAGAGGCGGTCATAGCCAACAACTGCCTGTAAGTGCAACGCCTCGTTCTGGAGCAGATACATGCTGACGAGCTGATACCCAAAGACATCGTGCAATTGTTGCACAACCAGCCGACAAATCAGATCGGTTTGCAAGGTTGAATTAATCAGGGCTGCTACCCGCTGTACCATCAGCAGTTGCTCTAACCGGCGTTGAGTGGAACGATACAGCAGAATATTCTCGACTGCCATCGCGATGCGTCGGGCCAGTTCGCAGATCAGGTCGATGTCATTGGGAGTAAAGCGTCGTGATGAGGCATCGGTGATCGTCAAGACCAACGCACCACAGGTCATACCATGCCCGCGCATTGGCACACCGAGAATATGACGTGGCCGGATTTGGCGCAGAATATCGCGGTACAACGGGGAAAATGCCGGATCGTCGTAATATTCGTCGGACAGATCGGCAAGCAAGAGTGGTTGACTGCTATCCAGGACACGAGCCGGTATCGAATGGGGATCGATCAACAATGAGTGTTGAATAAGATGTTCGACGAGGTGCTGGTAGCGAGTATCGGCACAGGCCAGAGCCACCCGGCGTACCTGCTGTCGTTCATCGCGGATAACGATAGCACACAAATCCCCTAGCAGTGGTACTATGTGGCGGGCAACCTGTTGCAGCGCCTCAATGCCATCTAATGAGACGAGTAAGGCGCCGACGTCGGCGAGCAAACGGGTTTGGGTCACAGTCCAACGTCTTGCCATCAGTTGGCTACACTTTCATGATAGCAACCCGCCCGCCAGAAGATAAGTATAGTATACGCTTTTTTAACTATGACTTCAAGCAATCCCTGCTCGTGATACAATACTGCCAGTGAACAAAAACCACATAGCGCGGAGCATAACGATGGATCGTGCGCAATCAATGGAATTAACTGCCACAACATCACCGACCAGCCTGCTCGACTGGCTGACGTTGACGTGTCGGCATATTGCCTTACTGGCAGCAATGCTGGCTACCGTTGGTAGTCTCTTTTTCAGTGAAGTGCTGGGCTGGATTCCCTGTGAGCTGTGCTGGTATCAGCGCATTTTGATGTACCCACTGACAGTTCTCCTCTTCATCGGTATCTGGCGCGATGATCGTAAGGTCTATCTGTACGTGTTACCCCTCTCGCTCACCGGAATTGCGGTTGCGCTGTACCACTACCTGATGGTGATGTTGATTATCCCACCCGCGCCCTGTGCCGGCGCCGTACCCTGCGCGTTTGACTACATTAACATTCCGGGGGTGCTGAGTTTTGTCAAGATTCCATTTCTGGCACTGGTTGCTTTCATCATTATCAGTGTGATGATGGCAAATCTGGCCCTGGCCGAAACTGCGCCAGCACACGGTCGGATGGCGCGCATGATCGCCACGGCCATCGTCCTGGCAACCAGTCTCGCTTTCATCGGTCTCGGTGTGATGATCTGATTGTTAGCGATTATATAAGTAAACTGTCATTAGCAAGTGGCCCGGAGTATGGTATACTCCGGGCACTATGATCAAGATGATAAGGGCTGTGCGGGGGCACGGCCAGGAGGGAACAACGACAGACAATCTGCTTTGAAGCGCATGGACTTCGCGAGGAGCGAAGTTGACGAGGAGGGAGGTTCCCGGCGCGAGCCGGAGCTAACGGGTCTGAACGACCCGGAACATCGAGAGATCAGCGGAAGCCTCCCCGGTGCAGGGCACCACCGATAACAGACAAACCAATACCTGCCGGTGACGGTGAGGGCAACGTTGTCTGTAGTGACCCACCACTATCCATTCCCCCACTGATGACATGAATATTCGCTATGGATGCTGCTCACGGTAGCAGGTCTGGCTGCTGCACTCTGTCGCAGGCGGCGGCTGCCATGGGCTGCTATGGATTGTCTTTGCTTTCTTTACTATGAAGGAGTTTCTGCTATGTGTGGTATTGTGGGCTATATTGGTGGACGTGAGGCGACCGAAGTTGTGCTGAATGGCCTTCAACGATTGGAATATCGGGGTTACGATTCGGCGGGGATCGCTATCTACCATCCAGATGCCGGGTTGCAGTTGCGTCGCAGTGTTGGCAAGCTCATCAATTTGCAACAACGGGTGCAGGCCGATCCACCGCGTGGCCGGGTCGGCATTGGTCATACGCGCTGGGCCACGCATGGTGGCGTCACCGAGCAAAATGCTCACCCCCACCGTGATGCCAGTGGCACGATTGTGGTGATTCAAAATGGGATTGTTGAGAATTATCTAAGCCTGAAGGGGCGTCTGATCGAATTGGGGTACCAGTTTGAGTCGCAGACCGATACTGAAGTGATTGCAAAGCTGATTGGACATTACTATCAAGAGCAGCGTGATCTGGTCGCGGCCACACGTCAGGCGTTGCAGGAACTACGCGGTGGCAATGCGGTTGTCGCCTTTTGTATTCACGAGCCGGACACGCTGGTTGCAGCGCGCCTGGGCAACGCCGGTGGCATCGCGATTGGGCTTGGCGACAACGAACAGTTTATCGCTTCCGATATTCCGGCTATCCTCGATTACACACGCAATCTGATCTTTCTGGAAGACCATGACATTGCCGTTGTCCGGCGTGACGAGGTAACGATTACCCGGCTCGATGGTACACCGGTTACGCGCGCAGTACACAGTATTGCCTGGGACCCCGTGGCGGCAGCGAAAGGTGATTATCGCCACTTTATGCACAAAGAGATCGATGAACAACCACGGGCGCTGATGGATGTGTTGCGCGGACGGATCGATCAGGAGCGTGGTCTGATCACGCTCGAAGACCTCCGCCTCGACGATCAGGACTTACGTCGGGTCCGTCGTATCTACGCTATCGCGTGCGGTACGGCGTGGCACGCCGCCTTGGTGGCGAAGTTTATGATTGAGAATCTGGCACGAGTGCGGGTTGAAGTCGACTATGCCAGCGAGTTCCGCTATCGCCAGCCGATATTGCAGAGCAATGGTGAGCGCGATGCGCTGATTCTTACCTTCACGCAAAGCGGTGAAACAGTCGATACGCTGGCCGGCATGGAAGAGGCACGCAGACAGGGCGTTCCCAGTGTAGCAATCGTTAATGCCATCGGCAGTCAGGCCGCCCGGCTGGCCGATGGCGGCCCGATCTATCTGCACGCCGGGCCAGAAATTGGGGTCGCTTCGACCAAAGCCTTTACCTCGATGCTGGTTGCAGGCTACCTGTTTGCACTACGTCTGGCGCAGGCGCACGGGACACTGACACCGGCCCAGATTCGGGAACATATTCAGGCGCTGGTGGAATTGCCGGGGAAGGCGGCGCAGGTGATCGAGCAAGTCACGCCTGTATGTGTCGAGTTAGCCGAGCGCTACTATCGGGTTGGCAATGCCCTCTTCCTGGGTCGTCAAATCAACTACCCAATCGCGCTCGAAGGCGCGCTCAAACTCAAAGAGATCAGCTACATTCACGCCGAAGGCTACCCGGCAGGCGAAATGAAGCACGGGCCAATTGCCTTGATCGATGAGGGTATGCCGGTTGTCTGCATTGCTACCCGCGACCACATTTACGAAAAGATGATCAGTAACGTCGAACAGGTGCGTGCGCGTCACGGCCAGGTGATTGCAATCGGTCACGAGGGTGATGAGTTGTTGGCGGCAAAGGCGAATCATTTCATCGGGGTACCGGCGACATTACCACTACTCCAACCGGTGTTGAATGTGATACCGTTGCAGATCTTTGCTTATCACGTTGCCGTGTTGCGCGGGTGTGATGTCGATCAGCCGCGTAATCTGGCCAAGAGTGTGACTGTGGAGTAGGCGTTATCGAGAGCACGTTGCCGGATAACACTCCTTCCGCACGCTGCACGATGTGCTTCCGGGTTGCAGCGTGCGGAAGCCGTGCCGCCACACTCCATACAGCGCAGACACGGACGGTTTGGCGGGTGAGAGCATCGGAAGAGGAATGCATTCTGATACGAACCAGCGGCTTGCGCTCCCAGGGCGAAACGGTGCACTCATCCGACATTACGCCAGCTTCGTGGGCTGGCATTCCGGGATCGCATCACTGCTCAGAATACCGAAGAACCATACCGGCGCTGAAGCTACGTCACAGCAGGTACAGTTATTGCGCACGCTGTGATGATAGTGATGTACGCAGTCCCTGTAACGAACGCTCGGCGGCATCAGCTTCATCGGCGTCAACCCCATCTGGTCGATAGCGTGCCCGTTCATACGTCGCGGTCAGATCGATAAATGGCTGCTGGTCGGGCAGCACCGATGAGACGTGTGTACACCATTCGGACGGTGTCTGATCTGGTGGGCGTCGCCAGCCCTGAGCTTCCAGGGCGAGCAGTGCCTGAATATACGCTCGCCGCACACGCGATACCGCGTCTGCCCCTCGCAAGGCAGCCAGTGCGGCTTGCAAGCCGTGCAAGTGTCGCCGGAAGGGACGCCGGAACGAACCAAACAGATCGCGGAGGTCGGCAATCAAACTCTGCCCGATGTCAAGCGACTGACGTTCTTCATCGGTCACCGAACGACGGTGCCGTCGTCGCCAAAGCACGATGATGATAACCAGTGCTACCAGTGGGATCAGTGCCAGCAGGAAGGTTGCCTGTTGGGCAATGGCGACAACTGTCTCTGCAGCAGTATCATCAACCACTGCGGTATCGGGTGTTGGTGGTGGCTCTGGACGGAGATTCATCTGAGCCAGTGCCCGGCCTAATACCCCCAGGAGCGCACGTATCACATCACCAAAGACAACGGTAATGAGATAGACAAGTGCGGCACCGATGAGTGCAAACGGCAAGAGGAGCAGTTGCAAAAGCGCGATCATTCCTTCAAGGGCCAGATCACCGCTCAGGAGAGCGGCTAAACTGAGACCAAGAGCGAGCACGGCACCGATTACGCCCAAAAGCAGAAGACTCCACCTTGCATCCAGTGACTGAGCCTGATCGGATGTCATCTCAACAACGTGGGTCAGCGCCAGCGCAGCAAGACCACTGCCCACGAAGACAATGATGTAGACCAGCAGCAGATCATTACTAACCGCTTCACCTGCGCGCAACAGTGGACCGAGGATGAGTGCCAGTACCGCACCGATCACACCACGTCCGGCCAGGGTCAAAATAGTAGCACTGTCGTGGTCAGCGAGTCGCACACCACGCCAGACCAAAAAGAATGCAACCAGCACTGCCAGGTAGATCGGGCCGCTTTGGGGTTGGCCGGGACGCAACGCTGCGAGCAATGTAAGCGGATCGAGGCCGAACGTCAACCAACTCAGCCAGGCTGCCGCGACTATTGGCGCCAGCACGAGCAGCGAGCGATTAAACGGCCAGCGCAGACGACTCCCGACCTCATCAGCCACCCGTCCCAGCACGACGGCGCTGAATAGCCCCGGCCACGACAAGGCAATGGTCGTCAGCGCCAGGAACGGCAACCCGACAACCGTTGCTTCAAACGCAGCCAGAAATATCGTGCGGAACAGGCGAGTCATGAAAAAACAGATTTCAGATCAGGTGTGGGAAAAGGCGTACCTCAGCAAACCGTAGTGATCGCAACCGGCGCAAAGAAAATACCGGGAGCGGTTATATCGCTCCCGGCTACCTGACTTACTTCGTCTCACGATAGAGCACGTGGCGGCGAACAATCGGATCGTACTTGCGCAACTCGAGACGGCTCGGATCGTTGCGGCGGTTCTTCTCGGTGGTATAGGTGTGACCGCTCTCAGTGCTCTTCAGCTTGATCACGATGCGGTTTCCCTTTTTGCTGGCCATGGCAATTCCTCTTCCCAACACTACACACGAAATTGCGCCTATCGGCGCACTACGCGCTAGTATACCATATCGGCTGAAGGCGGGCAACTATGCCTGAGCGACAGCCGTAATGTTCGGATTAATGTGGTTGTGCGCGTCAGGCAGCCACATCCCGCCGGAAGACAACACGGAGTGATGAGTCCTCGAAGAAGGCATCCTGGGCCCGCAAACGGGCCAGCGATTGTGGAAGGACAATCCGATGGCGATGCCAGCCAACTGAAATCAGCAGCTCATCATCGCTCTGGGCCAGATGCACCTGATCTTCTGAAGCAAAGGGAAGGGGTACAATCAAATCGTAGCCGTAGGCAGTCTTCTCCACGCGCTGGGTTGGCCCTTGATACAGGAAGGCTGTCGGATCACGGTCGGCAAAGAGATGGTCGGCCAACCGCGACAGTAGTTCGGTGCCAATGATCTCTTGCGAAAAGTGGGGGGCACGCAGGATGGGCAGCGGCTCAAACATCTCTTCGACCATCGGCGCGTACTGCTGTTGCATTGCCCGCCACTGCGCGAAGTGAGCATCAACCTCAGGGGGTAAAATCCGGTTTACAATAATCGCATCGACTGCGTAGCCAAACAGACTGAGGTAGGTTAACGACCGTTGCGCTTCCCGAATTACCATCTTTTCGAGGTTCATGACGATGCGGGCGGTGCAAATCTGCTGATTGGTTAGCAATTGGCGCACATCGATCAAGGCGTCAATTGCTTGCTGAGCAGAGGCCAGTACATCATCGTCGGCAATTGGCATATCGGTCACCCGGCGCGCTACCGGTCGTACCACGCGCAACAGGGCACGGGCTATCGGGAAGAGACGGGCGATCCACCAGCGCATCACATCCGGCAGCGACAGCAGGCGTAGCGTCTCGCCAGTAGGGGCCGCATCCACGACAATTACGTCGTACTTGCCTTCATCGTAGTGACGTTTGATCTGGAGCAAGCTGAAGAGTTCTTCGGTGCCGGGAATAACCGACAACTCACCCTGGGCGATGGTCTCGACACCCTGCCAGGCCAGCAGATCGGCCAGATAACGTGAAACTGTACCCCAGCTCGATTCAAGTTCGTGCAAGGCATTGATCTCTTGTGCCCACAGATTGGGGGCAACCTGAAGCGGTTCTGCCCGCAGATCAACACCGAGCGAGTCACCCAAAGAGTGGGCCGCATCGGTCGAGAGCACGATTGTACGATAACCGAGCTGAGCGCAGCGGAGGGCACTAGCCGCTGCAATACTGGTTTTGCCAACGCCGCCCTTACCGGTGTAGAAGAGAATGCGCATACTCGACCGTTCGTTGTAGAAGCGATTTTGTATTATGATAGCGTTAAATTATCTTTTATGCAAATTCGGTGTGTGTACCAATCAGCCTATGCAAGCTACCTCAAAGGTAGCACGGGTTTTGCAACGTGAGAATTGCAACTGGTAAATGAACCGTCCCGCTCCTGATCAGGCCCAACCTAAATCATCCGGCTTCCCGGTTGAGCTGCTCTCATCGTCTTTCTTGCCGCTTAGTTCTTCTTCGAGCATCTGATCGACCATCTCGTCCCAGTCTTCGCCGGCATCTTCACCCAGCTCCTTTCCCAATCGCTTGGCCCAGCGTGCAATCGAGCGGGGGTCGCTTTCGTCAAGTCCCATGAACGTCGAAGGATCGGCAAGTGATTCAAGACGATCTTCTTCTGATTTGAGGGTCGCAAAGCGCGAGATTGCACGACGCACCCCCGTGTTGCCGCAGCGTGGACAGGCCAGACCGGGCGGATCACTGAATCCACGTACCAGTTTTTGAAACTGACCGTTACATGCTGGACAGAGATACTCGTAGATTGGCATAGCAACCTCTATTTCCTGGTCACCCGGCTTTACCGGATAATCTCTTCAACCAAGGGCAATGGCGGTGGTGGCGTATCATGGATAGTATAGGCAAGCTGGAGCCGTTCGGCAACATGATCGACATCAGTTTCACGTGCCGCGTGGATGGTGAGCAGTGGATCACCTGCCTTCACTGCATCACCAACTTTTGCCTGCAAGACCAGGCCTACCGCATGGTCAATGGTATCTTCTTTGCGTGAACGTCCGCCACCCAGCGCATTGACCGCTAACCCCAATGCCTGACCATCAATCGCCGTCACAAAACCGGCCCGTGGTGCCGGGAGATCGACCTGCACGGGAGCGACCGGCAGGCGTTCGGGATGATCAATCACTTCTGGATCGCCACCCTGATTGATGACCATGGCCCGAAACTTTTCCCAGGCTGCACCCGACTGCAATGCCTCACTCAACAACGCACGTGCGGCATCACTGTCGTTGCGTAGGCCGGCCATGCGTACCAGTTCACTCCCCAACACAAGGCACAGCTCAACCAGATCAGACGGCCCAGAACCACGCAAAGCTGCAATGGCTTCGCGCACTTCCAGCGCATTACCGACCGCAAAACCGAGCGGCTGTTGCATACTGCTCAGCACCGCAGCAACTCTACGCCCTGCATGCCGACCGATTGCCACCATCGTTTGGGCCAGGCGACGGGCATCGGCGAGTGTCTGCATGAAGGCGCCACGTCCATATTTTACATCGAGCACGATACAATCAGCACCCGATGCCAGCTTCTTACTCATCACACTGGCCGCGATCAATGGAATTGACTCGACGGTGGCAGTGACATCGCGGAGGGCGTAGAGTTTTTTGTCAGCCGGTGCCAGATCGCCGCTTTGGGCAGCCACCACCAGCCCCAGTTCACGCACCGCGCGCCGAAACTCATCGGCACTGAGATTGGTGCGAAAGCCGCGAATGCTCTCCAGCTTATCAATCGTGCCGCCGCTAAAACCCAGTCCCCTGCCACTCATTTTTGCCACCGGCAGGCCAACGGCGGCGACCAGGGGGGCCAGTACCAGGGTCGTTTTGTCACCGACACCACCGGTTGAATGCTTGTCAACCGTCAGTGGCGCAATATCGTGGAGATCGAGCATATCGCCCTGCGAGCCATGGCGATGGTCAGATCAGCCGTTTCGCGATCATCCATCCCGCGCAACACGATGGCCATCGCCAGGGCAGCCATCTGATAATCGGGAATCGCACCGGCTGCATAGTTCGCGACAACCCATTCAATCTCTTCGGTGGTCAATGCACGGCCATCTCGTTTCGCGGCAATAATTTCTACCATACGCATGGCAGGCATTCCTTTCTACGTCCTGGCCCGGCAGCTTAGCCGGTGCGCAACTCTTGCATGACTGATGGCAACAGCGGCAACAAATCACCGGCAACGACGCCGGCATCTCCAAAGGCCATACGCGCTCTGGCCCCGGCGGCACCGTGCAGGTAGACACCCAGCGCCGCGGCAGCGAATGGCAGACACCCCTGGGCAATCAAGCCGGCAATCACACCGGCCAAGACATCACCCGAACCGGCTGTCGCCAGAGCCGGATTCGCCCCGTCATACATCAGCGTGCGGCCATCTGGGGCAGCAATGACTGTGGTTGCACCCTTCAGAACGACCGTCTGTCGCCAACGTTGCGCGGCTTCAGCCGCCGTCGCAACCCGATCAGCAGGTAATTCACTTACGCCAAGCAGACGGCGCATTTCGCCGGGGTGCGGGGTAAGCACACAGTGTTCGGGTGGTAGTCGCTCGAACCAGTCTGCGGCGGTGGCAAGAATATTCAGGCCATCGGCATCGATAACTGTGGGTGGTAAAGCCACCGTTTGCTGGGGCTGATTGGTGAGTGGTTCACCGACGGCAACAAAGCCAACGCGCGCCCGGCTCCGTGTGTGATCGAGACCAAAGAGGCGCAGTACCAGTTTGCGGGTTGCCTCGGCCTGACCCAATCCCGGCCCAAGCAACAACGCCTGATAGCCCGGCAGATGTTCGGCCAGATCATCGACGGCGGCAGGGCCGATTGCGCCCCAGTCACCTTCGGCAACCGGTAACAATGTCACCTCTGGTGGTAGCGTAGCCAGCGACAAGACTGTGCGGCCAGTAGCAAGGGTGACCAGACCGGCACCGGAGCGTTGGGCACCGGCGCACGCCAGTACGGCTGCACCAGGGTAATTGATCGAACCGGCAACCACCAGTACTTTACCGAAAACACCTTTATGAGCATCAGCCGGACGGGGCGGCAACAATGTACGTGCCTGGCTGGCAGTTAACAATTCGCTCATCGTTAATACTCCATCTAATGATGACAGGCCGATGGGGGCGACCACAATCTCTCCTGCATAGCCACGACCGGGCCAGAGCAGTAATCCACGCTTGATCAAACCGGTCGCAACGGTCAGATCGGCGCGAATGGCCACTGTAGGCACCTGACCGTCGTCAGCACCAACGCCACTGGGCAGATCGATAGCTACCACGCGCAGATCAGACCGCTGGGTACGTTCGGCATTCACGGCCTGAATGATAGTTGCCAGGTCAGCAGTCGGTGGTCGGGCACCGGTTCCCAACAACCCATCAAGCACCAGAACAGCCTTACGGAGCGCCTGCGCGAGGAGCGAACCATCACCATCGGTTGCGGCGGATAGCTCAGGGATCGCTCGCTCACGGCAGGCTTGCAGGTTGGCATCAACCCCACTGCGGCGCCACACGTAGAGCGTGACCAGCGCACCGGCATCGGCCAGATGACGCGCAGCGACCAACGCATCACCGCCATTGTTACCAGGGCCAACCAACACCAACACCTGTCGATTGGCTAACGGTGCAGCGTAGCGCAGAACTGCGTCGGCCACACCGGCACCGGCCTGCTCCATTAAAGCCGCCCAGGTCGTACCACGCACAACCGCAGCCTCTTCCGCAGACCGCATCTGACCGGCAGTTACCACAAATGGCAATTTCTCCTTAGACATCAGCTACCCCGCCCATGCCACAACACTGGCCAGCGCCAGCTCATCGGTATGCGACAAACTCACCGCCAAAGCGCAAATTCCCAACGCTGCGGCTTGCTCAGCGGCAAACCCCGATAAACGCAAGACAGGACGACCATCGTTGTCACGTACCACTTCGATCTCGTGAAAGCCGGCGCGCGGGCGATCAGCGACTGCCAGTGCCCCAAGACCGCGTAGCCCGATCCCCAGGGCTTTGGCACACGCCTCTTTCGCTGCCCAGCGTGCCGCCAGTGCTTCGTAGCGAACATCCCCTGAACCGGCGAGGCAATCAGCCTGCTCGGTCGCGGTATACACCCGCTGCACAAACCGCTGACCATAGCGCACAACTGCGTGCCGGATACGCGCCACCTCTACCAGATCGACCCCGTGATACAGCATAAGGCAACCTATTGCGTTCCAACCAATGACACCTCGGCCACTCGTGCGTCATAATCATGGCCATTGGCATAAATCTCAACACTGCGCAGATAACGATAATCGGGCAACCAGTTCTCATCGCGCAAATCAACCCGGAATTGGGTCCAGGTTGATGGTTCGACGCGCAGGTAAAAAACCCCATCGGCACGCACCCGCAACGCATCATCACTGGTGGCCGTGTAGATACAAACTACACGTTCCTCGTCGGGATCGGCTGGACTGCTGCGGCGGGCAACAATGCGGATCATCACCGGGCACTCAGTGCCGCGATCACCCGCTGCCGGTAATGATTGATAATCCACCCGCGCCCACAGTGAAAAGACCAGGGAACGAAACTCGGACACATCAATCCCGGCCCCCTGTACACCAAGCGGCTGGCGGATACTGGTGACAAAGCCTTTGGTCTGCCCACCAACCCGGTAGAACCACGCTGCGGTACGCCAGTCTTCGATGGGGCAAACCAGCGTATCGTTAGGAGGGCGACAGATTTGCGCCAACCGGAAGAAACCGCGTTCAAGCAAGGGGAGACTCGGTGTACCTGAAACCTGCCAGGTGGTTGAACGCGGTAGGGTCGGGTCATCGGTGCGCGTGGTATTGTTATACTCAACCTCAGAAAAACGGGAAAAACCACCATCGCGGATAAGCTCCCAGCGTGCCGGTACCGGCAAACCGGGGATTCCAGCCGGGTCGACCTCGATCCGCTGTCCGGCGGCCAGGCGTACAGGTTGACCAACCACACCGGTAACGATAGCACTCCCGCTGCGCACAGCAACATCGGCTATCAATGCCGGGCGACCATCACTCCGGATCACCCGCCGTTCGGGTGGGTAAAGATTAATGCTATAACTCCCACCGGGTAATAATTTGACCTGGGCATCGCCTACAGTAACGGTGAAGAACACATTTTGAAACGGTTGATCGCCGCGCACATCGTAGCGCACGTACCCATTCGTCTGTTCAAGCGCAACCTGTAACGTACCACTATGCCAGCGGGTGGTGCGCAGCGTTGTCAGCCGTAGTTCGGTGCCGGCCCACAGATCAAGTTGACTACCCTCGAACAGACGTAACGAGGCCACCTGCCCGTAGCCGGCATTAGGCAGGGTACGCACCGCTTCCCCCTCACTCAGCGGTTGCTGATCGCGCACCCCCTGAAAAATAGTGCGACCGGCCGGCTGCCAGACGATACTTTCATCGGAACCACGCACGACCAGAATCGCGGTCTGTACGTCGGTCGCCGTCAGATACCACTGACGGATATTCCACACCACCCACGAACTCAGGGCGAGGAACAAACCAAAAAAGACGAAAAGCGTCAGCCACGCAATGCGTAAGGTACGTCGTTGCGCTACCAATCGATCATGTGTTGCAACCGTTGATGTTCTCATAGCTGCCATTATACTCCAGGCCAACCTCGCGCTTGCCAGAAATCAACCCTGCCAATGATACGATGAAATGGTTATCGGCAGGATACTCTTCCTCAGATTGATAGCGACACGTGTAGCAGACGAAAACTTGAACAAACGTACTTGACAAAACAAGTGTTCGTTAGCTATAATTGCTACATAAGTTCTAATTTTTTCGCCGCAGCCCATCAAGGTCGCGGCCAATGAAAGGAAAGCGGCCATGAGAAGGCACGAGATGTCTGATCGACAGGCGGAAATCTATCAATACATTGTTCGTTTCATCAAAGAGCGTGGTATTTCGCCGTCAATCCGCGACATCCAGCGCGATCTGCACATCTCATCGACTTCAGTTGTCTCCTACAATTTAGATGTTCTGGAGAAGCTCGGCAAGATTGTACGTAACGATAAAATCTCGCGTGGTATCAGTCTGCCGGGGATGGTACCGGCGCTCCTGAGAAATGATGTTGGGCGGGTGCCATTGTTAGGTACGATTACTGCCGGTTCACCGCTCCCCGATCCAGAAGAGATCGACATCAATCGAGCAGAGCAAGTGGTTGTGCCAGCCGATGTTGTTCCCCCAGAGCGATTGAACAATGTGTACGCATTGAAGGTGCGTGGGCAATCAATGATCGATGCGCTGATCGATGACGGCGACATTGTCCTGCTCCGCCAGCAAGAGACAGCCGAGAATGGGCAGATGGTGGCGGCCTGGTTGATTGACGAAAATGCGGTAACGCTCAAGAAGTTCTACCTTGAAGATGGCCGTGTCCGCCTGCAACCGGCCAACTCCACGATGCAACCCATCTATACCTCGCCCGATAATGTTCGTATCCGTGGGCGGGTGATCGGGGTGTTGCGCAGCCTGATGTAGGACGCTATATTGTATGCCAGACAAGAAGGTGATGACAGGTATGTTCTTCCTGTCATCACCTCGATTTTTTTGTTCTCCCAAGCACAATAACTCTGTGGCCGGACAACATCGCTTCTCTTCAGTCGTGTTGAAAAGCGGGCGTGCTGTCGTGTGTGCGTTATACATGTAGCTGAGATTGTGTAATCCTTGCTGCTAGCCCATACGTGAGTCGTTCGTCCCGTGGTCGCCATTCCACGTTGCACAGATCGTTTACTTCACGGCGCCTTTGGAACATCAATCGGCATCGGTTCTACGGGCATCAGCCAGGGATCAACCGGCGGAACGATCCACCACCACTCGATAGTCACCCACATCAGCAGGATCATTGCCCCAATCGCCGCGATAAAGCCCAGATCACTCCAGCGTGGTCGCCATCGCCGTACCGGGAGCGCCAGATGTGAACTGAGCCAGAGCAGAATGAAGGTACCTAAACCAAAGCCCAGCAATGTTGCCCGGTAGACCGGCATGACGACTGAACCTTCCGGCGTGTAACGAAGGATGCCAATGCTAAACTGCGACAAAAACGGCACGATCATAAATGGATCATTGACACTGAATAACGGCAGATCGGGCTGAGATACGTTCGGCGCAACTGTGGTCACGGCAACGATAGCACTGAATGGATTGAGGTAGAGTAACCACGGTGGTGGACTCTGCCCCTGCGGGTTACTGAATTGTGGCCAGACGGAGGCGATCAGCAAGGGAATACCACAAATCACCAGTACAATGCCATAGCTCAGGATCGTTGCCGGTGTTGTTCGTCCAAACAACGCCGAACTAAACAGACCGATTGTGCCGAAGAAGAGTGCAGCACCACCAAGCAGCAGCACGGTAAGGACAAGCGTTCTCAATTCAACCCCGCCGAAGATCAAGACAGTGCTGAAGATCGGGATCGACGCAACAATTAACAGCAACAAGTAGCTTAGGGCACCGATTAACTTCCCCGCTAACAATTGCCCTGGCCGCAACGGTGTTGCCAGCAACATATCGTAAGTCAGACGCTCTCGTTCGCTGCTGATTGCCCCACTCGTCAGGATTGGTGCGACCAGGACGATAAAGAACATCTCGGTAAAGGCCAACCCCTTAAACAAAGCCTGCCCAATGTGTGAACTGAGCACAACCATTCCCGTGCGCGCCTGGAGCACCATATACTGATAGATACCAAAGGTGGTAAGTATCAGCAGCAAGAGAAAGAGGGTCAGGATCAGATACGGTCGCGCACCGCGCATTCTGGTGCGGGCTTCGCGCACCAGAATCGGGTTGAGTAATGGCCTGCGAATCTGTGTCGTCATATTCTGTCCCTGGTGTGGCATTGCCACTATGAAACGCCTGTCTGCAAAACCTTACTGGATCAGAGGGGTGCCACGACTTCCCCACAAAGCGGCAGTGTGAGCATATTAACGACAGTTAGCGCGCATCCGTCATCGTCAACCGTAAGAAAAACTCTTCGAGGCTTTCACTGCGCGCACTGAACTCACTGATTGCGACGCCAGCCTGCACCAGACCGGCGAGCAGACCGGCACACTGCTCTTCGTTCACCGTTTGCGTCAGTTCGATAGTAAGCGACCGCGGATCGGCTGGGACAGTGCTGATCGCCTGCACCAGCGGTTGCTGTTGTAAGAACGATACAGCACTGGTCAGGTCACGCTCATGCACAATGCGGAGACGAATGCGTGATCCGGTGACCAACTGCTGCTGTACTTCGGCCAGCGACCCACTGATGATCATCCGGCCATGATCGATAATGCCAATCGCATCACACACCTCGGCCAGCTCACTCAAAATGTGTGAACTGAGCATTATCGTCTTTCCCATATCGCGCAGGGTTCGCAACAATTCACGTAACTCAACCCGTGCTCGCGGATCGAGACCACTGGCCGGCTCATCGAGGAGCAGGATAGGCGGATCGTGTACCAGTGCGTGGGCCAGGCAGAGGCGCTGCTGCATACCACGCGAAAGGGTCTGCACGAAGGCATCTCGTTTGGCGCTCAGATCAACCAGATCGAGCAGCTCGTCAACCACCTGGCGGAGACGCGCCCCACGTAACCCGTAGCAACGGGCAAAGAAATCGAGGTATTCCCATACACGCAGATCATCGTACACACCAAAAAAATCGGGCATATAGCCCACTAATCGCTGAGCTGACCGCATCGTCAACCGCTCACCCAACAGGCGAATTTCACCACTGGTCGGCGTGATCAATCCGGCCAGCAAGCGCAGGGTGGTTGTTTTTCCTGCACCATTGGGGCCGATGAAACCGTAAATACTGCCCTGACTCACCTGCAAATTAAGGTGATCCAGAGCGACAAACTTCCTGTAACGGTGCGTCAGATTGATGGTCTCTATGGCCAACGTCATGGTAAGCGCCCTCGCACTACAGGATCGGCGTAGACACAGGTAAAGTTCTGGAAGTCACGATTCTTCAGACGTAACCGAATGACTCCCTGACTGCTCAAGAAGTGATCGGGTTGCGGTATATCCAGGGCCACACTCTGGAAGGCATCGGTTAGAATCGGTGTCCAGCTCCCGGTGGTCCAATCGTACAACTCAATCTCACCGCTCCAAAACGAATCGGAGCGCAGGTTGAGCACCAGGGCGCTGGGTTGTAAACCGATCAGATCGGCAGGGAGGGTAAAACGCATGATCGTTGGTTGCAGGTCGGGAGCAATGCCAAGCAGATTTCCATTATAGCAGGGGCTGTTGGTGCCGGCAGTTTGTTCAAACGAACCAATAAAGCCGTTGCTGTTCAGCTTTATTTCATCGGTTACTTGCAATCGTACCGCTCCACGCACCAACGTCAGGTGCTGCATCGTAGCCCGTCGGTCAACCGGGATCAATGATGTTTCGGTATCCTGATACCAGGCCAGCAGCAAAGGCTGTGCGCCACGGGTGATCGAACCATAGCCGTAGAGGGAGTCGATGATGCGGCTGCGCAGTTGAAGCGTTGGCGACACCGGTTGCGCAACTCTGCTCATCGCTTCAAATTGTGGGCCATAGATAAGATAACTTAGCGAGATGCCATCGAAGGCATGACTGGGTCGTTCAAGCGTAGCCGAGCGCTGTTCACCGGGAGCGAGCGCATTGATCAGCGCAATCTGTTCACCGTAGGCCAGAACAACATCTTCGAGTGTTCGTTCACTGCGATTCGTAACTTCGCCCTGCACCGTATCACCGTTCACAGTGATCTGGGCGGTAATGAGTGGGGCACTAATCACTCGATCAGAAGCAATCGCTTGCATTGACCATTGTGATATTTCCAGGTTCTCAACGACCAGATTATCATCAGACCCCTGCACATAGGTGCCATTTGTTAATGGCGGTGAACTCCATGGCCCTTGTACGGAGACCGGTCGCACCATTGTTACACTCTCAGTCGCCTGCAAGCGATAAGCATACCGATCTGGTGAAAAAATGCCGATAAATGACCGCTCATGCGCTGATGTTGGGGCATTAGCGTCGATCAGCGTGATCTGGCTGACTATCACTTCACCGCCACGCAAATCGTAACCGATGCCATACGCACCCGCGGCAAAGATGCCTGTCAACACCGGAACAACCACCCAACCCCACGCCAGCCGATCCAATCGCCGCAGAACGAGATATGTTACCGGTCCTACCACTACCAGATAGCAGGCGAGCAAAATCCCGATCAGGTTTAGAGAGGGTAAATCGAGCGCCGGCAGTGTGGTTAACGCGCTGGCCAGATTCTCTTCGACATAGGTCGAGTAGAGCTTTGCGCCGAACCCAAGACCGGACGGAATGAATGAAGGCGGTGGTAGTAATGCCTGCCACAACTCGCGCCAGCCGCTCCAGTTCACCACTTCAGGGGCTGCGAGATCAAACGCAAGTACGACTGTTTGACCATTGCCGAAACGCTTACCATAAGCCAATGGCAACGGCGTTGAGATCAGCGGCAGGGTGATTGGATACACTTCGGGTGCACTGGCGGATGGTGTCAGCGTCACCGATGTTACCGATGGATCCGTAAGCGGTGCGGCCAACGCGCCCGCCGTAGCCGGGATCAACTCGCGAGGCAGGCTGGACAGGGTACGTGCGATCCCAACGTCACCATTCACAAGGAGCGTGCCCCCACGCTGTACCCAGCCCTGCAAAGCACGTTGCTGATCGGGTGTTATCTCATTTGCCGCGACATCGGCGATAATCAGTGCATCAAATGGTGACAGACCCAGACTCTCTGGCGGTAGATCGGCCAGCGGTACAGGCACACTCGTCACCTTGATACCGTCAGTCAGTTGCGCAGGTAAGCGTAACTCACGCTCACCAATCACACCAACCAGAAGCCCTTCTGTAACCGGCTGTAAACGTGCTGAGGCTGTAGTCACCTCGGTACCATCGATTAACACGCGCACACCGAGCTGACGAGGCGAACCGTAGATGAAGGCATACAATATCAACCCCTTACGTCCGCCACCGGGTAACTCGACAAACGTGCTTTGGAAGGGGCCATTTGCCGTTCCGACAACGATCTCAGCCGTGCGATCAACACCGTTGTTCGTCACCTCAACCGTCACCGGCAACCAGACCCCTGGACGAACCATGCCTTGAAAAGCTGGACGTACAACCAGCGTTATATCGGATGCTTGTGCTGCTACGGGGAGAGGCAACCACGTACCAAATCCGATGCAGAAGACACCGAGAAGTATCAACCACCCTGCCCACGCACGCAATCCTCGCATGCGGTATCCTCCATGTAGTAAGGCAAAACCGACATCACTGTTAGAGACGTGATCAGGGAGAAAAAAGTTCCTCGTAAGACAAACACGCCTACCCTTACAGCGAAGGGCAGGCGCGGCAGACGTGGCTGCTATATAATAGAGCGCGTTTACCGGCGCGGACGGTGCGACGGATAGCGATCACGGATTCGAACACGGACCGGATCGGGCTGCACCCGACGCAGCGATACTAACAATCCACCGGCTATGAGAACGAATACCGCCAGTAGTAACAGAGTGGTCATACGCGCATCCTTTCCGCTGCGAAATGGGTCAGCACCCACAAGCGCAAGTGCATAGTTTCAGTAGTGAGTAGTATAACGAAAAATTGTTACCGCGTCCATACCATTTGATGGATTTTTAGTGATTTTTCATTTTCGATAACCCTGCCCGCCATGGTGTCACGCCAACTCAGGTATGTTATGTATGGTGCGATGGAGGTACGGCATGATCGATCCTGTTGCAATTCGCGCCGGACTAGAACCAGGCGCGCTGGTTCCGATAACAATCTATTGTTATGATCGAGTCGGTTCAACGATGGACCTGGCGCGTGAAGCGGTGCAAACACTACCACCTGATGCGTTACCGGTGTTAATCGTTGCCGACGAACAGACTGCCGGTCGTGGTCGCCTGGGCCGACGCTGGGTAGCTCCGCCCGGCAGTGCTCTGCTCTTCTCACTTGGCCTGCACCCTCCAGCAGTTGCCACCACCATGCCGACAACTCTAATCTGGCTCGCAACCGTCGCTCTCGTGGAAACTATCGAGCAAGAGACACCTTTACAAGCCGGCTTGAAGTGGCCCAACGACGTTCTGGTGAAAACGTCAACCGGTTGGGCAAAGACGGCAGGCATTTTGCTAGAGGGTGGCTGGGACAAGAACAGCCTGGTATGGGCAATTATCGGTTGTGGCATTAACATTAATGCGGCACCCGATCCACAGATCACGCGCTATCCAGCGACAGCGCTGGCAATCGCTGCCGAAACTGCTATCGACCGCCTGCGCTTCCTACATATGCTGATGCGCCGCTACGATTACTGGCTACGGCGACTGTACAGCGGTGAAAGCGATCAGTTGTGGCAGACATGGCGTAACCGGCTGCTCACACTGGGACAAACAGTACATATCCATACCGGCAACGATCTGGTGTACGGCACAGCAATTGACGTAGAACGTAACGGTTCACTCATCGTTCGTGAACCAAGTGGCACACTGCGTCGCATCGAGAGTGGTGACGTTGGTCTGGTCGATGACCACTCACGCAATATTAATGAGGTATAAACGACCAATTCGAGCCAGTTTTACCGGTCATCAGTGATTTTTCATCCAGACATCATTGCAAGCGGTATTCACGTGCTAATAATGATATGGTATAGTAACAGGCAGTGTACAATATGACAGCAAAGATGCCTGAGCCGATCCACGCCTGATCGTGAGGCTGTACGACGGTAATTGCAACAAAGGTTGCCATTATTGCGTCGCACAGACGGAAAAGGGTATCTGAAATGCGGAGCTGGAGGTTATGTTGATTGTATACAGGCGCGTAGTTGCTGGCGCCGTCTTTATCATCAGTGTGATTGCCGTAGCCATGATGCTGCGCATCGGATTTGAATGGCGTCAGGCCCTGGTTGATATTGACGCAATGATCGTCACCCCGGCAACTCTACCAGATGAAGTTATCACTGTCCCAACGGCACAATCTGTTGTATCAGAAGAGATATATGGTCCTCCACCAGCGACACCAGTCGTTCAACCGACGGTAGTCCCTTCGGCGACAGACAATTCACCGGCTGCCACCGCAACTGCTGAAGCGATCCGACTCAGCCGTTCAGAACTCAATATTCTCTTACTGGGAACAGACGCACGCCCTGAAGAGACCGGCCCAACCCGTACCGATGCGATTGTCGTTGTCCATATTGCCCGTGATACCGGACGGGTCAGTATGCTGTCTATTCCCCGCGATCTCTGGGTGAAGTACCCTACCGGTGGCGAAGGCCGGATTAACGCCGCTTACGTTATTGGCGAGAATCGCTTTGGGCCGGGTGGTGGTGCTGCGCTAGCCAAATCAACGGTGAGCAAACTGCTAGGCATCCCAATTGATTATTTTGTCCTGATCAATTTTGAAGGTTTTAAGAAGATTATCGACCTTATTGGCGGGATAGAGGTCGATGTGCCGCGCGCCATCTATGATCCGGCCTATCCAACAGACGACTATCGAACGATAGAAGTCTCTTTTGCTGCCGGACGCCAGTGGATGGACAGCGAACGTGCACTGATTTATGCGCGCACGCGCCATGCCGATAGTGATTTCGGTCGTAATCAGCGCCAGCAGCAGGTACTGATGGCAATTTTCCAGCGTATTCGAGATCGCGGCCTCTTACAACAGCTCACCAGTCTGGACGATTATACCGGTGCGCTGCGTGGCTACGTACTTACCGATATTAACTATCGCATGATGCTGGAACTGGCAAGTTTCGCACGCACGATTGATAGCGAGAATATTCTGCGCTATGCTATCGACTCTTCATCGATTGTCGAGCTGAGTGGTGGCGCAACGTTTAGTGTTCAACCACAGGCTCTCCGTCGAATCGTGTCTCAGTTCACCGGCGAAGCAGTATCAACCGCCGGTGGCGAATAGCTCACTCCTGTGACCGAAACCTCTACAACGGGCGGCGTATTCCGCAGTATCGCGCTGGCAGCATTGCTCATTAGCCTGGGCAATATTGCCAGCCGTCTCCTTGGCCTGGTGCGCGAACCGATCATTGCCGCCTACTTCAGCCGTGGACTGGCAGTTGACGCCTTCACCCTGGCATGGACAATCCCAAACGCGCTTTATGAATTACTCATCAGCGGTGCGGTGAGTGCCGCCCTGGTGCCGGTATTCAGCGAGTATGCCGAACGTGACCGTGATGAGTTCTGGTATGTCGTCTCCACGGTCATCACGCTGGCCTGCACGGTGCTGGTCATTGCCAGTGCCATACTGGCCTGGCAGGCACCACTGGCAATCGCCCTGCTGACCAGACCAACCGAGTCTGCATTGCAAGCTGAAGCGGTGGCACTGGTTGGCTGGCTGCTCCCAGCCGTGACATTGATGGGCATTTCGGGCATTGTAACGGCAATCTTGCATGCCCAACGGCAGTTTCTGTTGCCGGCATTTGTCGCAGCAGCCTTCAACGCCGGCATGATCGTTGGCATTGTTACCCTGGCCCCGCACGTTGGGGTCAAAAGCCTCGCGGCGGGCACCCTCATCGGTGCTGCGGCACAATTGATCATTCAATTGCCGGGATTGCGCAGAGCGCACATCCGCCCGCGCTTCGATCTGCACCATCCGGCAGTTCGCCGTATTCTACGCCTCTACGCTCCGGTCACACTTGGGATCGGGTTCTCGCTAATTGGGGTAACGATTGATCGCTGGCTGGCCTCAGGATTTCCCGCCGCAATCTCAACCATGCGCTTTGCTACGACGCTCATTCAGTTTCCGCTGGGACTGGTAGCGTCGGCAGTGGCACTGGCAGTGTTGCCAACCCTCTCGCGCCAAAGTGCTGCCGGCGATGAGGATGCTTTTCGGGCGACGCTGGCGATGGGGCTGAAGGTTGTGTTGCTCTTAATCCTGCCGGCTACCGCTGGTCTGGCAGCACTCAGTCAACCAATTACGGCTGCTCTGTTCGAGCGAGGAGCGTTTCAAGCGCAAGACACAGCGATTACCGCCCTGGCGTTGCTGGCGTATCTCCCCGGATTACCGGCGGCGGCCATCGATCAGATGCTTCTCTTCGCGTTCTACGCTCGCAAGAACACGCTGACCCCCAACTTGATTCAAGGTGCAGCCATTCTGTGCTATCTGGTGGTTGCCATACCGCTTGCCGAATGGACATCGTTGGGATTTTTGGGCCTGGTACTGGGCAATTCCGCGCAGTGGATCGGTCACGCAATTATCACCGCGTGGTTGTTGCAGCGCTCGCTACCGCTGAATGGATTACGGCTCGGAGAGGCAATGATCAAGGGATTACTGGCAAGTGGCGTGATGGCAGGTGCAGTCAGTGGGATCGCAATCCTGACCCAGCCATTACCACCCCTTGTTCAGGTGATTGTGGCGGGCAGTGCCGGGGTCTTCATCTATGCGCTGCTCGCTATGAGATTGCGTTTAGAGGCAGCTACCTTCTTTGTTGAGACCATTCGCCGTCGTCTGCATCGTTCGCATTAGCGCTTGTGGTAGACGTTGGTCATCGTTGCCAAACCATGGGTTAGCGTCTGGCAACAAACAGGAGCCAGGAGTTGCGGCGCGCCACTCGCGCCCGATGGAGATCACAGTGGGTACGGCAGCATGACTTCCGACGCGAGCCTGGTCGAACAGCCCTTTCAGGGTTGACATCCGGGGCAGGCGCAGGCAACGGCTTCACCTGCCCCACGCGACATGATGTCTCTCTAGGCATACAGGCGTTGTTCGAGCATCTGCATCCGCTCAACAAAGAGCGACAGGAAACGGGGCGTATCGAATTCTACAACCGCCCGTGCGTTTGGCTGACGGCCATCGCTTAGCATAAAATCAGCCACCGTAAAGCCCATCGTTAACGGGCTACAGGTCTCGACCGTCACATGAACATCGGCATAGGTTGCCAGATCGGGCAGAAAGACCAGCGCCAGTGCAGCCGGATCGTTAATTGCACAGCCATCATAGCCAAAATAGCGACGATGAAACTCGATGTAAAACCGGGTAGCATCGGCGATGAAGCGACCAATCGGCTTGCCCGCCTGGGCCAACCGATTGACTTCACTCTCGTGGAGGCGCACCAGGCGCGTAATATCCCACGGCATAATCACCAACGGAGCACCCGACGAGAAGACGATCTGGGCAGCGTGTGGATCAGCGTAGACGTTAAATTCGGCCCGTGGCGTTACATTCCCATCAGCCCGTAATGCTCCACCCATTATGACGATCTCGCGTAACGCACCGGCAAGACGGGGTTCTTTACGTAGTGCAAGAGCAACGTTAGTCAGGGGGCCAACTGCAACCAGCGTCACTTCGCCGGGAGCTTCCAGCGCGGTACGAATGATAAAATCGACCGCGTGTTCAGAGACCGGTTGGAGTTGAGCCGGTGGCAATTGTGCATACCCCAAACCACGTTGTCCGTGGGTGTCGTGTGCAGTCGTTAGTGGTCGCAGTAACGGTCGATCACAGCCGACAAAGAGGGGGATGTGGTGGCCGCCGCTCAGTTCCAGTACCGAGAGACCATTGGCTACGGCCTCGGCCAGCGTACAATTGCCGTGCACAATACTCAAACCGACCAGCTCAATCTCAGGCGAGGCCAGTGCGAGCAAGATTGCCAGGGCATCATCAATACCTGGATCGGTGTCAAGCACGATCCGGCGAGGTAAAGGACTCATTGTTCCTCCTGCGTGGAAACAAACGCTAGTGCAAGATCGTTGATTACTATAGCACAAGTGAATACACGTCTGACAGGCAAGACGAGAGTCCGGCGGTTATAGTGTTCAATTGACGCTTTGCCGGGGGCGTGCCATAATTGAACACGAATTACGAGCAACAGGAGCTGGCATGCGTGCCTATCTTGATATTGAAACAACGTACAGCGGCACGATGAGCGTGATCGGAATCTACCGCCATGACAGGGGCGTCATTCAGTTGGTCGGTGGTGGCATCCGTGATGTCGCGCTCTATGAGGCGCTCGAAGCCGTTTCGACTATCGTGACCTTCAACGGTAGTAGTTTCGATTTACCGGTAATCAAACGGCAATTACAGGCAGACCTGCGTGCTGAGTTCGCCCATCGCGATCTCTTGCACGAATGCCGGCGCCGTGGACTACGTGGTGGGTTGAAGGGAGTAGAAGAAAGACTCGGCATTACCCGTGTTTCGTCTGGCCTGACCGGTCGTGATGCGCCGCGCTTGTGGGAGCGATACGAGCAATATGCCGATCAACTGGCATTGCAAACCCTCCTCGACTACAACCGTGATGACGTAGTCAATCTGGCTGTACTGGAAGCATTGCTCGATGCCGGCAATCCGCCTCTCGCCAACCCGGCGCGCTTTGTTAAACTATGGTAGACAAACAGCGATATTATTGCATCACTCTCTGCAAAAACAATGCAACCACAACTACTTGACGGTCGTTATCAAATCGAACAGCTCCTGGGCGAAGGCGGGATGGCCCGCGTCTACCTGGGACGTGATCTCCGGTTGAATCGCCCGGTCGCGATAAAGATTCCGCATCCTCACCTCATGACCGATCCCGATTTTATGGCGCGTTTCCGTCACGAAGCACACGCAGCCGCGATGGTCAGTCATCCGAACCTGGTCGATGTTTACGATGTCGGTCAGGATGGTGACCGACATTACATTGTGATGGAATACGTGGCCGGCACGACGCTCAAACAACTGATCAACCGTGAAGCTCCGTTTGCGATTCCCCGTGCAGTGCGCATTGCCGAACAGATTGCGCGTGGCCTGCACGCTGCCCATCGCGCCGGATTGATCCATCGTGACATTAAACCGCAAAATATTATCGTCACCGACGACGGACAAGTGCGCATCACCGATTTTGGGGTCGCCAAGAGTCGGCTCTCGACCGCCATGACCGAAACCGGAGTGACGCTGGGGACGGTTGATTATATCGCGCCAGAGCAAGCCCAGGGTCGGGCAGCAACTCCACAATCGGACATTTACGCTTTGGGGGTGGTGCTGTACGAGATGCTTACCGGACGCCTCCCGTTCACCGGTGATAACGCGGTAGCAGTGGCAATGAAGCATATCAGTGAGCCGCCGCCACCACCACGTCGCTACAACCCGCAGATTCCGGCTGCCCTGGAAGCAATTATTCTGCGGGCATTAGCCAAAGACCCGGCACAACGGCAGCAGAGTGCGCTTGAACTGGCCGAAGAACTACAGGCGTATGACCGGTTGGTATCACAGGCGACAGTGGTCAATCCAGGCATTGCACCGCCGCCTGCTCAGGTGCAGACGCGCTCTCCCGGCCCACAACGCCCGGCACAGGTCACAGCAGCGCGCCCGGCACCAATTCCCAGCCCGCGCCCGGCAGCCACCCGCGCCCCGCGCCAGGAAAACGTCGGATGCGGTGTCTTCCTGGTAGGTATGCTAACCCTGGTTGGCGTACTGGCGATTGTCTTTGTGGTCAGTAGTGGGATGTTGAATAACCTTTTCAGCGGTAATACCAATCGCCCGGTCACACCAGCAACCGGTACCAATCCTTCAGAAACTCCGTCACCAACCATCGTCGCCACTGCCATTGTTCCCGATATTGTGGGACGCAGCGATGGTGAAGCCCGCACGTTATTAGAGCAAAATCAGCTCATTCCGGCACCAACCGGTGAGTATAATCGCGATGTTCCCCAGGGGATAGTGATTACCCAAACCATTTCTCCCGGTACGATTGTCGAGGCGAATAGTCCGCTGTCGTATACGGTGAGCCTGGGACCGTTGCTGGTATCAGTTCCCGATGTCACAGGCACACGCAGTACTATCGCTCGCGATCAATTAATAGCCGCCGGTCTGACGGTGACTGTGGTAGAAGAACCCAGTCAAACCGTTGATGTCGGATTTGTGATCAGACAATCGCCGAGTGCAAATCTGCGCATTCCCCAGGGAGACGAGGTAACAATTTACGTGAGTCTGGGTGATGTGGTGCGCTTCCCCGACGTTATCGGACGGAGTAGAGCGGAAGCTGAAGCCATTCTGAACAATACGCCGGGTATCATTCTGGTTTACGTCGATGTGCAGGGGCGCGACCGACTCCCCAACTTTGACAGTTATGCCCCCAATCAAGTGGTGAGTGCAGCGCGGGAAACAAGTGGTGGGTATGTTGGGCTAAATAACGGCGATTATATTCCGAGGGGAAGTCGGGTTGTGCTGGGAGTGCGTGCGGAGGAATAGCGCGTCTATCGGTCAGTCGTCTTTGGTCTGGTAGGAGGCAGCGCTGCCTCCTACAATCATTTTACGCTGGCATACACTATCAGGTGCGGTCAGCGGAGGCACTCTGAGTACGTAGGAGTTCGGCTTCAGCCAGCAGGCGCTGGCGTTCACTGACACTCAGGGCGCGATCAGCAAAGCGACGCCACTCTTCATTGGTAGCCCAGGCCCACTGACCGGCTTCAGTCGTGATCCAGCGCGGTGCCTTTGGGGTTGTATGGTGATTAGTTTGCATCATATTGAATACACCTCCTCTTCATCAAGTACATGACTCTACTATCATATCATCACCGGTCACAGAGCATATCATAAAGCTATAAGATTGCGACCGGCTGAATACACATCTAATTGTGGTGACAGACTGCTCATCAAACTGCCGACAACGCCACTTCCTGAATCTGACCATTGCGTAACTGAAAGACGCGGTCAGCTACACCAACCATCTCGCGGCTATGCGTCACCATGATCAGGGTCTTACCCTGTTGGCGGGTAAGCTGGTCGAGGAGATCGAGCACCTGAGCACCGGTATCACTATCAAGATTGCCGGTTGGCTCGTCGGCCAGCACGAGTTCAGGGTTATGAACCAGTGCGCGAGCAATTGCCACCCGCTGCTGCTCGCCACCACTGAGGCGATCAGGATAGGTATTAGCGCGGTCGGCCAATCCAACCGCTTCGAGCATTGCCAGTGCTGCTGCGCGTGCCGTTGCTCCGCGCTGACCATTCAATTCGAGGGGCAGCAGTACATTCTCCAGCGCGGTGAGCGTAGGCGCAAGATTATAAAACTGGAATACGAAGCCAATTGAGCGACGACGAAAGAGGGTGCGCTCCCGCTCACGCAACTGATCAAGGCGCTGCCCGGCCACCCAGATTGCGCCGGTATCCGGTGTATCAATGCCACTCACGAGATTGAGCAGGGTGCTCTTGCCACTCCCACTCTTGCCCAGCAAAACAATCAGCTCGCCAGCCTGAACCTGGAACGTAATGTCACGCAAGACGATCCGCTGACGCTCGCCTTCGAGATATGACTTTGTAACATGCTCACAACAGATAACAGTTTTGTCAATCATTTGCATTGGTTGTTGAAACATTTTGCACAACTATACTGACATTATACGGCATGTTGTCCAGGACATGCAATGGGGGATATTTGCCCATCATTAAGCAAGCGGTAGTATTACGCGCCGAATTGGATACCGCATCCACCGTGCTCAATGCCGGGTGCGTATCGTACCGGTTACTGGCAAATCTGGTAGAACAGAACGCAGGACATACTATCAACACTTCACCCTGGTGCTGCACCTGAGCGCTGATACACTGCACCAATGCTCACACACTGCGATGCCCAAACCGCGGCTCGCCGGAGGTCGTTGAACAGGGCATGCGAGCAGAGCGAGTAGATCACACATCGCGGTTGCGAAACAAAGGGGCGTAGTGGCGCTACGCCCCGCTTCGCGACACTATTTACCTTGGCGACAGGCTTATTCCTGACGCTTTATGCGTACTCGAGCCACCCGTAACGATCAGGACGCTCACCCTGCACGATCCCGAAGAATACCTCTTGCACCGCAGCCGTAATTGGGCCACGCCGGCCTGTACCGACAGGAATCCGATCCACTGATCGGATTGGCGTTATCTCAGCAGCAGTCCCGGTAAAGAACAGCTCATCGGCCAGGTAGAGCATCTCCCGCGGGAGCACCTGTTCACGCACTTCAACCCCCATCTCACGCAGCAACGTCATCACCGTATCACGGGTGATCCCGCTCAGGATCGATGAGGTCAACGGTGGCGTGTAGACAACGCCATTACGCACCAGGAACAGGTTTTCGCCACTGCCCTCGCTGATATGACCATCGGCATCGAGGGCAATCCCCTCGGCGTAGCCATTGGCTATTGCTTCCATCTTGATCAACTGGGAATTCATGTAGTTGCCGCCCGCTTTGGCGAGGGCCGGCATGGTGTTGGGGGCAAACCGATTCCACGACGAGATACAGACATCGACACCCTGTTCCATTGCCTCAGCACCGAGATACTTGCCCCATTCGATGGTTGCAATGGCTACTTCAACCGGATTGTTGAGCGGATTGACCCCGATCTCGCCATAACCACGGAATACCACCGGTCGAATGTAGCCAGAGCGCAAGCGGTTCGCGCGCACGGTTTCTTTGACCGCTGCCACCAACTGATCGAGGGTGTAGGGAATTGTGGTGCGATAAATCTTCGCCGAGTCGATGAGGCGCTGCATATGCGGCGTGAGCCGAAAAATCGCCGGCCCCTGTGGCGTCTCGTAACAGCGAATGCCCTCGAAAAAGCTGGTGCCGTAATGAATGGCGTGCGACAGCACATGCACCGTCGCCTTATCCCACTCCACCAGCTCGCCATTGAACCAGATGTAATCCATTTTCTGGATCGGCATTGATCGCCTCCTTCTTGCGTATCACCAATCACCTGTAAACAAACCTGGTTGCTGCCAGCGTTCTTGGGGCTGCCAGCAGATGATACCACCAGGAACCGGTCGTGCACGAGGCGGCAGTACCTGCATGCGTGGTAAACGCTGGATACCGGCCTGTCGTAGCGTCTGACTGACATCATTTAGCGCAGTCTGGGGCGTATTGGCCCGCCGTGAGATGTGCGCCAACCAGACATCACCGATCCCGCCATGTGTGGCAACCTGAGCCAGCAGTTGGCCGCACTGGGTATTGTCGAGATGACCGAGCGGACTACTGATTCGTTGCCGTACCACCACAGGATAGGGCGAAAGTGGCAGTAATTCACGAGCGTGATTCGCTTCAACGACAATCAGATCAGCCTTTGCCAGCGCCGTTACCGTCTCGGCATTCCAGCTCCCTAAATCAACAGCTATCGCTACAGACACACCGGCCATCTGTATGCGATACCCAACCGGATCGGCAGCATCGTGCGCGACGCGAAAACTCTGCACGTTGAACACGCCGATTGCACCGTATTCGCCTACCGGGAGCGGATCGAGCGCGACAGGATCGGGCGACTCACCCAGGGCAGTCAGTGTAGCCGCGGGCGCGACCAGGGGCACGTTGTAGCGACGGGCAAATGCCAGTGCGTACTGTGCGTGATCAGCATGTTCGTGGGTCAGCAAGACAGCCTGTACCTGCTGCGGCGTCGTATCACAGGCGTGTAACAGATTCGTGAGGGTACGAATCGGGACACCGGCATCGATGAGCAGGGCCTGATCACCTGCTCGCACCAGTAACGCATTACCTGTACTTCCCGAAGCGAATGACGCCACCAGCACAATAGTCTCCGTGCACCGATCTGGGCCATCACTAACTACCAGACGAACGCTGCCAGCGCGCCAATACCTCACGCGCTGCGCGTGCCGCCTGCGCCCGATGACTGATCTGATTCTTCCGTTCAGCACTCAACTCGGCCAGAGTTGCGTCCTCGTCGAGCACGTAAAAGAGTGGGTCATAGCCGAAGCCACCACTCCCACGCGGCGCAAATTCAATCACACCGGGAAGCGTACCTTCCACCAGCTCGGTTGGATGGTCGGGATGGGCCAGGGCAATCACACAAACGAAACGGGCCAACCGTTGATGCCAGGGAATATCACGCATCTGGTCGAGCAGGTACTGCAACTGAGCCGGCCCTGACAGGCCACCATAACGCGCCGAATAGACACCGGGAGCACCGCCGAGAGCGGCTACTTCCAGACCACTATCATCGGCCAGTGTCGGCAAACCACTCAACGCCAGATAACCTTCGGCCTTGAGGCGTGCGTTTTCCGCAAATGTCTGGCCGGTCTCTTCGATAGTCTCCTGAATGCCCACATCGGCTAATGAATAGAGGCGCAGATTGAGATCGGCAAAGATAGCGGCAAACTCACGTAATTTGCCGGGATTGTGGGTCGCAATCAGTAATTCACGCATACGAGTCACTTTGCGATAAGCCGATGTTTGCGCGTGTTACGTGACACCTGGAGGTATCGCGTACTGTGATAACAACACGTTTGCTGTAGCAGCCAATTGATCGGCAACAAGACTGAGCGCCATTGTACACGAATGTAGTGACACGAGCAACTATATGCACGACCACGATGGATGCACGCAACATCGTGGTATCAATATTCACACCGGAATTCGCCGAGATGCAGAGCAGATGGAGAACGACTGGCTATTCCAGTGATACCCCTGCTGGTTGCGTGAGGTGCGAGGAGCGAGAAGGAGTCACGCAAAAAAAGACACCACCCTGCTTCAGTAGGGTGGTGAGAACGGCGTAAGCGGCCAATGTGCAGAAGCCAACAGTGGGAATGCAAAGGGCGCTTCAGGTGCTAACCCCACTCGCCCGCAACCGTTCGGCATTATCGTAAATAATCAGCGCTTCAATAATCTTATCGAGTTCACCATCGAGCACAGCCGGCAAGTTTGAGAAGTTTTGCCCGATCCGGTGATCGGTTATCCGATCTTGCGGGAAATTGTACGTCCGAATCTTCTCTGCCCGCTCACCACTACCGACCTGCGCCAGTCGTGAAGCGCCGATTTCGCGCTGTCGTTTCTCTTGCTCGCGCGCGTACAACCGGGCACGCAGCACCGTCATCGCCCGCTCACGGTTCTGAATCTGTGATCGGCCATCCTGACAGGTAACCACAATCTCTTCGGGGGTACCGGGCTTGTAGACGATCCGCACCGCCGAGTCGGTGGTGTTGACCCCCTGTCCACCGTGACCGGCACTCCGAAACACATCAATTCGTAAATCTTCAGGTTTAATCTCGATCTCTGTTTCTTCGACTTCGGGCAGCACGGCAACCGTTGCAGTCGATGTATGGATGCGGCCACGGGCTTCGGTGGCCGGTACACGCTGCACACGATGAACTCCGCCCTCATATTTCAATTGGCTGTACGCACCTTCACCATGAATCTGGAAGATAACCTCTTTGATACCACCGATACCGTTTTCGGTCAGACTATCAACTTCAACCTTCCAGCCGCGCGACTCGGCAAAGCGGGTGTACATGCGGAAGAGATCGGCAGCAAACAGCGCTGCTTCATCGCCACCTTCACCCTGCCGAATCTCCATAATGACATCTTTTGAGTCGTTCGGATCACGTGGCAATAACAACAGCTTCAACTGCTCTTCCAGACTCGCCAGGCGCTTCCGTTGCGTCTCAAGCTCTTCCTGAGCCAGTGCACGCAATTCAGGATCGCTATCTTCGAGCATGGCTTCAGCCTCCTCAATTGCGCGTTGGGTAGCCTGATATTCGCGATAAGCGTTAACAATATCCTCAATTTCACGCTGTTCGCGAGCATACTGCTGCAAGAGAGTAACGTTGGTCGCTACCTCTGGCTGAGCCATCAACTCGGTTAGTTCATCATAACGTGCAGCAACAGCAGCCAGTTTATCAAACATACAATAATTCCATTACGTTAAGATGGCCGATGGCACAATACGCACTGCCAGTGCAGCGTATGTGCCATCGAGAAGTTTTTTCAATTACAGGCCAAGCGCGGCAGCTTTAGCCAGTTTCTTGCGACGATTTCGTTCGGCACGGCGGCGCTTCTCTTTGCGCTGCTCGCTCTTCGAGATGAAGTGCATCTTCTCGCGATACGTTTTGGTGATGCGCTCGGCAACGACACCTTTATTGAAGCGGCGAATGAGCTGTTCGACAGTTTCGCCTTCACGACGTTCAACTCGCATAGCGCTGCTGGATCAACGGTACGTCAGGCGACATAGAACATCTGTCGGTACGGGGCAATACCTGTTCTATGGTCGTAACCGTGATCCCTCCTCATCACCTCCTTCGCTGTAGATTTGGTGCGCCCCGTAGCAGCGATTATGCGCCGTTATTCTTACACCGAAACGATAGTATACCGGATCGCCGATGAATGTGCAACTGGCTACGCTTCGCGACGTAAGATCGCCCCACCATACGGTGGCAGCGCGACCTTTCCGGCCACAAGTTCGGCAGTCTGGCTCGGCAGGACAACCGTCCAGCGACCTGGAGGTACGGGAATGACGCCAGCCTGTGAGGCATTATTCAGCACAACGAGCCAGGTCTGGTCTTGAGCCGTGCAGGTATACGCCAGGTGTCCACGCTGATCATCAATATGGGTGATAGTCCGCTTACCTCGCCAGACCGCGGTCGTTGCCCGTCGCAGCGCGCCCAGTTGCCGGTAGAAATCGAGCAACTCCTGATCCTGTTCATCTCCCCAGCGCATCGGTAACCGCGATTCTTCCGGGTGACCACTTCCGTCGGCGTGACGCACATCGAGCCGTTGGCTAAGGCCAACTTCAGTGCCGTAGTAGAGTACCGGTGGATGGGGCAGGGTATACTGACAAAGTGCCGCGAGCCGCAGACGACGTGTGTCACCGCGTACCACCCACAAAAACCGATTCATGTCGTGATTGTCGAGAAATGTCGGCAAACTGAAGCCGGGTGGAAAGTAGTTCAGATGGCGGTTGAGAAAGACAGCAAACTGGCTGGCACGTATTTCATCGAAGGCGAAAAAGCGGCGGATGGCTTGCAGCAGCAGAAAATCCAGACAGCCATCGAGACGGCCAACATACGAGCGTAGCACCTCTGCCGTATCCACAGCTTCACCGATGAGCACACAATCGGGCCTGACGGCGCGCATTGCCGCCCGGAATAATGTCCAGAAATCGTGTGAGGGGCCAATGGTATAGTCGAGGCGATACCCATCAACCCCCTGTTCCAGCCAGTAACGGGCGGCATCAATCATAAACTGGCGGGCTGGTGGGTAGTCCAGATCGAGTTGCGGTAATTCGGCAACCCCAAAGAACGACACATACAGATCAGGATAACGGGTAAAGATAAACCAGTCTCGTTCTGGGCTGTGAGGATCGCTAATCGCTCGCTGAAAGATAGGATGTCTGTTCGAGAAATGATTGGCGGTGTAATCAAAGATCACCCGCATTCCCCGGTCATGGGCCGCAGCAATGAGCGTTTGCAGGTCGGCCATGGTACCCAGGCGTGGCTCGACACTGTAATAGTCGGTCGCATCATAGCCGTGGTGAGAGGGTGAAGGGAAGAGTGGCGAGAGCCAGATCGTCGTCGTGCCCAGGCTGGCAATGTAATCCAGATTGCTGGTTACACCGGCGAGAGTGCCACCGTAAATCCCCATCGGAGTTGGCGGATTGGCAAACTGTCGGCCAGGACCAGGATGAAAACGATCAATGAAGACGTGATAAATGAGCGCATCATCAAGCCATCCCGGTACTCCCTCATCGCCAACCCGATACGCACAGGTACGTGGACGGCGGAAGAACGTCAGGTTGAATTCATACCCCATCTCGTGCAGATAGTGATCGCCCGGCCCTGGTTGCCCAACAACACTACCGTCACCCGCAGTTGCGCCGATCACTTCGCTGTACCAGAGTGAGCCGTTCCCCTCACGAAGCCAGGCTTCAATCCGGTAACGAACCACCGTGTCGGCTGGTTGTGGTGGGAGATCAATTGCCCACTCCTCGGCGTATCCCCAGAGCAGGGTATCCCAATGACTGGAGAGACGTTGTCCGTGCGCTACGTGACTTCCCGGCGCCGGCTGACCTCGTTCACCGTGAGGCTCACTACCATCTGTTGTGTAGTAGACACACACCTGATCGGCGACAATTGACGGGCCAAGGGTGACGAAGAGCCGCACCGGTTCGCCCGGCTGTGGAGCGAGCGGCTCCATCCGGTAGCGGTGCGACATACCGGCTAACTCGGCCCGCACGTACCCCAATCGCCGACTATCGGTCGCCATAGTCCCGAAGATAAAATCGGCAGAGACGTGATACTGTTCCACGATGAACCATCCTTTGAGTTGACGTATATCAGGACAAAACGATTGACATTATGCAGAACCAGAGGGGAGCAACATGGGATGGGATGCGCTATCTTTCATACCATCCCATGTTGCAGCAGCGCCTAGCCTTTCACACCACCCAGCGTCAAACCACCGATGATATAGCGCTGTAACAGCAGGTAGACAATTGCGACCGGTAGTGACAGCAAGATCGAGAAGGCAGCAAAGCGCGACCAGGGGATCTGACCGGCATACTGACCGGTCATGTTGTAGAGTGACATGGCGAGCGTAAAATCTTTTGGGTCGGTCAGGAATTGCCACGACAAAAAGAACTCGGTCCAACCACCGGTAAAACCGAGAAAACCGGTCACTGCCAGGGCTGGCGTGGCGAGGGGTAACACGATCTGGAAAAAGACCTGACTCGGGGAAGCGCCGTCGATAATCGCTGCTTCTTCCAGCTCTTTCGGGATAGTGTCGAGATACCCTTTCAGATTCCAGATCGCGAACGGTAAAGCACCCGAAACCATGGCAATCCCAACCCCCAGCAGAGAGTTGCGTAAGATGAAGACTTCACTGCGTGCCGGTGTGATACCGCCATAGATCAAACCGAGGCTGATCGCCAGACCAATTGCGCCAAATAAATAGTTACCTGGACCCGCCGATCCCAGGCGGATGGCCGGTGCTACGGCAAAAACAGTCAAACCGAGCAGCATCAACCCGGCCAGAATCAGCACAATGCTCATAATTGCGCTGCTGATACGAATGCTGTTCAACAGGGCAAACAGCGGTGCAATGGTCGCTACACTCGGCAACACCGTAATCGCCAGCACTGCAATCATCATAAACTGGCGACCGGGGAACTTGAAGCGGGAAAAAGCGTAGGCAGCACTGACACCGATCAACAAAGCAAAGGCAGAGACGCCACCAGCGAGGCGCAGACTGTTGAAGGCCAGTTCGGTAAACGTAACCGGATTGGCTGTTGGCCGGTCGAGCACCTGCAAATAAGCCTGCAACGATGCACCGGGCGGGATCAGATTCAGCTCGGTCGGACGCGAGATATTGCGTGGATCGAGTGACATACTCACGATCCAGAGAACCGGGAATAAGACGGTGGCGGCGATGAACAGACAGATCGCCTGCAACACTAATTGTTGCCACCACTTCAACCGGCGACCGGCGGATGTACTGCCCGAACGACGCGAACGAATGGTGACACTAGACATCGTAGCTCTCCGTGGCGCGAGAAATCTTGTTGGTAATCAAGAAAATCGGGATCAGCACCAGGGCAATAATGACCGAGAAGGCAGCGGCAACACCGTAGAGCTGGTTAACATTAATCAGCTTAAACGCCTGCGTAACCATAATCTCGGTACGACCGAGTGGACCGCCACCACTCATGAAGTAGATGACGTGGAACAGGTTAAATGTCGTTACGATACCAACCATTGCAGCCGGAACCATTGCCGGACGCAACAATGGGAGCGTAATCCGCCAGAATTGCTGTAAACCGGTTGCTCCATCGATACTGGCCGCCTCGTACATCTCTTTCGGGATCGATTGGAGTGCACCGGTAGCAACGATAGTCATAAACGGCCATCCCAACCAGATATTGGCAATCAACATTGCATAATAGCTGAGCGGTAAACCAATCCCTGGAATGGGGTCTTGAATCTGGTTAAACCAGCGAATTTGTACCGGATCAAGACCGAATGGCGTGATAAAGAGATTTATTAACTGATTAATTGAACCGTACTGATCGTCAAACATATTGCGCCAGACGGTAGCAACGACAATATTGGGTAGCACCATGGGCAAAATATAAATGGCACGGTAGATTTTTCGCCCCCAAAGCCCTTCTACATTCAACAATACTGCAATGATCACCCCCAAGACGACATGAAACCCGACATTCGAGAACGTCCACCACAGGTTGAACGCCAGTAAACGCCAAAAATCAAAATTACCACCAAGACGGGCGACAAACTGGGGGTTATTGGTAATGATGTCGAGGTAATTTTTCAAACCGACATATTGAGCCGGTCGATAATTGGGTGGTGTCGTGCCGTTTGGGCCAAAGGGGTTGAGCGTTTGTTTGCCCTCTTCTTTGATGACACCGTAGTCGGTAAATGACATCCAGACCTGAAATGCCAGCGGATAAAAGGTAACCACCATCATGATGATCAACGCCGGCAACAAGTAGACAATTGGGGTGCGCAGTTGTTTCCACCCCTCGCGCAGAGCTGAACGCGGTACACGCACCGATTGCGAGGTCAGCTCTGGATTTGTGGTTGCCATGCGGCTTCCTCCCCTTTGATTGGACTGATTGCCTGAGATGGTGCCCCATTGCGCAACTGTATCATAACCCAAGTTGCCACATACACTGTGAGCAGGCCACGAAAGGCTACTGGCGATGATGACCAGCACGACCCTGCGCACCACATCGTGCAGCGTACCTGACCGGTATGCATCAGGTGGGTCGCAGCCAGTTTCGTAGATGCACGACGTCACAGCCATCTGGTATGCCCACCCGCCGTGTCGCTGTGGTGATAGAAGGGAGCACTGTGGGTGACAATCTATCCGCGTGCATCCGCCAAACCCGCGTCCATCCGTGTTCCCCCCCTCTCCCCGTCGCGCTCAATGCTCCGCACCGCTGTGGTGACGTAAGGTGGCAACTTGGATTATCATATCACTGCTTTTGCCCAGTATACCAGCCATCTTTTGATCAGACTGTACCGGTTGCAACTGGCGGGAGCATATTATAGGCTGTTATGCTCCCGCCAGTCCTGTAGACTACACTACACCATCATCAACCGATTGTCGAAAACGGTCAACAATCGTGGTTGCCGTCTGGCGAACGGTTGGTAAGAAGCAGACTTACTTCCCGTTCGCAGTGTTCATCAGAGCACAGGCCTCGGCCACAGCTGCGGCTGGATCGGCACCACCGTCGAGCACCTTGGTCATCGCATCACCGAACGGTCCCCAATAGTTGTCAAGCTCGGGGATCTGAGGCCGTGGCACGCCAGTTGCCGAAGCCTGCGCAAAGGCCTGCACCAGCGGATCGCTGATCTCGACCTTCGTGCTGACCGGAACGTGCCCGGCTTCGTCAACGTACACCTTCATCGACTCAGGGCTGGTCAGGAACATCGCCAACGCGACCGCGCCTGCAACATTCTGGCTGTTGATGCTGACGTAGAAACCATCCACACCGGTCAGCGGGCCAGCCGGTTTTGCAGCGCCCGGCATCGGAGCTACACCGAGATTATCACCCAACACGGCCCGGTAGTCACCAAGCACCCAGGGGCCGTTGATGATCATATCGGCCTTGCCATCTTTGAAGAGCGAGTCGGCCTGACCACCGTCGGTCGAGAAGGTCACCGTCGGAACTTCCTTCAGCGCCTTCAGGAAGGCAAACCACTCGGCACCACCGGCCTGATCGGCAATACACTTCCCATTGGCGTCCATCAACTGACCACCGAACGCCTGCAACCAGCCGAAATTGTGGTAGGCATTCTGGTTGAGCACCAGGGTGTTACCAGCTTTCACCAGCGCCAGCAATTCATCAGTAGTAGCCGGCGGGTTGGCAACCTTGCTCTTGTTGTAGTAGAGAGCAACTGCCTTGAACGACTCAGGAATCCCGTACAGCTTACCGTCAAGCGACATCCCGGCCACACCGGTCGGTGAAACATCGGTCAACTTGCTCTGATACTCGCTGAGATCGGCCAGCACCCCGGCACGGATCTGGCTGCCAAGACTGTCGTTCGGAGCAATAAACATATCAGGGCCACCACCTGATGAGACCTCATTGTTGAACTTGTTGAAAATCTGATCGAAGGGGATTTGGAGAACGTTGATGGTGGCATCAGGGTAAGCAGCACGTGCGCGATCAATCAGCATATTGATCGCTTTTTCCTCAGCACTTCCGGTACCGTAAGCATGCCAGAGAGTTACCGTACCGGTAATGGCCATACCATCACCGGTTGATGGGGCTGGCGCGGTCGTTGGTTGGGGAGCAGCGGTTGGTTGAGCAGCGGGGGCTTGACCACAGGCGGCCAGGATAGAGGCGAACAATGCCAATAAAGCGATGAGTGAAAACGACAGACGCTTCACAAGAGACTCCTTTGCTTGAGGCAACAATGCCCATACCTGATAATCGACGTACAACAGGCCTTAATCACTAATCACGCTCTGGTGATATGTCACCTCCTTTCACACCATTTGTCCCGTGTTGCAATATCGTTAATTCGCGACGGAGCTTGAGCAGTAACCGAATGAGGGTCTCGTGCTCGGTACTATCAAGCGTTGACCAACGTCGCCTGACGGATTCAGTGAATGCAGATCGAACCACCCCTAAATGCTCACGTCCCTGTCTGGTCAACACAATCCGCTGCACCCGCCGGTCACTGGCATCAGCAATTCGTTCGACCAAACCAAGAGCACTCAACCGATCAACCAGCCGGGTAGTGCTACTCTTATCGATTAGAAGATACTCACTCAGATCCGACAAACGCACGCCATTGTGCTCGGCCAGCAGCAGAAGGGCTGCGTACTGCGTGGGATTAAGCTGGAATTGACGGAGTACACGACGGTCACCGTCATCCAGCAAAACATAGACTTCCTGTATCATGCGGTGCTGCTCTGAGCCAGATGGCGTCATATAGTTGCAATGAACTTCATTGTCGACAGAATAGTTGTATAAAAAATTATTGTGTATGGGATTGTATCAGATGAGACGATGCTTGTCAAGTGGGTGCAGCACTTTTTGCAAGAACACTGTATAATACGAGAAGATTTCGGTGATAAACGATTGTGATGCATCACTATGGTAACGATCACCGTGCGCGACGTTGTGCGCCTGGCCCTACCCGAAGGTACAAATATTGTGGCTGGCGCTGCCGGGTTAGGGCGTCAGGTCAGTTGGATTGCAACGTTACGTGCAACCCTACCGGCCTTTGCCGAACTCCGTGGCGGCGAATTAGCCTTACTATCAGTTGAAGCTGCCCTGGCCCTTGATCCTCGGCTTACCCTTGCCGTGCTCGTTCGTCGTCTGGCGCAGGCACCGGTGCCAATTGCAGGTGTGGCGGTCCTGGGCACTATTACGCCCGAAGATCAGCAGGCTGCCGAAGATGCCCGCTTGCCTTTGCTCCAGCTTCCCGAAGGGGTTGACTTACGTGAAGTAGAGCGTGAAATCACCCGCCTTATTACCGATTATGAAGCCCAATTTGAGCGTCGGGCCGCTCGTCTGTACGATCTGCTGACCCAGTGCTCTCTACAAGGTGGCGGAATAAGCGGTCTGCTCGATATTTTGCACGAACGTACCGGTCAGAGCGTGGCTTTCTACGCCTCGAATGGCGTGTTACGTGCCCAACGTGGGCGGGGGCAATCGCGGCTGGCATTACAAGCGCTGCGGCCAAATGGACGGGGTGAAACGACGCTGCTTAACCAGCAAATCTGGGTCGAACCAATTGGTAATTCAGGTTTGCCAATCGGGTATGTTGCGATTGCCGGTACGCTACTCGATCCGTGGGATCGCACCGCGGCACAGCGCGGTGCACTGGCACTGGCGCTTGAGCTGGCGAAAGAGCAGGCGGTACAGGCTGCCGAGGAACGTCTACGCGGTGATTTTATTGCCGGGATTCTGGCCGGCGCACCCGGTGATCTGGCCGCAGTGATCCAGCGTGGTCAGGAATTGGGATATACCCTTCATCTGCCCCATACGGCGATGCTGGTACATATTGATGATGCCAGCACCGCAACACTGGCTCGCGCAGCAACGAACATTCAGAATGAACTGAAACGTCTAGGCGTGAACGCACCAATCTCTCGTCGTGAGAGTAATGTGCTTTGTATGCTGCCTACGACCAGCGTTACGCGCCTGCGAGAGCTAACAGAGCAATTGCGCGAACGGTTACGGCTCGATCATCCAAATGTCGTGATCGCAATCGGCACCCCTGCAACTCATTTGACCGAGTGGCGCCGTTCAGTCGAAGAAGCAGAGCAATCGCTTAGCCTTGGCCGGCAGATTTTTGGCAACGACCGGGTGCTGGCGTTCGGCGATCTCGGTGTGTATCGCCTGTTGATCCGTCTCCGTGAAACGCCTGAGTTGTGGTCATTCTACCGGGAGACGCTCTCGAGTCTGGCCGAGTACGACAAACGCCAACACGCCGATCTGATTAAGACACTCGAAGCCTATTTCAATCATCTTGGCAATCTACGGGCAACTTCAGAAGCATTGCACGTCCACCGGAATACGCTGCTCTACCGCCTCGAACGCATTAAAGAGATTAGTGGCATGGACCTCGACAACGCCGAGGAACATTTTGCCCTCTGGCTGGCTGTACGTGCACATCGCATCCTGGCAACGCTTGAGGAGTGATAGCAAATCTGGCAGAGAGGTCAGGGCACGGGTTCCAAATACCCTGGTGGTGCATCTGAGTACGGATGCGTTGCATCATCGTTTCCGCTGCACCGTTTGGAGTGCGGAAGCACGGATTCGGCATCTGCCATGCTTACTACCAGGCGATTGTTGCCACGCAGTTGACTCGCTCCGCAGGGGAATTCTCGCCTGCGCTCGCTCACGACCAGTGCTACTGTCACAGAACAAGCGCGAAAGGAGAATGGTGGGCAGACTGAAAGCCCGATCCACGATTCGTGCCACCGCTCGCACGCAGTCTGCTCATCAGGGGTGATCAAGCCTGACAGACGTGCTCTGCCTGCACGTCGTCCTCGTGACCGGTGGGGTAAACCGTTGTGACCCGCGCATGATCGTGATCACGACTGGCGCAACAGCTACGCTGCGGCACTCTACATGATACGACACAGGCACCTCTGTCTGGTAAAGGTATCTTCTCCGCAAGGTGATCAGGGCAGGACGAGTGCGTGACGGTCACGCATCCCCGTTTTACATCACTCCCCATTCGCCGCATCGTTACCCAATATCACCACAATATCGGCCTGACTGCTGATGCCCGGCGGTGAACCAACGACCAGATCAGCACCGAGTAGTTGGGCAAGCCGACGTGCAGTGAAAGGGGTGTTCCCAATTTGATATACGACGGTACGCGGGTACTCCCCAGGTGGTGCATCAGCCGGTGAGAGGAGTGTAAAACCGTTTGCCGCCAGCTTTTCGCTGGTACGACGGGCCAGCCCTACCACCCCGGCCCCGTTAAACACCTGCACCTGCGCCTGTTCGCTTGCCTCTCCGGGTGGCGTCAGCCAGCGCGTGACCAATGCCGCCACATCGTTAGCATCCCAGATCAGGTTAGAGCCATTTGTCTGCACTGCGACGGTTCCCGGTTCAATCCGATAACGTCCGATCAGGGCCGGATCGAGATTTGCTGCGATCCGTGCTACTGCCAGCAATGTATCAACATTCGCTATCGGCAGAGTCGTGACTATTGCCGGTGTCTCACCATCCTGCGTGATCGCGTCACGTAAGCGCGGGATCAGGAGGATGCGCTCAAACCAGTTACGCTGCTGTATCTCCTGGACGATAGCCTGCACCACCTGTTGCTGGCGCTCGGTGCGGCCAAAATCACTATCAGCATGACGGGTGCGAGCGTAGATGAGTGCCCGTGCGCCATCCATTCGTTGAGGGCCGGGTTCAAACTCAACCCGCATGACTCCGTAGTCAGGAGTCGGATACGCCTCATCAACAATCCGCCGCGGCACATCAATCGTAATCCCGCCGAGTGCATCAATCAGGGCAGCAAAGCCGTCGAAGTCAACCTGCACGACGTAATCAACCCGCATGCCGCGCTGATCAAAATTGAGGAAGCGACTCACGGTGTCGGCAGCGTAGGCCATACCGGCCTGTTCCGGTGTCACCCCATCGCCGTACAGTTCGGTAGCATGTCGATACCCGTAAGCGTAAGCAGCGTTGATCTTGCTGGGACCAAGCTCATCCAGTTCAACCTGCGTATCGCGTGGAATCGAAAGTAAGTTAACCCAACCCCCCATCCCGTCAAACCGGATCAGCATCAAGGTATCACTACGCACTCCCTCTTCTGGGCGGTCACGCCGGATATCAACCCCGACAACCAGAATATTCGCGCCAAGTAATGGTGAAGAGAGTGCCGGGCCACGGGGATCAGACACCACAACACGCTGCGCCAGTTGCCAGACCTGCCAGTAGCCAAGGCCGATCACCAGGATGATTATCGTCATCAGCCCCAGAAGTATCCGGCCCAGCGCCCAGCGTCGTCGCGGTGGGGTAGATGGAGAACCGGATGGTGCATTCAGGCGACGCATCACCCGGGTTTCGCCGGTGTAAGGAGTGCCACCACGAGGTGTAACATATTGTCCATTTGATGGTTTGTCTGGCATACGATTGCTCACGTAATATATTTTCTTCGCTCAATAATACGTGATAGTGATTTCGGATACATCAGACCGGAGTATAATGCCTGTGCAATAACAATTTGCAGCGAGTACTGATGTAGGAGCTTCCCGGGAAACAGTATTTACCAGGTCACGTTTTTGAGCTATACATTGCGCCAGGGAATGCTCTTCATTGTTGAGCCTCGCAGGGACTGGAAAAGATGACCGGCGTCAATTCCTGTTGGATAAACACTGACCACCGATGGATCGCTACATCTAGCAGGTTATTTTAGGACACATGTTCAATGTGGTCAACGTTCGCCGTAATATCGGAAAACCGCTCGCTTCAGTGTTGTGACCGATCACTGATATAGTGTGGCGCGTACTAACCTTAATCTCGGTCAATTGAATGAGATTGAAGCATGTGAGGAGCACATCATGGAAGTAGGTTTGATCGGACTTGGTCGGATGGGCGCGAACATGGCAATTCGCTTGCGGCGCGGCGGTCATCGGGTGATTGTATATAACCGGACGGTGGCCAAAGCGCGCGAACTGGCGGCAGAACACGATTTGATCGCAGCCGAAGAGCTGTCCGACCTGGTAGCAATGCTCACCCCACCGCGTGTTGTCTGGTTGATGCTACCGGCTGGTAGCGCAACTGATGAGCATCTGGCAGCCCTAACCCCGCTCCTGACGCCGGGAGATATTGTGATCGACGGTGCCAACAACAACTATAAAGCCAGCATCGCTCATGCCGAACAGTTGACAGCCCAGGGGCTGCGCTTCCTCGATATCGGGGTAAGTGGTGGTATCTGGGGTTTGCAAATCGGCTACTGCCTGATGGTCGGCGGTGACGAAGAAACCTTCCACTACGTTGAGCCACTCTTGCAAACGCTCGCGCCACCAGAGGGATACCTCCTCTGTGGGCCGCATGGTGCCGGACACTTCGTCAAAATGATCCACAACGGCATTGAATACGGTATGATGCAAGCGTATGCCGAAGGTTTTGAAATCTTGCGCCAGTCCCGCTACGATTTCGACCTCGCCAAAATCAGTCATCTCTGGAACCAGGGCAGTGTCGTTCGTTCGTGGTTGCTGGAATTAGCCGAACGTGCGTTCACAGCCGATGCCGATCTGTCCAGTATCCGGGGCTATGTTGAAGACAGTGGTGAAGGGCGCTGGACAGTTCAGGAGAGCATCGATCTCGATGTACCGGCACCAATTATCACCCTGTCGTTACAGATGCGTTTCCGTTCACGGCAAGAAGACAGCTTCAGCATGAAGGTGCTGGCCGCTTTGCGCCAGCAGTTTGGTGGCCACGCCGTCAAGAAGGTGGAGTAGATCAACGTGACAACCAATGTCCTGGACAATCCGCTCCGGGCCGGACTACGGATAGGGCGTACCCCTGAACCCTGTACAATGGTCATCTTCGGCGCCAGTGGTGACCTGACCAGTCGCAAACTGGTGCCGGCCCTCTACAATCTGGCCCGTGAGCGCCGCCTGCCTGGCGGCTTCTCAGTCGTGGGGTTTGCCCGTCGCGATTGGACAGACGAAACATTCCGCGAACTGTTGCGCGAAGCGGTTAATGCCAATTCACGCTCTGGCGCAGTTGATCCAGATTTATGGGCAAGTTTTGCGCAAGGCATTCAATATCATCGCGGTAGTTTTGACGATGCAGATGCCTATACCCGTCTGGCCGAACGACTGGCAACTATCGATGCCGAGCGTGGGACCGGCGGGAATAGAGTCTTTTACCTGGCGACCCCTCCTGAAGCCTACCCAACCATCATCGCCCAACTAGGCGCGCATGGTCTGGCGCATTCGCATGGTTGGACGCGGATCATTATCGAAAAGCCGTTTGGGCACGATCTGAACAGTGCCCAGGCACTCAATGCCGAGGTTTTGTCGGTCTTCAGCGAAGATCAGGTCTATCGCATTGACCACTATCTCGGCAAAGAGACGGTGCAAAATATCTTGATTTTTCGCTTTGCGAACGGCATCTTCGAGCCGATCTGGAATCGGAGCCATATTGACCATGTCCAGATCACGGTTGCCGAAACCATCGGGGTTGAAGATCGCGGCGGCTATTACGACACCTCAGGTGCGTTGCGCGACATGATCCAGAACCACCTGATGCAATTGCTGTGTCTGGTGGCCATGGAACCGCCGGCAGTCTATGATGCCGATGCAGTTCGTGACGAAAAGGTGAAGGTGCTGCGCGCAATCCGGCCATTGTCGGTCAATGATACGGTACGTGGTCAGTACGGGCCGGGTAGTGCCAATGGCCGACCGGTGCGGGGGTATCGGGAAGAGAAGGGGGTTTCGCCAACTTCACAGACCGAAACCTACGTCGCCCTGAAACTCTTCATCGACAACTGGCGCTGGGCCGGGGTGCCATTCTATCTACGCAGTGGCAAGCGACTCCCGCGTCGGGTAAGCGAGATTGCGATCCAGTTCAAAGCGGCACCGACAATGATCTTTGCCGATACGCCACTGAACGATCTTGAACCCAACGTCTTGGCGATGAAGATTCAACCCGATGAAGGCATCTCGCTGAAATTCAGTTCAAAGGTGCCGGGTCAACCACAAATCCGTCCGGTCACTATGGATTTCCGCTACGGTGCCTCGTTTGGGGTCACCTCGCCCGAAGCCTACGAACGCCTCTTGCTCGATTGTATGCTCGGCGATGGTACACTGTTCACGCGACGCGATGAGGTCGAGACCAGTTGGGCATTGTTAACCCCTATTTTGCGCGACTGGGCCGAAGGTCCGCCACAACCGTTTCCCAATTACGAGGCGGGGAGTTGGGGACCCGCCGCAGCCGATGAATTTATCGCTCGCGATGGCCGATTCTGGCGGCGATTGTGACATGGTGGAAAACTATGAGTGAGGTGGCAATCGATATCAGCGCCATCGAGCGTGAATTACGCCAGATGTGGCAAGAGCAGGCCAACCATCCCGACGCCGGTGGCCAGGCAGTGATACGGGCGCTGACAGTCAACCTGATCGTGCGCGCACCAGATGATTCCTGGGCCGAACAGATACTGGCAGTAGCGCCAGAACTGACGGCACAGCATCCCAATCGTACCGTTGTGGTTATCGACCAGCCCGGCACACCACCAATGTTGCAAGCCAATGTCCAGGCCCTCTGCACACTCACGAATGCCGGATGTCCTCAGGTGTGCGGTGAGCAGATCACAATTCACTCCCGTGGCACCCCAGCCGGTCAATTGTCCGGCATCGTCCTGCCCTTACTGGTTCCCGATCTACCGGTGGTGCTATGGGCACCCGGGCCTCAGCCACTGGCTCAGCCATTGATCCAACGCCTGTATCGGCTATGTGATCGGCTGATTGTTGACTCAACCACCTTTGCCGATCCGATTGCAGAACTGGCCGATCTGGCAATCTTTGAACAACGGGCAAACGGAGCACCGGCGGTGAGTGATCTGGGATGGACACGACTGACACCGTGGCGTGAGTTAACGGCTCAGTTCTTTGACACCCGATCATTTCTGCCCCATCTGCATCGGATTGATGAGATCGAGATAGAGTATGCTGCCGATGCAGTAGCGAATCCGGTAGCCGCCCTGCTATTCGTAGGCTGGCTGGCCAGTTGTCTAAAGTGGACGCCACTTAAAGATGCGGTTGGAATTGAAGGCGATAGTATCCGACTCTACCTGCGCCGACCGGCGGTTGGGGTTGGCCCGGCGGCCATTCGGCTGGTGAGTGTTACCATTCGCCCCGCGCCAGATCGACACGGTGAAGGGCTACAACGGATCAGCTTGCGGGCCATTGATAATCAACGGGCCGAGTTTGTCGTTGAGGCAACTGATGATGCCGGTCATGCCTGTACGCGGGCAACGATTGCCGGTGCCAGCCCTATTGAACGCACCGCAAAGATTGATCATGCAACGCTGGCCGATCTCTTAAGTAGTGAACTGCGCCTGCTGAGTAGAGACCGCACCTTTGCCGCAGCACTCGGTCTGGCCGGCGGCCTGGCCCGTCGTTTGGTCAATCGTAATAACACTGCGCATTGACGAGACGACCTCGGCTATCGGTCGGTCCAATTGGTACAGTAGACAAGATATATGGGGCGTTGATCTTCAACATCTAGCCGAAACAACCTGCTGGAACAGGTGGAAGTAGTATCTTAACCCAAGTTGCTACCTTTATCACCACAGAGGACACAGAGGATGGGCATAACTCGAGTTACTACCGTAAGGCATGATGTAGCGCGTTGATGGGAACTGGCTGCTATCCACATGGTTCATTCAGTTCAATCACACTGCATGGTGTTGTGCTTAGGGTTGTGCTGTTCATTATAGCAGTCAGTTCCACGTGGCCTGCTCATAGCGTAGGTAGCAACTTGAGTTATCTTATCCATTATGGGTTTGGGGATAGTGTAAACCCTTCTGGAGAGTATAGATACGCATAATTGCATAGAAGCCAGGATCAAACCGATGTTTCCTTTCACTGAACTTATCTTCAGCCCAATAGGCGTAGGATTACTGGTTCTGATGTTACTGTTAGAATGGCTAACTCTTGTCCAGATCAAGTGGCAACCACTGTTTCGTGCGTTAGGAGATGCGGCTATCGCCAGCACGGTTTCCGCAATCGTCACCTTATTGCTTGGTCAACTGTTGCTGGCGCTGGTCAATCCGCTGGCCGTTATCGTAGCGGCTTTTGCGCTGGCGGTAGCAGTTGAAGGCTTTGTGTTTATGCTGATCCGCAAACGCAAAGCAGCCGCGAGTTATATGGCAGCATTGGTCGCCAATACCGTGTCGTTCATTTTCTTCCTTATCTTCTATCTATCGTTCCTGGTGATGTGATAAACACTAGAAGTTGTGCGTCCGTGGGAACTGGCTGCTACCCACATCGTCATGCGGTTGCACTGCACGGTGTTGAGCATCAACGTCGTGCTATTCATCCTGGCAGTCAGCCTCCGAGGCCTGTTCACAGTAGGGGCGGGTTCTAAACTCGCCCCTACTGTGTCCATCACATTGTCACCGCGATGGATTATTCATGATGTCGTTGCGGCAGAAAAAGCGGGAGGGCGAGAGAACACGTGTTGGATCGCATGGAATTATGAAAGTGATCAAATGCCGTATCCATACCAGTGCGATGCGCGCCCACCGTCGAGCATGGTAGGTGCAGAAATCACCCTTCCGCACGCCAGACAACGCAATCTCCGGGATGCTACGGTCAGGCATGCCGCTACACCCCCAACGCTGCACGCAATCGCTGCTGTTCCTGAGCGACGGTTGTCAGCAGCGCATCACGCTCTGCCGGTGACAAGAATGTGGCCCGGACAGCCGTGAGCGTCATACGGCAAAAATCATCCGCCGTGAAGCCGAAATGGTGAGCGATCCGCCGAAACTCTTCGCTCAGCGTTGTCTCGAAGAATGTTGGGTCATCAGAATTGATGGTAACCGGCACACCGGCATTGTACAATTGACGCAACGGGTGGGTTTGCCAGGACGTGACAGCTTTCGTGCGGATATTGCTGCTCGGACAGACATCGAGCACCACGTCACGCTCGGCCAGTGCTTTCAGTAAGAGCGGGTCTTCTACACTGCGAATGCCGTGACCAATACGAGAAACCTCCAGTACATCAATTGCCCCCCAAACACTGGCCGGCCCAACAACTTCACCGGCGTGCGCCATCAACCCTAAACCTGCACGACGGGCAGCCGCAAACAACTCGGCAAACTCTTCCGGCGGATGACCAATTTCATTACCGCCAATCGACCATCCCACCACACCGAGCGAACGACAGGCGATGGCCGTTTCGAGGATCGGCCAGGCTGCCTCGGCGCCGTATTGTCGGCCATAGTCAAGCACAATCCCAACGTGAGGTCCGCCCTGACGCCTGGCACGCGCAAAACCGGATGCTGCTCCGGCCAGCGCTTCGCGGAGATCAACGCCCCGCCGAACATGTTGCATCGGCGAAATCATGACTTCAGCGTAAGCCACGTATTGACGGGCCAGGGCCATTCCCAGCTCAAACGCCAGTAATTCAAAATCCTCACCGGAAACGATGGTTGCCGCCAGGGCCATAAATGTTTCCAGAAAATTGTGAAAATCGTCGTAGTGGAAGAGGGCAAGCAGTTCTTCTTCGGTCTGCACTGGGAGGGAGATATTATTACGCCGACTCAAAGCCAAAAAGGTCTGCGGCATCACCGCACCTTCCAGATGAAGATGAAGTTCAACTTTGGGCATACGCTCAATGAACGCCGCCAGTTCAGCCGTCAGCATAATCTCGCCCCCTTTCCAAAACGCAGATGTACGGTATTGTACCGGATATTGCAGTGCGACGAAACAACGAAATGAGCAAGTACGTTCTGAAATTCAGCTCATTGATCATCGACAAGCCAGGACGTGGCGCAAACGCACATCAGATCTGGGTCAGCAGGGTGAACGATGCGATACGCCCCTGGCAGAGAGTACGGGGGAGCGGAAACACCACTTCCGTCCGCCAGACCGCGCATGGAAGGTAGCCAATCCGGTGCATGATGATCCCGAATCGCTGCTGTTTCATGCAGGTAGTGGCAGCTTTTGACGATTGACGCGCTCGTGGGGTACAATCAGGCAAGGTCTGGACTGATGAGGATGTAACGATATCCATGAAAAACCTTTCTGGTTCACAATCTATCGAGCGCGTGGCTCCCCTCAGTGCCCGTTCCTTACAGGCACTGATCCGCACAATGCGACCACGGCAATGGATCAAAAATATCTTCGTCTTTGCTGCAATTGCTTTTTCGGAAGGACGCCTCTGGTATACCGAGCCTGTTCAGTTACTGCGGGTTATTGGGGCATTTATCGCTTTTTGTATGGCGGCCAGTGCAATTTACCTGATTAACGATCTGGTAGACATTGAAAAAGACCGTGCCCATCCCAAGAAACGCCATCGTCCACTGGCAGCCGGTATTCTTAGTCCCACGCTAGCGATGGTTACTGCGGCAATCCTGATCATCGCAGTTTTTCCGTTTGCATTCTGGCTCGATGGTGATCTTGATTTTATGCTGGTATTGGCTATCTATATCGCCGTCCAGGGCTTTCTCTACAGTTACTGGCTAAAGAATGTTGTCATTTTTGATATTCTGATTATTGCGGCGGGCTTCATTTTACGGGCAGTTGCCGGTGCGGTGGTGATTGATATTGTTATTACACCCTGGCTGATTGTCTGTATGGGATTGCTGGCCCTCTTCCTCGGCATTGGTAAGCGCCGACACGAGCTAAAATTGCTTGAAGATGGTGCCGGTAATCATCGCCGTATTCTGGACGAATACTCCATCCCGTTGCTTGATCAGATGCAGGCTATTGTGACTGCCAGTATTGTGATGGCATATAGCATGACGGCTTTCTCGGCACCGGTTGCACCCCAAAAACCGTTTCCGATGTTGATGATCACCATTCCGTTTGTCGTGTATGCCATCTTTCGTTACCTGTACCTGATCCATCAACGTGACGGTGGAGGTGCACCCGAAGACCTGGTGTTGCAAGATCGGCCACTGGCCCTGAGTATTGTATTATGGGGCGTCACTGTATTGGGTGTTTTAGTACTGTTTCCATCGTAAACGGCTGTGTATACCTTCATCAAATTTGGTGGCTCGGTTATTACCGATAAGACAGGGCGCGAAGCTGCTGATCTGGTGGTGATCGAACGCCTGGCACACGCTGTAGCAGAGGCACGTGCTGCCGATCCGAACCTGGCGTTGGTGCTGGGGCATGGCAGTGGCTCGTTTGGGCACCACTATGCGGCACGCTATGGCGTTCATCGTGGGATACCTTTAAGTGCCGATCATACGGGTTTTGCCCTTACCGCGGCAGCGGCCCTGCGCCTCAATCGGATTGTGGTCGATACATTGCTGGCTGCGCAGGTGCCGGCAGTCAGCTTTCAACCGTCGGCTTCTCTGCAAAGTACCAATGGTCAGATCATTACCTGGGAGACCGCCCCAATTGCCGAGGCATTGCAACGCAGGCTGGTGCCGGTTATTCATGGTGATGTGGCGTTTGATACCGCTCAGGGTACGGCGATTATCTCTACCGAAGCGCTGCTCAGCTTTCTTGCCCTACGCAGCCCGTTACAACCGCGCCGTATTATTCTGGTCGGTGAAGCAGCCGTGTATACTGCCGATCCGCACCGTGATCCTACCGCTCAACCAATCCCGCTGATTAATCAGGAAAATATTGCTCAGGTCTTAGTGATGACCGGTGGCTCACGGGCTGCTGATGTGACCGGTGGTATGCGGAGTAAGATCGAATTGATGTGGCACTTAATCGAGCGATTGCCAGAATTGGAAGTTACGCTTATTGGGCCAGACCCGGCATTACTTACCGCTGCACTCCTCGGTCAATCACTTGCCATGGGCACGGTGATAAAGAGATGGTGACACCCGATCAACAGATTCGCCAGCGCAGCACTGCCTGGCAACGACTTGAGGAACTGATTGATCGTGCCAGGGGCGGTATTGCTCAGTTGTCGGCAGCCGAATTGCAAGAACTCGGGCAACTGTACCGTCAGACCTGTACCGATCTGGCAATTGCCCGCCGTGATTATCCCGATCATCTGTTGACCAGCTATCTCAACCAGCTTGTTGCCCGTGCTCATGGAGTGGTCTATCGCTACAGTCTCAACGAACCGCAGCGCATTGTTACCTTTTTTCGCTTTACACTCCCCCAAACCTTTCGCGCAACCTGGCCAATGACACTCGTCGCAGCAATACTGCTTTTACTGCCGGCAATAGCAGCCTTCATCACGACATTTCGCGATCCTGCGTTAGGCGAAGTCCTTATTCCCGGTATTGAGGTTCTGGTTGATCAGATTCGCGCCGGTGAAGAGTGGTGGTTACGGATTAATGAAGGGCCGGCTGCCGCTACCGCTGAAATTATGACCAACAACATCAATGTTGCCATCAGAGCATTTGCCGGCGGTGTGACATTTGGCCTGTACACGGCGTACATTCTGGTTATCAACGGCCTGCTTCTTGGCACGGTGAGTGGCATTGCACAACGCCTCGATTTTGCCCCTAATCTCTGGGGGTTCGTTGTTGGCCATATAACGCTCGAACTCAGTGCCATCTTTATTGCCGGTGGTGCTGGATTGCAACTGGGTTGGGCAATCCTGCGGCCAGGTCTGCTCAGCCGGCGTCAGGCGCTGGTTGTTGCAGGCCGGCGGGCTGTTGTGCTACTCATCGGCTGTGGGCTGATACTGATTGGGGCTGGACTTATCGAAGGGTTTATTTCACCAACCGGATTGCCATTTATTGTTAAGCTAATCGTTTCAATAGGTTCGGGTGTATTGTTGTACACCTACCTGCTATTCAGTGGTCATCACAGATAAGCTGTAGATGGCACACGGCAGGCACGGAAGTATCTATCGCACCCAACGATGGGTCACAGACACCCTGAGCGCGGAAGATGTTCCCCTGCAACAGCTATCATCACTGCGTCGCACGTTCAGGCTTTCTTTAGCGCCTGATCAGCCGGATCGACTCGACAAGTACCGCTCCGCCATCACCCAGAGCAACCGGGTCGAAGCGAAGCCCCCCGATCTGTGTCAGTCGTTCACGTATCTCATCGAATGGAAGGCGATAGGTTGCCATTTCCATTCCCGTCAGGGTAAAGCGCAACGAATAATCTTCGTCGGTTCGCCCGGCTGGATCGATCACGAAGATTTGAGCATCGCGGTTGGTGGTTGTCGTCGCCAGTCGTACCTCTATCGCCTCAATATCAGCCGTAGCGAGAAGTAGTGGCGGACTGGTCAGCATGGGATCGAGGGTGGGGATCATATGCCAGCCTACCTCAGTCAGGGTATCGACCTCAACACCACCGACCTGCCAGCCCCAGCGACCATGACGAAAATCCCATCCTTCGGCAACTGCCAGTTCGTTGGCCCGTGGGATCAGCCGGTACGTCGGCAAATCTGCCGGCAGTGGAGCCAGACGCAACATTCCCTGCACCGGTGCGTAACAGCGGGCCACCGTCTCGGCGCTCAAACCAAAGCGCTCGGCTGGCGTCGGTGGCTGATCGGGAGGGGCGGGCAATGGACGCTGAGCCTCATCGGCGATGATCACTGCATAGCCAGCAGTGAGCGTCGCCTCGATTCGCTGCTGAATGCGGGAACAGGCCGCTTCCCAATCACCATTACTGGCCGTCATTGCCTGGTTCAGGCCGTATACGTTATCGTGCTGCCAGTAGTGCGGTAAATATAATTCGAGCACCCCATCGGGCACGATTATCAAATCACCGGGTTGACTGATTGCGGCCAGCGCTGCGGCAATTCGTCGCTGAAGATCGCGCCCGGCTGCACCGCGCTCGATGATAGTCGGTAGATTAAGCGCCAGCAGGCTGAGCGACAACAACAGACCAACCCAACCGATCCACCTGACAGTCAATGCCGCGCTCAGCAAGAGTGCTAACGGTGGTAAACAGGCGATCCAGAACTCGATATTGTCAGGTTCCCACCACAGGAAAAAGAGACCATACACCCCGAGCCAGCCGACAATTCCGGCCCGCAATGGCAACGGCAAGCGCGCAATACCCTCTCTGCCAGTGACAAGCAGCCCTATACCGGCCAGGCCGATCACACCACCGCCAAAGAATGCCAGGGTCGCACTCCAACCTTTCAACAGACCAATCAATTTCGATCCATCAATCGCACCACCCCAGAAGCCGGTCTGCGCGTAACCCGTCAACCATAACCAGATGTCTTCCCAACGGCGCATCCCGCTGACCCCAATCGCCACCCAAAGATAGGCACTACCGACTACTATCAACAGCGGGATCAGGTATGAGACGAACAATCGCAGCCGACGTTGAAGGTTCGTTTCGGCCAGCACGATAGTTAGAAAGATCGGCACTGATAGCAGGACATTCGTCTGATGCCCCAACACCGCCAGCCCTTGCGTCATACCGAGCCAGATCGATAGATGCGTCGTGGGCTGTTGCGCCATCTTAAACAGCAGCCATAGCACACCGATCAGGGCTATAGCTGCCAGCGTGTATACCTCGACTTCTACCGCGTAATACCAGTAGGCATAGCTAAAACCAACCCATAGGGTTGCTGCGAGTGCCGCCATGCCTGATCCGGTCACGCTACGACAGATCGCAAACAGAAAAGAGACACCAATTGCCCCGGCAACCGCATTCACCAATTGCAACCAGATTTCAACACTGCCTTGCCAGCCCAGCGCAGTCGCGATGGCACGGATCACCGCCCCCAGCGGCCCATACAGCAGATGGTGAGGATGAAACAATTCAGGCCATGGCTTGCGATCAACATCGAGAATATATGAAAGCGCATCGTAGGTATGGACTTCGGTCAAAGTCGCGCTGTAGAGGCCCGCAAAGGCCACACCAAGCAGCAGTACCGACCAATAGGGGGATAGTCTGCGCTGTTTTCCAATTGGATCAAGAATGGTCATATACGGTGAACTCATGAAAAGCTAATGTGTTTTGAGGCAAAATAAAACAATGTAGCGATAGCATGTACCTGACAGCGCCTGCACGGAAGTTGTTTCATTCATACCAGGCAGCAACTACTCTCGTTTACGCGCACAGTGAGATAGCGATGGAGAACAAAAGTGATGCTTCCGTACCCATCGTATCTGAACCAGGCGTGCAAAAATAGATCAAGTCTTCCCGGTCACACACGGCTCCGACGTACTTCCTGGTGCGACCGAGCGACAGGTAAGCACTAAGATAATATCAAATCTTGCGTGATACTGTACATCACGGCACCAACCGAGCATTGATCTGCGGGTATCCGCTGCATCCGCGAAAATCTGTGGGGATCATTTGTGGAACAAGGAGGCAAGCAGATCTACCGTTAACCGGTAATCTGCTGCTAACGATACGTATCGTGCAAATCACAGGGCGGAGAGTGCAGATTAGATTGCGTACCAGGCACCGTATCTTACCAGATTTGATGTAATTATCTGTAACTAATACGTGTGAGCTGATGGAATACAAGCAGAGGGCCTGTACTGCACACCGGGGTGTTACCGTGGCACTTGTTGATCGCTGAGGCAACAGTGTTATTCTTGTAGCTCTTGAACCACAATCTGATCGCCAACTACCGTGTTAGTTGCTGCAATCACACCCACCGGCAATTCAAGCACATAGCGAGCCTGGCGATGACCGGCATAGATGCGCCATGGCGGTAAATCGGGATACAGTGCCACAACGGTACCGTTCCGATCAACAAAGATTGCGTCGATAGCAAACCGCATAAACAGCATATGAATGCTATTACACGGTTCAATCAACAGGCCACCACCGACCGGCAATGACTGGCGGCCAAGCAGACCGCGACCACGGGCGAAAAACGAGCGCGCCACCTCGCACTGACTGGCAAGGATGGCGCGTCGGGTCTGATTCACAACCTGTACCATACGAGCCTTAATTTCCCATCCCACTATTCATCACACCAAGTGCCTGCATAATCCGCGGTACTGCCGGTCCCAAAATCACCACAAACAATGCGGGGAAAATCAGGAACACCATCGGAATCAGCATCTTCACTGGCGCCTTCTGAGCTGCCTCTTCAGCGCGCTGGCGACGGCGGACACGCAACTGGTCTGATTGGATGCGCAGAATCTTCGACATCGACACACCCAGTTGGTCAGCCTGGATCACAGCCGAGACGAAGGTCTGTACATCTTCAACACCGGTGCGGGTGACTAGATCACGCAAAGCTTCGCGGCGGGTACGACCGAGACGAATATCCTGCAGAACGCGCTGAAATTCACGCGACAACTCATTATCCCATTTTTGGGCAACGCGCTGAAGCGCGAGATCGAACGCCAGACCGGCTTCAACGCTGATACAGAGCAAATCCAGCGCGTCAGGCAATGCCTTCAGGATATTCTTTTTGCGCTCCTTAATCTTGCGGTCGAGCCAGATGCCGGGCAGAATATAACCAATCATCCCAGCGATCAGAGCACCCATCAAAGCCTGCATGAATGGCAATCGTCCAAAAACCAGCAAGCCAATAACGACAAACAAGACAATCGCCAGTGCCATGCGCAGCCCGATAAACATATTGGGCGAGATATTACCGGGGTTGCCGGCCAACTGAAGATTGATCCGCAAGCGCTCTTGATTCTGTTTCAGACCGAAGCGGCCAAGCGTATTCAGCAACGAGCGAAACAGCGGTACCAATACCCGTTCACGGAACGGTTGCTGCAATTCCAGCTCTTCGAGCGAAAGTGAAATATCGGTATACTGATCGAGACGCTCACTAATCGCTCGCGACTGATTCATCTGTCTGACGGCAACGATGATCAGCGACGCCCCTATGACGACAATCCCGGCTACGATCAACAAATCCATCATCGCCGCACCTCACACTTCGATATCGATAATCTTTTGGATGGCAAAGTAGCCCATCGCAATCATAAACAGTGACGCTACCGGCATACAACACCATGCTTGAGGCGGAAAACCAAACGTGAAGAGCGGGGCCATATAGTCAGGATTGACAACCGTGATAAACATTGCCAGACCAATCGGCAAACCGGTAATGATCCACGATGAGATGCGCCCCTGCGCAGTAAGCGTTGAAATCTCACCCTTGATCCGCACTCGTTCACGGATGGTATGACCGATAGTATCAAGGATTTGGGCCAGATTACCACCGACCTCCATCTGAATAGTTACTGCCGTAATCAAGAGATCGAGGTCATCAGATGGCATGCGACGCAAAAGATTCTGTAACGCCTCTTCCGTTGAGCGACCAAGACCAACTTCCTGGACAACACGGCGAAATTCAGTTGCAGCCGGCGGTGGCGCTTCCCGCGAAACCATATCGAGGGTTTGTAGAAAGCTGTAGCCGCCACGCAAGGCATTCGCCATCATAGTGATAACGTCGCCCAACTGATTGTTGAAGGCCTTGATCCGCTGCGCTGCACGCATGTTGACATAGAGATTCGGCAGAAACGAGAACACAATGGCCGCGGCAGTAGCAGCTCCGATCTGAGCCAGAAAATTTGCGCGTCCCAAAATGAAACCAAATACCACGCCAAGCAGAGCAGCACCGAGCTTCAAACCAATAAACTCTGCTACTGTCAGCTTCAAATCAGCACGGGCCAGCTCGCGTTGGATGGAGCTACCCTGCTTACTCTTCGCAACGACAGCATCAATACGTTCAATAGCCTGACGTGCAATCGGCTCATTTGAGCGTTCCTGGGCTTTACCGCCGGCAAACGTTTCCAGGCGCTGTGCCACATCCGCAGTTGCCGACTGACGCATTAACACAACGACAGTGATCACCAACAGAAACAGAAGTAACCCCAGGGCACCCAACGTCACCGGCATCATCTCAGGCGAGAGCAACAAATCCATACGTGCGCCACCTCCTTCTCACGCCGCCAATCGTCGCGGTAGTTAGAAACTGAAACGTTCCGACGAGCCAAAAATGGTCGGCGGCAGGAAGATGTTGAGCGCCTCGAACTTTTCGAGAAAACGTGGTCGAACCCCGGTTGGGCGCAACTGACCAACAATCTTCCCTTTTTCATCAATACCGGTTTGTTCAAAGACAAAGATGTCTTGCAAGACAACCACATCACCTTCCATGCCAGCGACTTCGGTGATCTGGGTAACTTTGCGCGAGCCATCTTTCAGGCGTGATTGCTGGACGAAGACATGAATAGCCGAAGCAATCTGCTCACGGATCGCCCGTGCCGGCAAGTCCATACCAGCCATCAGACACATTGTTTCAATACGACTCACCGCATCGCGTGGCGTATTGGCGTGAATGGTCGTCATTGAACCGTCGTGACCGGTATTCATTGCCTGCAACATGTCGAGGGTCTCGCCACCACGACACTCACCGACAATAATCCGTTCTGGTCGCATACGTAGACAGTTAATAACCAGGTCACGGATTGTCACCTCGCCTTTTCCTTCCACATTTGGTGGTCGCGACTCAAGCGTCACCACATGATCCTGGCGTAACTGCAATTCAGCGGCATTTTCAACCGTGATAATCCGTTCATCTTCAGGGATAAACGACGAGAGCACATTCAGCAAGGTAGTTTTCCCTGAGCCGGTACCACCGGCAACGACAATATTCAAACGGGCCTGAACACAAGCTGCCAGGAAATCGGCCATGTCTTGCGACATCGAGCCGAAGCGCACCAGGTCCTGCACGGTCAGTTTATCTTTGCGGAACTTACGAATGGTGATGGTTGGCCCATTGAGTGCCAGCGGCCGAATGACAACATTAACGCGCGAGCCATCCTTTAGGCGGGCATCGACCATCGGTGACGACTCATCGACCCGACGACCAAGCGGCGCGACAATGCGGTCGATAATCCGCATGACGTGATCATCATCGGTGAAGGTAATATCGGTTTTGATCAACTTACCCTTCTTCTCGATATACACCTGTTTCGGGCCGTTGACCATAATTTCGCTGACATCTTCATCAGCCAGCAGTGGTTCGATTGGGCCAAGACCGATAATATCGGCAGTGATACTCTCAAACAGACGCTGGCGTTCGGTGCGCGAAAGGACAATACTCTCGCTGTCGAGGATCGCATTAAAAATCTCCTCAACCTGTTTGCGCACCTTTGCCGGGTTACTCAAATCAATTTGAGGATTCAATTCGTTAATCAAACGATCCTGCACCCGCGAGCGCAACTCGCGAAACGTGTCATCGGTACCAAAAGCACCAACCGGCGGTTGCAAGCGACCTGTTGCTTCTGGTCGGACTGGGGTTCGTGGCACAGCCGGTTCGGTTGTTGCAGGAACACCACCACCAATTCGCTTCAACAACGACATTGCGCTCACCTTTCTCAGTGGTAAAGCAGCGTATCAGGCAGAATCCGGTATTGTTTATCGCCGGGGGATCAAATTACCGAATAAGCCACTGCGCTGCTTTGAACTCTCTTTCGCTGCTGCCTCTTTACTCGCCTTGGCTACCAATTCACGGGCCAGGTTCATGATGTCTTTTGCTACCTGATGGTTTGGCTTTGCCAGCACCAATGGCGTTCCCTGATTAATCGAGAGCGTCATCTCCTGAGCGGCATCACCGATCTGCAACGCCAGCTTACGTTGAAGGTGCTTCTCGACATCTTCGGCCCGAATCCCGGTACGATTGGTCGCTTTGTTGAGTACCAGCATGACCTTATCGTTGGGATAACCGAGCAGATCAGCCACCTCAAGGAAGAGCTTGACATTACGGATACAGTGCATCTCAAGCGTCATGAGGGTGATTACCCGCTGCGCCAGGTCGAGGGCAGCCAGCGAGCGATCCTGGAACGAAGCCGGTGTATCGACGATAACGTAATCGAACTCCTGGCGGATAGCTTCGAGAATGGCACGGATGTGATCGGCGGAGACTAATTCGCCACGCTGCGGATCAGGGGGGGGCCAGCAATACCTTCACCTGCGTGGGATGGGTAGCCATCACGTCATTCAACAGATCGCGATCAAGCCCTTCAATCCGTGATGCAACATCGAGAATTGTCTTATCGGTGCGTAGATTCAGCAGGACACTGAGATCACCAAAGATCACATTCCCATCGACCAGCGCCACCTTTTTATTAGTTTGCTGGCGAATGGCTACGGCCAGATTAGCCGCAATCGATGAGACCCCAACCCCACCTTTCGGACTAAATACGGCAAAGATCTGGCCGTCAACAGTGGGTTGAGCACCAGGCACTTGTCCACCAGGGGCACCAACCGGAGCTATCGGTCGGGTCATTGCCAGACGGGCCACATGGCGGATCGACCGGTAAAGATCATCGGCGCTGATCGGCTTAATCAGAAACTCGCGGGCGCCCGCCAGCATTGCTCGCCGAATATAATCGGTTTCGCCCTGCACGCTCATGATAATGACTTGTATGCCCGGATCATTGGTTAGAATCGCTTCTGTAGCCGCGATCCCATCCATATCGGGCATATTAATGTCCATCAAAATAACCTGTGGACGATGCTGGCGAGCAAGCGCAATTGCTTCACGTCCGTTGCTTGCTTTGGCAACGACTTCAATATCCTTCTCAAAGAATAGTAGCTTTTCGAGCTGATCGCGAGTATCGATCACGTCATCAACGATCATTACTCGAATCTTATCGCCTTCGCTCATGCTCTAGCTCCTCAGATGGCCTCGTCGTTCAAAAACGGACGTGAGTTGTGGCAAACGATCAAGACAGTTTATGACTATATGATAGAATGCTACGATGTCATTGTACCTCAGAGCTGCCGCTCATGGAATAGGTTATGGCAGCGGAGTTGGGGTTGGTTCAGGTACAAAGACCTCGTCTTCACCGTAAACCCGCGGTGGCAAGGGACGCGGCAGGGGCAGACCGTACTCGCGCACCAACAGATCGAGGGTGACACCACTGGTCGACTCAATAGCGTCGTCGTTTGCCCCACGCAGCGCCAGCACAATCCGGGCCTGTGACTGTAACGCAAACTCCAGCAGTTCAATTTCCTGATCGGTCAAGGCCAGCACAACAACCCATACCCCTTCAGTTAACGTGCTAGGCGTTGTAGCCCCACCTTCAGCAGTCTGAGCACCAGTAATCGGCTGCCCTGATGCATCAACTTGTGGCAGACTCGACGAAGCAGGTGGTGTAACGGCCTCAGTAGTGGTTTCTTCTCCCTCTGTGGGAGCCGGTAGCGCAGGGCGCACAATTTGCAATACCTGAGCACGCTGAATGATCGTCTTGGTAGAGAAGAAGGTCTGATTTTCGCCGTACTGGTACTCCCGTACAAGCTGGTCGACGTCATTCACGGTAATAACCTGCACAGGGCCGGGACGGATAATCTGGCGTTCAACTGAAAACGTAGCAATCACGTCAACAAAGTCATTGACGGCAACCTGATCGGCAACACCCGACAGGCTGTTAACAATCAGCGGATAGGCTTTTACCTGAGCCTGACCAGGTTCAGCAGTAGGTATACGCTGCGCCAGACCGGCTTCACGAATATTATCTTTCCGGATCGATTGTCCGGCTACAACCGGATTGATCAACAGTTTGCCCAAAACATCATTAATGTTGCTAAATTCGTTTGCTTCGTCAAATTCGGTTACCGGTACTTCAACAACATCAAGCAAAGAAGGATCATTCAATAGTGTATTGGCCTCGAGATCGACACGGGCCTGAACGACTGACACCAATGGCACTGCTGTCGGCGGTGGAGGTACTTCGGGTGTTTGTGAGGTGGTGGATGTTGCAGCCCCGCCGCGTAACAGCAAGAAAGCCGCCAATCCACCGATAATGACGATAAGTCCGATCAGTAGAAACAGTAATGCGCCACGTCGCATAGAAGGCAACCTTCCTGTTCAGAGCGAAGTCAGGTGACTCCGCGCATTGCGTTGCCATTATAGCATACGCAAGCAAGAGGTGACAGGAATGTGACACCTTACTTTAGTACTTTACGTGGCCTGGTACTGAATGGCTATTAAGTTTCTAGTCGGTCAGCGAATTCACACAGATTGCATGATACTTTTAGTACCTTCAGTAAGATTAGCCTCACAGTCTATGTCCAGAGAACAATACTGCGCTTGATAATTCACACTATTTTAGTAACCTTACGACAAATAGTCGTTTTCTCCATCCAGAAAGCGAGCAATTGTCTGATAACATGCTGCCGGTTCCTCAACCATAGGTACATGACCACAATTGGGAATGAAGACCACCTGTACATCCGGTAAAACACGACTGAGCATCTCGACATTGACCGGTGGAAAGACCGGATCGTCACTGCCACTAATCAGAACAACCGGCGGTAATGGAAGTTGCAATAGTCGTTTCAGACGGGGATGTCCCATAATGGCTGCGGTCTCGATAGCTACCAGCGGATCCATTGCCGCCAGATCGGCAATGCCTTGCGCCAGCAATGAACGGTCAAGCGGTTGTCGCACCAGCGGTCGCGCCAGGAGGTCCGGCGTTGGTGGCAATGCCCAGAGTGCCTGTCGCCAGGTAGAGGTATATTCCCACCAGGGACGCCACCATACCAGCAATGGTCGCCAGTAAGCCGCAGCCACCTGCCACTGTGCGCCGGCCAGCGTGACCAGTGCATCCTCGTACAGGTTAGCGCCAATCCCAAAACTCACCAGGCCGAGACGCTCTACCCGTGCACCGGCCAGACCAGCGACAGCAAGCGCCACTGCGGCGCCGAGAGAATGGCCCACTAATGCAAATCGATCAATATCCAGAGCATCGGCCACTGCCAGCACCGCCCGCGCAGACGACTCCAGAGAAACCGGTTCGAGCGGTGCCGGAGATGCGCCACAACCGGGAAGGTCAATTGCGATCAGGCGCCGGTTGGGTAAGAACGCTGGTGCCGCCTGCCAGTAACGGCTGGAAGCACCCCAGCCGTGGATAAAGATCAGAGGACGCCCCTGCCCGGAAACCCGAAAGGCGACCGGACCGAGTGGACTTTCAATTTCCCAGAGTGTTGAAGATGTTGACATGACAAACCTCCTCTGTTTGCAATATCCACTATAATCCCAGACAGTTACAGGCATTGACATTTGTCTCATCCAGCGTTGAAAGGCTGTATGATGATGGATGGCATCCACGTAACGATTACCCGATAGTCTGACGATTGTGACTACGAACACTATGTGCACAGGGAAATAATCTGCAAGAGTGCCTGCTGCCTGCATGTATGATCTGACGTCAAGCCATTTATCGCGACAAAAAACGATATGTCATCAATCATTCACAACCTTGTCAATGATCTGGCCGCAATGGCAGCCCCGCCTCACACGGTGAATATGTATGCTCATCAGGCTGCCGATGAGCAGGAGGCGCACGGCAATGCTATTCGGCGAAACAATCTGGTTCTGGCCCTCACGCTGGCGTTAGAACGCGGCCCTGATCTGTTGCTGATTGGCGAGGCACCCGGTTACAATGGTGCTCGTCGCACCGGCGTGCCTTTTACCAGTGAACAGATTCTGTTAGCCGGAGTTGACCCACCGGGTCAGTTTGGCACCACTCGTGGGTTTGCCCTGGCAACAACCGATGGTCGCATCTCGCGGGAGCAAACGGCAACCATTGTGTATCGTGAGCTACAAGCGCTGAATCGCTTTGCAGTCGGTTGGAATGCGTTTCCGCTGCATCCGCACCGACCTGGCCAACCGCAGAGCAATCGCACCCCACTTCAGCGTGAAGTGATGCTTGGCTTGCCCTTCCTGTTGCGGTTTTGCCTGCTTTTTCCTCGTTGCCCGGTAGTGGCGATGGGGCGTATCGCCGATCAGGCGCTCTCCCGCCTCGGTATTGTCCATGCCGTAGTCCGCCATCCAGCCCAGGGTGGGGCGCAGATGTTTGCCGCAGGGTTGCGTCGTCTGTTCATGCAGAGTGACGAGTCAACACCTGCGCAAAATCCGGTATAATGCAACAAACGCATTAATTGACAAAGAAACGGTTTCCTATGCATCGAATAATTGTTACCCTGCTTACCATCAGTGTACTCGTTGCCTGTGGTGCGCCAGCAGCCGGGCCAACCGCACCGGCTGCATCGCCCACCGTAGCCGGCACCCCGACCAATTCGCGTCCGCCAACGCCAACCCGTGATCCGCGCCTGCCAACCTTGCCGCCGCGTATAACGCCCGGCCCTACGGCCACACCTTTTCCGCTTGAAGCCGGCTGGTGGGATGGGGCTGTCTGTTATGAAATTTTCGTGCGCTCGTTTTACGATAGCGACGGCGACGGCAACGGTGATCTGAACGGCATTATCGCCAAACTTGACTATCTCAATGATGGCGATCCCAACACGACCACCGATCTGGGCATCAATTGTATCTGGCTGATGCCGGTCGCCGAAGCTGCCAGTTATCACGGCTACGACACGATTGACTATTACACGGTCGAACGCGACTACGGCACCAATGAGGATTTCAAGCGTCTGGTTGCCGAAGCGGAACGGCGCGGGATTAAAATCATCATCGATTTAGTACTGAACCATACCAGTACCCAACACCCGTGGTTTCAAGAGGCATTACGCGACCCCAACTCACCGTACCGCGACTGGTATTTGTGGTCGGCGATTGACCCTGGCTATCGTGGCCCATTCGGCAACAATGTGGTCTGGCACAAATCACCCATTCGTGATGAATATTATTACGGCGTGTTCTGGGGTGGTATGCCCGATCTCAACTATCGCAATCCGGCAGTCACTGCCGAAGCCTACAAGATTGCTCGCTTTTGGGTTGAAGAGATGGGGGTTGCCGGCTTCCGTCTCGACGCGATCAAGCATCTGATCGAATATTACACTCTCCAGGAAGACACCGTCGAGACCTTTGAATGGTTGCGCGAGTTTCGACGTTTTCTCGACCGGGAACTACCCGGAACCTTCACGATTGGCGAAGTCTTCAACGGCAACCCGCGCACGCTGGCACCGTACTATCCTGACCAGCTCGATTACTATTTCGAGTTTGAAGTCGCCAATCAGATTCGCGGCGCGGCCAACACCGGTCTATCGCGATTGTTTATGCAGGCGGTGCAGGATGCCTACACAAAACTACCCTATCAACGCTGGGCACCCTTCCTGACCAATCACGACCAGAACCGCGTGATGTCGGTGTTGGGTGATGACGTGGCGAAGGCAAAACTGGCTGCGCTGGCTCTGCTGACCATGCCGGGACTGCCCTTCATCTATTATGGTGAAGAGATCGGCATGCTGGGGGTGAAACCGGATGAGCGTATTCGCACCCCAATGCAGTGGACGAAGGAGGAGTTTGGCGGATTCTCAGCCGGTATTCCCTGGCAGCAGCCGCAGAGCGATTACCCGGTCAAGAATGTGATGTTACAAGACCAGGATCCCGAATCGCTGCTCAACACCTACCGGCAGTTAATTCATCTCCACGTGAATACACCGGCACTGGCGACCGGTGATTTCTGGCCGTTAACTGCTAACGGTGCCAGTGTCGCCGCGTACATCAGGCGCAGTGGTGAAGACATGGTTTTGGTGGTGATTAATTTTGACAAAGTACCCACGCCACCGTTTACACTATCATCAGGTGAGAGCGACCTGCCGGCAGGCACCTACCAGGTGACCGCACTCTTCGGCACGCCACCGGCACCGCCGGTGCCGCTTACCATCGCCGACGGGCGTATCGTGGAGTATCAACCGGGGATCGAAATACCGGCTCAAACCGGATACATATTCAGGTTGGAGCGCTAATGTTACGAAAAGTAACTGCAACTCGTTATGTCACACCGTTGCGTGAAGGCGGTTCATTACCGGCGATTGTCGAAGCCGATGATGATGGCCTGTACGTCGTAAAGTTTCGCGGGGCAGGACAGGGGCCAAAAGTGCTGGTTGCCGAGCTGATCTGTGGTGAACTGGCGCGTGCGCTTGGCCTGCCCGTTCCAGAGCTGGTGTTGATTGAGATCGATCCGGCGTTGGGACGCAACGAACCGGATGGTGAGATTCAAGACCTGATTACAGCCAGCGCCGGATTGAATCTAGCCGTTGATTTCCTGCCCGGTGCGCTGGCATTTGATCCGACATCTGTCCGTGCACTTGACCGTAAACTGGCGTCACTTATCGTCTGGTTTGATGCCTTCATCACCAATGTTGATCGCACGCCCCGCAACACCAATCTCCTCTGGTGGCACCGCCGGCTCTTCTTGATCGACCACGGTGCAGCGCTGTACATTCATTACACCTGGAATGATTACCAGAATCACGCTCGCAAACCCTTCAGCCAGATTCGCGATCATGTGTTGATAGCAGCGGCCAGCGATCTGGAAGCAGCCGACCGTGAACTGGCAGATCATATCAACACAGATCTGCTCTGGCGCATTGTGGCGAACGTCCCCGATGAATGGCTTATTGACCAGCGGTTTTCCTCAGTAGAAGACCACCGTGCAGCCTATGTTGAATATTTGAGTCTACGACTCGCTGCACCGCGCGCATTCGTACAGGAGGCTATCGATGTCCACGAGCGCCTTTGAATATGCATTACTGCGCCTGGTGCCACGGGTAGAGCGTGGTGAGCAGATCAACATTGGGGTGGTGTTGTTGTGTCGGCAACATCGCTTTTTGGGGATACGGATTCATCTCAACGAGGCACGGATTGCCGCTCTCTGGCCTGATCTCGACCTGGCGCCGGTGCACGAGCAACTGGCGGCGTTTGAAATGGTGTGTGCCGGTGGTGCTGGAGCCGGGCCGATTGGCGAATTGCCGATTTACGAGCGCTTTCGCTGGCTGACGGCAACGCGCAGTACAATGATCCAGCCGTCAGCAGTGCACTGCGGCTTGTGCGATGCTCCACAGGTGATGCTCGACCATATCTTTCAGCAGATGGTCGTCTTGCCGGGTCAGGCGATTGACGAACGCGCTCACGAGGCAGGCGCTTTATAACTCAACCCGTACCCGCTCGATCATTGCCTGGAGGGCAAAGCGGGCCTTACCCAGATTTGCAGTTTCGCTCAGCACCCCAAGGATACCGTAGTAGCCGGGAATAATTTGCGAAGCCAGCATCAAGAGCGCATCGGTTTCGAGAACCAGATCGCGCACATAACCAACCCCGATCCGATCAGCCGCTGCCGCTGCCCGCGAGGCTAAATCGGCCAGTTCAAGTTCGGCCAGTTCGATATCGAAGTCGAGTTCGGCAGCACCTGGATGGTAGGCAATTGCCACACTCAGACCATCGGTACCGATGATGCCGGCGAACTGCGCGCCTTTCACGCCGGTAATAGCTTCATTCAAAATGGTATTGACATTCATACAGGTTTACTGCAATTAACAGGCTTGCTGAAAGAGTATTTCGGTTGTTGTAGCCCCTTCCCTGGCATCCCCCCGATGGGGAGGGAGGACGCCCCCCTCCTGCCCCCCCGCTGGGGGGAGGAAATATGCGCCTGGGATTTCCCCGCTGGCGGAGGACGCCCCCCTCCTGACCTCCCCCCGTTGGGGAGAGAAAATGTGCGCCTGGGATTTCCCCGCTGGCGGAGGACGCCCCTCTCCTGACCTCTCCCCGTTGGGGAGAGAAAATGTGCGCCTGGGATTTCCCCGCTGGCGGAGGACGCCCCCCCTGACATCCCTCCGTTGAGGGGGAGGAAGTACCTTTTTTGGCTTTCGACAGGAAGGAAGGACATTTGGCAATACTAACCCAGGCACCGGCTTACAACTCACGTCGTCCTTCAAAGGCGGAGCCAAGCGTTTCCGGATCGGCCCATTCGAGATCGCCACCGGTCGGCAACCCCCGTGCTGGCCGGGTCACCCGTACACCAAGAGGTGCGAGGTCGCGAAGCAGCAGAAAGGCGGTGGCCTCACCCTCGGTATTGGGGTTTGTGGCAAGGATCACTTCCTGAACAGGTTCGGAGCGAACCCGCGCGAGTAGCTCTTCAATCTTGAGATCTTCGCGATAGATACCTTCGAGCGGAGCAATGTGGCCGTGGAGGACATGATACAGACCGCGGTAGGCACCGGTGCGCTCGATAGCCAGCACATCGAGCGGCTCTTCAACCACACAGATTTTGGTTTGATCGCGCGACGGATCGAGACAAATTGCACACAGCTCACCCACGGTGATGTTAAAACAGCGTCGGCAGTAGCCAACCTGTTCTTTCACATCGAGAATAGCTTGCGCCAGCGCCAGCGCCTGTTTTGGTTCAGCCCGTAAGAGATAAAAGGTCAGACGTGACGCCGTCTTTGGGCCGATACCGGGCAGTTTGGCAAATTCCTCGATTAGACGAGCCACCGGTGCGGCAATCAATTGATCCGTGCGAACGGTCATATCATCTCCACCACAGATTCGTCGGTGACAATGCGCAATGCCGACGCATTCCCCTCATCACCAGGACGACAATGCCGGTTTAGAACAACCCCTTGAGACCACCAGTCAACGGCTGCATACGCTCTTCGGCCAACTGCTGCGCTTTGCGCGAGGCGTCATTGATCGCAACTAACAACAGATCCTGCAACATCTCAACATCATCAGGATCGACAACCTCTGGCGAAATCGTGATCGATTGCACTTCGCGATGACCGTTCATTTTGACCGTGATCGCACCACCACCAGCCGTACCTTCGACAATGGTGGCAGCCAGTTCTTCCTGCACCTTCTGCATCTGGCGTTGCATCTGTTGAGCCATTTGCATGAGCTGACGCTGATTCATCAGACAGACTCCCTTCTATTCACCTTAATATTGCAATTGCCTGTACCAGAACACGTGAAGCCGGCGAAGACATGTGAGCGTAGATATGGGTAGAGTACCACACTGCTACACAATTGTACAGCTATCCCGCAAACATTATTCAGGATCGAGCGGTTCGATATCTACAATATGGGCATCGAAGATATTCAATGCAGCACGAACCAGTTCATCTTTACGAGCTTCGCGAATTTTCCCACGCAGATCGGTGGGTTCAACCGATTTTTCCTCGATGGTACAGCGTACCGCGTAGGTCTTCCCCAAACGACGACGCAATAAATCTTCGAGAAGCGACCGATTCTTCGGTTCTTCCAGGCGTTCTTTATGGAACGAGGATGTCACCAGCAGCACGATAGTATTGCCTTCGACATCATACGGACGCGCACTATTGAGCAACGCCTGCACCGTCGGACTGCGCGGACGAACATCACGCTTGAAATCTTCCCAGATCGCCTCAAGCTGTTCAAGCACCGACATATCAGCATCGGCAGCACGAGCAACAGCAGGATCGGCAGGCGGACGCATCTGGCGGGTCGCTGCCCATGCCTCTGGCGGTGGCGGTGGTGGATCGGAGACAGGTGTGACATCCGACGGTACTTCACTGCCGGATGCAGATACCGGTTCGGGTACTGGAGGTGGCGGCGGCGCAACAACGCTGGGCGGCACTGGTTCGGGATGTGCCGGGGCGCGAACGGGTTCGGTTTGCGGAACGATTGCCGGTACAGCAGCACTGGGACGGCTGGTAGGGGTACGTCCTGCCAATGAAGCGGAACGTGACGCAGATGAAGAGGCAGGTTGCGCAACCGGTGGTGGCACCAGCAACGCTTCAACGACTGCCACTTCGAGCGGTAACTGACCATAGGGTGTTGTACGTAACTGTGCATCGAGATTGCTAAACAGCTTCACCCAATGTACCAACGCAGCCATATCGGCCTGCTGCACCCATTGCCCCAAGAGCGCCACTTCGTCATCGCTCAAATCAAGCAGTGTGCGATCACCGGTCGCCTTCAGCACCATCACTGCGCGCAGACGTTCCACCAGATCGCGGGTAAACTGACGCACATCAGCCCCCTGATTGGCAACCCCATGCACTGCGCGCAGCGCTGCTGTCAGATCGTGATTGACAAGAGCCGTGATCAACGCATCAACTTCAGCCGCTGCCGTCATCCCAAGCAGGCTTTGCACCTGTGGTAGCGTGATCGGGCCTTCGACAAACGAAGCCAGTTGCTCGAGAATACCGAGCGCATCACGCATACTGCCGGTGGCAGCGCGCGCAATTGCTTCAGGCACACCATCGGCCAGCACAATTCCTTCTGCCGCTGCAATCCGGCGGAGATGAGCGGCCATTGCCGAAACACTATGGCGAACGAAGGTAAAGCGCTGGCAGCGTGACAGAATCGTGGCGGGAACCTTATGAACTTCGGTGGTTGCAAGGATAAAGAGGGCATGATCGGGTGGCTCTTCCAGCGTTTTCAGCAAGGCATTGAACGCTGCTGTCGAGAGCATGTGGGTCTCGTCGATAATGTAGACCTTCATGCGAGCTTCGGCTGGTCGAAACTGCACCCGCTCGATAATCTCGCGCGCATCTTCCACACTGGTGTGGGAAGCGGCATCCATCTCGATCACATCAACTGCACGCCCTTCAGCAATGGCAGCACACATCTCGCACACGCCGCACGGTCGAGCGGTGGGATCGGGGTTAAGACAATTCACTGCTTTGGCAAGCAGGCGAGCCATGGTCGTCTTCCCAACACCACGGGGGCCGGTAAACAGGTAGGCATGGCCAACCCGATCTTCGGCAATCGCATTGCGGAGCGTCTGTACGACATGCTCCTGCCCGACCAGCTCAGCAAAGGTCTGTGAACGCCATTTTCGATAGAGCGACTGAACTGCCATTACGCTTTCCGATGATCTTGACCCGCACAGCATCTCGTATTATACCAGAGGAGGTACCCCACTTCCGCGCCGAGAGTGGTATAATCGAGATACAGGTATTGTCGATCTGCTACAGAGGGCTTTTATGCTCACCTATGAGCAACTTATCTCAGTTCTGATCGAAGAGCTTGAGCACCAACAGATCAATATTGTCCATACCCAAGAGTTAATAGACGCACACACGTTGGGGCGAAGCCTGCACGTTACGTGCTTCCCGCCAAACATAGATAAACGTGGCCCCTGGGTACGGCTGCCCTTACGGGCAGTGATCAGCCTGCAATGGCCGGCAGAACTCACCGTCATCTCTTTACACGGTCAGGCGATGATTGAAACCTTCAATCAACTGGTTGGTCAACCAATCGATACGCGAAATCTGCTGGGATTTGAGCTGACCTACCACTTACCACTGAGTCATGCCGAGCAAGCGACAGCAGATGCATCAGCCCTGACAAAGAAGGTGATTGATCTCTTCGCGGACCAACCCGACATCGAGCAAAATCTCGATATCAACGCTACGATACAGTACAGCGTCAATCAGGAACCAGTCCTGGCACAACTGACCGTTACTCGCCAGTTTCCGATCCTCCGCCTTGACCGTGATCTGGTCGAGGAGGCTGCAATTGCTCTGGCTATTGAATTACGCGAGATGTTGCCACGGCTCACAATCGTCTTCCATGCCGGTCAAAATGAATCAGGGCTTGATCCGCAGCTCTACTTACGCCCACCAACTGCCTGATGCCGTTCTCTTCTGCTGCATTGCATGCATTGTTACAACCCGGCGTTTCTGAACGCTGGCAGGCTGTGCAACGCCTGTTACACCCTGAGATGCTGGTACTGGCCAATCGCGCCGCAGAGCGTGCAGCGGCGCTCTTGCCACAACAATGGCCGCTGTACGAATTGAGTTTTAAATCACGGCGGGCAATTGATCGCGGTGGTGGTCGGCGCGATCCCATCACCGACTACTGGTTTGCTTTTGACCGACCGCCACGTGGGGCCGGTGTCATGCTCACGGTCAGCGGAATCGAGCGGACCGTCACTGTTGGGTTGCAATTGTGGGGTGTACGCCGGCCACAACTTGCCCACCTCTGGAGTCAGGCGCGTCCGGTGTGGGAGGCACTGATTGATCGAATCGAACACGAGGGTCAGGCTCGTTTTGCCGGTCGCCGCCCGCCGATGACAGGGATGCGCTGGATCGACCATTATCTCAACAGTCGAGCACACTACCTGTGGGCAGGGTTCGTCTACGACTGGAATGCGCTCCCGACAGCAGAACGCCTGATCGACGACATTTGTGCACTGCTACCACTCAATGAAGCGTTGATGGAGCAAGCCGAAATCGATCTGGCAACGACAAATACCTTACGTGAAACACCAGCTCGTTATCTGACAGGCGCGCCATCAGTAGCGCAGATCGTTATGTCGATTAAGCGGCGCGGTATGATTATTGACGAACGTACACTGCACGCTTTTCATCTTGCAGTACAGGCCCGACCGCTGGTCATCCTGGCCGGGCCGAGCGGGAGCGGCAAGACCTGGCTGACGCGCCTTTACGCCGATGCCCTGATTGGCATTGGTGAAGGGCAGCCGAACCCCTGTTATCTTCTGGTTGCAGTACAACCCGACTGGCATAGTGCCCGCGATCTCCTCGGCTACTACAACTCGCTGACCGGCCTCTACCAGCCTACGCCATTCTTAAACTTTCTCTTGAAAGCGGCTGCTGATCCGGATCAAACCTATATTGTCTGCCTCGATGAGATGAACCTGGCACGGCCCGAATACTACCTGGCGCCAATCCTGTCAGCAATGGAGGCGGTAGAGGGATTGATCGATCTGGGCACACCCCTGGCGGAGACACCATTAGCCGGTGGTGGTGTGGTACGCAACCCCATTCGTTTACCGATCAATCTACGCCTTATCGGAACAATCAATGTCGATGAAAGCACGTTTGCGCTGAGTGATAAAGTGCTCGACCGCGCCAACTTAATCGAATTAGGAACGGTCGATATGGCTGCCTTGCGCTCACAGTATCCGATAGCAAACGATCAGGTCTGGCAGATATTGAGCGACATCCAGCACCACCTGACTGCTGCCGGAAAGCCGGCAGGTTACCGCGCCTTGCGCGAGATACTTGGCTTCGTTGGGCAGGCAACAGATATGAACGTTTTAGAAGCACTCGATCTTCAGATTCTGCAGCGCCTGCTACCGCGCTTGCGCGGTGAGGACTCCCCGCGCTTCCGACAGGCACTCAACGGCTTACATGCGATTTGCGCAGGGCGCCTCTCGCGAAGTGCCGAGCGTCTGGCCCAGATGATGGCTCGCCTTGAGCGGGAGGGATATACCGACTTTTATGGATACTAGGAAAACCAGAATCCCTGATCGGTGAGTGGAACGACAACAGTGGGGGGAAGGCCAGAACGACTGAAGTAGCACAGGCCGCGGCCTGTGCTACTTCTAGTGATTACCATAACACTGTATCGGCCAAAGAACCGACAAGCTTACGCCACGCGCACGGCAGCCAGACAGCGCACCGCATGGGGCACATTGCCGACATGTTGCCACGAGCGGCCCCGATCATCGCTGCGCAAAATTTGACCTGTGTCGGTTCCGGCCCAAACCACATCGATATGATAGCTACTCGGAGCGAAGGCACTCAGCCGCCCCTGAAACGTCACCGACACATCCTGCCAGGTCTTACCACCATCATCACTGCGTAGCATGCGCTTTCCTTCAGCGGTTACCGCCAGCAGCACCTCTTGCTTTCCGGAGAGCACAGCCAGCAGTGAACAATCGGACAGCGGCGGTTCTGAATGACGCCACACCCCCATACCCTGCACTGTGGCTACCGGCACCCGCTGACTGTTCAGAAAATTGAACAACATGCGATCTTCAGCATCGGCTTCTTGCCACTGCCGACCACCATCATCGCTACGTTGAAACGCCTGTTTGGTTGCCACCACCAGGCTCTGCGAGTCGGCTGCTACCAGGCCGATAATCTGCTCATTGGCCAGCGCAACATCAGGCAACAGCCGCCAGCGTCCCGTGCCGCCTGGATCGCTGAAGATGTAAAGACCATTGTCGGTGCCAACGTATAGCACTCCTGCTTTTGCCATGTCGCCTGATTTACCGAACCTGCTGCACCTGCACGCTCGGAAGGCCGCCTTTCTTCGGCCACTGTATGTATCGATACATTGCGAGTACTGCACTCGTCTTTTTCGGTATATATGTTGTGCTACGAACCATTACTATCTTACCGCATCAGACAACACGCATAACGGATTCCCCGGACAGATAAACAGCTATGCCAACTACGACGATGATCTACGTCGGCGATTGTAGCATAGCATAATCAATTTTAGTGTGATATGATAAGAAAAGTAGCTCGTACAAGAGCACATCCCCGTCAGATGACTCCACGACCTATTCGCATTGCATACACTCTCTGGGATAGAGATATGTCGTTTGCATCAATTCGCCATTTCTGGCGTACCAACGAACCGATAGCGAGCGCAATTCGTCTGACCGGTTGGTACCTGCTGATTGCCGGTTCGTGGGTACTCTTTTCGGATCGGTTGCTGGTTGCTATTATCGTGAATATAGACGAATTGACGAACTGGCAAACGATCAAAGGCTGGTTCTTCGTGCTGCTGACGGCAGGCTGGCTGGGGATTGAGCGCTGGCGAACGATGAAACACCAGCAGCGGATCAATGATGAACTCCGGGCAGCGAATGCTGCCTTGCAAGAGTTAAATGCCTCGCTCGAACAGCGCATCATGGAGCGTACAGCACCCTTACAGATGGCCAACCAGGCATTAAGTGAACTTAATCAGGAACTAGAAACCTTCACAGCAACTATCTCGCATGATCTGAAAGCGCCACTACGTGTTATTGATGGGTATAGTCAGCTTCTCCTCCGCTTCCACATCCAGCGCCTCGACGAGGATGGACAGCAGTGTCTGCACAGCATTCGGACAGCAGTAGCGCAGATGAACCAACTGATCGATGATCTACTGGAATATACTCACGTTGAGCGAAAAACACTGCACCACAGCGTCATTGATTTGTCCGGCCTGATTGATGAACTGCTGGGCTATTACGCGGATCAGATTCTTGAGCACCATATTGTGATTGAGCGTGACTTGCGCTGCACCCACCTGTATGCCGATGCCACCGGTCTGGCGCTTGCCTTGCGCAACCTGATCGATAACGCGATCAAATTCAGTGCGCGTGTTCCCCAACCACGCCTGGCCATCGGGAGTGATGTTCACAATGAGATGGTACGGTTGTGGGTCAAAGATAATGGAATTGGCTTTGACATGCGCGATCACGAGCGCATTTTTACCATTTTTCAGCGTTTACATCCACAGGAGACCTACCCGGGTTCAGGGGTTGGGCTGGCGATTGTCCGCAAAGCGATTGAACGCATGGGCGGGCGAGTATGGGCCGAAAGCAGTCCCGGTGTCGGTGCTGTCTTCTATCTGGAGATTCCACATGTTGGCTTATCCGAACCATCTGCTGCTCATTGAAGATAATCCTTTCGACGCCGATCTGTTCCGACGCACAATGCAGTTTTACCATCCAGAGATTGCTATCACGCACTTTTCATCATACCGGGCAGCCTACGAACACCTGCAAACATTATCGCCTGCAACCACACCTTACGCAGGAGTCGTGCTTGACCTTCATCTACGTGACGGTGATGGGCTTGATCTGCTTGCTCTCATTCGCGCACGTAATTTACCACTCGCGGTTGTAATTCTTACCGGTGGTGGTGGCGACCACATGGTCATCAGCGCACTCAAAGCCGGTGCCGATGATTATGTTGTCAAGCGCGACGATTACCTTGATCGGATCGGTGCGATTGTTGAGCAAGCCTGTCAGCGCTTCCATTCGCAACAGGCTCGCCGTAGTCAAACCATTCAGGTGTCATTCATCGCTCTGGCGACTACAGATAGCGAAGCGACGATCCAGCATCTTCAGCGTTCAGCGCCGCATCTCCATTGCACACTCATCCATGGCTGGCGGACGTTTCTGCACCATCTCGATCATCAGCGGGCAGTCGGCGATGTTATTCTGATCGATTGTGCGCAACCTAATCTGGCAATGCTCGATCTGGTGAAGGAATTGATACAGTTTCGTCACCTCGAGCAGCCTGTGCTGGTGCTGGCACAACCGGGTAACGAAGAGTTTCCTTTGCAGACACTACGCCTCGGCGCAGCAGACTACATTATCAAAAGTGAAGGTTTCCGTAACCATTTGGCGGTGGCGATTGAAAATGCGTATTACCGTGCCCAGATCCATCAACAACATTATCAATTGCAATTGCAGGCACAGGCGTTGAATGCTGCTGCAAACACGATAGTGATCACGGATCGGAACGGTATTATTGAATGGGCTAATCCGGCCTTTACCACGCTCACCGGTTATGAGGTGAGCGAAGTGATTGGTCATTCCACCCGGATTCTGCGTTCGGGCAAACACGACAACGAATTTTATAGCGCACTCTGGAATCACATTCTCTCCGGACAGCCCTGGCGAGGGCGAATTATCAATCGCCGCAAAGATGGTAGCCTTTACCACGAAGAGATGACCATTACACCGGTCACTGATGAACATGGTGAGATTCGTCGTTTTATCGCGATCAAGCAAGATATTTCCGATCAAGTTGCCCAAGAACAGCGGCGTATCATTCTGGCTAACATCGGTACAGCCCTGCGACCTGCGCAATTGTGGGTGGAGTTGACGCCGATTTTACTCGATCAGGTGCGCGAAGTGATGCAGGCCGATAGCATTGCGCTGCTGCGACCACAGGGAGCAACCCTCGCCATCGATCTGGCGTACAACTGTCTGGGTCATCTCGCCTCGCAACCGACCATACTGGCGGCACTGGCCGAACGGCTGGCACAGAGCGATGGGCCGACAGATGTTACCGATGTTGTGCAGAGTACGACGAAGATCGTTGTTGGTGTCCCACTCAACGCCGCCAACCGCACCATCGGTGCCCTGCTGATCACCCGCGCTACGCCACTTAATTCGTTTGAGGTCGATCTTCTGCGTGATATTGCCGAACTGGCAGCCAATGCACTGCACCGTACCGATCTCTTCGAGCAACTGCGGGCGGCCAACGCTGAATTACGCGCTGCGTATGATGAGACGATTGAAGGCTGGTCACGTGCACTTGATCTGCGTGACCGTGAGACAGAAGGGCATTCCCGGCGGGTAACCGAGTTGACGGTGCGTATTGCCGCCCGTATGGGTTTCAGTGACGAAGAGCTGCTGCATGTGCGCCGTGGGGCACTCTTGCACGATATTGGCAAAATGGGCATTCCTGATGCTATTTTGCTCAAACCCGGCCCACTCGACGAGCAAGAGTGGGCGATTATGCGGACCCATCCAACTCTGGCCGTGGAGTTACTGCGCCCGATTGCCTTTCTGGCTCCTGCACTCGATATTCCGTGGTGCCACCATGAAAAGTGGGACGGTACCGGCTATCCACGTGGCCTGCGTGGCGAAGAAATTCCACTGGCAGCCCGCATCTTTGCGGTGGTTGATGTCTATGATGCACTCACCAGCGACCGCCCCTATCGAGCAGCATGGCCGCGCGAACGGGCACTGGCCTACATTCGTGAGCAGGCCGGACACCACTTTGATCCACACGTGGTTGACGTTTTTGAACAGATCATCACCGAAACAGACAGCAATGCTATAATGAAGTGAGTGAGTATCGCTGACCACATGGGGAAAGCGATCATTGTGGCTGGTACCAGGTAGGACAGACTACCTGTCATGAGGTGTATCTATGATGAACTTTCTCCGGCGTTTGCTCGGCGACAGCAACGAGAAAGAGCTGCGCCGGTTGCAACCGATTGTTGAAGAGATTAACCGGCTGGGACCTGAGTTTGCCGCGCTGAGCGATGCCGAACTGCGTGCGAAAACCGATGAATTTCGCCAGCGTCTGGCCGATGGCGAGACGCTTGATGATATTTTGCCCGAAGCCTTTGCCACAGTGCGCGAAGCTGCTCATCGCACAATTGGATTACGCCATTACGATGTGCAACTGATCGGTGGCATTGTGCTGCATCAAGGCAAGATTGCCGAAATGAAGACCGGTGAAGGTAAAACGCTGGTGGCAACACTACCACTCTACCTGAACGCACTGGAGGGCAAAGGTGTTCATCTGGTGACGGTCAACGATTATCTGGCGAAAGTCGGTGCCGGCTGGATGGGGCCAATCTATCACTTCCTTGGCCTTACCGTAGGCTTTATTGCTCACGATCAAAGTGCGTTGTACGATCCCGATTTTATCGATCCCGATGCCAACCCCGAAGACCAGCGCCTTGTCCACTGGCGGCCCTGTACCCGGCGCGAAGCCTATCTGGCCGATATTACCTACGGGACGAATAACGAGTTTGGCTTCGACTACCTGCGCGACAATATGGCCTACGAGAAGTCGCAACTCGTCCAGCGCGAACTCCACTACGCGATTGTTGACGAGGTGGACAACATCTTGATCGATGAGGCGCGCACCCCACTGATCATTTCCGGCCCGGCGCAAAAATCATCCGATCTCTATCGCCAGATGGCACAACTTGTGCGGCAATTGCGTCGTTCATCGGTGACGGCCAAGCAGGTGAAAGAAGAGGGACTGGAACCGGACGGCGACTTCTTCGTTGATGAACGCACAAAGAGCATCTACCTGAGCGAAAAAGGAATTGAGAAGCTCGAACGCCTGCTGCGCATTCCGCCAGGTGAGAGCCTCTTCGATCCTGAGCACTACGAAAAGACGCACTATATCGAGAACGCGCTCAAAGCCCAGTTTATCTACCAACGCGACCGCGATTACATGGTGACCCCGAACGGGGAAGTGGTGATTATTGATGAATTCACCGGACGGGCCATGCCGGGGCGGCGCTGGAGTGATGGATTACATCAGGCGGTTGAGGCGAAGGAAGGCGTGGCGATCAAGAACGAAAATGTGACCCTGGCCACAATCACCTTCCAGAACTACTTCCGCATGTACAAGAAGCTGGCCGGTATGACCGGTACAGCCTACACCGAGCGTGAAGAGTTTGCCAAGATTTACAATCTTGAGGTGGTAGTCATTCCAACCCACAAACCGATGATCCGCGAGGATCTGCCCGATCAGATCTATGCCACTGAAGAAGCAAAATTCAACGCGGTATTGCGCGAAGTGCAAGAGATGCACGAGATCGGGCGCCCCGTCTTGATCGGCACCACCTCGGTCGAGACCTCGGAACGGATCAGCGCGATGCTGAAGCGAGCCGGCATTCCTCACAACGTGCTCAATGCCAAGCACCACGAGCGTGAGGCAGCGATCATTGCGCAGGCCGGGCGGAAGGGTGCGGTAACGGTGGCCACCAATATGGCCGGTCGTGGAACCGACATTCTGCTCGGTGGTAATCCCGACGGTCTGCTGGAAGAGTTTCTACGCAAAGAGGGTCTCACCATTGAAACGGCTACTCCCGAACAGAAGCGAGCAGCGTGGGAAAAGGCGCGAGCGCAGACGGAAGCTGAAGGCGAGGAGGTGCGTCGCCTGGGTGGCTTGCACGTCATCGGTACCGAACGGCACGAAGCACGCCGCATCGATAATCAGTTGCGCGGGCGTGCCGGTCGGCAGGGTGATCCCGGTTCTTCGCGGTTCTTCCTCTCGCTCGAAGATGAGCTGCTGCGCCGGTTCGGGCCGGTGGATCGGATCAAGGGACTGATGGAGCGTTTTGTTGACTCAGATGTTCCACTGCAAGCCGGCCTGCTCGACCGCACCATCGAGGGTGCGCAAACCCGTGTCGAAGGGTATAACTTCGATGTCCGTAAGCACACCGTCGAATTTGACGACGTGATGAATAAACAGCGTCAGATCATCTACGCCGACCGCAAAGCGATTCTCGATGAAGCAGATATGCGGGAACGTGTGCTTGATCTGATGGCGGAAGAGATTCAACGGCAGATTGACGAACATCTGATCGACGGCTTTGAAGAGGAAGACCTGACCAATTTGCTGCGTGCGTATCGGCGGATCAATTCAACTTTACCTGCCTCGGTCACTGCTGAGACGTTAAAAGGCAAAACCAAAGAGGAGATTGAACAGTATCTGCTCGATCATCTCGAAACCACCTATGCCGAACGGGAGCGGGCAGTTACCCCTGAACTGATGCGCACCATCGAACGACGGGTGATGCTCGGCGCGATTGACCGTCAGTGGGTAGATTACCTGACGGCGATGGACGAGTTGCGGCAAAATATTCTGCTCCAGGCGTATGCCCAGCGCGACCCCCTGGTCGAGTTCAAGCGCGAATCATTCCGTATGTTCGATGAGCTGAAGCAGAATATTGCGCGCGACATCGTCTACAACATCATCCCGGCGACCTTCCAATACGAAGCTTACTTGCGCCAAATCGCCGAAGAACAGGCGCGACGCCTGGCTACTGCGCAAACGGTCAGCAGTGACGGTAACGGCGAAGTGGTGCGCAAACCGCAGCGCCGCAGTACGCCGCAAATTGGGCGTAACGAGCTGTGCCCGTGTGGCAGCGGCAAAAAATTCAAGCACTGCCACCTGGGGCGTGAACACGAACTGGCCAGTTTGCTGAATGCTCAGCCTTCGGCACCGCCTGCATCGAAAGCGTTGAAATCGACACCTGCGACCCAGACAGCCGTCGCTGAAGAAGCGGCTAAGATTCAGGCGGCGATTAACAGTGGGAAGTTACCACCAACTCAAACCACGCCCCGTGGCCGCCAGGCACCATCGGTACCACGCGGGAAGAAGCGTTAAGAGCCTGATCGAACAATTCAGGCGGATCTAGTTGCCGGGTAGACGAAGACGATCTACCCGGCATGATTTTTATGTAGACATCCAGAGTGAGAGCCATCTTATGGGCAAACCGAGGATGCCCGCCTTGAACTACCGGCACCATCCTCGCAATGGTCGGTAGGAATCATCTCACGCAGACCGGCCAGATGATTGTGACGAGAACGCCCGGCGTACCCGTGACCGACCTACACCGGCGAGTGGTATCAGGTATGATTCACGGCTAGTGTGCTATCGGCGTCCGCTGGGGACGCACGGCTGCGCGCCCGTTGATGGCACACCTCACCTTCCCCACCACCACCCGCTACACCACACCCATCACAGAGCGTGGAAGGGTACCGATTCAAAGCGTGTACTTGCTGCATTGATGTATGTCAAATCTTGCCTGACGCTGTGCCTCATTCAGGTTGTCAGACCCGTGCTGGAGCGCTGCCAGATGTGCCACCCGCGGCTCGCTGGTGGGTTGTTGCAGGCAGACTGACCAGTTCCGTACATTCACGCTCAGGTGCAATGCCGGGGAGCGGGTTTGTGAGCGAGTTGCGCGTGCGCTGCTCCCAGTGCTAATTCTGCGACACGCCCCCACCCCAACCCGCCCCCGCTGGGGGCGGGAGTCGCCAGTACCGGGTTTGTCCACTGCTGTGAGTGGCGCAGGCGTGTGCGACCCTGTCGGGAACGGAAGGGAACGGTGTAGCAGGATCAGGGTGGCGGACAGTTCCAGGTGAAGGGCGCACCGGAGGTACGCGCTCCCAGCCGCACCGGAGGCACACGCTCCCAACCGCGCCTGGTGGAGGGGCGCGCCGGAGGTACGTGCTCCCAGCCGCACCTGGCGGAGCTGGAGGCACTCACTTCCTGCCGCGCCTGGCGGAAGGGCGTGCCGGAGGTACGTGCTCCCAGCCGCACCTGGCGGAGCTGGAGGCACTCACTTCCTGCCGCGCCTGGCGGAAGGGCGTGCCGGAGGTACGCACTCCCAGCCGCGCATAACGGAGCTGGAGGTACGCGCTCCCAGCCGCACCGGAAGCACACGCTCCCAGCCACACCTGGCGGAGCTGGAGGCACTCACTTCCTGCCGCGCCTAGTGGAGGGGCACGCCGGAGGTACGCGCTCCCAGCCGCACCGGAAGCACACGCTCCCAGCCGCGCCTGATGGAGGGGTGCGCCGGAGGCGCGCGCTCCCAGCCGCACCCGGCGGAGGGGCATGCCGGAGAGCGCACTTCCAGGAAGATACCAGCACTCCCTACCGTAGTGGAGCATTTACAACCATAGCGTTGATACGTTCTCCAGCATAAAGATGCACCCCGAAAGATTAGCGGCGAAACGTTCAGAATATGCTACAATACACTAAACTTCGACAACATTGTTGCTGACGGCGATAACCTGTTCCACATACCACGTAGATGAATGAGGTTGCCTGTGACGCAGAACGGCCAGGAACGCCCGGTGGTGCTCGAAGCACGCGGGATTACAAAACGCTTCCCCGGTGTGGTTGCGAATGACAACGTCTCGATCAAACTGTACAAGGGTGAAGTATTAGCCCTGCTCGGTGAAAATGGTGCCGGTAAATCAACCTTGATGAATATCCTTTACGGTCTGTATCACCAGGACGAGGGCGAAATTTTTGTCAAGGGCGAGCCTATTCGCATCAGTAACCCCCACGAGTCGATTGCCCGCGGGATCGGCATGGTACACCAGCACTTTCAACTGGTGCCGGTCATGACGGTCACGGAAAATGTTATCCTGGGCAACGAAGTCACCAGTGGCCCCTTCCTTGACCGCAAACGGGCAGCGGAACGCATTCGCCAGATCTCGACCCAATACGGGCTGGCGGTTGACCCTGATGCCCTGGTCGCCGACCTTGATGTAGGTGCCCAACAGCGGGTGGAGATTATTAAGGCGCTGTACCGCAATGCCGATATTTTGATCCTCGACGAGCCAACCGCTGTGTTGACCCCGCAAGAGGCCGATGATCTGGTGCGCGTGATGCGTACCCTGACCGCGCAGGGAACATCGATCATCTTTATCACCCACAAACTGCGGGAAGTGCTCGAAGTGGCCGACCGCATCATGGTGTTACGAGGTGGAAAAGTTGTCGGTGAAACGACACCCGATCAGGCCACCGAGGCCAGTCTGGCGGCGATGATGGTTGGCCGCGATGTCATTCTGAAGGTAGATAAACAGCCCGCACGCCCAGGCGAACCGGTGCTCGAAGTGCAGGGATTACAGGTACGCGATGATCGACAGCTCCTGGCCGTGAAGGGGGTGAGCCTTGAGGTACGTGCCGGTGAAATTCTCGGCATTGCCGGCGTGCAAGGCAACGGTCAGACTGAACTGGTCGCCGCTCTGACCGGCCTGCGCCCCAGTGAAGGGGGGACTATCCGGATTGCCGGCGTCGATGTGACCAACGCCAGCCCACGGACGATCAGCGAGCTGGGAGTGGCCCATATTCCCGAAGATCGCCAGCGTGACGGTCTGGTAACCTCATATCCGCTGACTGATAACTCGGTGCTGGAGTTGTATTATCTGCCACCATTCGCCAATGGTATTGTGCGCAATGAGCCGGCAATTAACGATCATTGCAGCCGGCTGGTACAGGAATTCGATGTGCGCACACCCAGCATTCACGTTCCGGCCAGCTCGCTGAGCGGTGGCAACCAGCAAAAGCTGATTGTCGCCCGCGAGTTTACCCGTCAGCTCAAGTTGTTGATCGCCTCACAGCCAACCCGCGGCATTGATGTGGGTTCAATCGAGTTTATTCACAACCAGATCGTGAAGAAGCGCGACGAAGGTGTGGCTGTTTTGCTCGTCTCGGCTGAGCTTGACGAGATTCTGTCACTTGCCGACCGGATTGCGGTTATGTACCACGGCCAGATTGTGGCGACTGTCAAAAACGGTGAACTCTCGCGTGAAGAGCTTGGCCTGCTCATGGCCGGCGCAACCATAGATCGTTCGGTATCAGTTGAAGCGTAAACACTTTGTGACCGCAGGAAAGCGGTCAGGGAGAGAAGCATGGCGCAGGCAGCCACCGAAACGGGTATTCGCCCATCGGCGCTCCGCCAGTTTTGGGAGCGCTGGTCGGGCATTCTCGTGCCGATCCTTGCCGTTTTTACAGCCCTGGTGGTAGGGGCCTTCATTATCGGGATTACCGGTGCCGACTGGCAGGCAGCCTACATTGGGCTTTGGGAAGGCGCCTTCGGCTCGCCACGGGCATTTGCCGATACGGTTGTCCGTTCTACGCCATTCATCATCTGTGGTCTGTGCGTAGCACTTGCTTTCAAGGCCGGCCTGTTTAACATCGGCGCCGAAGGGCAACTCTACGCCGGCGCGGTTGCTGCTGTCGTTATCGGCACAACCTTGCAGATGCCGGCAATCTTTCACATTCCGGCAGCCTTGATTGCCGGTGCACTTGGCGGTGCAGCCTGGGCAGCGATTGCCGGTTTCCTGAAGGCGCGCACCGGTGCACACGAGGTGATCAACACGATTATGTTGAATTACATCGCGCTCCGGATGACCGACTGGCTGATTCGCAGCAAAACCCCCTACATTCTGGGTGATCCTGCCGACACCACCGGTGCCCGCTCGCGTTTGATTGCCGAAACGGCCCGTTTACCCGGCATTCAGGTTGGTAGCTCGACCATCCTCCACCTGGGGATTCCCCTCGCCTTGATACTAGTCTTTGTCGTGGCCTGGTTGTTGTACCGAACGACGCTCGGCTTCGAGATGCGGACTGCCGGTACCAACCCCAACGCCGCCCGCTACGCAGGCATCAGTGTCCCGCGCACGATTATTCTGGCAATGGCAATTGCCGGTGGTCTGGCCGGTATCGCCGGATCAATCGAGGTGATTGGTGTGCGTGGAGCGCTCAGTGCCGACTTCTTTTCCGGCCTTGGATTTGATGCGATTGCCGTGGCCCTATTGGCCCGTGCCAATCCGGTCGGTATCATCTTTTCGGGATTGCTCTGGGGTGGGTTACTGACCGGTGCGCGTCTGATGCAGGTGCGCGCCAGCCTATCGATTGACGTGATCAAGATCGTGCAGGCACTCATTATCATGTTCGTGGCTGCCGATCAGATCGTGCGCTTTGTCTACCGTCTCCCCAAGCGCAAACCCGGCGAAGAGACCCAGCTCTCGAAGGGATGGGGTGGCTAGACCGCAAGTACGTCGTCGGGGTGCATCCCGGCCATTGCTACCTCTGGAAAGAGCATAATCCTACAGCCAGTGACGGCGCTCGCATGAGCGCCGTTCGCTACCTACAGGTTGGTGTGATATGGATAACACAACGTTCCCTAACCGGCCGGCGCGGGCGGCAAATGAAGAACGCATGGCCGAAATTATCTTGCCTCATCAAACCAACGGCTACGGTACCATGTTTGGTGGTGATGTGATGGCACTGATGGATAAAGCGGCAGCGATTGCCGCTCTCCGCTTCTGTCGCTTGCCGGTTGTAACCGCCTCGACCGAACGGATTGATTTTCGGACCCCGATTGGGCAGGGCGAAATTGTGGAAGCCTTCTCGCGGGTGATCTACGTTGGGCGGAGTTCCATGGTGGTGCGCGTACACCTCTTTGCCGAACATCCGCTGATCGGAGATCGCCGGCTCTGCACGACCGGCTATTTCAGCATGGTAGCCATCAACCGCGAAGGTGGGCCGGCGCCAGTTGTGCCACAATTGTTGTTGCTCGACGATGATGCCCGCGCAGAGCATGCCGTTGGTGCCGAGATTCACGCTGCTATCGCTGCACGTCGCAATAGCCGAACAACAGGACGATCATGATCGACGAATCACTTTTTCGCCAAACGATGAGTCACTTCGCCTCCGGTGTCACTGTGGTGACGACTGCGCTCGGTGAACGCCTGGCCGGCTTAACAGTCAGCTCTTTCGCATCGCTATCACTGAATCCACCGCTGGTACTGATTTGTATTGATCACGCGGCATCAAGCCATGACGTGATTGCCGCTGCCGGAAAGTTTGCGGTGAACATCCTGGCCGAAGATCAGGAATACCTCTCGCGCCGGTTTGCCATGCACGACGGCGCAAAGTTTGCCCCGCATAGTTATACCCTGTCAGAGAACGGACTCCCACTTCTCGAAGGGGTGCTGGCCCAGATCGAATGTCGGCTCCATAGCGCCTTGCCTGGCGGTGACCACACCATCTTCGTGGGAGAAGTCATCGCGGCCCGGGTGTTTGGGGGAAGACCATTGCTGTACTACCGATCAGGCTACCATCAGTTGGGGTAAATCGGTGAGATTCATCAAGCAGCCAGCAGGGTACCGCCTGGTGTTGTTGTGCTTCTTCCTGTACGGATTGATATTTCTATTGACAGCCTGTACAGTAACGCCAACACCGGGCACCCCGACAACCATTGTGCCGACGCTGATGCCGACACCGACACCTGATGCCAGCACCAGCTCAGGCTGGCGCACCCTGCGTACAGGTATTGCGTTCCGCCAACTGGAAGCTCCAGGGTTGCCGGTGCAGGTTGTGCGGATCGATCCGGCGCACGTGCGCTTTGTCGTCGGTTACGATCCGACTTCACCACTCACCCTGAGCGCCTGGGTTGCCCGGTACGGCGCAGTGGCCGCGATTAATGGCGGCTTTTTTGATCAGCAGGGTGAACCGGTTGCGCTGCTGATCAGCAACCAGCAGGTATTCGGATACAGTTATGTCGATCAAGGTGGCATGTTTGCGATAGATGAGCAGGGCAAACCGCACCTTTGGTCACTTGCCGATCAACCCTACGATGGTACGCCCTTTGTACAGGCGATACAGGGCTGGCCGTTGCTGGTGCGAACAAACGGCGAAGCGGCCTACACCGACGATGACGGGCAACGCGCCCGGCGGAGCGCGATTGCGCTTGATCGGAACGGTTATGTGCTGTTGATTGTGGCACCAGGTGCAACATTTAGCCTCGCCGAATGGTCACAATTTCTGGCATCTGCCGATCTCGACATTGAGATTGCGGTTAATCTCGATGGCGGTTCTTCGAGCGGGTTAATTGCGCAGAGTGATCAGGGCGGGGTACGTGTCGACTCGTTTACCCCACTCCCATTCGCCCTGTTGATCCTGGAACTTTGACATTCGGCAACAGCAAGGGTAATATGCAGAGAGATCGTCGGAGTACGACGCAGGTAGCATTCACATCAAAGGAACATCGGTGCGTCACTGGAAACTATGGCTCGGCCTGATCATTAGCATCTTTTTTCTGGGCATCGCCCTTTACGGTCTCGACCTGGCCCATTTTTGGGAAGCATTACGCGAGGCTAATTACTGGTGGTTAATTCCAGGTATCCTGGTTTACTTCATCACCGTTTGGGTGCGCACATGGCGCTGGCAATCGATGCTCAGCCATATGGCTCGCGTGCCATTACGTACCCTCTTCCCGATTGTGGTGATCGGCTACATGGGCAACAATGTCTACCCGGCGCGAGCCGGTGAAGTGTTGCGCAGTTATGTCTTGCGTCGCAATTGCGGGATTGCCATGAGCGCTTCGCTGGCCACTGTCGTATTGGAACGCCTCTTCGACGGGTTGGTGATGCTGCTCTTTGTGGCGGTGACGCTCCCATTTGCGCCATTGCCACCAGTGTTTCGGTCGCTGGTAATTGGGTTTAGCGCTTTATTCCTCTGCGCGTTTCTCGGTTTTGTTGTGCTGGCTGCTCGTCCCCAATTGATGAGTCGCTGGTACACCATGATCGTTGATCGCTTCGCTCCCGGCTGGCTGCGCCCACATATTCACGGCCTCTTTGATCGGTTTATTATCGGCCTGCAATCGCTGCGCAGTCCACGCGACATGATCACGATTCTGCTCACTTCGACGTTCATCTGGCTGGGTGAGACGCTCAAATACTGGTTCGTGATGCATGCATTTCCGTTTGAAGTCTCGTTTCTGGTGTTGATGCTGATGACCGCGATTGTTAATCTCTTCACTACGATCCCTTCAACACCGGGATACATTGGCACGTTCGATGCACCGGGAATCGCAACTCTGACGCAGTTTGGTGTACCTCACGCTATCGCTGCCGGTTATACACTGGTGCTCCACGTTGCCCTGTGGTTGCCAATAACGCTCCTCGGCGCATGGTATATGCTCCGCCAAAGCCTGACCTGGCGTGATCTGGATCGCGCAGCAGCAATCCAGGCCCAATCTACGCCGAACGTCGAAACCAACGATACAGTCAATTCGCAGAAGGTGCTGCCATGAGGATCGCGATTGTTGGTGCCGGCATTGCTGGTCTGAGTGCAGCCTACGATCTTGCCGGTCAGGGCTATGCGGTCACGATTTACGAAGCGGGGGATCAGGTCGGTGGGCTGGCCAGTGGCTTTCGCGATGCAGCCTGGGATTGGCCGCTTGAACGGTTTTATCACCATATCTTCACCACCGACCACGCGATCATCGAATTGACGAACGACATCGGGATGCGTGATCGGCTCTTTTTTCGGGCACCGGTCACTGCGCAATGGTGGCGTGGACGAGGCTATGCACTCGACGGCGTGCTACCGGTATTGCGCTTCCCCGGCTTACCATTCATTGACCGGCTCCGGTTCGGTTTGACCGCCTTTTACCTGAAGTTTATTACGCAGAACTGGCAACGACTTGAGCAGACAACGGCTATGGCCTGGACAGAGCGGGTCTCCGGGCGTAATGTCGCTCGTGTGATCTGGCGGCCACTGCTTGAAGGCAAGTTTGGCCCCCACGCCGATGAAGTGAATATGGCCTGGTTGTGGGCACGTTTGCGGGCACGCAGCTTTCAATTGGGCTATTTTCGCGGTGGGTTTCAGGCGTTCGCCGATGAATTGTGTGCGGCCTGTGTCAGGCGTGGAGTGCAGGTGTGGCGGCAAACGCCGGTGAAGTCCGTTTGCCAGACAGCAACCGGCTGGCAAATTAGTGCGGCGCAGCATCCTCCAGCCGACTACGATGCCGTCCTGGTTACCGGAGCGCCGGGCTTACTGGCTCGCCTGGTGACGACCCTCCCTGCCGAGTATCTGGGACAGTTGCGACGGTTGAACTCAATGGGAGCGGTGGTGATGACCATCGCTCTCCGCCGCCCGCTCACCAATGGAATTTACTGGCTCAATCTGCCCAAAGACGAATTTCCCTTCCTGGCGCTGGTTGAGCACACTAACTTCATTGAACCGGATTATTACGGTGGTGACCATTTGATTTACTGTGGTGATTATCTCGACCCCAACCACGAGTACTTTCGCCTCGATGCGTCAGCTTTGCTCGAACGCTTCCTGCCGGCGCTGCGCCGAATCAATCCGGCATTTCAGCCAGAGTGGGTGCGGGCGTACTGGTTGCACCGCGAAACCTATGCCCAACCGATTGTGCCGGTCAACCACAGTCGCAACATTCCCCCCATTGCCACCCCCCTGCCCGGCCTCTTTTGGGCCAGTATGAGCCAGGTCTACCCCTGGGATCGCGGTACCAATTATGCCGTTGAGCTGGGACGACGGGCCGCACGAGTGATGCACGAATTCGCCGGTCAGTATCAGCAGACAGTACCTTCAGGCTATTGAAATGCGGCGTGAACCGATGATAAAACAAGGTTGCAGCTCATTCAGGACACCAATCAGATCAAGCGCATGAGACACTCTCGTCCAGACTGGCGACCCAACGCCCCAACCGTTGTTGTACGCAGCGCCAGCCGGAGTCGAATGGCATATGACGCAAGACACAGAAAGCAACAGCTATGCAGCGCTTCGGGAAGATAACCTTGTTTCTCTGCATCATATGCTGGCTGATCTCCTGCAGCACAGGTAGTCCGGCAGTCAGTTCCGCCACAGGGGAGACCATCTCGCCCTCGCCTACGCCGCAACCCACCCTGCCGCCGGTCACCACTACGCTGCAACCGTCGCCAGCACCAACAGCGCCTGCGGCCAGCCCAGCGACGGTCGGCTTTTCGGTGCGCTTCTACGGTTTCTACACCAGCAACGGTAACGGCGTCGCTGATAGCGACCGGATCAAAATCCCGCTCGGCCCGGTCAATAGCAACGGTCAAATTAGCAGCTCGCGACCGGTGAACGTGAGCGGTGATATGACGCTGGAGTTCTGGATGAAGGCCAATCCAGGCGATAATGATGCGCCGCCGTGCGATAGCTGGTACTACGGCAACATTGTGATCGACCGCGACGTGTACGGCGATGGGGATTATGGTGACTACGGTGTTGCCATTTGCGGTAACAAACTCGTCGTCGGGTTTAATGTCGGACAGGATGATCGATTGCTCAAAGGCAATGCGATTGTCACCGACGGGCAATGGCATCACATCGCGATTACCCGCTCTGCAAGTGGACCGGTGCGTCTCTACATTGACGGGCAGCTCGATAGCGAGATGGATGGGCCGCCGGGACGGATTGATTATCGCCTGAATCGGCCAACGAGCTATCCTAACAGCGATCCTTACCTTGTGTTCGCTGCCGAAAAGCACGACGTGACCGGCAGTCTTTACTTCAACGGATGGATCGACGATCTGCGCCTGTCGAACATCGTGCGTTACAGCGGGGCATTTGCTCGCCCAACTGCACCGCATGCGCTGGATGCGAATACCGTTGCGCTTTACCGGTTTGATGAGGGCAGTGGGACAACCATCAACGATGCCACAGCCGGCAACCAAAGCCCCGGCGAACTGAAGCCGCGTGCCGGCGGTGCTGCTCAGCACTGGTCGAGTGATACTCCGTTCACTACGAGCAGTGTGCCGTTGACGCCAAGAGCGTATATTCCGTTCATTGCGAATAGCTAGCAGTCATCGTTGATCAGCCAGATGAACATGAATGCACATTCTACCCGTGACCAGCCGGGTGAGCGGTATAGCACGCGCCCGGCATCAAGCACGGTGCGTGCAGAAGCAGAGCTTCCGCACGCCAAACGAATGATATATGCGTTGCTGATGACGCATATCGGCTTTTAATCCTCGCCTGCCGAGCCAGACATTATCACCACCAGTGGACGCATCCGGGCCACGGGGCGAATGAGGCCGGCGGCAACCTGCAACTCCATCACCGTCTCGATATCCTTGTAGGCCAGTGGCGACTCATCGACGGCCAGACCGCGAACCAGCACACCGGCCTCGCGCACCACTGCCGCTGCCATTGCCGGGGTAATCGTGCGGCGAGCTTCGGAACGACTGAAGCGCCGACCGGCACCGTGCGATGCACTGGCCAGCGAGGTTGGTTCGCCTAACCCTTCGACAATGTAGCTGGCGGTTGCCATCGAACCGGGGATCAACCCATAGGTACCAGCCTCGGCAGGAGTGGCGCCTTTGCGGTGAATAACCGTTCCGTCGGGCTGCTCCCAGGCAAAATTGTGGTGGTGCTCAATCACCCGCTCCACGGCAACACCTGCCGCCCTGGCAAAGCGGGCATGGATGACCTCGTGATTGGCACGGGCAAAATCGCCTGCCAAACGCATGGCCAGCAGATACTCCTGCCCGGCTTCGGTATCCGTCCCCAGCCAGCCATATGTCTTCGGAATGCCGCTGGCAATCACCGCCGTTTCCCGGTCGGCCAGGGTTGCGTAGTAGTTCGCGATCTTCGCACCGACACCACGACTCCCGCTATGGGTGAGCAAACCAACAAACGTGCGGTGCGTATCAAGCCACTCACCGACGACAATCTCGGCAAAATGGTTCCCACCACCGGATGTGCCAATCTGATATGTCGCCAGATCGTGCAGTTCGCGGAGCAGTTTTGTTGCCCGCCAGCGCGGATCGGCGAGAATGGGATGGTCGGCAACCGGCTTCTTCGGCGAGCCGATCCCAAACACCGTGACTTTCGTAAGCGTGTCGAGCAGATGGTGACGATCACGATGCGCCTCGTCGGGGGTCATATCAGCAAAGATCGAGAGATGCATCCGGCAGCCAATATCCACACCGACCTGGTACGGCGCCACCGCCCGGTCATACGCGATCACGCCACCGACCGGCAGCGCATAGCCCTGATGGGCATCGGGCATGAGTGCTCCCCGAATCGCGGGTGGCAAGCGCAGCGCCGTCTGCATCTGTTCAATCGCACCCGGCTCGATCAAATGGGCACCGATAATCTTGAGTGGCTGCGGCTGAGCGCGCAGGCGTAACTCCACCGGCGGCTCACCATACTGCGCAGCGATCTGCCGGCGCACCGTAGCCGGATCAAGCCCTTCACGCAGCATCTGTTTAGCAGCCCGACACAACTCACGAAATGCCGGATGATTGGTATAGTCGGCTAACAACTGGGCTGCTTTCATAGGTATCACCTCAATTCATTTCGTCCTGTGCCTCAGTATGGTCACGGCACCAGACATAAACAGGGCGAAATAGAGGAACGAACACGCCGCGGCTGCGTCAGAGAGCAGGCACACGGCGCTATTTCATCATACCATACAATCAGGACGGATTGTAGCGAAGATGCGCAGGCGAGAATGAGCCTCTATATCAAGGGCAAATCATCTTTGCATGAAATATGCGCATCGGGAACAAGGGGAAACAGCGCGATATGGCGGGCAGGGGCGAACGATACGCCCCTGCACCGGCTCACTTTGCCATCACAGCGGCACCATTGGTCAGCGCTGCCAGCAATTCACGAACGGTAATGTTCTGCACAGTCGGGTGACGGAGCGGCTGATCGCCGTAGATGGTGTAGTGATTGTGCCGGCCTTCACGCACGTGTGAAATATAGCCGGCCTCGTGCAAATCGTGCAGAATACGCTGAACAGCCCGTTCGGTAATCCCAATTGTGCGGGCAATCTCCTGGGCGGTTACCCGTGGATTGCGCGCGATACAGAGGAGTACCTGGGCGTGATTAGTAAGAAATGTCCAACCCATACCAGAATCTTTCCAGGCATGTGATGCAAAAACCTGTTCCTGTAAATATTGTACCAGTGTTATGTCAGGTGAGAGAGGGAAAAGTTGCCTGTAAAGGGATGTGGATTTCCCACCTGCGGTGGCAACGACCTATCCATGTCAGACCCATGATTGATGATGGGTTTTTACTGTCAGAAGGCGTATTGATGGGCCACACGAGATTGCAATCAGCCGATAGCGTGCGCAGCCTGTGCCTGGGTGCTTGCTGGTGGTAGAGAGTGTCATGTCGCTGCGGTGTGGTTCTCAACCGGGATTGCGAATGCCAGGCTGGCGTTAACGTGGATCACTGCGGATTAGGTTTGCCCCATCCAGGCCGCCACTGCTGCCAGGGTTATAAGAATATTTGTTCATAATGTATTCATTTTGTGCACTTTTGAAGGGTTACGATGCCTGGCTGGTAGTGGAAGTAATACCACATCCTCATTGATACAGTGCATCACTGCTGATGGACTCATCGCTGTTCAGCAGTCCAGCGATGGAGGATGTCTCGCTCAAGGGTTGGGATTCCCGTCCGCGATCCTCCATCACCTGTAGCACTGTCACAAGACAAGAACGGAAAGAGGCGGTGGGGCAGACTAACCATCTCCGCGTCACCACTCACGCGCAGTTTGCTCTTCACGGACGGTCAAGGCTGATGGACGTGCTCTGTACGTATGGTATCCCCGTGACTTGCAGAACAACCGCTGCGACCTGCGCCTGTGCGTGAGTACGGCCAGCGCGGCAGCATGGCTGCCGCACTCCAAACGCTGCGACACGGGTAATCCTGGCTGATAACAGTATTCTTTCCGAAACGTGATCCCACGGCGTGCGTCGCGGCGACGCTGGTTCTACGCTTCCGCGCTCAGGAGTGGTGGAAGGTTGACGTTGGATAGGTTGTGATGATTTCTACGACACCAGAATTTGAGATAACCGGTGCGACACACGACTGGCATAGAGCACCGTAGATGTGGAAGCAATGCTTCTGCACACCAAACTATACGACACGGAAGATGCAGAACGGGGAAGGCATCGACCTGTCCCCGTTCTGCATCCTGAACTTTCCGCTTTCCTCTCCGATGCCATCATGGTTGCGGCACAAACTGCTCACGCCATTGGCGAATGATCTGGAGGTAAAAATCGGGTGGTAGTGGACGACCATCGCGGTCGGTGTAGGCAGCAGGAGCGACGGCGCTGTTTTCAGGCCATTCGTTCCAGGTCTCGATCAAGACCAGATCGGTATCGGGCGGGATAGCAGCCAGACTGGCGCGCAGGAATGCGCCGGGTGCCGGAGAACCACCACCGGGCGGCTCATCGCGCGGCTGACCTCGTGGTTCACGCACCCAGGGAATACGCGAATTATCAAAACCAGGACCGACACTACTGACCTTGAAGCCACGCAATTCAGCAGTATGCGGACCAAGGAGGGCTGTTCCCCAGCGGTACACCCCATCAGCAACCTGAGCGCTATCCGGCAAACCTTCCGGTGGTGCCAGCGCCTGCGGATTGAGCCACGTCTCTTCCAGAATGAGCCACGGCTCAACACCAAAATCAGCCCGAAAGGCATCTTTCACCGCCTGCCAGAGAGTCCCGCTCAATTCCAGATTATCACAGCAGAGAGCGGTGTAGGTGATGATAATGGGTCGGCCATCGATAGTCGCCCACATCTCACGGGGGACGCGGGTGAAGAAATCGCGAATATGCAGGTTGTAGAAAAAGTAGCCGCTCCGTGGATCGCTGAGTGGTAATCGTGGCGCATCAGGACCAAACCGATAACCATTTCCCAGAAACTCTTGATACATCCCCTGTTGGGCAGTAGTATCGAGAAACATCCCGATGGTCAGTGGGTGTTCCAATACACCGTTGGCCTGCACAAGCAGATTGAGCCGATCATTCCGAAACCAGGGATGGGGATGATCGCCCCAACTCACCGGAAAGACCATCGAGATACCGATAGACGCCATCGTGCGTAGTTCGTTCTCGTACCAGTCATAGTTATAGGACGAGTAACTGAAACCATCGCGCGGGTCGGGATCAGCAGGCAATGGGGTTAGCCATCCCGGTGGTACAGCGAGTAGTTGACTAGAGTCGCATTCTTGTTGCGGACAGTTGTACCAGTAGAAGAAGAAGGTACCCAGTGGCGGTTTACGCTGCATCAAGGCCGGATCAGGGGTTGGGACAGGAAAAACCGGCGTCGGAGCCGTTGCTATAGGCTGTGGCACACTGGTTGGTATCGCAGTTGGCGACGGAGCCACTACCACTGTTGGTTGTTGGGTGGGTATCTGCACAACGGTAGGAGATGGTTGCACCGTTGGCGACGGCACCATCAATGCTGGCGTTGCTGCCACTGTAGGTGACGGGGGAACGGGCACCGGTGGACTACAAGCGATCAGCAAACCAGCGATTATCAGACAGACACACCAGCACTGTATGATTGTGAGATGACCAGATCGTTGTTCCATACACTGGCAGTATAGCACGATCAGATGCAATTGGCATGGCAGAGGAATATCCCACAACCTGGAGTCGTAGGAATAAGAGGCAGCCTACCGGTAGGACAGAAGCAAACGAACACAAAGACAAGGCAGGTACAGGGAAGAGGCGTTGAAGTTCACAAGAGCAGAATCTGCATCACACCCACGATAGTGAAGTCAACGTTTGCGCAACGATGTGCATCGTTGAGGTGCCATATCTGTGTTGACGTGCATCCAGACGTGCCATTAGCGAGCTACAGGTGGTTCATCGTGGTTGTAGAACCGTGGCGACAAGGTAGGGGCACGGCATGCCGTGCCCCTACCGCTTATTCACAAAAGTGCATCGTTCAGGTATAACACCAGTATGATGATTGGATAGCGTGTCAGGCTTTCTCTGCTATCAGATTTGGTATGACAACCCAAGTTGCTACATTTATCACCACAGAGACACAGAGGAAACAGAGGACGGATAGAATCTGGGTTTCTACCGTGAGGCGTGACAAAGTGCGTCTATGAGAACTGGCTGCTTCGCACATTGTTGATGCGTTTACGCCATACGGTGTTGCATGCAACATCTGCTGTTCCTGACAGTCAGGCTCCGTTGCCTGCTGACAGTATAGAGCAACCCAGGTTATGACACCTATCTGGCGCAGATGTACCCTCTACACGAGAATACAAGAACCTATTTCAAAAACATCTGCCTGACCGACTCTATGATCGTGACGATCACACACCGCACCCCGTGACCAGCCGGGTCAGCAGCGTGCCGCACGCCGGTTCGCAAGCACGGCTGCTGCGGCAGCATGGCTGCCGCACTCCAAACATCGCGACACGCGAACGACGAGCGGGTAAGGCAATCCATCCAGCACGTGATAGCACGGCTGGAGCAGTTCGCTTACGAGAAGTTATCTCATTCATTGCCGACCGGCTCTATGCTCGTGACCAGCCGGGTCAACTGCAACCCACGCCCTGGCTCGTGAGCACGGCTGCTGCGGCAGCCGTGCTGCCGCACTCCAAACGCTGCAACACCGCACGACGAGCGGGTAAGGACACCCATCCAGCACGTGATGGCACGATTGATGATCGCCAGCGCTGCTCTCTTCCATACCGGCATGATATGCTGTCACTGGCAATTGGCAAGCGTTCAGTAGCCTGTGTGACAGTCCGGTAGTAGACCACAGCTTTTTAGACATCGGCATTGCGCGTCCTGATGAAGTAGATGTCGCGTTAACTCATACTTTCTGTCCGCCCTCGAACCCCTATCGACCTTCCACGGCAACCAATAAAAAAGGCGCGGAGCATAGACTCCGCGCCTTCCCAGACGAGAATGAGTGATTACTTCGCCGGTGCCATCTTATCGATCATCTTGGTCATACCCTCGTCGTCAGTAATCGGGTTGCGCAAGTTCTCAACCAGATCCTGAATCTCCTTCGAGGGTTCTTTCGTGAGCAGGCTCACGACCACGATCAAAATAATCGCCACCGGCAGACCGAAGATACCGGAACCGAGGTGCGAGATACCGAGCACATTAAAGGCCGGATTGAGATAGTTGTTCGCCATGTAGAAGATGGTCACAGCCAAACCGCCGATCATACCGGCAATCGCACCAGCCCCATTTGCTCGCTTCCAGAAGATGCCCAGCAAGACGACCGGGAAGAAGGTGGACGCAGCCATTGAGAAGGCCCAGGCCACCATCTGCGCGATCAGGGCGAGGCGTGGAATAGCGAGCAGTGCAGCGATCACTGCGGCGACAACAATCATTGTCTTGCCCAGCACGATACGAGTATTGAGGCTGGCTTTCGGATTGATCGTGCGGAAATAGATATCGTGAGCAACAGCCGATGCGATCACGACCAGCAGACCGTCAGCGGTGCTCAGAGCGGCAGCCAGACCACCGGCGGCGATGAGGGCGCCGATAGTGAAGGGCAGACCGGCGATGTCAGGTGTCGAGAGCACGACAAGGTCGCCATCGATACCATCACCAGCCGTGCGCCCTAACTCATTGAGCTGCAAGATACCATCAACACGCGCCTTGGTTACTGCCGAACCGGAGATCTCACCAGCGCGGCCTTTGCCATCACCGGCATCTTCCCAGGCGGCAAGATCGATTCTGCCATTTCCATTAGCATCTTCGACCACAACCGAACCGGCGTTGATCAGGTTCTTCACCCAGGTTGGTTCCTTACCAACCTCCACCCCATCCAGCACCTTCAGGTCGCGGATCACGATCAAGCCGTTCCGCGCCCAGGTGGATGTCCACTCCGGCAACTGGCTGATCTCCTTGCCCACCACATTCTCAAGAATCTGCCAGCGCGAGAACGCGGCATAAGCCGGGGCGGTGAAGTAGAGCAGGAATATGAAGAAGAGCGACCAACCCACACTCAAGCGGCTCTCACGCACGCTAGGCACCGTGTAGAAGCGGATCAGAATGTGGGGCAGACCGGCAGTACCCAGCATCAGACACGCCATCAGAGCCAGGAAGTTCCACGGCGTTCCACGCCAGTCGCCCAGCTCTGGCTTATTAGCATCAGGAATTGCCTGCGCAGCGGGTGGGGTAACATTCAGACCAAACTGCGTATTGAGCTGCCGAACCGCATCAATTGCAGCAACGTTGCTCAGACCTTCATTGAACGGTGGAATATATCCACTGGTAACAAACTTACCTGGTACGACCGGCGACTCAGATGCCTTCGACAGGCCCTGTTCCTGTTCCAGCACTTGAATGCGCTGAAGCGCCTGACCATAACTCAACTGAGGAAGCGGGAAGCCGGTAAGCTGGATTGACAACGCAGTCACCGGGATCAGATAGGCGGTAATCAGAATAATGTACTGGGCCACTTGCGTCCAGGTCACCGCCTTCATACCACCCAGGAACGAACAGACCAGCACACCTGAGAGGCCGAGGATAACACCGATCATGTAATCAACGCCAACGAAGCGCTGCATGATGATACCGACACCCACGACCTGAGCGGTCACGTAGGTCAGCGAGACGATGATGGCGCAGATTGCAGCCACCACACGTGCGGTGTTACCACCGAAACGGGCACCGACAAAGTCGGGAATGGTGTACTGACCGAACTTGCGCAGGTACGGAGCAAAGAGCAGTGCCAGCAGCACATAGCCACCAGTCCAACCCATAATGTAGGCCAGACCATCGTAGCCAATCAACCAGAGCGTACCGGCCATTGAGATGAATGACGCCGCACTCATCCAGTCTGCACCGGTTGCCATACCGTTGAACACTGCCGGAACATTGCGTCCTGCAACGTAATACTCATCAAGCACTTTCGTGCGCGAGAGAACACCAATCGTTGCATACAAAGCGAAGGTAAGCAGAAGGAAAGCCCAACCGATAAGTTGCGTAGGTAGACCGGCAAAGACTTCAAGCAACAGCATCAGGAGGCTGACAGCGATGAAGCCAATCGTAAAGTAGCCGTAGTAGCGCGCCATCCGATTGCGGAAGACGCTCTGAGCTGAAGTGGACATGCGCTCTTCTCCTCTACAACTGAAGACACCGGTAACAGCTTAGCGGTCGCGATCACTCAGTCCGTACTTTGCATCGAGCTTGTTCATCGCATAAGCGTAGTAGAAGATTTCGATGACAAACACGACCAACGAACCCTGACTACCCATGTAGTAGCCGAGAGGGAAGCCGGCAATCACAATGTTGTTCAGAGCCTCCACGAAGAGTACCGGTACATACGACACCGCGAACCAGATCACAAGCAGAATGCTGATCAGACGCAGGTTCTCTGACCAGTACAACCGATTGCGCTCCGCAACTGGGAGCTTCGATAGATCCGACATAGGACCTCCTTCAACGCGCTACACTGCTCACACATTCAGTCGATGCACATTGACTGTTGCTATGCCTGCCAGTGCTCCTCACGAACATGGTGAGACTGGCAACATCCACGGTTAACAACCAGGGCAAGACAATGGCGGGCATCCAACATGCCAGATATGCATCTCATATCGCGGTGTGATGATTGTAGCAATCCTTTTTCAGCACAGGTTAAGCTTTGTGTAAAGTTTTGGTAAATAATCCCCAGGTTCTCTGTGGGTTTCTTCACGAGTGAAAGAGTGTGTGAGCTGGCTTATGAGACATCAAACAGGGTCATCTTCACGAGGGTACCCGTATACACAGGCTGGTGGTGATGAATGGCAGGCGTGGCGCAGTGGTCCTGTACCCCCTGCCACCTGCAATCTTCCTGCCGATACGCCAGCTATGCTGGGTCAGAAGTCGCCCAGCACGCACGAATCGCCAGCCGTCCCTGTTCCCTGGACACCGGTCTGGCATCGCGGAACGGGCGTGGCCCATGATGCTGCTGGGATACATCTGCCAACAAGCTGTCCAGGGCTGCGTCCAGGCGTCCCTGATTCTGCGTGACAACGAACAGATACTCGCCTCTTGTGCGACAATCGGTTTGACGATCTCGGTTTGCGTCCCCGGTGCGTCCATCGTGATCAGGCAACCGCTCACATCACGCACCGCCAATAGACGGGGAAGGACGGTGATCGCGTTCGATGCTTCGGCCACCGTCACTTCCCCAAACCTACCTGGCTGGCGGTCGCCCACGCATGTACCAGTCGCATTGATTCGCGTCCGTTGGCACGATTTTCAGACTCGCGCACCTGCTTGCCATCCACTACTATCACGTGCCTGGCGGTCAACCCGGTGATCGCCTGGCCCTATGCCATGAACCTGCGCCGAACCGCTTGCGAGTTCAGCATGGCAAAGACACGGCCACACGTCGCATGCGAGGGAATGCCGTTGGGAAACTCCAGACACTGCTTCAGCCACTCCCTTAAACCCGCAATTCTCTCATATGTTTCAAATGCGATTGCTCTATCCTAACCCAAGTTGCTACCTTATATCACCACAGAGGCACAGAGGATGAGCATAATCTGAGAGGCTCTTGCAGGGCGTGACGTAGTGCGTCTATGGGATTGGCTGTTACTCACACGGTTTATACGGTTACGCTCCGCAGTGTTGGGTGCAGCGTCATGCTGTTCATTATAGCAATCAGTCTCACGTGGCCTGCTCATAGCGTAGGTGGCAACTTGGGTTATCCTATTTTTTAATTGCTACTTGACATAGTATCGGCTGTGTGCTACTGTTAATCACAAATTTTTCGGCTTATGTTCAAAATCAGTACAACATAGTGCATCGCACCGTAGACCATGACCATCGGATATAGGCATGCGCTGCGGATGGTGATGGGAATCGAGCGATGTCTGTGACCACCTGCGAGGGACGATGGACAATGGTGCGTATTGTGTTGCGCCCGTTTCGTGGCGTGCATACAACGTACCCGTCCGCGCCTGTGGCAATAGGCGAGGTTCGTATCAACAGGCAACGAATCACTCCTGAGTTTATCGCTCAATTGAGAGCTACAACTGGGAGTAATACCACACCTACAGCCCGGACACGTGAACGCTTGCAGATAGCAATAGTCCCTCAACCACAGTGCATTGTGCGCAGCTCCAAATGGTCAACCTTCGGTATTCACTACGGTGCAAGAGCTGCGGATGAGTGTACCCTATTGCACTGAGTTTAAACATGAGCCAACGAGTAATACGTCTTGCACTGAGTTTGAGCATGAGCCAAACACTTTCCTTCACATTAACTATTCTTCTCATCCTCACTGCGTGCGCTACACCTACTTCTGCGCTCACGCCCACTCCGCAGCCTTCGCCACAGCCAACCGCCCTTACTGAAACGCCTGACTCTAAGCTCACCCCTATCCCCGACCCCACTCTTTCTACCTTACCCACTGAGCCAGCCCAACCATTGCCTGCCGGTGCCTACGACCCTGGCGCGTATGTCGTCAGCGACATCTGGGTTGACCCAATCAACGGCGACGACACCCGCGCGGGCTTCCCGCAAGATCAAGCTGTGCGCACCCTCGCCGAAGCGTGGAATCGCATCCCGCGAGATACACCACTCAACGAAACTGGCTACCGCATCAACCTTTTCCCCGGCACCTACACCCCTGAATACACGCCCAACTATTGGGAGTCGCGCTACGGTAGTGCGCAGTTCCCCATCATCATCCAACCTGCGGGCGGCAACGGCACTGTCACCCTGCCTTCGGTCAACATCTATGATGTCCGCTACCTGTACATCTTCGGCATTAACTTCCAATCTGAAAACGATGTCTTTCACTGCGAGAAGTGCGATCACATCTTGCTCCGTGGTGTGACCATCACCGGCACGCCGCCCGAAACTGGCTCAACCCAAGAAGCCGTCAAATTCAACCAATCGCAAAACATCTTCATCGAGAACAGCGCTATCTCTGGCGGCTGGGACAACGCTGTTGACTTTGTCGCCGTGCAATACGGGCATGTGCTCGACAGCGAAATTTTCGGCTCAGGCGATTGGTGTATGTACGCCAAAGGCGGCTCTGCTTACCTTCGTGTGGAGGGGAATGAGTTCCACAGTTGCGGCACGGGCGGCTTCACTGCCGGACAAGGCACAGGCTTTCAGTTCATGGTCGCGCCGTGGTTGCAATACGAAGCCTACGATGTGAAAGTGGTCAACAACATCTTCCACGATCTGGAAGGCGCGGCGTTCGGCGTTAATGGCGGCTACAACATCCTGATTGCCTACAACACCGCCTACCGCGTCGGGGCGCGCAGTCACGTTATCGAAGTCGCCTTCGGCGGGCGTTCCTGCGATGGGCAACCCGGTGATGAAGGACGGGAGCGTTGCGATGAGTACGCCGCCCAAGGCGGTTGGGGCAACAACCTGGTCCCCGACGGCAACAACTATGTGCGCATCCCCAACCGCAACGTGTTCATCTACAACAACCTTATCTTCAACCCGGATGGCTACCAGTCGCAATGGCAACACTTCTTCATACCAGGTCCAGCACCGGCCAGCGGCGGCGTGCCTGCCCCCGTCACCGCTGATAATAACCTGGTAATCAAAGGCAACGTAATCTGGAACGGCCCCGCCACGCATCCGCTAGGCGTGGATGATACAACAGGTTGTGCGGCTGAAAACCCCACCTGCAATCCAACACAGATATTGAGCGATAATGCCATCAACACCGTCAAGCCCGAACTGAGGGCGCCCGATAGCGGCGACTATCACCTCTTCAATCGGCTTAATGTCACACCCGCCGTCATCCCGCCGTTTGTATGGGAGATCGGCACAGTGCCCCAGGGCAATCTGGATAACTCCGTGCCAACCGACCGTGATGGGTACCCGCGCACCAATAGCGACAATGCTCCGGGTGCGTATCTGGAACGATGGTTGGTCTGGCTGAGTTTGCTCTTCGGATGACTCCTGGGCTGAAATGCGGCAAGCCTGGCCGCTTCGAGTGAATAGCTGCCTGAATGGGGTCGCCGGGCAAAGCCGGGAGCTACCAATGGATAAATCATTGCGCCGAGAACTATGTTGCAGCACGAGAGGCTTGCGCCTGCGCCAATGCGATTTGTACAGCTTGCTTGCCCGCCATTTTTGAGCATACTCTGAGTCAGATAACCGCGCCTATGTTTCCCCCAGGAGCAGTGATGGTCGCATCATCATGAGATGCGGTGCCGCATCGTCCATCAGGGTCAGAGAGGGTGCGCCAACCGGCCACACCTCATCGGAACTATCAAGCGGATAGGCTTTTCGTGTCATATCATAATCCAAGTTGCCACCTTTCTCACCACAGAGGCACAGAGAACACAGAGGATGGGCATGACCCGAAATGCTACCATATGGTGTGACGTAGTGCGTCGATGGGAACTGGTTGCTACCCACCTGGCTCATACAGATACACTCCACGGTGTTGTGCGCAGCATCGTGCTGTTCATCACGGTAGTTAGCTTCACACGGCTTGCTCACAGTGTAGGTGGCAACCTGGGTTATCATTCTAATACACGAGCAGAACCGAAAAGTCCATAACAGGCGCTAGAAGTTATCTGATTCATTGCCGACCGACTCCAGGATCGTGATGAATACACACCGCATCCTCGTGACCAGCCGGGTCAACGGCGTGACATGCGCCGGATCGTGAGCGCGGCTGGCGCGGCAGCATGGCTGCCGCACTCCAAACGTCGCGACACGCGCATAACAAGCGGATAAGGCACCCAATCCAACAAGTGATGGCACTGGCGATGGTCGTCAGCCCTCCTCGCTTCCATACCGGCAGACTGGGAGCAGGAGATACTATCGTTGGTGATTGGCAAGCGTTCAAGAGCCTGTGCAGTGGTCGGGCAGCCCGACAGTACAGCTTTTATGAAATAAGTTTTATTGAACCAGATTTGATATTATCACTTACCAGACCAGATGATCGTGACGTGAACGCACGTCATGCCTATACACGTGACCGGTATGCAGCACGGTCAATACTGAAGCATGGCTTCCACATGCCAAACCACGCTACGACATATGATTATGCTGCGGAATACCCGAAAGAGTTTCTACTCTGCATTCCTACTTTTCTCTCCTATTTTCTCGCTCCTACAAGCACACGTGAAGCGGTCGAAAGAGCGTGCTATAATCGGCGAGGCACCTGCGTGCCTGACAATACAGGAACTGGTTGGAACAACACGAAAGGATATTCACCGATGACAAACGGAGCTGTGAGCCAGTTTGTCCGCCACCATTTTCGCCATTTCAACGCAGCAGCCCTGGTTGATGCGGCTGATGCGTACCGTCGCCATCTCGATCAGGGCGGTCAGATGATGATTACGCTGGCCGGGGCGATGAGCACAGCGGAACTTGGCCTTTCGCTGGCCGAGATGATCCGGCAGGGGAAGGTGCATGCGATTTCCTGTACCGGCGCTAATCTCGAAGAGGATATTTTCAATCTGATCGCTCACGACTTCTACGAGCGAGTTCCCCACTACCGCGATCTCAGCCCGCAGCAAGAGCAAGAGTTGCTTGAGCGGCATATGAATCGGGTGACCGACACCTGTATTCCTGAAGAGGAAGCAATGCGTCGACTTGAGAAGGCGCTGCTTGACGAGTGGATGCAGGCTGATCGGAATGGCGAATGTTATTTCCCCCACGAGTTTATCTACCGTATCCTTCGGGCCGGGAAGCTCGAACAGTACTATCAGATCGATCCCCGCGATTCGTGGGTGTATGCGGCAATGGAACGCAACCTGCCGATCTATGTACCGGGGTGGGAAGACTCGACCACCGGGAATATGTACGCCGCCCACTGCATTACCGGCGAGATCAGGAATGTGCATACAGTACGAACCGGGATCGAGTACATGATCGATCTGGCCGATTGGTACACGCGAACGTCGGCTCAAGCCTCGATTGGCTTCTTCCAGATCGGTGGCGGTATTGCCGGTGATTTCCCCATCTGCGTAGTACCGATGTTGCACCAGGACTTAGGACGAGAGGGTGTACCGGTTTGGGGCTATTTCTGCCAGATTAGTGACTCGACAACCAGCTATGGCTCATATTCAGGAGCCGTACCCAACGAGAAGATTACCTGGGGGAAGCTGGCAGTTGATACACCGAAATTCATTATCGAGTCGGATGCCACCATTGTCGCACCACTTATGTTCGCCCTGATCCTGGGCTGGTGATGGCAGGTGGCGTTGTCGGGGCAAATCATCGTCGCCCCGACAAGAATCACTGACAGATCAGGCGGTCGTGATGCACACGCATATCGTCTCCGTGACCAGCAGGGTAAGCGGCACGACACGCGCCTGATCGTGAGCACGGCTGGTGCGGCAGCGTGGCTGCCGCACTCCAAACTACGCGCTACGGCAAACCCGGCAGGGAAATGGTATCTATCTCTCCAAACTCAGGGCATCGCCAGTGTGACGGTGCGATCACGAGCGATGACTGCTACATACCTGACCGACGCCAGACTCGTGACGAGCACTAACAGCACTCCGCAACCAGCAGGGTAAGCGGCACGACACGCGCCTGATCGTGAGCACGGCTGGTGCGGCAGCGTGGCTGCCGCACGCCAAACGCTGCGCCACGGGTAACCCGGCAGGGAAACTATATCTATCTCTCTACGATCAGGGCATCGCTAGAACCTGTTTCAAAAAACACCTACAACGAAGGTATCTCATTCGTTGCCGACCGGTTCCCTGATCGTAATGAGCACACCCGGCATTCGCGTGACCAGTTAGGTCAACGACCTGACACGTGCCAGATCGTGTGTACGGCTGGCGCGGCAGCATGGCTGCCGCACTCCAAACTTCGCGACACGCGGATGATGAGCGAGCAAGGCAACTAATCCAGTGTGTGATAGCACCGCAGATGGTTGTTAGAGTGCGACAGTACAGCGTTTTATGAAATAAGTTCTAGTGTGACAGTGCGATCATGAGCGATGACTTACAGTAAACCGGATTTAGCATTACCCAACAAACCCTTATTCGCTCAGTTTTTGCAAGCCAATTTCATCTAACAGGACAATTCGACCTCGCCGCAACTCAATCAATCCCTGTGTACGAAGATCGTTCAGAATTTTGGTTGTGGTTTCGCGATATGTACCGAGCATTTCGGCTAACGCTTCATGGGTCAGGGCAACTTCCCGCTGGGAACTACCGGGACGGAAGAGGCGCGGTTTGGCGGGTTGAGCCATCTGTAGCAGGAGCGTGGCGATCCGCTGCGGTAAACTCTTGAAGGCAAAATCGGATAACCGTTGTTCAGCACTGATCAAACGCTGACCCAGAATCTCAACGATGCGAGTCGCAATCCGTGGATCACTCAGCAAGAGGCGCTTCACATCTTCGCGACTCATCAGGCAGAGCAGACAGGGAGTGAGTGCTTCGGCATAGTGCTGGTGCAGTTGTTGGCCAAGCAGCGCCATCTCACCGAAGATTGTTCCTTCGTTGAGGATGGCGGTTGTGAGCATCTTGCCATCGGTTGAGAGGCGATAGATGCGTACACGACCCTCTTTGAGGATGAACAGCACCTCTGCGCGTTGTTCCGGGGAAAAGAAGACGGTTCCGGCTGGAACACGCTGCATCGGTGCCCGTTTCCCCAGCAATTCAATCTCATCTGGATCAAGATCGCGAAAGATGTCAATATCACGCAGATAACGCACCTTGTCGTCCAGACGATCCGATTGCAACGTACCCACGCTCATTCCTTTCGCGATTTATATTGACACCCGTGCAATGTGATCAAGCCAGGCCAGCAGTGTTGATAGTTCTGGATTACCTAACGCGATGACTGTTTCACCTACCACATATGTTGGTGTGCCGAAGACGAAGGCAGGTCGTTTTGATGAATCCTGATCGAGATCGATCACTTCGACCGGATAGTCGGGACGTATCGTCCGTAACCGCTCGATAAGTTCATACGTGTATTTACAAACGGTACAGGTTGCTGAAACGTACACGCGCAGGGGGAGCATGATGATTTCTCCATCATTATAGCATTTTGGGTACGACATGGCCGCATGCGATGTCGTACCCTCTTCTTTGCTGTAACACCGGAATATTCTCAGCGATGCAGATACCAGGCGCACGTCGCGCCAGCCAATCCACCATACACGAGGTGGCCGACCAGACTCATCAGCATTGGCGGTGTGAAAGCAGCGGCAAATTGTAAGCCCATACCCATCATCAAGGGCATCAATACCATCGGCCCCAGAATCCACCAGATAAAGCCGTACCCCAATCCCCAGAGCACACCCTGCGTAATATTGGTAGAGCGGGCGGCGAAGAGAAAGCCAAAACCAGCACCAATGATGGCACTGATGACCATGTGTATCAGAAAACCAACGACTGCCGAGCTGCTACCGACCAGGCCGGCAATCATTGGCAGCATTCCCATCATTGCCATCATTATGCCGAAAACAACCCCACCAACTAATCCGCCAACGACGCCGCCAATGACCTTCGACATCAGGTTCTGCTGCGTTTGGATCGTATCCATCATCACGGCACCTCCTCAATTTCATTTCATCACAGCGAATGCATCCTGACTGTAGCAATGATGTAGTGTTTCTTCTGTGAGCCAGCCTACATTTCGGACAATAACGAGTAGTGCGCTGACGTAAGCCTGCTTTCTCGCCGGAGAGAGCACGCGCCTGGGTAGAAGTCAGCTCGCGTATGACCGACAAGTCAGGTGGTCGTGAGGTACACGTCTGTCGTTTCCGTGACCGGCAAGCCGTTACGATGTGCGACCGGCAATGTTATGCGACACACCCTCACCCGCCTCCCTATGCATTACCCACATGTCGCGCTGCGTTAGACAGGTCTGCACGTGCTCCCCGTGGCGGCTCTCCGTGGCGCAGGCTTCCAGCCTGCGTGCAAGCATCCCCGCCATCGCCGGCAGGTGCTGGCCGCAGCCGCTGGTGCGCAAGCACGAACCTGGTGCAACAATACGTCTACGTGCAGGTGTCGCATGTATGCCTGACCGACTCGATGATCGGCACGAGCACATCCAGCACCCCCGTGACCAGGATGGGGAACGGTATGCCACGCGCCGGATCGTGAGCACGGCTGGCGCGGCAGCATGGCTGCCGCACTCCAAACTGCGCGACATAGGTAATGTTGGTCGGCAACGGTATCTCCACTGAAACGTGATCCCCCTGTGCGGAGAGCTGTGACCGCTACGACCTCCACGTGATCGCAAGCACGGCTGGCGCGGCAGCATGGCTGCCGCACTCCAAACCGTACGACACGCGAATGACGAGCGGGTAAGGCAATCCATTCAGCACGTGATAGCACGGCTGGAGCTATGCACTGCCACCAGGCCAGTCGCCCACAACAGCACCCATGGTGATCATCCCCGCTGATACGCACGTGGTTGACACCAGTTATGGGTAATGCATAGCCCAGCAAGGGCGGGAACTGCCGATGCCGGATGGTTGCCGCTGTCGCGAGTTGAGCTGGTTTACGTGGGGAGCGCGCCGGAGGCGCGCGCTCCCAGGTGATGCGCCCCCGCCGGGGACGGGAACTGCCGATTCCGGATGGTTGCCGCTGTCGCGAGTTGAGCTGGTTTACGTGGTGAGCGCGCCGGAGGCACGCGCTCCCAGGTGATGCGCCCCCGCTGGGAGCGGGAACTGCCGATGCCGGATGGTTGCCGCTGTCGCGAGTTGAGCTGGTTTACGTGGGGAGCGCGCCGGAGGCGCGCGCTCCCAGGTGATGCGCCCCCACCCTCACCCGCCCCCGCTGGGGGCGGGAACTATCGATGCCGGATGGCGGTCACTGTCGCAAGCTGAGCGGGGTCACGTGCTGAGCGCGCCGGAGGCGCGCGCTCCCAGGTGATGCGCCCCCGCTGGGGGCGGGAACTGCCGATGCCGGATGGTTGCCGCTGTCGCGAGTTGAGCTGGTTTACGTGGGGAGCGCGCCGGAGGCGCGCGCTCTCAGATGACACGCCCCCACCCTTGCCCGCCTCCGCTGGGGGCGGGAACTGCCGATTCCGGATGGTTGCCGCTGTCGCGAGTTGAGCTGGGTCAAACAGACTCTGCCCTGGTTAGCGATAGATGCGTGTATCGGGGCGAAATGCAGCCCAGGAGAACCAGAAATGATCAATCGCCGGTACGGGGGTCAGTGTCACTCCTGCCAGGGGGCCATCTATTGCTCGCCCGAAGAGATCCCACCTGGTGCCAGTTTCACTGTCTATCAGATGATCGTCGGCAATAGTGAATTGTACAGTTTGACCATTGACGATCCGTTGATAGGCTATCGCCATCCCCACATCACGGCCATCAGCGATTTGCGCACTGTCGAGCGCCGAAGCAGCACCGGCGCGCCACACGACTACAATTGGCAATCCACCTACTTCATCGTGGATGACCTGCATCGCAGCGAGCGTATCGAAGGGGTACGCAACCGCCTCACCATTGTGATCGACGGTTAGAACACGAGCCATAGCCGGTAAGGCATCCGGAGTAGGCGGGCCGTCGTACAGAAAGGGCGAGCGCTCAATATCATCGTAGCCGAGATAGGGGTTACGACCATAGTCGCGAACATAACCCGTTTCACGGGAGAGCACTCTCCCATCAGGGTAGCCGGCGGCGAAGGTCTCCCAGGCCACTATAGCGGCGGGAATGAAAGCGAGCCGATGACCGGTCAATTCACCAACAATCGCCTCACCAGTTGCCTGCTGCCACCAGCTCTCGGTCTGACGGTCGTACATCACGAGGTTGCTGTAACGCAGCAGACCGGTAGTGCCGAAATCAAGTATCTGCGAACTGAGGCGTCGCTCGAAGACGATGGCGGTGTTACAGAGTGGGCAGAAGGTGACTGTTACCGGTATATCATTGACCGTATCGTTAACAATTTCGTGCCACATTAGAATCTGGATCGGGTAGGCACGAGCTTCCTGCCCAATTACCAACGCGATTACCGGCTCGCGTGGCCGAAGCCACTCGTTCGCTGCTGTTACCGAGACGAAGCGTGGATTGTCTATCGCAGGGATGCCATCTTTTGGCGGGCCACCAGAGCGAATTTCGGCAAACGGCACGGAATGACGGCTAAAGTCGGTGCGAAACTGACCAGCCCCATCTGGCAAGTCTGCCAACAATGACGCCAATGCAGTTGGATTGGCGGGTGTTGACGTGGATGTCACCTGAACAGAACTCGTGCTGCAAGCTACCAGTACGAGAGTCAGGAATGTGGTGAGAAGAAGCGGTCGCTTCATGGCAGTGTCCTTTTTTCAGGAGAAAGTAGAACGCAGGAAGCAGGAGCATGGGGTAGGGGATAGAGGTCTGGTGCGTTGAGCAAGCCTCTTTTCTTGTCTTCTGCTATCCCGTTACCTGATCGCGGCGAAGGGATTGCGACATTCACTAAACAGATACTCTAACCGTCAAGAGATTGGCTTCATCCCCAAAAACGATCTGGTGCCGCAACCGATGCTCTCTGGCTCCACAAGGTACCCGATGGATGTAAGAGATATGCAGCCTACAGAATACCGAAGTATAGCTTTCACCCTATAGCGGCACATACCTCTGAATCAGACGATGGTATCATCGGGCAGAGTGCTCTTCTCGCATTAGACACATGTCGCATAACCTGATCACACCGTCATTTACTATACCCATAGTACCTGTTCAAAGTATGTAAGCCAGCTTACCAAACATAGATAATCTGCTTCAGGTACACCTATGCTATGCTAGTAATACGAGCATGTTGGAGAGAGCGATGACAACTGAACCCCTCTTACTCATAACCGGTCTCCTATTGGCGATTAGTGTTGCTGCGACCCGTGCCTCAAACCGGTTTGGTGTACCGGCACTGATCCTGTTTATGGCAGTCGGTATGCTGGCCGGTTCTGACGGGCCGGGCGGTATTGCGTTTACCGATGCCGGAGTAGCCCAACTGATCGGGGTGATTGCGCTGATCTACATCCTCTTTTCAGGAGGACTGGACACCGACTGGCAGATTATCAAACCAGTCCTGACCGAGGGTTTGATTCTGGCGAATGTTGGTGTGCTGGTCAGCACCGTGATTGTTGCGGTTGGTGCCCACTTTATGCTCGGCTTTGACTGGCCCCTTGCCCTGCTTCTCGGCGCAATCGTCTCGTCCACCGACGCGGCGGCGGTCTTTAGTGTCATGCGCACGCGAGGGATACATCTCAAGCATCGGCTTGAACCACTCATCGAGCTGGAGTCGGGAAGTAATGACCCGATTGCGGTCTTTCTCACCATCGGCTTAACCAACCTGGTGATCAACCCACAGGCATCGCTACTGACCCTTATCCCGTCTTTTATCATACAGATGATCCTCGGTGCTGCCGGTGGGTACGCCTTTGGCCGGTTGATGATCTGGGTGGTCAACCGCATCCGGCTGCAACAGGAAGGGCTGTACGTGGTACTGACGATGGCCCTGACCCTGCTAACCTATGGCTTCACAGCGATCATCGGCGGCAATGGCTTTCTGGCGGTCTATCTGGCAGGTATCATTCTGGGCAATGCCAATATTGTTCACAAACGGTCTATTCTCCGTTTCCACGATGGTGTAGCGTGGCTCAGCCAGATTGCCATGTTCTTGATTTTGGGACTGCTGGTCTTTCCATCGCAGCTACCGGCAGTGGCCGGGCAGGGACTGGCAATGGCACTCTGGCTCGTCTTCGTCGCCCGACCGGTCTCGGTCATTATCGCCCTGGGCTGGAAACGTCGCTCATTACCGCAACTATTGATGATAGCCTGGGCTGGATTGCGGGGAGCAGTTCCGATTGTGCTGGCAACCTTCCCGCTGCTGGCCGGCGTTCCCGATGCGCCGCTCCTGTTCAACCTGGTCTTCTTCATCGTCCTGATCTCAGTCCTCTTGCAAGGTATCTCTATCGGCTGGGTCGCCCGTCGCCTGGGCGTGATGACCGATCAGGCCGAAGTGATAGACAGCCACCTCTTCGTGCCAGAAGTCAGTGGAGCCAGTCAAATCCTGGAAGCACAAATTCCGCCAGACTCAGCACTGGTTGGCAAATCGCTGATCGACGCCGATCTCCCACGCGGCTTACTTATCGTGCAGATTCAGCGTGCAGACGGCTACATTATCCCGAACGGCAGTACTGTCTTTGCGCCTAATGATCGGCTGGTATTACTGGTGGCACCCACCGCGATGCCGGCGGTGACTGAGCTGTGCGCCAGTTGTAGTCTGAATCCCATCGGCTCACTGTTGAAGTGAGGAGAGGCGACGAGCATAGCCGGCGCTACTGCGTGAATGTACGAAATAGCTGCTATGCAGAAGCGAGCACCGTGGGGTAAGTAGCGGGTAAGCACATATTCCTGTCACATCCCTGACAGCGGCAAAAACGTCCGCCGTCAACAAAAATCGGGGAGGGCCATATCCAATGCCCTCCCCGATACATCGGGATTAATCGTTCAACTCTACCTGATTACCACTACTAACAAAAATCATCTTTTCGGCCATATTCAGTGCCCGATCTGAAACGCGCTCGAAATTATGGGCAATGAACAGCAGATCGGCGATCTCTGGCGGCGTCAGTTGGGACACCAGCGCACGCTTCAACCGCTTATACTCGTGATCAATCTCATCCTCATTGAGAATGATCTCCTTAATCGCATCGGGATTACCATTTCCCAGCGCTGCCAGGGTGCGTTCAAGATTAGCGCGGGCCACCCGACCAAGCGCAACCAGATCAGGCGGCGCATGCAATGCACCGCGGTTCGGGTCAGGGCTACCGGCCACCATCTTTGCCGTACTCTTCGCATAATCGGCGATCCGTTCCAACTCATAACTGATCGCCATAGCGGCAACAATCCGGCGCAAATCACGGGCCACCGGCTGCTGGGTCGCGATCAGATTCACCGCATGCTGCTCAATCGCGTCCCTTGCCTCATTGAACGCAGCATCGCCGGCAACAACCGCTTGCGCCAGCTCCACGTCACCCTTTTCCAACGCCGTAATAGCCCGATCCAGTGCCCCGACCACCGCATTCCCAAAATCCAACACCTGCTTACGCAAGGCATCCAATTCCTGATCGAAATGTTCTCGCGGTCGCATGAAGGTTACTCCCTCGTGATAAACTGCTCCCGTCTCTTTCAGGATACACGTTTCAGTGCTTTTTGACCAGTAGGTATCTGCTTGAAATTTCGTTACATGTCGTGGTCATTGCGACAACCAGCCAGGAACATGCAGGACAAGCCAAATTGCCACCTTTTGTCACCACAGAGACACGGAGGACACAGAGAATGGGTATAATCCAGGTTGCTACCGTGAGGCGTGATGTAGCACGTTCATGGGAACTTCACATTGTGCATGCAGTTACACCATACGGTGTTGCGAGAACCGTTGTGCTGTTCATCCTGATAATCAGCCTCCATAGGCTGCCCACAGCACAGGTAGCAACTTGAGTTACGATACCACCGAAACAGATTATAGCATTGGAGGAATCGACTGTGGTACAGCGTATCTTCACCATCTTCTTTATACAGATCATCTTCTTCATCAGTGGATGCAGCCGACCGGTGGCGACAGAGCAAACCAGCCTCAGCGACTACCCACCACTTCCCGACAACCTGACGCGCGCCCAGGTTGTCCGCGTCGTCGATGGCGACACCATCATCGTGCGGATCGGGCGGGATGAAGAGCGGGTACGGCTAATTGGCATCAACACCCCAGAGTCGGCCGATCCGCGGCGACCGGTCGAGTGTTTCGGGAAAGAAGCGGCGAGCAATGCGCGCAAACTCGTAGACAGACAAACCGTCCTGCTAGAAGACGACCCCTCACAAGACTCACGAGATCGGTTTGGCCGCCTCCTGCGCTACGTCTGGCTCGAAGACGGACGCATGGTCAATCTGGAACAGATTCGACAAGGGTACGCCTACGAATACACCTACGACGTGCCATACCGCTATCAAGCGATCTTCCGGGCCGCCGAAGCGGAAGCCCGCAACGCCCAGCGCGGGCTATGGGCACCGGAGACGTGCAACGGCCAGCGGTGAAGGGCATTGCGAAGCCACTGCGCTGGAGGGGCGAGATACGACACGTATACCCTGTGCGGTGACAGATTACATGAACACCAAGACGGGGCAGGCACAAAACCTGCCCCGTCTGTGATCTTGTGGAGGTTTTGATTACACGATTAGATAGAGTTTGCGCCTTTGGCGAGGATTATGGTTTTTTGGAATTGTCACCAACGACGATGACCGGCAAGCAACCGTGTACACATTTCAATCCCCGCGAGGGGATGTTGGGTTTTTGAAGTTGTCTTGAGAATTGGTGGCTGACACTGCCGTTCTGTTTCGTGTTTCAATCCCCTCGCGGGAGTTTCAATCCCCTCGCGGGGATTTTGGTTTTTTGAAGTCCGCAGACTGACGAGGAATGCGCAGCTGCGGCGTTGGCCAGTTTCAATCCCCTCGCGGGGATTTTGGTTTTTTGAAGAGAAAGGAGTACACCAATGGCAACCTGGATCAAGACCGACATCGGTTTCAATCCCCTCGCGGGGATTTTGGTTTTTTGAAGGCAAACCTTGCGGAGTGGATCACTCAGATCACGACTGCACTGTGTTTCAATCCCCTCGCGGGGATTTTGGTTTTTTGAAGGAAGAGAAGGAGGAGGTGTTCAAGTTTCGCTTTCTAATAGGTTTCAATCCCCTCGCGGGGATTTTGGTTTTTTGAAGCCTGGCCGGCCAGCGGATCGGTGAACTCCCAGGCCAAAGAGTTTCAATCCCCTCGCGGGGATTTTGGTTTTTTGAAGAGACTGGCAAGACTACGCGCTGTTTCGATATTGGTTTTTAAGTTTCAATCCCCTCGCGGGGATTTTGGTTTTTTGAAGACGATATTGCGCCGCCCGATAAATTGCTCCCGCGTTGATGTTTCAATCCCCTCGCGGGGATTTTGGTTTTTTGAAGACATAGGCGGCGTTGGCGTCAAGAATCAGATTGATCGCTTTGTTTCAATCCCCTCGCGGGGATTTTGGTTTTTTGAAGGCGTCTACCAAGATTGGCATATAATCCAGTTCCTCGATCGGTTTCAATCCCCTCGCGGGGATTTTGGTTTTTTGAAGTCAGTGCCGACGGCGCAGTTTGGGAACTCGTAGTATTTTCGGTTTCAATCCCCTCGCGGGGATTTTGGTTTTTTGAAGAAACGTACTATCGCCTTGGGGTCTGGCTCTGGCGATAAGTTTCAATCCCCTCGCGGGGATTTTGGTTTTTTGAAGCAAGAATTAGTGGCGCCAATCGCGAATAGTTGGCACACAGCGTCGTTTCAATCCCCTCGCGGGGATTTTGGTTTTTTGAAGTTCTGAAAACGGCAGAAGCAATCCTGCGACGTAAATATGGGTTTCAATCCCCTCGCGGGGATTTTGGTTTTTTGAAGTTAGAACGCGCTGTCTTTTGCGGTGGAAGCGAACTTCTGGTTTCAATCCCCTCGCGGGGATTTTGGTTTTTTGAAGAGACCACCCAACCCGCGCAGAGGAACGTCGGCAATTTGGATGTTTCAATCCCCTCGCGGGGATTTTGGTTTTTTGAAGCAGAAATTACTCGTTTGATGGAGGCCGGCGCGGCAGAATATATGAGTTTCAATCCCCTCGCGGGGATTTTGGTTTTTTGAAGGTTACGGAGTACGAGAATGTCAATCAAGTTTTTCCGGGTTTCAATCCCCTCGCGGGGATTTTGGTTTTTTGAAGGGACGGACGGTGGCGGGTCGTCACGTCGGGGGTTCGCCTTGGTTTCAATCCCCTCGCGGGGGTTTTGGTTTTTTGAAGGTAGGGGTCGGTGCCGGTATTACGGTTGACCAGCTCGATCCGTTTCAATCCCCTCGCGGGGATTTTGGTTTTTTGAAGCAGAACGTCAGTTTTGACCTCAAACACCTCGCGCATCACTTTCCGTTTCAATCCCCTCGCGGGGATTTTGGTTTTTTGAAGACGACCTTCTATCCGCGCTGGACATCAGCGACAATGTTCAGTTTCAATCCCCTCGCGGGGATTTTGGTTTTTTGAAGTCACGGTTAACGGACGCCAGTACCTGATTCCGGTCACCCCTCCGGTTTCAATCCCCTCGCGGGGATTTTGGTTTTTTGAAGCGGCAGAGGTTTTGCTCCGCAAGCGGTTCGGTTGTTTACTCGGTTTCAATCCCCTCGCGGGGATTTTGGTTTTTTGAAGAGTTGGCCAGTTTCTCAGATCACCGTTTGGCCAGCCGCTGCTAGGTTTCAATCCCCTCGCGGGGATTTTGGTTTTTTGAAGGTAGGTATGGTATTGTTGCGAAAAGCCGCAAACCGGCTCGGTTTCAATCCCCTCGCGGGGATTTTGGTTTTTTGAAGTTGGAAGATTGAACAGCGAAAAACAGACTTACGTAAACGAGTTTCAATCCCCTCGCGGGGATTTTGGTTTTTTGAAGGCAATCGGCGCACCAGGCCGGCTTGACCGGCGGCGTCAGTTTCAATCCCCTCGCGGGGATTTTGGTTTTTTGAAGCCGTTGTCCGCCGCGCCGGAAGCGGCGGCGGGATCGGCGGGTTTCAATCCCCTCGCGGGGATTTTGGTTTTTTGAAGCACGAGCGCTACATTCTGCGTCTGATCCACCACGATCCCGGGTTTCAATCCCCTCGCGGGGATTTTGGTTTTTTGAAGGAATCAAACCCTTTCGCGTCATGAGCGCCATGGCTCGTCGCGTTTCAATCCCCTCGCGGGGATTTTGGTTTTTTGAAGGTTGTTGCGTAGTGTTGGGAGTAGCATTCTTAACTACGTTTCAATCCCCTCGCGGGGATTTTGGTTTTTTGAAGCGGTCGTTGATGTCGACCACCAACGTCAGGGGCGATCATGGGTTTCAATCCCCTCGCGGGGATTTTGGTTTTTTGAAGCCGGATCGCGCCCCACTCTTGGGGAAAACAAACTATATGTTTCAATCCCCTCGCGGGGATTTTGGTTTTTTGAAGGGTTCCAATGTCGTGTGAACACGCCGTCTTTGCAAGCATGGGTTTCAATCCCCTCGCGGGGATTTTGGTTTTTTGAAGGTGCACGGCGGGGGTGGCGACCGCTCTCGCCAGTGCTGTGGGTTTCAATCCCCTCGCGGGATTTTGGTTTTTTGAAGTCCGACAAAGCTGTGCGGCAGGCGGTGGTCGGAGTATTGGCGTTTCAATCCCCTCGCGGGGATTTTGGTTTTTTGAAGGTCACGAGTTACTGTCGACGAAGACGTACCAGACATCTTCGGTTTCAATCCCCTCGCGGGGATTTTGGTTTTTTGAAGTGCATGGTTGGCACGCCACATTACAAGTCTTGCGCATTATGTTTCAATCCCCTCGCGGGGATTTTGGTTTTTTGAAGCTGCTTCGCGCGCCCATGGCGCCTCGTCATCGCGTATGTTTCAATCCCCTCGCGGGGATTTTGGTTTTTTGAAGAGAAAGACCGGTAACCCGCTTGCCTTGTTCGACATTTTTGAGTTTCAATCCCCTCGCGGGGATTTTGGTTTTTTGAAGGAATCGCGGAATCGGTTTTTCTGTCGCGCAATGCTCGGTTTCAATCCCCTCGCGGGGATTTTGGTTTTTTGAAGCAACCACCGCGCGGCTCGGGGAAATCAATCGCGTTGCGTTTCAATCCCCTCGCGGGGATTTTGGTTTTTTGAAGAGACGAGGAATTGTCAGCGCTGGCCGCGCTGATCGCTGCGTTTCAATCCCCTCGCGGGGATTTTGGTTTTTTGAAGTCACTGTCGCGATGGCAGCACTGAGCTGGCGCTTCGATCTGTTTCAATCCCCTCGCGGGGATTTTGGTTTTTTGAAGTCGTTGCCGTTCCAGCTACCTAATCCGTTTGCACCGTCGGTTTCAATCCCCTCGCGGGGATTTTGGTTTTTTGAAGCGCTTGGGTGATGAGTGGGTAACGCGGCAGGACGTGGGAGAAGTTTCAATCCCCTCGCGGGGATTTTGGTTTTTTGAAGTTATGCAACTCAAGCAATTCCCCGCATTGCGGGAATTGCGTTTCAATCCCCTCGCGGGGATTTTGGTTTTTTGAAGGTACCCGCACCTGCCAGTAAAGAGTAAGTACCGCCGTCATGTTTCAATCCCCTCGCGGGGATTTTGGTTTTTTGAAGTTGCGCTTGCAGTGGCGGAAGAGTTGGTCGAGGAACGTTGCTGGTTTCAATCCCCTCGCGGGGATTTTGGTTTTTTGAAGAAACACAGACGAGGCGGCGGTCGCGTTTTTCCGACCGTTCTTGTTTCGATCCCCTCGCGGGGATTTTGGTTTTTTGAAGAAAAGGAGGAGCGGGAGGCACTGACGGCCTTGCAAGCCGCGTTTCAATCCCCTCGCGGGGATTTTGGTTTTTTGAAGTCTGGGCCGGCAAGCCGTCGAAGGTACGGCTGCCGGAAGGTGTTTCAATCCCCTCGCGGGGATTTTGGTTTTTTGAAGAGTATAGACGTAAGAAGCAATCAAACAAAAAAAGGAGTTAAGTTTCAATCCCCTCGCGGGGATTTTGGTTTTTTGAAGCCATCCCGATACCGTCAGAGCCGGCGGCTGAATAACAGCAGGTGGTTTCAATCCCCTCGCGGGGATTTTGGTTTTTTGAAGCGGGTTGGCAACCGTTCCGCCGCTCGGGCACACTCGCAGAGGTTTCAATCCCCTCGCGGGGATTTTGGTTTTTTGAAGTTGGCGAAACATTTGTCGTTGGTCATTTGTCACAATTTCAGTTTCAATCCCCTCGCGGGGATTTTGGTTTTTTGAAGGTGGATGCTGCGAAGCACATTCGTGGTTGGATGAAGCATAAGTTGTTTCAATCCCCTCGCGGGGATTTTGGTTTTTTGAAGATAATTTTCACCTGTGTATCAAAATCAACCCGCTTTAACGTTTCAATCCCCTCGCGGGGATTTTGGTTTTTTGAAGCGGGAGAAGTATCGCGAATGAGGAACCGAAATATTTAGTTTCAATCCCCTCGCGGGGATTTTGGTTTTTTGAAGCCAGATTATCCAGACTAGCGAGGGCTTGATTGTCATTCACGTTTCAATCCCCTCGCGGGGATTTTGGTTTTTTGAAGGCCGATCTGCTCACGCATCACCAGATGCGCCGCAGTGCCGCTTGGTTTCAATCCCCTCGCGGGGATTTTGGTTTTTTGAAGGAGGAAAAAATGTACCTTGTTAACCTGTACGGCGATTTTAGTTTCAATCCCCTCGCGGGGATTTTGGTTTTTTGAAGTTGCAACAATATCTCATTCCGGCGGTTGCGCTGTTGCACCAACCGGTTTCAATCCCCTCGCGGGGATTTTGGTTTTTTGAAGTTAATTGGTCCCGGTGGACGAATGAAGACGACTCCGGATTTGTTTCAATCCCCTCGCGGGGATTTTGGTTTTTTGAAGAGATTGTCTGCGCGGAAGAAGGCAGCGAACAAGATCAGATTTGTTTCAATCCCCTCGCGGGGATTTTGGTTTTTTGAAGTGAATTACCGTTACGTCTCTATCATACTACGCTATTTGCGGGTTTCAATCCCCTCGCGGGGATTTTGGTTTTTTGAAGGTCACGTATTGCGCATCTGCATTTGGTATGACCGTCACCGAGTTTCAATCCCCTCGCGGGGATTTTGGTTTTTTGAAGCGATTACGGCGGTGGCGGCGAATGATCGCGGCATTGTTGACGTTTCAATCCCCTCGCGGGGATTTTGGTTTTTTGAAGTAATAGTAGTCGCCGGTCGGCGTAATGACGCGCAGATAGTAAGTTTCAATCCCCTCGCGGGGATTTTGGTTTTTTGAAGACAATTAGCAGAGGCGCGAAAACAACAAACGGAAGTAGTTACGTTTCAATCCCCTCGCGGGGATTTTGGTTTTTTGAAGCGCTAATATTGGAAAATACAATAATCGCGATATAGAGCAGGTTTCAATCCCCTCGCGGGGATTTTGGTTTTTTGAAGAAGTTGTCGGGTTGGGCAACGATCCTGACAACCTTCGCTTTTCGGTTTCAATCCCCTCGCGGGGATTTTGGTTTTTTGAAGCCAAGAATAAGATTGTTCGTGTACGCCGGCAATTGCATATATGCAAGTTTCAATCCCCTCGCGGGGATTTTGGTTTTTTGAAGGAATAACCGGTGTTTTTCCTAGAAAAAAAGCCCTGACATTTTGTTTCAATCCCCTCGCGGGGATTTTGGTTTTTTGAAGGCAAGCAGAAGCTGAGCGAATGGCGCGATTGCAAGCAGAGTTTCAATCCCCTCGCGGGGATTTTGGTTTTTTGAAGCGAAGTTCTTGCGCAACAACGCCCGATTCATCTGTTGGGCGGGTTTCAATCCCCTCGCGGGGATTTTGGTTTTTTGAAGCGGTGTTCTCTCCGTGCATCCAGGTCCAGTTGACAACGTGGAGTTTCAATCCCCTCGCGGGGATTTTGGTTTTTTGAAGTCGCGCAATCGGGAAATGCCAGCCGGCGACTGCACAGGTTTTGAGTTTCAATCCCCTCGCGGGGATTTTGGTTTTTTGAAGACCCATTTATTGTGGCCCTCACGGACCACCCAGATGAACTCGTTTCAATCCCCTCGCGGGGATTTTGGTTTTTTGAAGATACGCGCTTACTCATCAATTCGAGTTGTTGATATAACTCTGTTTCAATCCCCTCGCGGGGATTTTGGTTTTTTGAAGGTGCTGCAAAGAAGCGCGATAAGGATAAAAAGATAAATAATGTTTCAATCCCCTCGCGGGGATTTTGGTTTTTTGAAGGGCGAAAATGCGTGGGATGATATGGCGCGTCTCTGTCGTGCCGTTTCAATCCCCTCGCGGGGATTTTGGTTTTTTGAAGCCTTTACCGACGATCATTACCAAAACCCGTTGGCGTCTGTTTCAATCCCCTCGCGGGGATTTTGGTTTTTTGAAGCCGCACTGACGGCAACGGCAAGCGCGCAGTTACTTTCATGTTTCAATCCCCTCGCGGGGATTTTGGTTTTTTGAAGGCCCGTTCGCAACCAGGAAGGAGGCGATTGCGGACGCAATGTTTCAATCCCCTCGCGGGGATTTTGGTTTTTTGAAGCGAGTACCACATTGTCGGGGATGAGACCCGCGCGAGGGTTGGTTTCAATCCCCTCGCGGGGATTTTGGTTTTTTGAAGCGCAGTAATCTGTGCTTCAACGATCTTTAGCTGATCCTTTGTTTCAATCCCCTCGCGGGGATTTTGGTTTTTTGAAGAAACCAAATGACCGGCGGCTTCAACACTTACCGTATTGGCCAGTTTCAATCCCCTCGCGGGGATTTTGGTTTTTTGAAGTGGATTACAACCGCTGGCTGGCGGCGGTGTGGGCCGTTCGTTTCAATCCCCTCGCGGGGATTTTGGTTTTTTGAAGGTAGACGAGGCCGATGACGGCGACTGGCTGTTGTATCTTTCGGTTTCAATCCCCTCGCGGGGATTTTGGTTTTTTGAAGTTGGTGGATCAGCGCAATATTAAGCGTTCGCCGCTCATTTACCGGTTTCAATCCCCTCGCGGGGATTTTGGTTTTTTGAAGCTATAGCATAGGAGGCGATCTATGGCAACACGCGAAGAGTGGGTTTCAATCCCCTCGCGGGGATTTTGGTTTTTTGAAGCAACGCGAATGCCGACGGTGGCGAGAATGGCGGATAGTGTTCGTTTCAATCCCCTCGCGGGGATTTTGGTTTTTTGAAGCCGTCTCGACGGTGAACGACCACTCCTGAATACCGTTGAGTTTCAATCCCCTCGCGGGGATTTTGGTTTTTTGAAGCGAAGAGGTGTTGAAAGCGGCGGGGATTGAGGTTCAATTTAGGTTTCAATCCCCTCGCGGGGATTTTGGTTTTTTGAAGCAATAAGATAATGGATGCTGACGCGCGAAGCGGGATTGGTCGTTTCAATCCCCTCGCGGGGATTTTGGTTTTTTGAAGCCACGTCACAGCGACAGATCGTGACATCGACGGTATCGGTGCGTTTCAATCCCCTCGCGGGGATTTTGGTTTTTTGAAGCGACAGCCGGCGCGGTTGGCATCGCGGCAGCGCTTGTTGTGTTTCAATCCCCTCGCGGGGATTTTGGTTTTTTGAAGGGATAAATGCGTATTTTAGATAACAATCCAGCGCTGTTTGGTTTCAATCCCCTCGCGGGGATTTTGGTTTTTTGAAGGTGACTTTGAGGCCGGCTTACTTCGGTTTCGCGCCGTCGCCGGTTTCAATCCCCTCGCGGGGATTTTGGTTTTTTGAAGCAGACGCGCCATCGCCCCCGCCGAGCGCGCCGAGCGTAGAGGTTTCAATCCCCTCGCGGGGATTTTGGTTTTTTGAAGGAAGCAAACGCAGGTCGAGCAAGGCACGCAGGTTGAGAGTTTCAATCCCCTCGCGGGGATTTTGGTTTTTTGAAGCGGGGAGTGGGTCGAACTCCCCGGTGAATGGTGGCGGTTTGAGGTTTCAATCCCCTCGCGGGGATTTTGGTTTTTTGAAGACGTGGCCGGAAACCATCCGCCGCGTTATTCTCGGCGCGCAGTTTCAATCCCCTCGCGGGGATTTTGGTTTTTTGAAGGTACCGACGTAAGTTATCTACGTCCATGGCCCACGTGTAATGTTTCAATCCCCTCGCGGGGATTTTGGTTTTTTGAAGCACACAACCAACAACGCAGAAAGGTGGGGAATGGTAGTGCGGTTTCAATCCCCTCGCGGGGATTTTGGTTTTTTGAAGGCCAGCACTTTTTGCCGACCTTGAAAGCTTGGCAGGTACGTTTCAATCCCCTCGCGGGGATTTTGGTTTTTTGAAGCTGGCCAACGTCCGCAACGCAGCCCGACAACGGCGATAGTGTTTCAATCCCCTCGCGGGGATTTTGGTTTTTTGAAGTCAGACAGTGTGCGCACTGTTGACAAAAAATTGCTCGAAAATTGCGTTTCAATCCCCTCGCGGGGATTTTGGTTTTTTGAAGGGCGAAAATGCGTGGGATGATATGGCGCGTCTCTGTCGTGCCGTTTCAATCCCCTCGCGGGGATTTTGGTTTTTTGAAGCCTTTACCGACGATCATTACCAAAACCCGTTGGCGTCTGTTTCAATCCCCTCGCGGGGATTTTGGTTTTTTGAAGCCGCACTGACGGCAACGGCAAGCGCGCAGTTACTTTCATGTTTCAATCCCCTCGCGGGGATTTTGGTTTTTTGAAGTTTTCGAGTTGAGGACGACACCGAATAAATAGATAAAAATACAAGTTTCAATCCCCTCGCGGGGATTTTGGTTTTTTGAAGATGATGTGAGCAACGAAGGAAATCCAGCAAAGAAAGGAAGGAGTTTCAATCCCCTCGCGGGGATTTTGGTTTTTTGAAGAACAAGAAAGGAGTTAACTATGAAGAAGATCAACTGGTACGTGTTTCAATCCCCTCGCGGGGATTTTGGTTTTTTGAAGTAGCACAAATTGATCGGTTTCGGTGACAACGTTTCTGACGAGTTTCAATCCCCTCGCGGGGATTTTGGTTTTTTGAAGGCTAAAGGGGGGGACTTACGTATGGGTTTTTCGAGAAGGCCCCCGGTTTCAATCCCCTCGCGGGGATTTTGGTTTTTTGAAGTCGACGGTTTCTCGCCGCGCTGCGTTGTCGCGTATTGCAACGTTTCAATCCCCTCGCGGGGATTTTGGTTTTTTGAAGTGGTTTAAACAGTTAGGCGCGAAAAGCACGGGACGGTTTAGTAGTGTTTCAATCCCCTCGCGGGGATTTTGGTTTTTTGAAGACAACGCAGCGTTTTCATTGCGCAGTTTGTGCAGCGCACTGCGTAGTTTCAATCCCCTCGCGGGGATTTTGGTTTTTTGAAGGCCAAACCAGTAACCAAACAAGAAAGGAGAACAGAAATGTACGTTTCAATCCCCTCGCGGGGATTTTGGTTTTTTGAAGGCGGCGCAAATGCACTTTGTAATTAGGCAACTCGAATACGTAGTGTTTCAATCCCCTCGCGGGGATTTTGGTTTTTTGAAGCAATAAAGAGCATGGTATCGTCAGGCGCGCCGTGCTCAACGTTTCAATCCCCTCGCGGGGATTTTGGTTTTTTGAAGATCCTGTTCGCGGTCTGGCGCAAACAGATGGAGATCGCGTTTCAATCCCCTCGCGGGGATTTTGGTTTTTTGAAGGCCGTATGCGTCGATAACCGATGCAAACAGTAGTAATTCCCCGTTTCAATCCCCTCGCGGGGATTTTGGTTTTTTGAAGTGGTATTGACAACGTGACACGAGTATGCTATAGTATAGTCAACGTTTCAATCCCCTCGCGGGGATTTTGGTTTTTTGAAGACACCGGAACCCACTGTTTTGTTTCCGGGTCTTGCGCGATCCAGTTTCAATCCCCTCGCGGGGATTTTGGTTTTTTGAAGACGCTACAAGCAGTGTCTACAGTACATACCGCGCTGTCCACAACGTTTCAATCCCCTCGCGGGGATTTTGGTTTTTTGAAGATAGGTGGACGGCGCCGGTGGGTGGACGGCGGATATTATGTGGGTTTCAATCCCCTCGCGGGGATTTTGGTTTTTTGAAGTGACCCAACCCGCGCTGGCTTTCGCCTCCAGCGCCTTAATCGCGTTTCAATCCCCTCGCGGGGATTTTGGTTTTTTGAAGCTGGCGTTTCGATTGATATTGAGGGGTTTGCGTTGTTCGGAAGTTTCAATCCCCTCGCGGGGATTTTGGTTTTTTGAAGACGAGGGAAGGAAACGAAGCGAATGTTTCGAGCATGTTAGTTTCAATCCCCTCGCGGGGATTTTGGTTTTTTGAAGCGCCCGGCTCGGCGAGCGTCCATGGATCGGCAGGCATAGCAGGAGGTTTCAATCCCCTCGCGGGGATTTTGGTTTTTTGAAGGGAATACTTCATGGCGTATGAGGGGAGGTAGCATGAATTACAGTTTCAATCCCCTCGCGGGGATTTTGGTTTTTTGAAGTTACTGTCGCCGTCGACAGCGACGGCGATATCTACGAAATCGCGCGTTTCAATCCCCTCGCGGGGATTTTGGTTTTTTGAAGCAACTTACATGGGCATGCTCGAGCCGCCAGCTTTATGGCGTTTCAATCCCCTCGCGGGGATTTTGGTTTTTTGAAGACACAGTTGCCGGTGTCGTTCGGCTCATTTTTGAAACTTGGGTTTCAATCCCCTCGCGGGGATTTTGGTTTTTTGAAGGTACCTGCTCGTGCTTTGGGGCGTGACAGGGTTGCTTGCTGCGTTTCAATCCCCTCGCGGGGATTTTGGTTTTTTGAAGACCAATTGCGTCGATCCGGCTCACGACTGTGAAACCATCCGGTTTCAATCCCCTCGCGGGGATTTTGGTTTTTTGAAGGGAAAACGCGGGAGTGATCCCGCGACGAGTAACATCGTTGTTTCAATCCCCTCGCGGGGATTTTGGTTTTTTGAAGCGACATGGCGTGGCGAGTAGCTATCAGCATTCATGCAACGTTAGGTTTCAATCCCCTCGCGGGGATTTTGGTTTTTTGAAGGTAGGGTATCGCTGGGGGAGACCGCAGCACATCGTTGACGTTTCAATCCCCTCGCGGGGATTTTGGTTTTTTGAAGGCGACAATTGACACCGACGGAACGGAGCGCGGTTGCCGAAAGTTTCAATCCCCTCGCGGGGATTTTGGTTTTTTGAAGCTGCTTCATCCGCTTTTCCTTCCGCCTCCGCTTCCGCTATCGTTTCAATCCCCTCGCGGGGATTTTGGTTTTTTGAAGTCACGCAAATAGTCGCTCGGCGACACGCTGAAACGCCGGGTTTCAATCCCCTCGCGGGGATTTTGGTTTTTTGAAGTTCGCAGCAATTGCGTCAATCAGGTCGTCACGCAAATCGCGTTTCAATCCCCTCGCGGGGATTTTGGTTTTTTGAAGCATCTGCTCAGCGCAGTTCAGCATACTGCGCAGCAGCGAGCAGGTTTCAATCCCCTCGCGGGGATTTTGGTTTTTTGAAGTTACATTGGGTACCAACAGAGGCCTTTTTGCCGTGGCTACGTTTCAATCCCCTCGCGGGGATTTTGGTTTTTTGAAGCCCCAGGGGTGGGACTATGTGTACGTCGGGACCCCTCTTATGAGGTTTCAATCCCCTCGCGGGGATTTTGGTTTTTTGAAGTCGCTTGTTCACGCTGTGCGCGAGCAAGAAGGGTCTTTGTGTTTCAATCCCCTCGCGGGGATTTTGGTTTTTTGAAGAACATACACAACGAAAGGGGGACAGTATGTCGTACTTTGAACTGTTTCAATCCCCTCGCGGGGATTTTGGTTTTTTGAAGCCACACCACCACCACCAACTTGTCAACACCCTTACAACAAACAAAGTTTCAATCCCCTCGCGGGGATTTTGGTTTTTTGAAGCTGATCGCGTGGTCGAGCGATGGCGCAAGGCGTCGATCTCGAGTTTCAATCCCCTCGCGGGGATTTTGGTTTTTTGAAGCGATCCGCATTACGCAGATCGAACATGCGTTTGCGTCCTAACGGTTTCAATCCCCTCGCGGGGATTTTGGTTTTTTGAAGACCCTGAACCACACTACCGACCCCTTCTCTACGACACGGTTTCAATCCCCTCGCGGGGATTTTGGTTTTTTGAAGCGATGTGATGATCGCGTTCGGGAAGGTGTAGGTGGTCGTACCGGTTTCAATCCCCTCGCGGGGATTTTGGTTTTTTGAAGCCAAACACATCAAAAATTGCCTCCGTTGTCATAAAAACATTGTGTTTCAATCCCCTCGCGGGGATTTTGGTTTTTTGAAGTTCCATACAATAAGAAGTAACGCGAACGCAGGAATGATGGTTTCAATCCCCTCGCGGGGATTTTGGTTTTTTGAAGTCACGAGGCGCTGGCGCTGGCCAATGCGCTGGCGCAGACGGTTTCAATCCCCTCGCGGGGATTTTGGTTTTTTGAAGCTGTGAAATAGTTTTCCCTGAAACAAATTGCAAGAGATGGGTTTCAATCCCCTCGCGGGGATTTTGGTTTTTTGAAGGGAGGAAGGATCGCAGTGGCACAAAGAAATCGAACAGGGCTGGGTTTCAATCCCCTCGCGGGGATTTTGGTTTTTTGAAGACACAATGTCAAGCGCCCACGCGACGCGCTGCTCGCTGACGTTTCAATCCCCTCGCGGGGATTTTGGTTTTTTGAAGAAACTTAGCGGTAGTTGGCGATCGCGTCCGCGATCGCTTGTTTCAATCCCCTCGCGGGGATTTTGGTTTTTTGAAGCAGCATTTCCATCATCTCTCACCTGCCTGCCGTTTTGGGTTTCAATCCCCTCGCGGGGATTTTGGTTTTTTGAAGGAAGAACACAAAGCGGAGCGAAGAATTGACACAGTTGTAGGGTTTCAATCCCCTCGCGGGGATTTTGGTTTTTTGAAGGAAAACTGTTCATATAGCGACGCTGTTAACTTAAAAGAGAAAGTGTTTCAATCCCCTCGCGGGGATTTTGGTTTTTTGAAGCGCCACTTAATGACACGCTTATCGGCGTACAACAGCGTTGCGTTTCAATCCCCTCGCGGGGATTTTGGTTTTTTGAAGGGCGTACACGCGCGTCGCCATCTGGTCGATCCCTTGTGTCACGGGTTTCAATCCCCTCGCGGGGATTTTGGTTTTTTGAAGGATAGATCGCAAAACGCGACGAGCAAGCGGTTCGGATAGCGGTTTCAATCCCCTCGCGGGGATTTTGGTTTTTTGAAGTGTGCCGGCAAGCGACGAAAAGGGACTGTATCTTGTTTCAAGTTTCAATCCCCTCGCGGGGATTTTGGTTTTTTGAAGGTTTCAGTACGACAAGATGGATATTGACACGTATATTTTGCGGTTTCAATCCCCTCGCGGGGATTTTGGTTTTTTGAAGTTCTTATCCGCCGTTGGCAGCGCGAATTACTTGCTGTTGACGTTTCAATCCCCTCGCGGGGATTTTGGTTTTTTGAAGTGCGCTACACGCTGTGCTGCGGTAAGCGGAGCATCAGGTTTCAATCCCCTCGCGGGGATTTTGGTTTTTTGAAGCGGGCGCAATTGCGCCCGGGAGTGTACGTGTGGGTGGTCCGGTTTCAATCCCCTCGCGGGGATTTTGGTTTTTTGAAGCGCGCTTGACGAAATGTTATCGCAGCAAATCGCTTACTGTTCGGTTTCAATCCCCTCGCGGGGATTTTGGTTTTTTGAAGACAGAAGGGGTCGATGAAGATCAAGAGTAGTCGTGTTGTAGGTTTCAATCCCCTCGCGGGGATTTTGGTTTTTTGAAGGCACTTGTCTGCGCACTGATGTAACTCTCTCTAGTCTTTTCAATCCCCTCGCGGGGATTTTGGTTTTTTGAAGAAAAACGGGTTTGTAAGCGGCGCAAATGCACTTTGTAATTAGGCTTTTCAATCCCCTCGCGGGGATTTTGGTTTTTTGAAGGTAGACGTACATACCGCGCATGGTCGTATGGAGCAGACTTTTCAATCCCCTCGCGGGGATTTTGGTTTTTTGAAGGTGTGCGCCGTCAGCACGATCTGCCGAAATGCCGGCTCCGTCTCTTTTCAATCCCCTCGCGGGGATTTTGGTTTTTTGAAGCAAGCTAGGATCATACCTCGTCCGGGCTGCGCGTGAGGTAGCTTTTCAATCCCCTCGCGGGGATTTTGGTTTTTTGAAGAGAATTAGAACTAGCGAATGCAGAGGAGTTGTTCACGGATTAAATTTTCAATCCCCTCGCGGGGATTTTGGTTTTTTGAAGGGATTAGCATTCTGTGGTGGCGTGGATCGGTTGCACGGCGTTGCTTTTCAATCCCCTCGCGGGGATTTTGGTTTTTTGAAGTGATTATCCGTATCCGGTGACTAAAATACCGGACCAACTCTCGTTTTCAATCCCCTCGCGGGGATTTTGGTTTTTTGAAGGCGCAATCTAAGCGCGCAATCTAAGCGCGCAATCCAAGCGCGCAATTTTCAATCCCCTCGCGGGGATTTTGGTTTTTTGAAGTGTTAGACAAACCCACCGGATTGCAGGACTACGACGCGATCCTTTTCAATCCCCTCGCGGGGATTTTGGTTTTTTGAAGGCAGATAATAACGGTGAGGTTGAAGGATTTATCTTTCGGATTTTCAATCCCCTCGCGGGGATTTTGGTTTTTTGAAGGACTTTGAACAACATTGTTTTCCTCCTTGTCGTTGCAGTTTTTTTCAATCCCCTCGCGGGGATTTTGGTTTTTTGAAGGAATGGTTGCCAGCCGGGCACGTACTTAATCATAGTGTACGTTTTTCAATCCCCTCGCGGGGATTTTGGTTTTTTGAAGGTAGAGGTTGCGTACACGCCGCAGCGCACGTATACCCCTTTTCAATCCCCTCGCGGGGATTTTGGTTTTTTGAAGAGCTACGTGCTAAAGGGTTACAGAGTTACCACGTGTGTATCGTTTTCAATCCCCTCGCGGGGATTTTGGTTTTTTGAAGCGGCAAGCAATACAGTTGCACAGCAAATTGTGCAAGCACATTTTCAATCCCCTCGCGGGGATTTTGGTTTTTTGAAGGCAAGGCGGGTAAAGAGGTCGATGAGGCGCTGCATTCCGTTTTCAATCCCCTCGCGGGGATTTTGGTTTTTTGAAGCGACAAGGTATTTTTGGTCGGCCCTTTTCTTACTCAGAAAAGTTTTCAATCCCCTCGCGGGGATTTTGGTTTTTTGAAGTCAGATTGTGGCGCGAGTAAACACAGCGACAGACGGTGCGTTTTCAATCCCCTCGCGGGGATTTTGGTTTTTTGAAGGAGCAGGCGTGCGCCTGCTTCATCGAACGCAATTTTCGAAATTTTCAATCCCCTCGCGGGGATTTTGGTTTTTTGAAGCCACTCGGGCTCCCTCGCGGAGTGCGTCGAGTGGGCGATTTTCAATCCCCTCGCGGGGATTTTGGTTTTTTGAAGATCAAGTCGCTAACAAGAGGAGGGAAAAACCATGTTTACGTTTTTTCAATCCCCTCGCGGGGATTTTGGTTTTTTGAAGTCATTGTGCATCCCCCGCCGTCAAGCCGTTGTGCCATTGCTTTTCAATCCCCTCGCGGGGATTTTGGTTTTTTGAAGCTCCTCTCTCTACCGCGTTGCTCGAGTCGCTCGACTGGCGCTTTTCAATCCCCTCGCGGGGATTTTGGTTTTTTGAAGTCGGATTGCATCGCTTACGCAAACAAGAGCCTGCATTTCCGTTTTCAATCCCCTCGCGGGGATTTTGGTTTTTTGAAGGGAATGGGTTGGTACGCGTGAAGGCACCCAACCCCATTCTACGTTTTCAATCCCCTCGCGGGGATTTTGGTTTTTTGAAGCGCAAAATGACACTAAGCATTGGAAAGCGGAGAAATGCATTTTCAATCCCCTCGCGGGGATTTTGGTTTTTTGAAGTGACTGTCCAACACCGTTTCCAACCAAAAAGTACCCTCCTTTTCAATCCCCTCGCGGGGATTTTGGTTTTTTGAAGTCAACGACGGCAGCCGGCAGCAATGCGCCAAATTGGGGGGAGCGTTTTCAATCCCCTCGCGGGGATTTTGGTTTTTTGAAGGGAAGGTGCATTGGTCGTAGGCTGGTTAACCGCCTACGTGATTTTCAATCCCCTCGCGGGGATTTTGGTTTTTTGAAGTTACATGTCCAAGATCGAACCCCCGGCCCTATGGCGGCTTGAGTTTTCAATCCCCTCGCGGGGATTTTGGTTTTTTGAAGCCAGCCGGCTGACGCAACAGCACTACAGCCGCGAGGGGCTGGTGTTTTTCAATCCCCTCGCGGGGATTTTGGTTTTTTGAAGAAAAGGGCCGTATCTCAGCAATGGTGATAATTCACAATATGAGTTTTCAATCCCCTCGCGGGGATTTTGGTTTTTTGAAGCGGCGCAGCGGCAGAAGGAACGGTTGCGCAAGCAACAATTTTCAATCCCCTCGCGGGGATTTTGGTTTTTTGAAGCCTCAAGTAGCTGGTTAGCGTCGCCGGTGCGCTTAAACTCGTTTTTTCAATCCCCTCGCGGGGATTTTGGTTTTTTGAAGCTCCGCGCATTCCGCCCGCGCCGGATTGCGGAACACGTTGTGCTTTTCAATCCCCTCGCGGGGATTTTGGTTTTTTGAAGCGGATCGGGATGAGCATTAGCGGATGGATGCAATGTTTGCCTTTTCAATCCCCTCGCGGGGATTTTGGTTTTTTGAAGAGGTACTATGCAACCAACTATTACGTACAATCCACAAACGTATACTTTTCAATCCCCTCGCGGGGATTTTGGTTTTTTGAAGGCGTATTCACGCGAGCAACGTTCCAATTCGCCGGTTTGTTTTTCAATCCCCTCGCGGGGATTTTGGTTTTTTGAAGCTACCCTTTCCAACTATTGTACATAGCGCCCAAATACCGATACTTTTCAATCCCCTCGCGGGGATTTTGGTTTTTTGAAGGAAGAGGCTCGCTCGCTCGACGCCGAAGAAGCAATCGAGTGGTTTTCAATCCCCTCGCGGGGATTTTGGTTTTTTGAAGGTTGGCGATGCTGCTTTTACCACAAGTTCAAATGTGACCTATGATTTTCAATCCCCTCGCGGGGATTTTGGTTTTTTGAAGCTCAGCACATCGTCAACGGGTAAACGACGTGTTTTTGATTTTCAATCCCCTCGCGGGGATTTTGGTTTTTTGAAGCAAGCTTAGGAAGGACGCGCTGCACTTGTTGAATGTAATTGTTTTCAATCCCCTCGCGGGGATTTTGGTTTTTTGAAGGTACATCGCGTATGAGCGTTCCGTTCTTGGCTCGTAATTTTTTTCAATCCCCTCGCGGGGATTTTGGTTTTTTGAAGCGATAGAGCGAACAATGGTTTCGGCTAGCGCGCTCCGTCCTTTTCAATCCCCTCGCGGGGATTTTGGTTTTTTGAAGGTAGTCCGCCGAGGTGCGTGTCGAGGCGGCGAGGTCATAGCTTTTCAATCCCCTCGCGGGGATTTTGGTTTTTTGAAGCAACAATCTCTATCTTTATCATTACACCACAACCTGTTTGTTTTCAATCCCCTCGCGGGGATTTTGGTTTTTTGAAGGCCGACTTTAGCGTGTCGGAATGCCTCAATCATACGCGATGATTTTCAATCCCCTCGCGGGGATTTTGGTTTTTTGAAGTTTGTACGTTATTTGATACGTCAATTTATGTTGATACGCTGTTTTCAATCCCCTCGCGGGGATTTTGGTTTTTTGAAGAGACAGGATGACTACTCGCAGGAGGGATGTTATGGAGTTTTCAATCCCCTCGCGGGGATTTTGGTTTTTTGAAGCCGGTACTTGCATTAGTTCGGGAATGACCAGCGCAATAATCATTTTCAATCCCCTCGCGGGGATTTTGGTTTTTTGAAGGTACCGGATTGGGTAGTCGGTCACATCCGGCGTCTGCTGGAGTTTTCAATCCCCTCGCGGGGATTTTGGTTTTTTGAAGGGGGCAGCAACGAAGCTGCCTCTCAAATTTTTATTTTAGCGCTTTTCAATCCCCTCGCGGGGATTTTGGTTTTTTGAAGGTTGTAAAAAATTACCGCCGGCGCGTTTACTAATTTCACTTTTCAATCCCCTCGCGGGGATTTTGGTTTTTTGAAGACCAGATCGCGCAGCGGATCGGCGCGGTGCTGGAGGCGTTCGGTTTTCAATCCCCTCGCGGGGATTTTGGTTTTTTGAAGGGCAAGATTGCGGGTCGTTAACCGGCGACCCGTCGGTGGCGGTTTTCAATCCCCTCGCGGGGATTTTGGTTTTTTGAAGGGGGCGCGGGTGGTGCTAAATAATACCGGTCTCTATACGTGTTTTCAATCCCCTCGCGGGGATTTTGGTTTTTTGAAGTGACGACATGCATGATGACGGCATAGATTGACATTACTCTTTTTTTCAATCCCCTCGCGGGGATTTTGGTTTTTTGAAGGTATCAGCCGGCCCGCCCTCGTGATGTTGCTCACTGCCTGGTTTTCAATCCCCTCGCGGGGATTTTGGTTTTTTGAAGCCGCTCCCCTTTGCATGCCTTGAGTTCGAGACATATGGAGTTTTCAATCCCCTCGCGGGGATTTTGGTTTTTTGAAGATCGAGCAGTGCCGCCGCGAGTGCAGGGGTGTCGGCGTCAATGACGTTTTCAATCCCCTCGCGGGGATTTTGGTTTTTTGAAGCCGCCGGAAATTGATGTTCCCGTGATAGTCGCAGCATCAATCGTTTTCAATCCCCTCGCGGGGATTTTGGTTTTTTGAAGTACAGTGACTACGTATGTCACAAACGAAAGGAGGTGATACTTTTCAATCCCCTCGCGGGGATTTTGGTTTTTTGAAGATAGTTTTGTCAAGACGCTCTCCGAAATGTATCGTGATGGTTTTCAATCCCCTCGCGGGGATTTTGGTTTTTTGAAGGAACCTGACCCCTGGGTGTGTGGTCTTCGCCTTCGTTGACCATTTTCAATCCCCTCGCGGGGATTTTGGTTTTTTGAAGTTGATACTTCGACCCTACCTATTCCGCACATGCTGATCGATTTTCAATCCCCTCGCGGGGATTTTGGTTTTTTGAAGCTAAGAAAGACGGCTGGGCAAAGGTGAAAGGGTTTTCCCTGGATTTTCAATCCCCTCGCGGGGATTTTGGTTTTTTGAAGCTGCTGGATCAACCGGCAACGGCACGCAAGACGCTGCTAGTTGTTTTTCAATCCCCTCGCGGGGATTTTGGTTTTTTGAAGGTACGACAATGCGCTGCGGTGCAAACGACGCTGCGTTAGATGTTTTTCAATCCCCTCGCGGGGATTTTGGTTTTTTGAAGACAGCCCAGCGCGCTGACGGTGTCACAACACTGCATTATTTTTCAATCCCCTCGCGGGGATTTTGGTTTTTTGAAGGTACTACTCTGTGCCGCAGCACTGTGGGCCGCGCTTAGACGATTTTCAATCCCCTCGCGGGGATTTTGGTTTTTTGAAGCCGAGGTTAAACATTGTCTCGGCGTACTGTAGCAGTTGGTTTTTTCAATCCCCTCGCGGGGATTTTGGTTTTTTGAAGTCCACGTTGACCCGTCGAGCGACGTGCCGAGATAGATTGATTTTCAATCCCCTCGCGGGGATTTTGGTTTTTTGAAGAAAAATTAGCGCGCCCGTTATATACCGGCGCGTTGTTGTTTAGTTTTCAATCCCCTCGCGGGGATTTTGGTTTTTTGAAGCCACCAGCGGGCGACGGTTTCAAGTACCTCGCCTGCCTCCGTTTTCAATCCCCTCGCGGGGATTTTGGTTTTTTGAAGTGGAATGCACCATCGGTAATCCAAGTTCGACGCGGGCGATGTTGGTTTTCAATCCCCTCGCGGGGATTTTGGTTTTTTGAAGCGGATGCACCGCGCCACCCATATAGTAAGGAATTCGGATTTTCAATCCCCTCGCGGGGATTTTGGTTTTTTGAAGACACACCGTGACTGTTTGAAGGACTATACGTAAGCTGCGACTTTTCAATCCCCTCGCGGGGATTTTGGTTTTTTGAAGTTAAGTGGCGACTTGAGTACGTCGCCTTCCCATAATAACCTTTTCAATCCCCTCGCGGGGATTTTGGTTTTTTGAAGCGACGATCGTCGAGACGATTGCCTCCACCAGCGGCGCAAAGGCTTTTCAATCCCCTCGCGGGGATTTTGGTTTTTTGAAGGCTGGCAAGGTATACGCAACCCTCCACCTGAAAGATGACTTTTCAATCCCCTCGCGGGGATTTTGGTTTTTTGAAGACAAAGCCCCGGCGGTATCGCCGGGGCTTTTTGTATTGTCTTTTCAATCCCCTCGCGGGGATTTTGGTTTTTTGAAGGGAGCTAACGCTTCCGACAGAAACGATCCAATTTTGAGTTTTCAATCCCCTCGCGGGGATTTTGGTTTTTTGAAGATTTTTGAATGGTCGAGCGCCAGTCGAGCAACGCGGTAGAGGTTTTCAATCCCCTCGCGGGGATTTTGGTTTTTTGAAGGGGTATACGTTACGTTGGCTTCGAGACGAAACGGGAGCGATTTTCAATCCCCTCGCGGGGATTTTGGTTTTTTGAAGTTTCTCCTTTCTTTGCTGTCACCTTGTCCTTCGTCACTTCTATTTTCAATCCCCTCGCGGGGATTTTGGTTTTTTGAAGTTTCGTTTGAGGGGCGGCAACGAAGCTGCCCCTCAAATTTTTATTTTCAATCCCCTCGCGGGGATTTTGGTTTTTTGAAGAAACAAAAAAAAGTAGGCTGAGCGGTTGCCCACTCAGCCTATTTTTCAATCCCCTCGCGGGGATTTTGGTTTTTTGAAGCCGTACCGCTCGGCGTATTACCGGTGGGCAGACATTCCGTATAATTTTCAATCCCCTCGCGGGGATTTTGGTTTTTTGAAGCAACTGGTCGCGGTGGGCCGGGGAGGACACTCACGCGGTTTTCAATCCCCTCGCGGGGATTTTGGTTTTTTGAAGCCTCCACTTCCAACGTGGAGGAGATGCGGAGAGTGCACTTTTCAATCCCCTCGCGGGGATTTTGGTTTTTTGAAGCCTCCACTTCCAACGTGGAGGAGATGCGGAGAGTGCACTTTTCAATCCCCTCGCGGGGATTTTGGTTTTTTGAAGCCAGGCTCTGAGAAGCTCTACGCGCTCTACGACATCAACACAACTTTTCAATCCCCTCGCGGGGATTTTGGTTTTTTGAAGGTGAGTACCGGGCGCAGCTAAAGGGGGGAGAGTACATCTTTTTCAATCCCCTCGCGGGGATTTTGGTTTTTTGAAGCGAGATTGTAGAGTTCCGCGGAACGGAACTCGGCTGGCTATTTTCAATCCCCTCGCGGGGATTTTGGTTTTTTGAAGCAGCTCCACCTCTGCCGGGGTGAGGGGGCGCGGCAGCTTCATTTTCAATCCCCTCGCGGGGATTTTGGTTTTTTGAAGATATTATAATAATAGCATAAGAGATAAGAAACAGAAGGGAGAGATTTTCAATCCCCTCGCGGGGATTTTGGTTTTTTGAAGAATTGTTGAATAGGAGGGAGTAAATGACCGTCAGTCTAATTTTCAATCCCCTCGCGGGGATTTTGGTTTTTTGAAGATACCACCCCTGCCGCCGCTTTGCAATGCGCTCGCTACTGCAATTTGCGCGGCAGGGGTGATTTTGCCGTATTGTGTAAAGTCTTTTACGCCATCTGGAGAGAAACGAGTACTGTTTTTGCTCATTGCAATCCGATCCCGCGCCATTCAGGGGTAGATGTTTGCCCGGACGACGCTTAGAGCCTGTTATGAACGTTGAACCATGAGCGAGACAAACCGATGGGCCACCACGATGGCAACAGCAACGACATGCAAGCCGGCCAGCGTCGCCGCCACACGGTCGTCGTCACGCACCAAGCGACGGAAGCGCGTCATCCAGGCGAACCTGCGCTCGACCACCCAGCGCCGCGGCAGCACGCCAACGCCGCGCGTGGCGGTCGGCAGCGTGACCACCGCCAGGCGACTGCCGTGGGCGGCGGCCTCGGCTGCCGGTTGCGCACCGGTGTACCCCTGGTCAACGACGGCCACCGCTACCGTGTCACCAGGTATCTCCTGCATGCGTTGCGCCAGCGCCGCCACCTGCGCCCGATCGTGGTCGGTGGCCGGGGTGACCACTACTGCCGGCAGGTGCCCCAGCGTAGCCACGGCCAGATGTACCGTCGCGCCGTTCCGGCGGTTGTGTCCATCGTACCCAGCACGGCCCCCGCGTTCCGGCGTCGACTGAAGCGTCCGGCTGTCCACCATGACGGCACGGGGCTGGGGCGCACGGTCGGTGATGTCGCGCAGCAGCATCCGCACGTCGTGCACCATCTGCGCACCCACGCCCGCTTTCAGCCAGCGCTGGGGCTGGTGATACACCACGGGCCACGGCGGCACGGCGGTGGGCAGCATTCGCCACGGTGCACCCGTGCGCAGCATGGAGCGCAGCCCGTTGGCGACGTCGCGCAGGGGGTAGTTTCGCTGCGGCGCTGCTTCGTCCATCAGCGTCACAGAGGGCGCGACGAATGCCCACTCTTCATCAGAACCATCACTGGGATAGGCTGTTCGTGTCATAGCGTCATGATATACGCGCAGAACCGAAAAGTCCATAACAGGCTCTAGATGATGTAGATGTCCTGGCTGGTTTCAGGAGGTGGGCCGTCACCGATGATTTCGATTTGCTCGCGACACGAGGCGCACAGCCGATAGATGCGTAGCCGATCTCCTTCTTCGTCTTTGATGAGGCGGTTGAGTTTCTGGCGGAGTTGCCGATAGGCCGGGAGTTCGAGGTCGCATTCAAAGACGCTCTCCAGCACGCGCTGGCCGTAGCCTTCCAGTAGTTTGGCGATTTTGAGCCGGCGCTGGTCGACGCTGATGTCGTATGAGATCAGGTAGAACATTGGCCCACCTCTTTGATCGTTATCGGGCGGTGAATGGTTCGTAACGCTCCTGTTGGCCGCGAATGACGCGCGCCAGACGCCGGGCCTGCAGGGCGATGCAGCGCTGGTAGGTGACTTTGCCCGGCCCGCTGTCGGCACCTTCTGGATGGGTCGCTTCGGTACGCATCCGCTCTTCAAAGGCGGTCAGGAAGGCACGCTTGCCCTCATCGGTGATGATGACCGGACGCGCTTCGTCACCCGGTTGAAAGTGTTCCAGCCGGAGCCGGCCATCGTTGCAAACACGTACAACCAGTGAGTCGATGAGGAGCGGGCGGAATTCTTCCATCAGATCAAGGGCCAGCGATGGCCGTCCGTAGTCGAGGCTGTGCAAAAAGCCAAGGTAGGGGTCGAAGCCGGCAGCCTGTACCGCACCCAGGGTTTTGTGGGTCAGGAGGGTGTAACCAAAGGAGAGTAACAGGTTGACCGGGTCGGGCGGCGGACGACGCTGGCGACTGCGGAAGTCCCATTCTGGCTCGATCAGGCTGCGCAGGCCGGCAAAGTAGCGGGCAGTGGCACTTCCTTCGACACCCAGGAGTGCGCTGAGCCGGGTGGTGCGGCGCACCCGTTTGATGTAGGCGTCGAGATCGTCAGCCGCAGCCAGCGCTTCGGCTGGTGGGGTCGCTCGATTGCGGCTGAAGCGCTGGAGCAGCGCCCGTTGGTTGCGCAGTTTGCCTTCGACAAAGCTCTGCGCTAAGCGCAGGGTGCGGTCACTGTCGGCAGCACAGGCGTATTGAGCCTGGCGTAAGGCGACATGAGCGGTAACTTGACCGACCAGGCGCCCCTGGTAGCTGCCGTCGACGGTCATAAAGGTGACTTCGATGCTTCGATCAAGGAGTCGTTTAATGGCCGGTGTGCTGATGCCGATGTTGCCAAAGATGACGATGTCATCGACTTTGACTAGCGGCACGCTGCCGATGATTTCACCCGCTCGCCGCACGACGATCCGTTCACCGTCACAGCCAATTTCGGCACCTTGTTCAATCAGATAGAGTGTCGCCATTGTCTACCGCCTCGCGCTGTCTGGGCTGATCGGTTTTGGTGAGGAGACGCGCCTGTCCAAAGCCACGAGTGGTGCCGGCACCGATTCCACTAAAGAAGGCAAAGCGGGCCAGGACGTCAATGCAGGCACGCCAGTACCGATCCGGGTTGATGGCGCGGAAGCTACAGCGGCCAACGGCGCCGATTTGGATGACGCCACCACTGGTCGGACTGGCTACGCTGCGGAGGTCGTAGCGATTGATGGCCAGGCATTCCGCCGCAAACCGGCGTACTTCATCGGGGAGCGCCAGCTCCGATGAGGCATTCCACTGTTCCAGTAAACTGCCAAAGACCAGGTCGGGAAGCGGAAGGGGGACATTCAACCCCCGCTGACGAAAGGTGGTTGGCGAGGCAAGCTGGAATGTCCAGACGCTCGGAAGCTGGTTGGGCCGGCTGAGCAGGGGCTGTGCCAGTTCCTGGTACGTTGCACGGCCTGCCCAGGAATGCTCAGCACTGTTGTCGGCGCGAGCAGTGATCCGCCACGCCAGCCCGTCAAGATCGAGCGGAGCCAGGGCCGCCGGTGTCCAGTCGGTGGCAATCTGTTCGAGTTCGGCACTGAGCAGGGTGACCCGCAGGTGATAGTCACGAGCAGGATCGACTATTACCTTTGGTTCACCAGCCAGACCCCAGATGTTCGAGACGGTTAACGGTTTGCGACCATTGTCATCGTGAATGCGGGCCGCCAGCGCCGGATCGGCTTGCTGGATGAGACGGAGGATGGCGGCATGAGCGGCCCGGCTCAGATTACCGGCAACCTGAGCAGTCGTGAGCGGACGTAAGGTGAAGACGATGGCCTGTGGCATACGACATTCCCTGGATCATAGATATGCGATTTGATTGTTAAGGTACCACACATACGTTACATAATAGTATCCATTGTATCGACTATAAGCCCGGCCTGCAATGGGTAGAGAGTATCTACCGCCGGGCAAGCCCATGTGGGGCGGAGTGTTTACCGGTTGTTCTACCAAATCTTGCGTAACAATGTGCAATGTGCATCGTTCAGGTGTCATCCTCGTGCAGAAGTGTTACCGGGTGTGCCACTGGCGAGTTGCTCGTGGCTATTCGTCGGCGTTGGAGGGGCGACGCATGCGTCGCCCCTACCGGCGTCCAGCGGTGCATCGTTCAGGTACAGTAGCAGCTATGCTCGTAACGATCCCGTCCGGCATCTCCGTGACCAGGATGGGTAACGGTATGCCACGCGCCGGATCGTCAGCACGGCTGGCGCGGCAGCATGGCTGCCGCACTCCAAACGTCGCGACACGCGGATGATGAGCGTGTAAGGCAATCCATCCAGCACGTGCCGGCACGGCTGGAGCGGCGCACTGTCACCGAGGCGGTCGCCCAAAACAGCACCAATAGCAATCATACCAGCCGATACGCACATGGTTGACACCAGGTATGGGTAATGCATCCCCGTGACCGGGAGGGTCAACGACCTGACACGTGCCAGATCGTGTGTACGGCTGGCGCAGCAGCATGGCTGCCGCACACCAAACGTCGCGACACGCGGATGATGAGTGAGCAAGGCAACCAATCCAGCGCGTGATAGCACCACAGATGGTTGGTAGAGCGCGACAGTACAGCATTTTATGAAATAAGTTCTAGCCACGAGTAACCCTGTCTGGGAACGGTGTTCCCTCTGGAACGTGCTACGCCTGTGTGCGTGGCAGGATGCCGGCTGTGCACAGCCACGCTCAGAAGCGACACCATACTGCGTGCCGGACAGCATATAATACCCCTTGTAACACCCGATTTGATGTAATGTGACGTATGGCCTCTACACCGCATACGCTCACCCCAAAAGCTCCGCTCAGGTCTGCGTCGCCTGGAGTAAGCGATCCAGGAGCCGGTTTATGTGCTGATAGGGTGATGGCGGCAATGGCTGGTGACACACCTGTTCGTAAAGCTGTTCGAGGTGCGGAACAATTTGATCGGCAGCCGACGGTGACGCCTGCGGCCCGGCAAAGGCGCGGGCCAGCCCCGCCTTCTGCACCCCCTCCAGATGATGGGTCAGCTCATTACGCCGCTTGACCAGTTCACCAAGCCGATCAATTGCCGTCAGCAAGTTGTGTTGACCCGGTTGCGCCCGACCCAGCAGGTTACCGAGCAGTTCCCGCATCACCGAGCGGTCGGCAATCAGATCGCGGTTCGGATCGCGATCCCGACTGAGGGTGAATGTCTGCTGACTCAGCCACTCCCGCGCCAGATAGGTACCATCTGGATCAAGCTGCCGCTGCCGGTTGCAAAACCAGGCCCCCTGCTGTAAACAGAGATAGCGTAGCAGGTTCTCTTCAAACCGTACCACCTGAGTGAGAAAGTCGGCATACAGGCCGATCTGGTAACGAGCCGCCGCTCCGCGTACCACTTCAGCCAGCAGGAACTGGCGCACCGGTTGATTGACCTGCGCCAGTAAGGAATCCAGTTCAGCCCGCCATGGCCCGGCATTACGCACCCGCTGCAATGCGCTGCGTGCACTGGCAAAGTCGAAGTTGAAGCGGTGATGGGCATAGGCGAGCAGAGGTGCAATCAGGCGTGCCGCCGTTGGCTCAAGCCGGTCGGTGATGATTGCCTCATGCTCCAGGAAGGTACGGGCTGCGGCGGCGTAGGCATACGACGCGGCGTGGGAACGCAGCGAAGCCCGTAACGGCGTAGCCAGCAGGCGTTTGCCGGTGTTCAGGGCAATCGGCAGCTCCTGGTTGGGATGGACGGAGAGGATTTCCGTCTGACTGCCGAAGATTTCGGTGCCGGCAATGAGCAGACCGGTCGTCATCGCCGGGGTACCGCCAGTCACTTCAAAAAAGGCGGTATGGTGCGGGTACACCCGTCTCAACTCAGCCAGCCGCCGTTCGAGAAAGCGTAGGGTCAGGTCGTAATCGGAGGGATCGCACCCCTGACCATCTTCAGTCTGGATTGTCCAGATCGTGATCTGCTGCCCGTCAAGCCGCGGGTAGGGGGTGAGGCCGTCGCACAGCAGGTGGGCAATAATCTGCGCCGAGTAGATGGTATCACTCGACCAGAATTTGGCGTTGCCGACGGGTGGTGGTGGCTGGTCTGAGGCGATCAGGATCACGTGGTCGATCACGACGCGACGAGTCGCCAGGTAGTGCAGGGCCTTGCTGATGATCGGCAGGCTGAAAGTGCCGCACAATTCAGGATAGCGCTCCAGCGCTGTCTGCGCCCACTGCCGTTCGGAATGGCCGTTCTTGGGAAGAGCGGGATGCAGGACATCCCGCCCACCAACATTACAGATCAACAGAGCATTCATGTACCTCTCCGCAGCTCGCGCTGAACCGTCTCGGCAATGCGATCAAACGGCGATTTGTGAACGGGATTATCGAGCAGTTCAATCGTCTTGTAGAGATCGGGCACAATCTGGTCAGCACCACCCTTGTAGGCGCTATCAATCGCTTCCCGCGCAACGCCGGCAAAACCGTGGGCAATCACGCTCTGGTTGCGCAATTCGGCCAGCGCGTCCAATCGGTTCAGGCGTTCGCGCACCCCACTCAGCCGCTCACGGTCTTTCTTCGTGGCAAAGGGTGTGCCATCAGCCCGTGTTCCACCATTCAGGACAAACTCCAGTAACGCCTGCATCACCGGACGGTTCGGGCCATCGCGGTAGCGGAGCGGTTTGCCGTCAAGGGTACGCTGATCGAGAAAGTCGCGCAGGGCCGGGTTGCCATCAATCAGCTCCAGATACCGCGCCAGACTGGCGTCGCGCTGTTCTTTGCTGAAATCGGTCGGTAAACCGAGGTATTTCTCGACAATCAGTCGCAACACACCTTCCTGGAAGCGGAAGAGCCGACCGAGCAGATCGGCATAACGGCCATTGCGATACGCGATGTCGGCATTGTACGCCACCTCGCGCAACAGTGCGGCGGCGTCATTCCGGATCAACTGTTGCAGATCGTCTTGCAATTCACGACAGAACTCGCGAATGCTACCACTGGCATGACGTTGCGCCCGTGCGCCCGCCTGCGTGGCCTGCTGAAAGTCAAAGGCTTCGCGGTAGACGGCATATTCGAGTAACGCGACGATCCATTCGCCGACCCGGGCAGCCCGCGCACTGAGCAGCGCAGCCGGAAAGTTGCGCTGGTCAAGAGCGTTCAGCGCGTTGACCCGCTGAAAGGCTTTGCTCATCTCTTCCCCGATCCGCAATTCGGTGACCCTGCCACCTTCAGGCGGGTAGATGAAATGGCAGCGATCAGCGAAGGCAATCATTGCCTGAAGCTGAAGCGCAAAGTTGCAGGCCGGAATACCACCCGCAGTGAGAATGTAACACCGATCAACCTGCTGATTGACGAAGCGCTGTAGCAGATAGGCATACGCCTCGAAGACCTCGTCGTAGACACTGGGATTGAGATCGGGGCCACGACTGTTCTCGATCCGCACGATCTCTACCTCGCTGACCTGACCGGCAAACTTTTCCCTGATCAGACGCTGCGCGATATGAGCCAACCAGATTGTATCCTTGTCGCGGAGACTGACGCCGAAACGATCAGCTTTGGTTGTCTCCGGATTTTCCGGCTGGTCGGTGTAAAAACAGACCAGGCGCAACTGATCACCCGGATGACGCCCGATAATAAAGCGCAAACATGGCTCGATAATCGGCAACTCGAATTGATGTTCGGTAAAACTACGCCAGAGCTGCTCGCCTTCGGGACGTGGTTTGGACGGACGTTTGCTATCGGCGTTCAGATCACTGTTACCGAGATTGCACATCACCAGAATAGTCATTTGCCACGCTCCTCTATTGTCAGACAGACCCAACCGGGTGGCAACCAGGGTTGACCGTTGCGCATGATGACGCGCCGCGACGCCGGGAAGAGATCGCCGGCTCGGAAGCGTTGTGAACGCTGCGAGTTTAGTTTCATGTTGTACCCACGAACTGCGCTGACAAACACCTCTTCACGTGTACCTTCACGCAGGATGGTATCGAGCGTTTTGCTGCGCCAGCCGGCCCCCCAGCCGATTGGAAGCAGAAAGGCATTGGTATTCTCCAGAGCCGCCAGGCGTTCGGCCAGATCGGCGTAGAAACGGCTGATCTGGGTGGCATCGGGTCGGTTGCGAAAGAAGGCTTGTTCGCCTTCGATCAACACCCTGGCCCGCTGCCGACCGAACGCAGCCAGTTGCGCCGGCTGGAGATATTGCGGCCAGTTGCCGAAATCGATCACCGCACGGGCAGCAGCGTCTGTGAATGGATACTGCTCGATACGCAGCGTTGCCAGCAACGTCGTTCCATCCGGGATTGCCTCGACGGTAATCGGCGAACCGCGTGGGAAGACGCGGATTTGTAGCAGTTGCGGGCTTTGCGCCACCGGCTGCGAGTCGCCGATGTGGAAGGTACGCATCACATCACGCAGCAGATCATGGTTTACCCGCTTATCATCGCGTTGCTTGCGACCGTAGAAGATACGTTGTTCAAGCGAATGTGCCGCCTGACGTCTGTCTCTGGCATTATTAAACTCATTCAACGCCTGCGCTGCCCGCTGCGGGGCCAATGCCCAGGCCAGCACTGTGCGCAACGCCCCTTTCAGCGACGAGCCGGGCAAATACAGCCGATCCGCGGGGTCTTTGACACAGGTCAGAATCTCGCTCCGTCCACTCTTTACCTCCGGGCGCCCGAGATACGAGTAACGGAGCAGCCCTGGAATAGTGCGAATGTCGTCTATCGTTAATAGACCGGTTTTGAACAGATCGCTAACGCCGCTGTTCTGAAGCAGTTCGGGCGGTATTGTTACTGACTGTGCCGTTCCGGATTCGAGTTCAGCCCGTTCCTGGCGCAGTCGTTTCAGTTCTTCCCTGATGTTATGCGCCTCGACACTCAACCGTTGCTCCTGCTCAGCCCGCTTGCGCGGGTCTTTCGGCGGTGCTTCATCGAAACGCTTGATGTCCTCGACATTTCGCTGGCGGCGCCGCAGCAGCCGCTCTTCGCGCTCGGCCAGCTTCGCCAGCAATTGTTCACGGGACGGTTGACGCTCGTACCAGCGCTGAAAGGCCAGCTCCAGCACGGCGTCACTGTTGATAACATAGGTTGTCTGCGCATCGAGGTAGAAATCAACCTCTTCGTGCAGGCGGCCTCCATCCAGCACGCAGAGCGGGCTGATCACCTCAACACGCACCTGATAGACCTGATTGATCGACGGCATAGCACTCCTCACTTGCTGTCTGCCGGCAGACCGACGGCCAGGGCCAGACCGCTGCGATAGATCGGATGCGAAACACTGGCATCTGGACGCACGTCGAGAATCTGCCCACCCGGTAGCCGTTCGTCGCACACCAACACTGCGCCCTCGGTGAGCATCATGACCGCCTGCCGACGGTAGGTAGAGCCATCAGCGGCCAGAAACCAGCCGCTGACCCTGGTAAGCTGGTACGTTGAACGTTCGTTACGTACCAGCGGTAGCTCGGTAGGGGTCGGAATGTAGCGCGACAGTAAGACTGCCCGCTTGTGCGGAGAAGGGAGATCGAGCGTCAGTGCCGTGCCATGCTGCCAGGCAAACGCACCATAGCCATTCGTGCGCTTCCCGCCCAGTCCACTCTCACCAAGGAGTGTCAGCAGATGTTCAAAAGACGGCCTGGCCTGGGCGTCGGCAAATGCAACCAGGAGAGACAAACCGGCCCCGACCGCAAAACTAATCCGCCCCACTTCGTAGTAGGCCGACGCCGCGCTCAGACGGTCAAGCGTGACGTGTGGGGTTGCTTCGACATGCCAGAGCGGGGTGGCGGTCAGACGCGCCCGCCAGGCGTCGCTGCTCTCGGTGGCAGTCTGCTTCCAGGGGGCCGGCAGACGCCGTGCGTCCTCCTCGCTCAGCCAGATTTTGCCCTGCTGGAGACTGATCGGGTCGGCGGGCAAGGTTTCCCCTTTGCACACGGCGACAAAGAGTGACGGCGAAAGGTAGCGCAGCTTTTTGAGCTGTTTACCGGCCAGTTCTGCCGTCGGGGGCAGATGAATGGGCAACAAAGGGCGCGGGAGCAGCGGCAGATCGCCAATCCGCGGCAAGAGCGAACTATGGCGCAGGGGCGGTTGATCGGCGAGAAACGGCTCGACCCACACCGGTGCGCCATCAGCAGTCCGGCGCGGATCGTTCAGGGCCGCCTGCACCACCAGCGCGGCAAAGAACGAGTCGGAGGCGAGAGTCTCACCGGTTTCTTCCAGACCGATCCCCTGCCGGCCAAAGTGGAAGCTGAGGTTCGCTGCGCCGGCGGGTGGGATCAGATGGTAGACGGATAATGTCGGCATGCAGACCTCCCCACGACCTATGCCGGGTTAAAGAATCTCTGCAACTCTTCCAGCAATCCATTGCGGTCAAGTTCGCGCAACTCTTTTGCCTCGCGGATAGTCGTTAATTCACCATACCGACCAGATTCGAGCCTGCGTGCGAGGACGGTGATGTCACGCAGCCGTACCTGACCATTTCCACGCGACCCCATCCCACCGAGGTAATCGTCTTCGAGGTAGGTGAATGCCTCGTAGACTGAGCCAAACAGCCTGATCACGTCCGACAGTTGTTCGCCATTACCGACGTAGAGGCTATAGACCACCTCCGCCGGGCCAAAGACGGCCCCTGCCGGCACTCGCTCGATCTGCCGCGGCGCAGCGGCTGATGTCACCCGGTCAATCGCCGCTTCCCACTTGATCTCGGTATAGGGCAGATCGGTGCGCAGCCGGCGTAGCTCCTGTTCAGACTCCCTGGTCAGCGGTACGTCACGCACGATCAGGCGGGTCGGGACATCGATGGTAAGCTGTTTATGATTGGGTAAGGTACCGAACACACCGGCAATCTGGTAGTAGCGCTGGTACTCTTCAGGATTCGTTGGTACATGAATAAAGACACCCTCGTTGATCCTGAATGTCTGCGGTGCGCCGTAGACCTTCTCCATCAACGAGCGCAACTTGCCCTTAAGCGATGAACCGGGGATGTAGGGCTGATTGGTGATCGGATTACGGATAACCGGTTTATCCAAACCGCCGATCTCCAGACCTCCGGCAGCACCACCGATATGCAGACCGGTCAGCAATTCAATACTGGCGCGTAACACAATCCGACCGTGCAGTGTGACCATGCGCGTGCTCATGCCTGATACCTCCCTGACTAATTCGTCTTGCCACCATAGCGACGGTGATAGGCCAGAATAGCCTCGAACAGATTGACAAAGGTCTGGAAGCGATTCTTGTCGTTCCCGATCAAACCAATCGCATCCGAAAGAGTTTCCACCAGCTCTTGCAATGCCTGATTATTGCTAAACCGCCCAACCTGATAGGCCATTTTGGGCTTCAGCATCAATAGACGGCGCTGAACGTCCAGCGAAAGCTGTTGATCGGTCGGCAGCACCTCCTGCTCAATCGAGCGCACTTCGCCAAAGATATTGCGGATTTGCGAGGTGGTCAGGCCATTCCGACCTAGCTCTTTCCCCAATCGATCCGCTTCCTGCACCAGTAACTTCATAGCCTCTTCCGACGATTCGGTCATGATGCGCTGCAGGTTTTCCGACGAAATCCGCTTGACTCCCACAGCTTGAGGATTTGACGAACGACCCATTGTCATTGCTTACCTCCCTGTTTTGGCTAGCAGCTCCCACGATTATCTTTCGCGCTCACTCCCCCGTAACAACAACTGTGCCCAGCGTGCGGCCAGACCTGCCGGGATCACCGTCCGTTGCACAATTGCTTCCGGGCTGATCAATTGCTCGCGCAAGTCAACCACTCGTGACCGAATGGATTCGGGAGAACGTTCGGCCAGGCGCGTCAACTGGTACGCCCCTTGCCACACCCACGGGCCAACCGTTAACTGCGCAGCACCGGCACGGTTATAGCGGGTGCGGGCAAGTAAAACCAGCCGTTGCACCGTCATTAGCAGGCCACGCGGCGCACCATTCGCAATGAGATCAAGCAGCTCATCTTTGAAGCGAGCCGCCTGCGCAAAGGCATCCCAACTCAGAGTCTGGCCCAGGAACGTAATCGCATCTTTGCTCCGACCGTCGGGATGACGGTAGGCTTTCGCCGCATCCAACGCATTGCCGGCGTCTTCCGCCGCCTGGTAGAGTGGATAACCGGCCTGATGCAGGGTAATCCCGGCAGAGAGACTCACCGGCGGCTGCACTGTCGGCCCGGCACCGGTGGCGTAGCGAATAAAATCATTGCGTATCTGCTGCGCCAGCTCCGGGATGAGGTGCCACGATCCGACCAGGAACAGATCATCGCCACCGCTGTACACGGCGTAAATCCCGCCCTTCCCCTGCTGATTCCGCCGCCGACACAACTCACCGACCCACCCCTCAAAAAACCGGCTCAAGGCGCTACTGAGCGCCGCCGTCACCGCCAGACCACCCATGCCGGCAGGACGTTGCAAGCCTTTACCAAACAGATCACCGAGATTGTCAACGTCCATACGCAACACCGCAATGCGCGGGACTCCATCGCTCAGGTGCGCGAGGAGATTGAACGGTGCGACATCACCGACCTGTATCTCTGGCGCTTGATCGGGATCGAGCTTGCGGTAGAGCGGAAGATCGTCCTCGCGCAAGCGATAGGCTTCGGTGACGGTGTAGCGCTGACCGATAGCGCTGGCGTCTGCGGGCAATTGCGGCACCGTATCATCGTTGAGGGCCAGCAAGCGTTGAGACAATGACCGCACCGACGAGAGTTCCTCGCTGAGCCGATAATCCACACCCAGCGCCGTGATTGCCTGCCGCCACGTGGCACCATCACTCTGGGATGCGGTAAGATTGACTGCCAGCACTGCGGCCCTAGTCAATTGCCGGCCCAGCTCTGCCAGCGACTCACCGAGGGCATCGGGCGCCTCGCTACCATCGCTACGCGGCGGACGCGGCGGGCGGGGCTGAAACATCCGGGCAAATTCGCTATCGTCGAGGGCGGCGAACCGACGCCGCTTGTCACGGTCAATTGCGTCGCTCAGCTCACGCCAGGTTTCATCGGTATACTGTTCCGGGGCAAACGGTTCGGTTGATCCCAGCGCCAGGTAGAGCGAGCCGTCATGCGATTGCAGGAGTATACGACCGAGATGCTGCCGCCACTCCAACACCTGCGCGGCAATACTACCCGGCAGCACAGCGTAAAAGCGGCCACCACCGGCGTACAGCAAATTACAGAGCGGCATCCCACTATTGCGCAACACCCAGTAAGCGCAGGCTTCGGTCAGCAACTGCAAATAGAACGAACGACCACGCAACTGGCGTGCTGCTCCCGCAGCCGGGATGCTGTAGAGGAACTCTTGCAGACCTGACAGATCGCCCCCTAGCAGACAGATCAGGCCGTCGGTTGTCGCTGACTGCGCTGCCTGCACGGCGGCGTGCAGCCGAGCCAGGTCGTAGAGCGAGACACCGGGTAGGGGTGAGGGCCAGGCCCAGGCGTACCGTTGCAGCGTAATGAGTAGACATTCCAGGCGTCGGGTCGGGTCGGTTTCACGCTGTGCCGCTGCCAGCCCAGACTGCAATGCCTGTTTCAGTTCAGCCGATGGTGGTTGCGCAGTCGCTTGCGGGAAGAGCACCTCTTCGCGGCAACGGAGCATGGCCGGCGGTTGCCAGCAGTCTTTGACGCCGGCCCGCAGGCGGGTAAAGACACTGGACAGGGCCGGTTGCAACGGCGGCCAGGTTGCCTGTGGTTGCTGCCCGACAACACGCCATGCCGATTCCCGTAGCGACTCGCTGACGGCATCATTACGCTCACCGAGGGCGGCCAGTGTCCAGGAGTGCAAAACCTGCCAGGCAACAGTTGAGGGGTCTTCAGCATGTGTCATTCCAGTTACTCCATGCTATATCACGATCTTCTCTGCATAGTGTAGCAAATGACCACTTCACAAATGTGGATTTGAACCTGATAAGAGGATGAAGATTTTGTAAGGAAATAGGAAATAGGAAATAGGAAATAGGAGGTGGAAAGCAGAGCATAGCGTTTGTATAGTGATGTTTATAGTTGTGAAAGGCGTTGAGTTGTAGTTATTATATCATATCAAATCTGGGTGCAGAAAAGTCATGCACGGAGATAGTGCTGATCTACCCCTGGAACGCGCACCTCCGGCTCGCTCTTCACCTTGCAACGATACGCCATGCCTGATGCCGGCGGGATGCTGCAACCCTGAACCGGCTCGCGACAGCGGGTGGAATTCGGCACGAGAGGTTTTCGCCCCTGGGAACTGGGAGCGCGAGCCTCCGGCTCGCTCTTCACCTGGCAACGATACGCCATGCCTGATGCTGGCGGGATGTTGCAACCCTGAACCGGCTCGCGACAGCGGGTGGAATTCGGCACGAGAGGTTTTCGCCCACTCACATCATTCCCCGACCCCCTCCCAACCTCCCCCCGCTGGCTATGTATTACCCACATGTCGCGCTGCGTTAGGCCGGGCTGCACGTGCTCCCCGTGGCGCAGGCTTCCAGCCTGCGTGGAGGCATCATCGCCATCGCCGTCAGGTGCTGGCCGTGACCGCTGGTGCATAGGCACGAATCGCTTGCAACATAACCGTCTACGCACAGGTATCGCATGCATGCCCGACCGACTCGATGATCGAAACGAGCACATTCAGCACCCCCGTGACCAGGATGGGTAACGGCGTACCACGCGCCGGATCGTGTGTACGGCTGGCGCGGCAGCATGGCTGCCGCACTCCAAACTGCGCGACACGCCCATGATGCGCGTGTAAGGCAACCAATCCAGCACGTGCTGGCACGGCTGGAGCGGTGCGCTGTCACCGGGCCAGTCGCCCAAAACAACATCCATGGCGATCATACCCGCTGATACACACGTGGTTGACACCAGGTATGGGGAATGCATAGCCGCTGGGGATGGGAGAGGAGAGGGTAGACGTTCGATCCAGGGCTTCCTGATAGGGTAGACGTTGTATTCGATCATCTGTCCTGGCCGTCCGTGACTGCCGCCAGGGGCGGGAGCTTGCTCGTGGCTCCTCCCTCCAGCAATGGTACCGGCACCATGCGCGCCGGAGGCGTGCGCTCCCAGCTCCCGGCTGGGGAGCACGCCCGTCTTCACTCCCCCGATCCGCTCCGGCACGCGGGCAATGCAGTATTAGAGTTATGGGTAATGCATAGCCGCTGAGGGGAGGTGACGCAGGTGCTCCCCCGCGGGGGGGCGGTGACACAGGTAATCCCCCGCTGGAGGCACGGGCGGGCTGGGGATATGCTCCCGCCCCCCCAGCGGGGGCGGGCCCGGGTGGGGGCGGGTTGCAGGGAGTCCTGAACCATCACTCCACAGCTAACGTTGGACGGTCGATCCTAAACGGGGCGAGCGCAGAGGGGATGGTACCGGTCTGTACGGCTTCGGCCAGATGGCGACCAACAATAGCCGCAAATGGCATGCCGTGACCGGAGAATCCGCCGATAGCGAAGAGACCGGGCACAGGGTTGACCACGATTGGCAGATAGTCGGCGGTGAAGGCCATTGCCCCCGACCAGCGTCGTTCGATGTTGATGCCGGCCAGGGTTGGGAAGAGACGTCCCAGACTGGTCTCAAGCGCCCCCTGAACTTCAGGACTAACCTCGCCGGGCTGCACCCCAACGTCGTGATTGGGTGCAATAGCCCGACAGCCACCGAACAACACCTGTCCGGTCACGGTCTGTTGACCATATTCACCGGTAGGAGTGAAGCTGGCTCCGAAGCCACAGGCAATGAACGGCTCAACCGGCACGGTACAGAGTACCTGCCCGCGTACCATCGTAATCCGCCGGGCAAGTTCCGGTAGCACGTCACCACTCCAGGCATTAACGGCAATCACTGCCGCAGCAGTGTCGATGGTACCGCGATCTGTGATCAGGTGTAGCCTGCCGTTGGCGGTGATTACCTGGCGCAGGGTGACACCCCAGCTACAAAGGGCACCATGACGTTGCGCAGCGGCCAGCAACCCGTACACCAATCGCCCGGAATGGAGCGTTCCGGCAGCCGGGTTGAAGCGGGCGCCACTGACGGCTGCCCCTAACGGAATCGCCACCAGCTCCTGGGCAGTTGTGCGGTCGAGCAACTGCGCCGGAAAGCCATCACCCTGCAATGCCGCGACTGTTGCGCCGGCAATCGTCAGTTGTGCTTCACCAATCGCCAGATTGAGATTGCCGTGCAGACGCAGATCGCACTCAATCTGTTCTTGCTGGATCAGATCAACCATCAAGCGCTGTCCGGCCAGACTGAGAGCGTACAGTTCGCGTGCGGTGGATGCTCCGTAACGGGCAGTCGCAGCAAGGTAATTCTCGGCCAGACCGGCGGCGAGGATACCACCATTGTGGCCACTGGCACCGGCTGCCGGCCCGTGCCGGTCGATAACGAGTGGTTGCAGACCGGCCCGTGTGAGCCAGAGGGCTGTCGCTGCACCGACTACGCCGGCACCTACGACGACTACGTCAGCGGTTGATGGTAGATCGATACCCGGCAGCGGTGCCTGATGAAGGGTAGCATGCCAGTGTGAACGCAACATACAATCATCCTGTTGTCTGAGAACTACGGTAGCCCATGTATTGTACCGTAATGCTCATCCAACCGGCCAATGATTACCGTACTTCGATGCGCAACTGTTCACCCTGATGGACAGAACAGATCAACTCGTAAACACCGGGACTCCAGTACCGTTGCACAAACCGCTGACCGGGAACGATACGGAACGGGCCAATCGTGACTTCCGCGCTATCGTTGTTCTGGATCACGAGCGTATCGTGTTGACGCAGGTCGATGATGATCGTCGAGGGAAAAATAGTGACTTCTTCGCCTGCGGCCAGCCTTGCCGCTGTGCCGGGTGGAATTTCAAACACCAGTTGCCGCTGACGATTGGTTGTCGCCTGCCAGAGAAGACTCCCACCAATCGCGATCATGGCTATCGCAACGAAGAGCACAACAATACGTGACGGAAAGCGGCTGATAATCGGCAGCCGCTGTTGGAAAGGGTGAGCCATCTGTTTGCTAAGCTCCTGCCGGTGGCGCGTTCCTTCATTCATATATGATGTTGTCATTACTCGCACTGCCAGTCTAGCCACGCGGTGGATTGCGCAACAGTGCCTGCACATCGCTCACAATGTCATCCACCGGTGTGCCATGTGCCCAGAGTAGTCGCCAGTTGCCGGCCTGATCGATGGCATAAATGTAGCCAGAATGGTCAATGGTATAGCCCAGACCCGAATTGGGTAGCTCGCGTTTGATGACCGTTACCCCATAGCTTTTGTAGACCTGTTCCAGCACCGCCCGATCTCCGTTCAATCCCAGAAACGTTGGGTTGAACGCTGCCAGATAACGTTGCATCAAATCAGGCGTATCGCGCTCAGGATCGACCGAGACAAAGACCACCTGCACCTTCGCCGCATCATTACCAAGCTTCTCCATCACCCGCTTCAAGTCACCGAGTGCGGTCGGACAGATGTCAGGACAATGGGTAAACCCAAAAAAGACCAGAACAATCTTGTCACGATAGTTGCTCAGACGAAACTCATTGCCAAACTGATCGACTAGCGGTATTTCTGGAGCCGGATTCGGCGGTTCGAGCACAGTACCGCGAAATTCATATGCGCCACAACCGCTGAGCAGCAGGGCGCTCAATACGGCAAGGATTAAGGTGATGAGATGTTTCATATCGGTTACCTGCACTACACTGATAGGGTGGAGACGGGCCGCTGCCCATCCCCACGCTCTGCCTGTTTATCACATTCAAGGGCGAACCGAAGATGTCGTCCAACGTCTACCGCATCAGAAAGCCTTGATTCAGTTCTCCAATTCCCCCTCTCCCGCGCTGCGCGGGAGAGGGCGGGGGTGAGGGCATTCATCCCGAACGCGCTCGCATGTTCTGTTCGCCCCGTCCAGATCGCCTACGGCATGCGCACCGGTGCCTTGACCTCGATGGTTTGCCCGCTACGCGTGGTGAGTTTGATCGTCACTTCATCACCCTCTTTGAGGTCACGGTTCAGACCGATCAACATCACGTGGAAACCACCCGGCTTCAGTTCAACCTGACCATTGGCCGGCACCTCGATGGCTTCAACCTGTCGCATCTGCATGACATTATTTTCCATCACCACGTTATGCAGTTCAACCGATGCTGCAACATCGCTCTCGGCCTTCACAATCGCGTCCGCAGCGCCATTGTTGACGATCACCATATACGCGGCGCTGACAGCCGAACTGCCTGCATTCGCGTGACCATTGCCGTGGCTGTTGCCCATCCCGGCCATTGGGGTGGCCTGATTGCCCATATTCCCCATCGCGCCGGACTGATCGCCGGCCATATTCATCATCGCGGCCCGCACCCACGGATCGCGCACCGTAATCCCACTACCGGTCGTACCACTTTGATTCGCCCCACAACCGACCAATACCACCAGCAAAGCTGCTGTAATCGAAAGGAAAAAGAGACGTCGCATTGTAGCACCTCGCAACGTAAAGACAAAACAAGACACGACTACTAAACCCTGCCCAGGCTTCCGTATCGTCTATCCAACTAACAGGCCGGGGCGGGGCGTGCGAGGTGGCGGCGGTTCAGGAGCGTAGAGGACGGAACGGAACGAAACAGTGATAACAGCGCTGATGCGCTGGATCACAATGGAGCCAATAGCAACAGCAATCAGTAACAGCGGCAATATGTCGTACCGTACCGGCGGCGCCGGCGTATCGGCGTGGTCGGCGTGACGATGAGGCGCATCGCACAAGAAATACTCTACCCCTGCCCTGTTCACCGACGACAGATGCAGGCAGTGGATGATACACGAGAGCGCCGGCCACGGCCCGATCAGAAAGGCCAGCGTCCACAGTATGACGGTGCGGCTAAAACGGAGCGGCACCTTGTTTGCGCCAAAATGCACAATCATCACCGGTAGTATACATCAAACTCGCTCCATCTGCGGTAGAGATGTCTTCACAATTTCTCAATAGTTTCTACCGAATATCTGAAAAAGGTTCAGCTATACCTGAGTCGTGATTGATGTTCGGCACTGATCAGCGTTCCAGTCACACCGTTACCGCTGCGATAACAAATAACGACTACAGCCGCAACTGCGAATCACTCGATGGTACGCAGAATAGTCTGCGCTGATGAAGCGGAATCACTGCACGGTAACTCACCGGTGTGAATAGTGCCTTCAACAATGCATGTATTGCGATAAGGATGTGGAGGTTTTCTTATGCAAAGATTACTCGCAGGATGTTTCATTGGCGTGCTCGGTTTCATAACCGCTTGCAGTGCCCCCCTTGTGTCTTCAACGAGCAGCACAACTACAACACAGATCACAGCCGAATCGGTGGCAGAACAGCCCGCCACAACGACAAACATCCCACAGTTGACCCCAGCCGCTGCGGTCGTTGTGACATCCGCAGCCGAAGCGATCCCGATTGAATTGCACGGTGATCAGATCAGTGCCGGTACCGGTGTAGAGGTCAATGGAACTGTCGCAACGATCACGAGTGGCGGTGCCTACCGAATCAGTGGTCAGCTCCAGGCCGGAAGCATTGTTGTGAATGCCGCCGCGACAGACGACGTTACGCTCTATCTTGACGGCGTGACAATTCATAGCGTGGAGAGTGCCCCTCTCTACATCGACCGTGCCGGTCAGGTGACCATTGTCCTGGTCGATGGCAGCATCAATACCCTCAGCGATGAAGCAAGAACAGCCGATCAAAGTAGTGCGCCGAATGCAACGCTCTACAGTGATGCCGATCTGGTGATTACCGGTCAGGGACAGTTGATTGTTGCAGCTCATTTCAACGACGGTATTGCTTCCACGAAAGGGCTGGTCATTGAAGACGGGCATATTCAGGTAACGGCTGTTGATGATGGGTTGCGCGGCAAAGAGTATCTCCTGCTGCGTGGTGGTCAGATCGACATGACAGCCGGTGGTGATGGCTTCACTGCCGATGCTGATGGACAGGGGGTGATCATGATCGAAGGCGGCCAGGTAACAATAACGGCGAACGGTGATGGGGTACAGGCCGCAGCAGATATTGTGGTACAAGGAGGAATGCTTGACATTATAGCCGGCGGTGGCAGCACAGCCACCCTGTCTGCCGACGCATCGGCGAAGGGTCTTAAAGCAGCGGGACAGATCATCATCAACGATGGTGAGATCAGGCTTGATGTTGCTGAAGATGGTCTGCACGCCGATACCTCAATTACTATCAATGGTGGCACATTCACGATTGCCGCCGCTGACGATGCAATCCACGCTGAACAGCAGGTAACTATCACGGCTGGCGAAATGAATGTGACAGATTCGTATGAAGGGATTGAGGGTCAGCACATCCGCATTGATGGCGGTACGATCACGATCATTGCCAGCGATGATGCGCTGAACGCTGCCGATGGCAGCGGTGCCCAGGGTGGCGGTTTCGGTGGCATGGGTGGTGGACAATGGACGCTAACCATGACCGGCGGCTCGCTAACAGTAGATGCCGGTGGCGATGGGATCGATGTTAATGGTAGCATCACGATGAGTGGTGGTGTTATGGTGGTATACGGGCCAACAGAGTCCATGAATGCTGCCCTCGACTATGACCGGGCTTTTACCATAAGCGCTGGTCAATTGATCGCCGTTGGTAGTGCCGGTATGGCGATGGCACCAGATACCAGCTCGACCCAACCCGCTGTGCTGATCAACCTCAGCACGGTGCAGACAGCAGGAACATCAATTGCTATCGTGAATGCTGCTGGCGAACCAATTGTTAGCCTGACACCAGATAAATCGTATCAATCACTCGTCTACTCAGGCACCGGTTTAACAGTGGGCGAACAGTATCAGGTTGTGGTTGGCGGAGCGGTCAACACGAGCTTCGTGCAGAACGACATCATTACGCGAGTGGGTACGACAACAGGGCCAGGCGGGCCGGGAAACCCGATGCGTCCGCCACGTCCATAGCAACATCACGCCTTGAAATGGCCTAACCCTCTTCCCACACCCACGATCCCGCCGGTTTTCCGACCAGATAGCCAGTTCCGGCGGGATCGCGGGCGACAGCGTAGATTACGTATTTTCCCGCATCCCAGCCAATCCACCGCGCAAAGAGTTCATCCGTTGCATCGCGCCACGCAATTGCCAGGTTCCGATCCCGATGCTGAAGCTCTGTCCACTGTTGGGGAATGGCAATCGCAATCTGCGCCGGCGCATGGGGTGCCCGCAACAGACGGGGGCCGTCGTTGAGAATGGCAATATCCGGTAGATCGGTGATCAGGAGACGATCCCGTTGATTATGTAAACCCTTACTACCATGCGCGCTGGCCGGCAGCCAGGTGATCCCAAACCGAGAGGCTGTTACCAGATTCAACTCATTGTGTACCGGATAGTAGCCACGCACAAATTCACCGGCTACCGCATGCAGATGATTGAAATTGAGCAGTGCATTCGGCAACTGCAAGGGATCAACCGTCCAGTGAATACAGCGCACCCCCTGACTCAGCGCCAGACGAGCCTGTTCCTGTTTCAAGCGTGTTGCCAACCCGTGGTTGCGATACGCAGGATCAACCGCCATCACCTGCGACTCGATTGCCAGCTCGTTGTCGGCGATAGGATGACAACCGAAACGCCAGAAACCGAGCAAAAACCCGGCCACCTGACCATCTACCGTCGCCACCAGCGCCGTGCCGGGAGCAAACTCAGCGCTAAACAGGTCGGTTGGATAGGGCTGGCTACCCCACACGCTACGGTAGAGCGCTGTAATCGCCGTTGTATCATCAGCCTGCGGCGTGCCAATCCAGAGACCGGCTGGACGTGGTCGTTTAGGGGCAAACGTCACCCCATCGGCTGGTCGATACACCGTGGCCGGCGTTGCAGCAATCAGTGCTCGCAGCACATCATCGGGCAATCGTTCGTGTAGCTCGTGGAGCCGTAGGGTGTAATGACGCTGACCGTTGATAATTGTGCGGGGAAACAGCATCCCAAACCCGACCGTGCAATCGCCTGCCCGAAACTCAACCACGATTCCGCCCATACGGGGAAAGGTGCTCTTGACAAAATGGGGCGGGAGAAGAGTCGGGTTTTGCGGTGCACCCGACTGTTGCCACAATCGATCAATGGTTGCGCTCCAGTCCGGTGCTGTTGGGTCGAGATAATGCGCAGTGAGTGTGGAGTCTGTCATAATGGAGCCAGGTGCTATTGCCGGTCAATGGTATGGACATCCCAGGTTGCTACCTTTGTCACCACAGAGACACGGAGGACACAGAGCATGTGGATAACCCGGATGGCTACCGTGAGACGTGACATAGCACGTCCATGGGAGCTGACTGCTCCCCAAATCATTCATGCGGTTACGCTATACGGTGTTGAGTACAACGTCGTGCTGTTCATCCTGGCCGCCAGCCTCCGTGGCTTGCTTACAGCATAGGTGGCAACTTGGGTTATTATAACGTCAATACAACGTCAGTCTGATTGTCACCGGCATCACCATCAACCACTCATTGCCCCCAACCCACCCCTCCCGCGCCCGCCAATGCCGTATCGCATGGTTTGGCGTGCAGAAGCATAAAAGCATAGCTTCTGCATCCTCGCTCACCTCCCCCTGCTTTCTCGCCCCTACTTCCTACTTGCTTCTTCCTAATTCCTATCTCCTACCTCCTCTCTCCTATTTCCTCCCCTGCTCAACCACCCCTATTCCCTCTCTCCTCCCCCCTACTTCCTATTTCCTATCTCCTATCTCCTACCTCCTCACCCACCCCGCAATAGTTGCAACTCGTACAGAATATGTTGTCACTTCTTTCTGTTTAAGCTCCAGGCAAAATGCTATTCTTATCACAAGAAATGCAATCGGTCAGTGTTGACCGCAGGAGGCAACTATGACAACCCCAAACGTAACTATCGACAAAGAGATCGATGCCCGTGGTAGCCATTGCCCTGGGCCAATGATGGAACTGATCCGCGGTATCAAGAGTGTTCCCCTCGGTTCAGTGGTCGCCGTCCTATCGAGTGACCCTGGTTCAGCCAAGGATATTCCGATCTGGGTGCAGAAGGCCGGTCACGAGTTTATTGGTGCCTTCCCCGAACAAGGCTTCACCCGTTTTGTTGTGCGGAAAGTGCGTTGATGCACATTGATCCGGGTTCGATACGAGTACGCGCCCATCAAAATAATGCGGCGCAAGGTGTATATTGGTTTTAATCTGTACCTGGAGCCTGTCCGCATGCGTCTCACTGACCGGTGCGAAGGCATTGCCTTCGCGCAACCCGGTATGGTCGCGCGGCTAAGCTCTTAGAAGGTAACTACAATGACGACGAAACAAATTGTTGTGTTAGGTGGTGGCGTCGGCGGTACTCTGGTCGCGAATCTGTTGGCCGGACAGTTGACGCGCAAGCAGGCACAAATTACGTTGATTGATCGTACCGGTAAGCATGTGTACCAGCCAGGCTGGCTGTATGTCCCGTTCGGTGGCCCACCTCCAGAGCGATGGGAACGCAGTGAACGCTCACTGTTGCGACGCTCAGTAGACCTGATTGTCGGTGATGCTGTGCGTATCGAACCGAATGAGCGGTATGTCGAGATGGCAGATGGCACCCAAATACCGTTTGATTACCTGATTATCGCTACCGGTGCACGCCTTGAACCATCTGCTGTCCCTGGCTACACGGAAGGGGCGCACCATTTCTACAGCGCCGAAGCTGCGCTCCGTCTCCACGCCGCACTGCGTGAGTTTAACGGTGGAAAGATTGTGATCGGCGTGGCCGATATTCCTTACAAGTGTCCTCCCGCGCCACTGGAGTTCACGTTTATGCTTGAGGATGAACTGCGGAAACGTGGCCTGCGCGAGAAGACCGAGATTACCTATCTATCGCCGATTGGCCGGGTGTTCACTATTGAGAGCGTGGCCCAGTTTGTCACCCCGATGATGGAAGAACGGGGGATTAACTACGAACTCTTCTTCAACACCGAACAGATCGATCCGGTAGAGCGCACCATCTCATCACTCGAAGGAACAACGTTGCCTTACGATCTGCTGGTGCTGGTGCCACCGCATCGGGGCGCACGCATCATCAGCGAGTCGGGCCTGGGGGATGGCCAGGGCTGGTTGCCCACCAACCGTGAAACACTCCAGCACAAACAGTTTCCCTACATCTACGGCCTGGGTGATGCCACCGATCTGCCGGTCAGTAAGAGCGGCGCTGCTGCCCACTTCGAGGCCAAAGTCATCGCTCACCGGATTATCGGCGAGATTAAAGGTAAGCCGAGCGACGAACGGTATCAGGGCCAGGTGATGTGTTTTCTCGAAACCGGCTATGGGCAGGCGACGCAACTGGTCTTCGATTACAATCATCCGCCGCAACCACCCAAACCGAGTGCGTATTATCACTACGAAAAGGCTCTGCTCAATCGCGCCTACTGGCATTTAGTGCCAACCGGTATCGTGTGATCGCATCGACACCCCATGACGATACCGCACGGTTATCACTACGACCGGCGTTCAACCCTCGTCTGATTGGCAGTGGGCGGGTAGCTGGCACGGGCACACACTGGCTGATGGAGAGATGGTACCTGCACGATCTCTCCATCCACCATCCAGACCCACAACAAGCGTGCCCGGTTATCGGAGGTGTCGTACCGCTGAACCCACAACAATGGCGTTGGTAGCAATTGCAGCGAGGCATCTATGCAGGAACAAGACTACCCCCGTACAATGGGGCAACAATTCGGTCGGCGGTCGTGGGCCGAGCCGTGGAAGATCAAGATGGTTGAGCCGCTGCGCGTGACCAGCCGGGCCGAACGCGAGGCGGCGCTGAAGGCTGCCGGTTACAACACGTTTCTGCTGCGTTCTGAAGATGTCTATATCGATCTGCTTACCGATAGTGGTACCAATGCCATGAGCGACCGGCAATGGGCAGCCCTGATGATGGGCGACGAGGCATACGCCGGGAGCCGCAGTTTTTATCGCCTGGAAGCAACTGTCCAACAGGTGTATGGCTACCGCCACATTATTCCCACCCATCAGGGGCGGGGCGCCGAGCATCTGATCAGTCAGGTCGCTATCCGCCGTGGGCAGTATGTTCCCGGCAATATGTATTTCACAACCACCCGCCTGCACCAGGAGCTGGCCGGTGGCATCTTTGTTGATGTGATTATTGACGAAGCGCACGATCCCCAAAGCCAGTATCCGTTTAAAGGCAACGTCGATCTCGACAAACTACAGGCGCTGATTGATAAGGTTGGCCCGCAACAGATTGCCTATATCAGTCTGGCCGGTACCGTCAACATGGCTGGTGGGCAGCCGGTCAGTATGGCTAACGTCCGTGCCTTACGCGCATTATGTGATCGGTACGGGTTGCGCATCTTTCTCGATTCCACACGCTTGGTTGAGAATGCCTTTTTCATCAAAGAACGTGAACCCGGCTATGCCGAACAAAGAATCGCCGCGATTGTCCGCGAGTTTTGCAGTTACACCGATGGCGCATGGATGAGCGCAAAGAAGGACGCGCTGGTGAACATCGGTGGCTGGTTAGCGCTCAACGATGATCAACTCGCCGATGAAGCCCGCAATCTGGTGGTGGTGTACGAAGGGTTGCACACCTACGGCGGCATGGCCGGGCGTGATATGGAGGCGCTGGCGGTCGGGATTGAGGAGTCGCTGCAAGAGGATTACATCCGTGCCCGCATCGGTCAGGTGCGCTACCTCGGCGAACTGCTCCTCGACTGGGACATCCCCATCGTAGTTCCGATTGGCGGTCACGCGATCTTTCTGGATGCACGCCGGTTCTATCCGCACCTGCCGCAAGACCTCTTCCCTGCCCAGACCCTGGCCGCCGAGTTGTACCTCGATTCAGGGGTGCGGGCTATGGAACGCGGTATTGCCAGCGCCGGACGCGATCCCAAGACCGGGCAGAACTACTATCCCAAACTGGAATTAACCCGGCTGACCATCCCGCGCCGTGTTTATACTCAGGCCCACATGGATGTTGTGGCCGAGTCGGTGAAGGCAGTGTACGATCAACGTCATCAGGCCCGTGGCCTGCGGATGGTCTACGAACCACGGTACCTCCGCTTCTTCCAGGCCCGGTTTGAACCGGTGGAATGACGACCGGACGGTAAATACTGGTAAATACTGGTGACGTATAGTCACCTTCCCTGTCGCCCAACATCAGGGGGCGCACGGCTGTGCGCCCCCCTTATAAGACCCGCTACTGCACACGCTGTTTTTGCCATCACCCAGGCTCCACACCTGAGCGACACCCCACCCTGCGTAAGCGCCGGTATCGCTCTGGAGGGGGCGTGCTCCCGCCCCCACCGGGGCGGGCCGGGGTGAGGGCGTGCTCCCCCTCACCACACGGGATGATGGAGGTCGTGCCCGGTATGTCTCCCTCTCACCGGTCTGACAACGCACGCCGCCATCACAACCGCTCGCGTGCTGACCTACCCACATCCCCGCCCGTATGGAGTGCGGCAGCCATGCTGCCGCGCCAGCCGTGCTCACTGCTCCCGGACACCGGGCAGCGCCGGTCTCTCACGAGAGGATCAGGGCGTGATCTGCATTACCCCCCTCCCCAACGCATTACCCATAACGATGATGCATACCCGCGTGCGGGACAGGCCGGGGTAGGGGCCTATCTCATCACCGCTCACCAATCATCCCTTCACGAGCATACACCACGCGGCCACCGAGGATCGTCATCTCAACCTGAATCTCTTTTATCTCTTCAACCGGACAGGTGAAGTAATCGCGATCCAGCACCACCATATCGGCCAGAAAACCGGGCGCCAGCGGGCCTTTCAGATGCTCTTCGCGCGTCAACCAGGAACCGGCTACCGTGTAGGCAAAGAGCGCCTCTTCACGACTAACCGCCTGATCCGGTGCGATGAGTGTTCCCTTCCAGGTCTTTCGGGTGACTAAACTGTACAACCCAATAAACGGATTGAAGTGAACGGTACTCGGCACATCGCTGGTCGCAATCACCCGAATCCCGCGATCAAGATAGGTTCGCATCGGCTTGTAGCGGGCAGCCAGATCAGGGCCAACATCGCGGAACAGATCATCGCCTTCATAGTAGATGAAGGTTGGCTGAATCACCACGGCCAACCCATAACGGGCCATGTGTTGCAGACTCTCGTCGGTGGCAAAATAGCCGTGAATGAGATTATGGCGATGTTCTGCCGGATGCGCCGCCAGCACATCAGCAAACGCACGGGCCGCCTCGTGATGTGCCCGGTCGCCAATCGCATGAATGCCGATGTCCCAGCCCAGCGTATGCCCAAGGGTAAAAAATTCGCGCAGGTCTGCTGGATCGAGACGGTTGTAATCGTAGACCGATCCTCGCCTACAAAGGGCTGAAACATCCAGGCCGTATGCGATGTCGTTCCGCCATCAATTGCCATCTTCAGGCCACCAATGCGAAGCCATTCATCACCCAGACCGCTCAGACCACCGAGTGCCCTGGCACGGGCATCGAGTTCACTGCGCGTTTCACTCTCGCGAAAGCCATGCCACGAGATGAGCAGATTCACGCGCACGGGCAAACGACCGGCACGTCGCGCCGCCAGATAAGCCTGAATCTCCCATGGTTGCAGGCCCGGATCGAGAATGCTGGTAATTCCATACGCCAGATACGCCCGACCGGCCATGTCCAGCGCTTCAACGCACGCATCCTGCGTCGGACGCGGGATCAGGCGCCGGCAGAGTTCCTTCGCCGCTGCCCGCAAAATCCCACTGGGTGTACCGTCCGCCTCACGTTCGATCTTGCCACCTGCCGGCTCAGGCGTACTGGCTGTTATACCGGCCAACTCCAGTGCTCGCGAATTCACCACATCCATGTTGAAGAACCGTTTGAGGAGCACCGGATGTGCTGTCGTCGCCGCGTCGAGATCGTGACGATTGGGTAATCGGCCCTCTTGAAAGAGTGACTCGTTCCAGCCCTCTCCAATGATCCAGTGACCAGGTGGGGTAACCGCTGCCGCCGCCCGCACCCGCTCAACCATACCGGCGATGGACGTACAATCATCGAGGCCGATCCGCTGCAACTTCAGGCCCATCTCCAGCATATGGTTGTGGGCATCGTGAATACCAGGGATAACCGCCCGCCCGTTCAGGTCAATCCGCCGGGTTGACTGACCGGCCAGCGCCAGCACTGCGGCATCGTCACCGATTGCCACGATCCGACCATCTTTGCAGGCCACGGCACTACACTGTGGCAATTCCCGGTGGAGCGTATACACGACAGCGTTGTAGATGATCAAATCAGGAGCCAGATCGCGAGCTATCAGCATAACGCTTCCTTTCTATACCGGGCCGTCTATACCCCGCCTGCCGTATGCATCGCCAGCGCAATTGCCCCCAACACGCCGGCCCGTTGCCCCAGTGCAGGTGGCACAATCAACCTGTCAGGGTGATCGAGAATGTGAGGATGCTGCAAATAACCATTCAGCCAGCGCTGCGTCGCAGCCCGCACCAATGGAAACATCTGCGGCTGACTCATCACCCCACCGCCGATGATAATGCGTTCCGGCGAAAGGATGCAGAGCAGATTTGCCAGCGCCTGACCGAGATAATCAGCTTCGAGTTCCCACGCCGGATGGTCAGCCGGCAGCTCCTCAGCCGGAGTCTGCCAGCGTGCCTTAAGCGCCGGCCCACAAGCCAACCCCTCCAGACAATCGCTATGGTACGGACAGATACCGGGGAAGGGATCACGCGCCGGATCACGCACCAGACGCATATGCCCCATCTCCGGGTGGATCAAGCCGTGTACCAGCTTCCCACCAACCACTGCCCCGCCGCCAATGCCGGTACCGACTGTGATGTACACCGCCACATCGCAGTCACGCGCTGCTCCCCATTGCCGTTCGCCGAGGAGCGCCACATTGACATCAGTATCGAAGCCTATCGGTCGCCCAAGGGCCTGGTGCAGTGTCCGCACAACATCAGTGTGCGCCCATCCCGGCTTCGGCGTCGTCGTGATTGAGCCATACGACGGCGAGGCCGGATTGAGATCGACCGGCCCAAACGAACCCACGCCGATGGCCGCCAGGTGTTCCGGTTCGTGGGCACGAAAAAAGGCGATGGCATTGGCCAGCGTCTCGGCAGGTGTCGTGGTTGGAAAACGCACCTCAGCCCGAATATCATCCGGCCCGGTGCCAATCGCACAAACCCACTTGGTTCCACCGGCCTCAATCCCACCGTAGAGAGGGGCATGCGTCATACAAACCTCGCTTCTACCACGAGCAGTTCAGATCGCACCTGCTACGATCTAACGATACAGACGTATGCTTCACCGATCCAGCAACAGATCACGGGCCAGCACATCGGCTTCTGTTTCCCGACGCTGGATCAGACGTGCCTGTCCATCGGCAACCAGGACGAGGGCCGGACGCGGTACCAGGTTATAGGTACTGGACATACTCAGCGTGTAGGCACCCGCTGTTGCCACTGCCAGCAGATCATCCGGCTGCACAGTCGGCAGCGCAATATCGCGTAACAACACGTCACCCGACTCGCAGTAACGTCCACCGACATTAACCGTCATCGCTGGCGGCGAAGCCGGCTTATTGGCCAGCACCGCACTATAGCGCGCCCCGTAAAGGGCCGGACGAATATTGTCGGCCATACCACCGTCAATATGCACCCAGTGCTCGCCTTTACGACCTACCACGCGGTACAAAGCCACACCGGCCCGGGCAACGATGGAACGGCCTGGTTCGACGGTCAAGCGTGGTAACGGTAACCGGTATCGTTCACAGGCTGCACACAACGCCGCACTCACCACCTGCGCATAACGACCAATATCGGTTGCCGGCTGATCAGCAGTGTACGGCACACCCAGACCACCGCCAGGACTGAGTTCAACCGGCGCCACACCAAAGCGATCCCGTATCCGCGCAGCCAGCGCCACCAACACCTCAACGGTCGCCGTCACCTGTTCAAGCGCAAAGAGTTGCGAGCCGATATGCGCATGCAATCCCAACCAGCGCAGGCTGGGTGCGGCCAGGGTTTGAGCGACAGCCTCATCAAGCGCCTCCAGGGGCAGGCCGAATTTTGCCGTGGCGCTCCCTGTAGCGATATGCGCGTGCGTATCCGCTTCGATAGCGGGCGCCACTCGCAACAAGACGCCCTGCGGCGTGGTGAGATGGGATGTAAGCGCGCAGAGTCGCTGCAATTCGTCAAGGTTATCAACGACAATCGCCCCAACCCGCCACGCAATCGCCCGCTCCAGTTCCTGATCACTCTTCGCATTCCCGTGCAGGTGAACCCGATCCATCGGTAGACCCGCTCGCTGCGCCACCAACAACTCGGTTGCTGAAACGACATCCAACCCCAGTCCTTCTTGCGCCACGATCTGGGCCAGCGCCGTATTCAACAGCGCCTTCCCGGCGTAATGGACGATTGACGGGCCAGGGTAGGCGGTGGCAAATGCCTGCCGATAGGCACGCATCGCACCGCGCAGCGTCAGATCATCAAGCAGATACAGAGGAGTTCCAAACTGTTCGGCCAGCGCAACCGTATCGCAGCCGCCAATCCACAAACGGCCATCAACAACACTTACCGTCTCCGGCCAGACATGCGACGCCAGTGTCATGCGTTATTCCCCGCCAGACCCAGCCGTGGCGCGGCTGCGCGCAGTGCAGCAATCACCTCGCCGATCAGCGCATCCAGCTCCATACCAATGACTTCAGCGCCATGCACAATACCTTCGCGGCTGACTTTGGCAGCAAAGGCTTTATCTTTCATCTTTTTGCGCACTGACGAAACTTCAACGCTATAGATGCTCTTGTCAGGGCGCACTAATGCTACCGCAGTCACAAAACCACTCAACTCGTCAACCGCATACAGCGTGCGCTCCAGCGGCGACTCAGGCGCGATCCCGCTATAATCGGCATGGCTGAGGATAGCGCGCAAGACTTCAGGCGACCACCCGGCACTGCGTAGATAGGCAACACCGTAGAACGGGTGCCCCGGCAGTTCGGCAGGTACCTCTTCGCCCCGCAACAGCGCCTCGGCAATCGCAGTTGTAGCCGGCCCGGCCTCCGGCATGTGGGGGTAGCGCTCGAAATCGAGATCATGAAGCAGCCCAACCGCTGTCCATAAATCGACGTCAGCCCCTTGCTTTGTCGCAAAATGAGTCATACAGGCTGCAACCGCCTCGCAATGCTTCCGCAGGCTATCCGAGGCGATCCACTCATGCATAATCTGACGAGCTGTATCGGTGAGCATCACGGCTCCTCTTATCATAGATGAAGGAACGAGTACCCTGTTCCTTCATCATACCACGTTTATCCGAAAGCTATACAATCTGTCCAGGCAACGCATACTGGTGAACTTTCGTTATGTCAAATCTGGTGTCACAGAAGTCATTGCACACTAACACTTGATCGCAGATGCCCCTGAGCGCGAATACGCCGACCCGGCCTTCCCGCTGCGCACACCGTGGGATCACAACCGTTACCAGACAGAATTGCCCGTGGCGTGCGGTATGGAGTGCGGCAGCCATGCTGCCGCGCCAGCCGTGCTCACGATCCGGCGCGTGGTACAGCGTTAACCCTGTTGGCCACAGGGATGCTGTGTGTGCTCATCACGATTGTGGAGTCTGTCAGGCTAGCCAACGATCACACCAGCACTGCCCCTGAGCGCTGATGCGCCGACCCGGCCTTCCCGCTGCGCACACCGTGGGATCACAACCGTTACCAGACAGAATTGCCCGTGGCGCGCGGTATGGAGTGCGGCAGCCATGCTGCCGCGCCAGCCGTGCTCACGATCCGGCGCGTGGTACAGCGTTAACCCTGTTGGCCACAGGGATGCTGTGTGTGCTCATCACGATTGTGGAGTCTGTCAGGCTAGCCAACGATCACACCAGCACTGCCCCTGAGCGCGAATACGCCGACCCGGCCTTCCCGCTGCGCACACCGTGGGATCACAACCGTTACCGGACAGAATTGCCCGTGGCGCGTAGTATGGAATGCAACAGCAGGGCTGCCGCAGCAGCCCTGCTCTCGATCACGTGCGTGTATCAGCGGTTCCCCCACAATTCACGGAGGCAACACGCCTGTAGACCGGTCCGGCTGTTTAACCTTCCGTCAAGACTTGCTCCTATCATCACCCCATCCGCACACGCCGCAGACGGAGCGAATTAGTCACCACAAAGACCGACGAGAAGGCCATTGCAGCCGCGGCCAGCACCGGGCTTAACTGCCAGCCGGTCAACGGGTAGAAGACACCCGCCGCCACCGGGATCAACAACACATTGTAGGCAAACGCCCAGAAGAGATTCCAGCGAATGGTGCGTACTGTGGCGCGACTGAGGGCAATTGCCTGCACCACGCCCCGCGGATCGCTGCGCATCAACGTAATATCCGCCGTCTCCATCGCCACATCGGTACCGCTCCCCATCGCAATCCCCACGTCAGCCTGGGCCAGCGCCGGCGCATCATTAATCCCATCACCCACCATCGCTACCCGGCGTGGTTTGCCATGCGGCCCACTCTGCTGCAAGCGAGCCACAATCGCCGCCTTTTCATCCGGCTTCACTTCAGCATACACGGCTGTTGCCGGAATACCGACCGCCGCCGCTATCGCTGCTGCCGTGCGCTGATTATCACCGGTCAGCAACGCAACCTCAATCCCGGCCTGATGCAGCTTTGCTACCGCCTCCGCAGCGGTTGGTTTGACCGTATCGGCCAGCGCGATCACACCCCACGCCTCACTATCAACGGCCACCGCAATCGCGGTTTTCCCTTCATTCTGCAACTGATCGACGATAGCCTCTAAAGCGTGTATCTCAACCCCTCGCTCACGCAACCAGCGCAGCGTTCCCACCAGCACAGTCTGCCCACCGACCTCAGCTTCCACCCCGGCACCACTGACAGCCTGAAAGCGCGTCGGTCGCTCGACAGCCAGACCACGCTCCTGCGCCGCCTTCACAATTGCCACCCCTAATGGATGCTCGCTGCGACTCTCAGCCGCCGCCGCAATCTGTAGCAACACCTGATCTCCCGTGCCGTCGGACTGGGTTCCCTGCGCCAGCACCGGCCTGGCCACCATCACAACATCGGTCACTGCGGGGCGACCATGCGTAATGGTACCGGTCTTATCGAACACCACCGCGTGCAGACTTGCCGCACGTTCCAGAGCCTCGGCATTGCGGATCAAAATACCGTGTGACGCACCGGTACCGGTGCCAACCATAATTGCAGTCGGCGTGGCCAATCCCAACGCACACGGACAGGCAATCACCAGCACCGCCACCGCAAAAATGAGCGCCTGGGTCAACCCCACCCCGGCCCACAACCAGCCGAGAAAGGTAATCAACGCAATCACAATCACTATCGGCACAAAGACAGCAGAAACCCGATCAACCAGCGCCTGTACCGGTGCTTTCGAGCCTTGCGCCTCTTGCACGAGACGAATAATCTGCGCCAGCGCCGAATCCTTACCGATCCGTGTCGCCCGCATCTGAAAACTACCGCTGCGATTAATCGTCGCCCCGAAGACCGGATCGCCACTGCGCTTCTCAACCGGCAAACTCTCACCGGTGAGCATACTCTCATCAATCGTCGACTCACCGGAGACAATCACCCCATCGACCGGAATCTTCTCCCCCGGTCGCACAATAATCATCTCACCTACCCGCACCTCGGTGAGCGGCACATCAACTTCTTGACCGCCCCGCACCACTCGTGCGGTCTTCGGCTGAAGCCCGATCAACGCCTTAATCGCGGCACTCGTCTGCCCCTTCGCACGCGCCTCCAGATACTTCCCAACCAGAATCAGCGTAATGATCAATGCCGCCGTCTCGAAATAGACATGGCCGGGCGCACCGCTGAGCAACATTGCCAGACTGTAGAAATAGGCAGCCGACGAACCGAGGGCAATGAGCGTATCCATAGTGGCGGTACGGGCACGCAATGCCCGCCACGCATGCCGGTAGAAATCGCGACCGGAGTAAAACTGCACCGGTGTCGCCAGCGCCAGAAAGAGCCAGTTGAGCAGGTCATCGCGGGCAGCGACCATGGCCATAATCTCACCCATAGCCGCATCACGCATTGTCGCCATCATCGCCGCCCCCTCACCGATTAACCAGGGGGCAATCAGACCAAAATCACGCGCCATCGACAACACGAAGAGCGGCAGCCCAAAGACCACACCAACCAGCAATCGCCGCCGCCGCACCGTCATCTCTGCTTCACGTGCCCGCGCCTCCACATCTTCAGCGGCCTCATCGGTAGCAGACGGCAAAATCACCCCATACCCGGCCTGCTCCACCGCCGCCACCAGATCGGTGCGCTCAACCATCCCCGGCACATAACGCACCAGCGCCTGCTCACTGGCCAGATTCACTTCCGCCGCCAACACCCCCGGCAGCTTACGCAACGCCTTCTCGACCCGTGCCGAACAACTGGCACAGGTCATCCCGGTGATCGCCAGCGTGATCTCATCGACAACCACCCCATACCCGGCCTGCTCCACCGCCGCCTGCAACGCTTCGGGCTGAACCAGCCCCGGATCGTAGCGCACCAGCGCCTGCTCACCGGCCAGATTCACCTCGGCAGCCAGCACACCCGGTGCCTTACGCAACGCCTTCTCGACCCGCGCCGAGCAGCTTGCACAGGTCATCCCGGTGATTGGCAATATCACTTCACGCTCGGCCATGGTAACAACTCCTTCCTCGACAGACTGCGATTGTACAGCCTATCTCCACCATCTGAGTGAAAGAGGCGCACTGATGTGCGCCTCTGAACATCGTTGCGAATGAAGACAGCTAGAGGCTAACAAGCCGTACCCAACGGCGTTACATCCTCGTATCCCGCTTCCTTAATCGCAGACACAATATCGGTAATATCGACCGCATCATCGTGAACGACGGTCACAATCTTACTGCTCAGATCAACCTCAACCTGACTGACCCCCTGCAAAGCACTGACTTCCTTGCGCACCGCGTGCACACAGTGCTGACACGACACCCCAGGAACACGGAATTGCTCAGTTACCATTGCTCATCTCCTTATTGGCTAATGAATACGCTCAAACACCTGCATCAACTCAGCAATCACCCGCTCGCGCTCACCAACATCCTCGCTCCGAATAGCCGTGATCACACAACTATGGAGGTGACGGTTCAAAATCAGCGCATCCAGCTTTGCCAGCGCCTGCGCAATCGCCCGCGTCTGATTCAGGACATCGATACAATAGGCGTCCTCTTCGACCATGCGCTTCACGCCGCGAATATGACCCTCAATGATATTCAGACGATTGAGAATCTGCTGTTTTTGGTCTTGATCCATATTCAACCCTTCTTCGAGTGAAAACAGCCTTTGGGTGGTAGTACTCGCCAGCATGCCCCATGGTCCTAGAGAGATTTGACCGCCATCGCCCATCTCAAGCCGTAAAGCCGTCGTCTACCTCATCAATCATCCCGTGAAACACAACAACTCGCGGCAAGAGAGTCCCGATCAGACAGGTCACAGCCCCATCCCTTTTCCCTCCCCCCCAGGGGGGAGGGGGGTACACAAGCAGTATACCACACGAGTTTTCGTGATGCAAGGAGGGGATGGAGGAAATAGGAGGTAGGAGGTAGGAGATAGGAGATAGGGGAGAGGCTCAGCGGATTCCTCGCCGGTCACAGCGACAACGTGCGCACACGATCTGCCCTGGGCGCACGCGCCTCCGGCGCACCTGGTAGGGGCGGGTTGGGAACCCGCCCCTCCTCCTTCATCGACGCAGCAAGACGGCAAACGCCGGTGCCTCGTGGTGGATTGATCCATCGGCGGTCGCACCGCTCCCCACCGGCCACAGCGACAACGTGCGCACACGATCTGCCCTGGGCGCACGCGCCTCCGGTGCGCCCACCACCTGACCCGACACATCGGTCTCTCTGCCGGTTGCAGATAAGACTCGTGTGCTCGTCCCGATCATCTTGCCTGACACAGAACCTGCATCAGCGCTATCAGCAACGTTCGGTAGCACGATCCCCTCGTTCCTCCCCCCAGCGGGGGGAGGTTAGGAGGGGGGCGATTTGCCTGACACCGCACCTGCGTCAGCGCCATCAGAAACGTTCTGCGGCACGATCCCCCCGTTCCCCCCCTATGCATTACCCACATCTCGGGCTCACGTGCAGATTGTGGTAGTCTTATGCGGAGTCATCAACAAGGAGGCAGGGTGACGCGACAATGCCAGCATGGGCTGAACACGACCTGCGCTACGCCCGACTCGGTGATGCCCGCTTGAATCGGCGGCTGATCTGTCTCGTCGCGGCAGTGGCTGCGCAGCCGACCGCCAGCGTGCCACAAGCGTGTGGGAGTCGGGCAGCCACCAAAGGGGCCTATCGGTTCTGGCGTTCGGAACGGGTTACCCCGGACGCAATCCGGGCGGCACACGATCACGCAACCGTCGAGCGTGTGCGTGCGCATCCGCTGATTCTGGTCATCCAAGACACGACGGAGCTGAACGTTACGCATCATCCAGCCACCCACGGACTGGGGTTGTTGGACAATGCGAGCCAGCGGGGGTTGAAGGTTCATTCGGCACTCGCGGTGAGCAGCGACGGGGTGCCGTTGGGGTTCATCCATCAAGCAGTGTGGACCCGCAACCCAGACGAGATTGGAAAGCGTCATCGGCGGCGACAGCGGGCAACGACGGACAAGGAGAGCCAGCGCTGGCTGACGGCGCTCGCAGCCACCCAGCAGGCCGTCCCGCCTGACGTCACGGTGATCACCGTGGCGGATCGGGAAGCGGATAGCTCCGACCTGGTTGCCGCACCACGTCGCCCAGGCGACCATCGCCTGATCCGGGCGACCCACCATCGTCGGGTAACCCATGAGGCCCGGTATCTCTGGCAGGCCATCCGATGCAGCCCGGTGTGCGGGTACGTGACCATTCCGGTGCAGCGGGTGCATGACCGACTGCCACGCCAAGCCACTATCACCGTGCGCACAACACCGCTGACCATCCTGCCCCCGCGCCATCATCGGCAGCGGGCCTCCCTGTCCCCGCGCTCGGTGCACGTCATCCTGGCCGAAGCGGAGCAGCCGCCCCCTGGCGTCCCTCCCATCTGCTGGTTGTTGCTCACCACGCTGCCGGTCACCACGCTGGCCGAGGCGCTCCCGTGCATCCGCTGGTACCAGTATCGGTGGGTGGTGGAGCGGTATCACGACGTCCTCAACAGCGGGTGTCGGCTGGAGGACCTGCAATTGGAACACGCGGCACGGATTCAGCGCGCTCTGGCAACCTAGTGCATCGTCGCGTGGCGCTTGTTGTGGCTCACGTATGAGGCACGGCAGCACCCCACGGCCTCGGGTGAGCGTGCCCTGGAACCGCACGAGTGGCAAGTACTCTCCTGTATCCACCACCATACCCCGATCCCACCGGCCACACCGCCGACGCTGCGTGACGCGATACGATGGATTGCCCACTTAGGCGGGTTCCTGGGACGGAAACGCGATGGCGAGCCGGGGGTGACGACTATCTGGCGTGGCCTCCGCCGCCTGCACGACCTCGCCATGCTCTGGCAACTCTTGTGCTCAATCTACCCTGTCTTGGTTGACACATGACTTATGGGTAATGCATAGGTTCCCCCCCGCGGGGGGAGGTTAGGAGGGGGGGCGATTTGCCTGACACAGCACCTGCGTCAGCACCATCGGCAACGTTCGGTAGCACGATCCCCCCCGTTCCTCCCCCCAGCGGGGGGAGGTTAGGAGGGGGGGCGATTTGCCTGACACAGCACCTGCGTCAGCACCATCGGCAACGTTCGGTAGCACGATCCCCCCCGTTCCTCCCCCCAGCGGGGGGAGGAACGGGGGGGGCGATTTGCTTGACACAGCACCTGCATCAGCGCCATCAGCGACGTTCTGCAGCACGATCCCCCCCGTTCCTCCCCCCAGCGGCTATGCATTACCCATAACTCGAATACTGCATTGCCCGCGTGCCGGAGCGGGTCGGGGGCGTGATGACGGGCGCGCTCCCCAGTCGGAAGCTGGGAGCGCGCGCCTCCGGCGCGCATGGTGCCGGTACCAGTGCTGGAGGGAGGAGCCAGGCGCAAGCTCCCGCCCCTGGCGGCATTCACGGACGGCCAGGACAGATGATTGAACACAACGTCTACCCTATCAGGAAGCCCTGGATCAAACGTCTGCCCTCCCCTCTCCCGCCCCCGCTATGCATTACCCACAAATGGGTGCTGTTGTGGACGACTGGCCCGGTGACAGTGCGCCGCTCCAGCCGTGCCAGCACGTGCTGGATGGATTGCATTACCCGCTCGTCATGCGCGTGTCGCGCGGTGTGGAGTGCGGCAGCCATGCTGCCGCGCCAGCCGTGCTCGCGATCACGTGGAGGTCGCAGCGGTTACCCCGCAGCTCTGCGCACAGTGGGATCACGTTTCAGTGTCGATACCGTTGCCGACCACCATTACCCGTGGCGCGACGTTTGGCGTGCGGCAGCCATGCTGCCGCGCCAGCCGTGCTTACGATCCGGTGCGTGGCCCACCGTTACCCATCCTGGTCACGGAGGTGCTGGATGTGCTCGTGCCGATCAGCGAGTCGGTCAGACATGAATGCGATCCCTGGGCGTAGACGGTTATGTTGCACGAGATTCGTGCCTGTGCACCAGCGGCCACGGCCAGCACCTGCCGGCGGAGGCGAGGATGCCTCCACGAAGGCTGGAAGCCTGCGCCACGGGGAGCCGCCACGGGGAGCGCTTGCAGCCCGGCCTAACGCAGCGTGACATGTGGGTAATGCATAGCCCAGCGGGGGAGGTCGGGAGGGGGGTGATAATGCATTCCACTCCCTACTCCCCACTCCCCATCACCTCATCCTGATCGCGCCGCAGCACCGTCCGCAACCTGGCAACCAGCCGATGAAGCTGTTCATCATCTCGTGCGTCAGCCCGTCGCGGATGGGGCAGATCAACGACAACTTCCGCCAACACCCGTGCCGGTCGCCGACTCAACACAACCACCCGGTCAGCCAGCAATACCGCTTCGGCAAGATTATGGGTCACCAGCAGCACTGCCGGACGCGGTTCAATTGTAGCCAGCAGATCGAGCAGCTCACCCTGCAACTGCTCACGGGTGAGTTCATCGAGCGCACTAAACGGTTCATCAAGCAACAGCACGGGTGGCGCAAGCGCCAGCGCCCGGGCCAGCGCCACCCGCTGTTGCATACCACCCGACAACTGACGCGGCAATCGCCCTGCTGCATCGCTCAATCCCATTCGCGCCAACAACGCAGCTACCCGCTCGGCTCGCGCCGCAGGCGGCCACCCGGCCAGCTCAAGCGGTAAGGCCACATTCGCTGCTGCATCACGCCACTCCAGCAGTGCCGCCGCCTGAAAGGCAATCCCAAAGCGATGCTCACGCCGTGCCTGTGCAGGCGCGAGACCAAACAAACGCACATCGCCAGTATCGGGTTGTTCCAAACCGGCTACAATTCGCAGCAACGTGCTCTTGCCACATCCGCTTGGCCCAACCAGGGCAACCACTTCACCAGCCGCCACCACCACATCAATGCCGGCCAACGCCTGCACATCGCCTGTGCGGGTACGGTAGCACTTGGTGACCCCGTGTATCTCGATAGCAGGTTGTAGCGGCTTCACCACCGGTTGATCTGTAGCCGGTTCAGCAAGTGTTATCAGCATATCCTGCGTCTGCCCGTCCTCTCGTTACCGTTGCTCTGGCAGCAGCGTGTAATCGGGAAAATTACCGTACAACCGCTCTCCCGGCGCGCCGACTGTCACTGCTTCAACCAGATACTTACCACCCACAAAACAACCCTTCCAGGATGCGCCCATCCCGCCAAACACCTCATCGCGATCACCACGCGAGCGCATACGGTTGATGCCGACCTTGAATGCACGCAACTCACTTGCAATCATCTGGCCCAACCTGAGATCATCGGTCGCAATCGAGGACACCAGATTCCCATTCGAGATATTCATCTCGCTGATCAGCTCCTCGATACTATCAACAATCACAATCGTATCAATCGGGCCAAACGGTTCGTTGTGGTGCAGGCGGCAATTCCGTGGCACATTCAACAACGCAATCGGCGCCATATAGGCCGAAATGTCCTGATCGGGTAAAAACAGCTCTGGGTTCAATTCGCCTTCGTACAGACAAACCGCACCGGCACCCAGCGCCTCGCTGTAGAGCACACGTAGCTCTTCAACCTTCCTCGCATTGATGAGGGGGCCAAAATCGAGCCGTGGCAACGGATCACCAGCCCGATCAACCAGTACCGGATTGCCGATCTGCAAGCTCTTTAGAACCGGCAAATACACATCCAGGAACTTGGGAAAGAGTCGGCGCTGAACAACATAACGGATGTAGGCCGTACACCGCTGTTTACCGTAAGCAAAGCCCTTTTTAATCTGCTGAGCCAGACTCGCCCAATCAGAGAAATCCCAGATGCCGTAGCAGTTCACCCCTTCCATCTCCAGCATGTAGCGTTTGTTGCGGTCGTAGAGCGACGCAGCAATATCACGTCCGTTAGTTTTCCCGCCTACAAACGCCAGACACGCTACATCGGCATTCCGTACCAGAGCATCGCTGAGCGCACCACCCGATCCACTGACCAGCGAGACAGGCAGGCCAGCCCGACGGGCAATCGCAAAACCTAGCGTTAACGCGAACAAGCCACCATCTGACGGGGTTTTGGCAATGACGGCATTACCGGCCAGTGCCTGCACCAATACCGCGTGGACTAACACCGAGTACGGATAGTTCCACGAGGCAATATTCGATATCAGACCGAGCGGCTGGCGGTTACTCAGCATCCATTCGATCTGATCAATATACCATTCGACACCATCAAGACAGCGATCAACATCATCACACGCCAGATGGTATGGCTTGCCAATCTCCCACATCAGCAGATATGCGATCAGATCGCGGTGCTGTCGTAAGCCATCAACCGTCTCCCGCACCCGTCGCCGTCGCTCATCGAGATCAGTTCGTGCCCAGGTCTCATGTTCACGAGCGGCAAAACGCACAGCCCGCTTTGCCGTTTCGAGGTCAATCATGGGCATGCGGCCCAATTCCGTGCCATCAATGGGCGTACTGTAATGCTTACCATGCCCCGGCCATCCCCACGTTCCCTCGATCAAATTGAGAACGTGCCCTTCACTGTTAAAGGCCTCTGGTACAACAGATCGTAATTGTGCCAGGAGATGCGACCATTCACACTCTGGTGCGATGATTTTGCTCATGCCATCCCTCTTCCGGTACTGTGATATTTAGCACAATCACAGTATATCATGCCGGTTACTATCATTCTCACAAACTGCTAAATATGTTGACATACAATATACCACCTCTTATTCAGGCAGCTCCTGTGCTACACTATACAGCAACAATGGTTAAGTTGAGAGAGTAAGCAATATGAACATCCTGATTCGTCCACGACGGCAGAGACGAGGTGCCATACCCTCAAACAAATACATTATTGAAGTTGAATATAGTGATGGTCGTCGCATCGTCTCAGAAGAAGAAGTACAATTTGACCTTACCCCTCCCGAACCAAACAACCCTGCCGACATCACTCGCTACGGTCAGGAACTCTTCCGCCGCCTCTTTCCGACGCGGCTGAGCCACCAGTTTCGCGTCTCACAGCGTACTGCCGCACAGCAACAGCAACCACTCCGGCTACGCCTTGCTCTCGATCCGCAGGATGCCGAATTACAGGCCATCCCCTGGGAACTCTTACACTTCCCTGCAACCGACAATCAAAGCCAGCTCATCCCCCTGACCACGAGCGATCAAATCCTCTTCTCACGGTATATCGACAGTGAACAATTTGCCCTTTTTGAACCAATTGATCATCATCCGATCCGCTTACTACTCATCTTCAGCGAGCCAACCGATCTTGATCGCTGGCAATTATCGCCATTTGATCGCCCGGCAACCGAACGCGACTTTCGGCAACGCTTTCGCCCATTTGTTGATACCGGCCAGTTAAAGTTCGACATCTTACCCCGTGCTGAAGAGGCCGAACTTCGCCTTGCCCTTGAACGCGGCTCACTTCAGACCGAGGAAGCGCGGGGTTACGATGTAGTTCTCTACTTTGGTCATGCCCTGTTTCTTCCAGAACGTGGTACTCGCCTCCTGCTTGAACACGGCCCACAGCGGCGAGGTCGGCTCTTCGATGGTGAAGAGCTTATCAGGCTTCTCACCCAATTACCGGCCACACACAAGCCGGCAATGATCGCCCTCATCGCCTGTAACAGTGCAACTGTTGATCTGCATGCCCCGCTGAGCAACTTAGCTGCACGCCTGATTGCAGAAAGCGGCATTCCCGCCGTGCTGGCCATGCAACGACTGGTCGCTATTGAGCTGGCGCGCACATTTACTCAACATCTGACGGAAATGCTACTGCGCAACGGCATCGTTGATCTGGCCGTCACCACAGCTCGCCGTCGTATCTATCGTACCGACAGCATTCATTGGAGTACACCGGTTTTGTATACGCGGCTGGCGAGCGGACGTCTCTTCCAACCCAGTGAACTCCTCAGATACATTGAGTGGCTCTTACAACAGGACAACATACAGCGGTGGGCCGGCACTGAATATATCGACGTCGAATGCATTTCTGTCCCCGCCGATCAATACAGCCACCTGATGCAACATCGCCCTGAAAACCCTCTGCAGAGCAGATCAGCTCGTGACACATTATTGGAAAACATCAAGTCGGTTGTCCGCACCGGCAGTGGCGAATGCATGGTTCTCACCGGCAACCGTCAATCGGGTCAGACAACCATTCTGCGACGTGTCTGCCACGATTTAGCACGTGACGCCCTGCTCGATATCGAAACACCCGTTGGTGTCCTTGTCTCACTTACCGGTTACGAGCAGACACGTGGCGACTTGCGACTACGCGATCATATTGTCGAACAACTTAACCGCCAACACCCCACTTTCGCTAATCATGTTCACGATCTCTTTCAGGGTAGAGCCAGCGGCCCTCACAAACGACCTCGACTGGCTTTTCTCCTTGATGATCTGGATCAGGTACCAGAAGCGTATTGGCAGGAATTGTTGCGCGACCTGCAAACCCTTCGCCAGTACCTGCCCGATCAGAGTTTTGTAGTCGCTGCCCCACAGACATTTATCTCACAAACTGTTGATCAGAATATCAAACTCTTAATTCTCCAGCCACTCGATGAAGAGAGTATCACCTTACACATTCGACAACGTAAGCATCGCGATGCACGACGCATCATCGAACGAATCCGAGAAAATCGCTTGCAGCACCTTGCCAGTGATCCACGGATGCTCACACTTATTTACGAACGTCTCACAACTGACGTTCAACAAAATATCTCTTACCACCAAATTATTGAAGGTTTTCTTGATCAGGAACTGCGTAATCTCGATACTCGTTACCAGATGGGCAACATTGCCCGGACAAGTCTCTACAGCATCGCATGGCAGTTATACTGGCAGATGAAAGAATACCTTTCAATCAACGAGGTTTTCACACTGTTTGCCCAGGTACGAGGCAATCGCGATTACAGTTTAGAAGACCTTTTTCGCCAACTGAGCAATACGCAACTCCTCACGATAACCGGGCAACACGCCATCAATTTTACAAATCGAGCTGTTGCTGCGTATTGTGCAGCCCAGGCGCTCTATACAAGCCCAGATCGCAACCAGCGTTTACTTGATATTATTGCGCTTTGTGCAGATGTGAGTCTACAACGCTGGTGGGAAGATGTCTTGTACGCCTTGATCAGTTTCCTAGACAAACCAGCAGAATTACTTCAGTATATTGCAAATTCACTTCGCGCTGGCAATAACCGTATAGCTGTCCTTGCTGCCCGCTGTTTAGAGGTTTTGCCGCCATCCAGACTGAAAGACCTACCAGTCGATCTACGTAACGAGTTGATTGACACGTGTTTACTGCAACTTGATGAACAACGCGAGCCTGATGTTACACGCCGTGAAACCCTGGTTAGATCACTGGGAAAGCTCAATTACCCACAGGTCCATCAGCAATTGCGCCGTATATTGATTGACAAAGTACGCCAGACAAGTAGCGGTTTACGCTACGAGTATACAAACATCCGCATTGCCGCCGCTCGTGCATTGCGCGATCTTTACCTCCCGCAGTTTAATCGAAGGACAAGAGATGCAAAATCTACTGAAGGTTTTGATCGAACTAAGATTTCAATTAAGCAATTGCGTGATGATCGGCCTTTAATCGAGTTAATGGATTGCTGGTTGAGAGGAGATCAAGGCCGCAGTGACTTGCGTCGTCATATTAGCGTATCACCCCTACCCTCTGAACGGGCAATCGCTGCCTTTGCACTGGCCGATGTCAGTACAACTCCAGCACAGCAATTATGTGATGCACGCTTTCTTCTGCGTGTTATTACTGCACCATCAGATACGACTGCCACCAGAATTAGCGACGACTGGATCGACACGATGTGGGCGGCGGCTGACGCGCTGACACTTTTTGACCCGGAGTATGTTGTGCCACTCATTGTCACATTGATTCGTCGCAAATCTAGCATGCCCGATCCGGCAGCCCAACAGATAGCCTATCTTGCCGGTCGCTTACGTATCAATCAGCCGGTCGTTATCGAGTGGCTTATCTCACTACTCATTACCAACCCCCGTCAAAACGTTAAAGCCCGCGCACTACAATCACTGGCCTGGATTGGTAACACTGCCGCAAACCACCCAATTACTCTCGCTGATGGTCACGAGAATATTACCGTTAAGCAGCTCATTGAAGAGATTGCGCTTTGGCGGCAGGCTTTACCAAATTTCGCATTGGGTACATTTCAGCTCGACCTGCCAAACAATAGCGATCAACCTGTTTACCTGCAACGAAAAGCCATTGAAGCCCTGGCATGGATCGGCGATAAGCAAACATTAAGTGAATTGGACAAATACTGCCAGCACTTGCCCCTTGAACTGCGTACCCAGTGGTACGTCACACGCTCGAACTTACAGCGATAGGATGACCGTATTACAAGCCGCTTCCTTCCACGCCGACAACAATCCACCGGCGTGTCGCTGGTGGCACACCCGCCGGCATTGCAGTATGGACATGTCCCTGGAATGACGCACACCGTTGAGCAAGAGTTGACAAAAAACAGCGCGTGCACCAAACAAACAACCCCCGGCAACCGTATCTGGTTGCCGGGGGTCATCATCGGTTGGGTGCGTGGACCTAGGTTCCCAGCGGAGAGCCGCCAGTAGGATCGGCGCTGCGATGTTTCACGACCCGGTTCGGGATGGATCGGGGTGGGTCCACCGCGCTCCTCACACACCCAGTGGTTGAAGGTCGTCCCTTCACCCCTCACGCGATTGTCCTTCTTGCTGCCTGCACCATCACCACGCTCCCGTCCCGGCCCCCTCGCCGCGACGGACGGAAGCCCTCGCCCCTGCGCACCGGTCGCCTCTACGGGTCACCCCGCCTCCAGCTCCGGCCGCTTACCCCGCTCATCTCGCGGGGGGCTTACCAGCCTTGCGCTGTGAGAGCAGTCGTCTTGCGGCGTGTTTCCCACTTAGATGCTTTCAGCGGTTCTCACTCCCGGACATAGCTACGGAGCTTGCAGGCCGCCCCACAACTCCTCCACCAGCGGTCCGTCCAGCCCGGTCCTCTCGTACTAGGGCCAGCCCCGCGCACTGCTCTACGCGCTCAGAGCGGATAGAGACCGAACTGTCTCACGACGTTCTGAACCCAGCTCGCGTGCCGCTTTCATGGGCGAACAGCCCAACCCTTGGGACCTACTCCAGCCCCAGGATGCGACGAGCCGACATCGAGGTGCCACGCTCCGCCGTCGATATGAACTCTTGGGCGGTCTGAGCCTGTTATCCCCGGGGTAGCTTTTATCCGTTAAGCCACAGCCCTTCCACCCGGTACTGTGGGATCACTACGGCCGACTTTCATCCCTGCTCGGCCTGTCTGCCTCGCAGTCAAGCGCCCTTCTGCCGTTGCACTCCACGGCGGATGACCATCCCGCCTGAGGGCGCCATTGCGCGCCTCCGTTACCCTTTAGGAGGCGACCGCCCCAGTCAAACTACCCGCCAGCCACCGTCCCAGCCTTCCGCCGGTGAGGGCAGCGCAGACCGAAGAGTGGTATTTCACCGTCGGCTCCAGCAGACCCGCAAGTCCGCCTTCTCCGCCTCCCACCTATCCTACGCATCCGCCTGCACGGCCCGATGGCAAGCTGTAGTAAAGCTCCACGGGGTCTTTTTGTCCCGCTCTGAGTTGGCCGCATCTTCACGGCCACTGCAATTTCACCGAGCCCCCGGTCGAGACAGTGCCCAGATCGTGATGCCTTTCGTGCGGGTCGGAACTTACCCGACAAGGAATTTCGCTACCTTAGGACTGTTATAGTTACAGCCGCCGTTTACCGGGGCTTCGGTTCGGAGCGTTCACCCCTCCCCTTAACCTTCCGGCACTGGGCAGGCATCACCCCCTATACGTCGCCTTCCGGCTTCAGCAGGGAGCTGTGGTTCTGGTATCCAGTCGCCCGGGCCTGGACCCTGCGGCTGCCTCGGGCTCCACCCGCCAGGGGCTTCACCCTACACGCAGCACCCCTTCTTCCGAAGGTACGGGGTCAATTTGCCGAGTTCCTTAACCGGGGGTCACTCGTCCACCTTGGTCTCCTCGACCTGTCTACCTGTGTCGGTTTGCGGTACGGGCGTGGGTGGTCTCCCGAGCCGGCCTTTCGTGGCTGCACAGGCGCCTCGCCATTGGCGGTTGGTTCCCCAACCCCCTTTCACTCACCTCTCGGTCAGCGCAGGACGGATTTCCTTCGCCCTGCTCCCTACCGGCTTGGACGGCGCTCGTCTCGCCGCGGCGACTACCCCTCAGCATCCGGCATTGGTCAAGCGACCACTCCACGGTACAGGACTATTCACCTGTTGTCCATCGGGTCTGGCCGTGGCCGTCCCCTTAGGCCCGACTACCCTGCCGCGGTGCATCCGTGCGGCAGAACCCTTTGACTTTCGGTGGCGATGATTGCCACATCGCTTCTCCGTTACTCATTCCGGCATTCGCACTCGTGCCCGCTCCAGTGCGGCTTCCGCCGTCCCTTCCCTGCGGTCACGACGCTCCCCTACCGTTGACCTTCCGGTCAACCCGCGGCTTCGGTGGGTCGCTTTGCCCCGTTACAGCCTCGGCGCAGCGCTGCTTGACCAGTGAGCTGTTACGCACTCTTTCAAGGATGGCTGCTTCTAAGCCAACCTCCTGGTTGTCTAAGCGGCGCCACAACCTTTCCCACTTAGCGACCACTGGGGGACCTTAGCCGGCGGTCTGGGTTGTTTCCCTCTCGACGACGGATATTCGCACCCGCCGTCTCACTCGCGGTGCACACACCCGGCATTCGCAGTTTGCCGTCGCTTGGTAAGCGGTGAAGCCCCCGCACAACAACAGTGCTCTACCTCCGGGTGTGCCATTGCCGCGGCTGTACCTCAATACATTTCGGGGAGAACCAGCTATCTCCGTGTTCGATTGGCATTTCACCCCTACCCACAGCTCATCCGAGCCTTTTGCAACAGACACCGGTGCGGCCCTCCACGTCCTGTTAGGGACGCTTCAGCCTGGCCATGGGTAGCTCACACGGTTTCGGGTCAATCCCCGGCGACGCTCGCCCTGTTCAGGCTCGCGTTCACTCCGGCTCCGGCTGGCACTGCCTTAACCACGCCACCGAGGATTACTCGCCGGATCATACTCCAAAAGGCACGCGGTCACCGGTTGCCCGGCTCCCACGGCGTGGAAGCACACGATTTCAGGGTCTCTTTCACTCCCCTCACCGGGGTACTTTTCACCGTTCCCTCACGGTACTGTGCGCTATCGGTCACTGCGTGTAGCTTGCCTTGGACAGTGGTCTGCCCGGCTTCAGCCCGGGTTCTTCGTGCCCGGACCTACTCAGGAACGACCCCTCACACTGAGGCGCACGCATACGCGACTCTCACGCTCTCTGGTGCAGGGTTCCACACTGCTTCTGCTTAGCGCGGTCGCGTGAGGCCCATCGAGCAGGATGGGCGTGGGTCGTCCTCCAACCCCGTGCGCGCAACGGCTGCTCCCTTGGCACGCGCACGGTTTAGGCGTCACCCGGTTCGCTCGCCGCTACTACGGGTGTCGTTCACTCTTCCTCCGGCTACTGAGATGTTTCAGTTGGCCGGGTTCCCGCTCCGCGCATGCGGAGCGCTGCCAGACGGCAGCGGGTTGCCCCATTCGGAGACCTCCGGATCACAGCCTGCACGCGGCTCCCCGGAGCATATCGGTGCCGTGCCCCGTCCTTCCTCGGCACGCAGCGCCATGGCATCCATCGTGTGCTCATCATGTCTTCCGTCCGTCACGGCCAATGGGCCGAACGGCACCTGGTGCACGGGTGGACAACGCGCACCAGGGATGGTGATGATGCAGGTTCTCTCTCAACAATCGCGTGAGTTGTCAAGGTACGACAATCGCACCCACACTGAATGACGAGTAGCCGAACACCACAGCAATTAGTATAGGGATAACTCCCTAGAAAGGAGGTGATCCAGCCGCACCTTCCGGTACGGCTACCTTGTTACGACTTCGTCCCAGTCGCGGCCCCTGCCCTCGGCCGCTGCCTCCCCGACTGGGGTTAGCACACGGACTTCAAGCATTGGCCACTCCCATGACGTGACGGGCGGTGTGTACAAGGCCCGGGAACGTATTCACCGCGCCATGGCTGATACGCGGTTACTAGCAACTCCGCCTTCACGGGGGCGAGTTGCAGCCCCCGATCTGCACTGAGACCACGTTTAGGCGATTAGCTCCACCTTGCGGCTTGGCAACGCATTGTCGTGGCCATTGTAGCGTGTGTGTCGCCCCGGACGTAAGGGCCATGCTGACTTGACGTCATCCGCGCCTTCCTCCGCCGGTCACGGCGGCAGTCTCGGTAGACACCTGTAACTACCGACACGGGTTGCGCTCGTTGCGGGACTGAACCCAACATCTCACGACACGAGCTGACGACAGCCATGCAGCACCTGTGGTGCACCCTCAAAGGCGCCCCTGTTTCCAGGGGATGCAGCACCATGTCAAGTCCGGGTAAGGTTCTTCGTGTTGCGTCGAATTAAACCACACGCTCCGCTGCTTGTGCGGGCCCCCGTCAATTCCTTTGAGTTTTAAGCTTGCGCTCGTAGTCCCCAGGCGGCCGGCTTACCGCGTGAGCTAAGGCACCCAGCACACCAACGTGCGCCAGACGCCGAGCCGGCATCGTTTACGGCGTGGACTACCCGGGTATCTAATCCGGTTTGCTCCCCACGCTGTCGCGCCGCAGCGTCAGGTCAAGCCCAGGTGGCCGGCTTCCCCACCGGCGTTCCTCCGGATCTCTACGCATTTCACCGCTCCACCCGGAATTCCGCCACCCTCTGCTTGCCTCGAGTGGACTCGTATCGGCGCGCCTCGCCCCGTTAAGCGGGGCGCTTTCAGCGCCGACGCAGCCCACCGCCTGCGCGCCCTTTACGCCCAGTAACTCCGGACAACGCTTGCCCCCTCTGTCTTACCGCGGCTGCTGGCACAGAGTTAGCCGGGGCTGCTTCTGGTGGTACCGTCAGCATCGTCCCACCCGAAAGGAGTTTACAACCCGAAGGCCGTCGTCCTCCACGCGGCGTTGCTCCCTCAGGCTTGCGCCCATTGGGGAAAATTCCTTGCTGCTGCCTCCCGTAGGAGTCTGGGCCGTGTCTCAGTCCCAGTCTGCCCGGTCGTCCTCTCAGACCGGGTACCCGTCATTGGCTTGGTGCGCCGTTACCACACCAACTACCTGATGGGCCGCAGGCCCCTCCCAGAGCGCCTTGCGGCTTTCCTCCGTCGAGCGTATGCGGGATTGTCCCGTCTTTCGACGGGGTATCCCCCACTCCGGGGCAGGTCACCCACGTGTTCCTCAGCCGTTCGCCACGCAGCCAGGCACGCCTGCTGCGTTCGACTTGCATGCATTAGGCACGCCGCCAGCGTTCGTCCTGAGCCAGGATCAAACTCTACATTGTTGGTGTTGAGTTACAGCATTTCGCTGCTTCCCTTCACCGAATTGACGTGGTGCTTAATTCGGCTATTCTCGTCATTCAGTTGTGAAGGTGCTTGCGCGGAACGTCGGAGAAAACAAAACCAGGAAAGTTCAGCGTTACTGAAGTTTCCTGGCGACGTCTCTGAATTGTCTTCAGCGCGTTTCGCTCGGTTTCGCTCTCCACTTGTTTGGTCTACCTCGCTGTCTGCGAGTGAGACCTCGTTCGTTCCAGCTCGCGTAGTATAGCACGTCGGTCGTAGGTTGTCAAGAGGTCTTCAAAAATCAACTTTCATCCCTTCAGAAAGAGATAAAACGCCCCTCTTCGTTTGATCGGTTGAATGGATTTTTTACAACTTTTTTGACCATTCACGGTTGTGATACGATGAAGATGATCCGGGTAAGCATGATTGATGAGGTGCTATGCTGAAACTCTCGCATATCCTAGACGGCGTGTCAGTGGTTGAAATTGCCAGCTATATTCCAGGCCCCCTGTGTGGTGCGCTGCTGGCCAGTCTCGGCGCAACGGTGGTGAAGATTGAGCGTCCAGGTGGCGACCCAATGCGTGCTTTCCCACCCTCTGATCATAGTGGTGAGCATCCGCTATTTGCGATCCTGAACCGCACAAAGCAATGCTACACGCTAAATTTGCGTCAACCCGCCGACCAGACGAAGCTGTATGATCTGATCCGATCTGCTGATGTGTTGATCGATGGTCTCCGTCCCGGTGCGCTTGGTCGACTTGGTCTGACAGATGAAACGTTGCTGGAAACCAATCCCCGATTGCTGATTGTGGCGATCAGTGGTTTACCACCTGAACACCCTCATCGCCATATGGCGTTGCATGACCTGAATGCCCAGTCTCTTGCCGGTGTTCTCGCTGCAAGTGCAGATGATCCGCGCACACCAGGAGTGCATGCGGCTGATATGGTGAGTGGTCTGGCCGCCGCAGCCGGGGTGCTCGCAGGATTGTTAGCTCGCCACACGTCTAATCGCGGCGGGCGGATCGAAACATCACTGCTGAGTGCTGCGCAGTGGCTGAATATGCCTGCCCTTGCCCTGGCCCTGGCCGGTCTCTTGACTGATGATACGCTCAACGGTCAATTCGCCTGTTATCGCCTCTACCAGACTGCCGACCACCGGTATCTGGCCGTAGCAGCCCTGGAAGCGCATTTCTGGCAACGTGTCTGTACGGTTATCGAACGACCAGATTTAATCCCACTCCAATATGATCGATCAGCACAACCAATGGTGATCAGCGCTCTGTCTGACATTTTTCGCCAACGACCGCTGCACGAATGGCAGGCTATCTTTGATTCATTAGACACGTGTGTATCGCCCGTTTTGACTCCTCTGGACGCAGCGCGCGAACGTTCGATCATGCCCGATGCGGGATTCGGCTCGCTATTTACGGTGCAGGATTGACCGGTTGCCCCTCTGCAAGTTGGGCAATCGCCGGTCGTAGTTCGGCAAACGTGATACCGCCCTCATACCGGGCCTGGATAATGCCATCGCGATCAACCAGGAATGTCCATGGCTCGGTGCGCAGGTTCCATTCTTTCATTGCATCGACCATTCTGGCCTGCTGAAATGACTCGCCAAATGGGTACGGATAGACTTCCACATGAATGAAATTGACCCGATCACCGAATTCGCTCTTGAGTTGCTTCAGGACTGCCATATTTGGTGCACATACCGCTGTCTGGCAGTAACCCGGTGTCGCAAAAGAGACGACGAACGGCTTGCCAGCCTTCATCGCCTCGGCAATCGTCATCTGGTAGAAGTCCGGGTCAGGACGCGGATCAGAAGTAAGCTGATCAAGTGCAGGCACATCAGCAGCCGTCAGATTCTGCACGGGGATCGCTCGGTCGCCTACCATCGGGGCGAACGCACGTTCACTGACGTCAAGACGAATACGCGAAGACTGTGGCCCATCGGTTTGCGGAATGGTGATTTCGGCTTCCCAACCACCCGCCCGGTCGAAGGTGGCGTAGGCAACGTAGAGACCGACCGGGAGTCCCTGACCACGATACACTGCCTGGGTTGTCGCTACCGGCTTTGTGCGATCACCACCGGGGCCAACGTAATATAGGGTCACATCGAGGGTCAGGTCAGGATCGTTCAGCGGTACACCACCCTGCAGTAAACCAAACGGAAGGCGATTAACACCAACGACCAGCTCGGATGCTGCGATCACCGGTGCAATTGGCAATGCCGCAGGGGTTGGTGCTGCCGCAGGTTGACCACACCCCGCCACAACGAGCATCAACAACGTGGCAGTCAAGAACACAGAAAGATGCTGGCGCGTCATGATGAACTCCATCTTATTGCAGAACGTCGCGCTGAAAGGTGGCCCGATAGGTGTTCGCCGCCCATTCAACCACGACGGTAATTTCCCATAACCCTTCCATTGTATATGCAGTACGTGCCCAGTAGCGCCCCGGCCCATCCGGAGTGGCTACCGGTCGCGTGACCCCCATCGGCATCGCCGGCATGTCGAGGTCGAGATAGACGTAAGCGTCGTTGATCGCATTTCCTTGCTGATCATGCAGCAATACAACAAAATCGACCGCAGTGTTGATACGTGGACGATCAGGCGTTTCCAGGGTAATCGTCAGGCCATCGACAGTTTGGGTTTCCCGTACCGGTGCTGCTCCACTGCTACACGCAACAACGACCAGCACGGCTACCAGGAAACAAAATGCTCGTATCCAATAGCTCATACATCACGATCCGGTTTTAACCCGGCACGTACTCCTTCAACAAGCAATGGTAATGCCACCAGTTGCACGAGATGAAATAGACCGTTGTGATCAATGATAACCTTACCTGACCGTACTTCGAGTGAACTGGTTTGAATGGCAGCAGCGAGGATGGTGATCAGGATACCGGACGTGATCAATCCGGCACCTGGAAATCGCCGACGATAGGCAAGATCGATGTAGATGCTCAATGCTGCGAGCATTGCCACCAATTCATACAGAATGAAAGCAAGAAACCCCCGCTGGAGGCGCCGACTGAACCAGGCGAACGCAGGAGCCGCACTGGCAAGGACGGGCAAGGTTCGGCGTCCGACCATTTCTCCCCAGCGATCACTTACGGCGCCGGTGGTGAAGAGGGCCACCGTCAAGCCAAGCAGAACGTTCAGCGGTTGCCAGAGCCGTTCACGGGTATGTGCCGAGAGGCGCAAACCGTGAATGATTGCGCCTAGCAGGCTACTGACCGCCAGCAGAGCAAAGGCTGCCTGCCAGACACGAGCACGCCAGCCGGTACCTGCGCGTAACCGCCAAATTGCTGCCAGCGCTGCGATAGCCAGCATCAGATCGGTTGCCGCAGTTGTTTGTTCACGCTGATCTGACTCTATTTGCAACATATACCGAATCTTTCTGTTAGGGCAGCCCAAACGAGAGCAATGTATGGCTTCCCCAACAAACAGACGACAGCCGAATCACAGCATCAGAGCACAATTTTGCGCTCAGTGATCAGCCGCTGTCGTATACGCCGAAAGAGGGTATCGTAATCAAGGCGGCCTTGCGTAATCTCGTATTTATACGCTTGCAGTAACTGATGAACCTCGGCATTCAGGCGATCTTCGACCTCCAGCTCATCGGTCATGATCTCGCGGATCGCTGCCCGCAATTCGGGGTCACTGGCCTGAAACAAAACCCCATCTGTCTCGGCCAAAACATCAACCAGCATTGCAGCTAATTGCTCAACTTTTGCTGGTGAGAGCTTCATACCATCCTCCTCGTCACTTAAATCCGACCAGCAGCGCGAAAGGCACGTCGCACTTCCTGCAATTCGGCGAGTCGTTCTGGCGGCAAAGGACGTGCTCCCCCAAACAGATGAGCTGCCAGCAACGTGCGTGCGCAGTGTTCAATCTGCTCCATACGGTGAAAGGCTTGCAGTAATGTTGTGCCGTATGTTACGGCACCGTGATAGGCAAGCAAGATCGCTTCATGATCGGCAACAAATGGCTCAATAGCTGCCCCCATCTCGGTCGTACCGGTCAGTGCGTATGGGGCAGTTGGGATCGGGCCAAGGGCAATCAGCGCTTCCGGCAATAATGGCTCGGCCAGACTGACACCTGCCAGGGTTGCTCCGACCGCTGTAGGCGGATGGGCGTGAATACACGCCATGATGTCGGGCCGATGACGATAGACAAAGAGATGGAGATAGCGCTCTGATGACGGTTGGCGGCCCGGTGCACCACGCACCAATCGACCATCGAGGTCAATGACGAGTAGATCGTCAACCGTCAACATCCCCTTAGCCAGGCCGGCAGGGGTAATCAGGATGGTGTCATCTGGCAGGCGTGCCGAGAGATTACCGTCGCCGGCAACCACCAGCCCACGTTCGTAGAGTAAACGACCACAAAGAACCATTTCGGCACGTAATGCCGTTTCAACATCAAGAGGAAGATCGGTTGTCATAGCGTTTCTGTTGACGTAAGCGAATGAGCAAGAACGCCGCCACAATCCAGCCCGACCAGGCGAGCAGTGGACGGCTAAAGCGCATTGCGAGCATCACCACCAGGAGCAGCACGCGCAGGCTTTTGACAAGCAAACGCCGGCTAACATCAGGTCGTGGCGTTGCTGTCCAGTCAATCTGTTGCAGACGCGGTAATAACCCTCGTTCAACACATCCTTCCAGCGAAAAGAGGTAGACTGTATCGGTATAGTGCGCCGCCAGTTGTAAATCTCGTTCCAGGGCATCCCACGTCAACGGTGGCAGATCTTCGGCACTACTGGCCCGCACGGCACTGCCCACAATACATCCGACCCCAATTGCATCGGCAGAAGGACCATAACTATCGATCAGAGCACCACCAAGATCGTTACCCAACTGGTTGATGGGAACGCTGCTAAAGCAAAGCAGCACCTCAACATCAGCCGGAAGATCGACGATATCAAGGGCACGCTGAATCGTCGTTGTTGCTGCACGGCGATCATCTACGATGAGTGGCAACTGGTAGGTATGAACCTCGTAGCCGTCGTGATGAATCTCAGCGATCAGATCGATATAGGCAGCACGCGCACTCTCGTAGAGCACATTCTCGTGCGCCAGCCAGATACGGCGGGCAATATCACGAATACCACGGCGGCGACTGGCAATCACTTCACCCAACGGCGGTTCAATGTCAAGACCAATGGCCTGGAACTGCAACTGGTGTGCCTGTGCCCACTGCCGTACCGACCGGTAACGCTCGATGGCCTGTGGATAATTTTGCAGGTTGAACCAGAAACCCTCTTCTGCCGGCAAGAGCAGCCACGCAATAACCGGAATCCGATGCTGATTGAGCGTCGTAATCGCCTGCGCTGTCTCGTGTGACAGGTTGTGGAGCGCAACGGCAACACCATACTCGCCCGCCGCCAGGAATGAGAGTAGTCCTGGCGTAGCAAGTAACTCAAGCAGGGGCGGCCCTTCCAATTCACAGAAGAAGATGATCTGTGGCCGCCCCAAGACAGGTGGTATTCTCACTGGCGCTGATGTCGTTTGCACATCTGCATTATAGCACTCTCAATTTCACCCTGTTGCCAGTTGGGGATGGCGTTGCCAGTGTTGCGTCGCCTGTTCAAAGGCATACGCCAGTTGGAGCACGCTTAGATCGGCACGTGGACGGCCGATGATTTGGATCCCAACCGGTAGTCCATCGCGGGTAAAGCCAGCCGGTACCGAAATGGCCGGCAGGTTGCAGACAGAGATGTAGTAACACGAACGCATCCATTCAATATAGTTCTGCATTGGTATCCCGTTAATCTCGGTAATGTACGGTTGTTCAACCGGAAACGGTGGCACCTGGCTCACCGGGGCAATGATGAATTCATAGGTTTGCATGAATTCATACACACGGGCCAGGAGAGCAGCGTGGAGACGCATAGCTCGCCCAACTTGCGGCCCGCTTAAGGCGCGTCCGGCTTCAATATTCCAGACCACAGTGTCTTTGATGCGGTGACGTTCGCGATCCAGTAACTCGCCAAGGGTCAGTTCGTAGCGGAAAGCGCGCATGACTTGAAAGACCTCGTCAGCATCACTGAGATCGGGTGTTGCCTCTTCAACAATACAGCCGATCTGGGTGAAGACATCGCGTTGGGCAGCGATAACCTCAGCCACCCGCAGATCAACCGGTAATCCACCCAAATCAGGACTCCAGGCAATACGTACACCGCGCAAATCACGCTCTAGTGGTTGGGCAAAGAGCGAGGGCGGTTCACTGATCGAGAGCGGCGCTCGCAAGTCGGGGCCGGCGATAGCCTGCAAGATCAGGGCAATATCGGCAACCGTGCGTGCCATCGGGCCATCGATAGCAAACGGTAGAAAAGGGGTCGGGTCAGGCCAGACCGGCACTCTTCCCGGCGAAGGACGAAAGCCCACGACATTGCAGTAGCCGGCCGGGTTGCGTAACGATCCGCCCAGATCGCTGCCGTCGGCAATCGCAATCATCCCACAAGCCAGGGCAACGGCAGCCCCACCACTACTCCCCCCACACGTCTTACTCAGATCGTAGGGATTGCGGGTAGGGCCAAAGACAGGGTTGAAGGTTTGCGAACCGGCACCAAATTCCGGGGTATTCGTCTTCCCAACCGTGACCGCGCCGGCTGCTTTGAGCCGGGCAACGATCAGCGCATCAAAATCGGGAACGAAATCAGCAAAAATCGGAGAACCATAGGTTGTTCGCATCCCCTTCGTCTCGGCCAGGTCCTTGTGAGCGACCGGCAAACCGGCTAACGGACCAGGATCATCACCCCGGGCAAGAGCTTCATCAACCGCTCGCGCACGAGCCTGGGCACCATCAATGTCGAGGGTCACGATAGCGTTGACCAGCGGATTCAGCGTGGCGATGCGTTCGAGATGGGCAACCAGCACTTCAGTCGCCGAAACAGCGCGTTGTCGAATCAGGTGCGCAATAGTGGTAGCCGGCTGGAGACATAGCCCGGTATCAGTCATAGGTGTACCTCTTCCCTGATCAAAAGCGTTGCTGCGCAGCAATTGTAGCAGACTGACGTACAACACGTGCCGGCAACGCTGCACCCGCCGGGATGGGTGATAATAGGAAGGTGGTACCGCAACGTCAATACGGAGCAACAACCATGGCTGAATGGATGATCTACGGCGCCAACGGCTATACCGGACGACTGATCGCGCGTGCAGCAGTGCAGGCAGGTTTGCGACCACGGCTCGCCGGGCGCAATGCAACACAGATAACGGCGCTGGCAAATGAACTGCATCTACCCTTTACCATCTGCCGATTGGATGATGAAGCAGCCCTGCGTCGTGCGCTTGAAGGCATGCAGCTCGTTCTCCACTGCGCCGGCCCATTCCAGGAGACCAGTGCGCCAATGGTGCAGGCATGTCTGAACAGTGGTGTCCACTATCTTGACATCACGGGTGAGATAAGTGTTTTTGAAGCACTGGCACGTCAGGATCAGACTGCCCGCCAGGCCGGAGTCATGCTTATGCCAGGGGTCGGCTTTGATGTCGTACCCTCCGATTGTCTGGCGGCGCATCTGGCACGTCGCCTACCGGGTGCGAACAATCTGGTGCTGGCATTTCAGGCGCTCGGCAGCATCTCACGCGGCACAGCCATCACAATGCTGACCATGGCCCATCGCGGATGCGAACGGCGAGACGGGCGGCTTGTCAGCACACCACCACTCCATGAGGTGCGAACCTTTGATTTCGGGCGTGGACCACAACCGTGTGTGAGTATTCCGTGGGGCGATGTTGCTACGGCCTACTACACGACTGGTATTCCCAACATCAAGGTTTTTGTCGCCATTTCGCGCCGAAACCTGCCGTGGCTCGGCCTGGTACGCGCCATACTTCCCCTGATCCACCTCAAACCAATCCGCACCAGTCTCCAGAACTGGCTACGCCATACGCTTGATGGCCCGGATACCACAACACGGGCAAAAGGAAAGAGTATCATCGTCGGTGAAGTCACCGACAGAACCGGACAGCGAGTTACCGGTCGGCTTATCGGGCCTGAAGGATATTCGCTTACGGTGGCAACAGCGTTGCTCATTGTGCGCCGTGTTCTGGCAGGTACTTACGAGGCAGGTTTTCATACACCGGCAGGGTTGTATGGGCCAGATCTGATCTGTGAGGTGCCCGGAGTGCAGATAACAGGTTGATTGAAGGCATTATCTTGATCGGACTCGTGCTCCGCCTGAAGAGCACATTGCGCAGCCAGAAAGACGGAGCACCGGCTATGATGGGCGGAAACAGTAGCCAATGAGATCAGACTGACACGATACGTCTTCACTTGACGGCGATGCCCGGCGACGTGTTCTGTATCGTAGCCAGTGAGTTTTTAATCTGAATTCAGGGTAAGTATACATAGTTATATATCAATATCTTTAGTTGCATAAACCTATCATCTCTTTTATAATCTGCCTAACAAATCGATGCTGTAACAACGTAAGGTATTAAGGTATATCCATCATGCATCGCGGGGTTGCACTTCTCCTGGAACCGGATCACACACGCCGGATGAACCTGATACATACTTTGCATCAATGGTACTGGGCCGTGCTCAATGTAACCAATCTCGACATGGCCACCCACATTGTCCAGCATTGTGTGGTGCCATTGTGCATTCTACATCTCTCCGATCTGGAACATACTTCCGCAGCGCTATCGCGCTTCCTCGCCACGGTATCGGCAGACCAAACCGTCATTATGCTGGTCGATGACTCGCCGGCACCGCTGCGCCCACCGCAATCATCGGCCCACGTGATGTGGATGCCCACTACACCGATGGACATTACCCCAGATACCACTATGCTCGCAGTCGTGCGCGAGCTGGCCTATCGCCTTGATCTGGTGCCAGCACCGCAGCAGCAGCCAGTCTTTCGCCTCGACCCCATCCAGAAGCGCGTGCAGATCGATGATCGGGTGATTACGCTCAGCGAGAGCGAACTGATCATCCTTGACTACCTGTACCAGGCGAATGGCCGTATCTGCACCTTTCTCGAGATCGCCCGGTTGCTGTATCCACGACTGCATGTCTACGACACCGATGAACTGCGCCGGCTGATTGGCAGCCGGATACAGCGCTTGCGACGCAAGCTCGAAGCTGATCCTGCCGCCCCACGGTATCTGCACCTGGTTCGTGGGGTCGGCTTTCGGCTCGTGATCGCGCCGCTGGAGCCAGCCGGATCACACGAGGTTGAGATACCGGTCTCTGAAGAAGCGATACGTGACGGAGCACTACCATAGTTCCTATCGCCACATGGCTTTTGCCAGCAACGCATGTCCAGTTCAGGCACGCGCCACGGGATATTCCTGGAGGAGCTACGACGTAACACGACACGGCGCCACTCGATGCACACGTCGTCGCACGAGACGCTGCTCTGAGACAGGTTGCGTTTCCTGCTACTGATGAGCGGTCCTTGTACTGCTCGTCTGGTATTACACTCCAGGTTGCTTCCTTACGTACCGCTACGACCCGCTGTGCTCTCGTTGCCTCTGTGGTGCACCTCTCGCCACAGAGACTCAGAGGATGTCTATAAGCACTCCGGGTTGCTCCTGATAGGTTCTCTCTCACCCGCTATGCTCTCGGTGCCTCTGTGGTGCACCTCTCACCAAAGAGACACCGAGGACACATATGGATCGCAGCTATTCAGCCAGCAAGTAGTGCTCCTTCTCCAGGATCACGATTCACCTGATGTTTACCCACAACGGCTATCCGGTCGAGTTCGTCGTTACCTCAGGCAGCTACAGCGATACCGTCAGCCTGGAGGATGCTTCCTTCGATTACCTAGATGTACGTGCTGAGGCCGGCATCTGCGTGCTCCCGGTCCTCAGAAAAATGCCAGGTGTCCCGTGCCACCGTGGCTAGCTCTTTGCCGTCGTCCTCTCGCACGTCCGTCAAGCGGACCGGCAGCTTGCTTAGAACGCTCTTGCCCTCATTGATCCCTGCGGTTACGCCATAAGACATTGAGCGCAACCGTCGTGTTGTTCATCCTGGTAGTCGGCCTCCGTGAGCTGCTACAGCATAAGAGCAACGGGTGAATAACGCATATCGCACCGTCGGCAGCACCTCAGCGGTATATGGCGCAAATCGCAACAAGCCACATCCATAGCAAGAGAACATTTACGTGCTGATACCAGTTGTGGTATAGCTATCATCGGTATCGTTTTACGTAGGGAAATTCATTCAGAATCCGGACTGCCTGGATTACCCCCACTCAAGACGGTTATTGCCGGTCATGGACAAGCGGTACAGTCCATACACACTGCGTACATAATACTGAGTAGATATTGATAATGAGTCCAATCTATCTATGCCAAAAATATTTGACTCCCATTCCATATCGATCAATATCGACGTGGAATTTATATATTTAATGATTGTGAGGCACGAGTATATACTATCAAAAACATGAATTGCGTAGCGACAGGTAGTACTAAATATTGGTAGGAGTTATGGTTGATTGCAAGTTTCGTCGAATTATTGTATGATTAGCCCCATACACAATGAATTCATCACGAGGTTGTCATCATGTTCCATGGAACCGCTCTCCTGGTTGAGCGTGATTCGCACCGCCGTGATGCCCTGATTTGTGGCCTGAGCCAGTCGTATTGGGCTATTTTGGCGGTGAGTGACCCTGCAATTGCGCTTCATTGTTTGGAAACACGCACCTTTGATCTGTTGATTTTCAATGTAGACCTGTTATCGTCGGTCCACTGGCGCATAGCAGCAAGGTATGTGCAACAATGCCCGAATGTGATCACCATATGGTACAACGGGAGTTCCCCCTCTCCATGCTATCAATCACACCTGTCGGAACGTGGTGGATCGGGTTCTGTCCAGGCGATCATCGACCACATCCAACAGCAAGTAGCGCTGCACGCAGCACAAAAGCGGAAACACCTCGCCGAACCACAGGCGCAGGCGACCTATGAGGTACCGGTACCATTGCTGGTCGATCCCTATCAAGGGAGCGTCTTTATTGCCGACACCGTCATTAAAGTGAGCAAAGGTGACATTGCCCTCTTACGTTGTCTTGCCGAGTCACCGCACCAGAAAGCGTCATTTGAAGCACTGGCTGCGGTTCTGTATCCGCATGCATTCTCGCGCTCGGAAGCCCGCGAGCTAATCAAAGCGCGTATCCACTATCTGCGCCAAAAGCTGGAGGTTGACCCAGACAAACCGGTTATTTGTTCGATTCGTGGATTTGGTTATGCATTACGCTCGCCGGTGGCTTTTTTGCCGGAGCAGCAACGACGATGAAACGAGGGAACCCGGCAGTAGAGATACGCTCGTGATCGAGGAATACGATGTCGGTGTGCGGAATGATGGTAACCTCGCATCAACGCAATGAGCGCTCGCTATCATGAAAGGTATTTGCTCAGGCAGACAAATGCTTTTCTGTAGACAGTACGTTATACAAATTGTGGTTGGCTCATGTTCAAACTCGGTGCAATAGGGGACTACGCAGCCCTTACACCGCAGTAAACACCGATGGTTGACCGTTTTGAGATGTGCGCAGTGCACTGTAGTTAAGGGGCTATTGCTATCTGCAAGCGTTAACTTGTCCGAGCTGTGGGTGTGGTATAGCTCCCCGTTGTAGCTCTTAGTTGGTTTGGCTGCACCACTTTTTTTGAACAGGAGCCATTGTGATTATATTGTTGTTGTGGTCTTGTGCAAGATTGTCGTGCTGCGAAAGGAAGAACTGGTGGGTGCCTGTCACACACAAGCCTCCACAGCATGGGGTATCTCCAAAGAATGGATCCACGTCAGGATTGGCAGTCCGGGCAGCTTGAGAGAATTGGAATACCGTGGATACGGCGTGGCAGGTAGCACATCGAAAATAGTTTCGAGCGATGCGTGCATCCAGTGTAGCGACATCCCCTATCAGCGAGTTTAGGAGCGGACAGAACTTGCAAAAGGACACGTGAGATAGGGTTTGAGGGCGAACTGAAAGCCCTCTCCACACGCTCCTCTACTGCAATAAGGGATAAGGAGCGTGTGGAGAGCAACGCTGGTGATTCCTGATAGGAACACTAGAGGCTTTACCTATGGCTTCCTGATGTGGTAGAAGACGTGTTCGATCAAATATTCTGTCCGCTCCTGAACGGTTCGGGAGATTCGGGAACCCGCGGCCTGCTTCAGGGCTTCCCCATGCGGCAAAAGCTGCGTTAGCTCATATTTTCTATCCGTCCATGAATATAGCACAAGGATGGAGTTGACTCGACTCGCCATTGAGCATGTGCGAGTACCGGTAATCTTACGATAATCCAAGTTGCCACCTTACGTCACTACAGCGGTGCTGGTCGTTGAGCGCTACGGGGGAGGTGTGGAACACGGATGGACGCGGGTGAGGCGGATGAACGCGGATAGATCGTCACCCAAGGTGCCACCTTATACCACCACAGAGACACGGCGGATAGGCATACCAGATGTGCGTGACGTAGTGCGTTTACAGAACTGGCTGCTACCCAAACGATGCATACCGGTCAGGCACGCTGCACAATGTTGTGCGCAGCGTCGTGTTGTTCATCATAGCAGGTAGTCTTTCGTGGCCTGCTCACAGTGCAGGTGGCAACTTGGGTTGCGATACATTTATACCAGCCAGATTTATCGGCCAGGCATCTGGCGCAAAATCTGCTGACGCTCTTCAGCGGTTACCAGACCAAAACTATCACCACGGTTGAGATAGACAATCTCCTCATTCTTGATACCAACAATCAAATCTGACAGACCGTCACTATTCATATCAGCCAGACGCATCGTGATCGGTGTCAGATCCTCATTTGCACCAACCAGATACGGACCTACGATTGTTCGGGTCTTGTTCACATCACCACCGGGAATCTCGAGAATAAGCACCTGACGGTCAAGATTCATTGCGATCAGACGGGTAGGACCGACTGTCTCCTCGGCCCGCCCCACTTCTGCCGTGAGATGGAATGTACGTGGTCGTCCGTATCTCCAATCATCGAGTAGCGTCTGCCCCCACCCAACAAGAGCGCTCACCAATACGTACAGGGCAAGAACTGCCAGCAGACCGGTGACGATGTATGCAGAATTGCCGAGTGCCGGCCTGGGCACGGCAATCGAAGACATTCGACGTGGTGAGCGGATTTCACGACTGGTCACTGCCATGGCGGGCCTCCTCTGAAATACACGCTTAGAACAAAAGTTCAATCGCTCACTTGTTCGGAATTATAACAGAGGCGTATTGAGCTGTCAAGAACTTTTGTGCTGAATTTTAGCACGATAGGTTGAATGAATCTCTTGTACCCGACACACCGACTTTTGCGTGGGACACTTCTGTCCCTTACAGAAGACAGCCATTGGATGCAAATTGTCAAACACTAGATAATTTCTTGCGCATGCCACATACGACAGGTATACTACAGCAAACAGGTGTAGAATTGCATTCTGCTGGCTGTACGTATCACAACAGATAGCCCATCTCGATGCCCCTTGTACTTGTTGCATAAGCTTTACATCGAACTGTTCACAAAAGACACGCCATCATTGTATCCACTACAAATCAGTTATGTTTTTCCCCTGGAGAACGCCAAGTAATCGGATTATACGGAGGTAAAATGGCTATACGTATATTCGCTCTGAATATCGAAGAAGTGCTAGAAAACTGGGAAGTCGAGCAGCCCCTACGCGAAATCATTGCAACGTATTAGGGAGGAAAAGCCAATGAGTTCACCACGCATTACTCGCCCCCACTTCCCGCCGGGATACGTCGAACGTGCTAGAGAATTGCTACCCTGGAGTCATGTCGAACAACGCCTGACTCACGCCATCAATTACTGGTTATGCACGGTACGGCCAGATGGCCGTCCGCATGCTGTGCCCAAGTGGGCGGTCTGGGTGGATGGCAAGCTCTACTTTGACGGCAGCCCGGCAACACGCCACGCGCGAAACATTGCGACAAACCCTCACGTTGTGATTCATCTGGAAAGCGGCGAGGATGTTGTGATTGTCGAAGGGATTGCCCGTGCCATCGACACACCTGCCCCTGAAGTAGCCACCCTCGTAGCGCAAGCCTATACAACGAAATACGCTACGATGGGCTATGCGCCTGATCCCCATCAGTGGGATAACGGTGGCCTGTTCGCAATTACTCCCCACACGGTCATTGCCTGGACAGCATTCACTGAAGACCCGACGAAGTTTGTCTTGTGACTCCGGAATGATAGGATCAGGAGTTACGCAGTTCCCGACTGATGGTGTATACGTGAGGCGATAACCCGTGTCCGCGTTTGTTGCACTCGTCGCTCCGTCTCCCGTGTTCCTGGTTGATGATGGAGGTGTGCGCTGATGAACCCACCGAAAGGTGACGAACTGGATTATATCCACGTTCTCGTCGTAGCGCAGCACGTGGTCAGCACCACAGCAGCAGCACGCTGCCATCTGGGAGATCCCACAAACGATCCGGCGCATGATGCCTAGACGCGTCTGCTGCACCGGTGTCGTTCGGATGGCACCACCTTGTGGGAAGAGGTTCGCCCTTGTGTGTCGGTGACCACGGGCTGCTCGATGATCGACGACACGACGCTGGACACGCCGTAGCGCCGGGCGATGGAGCTGGTCACGCGCCAGTGGTCGGGCAACCATCAGCGAGTCGTCGTGGGTATCAATCTGATCAGGATGCTGTGGACTGATGGGAATGCCCACCTGCCCGGTGACTTCCGTATCGACGACAACGCACACGACGGGTTGACCAAGAACGACCACGTTCGGACGATGGTGCAGGCAGCGGCCGCACGCGGGTTTCAACCTCGCCTGCTTGCCTTCGACCGCTGGTATGCCAGCCTGGAGAACCTGAACCTGGTGCGCTCGCTGCCCTGGCAGTGGCTGACCCACCTGAACGCCAATCGCCTGGTTGATCCTGATGGGTCGGGCAACCGACTGATCAGGGACGTACCGATTCCGTCTGTGGGCACAATCGTGCATCTAAAGAGCTATGGCTTCATCAAGGTGGTCGCGATGGCCACCCCAGACGGTGGCAGTGACGACTGGGCCACAAGCGACCTGGCGATGGGTGCTGACCAGTGGGCGGAGTACGCCCGATACCGGTGGCTGATCGAAGCGTCCCAGCGCGGTAGTACGCAGGACTGCGGCATCGAACGCGCCCAGCCCCGCGCCGCCCGTGCCCAGCGGAATCCTATCGATCTGGCGCTTCGGGCCTTCCTCCGCCTGGAATGTCACCGGTTGCGGACAGGCACGTCATGGTTTGAGGCCAAAGCCGCCATTGTCCGTGAGGCAATACGGGCCTACCTGGCCCATCCATGCTATACCCAGCTCTCAACTACGTAACTCCTGACTATCATAATGCACCACCAATCGACGGCAAGTATCCATCCAACTGAAGCACTATTCCACATCCCAACGTTGACGGTAGTCTGCGTCAAGACGGGCCGAACGTCCACATTTGGGCCGGATTGCGCGTGTGTCGCGCAATCCGGCCACCTTCCCATCCCGCACGCAGAAAACATCTACTCTCCGGACGTGTCGGTGTTTGCCGTCCTGTTCAACCTACCGATAGAGCCAGCACACCACACAGCGATCCTCCACAAGCAAAGCTTTCCTCAATTTCATAAGGTTGCGTGGGGCGAGGCGGCAAAGAAACGCTCCCGGAAGGCACGGACGGTTACCTGTCCCGCGTAACGCTCGCCATCTGTCGTTGGATAGGTGTTTTCAAATACACAGTCATCGGTCATTGCGGCTATCATGGCGTCAACATCATGCCGGTTGCTGGCATCGTTGAAGCGTTGAATCACTTCAAGCGGGGATGTCGTCAGCATATCTGCATGCATGGTGTCGGATATGGTTATTCACCTCCTTTATTCTTTTAGTCGCCGGACGATGTCTGCAAGTTCGATCAACACATTCAGTTCATCACCGGCAACCCAGGCGTCGAGTCCCGGCTGCATGATTGCTACATCTCCTGGACCAAATTCCATCTCGGTACCGTCATCCATGCGGATTCGTTGACGACCTGTGAGGAAGATCTTCACATGGAATCGCTGACAACTTTCCCCGCCAACGACAGGCTTGACGTTCTTCGACCATTGCCAGCCAGGTTTAAGGGTTTCGCGGTAGAATGTCAGCCTTCCGACAGTGATCACATCAATCTTGCCGTTCTCGAGTGACCGCTGCGCCTTGTCGGGAACATCGGTTTTTGCCTATGATGTTCTCAATCTGGTTGGTCATAAGCCTTCTCCTTGCCTGATTGAGATGAGTTCTACGGCAATGGTTAGTGTTAACGAAACATGTCTAGCCAGCCCTCCGTCCTGAAATTCTCGATCAAGGCGCCGGTGAGCGTGCGAATTGCCTCTACGCTCAACGCTGCTCGCCGACAATCTTCCAGCCGGAGATCACCGTGCAATGGAACTTTCAGTATCACTGATCACCAGGCTTTACTACTGGCAGCCCGGCATCGATCCATGCCTGCACACCGCCTTCGAGAATCTGCACATTGGTGAAGCCCATCTCATGGAGCAGTCCGCCGCCCAACGCGCCTAACGGCCCAAGGCCACAGGTGGTCACGATAGGTCTGGCATGGTCGGCCAGCCGGGGGTCGCGCCAGTCTTCCGGGGCTGTGTGATCAGCCGCGTAGGTCAGTGTGCCGTAAGAAAGATTGATGGCGCCGGGGATCGCACCGGTCTGGGCGACTTCTGCTGCGTCGCGCACATCAATGATGAGCAAGTCTGGCTCTCTTTTCAAGCGGCGGTGAAGATCGGCGGCTTTGATAGTTGGCACGCTGCGATAGGCTGCGTCGACCATGGCTTGAAAGGTTTTCGGCGGCGGCGGCCAGGCTGGCAGCGCACCGAGCTGTTGCAGCAGGCTCAACGCATCGACCAGTATGCGACTATCGACAAACTTGCCATCGACGACATGATCGATAGTCCAGGCCGCCACCTTGACAGCGCGATGGGTGGGAGGGATGCCCAGAAATTCGCCGCGGTGCGTGCCCGTCCAGGTCGAGCGCGCCATCACATACTCCCCCTCGGCCACCATCTCCTCATTCACCCATACGAGATCAGGGAAGGCCTTGAAGAAAGATTCGCCAAGAAAGGCTTTGAGGCCGGCAGCTCCGGGACCCTGACCAGGTAAGGGGTCAAGTTCAACATAATCGGGCGGGCAGATTTCATCGATCACAGCCAGATTCTTGTCATTGAGCACCTCTTTGACGAAGCGACGGATCACAGATTTTGCATCATGGGGCGACATGGGCTTTCTCCTTATGGTAGGTCTGCGCGAAGATCGCATCAATCACCTTGATCGTGCCTTTATTCCAGACTTGAAACTCACGATTGACAAGCTCTTTGATCGGTTACGTTGACATGAATTCCTCCTTATTTAAGGACCTATCTTGCTATATAGAGTGTTTTCCTTCCTCTGTTTGCAGAGCCTTACAAACCGGTTGACAGTAGTTCAAACGCCGTAGAAGAGGTGCAGCGCCAATTTCCCGCGCCGCTTTGTCAACCCTTAACCATCAGCAACACGAACCAACCAGATACGTAGAGTGAGGAGATGATGACGCCAAGCTCGGTTGCACTGAGCCAGGGAATACGCCGCTGGAAAAAACTCTGTCGTATGGGCTTTATTTGTCGGTCAGTCGGATCAAAGTATTCGGTGGCGATCGCTCCGGTATACGTCCACGTCTTCAGTTCAGGCGGAACTTGAACAGCCCGAATCCCATCGAATGCCGCATCTTGAGTAAGCAAGAAATGGGCATGGGCTATTTGCCGTCGGTAGACGTCCACCAGATAGTTGTCGGTCGCCGCAAATTGATTCCAACAGATACTCATGACGATGCCCAGAATGCTGGCAAGCAACCACAGCTCTAGGGTACTCTGGGCAACGGCGATAGCAAAGAGACCGGTGTTGATTGTCAAGAAGAAGTTGAAACGGATCCACATTCGGCTTAAATGGTCTTTGAGATAGTTCACTCGTAGCTCATATTCTCGCTGCAAATAGTCTCTTGGTAAGAATGCCATTTCCAATCCTTCTATGTGCAGTACTTGCACCATCCACCGGCAAGTACACGCCAGCAAAATATCTCACCATACTACGTAAACCCATCCATATGCATTGACGCTGCTGTAGGCTCGCCACGTAAACACGCCAATGGTAATCACCAGGACGACGGTCAACCACGATGGGAAGGATATCCACACGTGCACGCCAGGCATTGCAATCGTGATCACAACAACTATGCAGATCAAGGCCATGCGCTTGCGGCGTAAGCGAAAGGCGTCAATCTGTCGGTCGAGGTCATGAGGCACAGGATTGCCGCCTGCCCGCACGAACAGCGCGTTAATACGCGGCTGGAGAAGCGCATGGACGTATGTCAACAGTCCAGCAATGATCAGGAGAAGCAGAAGCTTGAGTCCGAGGATCGGGTTGATTGTCAGTCCTTCATCCCCATTCCTCTCAGCAGCACTGGCACCAGTCCTGATACGAGAGCAGTGTCTTGACACATGACAAGCGAGGGGTCGATATAAGTACCTACCCGCCTGCCCAACGGCAGCCCCAATCAGATGCGTTAATTGACGGCGACGAGAGTGCAGCAGGGACACACCATCGGAATAGAAGTGAGGGTATGGATAATCTTCAGCACGCTAACAACGGTCTCTACACGCTACCCTCACTTGTTCCTGCCAACCCAGACATATGCGACCTTCTGATTGCGTACAACGATAGCACAGACCCACTTGCCTTTTTTGCCATTTCTTGCCAAAACGGCGAGGCAACGTGGTGTAAGGTGCGCTATAATCTGCACCATCACGGTTCTTGTTCGCGAAAGGATGTGTCCTGTGTCTGCAACAGATGTTGCGTTGGACACCTGCACCACGTGTGGAGAGGCGTTAAGGTTATTGCGCCGTCGCGCTCGCCTGTCGCAACGCGAACTCTCGATCGCTACCGGCTACAGCGAATCGCACATTAGCCGCATCGAAAATAACGAACGTCCTCTCGACCGTCATTCGCTGCTGGCGCTCTTTGTGCCGGCCTTACAACTCCAGGCGGAGCCGGAGACGGTGGCGCGTTGGCTAGCCCTTTGCACATCTACACCCTCGTCTCGGTCTGAGAGCGCCCGATCAACAGAGTCCACCTTTGCTGAGTCGCCTGCGTACTCACCCACACCGGCGCTGCCGCTCCAACTTACCTCCTTTATTGGGCGTATCGAAGAGGTGTCAGAGGTGTGCACTCTCTTGCAGCGCCCAGATGTGCGCCTCCTCTCCTTCACTGGCATTGGCGGCTGTGGCAAAACCAGATTGGCGCTGCGTGTGGCGGAAATGGTGGCACCTGGTTACGCACACGGCGTGCATTGGGTCGAGCTTGCGGCGTTGGAGCAGCCGCATGTGCTGCCACAACTTATGCTCGAACGCTGGCAATTACGTTGCGGCGCCACCGATCATCCGCTCGATGTATTGAGCAACTTTGTGAGTAACCGGCGCATGTTGCTTGTCCTGGATAATTGCGAACACCTTATAGAAGCGGTTGCGACTCTAGTGCTGAAGTTGTTGCAGCGATGCCCGTCACTGCAGATCCTGGCAACCAGCCGCGAGATTCTGTCTGTACCGGGTGAAGTTCATTACCACGTTCAGCCGCTGTCCCTTCCTCCAGTCTGGCGCAGCAGTTCCCCTTCCGCCACCGAGATCATGCGGTATGAAGCGATCCAACTCTTCGTAGCGCGCAGTCAGGCTGTCTTTCCCGCCTTTACTTTGACTGACACCAATGCGGCGGCAGTGGCCGCCATCTGCCAGCGGCTCGACGGTATCCCGCTCGGAATCGAACTGGCGGCAGCGTGGATGTCCACCCTGGCGCCGCAGCAGCTTGCAGAGCATCTGCAAATGGACTTCAGCTTGCTGGTGGATCAACGTCGCAGTGTATTGCCCCGCCACCAGACGTTGCGTGCCGCCATCGAATGGAGCTATCGCCTCCTTACCGACCCCGAACGTACACTGTTGCGCTATCTGGCTGTCTTGCGCGGCACCTGGTCGCTGGCAATCGCAGAAGCAATTGCCGGCGAAGCGGGATTTAGCGCCACCCATCAACTGTTGTACATACTTAATCGCCTGGTCAGCAAGTCGCTCATTACGGTCGATCATCGGAACGAAGGTGAAGCGTGGTATCGACTGCTGGAGCCGCTACGCGAGTACCTTCTGACAATGCTAAGCGAGGAAGAAGAAGCCCGCATTCAGCAACATCGTCTGCGCTATTACGCGCATCTTGTAGAAACGGCGGAGGCGGGTTTATCCGGCGCTTTGCAACAATCGTGGTTGGATCGGATGGAGCGTGAACACGACAATTTACGCGCCGCCCTAAGTTGGGGCTGCGATCACGCCGGGGTACCAGCCCAACTTGCCGCGTTGCTGGCATCCCGCATCTGGCGCTTCTGGTTGGTGCGTGGCTATTATTGCGAGGGGCGCCGCTGGCTAGAGGAAATGCTCACGCGTACTGCTCCATCCGGGCAGGTGCGCATCCGCCTGTTGTATGGCGCTGGCGTGCTCGCACGGCTCCAGCTCGATCTGGACGCTGCGGCTCGATTTGCCGGGGAGCAACTGCAACTGGCAGCAGAACTGAATGACCTGCGCGGCCTTGCCGATGGCTATGGGGTCATGGGATGGATCGAGGCGTTTCAAGGCAACCTGCAAGAGGCGACGCGATTCTTTGAGCAGCGACTGCTCATCTCCCGTCAACTCAACTATCAGCGTGGAATTGCCTATGCCTTGCGCGGCCTGGGCGAAAGCGCAACAGCACAAGCCAATTATCGAGAGGCAGGTGCTTATTTACAGGAAGCACTGAGCATCTTTACCGAATTGGGCGACCGTCGGTACATCGCGCAAATCTGGCGGGACTTTGGCCGTCTTGCTTACCACGAAGATGATCTGGAATCTGCCATCACAGCATTTCAGTCCAGCCTGGCAATCTATCAGGAGGTGGCTGATGCGCATAGTGTGGCCGAGTTGTTGCTCGATCTGTCTCGGCTTGCCCTTGCCAATCATGATTTGGCAGCCGCCGTTGCCCACCAGGCTGCCGCCGATCGCTTGATCGAGGACACAATCGATCGCCAACTCCGTTGCGCATCTGACCTCAATCGTGCGCGAATCGCCCTCCACCAGCAAGATGTCCCGGCGGCCAGGGAGTATCTGAAAGAGGCGCTGCAGATTCTGGCGGTGCTTCATGATCGACCCGCCATGATAACGGGTATCGAACTGTCGGCTGCCGTTGCGCTGGCTATGCAAGAGCCGGTACACGCTCTCTGCCTGTGGAGTGCAGCCAGACGTTTTCGCCAGGGAAGCGGTCTGTGGGCACCTCGCTTCGAATCTCGCTGGACGCAACAGGAGATCGATACGCTTCGTCTGCGCATGCCGCCGGACGACTTCAGCGCTTTCTGGCAAATCGGTCAGGTATGGCCGCTAGAGCAGGCTGTAACTCAGGCACACATCCTCCTGGTTGGGCGATCCTGATCTGTACTCGGATCACGGATGACTTTGACTCACAACACGCCATTAAAGAACTACCCCCGAAAGCGAGGCAGGGTAGGGCGTATCGCACGGCACCGCTGGATGCAGTGCAATCACGACACGCTCGCAACCCATTACTCTGGCGCTACACCTGAACGCAACTGCCCGTGAAGCGGTTCGTGTGCTGGTGACAAACTTCCAGCGATTCACCGGTGACACCCTGACAGTGCGCCGATACAAGACTGACAACCCACACGATGCACAGTGGAGTCAATATTTGATATAGTTCGGTATTCATGCACCAGCCAGACAGTACCGGGGAGGAGCTGACTGCAAGCCACGTGTACACCCATCTTCAAGCGCGGGATGCGCCTGGCCCAGCGGTGCCTGCCCGGTCCTGGTTGCCGGCGATGGTGGACGGGTTCACACGGACGATCTCGGTGCGGTTCCTGCCGATGTTTCCTGCATGCGCCTGACCGGCAGCGACACTGTCTGGTACGGCGTGGCAGTCTGGCCTGGCGTTCATTGTCTGGTTACGTGTGCAGCTCGATGCTGTCGGGCATGCGGCCCAGTCGGTTTTGTTGGGTAATGGCGCGTTTGCTGCCGTGGGAATGTGGTGGGAGTTGACGTCACGGATGGGGCTGCTCGTGCGCTCAGCCCGCCATTGCCGCCTGCCGCCGCTGCGGGCGACGGGTTGCGACCGACCACGCCTGTATGGTGATGGTGATCGCACTTCTCCCTGCATGAATTTCAGAGGTCAGGCAGGGAATTGCCTGACTTCAATCGAGTATCTGTGGTGTTTCCGCCAAGAAAACAGGACGCAGCAACCTACGTTGTTATGATAGCCTCTCTGGGATTTCCAGGTGTCAAGGTGAGGCTTTAAACCTGCTGGTTTTTTCACGCCATTGGTAATCGCAACATGCGTCGGATTGCTTTTGGATGCCAGAATGGCGTTGACGCTAGTAATCGTCCATCTTGCTCACATTGTGCCTCTAACCACAATGCTTGCTGATCAGGCACATCTGGCGGCGGTGATGGTGGTGCAGGCGGCGGTGGAGGGGTGAGTAGGCCCAATCTCATCAAGCTCCGGCGCATATCAATCTCCTTGTCTGAAGAAAATAGTCTTGTATATATAAAACCGGAATATTGGTCAAATAGTTGCACACATTTTTGGGTTGATTTTAGACGAACATATGTTTTCAATAGATTAGGCTACGGTAGATGCATTATTAATTTGAAGCGTTAGCGCTTTTCATGCGTTCGATAGCGCAAGAATGTCTTGCTTGACCACATCGCAGGTACTTTTGGTTGGTTATCTATCAGGAGTTACGCAGTTCCCGACTGATGGTGTATACGTGAGGCTACAAACCGTGTCCTCGCTTGTTGCACTCGTCGCTCCGTCTACCGTGTTCCTGGCTGATGATGGAGGTGTGCGCTGATGAACCCACCAACGTGTGACGAACTGGACTATATCCACGTTCTCGTCGCAGCGCAGCACGTGGTCAGCACGACCGAAGCAGCACGCTGCCATCCGGGAGCGCCCACAAACGGTCCGGCGCATGCTGCCTCCACGCGTCTGCTGCACCGGTGTTGTGCGGATGGCACTGCCGTGTGGGAAGCGGTTCGCCCTTGTGTGTCGGTGACCACGGGCTGCTTGATGATCGACGACACGACGCTGGACACGCCGTAGAGCCGGGCGATTGCGCTCGTCACGCGCCAGTGGTTGGGCAACCATCAGCGAGTCGTCGTGGGTATCAATCTGATCAGTATGCTGTGGACTGATGGGAACGTCCACCTGCCCTGCGACGTCCGCATCTACGACAACGCACACGACGGATTGACCAAGCACGACCACATCCGGGCGATAGTGCAGGCAGCGGCGGCACGCGGGTTTCTGCCTCGCCTGCTCGCCGTCGCTAGCTGGTATGCCAGCCTGGAGCACCTGAACCTGGTGCGCTCGCTCCACTGGCCGTGGCTGACCCACCTGAACGCCAATCGTCTGGTTGATCCCGATGGGTCGGGTAACCGACCGATCAGGGACGTACCGATTCCGGCTGCGGGCGCGGTCGTGCATCTGACGGGCGATGGCGTCAGCACGGTGGTCGCGCTGGCCACCCCAGCCGGTGGCAGTGACGACTGGGCCACGAGCGACCTGGCGATGGGTGCTGACCAGTGGGCGGAGTACGCCCGCTCTCGATGGCGCATCGAAGCGTACCATCGCGGTAGCACGCAGGACTGCGGCATCGAACGCGCCCAGTACCGCGCCGCTCGTGCCCAGCGGAATCATATCGGTCTGGCGCTGCGGGCCTTCCTCCGCCCGGAATGTCACCGGTTGCGGACAGGCACGTCGTGGTTTGAGGCCACAGCCGCCATTGTCCGTGAGGCGATACGAGCCTACCTGGCCCATCCACGCTCTACCCAGCTCTCAACTGCGTAATTCCTGAAAATTTCAAACATGCTCTGTGTAGCTGGCGAGCACCTATCGCTTACCGGGTCGAACTTTGAATCGAGCAACTGGTCAGGCTCAGTCGTAGCGAGCGCTATTCGACTGGCCGGGCATACTGTTGGGCCAGCGCAACCAGTCCAGTCCGTATACAGGTGTGGTGGATATCGGAGAGGGCGGCTCAGAGTTGCCACACGAGAGGCATGGTCAACAGCAGAGTTATGAAACAAACCACAGTTTGCCCGAAACCGACACGGAAGAAGTCGCCGAAGCGGTAATTACCTGGGCCCATCATTAGCACGTTGACCGGGTGGGCAATCGGAGTGAGGAAGGCGACGGAGCAGCCCATGGCTACCGCCACTGCCACCGCCTGTGGGTTGGTGCCTGCGCTCATCGCGGCACTGACTGCTATAGGGCCAATGATCAACGCAGCGACCTGCCCCCCAACCAGTTGCGTTACCAGCACGGTGGCGAGGAATAACCCCGCAATCAGCGCAAGTGGACCGTATGCTGCCAGACTTTCAGTGAGGATAGAACCCAAGCGTGCACCCAAGCCGGTCGAGACAAGCGCTGTGCCAATTGGCAATAACCCTGCAATCAGTACCACAACCCGCCACTCTATTGCACGGTAGGCATCGTCCATACTGATGCAGCCGGCCAGTACCAGCGCCGCAGCTCCGGCCAGCATCGCCTCGGACGTCGCAACCCAGCCCACCGCAGCAATGAGCAGCACCACAGCAGTGATTAGTGCCGCCCAGAAGGCCTTCCGTCCGGGAGACGGGGCAACATGGGGTGTATCCAGCACAATGAAGCCGGGCTCAGCAGCGAGCTGACGTACCCGCGTCGCCGAGCCGGTCATCAGCAGCGCGTCGCCAGTCTCAAGCGGGAAGTCGCCCACATTGGTGCGATAGCTTCGTCCATCGCGCCAGAGAGCCACGGCAGTCAGCCCGAACCTGGTGCGGAACTGGAGTTGCCTGAGCGTCTGGCCGATAACAGGCGCCCGTGGCCCGATCACCACCTCGGCAAGCTCGATTGGTACGTTCCGGTTCAGATCGGACACACCGTTGCGGCCAATCTGCAGGCCGATGGACGCGAGCTGGCGAACGTTGGCTTCTTGCCCTAACAGAAGCAGGATGTCACCTGCAAGCAACCGATCATCTGGTGCGGGGTTGAGCCTCGCTTCGTGGCTGCGCCAGATCGCCAGCACAGTGGTTCCCGTGTGTGTGCCGATTGCACTCTCAGCCAGGGTTTTACCAACCACATCGGCACCCTCTGGAACCCACACTTCCCATAGGCGTTCGTCGAGGCGGTAGATGCTGCGAAGATCTACTGTGGAGACAGCGGTGCTCCCAACACTCTCGCGAGCTGGCAAGAGCCGGCGCCCGACGAGCAGCATATAGATCATACCGGTGACGACCAGCGGCCCGCCAGAGCGAAGGAAGTCGCCCATGGTCAGCCCACGCTGGCCCTGGGCCACCAGATTGCCGCTGAGAATGATGTTTGCGGTCGTGAAGAGAGTGGCCATACCGCCGAGCAAGGTGCCGAACGAGAGCGGGATCAGCAGTTTCGATGGCGGCACCCGATTCTGGTGTGCGATACGTACCGCAGCAGGGAGCAGCACGGCTCCGGCTGCGATGTTGTTTACCACCAGTGAAAGGATGACCCCCGCAGCCATGAACACAGCAACCATGCGACCCTCGTCCTGGCCGCTGAGCGCAGCCAGGCGGGAGGCGAGCCACGCAACCACGCCGGTCTGCTCTAGTGCCGCCGTAATGACGAAGAGCCCGACGATGGTGACGACGGCGCTATTGCTGAAGCCACTCAGGGCTTCCTGCGGAGTAAGCACGCGGGTGACTCCGAGAGCGATTAACACCAGAAGTGCGGCAAGGTCGGCGCGGAGCCGATTGCTAACGATCAATCCAAGTCCGATAAGCGTGATTATAAAGAGCACCAACTCTGGAGTACTTAAGAGTGGCACAGACATTATCAATACCTCACCGCTAGGCTTGCAAGACCAGGACTACAACGCCCACCTGCACCATTGATATCCAGCCATTCGGCGACGAGGATCGCTCTGACAGAAAGGTGAAGATTGTTACCAGTACGACACTAAGCTTGTCGATCAGGACAACCTTCGACGCCTCATCGATCTTCAGTGCCCAAAAGTAGTACACCCACACGGTGCCAGTGGCCAGACCCGAGAGGATCAGGAAGCCCGGGTCTTGCCACTGAGCGTGAGCAGGTTGAACCATTTGCCTGCCAGCTAGCACGAACAGGATGACTGCGGTGCGGATCAGGACAGCAAGATCAGAGTCAATGCCATGGACGCCAATCTCAGCGAAGATCGGGCTGAGTGCCGCGAAGACCGCCGGGAGTAGCACTCAAAAGAGCCAGGAGGTTGTGTTCATCGAGGTTTCCTCACTCTGTCGGCGCATGCCCCTATCTCAATCTGCTCTCTGAGTGACGCCGGATACACTGCGATGCATCCGGCGTCAACAAAATTAGCTTCTCCCTTAGCCCGCAGGATCGCCTGATAGAATTTATCAGCCGAAGATGCAGCGGTTGACCGCGAGATTTATTGCGTGGATATGGTAATGATTACGCTGCATTATAGCACTTTGGCATCATTGGTGCAAACTGCGGCTTGCCGTGAAGAAGTCTTCCAGGGTCTGATCGCCTATTATGGCGCAGATGACTCATAACCAGAGTCGCGACCTGTGAATCGGAACGGCCGCGCTGGAGATGATCAGCGGCAGAAACGTAAACAAAATGACCAGCCAGTCGGCGTGCTTGCGGATCATTCGCGGGGCACGATCTGCAAATACGGCTCGTCCAGAGCTTCAGAACCACCGATCTTCTGAATGTCTTCGGACCCTCTTGATCGACGACATCAAGAATATCATCGACCGTGTCAACATAGCATGTTGGTGACGCAAGCAGGCTTGATAGGGGTTGCCGTATGGCAGACAATGGCATACAAAACACATTTGTATGTTCAGCCTGTTATCGGCGAAGTATCGCATGAGGCAGCACATACCGACACTGTCGCGGTTGGGCAGGTTACATTGACGGCGCGTGTCCGGGTGTGGCATAGCCCCTGCATTCACCGCCAGGTTACCTCTCACCATTGCACCCAGCCGATTGTGCCCCACCCGTGCGATGCAGCGCAGGGATATCGCCGCCTGGTGAATTGCAATCCATCCCCAAAAAACCACCAATGCCCTATCGATCCCGCCAATTGTATCAGGCAGCAGACCGTTGTTGCCTGAGACAGGGTAACCGGCCTGGAGGAGAGCAACTATGGCCTTCGTGCAAAAGTTCTGGACCGCTATCCTACCCCAAGCCTGGGCAGAAGCGATGCGCGCTGAGTCGCAAAGCTGGATGATGCGTTGTCCCTGCGGCTTTGAACGCTCTATCTGGGACAGCGGAGGCGTCCGCTGGAAGGCCAGGGGTAGCCCACGACGGCTGCAGCGCTGTCCACAGTGCAGGAAATGGACGTGGCATACGGTTTATCGACGATCAGGGACGTAACTGGCAGCGGTCTTGTCACCCTGCGTTGTCAGTCGGTCTCCCTGTGGACAGCGGTTGACCCTGGCCTTATGTCGCTTCCGCTGCGCATGTGCTGCTTCGGTGCGGATAGGTTTGCGCACTTTAGGAGTTTTGGGCGTGCATGATCACCTCTTGACGATGAGCGCAGCAGCATGATAAGCTCCAGCAGGAAGTGCAGAAGCGTGGAAAAGACTGACATTCCCCATTTCGCTCTCGTTGTAAGCATAGAGCGGAGGCCGTCTAACGGTCTGGTAAGAGATATTAGACGAAAGTGAGATGAGTAATATTGTTAGCTGCCAGTATTGCTAAAGAGAGCAAGTGAAGCGGGCAAATGCAGGCGGTGGATCTTACTTGGGGGAAACGTTTCTACTAGAACCTATTTCAAAAACGTCTACCAGTACAGCAAGGCATCTCATTCATTCCTAACCGACTCTGTGATCGTAACCAGCATATCCAGACTCCCCGTAACCTGGATGGTCAACGGCATGCCACACGCCGGATCGTGACTCCAAACTTCGAGACAAGCACATGACGAGCAGGCAAGGCAATCCATCCAGCGCGTGATGGCACGATGAGAGCTTCTCTCTGCTAACAGGCCAACAGTAGGGTAGGCTGTCGTGTGTGATTGGCAAACGTTCATGCACCTGGACGACCGTCTGGCAGCACGATAGCACCACTTTTATGACATAAGTTCGCGTATTTGTTGGTGAACATCTCTGCGTGATTCACCTTTCGCTTCCCGCATCTATCATCGCCGTAATGCCCCCGCTACCAATCGATTGTGGTACAATGCACAACAGTGATAACAATCGTGCAGATATGCCTACGCGAGCAGTGCCTGCCGTATGCTGATTGAGTTGCAGATCCAGGATTTTGCGATTATTGACCGACTGCATCTGCGCTTCGAGCAGGGTTTCAATGTGCTGACCGGTGAAACCGGCGCCGGTAAGTCGATCATTATTGATGCGCTCGGTACCCTGCGTGGTGACCGGGTTGATCCAACGTTTGTGCGCGCCGGTTGTGCGCGCGCCCGCGTTGAGGGGGTCTTTAGTCTTGATGATTGCCCTCACCTGGTGCCTCTGCTGGTTGAATATGATCTGTACGATGAAGACGACGGTCAGCTTATTTTGACCCGTGAGATGTCGGCTGAGTCGGGGCGCAGTGTGGCTCGTGTCAATGGTCGAGCCGTGAATAGTGCGGTGCTCCGCGAGATTGGCAGCCGGTTGATCGATATTCATGGGCAGCACGAGGGGCAATCGCTTTTTAATCCACGCACGCATCTTGATCTGCTCGACCGCTTCGGCGATCTGTTGCCGCTCCGGCAACAGGTGACCGATCAGTTAGCTGCCTTGCGTGCCGTGCAGGCGCAGTTGAACGATTTACGCACCGGTGAGGCGCGACGCCAGGCCCGCATCGAGGAGTTGCAACTGTTGTGCGATGATGTGGCGGCAGCAAAGCTCAGGCCAGGCGAAGAAGAGGAGTTGTTGCGCGAGCGCAGTATCGTGCAGAATGCGACCCGGATTGCAACCCTGGCCGATGAGGCGTATCGAGCTTTGTATAGCGGTGGCGAGGGCCGCAGTGGGCGACCGGCTTCGGAAGCGATGGCGCTGGCAGTTGATGCGTTGAATGAATTGAGCCGTTTCGATGATCGGGCTGCGCCGCTCGCCCAGCAGGCTACTGAGCTTCAGTACCAGCTTGAAGATTTGGTGATTGCCCTGCGGAGCTATCGCTCGCATCTTGATGTTGACCCGCGCCGACTTGAGGTGATTGAGGATCGGTTGACGGTGCTGCGCGATCTGCAACGCAAGTATGGGGTTGATTTGGCGACGCTGATCGAGCAGGCTGCTCGCGCTGGCGACGAGATCGAGCAATTGAGTAGTGCTACAACCCAGATTGCGGCTCTGGAAGCGCAAGAACATGCTCTGCTGCAAGAGCTGGCGCGCCGGGCCGCCGAACTATCGCAACGGCGGAAGCAGGTCGGTGAAGAGTTGAGTCGGCAGATCAGTATGGCCATGAAAGACCTGGCGATGCCAAATGTTCAGTTTGCCGTCCAGATTGATCACCAGGATGATCCAAATGGGCCGCTGATCAATGGTCGGCGCCTGGCCTGTGATCGCAACGGTATCGACCGGGTTGAGTTTCTAATTTCGCCTAACCCTGGTGAGCCGCTGAAACCACTGGCGCGTATCGCATCAGGTGGCGAGAGTGCCCGGCTGTTGCTGGCGCTGAAGTCGATTCTGTCGCAAGTTGATGAAGTGCCAACCCTGGTCTTTGATGAAATTGATGTTGGGGTCGGTGGCCGCGCCGGTCATGTGGTTGGGCAGAAGTTATGGATGATCAGTCGCCGCCATCAGGTGTTGTGTATCACCCACCTACCACAAGTGGCTGCGTTCGCCAATGCCCATTACCATATTCGCAAGGAAGTCGTTGGCGGGCGTACCCGCACAGCGGTTGAGGTATTATCCGCCGAACAACGGATTGATGAGATTGCAGCGATGCTTGATGGTGTTCCGAACGATCATAGCCGCGCCAATGCCCGTCAGATTCTCGAACGGGCGCAGGCGTGGCAGATGCATCGCCAGGCTGAATTAATTCCGGAACGTTAGCCATTGTTCCCTGTGTATCACTTGATGAAGAGAGGCTACTACACTCGCTATGCCTTCCCATAGTGTTCTTGGCCGGTGGAGCGCACGGATTATCGAGGCAAGCTGGTTGCTGGCACTGACGCTGGTGCCGATCTATTTCAACCTCTACTCGGCGCGCCACTTTGAACCTGATAAAGCTGCTGTGTTGCGTTCGCTGGCTCTGATCGGGCTGGCTGCGGCACTGGTCTGGCTGATCGACCAGATCAATCGCCGGAGTCCTGCCGGGCAGACCACAACCGGTTGGAACTGGACGGCGCTGCGCAGGCATCCGCTGTTCTGGCCGGTAGCAGGCTATACCGCGGTCTTTGTGCTCACAACGATTACCTCTGTGACACCGGCGACCAGTCTGTGGGGGTCGTACCAGCGGATGCAGGGGTTGTATACGTTTCTTTCGTATGTCATATTCGGTGTGCTGATCGCAACCACGCTCCGCACAGCCACCCAACGCGAGCGCTTTATTTCGCTTAATCTGGCAGCCGGTACCGTGGTGGCAATCTATGGGATCATGCAGCACTATCAGCTTGATCCCCTGCCCTGGCGCGGCGACGTCATTGCGCGTGTAGCTTCAACCCTGGGCAATTCGATCTTTGTGGCCGCTTATCTGATCATGATCGTGCCCCTGGCACTCTACCGCATGGTGGCCGCACTGGCGGCTGCCCGCCAGGCGCCGGGCGCGAGCCAGCCGGCAACTGAATGGCGTTGGGCAGGCAGCCAGTTGCTGATCTGGCTGGCCGGTACCCTGCTCATTCTCGCGACGGTCAAGTTTAGTGTTGCTATTCGCACCATTGATTTTCGGTACTGGTGGCTCTTTCCAGGGGCTGTTGGCTGTGCGACGGCCCTGTGGTGGCTGTTGACCGTCGACCGTGGTGCGGCCCTACCGCGCTGGCCGCTAGTGGTGACCCTGTTGTTCCTGCTCGGCTTTGGGATCAGCTTTGCCTACAATGCAACCGCCGGTGTTCAGCAGGTTGCCTCTGCCGAGATCGCGGCCAATGCGCTGGATTGGTGGCTCTGGCTTGCGGGGGCGGTGGTAGCGTTGTTGGCCGGCTATGGATTACGTCTCGCCGGAAAGATACCATCTGAACCGTCGCGGCTGACCTGGCAGTTGCAGGCGGTAGCCAGTGCGCTGGCGTTGGTGCTGATCCTGCTGACGATCTTCTTCAGTCAGAGTCGCGGCCCATGGATCGGCCTGGGGGCTGGTCTTTTTCTGTTTATCTCGCTCGCGCTCTGGTTTGGGAAACGACGATTGGCGGCGACCGGTGATGAACGCAACAGTCGCCGTCTGGGTCAGATGCTGGCCGGCTGGATCGCTCTCACGTTGATCGTTGGTGGCTTCCTGATCGCGTTTAATCTGTCGGATGCGCCCTTCTTCAACCGTCTGCGCGAGATTCCCTATGTGGGACGGATGGGGCGACTGCTGGAGGTGGAGAGTGGTACCGGGCTGGTGCGTCGTCTGATCTGGGTAGGTGACGAGCACGCCGGCGGTACGCTCGGCCTGATTACCAGTGATCCGCTGCGGCTGATCATCGGTTGGGGGCCAGAGAGTATGTTTGTCGCGTTCAACCGCTTCTATCCGCCGTCGCTGGCTAATGTCGAAGCGCGGGGTGCGTCACCAGACCGCTCGCATCAAGCCTTCCTCGATGAGGTCGTGACGAAAGGTCTCTTAGGGTTAGCCGCCTACTGCTGGCTGATCGGAAGCCTGGTGCTGTTTTGCTGGCGGCAACTACAAGCCTCGATGAGCTGGCGTCATCACCTGCTGATCATTGGTGTGCTGAGTGCGATCACAGCCCATCTGGTTGAAGGCTTGACCGGCATTCCGATTGTGGCAACGCTGATGATGTTCTGGATGTTGCTGGGCTTGAGTGTGGCAGCGAAGCAGATAGAAGATGCTCAGGCAGCGATACCCGTTCCAGAGCCGGCAGCCCAGCCGACAAAGACAGGCGGACGCCAGCCTGCCCGGCGCAATCCGCAACGAATACCGGCACGCCAGATCGGCGCTCAGCGACCGGATGGCGCAACGTTCGGGATGGCCGGCCTGATCGGCCTGATCACCGTTGCACTGGTCTGGTGGCTCAATGTCCAACCGGTCTACGCCGATATGCGCTTTCAGCAGGCGCAGAGTTACAGCGAACAGAGTAACCCATCCGCGCAGATCATCCTGGCTGCGCTGAATGAATATCTGGGCGCGATTCGGGCCAATCCCGCCGAGGATTTCTACTATCTCCACCTTGCCCGCACGCTGATGACGCTGGCTGACGGGCTGCGCAATCAGGGTGTCGCTATCGGTGACGCCGGTCAACCCGATCTTGACGCCTTACTCCGTCTTGATAGCGTACCGGCAATCACGGCGTTTGTTCAACGCTCGACACCCCTCAGTTTGCTGGCTCATGCCGAAGCAGCGCTACTCCGTGCCCATCAGATCAGCCCGCTGAACAAAGATCATTATGCCAATTCAGGACGGATCAACACCTTCTGGTACGGCTGGACGGGTGATGTCCAACGGTTGTACAAGGCGCTTGACTGGTACGAACGGGTGGCAGAGATTGCACCTCGTGATGTCACCCTGATCAACGAGCGCGCCGGTGTGTTGATGCAACTGGCCGAATATGCAACGACGAACGGCGATACGGCGCAGGCCAGTGCCTTCTTCCAGCAGGCTGATGAACTGTTGCAGACATCGGCCCGTCTCGATCCGCGCTACGGCGATACGGCGCTGCGGCGGGGTGACCTGGTGCGCTTCCGTACCGGCGATCTGGACGCTGCGACAACCTTCTACGTTCAGGCTATTGAACGGTCACCGCAGCAGATGGTTGATAATCTCGATCGCATTGCTCGTGCGTTGCAGAGCCGGCCTGATTTACTAAGCCAGCTTCGTTCGGCCTTCGCTGTGCAGGCCGAACGCGCCGACCAAATCTTCACCGAAGCTCAAGGGAAGCCCGAACGGGCGATTGAACTGCCGGCACTATCCGACCAGGCGAGCAGATTGTATGCCGCCGTCGCCCGCCTGGCAGTCCAGACCGGCGACATCGCCGGTGCGGTGGCACCATACGCCCGTGCCGTAGCCATCCAGCCCACCAATACTGCGCTCAGCCAGCAATACACCCTGGTGTTGAGCGAAACGCTTCAGTACGATGCGGCTGTCGCCGAAGCGCAACGCTTGCTCTCGATACTTAAGAGCAGTGGTCGCAACAACGAAGCAGCCCAGGTCGAACAGCTCATTACGGTACTGGAACAGGTGCGACAATGATCATTGCACACCATACTGCCACATCGTAAGGCGAGAGGACAGGTTCGCAAGAGATTGCTTTCCTTTGCAAGACCGGGGAACCCGCGATATGGCCAGTATTGCCTTAATCCTCATCGCCGCCCTTACCTTCTCGATCCTGGCGACGCCGCTGGCCCGACGGGCCGCATTGCGCAGTGGCTTCATTGCGATCCCACGCAGCCGTGATAGTCACTCCACACCGATCCCGCTCCTCGGCGGTGCGGCGATCTATGCCGCGTTTGTGGCTGCCCTGCTCTTGTTCGGCGACCTGGCGCATATTCGTGAACTGATCGGCATCTTGCTCGGCGCTACTATTGTCTCGCTCTTCGGTCTGGCCGATGACCGCTGGGGAATGAAGGCACTTGTCAAGCTCGGCGGTCAAATCCTGGCGGCAACCGTCTTGCTGCTCGGCGGTACCCAGGTGCAACTCTTCGCGGAGCCGATCCTCAACTGGATGGTGACGCTCTTGTGGGTGGTTGTTATTACCAACGCCATCAATTTTCTCGACAACATGGACGGGCTATCGAGTGGTGTTGCCATTATCGCGGCGGCGTTTTTTCTCCTGCTGGCGGCCATGAATCAACCGCGGCAGGTACTGGTTGGGGCGATGGCGGCGGCATTGATCGGTGCCTGTATCGGCTTTCTCCGCTACAACTTCAATCCGGCCAGTATCTTCATGGGCGATACCGGTAGCCTGTTTATCGGGTTTATTCTGGCTGCCCTGGCAATTAAACTCCGCTTTCTGAACAACATCCCCCTGGTGACCTGGCTGGTACCGGTATGTGTGCTCGGCTTACCACTCTTCGATCTGGCACTGGTGACTGTCGCCCGTATCCGGCGCGGGGTGAATCCCTTTACAACCGCAGGCAAAGATCATCTCTCTCATCGCCTGCACGCGCTGGGGATGACAAAGCGTGAAGCTGTGCTCACATGCTACCTGCTGGCCGGCGCGAGCGGGTTGGTGGGAGTGTACATTACGCAGGCGCGTCCTTCAGAGGCTTACCTGGTCTTCGCCGGTTTGGTGACGATAGCCGTCGGTGGTATCATCTGGTTCGAGCGCGTCTGCCCATCGGGACAACCACGGCAACGATAATCGGCTCAGCACGCTTCGACGGCCAAAAGATAACGGACGGAAGGTTCGATCTTCCGTCCGTTACCTGTTCAATACCCATCCGCGCTACCGCTCGCCGGCCGTCCACGCCTCGTACAGCTCGTCCCTGTTCTTTAGGCCGAGACGTGGTAAGGCATGATTCACCACATAAGTGGCCGCCGTGTGGCGATTTTCCCACATCGCCTGATGTGCTTCGGGTAGTTCATCCCACGGCACCACTGCCGGCTCGGTAATCGTCAGCAGACCGGCGCTGATCTCATCATTCAGACGCAGAATTTCATACGCATTTGAGAGGTGCGTACCAAAGATCTGTGCCGTCGGCATGTAGATGCGGCGCTGGCGCACCCAGATTTGCGGTGCGAAGAAGGAGTAACGCCGCCCACCAATGTCCTCGAAGTAGACAATCCGTCCGGTGAAGGGCTTGATCAGCATCGCGCTCACCGCCAGTGCATCGTGGGCAGCCCGCTCGATGATCAGATCGGGGTAGCCACGCGGATTGTCGGCACTCCGCAAGAAGACACCGACCGCGCTTCCTAGCGGCTTGAAGACCAGATCGTTGAAGCGGCGGACAGCCTCTTTCAGACCCTGCGGGTCCTGGCGGGCGTTCGGCAACGGCGGCATCGTGCGCGGCCACTCAAACTCATCGCCGAAGCGCCGTTTGAGTTCCGCCAGGCTGACGACACCACGTAGGGCAGCCCCGAAGCCCAACGAGAGGACAAACTCGCGTTGCGCATCGCTGACGGTAACGACGACGATCCGCGCTCCCATTTGCCGCGCCGCCTCGATAGCCTCCAGACCGCCGGTATCTACCAGGTCATCGCTCCCAACCCCGTAGTAGATCAACACCGCCTCACCGGCGCGGAGATTGGCCCGCCGCAGCATCTCGGTCGGCGAAGCTGACCCTGGCTTACCCAGGAAGGTGAAGTGGTAGCCACTGGTGGCACCGTAGAATGTGAGCGTCGGAATGTGACCATCGCGTGGCTCGCCGAGAAGCTGGAAACTGCGCGGGAAGGCCGTCTCGCCCGCGTGCGAGACCACATAATCGGCCAGTCGCCCGTCGTTCTGCGCCCGGAACATCGCCAGCAACGGCTGACCGGCGGCTTCCCAGGCTGCCCAGGCTGATGGATCTTCGGGCACGCGCGTGAAACAATCGGCAACCTCCGGGTCTTTACGGTTAATCGCACCGTGGGCACCCGCAGCCAGCAGCGTAGACGCACGTGACGACGAACTGACCATTCCAATTACGCGCAGACCATTCCGGGCCGCCGAGCGCGCTGCGTCCAGACCGGTACCGGTCGCCGCACCCTCGATAAAGATGGTGCGTCCGGCCTTGATTTGCAACGTCGTAAAGAGGGCGCGATAGATCGTACCGAGATTGAGGATGTAGCTGCCGGCTGCCTCGATAGACATATCGGTTGGGATGGGCAGACACTGCGGGGCCTGGGCCAGCATAAATTGCTGATGCGATCCATCTGGCGTGTCGTTCCCCTGGATGACGAAATCGGCGGCCATCGGATCAAGGCCCATCAGCGGTGAGAGCAGATCCGACTGCCCGGAGTAGATCGCCACCAGATCACCCACCTTCAGCCGGCCTTCGCGTCGCGCCTCTTCACCCAGCGCAACGATCAGGCCGATGCCACCTGAACCGGTAACGTGCCAGTCGCGGTCGTGCTCATCAAACCGTGACACCGGAATACCGGTAATCGCCCAGATATCGTTGAAGTTCACCTCCGAGGCCAGAACATAGATCAGCGCCTGATTGGCGCGGGGGCGTTCCACCGGCACAATAATCTGCTTTTCAGCCACGATGGGATCGCCGTGAGCCGCCGCACCGGTGTCCGGATCACGAATAACCGTCTGCGCGTACTGCCACTTCGGAATCCGGTCAACACCGGGGAAGAAGGGTGAACCAACCGGCAACAGTTCTTTCTGATCGCGCAAGAGTTGCTCCTGTTCAGGTGTAATCAATGGTCGGCGGGTTGGCAACGGCGCACTCTGGCGGTCGAGGAACTCGCGAATACCACGCTTGCCACCGTTCGGGTCAACCACTGCCTCGGCAAAGAGCTTCGCCTCGTGCTCCAGACCGGCCTCGAAGCCGTGGATAATGCCATAGCGGATTGCATCCAGTGCCCGATGCACTGCCGCATCGCGCCCAACGGTATGGGCCTGCCGGATAATCCGCTCGATACGTGGATGGGCGATAATCGAGCGCAGTTCGTCATCGGCAAAGCGCGGGTCTGGTTTGCGCCACTCGTCAAGCTGCTCGTGGCGATGGCGGAAAGCCTGGGTCACCGCAGCCGACTCGATCAACTGACCATCGGCGCCGATTGCGGCACGGGCTAACGCGCATGCCAGCGACAGTGAGTCCTGATCGCCGGTAGCAATGGCATCGATCAGACCCAGCTCCAGCGCCTCATCAGCCGGTACGCTACGCCCACCCAGAATCATCTCCAGCGCTCGGAGCAGACCGGTGCCGTTGTTGCGCTTGTACAACAGGCGCGGCAAGCGCTGCGTGCCACCATAACCAGGTAGCAAGCGCAGATTAATCTCTGGCTGACCGAATTCGGCATAGACATCGGCAACCCGGTAATGGCAGGCCATGGCGAATTCCAGACCACCACCGAGCGCCACACCGTTGATCGCCGCGATACACGGCTTATTCATACGCTCAATCTTGCGGAAAGCAAGATGGGCGTTATTCGGCAGGGCCATTGCCTCTTCAACCGTATGAATCTCTTCGAGCAACTGGCGAATATCAGCGCCGGCGACAAAACTCCTGGCGCCCTGTCCGGTGAAGACAATTGCGGCAACATCCTGACGACGGGCCAGGTGGTCAACAATTGTGTTCAACTCATCGAGCGCACGCTCATTCAGTGCGTTCACCGGCGGATTTGTCACCGTCACTACCGCGAGTTTACCCGCACTGGCCGTTGGTGGGTGATACTCGATCCGGAAGTAGCGATAGCGTTCGATGATCTGCTGCTCTTCGGCCATACGCTGACGGCGTTTCCACTCAGCGATCTTGGCTGCAATCTCTTCGAGCACTTCAGGATTGCGCAACGTCGTCGTATCACCCAGTGGTTCATCGAGCATCATATTGCGCAAAAAGCGCCGCATATACTTCCCGCTGCGGGTTTCGGGAAAGGCACTGACCTCGATGTAATCCTCTGGGACACTGACCGCCCCCTTCTCGGTACGCACCAGCTCATCGAGACGGCGCCGGTCGGCGCCGGTCAGATGACGGCCAGGCGCAGGTTGAATGAAGGCAACCGGGGTCAGACCCTTCTCACGGTGCGGCGCACCGACCACAATACAATTACCGACGGGCGAGTCGGGCGTGATCTGGCGGTCACGCAAAATGGCACCCTCAATCTCCTCGGTGCCCATACGGTGGCCCGACACATTGATCACATCGTCAGAGCGTCCGTGGAGCGTGAAGCTACCATCGGGGTACTTGATGGCAAAATCACCCTGGATATAGCCCCATTCACCGTTTGGCCCACGTCGCCAGTAGGTCTTGACGAAACGCTCGGCATCACCCTTCCAGGCCCGCAGCGGAATCTCACCGCGCAGGTACGCCTCGAAACCGGGCACATCACCCCAGAGTGTGCGGGTCAGGTAGGGATACGGGGCGGTAATCACAATCTCGCCCTTCTCATCGAAATCAGCGACCCGATAGCGCGTCGTCCCGCTCTCATCAGTTTCGGCCACCCAGACATCACCCATCACCCAGGGCAAGGGATAGGTATGGGCATCGGGACGAAGCGGGAAGTCCTGATTACCGTAGAAATGCGTCCAGACAATTCCACCGTGCTCGGTCGCCCAGTACGAATTGATATACTGCGGGGTCATGATCTGCATACCAAACTGCTGCACCGCCGGACTGACCGGCTCGGCGCAGAAGGTTGCAACCCGCAGCGAGTGCATATCATAGAGTCGCACATCTTCAACATTCTGCGGATTGGACATCACTGTCTTGAGGAAGGTCACACCCGCCTTAAAGATCTGCACCCCATAGCGCTCGATGATGCTGGCATAACGCCCGGCTGAGGGGAAGAGCGGTGATCCCTCGGCAATCACCCCGGTCAGCCGACCGGCCATTGTGGCTGTGAGCATATAGCTCTGACCGGTGATCCAGCCCGGATCGGCGATCACATATATCGTATCACCCGGCTCGGCGTCAAAACTGACCCGCAAGGTGTGCACCACACCGGCGACATAACCGCCGTGAACGTGGATCACACCCTTGGGCTTACCGGTGCTACCCGATGTGTAAATGATAAACATCGGATATTCAGCATCAACCGGTTCACAGGGAATACTGGCGTAGAGCGCACGGATAAGCTGGTCATCGGGGAGATTGAGCAGATCATTCTCACTGTGCACATCAAAGCCGGCAGCACGCGCATTGGCCAGAATCTTCGCCAGCGCAGCATCCAGCAAGTCGTGACTCCAGCGATCTCGCCCCTCGTTCCACAAAATCTCCTGACCGGTATGACGCACAACCACCACAGCTTCAACCCGCGGCGGCGACTCGACCAGCGCCTGCGCCAGTACTGTACGCACCTTTGCCTGCACGCTTGCATCAAGATCGCGGAGCTTTGCGAGGGCAGAACCAACCCCACGCATCACGTCCGAGCGCTCAACCGTAATCTCACCGGCCAGTGCGGCCTCCACTTCGGTGATGATCGTCTGGCGCTGCGACTCAGTCAGGGGCAAGGTGGCCAGGGTCTGCGCAACAATCGCCTGCGCCGTCTCAACCGGAATATACTTATCGAGCGCCTGATCGGTATACGCTTCTTTGTAGGGCACCACCTGCGCGTTGCGGTACGCACCATCAGAGGTAATCACCACTCGTGCACCGGCATTGTGAATACGGTCGGAAAGAGTCTTGTCCGAGAAGCCACCGAAGACCGGCGTGTACAGAATACCCAGTCGTTTTGCCGCTTCCGTATAATAAATCTGCGGCATAATATTCGGCATATTCAGAGCAATCCGATCACCCTTCTTCAGGCCCAGATCACGCAACACCTGCGCAGCCTTCACCACCTCCACCAACAGGCGCCGCCGCGTGATTGTCTCCTGGACAACCGGACCACCACGACCATTGTTGAGCGAGTTATCCCAGCGGTCACCTTCAAAGTAGTAGGCCACCTCGTCGCCATAGCCCATCATGACATGCCGGTCTACTTCATTAAAGCAGGCATTTGTCAACCCACCACTAAACCAGCGGTAAAACGGCGCTTCACTATCATCAAACGCCTGTTGCCAGGGCTGATAATCGGCGGGATAGTCTACCGTTACAGGGGCACCGGTAGCGGCATCCAGCCCTTCCCAACGCTGACTAGACTCGTTGAAGCGAATCCAGCAATGGTGTTGTGGGTCGTACCAGTGGATAACTGTCCGGGCAATCGCGCCATGAAAGGCACCGGGATCTGCCAGCGCAGCAGCGCGCTGAGCTTCCCAATCAACTCGATCCCGAATCGGATTAGAGCGGGGCGCCCGTGGTGGGGCAAGGGGCGCAGTGTCGATCATCGACCATCCTCCTTGACGCAAATGCTAATAGACCGGTTGTGATATAGATAACAAGGGGTGCATACTATAGCCTACAGTGTATAACGCAATTCGTCAAGACCTCAACAATTGAGAATTGTTCACCATCTGACCGAAGACACTTGCATAACGCGCAGAATTGCTGTGTAGTTCAAGATCAAATTCTGGTTGATGATATGAATGCCACGCATAGCATGCATCCGACAGGGTACCGTCGATCCATCCCCATGCCATGTTCTGGAAACAAGAGGCATGGCTATTCGCCTGACCTTCCTCAAAGCATTCAACCTGATCAACGAGAGCGTAGCAAGATGGTATACTGCTTATATCATCTACAGCGTAGTTACGAACGTGTTTGACTGCCTGCAACTGCTCAGACTGTGACCAAACCCATGTCCTTTCAGCCTGCTATAGACGAACAACTGATCATTGACGGCATCAGCTATCAAGTGTGTGCTCACCCGGCCCTTCCCGGTCGTCCGTTTATCCAGGAAGGTCAATACAGCCGGGTTGTCCAGCTACGCACCGCCGGTGGCTTCGTTGCCCTGAAGATACAAGAGCAGATTCGCGATCAGACCCTCAGCACCCACGCGACTCAGATTCAGCCCCTCAGCGCCATTCCCGGTTTACAGGTAGCACGACGGATGATCATTACCACGGCAAACCAACCAGCTCTTACGACGACTCGACCTGAACTAGAGTACGCGATTCTGATGCCGTGGGTGTATGGCCCGCCCTGGCAGGAACTGATTCACCATCGGCGGCCACTCAGTGCCGCGCAGAGTTTGAGTCTGGCTCGCGCGCTAACCGATCTGCTGGTCACACTTGAGCAACGAGGTCTGGTTCACGGTGACTTGCAGGCAGCGCATGTGATGCTGCCGGGATTGATCGATCCAGGTGCAGCGGCTCCTATCGCCCTTGTCGATCTGGAGACAATGCATGGTGTAGGTGTGCTACGCTTACCGCTTCCCCAACCGGTGAGTCCGTATCACCACCCTGTTCCGGCGCAAGGGCTGGCTGGAGATCGCTTCAACGGTGCTCTGCTGATTCTTGAACTGCTTGGCTGGTGTGATGAAGAGGTGCGGAATGCCGCTGCCGGCGATAGCTTCTTCGCGCACGATGACCTGCTTAGCACCGGTGAACGGTACCACATTCTGCGTGAGGCATTGGCGCGCCGCTGGGGACTTGGGGTGGCGCAAATGCTCGACCGCCTCTGGCAAAGTTCAACCCCGATGAACTGCCCGCAGCTCAAAGAATGGCAAGCGATTCTGCCGTCGCCGGCAATGGCAACGGTAGAAGCACCTGTTCCTCCACCATCGCCACCTTCGCTCGTCGATCCGGTTGGTCAGCTCATCGCCGATGCCACTACCCTCCATGAACAGGGACAGCCGGCACAGGCCCTCGCCACCTACCGTAGTGCGCTCGACCGGTTGCCGGCTCACGATCCACGGGTAGGGCAGGTCATGCGGACGATTGACTCACTCGAACGAGAGCTGGCCGACCTGAAAGCAACAACGCCATCCACGAACCTGAACTGGTCGGTACCGGTTGGGATTGGGGTTGTGATCATTGTGCTACTTGCCGTCCTGGCCACAATTGGCCTGAACAGATCATCAATCCCAACTACGGAGCCGACTCCCGTTTCACCAACGGCAGTTGTTGCACCAACAGCAACGGTTGCACCACCTACTCCTTCACCAACGGCCACCCCACAACCGTCACCGGTGTATGTGCTATCGTTTCAGATTGACCGCATCGTTCCCACCGATCTGTACATCAGATCAACACCGTTGGAATTTACGGTACAGGGTGCCAGGCTGGCCGATGTGCGCACGGCGACTCTGCGCGCAGCCGGTTATGAACCGATTGCGTTGACAATTGTCGATGGTAGTAGCGACAACGAGCTTCGTCTGCGTTTACCCGATCTCACCATCCCGCTGGCCGGTGCAATCCCGTTCACGCTCGAACTCAACGATACGCCGGTACCCGGCGCAGCCGTGACGCTGCGCGACTACATCAGTGTACGCACTGTAGCCGGTGTCCGTGCCGAATATCGCTATACCGGACGGATTGAAGAAGATGGACTGGGGCCGTTTGCTCGCCTGTACACCGAACCGGCGACGACCAGTGCCTTAAGTGACCCGATCCGCAATGGTGATGAAGTTGAGATTTTGAGTGATCAACCTGCCGGATGGTACTGGATACGCATTCGCACCAGTAATGATCAGAGCCTGAGTGGTCGGAGTGGCTATATCGAACGCTGGCTGATCGACAATACAGACGTGCCGCCACCGCCAACACCAACCATTCCCCCCGAACCACCGCGGCTACGGTTTGTGAAGCTCAGCGAAGCGGAAGATGCAGGCTGCGTTTTGATCCAGATCAGGGGTGTCAATACCAATGGTTGGGTTGTTTCGATAGACGGATTGCGACTACGCAGTGCATTTGACTGACGCCGCAGGAAATGCGCGCATCTGCGGCCTCCGCCCGCGTCAGGAGGTGACGTTCACTGTACGCGACGAGCAGGGAGCACCGGTACGCGGCGGGGTCGGTGTCCCTACTCGTGGGAGTGATGTGATGTTCGCTGAATGGCGGTGAAGCAGACGCCAGCAGTTACCTTAGCCCAAGTTGACCTATGCTGTGAGCAGACCACAGAGGCTGACTGCCAGGATGAACAGCACGACATTGCACATATCACCGTGCGGCGTACTTACATGAACGATGTGGGGAGCAGCCAGTTCCCAAAGACGCGCCAGGTCACGCCTCACGGTAGCAACTCAGGTTATATCCATCCTCTGTGCCTCTATGGTGACAAAGGTAGCAACTCAGGTTGAAATAAGTTCTCTACCTAGACCAGATGACTGTAATCGGCGTGCGGTTCAGCAGCGGGCGGATTGAACTTCGCGGTTAGCACCTCTTCTACCACCGACGCCGCTATCGGCAACAGCGGCACCAGACTCAAGTTATACCGTTCGCCGGCATCACCCTGCAAACGCAACACCCGCTGCCCGAAAAAGATGAGCGCCGGTAGTAACGCCGGAAAGACTGCCAGCACAATCCCACGCGGCAACCAGCGCTCGCGTGGTAATTTGCCGATGAGGGCCTGGCCGAGCGTGACCAGCGCCATTGTATTAAAGAGGAGACGGGTATGCTCGGCAATGCTCTCATTCCGCAGGCTCAGGTAGGGGATTTTTGGCCAGAACTGCTTTGAATTACCATGCAAAATTATCATCACAATCACATTCGCGGCCACAAAACCCAAACTACGGAGAATTCGCTTCATCATAGACGCCACTCCTCTCCACATTGCTGCACTGTGTTATTGTTATCATAGCATTTTGGCGTAACGGCGAGAATACCTTTCACGACCTGACAATGCCAGGTTATGGGATTTATACTGTAGATTGTCGTGACATAGCGCTATCAGGCATCCCGGTGGCTCAGGATAGATTGCCACCGGGTCAGCACCGGTTTGACGAGGCAGTCAGCTCGGAGTATAGTACAGGCGAAACGGTATCCACCAATGCGCACGGTACCGTCTCAATGCGGTAGTCTTCGATCCCCCTGCGCCGACCGCGGGGGATTTTTGTACATCATTATGATGTGGAGGTCACTATGGGCATTGCCTGGGAAGAAAAATTTACCCGCGAAGGATTGACGTTCGACGATGTGTTGCTCATTCCGGCAGAATCTGATGTCTTACCAGCCACAGTCGATGTCTCAACCTGGCTCACCCGCAACATTCGCCTCAATATCCCCATCGTCAGCGCAGCGATGGACACCGTTACCGAGCACCGGCTGGCAATTGCTTTGGCCCGTGAGGGAGGGATCGGGATCATTCACAAAAATATGCCCATTGCCAGTCAGGCCGAAATGGTACGCAAGGTGAAACGCTCAGAGAGCGGTATGATCACCGATCCAATCACCCTTCCGCCCGACCGCACAGTGGGCGATGCACTCGATCTGATGGCCGAATACAAGATTTCCGGCGTTCCGGTCACAACTGCCGATGGCGATCTGGTCGGGATCATCACCAATCGCGATTTGCGGTTCGAGACCGATCGTAACCGCCCGATTCGCGATCTGATGACATCGCGGAATCTGGTGACGGTGCCCGAAGGCACAACGCTCGAAGAGGCGAAGGAGGTCTTACACCGCCACCGGATCGAGAAGGTACTGGTTGTGGACGAACGCGGTAAGCTGAGTGGCATGATTACCGTCAAAGACATCATGAAGCGGATCGAGTATCCGCACGCCTGCAAAGATGACATGGGACGGCTGCGCGTTGGCGCAGCCGTCGGCGTTAGTGGCGATTACATCGAGCGGGCGACCGAACTGGTGCGCGCCGGGGTTGATGTGCTGGTCATCGATACCGCTCACGGCCATTCGCGTGGCGTATTGAATGCCGTGGTCAAATTACGCGAATTGTTCCCACGGGTTCAGATCATTGGCGGCAATGTCTCAACTGCTGCCGCAACCATTGCCCTGATCGAGCGTGGGGTCGATGGGGTCAAAGTCGGACAGGGACCAGGCTCCATCTGCACGACCCGAGTCGTCACCGGTGCCGGCATGCCGCAGATCACGGCAATTTTCGATTGCGCACGCGCCGCCGAACCCTACGGCATCCCAATCATTGCCGATGGCGGTATCAAATATTCTGGTGATATTCCAAAGGCAATTGCTGCCGGTGCCCACAGCGTGATGATCGGCTCGATCTTCGCCGGCACCGAAGAGAGTCCCGGCGAACTCATCCTGTACGAGGGGCGCAGTTACAAGAGCTACCGTGGAATGGGGAGCATCGGCGCTATGCAGCGCGGTGGTGGTGATCGCTACTTCCAGACCAATGTGACCGAGGCGCGCAAACTGGTTGCCGAGGGCATCGAAGGCATGGTGCCGTTCAAAGGGCCACTGAGCGATACCGTCTACCAACTGGTAGGTGGTTTGCGCGCCGGGATGGGCTATGTCGGAGCAGCCAACATCGAAGCCCTGCGCCGCGATGCCCGCTTCATTCGGATCACCACTGCCGGACAGATCGAAAGCCATCCGCACGATGTAGTGATTACCAAGCAGGCCCCGAATTATGGCGGTCGTCAGTAAGCGGTGTCTACGCAACCAGGTGCGCTGTTTGACCACAGCGCACCCGTTCTGGCGAGGCTGACCAGAAAACCGTTCCGCGTCGTGATGCACGTATCGCGTGGTTTGGCGTGCGGAAGCCATACTTCCGCAGCTACCACGCTCAATCGCCGGCGCACAGTGCACCGGTCATTCTGCCGGTCACAGGCACAACGGGCGTGATCATCACGATCATCTGACTGCTTTGTTACCATAAGCCAGGTTGCTACCTTTGTCATCACAGAGGCACGGAGGACACAGAGGATGGGCATAACCCGAGTTGTTACCGTGAAGCGGACGTGACGTAGGGCGTCTACGGAACTGGCTGCTACCCACATCGTTCATACAGGTACGTCGCCCGATGTTGCGCACAGCGTTATGCTGTTCATCCTGGCAGTCAGCCCTCACGTGGCCTGCTCACAGTATAGGTGGCAACCTGGGTTACCATAAGCCAGCGGTTGCAAGCGTAAACCTGATGCAGACCGCCGGAATCACAACCTTCATCGGGTAAACATAGTTGGAAGCAGATTCTCATCTCAACACGGGAAAGCACCAGAAACTATGAACCAGTCTACCATTCCACATTATGTAAGCGATCTCGTGGTACCAATGCGTACCGCCCACGAACAGATTCTGGCTGAATTACAACAGCACAACCTGCTACCACCCCCTCCACCGCCGTTACCTCCTGCCCGTGCGCAAGGGATGGCAGCGGCCCGTGCCTACCCGATGCAAGGGGTACTGAAGTATCACGGCCTGAGCGATTGGACACAACGGATTGCCTTTCTGCCCTCGATCTCGCTAAACAATGCTGCGGCGCATACGACCACCCTGGTTGAGTTTGATCCAGCACTACCGGCCGACACTGCCATAATCGGCGGTATTCCCGCCCAGGGCCGCGAACTTGAGCGCGTGGTTACTGTGCTCGATGCAGTACGTTCACTGGCCGGCATAAGCAGTCGTGCCCGGGTCATCTCGCGCAATGTACTGCGCACAAAGGTGGCCGGCAAAGGACTGGGCACCAGTGCTTCGGCAGCAGCGGCCCTGGCCTGTGCGGCCATCAGCGCCCTCTTCGGCCCGGAACTGGCCGGCCACACCCGCTTTCTCTCCACCCTTGCCCGCCTGCTGGCCGGTTCGGGGTGTCGCAGTACTGCCGGCGGCCTGGCACTCTGGCTCAGCTACCCCGGCATCTCCCCCACTGAAAGTTATGCCGTGCGGCTCGACCAGCACAACGAACTCGCCGATGTTGCCCTCATCACCGTGCCAATCGACTCGCGGATCGGCCTGAAAACCGAACAGGCTCATCACGATGCGCCAAACAGCATCTTTTTTCGCTCCTGGATGCTGGCCCGCGGCGACGAAGTGCGCGAGTGTATCAGTGCCGTGCGTCGGGGCGACTGGCAGACCATCGGACAACTGGCCGAACTCGACAGCATGCGCCTGCACGGCGTCACCATGTCTGGTTCGCGTGAGCAGCGAATCATCGGCTGGGAACCGGAAAACATCACCCTCTTTCGGCTTTGCAACGACCTGCGTGCCCGTGGCGTGCCGGTCTACGCCAGCACCGACACCGGGCCGACGGTCGTATTCATCACCCACCGCGATCACGCACCGACCGTCGTCGCCGCGATCCACGACCTTGGCCTGAACCTGGAAACCGTAGTCGCCCCCATCGGAGGACCTGCCCACGTGATTCCGGTTGAAGAAGCATTGTCAGAACTTGAAGGGGTGTAGCGGGTAGGTTGTAGAGAGTAGAACTAATTTCATACCACTCGCTGAATTGGTTGCCTTTCCCGCTCGTCATGCGTGTGTCGCGGCGTTTGGAGTGCGGCAGCCATGCTCACGATTCGGCACGTGGCCCGCCGTTGACCGTGCTGGTCGCGGGGATGCTGGGTGTGATTGTTATGAGCATGGAGGCGGTCAGGAATCAATGAAATAACTTCTCGTAAATGTTTTTTGAAACAGGCTCTTATACCGGTTAACATTTGATCTGATTGTTTCAGATGAAGCACGCACGTTTCCATTGCCAAGGGGTATACCGGGCACAGGTATGGAGTAACGGGAATGGCGACGCCGATGCGTTATGGAGACGCCTGGTCGGAGCACACGACCGTGTGCCTCGAACGTTGGTATGGACAGAGGGTATGCACGTGCGTCGGTGATGGAAAGTGTAAGAAGGGAAATCAGAGTTTGCATTGAGACTCTGATAAGGAAGACATTGCGTTAGCTTATATTTTCTGGCCGTCTCCGAAGGGACGAGGACAGGCAGACAGATCGGACCGGACGAACTACTGATATTGAACGTCTTGTGGCTGGAGCGCAGCATAACCGCCGAACAGGCAGCCCAAATGGCCCACTACAGACTCACTCTTCCACCAGAACTTATGGTAGAGTTTTTAACAAGTTCGTGTAGTCGTCCATCGATTCGGATAATTATCAATATCCCAGAATCCCGCACTCTCGCCGCACTGCGTGATGCACTTTTACCAAAACTCATTCGGGGCGAATACGGGTGAAGGATGCGGAGGCGATCATTGAGAGGATGGTATGATGTCTGACACTCCAATCCCTCGACCGGCTAGCTAAGCACAACAAGCAACTACTAAACTACACTTTACCAAAAGCGAGGCTGAAATGAGCTATACCCCCACCTACCACCGCCGATCAATTCGCCTGAAGGGGTACGATTATGCGCAGCCTGGAGCCTATTTTGTGACCATCTGCACGCAGAACCGTGAATGCCTGTTCGGGGAGGTGGTAGATGGAGCAATGCGGTTGAATGCCTTGGGAGAAATAGTGCAACGCACGTGGTGTGACCTGCCCAATCACGTGGATGGAGTGGTGTTGGATGCGTTGGTGGTGATGCCAAACCACGTCCACGGGATCATTATGATTGTAGGGGCGGGTTCTAAACCCGCCCCGCCGGAATCCGCCTCGACGGAACCCGTGCCAACGACACCCGCCCCGCCGGAATTCGCCCCTTCCAGCACGTCTGCTAAACGTCAGGGATTGCCGGAAATCGTTCGTCAATTCAAAACGTTTTCCGCCCGTCGGATCGCTGCACTGCGATGCACAGGCATGTGTGTGGGTGTCCCCCATGGAAGCACGAACATACGACTCATTGGGGTATTGCAAACCTGAACCAGCGTGCGAAAGCGGGATCCATCCTGCATCGGAGACTCCTGCCCCGGCGGGGACGGGTAAGGGTGAGGGCGCGTGTCGTATAACACTATTGAACGCAGCACCAACATTACACGCTCGTCAACCATTACCCTGGCGCTGACCCTGCACGCAACTGCCCGTAAACCAGTTTGAGCGTCTATGCTGGTCCACTGGCGGATTGCTAATGACACGCCTGACAGTGGCTCTATCATGGGTCTGACAACCTGAATAATGTACAGTGTCAGTCAAGATTTGATGTTACACTAGATATGATACTCCCCCAAACTGACGCCCCCCATATCGAAAGCGGGAAACGCTCTCGCGTGTGACGAGGCCGCAGGGGTGGATGGCGGGCATGCTATAGCGCAGAAGGCTGAAACCGCTGGATGAAGCTGTCATCCGACCACAATAAACACCAGATCGTTGACGTTGGTGCCGGTTGGGCCGGGGCGCAGGAGATCGTCGAGGGCGGCGAAGAAGGGGTAGGCGTCGTTGCGCCGCAGGTGAGTGAGTGGATCGTGGCCTATCGCTCTGGCACGAGCGACGGTTGTGCCGGTGGCAACTGCGCCGGCAGCATCGGTTGGTCCGTCGCCGCCATCGGTTGCCAGGGCAATGACGGCGGCCTGGTCGAGGCCGTCGAGGGCGATGGCGGCACTCAACGCCAGCTCCTGGTTCCGTCCGCCCAATCCGGTTCCACGCAGGGTTACGGTTGTTTCGCCGCCGGCAATCACGCAGGCCGGCGTTGCCAGTGGATGGCCGGATGTGGCAATTTCGCGGGCAATGCCGGCCAGCACGTGCCCCACCTCGCGAGCTTCTCCCTCCAGGTAGGTGGTCAGGAGCATTGCGTTGAAGCCGGCGTCGCGGGCGGCAATAAGTGCGGCCTGGGCGGCCTGAGCGTTGCTCCCGATGAGAATGTTCTGCACCGTCGTGAGCAAGGGATCGCCCGGTTTCAATGTCTCTGGATGGTCGCCACGGGAACCTGCCATCAGATACGTCAGGATAGCCGGTGGACACCGTTCCATTAATTCGTACTGTTCGAGAAACGCCAGGGCGTCGGCAAAGGTGGTTGGATCGGCGACGGTTGGCCCGGAGGCGATGACCTGAAGTGGGCTACCGACAACGTCGGAGAGGATGAGGGTAATGAGTGTTGCCGGTGCCGCCATGCGCGCCAGTCCGCCACCTTTGATCTGATCGAGATGCTTGCGCAGGGTGTTGATAGCGCCAATCGGTGCGCCACAGGCCAGTAGTTCGGCAGTGAGGATCTGAATGTCGGCCAGGGTGACCCCCGGTACCGGCAGGTTGAGCAGTGCTGAACCACCACCGGAAATCAGGGCCAGGACCAGGTCGTGTGCGGTGACCCCGGCGAGCAAGGTCGCGAGTTGCTGACCGGCCAGTACACTCCGTTCGTCTGGGGTCGGGTGGGCGGCGCGTAGCAGGGTGATACCCGGCAGGTCAGGCAGTGGGGCACCGTCATCTTTCACGACGACCAGGCCGCCGTGCAGGCGATCTCCCAGTACCTGAACCGCAGCCTGTGCCATTGCTGCACCGGCTTTGCCCGCACCGACCAGCCAGATACGCTGAAACGCCCGCAGATCGTAGCGGCGCTCGCCGACCATCAGCCAGTCGCCGTCGCGCTGCAGAGCGGTGAGCGTGGCCTGGAACGGATCAGCCGCGGCCAGGGCAGCAGCCATGATCCGCGTAACCGCAGGTCCCCACCAGGCCGCCCGCAGCGACGCCGTCAACAATCGCTCAGACATTGAAGAGGAAGTGGCAAATGTCTCCATCTTGCACAATGTACTGCTTGCCTTCCATCCGTACCAGCCCTGCTTTTTTCGCCTCGTGCATGCTGCCGGCGTTGATCAGATCGTGGTAGGCAACAATCTCAGCCCGGATGAAGCCACGTTGAATATCGGAATGGATCGTTCCTGCTGCTTCGACTGCTGGCGTACCTTTCGGGATCGGCCATGCCCGCACCTCGTCGGGGCCGGCGGTGAGAAAACTGATCAGTCCGAGCAGGCGATAGCTGGCTGCAATCACCCGATCACGGGCCGGAGCGGTGATGCCCAGGTCGTCCATGAAGACCTGCGCTTCGGCATCGTCGAGCTGCGCCAGCTCGGCTTCGATCTTGCCGCACAGCGGTTCAACCGCACTCTGGCGATGCGGATATGTAATCTGCGGTGGATTGGCTATGTCGGCTTCACCGATGTTCGGGGCAATCAGCATTGGTTTCGCGGTGAGAAACTGGTAGCCGCGAATCAGCCGCGCCTCGTCCTCGGTCAATTCGAGCGCCCGGATTGGCGTTTCGGCTTCGAGTGCCTCGCGTAAACGCTGCAACAGATCGCGTTCGGCAGTGCGCAGCTCTTTCTCTTTGGCCGGCAATTTGGGAATCTCGGCGTTCAATCGGTTCAGACGCCGTTCGATGATGCCGAGATCGGAAAAAGCCAGTTCCAGATCGACTGCGGCAATGTCGCGTTGCGGATCGACCGAACCATTTGGATGGGGTACTGCCGGATCGTCAAATGCGCGCACCACGTGCAGCAGGGCATCGGCAGAGGCGATGTAGTTGAGCAAGACGGGTGGCAGGCCACCTCCAGCCCGGCCACTTCCACTCAAGCCGCCAATATCAACGTATTGCACATCGGCATAGGTAATCTTGCGCGGCTTGAACATCTGCGCCAGAACTTCCAGCCGCGGATCGGGAACTTTAACGGTTGCCAGGTTTGGCTCTAATTGACCCGATGAATACGCGGCTGTCTCGGCGTGGCCGCGTGTCAGGGCATTGAAGACGGTTGTTTTGCCACTATTTGGTAGGCCAATAATCGCTATTTTCATCGCATGTCCTCGTGCGAATGTCGTGTATTGGTGAACACTATACCATAACTGGATGGGGAGCAGGCAGTGAGGGAGGAGGGAGGAGATAGGAGATAGGAAATAGGAGATAGGGGGAGGAGATAGGAAATAGGAAATAGGGGGAGGAGATAGGAAATAGGAAATAGGGGGAGGAGATAGGAAATAGAAGGTAGGAGGGAGGAGATGGGAGGGAGGTATTGGGAAGTAGAAAGAGGGGGCTGGATTGGAACGTGAGGCAACGGTGGGAGATGGAGAGAGGTTCTTATTGGTGTTCCACTTGAACCGCCATGTCACATATTCCTCGCGACATTTGTCACGAAATTGCACGCTGCTTGCACAAAAAATTGTGATATGATTAGAGAAGAGAGGTGCAACAACACCACGATGTCTGGGTCTGGCCAGGCACGTATCAAGGGTTATAAGAGCGAGAGGTTATGCAAAATATGCAAAAACCTGTCACCTAAACCACGTTGTACGATTCGCGTTTTCAGCATTCTGTAAGGAAATGAAAAATAATCCGGCGTCCAGGTATTTGACGCAAAAGCAAAACGGTTCTATAATAGCTGAACAGGTGACACCGTGCAGTTCACTTCCTGGATAGGGTAATGCAGCATGGCACAGATTTTTCCCCGCAATGCCAACCTTCTGTCGCGTTTGAGCATCTTCGCCCTCGTTCTGCTCGTCGTTGAAGGGATTCTTATTCTCGGCGTTTACTTTCGGTCAAATTATTTCCGACAGGTAAACGTGGCCATTGAGCAGCCGGTGGCATTCAGTCATCAACTGCATGTGAATGTCGTCGGGATTGACTGTCGGTATTGCCATACCTCAGTTGATCAGTCGTACTTTGCCAACATTCCGGCCACCGAAACCTGTATGACCTGCCACTCCCAGATCAAGACCTACAGCCCGCTCCTGGAAAAGGTGCGCGAGAGCTATGCCACCGGTAAGCCGATTGAATGGGTGAAGGTGTACGACCTGCCGAATTTTGTCTACTTCAACCATTCGATCCACGTCAACAAGGGTATTGGTTGCTCGACCTGCCACGGTCAGGTGAACAATATGCCGGTGGTCTGGCAGCAACAGGCCCTGTATATGGGGTGGTGTCTGAATTGCCACCGCAATCCAGAGCTGTACGTGCGACCGCGCGAAGAGGTGTACAACATGGATTATGTACCACCATCCAACCAGTTGGAGATCGGTCGCCAGCTTGTAGCGGAATACGGCATCATGCCACCTGATCAGTTGACCAATTGTTACGTATGTCACCGCTGATTCGCCAGGTTGATCGACCGGTGTAATCTACGTGCCCGCTGGAATCGCTATCAACGGTATTGGTAGAAGATTATGACACAGCAACAACCCGATCTCGAAGCTATTCGTGCCCAATTGCGGGATGCTCGCGGCCCACAGTTCTGGCGTTCGCTTGATCAATTGGCCGATGCGCCAGCCTTTCGTGAGCTGATCGAGCGTGAATTTCCGCGTGGTGCAAGCGAGCTGGAGGATGGAATCAGCCGGCGTACCTTTTTGAAGCTGATGGGAGCTTCCCTCGCTTTGGCCGGTGTCACTGCCTGTACGTATCAACCACGCCAGTACATTGCGCCGTTTGATCGCCAGCCAGAGGGACGAGTACCCGGCATACCACAATATTTTGCTTCGACGCTGACCCTTGGCGGGTATGGTACCGGTGTTCTGGTGCGCTCGAATGAAGGGCGGCCAACGAAAGTAGAAGGCAACCCACGCCACCCGGCCAGTCTCGGCGGTACCGATCTCTTCGCGCAGGCCGAGATTCTTACCATGTATGACCCTGACCGCTCGACGACAGTGTTGCGGCAAGGTGTGCCGTCTACATGGGCTGAGTTTACTACCACGCTCGGCAATGCTCTGACTGCGGCCAGGGCCACCCAGGGAGCGGGGGTACGCCTGCTCACTACGACTATCACTTCACCATCGTTAGCGGCCCAGATTGAGCAGTTTTTGCAAGCCTACCCCCAGGCCCGCTGGTATCAGTATGAGCCGATCAACCGCGACAATGTGGTTGCCGGTGCCCGGCTGGCGTTCGGTCGTGATGTTACGACGCGCTACGATCTGTCGGCAGCTCAGGTTGTGGTAAGTCTGGATGCCGATTTTCTGGCCCCTGGCCCTGGTTTTGTCGCCTATGCCCGCGCCTTTGCCGAGAGGCGAAAGGTGCGTAAAGATAGTACGACGATGAACCGGCTGTACGTGGTTGAGGCCAGCCCTTCAACCACCGGCACGGCTGCCGATCACCGGTTGCCACTACGTGCCGATGCCATTGCTGCCTTTACCGGTGCCCTGGCGAACGAGCTGGGTGTCGGTGGCGCACCGGCTACATTGTCGCCAAAGGCTGAAGAGTTTCTGCGTGCGATTGCCCGCGATCTGGAAGAGCATCGTGGTCAGTCGGTGGTGATTGCCGGCGACCAACAGCCGCCTATCGTCCACGCACTGGCGCACTTGATCAATGCTGAATTGGGAAATGTGGGCCAGACAGTGTTCTACCACGAACCGGTTGAAGCCCGACCAACCAATCAGACGGAAGAGCTGGTGGCACTGGTCAGCGAGATGGCTGCCGGTCGGGTTGAAACCCTGATCATGATTGGCGGGAATCCGGTCTACAACGCGCCCGGTGATCTCCGCTTCGCCGACCGCATGGCGAGCGTACCGCTAACTATTCATCTGAGCCAGTTTGTTGACGAGACTTCGGCACGTGCCACCTGGCACATTCCGCAAGCGCACCCGCTGGAGAGCTGGGGCGATGCTCGTGCCTTCGACGGTACGGCCAGTATTGTGCAACCGCTGATTGAACCCCTCTACGGTGGAAAAACCGCTAACGAACTGCTGGCGGCAATGCTCGGCCAGCCAGAAGCAGAGAGTTATGATCTGGTACGTTCATTCTGGCTGGAACAAATTGGCGAAACCGGCTGGCAGGTGGCACTGGCAAACGGCGTCATTGCCGAGACGGTTGCCCCCGTTATCGAACCAACGTTAAATGAGGGAGCAATCCGGGCGACACCGATTCCTCAGCCCGGTGATGGCGTCGAAATCGTATTCCGGCCAGACCCATCACTTTTCGATGGCTTTTATGCAAATAATGGTTGGCTGCAAGAGCTACCACGTCCACTCACCAAACTGGTTTGGGACAATGCGGCTTTGATGAGTCCGCGCACAGCCATCAAATTGCTTGGTCTGCCGTTCAATGCTGACCGCCTGATTGGGACTGAAGCCGATGATCGTGAGCGGCAGCAATATCTTGAGCAGCTCTCGAAAGTCAACGGCACGATAGCCCGCATTGAGTATCGCGGTGGGATCATCGAGATACCGATCTGGCTCCTACCCGGTCACGCCGAAGACTCGATCACACTCAATCTCGGCTATGGTCGCACCCATGCCGGACGGGTGGGCAACAACGTCGGTATCGATGTCTACCCAATCCGTACCAGTGATAGCCCGTGGTTTGGCGCTGGTGCTCGCGTAACCAACACCGGTCGCACCTATCTGCTGGTCAGCACGCAAGATCACTGGACACTCGAAGGACGCGATATTTATCGGGTTGGTGAATTTAAGAAATTCAAGGAAGACCCGAAGTACATTGCCAAAGAGGTCTATCAAGAGGAATACGGACGAGAAACGCCGAACTATCAATCGCTTCAACCCGGCGATGACTATACCGGTCGCAACGCCTGGGGAATGACCATCAACCTGAACGCCTGTATCGGCTGTAACGCCTGTGTCGTAGCCTGCCAGGCTGAAAACAACATCGCCGTCGTTGGCAAAGATCAGGTCTCGCGTGGCCGTGAAATGCACTGGATACGCATTGATCGATACTTTGCAGGTGAGGATCTTGATAACCCCTCGATCTACATGATGCCTGTCAACTGTATGCAGTGCGAAAAAGCGCCATGTGAGGTTGTCTGTCCGGTTGCGGCTACCGTTCACGACTACGAAGGTCTTAACAACATGGTGTATAATCGCTGTGTCGGTACAAAGTATTGCTCGAACAACTGCCCGTACAAGGTACGGCGGTTTAACTTCTTGCAATACAGCGATACCACGACCGAGACCTTCAAGCTCGCGTTCAACCCAGATGTGACGGTGCGCATCCGAGGTGTGATGGAGAAGTGCACGTACTGCGTCCAGCGCATTAGCGGAGCACGTATTGCAGCCAAACGAGCGGCAGTGCAAGCCGGTCAGTCATCGTATGTCATTAGCGACGGCGCCATTCAGACCGCCTGCGAGCAGGCGTGTCCAACCGGTGCCATTGTGTTTGGTGACATTAATGACAGCAACAGCCGGGTCGCAAAATGGAAAGCAGAAGGGCACAACTACGGCCTGTTGGGCTTCCTGAACACCGTCCCGCGCACGACATATCTGGCCCGTGTCCGCAATCCGTCTGAGGAACTAGAAAAGGTGGAAGGCTAGCGATGGCACAGGCGCAACCACTCCGCACCCGGCCACAAGACGATGGCGAAGCCTATCTGTTGCCGGGAGAAACCTACACATCGATCTCTGCGAAGATCGGTGATGTACCCCTTACGCCGCCGCTGAAGACACCAAAGGGCTGGCTAGCCGGCTTCAGCGTGGCATTCTTCATGTTGATGATCTTCTTTGTGTCGGTGACGTGGCTGTTCATCCGCGGCGTCGGTATCTGGGGTATCAATATCCCGGTCGGCTGGGGCATGGACATCATCAACTTCGTGTGGTGGATCGGTATCGGTCACGCCGGTACGCTCATCTCGGCAATCTTGTTGCTGCTCAACCAGGGCTGGCGCAACTCGATCAACCGCTTTGCCGAGGCAATGACGCTGTTCGCAGTGGCCTGTGCCGGTCTCTACCCGATTCTGCACCTTGGGCGGCCATGGCTCTTCTACTGGCTGATCCCGTACCCCAACACCCACGGCATGTGGCCACAGTTCCGCAGCGCGTTGGCCTGGGACGTGTTCGCAATTTCGACCTACGCAACTGTGTCGCTGGTGTTCTGGCTGGTAGGTCTGATCCCCGACTTCGCTACGCTGCGTGATCGAGCGAAGAATATTTGGGTGAAGCGACTGTACGGCATTGCTGCCCTTGGCTGGCGCGGATCGGCTCGTCACTGGCACCGCTACGAGATGGCTTCGATCTTGCTGGCAGGTCTCTCAACGCCGCTGGTGGTGTCGGTACACTCAATCATTTCGCTCGACTTCGCCATTTCGCAGGTGCCCGGCTGGCAGGTTACCGTCTTCCCACCCTACTTCGTGGCCGGTGCCGTGTTCGCCGGTTTCGCGATGGTACTCCTGCTCATGATCCCGGTACGCACCTTCTACGGCTTTGAGAACTACATTACCCTGCACCATCTTGATGTGATGGCGAAGGTTATGCTCACGACCGGGATGATTGTCGTGTACGGGTACTTCATGGAGGTCTTTGCCTCGCTCTACAGCGGTAATGAGTTCGAGGAATACCTCTTGTACAACCGTCTGTTTGGACCAAGCTCGTGGGCGTACTGGGGGTTGCTCTTCTGTAACGCAGTGGCGATTCAGCCGCTCTGGTTCAAGAAGGTGCGGCAGAATATACCGGCCTTGCTGATTATCTCCTTGATTGTTAGCGTCGGTATGTGGCTTGAGCGTTACGTGATTATCGTGATTTCGCTCGAACGCGACTTCTTGCCGTCGTCATGGGATATTTATATTCCCACGATTTGGGACTGGTCGCTCTACATTGGCACCTTCGGCCTCTTCTTCACGCTGCTCTTCCTCTTCATCCGTGTCTTGCCGATGATTAACATCTTTGAGATGCGGTTGTTCCTCTATCAGGAAACGGAGAAGGCAAAGCAGCGGGCAGGGCATGGCGCGCACGGCCACGGGCACGAGCAAAGCCCGGCGCATGGTGCAGCGACAGCAGACTAAAAGGAGTGAGGCGATGCGTAACGATGTGTACGGCGTGATGGCTGAGTTTCCCACGCCAGAGGCATTAATTGAAGCAACTCGCAAGGCTAAGGCAGCCGGCTATACGAAGATGGATGCCTTTTCACCCTTCCCAATTGAAGAGGTGATTGAGGAGATTGCCCATGGCGATACCGGTGTGCCTCGCCTGGTGCTGCTCTTTGGGCTGATTGGGGCTGCCTCTGGGTTTATTCTGCAATACATCGGAAATCTGGTTGATTATCCCCTCAATGTCGGCGGTCGCCCGCTCGATATTACCAACTGGCCGGCCATGATCCCGATCACATTTGAAAGCGGGATTCTGCTGGCTTCGTTTGCGGCAGCCATCGGCATGATTGTACTTAATGGTCTACCGTCACCGTACCATCCGGTGTTTAACGTGCCACGTTTCCAGTATGCGTCACAAGACGCCTTCTTCTTGTGTATTGAAGCAACGGATCCGCTGTTTGATCGTTCGCGCACTTCACAGTTCCTGCGCTCGCTGAACCCGATGCAGGTCTCTGAGGTGGCATACTGAGGGACACCCATGCAAAAGCCTCGCTTGACATCACGCATGATTCGCTTCGGTTGGGTCGGCCTGTTGGTGCTGCTGCTGACTGCATGTCACCAGGATATGTACGATCAGCAGAAGTACACCACCTATGAGCCGAGCAGCTTCTTCGCTGATGGCCGTTCGTCGCGCCCAAATGTTCCCGGCACGACACCGTTTGAAGTAGTAAAGACCGACGAGTTTCTCTACACCGGTCTGATCGATGGTCAGGAAGTGGATGCAATGCCCTTCCCGGTAACCAAAGATCTGCTCTTACGTGGCCAACTGAAGTACAACATCTACTGTGCAGTGTGTCATGGCGAGGCTGGCTACGGGGCAAGTATGGTTGCTGAGCGAGGCGGTATCGTGCCGGCCAACTTCCATCAACAGCGCCTGCGCGAAGCGCCTCTCAGCCATTTCTTTGTGGTGATTACAAATGGCGTGTACCGCGGTGATCCGGAGAATGGTGGGTATCAGTCGATGTACGGTTATGCATCACGGATTACCCCCGAAGATCGTTGGGCGATTGCCGCTTATATCCGGGCCTTGCAGTTGAGCCAAAATGCAACTATTGATGATGTTCCTCCCGATCAGCGTGCACAGCTTGGTAATTAGGCTGGAAGGTTAGAATCCATGGCGACGACAAGTATCTCACAGACCCGTATTCCCCAGCTCGGCCAGGTACAGATGCTTGGCCTGGCCGCTGCTGTGATTGGTATCGGCGTTCTGGCCGCCGGCTATTTTCTCAGTCCGACCTCGTTTTTCGAGTCGTACATTTATGGTTACTACGTGGCAATGACGATCCCTCTCGGCTGCCTGGGCTTTCTGATGGTGCAGCACCTGACCGGAGGCGCGTGGGGGGTGACGGTACGCCGGATGCTGGAAGCCGGTGCTGCTACGTTGCCGATTATGGGCTTGCTCTTCATTCCGATTGCCCTCGGTTATTTTGATACGTACAAGGCGCTGGGGCTAGAGCATCCGCTCTACGAGTGGGCCAACCCGGAAGTGGTAACCCCTGGTGGCGCCGAGTTCGATCCTATCATTGCCCACAAGGTCCCCTGGCTTAGCCCGTTGTGGGTGACCGCCCGAATCGCGATCTTTTTCATCATCTGGTCGGCTCTGGCTCTGACCCTGCGTGCATGGTCGCGACAGCAGGATGCCGGCGGTGATGCGAAGAAGCTGGCAACCCGGATGCGCCGTCTGAGTGGCATCGGTGTTGCGCTGTTTGTGATCACGGTGACCTTCTTCTCGTTCGATGTGGCAATGTCACTCGATCCGCACTGGTTCTCGACCATCTACGGTGCGCACTATATGGCGAATGCCGGGTTGATGACGCTGGCATTTCTGGCCTTGATGATGAGCCGCGTCCGTGATGCCGCGCTCTTCCGCGAGTATGTCTCGGTTAAACCGATCCACGACATCGGGAAATTGATATTTGCCTTCACCGTGCTGTGGACGTATATGTCCTACGGTCAGTTGGTTATTATCTGGTCGGGTGATGTGGCCGAGTTTACGCCCTGGTATGTTCACCGGACGCAGCACGGCTGGGTTTTTGTCGCGCTGGCCCTGATGCTCTTCGCCTTCGCGTTACCGTTCTTTGTCTTGCTGTTCCGCGGTACGAAGCGCAACCTGAACACACTAGCGACGATTGCGGGCTGGATTGTGGTGATGCGCTTTGTTGATATGGCCTGGATTATCCTCCCCGAATTTCGCGAACATCTGTGGGATATTGCAATTACCGACGTGGCAGCACCTATCGGGCTGATCGGCCTGGTCATTGCTCTGTTCGCTGCAAACGTCCAACAGGCACCACTGCTACCGCTGCGCGATCCAAATATGGAGCAGTTACAGAACAGCGGTCACCACTAACGTAGAGGAGTGTGAAGTATGAGCTATCGCCCGAACTATTCTGCATCACGATATACTGCCGGACGACCTGCACAGCCGGTTCGCACGGCTCGCACAATGGCAGAGCCATCACTGAGTCGCCTGATGATCGCCGGTCTGATGGTGTTCCTGGTGTTGAGTCTGGTCGTGTTGCTGGCCGGGCGTCTGCCCTTTACCCCACAACCGGCACCGGTTACCGGGAATACGTATCGAACGTATGTCAATGATGCACGCACATTACTCAATAGCTACGGCTATACGATGGAGGGTAAGGTGCATATTCCGATAGATCGGGCGATGGATTTGATTGTCGAGCGGGGACTACCGGTACGCGAGTAGTCTCGTGTCGTAGCGGCAAAGCGCGAGTCAGGAGGGGCGAACAGTGATTCGTCCCTCCTGCTGTTTCGTGGTGCAGCATAACTACTACGGACACTTCAGGAGCGAATCGAACCTGCGCACGTATAACAGAGATTGAGATTGGCTGTAGGATGAACGCCCTCATCCACGGTCCCTCTCCCGTAGCACGGTCTATCTATGCACGACCCATAAGTCACGTGGTAGGCAATAGGATGCCCATGTAACATGTGGTGGCTCCCGATGATGCGGGATGCAAGCCCACGTACCGGCATTCCCGCCACCCTGTCAGGTGATTGCCGTGGCCGCCAGTACACAGGGTGGACACCTGTCCTATGGTCAGGTATGATCCCCCCTCCGCCTCACCCAACCCGCCGATCTGGTCGTGCGGGCTGATGCCCTCCCTCACGAGGTGAAAGCCCTGCTGAGGCTGTCCATCAGTGCACCTGGCACCTGCTCCCCACCGGCAGGCTAGCCCCGGAGGGACTTCCACGAATTGAGGCAGGGTTTTAAGCCCGCCGCCTCGCGGGTCCTCACCCCTGACCCCTCTCCCACAGCGCGCTTTTCATTACCCATAACGCGATAGGTGCCATCTGCGTGTATCATCAGGGAGTATCGCAGCCTGCGCTCCCCTGGGCATCACTGCATGACACCAGCACGGTCGTGATGCCGGAGATGTCCGGTGCATCCGCCTATCACGCCAGGGCGCACCGACAGAACCTGGATGGTGCAGTGGTGGCGGACGGTGGCGTCGTGTCGGGCAGAGTAGGGCTGGACGCTTTCCCGATGGGTGCTCATACCCCGTCCTGGGCACTGCTGCCCCCTACACGGACATCATCAGGTGCCAGCCGGCGACCATTGTCGTCCTGGGGATGGCGGCAGCATGCTGCACCGGCATGGGTAGGGTCACGCAGCCGTACGCCCCTACCGGGCACGGTCAGGACATCCCCGGTGGCCCGTGACCCGTGACCCGACCGATACATCATACCGGCTACTGTGTGGCGTATGGGTAATGCATAGCACAGCGCGGTAGAGGGGAGAGCAGAGGTCTGCATTGCGGCTTTCTGATGCGGTAGATATTGTGTTGTACTCAATCTAGTAGAACAGAAGTCATGACACAACAGCCAATAAATTACCCTGATGCTGCCCTTGAACGACGCCTGGCGTAGGGGCACAGCATGTCGTGCCCCTACGACTAACAACAACCCACTTGTAACTGACTGATAGCGCACGTGATACCGCTTCGGCACAGGGATCACACCTGAACGATGCGCATTGTTGAGCAGGATTTGGGATTAGCTCATATGTCGTGTCCGTCCTTGAATTGCGCTGCCAGAGGGTAGAACCTATTTCAAAAAACGTCTCCTGGAAGTTATCCCTTTTATGCCTGACCGACTATACGATGGTAACGAGTATACCCAGCATCCCCGTGACCAGTACGGTCAACGGCATACCACGCGCCGGATCGTGAGCACGGCTGCTGCGGCAGCCATGCTGCCGCACTCCAAACCCTGCGACACGCACATGACAAACGGGCAAGATAACCAATCCAACGAGTGATGGCACTGACGATGGTCGTTAGCCCTCCTCGCTACCATACCGGCAGACTGGGAGCAGGATATACTGTCGTAAGTGATTGGCAGGAGTTCATGTGCCTGTGTGATCGTCAGGGGCACGAGAGCACAGCTTTTATGAAATAAGTTAGACTAGAAGCCGATTCCGGGTCGTCCTGATGCAGCAGAAGTTGTTTTAGTTCATATATTCTGTCCGCTCCTGAAAACAGGGAAGAGCATCATCAGCCTGTCAGTAGTAGCTCGCGTATACTGCTTTCTGCTATCGCCGTTGCCGCAAAAAAGAGATGACCACCACACCCAGTGTCAGAAGCACCAAAACCGCTGATCGGACGTATCAGTTCTGGCACTTTAGCCAATTCTTTACACCAGCGACACTCAAGCCGATCTCGTCCGGGTGCAGCCCATATTGTGCGTATCTCGGCGTGAGGACGCAAATAGTCGATGTGCCAGTGAAAGCGCTTTTCAATGGCGATATGCCGTCGTAATCGTGCGGCCAGACCGCCGGTACCAAATGCACTGCCAACGTAGTAGTAATGACCAGGGGCGAAGTCGAACCTTCCCAGGCGACCAATTGCGATCTGTGTCAGTTGATGATTGAGCCACAGGTGCAAAAGGTAGGTTCCTTCCGTGCGTAGATCAGGGGTATGTTCGACCATTGCCGGAGTTAGAATAAGGAGTTTCATAAGCAAGATTTTGCTTCCACGTGTTGCCTATCGTCAGGTCTGAGTCGGTTCACCTACATCGTGACATATCCTGGATATTTCTGCCAGTGGCTCGCTGTGATTGGTTCAAGGATGGACAGAAGGTGTCAGGGCGTGCAGGAGCGAGGTCTCAAGGTTGCTCTGAGGACCCTCACCCCCGGCCCCTCTCCCGCTACGCTCTATGCATTACTCGAAGACTGCATAGCTTGCGTGCGGGAGCAGGGGTGATGGCGGCGAGTCGGCGGGTTAAAACCCTGCCTCACTTCCTCGAAGCCCCTTCGGGGCTGGCCTGCCGGCGGGGATTGGGGCCGGGCGTGCTGCTGGGTAGCCCTGGCAGGGCGTGCCGCTGGCGGGATAGCACCGAGCAGCGGGGAGTGTGGGGCTATAGGGGACGGTATGCCAGCCCGTGGCGCAGGCGTCCAGCCTGCGCACCAGCGGCCACATCCGGCACCTGACGGCCGTGGCGGGGAGATGCATGCCACGGGAGGGCCGCACCACAGGAACGGCAGCGATGGCGTGCTGATAACGCAGCAGGACGCTGCGGAGCGCATGACCGCATGGTGTGTGTGACTCACGACGCACCGTATCCATCACGATGTGCTATGAGGTGTTATACCGGCTGCTGGGTGCCATGTAGGTAATGCATAGCAACGCGGGAGAACGGCGCATAAAGAGCTGCGCTGGCACTTCCTGCTGCGATAGACGTTGTGTTCTATCAAATCTGGTGGAATATGAAGTTATGTCATATCAGCCAACGATCATCCCGATGCTGCACCTGGACGATGCACCGCTGGACGTTAGTAGAGGCGACGCATGCGTCGCCTCTACTCGCCGGTATCACACCTGAACGATGCACTTTGTTGAGCAAATTTGGGATTAACTCACATATTCTGTCCGTCCCGGAAGTATGAGTGGAGTGCAGTCGGATCGTTCAGATCGCCAGCGACCGGGTTGAGGCATGCCATCGGCTGGGGGATCTACTCGACTAATACGAACGCCTGGCTTCCACACCCCAACCGATGATACCCCGCCATCGCTCGCGTAGAAGTGGATTAAGGCCGACGCCATTCGTCGCGCTCCAACACTCGTCGGTGATCCTGTGTCACCTGAACACCCTGTCACTCAGTCATCTTAATCATGCTATACTTGTCGCACTGGCTTGTAAGACGCCGACCATCGTGATTGATAGGACTATGAACGTATTACTCATTGGTTCCGGTGGACGAGAGCACGCCCTGGCCTGGAAAATTGCCAGCTCGCCTGGATTTACGAAACTGTTAACCATTCCCGGTAACCCTGGTACAGGGCGCTACGGACGCAATGTACCATTTCCTCTCACCGATTATCCGGCCCTGATCGATCTGGCCCAACAGGAAAAGATTGACCTCCTGGTCGTTGGCCCCGATAACCCCCTCGCGGATGGTATTGTCGATGCCTTTCAGGCTGCCGGTATTCCGGCATTCGGCCCAACCGCAGCAGCGGCCCGGATCGAGAGCAGCAAATCATTTGCAAAAGAGATTATGGCCGCTACCGGTGTGCCAACCGCCCAGAGTCATGTCTTTGCCTCGGCTGAAGAGGCAGCAGCATTTGCCCGTGAAAGCGGTAAAGCGTGGGTGGTGAAGGCTGACGGTCTGGCCCTTGGTAAGGGTGTGATCGTTGCGGAAACGGTTGACGAGACCCTGGCCGCGATTGCGAAGTTAAGTGCGATTCCCGCCGGTCACCATCTCTTGCTTGAAGAACGACTATACGGGCGCGAGGTCTCGGTACAGGCTCTCTGTGATGGCGAGCGGCTCTGGCCGTTGCCACCTGCACGTGACCACAAACGGCTAGAAGAGGGTGATCGCGGTCCCAACACCGGCGGCATGGGGGTGATTGCACCGGTTGATGAGGTTACACCGGCCTTACTGGACGAAATTGTCAATCGTTGTATGCAGCCGGTTGTCAATGAGCTGGCTGCACGGGGCACACCTTTCCGGGGTCTCCTTTACGCCGGGATCATTCTGACCGCGGATGGCCCAAAGGTGCTTGAGTTTAATGCTCGCTTTGGTGATCCAGAAGCACAGACGGTGTTGCCGCTGCTGGAAGGCGATTTTCTCGGTGCCCTGTATGCCTGTGCTACCGGCCACATGCAACCCAACCTGCTGCGCCGTCGCAAGGGATACGCGGTCTGTGTGATCTTGTGTGCTGCTGGTTATCCTGACCGTCCGCGAAAAGGTGATTTGATCCGCGGTGTGGAAGCGCTTGACGAAGATCAGGTGCTCGTGTTCCACGCCGGCACGACGCTCGGTCCAAATGGTCTGTGTACGGCCGGTGGACGGGTGCTGGGTGTAACCGGTCTCGGTTCAACCCTGCGCCAGGCGCGTGAACGGGCATACGCTGCTGCCGATCAGATTCGCTTTGAAGGCAAACATTTTCGCCGTGACATCGGCCAGGAGTAGGTTGTGCCAGGGATTGCAGTATTGTTGAGCGGCAGCGGGAGCAATTTGCAAGCGCTGCTTGATGCCCAGGCTGCCGGTGATCTGGCTGGTGAAGTGGTACTGGTCGCAAGTGACCGTGCTCAAGCTTACGGTCTGCAACGGGCATTGCAGGCCGGTGTGGCAGCGGCGTATATCCCTCTACGGGCAACGCGCGGCCCGCAGCGTCAGCAGTGGGAACAACGGCTGGCCGATATTGTCGCCTGTTTCGAGCCTGATCTGATCGTCCTCGCCGGCTTTATGCGGGTGCTTTCGGCAGCATTCCTTGAGCGGTTCCCTAACCGGGTGATTAATCAGCATCCCGCGCTCTTACCCGCGGATGGCGGCGATACCGTGACTACCACCAGTGGGTTGGTTATTCCGGCATTGCGTGGTGCGCACGTGGTAGCCGATGCACTACGGCTCGGTTTGCCCGTTACCGGTTGTACCATCCATCGCGTGACACCGCGGGTGGATGATGGCCCAATTCTGGCCCGCGCTGAGGTTCCGATCCAACCCGATGACACGGTTGAGTCGCTGCACGAACGGATAAAGGCGGTCGAGCGACGATTGATTGTTGCCACCGTTAACCGCTTACTTGCCGGAGAGTGACCGGATACTACTACCGGTCACTCACCTCATTCGCGACGTAGCAACGCCAGCGTCAACATAATTCCGCCGGTGATCACGCCACCAATCCCGATGAACAACAGTGTCCACGGCAACACGCCATACCAGTCCAAAGCACGCATTGCAATGACCAATGCTGCTACCCCTACGATAAACGCTGCAACAACCAGCGCCAGTGCCAGCCGATTGGCAGCACCGATCAACGCAGCGGCCAGTCGGCGCAATTCAAGCTCGCGGGTTTGAATGCGCAACTCGCCATCGTTGAGGTGTTGGAGAGTTTGACTGATCTGGATGGGTAGATCAAACGCCAGTTCACCCAATTCACGACCACCTGCCAGCGCCTGAGCGCCGAGGGCGGTTGGATTCATCTGCTCACGAAGGGCGCGCTGAATGTACGGGCGGGCGGCAGCGAAGACATTCAGGTTCGGATCAAGTTGCATCCCCAACCCCTCCATCATCACAATGGTCTTGAGCAACGTGGCCAGAGGGCCGGGAATGGTTAAACGGTGCCGCCGTAGGAGTGTGGTGAGGCCATCGAATGTCTCGCGGGCCGAAATCAGGCCGAGGGGCCGATCCACAAATCCCTCGACGAACCGTTCCAGATCGCGACGCAACGCCAGATTTGCCGCTCGCCGGGGTATGACTTCCAGGCGTTCGAGTGATCTGAGCAGCCCCTGACTATCGTGATTGACCAGCGCACCCATCAGCCAGAGCAAGCCCTGCATCGTGGCGTGATCAAGCGTGCCTACCTGCCCGAAATCAACTACTCCCAATACGTCACCATCGAGTACGAAGAAGTTGCCCGGATGGGGATCGCTGTGAAAGAAACCGTGGGTAAAAATCTCTTCCAGCGTAATATCAAGGCTTGCCCGCGCCAGGCGCGACATGTCAACCCCGGCAGCACGCAATCCTGCCATATCGTTTAGCTTAACCCCAACAATCCGCTCCGTGGTCAAGATACGGCTACCGGTATATTCCCAATACACCCGCGGAATATAGATATGCGGATTTGTGCAAAACATCTGGCGGAAGCGCTCGGCATTGCGCCCTTCACGGACGTAATCAAGCTCGGCGCGCAACATGGCGCTAAACTCCCACACAATCTCGCTCAGGTTGTATTGGGCGGCGAAGGCCAGACGTTCCTGTGCCAGTGTTGCCAGATCGGCCAGGATTGCCAGATCGGTCTGAATGCGCGAGGCAATATCCGGGCGTTGCACCTTGACCACCACCTGCGTTCCATCAGGCAGAACGGCAGCGTGTACCTGACCAAGCGAGGCAGCGGCAAAGGGCTGACGATCAAAGGCAATAAACAGTTGATCAAGTGGCCGATTAAAGGTTGCTTCGATCAGGGCCACCGCCTGATCGCCGGGAAACGGCGGCACCGTATCCTGCAACTTACTCAGCTCGGCAACCACATCGGCTGGAAGAAGATCGGGACGAGTGCTCAAAGCCTGGCCCAGCTTGACGAACGTCGGCCCCAGCTCGATCAGCGCCTCGCGCAGCCGGGCTGCACTACCGAGTGGTGGCGGTGCCGGTGCCCGCAAAATGACCCGGCGGGGCAACGACAACAGCCCACTCAACCCAAGCTGATCGACCAGATAGCCAAAACCGTGATGCACCAGCACCTGAGCAATTTCGCGGTAGCGTCCAAGATGACGGGCCTGGCGAACAAGTGGCCACATGAGAACACCAGCTATCTACAGGCAGAAACTCGTGCGAACAACGCAGCAGTAAGTGTAGTATACCCCGGTTTCGAGACCAAGAGGTGAGCAAACCGGCTTCACGTACTCAGAATCAGCCAGAGTGCCCAGAGGCGTGGCCCGAAGATCAGCACTCCGACCACCACCGCGGTCAGCGCACAGATCAACACACTGCCGGCTGCCACATCTTTCGCAATCCGGGCCAGCGGATGACGATCACGAGTCGCTAAATCAACGGTCGCCTCAATGGCAGTATTAAAGCCTTCAGCCGCCAGCACCAGGCCAATCGTCAGCGTCAATACCACCCATTCCCAATGCGCAATACGTAAGGTCACACCCAATGCGACTGCAATCGCGCCGATCAAAAGATGAATCTGCACGTTACGCTGGGTACGCACCAGATGACCGATCCCGGCAAAGGCATAGCGAAAGGCGGCAATGAGACGGCGGGTACTCCGATCAATCGGCGCAGCCATAGGTTTCTTCCTCGTTCAGACAGCGACTATCCTCAGCCGCGAATGATACCATCTCGGCTATAATGGCGCTTGCAAAAACTACTTCTTCCACAGTGAGGTAATGAAGCGTATGCGACTGATCATTGTTCGCCACGGCGAGAGTGAATGGAACCGGATCAACCGTTATCAGGGCCAGCAGGACGCGCCACTCTCTGAATTGGGGCGCAAGCAGGCAGCAGCGTTGGGTGAGCGTTTACGACACGAAAAGATTGACGTTGTGTATAGCAGCCGCCTGCAACGCGCAGCCCACACTGCGCAGGCGATTGTAGCCCACCATCCCGGTCTTGAGATCATCTACGACGACGCGCTGCTTGAGATCAACCACGGAGAATGGGAAGGGAAGTATCTGCACGAGATTCTGGAGCGTTACGCCGATGGTCTGCGCGAATGGCGGCAGCATCCCACCCGTTCGCAGATGCCGGGTGGCGAGAGCTTCTCGAACGTACTCAAGCGGGTACTCGACTTCCGCGAGCGGATTTGTGTCCAACACGCCGGACAGACGGTCTTGATCAGTACCCACGATGTCATCGTTAAGATTCTGGTTGCCGATGCTCTGGGAATGAATATGGATCGCATCAATCGCATCTGGGTTACCAACGCCAGCATCAGCGTGATTGAATACGGTGATGATCTGCCCTACCTGGTGAGCCTGAGCGAGGCGTGCCATCTCGGTCATTTGGCCACCACCCGTGAACAGCAGCACGCGCTGTAGGCACGTGCAGAGGATACTGGGGAGCAACCTCAAAGACTGACTCCACATGCGAGGTAGCGGCCATATTTCCGGCAGCCCGACCCTGATCTGTCGGACACCGGCAGCAACGATGCTGCCGCGCCCAATCCCTTCACCCAGACCGATGACACTACCAGCTTCAGCAATTGGTCGTCAGACGGCAGCGGTTGAACAAAATATCGCCCAGACGACTTAGTATCTGCAACGGTACCTGAAGCTGATACCAGAGCATATCATCCCAAATCAAACCACGTCGCAACTCGGTTCTAACGAACGTCCACTGCGCAATCAGACCTACATTCCAGGCCACAAACAGCGCAGCGCCAACAACCAGTGGCTTCCACCCCAGCCGTGGCTGTAACCAGGCCAGCAGTGCCGATAACCCCAAGACGAAGATCGGCGTGCATTCAATCAGGCGCCGAAAACCAAATGAGCCGCTCAGGTGCCAGGTGGTGCCGAATGCACCATTGATATATACCTGACCGAGAAAACCGATCAGTAGCAGTAAAGCCAACGGGCCATCGCGGCGAAATAGCCAGGCGAGACCGGCCAAGGCCAGAAACAGGATTGGACTCCAGAGCAGCGCACCGTGAGCCGGATGGATCAGCGTATCCCAAAAGCGGGGACTCACCAGGATCGGTAATGGTCCCAATTGCACGAACGCCAGTTTACCACCCACGGTTGAAGAGGGGCCAATCCGCCCATTGAGCACCCAGTAGGTCGCCAGTTGCGGTGTGATGGATACAACAAAGACGGCAAGAAACAGGAGATGACCGGCAAACAGCCTGCGCAGCAGCGACCATTGCCGACGGCGCAGGGCACCAATGTAGGCCGCCAGTGCCTCAACGGCGGGGATGAGGAGCAGCAAACCTAACTGCTCGCGGGTCATCACCATCAAACCGGCCACGACACCCAGTGCCAGCCAGACACTCCAGTGGCGTTGGCCATCGCTGAGGCCAAGATTGCCTTCGCGACCCCGCATCCAGATCGTAAGGAAGAGGGTAAAGAGAAAAAAGCCATTGGCATGCGACCAGGCCATCGCAAGATAGGTGTAAAAGACCAGTGGTGTACTCAAAAACACGGCGATGGTCGCGATCAGGGCCGGCAACTGGCCGGTGTAGATGCGGGCCAGACGATAGGTCAATAACAGCCCAAGCAAGCTGTACAGCGCCGACATCAGACAAACGGCAACGATGTACGGCTGACTATAGCCATCACGCGGAATTGCCGCCCCGCCCGCATTTGCTATCTGCACCCACAGATCGGCAACCACAAAACCCGGTGCCCACAGCAACGCCGAGCCAATCGGCGCCACGTTGCGTAGCTTACCGGTTACCGGATTGGGATTCGCATCATCAGAACGTAGCAGCGCATTAGATACTGCCGGATCATCGTTTTTCAAGCCAATCTCGGCAAAGTGCTGATACTCATTGTAAAAATTGAGATCACGATCAAAGTAGAACGAACGCAGATAGGCGTAATACTGCACCTCATCGCTCAGCGCAATGCGCGGCAGGCTAAATGGCAAGAGGATAAGAAACATGAGAATAATGACCAGTGGTCCCAGGTCGCGGCCGGCAAAAAACGTGCGCATACGTCCCGCTACTCCTGATTGTAGATTCTTTTGATATATCTTCCTCCGACAGCACCACGGCTGCCCGCTGCTATTGTACGACGAATCGTCAGACACGCTCGAAGCGCTGTTTTTGCTGACAGGAATAAGGTAAAGGGATTTTTGTTGTTTTAAGTTGACAAACTTCTTTTATTAGAGTATGCTAACCGCAAACATTCACACGTGCTCGATGAAGAGCAAACCCCAGATGCCTGTGTCCTGTCGAATACAAAGGAGGAACTATGGCGCGCCAGTTACGGCTTGCCTTGCTCGTGGTGTGGATTGTGTTGTTCAGCGGATGTAGCGCTGTCACCACACCAACCCCCACTACCGCTCCCGTCACCAGCAACCTCAGCGGCATCAAAGATTATCTGCTCGGCCAGACACGTGCGCTGGTCACGGCTACCGCTGACCTGCAAACAGCCAGTAACCGTTACTACGACCTTGCGCAGGCGACCAATTTTGACTATGCCAGCCTCTGGCAAAACCAGCAGCGTGAGGTGATTGCAGCCCTTAACGCAGCTCGTGAAGCGTGGATTACTGCCAGCCCAATCTACGAGAAGATGGAAGGTATCGTCGCCGGTACACCGGCACTCGCTCAATTCGACGTTGATCTCGATGCCGGTGCCGCCGGCAGTGAAGACCCTGAAAACGCGGTCTCTTTCGACCTCGTCTTGCCCGATGGACGCACCCTGCCCAAGCCAGGAAACCTGTTTGGTGTGACTGAAAGCACGCTATGGGGTACTGATCCGGCTTTTGCCGCGCCGGTTAGCGCGGATTGGAACGGCGATGGCACGATTGAATTCGGCGAAACCCTGCCCGATGCCAATGTGTTGAAAGCCAGTGCCGATCTGCTGGCCCAAATGGCGAACGATCTGGATAGCACCGCACAGAACTGGACACCAACCGAATCGGATGCCTTTACCGCGCTGGTGGTGATGGTTCCTACTATGAGCGAATACTTTGCTTCGTGGCGCGATTCGCGCTTTGTCCTGGGTGACGCTTCAACGCAGCGTGATTTTAATGTCATTTCGCGTCTGGCCGATATTCAAGATATTCTAAGCGGGCTTGAGGTTGTCTATGCGCAAGTGCGCCCACGGGTAGAGGCGGTCGATCCTGCCCAGGCAGAGCAGATCGCAACCGGTCTGCGTGATCTGCGCGCCTTTGTGGCCGATATTTACACGCAAGAGCGCAATGGGCGACGCTTTAGCCCGGAAGAGGCGGACACGCTAGGCGCTGAGGCGCAAAATCGGGCCACTGCCATTACCGGTCAGATCAGCCAGATGGCCGGCGCCCTTGGGGTCACCCTGGCGGAATAAGCCCTGCACGCGCTTATCTGAGAAAGCCTGGTGGCGCAGGTCATGCCTGCGCCAAATATTCCGATAGACGTTCAGCCAGAGAATCAGGAAGGTTCCTGTATGAAGCTCAAGCCGGTATGTGCCACTACCCGCTACGGACTGATATTGCTGGCTCTGATGGGAATAGCTCTCGCCCTGATTGCACCGACAGTATCAGCGCAAACCCGATCACCCGGTCAGATCGCCGAGCATATTCGAGCGACCCTGGTATCCATTCAACTCCACGAAGCCGGCGATCCCACAACTGCCCAGGCACACTTGAACGAACTGTACGGCGAATACACCGCCCTGGCACCAACCATCGGTCACTACAATACCAGCGCAGACAGCGCTATCCGTGCCGGATTTCGTGCTGCCGGAAATGCGCTGGCTACTGCCGATATGCCCGGTTTTGCAATGGCACGCGCCCAAATCTGGACGGCACTTCTGAACGGTGGGTACGGCGTGGTGAGCGGTGCTTTGCACGAAGGTGATACACTCACCGCCCGACAATGGCTGGTAGTGCGTGAATTTCGCCATGCCAATCGGTTTGCTCGCCCGAATGCCGATGCCACGAAAGCGGTATACGCCGCCGCGAACGGCGCGCTTTCAACCGAGGAGGCGCTGGCCGCAGTGAACGCCGATCTGCTCGACACGTATCAGGCCCGGCTCAATGAAGCACTTCAGGCACTCATCGCCGCCGATCAGCAAGGCTTTCCCAGCCGGCGTGCTGAAACAGCAGCGCTGGCCGCCGGCTACTTCGCCATTCTGACTCCTGCTTATGCTGAACAGCGTGGCGAAGCGGCAGCGATGAGAGCACAGGCAGCCTTTGCCGCATTGCAAGAGGCAGCGTACCGCGGTGAACCGATTGCATCACTGCTGGCAGAGGTGCAAGACCTTCTGCGTGGCTTTCGTGCTGCACCACTCAGCCCTGCCGAACAGGTGCGACGGAGCGGTCAAATGCTGCGCTTTTTGCAACTCGTGCCGATTGAGTACGAGCGAGGGGTGCGAAACGGTCAGGTTACCGTCGATTTAGAGATTCGCGAAGCGATCACCTTTCACGCCGGTGCGATGGCTGCCTTTAGCGACCTGCGTGATCTGCTCGAACAGCGCAATCCCGATCTGACCACCACGGTTGCCGCTCGTTTCACAGAGCTGGGTAACGCATTGGCCAACACCGGCAACCGCACGGAGATTGCCGAACCAGCGACAATTCGCTCAACGACAGAAGCGCTGCTCAGCGATTTACGCACTCTCTTGCCACCCGAATGGCAAAAGCAAACCAGCGGTGCTGACTTCGATGTGATTCGGTCAGCTCTTGATCAGATGGAACAGGCAGTACGTGCCGGCGAGTATGCACTTGCCGAATCGGCGCGTCTGGAAGCCTACGCGATTATGGAGATTGGCCCGGAAGCCAAGCTGATCGCCTTCGCTCCTCAGTACAAACCGATTATCGAGGGCTATTTCTGGTACGGACAGAATGACCACAAAGGTCTGGCCTATCTCATCGAGCAACGGGCAAGTCCGGCTGAGATTGCCGCCACCCGTGCCGCGCTCGACCAGGCATTAGCCGAAGCCGAACAGGCACTGGCCGGGAGCAATGCCCCACTGGCGATCACAACCAACGCAGCAGTGATTGTCTTCCGCGAAGGGCTTGAGGCAGTACTTATTCTGGCGTCGCTGATGGGTAGTCTCAAAGCGCCAGGACAACGCCGTTTCCGCCGCCCCCTCTGGATCGGTGCCGGCGTAGCGATGCTGGCAACCGTATTGACGTGGATTCTGGCGCAGAGTGCATTAATGGCGATGGCCCGGCTGGGTGAGACGCTGGAGGCTATCGTTTCCTTGATTGCAATTGCCGTCTTGCTCTTGATCACCAACTGGTTCTTTCACGATGTCTACTGGAAAGACTGGATGGCATCCTTCCACCAGCAGAAAAAGCATATTCTCGGTGGACAAACCGGTCAATGGCTCGGCCTGATCACGTTGGGGTTCGCCAGTATCTACCGTGAAGGATTTGAGACGGTGCTCTTTTTGCAGGCACTGACCCTCGAAGGCTCCATTACAACTGTTCTGGCTGGTGTCGGTATCGGCCTGACACTCACCCTGTTCGTGGGACTGGCCGTCTTTGTTATGCAGGCAAAGCTGCCCCACAAGAAGATGCTGATTGTTACCGGGATTCTGATTGGGGCAGTGCTGTTGCAAATGGTTGGTCACACGGTCAATGTCTTGCAGGTGATCGGCTGGCTACCGCTGCATCCGATTCGCTGGCTCGACCTGCCCTACTGGACGGGATTCTGGTTTGGGTTGTATCCTACCTGGGAAGGGATTGGTCTGCAAGCAGCAGCAGCGGTCTTTGTGATTGGCAGTTATTATCTGGCCGAGTACTTGCAGCGACGTGAGCAACAGCGCTACGTAATCGCCCATTCGTGACGATCAGACAGAAAAGCAGAGGAGACTATGACCATGATGCCCGATCCGATTGCGCCGATTGCTGCGGCAGCAATCGAACACATGAATAGCGATCACGCCGATGCTGTACTGGCCTACGCTCGTGGCCTGGCCGGTATAGCCTGGGCCAAACAAGCGCTGATAACGCGCCTCGAAGCAGGTGGTATTGAGATACAGGTCAGTGGCGACGAACGAACAACGAGCGTCCTGATCCCATTTGAGCCACCACTCACCCACCCGGAACAGCTTCGACCGGCACTCATTGCTCTGGCCCAGAAAGCACGTCACCATCTGGAAGCCGGCGCTCAGGTAGAGGCTCCAGTGCCGATACGCAATGCTGAACTTCCCCATCTGTTGCTCAATGCCATTGCCAATCGCCGCAGTTTTGCGCTGCAAGATTTAACCGCCGAGCCGATTGCACGAGAGGCGGTGACGCTGATGCTCGAAGCGGCGAACTGGGCACCGAGCCACGGCCAGACAGAACCCTGGCGCTTCGTGGTCTATAGCGGTGCTGCACGCCAAATCCTCAGTGAAGCCTTTGGTACAGCATTTCGTCTGCTCAACCCCAACCTGCCCGCCGGGAGTCCCGGTGAAGAGGGGCAACGCAACCGGGTGTGGCAGGCGTCAGTCTGGATTGCAATCGGCATGCAAGCCCATCCGAAGCGACCCGAATGGGAAGAGTTGATTGCCGTCGGCTGTGCAGTCCAGAATATGCACCTGATGGCCAGTGCGCTGGGTCTGGCCGGCAAATGGACGAGTGGTGCCTGTGCGACACACCCGCACGTGGCAGAGGTTGTCGGATTTACCCCTGGCACCCGATTACTCGGCTTCTTCTACGTTGGGCATCCTGCGGCTCATGAGTGGCCACGCGGTCGCCGTCGTTCACTGGTAAACAAAGTCGTCTGGCACGAGGAATAGGGATAGGCCAGTCTCGCGAGCTGGTGTTTACTATCGGTTGTATGCTGATACAGCATAACAGGGGCACACATCTGTGCGCCCCTGTCATTTGTGCGCTTTAAACACTGTCAGCGCACTGTTACCGATTCAGTAACGGCACGTAGACCTGCGGGAAGGTCACCTGATCGAGTGTAATGACACCTGCGGGCAAGACTGACGCAGCGGGCTGAGCAGTCGTCGTCGGGCTACCGCTGACACTCGGATTGCCGGCACCATCAAGGATGCGAGCATAGACATAGTAAGGTCCAGGGGTAAGCTGTTCTTCCGGCAAGCCACTAGCCAGACTCCAGACCACGTTAAAGCTATTGGTGTCACCCGGGGCAGCAACCGGGAACCAGACCAGGCTCGGATCAGTTGCCGGATTAGCTACCGGAACCCGGCTATTGGCCAGCCAGACGCCCCAGAAGCCGCGACCAGGGTAGAGATTATCGGTTACAGCAATATTACTAAACTCCAGATTCACGATAATTGTTGCACTGCCCGGGATCGGCTGCACCTGCAAGGTACCACCATTGAGTACCGGCGGTGTGACATCGTAGATCAATGTGCGCGTAAGATGCATCGAATTGCCCAGTGTATCACGCATACGCACGACAACCGGGAGCGGTCCTTCAGCTACCGTATCAGGATAGGGCAGGATATTGGCAAAGCGATTGCCGCTAATGGTCAGTGTACTCACGCTATTGAGTGCCGTTGCGTTTGGAGCCAGCGCAAAATTTTGCAGTCCACTACAATCACCAACACTCCGCAGTTCGACGTAGATTGCCGGCACACGAGTGTAGTCAGGATGACCATCACTGGCCCCACCTTCTCCAATCGTATCAGCGGTTGTAATGCCGGTAAACGGTGAGGTCTTCAAGCGCGAGAAGGGGTTTCCGACAGTAGCGCTGGCTAGAACACCGGCATCGATAATCACCGCATCAGAGCGAACCTGATCGATCAGATTATTCTCACTCCGACGCAACTGCGTGTAGAGAACACGTTCAACACAACCGGCATCGGTACGCAAGGATTCGGGAATTGGCACCGTCAACACACTGGTTGGACCACTAGGGTTGAACGGCTGCCATCCACCAGAGTCATTTTCAGTATCAGTCGGAGGTGCTCCCCAGCGCCAGCGCACCTGATCGGGGAGATTCGAGGTGGTCAGGTCAGGGAAGGTCACATTAACCGTCACTTTACTATCGCCACCAACCACTGCAACATCATTTTCGATGAGCGGGCGTGAGCCGAACGCAGCACCTGGAGCCTGGAAGAGGGCATAGCGAGGACGCGGAGCCGTACCCTGGAAGAATTCGTGCACGACATGCATATAGCTTCGCGCACCAACCCGGGCATCAGCCCACGCATTAAAGACCGGCGCGACGGTCGGCGCACTGACCACCGGCAAGAAGCCCTGATTCGCCGGCCTGACGGCATAAAAGAGTTGATTGACACTTCGGCTGGTGCCCTGACGAATCCATGCCATGTGGAGATTCCCACGCTGGTCGTAGTCAATGTTGACTCGGCCATCACCTTTTCCGCTGATCAGTGTAGAAGCCGACCAGGGGCCACTGAAATTACTGACCAGCTTTTCCGCGAAGAAGATGCCATCATCAGCTCCCCGGAATGCAACCGCGATTCGCGTATTTGGTGCCGGATCGGCACTGAAAGCAACACTGGCATCAGCAAACACCGCCGACGTGCTACCGTTCACATCAACAGGCGTTCCAAAACCTGTACCAGTCCAGAGCGAAACCATGACGTGTAATGGACGTGGCGTATCGCGAGTGAAGGTAATTGCCAGCTCACCATTGGGTCCAGCCGCCATTGCCGTTTGAGACTTATACGCCAGTGCACCTGGTACTGAACCTACGGCAGACCAGGTAGTGCCACGATCATTCGAGAAGGCATAGTTAATATTTTTATCATCACGCCACGCTGCGACAATCTGGCCGTTGGTGCGGACTGCCATTGCAGGTTCCACGGCAAAGATATGACCACGCATTATTTCAAATGTTGCCGGATTCCAGGCTCCACCCGGCTCACGGCGACGAAACTTGATCGTCTTGGCAACCTGATCGATCCACAACACGTAGACCTCGCCAGTTGGTGCAGTTGCCACCGCGGTTTGCACCCAGTCCTGGGCAATCCCGGCAGCAACAGTACCAAGCGATAATGGTGCGGGAAAAGCGGCATCTTCTTCACCCTTGACCCACAGTTTTACAGTGCCGTCTTCACTGCCAGAAATGCCATCGGTTGCACTAACATACACTCCATTGGCATCAACAGCCAGTTGGGGGTATTTGGTATTACTGGCTGCAATATCAATTTCGCGGATGAAGCTGGCCCCTTCTTGTGCCTGCGATGGAATAGGGAGCAACCCGGCCAACGTAACAACAATGAAGCAGATAACAGTAATCAGCGAAGTTGTACGCAACATGGGAACGTTCTCCTGATGGGTTCGGTGATTTTGCTCTATTGAGTAATGGTCACGCCTCACCTTATCCACATCCAATCGGCTAAGGCGCAATGATAACATCATCGAACAGCATCCCGCCGATGGCACGGGTATAGACACCAGCCTGCCCGGCAGGCAATGGCTGTCCATCGGTTACCTCCATCAGAAGCTTGCCGTCGAGACGAACCTGTAACATTCCGCCACGCAGCTCCAGCTCGATCACGTGCCACTGGCGAGGCGCAAAGCCCGGCCCCTCTACTGTTGCCAGCGGTGTAGCTACCCCATCGACCACCTTCTCCAGGACGTATTTTGGTGTCGCTTCGTATTCCCTCTTCAACAGGCGTACCCGGTAGTAGCTTGCCTCGTAACCGACCTCACCCTGATAGCGTGCGACGATGCCGGCCACGCCATTAAACTCATCGTAAAAACTGACCCGCACCACGCCATCGCCCACCACAGGCGCGGCTGCTAACAGGGCAACCTGGGCCAATGAGCTATTGCGCAGTTCGCCGGCAAAATCCTGACGCAGGCGTCCGTTGTCAATGACCCAATTAGGGGTGTCTTCGGTCAAGACGAAATCGAGAGCAACGGATTGCCAGGCGGCGAGGCTATCAGTGGTAGCAAAATCAGCGACGAACAGCGGACCGGTGGCTAAACCTGCCGGCACCGTTGGATTCGGGCCAATAGTCGGGGCCGGTGGTTCAGGGGGATATTGCAAGATTGGTCCACCCTCCTCGGCTTGACCGGGACGGAGTGCCAGCCAAAAACCACCGAAAACTGCCACCATCACCAACAGCAGTGATGTGAGTAACAGGTGAGGTTGGCGATACCACATCGTAGACTCCTCCTTACACATGAAGACTACCTGCATTGTACAACGTAGCCGGCAATGTTGATAGGGATAGGATATAACGAAAAAGTACTGAAAATGGTAAAATTTTTGCGCCAACTGTATTCAGGCAACGATACGATAAAGTATCGTAGTACAAGACACCCGTTTTCCCTCCTGCTCATGTATAAAACCGTTCTGAGCGGCCAAAAGTAACGCGGGATTTTGGTGGATTTGTCTTGTTTATTCTCAAATCGATGACAGCAGCGAAAAAGACAGGAGTATTCCTCTGTTGGGCAAGCACGTCACAGTGAATGTATCCAGGGGCTATGGTTTTTAATGGCACCACAGCGACACCGAGGACACAGAGAATAGTAGCAACTGGGTGGCCATCAGGACTTCACAGTGGGTATGTATGGTATCTTCGCGGTTTGCATGGCACAACAGCGACACCGAAAACACAGAGGGTCGTAATATAGCGGGGCGGCTCTGGTAGCCGCCCCGAACGGTGATGGTGGTACAAGCGCGTGATACCACCACCATCTCCTATTTTCTATCTCCTACGTACAAACACTAGCGCGTTACTAAGGGTACATAGGTTCGGACAGGCGTGAGCGTGCTGGTTGCCGTCGTCTCTACCACCGCATCACCAATATTACCGGCACGGTCAATCAGGCGAATGTAGAGATAGAAGGTCTGTTCAGTAACACTGGTCATTGCCATTGTTACTCCGGGGGCATTCGCCATACTCCAGCTCGACACTGTGAACTGACCACCGTTGAAGTCAACCGGAGCTTCAATCCATTGCAGGGTCGATGCAGTAGCTGGATTAGACACTGCGCTTGGGCTGACGGCAATCAAGACACCCTGAATACCGTTCGCCTCGGTAATCGTTGCAGTTGAGAGATCGAACGTTAGGTCTTGGAGAATGTCTCCCAGCGGCGAGTCAGTAGCGGTAATGATCTCACTTCCGCTCAACGACATTTGCGGCGGCGTCCGATCAAGTCGAATGGTACGGGTCACCGTTTGCGAATTACCTACCTGGTCATAAATTCTTATCACAACCGGGTAATTACCATCCGGTGACGGTGGCGAGAAGGTGACACCAGGGAGCGGAATAATCGCGTTTAACGTACCCTCTACGTCAAGATCGCTGGTTGCAGCAAGGGCAGCCACATTACTGGCAACGCGCACCCGACTGATTTGTGAACAATCACCGCCATCTGTTACTGAAAGCAATATCTGTGACACTGGTGTACTGCCGGGATCGAGATCGTAAACTCGATAGTTACCGGCATACCAGCTCGACGAGTCGTACAACAACGGATTAGCTACACCGGCGGTGGCAACGACGCTGGTATCAATGATCACACTCGCCTTGCGTTCGGTTGTATCAATGACTGAAGCGGTGCCATTCCGTCGCAACTGAGTGTACAACGTGCGCGGTGTACAATCGTTGACATTGAGAAACGCAGCGGGGATCGGCACCGTCAATTCGGTGCTGGCAGTTGCGTTTTCGCTCAGCAATACCCAACCACCCGAGTCATTCTCGGTATCAGTTGGTGGCGCTTCCCACCGCCAGCGTACACTGATATTTTGCGGGTTTGTACCCAAACCGGGGAACGTTACCTTCACCGACGTGCGGCCGTCTCCTCCAACCCGTGCTGCCCCACCTTCGATGAGCGGATCTGAGCCGAATGGCGAGCCGGGGGCCTGGAAAAGAGCGTAGCGGAGAAATGGGGTATCACCATTGAAGAACTCGTGGGCTACGTGCATGTAGAAGCCATTACTTGCACTGCTGACACCCCAGGCGTTAAACAGCGGTCCAGAGCTTGCCGACTCAATCGGTCCCAGAAAGGTGCCATTGGCTAGGCGTACTGCATAGTTTAACCGATTCTGGCTGCGACTACCCGGCGTCCTGATGAAGGAGATATGTAAATTGCCGTAGAGATCGGTACTTACCGAGACCTGCCCATCGCCTTTCTCGCCTGTCAAACGTGCAGTGGACCAGGGTTGATTGTCGAACAGATTATTGATATTTTTCTCGGCGTAGAAGATGCCGCTATCGGCGTGACGGTAACCGACGTAGATGGTACCATTGTGAATAGCGACACTGCTATCGGCATAGGGGGCAGGATCACCAAGATTGACATCAACCGGCACACTGAAACCATTCCCCTGCCAGATTGACACCATCACGTGCAGCGGTCGTGGTGTATCACGGGTGAACGTCAGGGCAACCTCGCCATTCGTACCTGAAGCAAGCTGCACCACAGCCCGATACGCTTCCACACCAAAAGCACGGGTTACTGGCGCCCATGAAGCTCCACCGGTATCTGAGAAGGTGTAATAGATTGAGGCATCACTGCCGGTAAAATCATCACGCCAAACCGCAATGATGCGACCACTCTGACTCCCACCGTTCACGACAGTCATGGCTGGACGTACCGGAAAAGCGACGTTTCGCGTCACTTCGGTGACGGGTCCCCAGTTACCGGCAACATCACGTTTCCGAAACCGAATAACCTTGGCCGCCTGATCGATCCAGAGGGTTAACACATCACCAACCGGTGAGGTGGCAATGGCGCTGTTGATATACTCGGCATTAAGTGTCGTGCGTGACGTGTTTCCTAACGTATACGGGGTAGGGAAGGCCAGTGCAGTCTCGGTTTTTGACCAGACACGGGCTTTCCCTTCGGAGGCACCACTCGACTCAGCAATCCCTATGACATGAACCTGATCACCGTAGGTTGCAACCTGTGGCAGCTTGAGATTTGAGCTGTTGGGAAGAACGGTTTCGACTAATAATCGTGCACCACTTTGGGCGGCTGATGGCGTTGCCGATGGCAAGATGCCGGCAAGAAGTGCCAGCAGACAGAGCGGCACGAGCAAGGTGCGAACGAGCATCGACATGGATCTACTCCTCAGGTATGTGCTACTTACGGGGCGATGATAAAGTCATCAAACAGCATGCCACCGATGGCACGGGTATACACACCAGCCTGTCCGGCTGGCAACGGCTGTCCATCGGTTGCCTCCATCAGAAGCTTACCGTCGAGACGAACCTGTAACGTTCCGCCGCGCAGCTCCAGCTCGATCACGTGCCACTGGCTCGGTGCGAAGCCCGGCCCCTCCACCGCTGCCAGCGGTGTGGCTACCCCATCGACCACCTTCTCCAGGACGTATTTCGGTGTCGCTTCGTACTCCCTCTTCAGCAGGCGTACCCGGTAATAGTTTGCCTCGTAGCCAACCTCGCCCTGGTAGCGTGCCACGATGCCGGCCACACCGTTAAACTCGTCGTAAAAGCTGACCCGCACCACACCGTCGCCCACCACAGGCTCAGCCAGCAAGGCGACCTGAGCCAGCGAGCTGTTGCGCAGCTCACCGGCAAAGTCCTGGCGTAGACGGCCATTGTCAATAACCCAGTTGGGGCTATCTTCGGGCAAAACAAAATCGAGGGCGACGGATTGCCAGGCGGCGAGACTATCAGCGGTCGCAAAATCGGCGACGAACTGCGGACCGGCGGCCAGACCAGCCGGCACCGTGGGATTCGGGCCGATGGTCGGGGCCGGTGGCTCAGGGGGATATTGCAAAATCGGCCCACCCTCCTCGGCCTGACCGGGACGAAAGGCGACGAACAGGGCAGCACTCACCGCGATCAGCGACGCGGCCACTGCCAGCAGCGAGAGTAGACGGTTTCGTTGTGCCATGAAAAATCCTCCTCAATGACGGATGGCAAAACCCGCACCTTAGCGGCCAGTAGCAACCGTTTCAGGGAACGCCTTACTGCGTAAGGCGTTCCGATAGAGATCGGCCAGTTCGGTAGCGATCCGCTGTGAAGAAAACTGCGGTGCCAGTGCTGCGGCACGTGCGCTATACGCCTGCCATACAGCCCGATCTTTTAACAACGAAACAATTGCCTCACCAATAGCCGGCCCGGAACGTGGCTCTACCACAATGCCGGCCTGTGCTGCCGCCACATACGCACTGGCGCCGGTGGTGCGGGTTACCACCGGCGGCGTTCCAACAGCACAGGCTTCAATCACAACCCGACTAAACGACTCGGCGACCGAGGGAACGACAGCGACATCAGCGCCAGCCAGATAGGTGCGGGCATCGTGGTGGGGAATAGCGCCGGTAAAGATAACATCAGCCGCTACTCCCAATGCTTGCGCCCGGCGACGGAGAAATTCTCCGTAATCGCCGAAGCGTGGCGTCGAGCGATTTGGTCCGACAATCACGACCTGCGGTGCCAGACCGGCAGCACGGATTGTCGGTACTGCCTCAACCAGATACGCGATCCCTTTGAATGGGTGGAGACGATTGAGACTGACAATGATCGGACGTTCTGGATCAAGGCCGTGACGAGTCGCGATGATTGCGCGACTGCGCGCACGCATCTCGCTCAACGGCATATCAGCAGGCGGAAAACTATCTTCGGTGATGTTGTACGGAATTGCTGTGACCTTTGATGCGGGAGCACCACGGACAATGGCCAGCTCGCGAATCTGCGGCGAGTCGGCGCGGATCACCAGAGCACGCCGGAACACCAACGGTAGTAAGGCACGTACCGCCCGAAACCGGGCATAGCCATAGTCGTACTCTGGTTCAGCCATCACATCAGCACCGGGCAAGGTCACAGCTAACGGTGGAGCATACCTGCCGGCAAACAGCGCGGCAACCCCCAGCGGAAACGCCGTTTCGATGTGACACAGATCAAATGGCGGCGTCGTTGCCAAAAACCGGCGCAAGCCAACGATTGCACTCGCCAGATACGGATAGGAGAAGAGTGGATTCACCACCCGATTAACCACCTGGGTCACAAACGTGCCGCGTGAAGGCAGACGATGCACAACAATATCATCTTCAACCGTGCGGGTGGGTTGCGCCTGATTGGCCGCCAGACTGAGCACTTCAGCAGTAATTCCTGACTCACGCCAGGCGTGAATAACCTCTGTGTGAATACGATTACCCATCGCCGCACTATCGTAGCGCGGTAAGATATACAGAATGCGCATAAGCCGATGTCACTTCCAGACCCATCTTACCATGATGAAGACGCTGGCGGGAGTCATTTTGTTCCCGACTGTTTGAGGGAGGCTGAGGATGGTTTTCGCAGCGTAAACATCACATAGAGAGGATCACTGCGATCAAAGCGTTCTTCCAGTGGGTGCACAATCCAGGCCAGGAGTAAATCCTTCAGAATGAAGGTACGCCAGAATCGAGTCAGCCGGGTTTCATGGTAGCGCCAGTTGAGAATTGAACGGCCAAAACCACGCAGAGGACTGATCTGCAAACCTGCCGGCTGCACATATACCCGATGAATATCCGCCTCGTTGTAGAAACGGAAAAAGGAACCGGCTTTACCTTCCTGGACAAAAGCGTTACGGGCCACGCGCTTGAAACGTCGGATGCCCTCGAAGAAGCCGGTACGCTCGCCGCTGGTATACGGGATGGTAATAACAGCAATACCATCAGGCGCTAACACGCGACCGATCTCGCGCCCAACCGCCTCATCATCCGGGATATGTTCAAGGGTAGAGACCGCAGCAATGCGTGCAACCGAATCAGAGCGCAGCGGCATCGCTGTGGCACTGGCAACCAGCGGAAAGAACCGACCATCACCGGGGCGGGCCGTCGCTGCTCGTTTCTGCTTCTGCCAGCGCACCCGATCAAGATCGAGTTCAAGCACCACAACGTCTACCCCCTCCTTGGCCAGCATATGGGGAAACGATGACGTACCCGAACCAATATCGACCACCAGATCACCACGCCGGACATCGAGGGCTTTGGTTGCCCAGGGGTATTCAATTAATCGCCAGAGGCTGAAATCGTTAACAGTACGGCGCAAAATACGCCAGCCATTGAGCGCCACCTCATACGCAATACAGCGCAACGCGCTCAGCCGAATTGGTCGTCGTTGAGAACGTTTCATGAAACTCACCATCACATTGATTACCGCCCAGATGCGGCATCACAGTATAGCATGAGAAGCGAGAGCTGAGGATAACCCTAACTCAATTTGATCAGGCTGGAAATCCGATAGTAGAACCTATTTCAAAAACGTTTGCCAGAAGGTATCTCATTACATGCCTGACCGACTCTATGATCGTGACAGACACACCCAGCATCCGCGTGACCAGCAGGGTCAACCGCGTGCCACGTGCCGGATCGTGAGCATGGCTGCCGCACTCCGAACAGTGCGACACAGGTATGACAGAAGGGCAAAGCAACCAATCCAGCGTATGCCGGCATGACCGAAGCTGCGCTCTGCCAACAGGCCAGGATCAGGATAGGCTTTCGTTGGTGATTGGCAAGGCGGTGGTCGGGAGCACGATAGCACAGCTTTTATGAAATAAGTTCTAATAGCGGGGATTACACCCAATGGTGAGTGTTGCTACGGCCTGCAGGGTAAGCGATACGATACGCACCTGAGCGTGCGCACGGTGAGTGTGGCATCCCGGCTGCTGCCAAACCACGCACACGCGCCCATTGAGCGGGAACGGTTTTCATTCCAGCACACAATTGCACCGTGGATGGACGAAAAGAGCTTCTGGCTTCTACCCGTCTGACAGGTGCATCTAGCATAACGCCCTGAGCGATTGGATTCACCCATCATCCAGGAAAAATCGGTAGATGATGGTTGCACTTTCGCAACCAATATCGCAAAGAAGGAACTACACTTTTACCCATTTCTATCAGCAGAAACCGCAAATCTACTGCCGAGAGGCTTTTTGCCTGAACATTCAAAAGATTGACTATCATGCTAAAATGAAAACTATCATGGGCCTGAAAAGAAAAGTGCGGAAGAGGTATTTTGTCTGGTTGCTGTAGTTTGAAAACAGTACTACAATGAACTATCAAGAGGGGCTGTTATGAGTGTTGAGATCACCCGCGAAACCATTGATCGCTACAACCGACCCGGCCCACGCTACACGAGTTATCCAACCGTTCCCCATTGGAGTAACAGCTTTACCGCAGACGATTACCTGGCCGCGTTAGCCGACATTGCTGTAACACATGACTCGCTCAGCGTTTATGTTCATCTGCCATTTTGTGCTGAACGCTGCGCCTACTGCGGTTGCAATGCCACCTCAACCCGACGGCCTGACGTTGTTGATCACTATCTCGACCGGATCGAACGTGAACTAAGTATGGTTATCGCAGCGCTAGGGAGCAATCGTCGAGTGGTGCAACTCCATTGGGGAGGCGGGACGCCCAATTTTCTGAATGAAGCGCAGAGCCGGCGGTTAATGGGTATGCTCCGCACAGCATTCACGCTCGATCCAGCAGCAGAAGTCGCGCTGGAAGTCGATCCCCGCATCGGCAGCCGTGAACAGATTTTTCTCTTCCGCGAACTGGGGTTCAACCGCATCAGCTTTGGCGTGCAAGACATTGCGCCCGCAGTCCAGGTCGCCATTGGCCGCATCCAACCTCTCCACCAGACCGAAACCGTCGTCAAGGCAGCGCGCGACGCCGGCTTTTGCAGTATCAACATCGATCTGGTCTACGGCCTGCCGTATCAGACACCAACCAGCTTTGCGGCGACACTACAGGCTATGATCGATCTGCGTCCTGATCGCATTGCCTGCTTCAGCTATGCCCACTTACCCCAGGCCAGACCTAACCAGAAGCGCGTCGATGCCCGGCAGTTGCCAACCGGTTACGAGAAGTTTCAGCTCTTTCGTCAGGCGATTGACACCTTGACCACCGTTGGTTACGAATGGATCGGGATGGATCACTTTGCGCTGGCGAGTGATGAATTAGCTGTCGCTGCCCGAGAGCGCCGGTTACAACGCAATTTTATGGGCTACACTGTCTTACCGGCGCCACACCAGATCGGGTTCGGGATGAGTGCAATCGGTGATCTGGCCGGGCGCTATGTACAGAATGATGCCGGTTTGGGACGCTATCAGCGGGCTATTGATGAGGGGCAGCTACCGATCATTCGCGGCATGCGCTTGAGTGACGACGATTTGATGCGTCGGCAGGCGATTATGCATCTGATGTGCAACCTCGAAGTACCGTTCGATCTCGCGCTTCCGCCCTACGGCGACCGGTTAGGCGATGTCCTGGCGCCTGAGATTGAACGAATTGCCGCCTACGCAGCCGATGACCTGGTAGCCATCGAACCACACCGGTTACGTGTCACCGAGCGCGGGCGCTTCTTTATCCGGAATCTGGCGATGGAACTTGATCGATACCTCCAACAGGCAACAGAACGGCCGGTCTTCTCGAGCACAGTATGAGGAGAAACGCACATGATGGCGGGATACGACAGTGTAGTGATTGGCGGTGGCATTGCCGGTTTAGCTGCGGCTTACACGCTCCACAAGCGTGGTTATCGGGTCCTGGTCATCGAGTCGACCAATCGCGTTGGCGGTGTGATCCAGACCATCACCACACCAGAAGGCTACATTCTCGATTGTGGGCCGAACACGGTGGGTACCGGCGATGCGCGATTGTGGCAGGAACTGATCGATCTGGGTCTGCGCGAGCGGATCACACCGGCAGCGCCATGTAGCAAACGGCGGTTCATCCTGATCAATGGTACACCGGTTGAAATCCCAACCTCACCAGTCGGGCTGATTACCACGCGATTACTCTCGTGGCGGGGGAAATTGCGGGTACTGGCCGAACCGTTCATCAACCGTGGATCGACCGATCCCGATGAAAGCGTTGCTGCCTTCTTCACCCGCCGGATTGGTGCAGAGGCTACCGCCCACCTCCTCGATCCATTTGTTGCCGGCGTCTACGCTGGCGATCCGCAACGGCTCTCGACTGCGGCAGTCTTTCCATCACTGTGGGAAGCGGCCCAGCGCAGTGGCAGCATCGTGCGCGGCATGCTGAGCAAACCCAAACCGAAGACTCAGGTGAGTGAGCCAAAGATGCGCAGCCGCACCTTTACCTTCCGCGGTGGCCTGGCCGAATGGCCACGCGCTCTGGCGCAAGCCCTGGGTGCCGGCAATGTCTGGACAGAACGGCGCGTGGTCAAGCTCCAACCACGCGACTCCTGGTGGGAAGTGACGATTGATGGTGTGAACGGCCCGGAGACACTCATCAGTCGCAGCCTCATTATCGCCACCCCAGCCTTTACGGCGGCTGATCTCATTGAGTCGGTTGATCAAAGAGCGGCTGGTGCCCTACGCGGCATTCCGTATGCGCCGGTAGCAGTGGTACATCTCGGCTTTCGTCGTGACCAGATCAGCCAGGAATTGAGCGGCTTTGGTGTGCTGGCCCCCTCAAGCGAACAGCGTCAGTTCCTCGGCATTCTCTGGACATCAAGCATCTTCCCGCACGTTGCACCACACGATCATGTCCTCACCACAACCCTCAGTGGTGGTGCTATCCGGCCCGAACTGGCCGAACGGAGTGACGAAACACTGATTGAAGCGGCCATTCGCGATCATCACCAGCTCCTGGGGATCAGAGGGCAACCGATCTTCACCCATGTTACTCGCTGGCGAACCGCCATTGCCCAGTATACCTTTGGGCACCGCGAGCGGATTGCCACCCTCGTGCAACTCGAACAGCGCCTGCCGACCATCCAGTTTGCCGGCAGCTACCGCGACGGCGTTGGAGTGCCCAAAACCTGGGCCAGCGGTGTGCAGGCAGGCGAGCGGATCGCTGCGGCACTGGCAGCCCATGGAACTACCGCAGTTTCCACAGAGACGGCGTCGGGGTGAGGAGAGAACGTTCCAGGCATCGCCGGTCAGATGCTGCGACCGGGTTTTAACGAGATGGTGGCGTGCGGGAGCTATGCTTCCGCACGCCCAACCGTGTACCACGTGCATCACGCAACCCGGAAAGTCTCCAATTCGGTGCGGGATTTCGCCGTGGAGACAAACACACTTCCACATATAGCCAGAAGTGTCATCCAACCACATGATCCGGTAACGTTTCCGAGACGTCCTCTCGTGTAGGTTTATCCTTTGCCCTTCACTTGCAATTAAGACTAAGAATTTTAACCTCTCTAAGAACCCCGAACAAACTTTCAGTTTACTGCTACTATCATTAATATTTAGCAAAAATAGCAATCAGTGTTTTGTCATACAAATTTCATTATCGAATACTACACTCTCCACGATCCCGCTAACGACTACAAGTAGTAACCATTAAGAGAGACCCGGCCAGGCCAAATATCTGAAGGGTTTCGTCATTTACCATGCACTGAGGTTGAACAATGAGTGTAGATAGTTTACTCAACCTCCCCCTTGAGCAGCTCATCTGTGGTTGTGAACGAGAACGAACTGTCTTCCGTCAAACCAACGAACAACTATCACCGTACTGTATGGCACTGTTTCGCCGCGCTTTTGCCGGTGATCAAGATGCCTGGCAACACATCATTGTCATTTTCGGACGCATGCAGCGTACCTGGATCCAACACATTGTAAAGCTGGGGTCAATAGAGGATCTGGATAATGACGATTTGCAAGGCATCATACACGAAGCATTGTGCGCATTATATCAGGCCGGGCAACGCCATGAGGAACTGACTGCTACCGATAATCCGGCGAAACTCATTAAATACTGGAAAAAATGCGTTCAAACAACGGTGTTAAGAACACTGCGCACGAGGAAGCGCCAACGTTTGTTCGCTCATCTACATGAACATTTACCTGCGCAACCTGGTGATCCAGAATTAAAGATTGCTCTCTGGCAACGTATTCGTGCAATCTTATCCGAGGAAGAACTCCTGATTCTCACTCTGGATATGCAAGGTTACAAACCACAAGATATTGTCAAACAACTACCAGAACAATTTCCTACAGTGCAGCAAGTGTATCAGATCAAACAAAACTACCTTCGTCGTCTGCAACACGATCCCACCATTCGCGAACTTCACAGCTTCTAACATAACGCCTGGATCGGCAATTGACCCATTCATATTGACAACGCATTCCTTGCCATAGCGGTTGGAATGCGTTTTCTCTCTGCCTGCCAAAAACAACGTATTGCGTGCTCTCTTTAGTAGTAGAAGGAATCAGGCAACAAGGAGATCCGATATGCGTCCCCCCGCTGCCGATCAGCGCACACCAGTGCGCGGCAATAGTCCAAATCTATCGCCAGCAGCCCGACTCTATCAGCATTTCCTCCTACTAACCAGAAATGACGAACGTGAAAGCTGGTTGCGCCTGTGTTACGTCAGGCGATCTTCGGTAGCGTTCACTAGCAGTCAACTTGTTGTTAGAAATATGCGAACTATGAAGCAAATTCAACATTGAAAACATATAGCCATGTGATTCGTGACGTGACATCAAGAGGGTTTGGAAACTCCATCACTATCAACAAGAGGAGTTGACTATGGCAGCGTCCTGTATCCGTAGCATGCTGTTAGGCGGATTGTTTATTCTCCTGGTCTCATTCAATGCACCGGTGTTTAGCATGCCGATCCTACACTCTTCACCATTGACCTCAGGTGCTAATCAGGCTGGTGACACCCAAGAATCGGGTGCTATCCCATTACCACGAGGTTGTGGCGGCGTCACACCGCCGGGGGAAGTAGAGACCACCTGCTGCCTGAACGGTATCGTATATGTTGATGGAGAGCCGGTTGCGGGGGCCGAAATTACGATCACCAGCTCACGTGGTACCAGTATTTCCCTGTACACCCGCTACATCAACACTGTTGACAACGTCCCATTTTACGAGATTAGCCTTAGTGACGATCCGCTACAAGTGCAAAGCGGTGAAACAATTACCATCACGGCACGACTTGGCAACCGAGAGCGTAGCCTGACTCATGAGGTGCAACCGGGAAGCCAACAAGTTGACATTGTGTTACCCCGCCGGAGTCCCAATGACTTTGTAGCCCTGCAATCAATACCGCTGCGCAGCATATCTGGCGAATTTGACGGCCTGAGCGGTATTGCAATCAACCCTGAGTATCAGGTATTTGTGGTTGATCAAGAAGCGCATCAGATTCAGGCCTTTGATACTAATGGTAATCCTCTTCAACCACCGTGGGGGCATTACGGGCAAAACCCAGGGCAATTTAACCTACCGCGTCGCGTAGTTGTTGACGCAAGCCGTAATGTCTATATCCTCGACGCCGGCAATCGTCGCATCCAAAAATTTGACCGACAGGGTCGCTATGTGCATTCGTGGATGTTATGTACCCAACTCTCATCGTGTCCGTTCCCGTATGATCTTGCATTGGCGCCCGACGGAACTATTGCCGTTGTCTACAATCAGGGAGTGACCATCTTCAGCACTACCGGTGATTTGCAGCGGCAATGGTCAACCGGTATCCATGGCACAGACATCGACATTGATCGCAATGGAAACGTGTATATTACGACCGGACAATCTGATATATATACATTCACCCCTGGCGGTCAGTTGACGACGACGCTGAACACACCGCTCACCTCTATTCAAAGCATGGCAATTGACCCAAGTGGCAACCTTTGGGTGACCGATCCGATCAATGGTATCGTCCGTCTGTCAACCACCGGCGCAATTGCACAGCAATGGACGATTCCGGGTGAACTCTTTAACGATATGGCCATTGCACCAAACGGTCAGCTTTACCTGACGAGTTACACTAATAAGGTGCTGGTATTTGACCCAACACGCGGTACAACTCGATCATGGGGCAGATCAAGCCGGTATCGTGATGTTATCGGAACGGTGACCGTGCCCAATAATACTTTGTTTATTGCCAATCGTGAACCGGCTGCGGTTACCCGGTTGACATTCCAGCAATCTGTGACATCGACCCAAGTGGCGCTTAATCCGCTCCCAAGACGCATTGTTGATATGACCAAAGCTGCTGATGGTTCGGTCTATATCCTTGATCAATCAAGCTCGACCACTGCCCGCGTCTACAAAATCAATGCGCTCGGCCAACAACTCTTCTCATTTCCAATCAATGATGTCAGTGCAGGCGCAATTGCAGTAGCGCAAAACGGCACTATCTTTATTGCGGAAGATCTCGATAATCAGGTCTTGCAATTCTCTGCCGATGGTCAATACCGTTCAAGCTGGGGCGGGACGGGTAGCAAACCCGGAAGATTCTATTTACCCAGTGATCTGGTAATTGACTCAAATGGATATATCTACGTCGCTGATCGAGGTAATGAGCGTATTCAAAAATTGCGGCTGGACGGGACGGTGGAGAGAACGGTATCAGCTACCTTTGATCCTACTCTCGACAATGTATTGCAGGTATTTAATAACAACATCTATATCTATCGTGAAGACGCGATTCGGGTTCGTGACAGCGACCTTACCAGCCCTCCGTTGTACACTATTGAACTGAATAATCAGGTGAAAGGATGGGACATCGATCAGCATGGGAACATCTATGCCTTCAATCCGGATACGAGACAGATCGAGATATATCGCCCGATGCGGTTTACACAACCAATCGCCACGATCAGTTACCTCAACCTGAGCAGTCTGAGTGCTGATGATACGCTGATAGTGCAGGGTATGGGCCAAGACAGTGATGAAACGAACACCATCCATGCCTGGCGCTGGGAGTCAAACCAGAATGGTCAAATCAGCACCAGCCGAACATTAGCAATACCGGCTGCCAGTTTGAGTAGCGGTACACACACGATTACGTTAAAAGTCCAGGATAATGAAGGCGAGTGGTCTCAACAGACCAGTCTCTCAGTGTATGTTAGTCCACGCATTCAGAACATACCGGCCTGGACGATACTCCTTTACCTCGATGCCGATTATGCTGCCGATGGTCAAGCATTACTGAAATCTTTCAATAACACTATCAGAAATCTTAAACAACTCAGTAATTCGTCTATTCGGATCGCTATCCAGATCGATGGGCCACAAAACAACGATACTCGTCGCATACTTATTCATCCTGGTCAACCACCCAGCGAGAACAGCATATCAGAACAAGCAATGGATGATCCACTTACACTGGCGAACTTCTTACGTTGGGGGCAAGAGACCTTCCCGGCACGGCACTACTACCTGGCTATTGCCAATCATGGGCAGGGCGTCCAGGGCATTGCCTGGGACTCGACGAGTGACGCACGTGATGATGGGAGAAGAAACAACAGTGCGTATCTCACCATCAAAGAACTTGGTCAAGCGCTCAATGCACCCGGCGTCGCACCAATTGACGTGATTCACCTTGATGCCTGCTCGATGGGACTGCTAGAGGTCGCTTTTGAACTGAGGCCGCGAAGTGAAGTGCCACTCCGATCACGCCTGCTCATCGCTTCGCAATACCTGGGCTGGAGCTTCTTCGCGTATGACGAATACGTTGCCGATATTACGGCAACAAGTACACCAGAAATGGTTGCACGCACGGTGGTACAGATCTACGCCGATAAGTCAGTGCAGAAACGAGTACCATTCACTATTACCGCCCTTGATCTCGGTCGCGTGACAACCGTTGCTTCTACCGTTGACCGCCTGGCTGCTGAGTTAGCTGCTTATGCCAATAACAGCAATGAACACTTCAACCAGGTACAGAACATTCGCAATAGCAGCAGCCATCTTAACAGCGATAATGACTACCGCAACGCCCGTTCTGATGCATACGTGGACCTCCTGAGCTGGACCCGAAACGTCAGAGACAGCATTTCAGACCGGGCGATCCAACAACGGGCAGACGAGTTGATCAATGAATTGACCGGTACACAGTCATTTATCTTACCCAACCCTAACGGCCATCGAGTTGGAATCGCAACCTTGCCTGCAAGGTACGGCAGTTACCGTATTGACCTGAGCGATGTGCATGGTATCTCGATATATTACCCTGACTACACCAGACGCAACGCCACCTTCAACAGTTATGTCAATAATTACCTGTTTGAGTTTACCCGTTACACCCGATGGAGTGAACTCTTAACCGCCGGTGTCGTAGCGTTGAATCCGGGAGACCCGGAAGTAGATGAGGGTCTCGCGCCATTAGCACCGCTCAGCGTCGAGTATTATGTGCATGTACCGATGATTGTGCGGTAACACATATCCAGGCCACAACTGCAATTCATTCAGAGGCACGATTGTATCGTGTCTCTGAATGTTTGATCAATTGAAATCTGGTATCAGTTATCAGACATCGTAATACCACCGCTTACACAACGATGCGTATCGTGCCGGTGTCACACTTATACCGAAACACCACCGGACGTGCCACCGCCAAACCGCTGGCAGGTTGTCACCAGCACAGGAGGACCGGTTTAGCGCATCTGCACTCAGGCGAGGCCGTAGGGTGATGATTGGATAGCCTGTCATGCTTGCTCAATGCCGAGAGGTGATATGCAGCACGCAGCAGTCTCAATCTGTCTGCTGAAGATTCAAGAGCGGATAGACCGTATGGGGTAAGGCAATGTCTACCGCATCAGAACGGCCCAACGCAGGCTTCGACCTCCCCTTGCTCGCAGAGCTTCAGGAACGGACAAAAAACGCAATTTCTACTTTATCAGGACGCCCCAATGCAGGCTTCTACCTCCTCTCTCCCACAGCGCTATGCATTACCCATATGTCACGCTGCGTTGGGCCGGACTGCAAGCGCTTCCCGTGGCGCGGGCTTCCAGCCCGCGTGCGGGCATCATCGCCACCGCCGGCAGGGGTTGGCCGTAGCCGCTAGTGCGCAGGCTGGACGTCTGCCCCATGGTCTGATCCAACGGCTACCTCCGCTGCTATCATCCGCTTTCCGTTCGTAACGTACGACCCACGCGACAGCAGGGTGACGCGATAGTGCCCAGGATCGCGCACAATGAGATAGGTTCGACTGATGAGCGAAGCGGTTGACAACCTGGGTATGGGTAAGGCATAGCGCTGCGCGGGAGCGGGGAGCGTAGCGGCTGCGATCACCTCTGAACAACCATCCATGGCACGCGATGCAAGACATTCCCGTCCACCGCATCCCGTGGATGGTCAGGTGAACGGCACAGGCACCGTCCGTAGGGGCGGGTTGAGAACCCGCCCCTACCGAACCCGCCCCTACCGAACCCGCCCCTACACACTACCGGCACCAGCACGCTGTGGGGCAGGCTGCCGGCCTGTGCTCAGCCATCCCCATCATCAGGGGTACGTGCCGGCACGGGTGTCCGCTGCAATCCGCACCGGATCGTGAGCACGGCTGGCGCGGCAGCCATGCTGCCGCACTCCACACTGCGCGCCACGCACATGATGCGCGTGTAAGGCAACCCATTCAGCACGTGATACCACGGCTGGAGCGGCGCGCTGCCATCGGGCCAGTCACCCAAAACAGCATCCATGGCGATCATACCTGCTGATACACACGTGGTTGATACCAGGTATGGGTAATGCATAGCGGGGGTGGGTGAGGGGAGGGCAGACGTGTGATTCATGGCTTCCTGATAGGGTAGACGTTGTGTTCGTTCATCTGTCCTGGCCGTCCGTGAATACCGTCAGGGCCGGGAGCTTGCTTTTGGCTCCTCCCTCCAGCACTGGTACCGGCACCATGCGCGCCGGAGGCGCGCGCTCCCAGCTCCCGGCTGGGGAGCACGCCCATCATCACTCCCCCGACCCGCTCCGGCACGCGGGCAATGCAGTATTCGAGGTATGGGTAATGCATAGCCCACAGCGCGAGAGAGACCGGGGCGAGGACGTATGGTGTCCGCTACTGTATCGCCTGTAAGGAGCAGGAGTTAACGGTTCGGGGTGTAGCCGCTTTCGCGAGCCTGTTCAAGGTTACGCCGCATCGTCGAGCGCGGGGGTTAACGGTTCAGCGTGGAGAAGCCGTATGTGATATACCGGGTTATGGGCGTATTAGTGGCGTGCGCTCCTACTGGTTACCAACGCTTGCGCACAGCAGTGCACTGATCAGGTGCAGTGTCAGCACGACTGTGGGTAGGGCATCATAACTTTTATTACACACAAAACGTGACACCGGGCGATCATCCTCGACACCCTTGCATCTACAAGTGGATGCACGGTGGACAGTATCAACAACCATAGCGAATGGCAGCCCTCTGGCCGCCATTCGCTGAGATGTCCGGCCCTCATCGGTGATTCGATGAGCTGATGATGAGGGCTGGCAGCTACATCCTAACGCTGAACCAACGGTACACGCACGATAAAGCTGGCCGACGGCTCCTGCTGCTCGGCTTCGAGACCTAATCCAAGCGTGCCCTGTTCGTGCAGCAGTTGGAAATATGTCTCAACCTCATCGCCGGTATTGCTTTGCTGGGTCAGCGCAACACCCTGAGCACCCATCTGCGCTGATGACAGTGCCGATGGCTGCGCAATACCGTACCACGTCCCATCAGCACGGCCCCAGGTCACTTCCAGATATGCCAGGCCAGTGGCTTCGTAGTGCTCGATCTGGAATGTTCGCCAACCGGCACTGATAGCCACATTGGCACAGGTCTGCCCCACGCTATCACGCCAGCGTTCAAACTTCACCTGCCCATCAACCTTAAACCGGAAGCCATCATCGGATCTGACGCAGATACGATACGTTCCGCCTCTGAGCGATACCGGCCAGGTGAAGCGTGACGAGAAGTTGTCTTGATTGGACGCATGCGGTCCGCCTAATCCCCAATTCTTGCTCACCGTATTGAGAACTTCCGAGCGGTAGGTTCCGCTGAAATTACGGTTACTCCAATATTCGGCGAACACCCTCGGCCAGAAGGCAAATTCCATCGAAGCCACACTACTATTTTCGTAGAAATCAACTATCAGGTTGTGTGTGCCGGGATTGAGGCGGTAGTAGGATGAATACGCCGACCGTGCTGCGTGATCCCACCATTGACTCAAAATCAGATTGCCATTCAGAAAGACCCGGCTGCCATCATCACTGCGCGTGTAGAACTGCCAGGCACCACCGGGCAGGAAGAGTGAACGCTGCCAGCGCACCGAGAAATTATCAGGTGGCAATGCAGGGTCTGGGCTGCCCAAGCCCCAGTTGAAATTGATAGCGGGATCATTGCGCGTGAGTGCCGGTGTTCCTTGCAGGAAGCGATTGCTATAATACGATCCTGTCCATACCATGGCAGGTGTATGGTATTGCCAGTTTACCCGTACCGCAGCAGTACGCACTACCTCATAATACTCAACTTTAATCACATGCTCACCGGCCGCGAGGTAAACGTCAGTGGCCGAAGGGGTAAAGGATCGCGGTTGCCATTGATTCAGCACCAGCCTTCCATTAACATAGATCCGCAAACCATCATCAGAAGCGGTGGTGAAGCGATACACACCACTCCGATCAACACGCACCTTTTTTGTCCAGCGTACCGAGAAGTTGTCGGCCTGTACCCCAGGAGCTGGTGCGCCAGTCTCCCAGTTAAAATTAATCGTGTTGTCACCCCGCACTAACACCGGGCTCCCGGATAGTGACGTATTGTTGAAGTATTCGCCACGCCATTGCGAAGCGTCGACCACCGAACCGGTGCTGGCAATGGCGTTGACTTTAAATGCCCAGAAGAAGCCAGGATAAGTTGCGGTCATCTGTTCCCAGGTGTACACCACCCCTGCCCCATCCCGCAAAGTACCATAGGTACGGCGGTTATTGGCATTCCCTGCCGGATCGTTGACGATCAGTCGCACCTCATTGCCGGCCCGCTCATAACCAATAATCACTACGATATGGCCGACGCTGGAAAGATTGGTGCCGGCAATGACCGCATGACCGCGTTCGAGCGCGTAGATTACCCCCTGGAGTGTGTAGATATGGTGCTGCTGCGTATCGCTATTGTAGGGAGGACCACCCTTTTGATCAATGCCATACAGGCGGAGTGCCCGTTCTGAGGGTTCGCGTCCGAATGAGGATGACGGCACATAGGTGCCGTTGTAGTAATGGCCGTGGTGGAATTGCACGACAAGGTTGCCGAGATCACCGCGTACTTTGCCTAGACTGGCCAGCACCATGACTGTGGATGCTGTGCCACACGATTGGTTTTTACCGGTAAAATTCGCCGGTGTATCGATTTTCTGATGCACATACGGTGCATACGTCGTTGGGTCGAAACCGGGCACGATATACCGACTGTACAGCGTCGTTGCCGTAGCCTGGGTTTCAACTGAAGCCAGTTCCGTGTTATCCAGACCAAAGACAACCAGTCCTTTGGTGAAAGGATTGGCCACACTATCGAGCGCTGGCAAGCCGATCAGCGCCGAACCATCCTCACTCCACTGGAGACCGTTCGTCTGCACCGAGACCGTCAGGGTTTGGGTTGTATCCGTCTGCAAATCGTGGACGAGCACCTCACCGGTCGAGCGCCGGGCAATCGCCACCCTGTCACCCTGCGGTGACCAGACCGCAGCGCCAATATCACGCGGGTCGCTGTAGACCTCTTGAACGTTACTACCATCAAGATTCGCCGTCAACAGGCTGGTACCACTCTCAGGAACGGTGGAGAAGAGCGAACTGGTGGTCACAGCCGCAATGCGCGTCGTGTTAGGAGCGGTCTGGACAATATCGAATGAGAGGTAAATGGTATCGTCGTCGTTGCGGAGCAGATCGCGCACGGTACCATCGTCAACATCAATGCTGTTGAGACCGACCAGACTCTGCGTTTCGGTATTGACGACGGTATAGAACAGCGTGCCAGTGTCAGCAATCCCGGCCACTATCTGCCCTACACCCTCACCCACAATCTGCTCGTGGGTCTGACCATCGGCGCTGCTCAGCCACAGTTCACCGGCGAAGCTGGCCACGGCTGCCTGTTCCATGCGGTTGATGGCGTTTGCATCAGCTTCGCCAGCGAAGGGGCCACGGGCCAGCGTATAAGCAACCTGATCGCCATACCAGGCGAATGAGGTCGCCGCCAGTGCCGGATCCTCACTGGCGTAGATGAGGGTTGTATCCAGACCGTAGAGATCGGTCACGAAGATCGCACTATTCCCGGTATCACCATCAATCACCATATACGCCACTCGTTGCCGATCTGGGGAGAGCTTCGCAATCACCCGATCAACGGTGACGGAACTGACCGGAACAGCCGTAACCAGATGCCAGGCATCATCGCGCAAGAAATAGATGCCGTAGGTCGAGGTATTGTACGCCAACACATAGACACTGGCCGGCAGATTGGGATCACCAGACATGATGAGATTTTGCTCCTGATTTTGGGCTTGTGCTGGCGTGATTGGCCGCACTACACTGAGCAGGAGCAGTGCAATCAACCCAAACGATAGCCACCATGGACGGAGAGAGCGTGTACGCATAGAACCATCCTTTCCCCAACTTAGCGCTGAATCAGCGGCACATAGATCCGAACCGGCGTGACGATGTCGTCAATGGCAAAGGGGAGTGCAGGTGCTGTGGTAACCCGATAGAAACGACCTCCGTTATCTTCAATGCTGCCATCCATCGCAATCAGACGCAGGAAGTAGGTAGTGTCTGGCTGTAAGCCACGGAGTACGAAGAGTGTCTCTCCTGGAATGGCACTCGCGGTACCGACTTGCCTGATCCACGGCCCTCCTTCCTGCACGGCGTACTCCAGGCGGGCAATCCGACCATCAGGCGCTGTCCAGCGGATCAGCATGCCATCAGCGGTACGGTGAGTAATCAATGGATGCGATTGCCGAAGTACTCTCTGTACAATGAGACTCACCGGAATGCGAATTTCGGCAGCCGATGGATCATTACTTTGAATAATGAGCACAGCCCGATATGTGCCCGCCGGCATGCCACGACCATCAAAGTGAATGGGAATGGAGAGGGTTTGACCAGGCTGAATCACGCCACTGGTTTGTGGCAGTCGCAACCAGCCCAGACCGGTGCGAGCTGCCTGAGCTGCCGCGTAGACATCGAGCAGGCCATAGCCGGTCTGTTGATCAGGCCCCGGTGCTGCCAGATCACGGGCGGTTGTGCGGAGTAAGGCTTCAAGCTGGTCAATAGCCAGACCGGGGCGAAGCGATAGCAGGAGCGCCACTGCTCCTGCGGTGTGAGGACTGGCCATCGAGGTACCGTTCTGGGGAAGCGTGCCACCATTCAGTGCCGCCGACTCGATGGCCACCCCAGGCGCAACGAGATCCGGCTTCACATTACTGGTCAAACGCGACGGGCCCTGGCTACTGAAGGCTGCCAGTGTATCGTTATCATGCGTGGCACCGGTAGCAAAACTCTCGGCATAATCACCGGGCGAACTGACACTACCCACACCGGTAACAAGGCAGCCTGGACGGGCCTGCCCGCAATTCCCGGCAGCAAACGCAGGAAAGATACCTGCGGCGCGCCATACGGCTACCATCTGCTGGAACAGTGGCCGACCACCCGGCCCGCCCCACGAATTATTCACCACCTGGGGTCGCATGTCAGGATTAGCTGCCACCGGGCCGAGTGTAGACGGATACGGCGCAAGCATCCACTCCATCGCCCGCAAGATATCAATATCCTGACACGCGCGACGACTACAGGCACGAGCGGCGATCCATCGGGCACCCGGTGCGACACCGATACCGTCAATACCGACCATCGTGCCAATCGTATGCGTGCCATGTCCGTTATCGTCACCGGGCGCGTCGGGAAAAGTACCGGTCGGATCAAACCAGCTATAGCTGTGATCGTAACTACCATCGGGATAACGACCACGATAATTGGCGTTGAGAAGCGGATGATCGAGCTTCGCCCCGGTGTCAATACTCCCGACAACCACACCTTCGCCGCGCACACCGAGTTCATTCCAGACCCGATCAGCCCCAATCCGTCTAATGTTCCATCTGACGCCAGTTGATTGCGGGGAGGCGCCAGTTGGCATCTCATCAATCGCATAGGTCTCGCTGATCGTAATCCCAATAACACGTGGCTGCGCCAGCAATGTGCGCAGAGTTTCGGCATCCCCTCGCACCACAATCGCATTTACGCTGTACAGCGACCAGTAAAAACTCACTGCGCCGGTTCGACGCTGCCCTTCCAGATAGCGTAACGTCTCGGCCTGGCTACGTGCGGCAACTTCCTGAAGATGACGGACTATGGCACGCCCCCGTTCACGCCAGTCTTCAATTTGCATTGCTGCCCGCAGATCGGCCACTTCATCCATGTAGACCAGATAGGTCTCATGGCGCGTTGATGTTGTTTGAGCAAAGTGGGCAAGGCGAGCATCGAGACGGTCGGGTGGACGATAGAGACGGGGCAACGTCCATGAGGTATCCGTTGCAGCAGTCGGATGGGACGAAGCGGTTGCAGTACCAGCCTCAACCCGCAAATTAATCGTCAACGGGCTGGCACCACGATTGCTTATCGGCAACAATCGCTCAGTACGCTCACCGCTCACGACGGTTGCTGAAATTGGATCGGTTGCCACTACAATCTGCGGATTATCGATAATCGTTAAGGTTTGAGTAACAGGTGCCGACCAGATGCCGGCACTGTCACGCACCGCCAGCGCGACTTCGTAGACACCGACCGCGAAATCAGCCGCATTGAGCGTCTGGTGAGCGGTTGTGCCAGGCAGGACAGCACCATTGATCAACCAGCGATAGGCATTAATCTGGCGACCACTCCCGTTAGCGGCAAAACCACTCCCGATCAACTGAATACGATCAGTACTGCGATTAGCAGGATTCGGTGACACACTGTCAATTCGAGCCGTCGGCAAAGCCGAGCAAGAGGACTCAGCACGTTGCCATACGTAAAGTTGTTCACGTTCTGGTATGCCACCAACAATCAAGGCCCGGCAGGTTGCCAGTTGATACGCAGCCGCGTGGAATGACAATACAGGAGGACGCGGTACATCAGGGAGTTGCGTCCAGGACACTCCATCCCAGGCCCAGAGCACTTCACTCAGTTCGTCATCACCAATCCCACCGAAAAGGATGCTCTTTTGGCGAACGGCATCGTAGAAGAGGGTGTGTCCCATACGTGCAGCAGGGCCACGAGCCACCACCTGCTGCCAGCGACTCCCATCCCATTCCCACGTATCATCGAAGTAGGTTGGTGTTTCGCCCTGCAGCGCATAACCACCAAACAGTACTACCCGACCACGGAGTGAATCATAGGCAGCAGCATGGTTGCGGCGTGCCGGCGGACGAACAGTGGGTGATAGCGCAATCCAGGTCTGGCCATCCCATTCCCAGGTATCACTGTAAAAGCCGGCTGTGCCTTGAGCGCCACCGAACAGGACGATCCGACCACGAGCGGCATCATACGTCAGGGTGTGTCCCCAGCGTGGTGGTGGTGACACAGACGGCGTGCGCAGTACCCACGTGCTACCATTCCACACCCAGGTATCGTTACGGCTACTACCACTGTACCCCCCAAAGAGGACAACCTCTTGACGAAGTGGATCATAGGCCATTGCGTGGCCGAAACGAGGGGAAGGTCGTGTTGGCGGTGATACCATTCGCCAGCCCTGTTCGGCAGTCCATAACCAGGTATCGTCTAGCGGTTCACCGTCAATACCACCGAACAAAACAATGGTTCCGCGTCCAACATCATCAGCCAGCGCCGTCTGTGTTCGCGAGGAAGGAGCTGACGGCCCGGAAAGCGGCTGCCAGGTACTCCCATTCCAGAACCAGGTATCGGCGTATGTTTCAAAAAGCCCATTCCCGCCAAACAAGAGCAGACGCTGCTGCACAGGAGCAAACGCTGCTGCTGCACCACTACGCGCCAAAGGTGACAGAGAAGGTGTTAAGCGTTGCCAGGAATGGTTGTGCCACAACCAGGTGTCGTCAAGCAGGGTTTGCTCATCTTCGCCGCCAAACAGTAAAACACCCGCTGTTGTTGTCACCAGGATGTGATCAGTACGGGCAGAAGGTGATGTTGTTGGTGACTGAAAAACCCAGCTTGTACCATCCCACACCCATGTATCATCAAGTATCTGCGAACCGAAATCGGTGACCGACGCACCACCAAACAGCACGATCTGTCGGGAAGCTGCATCATAGGCCATGGCGTGTTCGTGCCGCGTTGATGGCTCACTGTCCGGGAAGAGTTGTGTCCAGGTAACGCCATCCCAGACCCAGGTATCATTCCGTGAACGGCCATCATAACCGCCGAAGAGCAGGATCTGCTCGCGCTGAGGATCGTAGACCATGGCGTGAGCACGACGTGGTGATGGAGATCGGGCGGGCTGGCGTTGCTGCCATCCCCCGGCTGACCATACCCACGTATCACCCAGCATCGTTTGGCCGTCCCACCCACCAAAGAGCACCAGTTCCTGACGACGTGCATCATACGCCAGCGCTGTATGACTACGCGGTCCAGGTCCACCGAAGCCTAACCATTGCCAGCGCCCCTCACGCCATACCCATAAGTCATTCTGTAATTGTGGATTCTGGTCGACAACTGTGCCACCAAACAGAAATATCTCTGTGGCATTCGCCGCCATTGCGTGGTGCTGACGCGCCACCGGCACATCAGAATGCCATCCAATCGTTTGGGTAGCGGCCACTCGCGGTACTGCCACCGGTAAAACACTACCCAGTATCGCGATCAACGTGCAGAGCAACAGAAGACGACGCATAGTTCACTCCCAAACCTGGATAGATTAGGGTTTACTATGAGAAAGAGACGGAGGGAAAAGGTGGTTTTTGGCAATGATCAGGGTATGGAGGGGAGAGTATTTGTGTCGTCTTCACCAAAAGAAAGTATCGGAGATAGATCTTTGTAGATAACAGCAACTTGTGCGCAAAGACGTGCATCGTTCAGCCGGGCGTACTCGTGCTGAATCGCCACCAGACCGAGCCGCCAGTAGGTTGTCGAAAGAGCACCGACTCCGCGCATCCGTTCTCAGGTGCGTGCAGGGTGATGGCTGGATCGTATGTCGTGCTTTCACCACTCCCAGATTTTAGATAAGACAAAGCAACCCGATGTGGTGGCACGAGATAGGGGCACGGCATAGCGTGCCTTACCACAGCAATCATTCAGTTCTTGCAGATAGTAATACGTCGCTCAAGGATAGCGTCAGGGCGACTCTGAGTAGTGTGTCAGGACTCCTACAGAACCAGATTTGATATCATAGCTGTCAGTCAAAGGGAAGACTTTACAATGGCATCCAGACAGGCTGCAATCTAACCTATAAGAGTACAGGATATACCCATTCCCAGCGAACAACTCCATCGCCAGCATACACCTGACATCATGGTTCCCCCTCTGCTCTCTTACCGGCAGAGAGCAGAGAGGGAAGATGCACTATCGCGGAGATGCGGGTTGTAATGTTACCACCAGTATGTCAACCTCTACCGTCCGCGTACAACAAGTGGTACGTAGACAACCTCATTGGGAATGAGCAGTGGTAACACCTCACGATTGAACGGTGACTCTGGGGGCAAAGCAGCTACTCCGAAAAAGTCTGCGAGGAGACTATCCCAGCTACTATCGCGGGTGAACTGGAATCGGAGGTGATCGAGATATTGTTCATAATCATTCGATCCCGACCGCCGTGGGAAGTAGAGACTAACCCCATGAGCGTTATCTAGTTCGATGTAGATATCATTGTACACCCCGCTTGCCCTGTAGTTCACGACGACCAACCGATTCTTGACCACATCCTTCACCTGGCGGGCCGCACTCTGCACTGTTGCATTCTGCACGTACCGTTCCAGTGTATCAGCCCAATGATACAGGTCGATGTACTCATCATCCTGATCGATCCTGTATAGCGGCTCACGTGAGTCGAATTTCTGAACTGCCGAACGAGCATTCTGCATAGAGGTTGTGACTCCTGACAAATTACTTCGCAACGCATTTGCCAGAGTATCAAGAGCCTGACGTGTACTGTTTACCTGACTCAGATCAAGTACGGAGACTGTTCGCGGTTTACTGTTAATCAGACGGTGGTTGTAGTACAGTGTTGCAATCCGACCAGCCAGGGTACGTGGAGTAGTATCGGCACTGATTTCGGCAATCGCATCGGCCAATCCAGCCAGTGCTGTTGCATCTCCACTACTGAGCTGGGTTGCTGGCACATAGAGGTTGTAAGCGAAGACAGCCCAGGCCAGATTTTGGGATGCGATCAGGTAGTTCGCATAAGACCGTATGTCGTAGGCTTGCTCCAACAATGCCATCGAGCAGGCATCATAGTGGACAATATCAATCTTCCGCTGACCACCATTTGTCGCATTATGTAGTGCGGTGCGCACCTCAGCGGGTGTCAGCTTGTCTCTGTTGTGTGAATCGTCCCAGGAGAAGCCTTCAATGCCATTACCATGGCTGGCAATAGCCAGGTAGGAGTATTGGGAAGGGTACGTGGTCAGCGCCCACTGGACGAAATTTTGCAGTGTTTGCGCGTCTCCCATGTTGAGTTCGCCCATACTCCAGGAATTCACATTTGGAGTGTATCGGCCATCTTTCTGGACTAACAACCGTCTCGTATCACCACGCCCGTTGCTATCTATCAACGCAACCACTTTGACATTAGAATTGAGGGTGAGAGCCTCCAGATTGCGAATAGCGTTTTGCATATACCGACTGAGGTTATTATCCCCATTAAGGTAGAGCATGAAAAGAAATGTTGGTTGCGGAGTAGGCGTTACCGTTGGCCGCGCCGTCGCTGTAGGAGTAGGCGTCAACGTTGGACGTGGGGTCGCTGTTGGCGTAGGGGTGGCAGTTGGACAGGCCGCCGACCATGTCTCAACCTGATTGCTTGGTGGCGATTCACCCGCACCGTTGTAAGCGGTGATACGGTAGATGAAATAGCCATTACAGTTCAGATTTGGAATGGTATAGCTGGTAACATTAGCCCCAACTGACGCAATGCGGTGCCAGTTGCTACCATCCGACCAGTAAATATGAAAGCCATCCTCGTTGTTGGAGTTGTCTTGCCAGGCAATCGAAACACTGTTTGTGGTACTCCCGGTTTGACGCAGATTGCTGGGTGGTTCGGGCGTAATTTTTGTCCATGAAAAGTCAGTACATGCCTGGCCCCAGAACTCAATGAATTCGACCACTACATCGTGATATCCTGCGCTCAGCCGTATATCTGCTGTATACTCTTCATTGACCCGTCCCCAGTCACGGTCTTCAATGATCAGGTTGCCATCAACCCGGATGTACACCCGATCATCAGCAGCGGCGCGGAACCGATACACTCCCTCATCGAAGTAGAAGCGTCCCGACCAGCGCACAGTGAAGTAATCGGGCCAGACCCCCCACCGCATTGCACCGGGTTCACTACCAGGGGCGTTATCCACCCAGCAAGAGCTACGGGAGCTAATGGACTGATTCTCGACCCAGGTTGGTCCCATCTGGAAATTCCACACATCATGGACGTAATTCCGAAATTGTACGTGCCACTGGCCATCCTGCGGTGCCGGCCAGCTACGTGCCTCAATATTTCCCGGCCCATGGTAGATGAGGAAGCCGTTACGAAAGCTTTGCTGGGGTTTTCCTTCAGTATTGAGGTATTCGTCACTGGTAGGTACGCCAAGCCACGAATCTGGTCCACCGATTGACTGATAGTGTTGACGAAATGCGCCACGGAGCACATAAGCCGGCACACCTCGTAAATGATCCGGGTCATTGTTGCGATCATACACTAGCAGCGATGGTCCAAAGGCACCACCATCATATTCCTGTATCATCACGGGATTGGTGTTACCCCACCATACAACCAATCCGGCGGGATAACCGAGATTTCGGGCGCCACCGTGACGATTGTAGGCCTGATCAAATACCGGCTCCCGGCCACTTCCTTGTCCAATCGAGTAGCCGCTACCGATAGCGCCTTCATTAGTAATCGTATTGTTTGCAGTAAAGTAGATTGATGCGCAACGGGTGGTGGCATCCCGGATCCGTATCATGCAGTTTCCTGACACATGCCATCCGCCAAATTCAAAACCATCAATAGGCATATTCTGACCATTAATGGTTATCCAGAAATGGAAATGAGCACCGGTTACGTAACCCTGACAGCGCACCTTTGTACCCTGTCGACCAACCGCTTCCCAACGCGCGACTGCCTGACCATTACCAACTGTGATCGCGTCCAGATGGTAATAATTTGTCGAAATACCATTACCGTGATCAATGCGAAGATGCGTATCAGCGGCTCCAGGGCAGGCATGGTACGCCACACCACCACGTGCGGCATGGACAGTGGCATTAGCAGGCCCGGCAAAGTCAAGTGCCGCTGATTGAGCACCGTGAGGTCCCTGGGTCAGGTATCGACTTTCACCGACCGGCCAGGGCAGGGAAATTTGCATCGAACGGTCGTTCTGTAATTCAATCAGGCTCTGTAACGACGTTGCAGGATTATAATCCAGGGTTGCCCATTGCTCAGGCGTAAGGAGATCTCGCGGAATGTGCTTCAACGCTGCCCGGAACAGGTCGGTGTATTCAATCGCCACCGCCCAACCTTCGGTGCGTTGCTCGGCCAGGTAGAGATAGACGTTTGGCAGTTCGTTATCGGCGAAGACGCCAACTGTTCCGAATGTCCAGCCATTAAGCTCAGCAATAGAACCAACTTCGAGGATTGCTGTCGCAGATACTCCTTTCTGGTCGCGCACTGCTGCTTGAACCGCCTGCTCACGGGTACCGGCATAAACCGGCAGGGGTGTTCGGCGATCCGCCTGTACGACCAGTGGCGAGCTACTACTCAACAAGAGAGCGACGATCAGGAGATAGAGGAGGCGATAGCGCATCATACGGGCACTCCTTTGCGGGTGTTACACGCGCAATGCTTCACAACTAATACAGACCGACAACACGACCAGCACGGTACCGGATAGACCTTTTGACCCGTTCAAACAGCGATTCATGTTTAAGAAATGCGAGAGAGGAGTAAATTTGGCAGCAACATATAAACATCCCGCAGGAGAGGCTCTTTGAGTAGCTCCTGCGGGATGGATGCAGATGGTACGGAATTACAGGTGGAAATTATAGGCTGCTAATCTGGATTCGTGTTATGATCCCCCAACCGGTTGCAAACTCAACTGCTGGTGGATAACGCGGGCAATCTGGATTGCCCCGTCGCGCGGTACGGCATGTTTGAGTCGTTCGACGGTTTCGGCGTAGCGCACCGGGTCTTCGAGCTGGCTGATTGCGGCTACAATCCGTTCGTTGGTGGGGCAGAAGAAGCCTAACTCGTAGTTCAGCACAAAATCAATGTTCCCGTGTTCCTGTAAACCCACCGCCTCAGTGACGATGACCGGTTTGCGCATGACTAACGCTTCCATCAACGTGCCAGGGCCGGCTTTGGTGACCACCACATCACTGGCCGCCATCAGCTCTTCCATGTTGTTGACGAAACCAAACACATGGGTATGCGGTAGCCGTGGCCCACTGCGTAGCTCTTCGTAGAGCGCCCGGTTCTTGCCGGTCACAACCAGGAATTGTTTGTCGGGCATCTGTTGTTCGAGGGTTTGCACCAGCTCGCCAAGACGACCAGAGCCGACGCCACCGGCAGTCAATAGGACGGTGAACCGATCCGGTTCCAGTCCAAGATCGCGGCGGGCAGTTGGGGCATCGCGTTGCTCGGCAGCAAATTTGGGATGTACCGGAAAACCACAGCGCTGGAGCTGGCTGGGTTTCATGCCGCGTTTGTGCATTAATCGGTACGCTTCGTCGGTTGGGGTCAATGCCAGATCAACACCAGGATAGCTCCACGAGGCATGCAGGGTGACGAGATCGGTCACGACGGTCAGCACGCGGAACGAATGCTGCCGTCGCCGCCGGGCCGCACATACCAGGCGATGAACGAGGGGATGGGTGACAACCACCAGTCGTGGCCGCCGCTCGGTCAGCAGACGATTGAGGTTCTGGCGGGCAATCAGGTAGACAATCCGCGATAGAAAGCTGACCGTTGATTGGGAATTGGTCAGTTGGAACGAGAAATTGTACAGCTTTAACCAGCGGGTTGAGAGTTGATCGTAGAGACCGGGCGCACTGCGCACACCGGGAACATTCGTCGCCTGCAAGAGGTCTTCAATTGCCCAGGTGATGCTCGCACCGGACATCTGCTCAAGGGCAGCACTGATTGCCACCGCAGCACTACGATGACCACCACCGGTATCAGAGATCGCAAACAGGACATCAATCGGTTGTCGATTCATAGCATTAGTCATGGCGGTGACTCTCAAGATCGGCAATCACCTTTTCGGCAATGTCAAGCGCCGCCCGCGGATGCGCTGCCGCCTGCGCACAGCGGCGCATTTCAACCAGCATGGTTGGATGGTTAAGGAGGTTCACCACAGCCCGAGGTGTCGACTCGCACATACGGAGCTGGATACCGCTCCCGGTACTGACGACGTAATCGGCATTCCATTCCTCGTGACCGAGGATGGGGTCAATGATAACCATCGGTGTACCGCGGGCCAGAACTTCGCTCACGATCAGACCTCCGGCTTTGGTGATGACCAGATCGCTGGCGGTGATCAAATCGTCAACATAATCGACAAACCCCAACACACGCAGATCAATGTTCGGCGTGGAAATAAAATCGCTTAACGACTCGACCAGGGTTGTATTGCGCCCGGCAACCACGATCAGGGTTGCCTTGAGCGAACTCTGCATGAGACCGCTGACGATCAATCGCACGTGTTCATCATCAACCCCGCCCCCGAAGAGGGTAATGACCGTCCCGTCAAGCGGGAGTTCGCGCCGTTGCCGTGCTTCGCGGCAATCGTTGGGCTGGGCAAAGGCCGGGTCAATCGGAATCCCACTCACGACGATCTGCTGTGGACTAACACCGCGTTCGATCAGTTGAGCGCGTGTCTGTTCGTCACCGACAAAATAGCCATCGATCTCGGTGTACGTCCAGAAGGTATGGGCTGCGTAGTCGGTAATCACGCAGTAGATCGGTTCGGTCAGGCGCGCACTGCGCTTATAACTGACCAGCAGCTCCATCGGGAGAAAATGGGTGCAGATGATGACCTCTGGCTGAAATGCCCGCAAGACCTCTTTCAAACCATTCGTACCAATGCCCTCAACCAGCTTGCGGATATTATTCGTTATCTCGGCCAGGTTCGGATCGGCATTGGTTTGAGTATAAAAATAGCCCCACACTAGCGGCGCCCGGTCGGTCAATTCGAGATACGAGCGTGCGTAGGCAAGGCGAAACAGACGTGAGGTGTGGTCAAGTACGTCTTCAACCCGTACCTCACCCGGTTGGCGACGACTAAAAGCAGCAGCCAATGCTTCAGCAGCACGCTTATGGCCGGTTCCAACCGATGCGTGCAAGATTAACACCCGCGGCATAGATCTATCTCCCACGAGGCACGTTGCTGTGCGCGAACAATAGTATCTTTCAACCGTATGGTACCATAAGTCGTCTGCATAAAGTTACCTTTTCCCAACCGAATGTCAGAGACCGGTGATGAGAAGGCGGAAAACAGCTATAGGTCGTGAATGAGGTGTATACTGCTGTTAGATGTTCTCTACCGTTGATCGTGACGAGCAAACACAGCATCCTCGTGACCAGTATGGGCAACGGCGTGCCACACAATGGATCGTGAGCACGGCCTCTGCACTGCAAACGCCGCGCCACGCGCATAACGAGCGGGCAAGGTAACCAATTCAGCGCGTGATGGCACAACCGAAGCTGCGCTCTGCCAACGAGCCAGGAGCCGGATAGACTATCGTTGGCGATTGGCAAGTGTTCATGCGCCTGGGCGAAAAGCCGGGAGCACGACAGCACAGCTTTTATGAAATAAGTGCTAGTAATCACTGGAGATGTAGTTGTGAACTTACGACTGGTCATCGAATTAGTTCCTTCAACTTCCTGGTACGCAAACATGCGCAAAGTGCTTCCCAGGAAAGTATGGGACAACATCCGCAAGAGCGTTTACGCCGAGTATGGACACAGGTGTGGTATCTGTGGAGCCACAGGCCGGTTAGAGTGTCACGAACGTTGGGAATATGATGATGAAAAGCACATTCAAACCTTACGCGGTTTCATAGCGCTATGTCCCTTATGTCATCGGGTGAAGCATATTGGTCTTGCAGGGATACATGCGGCTAAGGGAATTGTTGATTATGAGAAAGTAGCTCAGCACTTTATGAATGTTAACAGGTGTGATCGAGACACTTTTGAGCAACACAAGAAACAAGCATTTGCGCAATGGCGACAGCGTTCCCGCTATCAGTGGCAGATAGATTTTGGCCCGTATCAGAGTATTGTTGAAGGTGCTGGTAGCTCAAAAGCACCTCGTCCATCAGAGTCTATGTAACTCGACTTGTCATAACGTTTTCGGCTGCCCAACCGGTGACTGATCCAAAAAACACAGCATAGCTTCCGCACGCCAAATCACGCAACAAGTGTATCATAGGGTGTAGACAGCATCCTATGATACACTATTCCTCCACATCCACGCCGCAATGATCGCAGGAATGCGCCAGTGTCCATCTCGTTTTTGCAGTGGCGGGCTGCGGCTGTGGCGTACTCTATAGCGGTGCAGGTGTCAACGCTGTACCGATTCTATTTTTCCCCATCCAACCGGTCTATCGGTTCGCGGGGAGCGGGTTGGGCGCGAGTGGGATGGTATACTATACACAGGGTAAGCCAACGGAGCCGTTATGCGGGGATTTGGTCGGTTATTGGGCGCTCTTTTGCGGGGGCCGGAGCGGACATTTGGTTGTCTGGTGTTTGTGCTGGGTGGTTTTAGTCTGGCTACCTGGCCTGTGGCCGGTGTGGGGCCGATATTGACGTTGATTACGTTGCTGCTGATCGTCACCGGGCTGACGCTTTTCTGGCGGGATGCGGGCTGGTTTCGCCGGGTTTGGGGTGGTGGTTTGATGCTGGCGGTGGCGGCAGCGGTGATTGCGATGCTTAATCCCGATACGCCGCACGGTGCGATGTTTCAGGTGGTGGCGTGGCTGGCGTTGCTGCCGGCAGTGCTGGCGGTGATCGGTTATGCCTACCAGCAGTGGTTTGGGCAGCAGGAGGCGCCGGTGTTGGACGAAGGGTCGCAGGCTGTTGCGGGTGATGCCGACGCGGCTATTCCGCCGCCGTTGCCCCGTCAGCAGCAGGTGGCCGATGCTGTGCCGCCGCCGTTGCCGCGCCCGCGCCGTGCGTTTGGTGATGCGCCGGCGACTGAGCCGAACGAGCCGGCCATTGATCTGCCGCCACCGCTGCCCCGCCGAGTCGCGGCGACCGATCTGCTTGAGCGCCTTTTGAACACGCCACCAGAGCAGGGCAATGGAGATTGATCCGCGTGCACAATTGATTGAGTGGGAGAGCAGTAGCCTGGGGGTGAAGGGGCGGATGTATGTGTATACGCCGCCAGAGTACCATCCCCACGGCCCGGCGTTGCCGGTCGTTTATCTGCTGCGCGGTCATGAACGGGAATGGGTTAATCGGCGCGAAGATGATAGCCGGATGGGGAGCGCTATTGATGTTTATGAGCGGGTGCGCGCACGAGGGGAGATTGGGCCGTTGATTCTGGCGATGCCCGGTCTGGCCAGTACCGATAATCGGATTCCCGGTTTGCTAGCCGATTTTGCGGCACCACATTTGACCGATGCAGAAGGGATCGGCAGTGGTCGGTTTGCGACGTTCTTTTTTGAGGAAGTGTTGCCGTTGCTGGAACGGGAATTTCACGCGCATCCCCAGGCCAGGGCAATCACTGGCTTTTCGCTCGGTGGCTATATGGCCGTGAAAGCGGTTGCCCTGCATCCAGAGCTGTTTGTCAGTGTCAGTGCCTATGATGGGTCGTTTCCTTACGCCAGCGACAACGGTCGGCGATCACGACGCTACGACACGCTCTTTACCGCGTCAATGTTCGATCCGGCACTGGGACGACCGCGCGATCCGGATCGTTTGCGCGATCACAACCCGATTTGTCTGTTGATGCGGGCTAATCGGGCTGCGTTGCGGCGGATTACCTGGATGATTCAGTATGGACCGGAGCACATTGAGCCGTGGGGGGCAAACTTTTACCGGGGTGAGTATCTGCTCCGGGCGCTGGCAACCCTCGGTATTGCCAATGCGACTCCGATAGCGGCCCTGCCCGATGGGGCGCATACCTGGGCAGTGGCTGATCGTCATTTGGAACAGGCGCTGCCGTTGCACTACCGGGCGTTCGAGCGTGTGATGAAGTCAGACCCATGAAGACGCCACCCTCTGATACGATTGAATTGCTGGTACGCCTGCGCTGGCCGTTCGCGGCAGTGGTGGGGTTGCTGTTTGCGCTGACCCGCCTGGTGGAAGGGTTGTATTTTGATGCCGCGATGGAGACACCTGCCGGACGAGCGCTTGATCCGATTGTGTGGGGGCTGCTGGCGTTTGCCGCGATTTGGGGTGTGTTGAGCTGGGCCATCCATCAGGAACGGTTGCGGATCTCGAATGAAGCGCGTATGCTGGCCGCCCTGCGCGAGAGTAACGAGCGCCTCGAATTACTCTACGAGATCAATCAGCGGGTCGCGTCGAGCGCCACGCTTGATGAGGTGCTCGATTATGCGATCACGCTGCCGGCCCGATTGGTGAATGCCGGTGCAGCCACAATTGTGCTGATGGACGAGCAGGGTCAGCCGTACACGGCCCGCGTGACCGGGATCGACGCTGGAGAGCTGGAACGCGCCCGGACAGCGTTTCTGTTGCGCTTGATGACGTCACCCCCCGATCAACCGGTGGTGTTGTCACCGCATTTAGGATGCAATTGGGCAGCGTGCCTGGTGCTCCCATTGGTAGAGCACGATGCCCACCCGATTGGATGGATCGAAGCCTTCCTCAAAGAAGGTCCCGCCACATTACGCGAGACCCGTCAGCCGGTACTTCAGCCGTTGCTGGCGACGGTGGCCGGAGAGCTGACGGAGGCGGTGGTGAATAGCCGGCGCCGGGATCGGGCGATTGCCAGTATTGCTGCGGTTGAACGGGCAATTAGTGCTGAACGTACCCGCATTGCGCGTGATCTGCACGATGGTGTTGCCCAGTCGCTGGCGTTTATGCGGATGCGGATTGATCTGTGGGAAGACTGGCTGACCCAGGAACCAGAACGTTTACGCGAAGAGTTTGCTACGTTCAAAGCCAATCTGCGCCGTCAGATTGAAGAGTTGCGACGGGCAATCTTTGCCCTGCGGCCGATTGAGATCGGGCAGTTGGGCTTTGCCGGCGCTCTACGCCGCTTCATTAACGAATTCGCCGAGCAGCAAGACTGGGACGTTTCGATTGACTTCGCCGAACTGCCGCCCGATCTGCCTCCGGTGCTTGAGCTGGCAGCGTTTCGCTTTGTGCAGGAAGCCCTGAACAACGTTGCCAAGCATGCGCAGGCCCGCCGGGTCTGGATCAAGCTGGGAGTGCGCGACCAGGGGTTGATCATCCACGTGCGGGATGATGGGGTTGGCTTTAATCCTGGTGAGGAACCACCTGCCGGACATCTCGGCTTACGGCAGATGCGCGAACGGGCAACTGCACTGGACGGTCAGTGTATGATTATGTCTCGTCCTGGCGACGGGACGGAAGTGCGGGTCTGGCTGCCATTGCGCTACTCTGTCACCACCGTGAACTGAATCCATCTTCTGGCGTATCCACAACCGGGCCGGTGATCGGGTAAGATACCTCTACAAGAGAGTCACCACGCAGGCGTGGTGTGAGTAGTGTGAGGAGTTATGACAACCACAACCACCGACCGTATCCGCATCTTTGAGCAGGTACTCGACGGTTTGATGCGCCGTTATCGCGAACGGGTACCTGATGTCAGCGCGATTGCGCAGGCTATGGTTCGCGAAGGGATTATTACCTCACCCGATCAGATCGAGAACGACCATATTGCCTTCCGCACGATGGGTGTGCCGCACCTCGGCATCCGCTCGCTGGAGAAGATTTTCCTGCACTACGGCTATGAGCGGCGTGATCGGTATCACTTCCCGGCCAAGAAGCTCGATGCTTTCTGGTACCATCCGCCCCGCCCCGATCTGCCCCGTATCTTCATTTCTGAGCTGCGGGTGAACGATCTTTCCCCAGAAGCAGCGGCCATCATTCACAGCTATACCGATGAAGTGACATCTGATCCGGTCGATGCCCTTGATCTGGACGATGCCGCGCAGGTTGATGAGTTTCTGCACCGTCCACTCTGGCGCCTGCCGACGTGGGCCGATTACCAGCGGCTAGCTGCCGAGAGCGAGTATGCGGCCTGGGTGATTTACAATCGCTACTACCTTAACCACTTTACGATCACCGTCCACAATCTACCGACCGGCTACAACACGATTGCCGATTTCAATGCGTTCCTCGAACGGCATGGCTTTAAGCTGAATGATGCCGGTGGGAAGATTAAGGTCAGCCCCGACGGCAAGCTCTTGCAATCGAGCACAGTAGCCGAAATGATCTGGGCCGAGTTTGCCGGCGGCGAACGTCATCAGATTGCCGGTTCGTATGTTGAGTTTGCCGAACGGCGTCCGCTCGATGAGTTTGCCCATCTGCCGCCACACGAGCTGCGGCGGGAGCATCGGCGCGAAGGGTTCGAGGCCGGCAACGCTGATAAAATCTTCGAGAGCACTTACAGCACGCAGACGGTGAAGCGAACTCATTAAGACATTGGCGTGTACACAACACTGGTGAGAGCGACAGGCAAGCCAGCCTGTTCCGCGGTGTCCGATATAGAGTACGGTGAGTGCGGAAGTACGGCTTCCGCACTCAAAACGACCCGACCAAGACGGAGTAAGCAGAACCTTGTCTCATTGAAAACAACTACCCCAAAACATCAGTAATGAAGAGATGCTGTTCTTGACAAACCCATACCTCTTTGCTACAGTGACGAACATCAATTGTGTTATCCACGCGAAACTCAGACAATACACCCAGAGATATAGCAAATCATATGCAAGATCACCACGATTCATATCCTTTGTTCCCCGAAGTCAGAGAGGCTTCGGCATCGTATACGCGGAACAAAGAACTCCCCATGTTCTTTGGTCAGCCGATACGAAAGGGAACGATCCTCAATATCGAAGATGTGCCATCAGACCCGCACGAACCTGTGCTCTACTACACGCACCCTCATGGAGAGATTTGGATTGGCGACGCCATTGCCTGGCTCCGGTCGCTTGAAACCGAGTCGGTAGATATGATCTTTGCCGATCCACCATATAACATTCGCAAGGCAGAGTGGGATAGCTTCGAGTCGCAGGCAGCGTATGTTGAATGGTCGTTAGAGTGGATCAGCGAAGCCGCTCGTGTTCTCAAACCTACCGGTACGTTATACATTTGTGGATTTTCCGAAATTATTGCTGATCTCAAATTACCGGCATCGCGCTTTTTTAAAGGATGTCGCTGGCTGATCTGGCATTATAAAAACAAAGCAAACCTTGGAAAAGACTGGGGACGTTCTCATGAAAGTATCCTTCATTTCCGCAAAGACAGACAATTTACATTCAACATTGATGATATTCGCATCCCTTATGGTCATCACACGCTGAAATATCCCGACCATCCACAGGCAGAGACCAGCCAATACAGCCGGGGAAGACGACGCCAGGCTGTCTGGCGACCGCATCCACGCGGTGCAAAGCCGAGAGACGTGCTGGAAATACCAACCACCTGCAACGGGATGCACGAGAAAACACCGCATCCAACCCAAAAACCTGAAGAATTGCTACGAAAGCTAGTTCTGGCATCCTCGAATGTTGGTGATGTGATCGTTGATCCATTTCTTGGCTCTGGAACTACTGCGGTCGTTGCAGAACAACTCAAACGTCGGTGGAAAGGATGTGATATTTCGCTCGAATATTGTCAATGGGCAGTCCAAAGAATTGAATTAGTAGAAGATTGGCCAATCGAAAAATGGATTCAATACGATTTTGAGAATGCTGAACGAAGGAAATCCATTCGATGACCACAGTCACATTATCTGGTTTACAAGTCAGAGTACAGGATAAGACTGCCTTCCAGAGCCTTGATGAATACTACAAACTATGCTACGACTTTCTTTCATTCGTCAATCGCCAGCAGCTTACCCCTATCGTTTCGCCTAACCGCCATCACTATATTTTTTATCAGTTTGATCAATTCTACGGATACAGAATTACACGTCCAATCAACACAAATCTCTTCATTGAAGATGCTAACAGCTTTAATGAAGAATTCAATCAATTTTTGTCATTTCTTGATGACGTAAAATCAGACAGAGATGATGTTATCAGAAGACCATACGTTTCAGCATATTTGCAATCTCGTGGAGTTCACAAAGTCATCTACACAATACAACAATCAATCGGTTGTGTTGGTGATTCATTCGATAACTCAAACCAATCACGTAAACGGGTAGGGCAGCTTTTCGAGATATTTATCAGGCTGATAATTCAGAGATTAGGGTTAGACTGCGATTCGAGAACGATTACTCTGCCCCTACCTGGTTATCCTGACCATGAAATGTCTTTTGAGTTAGATTTGGTATTCTCAAAAGGAAGTACTCTTGTTGTTGCCGAGACCAGAACTCTTCACGAAAAAGAAATTATTGCGTCAGTAAAGACAACAAGCAAAGATCGTCTGGACAAGATTTTTCTTGATAAGCATCTCCTCAGTCACATCTTGGGCAGAAACGTACCGGTTGTAGCAATCTTTCTCCACGACGTACAGCGTTCCAGGTTTGGAAATAGTCCTTTTGGGATTAGTTCAACATTCAAAAGTAACCATTTTCTGGGTTACACAATCGCTTTAAATGGTTTAGATGGAGTTTACTATGTTGATCTGCCTGAATCTGTGATCGGCAAGCAATTCTACGAGCAGATTAAAGACTTGCAGACATTTCTGATCAGAGATATCTGGGTGCTGACTGCATAGATAGCAAGCACTCGCTGGAATTACGGCAACAACCCCAATTCACGCGCACGGATGATGGCCTGGGTGCGGTCACGCACGGCCAGTTTGGCCAGCAGGCTAGAGACGTAGTTTTTGACAGTACCCTCGCTGATACAGAGCTGATCGGCAATCTCGCGGTTTGAGTGTCCGGCAGCAATGCCATGCAACACATCCATCTCACGCTCGGTAAGCGGTTCGGCTAACGGCGATGGCCGGGTGGCCGGTGCCGAAGCGGCCAGGCGAGAGAATTCGGCCAGTACTTTGCGGGTGATACTCGGCTGAATCAATGCCTCACCACGGGCCACAATGCGGATTGAGGCGACAATGTCGCTGCTGTCGGCATCTTTGAGCATGTAGCCACGGGCACCGGCTTTCAAGCCCTCAATCACGTATTCATCGTCATCAAAGGTGGTCAGGATGATCACACCGATGTGTGGCCAACGCCGACAAATCTCGCGAGTGGCGGCAACCCCATCCATTACCGGCATCCGTATATCCATGAGAACAACATCCGGTTGCAACCGCTCAACGAGTTCAATGGCTTGCTGACCATTCACGGCAGTGCCGACAACTGTCAAATCTGCTTCAAGATCGAGCAGGGTCTGAATACCCTGACGTACCAGGGTCTGGTCATCAACCAGCAGGATGCGGATCATAGTCCCTCGCCTGACGTTACTATAGCGCCACGTATCAGGTGACGCTGTCCGGACACTGCACAGCATCTGCGAGCGCGTCAGCGGCGGATGCAAAGATGTGTTCTCGCTCTAACCGCTGGACACCCTGTCACCGTTCTGGGACGGACAATCAATATATTTCGGGAGGTAGTCCGACAAACCCCCGGCGCTCGTAGCACCAGACCGGGGTGACGCGGAAGTATGGCTTCCGCACTTCGCGATCCCCTGACGCCAAAGAGTTTTTCAGCGATACACATGGGCGCTCTCCGCCTTACTCTGTCATGCATTTCTCGATCTGCGGGGAAGCACAATCGCAAGGCGAAAACCACCTTCCGGTTGCGGTGCAGCCTGTATCTCGCCACCCAGCCGGCTCACCCGTTCGCGCAATCCGGCCAGACCAAAACCGGTTTCGCCAATCGCAGGAGCGGGCGGCCCGTCATTGATCACGTCGAGACGCACCGATTCGGTATCGGCAATCAATCGCACCGTTACACACGTAGCCTGAGCATGCTTTTGCACGTTCGTCAAACCCTCTTGGGCAGCGCGGAAAAGCGTCATGACCATTGCCGGCGAAATCTCACCAATCTCACCCGCCTGTTCAAACCTGATCTGGAAGGACGCGACCCGGCTGAAATCGTGTACCAGCCGTTCAATGACGACCGGTAACGGCTGCTCGGCAAGTGGATTGCTCCGCATTATAGCCACACTCTGACGCACTTCGGTTAAGGCGGCCTGTGCCGCTTCACGGCACAGATGAAGCGCCTGCGCAGCACGAACCGGATCGTGTTCGAGTAAGCGGGCTGCGACCTGTAACTGCACGTGCAGGGCGGTTAGATGATGGCCCAGGCCATCGTGAATCTCGTGCGCCAGGCGAACCCGTTCTTCGGCAGCAGCCAGGGCCAGTTCGCGCTCGCGCGAAGCTGCTAACGCCTCATTCGCGGCCCGTAGTTCAGCCGCCAGACGCTCAGTGCGCGCCATCTGTTCGCTGAGCCGGGCTAACACGATGGAAAAGATGAGGGTGAAGATGAGACCCAGCGCAATCGATGGCGCCTGGGTCAGGATTTGGGTTGACGACACGCCACGCAGCCAGAGCACGCCATTCCAGCCGGCATAGAGCAAGAGGCTGAGCGCCAGACCAGGCCAGATACCGAGACCGATGATGGCCTGCGAGCCAATCACAAAGAGAATGAAGGGCAGGAAGGTCCAGCCTTCATCGAGACCAAGATAATTGACCACGAGAAAGATCAATGAACTCAGCCCGAAAAAGAGGCGATTGGCGACCACATCACCCCAGCGCAGTTGCAGGCTATCCCAAGCCGCATTAAGGGCCAGCAGCAGACTCAAGAGCACTATGACCGGATAAAAGCGTTCTGCCGGTAGATGACGATGAAAGAGGATATACTCAACCAGCGCTACCGTGATGACGGCATAGGCTGCCATCATTAATGTATGCTGACCGTTATTGAAATAGGCGGTTAACCGTTGCCACCACCCGGTTTGCTGTGCTGACGACATCATTGCACGACCCACGGCTGTAAAATGTAATGCCACCAGTTGTTGAGGACGCCATCAGTTTCACCGGCAACTCGCGGCAGATGGTCGAGCCACCAGAGATGATGGAGACGCATATCGCCATTTCCCCACTCGGCACAATCCATCAGTCGCGGTGGTGCGCTCAAGTCGGGAAACTGGTACCAGGCGTCGGCCCGTGACTCCACCCGACGCGGATTTCCCCAATCGTAATCACGGGTGCTGGAAGGCGCAAAATGGACGTTACCGCACTCATCAAGGCGGGTGAAGCGCGTCCACAGATTGCGTTCAGCCGGGTGATGCCGATAGACGTAGGTCATAATCGACTCAACCCGATGACCAAAGTTCTCCAGCATACAGCCAACATCACGCTCGACATTAAACCCCATCACAATATAGCGGCGTGCGGCAGGAATGTGCAGCGGCGGCGCATTGCACCAGAAGGCAGCGGGGCCAATCATCCGACTCTCATAATAGCCGGCATAGGGAAAACCGAATAGCCAGATTTCGTCAATCTCACCCCGATCAATGGCATCGCCTAAACCAATCTCGGCCAGCAATCGCTCATAATCTGCTTCATCGGGCTGATGAAAAGGGATGCGGCGTTCCCAGGCAGCCAGATAGGTCGCGCTATTGTAGCGAAAGCCGTCAATCTTCACCGGAAAATCGGTAAACGTGCGCCGCACGACAATCCGGTAATCGGCAATCCCCCCTGAGCAAATACGGAGATCGGCGATATACTGCGCTGCCAGTACTTCAGGATCGTACCAGCCCATCACCTTGCTTAACGGCAGGTTCCCTCGTTCGGGAATAGGTGGATCGTGGACAATTAGCGCTACATTCAGCGGTATCGGCACACCGGGACGGTCACCACGCACAATCGTCGGCTGAGCACCCGCTTTCGGTCGGTTCCCCCAGTTCAACAGCCAGTCAAGCATCGCCGTTGCCTCCATTCAGCGGTATGGCGCATGAGAAGTAAACAATGTCCAACCGTCACATTGTCGCAGAATCGCTCCGAACCAGTCATACACATAGGCGAACAGGCAACCCACACACCTTCAGCATACCAGGGAAAAGGAGCAACCTGACATCTGCTTTTTGGGCGATACTGCCTGTAGCTTGTGAACGTGTCAGACCCTTATCGCACAGAGTATCCCAGGCATCACTCCGGCAGACAGATACTATCTCCTGGCCCAACCGGTGAGAAGTTTGCCGGCTATCGGTAACCGATGGCGAATCTTTGCCTCCAGGGTAACAAACGCTGCCACGGAGACGGTGGGTAGATGATGTGGCATGCTATCACAATACAACCGGCAAAGACAAATAGCGGCAGGCAGCAAACCATCCTCTTGTCGTCGGCCCATGGCGGCGAGAAACGTTCAGCAGGTACACGTACCTTCACGTTCAAGGACAGCACCGGTGTTGATGGGTGGTACCGCGTCTCGCAGTGTGCTGTAGTCCACCCCTGCCGGGGGCGGAAACCGGCGGTGCGGTATGGCTCGCTGTCGCGCACCGGTTCTGGCCTGCAATACCTCGCGAGATGCGGGTACGGTGTGCTGTTGCGGGTAGGGAGTGCGCCGGCGGCGCATGCTCCCAGGCTTTGGCGTTTCACCATCCCTGCCAGGCTGTGGTATGATGCCTTTATGATACGACTATTGCTTCTGATTATCATTGCATTTGGTAGCGTCACCCCGTTCTTCCCCGGTGCCGTCTTCCGCGACGATCCGCCGGCGGCTACGACCATCGTTGATCCCTTCATCACGGCCCAAACGGCGGCGATGCGGGCCGAGCATGCTGCCGACCTTACCGATGCAGATTGGGATCGTTACACCCTCACGGTGCAGCTTGATCCAACCGGCCCCCGCTTGAGCGGTGCAGTCAGTGTTCGCCTGACCAATCGCAGCGAGGTGGATTTCGATACCATCTGGTTTCATCTCTACCCCAACCACCCTGATTTTGGTGGACGACTCGATGTGACTTCGGCGCAGATCGATGGGGTACCGGTGCCATCACGCACCTTACACGGCGACACCCTGATTGGCTTGCGCGCACCGCAACCGCTTCCCCCCGGCCAGAGCGCAACGGTCACCATGACCTTCACGGCCCGCACACCCCGCAACGCCAGTCAACGCATCTTCGGCGCGTACAATCTGGAGGCCGGGGTCTGGTCGATTGCCTCGTTCTATCCGCTGCTGGCCCGCTACATCCCCGGTATGGGCTGGGATACCCGACCAATCGTGTCACGCGGTGATTTTACCGTCAGCGCAACTGCGCTCTACGACGTTACGGTTGATGCACCCGCCGACTGGCATCTGGTCAGTAGCGGGAGTCGGATTGAGCACCGTACCACAGATCACAACCGCCAGGTAGCCCGATTTGTCAGTGGGCCGATGCGAGAATTCTATCTGGCGGCACTCCAGGGTCTCATGCCGATCAGCACTGAAATAGACGGCATACGGGTGATCAGCTACGTGCAACCGAACGATCAGACCGCCGGTAAGCAGAGTCTGACGATTGCCACCACAGCCTTGCAGGTCTTCAACCAGCGTTTCGGGGCATACCCGTACAACGAGTTTGAAGTTATCCAGGCGGCACTGACTCAGTTTTACGGCATGGAGTATCCCGGTGTAGTGCTGATCGAGCAAGACCTGTACCGACGCAACGACCGCTTACTGGAGACGACCATCGCCCATGAAATCAGCCACCAGTGGTGGTACGGGCTGATTGGGAACGACGCCCAGGGCGAGGCGTGGCTTGACGAAGGGTTGGCGAGTTACAGCCAGATACTCTACTACGAGATGATCGACAACCCTGCCCAGGCCACAGCCGAACTCGAAGCCTTCCGCGCCAGCTACCGCCGATTGCGCGAGCGGGGCGGCGATGCGCCACTGGCTACTCCCCCGGCGGCGCTCAATAATGGGCGTTACGTCCCGATTGCCTATGCGAAAGGAGCGCTCTTTTTTCACGCACTCCGCCAACGCATTGGCGAAGCTGCCTTCAACGACTTTCTCCAACAATACGTCGCTACGTATCGCTGGCGGGAAATCGCCGGCCCTGATCTGATCCGTATCGCCGGTCAGGCGTGTGGATGTGACCTGGATGATCTATTCACGGATTGGGTGCTCACCGCTACCGCCGTGCCGATCCCCTAATCACGCCGGGTATATGGTAGAGAGTGTTACCGGCAGATCCAAGCCAACGGGTACCGTTCGACGCCAATCACACCTGATCGCGACGGGAACTGCACGCTGGACACCAGTAGGGGCGACGCATGCGTCGCCCCTACTGGCACACCTGAACAATGCAGATTGTTGAGCAAGATTTGGCATTACAACAGCGGATATCATACGACGCGCTACGGTATCCGCTGTGGAATGCGATCTTATGGAGCAGGAGCGCTGGTTCAACACATCTACGCTCCGGTGCAATGCCAGGGTGACGGTTAGATAGTGCGCCTTGCATTCTCTGCTGCCACGTGTGATATACCCTCGAGACAAAGCAAAAAGAGTACGGTTGTACCGTACTCTTTTTGACCGGCAAGACAAAACGGAACGTTATCCGCAGCTTTAACCTCGCACAGCCTCTTTGAGGGTGCTGCTGGCGCTGAAGCCAGGGGTCTTCGTAGCGGGAATATGCATCTTCTCGCGGGTCTGCGGATTGACACCTTCCCGTGCCTGCCGCGAACGCACCTCGAACGTCCCAAAACCGGTGAGCGTCACCTTCTCGCCACGAGCTAATGCTTCGGTGATCACCTCGAGCGCGGCATCGATAATCAGCTTCGTCTCCTTCTGCGAAACCTTTGCGCGCTCGGCCACAGCCTTAATGAAATCGGTCTTCTGCATCGGTGCAGTCCTCCTTAAATATTCACTCCTACCTGAATATCTCTTCAGAAAGCAGTATACCGCATCTGTCAAGACCTGTATCTCTTGTTGATGCGATAAACAGCATCTGAGATTTTCCAACAATATTTTATGGCTTTGCAATGCGCAAAACGAGTTTTACGCATTACAAAGCCACCGAAAACGAGGCGAACTTAGTCTTCACTGCGCTCCTGGATCACGTAGAGCAGTTCGAGCAACACATTCTTCACGCTCTCGCGATCCGTTGCCGTACACGGTAACACCTTGATATGCGGTGGTTGACGCAGAGCCAGTCGCAATTCTTCCGGCGACCAGGCATTAGGCCGATCCTGCTTGTTTGCCGCAATCACATACGGTGTATCGCGATACGAGACGAAGAAGTCGATGATCCGGTTCGTCTCTCGGAACGTTTCGGGTCGTGTGCTATCGACGAGGATCACCAGCCCGAGCATGCCTTCGGCGAGGATCTCCCACATAAAATCGAAGCGCTTCTGTCCCGGTGTTCCGAAGAGATGGAGCACGAGATCATCAGAGATCGCGATGCGTCCAAAATCCATCGCGACAGTCGTTTCCTTCTTGATCAGCCGAGTATCGTCGGTCGCCCGGCGCTCCGTCGAAACGACCTCAATTTCCGAGATCGTCTTGATAAACTCGGTTTTGCCGGCGTTCACGGCGCCGCTGATCACCATCTTTACCGTCTGCACACAGCCCTCCGCTCCGATGCTCTGGCCCCAGCTACATGCTGCGGATCCGATTGATGATCCGATTAACAAGGCTCTTCTTCAAACGCGGCTGTTCTACCGGAGGCATTCCAGCAGCCAGCACGCGCTGTCGCTTCACTAGCTCCAGCATTCCGGCGGTCAGAAACCCATAAACCGCACGACACACATCGAAATCACTCAATCCGGTCTTCTGGGCAATTTCGGCCAGTGTATCACGGCCATTAATGCGAGCGAAGACCTTCCATTCATCAGGTGCCAGGCGCATCCCCTTGAGCTTTTCGCCTGGTGGGGCCAAAAACCGTGGCACCAGATCGGTCGACGGAATGCGATCACGGATGCGTTCCCATTCATCGATCCGTCGCACCCCTTCCATAATCAGGTGGTCGATAGAGATCGGCGTCGGCGCCAAGGGTGCATCGGGCGCCGGTCGCTGATTATGCTCGAAAAGAAAATCGCCTTCAGGCCAGGCAAACAGCCCATAGACTGACTGTTCGGTGTGCCCCAGCAAGGCTTGCTGTAATCGATCAGGGCTTGCCAGACCAGTATCAATGATCACCTGGCTGAGGGTCGTCCCATTGCCTCGTGCTGCAAGTGTCTGACATGCCTGAGCAACTTGTTCGGCATTCAGCACCCCAAGCCGCACCAGGAGATCCGGTTTTTCATCTTCAGGACGGCGTGCCGCCAGCAATAATTTTCCCTTCTCGAAGTACAGACGCGCCGTTTGATCATTATACGACAGATGCAGCGCACCCGTTTTATACCCGCGATCAACGAGTGAGAGAAAGTCTGACAAGCTAAAATCTCGGATGTTCCCCACCAATGCCATACATTCCTCCGCTATCGCGGGTTATGGGTGAATGACCTCACATTGTCGGTTGTGTATCGACCAGACCGGTCACATTCGCAGTTACCTGAACCGGTTGCGCCTGAGCGTGTTGGTCGGCATGCAACACTGCCTCGAAGGCAGCAATTGCTGTAGCAATCATATCATCATTTGGCTCACGTGTTGTCAGGTACTGCGCTGCCAGGGTTGGGGCCAGCAGCCAGCGCACCCATGGCCGATGGTAGTGATTCGCAGCCAGTTGCTGCACCTCAAAGGCAACGGCTGCCACCAAAGGAATCAGGACAATACGCGCTATGATTCGTTGCCAGACGGGCAATCCTGCAACTGATAGAAAGATCAGAAACCCTATCAAGGCCACTGCGAGCAGAAAGCTGGTGCCACAGCGGGGATGGATACGACTGCACTGCCGGACCGATTCGACGGTGAGTGGTAAACCGGCCTCGTAGGCATTGATGACCTTGTGTTCTGCACCATGGTAACCAAACACCCGGTTGATGTCGGGAATACGGCCAATCGCAACAATGTAGGCAATGACCATCGCCAGATTGATCAATGCCTCAATCACTTCACGCAACAAGATCGGTGCACCCAATTGACCGATGAAGTTGGCTACTAGTGATGGCATCACCACAAAGAGACCAACCGCAACTGCGATAGTTACGATGAAGATCAGACCCTGGAGCCAGGGGTGTAATTGTTCTTCCTCATCGGCAGCTACGACAGTGGCAGAAAAGTCGAGTGCTTTGCGGCCAATCGTGAAAGCTTCGGCCAGAGCAGCAAATCCGCGCAGCAACGGCAAACGCTGCCAGCGCGCCGCACGTGGGGGAACCGGCATATCCAGGCGGGCAAAGCTGCCATCGGGGCGACGCACAACGACGGTCGCCTGGTGACGACCGCGCATCATAACGCCTTCGAGAACTGCCTGACCGCCGTATTTAAATTGCTGCCCACTCATATCGGTTTCTACTTGCCTCGGCTCTCTCACGGGCACGCAAACCTCTACTACCATTTATCTTACCATACCAGCAGGCACCAAACTGTATCGAACCTGGCGTGATTCCCCTGGTACGACCGTCTTCTGATGAGCACATCGCACACACAACGCTATAGCTATGACCGGTAGCGTATACCCAACGGTAGATCATACGCTACCCAGCCTGGCCATCGGTCTTATCACGGCGAGCCAGAGTCGTGGCTGCAGCACGGACGCCGGTAACCAGACTGGAGATGCGGATGATCGGCGAAACCACTCGTTCAGCGACGTAGGTCGTTGTTGTCGTTGCCGTTTGAGCCGAATCACGCACATTGTGGGCGATGGTGCGAGTGGCATCAAGCGCCTCATTTGCCTTGGCCAGTGCCTCGTCCAATTTCGGTATCACATTGTTACGCGCCAGGCGATTGATCTGTTCAACGGCGTAGAGAATAGCGATCAGGATTGCAATTGACAACACTGCGCCGATTAATTGCAACGCCGCCAGGATCACGATGAACACATCACGCCAGGCTGCGCGGAATCCTTCACCGAGGAAGATTGCTGCGATAATAAACCCGAACAAAACCGCGGTTAGCAGGCCGATACCGATGCCAATCCAACGTAACACGGGGCTACCTCCATACCGGGTCGCACATGATGCGACTGTGAGGGCACTATAGTGCGCTGAATTATATCATAGCCGTAAGCGTGAAACAACTATGAGTAGTATCCATGCCAGTAACGAGGCTTCGAGCATTGGCACTCCGGCTGGTGCCGGTATGTTCAACGGAAATCGCCAGCCAAGCAGGGTGGCGATTAAACAGCCTGCGGCGGCAGTCGCCCAGAAGATAGGGAGCTGCCGCCACGATCTGCCAAGTAAGACGTGGGCAAGTGCAGCGTGGGTTGTGGTCAGGAGCAACAAGAGGAGGGCTGCCGGCGATAGAGCACTCATGCGACCTCCGGGCGCGCAATCCAGCCCCCACCCAACACCTGTTGTCCGCGGTAGAAGACAGCAGCCTGACCGGGACTGACCGCACGCTGTGGTCGCTCTAGCTCAACCAGCCAGCGACCGTCGGGTTGTTGCGAGACACGTGCAGGCAGTGGTTCGGCGTGGGCACGCACCTGCACCAGACAGGTGAATGACTCAGCCGGTGGCGCATCATCAACCCAGCATGCATCGATGACCGTAAAGCGCGCGCGATTGAGGGCTGCCGCTGGGCCGACAATTAACGCATTCCGGGCCGGGTCAATCGCAACGACATAGCGTGGTTCGCCGCCACCCAGACCCAAACCGCGCCGCTGACCAACCGTGTACAGCGGCAATCCACGGTGTCGCCCGATTTCCCGTCCTTCGAGATCAACAATTGGGCCGGGCACCAGACTCTCCGGCGATTCGATCCGCAACAGATTGCGGTAATCGCCGTCGGGCACAAAACAGATATCCTGGCTCTCTTCACGGTCAGCGCTGGGCAGACCACGGGCGGCAGCCATTTCACGTACTTCGCGCTTGGTGTAGGCACCAATCGGAAAGATCAGGCGCGATAGCTCGGCCTGACCTAACATATGCAGCATATACGACTGATCTTTCTCAAGATCAACCGCCCGCCAGAGCTGATAACGACCATCTTCGCCCTGGATGATGCGGGCGTAGTGACCGGTTGCCACCGCATCAAACCCCAATGTCCGCGCCCGGTCAAGTAAAGCACGAAACTTAATCATGCGATTACACTCGACGCAGGGGTTAGGGGTAAGACCGTGCGTGTAGGCACGGATAAAATAATCGATCACGTGCCGACGGAACTCACGCTGATAGTTAAACACGTAAAAGGGGATGCCTAGCAACGCACAGACCCGGCGGGCGCTTGCCGCTGCCTCTGCCGCACAGCAGAGACTTTCGCGCAAGCCCTGCTCGTCGTCATCCCACAAGTGCATGGTAACGCCGGTCACCTGATGACCGGCCTCAAGTAAGAGTGCTGCGGCCAGTGAACTATCAACACCGCCGCTCATTGCCACTAATACGTTTGCCATATCAGTATTATACCTGCTCTAGCGATAGCTGCCGTTTCGATTGTGGTGAAAAGGTATAATAGTGCCACAATCGGGCAAGACTGTTCTGAAATCCGTTCAGTAGCGATAGTATGTCAATCGTCCAAATCATGCAGCACTACCACCACCGGCTTGGGATCAGCTATCTGACTGCCGGTGAGTCTGGCCCGGCCATCGTGTTTCTCCACGGGTGGGGCGCATTTAAGGAACTCTGGTGGAGCGCCCTTCGCGACCTTGGCCGTGATTACCGCTGTTTTGCCATCGATATGCCCGGTCATGGCGAGAGTCGGATTGGACGGGCCGACCAGATTGAGCGGATTGCCGTGTTGATTGCCGATTTTTGCCATGATCTCGGCCTTTCAACCATCATTCTGGTCGGTCATTCGATGGGGGGCAGCGTTGCCGTCGAGATGACTCTTCACTACCCCCACCTGGTACAGCGCCTGGCTCTTATTGATGCGGCAGTCGACGCCTATCGCATGCCGGCCTATACCCGTATCTATCTGTTGCCACATCTCGGCTGGCCAACCTTTCGCCTGACCCAGGCTATTGGACGTGCGTTTCGACCGCTCGGTCAGCGGATACCGCACGAGCACGGTGGCGGCTGGATTCGTCCGTGGTTACGACGGGCATCGTACCTCGCCACGTTTGACCCAGAAGGATTGTACCGCATTTTGCGTTCGCTCTTCGCGACTCGCGCAGACGAACGACTGCAACAGATCCGTGTCCCAACCCTGGTAATGACCGGGCAGTTCGATAGTCTGGCCCCGCCTGCCCACGCTCGCCGTCTGGCCCAGGTGATACCCGGTGCACGCTATGTCATGATTCCGGTCAGTCTCCACAACCCAATGGACGAACGACCGCGGGCATTCACCCGCGCTCTCCGCGCATTTCTCGCCGAGACCGACTCGTAAGCGGCAAGATAATCCAAGTTGCCACCTTACGTCACTACAGCGGTGCGGGTCGTTGAGCGCGACGGGGGAGGGTGGAACACGGATGGACGCGGGTGAGGCGGATGCACGCGGATAGCACCCAAGGTGTCACCTTATATCACCACAAAGACACGGCGGATGGGCATACCAGATGTGCGTGACGTCGTGCGTCTACGGAACTGGCTGCTACCCAAACGATTCGTACAGTTTAGTTACGCTGCACAATGTTGTACGCAGCGTCGTGCTGTTCATCATCGCAGGTAGTCTTTCGTGGCCTGCTCATAGCGTAGGTGGCAACTTGGGTTAAGATATGTCAGTTTCGCGATGGTGCATTCAGAAAGTTATACTGTGATGAACCTTGAACCCTACCGCAAAGAGATCCAGCTTACCGGCACAGCACCGGTGCGATTGAACGTCGTGGACATCGGGCCACTCAATGGTGAATGCCAGGGTACCATTGTCTGTATTCATGGCTGTGCCGGTAATCTCGAACAGTGGATACACCAGATCAGCCATTTAGCCGGTCGTTATCGCGTCATTGCCCCAGATTTACGCGGCCATGGTCGCTCTGAAGTCGTCAATTCGGCGTACTCACTCGAAGAGTTTTTGTGGGACATGACGCAGTTGATAACCCGCTTGCAAGTTGAGGAGCCATTTATCCTGATGGCACACTCGTTCGGTGGGCCAATCGCCATCACCTTTGCCGCCAGCCAGCCTCATCGCGTCAGCCGGCTGATTCTGATTGCAACCGGGCCAGAAATGCATCTGCATCCGCTCCACGAGCGAATCGTCAAGTTGCCGATCTCGCTGGCAATGCTGGAGAGGTTGCGGCCCATTTTGATGCCGAAAACCTATGCGCCGGTGAAGGTTATCCAGCGGGTACTGGCCGGCACGCTGTTCCGCTGGAACGGGCGAACCGTCTTGCCCCAGGTGCAGACACCGACGCTGATTATCGCCGGACAGTGGGATTTTATCGCCCCGGTGGCCCAGGCCCGCGAGAGTCAACAATTAATGCCGAACGCCCGGCTTGAAATCGTGCGCTATACTCGCCATCTCCCCCATCTCGAACGTCCCGATGCGGTTAATCGTCTGATCGACCGTTTTCTGGAAGGGCCACGGAGCTGGCGTGATTAGGCGTTCGCTCATTCATCACATGGGCGCTGGCAGTGAAGGTGTCATAGCAAATCTTGAGTTACACCGTACATCACTAAATTGCTATTGACACCAGCAGAGTCACGGCTGATAATCGAAACTGCCAGGTCTTCCCTCACCAGCATTGTAAGGGATAGTTGCATGACCGATCTCTTTACCAGTCGTCCATGGCTTCGCCATTACGATCCGGGTGTGCCGGCAACGCTTGACCTGAAACCAGAGCCGTTGCCGGTGCTGTTGCAACAGGCCGCCGAGCGCTTTGCAGACGCCACTGCCATCGCCTTTTACGGTCGCACGCTCAGCTACGCCCGACTATGGGCAGAGACCAACCGGTTTGCCCGTGGCCTGCTCGGTACCGGCTTTCAACCGGGCGAGCGGGTGGTCATCCTGTTACCCAATATTCCCCAGTCCGTCATTGCCTACTTCGGCGTCCTGCTTGCCGGGGGGATTGTGGTTCTGGCTAATCCGATCTTTGACGCCGAAGGCTTTGCCCACGAGGTGCGTGACTCGGGGGCGACAACAGTGATTGCGCTCAGTATGTTTCATCGGCTGGTTGAGCAGGTGCGGGCTGAACTACACTTTCCTCGGCTGATCTACACCAATCTGAAGGAATATCTGCCATCGAGCCAGCGTCTGCTCTTTACCCTGCTGCGTCAGGAGCAGGAAGGCCACCGGGTTCCCGATGCTCAGGCAAGCCAGGCGCTCTGGTTTCAACATCTGGTGGCTGCCGGTCAGGACGGCGAGTTGCCCACGCTCGACGCCGGCGATCCGGCTGTTATTCTGTATACCAGTGGCACAACCGGCGCCGCCAAGGGTGTGTTGCACCGCCACGCCAGCCTGTACATCAATGCGTATCAGACACGAATGTGGTACGCCGATGCCGAAGAGGGCAACGAGCGGGTGTTGTGCGTCATACCCTTCTCGCACGCTTACGGCATGACTGCCTGTATGAATGTTGGGATCGCGCTGGGCGCAACCCTGATCCTGCTCCCAACTTTCGAGACGCACAACGTGCTGCATACCATCCGCCGTGAACGACCAACGATCTTTCCCGGCGTCCCCCCGATGTACGCGGCGCTCAACGAAGTGCGCGAGGTGCGCAAATACGGCCTCTCGTCACTCAAGAGTTGTCTGAGCGGTGCCGCACCCCTACCGGTAGAGGTGCAGGAAGGCTTCGAGCGCATCACCCGTAGCCGCCTGGTTGAAGGGTATGGTCTGACTGAAGCGGGGCCGGTTACCCACGCCAATCCGTTGCGCGGCGCACGACGTGCCGGCACTATCGGCCTGCCAATCCCCGACACCGAAGCGCGGATCGTCGATCTGGAAACCGGTCAAGACCTGCCGCCGGGCGCAATCGGTGAACTGCTGATACGTGGCCCGCAGCTTATGGCCGGTTACTGGAACAACCCGGAAGCAACTGCCGAAGCGCTCACGGCTGATGGCTGGTTGCGCACCGGCGACATTGCCCGGATGTTGCCTGACGGCTACTTTCAGATTATCGAGCGCAAGAAGGAGATGATCATCGCCGGCAACTACAATATCTACCCTCGCGATCTCGAAGAGGCGCTGTACGAACATCCGACGGTGATCGATGCCGCAGTCGTTGGGGTGCCGCTGCCCAATGGCAAGACAGAAGTGCGCGTCTTCGCCGTCACCCGACCCGGTGAACGGGTTAGCGAAGCTGAGGTGCTGGCATTTCTCCGCGAGCGCGTCAATCTGCCGGTTGTTCCCGACAAAATTGAGTTTCGCGAAGCACTACCGCGGAGCTTCATTGGTAAATTGCTGCGCCGCCGGTTAGTTGAAGAGTTGCTTTCACGCGAACAACGGTCATAACCCAACAGACACGGGTAGGCCAGGGTCATACCGGCGCCTACCCCACCCACTCAGGTGACGCTTGCTGGCAGGACTGATCGCTTTGTACAGGCCGAAGCCGGTGCTCACAGATAGCCGTTCCTGTCAGAGCCGATAGCGCATTACTGCTGAACTCACATGGATACTTCTACGTCCAACCACACCTTCCCGCTACTCGCCATCTCCCATAAGCAGGTTCTCTTGCAACCTCTGCACGATGTATCTCGTATCGAATACTGCAAGCTGATCGTAGCGAACAGGAGTGAATCATGAATAGGGTCCAACGAAGCGTTACGGCAGTAAAGCAATTGTTAGAGAGTGGTGAACTCGATCAATTGCAAATCAAGGCCAGCGACTTCATTTCGCAGCGTTCAGGCAACGAAAGCGGAGCAACCCGGATCGAGCAGATGAGTGTTCTGCTCGATGAGGCGGCTGAGTTGCTGAACCGTAATCTGCAACAGCGCGATTCAGGCGGGCAGGTCGCCAACGTTATTTCACCGGTAGTGATCCCCCGTGATCCGCGTTCGGTGCTCTGGATCGCAGTCACCGCTATCCTGGTAGTGATCGGCCTAATCGGTTGGCTCTTCAGTCTGCTGATCGATACCGTCTCCTTGGGCTTCACCAACCTGAGCCTTGTTTTGTTCGGGCCGCACTACTGGCTGTTGGTCATCGGCTATGTAGCCTACAGTCTCTGGCGTAACACCTTCATTATGGTGCCCGACGGCTGCCAGGCACTGATCACCCGCTTTGGCAGGCTGGAGGAGATCGCACCGGCAGGACGCAAAGTGTTGCTCGATCCGTGGAAGCGCGTGAGTTACATCGTCAATGTGACGCGCGAATATCCGTACAACGCGCCGATCCGGGAAGCACCAACCGCTTCGCGGGTTAATGCCTCGGTCGATCTCTTCTTGCAATTCAAGATCGAAGACCCGGCAGCGTTCATCTTTACCCTGGGTGGCGCAAAAGGCTTTCAAGAGAAGCTCCAGAATGCGGTTAGCGAAGTGACGCGCGCTCTGATCTATGAGCAGCGCGCTGAAGCCATCTACGATCTGGTAGGCGAGAGTACGCAGAGTCTGCTTGACACGCTGAACCAGCAATTTCTGCCAGCGGTACGCTTTGTCAACGCCAACATCACCCACGCCGAGCCGTCGAGTCAGGAGTACCGGATCGATCTCGCCAAACCGGAGATGATCCGGGTCGCGAAAGAGGCGTACACCTACGAATACGAACTGGCTCTGCGTAAGGAGCAAGATGAAGGTGATCTGAACCGGGAACTGGCCGGCCTGCGCGAGCAGTTGTCGGCTATTCAAGCCGAAATTGCCACCTACCAGGCCCAGATCGATATTGCCCGCGAGAAAGAGACGTACCGCGCTAATGCGTATGCCAGCCAGTTGCTGAGCGAAGCCGAGAGTACTGCCCGGGCCAACGCTGCCCTGCTGGAAGCGCAGGCGCTCGATATTCGGGCAGTCGGTGCCGCACGTTATCCCGAAATTCTGCAATACCGGTACCAGCAAGATATTCTCGACCGCCTGGAAGCAGTGGCCGATCATCTGCCGCAGATCGTGCAGGTCGGTGGTGGTGAAGAGGCAGCTATCGACTATCTGGCCCTGGCGCAACGGATGCTGGGCATCACCGATACCCAGCTCTATTCGCCCGAAGATGTCGCTGCCATCCGTAGCCGTATGCAAGAGATTCGCCAGCGCATCCTGGCCCGATCTGAACAGATCGCCCAAGTCGTCACCACTGAGACCGAACAGCGCAGCGAGAAAGGAGAACCGCGGTGAGTGAGCCACGACGTGAATTTTCGCGTATCCGCGAGGCAGTAGCGACCTGGAACCGCATCCGGCAACTCCTTCGCTCCGGTGAAGAGGGGCAACTGGTGCCGGTGGTGATTCCCAGAGATCGCCGACGGGCACGCTGGCTTTTGCCACTGGCCATCGGGTTGTATCTGATCGGTGTCGCCGTCTTCAGTGGGGGAGTCTTCGGCGGTCTGGCGCTCTTCCTGGCGCTGATCTTCTTTATCTGGGCCGGGTTGTCGTTTGTACTCGGTGCGATTATCGAGATCGAACAGGGCACAACCGGTATTCTGTCGCGCTGGGGACAGATTGTCGGTACACTGTCACCGGGTCGTCATTACCTTTGGTGGCCGTGGGAGAAGGTCGAGGCCGTGGTTGACACCAGCACCGAGATTCCGTACACCGCACCGGTGATGGCGGCGCCAACCCGCGAAAATGTGCCGTTGAAGTCCATCGAATTCTTCTTGAAGTTCCGGATCGAAGACCCCGTCGCCTTTGTGCGCCGCCTGGGAGCCAGTAACTTCGATCTGGTGCTGAGCAGTGCGGTGCAGGACGCCATTCGGCAGCGGGCACGCCGGGTTGAAACCGAACGCGCCTACGATCTGCGTGGCAGCGATGTCGGTGATATGCAAGAGCTACTCAACCGCCAACTGGCCCGCTACGGTGTCCGCATTACCGGTGCCAACATTCCTGATGTGCAATTGCCCGATCAGTATCAGCAGCACCTGGCGACCCGCGAGCGTGTCGCGAAAGAGTTGCAAGCCTACGCACGTGAATGGGAACTGATCAAAAAGCAACGGATCGACGGTCTGCTACTTGAGATTGAGCGTGCCAGGAAGGTGCGCGACGCCAAACTGGTCGAGGTACGGGCAGCGATCAATAAAGCCCGTGAAGACGTGGCGCGTATGCTGCAAGAGAAAGAGGCCGAAGCGCAGCGCGTGCGTTGGGAGATCGAAGCGCGTGGCCGGGCAACTCTACGCCAGGCCGAAAATGAGGCGCGCGGTCTGGAGTATCTTGGTCAGGCGTACCAGGACAATCGGGCTGTGCTGCAATATGAATTGGCCCGGCGCCGGCTTCAGGTGGCCGAAACACTGATGAAACGCGCCCCACGCCCGATTGTCATCCAGAGCGACGGCGGCGATGCTTCGGCATTAACTACGCTGCTAACGGCGCAGTTGTTGCCGAAATTGACCGGTAATGGGGATGGGATGGGGAAGTAGGAGGTAGAAAATAGGAAATAGGGAATGTTAGGGAGGGGAAGGGAGGTTAATCCCTTTCTCTCTATGTTTTTAGGGGTGGACAGAACACGTGATTGCAGGCGAGGGGTGTCAAATCCGGGTTGCTGAAGTTATTGCTCGTGATCACACCCTCACGCCAGCAGTGACCTGATCACGGACACGGAGAACGGCGCTTCCGCTGCGCACGCAGTGGGATCAAACGCCGTAGCTACGGTTTCCCGACCGGATTGCCTGTGTCGCGTCGTTTACAGTGCAGCAGCCACGCTATCGCATCAGCCAGGCTCGTGATCAGGGGCAGATGCAGCGGTTTCCCTGATCCACATACTCACGTTCCCGGAGGAGCCGTTTTGAGATATTCCCATCGCTGATCACCCTATCAAATTGGGCAGGTAGGGGCGGGTTCAGCCCCCACAGACGGTGCATGTACCTGTTCACATTGCCATGCGATGAGGTTCAAACATTGTATTTTTCAGATTCCACCCCTTCCAACACTGGTTGACAAAGTGTCAGCGAACAGCGATAATTGTCAACTGTCAGGAAGGAGTTGGCCATGATTAGTCAACGATTGCGCCAGTTGCGGTTGGCGCGCGGCATGACCCTCAGCGATCTGGCTCAGGCAACCAACCACATTGTTACCCGTCAGGCTATTTCCAAGTATGAACATGGGCACGCTCAACCATCACCGACGGTGCTTCAGCGCTTAGCGCAGGCACTCGGTGTCCGACCGACCGATCTCCTCGACGGTGCCAATATCCGGGTAGATGTCGTTGCCTATCGTAAACGGGCTTCGCTCGGCAAACGACAGAGTGAGCATCTCGCCGCGTTGGCCGAAGAGGCATTGCGCGAACGGGTGCGATTACAACGGCTTATTGGCGACACCAGGGTACTCGATGTCCCGTTGCAGGAGTATCCGGTGAAGAATCTGGACGACGTTGAGTCTGCGGCTACCGCTCTCCGTAACCGTTGGGATCTGGGTAGTGCACCGATTGCCAATTTGACCGACGTGTTAGAAGATCACGGCTTGCACGTTATCGAACTCGCAACCATTGACGGCTTCGATGGCGTTGCTGTAATTGCCCGTGATGAACACGGTCATCCGCTGGCCGCAGCGGTGATTGCGCAGCGGAGCGATGATGGTGCGCGATGGCGGATGAATCTCGCCCACGAGCTGGCGCATCTGGTGCTGCAACCGCAAGACAATCTCGATGAAGAGAAGGCTGCGTTTCGCTTTGCAGCGGCATTTCTCGCGCCAGCCCATGATCTGCGCGCCTTTATCGGTGAGCGCCGTCATCATCTACATCTGGATGAATTGCTCTTGATGAAGCACCACTTCGGTATGAGCATCCAGGCGCTGCTTTACCGCATGCAGACGCTGGACATTATCAGTCCATCTCTCTTCCGCAAGTGGATGATCGAATTCGGTGAACGGGGCTGGCGAATGGCAGAACCGGAACCACTGCCACACGAAGAACCGCTCTGGTTGCGGCGGGCCACCCTTCACGCCCTGGCGGAAGAGCTGATCGATCCCGCAGAAGCGCAGCGTTTGCTGGGTGATGAGGTGGCAACCGGTGTGGCGCAGGCCGTTTTCGCCGAAACTGTCATCCCTGAGACTATTCCTGAAACCATCCAGGCCGAGGATGTGCCGGAAAGTCATTACCCACCGCCACCTCCAGCTCACACTGTTCCCTGCCGGCAATTGCTCCGGCTACCGCAGGCTGAACGCCATGCGATCCTGGCTGCGCAGGCGGCCAATGCACTCGATCTCTATCAGTCTGTCGCCGATTCTGTAAACGAGGTCGCAACGAGTGAGCACAAGTAAATCGCCCCGGCGTGGTGAGATCTGGCAGGCCGATCTCGGTGATCAAACATCAGGGTTAGTGTTGATAGTGAGTACTGACGCTTTTGAACATCTGCCGATCCGTCTGGTCGCCCGCTTGCGCCCATGGGAAGACCGGTTTGCCGGTATGGTGTGGTTGCAGCGTCTGGAGGGAACCTGGCCGACCCGCTTAGGTAAGCCACACGCCGTTGATCTGTTACAGTTGCACTCGATTGAGGTGCATCGCTTGCGCACGATGGTCGGACGAGCACCGGCCATCAGAATGGATGAGATTGCTGCGGCAATTGCGCTGGTAGTAGATTATAATCCTGCCGGGTAAGTCAACGACCGCAACCCAACCAACGTATACGCATGAACTATAGCGCACAACCAGATATGACCACCACGTCCACAGGTTTCACCATCAATGCCGGTGCACTGCTGGCAAGCGCACCGGCAACCGCAACCGCAACCGCCCTTAATGAAGCTCTGGCCGCATACGGTCTCTGTCTGCCGGTTGCCCCGTTACACACCGACGCAACGCTCGCCGAACTGGTAGCCTGTAACAGTGGTGGTCGGTATCGGTTGTACAGCGGGCCAATCGGTCGCTATGTGCGGGCAGCAACCCTGGAAACCGCCAGTGGTCTGTTGCACGTCGGCGGCCCAACCCTCAAGCGGGCAACTGGCTACAACCTGCACCGCGCACTGGCCGGGCAGGGCGTGCGCCTCGGTGATCTGCGTGAATTGACGTTCAATTTGCGCCCTTTGCCGGCAATGACCACCCTGTACCTGGTAGCGGGGCCGCTTGACCGGTTGTTGATGCTGGCAGCCGATCTAATGACCGCCAATCTGGAGCTGCGGGCATTAGCGTTCGATGCCGGTGGATTGCTCCTCATCGCCCTGGCCGGCCTGCCAGAAGTGGTGACTCGCCAGTCGCAGCAGGTACTGGCAATGGCAGATCTCCATCAGCTCGCCGTTACCCGTGACCCCGCCAACGGCTGGCGGCATTGGGAAGAGCTTGCGCGCCGGCATTGTGCTCTGCCCGCCGACCAACGCCTCGATATGACACTACCGCGCAGCAAACTGGCCGAGGGGATCGCCGCCTGTCGGCAGATCGGTGATGCCGCTACCACCATCTGGGGCGATCTGGGTGTAGGGAGCATCCACGTCACGCCATTACCTGACGCCCGGCGCTATGCAACGTTGAAAGCGCAGCTAGCCACACTCGGCGCTCAACCGTGTTACGAGTTTGGCCCACCGCCACAACCGCCCTATCCAACCCTGACCCCTCGCAAGCACCAGACGCCTGGCGATTGTATCGCTGCCCTCAAACAGGTGGTTGGTGACCGTTACCTGATCCACCATCCCGACCAACTGGCGGTCTACGGGCAGGACGCCTCGATTGCCGAGGCCGAAGCATTGCCGTATGCGGTCGCCTTACCGGCCAGCACGGCTGAAGTCGCCGCCCTGATGCAGATTGCGGCTGCACATGATCTGCCGGTAGTTACCCGTGGGGCCGGCAGTGGCCTGGCAGGCGGCGCCGTACCAACACCGGGGTGCCTGGTGATTGGCCTGAACCGCATGGAACAGATAACTATTGATCGCGGGCAACAGGTTGCCCACGTGGGCGCCGGTGTCATCACTGCCGAACTACAACGGGCCGCCGAGCGCGTTGGCCTCTTCTACCCCCCCGATCCGAGCAGTCAGGCGGCCTCGACCATCGGCGGCAATATCGCCTGCAACGCCGGTGGGCCGCGGTGTCTGAAATATGGAGTAACTGCCGATTACGTATTGGGATTAACGACGGTACTGGCCGACGGCTCCATCGCCCGCTACGGCGATGGCCTGGCCGGTCAGGGTGAGAGCGATGGATTAGTGCAACTCCTTGTCGGCTCCGAAGGAACCCTGGCCGTGATTACCGAGGCAACCCTGCGGCTGATCCCACTGCCCCGCGCCCGCCGCACGACCATGGCGATCTTCGCCGATCTGGCCGCAGCCTGTGCCACAGTCGAACGGATCATGGCATCGGGGATTATTCCAGCCAGTCTGGAGCTGATGGATGACACCACTATCGCCGCCGTGGAAGCGTATCTGCGCATCGGCCTGCCGGCTGATGCCGGAGCGATGTTATTAATGCTGGCCGATGGTGAACCGGAAGCGGTTGAACGCGACGCAGCAGCCCTGGCCGAACTGGCAAAGGCCGGCGGCGCACAACGGGTAGCAGTGGCGCGCAACGCCACCGACGAAGCAAACCTCTGGCAGGCACGACGAGTGATCGCACCGGCCCTGGCTCGCATTCGCCCTAACCGATTGGGTGAAGACATCAGCGTACCGGTGACCCGCATCGCCGAATGTGTCGGCCAGATCAAGCAGGTAAGCGCCACCTACGGCCTGCCTATCGTAGTCTTTGGTCATGCCGGCGACGGCAACCTGCATCCAAACATCCTCTTCGATGCCCGCAATCCGACCGAAGTGGCGCGATTATGGCCGTGCGCAGAAGCCGTCTTCAAAGTGGCGCTGGCCGTGGGTGGTACGCTGTCGGGAGAGCACGGTATCGGCACCCTCAAACGACCATTCATGACCCAGGCGCTCGGTGAGGCCCAGCTTGCTGTGCAACGTCAGATCAAAGCCCATTTCGACCCCACCGGTCGGCTGAATCCTGGCAAAGTACTCCCGGTATGATGATCACCAGCCTCGCCAATCCAACCATCAAAGCCCTGCGTGCGCTCAGGCAACGCAAAGCTCGCGACGAGCAGGGGCGCTACCTGATTGAAGGGATTCGCCCGGTCGCCGAAGCGATTCAATGCGGTGCACCGCTCGACATGCTGGTCGTTGCCCCTGAACTGCTCAACAGCAGCTTTGCGCACGAACTGATCGACACCTATGCTGCTGGCGGCGGCAAAATACTGACCGTCAGTGCAGCAGTCTTCAGCAGCCTGGCCGACAAAGACAACCCGCAGGGCCTGGCAGCCGTCGGGCGCATACACTACACCCCCCTCCCCAACCTGTCGCCGGCGCCGGTTGGCTGGGTGGTACTGGTTGAAGTAGCCGATCCGGGCAACCTGGGCACAATCTTACGCACTGCCGATGGTGCCGGCTTCAGCGGCGTCATCCTGGTCGGCGCAACGACCGACCCCTTCGACCCGGCAGCGGTGCGGGCCAGCATGGGCGCCCTCTTCAGCCAACAGATTGCACGCACGAGCTGGCCCGATCTGCTGACCTGGGCACGACAGCACCGTATCGCCCTGGTCGGCAGCTCTGATCGCGGAGCCAGTGACTACCGGGCCACAACCTACCCGCGACCACTGCTCCTGGTGCTGGGCAGCGAACGGCACGGCCTGACGGACGAACAGCTTGCCGCCTGTGATCTGGTTGTCCGTATTCCAATGCGGGGGCGTAGCGACTCGCTCAATCTGGCAGTGGCAGCCGGCATCCTGATGTACGAAGCGACCCGCTCACAATAATCAGCGGTTGCCCAGCCGACATCGCCCCGGATGGGTGCAGACGGTGTCTTTCCCCACGTGCCTCATATGATGTTGTGATAGTCGCAATTCACCCGTCTCCAACATCATCCAGCCTGTGCAACCAGATCGCCATCCAGCGCGCCACTGCCAATAGGAGAGCGATCCTGTCGCATGTCAGCACTGCACTGTCAAACACATCACTCCCCAAAAAGTCCTGACAGACTTTATACCTTCACCCTGACGCTACGGTTGTGAGGGTTCCACCACTGTGCACGAGCGCAGCTCCCCCTGGGAGCGTGATCCTCCGGCTTGCTCGTCACCTGACACAGCACGCCCCCTCCCAACCCCCCCCGCTGGCTATGCAGTACCCACATGTCACGCTGCGTTAGGCTGGACTGCCAGCGCTCCCCGTGGTGGCTTCCCGTGGCGCAGGCTTCCAGCCTGCGTGGAAGCATTCCTCTCCACCGCCGGCAGTTGCGAGCCGTGGCCGCTGGTGCGCAGGTACGAACCTGGTGCAACAATACGTCTACGCACAGGTAGCTCATTCATGCCAGACCGAATCCATGATCGGAACGATCACATCCAGCTTTTCCGTGACCAGGATGGGGAACAGTGTGACACGCACCGAATCGTGAGCACGGCTGGCGCGGCAGCATGGCTGCCGCACTCCACACTGCGCGACACGTGCATAACAAGCGGGTACGGCAATCCATCCAGCACGTGCCGGCACGGCTGGGGCGGCGCACTGTCATCGGGCCAGTTGCCCACAACAGCACCCATAGCGATCATCCCCGCTAATACGCACGTGGTTGACACCAGTTGTGGGTAATGCATAGGGGGGAGGAGCTGAGAACGTGCTTCCGCCCTAGCAGGGACAGTGTAGGCTGGGGGGATGTCGTAGGTGGTAGTAACGCACACCCGATACCCCTGCCATCAATCATCCCGGTGCGGCACCTGAGCGCGAATGTGCATCTGCGACACGTCCTGGCGACTCGCTGGTGATACGCCTGGCAGCGCTCCCGCACAGGTCTGACAACCTGACTAATGCACAGCATCACTCAAGATTTGACACAAGCACCTGTCATCTCGTGAACATGATGGGTACCCATCCCACACAAGAACGGTCAGTTGCATTTGAATTACGCCTCAACCGCCAACCGTACTCCCAAACCGGCCAGTACCGCTCCCGTGGCATAGTTGAGCCGACGACGCACGTCACTGCGGCGCAGCCAGACACTGACCCCGGCGACAACAAAGGTTAGGGTTGAAAACCAGAGAATGCTGAACATGAAGTGGATGGTCGTGAGCGCGAGTGCCGACCACAAAACCGGATCACCTGGATCGATAAACTGCGGCAAAAATGCCAGATAAAACACCGCAACTTTTGGATTGAGGACATTGCTCAATAAACCTTCGACAAAGGCATGGCGCTCTTGACCGACGGGCAGATGCGGTTCCTCCGTTGATCGTTGTCGCCAGGTGGTAATAATCGTCCACAGACCTAACCCGGCCAGATAGCAGGCACCGGCCAGTTTGAGCGCGTGGTAGAGCTGTGCCGACTGGAGCACAATCGCGGCTAACCCCAAACCGGAGAGCGTTGCCTGCACGAACAGACCACTCCCGATACCAAAGGCAGTTGCAATACCGGCGAGGCGCCCGCGAGCCAGGGCATTGCGCAGCACCAGCATGGTGTCAGCACCGGGGATGAGAGTCAGGATGGCAACCGCAATCGTGTAGGCGATCAGGCGTTCGGGAACCATAGCAACTCCGTAAGCATCAACAAGCATTATTCAGACTATGATAACCCAAGTTGCCACCTACACTGTGAGCAGGCCACGAAAGACTACCTGCGATGATGAACGGCACGACACTGCGCACAACATCATGCAGCGTACCTGAACGGTATGAATCGTTTGGGTCGCAGCCAGTTTCGTAGACGCACTACGTCACACACATCTGGTATGACTATCCGCCGTGTCGCTGTGGTGATAGAAGGGAGCACCGTGGGTGACGATCTATCCGCGTGCATCCGCCAAACCCGCGTCCATCCGTGTGCCACCCCTCCCCCCGTCGCGCTCAACGACCCGCACCGCTATGGTGACGTAAGGTAGCAACCTTGGTTACTATACCTCAAGCCGGCACCTGCGAGCGCAATCAGGTTTGTACCGCAGGTATGTCGGCGAAAACCTGGCACAAACCATTGCCTACCGCAATCCAGATGCGTACCGAAAGCAGGTTCCAGATTCTACACATATGCGCACTAGAGGCAGACGCGCACAGTGAATAATCCTCGTTCTTGATACTCACCAGCAGGTTGATCACGGGGAAGAGTTTCGTGCTCACACCTGCCCATCACCGACGGCAGGCACTATGCCAACCGTCATATACCACGATATGACCAACATCTGACCTTTGACACTGTTGGCTCAGCCCATTCCTTTGTATAGTAGAGGCAGCGAAGGGAGTCAGCGAAAGAGAGGTAGACAATGACCACCGAAACGTCTGTAACCGAAACGACCACCACCAAACATGGCGACCGGGCAACGATTGGTCTTGCCCTGATCGCGATTGGGGTCGTCCTGTTGTTGGGAAATGTTATCGACACCGGATTGCTGATCCTGCCCGCACTGGCCATCATCTTCACCGCAGTCGGCATCCGCACTCGCTGCAGCGGCTGGTTTATTCCGGCGGGTATTCTTGGCGGGATCGGCCTGGGTGCCATTCTGACCGATGTGCTGCCGCTGGCCGAAGAGGCTGAAAGTGGCGTATTCCTGCTCTCCTTTGCGGTCGGCTGGGCAGCGATCCCGCTCTTAAGTGCACTCTTCGCGAATGAACGGGTCTGGTGGCCCTTCATTCCCGGCGGGATTATGGCCGCTATCGGATCGTTGCTCATCATCGGTGAAAGTGGGGTGACGCTGCTGGAGGTGATCTTCAATCAGGCTGGTTGGGTCTGGCCGCTGGTCTTGATCGTGATCGGTCTCGGCCTGATCTGGCGACGACAAGCTGACTGAGGAAGGCAACGCCCCCGGTGGGATAGAACCGCCGGGGGCGTTCGCGCTGAAAAGCGACTTAGAAAATAATCTGATCGGCATTCACCTGTTCGAGGCTGCTCCACGGCGAACGCACCTGCTCGGCGCGGAGCTGACCGCGCAAACTGAGGACGAGGAGCAGCAACCCGGCTACCGCAATCAGCAGCAACGCACTCAGATAGACAGCAATATAGCCACTGGCAACCACGCCACTCATTCTGCCGATAATATCGCGGGCCAGACCGGCAGCAATCGTTCCGACCCCTTGCGATAGCGCCTGGGTAATACCCCACAGGGCAAGGAACAGACCGGCGTGGGAACGGTCACACAACCCCATCACCAGCGCAAGGCCACCGACAATTAGCATACCGCGCCCCATTCCGATCAGAGCAATCCCTCCCAGGAATTGTCCAACGTGATCGGGAGTATTGGCCAGGCTGATGGTCGCAAAACCGGCCACACCCAGGATCGAAGCGCCTCCCAGCATCCGCAACGCCGGATGACCACGCCAGAGCAGCCAGCCGGTTAAGACAATCGCGGTCAACATCCCACCGCCCCACACCGCAGTCAGGCGCGTCGTCTCGGCCACGCTCATCCCCAACACCTGACCGCCGTATGGTTCGAGCAGCACATCGTGCACAGCAAAGCCGGTCGTGGCCAGTGCCAGCACGATGAACAGGTTCCGCAGCGGGCGCTGCGCTGCCAGCATGCGCAACGACTCACCAAGCGTCTCGCGCACCCGTACCGGCGTGAAATCAACCAGCTCGCCATTCGGCTTCAACCGCTCTTGATCGAGCATTGACAGGAAGGTCAGGAATACAAAGGCTAACGCCGATCCCTGCATCACCTGGATCAACCGGGTATGGCTATAGTCGATCAACAGTTCACCGATCAGCAACGAACCGACAATCGTTCCCAAGACTAGCGCCACCCAGAGCAGACTCAACACCCGACCACGCTCTTCTACCGGCGTCACATCACTGACAATAGCGAGATAGATCGTCTCGGCAATGTTCACGCCCAGACCGTAGGCGAAGAAGATCGCAAAACAAACAATGACCGCTAACGGGAATGGTAAGTAGCCTTCACCACTCAGCAGAATCAGCGAGAAGGGAGCAGTCGCCAGGCCACCGTAGGTCAGCATCGCACCAAGTACCAGATAGGGGGTACGCCAGCGTCCGGCAGCTCGATGAACATCCGACTTGAATCCGACAATGGCGCGGGCCGGTGAGATAAAGTAGTGGAGAGCCAGTAATGAACCTACCAGGAACGCTGCAATCCCTAACTCGTTAATCAGCACACGGTTGAGCGTACCGGTCAGCGGTGCCAGCGAGAGTCCCATCCCAAATTGGAAGAGGCTCAGGCGCAATACCCGCAGCCACATCCGCAAACGAGGACGGGCAGCCAGCCAGTGTTGGGCCTGACGAAATGGGCGTAGCAATGTATCTGCCATTGCCATGTTCCAGCTCCTTGGGCTAGAGCGCGGTGTTGTGTCGTATTATAGCACGCCATGTCATGCGAAGATAAGGTGGGGTCGGTTCAGTTTACACCACCATTACATGAACCTCGGCTTTTAACACGCCGTGATGCACTGTCTTGCCTTGGTGAGCGCAATGGTCATCCACCGATAGCCCTGACACATTCAGACTTCCCATAGCTCGCTGTATACAACATGACACAGTTGCTCGCCGATGTATCGTCACACCTCTGATCCAGTTCAGGTACCCCGGCCAGAACACACTCTTTGTCCACACCATGGCGCATGCCCGAACCTGTGGTATGATGTCAGGTACAGCGATTGACCTCTCTACCTGTAGAACACACTATGAGCCGAATAGCCGAAACATTTGCCAGACTCCGCGCTGCGGGGCGTATTGCGCTAATGCCATACCTGACCGTAGGTTTTCCCGAACGCACCAGCACCCTTGAACTGGTACCGGCCCTCGAAGCAGCCGGCGCCAGTCTGTTTGAATTGGGCATCCCCTTCTCCGATCCGCTGGCAGACGGCACGACCATTCAGCGGGCGACCCAGCGCGCTCTGGAAAACGGGATTACGATTGCCGATTGTATTGCAACGGTCGCCGAATTACGGGCCCGTCGGGTGGCGGCCCCCCTGCTGTTGATGGGGTACTACAACCCGTTGCTCCGTTACGGTCTCGAACGCGCCTGTGCCGCTCTGGCGGCAGCCGGTGGCGATGGCTGGATTATTCCCGATCTGCCGCTCGAAGAAGCAGATGATCTCCGTCAGCTTGCCGCTGCTCACCAGCTCGACCTGATAATGTTCATCGCCCCCACCACCCCACCGGCCCGGATCAGCCAGATCACTGCCCAGGCCAGTGGCTTTCTTTACATCGTCTCGCTAACCGGTGTGACCGGTGCCCGGCAGACTTTAGCCGGGAATCTGACCGATCTGATTGCCAATGTGCGCCAGCAGACGAATCTGCCACTGGTTGTCGGTTTTGGGATCAGCCAGCCAGCGCATATTGCTGAAGTAGCCAGGATTGCCGATGGAGCAATTGTTGGCAGTGCCTTGATTGATCGCCTGGAACGTCTGCCACCTGAAGACCGGGTGAGTGGTGCCGCTGCGTATATTCGCGAACTGTTGAGCGCCGTTGCACGACCGTAATCAAGAGAGGAGCATTGTCATGGAAGCGCGAGCGTATGTCTTGATCGAGGCTGAGTCGGGCAAGATCGGTGAAGTATTGACCGCGTTGCGCGCCATTGATGGCCTGATTGCAGTCGATGCTGTGACTGGCCCCTACGACATTGTGGCAACCGTGCAAACGCCTGATCCACGCCAGATTGGGCGGTTGGTGATGAGTGAAATCCACGCCATTAGCGGGATCAAGCGCACAATTACCTGCATGGTCATTGGATGAAGTGTGTAGCAACAGAAGGGGATTACCATGGCTGAGCACGTCCTGGAAAAAGGCAAAGTTCATCACAAGTGGGACAACAGCTTACCCCCGGCAATCGAGATCGCTTCTGGCGACGTCGTACACTGTGAAACGGCAGAGGTAACGAATAATCAGGTGACACCCGGCTGCGATGCCAGCGTGTTACTCAATCTCGACTTTGGACAACTCTACCCGCTGGCCGGTCCGATCTTTGTCAAAGATGCCATGCCCGGCGATATTCTGGAAGTTGAGATTCTGCGTCTGCAACCACTCGATTGGGGCTGGACGGGTATCATTCCCGGTCTAGGGTTGCTGGCCCAAGACTTCACAGCACCGTATATCCGCCATTTCGACCTGAGCAACGGCCAGACTGCTCCCCTCCGCGATGACATCCATATTCCGCTTCAGCCATTCTGTGGCACGATGGGGGTTGCCCTTGACGAACCTGGCGCCTTCGATGTGTTGCCAACCGGCAAAGGGGGCGGCAATATTGATACCCGCCATCTGAATGTTGGTGCCAAACTCTACCTGCCGGTCTTCGTGCCGGGCGCCCTTTTCTCGGCAGGCGATTGCCATGCAGCGCAGGGCGATGGTGAAGTGTGCGTCACCGGTATCGAGTGCCCGATGCAATTCTCGCTGCGCTTCAATGTGATCAAGGGTCGTTCCTTGAAGCCGTGGCGCTACCACTTCTACACGCCACCCGGACCGATTCAGCCGGCATACGATGCTCGTGGGTATTACGTGACGACGGCTATCGGCCCCGATCTGATGGAGAACGCCCGCAATGCGGTGCGCGATATGATTGAATGGCTTACCGATAATTATCACCTGAGCCGTGAAGATGCTTACGTGCTGTGCAGTCTGGCCGGTGATCTACGCATTAGCCAGATCGTTGATGCCCCGAACTGGTGTGTCTCGTTTTATATGGCGTTGAGCGTCTTCCGCTCGTGAGATGGTCGGTTGACAAATATCCGCACAACAACACCATATCCGTCAGGAACCGGGGGTAACGCATTGCTGTTACCCCCGATGGTTTGTTATTCGTTCTGCCCGGCAAGGTGTTGCAAGGTTGCACTGCCCAGCCGATGGCAGAAATCACCAAAGGACTCGCCCGGGTTGCGTTCGCGCTGATAGAGTAGCAATATCGGTTCCAGCCGCGCGACAATCTCCTCGCGCTTGACATTATCGAGATAGACTTCTCCCAGGCGGGTTCCCAAAGGACTGCCACCCAGATAAATGGTGTAAGAATTCAGGCTGCGTCCTACCAATCCGATTTCAGCGGTATAGGGTCGGGCACACCCATTGGGGCAGCCGGTCATTCTGACGTGCGGAACCGGGCCATCGTGGAGTCCCAGCCGATCCAGCAGGGCGTTCATGTCACGAATCACCTGCGGCATGACCCGCTCGCTTTCGGTAATTGCCAGACCACAGGTGGGGAGAGCTGGACAGGCCAGCGCATTCTGAACAACGAGCGGGATGGTACCGGGTAGCGCGACATCATACTGGCGAAAGATTGCCTCGATGGCCGCACGATCAGCCGGTTGAATATTCACGAACAGGATATTCTGCTGCGGAGTCAGGCGAACTTCGAGGCCGAAACGCTGCACAACATCCCGAATTGCTGCCCGGAGATGATCTCTGACCCGCCCATTTTCGACAAACAGGCCAAAGAAGAGCCGGCCATCACCCTGTTCGTGCCATCCCAGGTGATCATCGGCGCTGAGCCACGTGAGCGGTCTGGGTTCAGGCAACGCATAGCCAACGTAGCGCTCGACCTCAGCTTTGAACCGCTCGATGCCCCAACTCTCAACCAGATATTTCATCCGGGCCAGCTTGCGGTCATCACGTCGGCCATGATCGCGTTGCACCTTCACAATCGCTTCCACAACCTCAAAAAGCTGGGCGGGAGCTACAGTGGTAAGCGGCTTTGCCAGTGCCGGATGGGTTTCCTTAACCCCATGACTCTGGCCCAGACCACCACCAACCAGAATGGTGAACCCTTGCAGACTCTCTTCAATCCACGGCACAATTCCAATGTCCTGGGTATAGACATCAACACAGTTATCGCCGGGGAAGGCAAAGGCAATCTTGAACTTGCGCGGCAGATAGGTTGCACCGTAGAGCGGTTCATCCTCTTCCAGACTCGCCGCCTTTTCCCCATCGAGCCAGATTTCGTAGTAGGCACGGGTCTTTGGCTTCAGCCGATCAGAAAGAGCTTTCGCATACTGCATCAGCTCGATCCGCTGACGATCAACAAAAGGTGCAGGGCAGGCCACAATGTTCCGCACCACATCACCACATGCCGAGAGTGTAGTCAGCAGATGACGGTTAAGCGTGCGAATCAGTGGCTTCAGGCCACCCTTGCGCACGCCGTGGTACTGAATGGCCTGGCGAGTAGTAAAACGCAACGTGGTATTGCCCAACTCATCCGCCAGCCGGTCGAGGGTCAGATACTGTTCCGGGCTAAGCCGGCCACCGGGAATAGCCACCCGGATCATAAATGAATACTCCGGCCCCAATCCCCGCGCTTTGCGGGCTTTACGCACATCGCGATTGTCTTGTTGATAAATGCCGTGAAACTTGAGAATCTGATACCCTTCATCACTGAAGTGATCGTTTCCGTCGTGCAGCTCGTGATCTACCGGCCCTCGCAAATGCCGGCTGGCCAGTTTGATCTGCTCAACTTTTGAAAGCCTGGGTGTATCCGTCATAAACTTTCTCCGCACTCATAGCTTCACGGATTGCTATCCGCGTTCAACAACGACCACGTCCCTGGCCTGATGCATCCCGGTGTAAGCCGGAACAGGCATTGCATGTACCGGTTCATCAGCAGCCACCGCCTGCAATTGCTCGCGCACCGCCACCACCGGGCCGATTACCCAGACTGCCGGTGCCTGAACCGCAACCCGCCCCTGCGCCACAGCTTCCAGCGCTGCCAGCACAATACGTTCGTTGGGTGTAGAGCCGTTCTCGATAAAAGCGCAGGGTTCCCAGGCGTCACGACCGGCCTGGATCAGCGCCTGCGCCAGTTCTGCCCGCCGTTCAACCCCCATCAGAATCACCAGAGTATCGATCCGGGCATAGGGAGCTATCTCAGGCGCAGCACCACCCTGCTCCTGACCACAGATCACGGCAAAACTTCGCCCAATACCGCGTAATGTCAACGGAATACCGGCCATTCCCGGTAACGCCAGCGCTGAACTGAGACCGGGCACTAACTCAACGGTAATGCCGTGTTGAGCCAGAAAGAGCCACTCTTCAGCACCACGCCCGTAGACCATGGGATCGCCGCCCTTCAAGCGCACGACCGTGCGTCCGGCGCGAGCATAGTGCAACAACAGATGAAGAATCTCACGTTGCACCCGATCCTGGTCACCCTTTGCTTTGCCGACGTAGATGCGTTCAGCTTGCGGGTTGACATACGCCAGAATCTCCGCAGACACCAGGCGGTCGTACAGCACCACATCAGCTTCGCCGAGCACCCGTAGCGCACGGAGCGTAAGTAATTCAGGATCACCAGGGCCGGCACCCACCAGGTAAACCTTGCTCATACCACCTCCTGTTGATGCAGGCTGAGATCGACCGGTACAGCGGAAGCAGTGTCGTACAGAGCCTGCCAGAGCAGGTTCTGCGCCTGAACGTAATCGCCTGCCCGCAGCATAGCCAGCGCTCCACTGTCTACGAGGCGGTACCAGGCAGCGCGTCGTTCGGCAAAGCTATGTGGGTAAGCCTGTTTGACCAGCGAGCGAAACGAGCGCAGCACATCCAGAAATGCCGCGTACTCTGGGCCATACACTGCGCTCAGATGCTCTTTGATCCGCACTGCCAGCGCCGGTGCGACACCACTGGTCGAGATGGCAATGACCAGATCACCCTGACGATGAATCGAGGGCAAGATAAAATCGCAATGGGGCGGATCATCGACTGCGTTCAGCCAGACTCCGCGTTCACGGGCTTCGGCAGCAATGGTGGCATTGAGAGTTGTATCTGGCAGATGGACAAAACAGAGCATGAAGCCTACCAGATCACCATAGTGATACGCACGTCGTTGCCAGTCGAGCCGGCCATCCTGCACGAGTGCATCCAGCGCCGGATGATCAAACGGTGAGATGAGTCTGACCCGTGCACCTGCATCCACCAGTCGCTGCACCTTGACCTCAGTCTCGATACCACCCCCGATGAAGAGCACCTTTTTATCGCGTAAATCCAGCATCACCGGATAGTACATACATCACCTCAATCAGCGCATCAGGCTGCGAAACACCAGGTGTGAGCCAATGACCATCATCCACGCCAGCAGTCCCAGGCGGAATGGCCGCTGACTGACATGCTGGGCCAGCCAGGCTCCCGCCAGCGAGCCGATCACGCCGCCACCGGTCAGCTTGAGAAATAACCAGAGATCGAATTGCCCCAAAACGGTATGGATTCCGCCCCCAATTGCCGAGAGGATCAGACCAAACCAGAGATCGGTGCCAACCACCGCCTGGGGTGAGAGCCGTGTCGTATTGAGCAGTAACAACGTGCCCAAAGCCCCTGCTCCAGCCGATGAGAAGCCTACTTCAAGACCGATAAATCCGGCGCCGGCAATCATCCAACCCGGTGCGAGATGAAATGAGGGCACTTTGATCAGGGTCACGAACAGATTGATCCCTGCGGCCACCAGCACGATCAAACCAATACCGAGCAGCACTACATCGCGATAGCTTTTCAAAGCGTGTAACAGAAAGCTACCGATCACAACAGCCGGCACACCACCGGCCAGCAGCCGGGCGAGGGTCTGCGGATGTACCTGTTGCTGCTGCCAGTAGATCAGGCCAGCCGGAATTTTGGCGCACAGCGCAAACAACAGCGCTGTGCCTACCGCTACTTCCGGCGCAATCCCCAGACCAAGGATCAACACCGATGTGGTGATCGTGCCACCACCAACACCGGTCAGACCAATGCTGACAGCAATGAGCAAACCAAGCAACACTTCGAGCATCTTACCCTCGTACCGGCTACAGCGTCTGGTAAGCAGCGCGTAACACTTCAGCTACTTCGGGTCTGGTAAACTCCGGCGGTAATGGCGATCCTGCGCGCAACAATTCACGTACCCGCGTGCCTGAAAGAACAAGGTGATGTTGGGTATCGTGAGGGCAGGTACGCGGCGAGACAACTGCGGCGCAGGTTACGCAATAGAAGGTCTGCTCAAACTTGAGAATATGGATGCCAATCTCCTCTGGACGGAAATGGTCAAAGATGGCCTGCGCCTCATACGGGCCGTAATAGTTGCCAACCCCGGCGTGATCGCGCCCCACGATGAAATGGGTGCAGCCGTAATTTTTGCGACTGATGGCGTGCAGAATTGCTTCACGTGGCCCGGCGTAGCGCATTGCTGCCGGATAGACACCCAACAACACCCGGTTTTGCGGGTAGTAGCGTTCGAGGAGAACTTTATAGGCCGCCATCCGCACCGGGGCCGGAACATCATCCGACTTGGTAGAGCCGACGAGCGGGTGAAGGAACAGACCATCGAGCGACTCTAGTGCGACTTTGTGCAAATACTCGTGGGCACGATGAATGGGATTTCGGGTCTGGAAAGCGACAATTGTCTGCCAGCCCCGCTCTTGAAACAGTTGTCGCGTCTCGCGAGGCGTATAGTGGTGTTCGGGGAATGGCCCCCGATCCAGGGTCAGCAATTGCACCTTACCGGCCAGATAGACATCCCCTCGCGCAAACAGCGCCGCAACACCGGGATGGGCGAGATCCGTGGTGCGATAGACCGCCAGTGCTTCATGCTCTTTATCAGGTCGATACTGCTCTTCGACATCAAGCAAGCCTACCGTTCGCCCATCCTTCGTCAAACGAACTGTTTTTCGATAGGAAGCTGCATCCTGTGCCGACACCCCCAGGGTGATCGGGATACTCCACGGCAGACCATTCGTCAGGCGCATCTCTTCCAGCACACTCAGATAATCGGCCTGGCCCATAAAACCTTCTAACGGCGAATAGACACCGGTGGCAATGAGTTCGAGATCGGCATACGCCCGTTCATCAAGCTCAAGTGCCGGCAGATGGTCATATTCGCGTGGATGTGCAACCCGAATCCGCTCAACCAGAACACCACCGTGCGGCTTCGGGAGAGAACTCGTTTGTGGTATCATCACCTCACCTCGTTCACAGCGATTGTTCACCGATCCATAGGCCACATTCAATCTTGCCCTTCCCCGACCAACGCCCGGCCCGCACATCTTCACCAGGGCGCACGGCCCGTGTACAGGGCCAGCAGCCGATACTCTTGAAACCGGCCCAGTACAATGGGTTCACCGGCAGGTGATGGGCTTGCGCAAATGCCTCTATCTGCTCCCGCCGCCAGTAGGCCAGTGGATTGATCCGCACCCGCTCACCAATCTCGACAAAACCCAGATCCCGGCGGGTTGCGGCCTGATCACGACTGCGAGCGTTTAAAAGAGCAGAAGGATTCTTGCGCGCCAGATATTCACGCAGGGGAGCAACTTTTCGCACGCGACAGCACCCATCGGGATCGCTCCGAAATTGCTCTTCCCCCCACGGTTCAGGTGGCAGGTCGGCACTTAGGGTGACAAACTGCATCTGGGGATAGCGCGTGATCAGATGGTCACGAGTGGCAAGGGTCTCCGGAAAATGGTAGCCGGTATCCACAAAAACCACCTCGCCCGCAAAACCGGCCTGAGCTGCCAGCTCAATAAGCACGACCCCGTTAAGATTGAATGCACTGGTCATCAGCAGATCGGGATAACCGGCAAGTGCCCAGCGAATGACATCACGAGGGTCGGTGTTCGCGTCCCAGTATTGTGTTGTCATTGGTGACTCACCTTCACCACAATATCCAGCCGTTCCAGCGCAGCCAGCAGATGATCCAGACACTCCGGCAAACTCATCAGATCGGTGCGCAGATGGACATCGGGATGCAACGGAGGTTCGTAAGGGTCAGAGATACCGGTAAATTGCGCAATCTCGCCGCGCAACGCCTTCGCGTACAGCCCCTTCACATCACGCTGAATGAGGACATCTAGCGGTGCCTCCACAAACACCTCAAGTTTTCTGGGTGCGGCAGCCAGCACCTCAGCACGTGTTTCCCGGTAGGGACTGATCGCACTGACCAACACGATCACACCGTGTTTGGCCAGCAAATTGGCTACAAAACCAATCCGCCGGATATTCGTATCACGATCTTCGCGGCTAAACCCTAACCCCTTCGACAAATGTTCACGAACGACATCGCCATCGAGCTGTTCAACCGGGTAGCCGGCCTCTTGCAACAGCGTCGCCAGCGCCCGTGCCAGCGTTGTTTTCCCGGCGCCAGAAAGCCCGGTAAACCAGACGACAAGTCCTGATCGGGTTGTTGGAATAGTGGACACAAACATCTCCTTATCCCAAGACTGTAATTGAGTACAGCAGACCACTCGTAGCATATCGATGCTACGGCCCGCAAAGTTTCGGTCTCCCAAATGGCAGCGGTGGCACTGGGGAATTAATAGCTTTGTCGAACGCCTGCCTGTTCCAGGCTCCTGTAGCCAACAGAGCCAGATAGCGCTAGCTCAGGTGGCAGGCGGCTATTATGTGAGGGTTGAACCGCCGGTACAACCAATCGAACAGGAGCCGGCAGTGGGGATTAATGGACAGCACCAAACCCGATTAAAACGGTGCCCCTCATAAAGCTGAGTGCAGCGTACCGATGAACTGATAGAACCAACCCTGGCAGTGCGAACATGGAGCGTCTGCACGGTTGCCCTCACTTTCTCTTCCAGGTAGAGCACGATTGCACCGGTGCAGGCTTGAGTATAGAGGAGAACAGCAATTTTGTCAATATATTTGATCAAGAACTCAAGAATGATCTTGACCGATTTCGTTCGCAAGCGAAGTGTACATGCGGAACCTATACCATCAGGGCGGTGGTGTACCGACGGATTGTGAGGCTGGTTGAAAACCCATACGGATGCCCGACGTGATGGGCGTCTCCGCCGGTTTCCCCGACGATACGATGCCGTACCTACACCATCACGTGGTATCAGGATGAGACACGGGTACAGTGTGTTGGCCTTGCACTTGCCAGGAACGATGTTGCCGATGCCCGGTAGGGGCGCACAACCGTGCGTCCCTACACTGCAATGGCGACCTGACTCAGCCGCACCAGCACCACGATACTCACACTGGATACATCTTGCTCAACAATGTGCATTCACTCAGTGGGTAGGGGCACGGCAACCGTGCGCCTACCCTGGTGTCCGGCGGTGCATCATTCGGGTACAGCATCAAGGTCGTAGCTGGTGTGTCATACCTTCTGGATTTGATATTACCCCTGCCTCAGCCCGGTGTCAGTGAGAAATGGTGCCGATGCAACTGAATCGGGTCAGCGGAGACCATAACAGAAAGGGGCAACACTCGCATGGTCTTACAAGTACGTGTTGAGGTATGCCTATCGCTTCCATCAGCATTCAAAGGCAGACTGCACATGCGAGCGTAGAGGCAGGTCTTTAGGCGTCCTGAACGCTCTCCCCCCCGCCCCTCTCCCGCAATGGGGAAGAGCGGAGGACAGCGGTCTGACTCAGGTCTTCCTGATGAGGTAGACGCTGTGGCAGATCATATTTTCAGTCCACCACAGTATAGATCAGGACAACACCTTCACCAGCGCATCGATGAAGAAAAGCCAGCTTGTTTGATCTCATTCAGAGTTGACGATGACAGGCACTTGCAGGTACCATACCTGTACAGCATCGGATCACTTTGACAACAATGAGTTCACTGGTGTTGATATGGATCCATCACCTGCACGTCGTTTACGCTGGTCTATGTATGGGGCACTCGTCCTGGCCATCCTGGCCATGATCCTGGGCGGATTATTCACCGTCATCATCGGTTTGTTCACCGGCCAGCTAACCCCTGATGCGCCATGGCAGCAGTGGCTGGCAGTTCTCTTTCCTGCCGTGCTGATATGGGGTGGTGGCGCGCTTCCCTTCGGCGCTGCGCTCGGCTTCTTCGCCTCGCATATCTGGCGTGATGTTTGACTCTTCGCCTCGACCGCGCTATAATCAAGGGGCGTTCGGGGCGTAGCGCAGACCGGTAGCGCACCTGAATGGGGTTCAGGAGGTCGCTGGTTCAAATCCAGTCGCCCCGACCAGACAAGACTGGCGAGTGTTTACTCGCCAGTCTTATCGTTTAATCCCCCGGTCAGGAAGAAGAGCAAACCTCAGTCCTATCTCCCCAATGTTGAGTGACGCTGTGTAACACGAGATTTGCAAACAATGGTGATAATATCAGTTATTACCATAACGTTCGTTTCAGATAAACATACGCTTGCTGCAACATCATTGATGATTTAGTGGTGATACTTATACCAAATGGTGTCAATCATTGCACAAACGTCGTAGAACGCAAGCACTATCCTGGTGCAGATTTCGCTTTCGGATGCCGAAGTGCTGTGCTAGCGCCGATCTGCCGGGATTGCAGAATTCGTTATTCAAACTGGTGTTACAGTCTGCGATCAGATGTTCAGGCAGGTTGTGAATCAACATTTTCTGTTTGCATCCGACAAAACATTGCATGCAGTGAACGTATATGCTATACTGTTTACAATGTGAGCCTGTGGATTGCATAGTGTTCGCCTTTTGGCGAGGCACCCGAACAGCAGGAATCGTTACCAGTTATAACCTGGAACTCCTGCCCGGCGTAAAATAGACCTGGGTGTTCCTCAAGCTACTGCATCGCATTCCTGAAAGGACGTGGCTCATTTCGAGTCATGAGGCATGAACGTAGTAAGCTGCCGTATGCGTTGCTTGAGAAGCCGCGAGACATAAGCTGCTGCGAAGTGTCACACCTGCCATAATTCGGTGCTATACTGCTTGCAAGCGGCGAATATCATTCGCATTGCTCTGGCGTTCCCTCAACGCATGATGTTTCACTTTCCGGCGGCGCCAACAGTAATGATGTGGGAGGATTCAGGATGGCGACTATTAGCCTGCAAGACGCCTATACACAAGCCAGAACATTTCTCGAGGCGAACCAGATCGAGCAGGCAATCGGCCTGATCCAGCATATCCTTGAACACCATCCAGACAACCTGGAAGCTCAACGACTTTTAGGTGAGGCATATCTGGCAAAACGCGATTTGCCTGCGGCAACGGCAACGTTTGAACAGGTCTTACAGGTTGACCCCGAAAATATTCCGGCCCACGTCGGTCTGGGAATGGCGTATGAATGGCAGGGTCGGCTGGATAAGGCGATTGCCGAGTTCGAGCAGGCACTGGAGATCCGTCCTGATATGCCCGAACTACGTGCCCAGTTGGTACGTCTCTACACCGAAGCCTGGGGCAGCGAGCATGCCGCTCTCCGCCTGAGCCGTCCTGGTCTTGCCCGCCTGTATGCCCGTGGTCATATGTTGCCACAGGCTATCCACGAATTTCGACAGGTTATTGCTGAGCATCCTGACCGGCTCGATGCCTGGGTTGGTCTGATTGAAGCACTCTGGCGAGACGGTCAACTGGATGAAGCAGCTACCGTGTGTCGGGATGCGTTGAAGCAACAACCCCATCTGCTCAAGGCAAATCTGATCCTCGGCGGAATATTGCTATTAGATGGCGATCAGCGCGGGCTTGATTACTGGCGGGTTGCGCAACGTATTGATCCCTACCAGACAGTCGCAAAACTTCTGTTTGACACGCTGCCGGTCGGTATACCAACACCTGACGTTTCCCTGCCGGCATGGGACGAGGCCGAATGGCAGGCGCGACGCGCAGCTTCAGTGGCAGCGGAGCAACCTGCATCGACGCCGGCGGACGATTTCTTTGCCGAGACAGGCTGGTTGACACCGGCAGCCAGCCCGGTGGCAGCCGCAGTAGCTGCCACTTCAGACGATGATCTGCTGGCTATGCTGCTCTTTTCGCCACCAGCAGCAACCAGTGTGGCTGAACCGACACAACCACCTGCTGAGCGGGATGAGTTCGATTTTGATCTGGATTTACCCCTCTCATCAGCTACACCAACCGGCCTGACACTTGATGAAATTGGAGTAGGTGTAACCGAAACCACACCTGCCAGCGCTGAACCGACCCTGCAACCCTTCTCGCTCGAAGAACTGGGCCTTTCACCAGAAGAGATTGCCCAGCTTGAAGGTCAGGCGCCCGCTGCTGCGGCCAGCGCCGAACCGGAGCTGACACCCTTCTCCCTCGAAGAACTGGGCCTGTCACCAGAAGAGATTGCCCAACTTGAAGGCCAGGCGCCTGCTGCTGCGGCCAGCGCCGAACCGGAGCTGACACCCTTCTCCCTCGAAGAACTGGGCCTGTCACCAGAAGAGATTGCCCAACTTGAAGGCCAGGCGCCCGCTGCTGCGGCCAGCGCCGAACCGACCCTGCAACCCTTCTCGCTCGAAGAACTGGGTCTGTCACCAGAAGAGATTGCCCAGCTCGAAGGTCAGGCGCCCGCTGCTGCGGCCAGCGCCGAACCGACCCTGCAACCCTTCTCGCTCGAAGAACTGGGTCTGTCACCAGAAGAGATTGCCCAGCTCGAAGGCAGATCAACAACAACCGGCGGAGCCGACACCTTTGCCGATGAACTGAGCGGTCTGCAACCATTTTCCCTTGACGATCTTGATTTCGGTGCAACATCGGCGAGTGATGAACTACCGGCCACACTTCAGCCCTTCTCGCTCGACGATCTGGCACTTGATGATGCAGTATCAGCATCTCCCGAAGCACACACCGAGTCTATCGAGCCAGGGATTTATAGCTGGCAAGAGCCATCAGCTCGCGGTGGTGGTATCAAGTTACCCCAAGAGCCAGAGCAGGGTGGCCCATCGATTTTCAGTAAGCTGGTCGAACGGGCGGCTTCGTTGCCTCCGGTCGAGGAGCCACCATTGTCACCGGTTGAGCTAACTGAAACTGATGTCGCCGCTTATTTCTCAAATGATGATGTGTCGCTTCGCGAGGATGACGATACACCTGAGCGTCTAACCGGTACATTCCGCATCCCAAAGGCAAGTATCGATGAGAGTCTGGCGCCAACCGGTGCGGTTCGCGCTCTGAGTGAAAAGAGTGAGCCGGTCAACCTGCCGAAAGAGCCGGAGCTGACCCCCTTCTCCCTCGAAGAGCTAGGCCTGTCGCCGGAGGAGATTGCCCAGCTTGAAGCTGCCCAACAGCAGCAGGCCCAGCCGGCAGCCCCTGCCGAGCCGGAGCTGACCCCCTTCTCCCTCGAAGAGCTAGGCCTGTCGCCGGAAGAGATCGCTCAGCTTGAAGCTGCCCAACAGCAGGCCCAGCCGGCAGCCCCTGCCGAGCCGGAGCTGACCCCCTTCTCCCTCGAAGAGCTAGGCCTGTCGCCGGAAGAGATCGCTCAGCTTGAAGCTGCCCAACAGCAGGCCCAGCCGGCAGCCCCTGCCGAGCCGGAGCTGACCCCCTTCTCCCTCGAAGAGCTAGGCCTGTCGCCGGAAGAGATCGCTCAGTTTGAAGCTGCCCAACAGCAGGCCCAGCCGGCAGCCCCTGCCGAGCCGGAGCTGACCCCCTTCTCCCTCGAAGAGCTAGGCCTGTCGCCGGAGGAGATTGCCCAGCTTGAGGCCGCCCAGCAGCAGGCCCAACCCGCCGCGCCTGCCGAGCCGGAGCTGACCCCCTTCTCCCTCGAAGAGCTAGGCCTGTCGCCGGAGGAGATTGCCCAGCTTGAGGCCGCCCAACAACAGCAACAGTCCCAACCCGCAACCCCTGCCGAACCGGAGCTGACCCCCTTCTCGCTCGAAGAGCTGGGGTTGTCGCCGGAGGAGATTGCCCAGCTTGAGGCCGCTCAACAGCAACAGTCCCAACCCGCAACCCCTGCCGAGCCGGAGCTGACCCCCTTCTCGCTCGAAGAACTCGGCCTGTCGCCGGAGGAGATTGCCCAGCTTGAGGCGGCGCAGCAACCGGCGACCACAAGTGAAACGATGGTCTTCACCGATGAGCCAATTGATAGCCTGCTGTCATCAACTGGTTCTACAGACGATGTGTTTGCACATCTGGATACAGCAAGTGCAGAGCCATCGTTTGAGTTGCCTGGGGTCGAACCCTTCTCACTTGATGAGTTTGCCGATCTTGAGCCATTCTCGTTTGAAGATATTGAGAGTGGGGCAACAACCAGTAGTGAGCTTGGGCTTTCACCCGATGAAATAGACAGTATCAGCCTGGGTAACTTTGAGACAGTAGTCCTCTCTGATGATGAAGAACCGATGATCGATACCGGCGACCCCGATCTCAACCGTTTGATAAAACTGGGACATCGCCAGGGGTACGTCGATCTGACCGATATTATCGCTGTGGTGAAAGACCCCGAACAGGAAGCTGACCGGATTGAGCAGATTGGCTGGTCGCTTTACCGGGCCGGCATTCAGATACGGGATGGCGATGAGATTATCGATATGGAGGCCGAGCTAAATGAGGAAGAACCTGCTCCAGCAACCTCATCAGCGACGGCGGATTTAACCCCATTCGATGAAGAGCCAGCCCTGGCACAACCTTCCGCCGAGCCGGAGCTGACCCCCTTCTCGCTCGAAGAGCTAGGCCTGTCGCCGGAGGAAATTGCCCAACTTGAGGCCGCCCAACAGCAGCAGGCCCAACCGGCAGCCTCCGCCGAACCGGAACTGACCCCCTTCTCGCTCGAAGAACTGGGACTGTCGCCGGAGGAGATTGCCCAGCTTGAGGCCGCCCAGCAGCAGGCCCAACCCGCCGCGCCTGCCGAACCGGAGCTGACGCCCTTCTCGCTCGAAGAACTGGGCCTGTCGCCGGAGGAGATTGCCCAGCTTGAGGCCGCCCAACAGCAGCAGGCCCAACCGGCAGCCTCCGCCGAACCGGAACTGCCCCCCTTCTCGCTCGAAGAACTGGGCCTGTCGCCGGAGGAGATTGCCCAGCTTGAGGCCGCCCAACAGCAGGCCCAACCCGCCGCGCCTGCCGAACCGGAGCTGACGCCCTTCTCGCTCGAAGAACTGGGACTGTCGCCGGAGGAGATTGCCCAGCTTGAGGCCGCCCAACAGCAGCAGGCCCAACCCGCCGCCTCTGCCGAACCGGAGCTGACGCCCTTCTCGCTCGAAGAGCTAGGCCTGTCGCCGGAGGAGATTGCCCAGCTTGAGGCGGCCCAGCAGCAGGCCCAGCCCGCCGCGCCTGCCGAACCGGAGCTGACACCGTTCTCGCTCGAAGAGCTGGGACTGTCGCCGGAGGAGATTGCCCAGCTTGAGGCCGCCCAACAGCAGCAGGCACAGCCGGCAGCTTCCGCTGAACCGGAGCTGACCCCCTTCTCGCTCGAAGAGCTGGGGTTGTCGCCGGAGGAGATTGCCCAGCTTGAGGCGGCCCAGCAGCAGGCCCAGCCCGCCGCGCCTGCCGAACCGGAGCTGACACCGTTCTCGCTCGAAGAGCTGGGACTGTCGCCGGAGGAGATTGCCCAGCTTGAGGCCGCCCAACAGCAGCAGGCACAGCCGGCAGCTTCCGCTGAACCGGAGCTGACCCCCTTCTCGCTCGAAGAGCTGGGGTTGTCGCCGGAGGAGATTGCCCAGCTTGAGGCGGCCCAGCAAGCGGCTTCGCCGTCGGGGACGGGGGCGGCTGAGGATGACCTGTTTGATTTCAGCATTGCCGAAACCGCACCGGTAGCAAAAGCTGTACGCACCGCTCCACGGGTAGAGGAACCACCGCCGCCGCCAGCACCAGAAGATACTGGCTTCGTGCCGGAACCACTGGAGGCGCTTGATGACATCTGGAATGCACCGCCTGAGCCGATGACGAGTGAACCGGCACGAGTCGTGTTGCCACCACTCAGCGAACGACCTAAAGCGCAACCGATGTTACGGACGCCGACAAGAGAAGAGCGACGAAGTGTAGCACCGACTCGTGACGATCTTCGTTTTGCCCGCCGTGAAGCTCTGACCAGCGGGCGTGGTCGTTCGGCACGGGCACCAATTCGGCCACGGGCACCAGAAGACTTTATTCCTACCGGTAATGCAACAATCGACGATTACTTACGACAACTGAGCACCAATCCGGCCAATCACTCTCTGGCTTTCACCATTGCCCGCCTCTGTGCGCAAACCGGGCAGGCCGAGCTAATGGCTGTCATCTATCGTCGCTTACTCAAGCACACGACACTGCTTGATCGAATGGCCGAGGAGCTGGAAGACCTTATCAACACCATCGAGGACACGCCAGTTCTTCGTCAGTTATATCGCATCCTTGGTGATGTGTACTCGCGTCAGGGACGACTGGAAGAGGCGATTGCCACTTACAGCGTCACATTTGCCGAATAAGTGAGGTATCCGTCTTTCTTATGTAGAGAAAGCAGACTCCGCGATGGCACCACAAGAAAGGTTTAGCATGCGCCGCATCGTAGAAGATCTCATTCGGGTCGACGGTGTGATTGGCAGTTTGCTGGTCGGCAAAGATGGCCTGGTCGTAGCCAGCACACTGCTCGATGAAGAAGATGCCGAAATACTGGGAGCAATGTCCGCGGCAGTCTTCGGTGAAATTGATAAAGCGACCCGCCGACTCGGAGTCGGACATTTAGTTGACTCCATTATTGATGCCAAAGACGGCTCGATCTTACTGCTGGAAGCCAAAGAGCTAATCCTGGTGGTGATCACACAGCGCACGGTCAATCTCGGCCTGGTCAAGATGGAAATGCGCCGTGCGGCCAAACGGATCAGTGAGGCCGTTCCGATCTAACGCGCCTTCAATGGTAGCTCAGAGCACAGATCGACAGGTAACAACCTGTCGATTTTTGTTTGTCAGCATTTTGTATGTGGTATACTGACCGCGGGAAACAGACCTGTTTCTTAATGTTATGAGGTATCCATGGAACGTGCACTGTTAATCTTGAAACCTGACGCCGTACAACGAGGATTGATCGGCGCTATCATCAGCCGCTTTGAACAGCGGGGCTTGAAATTTCAGGGCCTCAAGCTGATGCAGGTCGACGAGGCTCTGGCGCGCCGCCACTACGCCGAGCACGAAGGCAAGAGCTTCTTCAACGGTCTGGTCAGCTACATCACCTCTGCACCGGTCGTTGTGGCAGTCGTTGCCGGAAAGCCGGGCACCGTGGAGCTGGTGCGGGCAATGGTAGGCGCCACAAATCCGGCCAAAGCAGCACCGGGGACGATCCGGGGCGACTTTGGAGTAGACATTGGTCGCAATCTGATTCACGCTTCGGACTCGCCGGAAAGTGGTGAGCGCGAGACAGCGATCTTCTTCCAACCGCACGAGCTAATTGGCGAGTGGAATCGTGCGCTCGACAACTGGATCTACGAATAGTCGTTGTTCCGAATAACGGACACTACGTCCGTCAATGCGGTTGGCGCAACCTGATGCTTGCCGCCAACCGCCGCCTTGTCTATGCTAGTAGTCATGGAAGCACATGCCACGGCGGAGCAGATCGAAGCGGTCTGCGCTGAAATCCGGGCGATGGGATTCACTCCACATCCGATGCCTGGGCCAACACGCACAGCCATCGGAATTACAGGAAATCAAGGCCCAATTGAACAGGCCGGACGATTACAACGGTTGCCCGGCGTGAGTCAATTGATCCGGGTCACAGCACCCTACAAACGGGTGAGCCGGGAATTCAAAGAGCTGGACACCGTTGTCGACGTTGGTGGCATTCCCATCGGTGGATCGGGCATTACCATCATTGCCGGGCCATGTACGGTCGAAAGCCGCGAACAGACCTTCAATGTAGCAAGAGCGGTACAGGCCGCCGGTGCAGTCATCCTCCGTGGTGGGGCCTATAAACCGCGCACCTCACCCTATTCCTTTCAGGGATTGGGGGAGGCCGGCTTACAAATTCTGGCTGAAGCACGGGCGTTAACCGGGATGCCGGTGGTCACGGAAGTGATGGACACCGAGACACTACCGCTCGTCGTGCAGTATGCCGACATGCTGCAAATCGGTGCGCGCAATATGCAAAACTACTCGCTGTTGCGGGCAGTTGGGCGTACCCGCCACCCGGTACTACTCAAACGCGGCTTTGCGGCTACCGTGAAGGATTTGTTGCTGGCGGCAGAGTATATTCTGGCCGAAGGTAACCCAAACGTTGTTTTGTGTGAACGAGGTATTCGCACGTTCGATGACAGTCTGCGCTTTACCCTTGATCTGGGAGCGGTGCCCTTGATCAAGCAGCTTTCGCACCTACCGGTCATTGTTGATCCGTCGCATGCCAGTGGTCGGGCCGACATGGTGATTCCGATGGCGCGAGCTGCCATTGCTGCCGGCGCTGATGGTTTGATCATTGAGGTGCATGACAATCCAGCTTTTGCCGTTTGCGACGGGACACAGTCACTGGTGCCTGAGAGTTTTGCCGATCTGATGAAGCAATTGCATCGGGTAGCAGCAGCCATCGAGCGACCTCTGGTGCGTTGTGACGTAGCTCAGACAAAGTAGCAGTTGTTTCATAGCGCGCTGATATAGGCTTCTGCTCGTGCACAATAGACACACCTGACAATTAATAGCAGTCTAACCATCCGGGCAAAGTCCGGCAGGTGCCATGTGCATCCAAATATAGAGCACGACAGGCGCGGAAGCATGGCTTCCCAACGCCAGACATCTGACACATGGATACTGAGCACGGCAGAGATACAATACCAGCAGAGTTGTTCACGACCTGGACAACAACGACATAACGAGGTACCCAGTGGAAACGCGGCGCTGGCGGGATCTGGATTGGGGCATTTTGGTCAGTGTAGCTGTCCTGCTGATTATTGGCAGCCTGGCACTCCACAGTGCAACCCTGAATGCAGTGGCCGGTAATGGCTTACCATTACGTCCGGTCTTCGGACGTCAAATCGTATATATCGTTGTCGGCCTGATCGCCATGGTCGCCATGATGTCGTTTGATTACCGCTTGCTTTCCAGCCTGGCGCGCCCACTCTACGTCAGCACAATACTACTACTGGGTGCGGTATTGGTAATCGGCCGCGTAAGTGAAGGTGCGCAGAGCTGGATTGCCATCGGTGAACGAACGTTTCAACCTGCTGAACTGGGCAAACTCGTGCTCATCATTGCGCTGGCCACGTACTGGCAGCACTACGCTGATCGTGGTGGAAGCTGGCTGGTGCAGATAGGTGGATTATTGATCGCCGGTGTACCAATGGCGTTGATCTTTATCCAGCCCGACCTGGGCACAACGCTGGTTCTGGCCGGCATCTGGCTGACGATGGCGTGGGGTGGTGGCATGCGGTTGGTCCAGTTGATCACCCTGTTCATTGCCGCCATCCCACTCGCATGGATCGCGTGGCACTACGTGCTCGATACCTATCAGCAAGTTCGGCTCAGTACATTCTACTACTTGCTCACTAATCCGGCGGCTGTTGATTTTAATGCCGCTTATAACGTCATTCAGGCACTCAATGCAATCAGTTCCGGCGGTCTGACCGGCACCGGCCTCACCCGTGGCCTGTTCAGTCAGGGCAATTACGTGCCGGTGCAGCACACCGACTTCATCTTCGCTGTTATCGGCGAAGAATTAGGGTTTATCGGTGGTGTGGTGCTGATCATCTTTCAGGCGGTCGTACTCTGGCAGACCCTCTCTATTGCTGGCAAAGCGCGTGATCAGTTTGGCCGATTGATAGCGCTCGGTATTTTCGGGATGCTCTTCAGTCACACCGTCATCAACATTGGCATGAACATGAGTCTCCTGCCGGTAACCGGTCTGCCATTGCCGTTCGTCTCGGCGGGAGGCAGCTTTATGGTGACCACCCTGATCGCCATTGGCCTGTTACAAAGTATCAGTCTTCGCCACCGACATATTGCTTTCTGATGCAGTTTTACCGATTGTCTGATCTCACCATACACATTAACCGTATCTTGCTACTGCGCAGTGGTAGTGCGAACCAAGGCCTCAACCTCGGCGAGCGATGGTAACGCAGTTCGACCACCGAGTCCGCGTGTCTTGAGCGCAGCCGCTGCGCTGGCGAAGCGTAAGGCTGCCGGCAATGGATCATTGCGCAACAACGCGAACAGTAAGGCACCGTGAAAGACATCACCACAACCGGTTGTGTCCACCGGCGTAGTGGGAAAGGCCGGCGTGTGAATGAGTTCACCATTGTGACAGGCCCAGCTACCGGCTTCACCGGCGGTAACGACAACCAGTGTACGATACCGTTCAGCCAATGCCTGAGTTGCCATTACTATGTCGGAAAGGCCGGTGACTGCACGGGCAAAATTGGCAGAGACGACAATATCATCACAGAGTGGTAGTAATTCCAGCACTGTTGGATTGACCCGCTCGGCATCAATCATTATTCGTCCTCCAGCAGCCCGTACCTGACGAGCCGCAGAGAGAGCCGCCGGTAGGTGAGAGTCAATCAACAACGCACGGGTTTGTCCTGCCAGTTCGGCAGGAAATGAGAGATCGGCAAACACCGTCGGCTCGTTGTACCACCATACCGTTCGCCGATCACTCCCGGGTTCGGCCAACACGAACGCAATATGCGAAGAGCCACGACCGGTCACAACGAACGAGGTGTCAACCCCGAATCTGGTCAACTCGGCCTTGATCGCCATACCGTAGTGATCATCGCCAACAGCACTGACCAGCGCTACCTGAGCACCGAAACGGGCCATGGTCGCCAGCGCAGTCGCGACCGGCCCACCACCCATCTCCGTATATCCGGCAAGCGGTTGCTTCTGACCTAACACCGGTGACGTTGCAGTCACGCCGACAAGATCCCAACTGGCAATTCCCACGCCGATAGCATCAAATCGCGTCATACCCTCTCCTCTGCGAGCACATGCCTATCATTGCTGTTCAGCAAGCAGCTTGCGCGGCTATGCTACAATAGCATCGTGAATGATGTCAGAACCTGGCGCCAGTCGTCAAGAGGAGCCTCGTCGTGGAAGATCTAATCGCACAGGTGCGGTCACACATAGATGCCCTGGTTGGATTACCGGTTGGTACACCCCTGGCGCATCCACCAGTCCCACCTGCTTCAGATACCCCTATTGCCAGTTTTATCGACCATACACTGCTCAAGCCTGAAGCGACAGTTGATCAGATTGACCGGCTGTGCAGCGAGGCCGAGCGTTACCGGTTCGCCAGTGTTTGTGTCAATCCGCGTTATGTTGAACGTTGTGCGCGTGCGCTCAGCGGTTCGGCAGTGCGGGTCTGCACGGTGATAGGCTTCCCGCTCGGAGCCACCACAACAAAAGTGAAGGTCTTCGAGACAGTACAGGCTATCGGGCATGGGGCACGTGAAGTAGACATGGTGCTGGCGATTGGGGCACTTCGCGGACGTGAATATCACGCTGTGGTTGATGATATTCGGGCTGTTACCGATGCTGCCCATGCCAGTGGCGTATTAGTAAAAGTTATTCTGGAAACTGGCCTGTTGACCGATTTTGAGAAGGTGATGGCCTGTATGCTGGCAGTACGGGCGGGTGCCGACTTTGTGAAAACCAGCACCGGTTTCGGGCCGGGTGGGGCGACCGTTGCCGATATTCGCCTCATGCGGGCAGCGGTAGGGCCGACCATTGGCGTCAAAGCATCAGGTGGCGTGCGTTCACTGGCAATGGCCCAGGAACTGATCGCAGCCGGGGCAACCCGAATCGGCACGTCGGCAGGTGTTGCCATTGTGCAGGAGGCTGAAGGCACAAACCTTGAACCGCGAAATAGCGACACGTATTAAGATAAAGCATATCGCATCGTATATCTGTACTTTATTAAGGAGGAACGAGTGAGCATTCTGATCGATGCCAACACCCGACTGTTGGTACAGGGAATTACCGGTAAAGAGGGTGAATTTCACACCCGCCAGATGATCGAGTATGGGACAAATGTCGTTGCCGGCGTCGTCCCCGGACGTGGTGGTCAGAAGGCGATTGATGGCCGAGTGCCTGTCTTCAATACAGTAGCGGAAGCAGTCGCTGCAACCGGCGCCAACACTGCGGTTATCTATGTGCCTGCACCCTTTGCGCCCGATGCCATTCGCGAGTCGGCAGCCGCCCGTATTCCGCTCATCGTGTGTATTACCGAGGGCATCCCGGCACTCGATATGGTCAGTACCTACGCCTTTGTGCAAGAGTGCGGCGTGCGCCTGATCGGGCCGAACTGTCCCGGCTTGCTTACGCCAGGAGCAGCCAAAGTGGGCATCATTCCCGGTAACATCGCGATGCCCGGCCCGGTTGGGATCGTGAGCAAATCGGGTACCCTGACCTATGAAGCGGTTGATGCGCTCACCCGGCTGGGCATTGGGCAGAGCACTATCGTCGGCATTGGCGGCGATCCGATTATCGGGACAAATTTCATTGATGTATTAAGCATGTTTGAGGCTGATCCACAAACTGAGGCGATTGTTCTGATTGGCGAAATTGGTGGTACCGCCGAACAAGAGGCCGCCGCTTACATTAAGGCCCATGTGACGAAGCCAGTGGTAGGCTTCATTGCGGGCCAGACAGCGCCGCCCGGTAAACGCATGGGACACGCCGGTGCGATCATCAGCGGTGGCGAAGGAACCGCCCAGGAAAAGATCGCCGCGCTGGAAAGTGTTGGGGTGCGCGTTGCCCGGATGCCAACCGATATTGCCGGCCTGGTTAAAGAGGCGCTTAGCGCCCGTGCCGGGTAGGCTGGGTGATAGTAGTACGACGCACGGGAAGAGGGTGGGTTAGAAATCCACCCTCTTCATCTTTGATCGGCCAGATAATTGTGATCAGCAAGGGTGAGCGTCGGATCACGGGGTATGAACCCTGCGACACTAGACTTGATAGGAGAGATGCCCGACTCAGGTCGTGGTTGAGCTGTGTCGGGTAGACGGCAACCAAACTCAACCTGCGCAGGTCTTGGCGGATGACCGGGATGCAGGCAAGGCGAGCGTCGTCTGTCGCGGCCAAACCCTGCATCAACGCGCTTGACTCAGTGGAATACGCAATTCAACCGTTGTCCCCTGACCGATCTCACTACGAATACGCAGATCGGCACCAATCAGACGTGCCCGTTCTTTCATATTCAACAGGCCGAGACTACCGCGATTCACATAGCCACTTTCCACCGCAGCAACATTGAAGCCCCGCCCGCGATCACGCACACTGGCTACAAAGTGATCCTCTTCAACATACAAATAGATAGTGATCGTATCACTGTGCGCGTGCTTGCGGGCATTATTCACCGCCTCTTGCAAAATAATGAAGACGGCTGCTTCAACTTCGGGTGACAGGCGTGGCACCTGAGCCGGTGCTTCCAGGCGCAACTTCGTATCACTACCAGATGGATCGCGCCAACGTTCAACGTACTGTTGCAATGTTGCCAGCAGACCCTGCGTTTCGAGGCCGAGAGGACGCAACTCGAACAGTAACGTGCGAATGTCGTGGGTCGTTTTTTGCACCAGTTCAGCCAGGGTATCGAGTTCAGCCGGAACTCGTTCAGGCATGGCCTTGAACAGACGCTTAATGAACTCAATATTCATCGCGATTGCCGCGATACTCTGAGTGGGGCCATCGTGCAAATCGCGCGCAATAGCGTGGCGTACCTCGGCCTCTTTCAGCAACAGCCGGTCACGCTCTTCCTTCAGCCGTTGATAGAGGCGGGCATTCTCGATAGCAATGGCCGCCTGAGCCGCCAGCGTTGTCAGCAATTGCATATCCTGATCGGTGAACGGCTGACCGTTCGCCTTATTCAACAACTGCATGGCACCGATCACCCGATCCTTCACCCGCATCGGCACACACACTATCGAGCGGGTGACAAAATCGGCTTCACGGCTAATCGCATCGTACCAGCGCGGATCGTGTTCGACATCATTCACAATCTGACCAACGCCATGCGTCACCACCCAACCGGCAATCCCACGATCAGCCGGCATCCGATACTGACGCTGCTCGCCGGGAATTTCGAGGACTAACTCATTCGTCTCTTCATCGAGAATAAAGATTGAGCAGCGCTCGGCCCCAACAACTTTGGGGGCGCGTAACTTAATATCGTTCAGCAGACTGGCGAGATCGAGATTCACTGCCAGTGACTGGCCGATCTCGTAGAGTAGATGCAGCTCGCGTAAATCCCGCTCGGCCCGGCGCAACATGGCCAGCTTATCGGCTTCACCACCAATTGCCCGCACCAGCAGCACAAGCAACTCCTCATCCAGGGGTGGATGCCCCCCCGACTGCTGATTGTTACGGCTGACCACCAGGTGCAGCAGTCCCACACCCTGCCCGCCGCTCTGTAATGGCAACTCGATAAGGTCACGCCCCTCGTCAATCGAATACGAGCCGACAATCGGTTCGCCATTATCGTCACGACGGGTGAAGCCATCGCGCGCCTGCTCGATCAACAACAACGTTTCAGCATCGAGTTTGCCGTGCATCACCTTCGTCGTTTCACCGTATGGCGAAACGTAGAGCAATGCACCGGCCTGAGCCGGCCAGAAAGCGATCAGGCGATCAAGCGATGCCTGCAAGAGATCAGCCACTTCGTGGTGACCGCCGGCAATAAGCAGTTGACTGAGCGTTTCCAGTTGGCGCTGATTGATCGCAAGCGGCGGCATAAGGCACCTCGAATTGTGGCAAGAGTTTCCGATCCAGTAATATGTATAATGCGTATTATAACGTATGAGGGCGTATATTGTAATGGTACTGTAATCATAAATACCTCGCCTGTCAATGGAGTAGCGCCTGTGGAACGGTTTAAAATTTGTCATCGTCACGAATTACTACCAGGTCAGATGCGATACGTTGAGATTGATGGACTGCCAATCGGGATCGCCAATGTTGGTGGTGACATCTACGCCTTTAGCGACAGTTGCCGACACGAAGGTGGCCCACTCTCGGCGGGGGTATTGATTGATCACACCGTCACATGTCCCTGGCACGGATGGACATACGATGTGCGTACCGGCAAGAGTATCGTGCCACCGGTGGGGCTACGTATCGCTACCTACCCGGTTGAGATCATCAATGACGAGATCTATGTGCTGATTGACTGGCCATCGTCTCAATGAGCCAGAGCACATTCGTTGGTAACGCACCGCATCCCCGTTCCCTACCTCATCGGCCTGGAACCTCGCCGGCAAGTGCATGTTGCATCTACATACCTGAAACATCCTCTTGACAAACGTGCCGGTAGTCTCATATAATAAATTGCACAAGCATCTATTTCATACAAAACTATTTTGAGTAAAACAAAAATCGCCGCGCCCTTCCCAGCTCCGTAGCGCCCAACGTGCGGCCAGTGCAATGACGCCGCTTCACGGCATCCCCGACCGGATGCCGCTGTGTTGAGAGAGCACTATTCGTGCAAAGGAGCTTTGTGTAAGACCGCGCATGTTTCTCCGCCTGATGCACCTCATCCTTGCGATTGGGGTGCTCTTTGGTGCAACGATTGCACCACTCTCCTCGGTTGCGTTCGCCGATCACACGCCATTACCAGCGTCAGTTAACCTGGCAGGTGATTTACAGTCGGAAGCGACCGGCGGCGCCTGTGGCGATTGGGATCCGGGATGTGCCGCAGCGGCCTTCAGCGCTCAGGGTAACGGTGTCTATCTGTTCGTCTCGCAGACGATTCCAGCAGGGAGCTACGAATACAAGATCGCAATGGGGAGCTGGGCTGAAAACTATGGGGCTAATTTTCAGCAGAATGGCCCCAACATCCCGGTGACGCTCGGCAGTGCACAGAGTGTACGGTTCTACTACGATCACAAAACCCATTATATCGCCGACAGCGTGCGTAACACTATCTACACCGTACCGGGTAACTTCAACGACGAGATCGGGTGCAGTGGTGACTGGCAACCAGATTGTCTGCGCACGTTCATGAGTGATGTTGATGGTGATGGTGTCTTTACATTTGCCACTGACGCCATTCCACCCGGCAATTATGAGTTCAAGATTGCCACAAATGAGAGCTGGGCAAACCCAAATTATGGCGCATTTGGGAACAATGTTCCCTTTACAGTTACCGGCCCGGCAACCGTCATTTTTAGCTTCAATACGGCAACTACGTATGTTGGTGTGGAAGTACGTAGTGCACTCCCGCAGCCTGACAACAATGTGGAGTGGGACGGCGTTTACCACAACTCGCGCGATCCTCTTTATCGCACGCCGGGAGGTGCTGTACCTGCCGGTACACCGGTGACAATTCGGCTCCGCACCTTCCACAATGATGTCACGGCGGTAACCCTGCGGGTGTACGATGTCAATGCCGGGGCACAGCGGTTCATTCCGATGAGTGTCGTCGCTGCCAATACCGACTGTTACGGCGATTATGGGCCACGTCGGTGCGATTTCTGGGCGGCTACGCTGAATGAGGCGCAACCGAACAACCTCTGGTACCGCTTTATTGTCACCGATGGCAGTGATACCGACTATTACGCCGATAACACCGCAGCGCTCGATGGCGGCAGCGGACGTATGACGGATGATGTCGTTGACTTCAGTTATGCCTTGATGTTCTACGATCCGGCATTCACCTCGCCAAACTGGGCACGAACGGCAGTCATCTACCAGATTTTCCCTGATCGTTTTCGCAATGGCGATCCGCATAACGATCCGCAAGACGGTGACATCCGGTACGATGATCCGGTGATTACGTTGGGTTGGGGTGAATTACCTGAAGGCTATTGCCGTCACTATGCCGACGCAACCACCAATTGTCCGTGGCGGTTTGACACGACCCCACCGGCCTGGAGTCCAACTATCGAAGGGCCACGGGGACGTGATTACTACGGCGGTGATTTGGCCGGCGTGATCGAGCAACTTGACTACCTCCAGCAATTGGGCATCACGACCATCTACTTCAATCCCATCTTTGCCGCCGGATCGAACCATCGCTACGATACCCGTGATTACTATCGCATCGATCCCTATCTTGGCAATAACGGCACCTTTGCGCACCTGGTTCAGGAGGCGCGGCGGCGTGGGATGCGAGTGATCCTCGATAGCGTCTTCAATCACATGTCGTCGGATAGCCCCTTCTTCGACCGCTATAGCCATTACACGACCCTGGGTGCCTGCGAGTCACTGGCCTCGCCATATCGCACCTGGTTCAACTTCCGCACGAATAATGTTCCGTGTACGAGCGACGATTATGTCGGCTGGTTTGGCTTCGACTCCATCCCCGAAATCAACAAATCAAACCCGGATGTGCAGAGCTACTTCTTAACCGGAGCCAACAGTGTGACACGCTTCTGGCTACGACGCGGTGCCGCCGGTTGGCGCCTGGATGTGATGGGAGATGCCAGCTTCCCGGCAGGCTATTGGGAGACATTCCGCACCGTCGTGCGCCAGACCAAACGAGACGGTCTGATTATTGGTGAGTTGTGGCAGAAGGACTCAACATTGCTGCGCCACCTCCGTGGGCAGACTGCCGATACAACGATGAACTACCGTCTGCGTGATGCGGTGATCGGCTTGCTCCTGCCTGGGGGAACGTTTGACAGCAAAGGGTTTGGTGACAGTGGCCGGGTCATCAGTCCATCAGAATTCTTGAGTCGACTGGCCTCGATCCGTGAAGACTACCCGGATGCAGCCTACTACACGCTCATGAATCTGCTCGGCAGCCACGATACGGAGCGGATTCTGTGGACGCTTACGCCTGGACAGGAGACACGCGCCGATAAGGAATTCAATGCCGCTAATCTGGCAGAAGGTAAGCGGCGTGTCCAACTGGCCTCTCTGATCCAATTCACCGTACCCGGTGCACCGACCGTGTATTACGGCGATGAAGTAGGAGTCACCGGCGATGATGATCCAGATGACCGCCGCACCTATCCCTGGCCTGATCAGGGTGGTACACCCGACACCAACCTTCTGAACCATTACCGCAGCCTGACCGAGCTGCGCAACCGTTATCCGGTGCTGGCGAAGGGTGATTTCACACCGCTGCTGGCCGACGATGCCGCAGGCGTTGTGGCCTATGGTCGAAAGTATCGCAATAAAGCCGCGTTGGTGCTGATCAATCGCAGCTCAACAACGCAGACGATCACGGTACCCGTACAGGGCTTTCTGCCCAATGGGGTAGAACTCTGCGCGCTGTTTACCGTTGGCAATCAGCTCGACGAGACGGTACAGGTCGTGAACGGGAGCATCCAGATCACGCTGAACCCGCTGAGCGGTACGGTGCTGATCAGCGAGCCGGGAGCCGATCTCACGCCACCGGCGGCCCCCACCAACCTCCAGGTCACCGAAGAGGGTGATCGGTCGGTAAGCCTGAGCTGGCAGCGGCCCAGTGGTGGAGCACAGGCGTACAACATCTACCGCAGCCCGGTTAGTGGCGGTGGTTGGGTCAAGGTCAATACTGCGCCGGTAAGCGGTCTGAGCTTTACCGACACCACGGTAGAGAACGGGCGAACCTACTACTTCGTTGTCCGTGCGCTTGACGCCGTCGGGAACGAAGGGCCAGCTTCGGCGGAAGTGAGCGCTCTGCCGCACTACCGGATTGGGTGGGCCAATTTGCAATGGCCACCGGCGATCTCACACACCGTGTCGGCCATCAACACCACCCCGGATATTTACGGGCAGGTCTGGATCGACGGTGTAACCAGTCAGCCCGGCGCGACACCTGGCCTGCGTGCTCAGGTGGGATACGGCCCGCAGGGCAGTGATCCCCGTGGGAGCAACTGGGTGTGGGTGGAGGCTACCTTCAACGTTGATGCCGGCAACAACGACGAATTCAAGGCGCAACTCCAGCCCGAAACGGTTGGCACCTTCGATTACGTCTTCCGCTACAGCACCACCAACGGACGCGACTGGCTCTACGCCGACAGCAGTGGGCCGTTCAGTGGCTTACCGCCACAACCAGGCGTACTCACCGTTCTTTCCAGTGGTGACACAACACCGCCGGCAGTCCCAACCGGCCTGCAAGTGATCAGCGCGTCCCCGGCAGGAATCGTCTTGAGCTGGAATGCCGTCGGTGATGCCTATGCCTACGAAGTACGCCGTATCGATGGCAACGGCAATGAACTCATCTTTGCCCGTACAACTGCAACCACCTTCACCGACACCGGTGTCATGCAGGGGGCAACGTACACCTATGACGTGCGTTCTTTAGACATCTCCTTCAACCGTTCAGCCTTCAGCGCACCGGTAACGGCTACCGCCGAACTCCGCACGGTTACGCTGGTGATGAATGTGACGGTACCGACCCCGGTTGAAGACGCGATTGGGCGCAGCGTCTACATTGCCGGCTTCCTTGACCGGCTCGACGGTGGTTTACCGCAGTGGAATCCGGGTGGTGTGGTGATGACGCAGGTCTCGGCAACACAGTGGACAATCACCTTCACCGGACGCGAGGGCACGCAACTCGAATACAAGTACACCCTCGGATCGTGGGACTACGTTGAGAAGGGTGCGACTTGTGAAGAGCTGGCCAACCGGCAATTGACGCTGACCTACGGTACGAGTGGCGTGCAGACGGTCAATGACACTGTGCTCAACTGGCGAAATGTAGACCCGTGTGGGAATTAGGACAGGAGGGGTAGCAGGCTTACCCGCCTCGTTACCCTGATGAGAGCAACCGGAACCTCACGCACATGCGGCAACCAGTTTTGGTTGCCGCATTGCCATTCCTGAGTGCAACTAATAACACGGCGACAGCGTCAAACAGACAGTACGAATAGTGGGAGGAGGGTAGCGATGAATACGCCACAAACACAACGGTTGCAACGGTTGCGCAATGATCGCATGCTTGCCGGTGTTGCCAGTGGGCTGGCCCAATATATCGGGGTTGATCCGGTTATCATCAGGCTGGTTTTTGTGGTATTGGGCCTGGTGAACGGCATGGGTGTGCTGTTCTATATCTTGTTGTGGTTGCTGATGCCGAATGAAGACGCCGACCCAACGACGAACAATCTGCATACGGCCATCGGCGAGATGCGGGTCATTATGGAACGGTTCCTTAGCGAAGTTCGCGATGTCTTTCGGCGGTAGGACGAAGGTGCATGGTTGATTGAGGAGCGAGTAGCGCGATGCGTTACTCGCTCTTGTTGTCATAGATGTGGTTAGTGAGACACCCTCAACCCCTGGCCCCTCTACTGCGCTGCGGACACGGGGAGGGGTCAGAACTTGCCAGAGAGACACTGGCGTAGCGAAGGGGTTAGCCGCCGCTCCACCCGTTCAATCCTCGCACAGCCACCGGCCCAAACCCAAGGTAATCACAGGCGGTGAGCTGATAGTAGACCCCATCGACGCGCCCCTGCACAGCGTTGTCCCAATCGTAACGCCGATGCAGGTGGCCGTAGATGCACGCAGCCGCACCGGAGGCAGCGATTCGACGGGAAAACTCGGTTGGTTGACGATTGACGAATGGGGGGAAGTGGATCATCACAATCAACGGTTTGTTCACAGCCAATGCCTGGCCGGCAGCCAGTGCCCGTTCCAGTAAACCGAGTTCACGTTGATAGATCGGGAGATCGGTTTCAGTAAACCCTGGGGTTTCCGGAGTAATCCAGCCGCGCGTTCCACACACCACGGCCTCGCCAATGTCAAGAGCATCAGCCCCGATCAGGCGCAGGCTGGGTGGCAGATGGCGTCGGATCGAATTCACCCGGCGTGGACACCAGTAATCGTGGTTGCCCCGGATTAACACTTTCGTGCCGGGTAGGGCATCGATCCACTGAAGGTCAAGCAGGGCGTCGGGCAATTTCATTGCCCAGGAAATATCACCAGCGATCAAAACCCAATCGGTTGCAGCGACCCGCTCCCGCCACGCCTGCGCAATCCGTTCGGGATGATCTTTCCAGCCGGGGCCAAAGATGTCCATCGGCTTGGGACGAGCAAATGAAAGATGGAGATCAGAAATTGTCCAGATCATAGCGCTTGATGATAACAGGCATCCCGTTGCAATGCAACTGATACTACCATGCGATCCACGCATTGCGGTGCGTGGACGTGCGCCCCGCTCGCACCCCGGCTCCTTTCCCGCGCTGCGGGAGAGGCGGGACAGCAGAAGGGCAAGCCAGCCCCCGTAACGTGCAGGGAAACCGCTGCAATCCGCACTGGTTCGTGAGCGTGGCTGGCGCGGCAGCATGGCTGCCGCACTCCATACGTCGTGACACGGGTAACGCCGCCGGAAACCTGTATCCCCCCGGCGGGTGCAGCGGAAATGCCGTTCGCCGGGTCTGTGATCACGACCGGCGTGATCGGGTGATGTCCCTCATTCACCGCATCCCGTGGATGGTAAGGTGACTGGCACAGGCACCGTCCGTAGGGGCGGGTTGAGAACCCGCCCCTACGAAACCCGCCCCTACGTACCACCGGCACCAGCACGCTGTGGGGCAGACTGCCGGCCTGCGTTCAACCATTCCCATCATCAGGGGCGCGTACCGGCACGGGAGTCCGCTGCAATCCGCGTCGGATCGTGAGCACGGCTGGCGCGGCAGCATGGCTGCCGCACTCCACACGTCGCGACACGTGCATAACGAGCGGATACGACAATCCATCCAGCACGTGCTGGCACGGCTGGAGCGGCGCACTGCCGCCGGGCCAGTCGCCCACAATAGCACCCATGGCGATCATACTCGCTGATACGCACGTGGTTGACACCAGTTGTGGGTAGTGAATAGCCCGCTGGAGGCGGGTGTACGTTCTCAGCTCCTTTCCCCAGCGGGGGATGTTGGGAGGGGGGCGAGCCGGAGGCGCGCGCTCCTAGGGGGGGGGCGCAGTGCGGGCCGGCAGCGGTGCAGGGTGCTGTGGCCTGATGGGATGTGCGCCCCACCCTCAACCCGGCCTGCCCTCGCTGAGAGCGTTCTCGTCCCCACCCTAACCCCTTTCCCGCGCTGCGGGAGAGGCGGGACAGCAGAAGGGCAAGCCAGCCCCCGTAACGTGCAGGGAAACCGCTGCAATCCGCACTGGTTCGTGAGCGTGGCTGGCGCGGCAGCATGGCTGCCGCACTCCATACGACGCGACACGGGTAACGCCGCCGGAAACCTGTATCCCCCCGGCGGGTGCAGCGGAAATGCCGTGCGCCGGGTCTGTGATCACGACCGGCGTGATCGGGTGATGTCCCTCATTCACCGCCTCCTGTGGATGGTAAGGTGACTGGCACAGGCACCGTCCGTAGGGGCGGGTTGAGAACCCGCCCCTACGTACCACCGGCACCAGCACGCTGTGGGGCAGACTGCCGGACTGCGTTCAACCATCCCCATCATCAGGGGCGCGTACCGGCACGGGAGTCCGCTGCAATCCGCACCGGTTCGTGAGCGCGGCTGGCGCGGCAGCATGGCTGCCGCACTCCATACGTCGCGACACGTGCATAACGAGCGGATACGACAATCCATCCAGCACGTGCTGGCACGGCTGGAGCGGCGCACTGCCGCCGGGCCAGTCGCCCACAATAGCACCCATGGCGATCATACTCGCTGATACGCACGTGGTTGACACCAGTTATGGGTAATGCATAGCTCCCAGCGGGGGTAAGTTGGTAGGGGGGCGATCCTCCGGCGCGCGCTCCCAGGGGGAGCGCAGTGCGAGCAGGTAGTGGGTGCAGGGTGCTGTCACCTGATGGGGTAGCAGCTCTCATCACTATCTGATACAGGTTGCGATGAGGGTATCATGCATTCTTCAGAGGCTTATCACGTACCAGGCAGTATGCGGCAGACTACGGTCGGCAATAAATAGCGGTATAATGGCCGTCGGCATTGGAGCGAGTGGCGAAGGAGCACGATGACCGTTAGTGATCGTTCGATCAGTAGTGAATTGTTTGCAGCCGACACCGTGCCATCGTTGCGGGCAACGGTACGAGTGCTGTTGTTCATACTGGCCCTGGCATTGCTGGCCGGCGCGATGGCGTACCAGGCCCCACCGCAGGGTCGGGTTGCGATTGGCTGGCCGGGAGATCGCCTCTTTGTAGGGGTGAGTCCGGGTTTGGGACGGATACCGGTTGAGCGCGGGGATTTGTTTGCGGATGAATTGACTCCCGATTCACCAACCGGGCGTTCGCGCTGGACACGTGAGCGCGCTGTGATTGTGTTGCCCAACGTCGGTGCCGGGTCGCCGTTGCAGTTGACGCTGGTGGCGCAAGGGTGGCCGGCCACGGTTGGGACACAACCATCGGTGATGGTGTTGATTGATGGGGCAGTCGTTGGCAGTTTTGTGCCAAAACCAACCTGGGAAGCCTACTCATTTGCGGTGCCGGGAATTGCCCATCAGCACGGCGATCTTACCCTCGTGCTGCAATCTTCGGCAACGCTGTTCGATGAACGCGATCCGCGACCAAAAGGGGTGCGTCTGGCCGAAGTCCGTATCTCACCCGCCGGCGAAACGGCGCTGTGGTTACCGCCGGCATGGCCGGCAGTGACTCTGATGGGGTGGAATGCGCTGCTGCTGGCGCTCTTGCTGACACGATTGCGTTTGAGTCAGAGTCAGGTGTACGTCATCACGGCAATCGGCATTGGTGCGGCTGCGATTGGGCTGGCGGTCGCTCGCATCTGGATGGCGGCGATCCTGAACGTCGCGATGGTTGGTTTGCTGGTGCTGCTGTTGATTGCCTATCGGCAGCCGCTTCTGTTCTACCTGCGCTTCCTGGTGCAGCGTTATGGTCAGGGGCAGGCACTGAGTTATGGGCTGGTGGCAGTGGCCCTGGTCTGTTTTGGGTATGTACTGCTGCACGTGATCAACTGGATGACGGCAGCCGGGATACGCCTTTTCTGGCAGGTTTTTCCCGACTCGCTGCTGTTAACGCTGTTGGGCACGACCTTGCTGGCGTTACTTCTGACCTATGGGCGGGCCGGTTTGCCGCGCTTGAGTGACAGATTGGTTGATGTGCTGGCAAGCCGACGCGGTGCGTGGCTCGTCTTGGGAGGATTCGCCGTCATCTGGCTGGGTTTTGAAGCGACGGTTATCGCTGCTCTACCCTATGTGGGCCACGCTGATTACAGCGACAACGCTATTGTCGCCCGTAATCTGGTGCGTGGACGGGGTTGGGTCGTTGACTATATCAGCCAGTTTTATTATCCATACGACAGTCTAACGCGCCCCCAGGAGACCTGGCCGCTGTTGCAGCCGGTCTGGATCGCGCCCTTTTTTGCTCTGTTTGGGCCAACGGCGTGGGCTGCAAAGATACCCAATTTTATCTTCGATGTTATCCTGATCGTGCTTATCTACGCAGTTGGCAGTCGCTGGTGGGATCGGCGGGTCGGTGTAACGGCGGCTGTGCTTGTGCTGACCAATTATCTTTTCTTCCGATTATCGATCTATGTGACGAACGATCTGGCGTTTGTGGTCTTTAGTATGGCAGCGATAGCAGCGTTGCTTCAGAGCCATACCGATCCGGCGAGACAGTGGCGCTGGCTGTTCATCTCGGCTGTCAGCACCGGGCTGATGATGTTGCAGAAGCCGAGTGGGGCCATGTTCGCGCTGGGTATGGGTCTCTGGCAACTGACGATCCTGGCGAACCACCTGCGTATGGCGGGAGACTGGCAACAGCGCTGGCAACGGCTGCGCGTCGGTTTAACGCCGATTGTCGTCTGGTCGGCCATTGCCCTCCTGATCCTTTCGCCCTATCTGGTGCGTAATCTCATTCTGTTCGGGAAACCGGTTTACAGCACCGAAAGTTACGATGCCTGGGTGCTCGATTATCGCGGGGTGAGTGGGGATGCCTGGTCAGAAATCTATCGCGTCTTTGCGCCAGAATGGGGCGGGCCGGGATTGCCTGATCGGAGCTGGATTTTACGCTGGGGTTTTGATGCGACCTTTACCAAGTTCGAGACGCAGGTGCGCGAGCTGCGGGCGTACCTGATGCCGGCCTGGCCGGGTGCGCCACCTGTGCTTGCTGCTCTCTTCAGTCACGATGCGCAGAAGAATATTCTGACCCCGCTCGGCGCGTGGCTGGCGCTCACCGGGTTTCTGGCAGCTATTGCTTATCGACGGAATTGGCCTGGTTTGCTGGCATTTACGTATACGCCATACATCATCTTTATGTTGACGTACTGGCGTACCAATGAGGAACGCTACTGGGTTGCGCTTATTCCCTGGCTGGCCCTGCTGGCGGCGTGGGTTATCTGGGCCGGTTATGACCGGCTGGCAGCGGTTGGGGATCGGCGCTGGGCGCCGTTAGGGTTGATCCTGGCGCTGGCAGCGATTATCACGATTGTGGCCGGCTCGCAGGCCGATATAGAAGACAAGGTACGTAACGAACCACAAATCTGGCACCAAGACCTGGCCGCTTACGAGTGGTTACAGGCGAACACGCCACCCGATGCCGTGATCATGACCCGCTTACCGTGGCAGGTCAACTGGCATACCGAACGACCGGCAGTGATGATCCCTAATACGGATGACCGTGAGCTGTTATTGCAGATTGCCCGCCACTACGGTGCGCAATATCTGGTGCTGGAAAACCAGATGCGGGTGAAGGGTGATGTCGGGCGTTTGCTGGCTCCGCTGATGGATCACGATAACCAGCCGGGGATGATCATCGACGGTTTTGAATTGCTGTACGCCAGCCCAACACCTGATTTTCGGGCATTTATCTACCGTATCCCCGACTCATAATGGAACATCGTACCGTATGCGCATCTTAATGCTGGCTTCATCACTACCAAAATATCCGCGAGAAACAACGGCACCGTTCATCGAAGAGATTGCCGCCGGGATCGCGGCTCGTGGTCACGAGGTGACACTGGTGGCACCGTGGCATCCCGATCTGCGGCGCGGTACCTACGAACGTGGGATTCATCTGCGTTTCTTCCGTTACGCACCGCATCCGGCACTCAATATCTGGGGCTATGCCCAATCATTGCAAAGCGATACTCAGGTGCGCGAACGGGCGTGGCTGGCGGCGCCGTTTGCGCTTACTGCTTCGTTCAGTGCTCTGAGGCGCGAATTACACCAGGCGCGGGCCAGGGGAAAACCATTCGATCTGGTGCAGGCGCATTGGGTCTTACCCAACGGGCCGCCCGCTGCCCTCGCAGCGCTCATGGCTCGCCTGCCGCTGGTGGTCAGCCTGCACGGCAGCGACATCTATCTGGCCGAGACACAACGCATCATGGGTACCCTAGCCGGGCTGGTCTTTCAACGCGCTGCCGCCGTCACTGCCTGTAGTGCCGATCTGAGCATGCGAGGAGTACGGTTGGGCGCTAACCCGACCCGTACCTTCGTCATTCCCTACGGTGTGCATCCCGATCAGTTTCGGCCTGATCCGGCAGCGGCGCAGCAGTTTCGTACCGAATGGAATATTCCTGCCCACGCCCCGCTGGTGTTAGGGTTAGGGCGACTGGTGAGTAAAAAGGGGTTCAGTGTTCTGCTCGATGCGTGGCCGGCGGTGTTGCGCATGCACCCTACAGCGCGTCTGGTTATCGTCGGCTACGGCGATCTGCGTCCGGCCCTGGAAGCGCAGGCCGCCCGACTGGGTATTGCCACCACCGTGCTGTTTACCGGTCAGCTCGACCGGGCGCGTACTGCGATGGCGATGGCCGCTGCCGATGTTTTTGCGCTGCCGATTGTGCGAGAGGGTGTTGACGGCTTGCCCAACGTTTTGCTGGAAGCGATGGGGGCGGCGCGCCCGATTGTGGCGGCACGGGTAGCCGGGGTGCCCGATGTGATCGAGGATGGCGTGCATGGCCTGATTGTTCCCGAACGCGACGCAGCCGCCCTGGCAGCCGCTATTGGTCGCCTGATTGAAGATCGGGCACTGGCAGCCCGCCTGGGGGCGGCAGCGCGCGAACGCATTCTGCATGAGCTGACGTGGGAGAATACAGCGGCACGCTATGAAGCTGCCTTTGCGGCTGCACTACGCGGTGAGGTCAGGCCATGACGTGGCGATGGCTGATAGGCTGGCTTGTGATCGGCATCGCTGCGCTGGCCCTGCGCCTCTACCGGCTCGGCGATCAGAGTCTCTGGCTGGATGAAGGCAACAGTTGGGCAATGGCAATGCAGCCGTGGACGGTGCTGCTGATCGATTTGATCCGACCTAACGCAGCCTACCCGCTCTACCATGTGATCTTGAAGGGATGGATGAGTCTGGCCGGAGCGAGTGAGTGGGCACTGCGCTTCCCTTCGGCGATAGCGGGTGCGTTGAGCGTGCCGCTGCTGGCGCTGGCGGCGAGACGTGCGGTTGGCGACTCGCCGCAACGCGACGCGGTGACCATCGCGGCTGCGCTGATCGGCGTGTGTTCGCCTTTTGCCATCTGGTATGCGCAGGAAGCGAAGGTCTACGCGCTGGTGCTGCTGGTCAGTACTGCGATCCTCTGGCTGACATTGCGCGCCGTACACGAGCAGCGTGCGCAGGTGTGGTACTGGTTGATCGGGTTAACGGTGCTGGCCTTGTTCATCCATCGGCTGACGGCACTGCTGGCATTGAGTGCCGGTCTGGTGTGGTTGTTCAGCCGTCCGCGCCGGTACACGATTCCTATCGCCGGTGGCCTGCTTCTGATCGGTCTGGGTATGATCGGCGCTATGGCTGCCGGCATCGGTAGTGATCGGGCAGCGAGTGGAGCGTCAATCGCCGCCGATCCGCTGACCGCCCTCTGGTTGACCATCACCCGCTTTAGCCTGGATCGCTGGCCGGGTGATTTCGAATGGTTTTGGCTTGTGCCGTGGCTCCTGCTGTTTGGTCTGGGCCTGATCGGATTCGCACGTCTGCCGCAATCGAGTCGGCTGGTCATCGGGGTGATGGGGAGTGTGCCACTGGTGCTGTTCGGGGTACAGCTTCTCTTCACCCGGCTCTACGAAGCACGTTATCTGATGATCGTCTTTCCAATCTGGTTGATCACTCTCGCAATTGGCGTTGGGCACACGAACTGGCGACGAGCGCTGGCATGGCTAATGTTAACCGGTGTCTTGACCACGTCGGCTTTGGCCCTGACCCAACCACGCTTCGGGCTGTTTTCTGGCGACCCGGTCAAGGAGCAATACCGTGAAGCAATCGGCGAATTGATGCGCCGGGTACATCCCGATGATGCGGTTGTGGTGCATCCAGGATACCTGCGCCCGCTCTACGACTACTATGCGAGCCGGTTGAGCAGCGATCCGGCACCGCAGCCGATCAGCTTTGCCAATTTCTGGACGGGCGAGACCAGCTATACTCAGCGTGAGTGGGATGTCGAACGGCGGGCGGCATTAACCGGTTATACGCGAAGCTGGCTCCTGATAGCTCCCGATCATGCGCGGACTGTCGATCCGCCGCGACCGGGTGATGAGTACGGTCTGGTCGGTAATTTTTGGGCTTTCAGCCGCGAGCAGCGGACGTGGCCGTGCGGTATCTGGCGCTTCCAGGGGGTTCATCTCTTCTGTCAGGAGGCACCGGAGGCGTACATTACCGGCGAGATCGTGCAGCCGGCTACGCCGGGTAACGCCGTGTTTGGCGAGCAGTTGACGTTTCTCGGTTATACGCTGAAGGCCACCACGCCGGCGGGGCCGGGCATCTATCGCGCCGGTGGCAACATCCCGCTCAGTCTGTTCTGGGATGTGACACAGCCACTCGGTGAGGACTACAGCCTCTTCATTCACCTCTGCCGCGATTGTGAGCAGCCACCGGTTGCCAGCGATGATGGGCAACCGCTGGCCGGTTATCTGCCAACCAGTACATGGCTGCCGGGGAAGCCGGCGCGCGATGATCGCACGGTGCATTTACCGCCCGACCTGGAACCCGGTCACTATCAGCTCTTGATCGGCTGGTACCGACCGACCGATCCGACACCCGATGGCCGTCTGCCGGTGCGTGGCGAGGGAGCACTGAGTGCAGGGCGGCTCTGGTTAACAACGATTGAGGTCATTGCCGGTGAGGAATAGTTGGTTGCGACAACACTGGCCGCTGCTGCTGGCATTGGGCGCCGGTATCGGCTTGCGATTGGCACTTTGGGGCAACCTGCCGCGCCTCGGTCTCATATCTGATGAAGCCGAATATCTGGCATCTGCCGATTGGCTGGCCAACGGGCGAGGTTTTGCCTGGCATACCACGTATCTGTGGACGCGAGCGCCACTCTACCCGCTGTTTCTGGCCGCCCATATCGCGCTCTTTGGGCGGAACGAAGCGTTTATCTTCGTGACGCAGAACCTGCTCAGTCTGGTCAATGTCGGCCTGGTGTATGTGCTCAGCCGACAGTTGGGAGCGACATCGCGCATGGCTGGCGGTGCCGCTCTGCTGAGCGCACTGTCGCTACCGCTGGCGATGTATCCGCAACTGCTGCTGAGCGAAACGCTGTTTATCAGCCTGCTGCTGGCGGCGTTCTGCCTGCTGGCTAATCCCCGGCAGCGGCGCAATCTGCTGATCGGTGGTGTGCTGCTCGGTCTGGCGACGCTCACCCGTGGCTTACTACTCGGCTTTCTGCCGTTGATTGCCGGCTGGATCGGTTGGCGCACACCGGGTCACTGGCGTGAACGATTGATCAGCGGCTTGTTGCCGTTACTGGCTGCCGGCTGTCTGATCGGGCCGTGGGCGTTTTATGCGTCGCGGACGTATGGCGGTCTGATAATCATTGACACAACCAGCGCCTACAACCTGGCCCTGGGTGCCCGTACCGCCTACGACGGTGGCCGGAGCGATGCACCGACGCGCAATCTGGTGCTGGCGCTGCTCGACCCAACCCTTGATGATGATATCCGTGCGCAGCTCACTGCCGGTTCGTGTCTGGCAGAGCGGAACGATCCACGGCTGGCCGCTGCGCTGGCCAAGCCGGTTACCGCGATAACGCAGGCTGAACGACAACACGTGCTTAGTGCCGAAGGCTGGTGTCTGATCCAGGCGAAACCGTGGGCGTTTGGCGAGAAGACATTTGCAGAGTTGATCGATCTCTTTCAAATCAACTACAGCGGTGATGAGCGACTGGCGGAAGGCTTTGCCCTGGGGCGGTTGCCGGCATGGTACACGCTGGCCCTGCTTGTGCTGGACGATACGCTTTACGTGATTGTGTTGCCGCTGGCCGTGTTGGGGTGGGCTGTCCTGCGCCGACCGCAATCACTGCTCGCCGGGCTGATTGGCTGGTGGCTGTTGTACAATCTGGCGGCGGCGCCGTTACTCTTCGCGATTAACCGCTTCCGCATCCCGCTGCTACCGTTTCTGTTTGTTCTGGCGATGTTTACGCTGGCGGCCATCCTCCACCGGCGCACGTGGCCGGTGAACCGGCGGGGGGCAGGCTACGCAACGCTGGCCGGGCTGGTGTGGCTGATTGCCGCCACTCCCTACGCCTATCTTGAACCACGACCCGCCGGTGCGCCATCACAATGGGCATCCTACTTTGGCCCCTACCCGTCGGCGATAGCCGCAGCGCAGATCGCCTGGCAGAGTCGGGCGCAGTACGCTGCCGTAGAACGGTTAGCCGCCGCCGTGGCCGCCGACGATCTGACAGCGTGGGCGCAGGCGCTCGCCGATCCAGATTTGCCGGCTTACGCACGCGCTGTCGGCGAACCGTTACTGGCTGCCCGGCAGGGGCAGCCGGCTGTCGGACTGGAACTGCTGGCCCGTCAGCAACCGCTCTACCCATGGCAGACCGCCGTGATCCGCGGCGAATTGCTGCGGCAGATGGGTGATCTGAATGGGGCGCGCCAATCGCTTGGGCAAACCCTGGTTGACGATTGGAACCCGACGGGCTGGGCATGGCAGTGGCTCAAACCGCCCCGCCTCCCCGGTGACCGGATCGATCTGGCCGACGATAACGATCTCGGTTATATCGATGGATTTTACCTCGGCGAGTTTGATCCGGTTCTCGGCGCGACTGTGCGTTGGGCAGGGGAGAGGGCCGCTTTGCGCTTTCCGGCAGCCGCGACGGGCAACAATCGGCAGCTCTGTCTCCGCGCAGCGGCTAACTGGCCAGCCGATCTGACACCACCAGCGATTACGGTCTGGCTCGATGGTACTGAGGTGGGGAAGTTTCAACCTGAACGTCAGTTACAGGAGTTCTGTCTTGCATTGCCGGCCCGTTCGCCGGGAAGCGATTACATCATCACCCTGCACGGCCCCGGCTTCATTCCTGACGCGCTCGACCTGGTGCGCAGGCAAGGGCCACAGGTCGGTCAGGTGCGGATTCTGGCGTTTCAGCTGGATTGGGCAGAGGTGAGATGAGACTGTGCAGAAACCCGGTTGTGATTAACCGGTACCATGACTATGAATACCGATCAACGAACCGCGCAACGTAACTGGTGGATCGCCGTCGCCGCGCTGACGATACTGGCGCTGATCTTGCGGCTTCAGGTCTGGCGCTGGCGCGAGTTCTATCCGCTGGGAGGCGACGAAACCGAATATCTGGCCCAGGCAATTACCCTCTTGCAGGAACGACGTTACGTTGAGCTGCGGCTGATGCGGCCACCGCTCTACCCGATCTTTCTGGCGACGGCGATTGTGCTGGTGGACTCGCTGGTGCAGAATCTGCGGCTGGTGCAGGCGATTATCAGTACATTGACGGTACCACTGATAGCCCTGCTCACCCGAACGCTGGCCAGCCGCAGTGCGCCGCAGGCCGCACCCGCTTTTGCCAGCCGCGCCGGATTGCTGGCCGGGCTGCTGACGGCGTGTAACTATACGCTGGCCGCTAACGCGACCGAATTACTGACCGAGACCCTCTTTCTGGCCGGGCTAAGCCTGTTGTTCTGGTTGATTCTGATACCGCAGCTATCGCGGCGGCTCGCTCTGGTTGCCGGGATGATCTGCGGAGCGCTGTGTCTGATCCGCTCGGTGGCGTTGCCCCTACTCCCGCTGACGATAGGCTGGTGGCTGATAGACGGCTGGGTACGCGGGCAACACCGGCAACGGTTACAGCAGGCTGTGATCTTTGGGCTGGGATGTGCGCTTGTAGTGGGGCCATGGACGATCCGCAACACCCTGACCTACGGCGGGGTGATTCTGATCGATACCACCGGCGCCGAGAATCTATGGCTCGACAACGACCCCGCCGGTCGCGAAGCGGTGAAAGCTCAGCTTTACGCTCTGGGTGAAGACCGGTTATTACGGCAGCGATTGGCTACCGAACGCGGTATTGCGGTGATCCTGGCCGACCCGGCCCGGTTTCTGGCAAAGATGGCTCGTGAGCTGCGCCTCTTCTTTGCCCTCGAACACGCCGATGATATGCGGGCCAGACCGGCGATCTGGGTCTCGCCAGGCGAAGTCGCGGCCCGCCTGATCCTGGGAGATGGGGTGTGGCTGATCATCCTCATCGGCGGTAGCTTTGGTCTGTTCCAGCGCTGGCACACGGCAGCGCAGACAACACCGCAGCGTCCGGCGACCTTCTTGCGCGCCCTGACGAGTCCGGCCTGGTTGTTGGGCGCGTGGGCCGCGTATGTCCTCTTCACCACGCTCATCTTTCATGTCGAACTGCGGTATCGTCTCCCCCTTTACCCGGTCTTGCTCGCCTACACCGGCATGGCTGGTGCGGCGTGGTTGACGGGGCTGTACAAAACTATTCCCCGCCAACCACAAACCCTGCTTATCCCGCTCCTGGCCATGCTGATCACGCTCTGGCACGCCCCGTACCCGCTGCTAGCCTGGCAACTGGCCGGCAAACATCTGGCGCTGTGGCGTGCCGAACAGGCATTGGCCGCCGGTGATCCGGCAACGGCAACCACGGCTGCGTACCAGGCGCTGGCGGGTGACGATCAATCGGTGCTGGCGCGGGTCGCGCTGGCCAGAGCCGCTCTGCTGAGCGATGATGAGGAAGCGGCGTTGCGCTGGCTGGAGGAAGCGATCACGATCCTGCCCGCCCACCCTTACCCGCATCTGCTGCGCGGCGACGTGTTGCGCCGGCGGGGGGAGCTGGAGGCTGCGCGGCGTGAATTGAGTGATTTTGCGTCCGGGTCGCGTGAAGACCTCGCCACCTGGCTTTGGGAGCGCTCGGTTACGCCACCGCCAACGACACTCGTCGTCGGCGATAGTCTGGCGCTCGGTTTCATTCGCGGCATGCACCAGACCGATCCCGGCGAACAGGAATGGCGCTGGACGACCGGATGGGCACAGCTACGTCTGAGCACACCGGCCAACGCTCAGCAGATCAGGCTGACAGTACGTAGTGGCCGGCCTGATCGAAGCGCCGTCACCATCTGGGTAACGATTGCCGACGGCCAGCCGCAGCCTTTCACGATTGGTGCCGACCGGCAAACCATCGCCATCCCATTACCGGCAACGCTCCGCGCAGAAGAGCTGGTGATCTCGATCACGACACCTACCTTTTGGCCGCGGCAATACGATCCGGCCAGCGCCGATGGTCGCCGGCTAGGGGTGCAACTAGGCTTTGTGGAGGTACGATGAAGCGCGAGGCGTGGTGGCTGATCGCAATCCTGACCATAGCGGCCTTGATCCGATTGGCACTCTGGCTGCAACCGCTGCATCTGCCGGCAAACGACGAGGTCGAGTATCTCACGGTGGCGCGTGACCTGTTGGCCGGGAGGGGATGGAGCTTCTACGAACGCTACCACTGGCTGCGGGCACCGCTCTATCCGCTCTGGCTAGCCGGATCACTCTGGCTCAGTGGTGGTAATGTCTGGCTGGCAGCGCTGCCCAACATTGCCCTCAGCGTACTCAACGTCTACCTGATCTACCTGCTCTCGCAGGCGATAGCCGATGGCGCCGGGCCGTGGGTGCATCGCCTGGCCGCCGGCGGAGCCGCCATTCTGCTCACCAACGCAACCTTTGCCTCGCTCTATATGAGCGAAACCCTCTTCACCACGCTATTCTGTGCGGCGTGGTGGCTACTGCTGGTATGGCGGCGACGCGGTGCCCAATGGCGCGACTGGCGTCTGTTTCTTGCCGGTGGCCTGTGGGGGCTGGCGCTCTTGACCCGCTCGATGCCGCTGTACTTTACGCTGCTGGTGAGCGGCTGGATTGCGGTCGTTGCTGCCGGCAACTGGTCACAATTGCTACGGCGACCAACGCCGGTGCTTGCCGGGCTGATCTTCGCCACCAGTGCGGTGATCGTTGTGGCACCGTGGACAATCCGCAACTGTCTGAGCTATCGCAGTTGTATTCTGATCGAAACCGGCCTGTCGTACAATCTCTGGGCATTCAACGAACCACGCGAAGATATGGCAACCATCTTTCGCGTGCTGGAAAACATTCCCGATCCGGCCGAGCGAGCGGCATACGCGACGGCGCGTGGGCTGGAGCGGCTGCGCGAAGACCCGGCGATTATGCTGCGCAAACTCTGGCCGAACTGGCTGGCAATCTGGCGGGTGAAGGCGATCCAGGATCGCTTTCTGCTGGAAGATTACCGGGCCGATCCACCGCCGTTGCTCTTTCTATCTGCCCTTATCTTCGACGATCTGTTATACGGCCTGATTGCCGTGGGCGGGATAGCCGGTCTGGTGTATGGGGCACTGCACCGACGGGCGCCGGCAGTGCTGGTCGGCTTATGGCTGATCTACTTCATCGCTGTATCGCTGGTGACCCACGGCGAAGGGCGTTATCGCCACTTCATCTTCTTCGCCCTCATCCCCTATGCGGCACGGGCGTGGCTGGCACTCCCGCACTGGTATCGGCTCAACCAGCCAGCCCTGCGCACAGCGTTGCTGATCAGCGGGGGTGTCGGTCTTTCGATCCTGATCGCCTACCAGTGGGAATACGCCATCCAGGGCGGTGTCCGCAGCTTCTGGCGGCTCAGCGGCGACCTTGCCCGCGTTACCGGCAACCTGCCGCAAGCCGCTGCTGCGTACCGGCAGGCACTGGCCGCACAACCCACGCCTGACGGGTATCTCGTGCTGGGGGATGTGCTACGTATCCAGGGCGACAATGAAGGTGCGTTGAATGCCTACCGCGCCGCCCAACGCCTCAATATCCTCTACCCACCGACGTACATCCGGCTTGGCGATCTGTTGCGGGCAACCGGCAATCTCGACGAAGCCCGTCAGGCGTATCGCCCGCAGTACGTGAGTGAGCAGACGCTGATCGATCTGGCCTGGCGCGACACGCGACCATTGCCGACACCGGTGATTGATGTGGGTGATGGTCTTGATTTTGGTTATCTTGTCGGCTTCTATCCCGCCGAGACCCTGGCCGGTGCCCGCAGTCGCTGGACGGGGCCGGTGGCGAGGATTCGCATCCCGGCCACCGGTCAGGTGGTACGGTTGCGCGTGGCAGCATTACGCCCCGACGCGCCGGTTACTGTGCAGTTCTGTAGCGACAATCGCTGTCATCCGTTCCAGCTTGACACCAACTGGCGCTGGTTGACGGTGCGCCTACCGGCGCCGGCGGAGTCGACTACCCTGCGCGATATTGAGTTGCGGGTGGAGTCCTGGTCTGCGCCGGATGGGCGTGAGCTGGGGATTGTGGTGGATCGGGTTGAGGTGCGGTGAGGGGGGGAGGGGCGTGCTCCGTATGGCGTTCGCTCACCGCAATCCCGGCCCCTCACCTCACCCCCCACTCCAGCCCGCACCCGCTGGGGGCGGGAGAACACCCTGGAGCGTGCCCACTCCCCACTCCCCACTCCCCACTCCCCACTCCCGCACCCAACCCCGTCCGCCCCCAAAACCGTGGTACCATACATAATGAAGCTATTGGCGTAACGGTAGTGCCCAATCAGTCGCTTACTCAACTGCGCAGATGTATATACAACTCGTCTGGTTCAAGCGTGATCTCCGCCTTCACGACCATCCGGCTCTAAGCGCCGCCGCTGCCCGTGGCCCGGTGCTCCCGCTCTACATCGTCGAACCATCGCTCATCCACGCACCCGATTTCGCGGCCCGACACTGGACATTCATTCGCGGGTGTCTGGTTGAACTGCGAGCAAACCTGGCCCGCCTTGGTCAGCCGCTGGTGGTGCGGGTTGGCGAGGCGGTTGAGGTGCTTGATCACCTGGTCAGCACCTGGCCGATTGAAGCGATCTGGGCGCACGAGGAGACCGGTAATCTGCTCAGTTATGCCCGCGACCGGGCAGTCCGGCGTTGGGCCCGCGCACGTGGGATTCCGTTTCACGAGCTGCCGCAGAACGGGGTAGTGCGTCGGTTGCCGTCGCGTGATGAGTGGCAGGCCCGCTGGGAAGAGCGCATGGCAGCCGCGCAGGCCCAGCCTCCATCGGCCTTACCGCCACTCGCCATTGATCCGGGAACCATTCCTACTGCCGACGAACTCTCGTTGCCGCCCGACACGCTCAGCGAGCATCAGCCGGCGGGAGAGACTGCGGCCCTACAGACGCTCACCGACTTTATCCACCGGCGCAGTCAACAATACCATCGCGCCCTCGCCAGTCCGCTAACCGCCTGGGAAGGCTGTTCCCGCCTGAGTGCTTATCTGGCCTGGGGAGCACTGTCCATTCGTACCGTCGTCCAGGCGACCCGCCACCGGATTTCTGAACTCGCGTTTGATCCGTCACCGGCGACCCGGGGCTGGGTGCGGGCGCTGAATGCCTTTGAGTCACGGCTGCACTGGCACTGCCATTTCATTCAGAAGCTGGAAGACGAGCCGGAGATCGAAGTCCGCAATCTGGTGCGGGCTTACGACGGTATGCGCGAAGAAAACCACCGCCCTGATCTGCTCGTGGCCTGGGCCAGTGGCCGCACCGGCTACCCATTCGTCGACGCCTGTATGCGTGCGCTCACCGCGACCGGCTGGCTCAATTTTCGGATGCGGGCCATGCTGGTCAGCTTTGTGGCCTACGACCTGTGGCAGCACTGGCGCGAACCGGCGCTGATTCTGGCCCGCCGCTGGATCGACTACGAACCGGGCATTCACTACAGCCAGATGCAGATGCAGGCGGGTACTTCGGGCAACCGCACCATTCGCATCTACAACCCCGTCAAACAGGGCATCGATCACGACCCCGAAGGCATCTTTATCCGCCGCTGGGTGCCCGAACTGGCGCACGTCCCCACGCCCTACATCCACACCCCCTGGTTGCTCGACCGTCACGGACAAGAGCGGGCCGGCTGTCGGATCGGGCGCGACTACCCGGCGCCAATTGTCGATCACGAGGCTGCCTACCGACGCGCCCGCGCTGCGATTGCCGCCGTGCGTGCCCGACCCGAAACCGCCCAGGAAGCGGCGGCAGTCCATCAACGCCACGGCTCGCGCACCTGGCGCCCGCAGCGCCGCCCGTCCAAAACCGTCTCCAGCCGCCAGCTCAGGCTGGACTTATGAGGTATACCGCACCAAAGCCCAGACAATAGCGCCGGCAGCCACCACGTGCATCAGATTCAACACCATCTGCTCAAGCAGACTGACCGGCAGCGTAAACGGGCCGGCAAACGAAATCACCAGCACCACTGCCGCACAGATGAGAAATATCCGCAGCGGTCGAGCGGTGAAGCGACTGAGCAGGGCCAGCACCAGCGCGGCCCCAATCGCCGGCACCACCGTCGCCGTGATCACCGCGATCACCGGCAACGGCATTAGCTCATTCGTCGGTGGCACCGGTGCCCGAAACTCCAGCCCGGCGGCCCGGGCAGCACCGTAAATAATCAGATTGATAACTACACCAATCACAGCACCAATGATAGTTGCCCGTGGCAGGCGGCGCAGATCGATCTGTCGGTCAAAGCGCTGCATGGCTAACCTCTGGGGAATGATGTTATTCACTTTCGTCACCCATATCATACAGCCTGGGTGTCCATAGTACCACATCAACGCCAGTCCCTGGGCAGAGTGGGACTGGCGGGATCGAGCCGACCTCGTCCGTGGAGCGGGTATGGCGAAACGCCGTTGCACCGTTTCCGGGCAGGGATGACATCAAATCTTGATTGGCAGGTAATGAGCGCGCCGGCGGCGCGCGCTCACAGTGCTGCCGGTGAGGGAGTCGGTGGCGTGCTCGTAGGACACACCGACCCGCCCCTACCCTGCCCTGCACCCGCTGGAGGCAGGAACCGGCGGCGCCGAATGGCGCAGGTGATGAGCGCGCCGGAGGCGCGCGCTCCCAGTGCTGTCGGTGAGGGTGCGGGAGGGGCGCACTCGCAGGGTATGCAGACCCGCCCCTACCCTGCCCTGCACCCGCTGGGGGCAGGAACCGGCGGCGCCGAATGGCGCAGGTGGGGAGCGCGCCGGAGGCGCACGCTCCCAGTGCTGCCGGTGAGTGAGTCGGCGGCGTGCTCGCAGGGTATGCAGACCCGCCCCTACCCTGCCCTGCACCCGCTGGGGGCAGGAACCGGCGGCGCCGAATGGCGCAGGTGGGGAGCGCGCCGGAGGCGCACGCTCCCAGTGCTGCCGGTGAGTGAGTCGGCGGCGTGCTCGCAGGGTATGCAGACCCGCCCCTACCCTGCCCTGCACCCGCTGGGGGCAGGAACCGGCGGCGCCGAATGGCGCAGGTGGGGAGCGCGCCGGAGGCGCACGCTCCCAGTGCTGCCGGGCGGCGCCGAATGGCACAGGTGGGGAGCGCGCCGGAGGCGCACGCTCCCAGTGCTGCCGGTGAGTGAGTCGGCGGCGTGCTCGCAGGGTATGCAGACCCGCCCCTACCCTGCCCTGCACCCGCTGGGGGCAGGAACCGGCGGCGCCGAATGGCGCAGGTGGGGAGCGCGCCGGAGGCGCGCGCTCCCAGCGCTGCCGGTGAGGGAGGCGGCGGCGTGCTCGCAAGACATACCGACCCGCCCCCACCCTCACCCGCCCCCGCTGGGGGCGGGAACCGGCGGTGCCGGATGGCGCAGGTGATGAGCGCGCCGGAGGCGCGCGCTCCCAGTGCTGCCGGTGAGGGAGCGGGAGGTATGTGCTCGCAAGACATACCGACCCGCCCCCACCCTACCCCGCCCCCGCTGGAGGCGGGAACCGGCGGTGCCGGATGGTTCTCGCAGCGATCATTACCGTTCGGCAATGTGTTTTGCGGAGCATCTTGCTTCGTCCACGCTTGCGTGTATCGGTCAATCCGAGAGCAACAGAGTCGCCCTGGACAAGCCCTCTCCCGATTTGCAGGGCAGTGGGTGCAGGTACTGGCTTGATTTGGGCGCGGCAGAGATGGACGCGAATGTATCTTGTCAATCCGGCAAGAAGATGATCCGTAGCGTTGGGAGAGAAGGCGTCGCTGGTAACGCATACGATGCCGGGCAAGTCGGTGTGAGTCAGAGTGTAAGTCTATGTCCATCTGGTGAGGTTTTTGTTTATAATGTATGCGTATATTTCCAGAGCACAGCGAGCAACGTATGCGATTATTTTTGCGCCTTCTTCTGACGGTTACTCTCTTTGGCATGACCGGTCTCGTTGTGCTGCCGACCATCTCCCTCTCGGCACCGGCAGGGCCATTCATCCGGTTACGTTCGCGCACCTTTATCCCGCAGCCGGGTTTTCCTGCCGGTGAGCGCAGTCTGGTCAGTGCGGCGGATGGTCGCGAGGCGCCGGAACGGGTTCACGTCTTTGTGCAGTTTGCGCACGTTCCTACCGATGCTGAACGTGATGCTCTGGCTCAAGAGGGTGTCACGCTGCTGGCTTACGTGCCGGATTATGCCTGGTACGCATCCATCCCCACTGCGTGGCTTCAGGCTGCAACCCTGCCGGCGAGCATTCGCGCTATCGCTGCCATCCAGCCCGCCGATAAACTGTCACCACGCCTGCATCGCTATCTCGACCGCTGGCCATTGCCGGTGCTGATCGCAACGTATGCCGATGTTGAACTGACTGCGCTTCGCGATCTCGTTCAACGTCTCGGTGGGAGTGTGGCGAAGCTGTTGCCGGAACGGCGGTATGTGCTTGCGTTGCTGCCCGATGTTGCCGCACTTACAGCCTTGAGTCGGACGGATAGCGTTTTCTGGATCGATGCCTGGCCGGGTCCGTTTGAACCGAAAAACGATGGTGGGCGTAGTGCAACCAAAACCGATCTGGTGCATCAACTTGGTTATCACGGCAATCCGGCTTCGGCACCGGGTAGTATTGTGATCGGCGTTTGGGACTGTGGGTGGGTTGAGAGTAATCATCCCGCTTTCAGTGGCCGGCTTACGATTGGCGATCCCGACTCATTCACAAATGGATGTGGTGATGTTGCCGGTACGGATTATCACGCCACCCATGTTGCCGGTACTGCTGCCGGTAGCGGCGCCGGTAGTCCGTCAGGTCGTGATCTGCGTGGCCACGCCGATCAGGCAACGGTGTTGTCATACGATGTGTACGATGTAGACCTGGAGGTGATGCAGGCTATTCAGGACTACGATCTCGATATTTCGCAAAATTCCTGGGGGCCGGACACGGGTGGGATATGCGACCTGACCGTACTCGGTGTGTATGATGAGTTCGCAGCGATGTTTGATGCTCTGGTTCACGGTACATATTCAACTGAGATAACAAAGCAGATCGCCGTCGCTTTTGCCAATGGCAACGAGCAAAGCTACTGCCCGAACGGCTGGCGTACCGGAAGTGGCGGTGCGATGGGCAAGAATGTGATTGCCGTTGGGGCCACCAACTCTGATGACAAGTCCATGACCGACTTCAGTTCATTCGGCCCAACCGAGGATGGTCGGGTCAACCCGACAGTCGTCGCTCCGGGGTGTGAAGCTGGTGGCGAAGGAGCGATCTGGTCAACGTTGCCCGGTCCGACTTACGGCGCGAATGGCTGGTGCGGCACCTCGATGGCAACCCCGGCAGTATCAGGCATTCTCGGCTTGATGCTGGAAGCGTACAATCTGACGTACAACAGTGATCCACTCCCGGCAACTCTGCGCGCAATCCTGGTGCATACCGCCGAAGATTTGGGCAATCCCGGCCCAGACTACCAGTTCGGTTACGGTCACGTGGATGCCCTGGCGGCTATCAACCTCATCACTGCAACCACCGGCCCGGCTGAGTCGCGGTATATCACAACCAACACTATTACAAATGGGCAAACACACGAATACACCATCACCCATGCCGGCGGACCACTGACATGCACTCTGGCCTGGGACGACGTTCCGGCTACCCTTGCCGCCAGCCAGACCCTCATCAACAACCTCAATTTGCTCCTGATCGGCCCGGATACCGGCTCGTACCTGCCCTGGGTGCTCGATAAGAACAATCCGGCCAACCCGGCTACGCAGGGCGTCAACAACGTTGACACTATCGAACAGGTACGGATTGCCGATGCTGCTGCCGGCGAATGGACGGTACAGGTCGTGGGGAGCAATATTCCGCAAGGTCCACAATCATACGCCTTGATATGTCCGTTTAGCGTTCCACCAGAACCTGAGACGTTTAGTGTGTACATGCCGGTGGTGAGCCGGTAGTAACTAATGTCTGTTCGGGATGCGACTGTTTTGGATCAGGGGTTACGAATGCTATGCCACCAGATTCGATCCAACAAGCCTCAGAAAAAGGCCAAAAAAACTTGCTACAACACTATATTCTGACTACACATGCAGAATACTGATAGATACTGATCAGGTTATTGCCACCCTTATCACGCCACAAGGGATTAGTCGCATCCTGTGGGTGATAGATGCGTAGATTCGTGCCAAAGGGGTTATTTTAGTCACTATCGCACTGTCTGGTGATGCCAATGTTTGCCTGCCGCGTAATGTCGTTATTTACTTCGAGGAGAGATGACCATTATGAGCAACCTGTTGTTCAAAAAAGTTGATTATTCTGTCAGTAAACTGCTGGAAGACATCGCTATCGGCGAGATTGGCTTACCTGACATCCAGCGCCCCTTCGTGTGGGATACCACCCGTGTTCGCGACTTATTCGATTCTATGTATCGCGGCTACCCCATCGGCACCCTGCTCTTTTGAGAGAATGGTTATCCTGGTGAACACCGCACTATCGGTGCGCATGGTAAACAGAAGGTGCCTCACCTGCTCATTGTTGATGGCCAGCAACGCCTCACTGCCCTGTATGCAGTGATGAGGGGCGAGCCTGTTATTGATCAGGAGTTCCAGCGCCGATACATCAGAATCGCCTTTTCACCTCTCGAGGATCGCTTTGAAGTCACTAACACTGCCATCGAGCGCGATCCATCCTGGATTGCCGACATCAGTATTCTCTGGCAACCTGAATTTGACCAATACGCCTTCGTTTCCGAATTTTTAGACCGCCAGACCAGGCGTCACGAACTGGATGCTGACACCCGCAAACGCATTCCCGCCGCTATTCAGCGTGTTGTCAACCTCAGCAACTATCCAATGACCGCGTTGGAAATTTCGCTCAATGCCAATGAAGAGCAGGTGTCGGAAATCTTTGTGCGCATTAACAGCCGTGGTCGCACACTCAACCAGGCCGACTTTGTCCTGACGCTTATGTCTGTCTTTTGGGACGAGGGGCGCAAAGAACTGGAAGATTTTGCCCGCAAGACCAGACAACAACCCGCTGATAGGCAGCCTTCTCCCTACAACCTGTACTTCCGGCCTGCACCCGACCAGCTACTGCGCGTAGATGTAGCTCTGGCCTTTCGCCGTGCGCGACTCGAGCATGTCTATTCTATTTTACGGGGTAAAGACCTGCAGAGTGGCGAGTTTTCTGTTGAACGGCGTGATGAACAGTTCACAGTACTGAAAGAAGCGCAAGCCTATGTGTTGGACCTGCAACACTGGCATGAATTTATCAAGGTGATTAAACGAGCCGGCTTTATCCATCCGAAAATGATTACCTCTGAAACGGCTCTGACGTATACCTATGCCTTCTGGCTGATCGGCAAACGTGATTTTCAGCTCGATCTCTCTACTTTGCGGAATCTGATGGCCCGCTGGTTCTTTATGAGTTCACTGACCGGACGCAATACCGGATCACCTGAGTCTCGAATGAGTCTGGATCTGGCACTGCTGCGTGATTACACCAATCCTGACGATTTTATCCGTGCTTTAGAGCAGGAAATTCATGCAGTGTTTACTCCAGATTACTGGAAGGTCACGCTTCCCAACAATCTGGCTACTGCCTCAGCTCGCAGTACCGGTCAGTCTGCCTACATTGCCGCCCTATGTATTCTGGATGGGCCGGTCCTCTACTCGCGTATGAAGATTCGCGATCTGTTAGACCCCAATACCCAGGCCAGGAAAGAAGCATTGGAGCGACATCATCTCTTTCCGCGTAAATATCTGGCACGCCAGAAGATCACCGAACAGCGCGACGTCAACCAGGTAGCCAACTATGCGCTGGTCGAATGGCACGATAACATCGATATCAGTGACCAGCCACCGACTGTATACGCACCACAATACGAAAAACAGTTTTCCCCAGCCGAACTGAAAGAGATGTATCGCTTTCACGCCCTGCCTGAACAGTGGTACACCATGGACTATTTCACGTTCCTGGAGCAACGTCGCCAGCTTATGGCGGATATTATTCGGCAGGGGTTCATGCACCTTTCGCAAAGGTAGGACTGACATTACCAGAACCTGTTTCAAAAACATTCACGACCAGTGATCTCATTCATTCCTGACAGACTCTATGAACGTGACGAGCACCCATAGCATCGCCGTGACCAGCAGGTTCAACAGCGTGATACGGTGCCCAGCAGAATCAACAGCGTGATACGCACTGGATCGTGAGCATGGCTGCCGCACCTGGCTTTTGGCCCTTTTTATGAGGGGCCTGCCCTGAGCGTGCCAGAAAGGTATGGTGAGGCAGCACCATGACCCACGAACACCATTCAGAAGACACGTGATGCCCAGAAAGCAGGCCCCTGGCCTGGCTGCTTACCCTCGTTGCTGAAACACCTGATGATGATCATTGCCACCAATTGGCTGGCGTTTCGCCAGGAGTGGACGTTTCGCCGTGGCGCTGCTGGTTGGCGAGCCAGTCGCAATCGCCCGACACAACGCCACACAGGTGCAGCCAGTACCCGGCATGCACGACGCGGACGGAACGGCGTGCTCTCGCCTGTTCAGTTGGTCTAGTTCTTCGCGAGACGCTAACGCGCTGCCCGACACGTGTTCCCTCTGTGATCGAGAGCGATGACGCGCAGCTTCCGCGTACCAGGCGAACCTTTCCCGGGAGCTGGCTGCACACACTACGCACGCCCGTGTTTCAGCGCGGTATCCACCGCGCACAGTAGTGTGCAGAAGACCTGGCTGCCGGCGCGGGTGACGGAGTACAACGCGGGCGATCCCACTGCGCTTCCTGCCGGCGTTCCTGGAACGGGCCGCACCGACGGCACCTGCTGGTTCCCGCAGCGGTCACGGCGTGATACCGTTCGGCAACGTGTTTTGCGGAGCATCTTGCTTCGTCCGCGCTTGCGTGTATCAGCCAATCCGCGAGTAATAGAGTCGCTCTGTACAAGCCATCTCCCAATTTGCAGGGCAGTGGGTGCAGGTACTGGCTTGATTCGGGCGCCGCAGAGATGGACGCGAATATATCTTGTCAATCCGGCAAAAAGATGAACCGTAGCGTTGGGAGAGAACTGGTATGTGATACGTCCTGACACAAATCTGCTCAACGCTTCAGCCAGGTTTCGGCGCATACGAGCGCCTGTTGCGGCGTCCACGTGCGTGCAGTGCGCCAGAGGGCTGACCACTGTGCGGCGTCAATCCGCTCACGCGCACGTTGCCGGCGTTGGGCGATCAGCGTCCGGTAGATGGGCGAGAGTGGCCCGCCGCGCTCACCCAGTCCCTCCTCGGCGGCCAGGCACTGCGCGCTTAGGGCAGCGTTATCCTGAGTGCTATCGGCCAGTAGCCAGCCGGCCAGCGTGACCAGCCAGAAGCGTATCCGGCGCTCATGCTGGCGGACGTGAGGTAGCGCCAGCAGCAGTTCTCGCCGTGCAGTCGTCGTATCCCCGTGCACCAGAGCGATCTCGGCCCGGTCGGTGTGCAGGATGGCACGCGCCAGGTCCGGCCCGGCGTCGGGCAGCAAGGTAGCGGCTTCGTCGAACAGCGCCCGTGCTGTGACCAGGTCGCCGCGTGCCCAGGCTACCTCGCCCAGTTGCAGCGTGGGGAAACCGGGGTTGAGCAGATCAGGCCGCTGGTGCGCCAGCGCCTTGCTACGCTGCAACGCTGTTTCTGCCTGGCTAAACTCCCCACGTTCGATGTTTATACGCCCCACCAGGTTGAACAGCGCAGCCAGCCGTGCAGGTTGTTCCGCCTGTGCGAGAGCAATGGCCTGATGGGCAAACTCGTCGGCGCTGGTGAAATCGTAGCACTGCCACGACAGGTTTGCCGCTTTGAACAGCAGGTTGATACGCTGGTCGGCATCCATCGTCCCTGGCAGCGCCAGGCTACGACGGATTAACGCCTGCCCCTCGCGCACATAGCCGTGTGTCTCCCAGAACCAGGCCAGCGCAGAGCACATCTGAAGCGCAGCCGCCGTTTCCCCCTGTTCAATCGAGCTGTGGAGCGCAGCCAGATAGTTGTCGTGATCCTGTTCGATAGCTTCTGGTTGGCCCGCTGACTGTGTCAGTAAGTCGTGAAAGTAACGTGCATGTCGCTTCTGGGCCTGGATGCGCTCGGCCACAGTCATCTGGTTCCAGGCAAACTCGCGGATCATTTCCAGCAACCGCCACCGATCAGGCTCAGGTGTAACCAGACTGTGATCGGTTAGGGTCACCAGCCACGACTGTGTCAGGGCACGACTGGACGCATTTGTCTCCCCTATACAGACCGCAGCCGCGGCGTCCAGGGTGAAGGAACCGACAAAAACGGCGAGATGCCTCAAGCATGCGCGGGAGTCTGGATCGATCAGGTCGTAGCTCCAGGCAATGGCGTTGGACAGTGTGCGCTGGCGGGGCGGCAGATCGCGCGCTGAGGTCTGAACCATTTCAACCCAGCCCGTCTGGCTGCGCAGTGCGGCGGCCAGATCCGCCACCGACATGCGGCGCAGGGTCGCCGCTGCCAGCTCGATGGCCAGTGGAATGCCCTGGAGCCGGTACAGAATATCCGCCACGTCCCCAGCGTTGGCAGTGTCCACGACGAACGCTGGCCGGTGTTGGCGCGTGCGGGTCACAAACAACTGCACCGCCTCGAACGCCGGCATCTGGTCAGGCAGGGTTCCCGGTGGTGGGAGCGATAACGGTGGCGTAACGTATTCGTGCTCGCCGTAGATATGCAGCGGCACCCGGCTCGTCGCCAGAACCTTTAATCCTTTGCAGGCCCGTAGCAATTCACCTATGTCTGTCGCGACATCCACCACCTGCTCGCAGTTGTCCAGTACCAGGAGCACGCGCTTTGCCCCCAGGGCGGTGCGAAAGCGTTGAGACAGTGGTACATCGGCTAGAGGCAAAACCCCGACCTGACGGGCAATGGTTGCCAGCGCCAGCGCCGGATCGGTGATTGACGCCAGGTCAACGAACCAGACGCCGTCGGGGAAATCGGGCAGCAGTACCTCTGCGGCCTGGACGCTGAGCCGTGTTTTACCGATGCCGGGTGGGCCGACAAGCGTGAGCAGGCGTACATCGCTGCGGCGCAGCAGAGTCGTGACTGCGGCAACATCATGCGTGCGGTTGACAAAAGAGGTGAGCGGCGCAGGCAGGTTGTGCGGCGTTCCCACCGACGGCGGAGAGAGTGGCAGCGTAGCCGGTGACAGATGCTCAACGGCAACAGCCCGACGCGCGGCGCGCAGAAATGCCGCACGTTCATCATCGGGCACAGCCAGTGCTGTAGCGAGCAGCTCGGCTAGCTCGCGCGAGGGCCGCCGCTCATCCGCCTCGATCTTGCGGATGGTAGCGGCGCTGGCGCCGGTGCGCCGGCCCAGCTCGGCCTGGGTCAGGTCCAGCGCCCGTCGTCGCCGGCGCACCCAGGCCCCGAAGGAAGGTGTGGCGGTTTCGTCCATGGTTCTGTCACGCTTTGTCACGCTAATTGTAACGCTGTGCGTGACCCTTTGCAAACAAGATTCGATCAACATGGACACAGATAGCCCTGGCTCACGGAGTAGATCGGAAGACGAAACATGGATGGTGTTTGTGAGACGCAGTGCTGTTGGCACAGGCTGTCTGGGGCGGCACACCACAGGTAGCTGACAATGGCCACCCTGTCCTCACCGGCAAGCTATGCCAGACGCTCCCGCAGAATGCTGTCGAAACGGTGCCTGGTCGTAAGTTGTTCGCTGTGTTGTAGCACTTCGCGAATGATGACGCTCCCGGCAGTGCGGGCGACCAGTGCGACGTAGGCAGAGATGGGCGGGGCAATACCCTTTTTGTCTGCATGGCACGAACCTCGCCGGCTGCGTACAGCCATCCAGAACCGAGCTATCAGCGAGATTGGCAATGTAGCGGACTTCAACCACGGCGCCGATCCACACTCGCTTTGGGTAAGAGCCGCGAACAAGCCACCCTGGTGGTTGCTATCGAAACGCGCCGAACGAAACCGGCCTCAAGACCTTTGCCGGCCTGCTGGCCGATGCTCTGCAGAAGGAGACCATATGCGACGCGGATTTGCGCTTCTATCGGTTTTGCTCACGGCTTTTGCCCTGATTCTCCTGGGTGCATGCGGGGGTGGCCAATCCGCAGCACAGACCGGACCGACACCCGCAGCCATCCCGCCGGAGCCGACGACTGCCGTCACCGTCGGGTCGGTCACGGATCAGCCGGCTGCGTCAGCAGCACTCGCCATCCCCTGTGCCGAGCTGGTGCCCGCCGACGAGTTGCAGCGCATGATCGGCGTGACGCCCGACAGTTTGATGGACACCGTCATGTCCGGCTGGACGGCTTGCAACTGGTTTTACACCCCGCCTGGCGCATCCCAGCAGGAAGCATTCACGGTGCAGGCTTACACCGGTGAGGAGACGCTGGTCAAATGGTGCATGGACACCAACCCCGCCAATCGCCTGGCGGGGGTAACCGTGAGTAGCCTGTCCGATTACGTGCAGGAAGGCTACACCTGGGTCATCCCAGAGGGCAAGCTGCGTGCAGTGCAGGCCCTGCAGGATGGCCGTTACATCTTCCTGCGCTTCCCTGCCGATACCCCGACCCTGAGCAGCGAGTCGCAGATCGCCGACTACCTGACCGTGCTGTTCCGCCGTTTGCAAGAGAAGGGGTGAGAGCAATGAAACCACGACGCTTTCCGCCTATCACGCTGCATTGGCTGGCGCTGATCGTCCTGCTGGCGGGGCTGCTGCCCGGTGCGGTGCAGGCCCAAGCCGGGGTCACCTCAACAATAGAGTTGCAGGACGTCCCAATAACCCTTGCCGACGACGTCACCAGCTTCTACTTGCGGGACCCGAAACTCTTCACACACCGGGCACCTCCGCCCTGCGGCCCCAATGCCGCCGCGGTGTCGCCGAGCACGACATACGAGGAGTCCATCCGACGTATTCCTACACGTGGTGGACTACCCCGCGATCTCTACCGCGAACCACAAGCCTGCAATACGCCTGGCATTCTATCAAACATCGTGGCCGATGACGATTACGTATACTGGACTGGTCCCAACGGATTGATGCGTCTCTCAACTGATGCCAACCCTGGCGACACGCCGGAGCTGGTCAATGGTTTGCTGAGAGGCCGCGCCGAACTGGCAATTGACGACACGCACATATTTGTCATGACCTATGACAGCAACAACTACGCTACGCTGTATCGGGTGCCGAAATCGAGCGGCGTCGCCATCTTCATGACCGGTCCAGGTACCGGTGCCTCTAACCTGCAGACGAGCTATTCGTTTCTCGGCGGCGTCGTGCAGCGCTATTTTGTGTACTGGATCCAGGGCGGCAATCTGTGGCGCTTTGACGTGGACACGCTGGCAACCACACTGCTCGCCGGCGGCGTCACCGGCTACTACGCCGAAGGCGGCCGCACGCTGTGTAGCGGATTGAGCTGTTTTTTCTTCGACACCGTGTTCATTGCTCAAGGCAACAAGGTAGTGACGTATAGCAACATCAGCGGAGCTACCAGCGCTCCCGTGTATTGCAGCAACAACCCATGCAGCCCCGATCCCAACCGTGTGGTGTTGTCGCCGATCACCGATGGCAACAACCTGTACTTCTTTGAAAGGCGTCGAACCGGTTGCGCTCCGTTCTGCGTTAACACGGATTTTCTGCTGCGCACCCCGCGCGGCGGAGGTCAGGTGGATGCGCTGTACTTCACCACCGGCGCCAGGCTCGCCAGCCGGCTGACCACCGACGGCACGCATCTGTACTGGCAGGAGGGCAACAATGTGCAACGACTGCCTAACAACGCCGCCGCGCTGCCCAGCATCAATCTGTTTGCCGTCGGACTGAAGGTAACCCAGGGCGTGCAGGACGACGCCTACAGCGTGCCGTTCATTCAGAATCGGCGCACGTTTGTGCGCTTTTTTGTACGCACACCAATGCCTGTTAGTCGACCTGTACTGGCCCTGCTCTACGGCTCGTGGGACGGCGGCAGTGGCGGGCCGCTGCTCCCCGTCAACCCTGCCGGGACCGAAATCCGCATCAAGGTTTTTCAGGATTACAACAACATCAATGATAGCTTTCTGTTCGAGTTGCCATGGGAGTGGACGACCAAAAACAATCTGAGACTGACGGCCATCGTGAACCCGTACCAGTTCCCGCTGGAACCAAACTACAACGACAACATATCCACCGCCGGGCCGTTCAACTTCCTGCCTTCGCCCGCGCTTAAAGTGACGCTGGTCGGTCTGGGGTATCGACTCAACAATCAGACTTTCTATCCCGACTATCAGCGTGACGTGATGGGCGCCGTCTCACTGGTGCGGCGAATGTTCCCCCTGGCCAACACAGTCGGTGGATCAGGTCTCGCCTGGGATTACTGGCACATCATGGATGAAGGACTCGGCTCGCGTGTGAACATGACCAATGTCGAGTGTAACGATTACATCTCGTGGGAAGACGGCAAGGTGGTGGATCGGCGCGACCTGTGTTCGACCCGCTACGCCAATCACCTGCTCGCCTATCTGCGCTCGGCATGGAAATACAGCGACCGCCTGTTTGTCTACGGCCTGATTTCTACCAATGGACCAGGTGCTAAGGTGCGCGGCCAGGCCTTCCCGTGGGCGCGTGTCTCCAGCGGGGCGGCATGGGACGCCGATACTGCTGCGCACGAGATCGCGCACATGCTGGGCCGCCATCATCCCTTTAGAGGATCGGCGCTGGACACCAGGGTATGCGGCAACACTGAGAAAGACGGCCCCATGGACTACAGCTATCCCTACGCAAACAGCCGCATCGGGGTTGGCTCGCTGGAAGGCTTCGATAGCGGTGATGGGTTCCTGGGGATCGCTCCCTCGATCAAGCCCAACGATCAGTGGTACGACATCATCGGCTACTGTAATCCATGGTGGATTAGCGACTACACCTATAAGGCGCTCTACAACTATATGATCGCCAACCCGCCGCAGCTCCAGGCGTTATCCAGCACGCCGCAGGTAGCAGGCGAATGGCTGTACATTGCGGGCAATCTCCGCGCCGATGGCAGCCAGGCCTCGATCTTGTTTGTGCGGCGGATGAGCAATCCGGCCAGTGTGCCGCCGCTCAATCCCGGCGACTATGCCATCCGACTCTACGATGGCAACGGTGTGCTGCTGGCCGACCATCCCTTCAGCGGGTTGTCGCAGGGCGAAGACGACGATCTTGGCATAGATCAGGCTGTGCCCTATGTGAACGGCACGCGCCAGGTGCGTATCGTGCGGCGGGCTAATGGGCAGACCCTGGCAACCTGGTCGCTCAGCGCCAACCCACCGACGGTCGGCAACGTTGCCCTCAGCGGTGCAACCAGCCCGGTCACCGGCACGGTCACGCTCAACTGGACGGCGAACGATCCTGACGGCGACCCACTGACCTTCGACATTCTCTATCAGCGTGTGGGCGAGACGGAGTTCCGACCGGTGCGCCTTGGAGTAACTGGCAACAGCGCACAGATTGACACTGCGCTGTTCAGCGGCGGCGGGGCCGTACTGCGCGTGGTTGCATCTGATGGTGGCCACACGGCGCAAGCTGATACCACGCCGTTCACCGTGGCAAACAAGCCTCCGCGCGTAACCATACTCAATCCGGCAACCGGCCTGCGCATCCGGTATGGTCAGATCGTCAATTTCAGCGGCGAAGCCTTCGATCTACAGGATGGCTGGTTGGATGGCGCATCGCTTGTGTGGCGCAACCAGCGCGGGCAGGTTCTGGGCAGCGGGCCGTTACTTTCGGTAACAGATTTGCTGGTGGGCACGAACACGATCACGCTAACGGCCACGAATAGTCGAGGAATGACGGCCAGTGCCAGCGTGGTCGTGGTTGTGGACGACGACCTGCAACTGCCGGGGCCATATCTCGCGGTAGGTCCGGATCAGGTAAACTGGCACCTCGCGCCGGGCACGACGGCGCTGCAATCGGCGGTGGTCAGTGTGATCAATGCCGGCAGCGGAAGTCTGACCTGGACGGCGAGTAGTGATCGTTCGTGGCTCAGTCTGAGCGCGGGCAGTGGTACCACACCGGTCACGCTCACCCTGACTGCAAACCCCACCACATTCAATGAGGGCAATGTGTACACGGCCACTGTCACCATCACCGCAGACCCAGGCGGCGGCCAGCCGTTGCAGACAGTCGTGTTGCCCGTGCGCGTGTCTGTTGGTAATGTGGTTCGCGGACCCATATTGACGTTGGATCGACGGATCTTCCTGCCACTGGTCAGGCGGTGATGAGTGAAGCACCTACCAATGCGAATGACCATCAACCTGACCATCCCTGTTCTACTCGCGGGATCATTGCTGTCACCTGCGCAGGCAGCAATCAGGGTGAAAGATGGTAGCCGTGCGTAAGGCGCATGATCCCTCGCCGGGAAGACGACGCTGGTAGTCGCAGCCGGCGTACAGAGCAATCGAGTCGACAGTCGAGCCAGGCACTTGCTAAGTGTCTGGCTCGGAGTTTAATACGCCAGATGATCCGCCCATTCCGATGCAAACCGGGTTGTTGGGAAATGGACGAGGCGGTAGTGACTTTATATACAACTCAACCGCTATTCCCTACCCTCATCGACTGGTGTATAATAGCAAGAAAACAGAGTCTTACTTTGCTGTGAGGATAACTTATTTTCAATGCCATACTACAGTCCTCTGCGATACCCCGGCTCAAAGCGCCATTTGACGTTATACGTTGAGAAGTCATTGACGATTAACGCTTTTCACCCAACGCTTTACATTGAGCCATTTACAGGTGGGGCCAGCGTCGGATTACATTTACTCTTACGACAAAAAGTAGACAAAATTATCCTGATTGACCGCGATCCATGGATCGCCAGTTTCTGGCAAACGGTGTTCTGGGATACTCAATGGCTAGTTGACAAAGTTGAAAATGCTCCTATCACATTAGAAGAATGGGAGAGGATCAAACAAAGCGATCCATCCACAACTCGCGAACAAGCCTGGACGTGTCTGTTTCTTAACCGAACCAGTTTTTCAGGCATCCTGCGTCAGGAAGTAGGACCACTGGGAGGAAAGACGCAAGCATCGCCATACAAAATTGATTGTCGTTTTCCTCGCCAAACCTTGATCAAACGTATTCAACAGATCGCTGCCAGACGGGATAACGTTTATGCGGTTTGGAACCTTTCATGGGAAGAGGGATTGGAGGCTATTCGGTCAGAGCAACGCACAGGTAAACTGCCTGAGTCAGGTCTGTTTTTCTATCTCGATCCACCCTTTTTTGAAAAGGCAGATACACTTTATCGGTATTACTTTCAGGAAGAAGACCACAGTGCGTTAAGGGATACTCTTCTAAATATGACCGACAAATGGCTCTTAAGCTACGATTCAGCGGAGCGAGTTGAGTATTTATACGGTGAAGCCATTGCCAGTCAGTCCAATGGAACCAAACGTTCTAATGTTGAATTCCTGTATAGCCTTTCGATGCTACGGGAACGGAAACGCGGCAAAGAGGTTATTCTTTCCAACCTGGAAATACTGCCAGAACTTAATGGTCATTCGTAAGGAGTACATCGATGCAAAATGTTAATTCTATTCTGAAAAAATCTCCTCTGGCAGAACTACTACAATCTGAAAATTTTGTCGGCTGGGTATATGCCATTGACTACGAATTTGCCTATGTGATGACCAATGATCTGTGGAAGTATAAGGCACTCGGCATCCCTCACAACTGCTTCCTGGTAGCGGCTTCCTTCGATCCACAAAACCTCACTCAAGCGTCTGAAGATGAGATGGAAGTGATTCTTTTGCGCGTACTGGGTTCAGCTAAATTACCCCAAGATGATGACCTGGTACGCACAAAAATTGACCACTTTAAAGACCAGAAAAGCCCGATGGGCACTGATCGCGAACTGGATGACATCACGCGCAGCGAGATGCAGTTTAGCGGACTAAAATGCCGTGTGTTAGGCACATTTTTTGTAGATCAGGATGAACTCTGGCTGGGAAGTGATTTAGAATCCTTTGCCACGGCCACGCGCCTGAATGTTTATCGCCCTCACGGAAAAGCACTGGAAACGATTGTTAATTATGTTGACCCAATTCGACGCAATGCTGCGCGGGAGATGGCCGAACAATTGGGTCTGAAAGGGGAAATCAAGCCATTTCAGATTGGTACAGTACGTTACACCTCCACCGACCGCTTGCACAGACGCGCTGTACGTGCGGAAAAAGTTCCAGTTTTCGTGCAACCGGCTGACTTTTTGGGACGCCGTACCGCCGTATTGGGCATGACTCGCACCGGAAAATCTAACATGATCAAGCAGATGGTTTCAGTAGTTAAGCGTGTGGCTGATGCGAGTCAGGCGCGGATCGGACAGATCATCTATGACATTAATGGCGAGTACGCCAATGCCAATCAGCAGGACAAGGGTGCCCTGGCCGATATTTACCCCAAAGATACCGTGCGCTACCGCATGTTAGAAGCAGAGGGTTTTCGCGAGCTGCGCACGAATTTTTATGAGCAGCTCAATGAAGGCTTTGGTATCATTCAGCGTGAACTGGAAGAGGCCAACCGCGTGACCACCGACTACGTGCGGGCATTCGTTAACCTTTCTCTTGACGAACCTGACAAAGGAGAGTTCAGTGAATACAAGCGCTGGCAAGTGCGCGTTGCGGCCTACAAGACTTTGCTGTACGTGGCCGGGTTTGAGCCACCTGCCAATTTGAAAGTACGATTTGATGCCAGTAAGGAAATACGGACCAGTGTTAACAGTAAAGCAGGGGAGAATCTTCCTGATCCATCGCAAGGCTTGACCCTCGAACAGGCGAAGAAGTGGTTTCTGGCCTTGCGCCTTGCCAATCAGGAATCCTCGCTCAAAAGTTCTTCCGGCAACGGCAAAGACTGGGTTGACGACGCCTTGCAAACGCTGATTAACATGATTGCGCAACGTCAGGGAAATACCTACATCTCCGGCCACAGAATCCTGACTGACGCCATCAAGTACCATTCTCCAAACCGCACTTCCGAAGTCGCCGATGAGATTTACGAACTGCTTAGAGATGGCAAGATCGTTATCCTTGACCTTTCCGTCGGTGATGCACGTATTCGTGAGAAAGTAAGTACGCGGATTGCCCAGAAGATTTTCCAGAACTCGATGCAGATTTTCGTCGAAGGGAGAACTCCTCCCAACATTGTTGTTTACATCGAAGAAGCCCACAACCTGATCGGCAAGGGCATGGACCTGACCGAGACCTGGCCACGCCTGGCAAAAGAGGGGGCCAAATATCGCATCAGTCTGGTCTACGCGACTCAGGAAGTTTCTTCCATGCACCCGAACATACTGGCAAACACAGAAAACTGGTTTATCACTCATTTAAACAATGCCCGCGAGGTCAAAGAATTGTCTCAATTCTACGACTTTGAGGATTTTGGTGATTCGCTGATTCGGGCACAAGACGTAGGCTTTGCTCGCGTCAAAATGCTCTCCAGCCCCTTTGTCATTCCTGTTCAGATTGACAAATTCGACCCCGAAGCGGAACGTCAACGCATGGCTGCCAATCAGGAGTAACCGTATGCCCTATGAGAATGAGCGTGCCAGCAAAACTGCCCATGCAGACTTTATCAAAAATCCTGAAGTCCAGTCCTTCCTGAATTCTTGCGAATACCTGACGCAGCCAGATGAGGCCGAAGCTCAACACTTGATTTGTGATTTCAAACCACCACCACATGCTGCTCAGGCGAATCCCGTAGAACTTGTTCTGGCAATCGATGGCAGCAACTATGAGGCTGCACTTGACGACGAAATACCCAGCACAAGACTAGGATACCTGAAAGTAGGCGCGATTTTGTTTAGCTTGAAAGATGTCTCCAAACTTCGGGAAGGTCGTTTTGTTGACCCATTCAAAGTGGCTGCTTTGCAAGATCAGAATGCATCTCTCACTTTTGTCCTGCCAAGTGCCAATGTACGCATCAAAGGACAGAATAGTGTTCGGGATAGTTTCCGTGCTGCGCTGGATGAACAATTGCTATCAGAAAAGACGCGCTTTGACCCTAAAAACTTTCACACCAGTTTGCGAAGTACTCTTTTCTTTCTGGCCTCCCGCCGACCAGGAGATCTGGGCACTGGCACACCCCTCAAACTGAAATTGCACAAATGTCCCACGTGTGAGCGTGGCCCGGTTGAATTAGAAGATAAACTTGATCCTCAGATGTGTCCGTACTGCGGTGCCCCCGTCTACCCAAGCGATTGCTTGCGGATTTGGGAAGAGGTAACTGATTATCAATCCAATCAGATAGCACTTTCGCGCCTGATGATAGTATTAGAGCATCTCATACCTATTCATTACATTCGGTTTATTGAACAAAAAGCGTTTTTGACGCTTACCAAAATCGCTTTCTTCATAGACGGGCCACTAGCTATTTTTGGTGCATCCGCCTGGCTACACCGCAGCATTATGATTTACCTCCACGAGGTAAATACCAGACTGGCTAAATATCACCAACCTCCTCTGCTGATTATCGGTTTGCAAAAAAAAGGACAGATTGTAGACTATTTAGGGTTAATCAACCGATTTTTGCCCCCAGATCGCTTATTTGCAATAGACGATGAGTATCGTTACAAGTACATTTTAGCCAATCGCGAACCTTCAAGAGGTGGGTTTGGATTTGAGACGTATTATGGGCAAGACTTTATTTTCAAAACCAAACAAGGGCGCACGTTTGTCTTTGCCCTTCCCTATCCTTACCCATCGAAAGAAGAACCGGGTAGTGATTTTATCCGGGAAAAGACTGACTGGACACGTTACCCCAACTTACCAACGGCAGTACAACTGCTCGAACAATTGCAAACAGAGTTGTACCGTGATGCCGTAATTCCCATCGCCCTGGCTCATCGCTACACGGCCATCAGCACGCAACCCGGCGGGCGTGTGCTTGACTTGTTAACCCGGAGAGCACTATCGTGAGCACCTTTCACCAACATCTCACTGCTATTACCAGGCGACAACTTCCTCCCATCGAACGCCTGTGGGAGATGAGCGGTTTCACACCTAATGATGCCCAGCGTGAGGCTATCTTGCACGTAGATGGCCCTCTCTACCTGACTGCTGGTCCTGGTTCCGGCAAAACGCGTGTCCTTCTCTGGCGAACGCTCAACTTGATGGTTTACTATGGAGTGAAAGCCGAGGAGATTTTTCTTGCTACGTTCACCGAGAAGGCAGCCAGACAGTTAAGCGATGGTTTACGCTCCTATCTCGGTCTGGTCACCAACCTGACCGGCCAGCCTTATGACCTGGCTGGAATGTACATTGGCACAGTACATTCGCTCTGCCAGCGTATACTTACCGACCGACGACGTTTTTTTCTCGACCGCCAGCGGCCTCGTTCGCCTGCGCTTCTGGATGACCTGGGGCAGTATTTCCACCTTTACGAACGAGCCAACTGGGAGATCGTCACCCGCGCTGCTGGCCTTGATCCCAGTTCGGCTGCTGAAGTCGTTACCGGACACTTGAACACGCAACCTTCAGCTTCTCGTCATCGTGCAATCGAAGCACTACGCCCCTTCTTCAACCGCTTCTCGGAAGAATTGCTTGACCCCGCCGAGTTGCGCCCGCGCCTTTCCAGCCTGGTACGTGGCGAGTTTTCACCGCAAGATGTAGATTTGCTGCTGGCGCTCTACGAGGGTTATCTTCAAAGCCTGCGAGAGGCGGGAAGAACCGACTTTGCCCTGCTTCAGCGCGAGGCGTTCCAGGTTTTACAGGAGTTCCAGGGGGCCGGTGGTGTCTTTCGCCACGTGATTGTGGATGAATATCAGGATACCAACACTATCCAGGAACGCATCTTCTTTCGCTTGGCAGAAGGAACAGGTAACCTATGCGTAGTAGGAGACGACGACCAGGCACTTTACCGCTTTCGCGGCGCAACTGTGGAAAACTTTGTCCAGTTTCCAGCCCGCTGCCAGAAGTATCTGAACCAGACACCTCGTACCATTTCCCTGGAGATCAACTACCGCTCACGTTCCCACATTGTTGAAACCTATGGACGCTTTATTAATCACACCAATTGGCAAGACAGAGATGGAATGGTCTACCGCATCCCTAAAAATATTCGTGCCTATCGTAACGACCTGGCGCCAGCCGTAGTAGCCAGCACTCCCGCTGAGCCGGAGCAGGCTTGCCAGGAGATTGCCCGTTTTGTCCGTCGCCTTATCGAGACAGGGAAAGTTCAAAACCCGAATCAGATCGCCTTTCTCTACCCCTCGCTCAAATCCGAACAGGCGAAGCGTATGATCGCTGCATTGAAAGCGGAAGGGCTGGACGTGTATGCTCCACGCGCTGGGCGTTTTCTGGAAGTGGACGAAGCCAGAGATGTACTGGGCATCTTCCTTGCCATCTTCGGACGCCCTACAATCGAAGGGAGGGGACATGATCTGCGAACTTTTGAGGTTTACTTAACGGCCCTTCAAACCCGCGCTGATGAATTACAGCAGACCGACCCGTTACTCAAGCAGTTCATTCAGAACCGCCGCGACGAGATTCAGCGCGCCCTCAGCGATTATGCCGCCCTGCAAGCCGTGCTGACCCGCAACCGCTGGCTTCCCGATCAGCTCTACGATCCGGCAAGCATGAAACGCGCCCTGGCTGACGCACCAGGACTTTCAGAGACCGGACACCGCCTGGTGTCTAGCGCATACCTCGACCGCCTCGTGCTCCTGCGCGCCAGCGAGGGACGACCACTTTCGCTGGAATATGTTATTCGCCGTGCAACCTCACTCGACTGGAACCTGCTCGACCTGTTCTACCAGTTGATGGGCTTTGAGCACTTCAAAGCCATGTTCGACCGTGCCGAACGACAAGGCGACGAAGGCGCAGTAGCCAATCTGGGACTGCTAACGCAATACCTGGCACGCTTCGTGCAGGAACGTGTCAACATTCTGACCGCTGCCATTCTCAGTGAACACAAATTTTCGGGAATGTTCTTCGGTTCCTTCATCTTCGCTCTCTACCGCCTGGAAGAGGGCGAGCGCGAAGACGAGGAGAATCCCTTCCCACGCGGACGCATTCCCTTTCTGACCATCCACCAGGCCAAAGGATTGGAGTTCCCGGTCGTAGTGCTGGGCAATCTCGATAAACGCGACCACGGTGCTCCTCTCATCGAACGTCTGGTACGCCCCTTATTGTCACGCCCGGCCGGCGAACCACTTGATCGAATGACCGCCTTTGATATTGCCCGCATGTTCTACGTTGCCCTGTCGCGGGCGCAGAATTTGCTCATCCTGGCTCATTTTTCCGGACGCGGGCAGCGCCAGGACGAAGCGTTCAAACCTATCTTGAACGGTAATCTACCTCGCCTGGCTGATTTCGACCTGAACAGTTTGCCCAACGCTGTCGCAACCGATGAGACGTTGCCCAAAGTGTACTCTTTCACCGCCGATTACCTGCTCTATCAGACATGCCCGCGGCAGTACATGATTTTCCGTAAGTTCGGTTTCGTTCCTTCTCGTTCGCAAACGATGTTCTTCGGCTCGCTGGTGCATCGCACGATAGAGGATTTGCACCACGAGATCATTCGCCGCCGCAAACTAACAGATGGCAGATAGCAAATGAGCGCTGTTGAAGAAGGAAAGCTATGACCGAAGACCCTTTTAACGATATTGAAGATTTTATTCGGCAGCGTTTTGAGGAGAACTTCAAGCAACTTTGCCTGGAAAGCGGACATACGCTGACGGCAGACGTGAAAAAGACCGCTCTGGATCAGGTGTTACTTTACTGGCGCAGTATGCGTAAGATTGCTGAACGCATCACCGATACTGAGGTGCGTCTGAGCCTACCCGGTCAGCGATCACCACAGGGACGCGAGTACACTATCGAAGGCGTGGTAGACATCCTGCGCGCCGATGATCAGACCGTGATGTACGACATCAAGACGCATGACGCCGATTATGTGCGTGCCAACCTGGAACTTTACAAGCAGCAGTTGAACGTCTATGCTCATATCTGGCAGGAGCTGCGCGGTGAAGCGCTCGACGCCATGGCGATCATCGCTACCGCCTTTCCCCACGCCATCAAGGAGGCACTTGAGAACCCCGAACCGATGGCCCTGGAAACTGCCCTTCAAGATTGGGAGCCTCTCATTCCCATCGAGTACGACCCGGCATATAAGGACCGCACTGTGCTTGCGTTTGGCGAGACGGTAGACAGAATCGAAAATGGCGAGTTCTCTCCGCCGCCCCTCGAACGGTTGCAAGAGAACATCCCTGGTATACGGACGCATGAACGCTTCGGTACGCGGGTATGCCGCAACTGTGACGCCCGTTTTTCGTGCAATTCGTACCGCCAATACGTTCGTGGCACATCGCGTCTCGCTGAACGCCGCATGAGCTATTTCACTGACGACCAACCAGACCAGGAAATCTGGCGTACTGCCGGATTGGATGACCTTCCTTAATTGGCGAATGAAGCAGGTTTAAAAATGCTCATCTGTTCTGATTGACACTATGAACGAGGCATGATACAAGGAAAGTGTATCCCCCCTGTTTCTTCGGGAATAGGGCGCGAGGCGGTGGTTAACCGCCTCTGCTTTTTTGAACGATTGGTCATGAGTCTTTTTAGCAAAGCCAAGGTTCGTAGACAGATAATACAACCCACCCCCTCACCCAACCTCACCCTGAAACTCCGCCACCCGCGCACGGAATTCATCACTGACCGGCACACTACGACCGGCAGCGTAGTCATAGGCTACCAGTACCGACTGCCCGGTTGCGATTAAGGCACCATCACCCACACGTGCAATAGCATAGTCCATTGTAAAACTCTTACCACCAATCCGGCTCACCCGCACGCCAACCAGTAACTCGTCGCCAAAATGGGCCGGTGCCTTGTAGCTAATCGTCAATTCGGCCAGAATAATCCCCAACCGGTCGAGTGAACCACCCACCAGACGTTGATAGTACGCGATCCGTGCCGACTCAAAGTAGGTGGCGTACACCGCATTATTCACATGGCCCAGTGCATCAAGATCGCGAAACCGCACCTCAATCCGGTAGTGGAAGGGATATTCGGCCAATACAGCCGGTACAGACAGATTCATGTCACGCTCCTTAAATATGCAAACCCACTGTCTACTCTCTGGTATAATGGCGCTCAACGCGACGCCAATCCACTCTTGTATTATCCCGGCGCAGTTCATTCAGAACCGGTAAGGACATCGATATGCCAGCGAATAAGGGTACTATCTTTATTATCGACGACGACCTGGGGCTCCAAAACATTCTCTCCATTGCCCTGCGCAACGCCGGTTACGATGTTGTGCTGGCCCGCGACGGCCTCGAAGGTCTGCGCATGCTCGAGCACCTCTCACCCAGTCTGGTTATCAGCGACATTATGATGCCGAACATGGACGGCGTTGAGACCTTCCAGCGTATTAAGGAACGTCTGCAAGATAATGGCATTCCGATCTTCTTGATCACTGCGCTCAACCGCAAGCCATGGTTTGCCGATCTTGAGGCTGAAGGCGCAGTGATTATTCAGAAGCCGTTTGAGGTACATCATCTGGTTGAGCTGATTGATCGGACACTGAGCTAAGTGCAGCAAAGTGTGGCCGGAGTCGGGCGTAGGTCTCGTCGAGCGCTTCTGGGATCAGTTTTGTATCGCCAATCACCGGCATAAAGTTGGTATCGCCATTCCAGCGCGGCACGATGTGCATGTGCAGGTGATCGGCGATACCGGCCCCCGCTACTCGCCCCAGGTTCATGCCAAGGTTGAAGCCGTGCGGTGCGTATTCCGTTTGCAGAATCCCGACACTTTGCTGAGTTATGTAAAATAATTCACTGGCAACTGTTCGATCCAGCGCGGCGAGATCGGCAACATGGAGATAGGGCACTACCATCAAGTGCGCCGTGTTGTATGGGTAGAGGTTCATTACCACGAAACAATATTGACCACGGTAGAGCACCAGACGTTCGGCATCATCAGTGCCGTCGGCAGTTGCCATTGCACAGAACACGCATCCCTCATCCGGCGTCTCACCCCGCTTGATATAGCGCATGCGCCACGGCGTATATTTGATTTCCATCACGTCTCCCGCACGTTTGCCCGTAGGAAGGCTTCAATAAACGGATCGATCTCGCCATCGAGCACTGCCTGTACGTTGCTCGTTTCGTAATCGGTGCGATGATCTTTGACCAGCGTTGAAGGATGGAGGTAATAGGTTCGCATCTGGTTACCAAATGCGGCCTCGCGATATTCACCCCGGAGTCGCGCACGTTCTTCGGCCTGACGCTGCAATTCGCGTTCGAGCAGTCGCGCCCGTAACACGCGCATGGCCAGTTCGCGGTTCTGTATCTGCGAACGTTCATTCTGACAGGTAACCACAATTCCGGTTGGCAGGTGGGTAATGCGTACCGCCGAATCGGTGGTATTCACGCCTTGCCCGCCATGACCCCCACTGCGGAAGACATCAATGCGCAGGTCTTCCGGTTTGATCTCTACTTCAGGCGCATCATCAACTTCTGGCATCACCTCGACGCGCGCAAAGCTGGTCTGGCGGGTGTGCGCAGCGTTGAACGGCGACAGGCGAATCAGGCGATGGACACCGGCCTCGGCGCGGGCGTAGCCGTAAGCGTAAGGGCCACGAATCTCGATAGTCGCACTCTTGATTCCTGCCTCTTCGCCTTCGCTCATGTCGATCAGGTTGACCGTATACCCTCGCCGTTCGGCCCAGCGCGTGTACATGCGCAAAAGCATCGCCGCCCAGTCTTGTGCGTCTGTCCCACCCATGCCGGCCTGCACCGAAAGAAAGGCATCACGGTCGTCGTAAGGGCCACTAAGCAGGATTTCCAGCTCACGCTGCGCCACTTCACGCTGAATGGCCTGTACTTCAGCGGCCAGATCGGCGGTCAACGACTCATCACCTTCCAGCTCGGCCAGTTCGATAAGTTCGGCTGCACTGGCGATGCGCCGTTCAAGATCATTCCACGCCGTCACCTCTTCTTTCAGGCGGGTGAGCCGTTGCATGATCTCCTGCGCAACGCGCGGTGTATTCCATAGATCGGGATCGGCGGCCCTGGCTTCTAACTGCTCAATTTCAGCCTGCTTTGCCGCCAGGTCAAAGATGCCCCCGTAAGTCGGTATAGCGCGAACGAACTGTTTCCAGAGTGTCGTGTAAATCGGCTAACATAGCTGCTCCTTATCTGTATTTGTTGCCCGTATTATAGCAACTCATTCCGTCGGCAATTGCACGATCATCTCAATGGTTGATGATACCCACATTCCCTATGGTACCATGGCTTGCCGTGCCGTATAATACAATCACGATTCGGGCCTGGAACGAAGCGAGGCGATGATGCGATATACTAGCTGGGTGCTGGCAGTCATACTGGCACTGGCAGTCGTGCCGGCACAAGCCCAGAGCAGTGCGCTCTATTTTGTAGCCACCGGTCAGCGGCTCGATGATACCTATGGCTTTCTGTCGGTCTGGCGATCAAGCGAAGGTGCATTAACGCTCGGTCAGCCTATCAGCGCACCATTGCGCGAAGGCGATCTCACCGTTCAATATTTCGAGCGCGGTCGCCTGGAATTGCATCCCGCCTATAACAACGCGGTCTTGCGCGGACGAGTAGGTGCCGAGTATATCGCTGCACTGGGCAAATCATTTCCCCCACCCTCCGCCGCCGCTCGCGAAAACCCCAATCGTCGCTTTTTCGCCGAGACCGGCTACACCCTTGGCCCACCTTTTCTCGCCTTCTGGGAAGCTCATGGGGCGACCGAGGTGTTTGGGTTGCCGATCAGTGAACCGCACTGGGAATACGTCGGTGGGGCTTTGCGGCAAGTGCAGTATTTTGAACGCGCCCGGCTTGAGGTGAATCCACGTCCGGCTACTCCCGAACAGGCGATTCAGATCGGCGATTTGGGCCGTGCCCTCGCTCGCTTACGTGGCATCGATCTGCGTCCGGTTCCCGCCGGGAATGCGATACCGGTTGATGCCAGCGGACAACCACAGGCACCGGCACCAGCTCCGCCGGCACCGGCTCCATCACCAACCCCAGCACCAACTGCCCGACCGGCTGCGGCACCTCCCCCCCAACCGGCACTCCGTAGCGGCAAGCTGATCGTTGTCGATCTTAGCGACCAGTGGTTATACGCGGTTGAAGGTGATCGAATCATCTTCGATGCACCGGTCTCAACCGGACGTGATGGCTTCAATACACCGGTTGGCACCTTCTTCATTTACGCCAAAGTTCGCGAACAGACCATGCGCGGTTGCGCCGGTGGTGAATGCTGGGTTGTACCGCGGGTTCCTCATGCCATGTACATTGTTGGCGGTGTCGCTCTGCACGGAACATACTGGCACAACCAGTTTGGCACTGGTGTTCGTCGTAGTCACGGCTGCGTTAATCTACCGCTCAAAGCGGCGGCATGGCTCTACGAGTGGGCACCGGTCGGTACGCCGGTGGTGGTGCGGCGGTGATGGCCGGAACCTGTTACAACCAGTCATCACCATAATCAAGCAACAAACCTGACGTACCGCCGATGGTAGGGAAGATCGGTACTATGTCCTCACCGGATGGTGACTGAGGTGCCTGTTCTCTTCCAGGTGACACAATGAGAAGTGCGTCTGGGATTCAAGAACCACCCGCCCACACATCCGGCCAATCAGGAGGGGCGACGCCGGAGTTGCCCCTTCTCCCTGACATCCAACCGACACTATTCCACCCGGATCGTCATCACGGTTTGCCACGCACCAACATTGCCGGCATTGTCAATTGGTTTGACCCGCAAGACGTAGACGCCGGGTGCCAGTGTGGGCAGTGTCAGCGTTGGTTCAGTAACAAACCACTCACTCTCGCCGGTTGGGTCCGGGCCGAGATAGATGCGATAGCCGGACACACCGGATAAGGCGTCCTCTGCTGCCGGCCAGGTTACCACGGTCGGTTGCGTCTGCACGATGTGTAATTCGGCAGGAGTTACGGTCAGCACCGGCGGCGAGTAGTCAAAACCAAGCGGCCCATAACTGGCCAGCGTTTGCCGGCCATCAGGTCCCCAGGCCCGCACGTAGAGCGTATGCCAGCCCTCCCCCATATCGGCCAGCCGTGCATAGCCATCAAATGCGCCGGGGAACATTGGCGTATCGGCGGGAGGTTCCATATTCCACGCCTGACTCAGACCGCCACCACCCCAGGCCACACTGAAATCGATCTGATGATCGGCACTGTACCATCCACCCGGCAACGCAGCACTGGTAAAGGTGATGATTGGGTCCTGCAATGCCATTGCGGTCAGGACCTTGCCCCCGTGCTGATTGCAGCCACCGATCTCCGGCAAATCGTAGCCTTCAGCGAACTTGAGCGGAATGGATTGCCGGCCACTCCAACCGTTCGCACCGGCTGTGAAGGCGGTGAAATGCAGATGAGGAATGCCGGGTGAACCCCGATCACCGGCATACCCCAACACCTCGCCAACTGCAAAAAACCGACCACGTTCAGTAGTGACTGGTCGGCTCAGGTGTGTGTACATTGTAAAAAAGTTGTTGCCATGGGAAAGAATGATGGTACCGCTACGAGCTTCCCAGTGCCATAGCGTACCACTCGCCGCAGCACGAATTGGTGCATCATACGTCGGACCGTGTACCTGCGCCAGATCAAGGGAATAGCGATCCCAACCATTATGGGTACCGCAGGCATACCCTTGAATAATCCGCCATGGTTCGCCGGGGGGAGTGGGTAGCACGAGTGAGGGAGCAGCGAAGAGCGGCGTTGGTTGCGCGAGTAGCGAGAGCATTACGGCGATCAGCCAGAGTGGTGCGATCAAAGCGCACCGCCGGCACGTCGAATGCATCGGCATGCAGTTGTCCCTCCGGGCGTCGCCCAAACAGGGGACGAACGCCATTCAACACGGAATCGCATCGTCACAGTGCATGTGACGAGAAACAGGACGAGCGTGGTCCTGTTGCGGAGCGCACATTCATACACAACCGGGTGTATGAACATGAATTTCCCTTATCGCCATTGATACGGGAACGGCAGCAACATACCATAAGTCGCTGAGTTGGTCAAGAGGGGGGAGAAAAGTAGGAGATAGGAAAGTAGGAGATAGGAAAGTAGGAGATAGGAAAGTAGGAGATAGGAAAGTAGGAGATAGAAAAGTAAGATGGGGGAAGAGGGGGCTGTACGGTGCAGATCGGGTGTGAGTGGAAGTGCGTAACTGAGGGCTGGCACCCTTTCTTGTCCTGCAAGGATAAGGAGGGAGAGGGTAGTGCGTAGAGGTGACGTGAGTATTTTTCTGATGCAGGGGGTTAGCCGGAATGTGGGTATGCGGACCTCTTCGGCGTCAGATGACGGCAACCACTGCCATTTCGGACAACCCACAATGACGTTATGCTACAATGCAGCAAGTGTGCAGGTAGATAGGGAATGACACATGGGTATGCAGCAGGTTCACCCTTCTCCAACACCGGTTATTCTAATCATCGGCGCTGCCGATACTGGCCGGGCGCCGATTGCGGTGGCTTTACTACGTCGTCTGGCTCAGGAACGAGGTCACACGTGGCAGATTGCATCGGCTGGCGTTGTTGGTCACGATGACGATCCGCTTCAGCCGGCAGCTCGCGATGCGCTTGCTGTTATGGGTCTGAGCATCGACGACCACGTGGCCCGGTCGTTAACCGATGATCTGGCGCATACTGCTCACCTGCTCATCGCAGTCGATAGCGGGATTGCCCGTGTACTGCGCAGTCGCTATCCGCAGGCCACCATTTATTCGCTTGGCGAACTGGCCGGGCGCAGCCGCGATATTCCCGACCCCGCCGGTATGCAGATCGGCGCCTGGCTGCACTACAGTCGTGAGATGGAACAGTTGCTGAAGGCCGGCTTCGAGCGCATGACAACCATACTTAGCGGTAACAATGTGGTTGAAGAGTCACCATCTCTCGCATCACCACCACCGCCGCCACCGCCGCCTCCCTCTGAACGACAAGAAGTCTGCGCCCGTGCCACCCGTCTCCTCGACGCTATCCAGGCGATGCCCGATGTTATCGACTGGCCGGCTGCACGGGGGCGATTACAGGCGACGCTGGCCGAATTGATTCCACTTGCTACCGAACCGACCGATCTGACAATGCTGTACGTCGAGGCACTCAATCGCTGGCTCGACCGGCAAACCTCAACACCTTCGGCAGACCGGATTACACGGCTGCGCACAGCTATTGAGCGCGGCCAGCACCCGGTTGGGCAGAGTGAGGTGGCCGATCTGATGCGCTGGCCTGATTGATTACTGGCCACTCCATCCGAAACCACCGATCAGTGCGCAGAGGAGCACAACTGCCCACGGTGGTATGCGCCAGAGGTGTAGCGCAGCAAAAGAACCTAGCGCCAGTGCCACATCAAAGGGGCCACGGATCGCGCTGGTTATCACTGGCTGATACAAGGCTGCCAGCAAAACCCCTACCACGGCTGCATTCACACCAGCCAGAGCGGCCTGCGCATCGGGCCGGGCGCGTAGGGTTGCCCAAAAGGGTAATGCTGCCCACACCAGCAAAAACGAGGGCAGAAAGATAGCAACGAGGGCCAATATCCCGCCAACCCAACCGGCGGGGTACGCTGATGCCACTGCGCCCAGATACGCACTAAAACTCAACAATGGGCCTGGTACGGCCTGCGCAGCGCCATAACCGGCGATGAAGGTCTCCGCACTCATGAAGTCGCCACCAACTACAACCGGCTCCAGAAGCGGCAGCACCACATGCCCACCTCCGAATACCAGAGAGCCGCTACGTACCATACCCGCCAGCAGAGTCAGCGTTGGATTGCCGCCGAACGAGGTGATGATTAACGAACCGGCCAGTAAGATAGCAAAGAGCAAACCGAACAGCATACCGATACGCGGCATAATCGGCGATTTGATGACAGAATTGCTGTTCGTTTGGAACTGGAGCAGGCGCCACCCGATCAGCCCGCCGACCCCAATCACCAGCAATTGCACAAGAGCATCTGACCAGATCACGAGGATCACAGCGGCAATAACTGCTATACTTGCCCGCAACCGGTCTGGACAGAGCCGCTGCCCCATCTGCCAGACCGCCTGTGCCACCACTGCCACGACCACCACTTTTAAGCCATGCAACCAGCCACTGCCGGCCACATCACCCAACAGCGCAATGCCGTAGGCAAAAGCGATCATGATCAAGGCGGACGGCAACGTAAATCCCAGCCAGGCTGCTAATCCGCCCAGCAGACCTGCACGTATCGTGCCAATCGCAATCCCTACCTGGCTGCTGGCCGGCCCCGGTAAAAACTGGCACAGCGCAATCAGGTCGGCATACATTACTTCATCGAGCCAGCGTCGCCGCTCGACCAGATCAGCCCGAAAATAACCTAAATGAGCTACCGGCCCCCCAAATGACGTCAGACCAAGGCGTAAAAACACCAGGAAAACGGTCAGTGGTGATGTTGACATAGCCGCTCACGTTAAGACAATTGGCGATGGCCCTGATACCACGTACACACCGAACGTAATGGACAACCATCGTGGCGATCAAGAAAACTGTTCCGGCCTGGCTGTCGTGAATAGACCCGCCGGGCCGGTGGGCCATCGCACCGTGGTCGGCTCAGGCAATAACGAACAGCCAGCTCGTTGAGTTGGGCATGGAAATCGGCCAGTAATCGGGGATCAGACGGCAGCGCAGCCGCAATGATGTGTTGAACCTGATGGTAACTGGCTCGATCCCAGGCAATCTCGTCAGGTACCAGGCGCGCAAAAATCCGCCGGGTGTAGGCATCAACCACGAACAATGGATGATCGCCGGCATAGAGCATAATCACATCTGCCGTCTCCGGGCCAATGCGCGGCAACGTCAGCAATTCACGGCGCAGCATTGCCGTCGGGCGGCGCAACATTGCCGCAACATCGCCGTAGCGTTCACTAATCGCACGGGCGAGGGCAATCAATCCAGCAGCTTTCTGACGATAGAAGGCACAGGGATAGATCAATTCGGCAACATCGGCGACCGTCGCCTGAGCGAGTGCATGCAAATCAATCAGCCCGGCCCGATAGAGACGCTCAATCGCACCTTCAACCGTCTCCCAGCGCGTCTGCTGCACCAGCACGGCACCGATCACAATTTCGAGCTGTGGGTTGGAACTTATAATCGGCCACCATGGCTGGTGAGCCTCTGGGCCGTAGAGCACCCCAAAATGGCTCACCAGCCGCCGGTAGACATCAAGTGGACTGACACGATGCTGCCAGCTCGTCATTGAATCGCTTGGCGTTCCAGGTTGCACAACGAATCCCTCAACGCAATCGACAATGTATCAGCATCGTGCCGGTCTGAACACTACACTCCGGTTGGTGTATCCTGCACTGCTACCGGCATATACATCTCGCGCAGATAGTCGGCCAGCATCCGGCGCGTGCTAAAGAGCGGCGCTACCGTAGCGATAGCCTCCTTGCAAATCTGTACCCACTCAACCGGAATCCCATTCGCATCACGATTGTCGTAGAAGCGGGGGGCAATCTCGTGTTCGAGCAAATGGTACAGCGACTGCGCATCGTTCCAGTCCTGCTCCTCCTGACTGGCGTACTCCCGCTCGTCACCAATCGCCCAACCGTTACGACCGTTATACGCTTCCGGCCACCAGCCATCAAGCACCGAACAATTGGGTGCACCGTTGAGGCTCGCTTTCATCCCACTGGTACCACTCGCCTCATACGGGCGGCGCGGGTTGTTCAGCCAGACATCGACCCCCTGCACCAGAGCACGTCCAACCGCTATGTCGTACTCTTCGAGGAAAATGATCCGTCCGGCCAGCCCCGGCTGCATCGCCATGCGATACACGTCCTGAATAAAGTGCTTGCCCGGATCATCCTTCGGGTGAGCCTTCCCGGCAAAGATGATCTGGATGGGCTTGCCGGGTCGGTTGAGAATGTACTTCAGCCGCTCAACATCTTTGAACAGCAGGGTTGCACGCTTGTACGTCGCAAACCGCCGGGCGAAACCGATGGTCAGAATGTTCTCTTCGAGTACCGGCCAGACCGGCGCCGGAATGCCCAGCCGCATATAATGCTGTTGGAGACGCTGCCGACTGAAGGCGATCAGATCACTCTTCAGTTTCTGGCGAGTACGCCAGAAGGTCTCATCAGGAATCTGGTACACCTTCCGCCAGATCTGTGGATCATCGAGATTGTCTTCCCAATTCTTGCCGAGATACGAGTTGTAGAGCGTGCGCATTTCGGGCGCCAGCCAGGTCGCAGTATGCACACCGTTGGTAATTGAGGTAATCGGCACTTCATCCTGGCTGCGACCGGGGTAGAGCCATTGCCACATCCCACGCGCAACATGACCGTGGAGTTTGCTCACCCCATTGTGGAACGCTGAAAACCGTAAGGCCAACGCAGTCATTGCAAACGTCGGCCCCCACTGCTGCTCTTGCAGCGCCAGACTCATAAACTCATCACGAGTCAGGTTTAATTGCGGCCAGAAGCTCCAGAAGAACTTCTCAATCATCGGCAAGGGGAAGGCGTCATTTCCGGCAGGTACCGGTGTGTGGGTGGTAAAGACACAATGCGCCTTTACCTGTTCCATCGCCTGCTCGAAGCTATAGCCCTGCGCCACCAGCTCACGGCACAACTCAAGCACCAGAAACGCCGAATGGCCTTCGTTCATGTGCCAGACGGTCGGTTTGTAACCGAGCCGGCGTAATGCGCGGACACCACCGACACCCAACACCAGCTCTTGCGAGATACGCATCTCTTGATCACCACCGTAGAGCCGGGCCGAAAGCTCCCGGTCTTGCGGACTGTTGGGATGGATGTCGGTATCCATCAACAACAGCTCATTACGGCCCACCTGAAACTTGTAGACCTTCGCGTAGATGGTACGTCCGGGTAACTCAACCTCGACCACCACTTCCCGACCTTCCGGGTCAAGTGCCGGGAGTGCCGGAACATCGGCGAAATTGAGCTTGTTATATTCAGCAAACTGCCAGCCGCTCTGATCGAGGCGCTGGCGGAAATAACCTTGTGGATAGATAAAACCAACCCCGACCAGCGGAATACCCATATCGCTGGCCTCTTTGATGTGATCACCCGACAGAATCCCCAGACCACCCGAGTAGATGGGTAGACTCTCATGCAGACCAAACTCGGCACTGAAATACGCGATCAGAGTATCTTTGGCGTCGGGATAGTTTTTGCTAAACCAGGTCTTCTTCGCGCTCATGTAGCTATCGAAGCTCTTGAGCACCGCGTCGTACCGCTTCAAATAGGCCGGATCATTTGCTGCTGCTTCCAGCTTACGCTGACGTACATCACGCAAAAAGTCGACCGGATTGTGGTACACCAGCTCCCATAGCTCTGGATCGATAGAGCGATAGAGGTCTTGCGCTTCGGGATGCCATGTCCACCAGAGGTTATAGGCAAGTTCGCGAAGGCGCGCAATGCGTTCCGGGCAAGGCGTGAACAGGATCTCATGTTCAAACCGTAGCATGATACCCCCACATCATCATATTGATGAACAATGTCCGCTTGTACTGGTATGATACCAGGAACTCTGTTATCACCGCCATGTTGTCTGACACTTTTCCATGTGCTGCGCAGCGGGAAATGACGGCTGAGTGCAATTGTAGCCGCTTACGGCAAATTTGTCCACTATGCAACTAATTTTTGGTCGCATGAGTGAGGGAGGGGATAGGAGATAGGAGATAGGAGATAGGAGATAGGAGATAGGAGATAGGAAATAGGAAATAGGAGATAGGAAATAGGAGATAAGAGATAGGAGGTATTGTCGGTCGCTTCACGGTATTCTGCTGTATCAGATCAAATCTGGCGTAATAGCGTTCATAAACCGTGTTCCAACGATCACGCTGGCACCACCCCTGAGTGCGGACGTACAGAACCAGTCTTGCCGTAACACAGTGAGATCACGTTTCGGAGAGGATACCATTTCCGTATAGGATTACCCGTCTCGCATCGTTTGGAGTGCGGCAGCCATGCTGCCGCGCCAGCCGTGCTCACAATCCGGTGCGCGGTTCAGCGGCTTCTTTACCAGTCAGATCACATCTGGTTTCCTCAACATCATCGCTCGTGCGCACACCATCACGCTGCCAGTGACCACGGACACAGAGAACTGCGTTTCTGCTGGCCTCACCGTCGTATGACGTGCCGGCATAGATACCGTCTCCAGCCTGGATTACCCGTCTCGCATCGTTTGGCGTGCGGCAGCCATGCTGCCGCGCCAGCCGTGCTCTCGATCCGAGGAGATAGGAAATAGGAGATAGAAGGTATTGTCAGTTGCTTCACGATGTTCTGCTTCATCACCAGTGATCCACAGGTGCGTGTCGGAACGCGGGCCGGGCAGAGCGACACTCCATCTGCACACCGCAGGTGGTACGCAAGCAATCGCATATCAGAACATCCCATTCGTTTAAAAATGTTATGTCAACTTTAATCCTAAACCAGGATAACCGGCGACAAAACCACCACGCACGTGCTACGCTGAACGACCTGGCGGTAAACGAATGTCGCGTGATCTCGGCTCTAACCGAACTGACGTTATAATAGCGACAAACAACGCAATGAACTGGTGAACGCTCACCGGATACGTATGAAACATATTCTCTCACCAGGCTGGGTCATCGAACTCCCCAGCGACCATCCAACGGCCCAATTCGCCGCCCATGAATTACGCCAGGCCATCCAACGAATGGGTGGCCCGCCACTCCCACTTGTTGGTCAGGCGCACGACCACCGGATCAGCCTGCGTCACGGTGCTGCCGGCGATGGCTTCGTTCGCTTCGCCGACGAACATGGTCTTGTCTTAGTCGGTGAAGGCCCAACCGGACTACTCTACGCCGTGTACCATCTGCTCGAAAGCTGGGGATGGCTGTGGGTCGGCCCTGGCGTTACCAACGAGCGAGTACCTTGCCCTGATCAGATCGCCTTACCAGAAGCAACATTCGCCGGGCAACCGGCATTCACCCGCCGGGGTCTGGTCATCGGCCACGACATCTTTCTAGCGCAGGCCGAAGCGTGGATTGAGTGGGCAGCACACGCCCGACTCAACACCATCTTCATTCACACTATCGGCGATCAGGGGATGCCGCTTGGTGCCTGCCGTCTACGCTCGTGGCAACAACAGCGCAACCGCCTCTGGCCATTGATCCGCGAGCGAGGGCTACGGCTGGAAATCGGTGGTCATCACCTCACCGACGCTCTTCCACGCAAGCGCTTTCGCCGCCAACCGGAACTCTTCCGCTTCAACGGTCGTCGTCGCGTATCTGATGGCAACCCCTGTCCGACCAACCCTACCACCCAGGCGCTGGTTCGTGAATGGGCACGATCCTTTTTTCTGGCCGAACCCGACGCGGCAGTCTATCACCTCTGGCCGGTTGATCGTCTGAGCGGCGGCTGGTGCCTGTGCCCACAATGTGCACAGCTCAGCCCTGCCGATCAGTCGTTGTTGCTGGTGAATGTGATGGCCGACGAACTGGCTGCGATCAATCCGACCGCCCGGATCAGCTTTCTGGCCTACCACGACACCATGGCGCGGCCACAACAGATTGTCCCGGCAGCGAATGTAGAGGCCCTCATTGCGCCACGCATGCGCTCGTATGCTGCCGGCATTGGCACGTCCACTCACCCGATCAACGGCCCGCTTGCCGAACAAATTGCAGCCATCAGCGAACTATTTCCCGCCGGAGTCAGCGTCTTCGAGTACTACCTCGATGGGATTCTGTTCAAATCAGCCCTGCCACCTCTTAGCAACACCATTGCTGCCGATCTCCGCACCTATCGCGACTGGGGCGTAACCGGCGTTCATGCCCTGCTCACCGGCGACCGGCCCTGGCTGGCTCCCGGCCCCAACCCGCACACCTTCGCTGCCCTTGCCTGGAATCCCCACCAGGACCCGTCAGCACTTCGTCATCAATACGCCGCGATCCGCTCTCCGGCCAACCCAACCCTGCTTGATCAGGTGTATACAGCGCTTGAAGAGGCCTGGCAACAGGTGCTCGACATCACCCCGGCAGAGGTTCAACGCCAGCATCCCGGTCGTCGCCGTGACCCGATTTCACAACCACCCCGTGACGTTCTCGACGGCTACGATATTCCATCGCCGTACTGCGAACAGCGCCTCTCGATCCTGCATACCGCGCTGGATATTATCGCTACCGGCGAAGCCTTGCTGACACCCAACAGTGCCACGCCTGAGTCCTCGGCACTCGCCGCCGATCTGGCCGAATGGACACACAGCAGACTGTTACTACGGTTCCTCGCTGCCCGGCAAGAAGTCGCCGTCCTCCAGGCCCGGCGGGCGCCACCGGCTCGCCAGCAGCAGGCGCTGGCCGCAGCACGTGAAACCCACGCCGATCTACTCGACTGGGCAGGACGCTACGTACCACCGACGGCACGCTCCGGTCACCGCCTGTTCCGCACCATCCTGAAACTGCACCTTGACCATCTTGAGAGCCAGATCGCCCCTCCCTGGCGCCAGGCCCAAATGCGCTGGCGTCGTTTGCGGGAACTCACCATCATTTTTGCTCAGCTTTGGCGGGGATGGTTATTACGGTAGCGGATTCAGGTATGCCGCTATAGCAAGGCCAGATGCTTCCCACCGGCATACCGGTGGAGAGAGAGATTCACATCGATGCCAGCAGGATGCGCGTGCGGCAGCCAAAGGTTCGCTCTCCAACCAAACAGCAGCGTAGACTCTGGTGGTAATGGGTGATGGATGATGGTTATGACAGTAGCGGATGCATGCATTCCGCTATAGCAAGGCCAGACCCCTCCCACCGGCATGCCGGTGGAGAGTGATTCACATCGATGCCAGCAGAATGCGCGTGCGGCAGCCAAAGGTTCGCTCTCCAACCAAACAGCAGCGTAGACTCTGGTGGTAATGGGTGACGGAGGATGATTATTACGGTAGCGGATGCATGTATTCCGCTATAGCAAGGCCAGACCCCTCCCACCGGTATGCAGGTGGAGAGAGTGTCTATTGTCGATGCAAGTATAGTGAACAAGCGCCAGTATCCCCTGGGAAAGCCGGGAACGCACGCCTCTGTCGCCCCCATCACCTGCGCACTGGGAGCGCGCGCCTCCGGCGCGCCTAACCGACCCACGACAGCGAGAGCCATACCACACCGCCGCTTCCCGCCCCAGCGGGGGCTATACATTACCTACAAGTCGCGCTGCGTTAGGCCGGGCTGCAAGTACTCCCCGTGGCGCAGGCTCCCCGTGGCGCAGGCTTCCAGCCTGCGTGGAGGCATTCCTCTCTACCGCCGTCAGGCGCTGGCCATGGCCGCTGGTGCGCAGGCACGAACCTGGTACAACCAAACGTCTACGCACAGGTATCGTATGCATGCCTGACCGACTCGATGATCGGCACGAGCACACTCAGCCCTCCCCCGTGACCAGGATGGGGAACGGTATGCCACGCGCCGGATCGTAAGCACGGCTGGCGCGGCAGCATGGCTGCCGCACTCCAAACCGCGCGACACGCGCATAACAAGCGGGTACGGTAATCCATCCAGCACGTGCTGGCACGGCTTGAGCGGTGCACTACCAACGAGCCAGTCGCTCAAAATAGCACCAATAGCGATCATACCCGCTGATACGCACCTGGTTGACACCAGTTATGGGTAATGCATAGCCCAGCGGGGACGGGCCGGGGTGGGGACGTGTCTGTATGCTCTGCGAGCACTCCCCTCCAGTGCCCCCATCACCTGCGCACTGGGAGCGCGCGCCGGAGGCGCGCCCCCAACCGGCCCACGACAGCGGGAGCCATCCGCCACCGCCGCTTCCCGCCCCCAGCGGGGGCGGGGTAGGGTGGGGGCGTCTCACCAATCCAATCACTGCCAGGAGCAGCGCAAGCACAACCCGCACTCCTATCATCACTCTGCCACCGCACCTGAGTGCGCAGCGTAGCATCGTTTCCGTCCGTGCCCCTTTGCATCACCGACAGCACAATGCTACATTCCACGAACAACACCTCTCGCAGCCCCTTGACTCTGCCTGATACACGTTATATAGTTCGATTATCGGTAGCAATCCTCTCCATACGACTGACGTTTCAGTCTGTACAAACGCGCCTGGCGCGACATTGGTACTGAGTGTCTGTTTAGAAACACATCCCAACCTTATCAACCGTATCAAGACAGCGTAGTCTGCAAAGGAGGTTCGCATGGTCACCTGGCGTCCAGACCCCACATTCTATCCATCACCACGGATGGCGGTTAAGGCTCCAGCCGAGAAGCTGGCCTATGTGGTGCGTCTCAACCCAATGGCAAACGGCAAGCCCGATGCAATGTGTGTCGTGGATGTCGATAGTCAGTCGAGTACATTTGGTCAAGTCGTTGGGGTCACCGACATGCCCTACACCGGTGGTGAACTCCACCATTTTGGCTGGAATGCGTGCAGTTCAATGCTCTGCCCAAATGCACCACATCCCCACGTCGAACGCCGGTATCTGGTTGTGCCGGATATTCGCAGCTCGCATATTACCATTCTCGACACAAAGCCCGACCCCACCCAACCGAAAGTAGTGAAAGTTATCGATCCAAATGAACTCGCCGAACGCACCGGGTATGCTCGTCCGCATACTGTTCACTGTGGGCCAGACGGCATCTACATCTCGGCGCTGGGTTCACCAGAGGGTGAAGGACCCGGCGGAATCTTCATCCTCGACCACGACAACCTGGAAGTGCTTGGACGCTGGGAGATCGACCGTGGCGATCAGTATCTGCATTACGACTTTTGGTGGCACCTCGGTTATGACACCCTGCTGACCAGTGAATGGGGTACCCCACGTATGGTCGAAAGTGGCGTTCTCGGCGACGAGCTATTGGCCGGCAAGTACGGTCATCGCCTCCACGTATGGGACCTCTACCGCCGCCGTCATTTGCAGACCCTTGACCTGGGTGCTGAATATCAAATGGCGCTGGAGTTGCGTCCGGCCCACGACCCAACCAAAGCCTACGGCTTCATGAACTGTGTGGTGAGCCTGAAAGACCTTTCAGCCTCCATCTGGCTGTGGTACCGCGACAACGGTTCCTGGCACCTGAAGAAGGTGATCGACATTCCCGCCGAACCGGCGTCCGAAGACCAGCTTCCTCCTATCCTGAAGCCGTTTAAAGCAGTACCACCACTCGTTACCGACATTAACCTGAGTGTCGATGACCGCTTCCTTTATGTATCGTGTTGGGGCACAGGTGAGTTGCATCAATACGATGTATCTGATCCGTTTAACCCGCGCTTGACCGGCAAAGTGCAAATTGGTGGTATCGTCCGTCGGGCCGGGCATCCAGCGACATCTGCCGAACTTAACGGTGGGCCACAAATGGTGGAAATCAGCCGCGATGGCCGACGGGTCTACTTCACCAATTCGCTGTACCGGGCGTGGGACGAGCAATTTTATCCAGATGGGATCAAGGGCTGGATGGTCAAGGTAGATGTTAATCCCGACGGTGGCATGCAATTCGATCCCAATTTCTTCGTCGATTTCGGTGAGCAGCGGGTACACCAAATCCGGCTTCAGGGTGGTGACGCATCGAGCGATTCGTACTGCTTCCCATGATCTGAATACGCTCCTCACCATCCTCGTGAGGAACCATTCGTGGCGCAGGCGTGCCGGAGCAAGGCTTCGGCACGCCCAACAAGCGATACGACAACTGGTCGTAGCATCATCCCGTAAAGACATATCAGCATAAGGACTCTGCCAGTGGATCAGACAACGACCTTGATCTGGATGTCGCTATTTGCGCTGGGCCTGTTTCACGGCATAAACCCCGCGATGGGCTGGTTGTTTGCCGTTGGGCTGGGATTACAAGAGCAGCGTTTGCAGGCTGTGTTGTATGCCTTCGGCCCGATTGCCCTCGGTCATGCAGCGGCCATTGGCGTGGCGGCGATTGTCGTCGCCCTTCTGGGGCAAACGCTGCCCACCGACCTCTTGCTGGTGTTGACCGGAGTAGCACTCCTGTTGTTCAGCGGATGGCGGCTGCTGGTACGTTTTCGCCATCCACGAACCCGTTTCCGGGCCAATTGGTGGCAGCTCGTCTCGTGGTCGTTCCTGATGGCAACGGCCCACGGTGCCGGCCTGATGGTCGCGCCATTTCTGGCCATGATGACACCGACCTCACATGCGCTACACGCCGGTCACGCTCATCATAGCCCGGCTCTGAGCGAGTCGCTGGGAGTAGCCTTGCTGGCAACAGGTGTCCATACGGCCGGTATGTTTCTTGCCATGGTTGCGGCAGCACTGGCTGTGTACTGGATCATGGGGCTTGAAGTACTCCGCCGGGCCTGGATCAATACCGATGTAATCTGGATTGCCGTTCTCACCATTACCGGTGGCATCACGCTGGGGTGGGGATTGTGGGAAATATGGCTGGTGTAAAGGGGCAGGACCCGGCAGGTTGAAGAATCGGCAGGTTAAAACCCTGCCTCACGTCGTCAAAGCCTCTTCGAGGCTTGCCTGCCGGCGGGGGTGGGTGTGTTGTTCAGAACTTATTTCATAAAAGCTGTGCTGTCGTGATCCCAGACAGCCGTACAGGTGCGCATTAACGCTTGCCAATCGCGCTGGATTAGTTGCCTTGCCTGCGCGTCATACGCGGGTCGTGCGGTATGGAGTGGGGCACCACGCTACCTCACCAGCCATGCTTCGTGCCAGGCGCGTGTTACGCTGTTGATCCTGCTGGTCGCGGGGATGCTGTTATCCACCACAGAGGCACAGAGAACACAGAGAATGGGTATAAACGGATCACCAATACTTACCGAGCATCCGCGCGTATCCGCCAGCCCCGCGTCCATACCATGTCCCGTCACGATAACCACGAATACTCAGTGATGCGTAGCGTCAGGTTAGGTATCACCAACCCTGACAGAACCTCCGCGTGTATCCGCCAAATCCGCGTCCATCCGTGTCCCCTCACGATAACCACGAATACGTAGTGGTGCGGAGCGTCAGGTGACGGATCACCAACACTGACAGAGCATCCGCGCGTATCCGCCAAATCCGCGTCCATCCGTGTCCCGTCACGATAACCACGAATACGTAACGATGCGTAGCATCAGGTTACGGATCACCAACCCTTACAGAACCTCCGCGTGTATCCGCCAAATCCGCGTCCATCCGTGTCCCGTTCTGTCGCACGACCGAATCAATACCTCACGCGCTGCCCACAACCTGGCCCATCCCGTGTATACTAATGCCGACTGCTATGAGCATTCGGATCATTCGGGTAAGATACGATGATGAATAACAACTTCTTCTCTTTTCAGTACCACGCACTCAAGCCACTGGCCCGGTGGGGGCTTGGGAGTGTTATCGGTGGCGCAATCCTGTCGCTCATTCCCGGTTTCTGGCGGCACTTTGGGCTTCAGGCCATAAGCTGGGGCGCTATTGATTGGCTGCTGGCCGTAGCCGGACGCCGACAGGCACTGCTCAAGGCCGAAGACCTTGCGCTTGGTGATATTGATGAAAACGAAGCTCACGCTGCTGCCGAACGGTTACGGAATATCTTGCTGATCAACGCCGGTCTCGACCTCCTCTACATTGGGAGTGGTCTGTGGCTCATCCGACAGGCAGGTGAACGCACCGACCGTCGGGGTATGGGGGCCGGTATTCTGGTTCAAGGTCTCTTTCTCTTGCTCTTCGATAGCATCCTTGCCGCCGAAATCCAACGGCGCTGGATTCCACCATCACCATGATCAACCAACGTATCTTTTCACTGTTACAATGTCCAACCTGCCGGGTACGTCCATTAGTGGTTGAAGCCAACGGTGTGCGTTGCCCGCGCTGTCAGACGCTCTACCCGTTCTGCGATGGCTATATCGATTTGATGCCACGAGGGGCAGAGTTCGATTACGTATCAAAGTATGTCAGCGACGAAGAGCAACTGGCTGCCGAACTGGATTACCGGGAGCTGGCACCACCGCTGCTGGCCGCCGGTGTGCGTGATCGCACACTACGCCGACTGATGCGCTGGCAGAAGAACGATATTGTGCTCGATAACGGGTGTGGCACAGCCAAACATGCGGTCTGGAACGCGAAGTATGTGGGGTTGATGGTCGGTTCCGATCCGGCCACGCTCTTCGCCGATGAGGCGGTGCGTACCGTCACCCTGGCGAAGGCCGACTCGCGACTGTTGCCGTTCGCCGACAACAGTTTCGATAAGGTGTTTGCGATTGACATTCTCGAACACTTTCCGTTACCGGTTATCGATGCCTATCTGGCCGAAACGGCCCGTGTGCTGCGTCCGGGTGGACGGATGCTGGCCTTCTCGAACACTCGCGAGCGGTCGCCGATCCAACCGCTGATTGATGTCAGCCGCTTCCTGGGGCGTCTCTTTGTCAAAGCTGGCGTGTACGACTTCGAGCGCGAGAAGCTCCGCAAGTCAGACCATATCAAAGCCCTGGAGACCTGGGAAGATGTGCTGGCGGCGTTTGAACGTGCCGGTCTGCGACCTGTAAAGGTCATCTTCTGGAATAGCCTGTTCACGACTTTTGTCGAACACGTCTTAATGAAACTGGGAGAGGCAGTGATCGGGCGGAATCGGGGACGTTCAGCATCTGAGTCTGTTCCCACCCGAGTCAGTGCCGGTGCAGCGCGTGAAATTCGGGCCCGCCAGCGGATGCGTAGTCGGCTACGCAAGAAGGGGCCGGTCTATTATGCGTTGCTGGCCGTAACCCTCTTGATGGAACTCGATCTCTGGCTGTTTGGCTGGATGCGGTGTGGTAGTTATTTCATTCTGGTTGAAAAGCCACGCTCATGATTGACTATCGCGTACTCTCGCCGGCAGAATTCGAGCAATTCTGGGCGCTCGATAGTTATGCGTTCGCCCGCCAGTATCACCGTGGTCGCTACACCCCGGCAGTCATTGCTCAACTGCGTGGCCTGTTTGTTGATGGCGAACTCGTTGCGCAGTTGCAAATCATGCCGTTTCAGATGCAGGCCGGATACGGGGAGCTGGCGGTTGGCGCGATTGGCAGTGTAGCCACCTGGCCGCAACATCGCCGACGTGGCTACGCCGAACAATTACTGCGCCATGCCTGTGCTGAACTACGCGAACGCGGGGCTGTGCTGGCGCTCCTCTATCCCTTCCGTCACACGTTCTACCAGCGCCTGGGCTGGGCACTGGCCGGTGAACGTCGACAGGTTCAGGCGTCGCCTGATCATCTGCAATCGTTCGCTGCCGCCCCCGGCACCTACGTTGCCGCAACCGCTGCCCATATCGCCGAACTCGATACCATCTACCGCGGTGCGCTACGTGGACGGTATGGCCCACTGGTGCGCGATCACGACTGGTGGCAGGTGGATGTGCTGCACACCTGGAGTGGTGATCGGTACCATGCTTTTATCTGGCGTGACGAACAGGGACGTGGCCGCTCATACCTGATCTATCGTCTCGAACGGAACGAGCAGGGTGATCGGCTGGTGTGCCGTGACATTGTGGCCCTCGATCCGGTCGCCCGCGCCCAGCTCTTCGTCTTCATCGCCCGGCATGCCGATCAGATTGTGGCGGCTGAGATACCAACGCCTATCGATGCCCCACTGAATGCGCTGCTGCCGGCACCAGCCCCTACGTCTGTTGTCCCACTCTTCATGCAGCGCGTGCTCGATACCGCACGCCTGTTGAGCGACTATCCCTTCGCACCGGTTGGCAACGGGCGTCTAACCATCCAGATTAGCGATGACTGGCTTCCCGACAATGCCGGACGCTATCAGATCGCATTGGATAATGGGCGGGCAGAAGTTACCCGACTGGGGGCCGGTGAGGCCGATCTCGCCTGTACCAGTGCCACCCTCAGCCAGCTTCTCAGCCGCTATCTCCGCCCACGCACAGCGGCTGCGTTCGGTCTCCTCGCCGCACCGAACCGGCAGGCATTGACGCTGCTCGAACAGGCACTCGATGGCCTGCCACCATTCTGCGGTGACTACTGGTGAACTGTGTCAACCTGAAATAGCGCTGAGCGCGCAAAAGCTGAGAATTGTCAGTATGCTACGACCTCTCTACATCTCGCCATTGGGCCGGGGCGGTGTTGATTTCGGCATTCAGAACATCACCCGTGCCACCCGTCGCGCCGGCCTGGCCTCTGAACTGCTACGGCTGCCTGAGCTGTACAATTTTCTGCCGATGTTAATTCCCAATATACTGCCCGCCGATGTGGTGCGACGGTTTGATGTCGTCCAGGGCCGATCCCGCATAGCCTTCAGTCTACGCGGGTACGACCGACCGGTGGTCACCACCGTGCATCACCTGACCACCGATCCCGATCTGCAACCGTACAGTTCATTTGCCCAGCGCCTCTTCTACCGCCTGGTCGAGTCGCGCTACGACGGGCTTTCCATCGCCTACGCCGATGCAGTGGTTTGCGTCAGCCGTTTTACCCAACGTATGGTCGAAGCGACCTATGGCCGGCGCGATACCGTTCTCATCTACGATGGCATTGACACCGATGTCTTTGTGCCGCCGCCGGGTATGCAGCGCCGCGACGATGGCCTGCCGCCGGCAAATGGCCGGATTCGCCTGCTCTTCGTCGGCAATCGTACCCGTCGTAAAGGCTTTGATCTGCTGCCACGGATTATGGATCGGCTGCCTGAAGACTATGTACTGTATTACACTGGTGGCTTTCAGGGACGCGATACCGGGCCACCCCATCCCCGCATGATCCCAATCGGTTCACCGGATCGGGATGGTCTGGTGGCCGCCTACCAGAGCTGCGACATTCTACTCTTTCCATCACGGCTAGAGGGTTTTGGGATTGCACCGGCAGAAGCGCTGGCCTGTGGGCGCCCGGTCGTCACCACCAACGTCGCTGCGTTACCCGAAGTGGTTGACGATGGCGAGAATGGGTTTCTGGTAGCCCGTGATGATGTGGCGGGTTATGCCGAAAAGGTACAGATTCTCGGTGAAGATGCTGCCCTGCGCCGCCGTTTCGGCGAGCATGGCCGGGCGAAGGTCGTCACTCATTTCGGCTACCGTCCACTCGGTGAGGGCTTTCGACAGTTGTACGGGCGGTTGTGCGGCAAGGGGTAGAATGCGGACATCACCAGATGCCAGCCGGCTATCATTGTCGTCCTGTGGATTGTGCCATCATCCCACACCGGCGTTGGTAGGGGCGCACGGCCGAGCGCCCCTACCGGGCACGGCCAGAGCGATCCCTGTTGGCCCGTGACATAACCGATGTATCGTACCAGCTACTGGGTGACGTATGCGTAATGCATAGCACGATGCGGGAAAGGGGAGAACGTTATATTAACTCACAGTTCCTGTCCGTCCCTGAACCTGCTGGGGGCGCAAGAATGCTGATGCCGTATAGCTCCCGCTGGTTTGGGGTGGCGACACCTCGCGAGACGCAGGCACCGTGCGCTGGTACAGGTGGGGAGCGAGCCGGATGCTCGCACTCCCAGGGGATACCAGTGCCTGTCCACCACGATGGAGCGCTCAAAGATACAACGAAGGAGTGACGGTAAATAGCGCACGATGACGTGAAACCAGGCTTGACATCAAATCCAATCTACACCTCGCACACCCCCCTCGCTCCTATCTTCTCTCTCCTATCTCCTATCTTCTCTCTCCTATCTCCTATCTTCTCTCTCCTATCTCCTATCTTCTCTCTCCTATCTCCTATCTTCTCTCTCCTATCTCCTATCTTCTCTCTCCTATCTCCTATCTTCTCTCTCCTATCTCCTATCTTCTCTCTCCTATCTCCTATCTTCTCTCTCCTATCTCCTATCTTCTCTCTCCTATCTCCTATCTTCTCTCTCCTATCTTCTCTCTCCTATCTCCTACCTTCTCCCCCTCCTACACCGACTCAGCCCGTGTACCGGCAGTCTGCCCGGCAAAGGGGCGGCGATGGTTCAGGTAGAGAAGGAACGCACACAGCACAATCGTCGTTACGCTGACCAGTTGCGCAACCCGAATACTCCCCTCACATTCACCACCGATCCCATTTGCACACAGGCTATCGGTGCGTAAACCTTCAACCCAGAACCGCCCAATCGAATAGATGATACCGTACAAAAACAGCAGATCACCCGGATTCAGCCGGCGCTGTTCAGGTGGCGCCAAACGACCGAACCGCCGGTCGAGCCAGAGCAGAACCCCAACCCCGACCAGATTCCAGATCGACTCGTACAGGAAGGTAGGGTGAAAGAGGGTGGTAATCGGGTACGTAGACAGATCGTTGTAGGGCGGCAAGCGATATTCCGGATCGATCCGCAACCCGAAGGGCAGATCCGTTGGTCGTCCATACGCTTCCTGGTTGAAGAAGTTTCCCCAGCGTCCGATGCTTTGCGCCAACAGAAAACCGGGCACACAGACATCGAGCCAATCCCAGTAGGGCAATTTAGCATAGCGCGTGTAGATCACGGTTGAGAGTAATGCGCCGATAATCGCCCCGTGAATGGCAATTCCGCCAGTTGTCAGGTTCAGCGCACTCCACGGATTCGGTGCGAACCGTTCCCACTCAAATACCACGTAGTAAATGCGTGCTCCCGCGATGCCAAGGATCAACCCCAGCATCAACTGATTCCAGACGTGATCGGGATGGTAGCCACGGGCAACAGCCCGGCGTGAAGCCAGCATTGCCGCGATCAGGGCACCGGTCATGATGATGGCACCATACCAGCGCACCACAATCGGAATACCAAACAAGGTAAAGCTAATCAGAAAAGGATCGTCAGGCGGATAGAGAACCATATTGCACTCTACTTCCTCTCAGGTTAAATTGCAATCCAGAGCAGATATGACATACGCCCGGCTGCACATCATGTTTGATGAAAAAGAGCAGTACCCACCGCTAAGGGTGGCTTTCCAACCGCAAGACACGTTCTGCATGCACGCTACAGCGACGCGGCGTAGCGCACGGCATTGCGAAAAATCTGCAACCCATCACCCTCGCGTCGGGCCGGTTCGCGTGTCCAGCGTGGATGCTGGTGGGGCAACACAGCATTTTCGGGGTGCGGCATCAACCCCAGTACATTCCCCTGCGCATTGCACAGACCGGCAATCGCGTGTGGTGACCCGTTGGGATTCGCCGGATACCCCTCGCCGACATAGCGAAGTGCTACCAGCCCATTCGCTTCTAATTCGGCCAGGGTTGCCTCATCCCGAACAGCAATTCGTCCTTCACCATGGGCAACCGGCACTTCAATGGGCTGCTCGATACCCTGCGTAAACCGGCACCGGCTATGCGCTACTGCTTCGAGCTGCACCCAGCGACATTCAAACTGCTGCGATTCGTTTGTCGTCAGGGTTACCCGCGGTGACTGCCGCAGCGGGCCAGGTAGTAAGCCTGCTTTCACCAACACTTGAAAGCCGTTACAGATGCCAATGACGGGCCGGCCATCGGCAACAAAGCGTTCAAGTTCTTCGCCAAGGCGATGGATCAAATCAACTGCCAGCAAGCGACCGGCACCCAGGTGATCGCCATACGAGAAACCACCCGGAATAATCAGCATTGCATAGTCAGTCAATCGAATTGAGCGCTCGATCAACCGATTGACGTGAATTCGTTCGGGCTGGGCACCGGCCAGCTCACAGGCCAGCGCCGCATCTGCATCCCGATTAATACCGGGAGCGCGGAGAATGAGTGCTTTCAGTTCCACCGAAACTCCATCTCTACCTCACCGATCTTGATCCGATCACCAGCTTGCAGACGCTGCGGCACGTTGGGCAAAATTTGCTTACCGTTAATCTCCGTCCCATTAGTGCTCTTCTGATCAGTGAGAATATAGTGATCGCCACGTCGTTCGATAATTGCATGCAGGCGGGAAGCAATCCCGCGGTCGTGTTCTGCCAGATCGATTTCGGGAAAATGGGCCCGTCGCGGATCACGGCGTCCGATCCGGATCGGCGAACGATCTAGCACCACTTCCCAGGTTCGATAGGGAGAGCGCAGGATCAGACGTGCCGGTGGTTTGCGCAGTGGTGGCTCCGCTACGACGTCTTTGCCAGACAGGGCTGTACCACAACCGGCACAGAACCGTGCCTGCGGTTTGTTCAGGCGTCCACATTGATCACAAACCACCCCTACGCTCTCACCTGCACCGGGCAACGTTGATGCGGGTGGGGGCACAACCGGCGGTGGCGCTGCCGGCTTTGTAGGCGGCAGCGGCTGCATCCGGAGCGTCGGATCAACGTATGGCGTCTTCAAGAGCTTATGCAGTGCCTGCTCCATGTCGAGACAACTGGCAAAACGTTTATCGCGCTCCAGGCTCATCGCCCGAATCACAATCGCCTCTGTTTCAGGCGAGACCGAGCGATTGATCCTGATGATCTCACCCCGCCGGGGAGGTTGCAACGGCACCGGTGGAATGGCCGTCAACAGATGCAGCATCGTCGCGCCAAGCGCATACACATCTGAAGCAGCATCGGTCTGCCCACGACCGTATTGCTCAGGCGGGGCATAACCGGCTGACCCCATCGCAATCGTGTCTTTCGTCTTGCCGGCTTTATGCCGGCGTGCCACCCCAAAATCGATCAACTTCAACACACCGTCCGGCGTCAGAATCACATTTGCCGGTTTCAGATCGCGGTAGATAATCGGTGGCTGTCGTGTGTGCAAATAGTGCAGAACTCGACAAAGCTGAATCCCATACGCGATAACCTGCTGTTCAAGCATGGGGGCATTCGCTTCACGGAGAATGGCTTCCAGCGTCTTACCGGGAACGAACTCCATAATCATGGTGGGCCGACCTTCATAGGCAAAGAGGTCGATCACAACCGGTAAGTTGGGGAAGGATAGTGAGCGCAGTAGTTCAGCCTCTTGCAAAAAAAGGTGTTGGGTTTCAGCCAGCTCTTCATCACTAATGTCGCCAAGCGGCCGCATCTCTTTCAAGGCCCAGATACTGCCGTCACTCACCCGCCGGACACGGTACACTGCTCCCATACCTCCACGACCGATGAGGTTGAGCACCGTGTACGCATCATTCGTTCCCCGCACGGTCAGATTGTCTGGAAGTCGATCAGGCATCAGCATAGCGAACTACCGTAGCTATCGTTTCTAGCCAATTATACCACTAGCGCAGACCTCTGGTCTCCCTTCGCCCGCACGAGCGAATTCAGGGACGGGCAGCATATCTGAATCTACCAGAACTTATTTCACAAAAGCTGTACTATCGTGCTCCCAGACGGTCGCACAGGTGCATGAAGGCTTTCTAATCGCTAACGACAGCGTATCCTGTTTCCAGTCTACTGGTATGACAGTGAGAAGGGCTGAAGACTATCTCCGATGCCATCACGCATTGGATTGGTTGCCTTGCGCGCTCGTCATCCACGTGTTGCGAAGTTTGGAGTGCGACGGCTATGCTCACGATCCGGGACGTGGCATGCCGTTGATCCTGCCGGGCACGAGGATGCTGTATGTGCTCGTCACAATTATAGAGTCTGTCAGTAATGAATGAGGTAACTTCTCGTAAATATTTTTGAAACAGGCTCTACACTTCTTCAGGACGCCCCACACAGACTTTTGGCCTCCCCGCTCCCGCTGCGTTCAAGGGTGACAGTTTTATGAACGAACGCAGCTTACGTGCGTGTGATTAGGGGTGATGGCGTTCAGGCCATCTTTACGTTCCATCTTCCGCATACGCTCAACATGGCTGTTCGTTCCCGAGCACACACTCCGTGCTATCCTTGACGAACCGGCCATTGACTGCTATAATCTGCGATGTCGCGCCGAAGTGGCGGAATGGCAGACGCGGCGGTCTCAAAAACCGCTGGGGATCAACCCCCGTGTGGGTTCAAGTCCCACCTTCGGCACCAGCGAGAGTTGTCTGGCTCTCACAATACGGGGCGTGGCTCAGCCTGGTAGAGCGCCGCGTTCGGGTCGCGGAGGTCGGTGGTTCAAATCCACTCGCCCCGACCAAATACAAAGAGCGTCTGTGTCGCCACACAGACGCTCTTTATCATGCATGTTCCTGCCGGGATTGGTATGATACAGGTAAGAAGTTCGATGATAGCGAGTACGCCTATGAGACAACGAATTTTTTACCTGACCAGTAGCTGTCTGTGGCTGGGATGCCTCGTTCTCCTCTCGGCCTGTATTGATCTGGCAGCAGCCCTTCCCCCAACTCCCAGCCCCTTCCCGACCATCCCGCGCTTGCCGACGGTGACACCGGTCACGCCAGAGCCGGTTCGTACATCGGTGATCATCGTGCTGGCCCCATCACCCACGATCACTCCAACCATCAATCCTCTGCGCGGACGGGTGAGCGTGGAAGCAAACGTGCGGCAAGGCCCGGGCACGTCGTTTCAGGTCATTACCGTTCTCCCCGTCAACACCGAAGTTATCCTGGAGGGACAACGGGCCAACTGGTATCTGGTGCGCCTCAGTGATGGGCAGAGTGGCTGGATGTCGGCAACAGTGCTTGAAGTTGATCCCGCTATCGCAGCTCAGGTACCGGTTGTCACCCCATGATTTGCATCAAACAACAATATCTGTCTGAGCAATAGTAGTGGTACCATACTATATGAGACTCGAACTAACCATCCTGGATGGTTTCAGTAAAGGATAGTTCCTATGCAGCTCTTCAGTACGCTATCACGAACCCGCGAAACCTTCACTGTACCGACCGACCGGCCCGTTACGCTGTATGTTTGTGGCGTCACCCCTTACGACACTACCCACATGGGTCACGCTCGTACCTTCATTGTCTTTGATGTCCTGGTGCGTTACCTTCAGTGGCAAGGGGCGACCGTGCGCTACTGTCAGAATGTTACCGATGTTGATGATCCGCTGTTTGAGCGCGCCCGCCGTGATGGCGTGCAATGGGATGAGCTGGCCGAACGTCAGATCAGACAACTCCGGGCCGATTGTGCCGACCTGAATATCTTACCCCCAACCTTCTTCCCGCGGGTTAGTGAAGAGGTTGGCACCATGATCCCCATCATCGAGCGACTGATCGAGCTGGGTCACGCTTACGTTGTTGATGGCAATGTCTATTTCAGTATTCAAACCGACCCCGACTTTGGTCGCATGGCCCGTATGGGCTATAGCGAATTGCTCGCCATCGCCAACCAGAGAGGGAATAACCCGCATGACCCCAATAAACGCGATCCCCTTGACTTTGTGCTCTGGCAGCGTGGCAATCCCGACGAACCGAAATGGGAGAGTCCATGGGGGCTGGGGCGACCAGGCTGGCATATCGAGTGTAGTGCAATGTCGCAACGCTACCTGGGTGAGCAGATCGATATTCACGGCGGTGGAGCTGATCTGATCTTTCCCCACCATTCATGCGAAATTGCCCAGAGTGAATCGGCAACCGGCAAACGGCCCTTTGCCCGCTTCTGGATGCACGTCGGCCTGGTCTGGCTCGACGGTGAAAAGATGAGTAAGTCGCTAGGGAATCTGGTATTTGCCCGCGATGCCTTACGCGAGCACCATCCCGATGCGATCCGCTGGTATTTGCTGAGTGAACACTACCGCGAAGATTTTGATTACCGTCGCGATGCCCTCGTGCGCTTCGAGCAATACGCTGCCGATCTGCGGCAGGCGCTGAGTGTCACCGGCGGCTCGCATAGCCCGCTCGACGTTAGCCGTGGCCGTGAGGACGTCATCGCCGCAATGAACGATGATCTTGACACCCCAACCGTCCTGGCCGTTCTGCATACGATGGCCGGTATGATCATTGATGGTGCAAAAGAAGGCCGTGATGTGAGTTCAGCTCAGGCAGTAGTACGCGACCTGGCCTTGATGCTGGGGTTTACACTCCGTTGAGCAGCGCAGGTAGCGAAGCGACCTGATACAGCATATTTACCGCACAGGGTGGGTGAAGACATTTCTTCACCCACCCTTGCTTCGCGTGCTGTCCATACGCTTAACGCTGGCGATTGCGATCACGTCCGCGCAGGAAGGGCGGAATATCGAGATCATCGTTCGTGATCGCCGGTCGTACCGGCTGCACCGGCGGTGTCGTCGGGGTCTGGGCCGGCTGGCGTGGCCGCTGCTGGGTTACCTGACTGCCAATCTGACCGGTCGCCTGGCCGGTGCTGGTCGCTACCGTCGGGTACGAGCGGGTGCGCTGCACATTCGAGCTACGATTGACATCGAAGCCGGTAGCAATGAGGGTAATCTTGATCTCACCGGGCGGGAAGTTTGGATCGATCACCGCGCCGATGATGATATTTGCGTCGGGATCGACCTGCTTGGCCACAATATCCGCAGCCTCGTAAACCTCCATAATCCCCAAATCCTCACCACCGGTGATGTTGAAGAGCACGCCTTTGGCGCCATCAATACTCACTTCAAGCAATGGGCTGGCAATCGCCTGATTCACGGCATCGAGTGCTCGCGTATCGCCTTTGCCGAAGCCAACCGCCATCAGCGCCGAACCCTGCTGGGCCATGATGGTCTTAACGTCGGCAAAGTCCACGTTGATCAAGCCACGCTGCGTGATCAAGTCCGAGATACCCTGAATGCCCTGGCGCAGAACATCATCTGCCATCTGAAACGCCTGCTGGAAGGTCGTATTCTTGCTGGCCGTCTGCAACAGACGGTCGTTGGGTATCACAATCAGCGTATCAACAACCGGACGCAACTGCTCGATCCCGGCCTCAGCGACCTTTCGGCGATGATTGCCCTCGAAGGTGAAGGGGCGTGTCACCACACCAACGGTCAACGCACCGAGATCGTGGGCAATCCCGGCAATGATCGGTGATGCACCGGTACCGGTACCGCCACCCATCCCGGCAGCGACGAAGACCATATCGGCCCCCTTCAACTGCTCGTAGATGTCTTCCTGGTTCTCCTCGGCAGCTTTCTGACCGATAACCGGATTACCACCACTGCCGAGACCACGGGTCAGTTTATCGCCGATCCGAATCCGCACCGGCGCCAGCGAGTGCATCAGAGCCTGGACATCGGTATTCACCGTGATAAACTCAACTCCCTGTACGCCGGCAGCAATCATGCGATCAACTGCGTTGCTGCCGCCGCCGCCAACGCCAATGACTTTGATCTGAGCGAAGTCTTCCAACGAGAAGCCATTGCTACTGCGATCAACCATGTGTAACCCTCCTTGAACTGGTAGTTATGGCAATAATTCGCGCAACCAGCGGCGGAAGCGCTCGTAAAGTGAACTCGTATCATCAGACGAGGACTGCTCAGGCGGCCGCCCGCCGTAACGCACTCCCCATCGCAAAAGCCCAACAGCCGTCGCATATGCCGGTGAGTCGAGTGAGTCGGTGAGACCCCCCAACCCACCCGGAATACCGATTCGTACCGGTAATCCCAGGTCGTCACGCAGAAGATCGTCGAAGCGACTGAGCTGTGCCCCACCTCCAGTCAAGACAATGCCGGCCGGAAGCATGCCTTCGTATCCGCTCCGACGGGCTTCAGCAACGATCAGCTCAATAAGTTCTTCGGCACGTGCCTGTAGAACCTGTTTCAAGAGATGAGCACTGATCTGTTGCTTTTCACCTACCGTCAATGTTTCCGCATCGATGAGATCACTCTCATCACCCGGCGCGGGCGGATTACCGGCGATGGCGCTGCCGTAGCGCAGTTTCAAATACTCGGCGGTATTCGGCGGCGTATGCAAGACATAAACAATATCGTTGGTGAAGTGCTGCCCACCAACCGGGATTACTCCGGTATGCCATACCCCGCCCTGGGCAAAAATGGCGAGATCGGTGGTGGCGCCGCCAATATCGATGAGCATCACGCCACGCTCTTTGTCGTCATCGCTGAGCACCGCTTCGGCGGCAGCCAGCGGCTGTAAGACCAGATCATCAATCTGCACACCCGCCCGCTCGACGCTCCGGATCAGGTTCTGAATTGCCATCGCCTCGCCGGTGATGATGTGTGTCTCCACCTCAAGACGTAGCCCGCTCATCCCAATCGGATCGCGAATCCCATCATTACCATCGATCACATAGGTACGGGGAATGACGTGAATGATCTCGCGCTGGGTGGGTAACGCTACCAGTTGCGCTGCTTCCACTGCCCGCGCCACGTCTTGCCGGGTGATCCCGTCGGGATTCTGAACGGCTGCCACTCCCCGACTGTTAAGTGACGAAATGTGACGACCGGCAACCCCGACAAAGGCGTGGCTGATCCGTAAACCGCTGGCGCGTTCAGCCTTTTCCAGGCTGGCTTCGATTGCAGTGGCGGCATCGTCAATATTGACGACCACTCCTTTGTCGATCCCACGGCTGGGCACCATCCCAACACCGAGAATATTCAGCCGTCGTCCATCACCGATTTGGCCGACGATGGTACAGATTTTACTTGTCCCTACATCTATGCCAACAATGGTGCGTGCCATGGTGCGTGCCATAGTGTCCTCGCTGCCTGACCCAACGGGTATCGTTTATGAGCTGCCGTCAGGACGATACTGATAAAATGGATTGACTGGTCGTAGATCAAGATAGGTAAACGGTGTGCCATCGGCGAGTAAATATGCAAGAATTGTCAATTTACGTTCAAGCCTTTCACTACGGCCAAAAACAATCATTTGATCCTGCGCTGTCCGTACAAAGACCCCTAACCCAAAATCCCACCCGATCTGTGCCGGATGTAATCCGATCTGGTTGGGCAGGACAAAAGCCAGTTCACGGGCCAGCGTCAACGCATCGGTATCCAGTCGCATCCCTGGCTCGACCGGTAGATTTGAGCTATCGACAATCACTAACTCATCTTCGGCGGGCGGTGTTGCAGCAGCTTCAATAACATATCCCTGCCGATCAACCAGATAATCAACCCCGCCGGTTCGCCAGTAAATCGCCGGTTGGCGCTCGACAATCACAATCCGCGCTCGATCAGGTAAACTGAGCGTCAGCCGGGCTTCCTCTACAAACGGACTGGTTAACAATGGCGCAACAGCCTGCTCTTCATCAACCAGCCAGATCGGTAGACCCCGCAGTGGAACAGCGGCAACAATGCGCTCCGGGCTTAAAAACTCAGCCCCAACAACTTCTACCGTCTGTACCCGAAACCGGCTGCTGAACAGGACGTAGAAGAGCGCAAAACAACTGATGACAAACACGATACCGCTGACAATCCGCCCGCTCCGTAAGCCTTCACGCAATCGCCAGCGCCAACCGGGCACGACCGGCTCGGTGCTGTTTCGCCGCATACGCTGACGGCGGGCGACGATTCGTTCACGAGTATTTGGCGGATTGTATTCCATGCCCTCTATCTCCTACCGCCTGGCACGCTCCAGTGCCAGATCAACCAGTCGATCCAGCAACTGAGCGTATGACAGGCCGCTTGCTGCCCACATTTTGGGGTACATGCTGATCGGGGTAAACCCGGGCATCGTATTCACTTCATTCACCCAAAGTGTGCCCTGATCGCGGTCGAGCAGAAAATCTACTCGCGCCAGGCCAGCGCCATCAATGGCCTGAAAAGCCCGCATTGCCAGTTCCTGCACCTGCGTGATCTGCGCTGGGCTAAGATCGGCAGGTACTATCGTCTGCGAACCGCCGTCAATATACTTGGCGTGGTAGTCATACCATTCGCCGGCAGGAATGATCTCGCCGGGAATACTGGCAACGACCTCATCATTCCCCAACACCGAGATTTCAATTTCGCGTGCCGGGATACCCTGTTCGACGATAAGCCGCCGATCATAGCGAGCCGCTTCGTGGAGACCGGCCAGCAATTCGGCCCGATCACGAACTTTACTCACTCCTACGCTACTGCCGAGGTTGGCCGGTTTCACAAACATCGGATAGCGCAGGGCAGCCTCAAGCCGGGCACACAGGCCAGACTCATCAGCCAGTTCGCTACGACGCACCAACACCCACGGCAACACCGGTAGGCCGGCAGCGGCGAACGCAGCTTTCATCAGACCTTTGTCCATCCCGACCGCACTGGCCGCCACGCCACACCCGACATACGGCCGACCGGCCAGTTCAAGTAACCCCTGAATAGTGCCATCTTCGCCATACGGGCCATGCAAAACCGGGAAGATGACATCAGCCGCAGGTAGCTCCCATCCCGGCGCACCAACGCGCCCAAGCGCATGCACCGGCCCCGCGGCAACCTGCGCCGCACTGGCCGGCAACCGGGCAGGATCGGCTTCAGCCATCAATTTTGCCAGTGCCCCAGGCCCATGCCACCACTGACCGTCTTTGCCAATACCGATCGCTTCAATCTGGTAGCGCGCCGGATCAAGATTGCTCATTACGGCGTGGGCTGATACTAATGACACTTCGTGCTCGCCACTTTGCCCACCAAACACGACGGCCACGGTGATCGAATCGGTCATTTATTGCCTCCTCTACCACACGTATCGATCGGTGAGACGATCGTTATCTACAACAACGAGCATGGCGATCCAATTTTGCTTATTGTTTCGTTTATACTGATCACTTTTCGGTATTTCATTCACTATTTTGATCATCTCAGCCTCTAAATAATCCGCACTTCGAGCTGAAGCGTAATCCCAAATTGATCAGCAACTTTTGTGCGAGCCAGATCAATTAACGCCAAAATATCGGCGGCCCGGGCCTGCCCACGATTGATAATGTAATTGGCGTGCAATGTACTAATCTCTGCATCACCGATCCGTACACCCTTTAGACCGGCAGCCTCGATCAGACGACCGGCAAAATCGCCTGCCGGATTTTTGAAGACACTGCCGCACGAACTACCTGCCGGTGTCTTCTGTTTGCGTTCGGCAGCAATCGCTTTCATCCGCGCCGTCAATGCCGCCGGATCACCGCGCTGCAAGCGGAAGCGGCCGGCCAGTACCAGCGGTGGAATCCCGGTATGCAGCAGTTGTTTGAGTACACTCTCGCGATACGTGTATGCCAGATCGTGTACCGACCATTCAACGCATTCGCTACCATTGAGCAGCAGATCAGCAGTAATGAGCACTTCGGCTACACTCCCGCCATAACAACCGGCATTGCCAACAATTGCGCCACCGACTGCACCGGGCAGCCCCTCGGCCCACTCCAGACCGGCCCATCCCATTGCCGCCAGCCGCCGGGCCGTTCCGGCCATTGGCGCACCGGCTTCAATCCATACTTCAGCAGTCTCGCCGTGTTCGATCAGTTCCCAGCGTTGCCCGCGATACGACGCAATCACGCCGTCAAACCCTTCGTCGCGTACAAGTAAATTCGTTCCGCGACCGATCCAGATCAACGGTAACTGTTGCTCTCTGGCCCAGGCCGCCAGCGCAATGGCTTCATCGGGTGTGGCCGGCTCAGCATAATAGCGCGCCGTTCCTCCGGCACGCCACGACGAATGGCGCGCCATTGGCTCATCGGGGTATAACGTTACCGGTAATGCAACTGGCATCTCATCTCTCCTCTGACATTGCGCTGCACTGTTCGAGAAACGCTGCTGCCACCTGATCACTATCACCGGCCCCTAGGGTCAGCACAACATCACCGGATTGCGCTACCGCAAGCAGTGCGGATGGCGCAAGCGCCGATGGGCCGGCGTAGCGCGCCGGAATACCGTGTGCAATCAGATGGTCAACCAGCGACTGGGCCAGCGCGACCGGATCGCCCTGCTCACGGGCCGGATAAATATCGCCGACCAGCACAACGGCTGCCTCACGAAACGCTGCCGGCCACTGATCCCAGAGGCTGCGCGTACGGCTGAAGGTGTGCGGTTGCAAATAGACGATGAGTCGTCGATCCGGATAGCGCTGACGGGCAGCCAGGAGCGTGGCCTGCACCTCGGTTGGGTGATGGGCATAATCGTCAATCACCGTGATCCCACCAACATCACCCCGCCACTCAAACCGGCGGCTACTGCCACGATACTCTGCCAGTGCAGTGACGGCTGTACGCAGATCGGCGCCCCATAGCGCAGCCGCTGCCAGTGCTGCGGTTGCATTTCGTACATTATGTTCACCAGGAATAGCCAGCGTGACTGTCGCGGCCAGCCGTCGTCCGAACGAACGCCGGTCGTAGTACCAGAGATCAAACTGTTGACCGGTAGCAGTTCCTGTCACCCCACTTGCCGTCCAGTCGAGTGGGGCCAGTCGACAAGAGACCGGATCGGTGGCAATGTGCTCATCGATCCCGTACAGGCGGGCTTCACTCTGCCCGGCAAGAGCGAGGGCACCGGGATCATCGGCGCAGACCAGTAACCGGCGTGGATCACGCACCTGGCGGGAAAAGGCGGCAAAGGCTGCCGTGTACTCAGATGGCGTGGGGTAGACATCGGGATGATCCCATTCGACATTGGTAATAATCGCCAGCGCCGGTGTCAGCGCCAGAAAGACCCGGTCGTATTCATCGGCTTCGATCACCAGTGGTGCTTCTGGATCGCCCCATTGTGCGCTCCCACCCAGCGCCGGCACATCAGCACCGATCAGAAAACCACACCTGATCCCGGCACCACGCAACGCCAGCGCTGTCAATGCGGTGGTTGTGGTCTTGCCATGGGTCCCGGCGATAGCAATCACCGGGCGCTGTTCTGACCACAGACGCCACAAGTCGGCCCGACTCAGGCGAGGGATCCCTGCCGCCGCAGCCGCCTCTAATTCAGGGTGGGTGCCACGAATTGCTGCTGTCGCCAGAACAACATCGGCACCCTGCACATACGCCGGATCATGACCACGCCAGACCTGTACACCCCGGGCCTGGAGTGCAGCCGTAGCGTGGTTTGCGGTCAAGTCCGAACCGCTCACTGTATGACCCTGGTCGAGCAGCAGATGGGCAATCGCGCTCATCCCTGCTCCGGCAATCCCGATGATATGATAGTGACTCACGGTTTCCAAACCTTCGGAAAGTTGAACAAAATAATCAACCCTAAAATCATGAAGAAGATCGCAATCAGCGATGGTAGCAAAATACTCACGTCGGGCAATACATTCAACAATGTGGCAATCGGCCCCTCGAGAATGCCACCATTGTTCACAAACTCGCGCCAAAAAACCACTGCGGCGTTCGTCCACAGCAGAGCGATCAGCGCACCGACAAACAAGCCTAATGGCCGGGCCAATCGCTCTTTGGGTGGGCCTTTCCAGGCCGCTTTACTATCGAAAAACATGCCTAACAGGATCAGTGCAATAAACGCCATCAGCCGAAAGAAGAGCGGAACCTGAAATCCCGGTGTGATCAACGGATCCAGTGGTGGTACCAGTGAAGGATCATTGCCGATCAGAAAGGCCGCAAATCGTGGTGCATTAACCCATATGCGATTGATCAAACCGACAATAAAATCGCCACCCTGAACACAGGTGATATAGGCAATAATCGTCCAGAGTGCCAGGGTCAACAGGTTCCGCATACCCTGCTGATAGCCGGCATATCCGCCCAACGCCATCAGAATGAGCAAAATGGCCACACCATTCAAATTGAGTGTAATGACCGGCTGCGCAAGCGGGATTATCATCCATTGCTCAATCATGCTGAACTCCTCGATGCGAGGTCAAGTAGTGCTAAGGCCAACCTTTGCGCCGCATCAGGACGAGCCAGATCACGGCTGCGTGTTGCCATCTGTTTCCGCTGCTTCTGATCGATCACCAATTGTCGAATTGCGCTCGCCAGTGGCCCCTCTTCAGGCGCTCCGTCACCGAGCATTGCATGATCGGCCACCTTCAGCGCGGCACCCCGTTGAACCAGATAATCGGCATTCTCATCCTGATGAACATAGGGGTATGGCACCAACACCGCCGGCAGACCGACCGCCGGCAACTCGGCAAGGGTTGACGCTCCACTCCGACAGACGGTGACATCCGCAGCCACGAGCGCGGCTGTCATACTTTGCGCGTGGCCGCTCTCCAGGTAGGGGAAGAGCAGGTAGCGTGCACGCAGAGCCGGTTCAAGACGAGCCGCTGCTTCCTCCAGCCAGACCTGATCGCCTTCGCGCCCACAGACGTGAATAATGGTGCAGAGTGGCAGTAATGTCGGCAGGAGGGCAGCGATTGCCCGATTAATACTACGTGCGCCCCGACTACCACCATATACCAGTAACACTGTTTGATCCGGTGGAATACCAAATGCGGCCCGTGCCGTTGCCCGATCAGTGGTAAACAATTCATCCCGCACCGGATAGCCGGTCACCAATGCCCGCCGATCCCCCTCACGCAAGCCCAAGCGTGGTAATGAGTCGCTGACATTGACTGCTGTGAGATCGGCAATCCGGCTGAGCATGCGCACCGCCAGCCCTGGCACAACATCCGGCAGATAGATCATCGTCGGTACCCGGCGCAGCTTTGCTGCCACAAAGAGTGGCACACAGACATAGCCACCGGTACCCAGAATAGCCGCCGGTTGCTCGCGAGCCAGTAAGTGCCCGGCTGCGATCACACCGCGCAGCAATGTGATCAGGGCACGAGTTGCCTGAACCGGCCCTCGACCACGCACCGCTGCTGCCGGTAATGCCCGGAAAGGCAAACGGCTTTCCCGTGCCACGATGCGCTCTTCCATCCCCCCAACACTCCCCACGTACACGACGTGTGCCTGATCAGCGAGAGCGTGGGCGACTGCCAGCGCCGGATAGACGTGACCGCCAGTGCCGCCACCCGACAGGATGAGGCGTAATGTCTTTGTCGGCAACGGATGCGACTGAGGTTGTGGTATGTGCGTTTGACTGATCGACATGGCGAGAAATATTCAACAGGATACCGGTAGCCATAAGACAACTAATCAACGATGAACTGCCGTATGACAGGAACGGTAGTGTGAGACCGGTAAACGGTATCAGCGCTACTGTGACCGCAATATTCACAAACGCCTGAAACACGATCCACGACGTGATACCCACTGCAACCAGGGCGGCAAAGGGAGATGGCGCACGCGCAGCAATCCGATACCCACGTACCGCAATAATCACAAAGGCGACGAGGACGGCCAGCGTGCCCAGCAATCCCCACTCTTCACCGATAATTGCGTAGATTGTATCAGTATGTGGTTGCGGAAGCCAGAGATGCTTTTGCCGGCTCATCCCCACACCCTGCCCGAACAGACCACCACTGCCAAAGGCGTAGAGTGAATGAATGATCTGATACCCTTCTGTACTGGCCCGCGACCAGGGATCGAGAAAAGCCTGCCAGCGCCCACTGCGAAAGGTGACGATCAGGGCGAAGAAGGCAACCGATGCCAGCAACGCGGCCCCGGTCACATGCAACAGATTGGCACCGGCAGCAAAGAAAATGGTGCCGCCAATCATCAGAATGATTATCGTGGTGCCTAAATCCGGCTGCAACATGATCAGACCACAGATAAACCCCAGTATCACTGCAAACGGTACCAGACCATATGCAACATCCCCCAACCGATGACCGCGTCGCGAGAGCCAGTGGGCGAAGTAGATAATCACGGCCAGCTTGACAAATTCGGCGGGTTGAATACTCAATACCCCCAGCCATCCTTCACCAAAACGTATCCACGACCGCGAACCATTCACCTCGGTCATACTGGCCGGTAAGATCAGCACCAGTACCAGCAGCACTAACGCCACTGCCATCAACTGAATCGAGTAGTGTTGCCAGACCCGATAGTCGATCCGTTGCATGACCCACAGCGCTACCAGCCCTATCACTGCCCCGGTTGCCTGCCGCAACAGGTAGTAGAACGGATTACTGTACAACACCGAAGCCTCAACAAAGCTGGCGCTGTAGACCATAATCAGACCAAACGCAGTTAACCCAATCACGGTAGCCAGTAATACCCGGTCTGGCGAGCGATGTGTGCGGTCAAAGAGCAAATGTGTTGGACGCGATCCATCACTCTTGACCATACTCCTCTTCTTTCCTTCACAAAATCCCGACTTCCCAATCAACCACGTTATGCCGGCGTTACCAGGCGTACCAGGACAATCATCACCAGTGCAATGGCAAACACCCACAACCAGCCCTGCATCGGGAAACGGCGAATGAACAACGGTGGAAAAAAGCGTAGATCGACAGTCAGTCGAGGGGCGAGGGCAACGCCGATCACAATCCCACTCAGCAATCCACCGAGATGCCCCCAGTTATCGATGACGCCCTGGGCTGCAAAACCAATCAACAGATTAATCAAGGCAATTGCCACAATGCCACGCACCTGATTTTGACCAAACTCACCCAATACCCGGCGGTTGAGATAGTAGAACACACCCAGCCCACCAATCAGACCGAAGATTGCCCCGCTCGCTCCCACTGCCGGTGCCGGAGAGAGAGCGTATGACGCGATACTGCCACCGAGTCCACTGATCAGATAGAGGGCGAGAAAACGGCCATGGCCATAAAAACGTTCGGTCTCTGGCCCCAGTACCGAGAGCGCATACCCGTTGAAGAAGATATGGATCAGGTTTGCGTGCAGGAACACAGCGGTCAACAGCCGCCATAGTTCACCATCGGCAATCCGCTCGTTGATCTTCGCCCCCAGGACTGCCAGTACCGGAAATGCCGGTTGAAAGAACGATCCACTGAGCACACAACTCAGAACGTAGACAATCCCTATCGCCCAGAGCAAACTCTGTGTCACAAACGGACGAGGTGGAGCGGGGCGGGGTGGAGGTGGAGGAGGTTCTTCCGGCAGATCGGGACGAAGGCCAAACTCGCGCTCGGCTCGACGCAGAAATGCTTCAATATCGTCGGATTCATCAGGTGGACGGGTCATACTTCTGCTCCCCGGCGCGACCGCCAGCCAACTCGCGCACGATCTGGCGAAACGCCTCACCGCGGTGAAACTCATTCCGAAACATGCCAAAACTGGCACATCCGGGCGAAAGTAAGATTGCACCACCGGGTTGAGCAAGCGAGCGGGCTGTTGCTACCGCGGTGGACAGATCGGCAAAAGGCCCGGCGAGCGGCAATTGTGGTGCGCACTGGCTCAAGAGTGTCTGCAATCGTGGTGTTGCACTTCCCTGTAACAACACGACTGCCGCAGCACCCTGCGCTATGGTGTCCGCCAGGTATGCCAGATCAAGGTCTTTATCGGCACCGCCGGCGATCAATACAATCGGCCCCGCAACAGTCGCCAATGCAGCCGCTGTTGCCGATGGATTCGTCGCCGTCGTATCATTGATATACCGCACGCCATCAATCGTTGCGACCAGCTCCAGCCGGTGTTCGACCGCCGTCATACTCTGGAGGGCGGCTACGATCTCGTGCGGTTCGATCCCAAAATGGTAGGCCAGCGTAGCCGCCGCCAGGGCATTAGCCAGATTGTGGGTGCCAGGTAAGCGCAGATCAGAATGATGCGCAAGTATCACATCACGATAGCGCAGATACCCATCGGCATCAACCGTTGCATCAGCCGTTGGATCAGAGAGGCTGAAGCTGATGATTCCGCGCCGGCCACGCCCCCAGGTTTTGGCCTGCTCTGGTGGTAAAACCGCAATCCCATCTTCGTCCTGATGCGCCATGATCTGACGCTTGGCGTTCGCGTAGGCCGCAAACGAGCCGTGCCAGTTGAGATGGTCAATGCCCAGATTGGTCAGCAGGGCATAATCCGGGCTTAACCCGGCTTCGCCGAGTCGTTCGAGTTGAAAGCTGCTCAGCTCCAGCACAACCGGTGTCTGCGGCCCGATCTGTGCGAGAGCCTCTAAAGCCGAAATGCGCAAGTTTCCGGCGACAACCGCATCAGGGTAGCGTTGCCGGACCATCGCTGCCAGCATCAGGGTCGTGGTCGTCTTCCCTTTCGTGCCGGTCACTCCCAGGATAGGGCCGGGGCAGGCGCGAAAGAAGAGGGTCATCTCGGTTTCGATGCTGACCCCATGCGACCGGGCGAGCGCCAGCCAGGGTGAGTCGGGGCGCACCGCCGGATTAACTACCAGTAGATCGGCGGCCTGAATATCTTCGGCCCGATGTTCGCCCAATGTGTAGCGCACCTGCTTCCCAATCTCGGCGGCAAATGCATCAAGTTGGGCTTTCGGTTCGGCCAGCATCTCAGCCGAAGCGAGATCGGTTACAGTCACTTCGGCACCATGGCGTAAGAGCCAGCGTGCCACTCCCAGGCCGCCGCCGTGAACCCCAAGCCCCATGACGAGCACCCGTTTTCCTGCCACCGCTATCATTACCGGCTCCCATCACCTTCAATCACAATGATCCCCGGTTGATCGACCTGTAACCCTGTCGCAGGGGGGCCAAAAATCAGCGCCAGCGAGATACCAACCATTGCGGCCACGGTGCCGATCAAGACAAAGCGCTGCGTCACTTGCGGTTGACTCCAGCCGAGCAATTCAAAATGGTGATGGAGTGGCGCCATCTTGAAGATACGCCGACCTTCGCCGTACCGCCATTTTGTCCATTTGAAATAGCCGGTCTGAATCATGGTGGATAACGCTTCCACCACAAACACGATCCCTATCACCGGTAAGAGTAACCACTGCTGCGATTGTAATGCCACCACAGCCAGGGTCGCACCGAGCGCCAGGGCACCCAGATCACCCATAAACACCTGCGCCGGATAGGCGTTATACCAGAGAAAGGCAGCGCAGGCACCCACTACGGTGAAACAGAAGGCCATCAGATTGGTCAGGCGCGGCTCGGCGAGAAACGTTATCACGCCATACGCCCCAAAGGCGAGCGTCAGATTCCAACCAGCCAGGCTATCGAGACCGTCGGTGATATTGACTGCATTCGAGATAAAGACGATAATCAGCACTGCAATCGGAATAAACCACAACCCGATATTCACTTCACCGACGAACGGAATCTGAACGAGACCTTCGTGCTCCAGACCATACGGCTGCGGCAGGTAGAGCGCCAGACTGGCCACGAAAGCAACTGCCATCATAATCCAGAACTTAAAGCGCACCGTAAAGCCGTGCGTCTTTGAACGGGAACCGGTCAGCGACAGCCAGTCGTCAATCGCACCCAGGACGGCAAAACTCACCATCACGCCCAGAGGCAGCAGCATTGACCAGCGATCAACCAGGTTAAACAGGATCGTCAGGATCAACACGGTGCTTACGATCATGATGCCACCCATGGTTGGCGTGCCCACTTTGACCAGATGACTCTGGGGGCCATCCGGTCGGATACGCTTCCCCAATTTATGCCGGCGCGCAAAGCGTACCCACCACCCACCGATGATCAGGGTCAACACAAACGCTGCCGCAGCAAGCAAGAGGGCACGCGCCATATCCTGAACCAGCACTGCACGAAGGACGCTCACGCAATTTCTCCTGTGTCGTTACGAGTAGTAGCCTGCAAGGCGGCAACAATCGTCTCCATCTGTACGCCGCGCGACCCTTTGATAAGCAGGTGGTCACCGGGCTGGATGTACCGGTTCAGCAAGTTGATCGCCGCCTCATTATTGTCGCATACCAGAATCTGCTCTGCCGGCATTCCGGCTGAACGTGCTGCCTCGGCCATGGTATGCGCCTGTCGCCCAACGGCAACCAGCACATCGGCCATCGTTGCCGCCGCAGCCCCTACCTGCTGATGACCTTCAACGCTGGCTGCACCCAGTTCGAGCATTTCGCCTAACACGGCAATCCGTCGCCCTTTGGTTTCAGCCAGTACCTGAAGCGCAGCAATAGTCGAAAGTGGTGCCGCGTTGTAGGTGTCATCGATAATAGTTGTTCCATGCTGACCGGGCACGATACGCAATCGCAATTGTTCACCCGGTTCACGCAACCCTTCGGCAATTGCATCCCAGTCCAGCCCCAGCACCAGCCCGGCAGCAATGGCTGCCAGCGCTGTATAGGCGTGGTGGCGACCGATCAGTGGTGTGGTCAGGCGATGACTCTGGCCTTCATAGCCAACCGTCAACTCGATCCCGTACAATCCATGACTCACCACATCAAGTAAACGCACATCGGCGTTTGGCGCGTAGCCGTAGGTCAGCACCCGAGCAGCAGTGCGACTCGCCATTGCCGCCACCCGGTGGTCATCGGCATTAAGGATACACCAGCCATCGGCGGGCAACGACTCAGGCAGTTCGGCCTTTGCATTCGCAATGGCCTCGATACTTCCCAACCGTTCCAGATGCGAAGGGCCAACATTGGTCACAATACCGATCTGGGGGCGGGCAAGCGTCGCCAGAAAGCGAATCTCACCCGCCGCCCACATCCCCATCTCGAGCACTGCCACTTGATGGTCGGCAGTCAGCCCGAGTAAGGTTGCCGGTAACGTCACCTCACTATTAAAACTACGTTGACTTTTTAAGGTACGCAGGCGTCGGCTACAGACCGCCGCCACAACCTCTTTTGTCGAGGTCTTGCCCACACTGCCGGTGATCCCAATCACCGTCGGCGTGAACATCTGTCGATGGTAGACGGCCACGCGCTGCAAGGCGAAGAGCGGGTCGTCTACAGCGATGAGGAGACATGCGTCAGGCGGAACGGTTGCCAGAGTCTGAGCCTGCGCCGGTTCGATCAACCGCCAGGGGCGAGCGACTGTATCGAGATTGGATGCCAGCGCAGTCAGTTTTTCTGGTGAAACCAGCGCCGCCGCAGCACCGCGTGTCACCACATCGGCCAGAAAACGGTGTCCATCGGTGCGTTCGCCGGTTAATGCCACAAAGAGCGATCCCGGCGTTACCTCGCGCGAGTCGGTTACCACCGGGCCAATCTGAGCATTGGCCCAGGACGGCGGCAGCGTTACCGCCTGTCGTATCACACGAGGTTGTACTCCGTACAATAAATTGTCGAGCCTGATCAATGTGCCCTCCCCAAGCCGTTGCCGAAACCAACCGTCTTGCGGAGGCCATTATAGCATCTCCCTTTCGCCGACCTCTATCGGTAGAGGTCGGCACAAGCTGATAACAAGCTGAAACCCGCCAGATGAACATCTTCCTGCCCCATCACGGTTGCCCTGGACTAACCAGGCTACGATCAGGCGGTATATGCGCGTAGCGTAACAACTGCTCGACCACGTTGTAATAGACCGGAATAGCAGTAAGTACGCCGAGCGTATCCTTCTTTGGTCGATCAATCTTCACCAGTACGACAAACCGCGGTTCATCGACCGGGGCAATGCCCAACACCGAGCCAATCGTGTAGACGGGATCGTACCCCCCGCCGGGCAACGGGATCGAGGCCGTTCCCGTTTTGGCTCCCACCCGATAACCGGGTACAAGCCACTGGTCACTCCAGTTACCGGTGCGCGGCCCCCAAATCACCGGTGCGTAGTGATTCGCCGACTCGACCATCATCTCGCGCACTGCACGAGCCACGTCTGGGGTCACCGGTCGGGCAACGACTTGTGGCTCCGTGCGGACACATTCATTGTTGCGGCAAATCTGCTGCACCACATAAGGCCGCATCATCACCCCATCATTCGCGATGGCACCGGCGGCCTGTACCAACTGCAACGGGGTTACTGAAATCCCCTGACCGTAGGCGTTGGTCAAAAAGGTGAGCGGACTGTAGCCGGCACTACCATAAAAATTAACAATCCCGCTCTCTTCACCGGCCAGATCGACGCCGGTCGGCTGGCCAAAACCGAAGCGCGTCAAGACCCGGTAAAAGGTCTCTGGCCCAACCAACTCATTAAATTGCAATGCCGCCACATTGCTCGAATAGTAAATCATCCCGGCCAGCGTCAGCGGGCCGTGGGGTGCCGCATCAAAATTGCGTAACGTCTGACCGTAGCGTATCACCCAACCCGGATCATCAACCGTCGTCGTTGTCGTCACCACCCCTGAACTGAGGGCCGCCGCTGCCGTCACCATCTTAAAGGTACTGCCCGGTTCGTAAATCGTACCGATTGCCGGGTTACGTCCATACACCTCTGGTGGATACTCTTGCCAGCGATTCGGATCGAAGAATGGCCAGTTGGCCATTGCCAGAATAGCGCCACTACGCGGATCAAGCACGATAATCGTACCGCCATCGGCATTCTGCTCATCGATGGCCTGCTGTAGCTCTCGTTCCGCCACCTGCTGAATAAATGGATCGATGGTCAACTGCAAATCGGCACCATCTTGCGGTGGCAGCGTGCGGGCCAGGCTGGTTGCAATCGGGTTGCGATTCGGATCAAACTCACCTTCAATCCGCCCTTCGGTACCACGTAGTAATTGATCGTAGTAGGCTTCGATCCCGCTGACGCCTTCGCCATTCAGGTTTAATGCACCGACAATCTGAGCCGCAGAGATACCCTGCGGATAGAAACGCATCGGCTCGTAGACCAGCCAGAGACCGGGCAACTCCAGTTCGGCGACCTGTGCCGCCACTTCTGGTTCAAGCCAGCGCGCCAGACGCACCCACTGCCGATCCGAACGTAACGCCGATAAAATCTGATCTGCCGGCTGATCAGTCAGGCCGGCAATCAACACTGCAATCTCCGCCTTGCGGGCAGCAGGCACCTGGGGCGGCACAGCAAACAGACTCTGGCGTTCGACATCCATTGCCAGCACTGTCCCACTGGCATCGCTAATCTGCCCACGGCGCGGTGCCAGCAAGGTCGGCGTCTCAATTTCCAGCCGCGCCTTACGAGCGAGGTCGTTGCTACGCACCACCTGGAGATCAACGAGGCGAACAGCGATGATAATTGTTATCAGAAAACAACTTGCCAGGAGCACCTGCAAGCGCCAGCGCGGTAGTGGCTTGCCTGCGGGAACCGGCGTCGTTGCTGCCGTCGTTGGCGTTGGCACAGATGAGCGGCGGGTCGTAGTAGCCATAGCAGGTTACTCATCAAGTGGCGGTAAATCTGGAATACGAACATACCGCACCTGATCGGGTGTCGGTGTGCGAAAGCCCAATTCGGTGGCCCGTTTCATGCGCGCTTCAACCGACTGGACACGGGCCATCTGCTCTTGCAGCCGCGAAAACTCACGATTAAGCTGCACCTGCTGCTGTCGCAAGCCAACCAGCTCATAATTCATGCGGGTCACCAGACCACTCTGCACCAGTGTCAACAGGCAGAGCAAGCAGAAGATGAGGCTCAACAACAGCATATAGCGTGCTCCATCGAGTCGCAGGTAGCGCGAAAGGTCAACCCGTCGCAACCGCACTCGGCCCACAATGGCTGGAATGTGTTCAGTTCGTACTGCCATACCTCTATCCTCTCAATGACCCGCTATCCGATCCGGGTAGCAACCCGTAGCTTTGCACTGCGCGCACGTGGATTGTTTGCCACTTCCGCAGCCGTCGGCACTATCGGCTTCTTCGTTACAATTGTTAGCCGTGGTGTCTCTCCAGATGCTTCGGCCCGCAGAAACTGCTTCACGATACGATCTTCCAGCGAATGAAAACTGATCACCGCCAATCGACCACCCGGTGCCAATAGATCGACCGCCTGGGGTAGAGTAGCCCGCAACCGATCAAGCTCCTGGTTTACCGCAATCCGCAGGGCTTGAAACGTGCGGGTTGCCGGATGAATACGACCATGACGCCCACCGACTGCACGCGCAACGACCTCGGCCAGTTCTGCCGTGCGTTGAAAGGGTTGAGTTCGCCGATGCTCAACGATTGCCCGTGCAATGCGGCGGGCAGCATGCTCTTCACCATACAAGAAGATAATGTCGGCCAGTTCACGTTCGCTCAATCTGTTCACCATATCGGCAGCGGTCAAGCCCTGCGTTGGATCAAGCCTCATATCGAGAGGGCCATCTGCCGTGAACGAAAAGCCGCGTTCAGGCGTATCAAGCTGGTATGACGACACCCCCAGATCGAACAGAATGCCATCAAAAGCGCCAAAACCGGCAGTAGCGGCAAGCGTTGCTAGATCGGCAAAAGAGCCATGGCAGAGCACGGCCTGTTCGATCAGACCGGCTGCCTGCAAGCGAGCAGCAGTTGCCGCAAGTGCAGCGGGATCGGCGTCGATCCCCAGCAACCTGCCACCGGGCTGCGCTGCCTGCAACACCGCCAGCGCGTGCCCCCCACCACCGACAGTTGCATCGAGATACTGCCCGGCGGGGCGCGGTGCCAGCATCGTCAGCACCTCGGTTAATAGAACCGGTGTATGCTGGAACGTTACCGCCATCAAATCCCCAACTTCCGCATCTGTTCATCGAAGTGTGGCCCCTGACTTTCCAGACGTTGTTGCACCTCACGCCAGCGCTCAGGTGCCCAAACTTCAATAAACGCATCAAGCCCAACCAGCAACACCTGATCTGTCAACCCACCGGCTTCACGCAGATTCTGCGGCAACAAAATCCGTCCCTGGCGATCCATCTCCTGTTCCGAAGCACTGGCGAAGAGCAAGCGGCGTAGCATACGCGCATCTTCATCTACCAGCGACAACGCACTTACCCGCCGGGTCAGATCGTTCCAGTAGGGTAGGGGAAAGATGAGCAGACAACGGTCAAAACCACGGGTCACCACCATCCCACCGGCCAGATCGGCACGAAAACGTGCCGGGATGGCCAGGCGTCCCTTCTCGTCGATGGTATGCTCGTATGACCCAAGAAACACCGGTTACGACCCTTTTCCGTAAGGAGTGTGGGATTTTCTCCCACTTTTCCCCACTTTTCCCCACCTGTCGCCACATTATAGCCGACTCCTTGCCGCGTTTCAAGCCAGTAAAGCATCTATTTGCATAACAATTTGATTGAAATTCAGATATATACAGAAGATCGCGTAGAATATTTGAGCGGATCACAGGTAACAATTACAAAAAGGGGAACACATGAGCGAAGCGCACAACGAATTGACCCATCTCGACGCTGCCGGCCATGCTCGCATGGTAGATGTTGGTGATAAGGCCGTCACTGCTCGTGAAGCGGTGGCCCGTGGCCGGGTGGTGATGCAACCGGAAACACTTGCCCTGATCATGGATGGCAAACTTCCCAAGGGCGATGTGCTGGCCGTAGCGCGCGTAGCCGGCATTATGGCTGCGAAACGTACTGCCGAATTGATACCACTGTGCCACCTGCTCAATCTGAGTCACGCCAGCGTGCAATTTACCCCTGATCCGGCAAGCAATGCCCTGGAAATTGAAGCAACCGTGCGCTGCCAGGGCCAGACCGGGGTCGAAATGGAAGCACTGACCGCTGTCAGTATCGCCGCTTTGACGATTTACGATATGTGCAAAGCGGTCGATAAGACTATGCAGATCGACCAGATTCGCCTCATCGCCAAGCGCGGGGGACGGAGTGGCGACTGGCAGCGTCCACGGTAAGATGATCCGCGAGAATCTGCGCCATCCGCGTATATCCGTGTTGATCATCGATGGAACGCGGATGGACGCGGATCGGGCGGATGGACGCGGATTGGTGGTAAGGTCATTCGCGGGTATCTGCGGGGGGGCATCGGCGGAACGCGGATGGACGCAGATAGGCGGTAAGGTCATTCGCGGGTATCTGCGGGGGGCATCGGCGGAACGCGGATGGACGCGGATTGGGCGGATGGACGCAGATAGGCGGTAAGGTCATTCGCGGGTATCTGCGGGGGGCATCGGCGGAACGCGGATGGACGCGGATTGGTGGTAAGGTCATTCGCGGGTATCTGCGGGGGGGCATCGTCGGAACGCGGATGGACGCGGATAGGCGGTAAGGTCATTCGCGGGTATCTGCGGGGGGGTATCGTCGGAACGCGGATGGACGCGGATTGGGCGGATGGACGCGGATAGGCGGTAAGGTAATTCGCGGGTATCTGCGGGGGGGCATTGTCAGAACGCGGATGGACGCGGATTAGGCGGATGAACGCGGATAGGCGGTAAGGTAATTCGCGGGTATCTGCGGGGGTGGGCATCGGGGGAACGCGGATGGACGCGGATATGCTGTCAGCACTCATGATCCGTCAATGACCGCACTGATCGTGCGAGTCACCGTTGGATGTCTGTGCAGCGGAGAGGGCGTATCATGCACTGTATCTTGCCAGATTTGATACAGCGTCTGCCTGATCTCCCCTATCCCGTTGCACGGTAGAGGGCCGGGGGTGAGAGCGTTCAGCGTATCCCCAGGCCCTATCTTCCGCACACACTTGCATGTTCCGTCCACCCCTGAACCCATCGCTCCCTGTGGTCTTCTGGATTTCTGGCTTGACATTGAACAAATGTTCTGATACAATACGGTTCAGCAAAGAGATTACAAGCCGGAGATCAGGTATGCTAAGCTGGAGAATGTTGCGGGAATGGCCCCGCCACCCATCATCCGTTGTCTGGCGACATCCACCACGAAGTGACCGGATTACGCTACTCGCGATGCGGTTTGGTTTCCTCCCGGCTACGTTTCAGTACCAAAACAGTATTCACCGGGTTGTCAATGTCCTGCACATTCGCGATACCTGTGATCGTCATGGTGAACGGCGTTACTACCGGGTTGCCTGCGCCGATGGTGTTGAACGAACCCTCATTCACGATTTGCGTTCCGGGAACTGGTACCTCCAGCGCGAGTGGTTTCGTCAGATATGAGAAGGTTGATCCCGCCACGATTAATCACACCGTTCATTTATAGATGCGCACAGCAGTATTTTTATGCGTAGCCAGGGTCAATGAAGCGTGCTGCCTGATAATCAGTCATCGCACTGCTTGTTGCAAAGCCAGATGATCGCGAATTCGAGCACATCGTACTCGTGATCAGCAGGTTAACCGGCGCGACACGCACCGGGCAGCGCGCACGGTCGGTGCAGCAGCATTGCTTCCGCCCGCCAGACAGCGCAACGCCCACATGACCGGGCGTGAACGGTTTTCGATCCAGCACGTAATTGCGTCGCGGATGAGCAAAACGACTTCCGGTTGTTGCACTACCGTATCAGGAACCATCTTGCCCATCCCAATCTCGAAGGAGACAGCACCGTATGGCACACGCATCACGTTCTCACACGCCAACACCCGTAACCGAACCTGCACCTGTCCTGTCCACGCCTGAAACCGCCTTTCGCCGCCAACCACCATTTCTGATGTGGTACGACGATAACCCAAAAACCCCGGTAGCGCGCAAGATTACCGAAGCGATTGAAGCCTACAAAGCCCGCTTTCCCGGTGTGCAACCGACTCTGGTGCTGGTCAACGAAGCTGAAGTAACGACTATCGAAGGAATTACTGTGCGGGCAATGCCAACCGTAAGCCGCAATACGTACTGGGTGGGGCAGATAGTCTAGAACTTATTTCATAAAACGCTGTACTGTCGCACTCTAACAACCATCTGCGGTGCTATCACGCGCTGGATTGGTTGCCTTGCTCGCTCATCATTCGCGTGTCGCGACGTTTGGCGTGCGGCAGCCATGCTGCCGCGCCAGCCGTGCTCACGATCTGGCACGTGTCAGGTCGTTGACCCGGCTGGTCACGCGAATGCCGGGTGTGCTCGTTATGATTATGGAACCGGTCGGCAACGAATGAGATATCCTCATAGGAGATGTTTTTTGAAACAGGTTCTAGTTCAGCGGGGTGGAGAGCACTCATTACCCAGGTTGCTCCCTTTGTCACCACAGAGACACGGAGAACACAGAGGGTGTGGATAATCTGGGTTCCTACTGTGAGGCATGACGTAGCGCGTCCATGGGAACTGGTGCGCCCCACATTGTTCATACGGTTACGCCACACGGTGTTGCGGGCACCGTCGTGCTGTTCACAGCCTGGCCGTCAGCCTCCGTGGCCTGCCCACAGCATAGGTGGCAACTTGAGGCTCATATCACATCTGATACAGTCCAATGCATGACAGGCGATTCTAGACGCACCCTTTCGCCACCTTCTCGTGCGGCAATATGAACAGGCACTGACAATGTCCGTAGGGGCGGGTAGGGGCGGATTCAGAACCCGCCCCTACCTGGCCTGCCCTGCCATACCTGACGGTGTTGCCGTCTACGGAACCCGCCCGAATTGCACAGGCGACACCTGCGGATCATTGCGAATATGACGGACAGCCATGGATCACCGCATATTCGGTGCCAGACAGTGATGCGCAGTGTTACTCAAGATGTGAATACCGACTGATGATGGGAGATTGCACAGAAAAGGAGGACAGACCCAGGAGCACTGTTGCGCTGTCAGGGTGATGATGAGCAATCGTCTTGGGCTTGTTCTGCTGCCGGCGGTGATATGCGATACGCTCCTGCCAACGCTGGGGTTTAGGAACGGACGGAGCATCCTATCACGCAAGAGATAGCGCCTGCCGATGCCCTGAACGCCCTCACCCAAGGCCGCGCTCTCACAGCGCGGGGATTGGAAGACGTATGAATGGTGCCTGGGGTATGGTACGTCCGTGCGGCAATGCAAGGGCGGATAGAACATGGGAGCGCGGGCAAGCGATAGCCTATGGCGATGCCCTCAACTTCCTCTTCCCCGGCGCACTACGGAGGAGGAGAAACCGGAAGTTTAATCTATACCTTTCTGATGCGATAGAAGGTATGTCTCCTCTTTTTCTCTCCGCCTCTGAATCGTTAGCTACGCATTACCCACACGTCACGCTGCGTTAGGCCGGACTGCAAGCGTCCCCCGTGGCGCAGGCTTCCAGCCTGCGTGCAGGCATCCTCTCCACCGCCGTCAGGTGTTGGCCGTAACTGCTGGTGCGCAGGCACGAACCTGGGGCAACAACACATCTACGCGCAGGGATCGCATGCATGCCTGACCGATGCGATGATCGGCACGATCCCATCCAGCACCCCCGTGATCAGGATGGGGAACGGTATGCCACGCGCCGGATTGTGAGCACGGCTTTTGCGGCAGCATGGCTGCCGCACTCCAAACCGCGCGACACGCGTATGACAAGCGGGTACGGCAATTCATTCAGCACGTGCCGGCACGACTGGAGCGGCGCACTGCCACTGGACAGTCACCCAAAACAGCACCTGTGGCGCTCATACCCGCTAATACGCACGTGGTTGACACCAGTTGTGGGTAATGCATAGCCAGCGGGGGGAGGCCGGGAGGGGGGCCGTTGCAAACGGTGAGTGAGCCTCTGGCTCGTGCTCGCAGAGGACACTGGCTGTCAGGCGACGTATGGGTAATGGAAAAGTGACCGATGCGGAATCTGTTGTACCCCGCTCTTAATCGTGAGCACGGCTTTTGCGGCAGCATGGCTGCCGCACTCCAAATCTTGCGCCACGCACATGATGGGCGAGTAAGACAACCCATCCAGCACGTGATAACACTGCTGGAGCAGCGCACTGCCACCGGGCAGTCGCCCAAAACAGCACCCATGGCAATCATAACCGCTGATAAGCGCGTGGTTGACACCAGTTACAGGTAATGCATAGCCAGCGGGGGAAGGCCGGGAGGGGGGCCGTTGCAAACGGTGAGTGAGCCTCCGGCTCGTGCTCTCAGGGGATACTGGCTGTCAGGCGACGTATGGGTAATGAAAAAGTGACCGATGCGGAATCCGCTGTACCCCGCACTTAATCATGAGCACGGCTGGCGCGGCAGCATGGCTGCCGCACTCCAAATCTTGCGCCACGCACATGATGGGCGAGTAAGACAACCCATCCAGCACGTGATAACACTGCTGGAGCAGCGCACTGCCACCGGGCAGTCGCCCAAAACAGCACCCATGGCAATCATAACCGCTGATAAGCGCGTGGTTGACACCAGTTACAGGTAATGCATAGCCAGCGGGGGGAGGCCGGGAGGGGGGCCGTTGCAAACGGTGAGTGAGCCTCCGGCTCGTGCTCTCAGGGGATACTGGCTGTCAGGCGACGTATGGGTAATGAAAAAGTGACCGATGCGGAATCCGCTGTACCCCGCACTTAATCATGAGCACGGCTGGCGCGGCAGCATGGCTGCCGCACTCCACACCGTGCGCCACGCGCATAACGAGCGGGTACGGCAATCCATCCAGCACGTGCTGGCACGGCTGGAGCGGTGCCCTGCCACCGGGCCAGTCGCCCACAACAGCACCTATGGCGCTCAGACCCGCTGATACGCATGTGGTTGACACCAGTTGTGGGTAATGCATAGGAATCGTTAGGGAGACAGATACTGCCAAATCTTAATAGCTGGTGATCGTTAGTTCACGTGTCATCAACGCTATTCCACCAGACTCAGGCACCACAAAGCCACCACGTTATGAGATAGATCCCATCAACACCTACGACCTTTGCGCATCGAGGTAGGCCAGCCCTTCCTGAGCGTAGGGATTATCGGGATCGAGCGCCAGCACATTTTCGAGGGCTACGCGCTGGTCTGCGGGATCATCAACTGCACCACTCAGCCAGAGCCAGGCTTCCGGGATGTTTTCATTCAGTTCAACCAGCTCTAGCAGTAATGCCCGTGCCCGCTCTTTATCACCCCGTACCAGCGCCTGTGCGCCCTCGTATAGCAGTTCAGCCTGATGACGATCAAGCGGGGTCATTGGTTGATCCTCCTCTCTGGCCGGTCGCGGCTGAGCCACGGCGCGCCACCTGTACTACTTCGGCCAGAATGCTGAGCGCAATTTCTTCCGGGGTCTTTGCGCCAATCGGCAGCCCAATCGGGCCGTGAATGCGCGCCAGATCGGCGGGAGTAAACCCTTCCGCGGCCAGGCGTTCGAGCCGGCGGGCATGCGTTTTCGGACTACCCAGAGCGCCGATGTAGCGCGCTGGCGAGCGTAAGGCCACTCGTAATGCCGGATCATCGAGCTTGGGATCGTGGGTCAGCACTGCCACGCTGCTGCGGGCATCGAGCCTGCCCTCCAGTGCTTCGTCAGGCCAGGCCAGAATCAGCTCATCAACATGGGCAAACCGCTCGCCGGTAGCAAATGCTTCCCGCGCATCAATCACAACCGTGCGGAAGCCAACCACTTTCGCCAGCGCGGCCAGGGCAATACTGATATGTACTCCACCGACCATATACAACGTCGGTGGCGGCACAAAGCTCTCGACAAAGATGGTTACCTCTGGTGAGAGCGTAACCGTCTGCGTTTCCCCCACCACCAGCAAAGGCAAAGCCGCCTGCACAGCCTGCGCCGTCAGGCTGGCCTCACCCAAATCACCAATCGTCTGCCCATCGGGCTTGAGGGCCATCTTCGCCCCCACCGGACCACCCGCCAGGACGGTTATCGTTGCCAGCGGCGTTCCGTTGCGCACCGCCTCACGTACCAGCTCGTAGATTGTGCTCATAGCCATTCCTGTTCCGCGTATGGTCCTCAACGCAATGGTTCGACCAGCACATCAATCGTACCACCGCAGGCCAATCCCACATCCCACGCCGTTTCATCGGCAACACCGAAATGGAGCAGGCGGGACTGGCCGGTTGCAATTGCTTCCTGGCAGGCATCAAAGACGGCACCTTCAATACAGCCACCACTGACCGAACCGACAATCCCGCCGCCGGATGATACCGCCATCTTGGCACCGACCTGGCGTGGCGAGGAACCCATTGTGCGCACAACGGTTGCTATTGCCACCTTTTCGCCACGTGCCAGCCAGCGATCTATTGCATCGATAATCTCGTGCATGACTCGCGCTCCTTTTGAACGTCCGGCGCTCTACTAGCTGCCAGAGGTTTCACCACGGGTCAGACCAAAAGGTAAATTGACCCACATCCATGGTAACAAGTGTCACACGGCGACATCAACTGAAGATACTTGCACTCGGCTCAGAACCGTCCCTTGCCGATCACGAGAGCAATCTCTCAAGATTGAGCCGGAGTAGCACAGGCCGAAGCCTGTGCTCTCCGTGGAGACCCTCGTACAGTTACCACAATGATCAGGTGTAGAGAGGTCTCACCCGCCCCACAAGCCTGCCTGTATCATCGTGGCAACCGTGAGCCGATCTTCTAATCGGCCATACTCGACCGCACCTCTGCCTGGCGCTGTCGGCGCACATCGTACCACTGCCAGAACCAGACACCGCCAACGATCAGCACGCCTATCGCATCCGTCAGCAGGCTGGGCCAGAAACAGAGGAACGTGCCAAACGCGGCGATCACCCACTCCCACCACGTCGTCTTGCGCACCAGATAGAACATCGAAACCGCCGAGAAGGCAATCGTGCCGAGGGTCGCCGAGAACCACGACATCGCGACCTTACTCCATTCTACATCGACCAGCGGCTGACCGCTTTCGCCAATCATCAGAATCTCTGGCGTAAAGGCGAAGAGGAGCGGCATCACGTATAGCAATTTCGCAAATTTAAATGATGTCCACCCCGTCTTCCAGGGATCGGCCCCGGCAATCGCGGCACCCGCATAAGCAGCCACACAGACCGGCGGCGTGATATTGCTATCCTGGCTAAACCAGTAGACGATCATGTGCGCCGCCAGGATCGCAACCCCCAAATCATTCAACGCTGGGACGGCAATCACAGCGGTGATCAGGTAAGCTGCGGTTACCGGTACCCCCATGCCCAGAATGAGTGACGCGATGCCGATCAGCAGCACCGCAATCAGCAGATTACCACCGCTCAGGCTGACAATGATGTTGGCAAACCGTTGCCCTACTCCGGTCGCGTAAATGGTACCGACGATCATCCCGATCACGCCAACGGTGGCGCCGATCACCAGCGTATCACGTACACCCTTCTGGATCGCCTCGTTTATCGTCTTGATCACGCGAACCGTACTGCGCAGAAAGGCGTTCACCACCGTCCCACCCTGTGCCGCCGGATTTTTGAAATCGGCCAGGTTTTCCGGCAACAGGTACATCAGGGGGATACACGAGAGAATCGACCAGAACGCGGCGTAGCCGGGCGAAAACCCTTGTGCAAGCATAAAGATGACGACCAGCAGCGGCAGCGAGAGGTACCATTCGTTCCGAATGATCTGCCAGGCCGTCTGTTCGGTTTTGATCCCACTTAACCCGAACTTCTTGGCCTCAAAATGTACCATCGTCAATACCGACAGAAAGTAGAGAATGGCCGGCACAATTGAGATCGCCACAATCACCGAGTAGGGCGTGTTCGTCAGCTCTGACATCAAGAACGCGCCCGCCCCCATCACCGGCGGCATAAATGCACCGCCAATCGACGCCGACGGCTCAATCGCCCCAGCCACATGAGGTCGAAAACCGGCCCGTTTCATCAAGGGAATGGTGAACGTGCCGGTACTGACGGTGTTGGCAATTGCGCTCCCGGAAATCGAGCCAAACAGTGCCGACGACAAGACTGCCACTTTTGCCGGACCGCCGGTGCTTCGTCCGGCCAGGGCCAGCGGCAGATCGATGAAGAAACGGCTGGCGCCGGCTTTACTGAGAAATGCGCCGAAAAAGATGAACAGAATAACGTAACTGACCAGCACATTGGCCATGACGCCGAATACGCCTTCCTGATCGAGGAAGAGCACCGTTGCCACCCGTTGCCAGGGCTGGCCACGATGGGCAAAGGTGTCAAGAATCGGAATGTCGTACAGCACAAAGCCGAAGCGCAGGTAGAGAATGAAAAAGAGGCCGATCAGCGTCATCGACCAGCCCAATACCCGGCGCGCAATCTCCAGTGAGATGATCAGACCGATGACGCTCACTGTAAAATCGGTCGGATTATACGCGCCGGCCCGCCGTTGCAATGCCGGATAGTTAATGATGAAGTAACCAACAACGATGACCGTGATGACGATCAGCGCCAGATCGAGAATTGTCGGCCCGCCGCGTGGCACAATCACTGCGCGCAGCGGCCCCGGCAATCGCTCAGCCAGACCGGACAGCCACGGTTGCAAGGGACTCTTCTTGCCAACAGCGGGGTACAGCAGCAACACCAGAATATAGGTCAACATCACATAGATTCCGCGTTGCCACTGCACCGGTGCCGGCAGCGTACCGGCGGTGTAGATATAAAAACCGGCCATGCCGACCGCAATCAGGGTCACAACGATACCCCAAAAGCGACCCAACGACCGGGTTGGTTTCTCTTCCTGTTCGAGATACTCGCGAACCTTTTCCTGATCGATCTCGTCACTGGTTGGCGTTGCACCGACACTATCAGGTTGTTTCAGATCAGACATAAGCGCCTCTTTACGTGGTAGTACCAGAGGGAGCAAACTGCTCCCTCCGGTTCCAGCTCAGCCGCCCCGTTGCTGTTCAATGAAAGAGCCTACTTCAATTCGTCGGGAATCTGTACACCCTGCTCAGTCCAGAACTTTACCGCACCGGGGTGCAACTTATTCGCAATCCCGGTGATACCAACTTCCAGGCCCATCTCATTGGCAGATGGGTGCGCCTCGCGGAGTCGCTCCAGCCCACCATCGAGGTAGACAGCCTTCAGGGCCTGATACACAATGTCTTCCGGTACATCGGCATTGGCGACCCAAAGCGCTGTATCCTGGAAGCTCATAACATCGTTTGGCATACCATCGTATGCACCACCGGTCAACGCCCGCTGCGAGTAGAACGGATACTGCTCGAAGAAGCCACCTTCAACGCCGGGGGTGTAGATATCGATCAGCTTGATCTTGGTGGCGGCTGCGGCTTCACGTACCGATGCGTTCGGGAAACCGGCCAACACCCAGAAGCCATCGAGCTGCCCGTCGGCCATCGCTGCCGCCGCCTGCGAGTAACCAAGGTACTCGATCTGAATCTTATCGAACAGACCTAGCGCCTTGAAGTAGCGTTCGGCGCTGAGCGCAGCACCCGAACCGGCATTCCCCAGCGCAATGCGCTTACCAACCAGATCGGCCACCGAGTTAATGCCACTGGCTTCGGTCACAACCAAGTGGGCAACACCACCGTAGAGCGGGGCCACCGGCATCACTTTGTCGTAGACGGTGGGATCGTCAGGCAACTGTCCCAGCGCCCCCAGAGCCACATCACCCGAATAGACAATCCCAAACTGCCGATCACCGGCATTGACCGAGCGCAGGTTCTCGGCGGAACCACCGGTACCTTCAGCCGTAATATCTACGCCGGGAACCTTCTCTTTGATGATCAGCGAGATAACATCGGCATACACCTGGAATACACCACACCAACCGGCCCACCACCAAAAGCGTAGCGCAGAGTCTGTGCGGGAGCAGGCGCAGGTGCTGATTCACCGGCAGGTGCAGCCGTCGGCGCCGTTGTCGTCGGCGCACTTCCACAGGCACTGACCAGTAATGCGACCAGTACCAGCGCGATCACACGCATGCGAGAAACCACGTCGTTTCCTCCTTTGTTAGTAAGCAACGGTTGAGCTGACTTCGGATAGAATTGATTATACCTGATCTATCACCACCATGTGAAATGTTTTTTCAACAAAGTGAGGTGGGTCCTTGACAATTCTTAACCAATGCACACCATTTCGCTGCGACGTGAACGGGGTAACAATTGCCGGCGCTATCGGTGGAAGTGGGCCGCCGCTGCTGTTGCTGCACGGCTATCCGCAAATGCACGCGATGTGGCATGCAATTGTCCCCTCACTCACCCAACAGTTCACAGTGATCGCTGCCGATCTGCGTGGCTACGGCGACAGTGCCAAACCTGTTGATGATCCTTCGCACATCACCTACAGTAAGCGGGCAATGGCTGCCGATATGGTGCAGGTGATGGAGCACTTCGGCTTCACCCGCTTTGCGGTGGTCGGTCACGACCGCGGTGCGCGGGTAACCCATCGAATGTGCCTCGACTACCCGGATCGCATTGAGCGGGCCGCTGTGCTCGATATCGCCCCCACCCACTACATGTACCTGACCGCCGACCGTGAATTTGCGACGGCCTACTACCACTGGTTCTTCTTGATTCAGCCGGCACCGCTGCCCGAAACTCTGATCGGCGCCGATCCGGAGTTCTGGTTGCGCAGTAAACTGAAGCATTGGGGCCGAACCCCCACTGCCTTTCGCGATGAGGTCGTGGCTGAGTACCTGCGCTGTTTTCGCGATCCGGCCACAATTGCTGCCAGTTGTGCCGATTATCGGGCCGCAGCGACTATTGATCTCGAACACGATGAGGCCGACCGTCGTGCCGGGCGGAAGGTGCAGTGTCCGCTACTGGTGCTCTGGGGAGCCGAGGGTTTTGTCGGCAGAAAGTATGATGTGATCAACGTTTGGCGAGAGTATGCGCTGGACGTGCAGGGCCACAGCGTGCCCGGCGGTCACTTTCTCCCCGAAGAGGCACCCGCCGAGACCCTGGCCGCATTGCTGGCGTTTTTGACCTGACACTACGGCGTTTGCGCTTCAGCCAGAATATCCAGGATGCGATTCACCAGAGCCGTATCAATCTCATCGAGACCATGCGTGAGGCGCTGGCGTCGTCGCTCACCCTGCCAGATCTGATGCACTGCCTTGCGAATCCGCCAGCCCTTGCGTTCGAGGTCGTTTAATGCCTGCTCGACATCTGGCCGTTCCCGTTCATCACCACGGGCCACCGCGGCAATTGCCTGCAACAAAGGCTCAAACTGCTGCACGGCCTGCCCTGCCGTATCATCGTCATCGGCCAGACTGATCAGCCCGATGGCCGCGAGGCGATCAATCACCATCTGCTGCTCATCGGGTGGCAAGGCATTTATCGCGAACTGGAGCGCCGCACCGTCTTGCTGCTCAATTGCCCGCCGCACCATCGGCGGCAGACTGGCAAGAAACTCTGGCGTCAGATCAGCAGCAATATCATCGGCTGCTGCCTGGTGACGTTCGGCAAAATCGGTCAGCCCCAGATCGGCGAAGATCTCAGCCGCACGAGCCAGGTATGGCCGGGCCAGATCGGGTCGCCCCATGCGACGGAGCGCCCAACCATAATTACCGGTCTGCGCTGCGGCGCTGTAATACTCGCCCGCAGCCCAGTAGAGCTTAACCGCCTGATTGAGCAGATCGGTAGCCTGCGGTAAATCGGTGGCGATAAGGGCTTTGCCGCGTGCAATCAAGGCATCGGCTTCTGCCTTCAACTGTACAGGATTACTCATAATCAGCCTCGCGTGATCGTCATGCGCTGGCGGCGAGCCGGACGTTGCGGGCCGAGGGCAGCCAGTTTCGCACCGAGCTGCTCTAAGCTGACCAGATTGTGTACCGGCAGAAAATCATCGACAAACGGCAAGGCAGCCTGCATCCCCACCGTTAACGGCTCGTAGCCAGGGGTGCCGAGCAGCGGATTCAACCAGATCAGGCGGTGACACGAACGTTGCAGCCGATCCATTTCGCGGGCCAGCAATTCCGGATCACCGCGATCCCAGCCATCGCTGATCAACAACACCACCGGACTCCGTCCCAATACGCGCCGCCCCCAGCGAAAATTAAACTCTTTGATCGCCTCACCAATGCGAGTACCGCCGCTCCAATCCACCACATGCTTGCTCACCGCATCAATCGCATCATCAATATCTTTGTGGCGCAACTGCCGGGTAATCCGGGTCAGGCGCGTACCGAAGACAAAGGTCTCTACATCACCCAACCCCGCCGAGATAGCATGGGCAAACTGGAGCAGAATGCGCGAATAGCGCTCCATACTACCCGAAATATCGCAGATGAGCACCAGCGGACGCGGCTCGGTACGGATATGACGCCACGACAACTCAACCGGTTCACCGCCGAAACGCCAGCTCCGCCGCAGGGTACGCCGCATATCCAACAGCCGACCGGCCCGATCAGGACGCCTGCGTCGGGTACGCCGCGGTTGAATCCGCCATTCCATCCGCCGGATCAGCTCCTTGCACGCCTGGACCTCTTCCCAGGTACACTGGGCAAAATCCTTGGTGCGCAATGCCTCGTCACGGCTAAAGGTAAGTTGAATGTCAATCTCTTCCCGTTCCTGACCTTCAGCGGCATCGGCATCATCGGCAGTAGGCTGGCGGCGCGGTAGACGCAACTGACGGCGCGGAATTTTAACCTGCGGGAGCAGCATCTGCATCATCTCGCGTTCCAGGTCAATACCGAGCGCCTTCTTCCAGAAAAACTCAAAGGCCACATCAAACAACGGCAGGTCTTCGCGGCGCAACACCAGCATACAGCGCATCGTCGCCCGCAAGTCCTCGCGGCGCAGCAGACCAACGTGCTCAATCGCCTCGATCAGTTCGACAATTTGACCGGGGCTGACGGCGATTCCCATCTCTCGCAAGAGATAGCCAAAACTGACAATGTGGGTCAGAATATTTCCGCTCATGGAAGGTTTCAGGTTGGCACAGGTAGTGTTATCATCAGTCTACATTCTACCATCACCGCAGGTATGTGTACAGGTTGACAGCCATTCGCCGCCTGTTGCCTGCACCATCATTGCTGTCTGGCGGATTATTCCTGCCGACGCTGCTCGCCCCACAGATTGGTGGCAATACCGGACAGGATCAGGATCGATCCCAACGCCAGCGACCAGGTGACCGTTTCACCGTAGAACAGCGCACCGATCAGGGCAATGAGCGGTAGCCGCAGAAAATCGAGCGGTACAACCACAGTCGCATCGGCCAGCCGCAGCGCTCGCGCCATACAGTAGTGCGCCGTCAACGCCGACACGCCAACCACAATCACCCACGGCCAGCGGGCAGGTGACGGAAGCGTCCAATCGGTCAGTGCCGGGATTAACCCAAGGGGCAACTGGATGAGCGTCATATAGAACAAAATAGCCAGCGGCGTCTCGGTACTGACCAGCTTCCTGGTCAGCGTATGGGCAGTGGCATAGCCAAATGCCGCCAGCAGCACGGCCAACGCAGCCGGATGAATCATACCGCTACCGGGGCGCAAGATAATAAACGTACCCGCGATACCAAGGATAACGGCCAGCAGGCGAATGGGCGTCAACCGCTCACCCAACACGACCACTGCCAGCAGCGCCGTCCACAACGGAACCGTAAACTCAATCGCGAAGACCTCGGCCAGCGAGATGAAGGCCAGACCGTAAAACCAGCCGTACTGCCCACCAAAATGGGCCAGGTTACGCAGCAGGTGCAGTGGCAACCGCCGGGTGCGCAATTGTTGTGGGCCACCGTAGCGCATCACCACCAGCCCGACCAGCGGCAACCCGATCAGGCTACGAAAGAAGAGAATCTGAAACGTCGATAACTCAGCCGCGAGTTCGCGACCACCAACCGCCATTGCACTAAACGAGAGCAGTGCGCCGGCCATCCACAACGCTGCCCGCCAGGCGGGGTGAACATGCTGAATTGAGGTAATGTTCATAGCAATGTCTGCGTTTCTACCTGACGAGCAGTGCAAACAGACGCAACGGTCGCCGGTGATAACCAAACGAGCACTCTCATATCGAATCTGGTTTTGGAGAAATCACAGCCCATGATCTACCATCCCCACCCCTGGGAGCGCACGCCTCCGGCGCACATCCTGCGGCCTCACCATAACTGAGCATCCTCCCGCCCCCAGCGGGGGCGGGCTGGGGTGGGGCGTATCGCATACCCATGTCATTAGCTGGAACAGAGTACCACACCTGTCAGTCCGCCATTGTGGTACGAACGCACTGGCCTCCCCTGGGAGCGCGCGCCTCCGGCGCACATCCTGCGGCTTCACCCTAACTGAGCATCCTCCCGCCCCCAGCGGGGGCGGGCTGGGGTGGGAGCATCCCCCCGCCCCCAGCCTATGCATTACCCACATGTCACGCTGCGTCATGCCGGACTGCAAGCGCTCCCCGTGGCGTGGGTGGCGTGGCGCAGGCTTCCAGCCTGCGTGGAGGCATCCTCTCCACTGCCGTCAGGTGCTGGCCGTGGCCGCTGGTGTGCAGGCACGAACCTGGTACAACGAAACGTCTACGCGCAGGTATCGCATACCTGCCTGACTGACTCGATGATCGGCACGATCCCATCCAGCACCGCCGTGACCAGGATGGGGAACGGTGTGCCACGCGCCGGATCGTGAGCGCGGCTGGTGCGGCAGCATGGCTGCCGCACTCCAAACTGCGCGACACGCGCATGACGAGCGGGTACGGCAATCCATCAAGCACGTGATAGCACGGCTGGAGCGGCGCCCTGTCACCGGCCCAGTCGCTCACAACAGCACCTATGGCGATCATACCCGCTGATGCGCACTTGGTTGACACCAGTTGTGGGCAATGCATAGCCCCCGTTAGGGGCGGGCCGGGATGGGGCGTGTCACCCCACCCTATCGCTGCACTTGAAACACCCTGAACCAACCAGCACACCTTCAGCCCACCAGCAGCGCTCCGGCACGAGTCTGCCAACCTGCACGAGGCACCGTGGCGGCCAACATAAGATAACCCAATTTGCCACCTGCGTTATGAGCAGACCACGAAAGACTACCTGCTATGATGAACAGCACGACGCTGCGCACAACATCGTGCAGCGTACCTGAACGGTATGCATCGCTTGGGTCGCAGCCTGTTCCGTAGACGCACTACGTCACGCACATCGGTTATGCCCATCCTCCGTGTCTCTGTGGTGATACAAGGTAGCACCTTGGGTGACGATCTATCCGCGTTCATCCGCCTCACCCGCGTCCATCCGTGTTCCACCCCTCCCCCCGTCGCGCTCAACGACCCGCACCGCTGTGGTGACGTAAGGTAGCAACTTGGGTTAAGATACTACCCGCCATTGCTACCGCGATCCTCAACCGACTCGGACAGTTCCCGGTACAGTTTCACCACCGGATCATCGCGCTTGCGACGCGGATTGATCCCGGTCGCTGACAGGTAGCGCTGGTAGGCACGCTGTATTTCTGCCGGTAACCCAAGTCGGTGACCGGCCCGCAACAACAGGCTCAGGACACCTACCGCACGCGGCTCGTGGGCCAACACACGCTGGCAGTACTGCAAACACTGCTCCACCTGACCATTGTGCAAAGCCGTAGAGGCCAGGCGTTCGCCTGCCAGCACCACGTGGCTCAACAACCGTGCCCCACGTTCGGCTGCCCACTCCTGCGCCCCCACAACCCCTTCCATATACGGCCCATCGTACAGATCAAGCACGTATTGATAGAAGGAAAGGGCTGCCTCTACACCCTGGGTATTGGCCGTCCTGGTGGCCAGATCGAACGTGCGCTCAAGCAAATCGGCATCACTTTGATACAGATCAGGGTTGAGCGCACAACGCTGCCGGTCAGTGTAGAGCAAACTGGCAGCCAGCTCCTCGCCACCGCACTGCTGAAGCACCTGCCGTAATGCCGTAAGCGTCCTGGCAAAACTGCTGGCCGAGGCCGTACCACCCCAGACCGCCTCGGCAATCTCGCTCCGCGTCGCCCCTTCAACCCCACAATGCACAAGGTAGGCAAACATACCCTGCACTTTACGACCGCCGGCCTTGCCCCCTTCACTCTGCCCCCATTCGTCTGGTTTGATCATCCGGCTATCAATGAAGACCTGAAAATCACCCAGACAACGCACATACACGCCGCGAAATGGGCGCAGCTCAACCCGCAGACCGCTGATCTCGCCGATATTTTTCAACGCCAGCCGGGCCTGGTCAGCGAGTTCAGGATCGTCCAGCAAACGGCGCAAGTAGGTCAGTGCCCGATTACCGTAATGGGTCAGCAGAATAGTCGTCGCCTGTCGCTGTACTGCAACATCACTGTGGACGAGCAATGGCAGATAGAGAATAACCGGATTAGACATCGCACTACTCACTCCCTTCGTCCTCTACCGGCGGCAAGCGCCGCACAATGTTGACCGAGGGATCAATCCGCAATTCGCCGTGCTCATCAAACTCAACCAACAGCAGCTCCCGCCCTTCACTCACAATACTGGCGCGCACCCGTCCGGCCCCGTAGGGCATACAGATAATTCGATCACCCGGCTGAAAACGCGGCTCCAGCGGCTGCTGACCTTCAGGACGCCTCTCGCGGCTCGTCGGCGCCGGGCCATTACGCTCACGCCGCTGGCGGAGCCGGGCCAGAATCGCCTCGGCGTCGGGAACACTCGCCGCCGGCGAATCGTCAGTCGGTGGCTCCGGCACCGCCGGTGCTTCGGGTGGCTCAGGCTGATCAGGAACCCGTCGTCCACTATGCCGCCCACCGGGACGATTGTAGCGGCCACGCTGCGCATCGGCACTGCGCTCAGACCGCACCGGCGGCTCTCGCGCCGGCGGTTCAGACCGTACCGATGGCTCACGCGCTGGCGGCTCTCGCACTGGCGGTTCCGCCGACCGCGCCGGTGGCTCACGCGCTGGCGGCTCACGCACTGATGGCTCAGACCGCACCGGCGGCTCACGCACTGGCGGCTCACGCACCGGCGGCTCTCGCGCCGGCGGTTCAGACCGTATCGATGGCTCACGCGCTGGCGGTTCCGACCGCGCTGGCGGTTCACGCACTGGTGGCTCTCGCACCGGTGGTTCAGACCGTACCGATGGCTCACGCGCTGGCGGCTCTCGCACTGGCGGTTCCGCCGACCGCGCCGGTGGCTCACGCGCTGGCGGCTCACGCACTGGTGGCTCAGACCGCACCGGCGGCTCACGCACTGGCGGCTCACGCACCGGCGGTTCACGCGCCGGTGGTTCAGACCGCGCCGGCGGCTCTCGCGCTGGTGGTTCCGGCTCTCGCACCGGCGGTTCAGGTGTGCGCGCCGGCCTGTTCTCCCCCGGCGTGCGGCCCGGTGACAACGCCGGCATCGCGATTGCCACCTCGGTTTCGCCGCTCAACACGGCCAGCAGCCAGTCCATATCGGTGCGCGCCAACGGCTCAAAGAGCGGATCGGTGCGCTGTTCGAGGGCAATGTCGTAGGCCAGCGGCAGGATCGTCTCGATCTGATCGTATAACCACTCAGCCAGCCCATTACCGCTATTCTGGGCATCGATCAGATACAGATGATTAGTCGCCGGATCGTAAGCCGGCACACAATCCTCTACACGGGCCAGTGTGATCAACGCCGCCGCCGCGACGACCGACCACCCCACCTGTTGACCCGACGGATGGATCGGCTGACCGAGACGCACCCACACTGCCGGACTCTGCCAGCGATAGGTCAGCGGTGTAGCCAGCTTTCGCTCCTGAGCCGGTTCGCGACCAATCTGCTCGCGGTAGGCGTAGACCTGCTCTTCAACCACGACCCGTCCCCAGCTCAGGAGCGGCCCGCGCCCCCCGCGCGAACGGCGCAACTCGCGCTGTGCCCACTCTTCACGAATCTGCACCTGACACTGCCGCAGTGGGAGAGTACGCCGGCCATCCCGTCGTGCCAGCGTGATCGTGCCCTGATCCTCGTCGCGAGCAATGACCTGTTGCCCGCCGCGTAACGGCGGCAATCCCGCCGCCGGATGCATCCAGCGGTGGAACAGTGACGAGTCGGTAGTCGCAAATTGCCGCCCCTGCTCATCAAGCAGGTAGATCGGTTCCGTACCGGCAGCGTGCAGATCGAGCGGAATATAGGGATCGCTCTGGTCACCGGGCAACCAGACGGGGGGCATATCGGGGAGCCGGCTCAGATAGCCTTTTGCTGTCAGTTGTTCAACCATGCTCTCAACCTGCCACTGCCGAATCTCTTCTGCGCGTAGTGGCTGCTCACTGGCGGCACACACCAGATGCAACGTAGACACAAACGAATTGTTCAACACCGGCGGCCACACCGGCGGGCGCAAGAGCGGCCACGTCGCCAGATCGGTCACTGCCAGCCGCTGCAAAGCCGGTTCGGTCATCCCCCGACCGAGGATCAGCACGACCAGCACCGCCCCACTCGCCAGCGCAGCCTGCACCGTGGCCGCACCAACATCAGCACCGGTAATGATCTGCACATGGGCCGGCATCGGCTGCGTCCCAACACTAAACGCCTCGTGGTCAACCAGCGTCCGCAAATCGGCCAACTCCCACGGCGTCGCCACCAGCCGCACCGCAGCACCGGCAGCCAGAAAAGCCTCGGCCAGGCGGGCAATCTCGCGCCGCCGTTCGCCATCACTCTGCCAGAGCGCCAGCGTTGTGGCCGGACGCGGCAGATCATCAACCGCCGTGATCCGCCATTCACGACCGGTCAACATCGTCAGCGCAGTCTCGGCGCCACTAACCGCTGCCAGCGACCCACCCAGCAGCAGCGGTTGACTCGTCAACCGCGCCGCCCGCAACAGCGTCATCGCCAGATGAGCGGCGGCAACCCCGTGAAACACGTGCAGATCGGCGATCACAATCAACCGCAGACGCTGCCAGAAAAAACGCCAGGCCCGGTCGTGAAACCTGAGCAGATGGTTATGCAGTTCGGGTAACGTCGTAATTACCAGCCGCGCCGTCGGCGCCACCCGCCGCTGCATGCCACCGGTCGCGGCAATCGGCAACGCCGGACGACAATAACGGGCCAGCAACATCGCCTCGCGCTCGTGGAGCAGGGCCAGATCGGGATCGGGCGCGATCAACAATGCAGTGGCCGACGGTTCATTCCGCAGCAGATCGAGGGTGACGAGGTGCAGACTGGCCCGACTGACCATACTGCTGCCGGTAATGGCAAAAGGCATTCCCCGGCGCAGGGCTGCCAGCGCAATCGATTGAGCCTGAAAGAACGGCGTACCAACCACCTGAACCCAGGCTTCCTGCAACCCCTGATCGACCGCCAGATGGCTGATGCGGGTGCCGGTTCCCGGCGGAAACGAACGCAACGTAATCAACGGCGACGAGGATCGTCCGCTCCGGGCTGCCAGCGTCTGCAAGATGTCGATCAGGTCGCTCATAATCGTCCGCACGAGGAACAGCCATCTGTGCGCCTGTCCTCAATGTTTGCATATACTCAGAGTATACATGTACATTCAATGGCCGGCAATGAGCAGAAACGCCCTTTTTGCGCTTCATCACTGTCAACCACTCGCCTACCCGTGGTATACTCACTATGGCCTGTGTCTACGAGGAAAAGCGATGCGTTCACGCTGGTTACGGATCAACGGCTATCAACTCCACTGGATCGAAGCCGGACAGGGGCCGGCTGTAATCCTCTTACACGGTTTCGCCGGCTCGTGTGCCGACTGGGAACCAACTGTAGACTGGCTGGCTCGACAGGGGTATCGCGCCTTAGCCGTCGACGCCCTCGGCTTTGGACGCTCAGAAAAGCCGGTCAACGCCCCCTATGGACTGCACTTGCAGAGCGATCTCTACGCCGGTCTCCTGACCGCACTCGGTATCGAGCGTGCCGTCTTCGTAGCGCATTCGATGGGAGGCAAATACGCGCTGGCGACCGCCCTCCGCCATCCCCAACGGATCGCCCGCCTGGTACTGATCGCCACCGACGGCTTCATCAAGCCATCGCCACTCACCATCATCGGCGGCTGGCCTGTCCTGGGCGAGACCATCCTCTGGCTCTCGGCCCACCCCGCAGTCGTGCGCGCCTTTCTCGCCGCCGCCTTCCACAACCCCGAACCCTACCTCACCGCCGACCTGATCGAGCGCGGTCGGGCCGCCATCAGCGGTACCGCCAATCGCCGTGCCCTCACCGCCCTCAGCCGGCGCTACGCCGCCACCGATCTCACCCTCACCGGCCTGCGCGCACGCCTCGGCGAGCTTCGCGTGCCCACACTGCTCGTCTGGGGCGAACACGACCGCGTCTTCTCGTTCGACTACGCCCGCATTGCCAACCGCGAAATCCCCGGCTCGCAGCTCGTCGTCATCCCACACTGCGGCCACTTCCCGCACATCGAAGCCGTGCGCCCGTTTCGTGGCCTGCTAAATGGCTTCCTGGCCCCGGTACACTCGAACCCATCGTAAACGCCCCACCATCACCGACTGCGCGTCACCCCAATCCGCGGACAGACCTCACGGATCGGGCAGATACTACACCGCGGCGACGTAGGGTGACAGATATTCTGCCCCAGCGTCACCAGCAAGCGATTAATCGGTATCCAATAGCGTTGCGGCAACCTCGCCCGCAACGCCATCTCCGTCTCTTCCGGCGTGCGCGTCTGCACATAACCCCAGCGGTTGCAAATGCGATGGACGTGAATATCAACACAAATCCCCGGCAGCCCAAAGCCCGCCGTCACCACCAGATTAGCCGTCTTACGCCCGACACCGGGCAGCTTCAGCAACTCGTCCAGATCGGCGGGCACCTCACCGTTATACCGTTCGAGCAATATCTGACAGATATGCACAATCTGCTGCGCCTTCACCCGATAAAACCCAACCGGATAGATCAACTCAGCAATCCGTTCCGCCCCCAACGCCACCATCGCCGCCGGCGTATCGGCCACCGCAAACAGCCGCGGCGCAACCACCGCCGTCAACGTATCTTTCGTTCGCAAACTGAGGATCGTCGCAATCAGAATCCGAAACGGCGTCTGACTCACCTCTCCCATCTGGTCAATCAGCGGCGGCGTATACACCGCCAGCTCACGCTCCAGCGTATCGAGCACCTGTTCAATCGGAAACGACGACGTACTCAAGCAACCTCCTCTGCCAGAGACCGGCCAGCCCTGTTCAAGCAGCCCTGCATACGGTATGATGATACGCGAAGTCGGCAATTATGACCACTACTGCCGGGCCACCTCGACCGATGCACACCCGGCCACACCAGGATGTTCTCGCCTACCAACAGGAGCCGTCTTGTGAAAAACGTCTGGTATTTTGGGTGGTTAATCATATTCCTCCTCACGTCCTGCATCTCTGCCCCATCCCAGCCCACACCACCCCCCACGGCCACGCCATCGGGAGAGGTTGCAACCGCTACCCCAATTGTGCAACCGATCACCACACCAACCGCATCACCGACGGCGCCACCCACTGTTATCGCCGCCGCCACCATCCCGGCCCCGGTCTACCTGATCGAAAACGATCAGGTGATGCGCCTGGAGCCGGATGGTCAGCGTTTGACCCAAATCACCTACGAGCCACAACCGGTACGCGACATGAGCGTTGCCGCCAACGGCACCCTGGTCTACCTGACCGGCAACGACCTGGTCGCCCTCGACGGCAACGGACGACGGGTGATCTTCAGCGAACAGGCAATCACCAACCCCCGCATCTCCCCCGACGGTCAGCGGATTGTGTACCATCTCGCCAACCCTGCGCCTGGGCTAATCAACGGACGCGCCGACTCACCGGCTGGCGTCTACCTCAGCCAGATCACCGGCGGACGACCGGAGCTGGTCATCGCCGACGACCCCGTCCCAGAAACGCCGGACATGGAAAATCCGGCCTGGCGCTACATCCCGGTCGCGTGGTCGCCAACCGGTGACCGGCTGCTACTCTACGCAGTGATGCAACCGGAAATCGGCATTCCCGGCGGCGAAGCGGTCATTATCGGGCCGGACGGCCAGATCGTGCGTGCCTTCAGTTGCTGCGAAGAGGAGCTGTGGAGCGTTGACGGTCGTGACCTGGCGGTGGCGGGTGGCGGCCCCGGCCCCGACATCCGCTTCGGCCTCTACCTGATCAACGCCGACGACGGCAGCGAAACCGCCCTCCTCTCCGCCGACGAAACCACCATTCCGCTGGTGCGTGCCCCGCAACGCCTGGCCGACGGCTTCGTCTACGCCTTCGTCGAAATGGTACCGACCACTGTCTACTCGTGGGAATACCCTTTCCGCCCGTTCATGTCGCGCATAAGCGATAACGGCCAGATCACACCACTACGCCCGGAACCGCTCACCGAACCGATAGCCGTCCTCTGGGATGCGCAGGCCCGTGGTGCCTTAATCCGCTTCGCCACCACCGATCCGCTCATCTGGCTACCCACCGATCCGACCCTACCACCGCAACCTACCATTGCCACCGGCTTTGCCTTCACCTGGGTACCGGATGCCGACCCGGTAGCCCGCGACTGCGCATCATTCAGCCCGTTAAGCCCCCAAACCGACGCAGCACGTCGCTACGATCCGGCGGTGGCCGACATCCAGGCCCGACTGGCAATACTCGGCTTCGATCCCGGCCCGGCAGATGGTCTCTTCGGCCCAACCACAGCCCGCGCCGTCCACACCTTTCGCGCCGCAGCCGGACTACCCGAAGGCGAGACCATTGACTGCGCAGCGTGGCAAGAACTCTTCAGACGGAGCACGACGCCATGATCCCACCCGACATTGCCGAACAGATCAGCGCCATTCACGCCGCACCAACCCGCCTGGTCCTCGTCTTTGCCGGAGCCGGCAGCCTGGGGTTAGCCTGGCTCCACGCCATTGCCGGCTCATCGCGTACCGTCCTGGAAGCCATCGACGCCTACTCACCGCGCTCACTGGCGACCATCACCGGCAACCTCAACGCACCGGCGGTCAGCGCCGCAACTGCACAAGCCATGGCCACCTGGGCCTACCACCGCGCCCAAACCCTCAGCGACGGCGACTGGCCATTGATTGGGGTTGGCCTCACCGCCGCCATCCTGACCGACCGCCAGCGACGTGGTGCCGATCACGCCTTCCTCGCCATCCACAGCGCAACCGACACCCTCCTCGAACACCTCAACCTACCCCGCACCGACCAGCACCGTCTCGATCAGGAGATCATAGTCAGTCGCTGGTTAATCGCACACATTGCGCGGGTGGTGCTGGGGTAGAATCACATCAGGCGTCATAAAAATCATGCCCTGCCATTCAACAGCGCCTGAACTGGTATCCATATCACCACAGAGACACAGAGAGCGCAGAGGGGTACTGTATCGGGCATAGCACGCGCTCCGCTCCGCACACTCCCGCCGCCTCTACATCCAACCGTACTGTCAGGGGAGTTCACCAACGCCTACGACCGATCCGCGCCCATCCGCCCAACCCGCGTTCATCCGCGTCCTGTTCATAATGACCACGGATACTCGCGGATGTGGCGGATGTTCGCGGATTACCTTATCTGATACCCAGTATCGCCCAAAAACATCGTCGGGTTTGCTGCCATTGCGATGACAGGTATGGAGCTGTATCTACCAGGGAGTCTGATACAGTAGTTCAGCTATGCACAGTCAGGGGTGTATCACCAACCCTCACGCCCGATCCGCGCCCATCCGCCCAACCCGCGTTCATCCGCGTCCTGTTCATAATGACCACGGATACTCGCGGATGTGGCGGATGTTCGCGGATTACCTTATCTGATACCCAGTATCGCCCAAAAACATCGTCGGGTTTGCTGCCATTGCGATGACAGGTATGGAGCTGTATCTACCAGGGAGTCTGATACAGTAGTTCAGCTATGCACAGTCAGGGGTGTATCACCAACCCTCACGCCCGATCCGCGCCCATCCGCCCAACCCGCATTTATCCGCGTCCTACCCACAACCATCCTGTCAGGGGAGTTCACCAACGCCTACGCCCGATCCGCGCCCATCCGCCCAATCCGCGTCCATCCGTGTCCCGCACATAATGACCACGGATACTCGCGGATGCGGCGCACGATCCGCACCGGCGAGGTAGTCACGAAGAGCGTCGGCTGCTGATTGCGTCACCGCGATAGTCATCTGCCTGTTAGCCCCACAACACGATCAGAAACAACCCGGCAAAAGCCACACTCCCCGTCCCGAATGCCGCCAGCGCCACCCGCAACCCGATCAGCTTGCGCTGCATCAAGCGGCGAAACGCCTGTTCGCGTTGCGTCTGACTGGCCGCCGCGTAGCGGTAGGCACCGGGGACAACCACCAGCAGGGCGGCCAGCAATGCAACCATATACGAGAGCACCACAACCGCGCCCAATACCCGTACCGGCAACCAGGTCAAATACGCCGGCAACGGTGTATCTGCCAGAGCCAGAATCCCGAAAATGACACTGTAGAGGGCACTGACCAGCCCAATGATCTGCCTGGCCCCCTCTTCCAGCGGCCTGGGTGGGTCTTTCGCCTGCTCTTCAAACCAGCGGTGCAACGCCTCTTCTTCAGCCGTCGGTGCCCGCTGGCGCACAGCGCGAATCTCATCAGGCATCGCGCCCCTCCTCAAAGGTCACTTCCAGCATCTCAACGTTGCCGCAGAACGGGCACACCAGGCGGAAGACCTCCAGCCGCAGCCGCTCGTGACCGCGATAGAGAACCTGCTCCGGCTTGCCCAACCGTGCCAGATCAACCGTCCAGTACTGCTGACACCGCCTGCATCGTATGGGCTTGGCGAGGGATGGCTTCATACCGGTGATCCTCCTTCTTCAGGTGCCGATACCAGATGGCGGAAACGTTCAGGTACTGGCGGTAACGGCTCGCCGCGTAACCAGGCACAACAGTAGCGCAGGAGATCAGCCAGTTGCATATACAACGAGTCGGGCGCTTCGCCGTCGGCGTAATGGTCGGCAGCCGCCTGCACCTGATCGGCCAGCGTCATCCGCACCTGTGGATCACCTGTGTTCAGCGCCTGCCGGGTGGCAGTCACCGTCTGTTCGGCCACCAGCGCCACCTGCTGCTCAGGTGGCAGACTCTGCACATGGGCGGCAAGCTGCGCGTTCAACACGTGCAGCACCTGCTCGCGTACCTCTGGTGGGAGCTGGGGCAAGACCGCTGCCAGCGCTGTCGGATCGCCGGACGCCACCGCTACCCGATAGGCTGCCCAGGCCGCGATCAGCGCCGCATCGGTCGCGTTCAGACCATCGGTCACCACCGTACCATCGCGCACCAGCGTCGCACATGCCCGCAGGAAGGCAGCCAGTTCCAGCCAGGGCGATCCGGGCAGCTCATCTGCCGCCGCCTGCGCCGCTACCTGTTCGAGCTGCTGCACGAACTGCGCACGACGGTGCTCGTCGGTGTCGGCCAGCGCCAGGGGCATGGCAGCCATCACCTGCTGGCGCAGCCCGGCAATCTGCTGATCCCGTGCCGCAGTGCGCAGCTCCGCCTCGTCTGCCCTACACAACCGCTCTACCTCAGCCAACGCTGCAGCCAGCCCCTCATCAAGCCCGGCACGCAGGCGGGTCAGTTGCTGCTCCTCACCCCGGAGCAGGGCCTGCAAACAACCGAAGAACGTGTTGAACGGTGGTAACGCCTGCGCTGCCGGCCACCGGAGCAGCGACAGCCGCAGCGGAATCAGCGTCTCTGCCACCTGCTCAGCCGCCTGCCGATCAGCCTGCCGCACCGTCTGCACCACCTCGTTGACAATCCGATTGAGCAACGCGACCAGATGTTGCAGGCGGGTCTGATCATCGCCGGGATCATTGATCCAGGCCGCAATCGCCTCGGCAAGTGACGGCGTGGTCTGGTCAAGTGCGGCGATGAGTGCCCGTACCTGCTGGATTTCACGGGGCATACGCAGCCGTTCAAAGATTGCCAGCCCCTGCTGATAACGCGCCAGGGCCGTCGCCTGATCACCCCGTCCCTGTGCCACCTGGCCCAGCTTCACCGTGCAGAACGCGATCTGCTGCTGATCAGACAGGCGTTCGGCCAGCAGCAGCGCTTCACGTAGACAGGCTTCCGCCTGCAACCATTGCCGGCGCAGTAGATAGATATCGGCAATACCGGTAAGCGTGGCGCTCTTGCCGCGCACATCCTTCAGCGCCTCGTCAATAGCCAGGCTCTCCTCGTACAGCGCCTTGGCCCGCTCCAGCTCCCCCTGCACCCGATAAATATACGCCAACGCGTGCAGCGTGGCGCTCTTGCCGCGCACATCCTTCAGCGCCTCTGTGATCGCCAGGCTCTCCTCGTACAGCGCCTTGGCCCGCTCCAGCTCCCCCTGCACCCGATAAATATACGCCAACGCGTGCAGCGTGGCGCTCTTGCCTTGCACATCCTTCAGCGCCTCTGTGATCGCCAGGCTCTCCTCGTACAGCGCCTTGGCCCGCTCCAGCTCCCCCTGCACCCGATAAATATACGCCAACGCGTGCAGCGTGGCGCTCTTGCCTTGCACATCCTTCAGCGCCTCTGTGATCGCCAGGCTCTCCTCGTACAGCGCCTTGGCCCGCTCCAGCTCCCCCTGCACCACAGAGATATCGGCTAATCCATGCAGCAATCTGCTGCGAACAGCCGTACCGTCACCGACATCTGCCAGGGCCTGTTCCAGTTCGGTACGCGCCGTCGTGAGATCGCCGAAGTGCCGGCGAACGGTGGCGACCCGCCAGATGTGCCAGGCGCGGGTATCACCGCTCAGGGCAGTGGTCGCTGCGCTCAGCAGCGGCAGGCTCTGCCAGACGACCTCAACCAGCGCCGGTGAACGGTTCAGTTGACCATACGCCAGCTTCGCCAGCCAGACACCGTAGGCAACGAGACCACCAGGTGGTGATGGATGTTCACTCCTGCGTTGTATCTCCTGCCGGATCACGGGCTGGAAACGGTACGTGGCCGGTTGATCGGTCGGTATACCTGTGTCATCTGTCACATACTCTGCTACCCGTAGCAGGCTTCGCCGCACCAACATGCCCAGGGTCTGCCGGGCGTCGGCAAGGGCAGCGTCGGTTGGTTGTCCATCGTCATCGGTTGGTAAGCCCCACAGAAACACCGCAGCAGCGGCAAAAAAGGGCATCTCCAGACTGCTCAGTTGCTCCAGGTGCCGGCGCTCGGTTGCGGCCAGCGGTGCCAGACTCACCTCCAGCGCACTTGCCAGCCGGGCGTGGCGTGGATCGAGTCCCTGACGGTGCGCCTGGGCCAGATATTCTGACCAGCGCTCAAGGAAGTGGTGCGGTTCACCCTCGTACTCGTCATAGGCCGCAGCCAGAAGCTGTATCGCCAGCGGGTAGCCCTCGGTGTACGTTGCCACCTGGCGGGCAATCTGCCTGTGAGTCTCGACCGGTTGCCCATTGCAGGCCCGGCTCGACATGCGCATAAACAGCTCAACCGCGGCCTCTTGGTTCAGACCAACGATACCGTCCCGCTCAGGCACCAGCCGCTCATCGGGCAGACCGGTTGGGTGCGCCCGACTGGTGAAGAGCAGATAACATCCCCTACTCAGCAACAGATGGGTCAGGCGTTGCACTGCCGCTGCCGCAGCCTCAGCCCCCGCATCTGGTTGCAAAATGCTCTCGTAGTTGTCAAACAGCAGCAGGTCGTCCGGCTCAATCAGATCGCACAGCTCCTGGCGCAAACGCTCCGTCAGATCGGTGCTCTGGTCACCGGCGGATATGATCGTCTGCAATGCCTGCGGGCCGACCAGCCGCTCGATCAGCTCGCGACAGACCCGCCCTTCGTCAATCGGCGCATTGGCGAAGCTCACACCGGCAACCCGTCCGAAGCGCCACCCAAAACGGCGGATGAAGGTAGCCGCCAGCGCAGTTTTGCCCATACCGCCGGCACCGACAATCGTCGCCACTCGCCCTTGCTGCAACGCCGTAGCCAGCGCGACCAGCTCGGCGTTCCGGCCTAACAGACCGGTTGTCGGCACGGTCACCTGATCTGGCAGCCTGACGGGCGTCGACCAATCGAGGTGAATTGTGGGCTGACCTGGGGGCAGGTTCAGCGCAGCCCAGCCATTGTCACAGGTGTAGCCTACCAGCATCCCGGCAGCCGCCGGATGTTCGTCAGCCAGCCTGATCCGGGCCTGGCGCAGCGCCTCCGACGGCTGACGACCGGCACTGAGATAACGGTAGAAGGCAGCCACCAGATCGTCACTCAACGGATCGGGAAAATTGTGTTGCATACCCAGGGCCAGCGGCACCCCCTGGCGCACAAAGGCCCGTGCCAGTGGTGCGCTCTGACAGGCGCTGAGCACGACCAGGCGCAGACCACCACGCGGTGCGTAACGTATCAGGTCGCGCCCCAACAAGACCTGGCGATTGCCACAGTCGTCCTCAAACGCAAGTACCACGTCAACGCCATCGGCAACCGTTGTCAACGCACCGTGGCAGGAGATGTGAACAATAGCCGGGCCATCGGCCAGCGCCTCGCGCAACGCATACCGGGTCGGCGGAACGCGTTGGGCTACCAGCGCCCGTTGACTCTTCGCCAGCGCCTGCTTCAGCGCCCGTATCTCGCGATCAAAATCGAGATGGTAGGCAGGGATGCTGCCATCGGGGTACAGCAGCGGATCGGCGCAGACAACCAGCAGCCGTGGCGGATCGGACGCAAACGGTGGGGCCGGGAGTGGTTCGAGGCGCAGGATACTACACTGAAAGAACAGAAACCGTCGGTCGGGAGTCACCGCGTATTCCCAGGGTATCCGGTCTGCCCGCTCATCACACGCCAGCAGCAGCAGATCATCGGCGGCGCTCTCCAGCATACGCAGGAGGCGGGTACCACCCAACGCCGCAAACAACCGCTCACCGGCTGCGTATGGATCACCGACGCGACGATTGGGTTTGCCTGGTGGATCACCGACAATCGCCGTCATATCGGGGATGTCTTGCAACGGGGTCTCGGCCAGCACCTGCCCGGAATCGGCAACCGCCACCTGACAGGTCTGTTGATCGCAGGTTAAGCGCGCAGGATAAGTGGCATAGGTGTTTCAACGACACTGCATCTGCTGTGAAATCTGATATAGTGACATCATAGCACAGTTCAGTGGCGCGTGGGAATATGAGACTGTCACCACAGAGACACAGAGGGGTAGGGCACACTTCTACCGCGCCTGCCGCCAACCGTCCCGTCAGGGGCAGTTCACCAACGCCTACCTATCCGCGCCCATCCGCCCAACCCGCGTCCATCCGCGTCCTGTCCATATATCACCACAGAGACACAGAGAGCACAGAGGGATACTTTATCAAATCGGGCGTCTCATCACCTGCGCTTGACAATGCCCCACCTCCGACACACCTAACCAGCACCCCATCCCGCACACCGGCAAGGATACCACTTCCAGCCCGGATTGCCCTCGTTTGGAGTGCGGCAGCCATGCTGCCGCGCCAACCGTGCTTACGATCCGGCACGTGGTGGAGCGGAACCTCTAATAATGATACGGTAGTTCAGCAGCACATCAGAATAATTACTACAGTGGCACAGAGGGATATTGAAAGGTTATCTAGTCACAGATGCACCGGTCATTCTTGACAACTTGCCTACCCTGTGGTACTGTTCAAGACACTCTGCACCTCAGTGAAAGTGGCGATCAAGGGCGATGGAGTTGCGCAACACACAGTTGTGCCTGGCAGCGCAAAGCGGTTACGATCACCGTCTGATCAACCGCTCTTTTGCTATACCCGCGTTCGGGGTTGGCGACGCGCCGTGAGGGCGTGCATAACGGTGGATGAGACGTTGGCCCAGTCCGACAGTCGATCAACAGATGTTCAGCGGCAGTGCCGGATCAACGGCAGTGCCTGTGGAATGTGACGGCTGCGGCCAGCGTTGTTCATCAAATACAGGTGTTCGTTTTAGAGTGAGGAGGTTCCTGTGTCGCACAAACGACTTTGGGTATGGATGACCCTCGTAGCAGTGGCGGCAATGGTCCTGGCAGCGTGTGGTACGCAACAACCGCAGGCACAACCGACCACAGCACCGGCAGCGCAGGCAACTGCTACCCCGCAGCCGACTGCTGCCCCACAGCCAACTGCTGCACCGGCAGCTACAACTGCACCGGCCCCAACCGAGGCCCCAACCGCCGCGCCGCAGCAGGGTGGTAAGCTGACGATCCTGTACTGGCAGGCAGTTACGACGCTTAATCCGCACCTGGCAACCGGTACCAAGGACTTCGACGGTGCAACGGTGATTCTCGAACCGCTGGCCCGCTACAACGAGAAAGACGAGTTGGTGCCGTTCCTGGCCGCTGAAATCCCAACGCTGGAGAATGGCGGGGTTGCCGCTGATGGTAGCAGCGTGACCTGGAAGATCAAGCCGGGTCTGAAGTGGTCGGACGGGAGTGACTTCACGATTGACGATATTATCTTCACCTGGCAGTACTGCGCCGATGAAGCCACGGCCTGTACGACCAAGGCGGCCTTCGATCCAATTGCGAACATCGAGAAGATTGACGACACGACCTTCCGGATCATCTGGAAAGAGCCGAACGCCAACCCCTACATCTCGTTCGTTGGCCCGCTCGGTATGATCTTGCAGAAGAAGCAGTTCGAGAACTGTATCGGTGCTGCGGCCAGCACCAGTGCTGAATGCCAGGCGGCTAATCTGGCACCGATTGGCACCAATGCCTGGAAGCTGAAGGAATTCCGCCCCGGTGACACGGTAATCTACGAGCGGAACCCCTTCTACCGTGATGCTGCCAATGTCTTCTTCGATGAGGTCGAGATTAAGGGTGGTGGTGATGCCACGTCGGCAGCACGGGCAGTCTGTGAAACGGCTGAGGTCGACTTTGCCTGGAACTTGCAGATTCCGAAGGCCGTGCTCGAACCAATTCTGGCTGCCGGTAATTGTGATGCTATCGCCGGTGGTTCGTTCGGTGTCGAGCGGATTGTGGTCAACTTCGCTAACCCTGACCCGGCCCTGGGTGACAAGCGCAGCGAACCCGATCAGCCGCACCCCTTCCTGACCGACCTCGCCGTGCGCCGTGCCATCGCGCTGGCGATTGACCGCAAGGCTATTGCCGAGCAGCTTTACGGACCGACCGGTGAACCGACCTGCAATATCCTGGTCGTGCCGGCCAGCGTCAACTCGCCCAACACGAGCTGCGAACGGAATGTCGAAGAGGCGAAGCGGATTCTGGAAGAGGCGGGTTGGGTGCTGAATGGCTCAGTACGCGAGAAGAATGGGATCAGGCTGATCGTCTCGTTCCAGACCAGCATTAACACGCTGCGCCAGGGCGAACAGGCGATTATCAAGTCGAACCTGGCCGAAATCGGCATTCAGGTTAACGTGAAGGCTATTGACGCCGCCGTCTTCTTTGGTGGCGATCCGGGCAACCCCGATACACTGAACAAGTTCTACGCCGACCTGCAAATGTACACCAACGGCCCATCGTCGACCGACCCGCAGCAGTATTTGCAGGGCTGGATCTGCGCCGAAGTAGCCTCTTCGGCTAACCAGTGGAACGGCAACAACGATGGCCGCTACTGCAACCCCGAATACGATGCGCTCTTCGAGGAGTTGAAGGGTGAACTCGACTTGCAGCGCCGGGCAGAGCTGGCCATTCAGATGAACGATCTGCTGGTCAATGATGTTGCGGTTATTCCGCTGATTAACCGCCGCACGCCCAACGCCAAGCTGAAGAATCTGGAAGGCCCGACTTCAATACCTTCGATAGCAGCCTCTGGAATATCGCAAGCTGGCGGCGCGTGCCGTAAACGGTGCCTGCGCGAGGGGTGGCAGGAGCGATCTTGCCGCCTCTCGCACTTCCACGATAGCGAGTTCATCTATCTGCGACATGCTGTACAATGTTGAACGCATCTCGATCGCCGGCACATGTTGACAATGCACGTTCGAGTGTGGGCTTTCCCCAATGCTTCGGCAGGTTGGGCGCAGATGGAGGCGACAGATAGACCGCTCTATCACGCACGCCAGTGTTTATAAGCCGGGTTAGTACGGAAACATATCTTTCGCACTCTGCAAAGATGCAGTCTGGACATCATTACTTGAGAAATATGTCGAAATTATCACGCCGGTGAACCGGCACAGGATATGGGTGAAGCATAACACGGATTTATAGCCGTGCTACATTCGACAGGGGCAATGGCGTATGTTGCAGTATATTATTCGGCGTATTTTAATTGCTATTCCGACGCTCCTGATTATCAGTTTTGTGATTTTTGCCGTGCTTGCACTTGCCCCTGGTGATCCACTGGCCCAGTTCGCCCTCAATCCGGCCATTCCCGAATCGACCCGTGAACTGATTCGGATTCAGTTTGGCCTGGATCAACCCTGGCCAATTCGCTATGTGCGCTGGTTGACCTCGCTTATGCGGGGGGATTGGGGCTTCTCGTTTGGTACCCGTGGCCCGGTCATTGATCTGATCTGGCAGCGCCTCCCGCAAACATTAACGGTTGTGGGAACAGCGTACCTGATCGCAGTGTTGCTGGCAATCCCGATTGGCATTATTTCAGCCGTAAAGCAGTACTCAATTTTTGATAACGTTGCTACCTTTTTTGCATTTATTGGTTTTTCAGTGCCTTCGTTCTTCACCGGTCTGGTGTTGATGCTGATCTTTGCAATTAATCTGAAATGGTTTCCAATTGTGTACAACACAACATTGCAGGTCGTTGACTGGGAGACCTTCACCCAACAGGTGCGCCAGATGACCTTACCGGTGCTGGTGCTGGTTGTGCAACAGACCGCTGCCCTCACCCGCTTCATGCGCTCATCAATGCTTGATAACCTCTCGCTCGATTATGTGCGCACAGCGCGTGCCAAAGGGTTGAGCGACCGCATGGTTGTGTTACGCCACGTTTTAGTGAACAGCCTGATCCCCGTGGTCACGTTGATTGCCCTCGGTATTCCCACCATCTTCACCGGCGCAATTATTACCGAAAATCTCTTCCGGGTGAATGGTTTGGGTGCGCTGTTGATTACGTCGATCAATAATTCTGATACCCCGGTCGTGATGGCGTTGATGTTCATCTTTGCCATTTTGACGGTGGTGTTTAATTTGATTGCCGATATTCTCTACGGTGTGCTCGATCCACGAGTACGCTATTCGTAAACGAGAGGCAACCGGAAGGGGTTAGCGTATGTCTGAAATAGAAATGAACGGCGCCATAGGGATTTCGGCCAGTGCCCGTGCCCAGCAGATGACCACGCGGATGGCGGCGAAACCACGTTCGCTGCTTAGCGATGCCTGGCGGCGCTTTCGCAAGCATCGCATGGCAATGCTGGGGGTCGTTATACTGTTCACACTGGCCCTGTTCTCATTTGTTGGGCCATATTTCTATGTACCGCGTCTGGCCGCAGAACTAGAGGCAATTGGCTCACCATTTTTGCAGGATCGGGTTGACCTGCAAACGGCAATTGACCATCTCGATTTTCTTAATATTCTCTCGGCGCCGAGTGCCATTCATCCCTTCGGAACCGATGATCTCGGTCGTGATTTGCTGGCACGCACTTTGTACGGTGGCCGGGTTTCTCTGCTGGTCGGTCTGACCGCGATGGCAATTGCGATTTCGCTCGGTACCATCATTGGTGCCACCGCCGGTTTCCTGGGAGGGGTTGTTGATCAGATTTTGATGCGGATTACCGATCTGTTTCTCTCGCTACCGGCCATTCCCCTTACGTTGCTGGTGGTCTATCTGTTCCGCGATCCGGTCATTCAACTCATGGGGTCGCCGGAAGCCGGTATCTTCACGATTGTGGTCACGGTGATCGGGAGTCTGGCCTGGATGAGTACGGCCCGGATTGTGCGCGCCACCTTCCTGTCGCTTAAGGAGAAGGAGTTTGTTGAGGCCGCCATTGCGCTGGGTATCAGCCGTCCGGCAATTATGTTTCGCCACATTCTACCCAACGCCATCGGTCCGATTATCGTCGCTGCAACGCTGGAAGTGGGGAGTGCGATTATCACCGAGTCAACCCTGTCGTTCCTGGGTGTCGGTTTCCCACCTGATACACCGACCTGGGGCCGGCTGGTGACCGACGGCAGCCAGTATTTGCAGGCAGCCCCCTGGCTGGCCCTCTTCCCCGGTATGTTGATCTTTCTGACGGTGCTTAGCATTAATTTCGTCGGTGATGGTCTGCGCGATGCACTCGATCCACGTTCACGGCTGTAAGATTGGGTTGAGCCGATGAGCCGCAATCTCACACCGCTGCAACAACTGGTCGTTGAAGCGCTGCAAGAAGACGAGCGTCTGACCGCCGGCTTATCCGATGATCAGGCGACACAGTTGCTGCGCTGGGCAACAACCCGTGCTGTTGCATTGACGGTGACGACGGCTGATGAGGCTACTGCCGAGACGATTGCGCAGGCGCTGCGACAGGCGGTGCGGGCCGCTGCGCGGGCAGATGGCACGGTGGCGACGGCGGAACGGGCGCTTACAACTCTGCTGCCGACACTACCAGAGACAAGCGAAACCGCCCCGGATCAGCGTGTTGATCCGGCAGCGGATGTTGTGCTGGGAAGCGCGACTGATCGTGATCCGGTTCCTGCTCCCCCTGACACTATCAGTTCACCCCCTTCCCCGCCGGTACCGGCGTATCCGAAGCGGTGGCTGCATGCGGTACCATTCAGCCTGCTGGCCCATCTGGGCCGTCGCTAGACTGGGGAATCTATGGCGCGCAAGCCCTCTTCGTCACGACCGTATCGCCCCAACCGCACGCAGATCATATTGCTGTTTCTCATCCTGGCCCTCGGTTATCTGATTAACGCCGGGATTATTGATCTACGCCGCTTCGGTCTCGATCCGGCGCTGTTCGGGATTGAAACCCAACCTAAACCTGATGTCAGTGGCGACATCGCCGTCTATTTCACAACCCCATCACTGGTCTATCCCGATGTGCCACGCGACCGGGTCACGCCACCGTTTCTGCGCGATATGCTGACCGATATTGCCAATGCTCGCCAGAGTATCGATCTGGCGACATTTGAATACACCCTGCAACCACTGGCGGAAGCGCTGGTTGCTGCCCACCAGCGCGGGGTACAGGTGCGGCTGGCGCTTGACCGTGAAAGCCTGGAGGACCCGGTAGATGCCAAATTCGCCGGGATTATTGAAGAAGGTGGTATTCCAATAAGCTGGGAAGAGACAACGGCGTTTCTCCACAGCAAATTCGTTATCATTGACAACCGGATCGTCTGGACGGGATCGTGGAATGTGACGATCAACGACACCTACCGCAACAACAACAACCTGTTGCGGATTACCATTCCGGCCATCGTCGAAAATTATCGCGTCGAGTTTGCGGAAATGGCCGCCGGTCGGTTCGGCAACAGCAAACAGGCAACAACCCCTCACACCCGCATCACCACCGGTCAGGCAACTATCGAAAATTACTTTACGCCACGCGAACGGCCAGCCGCACGGATTGTTGAGGTCATCACCAATGCCCGCCGGTCGGTCGTGTTTATGGCCTTTTCGTTTACCAGTGACGAGATTGCCGGGGCGATGGTTAATCGGCAGCAGGCCGGTATTCCGGTACGGGGGGTGTTCGAGCAGCGCAACGCTGAAGGGATTGGTTCCGAGTTTGGGCCGTTGCGCGAAGCAGGCGTAGAAGTTCTAGCCGATGGGAATTGCTATACCATGCACCACAAGGTGATCGTGGTTGATGAACGGATTGTGATCACCGGTTCGTATAACTTCACCAGCCGCGCCGAGCGCACCAACGACGAAAACCTGCTCATCATTGAAGACCCGGTGCTGGCCGCAGCCTATCTCGGTGAGTTCGAGCGCGTCTTTACCCAGGCTCAAAATCCAACGCGCTGCCAGTAGGGAGTGGGAAATGGACGTTCTCAGGATTACGCCCCCCTCCCAATCTACCCCTGCTGGGGGGATGCCATTGGAGCATGATCCTGCCCTACGCATTACCTTCATGTCACCCGGCAGCCGGTATGAAACCCCATGGCACATTGTGCGGCAAGCACACCATGTGGTCACACACTCCACAGTATCCTGATGCGTTTGGCTATGTTGCAAACGCTTCCCGGATCGTCACGAGTACATCCAGTATCTCCGTGACCAGGATGGAGAACGGTATGCCACGCACCGGATCGTAAGTACGGCTGGTGCGGCAGCATGGATGCCGCACGCCACACTGCGCGACACGCGCATGACGAGCGGCTACGGCAATCCATCCAGCACGTGCCGGCACGGCTGGAGCAGCGCGCTGCCACCGGGCCAGTTGCTCACAACAGCACCCATAGCGATCATCCCCGCTGATACGCACGTGGTTGACACCAGGTATGGGTAATGCATAGCCCCTGGGGGTGGGAGAGGGGAGGGCAGACGTTTGATCGAGGGCTTCCTGATAGGGTAGACGTTGGGTTCGATCATCTGTTCTGGCCATCCGTGAATGCCGCCAGGGGCGGGAGCTTGCGCCTGGCTCCTCTCTTCAGCACTGGTACCGGCACCATGCGCACCGGAGGCGTGCGCTCCCAGCTCCCGGCTGGGGAGCACGCCCGTCATCACGCCCCCGACCCGCTCCGGCACGCGGGCAATGCAGTATTCGAGGTATGGGTAATGCATAGGACTACTACGGTGAGGCGTGAGATAGCACGTCTATGAGAACTGGCTGCCCCCCCCACATCGTGCATGCGATTACGCCATCCGGTAATAAAGGCAATCTCGTGCGGTGCATCCTGACCGTCAGCGCCTCTGGCCTGCTCACCGTATCGGTGGCAACGTGAGTGACCTATAACGGTATCGTTGCCATCTGCGTTGCTCATCAGGGCGTATCGTAGCCTGCGCTCCTCTGCTCATCACCGCACGGCACCAGCGCGGTCATGATGCCGGATGAGCGCGTAGGGGCACGGCCCTACGGGCGGATCACGCCCGGCACCAGCGCTGGCGTGATGCCGGAGGTGTCCAGTTCATTCGCCCATCACACCAGCGCGCACCAACGGAACCTGGATGGTGACCGCAGTGGCGGACGGTGGCGTCGGGCCGAGCCGAACAGGGCCGGACGTTTTCCCGCTGGGTGCGCATCCCCGTCGTGGTTACTGCTGCCTGCTGCGCGGACATCCCAGGTGCCAACCGGCAACAATTGTTTTCCTATAGGTGACGGCAGCATCCCGCACCGGCAGTGGTAGGGGCGCACGGCCGTGCGCCCCTACCGGGCACGGCCAGGACATCTCTGGTAGCCCGTGACACGACCGATACATCATACCGGCCACTGTGTGACATGTGGGTAATGCATAGCGCTGGGGGCGGGAGTCATCGGCGCAGGCAGGTGGTGAGCGAGCCGGAGGCGCACGCTCCCAGCGTGTGCAGACACACCCCCACCCCAGCCCGCCCCCGCTGGGGGCGGGAGTTTGTCTCCTCCCAGTGGGGGGATCACCCTCCAATTCCTCCCCCAGCGGGGGAATCACCCTACAATTCCTCCCCCCAGCGGGGGAATCACCCTACAATTCCTCCCCCCAGCGGGGGAATCACCCTACAATTCCTCCCCCCAGCGGGGGAATCACCCTACAATTCCTCCCCCAGCGGGGGAATTGCCTTTCCATTTCTCCCCCCACCGGGGGAATCACCCTACAATTCCTCCCCCAGCGGGGGAATTGCCTTTCCATTTCTCCCCCCACCGGGGGAATCACCCTACAATTCCTCCCCCCACCGGGGGGAGGTTAGGAGGGGGGCCGGGATTGCAGTGCCCGGCAACCCTTGCGGAGCACGCCCCTTCCCCACTCCCCATTCCCCTGATGAACGAGGGCTGGGAGGTGTGGTGAGGGAGAACACCCCCACCCCGGCCCCTCTCCTGCGCCCGACGCGGACGAGGGGCGTTTCGATGGATTGGGGCGTCGTGATAGGACATCTGGCAGCATAGGACATAACAGTCACCTATTTCCCCGCTGCTGCACCTGAACGATGCATCGCTGGACGCCGGTAGGGGCGACGCATGCGTCGCCCCTACTGATGACAAGCCACGAGCGACTCGCCAATGGTATGCCCGGTAACGCTTCTGCACGAGGAGTGCCCCCGAACAATGCACCTTGTTGAGTAAGATTCGGTATGAGACGGTAGTCATTCCTGTGGCTCATCCATTTCGTCTGTCTTTGCCAGGCATGGGGGAAACATCCCCACCCCGGCCCGCCCCCGCTGGGAGCGGAGGAACGCCCTCACCCCCGATCCCTTGCCCGCGTTGCGGTAAAGGGGAGAACGGCGAGCTGCGCTGGGGCATCCTGATACGGTAGAAATCGCGTTGGTTTTTATGTCAACCCATGAATGGCCATAGGGGCGGGTTCGGTAGGGGCGGGTTGGGAACCCGCCCCTACCTGGTGTCTCCGGTTGATATTCGCACCCTGTGTCGCCTTGCGTTGCGGGACGCGCACCAGTGTCCGTTATTGCCCGTTCGCCAAACCTTACGGCACGCGCCGCCAGCTAGCAATATTCCAGAGATTGTTGTCAAAGGTATTGAAGGTCGGCCCGTCCAGATTCTTGAGCTTGACTACCGGTGTGTAACGGTTGATCAGCGGTATCTCGACCACGTCGTTGACCAACAGATCGTTCATCTGAATTGCCAACTGCGCCCGCTGCGCCGGATCAAAGGTGGTCTTCAACTGTGCAAACAGCGCATCGTAGGTCGGGTTGCAGTAGCGGCTCACGTTGTTGCCGTTCCAGCGGTTCGCCGCCGACGTTACCTCGGCGCAGATCCAGCCTTCCAGATATGACTGTGGATCGGGGGAGCTGGGACCGAAGGTGTACATTTGCAGGTCGGCGTAGAACTTGTTCAGCGTATCGGGGTTGCCCGGATCGCCGCTGTAGAAGACAGCCGGATCAATCGCCTTGAGGTAGGTCTGAATGCCGATCTCGGCCAGGTTGGCTTTGATGATGGCCTGCGTGCTCTGGCGCAGGTTATTCACGCTGGTCTGTAGGGTAACGACCAGCTTTACGCCATCTTTCTCTCGCACTCCATCCTTCAGCACCCAACCGGCTTCGTCCAGCAGCCGCTTTGCCTCGGCCACATTACGCTCGCAGGTTGTATTGGGTGAATTCATCTGGGCCGGTACCACCAGCAGATTGCAGGTCGGCGCACCCGTCGGCCCGTAGAGCTGGTCGGCAATTGCCTTGCGATCAATTGCCAGCGCAATTGCCCGGCGTACTGCCGGATCGGTCAGGAAGGGATGCGGCTGATCAGGCTCGCTGCGCCGGTCGCCGAGGGCCGGATCGGGGTTGGTGAAGTTGATCACGATACGCTCAACACCGCCGGTTGAACCACCGGCCACCACATCACAGGCGCCACCGGCAATAATCGGCTCCAGTACCGCTTTGGGAACCTGCATATTCAAGGCAAAATCGGCTTCCCCTGTTGTGCAGACGGCACGCGCCGCCGAGGCGGCATCACCACCACCCTTGATCTCAACCTCGTCGAAGAAGACGTTGTCGGCATCGCGGTAGAAGGGGTTGCGTTCGTAGATGACGGTGTCGCCTGGACGGAACTCTTTCACTTTCCAGGCATTGGTACCAATCGGAGCCAGGTTGGCGGCCTGGCACTCGGCACTTGTGTTTGCCGCAGCCCCGATACAATTTGCAAATTGCTTTTGTTGCAGGATCATGCCTGCCGATCCGACAAAGGCGATGTAGGGGTTGGGGTTCGGTTCCTTCCAGGTGATGGTGAACGTTGTATCATCGATTGGCGTGATGTCGGCAATCGGATCGAATGAGGTCTTATTCGTACAGCCGGTCGCTTCGTCAACACAATAGCGCCAGGTGAAGATAATATCGTCAATCGTGAAATCGCTCCCGTCTGACCATTTCAACCCCGGTTTGATCTTCCAGGTGATGCTGGTACCGTCGGCAGCAATGCCACCGTTGGCAAGGGTTGGGATTTCGGCGGCCAGGAACGGCACCAGTTCGTCACGCTCGTTGTAGCGTGCCAGTGGTTCAAGAATCACGGTGGCGCCGTTGAAATCTTTGACGCCGGTAGCCAGATGCGGGTTCAACGTCGTTATTGCCTGCCAGGAGAGAATGGTGAGCTTCCCTCCCGATGGCGGGATCGCTGTCGGCACGGCGGTAGATGCCGGTACCGCCGTTGCCTCTGGCACCGCCGTTGGTTGCGGCGCTACAGTTGGCCCTGCTGTTACTGTTTCCTGTGCCGACGGTAGAGTTGGCGGCTGCGATTGTGACGTTTGCTGACCACATGCCGCCAGGAGCAAAACGATCATGATCAGGAAAAGCCGAGAAACCATGTGGGACAACACAGAAACCTCCCTCTACACCTCACCACGATTCGGGTAAGGTGTCATAAAACTGATAGTTAGCAGTCACCTTCATCAATCATCGACAGACCAGATGATCGAAACAAGAACGCACGCCATACCCGTGAGCAGATTGACCGTTGACATCGATCACGGTGGGAGCGGAAACATGGGTTCCGCACGCCAAACGACGCCACACGCGCATCACGGAGCGTAGCAGGAAGCCAATCGAGCGCACGGATAGACGACACGTCTCGCTTCCGTGCGGTCGTGCCAACACGTTGTGAACGTTCATGAGTCTGTGCCACCGTAACATCACGATGGCACAGCGTTGTGATATGAAACCCCTCGAATGTTAACCCGCATCCCGGTTGAAACACTCTCGCATCAACCGCCGTACTACATACCACATCTTTTCAAAGGCGCAACCAGAACAGGAACCCGGCTGCCATAACCGTCATCCCAATAGCAAGCCAATCGCGAAGACGCCAGTGATATGTGAGGAATTGACTGCGACCGGCTCGACTGAAACCGCGCGCTTCCATCGCTGCGGCCAGATGTCCGGCGGAGACCAGCGCTTGCACGAGCAGTGGAATCAGCAGCGCCGGATAATACCGCAGTGCCCGCCATCCCGGCTCAAGTGGAATACCCCGCGCCCGCTGCGCAGCAATGATGTGTTGGATGCGCTGCTCCATCACCTGGACGTACTGGAGGGAGGCGGTGAGCAGAAAGATGAGCGGGAATGGTGCTCCCGTCTGCTGCCACGCGCCACCCAGGTCTTCCGGTGTGGTGGTGCGGAGAAATACGAAAAAGATGCTCGATAGAGCCAGAATCCGTAGACCAACGGTCAAGGCGGTTTGCCAGTCGAGGGTCAGCAGGGCAATGATCATCCAGCCAGTGATCATCAGGGCAATCAGGCGTAACCAGCGGAGGAAGGCAGGCTGTTGACCACTACACCATACGATCAGCAACACCGGCATCATCCCGATCACGAGAACGGGAATGCTCGCGGCTGTGCTCAGAACCACCGTCCACAGCAGAGCCATCAGCGTTTTTGCGCGTGGATCAAGGTGGAACGCCATTACACCTCTCCCTCGTTCTGACGACCGCCCGCGTCGGCAGCCACGTGTTGTAACGCCAGCGCCAGCCGGTAGCGATCAGGAAGCAGGAGGTCAGCCGCCTGTACCACGGCGGGTTGCATACATATCGCGTGAGGTACCCCTTCGGCCAGCAGGCATCCATCGGCCAGGACGAACCAGTGTGAGGTGAGTGCGCCGGCAAACTCCAGATCGTGCGTCACCACGACTACGGTGCGACCATGCTGCACCTGTTCGCGGAGATGCCGGGCCAGCGCCTGCCGTGCCGGCCAGTCGAGACCGGTTGTTGGCTCGTCGAGCACCAGGATTGCCGGATTGGTCACCAGCGCTGCCGCCAGTGTCAGCCGTCGTTTTTCGCCGGCACTCAAGGTAAAGGGCGAGCGCTCAACAAGGTGTTCAAGCTGAAATGTGCGTAATACAGCCGCTACCTGATCCGGATCATAGACACCCATGACGCGAGCACCAACCGCCACCTCATCGCGGACACGGGTCGTAAACAACTGGTCATCAGGGTTCTGAAATACCATCCCCACGTGACGGGCCAGCACCGATACCGGTGTTGTACGGGTGTCTTTCCCGATAACCCGTACCTGTCCCTGTTGGGGACGGTGAAGACCGTTGAAGTGTTTGATCAACGAGGTTTTGCCGGCGCCATTAGCCCCGACAATTGCCACCCCCTCACCTGCGTACAGATCGAGATGAACACTGTTCAGCACCCGCCGTTGGCCGGCGGAGAACGAGAGATCGCGCACGCTGAGCAGTGGCGATCCGTTTGCAGAGCGCGGCAAGGCGGGTGGAAGTGGATACATGGTCGCAAGCTGCTGATGATCGACCTGCGCCAGCACAGCCTCTACCGTCAACGGCAATGGCTTCAGGTTGAGAGCACGGCCAATCTGTACCGGCAATGGTGGTTCGAGATGAAATTGCTGAATATCGGCGGCCAGAACCTGAACCGGCGGCCCATCCAGCACAACCTGACCATTGTGCAACACGATCATACGGGTCGCATCGGCGGCCACCAGCCCAAGCCGATGCTCGGCAACGATGATCGTCACTCCTTGCTGATGAAGCCTGCGCAGGATAGCCTGCACCTGCGTCACATGCCTGCCATCGAGATTGGCAAACGGTTCATCGAGGACAACGATCCGCGACCCCATGGCCAGAATACTCGCCAGCGCTACCAAAAGCTGCTCACCGGTGGAGAGCTGTTGCGGATGTCGCGCAAGCAAATGCTCGATGCCGAGCCAACCGGCGACTTCGTCGATACGTTGCCGGATTTCTGCCGGTGCATACCCCAGACTTTCCAGGCCAAAGGCAATCTCACGGGTAACTGTACTGTTGAAGAGTTGCCACTGCGGATGTTGAAAGACCAGACCGATCCGGGTGCATACATCGGCGGGTGACTGTTCACGGGTGTCAACCCCGTCAACCAGAACTGTCCCCTCAATGCTTCCTTCGTACACGTGCGGAATCAACCCGGTAAGTATCCGGCACAGGGTTGATTTGCCGCTGCCGCTGGCACCGCAGAGCAGCACGTATTCACCGGCGTCAATCGACAGGTTCAGGCGACGCAATGTCCACTGCGTCGCCTGTGGATAGCGATAGCTGAGATCACGAACGACGATCTGCCTCAAGGTATGTAACCCCTCTTTGCCGGGTAATCTCACAACACCGGCACGCTCAAGAGCCTTCAACACCACCAGGGCAATCGCCGAACCAAGTGCCGTGCTGCTGAGGAACGAGGCAATCAACAGGTGAAGGGCCATTGAGGTTTGCATGAACACCGGTGCCACCCACAGACCACTCACCAGCGCGGCAATGATCCCGGTACCGATCACCTCACCCAGCGCAGCCAGATACATGTTGCGCGTGGCCCGAAAGATCAAACCGGCAAGCAGCGCACCAATCATTCCACCCGGAAAGGCCAGAATCGTCCCCACCCCCAGCGAGATACGCAGGATGGCGATCACACCGGCAATGCCGGTCGCCCACCACGGCCCTAGCAGTACGGCGGCTATCACATTGATGAAGTGCTGGGTCGGATTCACTCTGGCGATGCCGATGGGAAACGAGGTAAATGGAGCCAGCGCCACACCGAGGGCAATGAGCACCACTGCCTGAGCAATCAGTCGAGTCTTCACCGGTCACTCCTTTCTCGTGATTCATCATTAACTGGCGGTACGGAGCAGACGTTGCCGTTGTACCAACCGTAAAGCCGTGTACATCACAAACGTGATGAGGAACGCCGGTATGCTGGCGCCGATCTGGGGAGCCAGTTGGGTGATGGTCTGATAGATCACCACACCGGCCAGCCACGAAACCATTCCGCTCCACTGCCAGCCCGGAGGTTGGTCGACCAATGTAGCGCTGTGTAGCCCCAGCAGGCGCCGCACCACGAAATAATCGGCCAGCACAACCCCAAAAAGCGGCACGAAGAGCGACCCGATCAACAGCAAAAAGGTGAAATACTCACTCATCGTCAGCAATGTGGCGAGGAGAAACCCGACAACTCCAACCAGAACAATCACCAGGCGCTGATTGAGCTGCGGAAAGATATTCTGCACCGACACCGCCGTTGAGTAGATGTCGGCGAAAGCATTGTCCGTTTCATCGACCAGAATCACCGCCAGCGCCACCACCCCTCCCGTCATCGCCATAATTGCTGTGATGAGGTTTTCCGGTGTGGGTTGAGCCACATTCGCCGTCAGCAGGAAGAGAGCACCAAGCGCGTAAAACCAGACATTGGTGAGCGCAAAACCTGCATACGTTCCCCAGAAGCCGCCGCGTGAACGCCGCACGAAGCGGTTGTAGTCGGCCACCAGCGGAATCCAGGAGATTGGCATGGCCGCTACCAGATCGACTCCCAACCAGAACGGCAGATCACCTGTTCCCGGACGGTTCAAGAGCGCGATGAGATCGTAGCGGGTAAACAGATAGATCGTCATCCAGATGGTCACGCCAAAAACGATCCAGACCCCAAACTTTTCTAGCCACTCGCGCACCACTACCAGTGGCCCACCCAACGCCAGCAAGACACACCAGACCGTGAACACCGCTACCCAGGCGTAATAGTTGCTCACGCCAAAAAGCGCCTGCCCCACGTGATGGGCAGCTAACCCGATCACCCACAGCTCGAAGGCCGTCCAACCGATCAGTTGCACGATATTGAAGATTGAGGCCAGATACGACCCATGGCGACCGAGCACGGGACGCAAGAGCACCATTGTCGGCACGCCGTACACGCTCCCCAATACGCCAACCAGCGCCAGCAACAACGACCCGATGGCAGTACCGATGAGAATGGCGATCAATGCCTGCGCCAGACTTAAGCCAGGAACTAACAACGCCCCCGCCTCTAACACCAACAGGCCAACGCCGAGACTTGACCATAAGACGAAGATGTCGAACCAGCGCAACCGCCGATGTTCAACCGGAACCGGATCGATCCCCCACGTGGGCGGAGCCTGCAAGCGGGGGAACCACGTGCGCAGCCGTGCCTTCAGCGTCATACCAACCTCCAACGATAAACGCCACCCGCGAAGGGGTGGCGTTTAATGCATAAACCACCGTGTATTCCCTTCGCTGGCATTACCCAGAGCAGGTTCACGAGGTCGATGGTGGATAGCGACCATCCTCTCAGCCCGGCTCCCCGATCTCCCTCATACACGCTGTGTGATCAACTTGTTTCCACCAGACGGTGGTTGCCCGCCATTATAAAGTGTTGGCCGAAGAGCTGTCAAGGCGATTTTGCGGAGCGGTCAGAAATCGCCTTCCCTGGTATAGGGATAACTCCACAACGTCACCTGTAACACAATAGACTTAAACCACGCCTGATGCATCCGATCCACCTCCGCCGCTGAATGCCCTTTGCGGGCAAGAAACTCTCTGATGGTAGCGGTGATCGGGTAGATGAAGGCTATCATGTAGCGCAACGGAATCATCGGGACGGATTGTACGCCATCAGTCTGATTCTTCTTCGTGCGGTAATGGCGGAGGGCAATCTCCATCTGGTAGTTGAGCCAGTCCTGGTCGTAGGGTCGCCGACAGGTATCGAGTATCCATTGACCGAAGCGCTGGCGTACTCGACTCAGGTAATCGGCAATTGGCTGGCCGTCAGAGCCGGTGAAGTAGTACACCAGATGAGCGTGCGACGCGACGAATCCGTACCAGAGATCAAGGATTGCATCGACCTGATCGCCGAGCACCTCGCCGGCCATACGCAGATACTGCTCGTCTTCGGCTGTCCACAGCACTGTCTGCTTCAGCAGTTCCCATTCTTCCAGGCTCACCGGCGATTGTGCCACCTGCGCTGTACCATAGGTGTAACCGGGAATCGCTTCGCTCATAACCCACCTCCGGGAAGAGTAGCCCTTTTCTGGTTGCAAGCTCAGTCTAAGCGCGCTATGATAATAAGTGAAATACGTTATTCTTATCTCAAGCATAAGTTAGACTTATCAAACAATGGAACTTCGGCAATTACGCTACTTTCTGGCGGTAGCCGAGGAAGGACACATTACCCGTGCTGCCGAGAAGCTCTACATTTCTCAGCCGGCCCTCTCGCAACAGATCAAACTGCTTGAAGAAGAGATTGGGACGGTTTTGTTCGACCGTATCGGTCGGCGCATCAGGCTGACAGCGGCGGGTGAGATTCTGGTTGCACACGCCCGGCGGGCATTGCAAGAGCTGAGCGAAGCCCAGGTTGCCATCGATGAACTCAATGGCCTGCAACGTGGGATGCTCCGGATCGGTGTTGTGCAAACGGTCAACGCCTATCTTATGCCCGATCTGGTAGCCGCTTTTACCAATGCTTACCCGGCGATTAGCTTGCAGATTGAAGAACTGGCGACCCGCGACATTGAGCAACGACTCGCCGACGGCGATCTTCAGATCGGGATCGGCTTTGTGCCACCAGAGACGGCAGGTGTTACTGGCGAGGAACTATTCAGCGAAGATCTGGTTGTCGTTGTGTCCAGGCAGCATCCCTGGGCTGATCTGCCCCAATTACCGGTACAATCACTTCATCAGCAGCCACTTATTTTGCTCTCAACCACGTTCTGCACCCGTCGGCTTTGGGATCGTTGTACGCATATTGCCGGCATTCAACCACGGGTTCAGATCGAGATGAATACTATCGGTAGTATTCTGGCGGCTGTACGGCAACTCACGCTAGCGACAGTGCTACCGGCAATGGTCTTGAGCGGTCAGCCCGACCTGGTTGGCATTCCCCTGGTCGATCCAACGCCACGGCGCACGGTGGGATTGCTCTTCCGCCACAATGCCTACCGCTGCGCAGCGACACGGGCGTTTGTAGCCATGACCCGCGCAAAACTGAGGGTGTGGGCCTCAAGGCAGGAGATAGCCCATAGCCCGGGGTGACGTGCGGTAGTAGCAAATCTTGACTGACAATGAGCATCGTAGCGAGCCGGAGGCTCGCGCTCCCAGTTTCCAGGGAATGCCTGGGCAACACAACAACGCCCAGTACGATGCCGGGTGAACATTGGGTTACGTCCATGAGGGCGAGGCGATCCAATGGCGTGAATGTTTGTGAGCATGTATGCACTATCACCCGCCCAGCTCGTTCCCCCTTCCCAGGCCAGAACACTTGACACGCCTGCCCGTTCTCGACTATACTCGCACGTGTTCCGTAGGGGCGCTTTGCGACAAACGCGAGGCTGAGAGGAACCCTTGAACCTGATCCGGGTAATACCGGCGTAGGAAATCGGAACCGGGCACGATGTTCGGCCAGTCTCCTGAGTTCGTTCTCGCTTCCCCTCTCAGTCGTCTGCTCTCTGCGGATACGGTATCCGGCTTTTGGACGCAGGGAGGATGTATGACACGCTTTACCGACACCCTTTGGTCATCAATTACCGACATCTATCAGGCCATTATCTATCACCCGTTCAACGAGGAGCTGGCGCGGGGAATTTTGCCGCGCGAGAAGTTCGCCTTCTACATGCAGCAGGATGCGCTGTACCTGGCCGATTTTGCCCGCGCACTGGCGATAATGGCCGGACGGGCACCTGATGAAGCGGCGATTATTCAGTTTGTGCGCTTTGCTGAAGGGGTGGCGGTGGTTGAGCGCGCTCTCCATCACACCTATTTTCGTGAATTTGGGATTGAGACGCCAACGCGGCAGCCGGCTCCGGCCTGTTTTACCTACACCAACTTCTTGCTGGCAACCGCGGCCTGTCGCAGTTACGAAGAGGGGATGGCGGCGCTGTTGCCGTGCTTCTGGATTTATCGTGAGGTGGGACACGACATCTATCGGCGTGCAGCGCCCAACAATCCCTACCAGAAGTGGATTGACACCTACGCCGGCCAGGAGTTTGATGAGGTGGTGACGCAGGCAATTGCGCTGACCGACACCATCGCTGAACAGGCATCGGCGACGCAGCAACAACGTATGCGGGACGCCTTCATCTATTCGGCTCGCCTGGAGTGGATGTTCTGGGATAGTGCGTATCGGCTGGAGCAGTGGTTACCCTGATGATGCTCTCATCATCCCGGCATCTCTTGGGATGTCAAGGCGGACAGAACCTGCGAGTGCGTTCGCGCGATATATCCTGGCGATGCGCTGAACGCCCTCACCCCCGCCCCTCTCCCGCGCAGCGCGGGAGAGGGGCGTTCAGAGGCTTTGTTTATAGCTTCCTGATGCACTGAAAGATGCATTCAAATAGTCTGTCCATCCCTAAACTCAGGATGCCGGGGTGAGCACATCACTCCGCTGCGCCACAGTGAGCGTATCTGTGGTCGTCGCCGGCGGCAGAAGGGCGATGCTCAATACCTCATCAAGGGTGTCTACCGGAATGAAGGTCATTTCGGCGCTAACCGCCGGCGGCAGGTCGTCGAGATCGATCAGATTCCGCCTGGGCAGGATCACAGTGCGGATACCGGCCCGGTGAGCGCCGAGTGCCTTCTCTTTGATGCCGCCAATCGGCAACACCCGCCCACGCAGTGAGATTTCGCCGGTCATGGCAATATCGTCACGCACCAGCCGACCGGTTGCCGCCGACGCCAGGGCGGTTGCCATCGTAATACCGGCTGAGGGGCCATCTTTGGGCACCGCACCAGCCGGCACGTGAATGTGAATGGCGTGGGTCTCGAAGAAATCCGGCTCGATGCCCAGCGAACGGGCGCGCGAACGGACGTAGGTCAGCGCCGCTTCGGCACTCTCGCGCATGACCTCACCCAGTTGGCCGGTGATTGTAAGTTCTTTCTTCCCTTCAACCGCACTGGCCTCCACAAAGATAATATCGCCGCCGACCGGTGTCCATACCAGGCCAATCGCCACACCGGGCTGATCGATCCGTTCGCGGGTTTCATTGGTGAAGCGTGGCCGCCCCAGCGCGGCGCGCACAAACGCAGCATCGACCACAAACGGCGTATTGGCCGGATCGATCTCGCCTTCGCTCAGGCGACGGGCCACCTTGCGCAGCACCGCACCAATCGAACGCTCCAGATTCCGGACACCGGCTTCGCGTGTGTACTCATTAATGATGCAGCGAATGGCGTCTTCGGTGACGACAGCCTCTTCCGGGCGCAAGCCGTTGGCCCGCAACTGGCGCGGCACCAGATGAATCTGGGCAATCTGCACCTTCTCGTCTTCGATATACCCCGATAGCTCAATCACCTCCATCCGGTCACGTAACGCCGGCGGTACCGTATCCCACGTGTTGGCCGTTGCCAGGAAGAGGACACGTGAGAGATCGAACGGCAGATTGAGATAGTGATCGGTGAAGGTGTGATTTTGTTCGGGATCAAGCACCTCAAGCAGTGCGGCTGCCGGATCACCGCGATAATCGATCCCCAGCTTATCGATTTCATCCAGCAAGATCACCGGGTCGGCAGTACCGGCACGGCGCAGCTCCTGGATGATCCGCCCCGGCTGCGAACCAATGTACGTTCGGCGGAAACCACGCAGCTCGGCCTCATCACGTACACCACCGAGGCTCATACGGACGAAGCTCCGGCCAAGCGCACGGGCAATACTCTGCCCCAGACTGGTCTTGCCCACGCCGGGTGGCCCAACAAAGGCGAGAATTGGCTCGCGATTGGCACGCAGGTTCTCTTCACCCAACGCTGCCCGACGTTGCTTCACTGCCAGATATTCCAGAATCCGCTCTTTGACCTTCTGGAGGCCGTGATGATCTTCATCAAGCACCTGGCGGGCAAAGGCAATATCAATTGGCTGGCCGGTATACTTATTCCACGGCAGCTCAGCCAGCCACTCCAGGTAGGTACGTACCATCTGATATTCCGGTGAGCTGGCATTGATCCGGGCCAGACGACTCAGCTCACGGTCGGCCTCTTTACGGGCAACTTCAGGCAGATCGGCAGCGGCCAGCTTCTGCCGGAGATCGTCAAGTTCCGCGGCTTCACTCGTATCTTCGCCAAGCTCTTTCTGAATAGCGCGCAATTGCTGGCGCAGGTAGAATTCGCGTTGCTGCCGGGCCGCACTCTCCTGCACCTCTTGCCGCAGTTTGGCCTGAACTTCGAGTAGGGCGAACTGTTTGCGGTAAAACATCAGCACCTTGCGCAACCGCTCGCTTACGTCGAAGGTTTCGAGCAATTCCTGGCGCTCGGCGAAGGTGTAATCGGGCGAATAGCCGGTGTTGTCGGCCAGATGACCGGGATCGTCGATGGAGCGGACAAAATTGCGAATCTCTTGCGTCACGCCGGGGCGCAATTCGAGCACCGCGTCAATCGCGGCGTGAACCTCGACCATTAACTGCTCAAGCTCCGGAGTGCGCTCGAAGACATCGGGTCGGCGGGTAAAGCGAAAACGCAGATACGGCGTGGTTTGGACGGCTTCACCCAGCACAGCACGCACCAGCCCCCGCACGACCACCCCGCTGGCACCATTCGGCAAGGTACCGAGCTGCTCGATCCGGGCCACTACCCCTACATTGAAGAGCTGGTCGGTAATCGGCGCATCGGCAGGCGCATCGGGCCGCCGGGCAGCCAGCAACACCTGACGCCCCTCGCGCGCTGCGGCTTCGGCTGACGCCGACCCCAACTCATCGAGCGTCAGGCTGACCACAATATAAGGAAAAACGACCGCTCCCTCTAACGGAATGAGGGGCAGCGTCTCAACCACCTCTGGTTCGGGTGAAGGTGTCGTTGGTGATGTCTCTTCAGACTCCGCAGTCGTCTGTTCCCGCAATGTTTCATCATTCATAGCACGTCTCCACATTGATCCGCGGAACAAGACTTCCGCACTATGTATATTTTGAAACTCATAGTGGAGCGTGTCAATGATGGGACAAAAGTTCTAGTGTAATTCTAACAATTGCCGGTCTGCCGCAAGGTAGGCGACCGGTAGAGTAGGCTAGAACCTGTTTCAAAAAACATCTTATAAAGTTACCTGATTCATCGCCGACCGATTCCATGATCGTAGCGAGCACACCCGGCATCCGCGTGACCAGCCGGGTCAACGACGTGACACGTGCCGGATCGTGAGCACGGGCGGCGTGGCAGCATGGCTGCCGCACTCCAAACGACGCACCACGCGGATGATGAGCGAGCAAGGCAATCAATTCAGCGCGTGATGGCACCGGAGATGGTTATCAGAGCGCACCAGTACAGCTTTTTATGAAATAAGTTCTAACGAGACGCGCCGATGATCGTCGATCCCTACCGGTGTAGGTCACTCCCCTTCGGCATGGACAGGCGCTTCACACCAGCACAACGCGCACGCCGGCCATCTCTAACCGACGTAGCTCGGTTTCCGGCAGATCGGTATCGGTGATAATCGTCTCAATTGCTTCTAAAGGCAGCACCTTGATAAATCCACGCCGCTGCCACTTACTCGAATCGGCGAGCAGGATAATCCTCCGCGCAGCCCGTGCCAATGCGCGCTTGGTATGGGCAATCTCGCTGGTCGAATCGGTCACACCATACGTCGAGTCGACCGACTCGGCGGCCAAAAAGAGCTTCTCGACGACCAGATCACCCAGGCTTTGTTCAACCAGCGGGCCGAGAGTACCGAACGTGGCGTAGTTGACCGTACCTCCCAGCATCCAGACCTGTACATCGTTGAGATGACGTAACTCGATGACCACATTCAAAGCGTTGGTCACCACCGTCAGCGGCGTCCGCTGCCGCAGATGCTTCACCATCTCAACCACCGTCGTTCCGGCATCGAGCAGAATGGTATCACCGGGTTGCACAAATTGCGCCGCCGCCGCCCCGATGCGTGCCTTTGCCTCAAGCCGAATACTGGCCCGTTGCTCGAACGCAATCAACGCACTGGTCGCCGGCAAAGCGACGGCACCGCCGTGATCGCGCACCAGCACTCCCTCACGTTCGAGTGCAGCCAGATCGTTACGAATCGTGACCGGTGTCACACCGAAAATATCGGCCAGCTCATTGACCCGCACTGAACCACGCTGCCGCACGAGTTCGGCAATGCGGGTTCGCCGGTCGAGCATTAGGGGGCTGCGTTCTCCAATCGTGCTCTCGTCGGGCTGCATGCATGTATCTCCAGTTGCATAAAGTTTCGTTTGTTTACGTTGGTATTGTACGTTGCCGGCATGAGGCCCGTCAAGGGTGTTCGCCGGCGCGTGAACACACAACCCGCTGCAGATGGGCAACAGGAAGGGCAACCATAACCTGATCACCAGCGCACGCCGCCATCACCGCCTGGCCAGCCGGCGTGCGCGCAGGGTGTGTGCCGTCAGCAAGGCCAGATCACGGAAGAGACTCTCGGCCCCGGCTTCTTTCTCTTCCTGGGGAAGTGCGAGATGGGCCTCGATCCGATGCTGCATGTCGGTTAAAGCCTGCGTTGGGGCATCAGCAGCCAGATAGTGCAAGAGCATCCGATGCGCCCCTTTGCGCTCCATCACTTCCAGGCCGTCCAGAATCTGGCGGTGTGGCGTTCCCTCCCAGATCGGCAGAATCATTGCATCGCGCAACCAGCGCTCGGCATTGTACTCGGCGAGCGTCCCAATCCCGCCGTGAACCTCCATCCCCCACTTTGCCGTCTGCACCGCAAACTCAGCCGTCCAGTACTTGGCGAGATGCGCAAGCAAACGAAAGAGATGGTACTGTTCTGGATAGGGTGGTGTCACATGCCAGACTTGTTCGAGCAGGCAAACCGCTTCCCAGGCCAGCGCAAAGGCAGCTTCCAGTTCGACAATGCGTTCCTCAATCTGACGTTTGAGCAAGGGGTGGGCAGCTATCGGCTTACCGAAAGCCCGACGCTGGTGCGCAAAACTCACTGCTTCGGCCAGCGCACGCTGGGCCAGCGCGACACTACCCACACTGTTTGCCACCCGCGAGAGGTTCAGGGTCTCCAGAATGAGGTAGATACCCCATTCCGCCCGCCCCAACAAATAGGCTTCGCTGCGACGCAATTCTACTTCACCGGTGGGTACCGCGCGCGTACCGATCTTGTCTTTCAGGCGGCGAATGGTGTAGTTGAGACTGCCATCGGCGCGGTAGCGGGGGACGAGAAACAGGCCCAGACCACGAATATCTGCCGGGCCGGTGGCGAAGCGGGCAGCAACTACTGCCAGTTCGGCACCGACATTACTGGCAAAATACTTATCACCACTCAGATACCAGCGGCCATCCTCAGCAACCGCGATGGTCGCTACGGTCGTCCCCAGATCAGAGCCGCCACCGATCTCGGTCATCCAGGTTGCCCCCTGCCAGACCGTTGCGTCCTGGCGCAGCAGCAACGGCAAAAACTGGGCTTTCACTGCTTCCGTCCCATACTTAGCCAGCGGCACCGCGGTTGAAAGTGACACGGTATACGGGCAGTAGAGACCGGCATCGTAGAAAGCGGTAAGATAGCCCAACAGGTAGTGCGGCACGAGTGAGGTTTCGGTAAAGACCCGCCAGATCACACCGCTTTGGTAGCCCTGCCGCACCATACGCCAGTATTCAGCGGGGTAGAGAATCTCATCAACCCGTTGCCCCTGGCGATCAAACATTCGCAGCCAGGGTGTCCCGGCCCGATCAATTGCCGCCGAGACCGGCTTCCCCTCGTGTTCCCACCATGCCTGATACGCTTCCAGATAGTCTGGTTGAGCGAGATCGGCCAACTGGTGGCGCAAAAACGCCAGCGGCGAAAAGATATGCTGTTCCATAGTCATCACCTCTGCTGGGATTATAGCAAATCTGGCAGTGCGATGGGTGATGCACCACAGAGACACCGAGGGCACAGAGTGATGATGTGATTGTCTGCGCTCTATGTCATACCAAATCTGATAAAATATAATGTACAGCACGCGATCCAACACAAACCCTTTCGCCACCTCCGCTTTCTCCATCGCGACGACATCATCAATCATCCATCGCGATGTAGGGGCGGGTTTAGCACCCAGGGCGGGTTTAGCACCCACGGCGGGTTTAGCACCCAGGGCGGGTTTAGCACCCACGGCGGGTTTAGCACCCAGGGCGGGTTTAGCACCCACGGCGGGTTTAGCACCCAGGGCGGGTTTAGCACCCACGGCGGGTTTAGCACCCGCCCCTACCACGACACACCAAACGTCACGGGTCATATCACATCTGGTGTCGTAGCGACGACATCATCAATCATCCATCGCGAAGGCAATCTGATCGGGTACCGGCAACGTCCGTAGGGGCGGGTTTCAGGCGGGAACATCAATATTCGGCGCGTCCATCGCTCTCGCCTGACCCGGCAGTGCTACCAGGACATGCCGCCCGACGAACGACCAACAAAGAAATCAAACGAAAACCAAATTACAGCAAAAACAAAAACATATATTGACAAAACGAAAATATGTGATATGATGGTGCCATCGAACAACAACATCTAACTCGTCATCAACCCGATAGTCTGGTGAAATCGGCAACGGCACCCGCACCCTCTGCCCTCCTTGCGCGACAGGTTGTCGATTTACCGCAACGAAGCGAAGAACAGGTTCGGGCAGCCAGGCAGGCTGCTGCACAGGGGAGTGCTCTTATGGTAAAGCTAACCGCCGCGAGTGTGCGCATCGGCGCGACCGCGACCTCGAAAGCAGAGGCGATTCGTCAGGTTGGGCAGGTGCTGGTCGAGGCCGGCCATATTCAACCTGCGTATATCGAGAGTATGCTGGCCCGTGAAGCGCTGGCCAATACCTTCCTCGGTAATGGAATTGCTATTCCGCACGGCAAACCGGAAGACCGCGACCTCATCCTCGAAACCGGCATTGCTGTCTTGCAAATTCCCAACGGCGTCACGTGGAATGCGGGTGAGACGGCTCGTTTGATTGTCGGCATTGCCGCCCGTTCCGACGAGCATATTGACATCTTACGCCGCCTGACCCGTGTGCTCGGTGATGCGGCGCTGGTCGAACGGTTATCCCAGACTCGTGATCCTGCCGATATTGTCGAAGCGCTGACCGGTAGCCGTCCCCTGCCCGCTTCCCCATCCCCCGGTGACTACGATCACGCGATTCAGGTGGTGATTCACAATCCAACCGGCCTGCACGCCCGCCCGGCAACCGCCTTTGTCGAAACGGCCAGACGCTTTCAGGCCGCGGTGCGCGTCCGCTATGGCGATGCGGTGGCCGATGGCAAGAGCCTCTTGAGTCTGTTGCAATTGGGGGTGAGTAGTGGGGCCAGCGTTACCATTTCGGCTCAGGGTACCGACGCTCCGGCGGCCTTAGCCGCGCTCAAGGCCCTGGTTGAGAGTGGTATGGGCGAGGAACCGGTTGCCGAAGACACGGCCAATCGTCCGAAAGTGCCCTACCGCGGGTGGGTGCCACAGCACGTTGCTACGACCATTAATGGCATCGCTGCCGCCGAGGGGCTGGCGGTTGGGCCGATCCGCCACTACCGCCGGGCACCGCTGGTTGTCAGCGATACTCCCGGTGACCGGATGAGCGAAGCCACCGCTCTCGAACGGGCCATTGCCGAGGCGCGCAGCGAGCTTGAGCTGGTGGCCGGTGAAGTCAGCCGTCGGCTTGGTTCATCTCGCGCCGCCATTTTCCGTGCCCATGCCGAATTGCTGACCGACCCGGCGCTGATGCGTGAAACTGTCAGCCGGATTTTCGACGGCCACAGCGCGGCCTGGGCCTGGCAACAGACCATCGCGGCCCGTGTTGCTCAGCTTGAAAAGCTTGATGACCCGGTACTGGCCGGGCGCGCTGTCGATCTGAGCGATGTCGGCCAGCGGGTGTTGCGCCACTTGCTCGGCCTGGGTGAGATGCCGTTCATCAGTCTGGCCGAACCGGCAATTCTGGTAGCCGATGACCTGACCCCTTCTGACACGGCCACGCTCGATCCCGACAGTGTGCTGGGGCTTTGTACAGCGCTCGGTGGCCCAACGTCGCACACCGCGATTATCGCCCGTTCACTCGGCCTGCCGGCCATCGTTGCCGCCGGTACTGCCGTGCTCGATATTGAAGACGGTACGCCGGCAATTCTCGATGGCTACAGTGGCCGGCTCTATCTTCGACCATCAGCCGCCGATGTTGAAGCAGCGCGTGCCTTGCGCGCCGGTCTCGATCAGGAACAGGCGGTGGCATTCGCTACCCGTCATCAGCCGGCCATCACCCGCGATGGTGTCCATATCGAAGTTGCTGCCAACGTCAACCGGGTAGCTGATGTTGTGCGTGCCCTTGAGAACGGTGCCGACGGGGTTGGCTTAATGCGTACCGAGTTTCTGTTCCTCGAACGCGACAGTGCTCCCGACGAAGAGGAACAGTATCAGGCGTACCGGGCGATGGTTGAGGCGATGAATGGGCGTCCGCTGATCATTCGCACCCTCGACATTGGGGGCGATAAAGAGGCACCCTATCTCAATATTGCCCGCGAAGACAATTCGTTCCTGGGTATTCGTGGCTTACGGCTCTGCCTGCGCCGACCCGATCTGTTCGAGCCGCAATTACGCGCCATCTACCGCGCCGCTATGCACGGCCCGCTCAAAATGATGTTTCCGATGGTCGCTACGCTGGAAGAGGTGCAACAGGCCAAAGCGATTGCCGAGCGCATCCGTGCCGAACTCAATGCGCCACCGGTCGAGATCGGGATTATGGTCGAGGTACCATCGGCAGCCATGCTGGCCGACGTGCTGGCGCAAGAGGTCGATTTCTTCTCCATCGGCACCAACGATTTGACGCAGTACGTCCTGGCGATGGATCGCCTGCATCCAGACCTGGCCCGCCAGGCCGATAGTCTGCACCCGGCTGTGCTCCGCACAATTGCCCGCACCGTCGAAGGCGCAGCCAGTGCCGGACGCTGGGTCGGTGTCTGTGGTGGTATTGCCAGTGATCCGCTCGGCGCAGCGATTCTGGTCGGTTTAGGCGTCCAAGAGCTGAGCGTCAGTATTCCCAGTGTCGCGACCATCAAAGCGCACCTGCGCGGTCTGAGTGCCGCCGATCTGCGTGATCTGGCGCGACGAGCACTGGCGTGTCGTAATGCAGCGGAGGTGCGCGCACTATGAACATCGCTACCATAACCCTCAATCCGGCCATTGATCAGACGGTCTTCGTCGATCATTTTCAATTGAACACCGTGAACCGGGCACGCGCTATGCAACGCGATGCCGGCGGCAAAGGGGTGAATGTCGCATCCTTCCTGGCCGATTATGGCCTTTCGGTCACCGCCACCGGCTTACTCGGTGCCGAAAATCCCCATATCTTTGAGCGCCATTTTGCGGCCAAAGGCATCACCGACCGGTTTGTCCGGGTGCCGGGTGCCACCCGGATCGGGGTAAAAATCGTTGATGAAGCGAACCAGCAGACGACCGATATTAATCTCCCTGGTTTGCCGCCACCACCCGCTGCCTTGAACACCCTGATCGACGTGATCGATGAGCTGGCCGTTAATCACGAATGGTTTGTGCTGGCCGGCAAGTTACCGCCCGGCGTACCGATTGAATTCATTCCCAACCTGGTTGCCCGTCTCCGCAGTTTTAACTGCAACGTTGCCCTTGATGTCAGCGGGCCGGCCCTGATTGCCGGTCTGCAAGCCCAACCTTCACTGGTGAAACCCAACCTTGATGAGCTACGCCAGATCGATCTGCTCGATGGTGAAGGGTTGGAAGCAGTGGGCAATGCGGCGCGTCGGATCAATCAGATGGGAGTAGGGCTGGCAATTGTATCTATGGGTGCGCAGGGTGCAATCTTTAGCGATGGAACGCAATTACTGCACGCCATCCCGCCATCGGTCACCGTGCGGAGTACAGTCGGTGCCGGGGATGCAATGGTCGCCGGCACCATTGCCGGCCTCGTTGAAGGACTATCGCTAACCGAGATCGCTCGTCGCGCAACAGCCTTTTCACTGGCAGCGCTCGGTTCAATTGGGGCACACCTGCCGCCACGCGCTGAACTGATCGCGCTGGCAGCAAAAGTTACCGTTACCGTGGTTGATCCGGCTGTCACGACCGTGACGCCTGTTGATCAATAGAAGTTGTAAGGAGCAAAGGGAGGAGAACCATGGCGGTCATTGTCGCAATTACGTCATGTCCCACCGGTATCGCGCATACCTTTATGGCAGCGGAGGGGCTACAACGGGGAGCAGAGAGTCTCGGCCACACGATCAAGGTCGAGACACAGGGGTCGGTTGGCGCCGAAAACACGCTGACGGCGGCTGATATTGCCGCTGCCGAGGTGGTGATCATTGCCGCCGACACCAAAGTCGATCTGAGTCGGTTTGCCGGCAAGCGGATTTACGAAACCAGCACGAAAGCGGCAATTCACGACGGGGCAGGCGTGGTGAAGGCAGCACTTGCCCAGGCCACCACCAAAGCAGTATCGGCGGGGGCACGATCCGATCTGGTTGATCAGGTCGCAGCGGCAAAGGCGGCCCGCGCATCAGGCGTAGCCGGCCCGTACAAGCATCTGATGACCGGCGTCAGCTATATGCTCCCCTTCGTGGTAGCCGGTGGTCTGCTCATTGCCCTGGCATTTGCCTTCGGCGGTATCTACGTCTACGAAGATGCAAACCGTGGCACGCTGGGCTGGGCATTGTTCCAGATCGGTGCCCCATCGGCCTTCGCGCTGATGGTACCCATCCTCGCCGGCTTCATCGCCTTCTCTATCGCAGATCGGCCCGGTCTGGCCCCCGGTATGATCGGTGGCATGCTGGCCTCTTCCACCGGTTCCGGCTTCCTCGGCGGTATCCTGGCCGGGTTCATCGCCGGTTACGCGACGCAATGGCTCAACCAGAACCTCAACCTGCCCAAGACACTGGCCGGCCTGAAGCCGGTACTGATCCTGCCGCTGCTCAGCTCGCTATTCGTCGGTCTGCTGATGGTCTACGTGATCGGCCAGCCGGTGAGTTCAGCCCTCAATGCCTTAACGGCCTGGCTGCAAAGCATGGAGCAGAGCAGTGCGCTAATCCTCGGCCTGATCCTGGGTGCGATGATGGCCTTCGATATGGGTGGCCCGGTCAACAAAGCTGCCTACACCTTCGCCACCGGACTGCTGGCCTCGCAAGTCACGACGCCGATGGCAGCCGTGATGGCCGCCGGTATGACCCCACCGCTCGGCCTGGCACTGGCGACCCTGCTGTTCAAAGATCGCTTCTCTGACGAAGAGCGTGAGGCGGGCAAGGCCGCTGCCGTACTCGGCATCTCCTTCATCACCGAAGGTGCCATTCCCTTCGCGGCCAAAGACCCCTTCCGCGTCATTCCTTCGATTATGGTTGGGTCGGCAGTAGCCGGTGCGCTCTCGATGCTCTTCGGGGCAACGCTGGCTGTGCCACACGGTGGTATCTTCGTGCTGCCTATTCCGAATGCTGTCGGCAACCTGCCGATGTACATCGTCGCCATCCTGGCCGGTACCCTGGTAACCGCAGCGATGCTCTATGTGCTCAAGCGACCACTGAATACCGCCGAAGCACCGACAACGGCAGCAGTGCGGGGGACGGCTGATTAGTCATCGCAACCAGCGTTACACACGCAACTCAATCGTTGCAGCAACCGGGGTGCGGAAGCCAGGCTTCCGCACCCCAAGTGTGACTACTGAATTCATCCTCAATAGATTACCCATCACACCGGAGCGCATCTGTGTCAGCGACACATCCTTAGCCATCCTCTTGTGAAACTTCACATGGTGCAGATGGCACACCTGTGATCGGCAAACGCACACTAAAGGTCGAACCACGGCCCGGTTCACTCGTGACCAGGATCGCGCCTCCCATCACCTGACACAAGCGCTGACAGATAGCCAGTCCCAGCCCGGTGCCACCGTAGCGTCTGGTTGGACCATTATCTACCTGCACAAATGGCTTGAACAGGTGCTGAAGCTGATCGGCAGCAATACCGATCCCCGTATCGCTCACATCAATCTGAATCTCAGCAGTGGTTGAACGGTAGCAGTGAACACGAATCTCACCCTGCCCGGTAAACTTACAGGCATTGCCAACCAGGTTCAACAACACCTGACGTAAACGTACCGGATCGGCCAACACCGGTGGCAGGTCTGGTTCCACAGTAACGGTGATAGTATTTTGCCCCTGCTTCGCCAGTCCCTGCAACGTCATCACAACCTCATTGATCAGCGTAGACATGTGAACTGGCTCTGGGTGAATCGTCACGGCATTCGCTTCCAGGCGCGCGTAATCAAGAATATCGTTAATCAGCGTCAACAAATGCCGTCCAGCCGTAATGATCCGGTCAAGGTCGGATGTCAGTGAATGCAGATCCCGATTCAACAAATCCTCGCGTAGAAACTCACTGTAGCCCAAAATAGCCGTCAGTGGTGTCCGCAATTCGTGACTCATCATTGATAGGAAGGCACTTTTCGCTTGACTGGCCGCTTCAGCCGCCTCCTTCGCTTCTTGCAAAGCCTGTGCTGCCTGCTTGAAGAGGGTAATGTCGCGCAGCACAAAGATCCGCCCCGCCGGACTGCCATCGCGATCGCGCAACGTGGTACAACGTAAATCGTAGGTCGTCGTCCCCGTTTCACCGGTCTGTTGCACCTCAAACTGGCCTTCGTACCGATCACGGACCTGCTCAATCAGCCAGGGCGGTGCAACACGTGCCAACGACTTACCAAGAACATCTGTCGTTGCCGACAAAATCGCCTGTGCTGCCGGATTCAGGTCAATGATCCGATCATGCATATCAAGCACGATAATCGCATCAGGCATCTGATCAACGATTCGCTCACGCGCCGCCGGCAAGAGGTCAAGTGCGCGGTAGCGCTGCATCGCAACGGTGAAAGCCAGCCCACCGAGCGCGAAAGCGACCGGCGTTGGGTCAACAAAGGGGATCGGACTGAGTCCGGTTACGAAGAGCATACTCGCTGCCCAAGGGAGGAGTGCTCCAACCACCAGACTGATCGCCTGGGCGCGGTAGAGTGATTGACTGCGGATCGCCTGATTGATCATCAACACCGTACCGGCAAACACCATCGCATAGGCGCTCAGAACACTGGCGTACCACAGCGGCCCATGCGGCCCGGTCAGCACCCAAAGGCCACCGGCAGTATAGGTCAATTCCACCCGCGGCCACATCAACCGATGCCAGCCATTTGTCCAGGCACCGATCAAAAATCCGCTTTGGAGCAGGATCAAACTGTACAGCACACTACGCGGCAACAGATGAGCGCGATCTGTGTAACACAGTGCAAACAATAGCCACAATAATGGCACGCTCACCACACTGATGTATTGAATATTGCTCAGCAGCACCTTACCGGCAATAGTCGCATTCGACAATTCCAGGGCATGACACATCGACCACCAGATCGTGCTAAACATCAGGCCAAGAAAGACCTTTGCCACCGGTAGTCGCCGATATGGCCAGGCCAGACGCATTGCCCCTAACGCCAGGAGCACCGCAGCAAGTGGCAAGAGGATGTAGGGTGTGAAATACCACATAAGCACAGGTGTTATCGCTGCGATTATTCGCGATCATAAACGCAATATACAGCATAGCATACCATGACTTGCCAACCAATCAGAAACCCTGTATAATAGACACCACTGATAAGTGGTGACAATAAGATACAGATCAATGGTTGATCGCATCCAGGAACAACTGATGGCGTTAGGTCTCAACCGCTACGAAGCGGCCACCTACCTGGCGCTCCTCGAACGCCGGAGCTACACCCCGGCGCAGGTAGCGGTGCGTGCCGGCATTCCTCGCCAGCGCATCTACGACGTACTGGCCGCACTTTGTGCGCGTGGCCTCGCCATCGAACGTCACAGCGACGGTCAACGCCACTACGTCGCCATCGATCCGGCCATCGCCCTACCGGCCCTGATCGAGCAGCGTCGTCGGCAATTCGAGCACGAACAGGCTACACTGACCGAACACGTCCACACGCTCCTCACCACCCTGACACCTGCTTTTACGGCTGGTCATGAACAGATCGATCCCCTCGATTATGTTGATGTCCTGCTCGACCGCCGGCTCGTTGTCGAGCGCGCCCTGGCCCTGGCGCAGAGTGCTGAACGCGAGATCAGCGTCTGTTTCAAGCTCCCGTTACTGGGTGACCGGGAAAGCAATTTCGCCGAGGTAGCCGAACCACTCCGTCGCGGTGTGCGCTATCGCGCACTCTACGAACGGTCAGCCCTGGCAAACCCTGACCTGCGAGCCTGGGTGACGCAGTTCGTTGAATGGGGGCAACAGGCGCGCATGGTCGAGACCCTGCCGCTCAAGGTGAATCTCTACGACCGTCGCATCGCCTTACTCTCGCTCCAGGACCCCGTTACCGGTGCGCTGAGTCTCACCGCACTCTGCGTCACCCATCCCAACTTCAGCGTATTCCTGCAGGGTGCGTTCGAGCAACTCTGGAGTGATGCCGAACCGTTCCAGCCCACCTAGTGTTACACGCCACTGAGTGTGATGCGTCCACATTCAGGGCGTGTCGGGTAACCAAACTAATCCCAGGGTGGACGCATCACCCTGAACGTGGAGGTGCCGTATGTGCTCCGCCGATCCGCTTGAGTTACTTGGCATTGATTATGTTGAGTTTTACGTCAGCAATGCCCGTCAGGCTGCCCATTTCTACCGCACCACACTCGGCCTGCGTCCGGTTGCCTACGCCGGTCTCGAAACCGGGGTGCGCGACCGGGCCAGTTATGTGCTCGAACGCCGCAATGTCCGCTTCGTCCTGACCGCTCCCCTCCTGCCCGATCACCCGATTGCGCAGCACATTGCCCACCACGGCGATGGGGTGAAAGACATTGCCCTGCGCGTCCGTGATGCGGTGACTGCGTATGAAACAGCGGTTGCCCGTGGCGGGATTCCGGTGCAGGCGCCGACCGAATATGTGGACGAACATGGCCGGATTATCAAGGCGACGATTGCCACCTATGGCGACACCGTCCACTCATTTATCGAGCGTGAAAACTACCAGGGAACATTCATGCCCGGCTTCCAGCCGATCACTACACCACTACCGGTACCGGAAACCGGGATTGCCGCCATTGACCACATCGTCGGCAACGTGGAACTGGGGGCAATGAATCGTTGGGTCAACTACTACCGTGATGTGCTCGGCTTCAGCCAGTTGGTACACTTCGACGATCACGACATCAGCACCGAGTACAGTGCCCTCATGTCGAAGGTGATGCAAAACGGTACCGGTCGGATCAAGTTCCCCATCAACGAACCGGCTGAGGGGCGCCGCAAGAGCCAGATCGAAGAGTTTCTTGAGTACTACGGCGGCCCCGGTGTTCAGCACATTGCCCTGGCAACCGGCGACATCTGTGCGACCGTTGATGCACTGCGCGCTGCCGGTATTCCGTTTATCCACGTACCCGACGCCTACTACGATGATCTCGAAGAGCGGGTTGGCAAAATCGACGAGAGCCGGCAGGCCCTCCAGGAGCGGGGGATTCTGGTTGACCGTGATGAAGAGGGGTACCTGCTCCAAATCTTCAGTCAGCCACTCCAGGATCGGCCAACCCTCTTCATCGAGATTATCCAGCGCAAAGGCAGCCGGGGCTTCGGCAAGGGTAATTTCAAGGCGCTCTTCGAGGCCATTGAACGCGAACAGGCCCGGCGTGGCAATTTGTAGTGAATGATGAAGGGGGGAGGGCACGACCTCACCCCTGGCCCCTCTCCCGCGGTGTCGCGGGAGAGGGGAGAGCAGTGAGCTGCGCTGCGACTTCCTGACGCAATAGACGGTGTGTTAGCTCCTGTGTTCTGTCCATCCCTAAACTCGCTGGGGGCAGATGTATTGCTGAGAGCGACCTGCGCTGCTCCCTGGCGGGAGAAAAGCGAGGACCGGGGAGGCCCCGCGCCCCACCGACCGATAGACCGGCGCTGCCAGGTGGCTGGGAACAGTGATCACATCTGACGCGGCAGCATGGCTGCCGCACTTCATATGGCGGGGAAGGGGTATGGGGTGAGCGAAACACACCTCACATTACTCTCAACAGGAGCGGGAGTCACACCTCCTCAACCCCTCTCCACCATACCGTCTCCCTCTCTGCTATTTCCTCGCTCCTCTTTCCTATCTCCTATTTTCTATTTTCTCTCTCCTCGCTCCTCTTTCCTATCTCCTATTTTCTACTTCCTACCCCCTACCCAGCCTCTTCCTCAACATGCGCATCACGCCGACTGATCTTCGTCCCGCGTGGCACATTGACGATAACCGCTTCCTCTTCTTCAACGGCATGATCGGGGGTCGGCGTCGCCGATGCATGGGCATGGTGATGATCGTCAGCCGGCTTAAACTCACCCAGCAGACTGGCCCGTCGAATCCGCCGCTCATACTCTCGTTCAACCGCTGCCACCAGACGTTGCCACCACGATTGTTCAGCCATAGCTACACCTCACCGCAAGAAGAGGGATTTTTCCTCTTACCAAAATGACAGAATATCAGCAAAGATTCAGCAGATTGTTAATTTCGTTTGCTATTCCATGGTAGCACCAATCAGGTACAATAATTTACGGGTAGGCAAATCGTCGAGGTCACCTCGTTGCAGGATATGATGATGATAACAGTTATTCGCTTCTTACGCTTCAATCCGACCGTGCGCCGTGTGCTCGGTATTACATTTCTGGTGCTGGGCCTGATCGGTTCACTCTTCCCGATCATTCCCGGCTGGCCCGGTTATGTGTTGGCGATTATCTTGTTGGGACGGCGTGATCGCCTCCTGCGCCGGCTCCATCTTGTTGCCCGTTTTGGGCTACGCTGGCTCCGCAAGGCGCCGCTGCCGCATATTCGCGGTATCGGGCATTGGTTGTCGCAGCAGTACGTCGAAATTCGCCGCGCTGTCGTGCCGCGACTGATCGCCTTTGAGCGCACGATTGATGGTGTTTAGTCACCCTTCAGCCGTTTGCCCAGTGCCCACCCCAACACCAGACCGGCACCCAGAATCAGTAAAACAGCCACTCCTACCCCAATCAGGAAATGGTACCAGCTTAACGGCCCCCCGGTGATAAGCCAGGCCAGCAGTGCCGGCACACCGATCAGTGCAGCCAGCACCGCCAGCAATGGCCCTACTCCCCGCACAACGAGCCAGATGCGCCGTTTCAAGCGATTATCCTTTACTGAGCGCAGCCCGCGCCGCAGCCGGCCTGTTTGTAATCAGACCACTCGCACCAAGCGCGGCCAGATCACGGAGACGCACCGGATCATCTACCGTCCACACATTCACCTTATACCCGGCGCGTCGGACTTTCGGCAAGATCCAATCGAGACCGGGCAAGCCGTGGTACGGATGCCACGCCGTAGCCTCGACCCGCCGCAGCGCCAGAAATGGCCAGAACTCGCGCAGCCGTATATCGGGCCGATACGTGCGAATCCCCATGAGATAGCCGCGGGCAATCACCGGATCGGTCGCACGTAATTCGTGCAGTGCCTGTTCATAAAATGACGAAACGATCACCTGATCAACCATGCCAAATTCACGCACAAGTTGCACACAGCGCGCTGCCATACCGGGCCGCTTTAGCTCAAGATTGAGCGGCATCGCCGCACTCCGTGCCCAATCCAACGTCTCGGCTAGCGTCGGCACCCGCTCGCCGCCAATGTCGAGGTGCCGCAGCTCGGCCAGCGTCAGTCGGGCCACCGGCTCATCCCGACCGTTCCAACGCGCCGTCGTATCGTCGTGAAAGACCACAATCTCCCCATCCGCCGTTAGTTGCAAATCCAGCTCGATCATATCAGCCTGTTGGTGGCGGGCCAGTTCAAAGGCCGCCAGCGTGTTCTCCGGAGCATCAGCCGATGCCCCACGATGCGCAATGATCAATGGCGTCATAGAACCTCGTCGTAACAATGCCGATAGCGGGGCGCCACTCGCCCCGCTATCAGTATCACCGCGCCACCTTTAGGCGTCAATCTCACTGTGAAGATGCGTCGTCCATGATCAGGCATTCAGATCTGGCTGCGCAATCGCCAGATCGGCTTGCCGGGCTTCTTCGGTTAGCATCGGATGGAGAATACGCTGCATTGCCATGACGTGAGCACAGGTGCCCCACATGCGGAAGAACGAGCAATTGCACGACCATTGCCCATCGTGAAGCGAGATTTCGTGATCGCTGTTGCCACCGTGAAATGTTGCCCGCAGGTCACTGAACTTGATTCGCTCTGGTTCGGCGGCATAACGCCGGGCCTTTTCGATCTTACCGATTAAGTCCGAGTGCATAGGGAGACCTCCTTCGTCTCGTGCCCGGAAAACATAAAGGGCGGCTACAGGCATCGGCCTGTACCGCCCTATACACCCCTCAACCACGTTGTCACACATGTTTTCATAGCCGGCCTCCTTCACGGGAGTTTTGCCGTTCTTAACACAGCCTTATTATACGACCCGCGTAACCCTCACGTCAAGGGATGCGTCAACATTTGCTAAAATCGGGTAGTACGGCGCTCTAACGCGCTAAAGGGGCGATCTGTCTACACACGGCGAGTTATGATTCAATAACCTTCACTCCGCATCCGCTCGGCCAGAGCCAGGATGCGCTGACCGTATTCTGTACCCGGCACTGCCCATCGTCCGTTCAGATCGGTGATCGTTACCGCCACACCGCGTAGATGGTCAGGGAGCGGACGCCGCCAGAGGGCATAGTCGATCAGTTGCTGCTGATAGGGTGTACCGGCACCCGGCGGAAGGGCATAGGCCAGCAACCGCCCCAAATGCGCCGGGATCGACTCGCCGACCCACGACGCGAAACTCAACCCGGCTCGCCAGCGTTGAATACTCTCGTCCCACGCCCAATCGGGGCCTGGTGGCTGATCGGGCGGCGCTTCGCGGATTTCTCCGGTCACGCCAATGCCGGCGGGATTACGGCGTGGTCGTTGACACCACCACGAGGTTAGATGACCGGTTTCATGCGCGCATTGCGCAATGGCCAGAAACCAGTCAATTTCAGCCGCCTGACCAATCTCGGCGTAGCCATTGACGATGACACCAACATCGTAGGGGACGTAGGCTGTGCTGCGTGGAGACAGCCAGGCAATCGCCGCTTCTGCGGTACCGCTGGGAGGGCCGAGTAACGTGCCCGGCAGTGGCGAACGCATAACCATTGGCAGATAAATCGGTTGCGTTTCCGGCGTTTGCGCACGGACAACCGTCTGACTGAGAGCAACAACACCTAATGTCAGCAGTGAACGGCGGCTTAAACGATAGTTCATTGAGCTTCTTTGAGCAGATCGCGAATGTCTTGCACATACACATTCGCAGCGGTTCCATATTGATAAACGATCCGTAGCCGGCCATTCTGATCGATTAAATAACTCGCCGTACTGTGTTCGACACCGGCGTCGCCATGCTGTTGATGGCCCCCTCCATGGCGATACGTCAGACCGTACTCTTTACTGATACGGCGCAGCGTCGCATCATCACCCTGCAAGCCGATAAAACCCTCACCAAAACCACGTAGATACGCAGCAAGGACCTCTGGCGTATCGTGCGCCGGATCAACGCTGATCAACACGAAATGCACCTTTTCACCATCAGCACCGAGTTGTTCGCGTGTGCGCCGAAATTCACTGAGCGTAATCGGACAATAGTCAGGACAACGGGTATACCCGAAATAGAGCAACACCGGCTGACCACGTAAATCACTCAACCGTAGATCATGACCGGTACTGGCCGGCAACTGAAAATCACTCAACACAGTTGGGGGATCGATGATGGTTGCGGTTGTCGTGCCCGGTGGACTGACAGCCGAGCAGGCCGTGCATATCATCACTATCCAGCAGATGAACAGGAACCGCCGCATGATATTACCTCACAATAAGTGGCGTATAGACTGAAAACAGTTGATCGACAACCATCAGATTAACCGGCACCGTCAGCCGAAAGGTTGTACCGGGCGCCGCAAATGTGATGCTGCCCTGGTGGATACCGGTGGGCAGTCCACTCGGATCGACCCACAAACGCAGTGCCCCCTGCTCAGCACTGCTACCCAACCACGGATCAGCCTGCACAACCTGCCAGGATGGCTGGGCGCATGGCGTTGAGAGAACGACCGGAGGGGGAGGCGGGCTATCGCGCTGCACCATTAACACCCGTGGCGAAATGGTGATCGGCTGGGCCGGTAGCACAGGGGCTTCACTCCACCCGGTAAATGCCTGCCCATCGGTATAGCGTACCCACACACTCTGACCACGGTAGTTGTTGCCGGGAACAGTAAATGTGAGCGGCGACACCAATGGCTGCGGCGCGGTAAAGATTGTCACTGCATCAACGAAGACTTCAGTATTAGTATTACCACTGCGCCAGAACTGGAAGATGAGAAAGTCGCTACCGGTATAGCGAAAGGGGAGCGCGAATTCCTGATACTGACCGGCAGCGGTAAAATCTATTCCGCGCAGCGTAAGTGGGCCATACTGCTGGTCGCCATCTCCCACTGCGAAGCGCGCTATTTCGGCGGGTGAGGTGTTGTCACTAACTTTCAGGCGTACATACGCTACCAGAGATCTATCCTTGAACAGGAGTGGCCGGTAATCCCAAACCCACGCCGAACTTTCGCCGGATGCCGGTGCAAGGCGAAAGGCACCACCGCCCCAGGCTGCCGGATCGGCGACTCGCTCACCTGCCCCCCAGAGCAGTTGAAACGTAGAGTATGTTTCATCAACCAGCCAGCCCAAACTGAACTGTACCTGGGTGAAGGAGGGATGACTCAAACCGGCGAGCGTCACCGTCTCTTGTCGATCACTCATGGTATTGGCCAGATCAGCAACCGGCAGGTTCGCCCCAAGATAGATCGTATCGCTCACCGTCTGCGTATAGCCGACATCATCGCGGGTTCGCACATAAACCGTTCGCCAGCCTTCACCGGCGGGTAGCACATGGCGAAATTCATTGGTGAAGGGTTACCATTGCGCATCGACGAAGCACGGTTCGTTGGCCACCATCAATGCATTTGCTGGTCTGAGACCGGCGAACCCGGATTGAGCCTGTCGCTGATGGAGATACAACGATACTGAAGGGTTCAGCGTTTGCGGGGCTTCGTGCTCGATAATAACCGGGGCATACGTTGAGTCATTCCCAAACATTTGCGCAATGTAGCCTCTCCCATCACTGGCACGACGGTAATAGCCCAACCCAATCTCTCGATGACCGGCGCTCAGCAAGTTAGCCCGATGACCGGGGCTATTCAACCAGCCATTGATCGCATCCTGCGGCCTCATGTAGCCACAATACGCATTTTCAGCACCACTACTACCCAGATAACCAAACAGTGGTGCCCGATCACTCGGCCATTGGCCGTTGGTATCCTGATGTCCACAATATGGAGTAGGCCGATTCTCTACCGAATCCCAGGCAAACCAGCGCGACGCATAGGTCAGTTGTCGGTTCCAGCGGAGTGGCGGCTGCCCGACCTCACGGCGGGCCAGGTTGCCGTAGTATACCGTCAACGCTTCGTCCAATAGCAATGATGGGGTTTGCACGGTGGGATCGAAGGCGAGGGCAGTGAAAGTAACACATACCGGTAGCAACAGCAGCATACACCAGTGACGTACCATCTTCTGATAGGTCATTCGCTTCCTCCTTCACCGTGCCGCCTTTCCCGAAGTGAAGTGTAGCATACGGAAAAGTTCGTCTCAAGCAAACCATCGCGTTGGGGGGGCAGAAGCTAACCGTACCCGGTACAGAAGGCGGTTGGTGCAGAAACATGGCTCCCGCATGCCACGAGGATCATGGGTCGCCGAAGATGCTGTCCGGCAGAGCATGATGAACAGGCCAACTGCGGATCACGGTCAAGTTACAGATTCATAACGGGTTCTACACCACACCCCGCACGTCTATCCTTGACATCAATCCCCGATTAATGCTATCATCAACAGCGACAAACGATCTTCGGGGCAGGGTGAAATTCCCGATCGGTGGTATAGCCCACGAGCGTGTTGAGAGGCACGCAGGATCCGGTGTAACTCCGGGGCCGACGGTTACAGTCCGGATGTAAAGAAGATCCAGATATGGGCAAGGATGCAGGTAACGCACACGGTGCGCGCCTTCGTATCGTTGCCATTGCTGGCGGGATCATTTCCCGTCATGCTTCCGTATCTGTACCCCGAAGAGCGTTCGCTCGGCGGGGTTTTTCTATGCCCGCCGCGAAAGGAGTTGGAACGATGCAGCAAACATTGCCTGTAACAAGGGTCTCGCCGCGGGTCAGATCACTACAACGCTTCGAGTGGCCGGCTCTCGGTTTACCAGTCACCCTGATGCTCCTGCTCGTATTCTGGCAGGCAGGAGTGACTCTGAGCGGCTACCCGGCCTTTATTCTGCCTTCGCCGGCCCTGGTTGCCGGACGTTTCTGGCAGGCACTGAGTAGTGGTTTGCTCTGGCAGCACACTCTCGCCACCCTGAGCGCGGCTCTGGGCGGGTTCACGCTGGCACTGATCATCGCGCTTATCCTGGGTTACACGCTAGCACACATCCGCTGGCTCGAACAGGCCCTGGCCCCGGTGCTGGCCGCCAGTCAGGCGATCCCGGTGGTGGCAGTCGCTCCCCTCATTATCCTGTGGTTTGGCGCCGGCCTGACCTCGAAAGTTCTGGTGGCTGCACTGATCACCTTTCTGCCGATTCTTATCAATACGGTGGTCGCGATTCGCAGCATTCCCCGCGAACTGATCGAGATGGCATACATCAGTGGCGCCAATCGCTGGCAACTGCTGCGCTACGTCGAAGCTCCGCTGGCGCTGCCGGTACTGTTCGGCGGTGTCCGCACCGGGCTGGCGCTCGCCACAACCGGTGCCGTAGTCGGCGAGTTTGTCGCCGGACGGGTTGGCCTGGGCGCGTTGATCAATATTGCTCGTGGTCTGTTCGATACGCCATTGATCTTTGTTGCCCTGGCAACACTGGCCCTGATCACGTTAACCCTCTACGTGCTGGCCGGTTTGCTGGAACGACTACTGGTTCGCTGGGAAGCATCATAGCAATGACACACGTCAATTCAGGAGCATGACAATGATGAAACTCCGTGTGCTTACTCTGGGTATCCTGATCATCCTGCTCATCACCGCGTGCAGTGCGCCAACACCGACCACGCCTGCTGCGGCACCGACGGCTGCGCCGGCACCTAACGCTCAACCAACCTTACAACAAGTCACGCTGGCGATGTCGTATATTCCGAACATTCAGTTTGCCCCCTACTATGTCGCGGCTGCCAAAGGCTATTACGCTGCCGAAGGGATTGAGGTCGTCTTCGATTACAACTTCGAGAATGATGTCTTGCAGCGAGCTGCAACCTGGCCGACCAGTGGGGTTGCGTTCGCCACCACCAGCGGCACCTCGGTACTGCTGGCTCGCCAGCAAGGATTGCCGGTCAAGACGGTCATGACGCTCTATCAGCGCTTCCCGATTGCCTTCTTCGCCAAGAGCAATGTGCCGTTGGCAAGTGTGAATGACCTGCGCGGGCAGACGATTGGTATTCCTGGCCGTTTCGGCGAGAGCTTTTATGCGCTTCTGGCTGCGCTCTACGCCGGCGGTATGAGCGAAGCCGATGTGACCGTGCAGGAGATCGGCTTCACCCAAACCGCTGCGGTGATGGAAGATAAGGTGCCGGTCGCGATTGGCTACGCGATGAACGAACCGGTTCAGTTGCGCGGTCAGGGTGTCGAAGTGAATGTTCTGCTGGCAGCCGATGTCTTTAACCTGGCCGCCAATGGTATCGCCGTAAGTGAGGCCCTGATCGCTCAGAATCCTGAGCTGGTACGGAAATTTGTGCGGGCCAGTCTGCGCGGGCTGGCCGATACGCTGGCCAATCCTGATGAGGCGTTTGATCTGAGCCTGCAATTCATTCCCGAAGCCCAACTGGGCGATCTCTCATTACAACGCCAGGTATTGCAAGAGAGTCTTCCCTTCTGGCAAAATGAATTAACTGCGCAATACGGTTTGGGCTACACCGACGGCCAGCTCTGGACGCGCACCGAGGAGTTTATGCGCGCAGCGGGATTGCTGTCTGCGCCGGTTGATGTGCAGCAGGCGTTCACGAATGAGTTTGTACCGGGCGGATCGTACTGATCACGTCGCACAACCTGCGACGGGTAGGTGAAGGGAATGCCTTCGCCTACCCGTTGTGCTTTTTGCGGGTAGGTGCTGAGTGAGGGGTGGCGGTAGGTAGAACACTCGCCAGACACCAACACACAGGCCGACGTGCGCCTGCAACCCAGATGTACGCGCCAAAGAAGTTGTCTGGTGGTACAATTTGACACAAGCGCCAAAAGGAGCACGGAGTCTATCAGCCATGGTTCTGCATACATTGGAGGCTCTGAACTATAAATGCCTCCGCTACATCCGGCAAGAGCTACACACCTTCCAGATTCTGTAGGACCGAATGCCAGTGGGAAGAGTACGTTCCTGGATGTGCTGGTGTTCTTGAAAGACATCCTCGAAGAGGGGTTACAAAAAGCGGTGCAGAAACGTGCGCGCTCGGTACGCGATCTTGTCTGGCAGATGGAGCCACATCCTGTTGAACTCGCTGTAGAACTCCACATTCCTGAACACCTCCGTCATAAAAAAGATGACAGCCGGATACGCTACGAAGTTCGGATCGGAACCGACGAAGAAGGAATGCTCACATTTCTGGTAGAAAACCTCTGGCTGGTTCGGGAAGCTCTGCATACCAACCATTCCACCCAAGATGTATCCAAAACGGTCTTTCCGGCAGAAATGAAACCACCGCCATCGATTGTGAAGATGCCAGGCAAAAGAGCGCCGGCTGGCTACCGAAAGGTGATGTCGCGTACTGCTGATGGTCGCGTGTACGTGCGCTCAGAAACTTCCGATTGGAATTTTCCCTTGCATGTAGGGAAAGACCGGGCAGGTCTCTTACTCATTCCCGAAGAAGCCCGTTTTCCTGTAAGCCAATGGCTGCGCAAGATGCTCACAGAGCAACTTCACTTTGTAATGCTCAGCAGCCAGCATATGCGCTGGCCTTGCCACCCGGAAGCGCCCAAAACATTTCAGCCCGATGGAGCCAATCTGGCAATTGTCGTGGAACGTCTTCAGCATCAACCTTTACAGTTAGAGCTTTGGGTAGACCATCTACGAACAGTTTTACCTGACATCAAAACAATTACCGTGAAGGAGCGGGAAGAGGATCGTTATCGGTATCTTGTTGTCATTACTAAAGACGGTAAGCTACTTCCCTCCTGGCTCCTGTCAGATGGAACGCTGCGGCTGTTTGCATTGACACTCCTGGCATATCTCCCGGAAAAGAAGGGAGTCTACATTATTGAGGAACCGGAAAATGGCATCCATCCTCGTGCGCTGGAAGCCGTATACCAGTCACTCTCATCGGTTTACGAAGGGCAGATTTTCTGTACAACACACTCACCAATCTTACTCAACCTTGCCAGACCACGTGAACTACTCTGTTTTGCGTTAACGCAACACGGTGCAACAGACATCGTACCCGGAGATCAACATCCGCACCTTAAGGAGTGGCGATCTGAAATTGCACTCGGTGACCTGCTTGCCAGTGGGATGCCAGGATGAATAGACAGCGAAAGGACATTGTTTTTCTGGTCGCTGACTTAGACATGGAGTACGCTATACGCGGCCTTATGGCTCGTCCTGAAGCGTTAGGCACGCGATCAAACATCACTTTCGATGTGTTCAGGCATCCGCAACGCGATCCCGGTGTATTTCGTCACGCCGATGCATGGCTGCGAACTCGTTACAGGAACTATCAGTACGCACTCGTTATGTTTGACCGTGAAGGCTGTGGCAGAGAAGATGTAGACGCACCAGGTTTAGAAGCAGCGATTGAAGAACGGTTGTATCGTACAGGATGGGAAAACCGTTGCATTGCGGTCGTCTTAGATCCCGAACTGGAAATGTGGGTATTTGCGAATTCTCGTCAGGTCATCAACATCATCGCAAAAGGCGACGAACATCTGTATAGTGAAACGTTAAAAATCGCCGACCGCTTTCCCAACGGAAAACCTCGTAATCCCAAACAGGTGATGGAAAAGCTACTGCGGCAAAAACAGATTCCGCGATCATCTTCTCTCTTCCAGAAGCTCGCCCAACAAGTGAGCCTTACCGGATGCCAGGATAGAGCCTTTCAGCGATTTCGACAGGCGCTATGCGAGTGGTTTCTGGCCGGCACGAACAGACCGCTCGTACTGTGTAACTTTCAGCGATTTCGACAGGCGCTATGCGAGTGGTTTCCCCGCCCGTAGCATATCCTGACTTGACATCTGGATCGACGGATACCAGCTTTTATCCAGAGATGTACATCACTCATATCAAATCCTGACTGACGCATCATTCAGGTTGTCAGAACCGTGTTACTGCCAGACGTACAACCGGCGCGTCATTAACCTGGTCAGCGTCAGATCAGGATAAACACACCCTCTCCACACTCAGATAACACCTTCAACCGCACAGTAGAACATCCGCGAAAACGCGCTGTTCAGGAAGAGGGGTTCTGATTCGCTTCCGGTTGCATTGCCCGCAAGAAGAGATCAACTGCTTCGGTTACCATTGCGTGTGGTGAGATGGCATGCGCTTCAGGCTGGTTGAGTACATATCGCGATAAGAAATAGGCGTAGAGGGGGCCTATCAGGAGACGGACGGCGATTTGGGGATCGGTACGACGTAATCTGCCCAGCGCCATTTGCCGCTCAAGGTAGGCTGCCAGTAAGTTCATTGCCCGCCCTGGCCCGATCTCGTTGATCACCTGCGCAAGCTGGGGATGGCGTAGCACCTCGCCGATAATGATCTTCCCAATCGCGACGGTCAGCGGTTGATTGATAAGGTGGGCCAGACGACCGGCAAGCTGCGGTAACACCACCTCCGGCGGGGTGTCATCTAACTCCTTCATTGAGTCAATGAGCTGGATCAAGGGCATGCGCTCGCGCACCACCTGGTAGAGCAGGTCGGTCTTGTCTTTGAAGTAGTGGTAGATCAGACCGGGTGATCCAATCCCGGCTGCACGGGCAATATCACGATTGGTGGCACGCTCAAAGCCCAACTGGGAGAAAGCTCTGAGCGCACCATCAATAATCTGCTGCCGCCGAAGTTCGGCTTCATCACGCGGGGCCATGGTGTCTCTCCGGGCACAGCCATGCAACCTTAGCGATTTGTGTCGGTCAAGGTTACGATTGCTGTCATATTCCAGCGTAAACGCTGATCATACGCCTGTAAATCAACAAGAGCAGTATACACAATTTCACCCAGACGCTCGACACCGTAGGGCTGGATGGTGCGTACCCGTCCCGGCAACGTCACACCGGGTAAGGCATCAAAGGTGATGGTTACTTCCGCCCCCGGCGTGATCCGGGCTGCATCAATTTCGCTGAGATCGGTGGTTTCGATATGCCATGTGCGCAGATCGCCCAGCAGAAGAGCCGGTGTGGCAGGTGATGCCAGCTCGCCGGGATGCAGTTCAATGCGCGAGACGACACCTGCAAACGGTGCCCGCAATACCATGTTGGCGAGTTCGAGCCTGGCCTGGGCCAATGCAGCTTCGGCAGCGGCAATCTCGGCCTGGGCGATAGCCAGTTCTTCCTCCCGCGGTACGGCATTGATTTGGGCGACCTGAGCCTGGGCCTGGGCAACCTGGGCCTGGGCGACAGCCAGTTGCGCCTGCCGCGGATCGCCCCGTAGTCGGGCCAGGCTGGCTTCGGCAGCCGCAATTCGGGCATCAATCGCCGCCAGTTGATCGGCATCGGGTGGGCTGAGGAGCGCAGCCAGTCGCGCCTCTGCTTCACGTAGACGGGCTTCGGCTGCGGCAAGCCCCTCTTTCTCGGCCTGCACTGCCTGTTCGGCGGCCACTCTGGCCTGGGCCAGCGCTACCTCGGCGTTCTGTACGGCACGTAATGCTGCCGCTTCTGCATCGATTCTGGCCTGGGGAAGTTCATCCTCACCCAGCTTTTGGCGTAGTTCTTCGTTTTCCCAGTAGATTCGGCTGTAGTCGGCCTGGCGGTCGCGGAGCACATTCGCCGCCTGCTCAACTGCCAGTTGCGCATTCACCTTCGCCGCCGCCAGCGCACTCTGCTGGGCAGCCAGATTCGCCGCTGCCTGATCACGTACTGCCTGCGCCTGCGCAATCAGATCGGGATCGGCCCCGGCCAGCAACCTGGTTCGTGCGGCCTGGGCTTCGGCGAGTTGGGCTGCAATCGCCTGCTCATCGGCAGGGACAACCGCCAGCGCCACCTGCGTCGCCTGCGCGACGGCTACCTGCAGAGCGGCTTCCGCAGCCGCTCGTGCTTCGGCAGATGCCCCGGCCAGCAACAATGCATAGCGGGCCTGGGCGCGGGCCAGATTCGCTTCCGCTTGTTGCACGGCAGCGCGCTGAAGTCGATCATCAAGCTGGATCAATGCCTGACCCGCCGTCACTGTATCACCTTCGTCAACCAGGATTGCGGTGACGATACCACTGCGTTCAAAGCGCAACCATGCCTCTTGCGCCGGCACGACGCGCCCTTCGACACTCAGCGGTGGGACAACCGGTTCGCCCGTCGGAACCGGCGACGGTGCCGATTGCGCACCCGGACCATTCGGCCCGAAGATAGCGTATGCGCCACCAGCTATCAAGAGCACGGCAAGGAGTGGAATGATAAACTTGCGCATAATCGCCTCACTTTCAATGCACAATCCGGCCATCTGATACCAGTACCACCCGACCAGCCCGCCGGGCAAGATCGCTGTCGTGCGTAACCATCACAATCGTTGTGCCCTGGCCGGCCAGTTCGATGAAGAGCTGAAACACCGCCTCAGCAGTCTGCGAGTCGAGATTACCGGTTGGCTCATCGGCGACCAGGAGCGGTGGGTTATTGGCCAGAGCACGGGCAATCGCGACCCGCTGCTGCTGACCACCAGAGAGTGCCATGGGCAATTTATCGGCCTGATCGGCCAGCCCAACCCTCTCTAACAATGCCATGGCTCGCTCGCGCCGTTCGCGCAGTGTACCGATATGGCAAAAGTCCATCGGTAACATCACATTTTCCAGCGTCGTCAGAGTTGGTAACAACTGAAAGAACTGAAACACAATCCCGACCGTGCGCCCACGCCAGCTCGCCATCCGCGATTCCGGCATCTGCATCAGATCGGCGCCGGCGACTCGCACCTCGCCACTGCTCGCCCGATCAATGCCGGTGATGATATTGAGCAGCGTTGATTTGCCACTGCCCGACTTACCGACAATCGCGACGAATTCGCCGGGGTCGATGCGCAGATCGATACCACGCAGGGCCAGATAGTCGCCGGCAGCCGTGGCGTAGGCTTTGGTTACAGCGGTGAGCGTAATTAGTGGCGTCTTCGTCTCCATACCGGCACGCCTTCTTGTGACAACAACATTATTCGTAAGCCAGCGCCTCACGCACCGACATTCGGGTCGCTGCGCGGGCCGGCAACACACTGGCTACCAGGGCAAAGATCATCACCACCCCCAGCCACATCCAGATCGCCGGGAGTGAATAACTCCAGATCAGGGGAACATTCAACAGCGCTTTACCAAAGTTGTAGGCCAGCGCATAGCTCATCGGGATGGAGAGTAAGACCCCGGCCAGCCACGCCAGCAGCGCCATTGTCAAGCTCTCGGTGATCACCAGTTCGCGGATGGCGTCGTCATCAGCACCGATAGCGCGCAAAATGCCAATCTCGCGGGTACGTTCAAGGACATTGATGCTCAGCGTACCGGTCAACCCCAACACCCCAACCGTACCGATAATCAGGGCCATGATCGAGATAGCACCGGTTGCCAGATTAAAGCGCTCTTCCAGAATACGCCGTTCATCGCTCATGGTGCGAATCAGGCGCAGACGAATGTCATACGCTGTCAACTGCTGCTCAATCGCCCTGGCAGCAGCGGCGTGGCTGAGGGGATCATGCCCGATGGTGGCAACCCGCAAGGTATCGGTGCGGCCTACCCCACCATATTCGGTCGTAAAGGCATCGAGATCGACATAGGCCTGGGCAGGCATGGTTGGCGGCGTGAAGACCTCGATCAAACCAACCAGACGCCACTGCGATTCGTGACCGTTGATCGAGAGCGTGACCCAATCACCGACGCGCAGGTACGGTTCTTTCATCAGGATATTCGTCGAGAAGACCACTTCGCGCACCCCTGGCCCGGCCAGCCAACGCCCTTCGCTCAAGCGGGGACGGAAGAAATCGGTATCCGCCGGCAACGCCCGCAACGCCAGCTCCTCGCCATCGGTACCATCGGGACGAACCGGAAAGGCCAAAGCGCGTTGGGTACTCTCCACTCTGGTCACCGCCGGGATCGCGGCGATCAGCGGGCTGACACGCTCGATCCGGTATGGATGCGCCAGTTGTACTTCAAGATCGTAATTCAGACTCGACAGACTTGCTTCGAGCGTGGTGAAGAGCGAAGTACGTTGCGTCATCACCGTAATCAAGACACTGCCACCCAGCGCCAGCGCAATCAAGGTGCGGAACAGCCTGGCCCGTTGCCGAAACGCATTGCGCAGCGCCAGGAGCGTTGGCCGGCGAAGGTAGGTGCCAAAGGCGCGAGTGATCATAGTAACCACTCGCGGTGGTGGTGGCGGTGCTGTTTCACCGCTCAACAACACGCGGACCGGGCGACGCAAAGCACTACGAATCGGCCAGAGCGAGGTCAGTACCGGCACTGCCAGCCCCGCCACAATCTGAAGCAGCAGGATGTCACCACTCACCAGAGGCCAGGGGAGATCGATATTCAACTGACTGCCTAAAAACGCGGCAAAGCCCTGCGTTGCCAGCAAACCGGTCGGAACAGCCAGAACCAGTGCCAGCAGGCCGAACAAGGCTGCGGTTGCCGTGTACATGAGTGCCAGTGTGCGCGGCCCGGCGCCAATGGCAGCCATCACCCCAAGCTGGCGCGTCTGCTGATTGAGAATGGCGCTGATCGTGTTGATACTGAGAAAACTACTGGCAACCAGCGCCAGCAGGCCGACAATGGTCATCAGGACGGTAATCACCGGCAAGAGCGCCTCTGCCGGATGCTGTAACGGTGGTGGCACATAGGTTTGCAACACCGGATGCCCGCTGCGCTCAAGCAGGCGTTCAACGGCCTGGGTCATGTCGTGGATCGTCGCCAGATCACGCCGATCACCGTTGACCACCAGGTACAACTGGTTGTATCCAGTCGGGCCACCCAGCCAGCGCAGCGTCTCTTCGTTCATGTAGATGAACGACTGCGCCGTTAAAACGGCCAGCGGCGTACTCAGATCATGGATCGTACCGGCAATCGGCATCGTCCGTTCGCCAATTCCCGGCAGTTCAACGACCACCTCTGCGCCAATGGTGGCACCGATGCGGGATAGCGAAGCACGCTCAAAGAGCAGCGCTCGATCAGGCGGTGGCCATGATCCGGCCTGGGGACGAACAATCCCAATCCGCCGCTGACCATCATCGGGCAAGACGGTGATCAGGGCGTCTTCCCAACGGCCAGCACTGAGCTGGATGCGGGCCGGTACCACTCGCCGACCCTCGGCTATCGCCACGCCGGGCAACCGGGCAACGGCTTCGACCAGATCGTCATCGAAGGTAGTGGTGGTGATAATCGCACTCGCCGGATCAATAGCCAGAAAACTCCGCCGCAACTCGCGCTCGATGACCGTGCGCGTGGTGAGAATGACGCCGAAGGCGAAGACGCCTACCGCGATGGAAAGGACGACCAGGATGGTGCGGGTGGGGGTTGCCCGCAGGTCGCGCCAGATTTTGTGCCAACGAGGACTGATCATAGGCCGTTCTCGCTTGATCGAATTGTCAGGAGTATAGCACATATTGACTGATCGGTCAATCAAAAAAGATGACGATTTACTGGTGTTTTGCGTCACGGCCAGGGCGATCAGGTTCTACCGAGCCGAATGCTCAGGCCGGTGTAGCGGCGTTCAACATTGGCTGCGGCAATCGCCACCTCAACCGCTCGCCGATCACCAACGATCACGACAAGCTGGCGAGCGCGGGTCACTGCGGTGTAGATCAGGTTACGTTGCAGCAGTGGCTGATGGGACAGCAGGAGGGGAAGGACGACAACCGGGTATTCACTTCCCTGGCTTTTGTGGACGCTGAGGGCGTAAGCCAGGGTGAGATCATCGAGATCGAGACCGTTGTAACGGATGGTTCGACCATCCTCAAAGCGCACCATAACTGTTGGCCCGGTGGGATCAACCGCGACAATCTCACCAACATCACCGTTGTAGACATCCCGATCATAATCGTTCCGCTGCTGGATGACGCGATCCCCTACCCGAAAGATGGTAGCGCCACTGTGGTATTCGGCGACACCGGGGCGCGGTGGGTTCAACGCTGCCTGCAATGCTGCATTGAGGGCCGCAACTCCGGCCACCCCTTTGTGGGTTGGACTGAGCACCTGAATATCACGACGAGGATCAAATCCAAACCGACGCGGGATGCGTTCTACCACCAGCTCTACGGTCAGCGCCGCACACCGTTCGGGTGTTGCAGCTGCAAAGAAGTAGAAATCATCGTGCGCACCCCATTCGGGAAGGTGGCCTTCGTTGATCCGTCGCGCATTGGCGGCAATCCCACTGCCGGCAGCCTGGCGAAAGATCGCATCGAGATGCACCCGCGGCACAACCCCACTCTCGATCACATCACCAAGCACACGGCCAGGGCCAACACTCGGCAATTGATCGGCATCCCCCACGATGACCAGATGCGCACCGGCTGGGATCGCCTTCAGGAGCTGATTGGCCAGCACAATATCGAGCATACTGGCTTCATCGATCACCAGGAGGTCACAGTCGAGGGGATATTCGGCGTTGCGGCGAAATGTTCCATCAGGGCCATATTCAAGCAGACGGTGAATAGTGCGGGCTTCCAGGCCGGTCGCCTCGCTCAAGCGCCGGGCTGCCCGTCCGGTCGGTGCCGCCAGCAGCGGACGATAGCCTCTGGCCTGTAAAAGCATGACCAGCGCACGCAGGCTGGTGGTTTTGCCCGTCCCCGGCCCACCGGTGAGCAACATGACCGGTGTGGTCAGCGCCGTCTGTACCGCACGGCGCTGTTGATCGCTGAGATTGATCCCACGCCGTTCGGCAAGATGGGCAAACACCAGGTTCCAGCGGCTAGGTGCATAGCGTGCAGCCAGGGACGAGCGTTGCTGGATCAGGCGGCGAATGGCGTTGGCAACCCCAATCTCGGCAAATGCCAGCGGCGGCAGGTAGATCGGGTAGCGATCAGGGTCGGGATCGGCCACAATTGGATCGCGCCAAAGCTGATTGGTTGCCACCATCTGCGTAAACACATCCGTCACCGCAGCAGTCGTCACTGAAAGCAGGCTGGCAGCGCGTCTGGTCAGTTCACCGGCGGGCAGGTAACAATGCCCTTCGTCGGAAGCCTGTGCCAGCGTATAACGCAGCCCGGCAGCGATCCGCTGCGGATCATCGCGGGCAATGCCGAGACCGGCGGCAATGGCGTCAGCGGTACGAAACCCAACCCCATCAACTTCATCGGCCAGACGGTACGGTTCCTGTTGCACCACTCGCAAAGCGTCATCGCCGTAATGCCGGTAGATACGAACGGCAACCCCGGTAGGCAGACCCAGGTCCTGCAGGAGTAACATCAGGTCTTTGATACGCTGCTGCGCCCGCCATGCCTCGGCGATCAGCACGGCCTTCTTCCGCCCCAGACCGGGGACTTCGCTCAGACGCTCCGGTTCGCGATCCAGCACCTCTAAGGTGTACTTGCCAAAGGTTTCAGTGATCCGTTTGGCGAGGACCGGCCCGACACCCTTGATCAAGCCGCTGCCCAGATAGCGGCGAATACCATCAACCGTGGCTGGCAGACGGCTCCGGTAGCGCTGGACGTGAAACTGCCGGCCATGGGTCGGGTGATCGCGCCATTCACCTTCGAGACTGAGTTGTTCACCGGGCTGTACGCCCGGCAGGTTGCCGACAATTGTCACCGTGTGACGTTTGCCAAGCGGACGAAGTTGGGCCACGGTGTAGCCATCGCTCTCACTCTGAAAGGTGATCCGTTCGAGGGTGCCGTCAAGCTGCTGCATAAATGTATCGCTTGTTTGGCGTGCGGTTCAGGTCGGCAAACGACTCTCTGCCCGCACGTCCGGTGTTGATGATGTCTGGCATTCACAATTATAGCGAAGCTACCTGAGTGCGCGAGCGTGTGACCCTACCTTTTGGTTGTCCCCGTGCTGAAGTGGCACCGACAAGCCGCTTGGGGTTGTCGCCAGATCATCTGCATTGGGGTGTGTTGTCAGGGGCGGAGAATGCCTCACCCCCGATCCCGCTCCCGCTGGGGTGCTATACATTACCCATACCTGGTGTCAACCACGTGCGTATCAGCAGGTATGATCGCCATAGGTGCTGTTGTGGGCGACTGGCCCGGTGACAGTGCACCGTTCCAATCGTGCCAGCACGTGCTGGATGGATTGCCGTACCCGCTCGTTATGCGCGTGTCGCAGGGTTTGGAGTGCGGCAGCTATGCTGCCGCGCCAGCCGCACTCACGATCCGGCGCGGATTGCAGCGGACTCCCGTGCCAGTACGTGACTCTGATGATGGGGATGGCTGAACGCAGGCCGGCAGCCTGCCCCACAGCGTGCTCGTGCCGGTGGTGTGTAGAGGCGGGTTCGTAGGGGCGGGTTGAGAACCCGCCCCTACGAACGGTACCTGTACCGTTCACCTGACCATCCAAGAGATGCGGTGAATGGGAATGTCTTGCATCGCGTGCAATGGAATGGATGGTTGTTCAGATGTGATCGCAGCCGCTACGCGCCCCGCTCCCACGCAGCGCTATGCCTTACCCATACCCAGGTAGTCACCTTCTTCGCTGATGAGCAGCACCTGTCTCATTGTGCGCGATCCCGGGCACTATCGCGTTGCATCGCTGTCGCGTGGGTCGCACGTCACGCATGGGCAGCGGATGGTCGCAGTGGTGGCGGCGGTAGACGGTGTATCAGACCACGGAGCAGGCTTCCAGCCTGCCCCACGTAAAGCCTGCGCCACAGGGAGCACTTGTAGCCCGGCCTAACGCAGCGTGACATGTGGGTAATGCATAGCCCCAGCGGGGGGAGGTTGGGATGAGGGACACCGCGCCTCACTCCTGCCAGGTGAGGCACAGTATCAGGATGATACCGAACCGGCGTGCCCTGACTGCTGTCACACCAGATGTACGATCACTCATGACGCACAATATGCGGTGTGGGGCGACCGTACAGCACGGCCACCAGGTTTTCGGCGGCCAGTGTCGCCATGCGCAATCGCGTGGTCACTGTGGCACTGCCGACGTGCGGGGTCAACACCACATTGGGGACGGTAAGCAGTGGATGGTCTGGGCCAATTGGCTCGCGTTCAAAGACATCCAGCCCGGCGGCCCATGGCCTGCCGGCGCGTAACGCGGCCACCAGGTCGTCTTCGCGCACCAGCGGCCCACGCGCCACGTTGACGAAGATAGAGGTTGGCTTCATGCGGGCAAACTGCGCGGCCCCAAACATCCCCCGCGTCTCGGCGGTGAGCGGTGCCGTTACCACGACCACATCACTCTCGCTCAGCAGATCGTCCAGCGTGCGATACTCCGCCCCGATCTCGGCTTCGAGGGTCGGATTGCGCCGCCGATTGTGATAGCGCAACTGCATCGCAAACCCGCGCCCGCGCCGCAACACCGCCTGCCCGATCCGTCCGGCACCGACCACACCCAACACCCGGCCATAGATGTCCTGGCCGACCATTTGGAGCGGATACCAGGGACCCCATTCTCCCCGCTCGATCATCTTCTGGCCTTCAACAACCCGCCGCGCTGCGGCCAGCAGCAACGCCCAGGCCAGATCGGCGGTTGTCTCGGTCAACACATCGGGCGTGTTGGTGAGCGTAATCCCTCGTGCGGCCAGCGCAGCCCGGTCAATATTGTCGTAACCGACCGCCATAATCGACACCGCCCGCAGATGAGGAGCGGCGGCCACGACCTCGCTATCAATCCGATCAGTAATCAGGCAAAGCAGGCCCTCGACCATGGCAACACCCCGCAACAATTCATCGCGCGGGATCGGGGTTTCCACGTTATCCCACAGCGATACAGCACAGTGTTCGTGGAGAATAGCCATCGCCGGCTCAGGCAGGCGCCGGGTAACAAAGACACGAGGTTTGGCTGTGCGCTCCATTGATCACCCTTTACCGACCAGAATGGCGTGAACCTGGGGTGGGCCGTGAATACCCAGTGAGAGGGTCATTTCAATGTCGGCGGTACGCGACGGGCCGGTAATGAAGGTCAGGTTGCTGGTAGGGCCAAAAATCTCGTCGCCATAGCGCTGTGCCAGCAAGGCCAGCGCTTCGCCGAGACCGCGTACCAGTTGGTGTTCAAACACAATCGCGATATGACAGGGCGCGAGCAACGATGCCAGCCGGTGCCGACCAGGGCCGTGACGGAGCAGCATCGTCCCGCTTTCGGCAATCGCCAGCTCGACCCCGGAAAGACAGACCGGTACCGGCTCCAGCTCTTGCAGGCGCGACTGCCGAACGTCGCCACGGATGTTCGTGACGGCGGGTACCACACCACGAGCGCTCAGTAATGCTGATAAACCGGGTAGACCGATCTGGTTGATGTCCCAGCCGATCACCTGACTGGCCTGATTCTCTTCCAGTAACCGCTCGATGATGTCCAGCGCATCTTCAGCGGTAGCGACCCGGTAGGCTTTCCCCTCAAGCCTGGTCAGCTCAATGACAAATTGTTCGGCCAGATCGCCTTGTGGCGGCAGAACGAACGGTGGCGGTTCATGCGGTGCACGGGTGGCTTCGGCCAGAAGCTGTGGCCGGTTCGCGTGCAAACTGGTGCGAATATTGGCAAGAATCTGATCTCGGCTCATGCCTGTGCTCCAATCGGGCGTTCGTAAAACAGCGACAGCGGATCATCGGTGTACGGGCCAAAAGGGCCAATCCGGTAAAAACCGGCCTTTTCGTAACACCGGATGGCCGCATCTTGCAAAATACCGGTCTCCAGCCGGAGCAGGCGGCACTGGCGTTCCGCTGCAAAGCTGATTAGATGATTGATCAACCGACCGGCCAGCCCCATCCCCCGAAAAGCCGGTCGCACATACATCCGTTTCAGTTCGCCGTAGTCCGGGTAGAACTGAATCCCCCCACACCCGGCGGCTTCACCGTTAACCCGCACGACGAAAAAGGCAACACCTGCGGCGATCAACTGCTCAACGCTATACCCGTGCTGGCTTTCTGGTGGGTAGAGCGGTTCCAGCTCCGCTTCCAGTTCACCGATCAGAGCCAGGGCATCACTGCTATCAGGTCGTTCGGCCTGGATGGTGATCTCCATACGCATATCAGGCTTGTTCCTCATTCCGGCGCTGCTTCTGGCGTTCGGCCCACAATTCACGAAACGTTTTCGGTGGTGGTGCAGGAAAATCGCGTTGCTGCGTCCACAAATGCAAGGGTGGTGGCAAGCGACGAAAACGACCTTTCCGCGCCAGAATCCGGCTAAAGAAACGCGCCGCCTTGCCACTGGCGCGATACAGCGCCGGATGGGTCATCGTCAGGGTATAGCCACTAATCGCCGCTTTTTCAATCGGATTCGCCTTCCCCGCCTTCACGGCATCGGCCCGGTGGCGTAACAGCATATCGGGGATAGCGATCCGCACCGGACAAACCTCCTGGCACGCCCCGCAGAGCGAGCTGGCCTGCGGCAACAGATAGGCGTCGGGAAGATCGGGTTGCAGCAGGGGCGTAAGAATCGCCCCAATCGGGCCAGAATAGACCCCACCGTAGGCGTGACCGCCAATCGCCTGATAGACCGGGCAGGCGTTCAGGCAGGCACCACAGCGGATACAGAGCAGCGACTCGGCGTAATGACCACCCAAAATCCGCGAGCGGCCATTGTCGAGCAAGACCAGGTGAAACTCTTCAGGGCCGTCCTCTTCACCGGGGCGGGCCGGGCCGCTGATCAGACTGGTATAGACACTCAACTTCTGGCCGGTTGCCGAGCGCGCCAGTACCTACAACATCACCCCCAGATCGGCGAGACGGGCAACAATGCGCTCAATACCCATAATCGCCACGTGAATCCGGGGCACCGTCGTCGAGAGACGCGCATTCCCCTCGTTCTCGACAATCACAATCGCACCGCTATCAGCCACACCAAAATTGACCCCACTGATCCCCATATCGGCCTGCAAAAAGCGTTGGCGCAACGCCTGACGGGCCGTGCGGATCATCGGCGGTACTTCGGTCGTCGGCTGCATACCGAGATGCTGCGCAAACAGCTCACTGACCTGCTCGCGCGTCTTGTGAATAGCAGGGGCAATAATATGCGACGGCGTCTCACCGGCCAGTTGAATAATATACTCACCCAGATCGGTCTCGACGACCTCAAAACCGGCGTGCTCCAGCGCCTCGTTGAGATGAATCTCTTCCGAGGCCATTGATTTCGACTTCACAATACTCTTCACGCCACGCGCACGCGCCAGATCGATGATATAGCGGCGAGCCTCTTCACCATCGGCGGCCCAGCACACATGCCCGCCTCGCGCTTCAACATTCGCCGCCAGTTGCGGCAGCAATTCATCGAGATGGGCCAACGCATGCGCCCGAATCGCCCGCGCCTGATCGCGCAGCCGGTCGGCATCACTCAACGCACCAATCGCGCCGGCGCGATTACCGACAAAGCGCGTCGTCGCCCGCGTCAACGCCGTCTGCAACGACTCATCGTGCAGGGCATGATCAACGCGATCATAGAAAGCAATCGTCTGCGCCATACTGTCTTCTTTCAGGCACACCAGCGATGAGCGACGGTCAGGCAATACCCTGACACACCGTCATCCCTGACGTGCATCAATCATATTCGCCAGAACCTCCGCCAGATGGCGGGCACGGGTCGCACTTTGTCGCCGGGAAAGCCCACCCGCAATCTGCGTCATACACGATACATCGCCGGTCACGAGCACATCGGCGTGAGTTGACTCAATCGCTGCCAGTTTGCGTTCGAGCATGGCCGTTGAAATGTTAGCCTGCTTCACCGCAAACAATCCACCAAACCCGCAACACTGATCACAACCGGGAAGCGGAACCACTTCGGCACCTTCCACCCGGCTCAGCAACGTCCGCGCCTGATTGCCCAGACCCAGAAAACGCAAGCCGTGGCAGGCGTCGTGGTACGTTAGCCGACCTTGAAAGCGGGCACCAACATCGGTCACACCCAGCACATCAACCAGATATTCGCTCAACTCATACGTGCGGTGAGCCAGTTCATCGGCAGCGGCAGCAAACGGTGTATGGGCAAACAATTCGTGGTAGAGATGACGGATCATCGCCGCACACGATCCCGACGGCAAGACCACATCGCCTTTACCACGCAAGACTTCAAGAGTGCGCCCGGCAACCGCATAGGCATCATCACGGAAACCGGCATTAAACGCCATCTGCCCACAGCACAGCAGGTCATCCGGTACGTCAACCGCTACCCCCTGCTGTTCCAGTAAACTGGCCGCAGCCAGTCCAACGGTTGGGTACAATTGATCAACGATACATGTGGCAAAAAACGTCACCCGACGGCGGCCGACAGTCACGGTCTCGTCTCCTCTGAGGCTGAAAGAGCATTGATACCGGTATTATACCAAAACTTCACGGAAATACCTGAGACGAGCAGCGTGCCCCGGCTCAGGAGGGCGCTCCCCTGCTGGACGTGGAATCATCAGCAGTGTGTGCTGTTCAAGGTCATGAGCGAGGCAGAGGCTTGCGCTTCCAGGGGCATACAGGGTTTGCACAGCGTAATCCGGCACTCAAAGGTGCAGCGCGAGGGTGACTGTAGATAGCGTGCCGTGGTTTCTACAAACCAGATGTGACATCGGGCAACATATTCAACGCCGCGACACACGCCTGACGAACGGGCAAGGCAACCAATCCAGGGGTGATAGCACCGTAAATGGTCACCGGCACTACCGTTGGTGATGGGCAAGCGTTTATGAGCCTGGCTGAAAATCTGCTATCACGACCGCACAGCTTGATGAGATACATTCTACCCTTACCCCACCCTAACGTTATGGTATAATGCATGTAGCATCGTCGCGCTCAGGTTGAACCTGAGCGTTTTTTGCGCCAACCAACGGCCAACACTAACGGAACAGGTATGATTCAGCGAACTGATTTACGGAATATCGCGATTATTGCGCACGTTGACCACGGCAAGACCACCCTGGTCGATGCGATGTTGAAGCAGAGCCGAATCTTCCGCCAGAACCAGCAGGTGGAAGAGCGCGTGCTTGACAGCAATGCGCTGGAACGCGAACGAGGTATCACCATTCTGGCGAAGAACACCGCGGTGAACTACCGCGGCGTGAAGATCAACATCGTCGACACACCCGGCCACGCCGACTTCGGCGGCGAGGTGGAACGGGTGATGAATATGGTTGACGGCGTGCTCCTGCTGGTCGACGCGGTCGATGGCCCGATGCCGCAAACCAAGTTTGTGTTGCGCAAAGCGTTGCAGGCCGGCCACCACGCCATCGTCGTCGTCAATAAGATCGACCGGCCCCAGGCCCGCCCCAACCACGTCGTCAACGAGACGTTCGATCTCTTCGTCGATCTCGGTGCCACCGACGAACAGGCCGAATTTGCCACCATCTACACCAACGCCCTCCTCGGTCACGCCGGTCGTTCGCCGCTCAAGCTACACGACTCGCTGGAACCGCTCTTCGAGTGCATTCTCGACCGCATCCCACCACCAACGGTTGACGTTGAAGGACCGGTGCAGTTCCTCGTCACCACCAGCAGCTACGACGAATACAAGGGCAAGATTCTGACCGGACGACTGGTGCGAGGGACGATCCGCAAAGGCCAGCCACTCGTGCGGATTGCCCGCGATGGTACCATCTCGCCGGTTAAGGTCAGCCAGATTTTCGTCTACAACGGCCTTGAGCGCCAGGAAGTGGAACAGGCCCAGGCCGGCGACATCATCGCCATTGCCGGGATTAGCGATGCGGCTATCGGCGACACCATTGCCGATGCCCTGGCCCCCGAAGCGCTGCCGCCGATCAAAGTCGAAGAGCCGACCGTGCGCATGACCTTCGGCGTCAACACCAGCCCCTTCGCCGGGCGCGAAGGTACTTACGTAACCTCGCGCAAGCTGCGCGAGCGCCTCTTCCAGGAGATGGAGCGCGATGTAGCGCTGCGCGTTGAGGAGACCGACAGCCCCGATGTCTTTATCGTCGCCGGACGGGGTGAGTTGCATTTGGGCATTTTGATCGAGACCATGCGCCGCGAGGGCTACGAGTTTCAGGTCTCGAAACCCGAAGTGATCTTCCGCGAAGCACCGGATGGAACGCGCCTCGAACCGATGGAGCTGGTCGAGATTGAAGTGGCGAGTGAATATCAGGGGGTGGTGGTCGAACTGCTCGGCAAACGCCAGGGGCAGATGCGCGATATGCGAATTTCAGAAGACGGTTCTGTGCATTACGTCTATCTCGTACCGACCCGCGGCCTGCTCGGCTTTCGCCAGCTCTTCCTGACGGCGACACGCGGCACCGGCATAATGCACAGCATCTTCTTCGGCTACGAACCGTATGCCGGCGAGATCGAAATGCGCGCCAACGGCAGCCTGATCGCGGCAGAGAGCGGCGTCGCCACCACCTACGCCATCCACGCCCTGCAAGATCGCGGCGTCTTCTTCATCACCCCTGGTCAAGAGGTGTACGAAGGCATGGTCGTCGGGCAACACATCCGCGACAACGACCTGGAAGTCAACGTCTGCAAGGAAAAGCATCTCACCAACATGCGCAACAACCGTGGCGCCGAAACGATCCGGCTCGATGCGCCGCGCCAGCTCTCGCTTGACGATGCCATCGAATACATCAGCGACGATGAGCTGGTCGAGGTGACACCCAAAGGCTGGCGCATTCGCAAACGCCTGCTCAGCTCCGATGACCGTCGGCGCGAGAAGAAGCGGCGCGAACTCGCCCTCAGCGAACGCTAAAATACTCATCCTTTTCTCATTTTTCTTTAACCTTCTCTTTATGCTGCCCGTCGATACTATGGGGCGACGGGCAGCGTGCATCTGTATCTGCACCCGGAAACCGTCCCTCGCGCTGCACGCCTCGTCACTTGCACCTGACATACGACCGACGGCGCTTGAGCCTGCGCTACGCCGTCACCCCGTAGACACCTTCGGGCCGTGGGGAACCACCGAGGCACCTGCTGACGTCTCATAAGTACCCCTCACGGATCACATGACAGACATCGGCAGTGTTCACCGATGTCTAAGGAGGTAGAATGAGGAACCCTACCACGATTGGCCGCAGTGCATCTGACCCAATAGTGCTCTACCTGAACGAAATCGGCGCCGAGCCGTTGCTGACCTTCGAGCAGGAACAGCACCTGGCCCAAACTATGAGTCAGGGTCGGCGAGCAGCCGAGCGCTTGCACAATGAGCCACTGCTTCCCCTGGCTGAAAAGCAACGGCTCATAGCCCAGGTCAATGCCGGGGAACAGGCCCGTGCCCAACTGATCAACTCAAACCTGCGTCTGGTTGTGAGCATCGCCCGCCGTTATCAGGGTCACGGCCTGAGCCTGCTCGATCTGATCCAGGAGGGGAGTGTTGGCCTGATGCGCGCCGTTGACAAGTTTGACGCCAGTCGTGGGCTGAAGTTTTCCACCTACGCCACGTACTGGATTCGGCAGAGCATTGGCAGAGCCATTGCTGACCATAGTCGCACCGTGCGCCTCCCCGTTCATCTCGGCGAACGGCTCAGCCGGCTTTCGCGTCTGCGCCAGGAACTCTCGCAACAGCTCGACCGCGAACCAACCCTGGAAGAGCTGGCTCAGGCTGCCGGCCTGAGCGTAGAGCAGGTCGAACGGGCCGAACAGGCCGGTCTGGCGCCGACCTCACTCGATGAACCGCATACCGAAGATGGCGGTGGCGCACTGGCCGAAATCCTGACCGATCCGCTCCAGCCCACCCCCTTCGACGAAGTGAGCGAGAGCATGCTGCAAGCCGATGTCCAGCACGCCCTGCAACAGCTTTCGCCGCGCGAACGCAGCATCCTACGCCTGCGCTACGGCCTGGACGGCGAGCCGATGCACACCCTCGAACAGATCGGACAGCGCCTCCGCCTGACCCGCGAGCGCGTGCGCCAGTTGGAACACGAAGCGCTCCGCAAACTGCGCGATCCATCCCTGCACCCACAATTGCAGGGTTATGTGAACGAAGAATAATCATCCAGCGCAGCAATCACCCCGCTACAGGCGCGTCGTTGGCCAACGGCGCGCCGTGTCATATTGAGAGTGGTGATAGCCGTACAAATTCCCTCCATCCGCAGCCGAAAGCACCCACCTCCGGCGCGCCCAGCAGCGTACCGCTCCCCTCCACCAACTCATAACAGCGAATATCATCCCATACAAAAATTCCCGCCCCCAGCGGGGGCGGGTTAGGGTGGGGGCAGGTCACAGACAACACCAAGCCAGACAGTACCAAAACAAACCACAGAAACCTCCAGCGGGGGCGGTGCGTAGCGCACCACCGGACACAGCCCTACTTAAATCCAGAGCCACTCCAGCCTGGTTTCTCTGTAGCGCGTCGTATGGTGTGCAGCAGCCATACCCACAATTAGGCACGGGGCGGAGCGGCCTCCCCGCCAGGCACGCCCGTCTACCTTCCCCATCCGTGATGAGCAGTAGGGTAGCCCGTGAAGCAGACTTCCCGCCTGTCCGTCAGCATTATCCCACGTTCATCACGTACCAGAAGCGCAGACGGGAAATCTCCCCTCACAGCCAGGCCACCCCATCACCGGGCATCACCAGCGACGACTCACTGCCTGCAATGACCACTATGCCATACGAGAACCTTCCCACCCCCGATAGTGTAACAATTGTCATCGCACTTAAGCGATTCCCCTGCTATAATCGAAAAAAGTATTCGATACCCATACCCACCGCCTATGAGCCACGACATCCGTATTGCAATCGATCTCCCACCCGGCGAGGCCGAGACCCTTGCTCTCGTGTTGCAGCAGGGTGGCTTCACCACCCGCCCCGTACAGCACCGCGACCTCGACTGGCAGACGATCATGGTCGTGATCCGCGATGCCGGCGACATCGCCGCCGCCACGACCGCCATTATCGCCCTGGCGGAACGGATTATCGCCTACTGCAAATCCAGGCGCGACCAGGGGAAGACAGCGCAGGGCACGCTGCGCCGCGCCGGCCAACCGCCGCTCGAACTGGCCCACGCGACCGACAAGGAGGTGCTGGAATGGCTGCTCAAGACACTGCCGCAGGACTGATGCCGGTGCGGATGTTGAGGAACGTGCAGTATGAACCTGCCATATATCAATGCCGACAAACCACATCTCTGGAAAGCGGACATTGCAGCGTCAATTGACTATTTCAACCGCTGGTTTATAACATTTGCTCCTGAAACGTTCCGATCCACACGCACAACAACAACTGAACACGTCAGGCATACGCTTCACCTGACTGACGATCTGCGTCGTCTTGACACGTACACCCTACGTCAACATCCGGCTATTCTTCCCACACTGCGGATGTGTACTGCGCCACCACTGGCAGTTGACCGCCTCGTTGGCCTGGCAGGAGTTAGTAAGAATTTGATAACATTCGTATCCCGATTGATGTTGTCATTCAACCTGCCCGGCCTCGCACGGAACGATTACCGGTTTTGCTTGAGGCCAAATCCGCAGGCGATGTTGCCAATACGAACAAGCGCCGCAAGGAAGAGGTAACCAAAGTTCACCAGTTACGGGCAACCTACGGTCCAAACCTGACCTTCGTGCTGTTTTTGTGCGGCTATTTTGGGAGTGACTATCTCGGTTATATGGCGGCTGAAGGGATTGACTGGGTGTGGGAACATCGCATAGATGATCTGAAACTACTGGGGTTGTAGTGCCAATGGTAGCAAGTGACGAGAGTCTGGTTGAAGTACGACGACAGGCGATTCAGGCGGCATTTGATGCGGGTAAACCGGCTGACGAGCGGAATCGACTCGGTCAGTTTGCAACCCCCTACGCCCTGGCAGGAGAGATAGCCCGCTACATCAAGCTGGTTGCCGGCGATCAGCTCCAGACGATTCGTTTTGCCGATCCTGCGCTCGGTACCGGTAGCTTCTATTCCGCTGTGCTCGCTGCATTCGGGAGAGAACAGATCGTGTCTGCGGTCGGCATCGAGCTTGATCCGGCATTGTGCAGCGCTGCTCGCGATCTATGGGCACCCTTCGGGCTTGACGTCGTGCAAGGGGATTTTACACACATTGTTGACACGTTCCAGCGACCGGACGCCCCTAACCTGATACTCGCTAATCCACCGTATGTGCGTCACCATCACCTGCATCGTGAGGAGAAAGAGCGGCTCCGCGCACTCGTCTTTCGCAAGACCGGCGTCCATGTCCACGGTCTCGCCGGGCTGTACGTCTACTTCATGCTGCTGGCGACGGCATGGATGGCTGACGGTGGCTATGCGGCCTGGCTGGTTCCTGCCGAGTTTATGGACGTAAACTACGGGACGGCACTAAAGCGTTACCTCACCGATCACGTGACCCTTCTTCGGATACATCGCTTTGATCCACAGGACGTACAGTTTGGTGACGCGCTGGTTTCATCAGCCGTGCTGGTGTTTCAGAAGGTGCCACCACCGCCCGATCACGTGATTGACGTTACGTTCGGGGGTAGGCTGTCGAACCCGTGGTTCAGTGAGCACATACCGTTGCAATGCCTGCGTGATTCGCGAAAGTGGACGGTTTACCCACGTCATGCCTGCAACGACAGGAGCCTGTCGAGTACTGTTGATACGTTCACGCTCGGTGATCTCTTCCGCATCCAGCGCGGCATTGTCACCGGTAATAACGCATGGTTTGTGATCGAGCGCGCCAGAGCTGCACAGCTTCGCCTTCCGCCACAATTCCTGCGTCCTGTGTTGCCCGCACCACGCTTTCTGAACACAACGATAATTGAGGCCGATCCGGACGGTTACCCACAGATCGAACCACAATTGTGCGTCATCGACTGCAATCTGCCGGAACCGGTGGTACAGGCTCAGTTCCCGAAACTCTGGGAGTATTTTCAAACGGCCGAACAGGCTGGTGTTCGGCGTGGCTATCTGATTGAGCGACGAAACCCCTGGTACCGCCAGGAGCACCGCGATCCGGCACCATTCCTCTGCACATATATGGGGCGCGGCACCGGCGAGCGACGTCCGTTCCGGTTCATCTGGAACCGATCTCGTGCGATTGCAACCAACCTCTACCTGATGCTCTACCCGACGGGCTATCTGGCACAACTCTTACAGCAGCATCCCGATGCCGCCGCTGACGTATTTGCGTTGCTTCATCAGCTCAACAGTAATGAACTGCGCGGCGAAGGGCGCGTGTATGGTGGGGGCCTGCACAAGATCGAACCGGCTGAGCTGGCCCGTATTTCGGCATCTGGGTTCGTTGAGCGCTGGCCTGAATTACAGGCTGGCGCACATCGGCAGTTTGCCTTGTTTGAGGATGTCGGGTAAGAAGATGGTGTAGACGCCACAGATGGGTGTTGAACATGAATCGGCATGGATACATGCGACATTCCGCCCTGATTCCCCCTATTTGACCCTCGAACAACCAAACCTGACCCGCTACCTGGACTGGGGCTATGACCACGACGCGGACAGTAACGGCGTCAACCGTGCGGCACGGGCCACGGCGCGGCTGGGAAACTACTGGATGCTCAAAGGTGAACGAGGCCGGCCAGAGGTTCTGGCGCACCTGGCACGCGCCCTGGCCGCTGCCCGTCGCAACAACGACCGCCTCGGCGAAGCCAACACGCTGAGGGCTATCGGCGACGCGCAGCAGTTCCGGAAGGAGATCGACGCGACCCTGCGCAGCTATGAGGCGGCGCTGCCCCCCTACCGCGCCCTCGGCGACCGCCTCGGCGAAGCCAACACGCTGGCTGCGCTGAGCCGTCTGCACCTCGATGTTGACCCGACAACGTCCCGGCAGTTGCTCGAACAGGCACTGACGCTGCGGCGAATGATCAATGACCGGTACAGCGAAGGCGCTGATCTCGGCAACTACGGCATTGCCCTTCTGCAACGCGGGCGCAATGCGGAAGCCTTGCCCTATCTGCAACGGGCGCGGGAGGTGTTTGCAGCACTTCAGATAGCGCACCTGGTTGAGATGATGGATCGGTTGATTGCGCAGGCGTCGGCTAGTGGGTAAGTGGTGGCTGGTGGGTGGAGGTCGCAGGGCACGGGTCGGCGGCTAGGGCTAGAGCCTGTTATGGACTTTTCGGTTCTGCTCGTATATCATGACGCTATGACACGAAAAGCGTATCCCAGTGATGTTTCCGATGAAGAGTGGGCGTTTGTTGCGCCCTATTTGACACTGATGGACGAAGCAGCGCCGCAGCGGAACTATTCCCTGCGCGACGTCTACAACGGGCTGCGCTACCTTCTGCGTACCGGTGCGCCGTGGCGGATGCTGCCCAACACGTACCGCCGTGGCACGTGGTGTATCAACAGACCCAGCGCTGGCTGAAAGCGGGCGTGGTTGCGCAGATGGTGCATGATGTGCGGATGCTGCTGCGCGACATCACCGACCGCACACCCCAGCCCCGCGCCGTCATGGTGGACAGCCGGACGCTTCAGTCGACGCCAGAAAGCGGGGGACGTGCCGGCTACGATGGGCACAAACGTCGGAACGGCTCGACGGTGCATCTGGCCGTGGATACGCTTGGACAACTGCTGGCGGTGGTGGTCACCCCAGCCAACGACCAAGACCGGGCGCAGGTAGCGGCACTGGCGCAGCGCATTCAAGAGGTAACTGGCGACACGGTAGCGGTGGCCTTCGTTGACCAGGGCGACCCTGGTGAGCAACCGGCAGCCGATGCCGCCGCCCACGGCAGTCGCCTGGCGGTGGTCACGCTGCCGACCGCCAAACGGGGCGTTGTCTTGCTGCCGCGGCGCTGGGTGGTCGAGCGCAGGTTTGCCTGGATGACGCGCTTCCGTCGCCTGGTGCGTGACGACGAACGTGTGGCAGCGACGCTGGCCGGCTTGCATGTCGTTGCCGTTGCCATCTTGTTGGCCCATCGGTTTGTCGCTCTCATGGTTCAAAGTTCATAACAGGCTCTAGAGGGGTAGAAAGTGAGTACGGTGCTCGCTGTGGCCTGTTGAAGGTTCACTGTCCGATCCTACCTGTAGGCTCGATGCGCCCTGTGATGAGCGCTGTTCATCTCCTCGTTGACAACTCTGTCACTCAGATCAGGGAAATCTTCCCTGATCTGAGGTGGCTACAGTGTGGTAAGACAGGAGTAAGATACATCATCGATAGCGTCGCTGACATATCAATCACAGGACATACCGCATGGAGATTATTCAACCGGTTGAGCGACAACTCTGGTGGGACGTTGCCCGCGCCTGTCCATACGCCACCTTTTTTCACTCTCCGCTATGGACAGAGCTGGCCTGTCGGGTACAACCGACGTTGCGCGACCGCACGATCGCTGCCCGTTTCCCGAATGGCACACGGGCCATTCTCCCGTTACTTGAACTTCGCCGCTGCGGGCCGCTAGTGGCCCTGATGTCAACCTTCGAGGGGTGCTACGGCGGCATTATTGCCGATGGCCCATTACGCGCCGATGATGCCGCTGCGCTCTACCGCCAGGTTTATCGCTGGAATGTGAGCAATTTTTACTACCTGACCAATCCGCTCGCGCCGCCAGAGACCCTCGACACAACCTATCAGTTTGGTGATGAGATTGCCCATATCTTACATCTGGATGCGCCTTTTGAAACAATCTTTCAGCGGTTTGATAAGAGTACGCGCACCAATTACCGGCGTGGCCTACGCGAAGGGGTTCAGATTCGGCGGGCAGCCTCTCTCGCCGATTACGAAGCCTACTATCGGGCATACCGCGATGCGGTACAGCGCTGGGGCCAGCCCGATCACTACGGCTATCCGTGGGAGTTCTTCCAGCATGTCCGTACCTTTGAACAGCAATACCCCCAAGAGCTGACGCTGTGGGTGGTCGAGCTGGATGGGATGGTAGTTGGTGGTACGCTGGCGTTCTACTGGAATCACCATGTGACGGCGTGGCACGGTACCGTGACCCGCGAGGCGCTCAAGCGACGGGCAATGGTTGTCCTCGATGTGGAGATTGTGCGCGATGCTGCACAGCGCGGATTCCGCTACTACGACCTCAATACCAGCGCCGGAATCGAAGGAGTGATGAACTACAAACGCAATTTTGCTACAACCGATCACCGGCTTGCCCGCTGCCGCTATCGCAGTCCGCTCATTCGCCCATTGCACGGCCTCATCCGCCGCCAACCACACCCGCTCGATCAACTGCGCCGTCAGCCAGAGGCAGATTACCCGCTGGTCACCGGCAAGCAGACAATGGGCTAGCGCTCAGTGCGCTGCGCGCTCAGGCATCTCCGGCACCGCCATCATCGTCGCCTGCATCAGGGCAATCGGAACGCGCCGGTCACCATCAACAGTAAACGCCTCGCCGGCGCAGACGGTCACCGTTTTGCCGGCACGCACCACACGCCCCACCGCCAGAAAGCGCTGACCACGGGCCGGGCTGAGAAAGTTAACTTTGAATTCCACCGTCAGCACTTCACGCCCGACCGGCATCAATGTCAGCGCCGCATAGCCACAGGCGCTATCCAGAATGCTGGCAATGGCACCGCCGTGGATGTAGCCATGCTGCTGGCTGTAGGTCGGATCGGCAGGCATGGTGATTGCCACCTCGCCGGGTTTGAGGTGTTCGATCACGGCATGAAGCGCCTGCATCAACCCCTGACGGGCAAAACTGGCCCGGACACGCGGTTCCCAATCGGGGGTTTGTGGATGGAAGCTGTGCATGGCTCTCTCGACCGCATTGCAGCGGCTATGGTTCATCGGGAAACGATGGCTGTATTATACGGTATCTCCTGCGCGTGGTGAACAGCGTTATCAAGGAGTGAGCACGCCCTCACCCCCGGCCCCTCGCCCGCGTGCGCGGGCGAGGGGCGTTTAGATGTATTGGGGCGTCCTGATCGGACATCTGGCAGCATAGGTCATGACCGCCACCTGTTTCCCTGCTGCACGTGAACGATGCACCGCTAGACGCTGGGTAGGGGCGACGCATGCGTCGCCCCTACCACGCCGACGACTAGCCACAAGCAACTCGCCAGTGGCACATCCGGTAACGCTTCTGCACGAGGATGACACCCGAACCATGCACCTTGTTGAGCACGATTCGGTATGCGACGGTAGCCATGCCTGTGTCTCATCCATTCCGTCTGTCTTTACAGGGCGTGGAGAGGATACCCCCACCCCAGCCCGCCCCCGCTGGGGGCGGGAGTCATCGGCGCAAGCAGGTGGTGGGCGCGCCGGAGGCCGCGCTCCCAGGAGGGCGATAGGTCGTTTTCCGCTGTCCTGCTTGCTGTCCTTGTATCACCCCCACCCCAACCCGCCCCCGCTGGGCTATGCATTACCCACATATCACGCTGCGTTAGGCTGGCTGCAAGTGCCCCCTGTGGCGGCTCCCCGTGGCGCAGGCTTCCAGCCTGCGTGCAGGCATCCTCGCCACCGCCGGCAGGTGCTGGCCGTGGCCGCTGGTGCGCAAGCACGAATCTCTTGCAACATAACCATCTACACGTAGGGGTCGCATGCATGCCTGACCGACTCGATGATCGAAACAAGCACATCCAACACCCTCGTGACCAGGATGGGTAACGGTGTACCACGCGCCGGATCGTGTGTACGGCTGGCGCGGCAGCATGGCTGCCGCACTCCAAACCTTGCGCCACGCGCATGATGAGCGTGTAAGGCAATCCATTCAGCACGTGATAGCACGGCTGGAGCAGCGCACTGCCACCAGTCCAGTCGCCCACAACAGCACCTATGGCGATCATACCGGCTGATACGCACGTGGTTGACACCAGTTATGGGTAATGCATAGCCGCTGGGGGGAGGAACAGACAGAACAGATGAACGCACCTACCGCCATGGCATCAGGACGCCCCGGTGCAGCTCGCCATGCTCCCCTATGCATTACCCACATGTCACGCTGCGTTAGGCCGGACTGCCAGCGCCCCCCGTAGCGTGGGTGGCGTGGCGTGGGCTTCCAGCCCACGTGCAGGCATCCTCTCCACCGCCGTCAGGTGCTAGCCGTGGCCGCTGGTGTGCAGGCTTCCAGCCTGCGCCACGGGCTGGTACACCGCTTCCCGTTCGTGACGTGAGACCTACGCGACAGCGTTACAATGCGATAGTGCCCAGGATCGCGCACGACGAGATAGGCGCTGCTGATGAGCGAAGAGGTTGACAAAATAGTTATGGGTAATGCATAGGCTGGGGGCGGGAGTCATCGGCGCAAGCAGGTGGTGGGCGCGCCGGAGGCGCGCGCTCCCAGGAGGGCGATAGGTCGTTTTCCGCTGTCCTGTTTGCTTGCCTTGTATCGCCCCCACCCCAGCCCGCCCCCACTGGGGGCGGGAGTCATCGGCGCAGAGCGGGTGGTGGGCGCACCGGAGGCCGCGCTCCCAGGAGGGCGATAGGTCGTTTTCCGCTGTCCTGCTTGCTGTCCTTGTATCACCCCCACCCCAACCCGCCCCCGCTGGGGGCGGGAGTCATCGGCGCAGGGCGGGTGGTGGAGCGTGCCGGAGGCCGCGCTCCCAGTGAGCCGATAGGCGCCGCTTTCCGCTGTCCTGTTTGCTGTCCTTGTATCGCCCCCACCCCAGCCCGCCCCCGCTGGGGGCGGGAGTTTGCCTCCCCCCAGCGGAAGAATCACCTTACCATTCCTCCCCCCAGCGGAAGAATCACCTTACCATTCCTCCCCCCAGCGGAAGAATCACCTTACCATTCCTCCTCCAGCGGGGAGAATCACCTTACCATTCCTCCCCCCAGCGGGGTTGACAAATAGCGCGAGGTGTGCTATTATGATGGTGACGGGGGGAGAATCACCTTACCATTCCTCCCCCCAGCGGGGGGAGGTCAGGAGGGGGGCCGGGATTGTGGTGCCCGGCAACCCTTGCGGAGCACGCCCCTTCCCCACTCCCCACTCCCCACTCCCCATTCCCCACTCCCCTGATGAACGGGGGCTGGGGGGTGAGGTGAGGTGCTTCCCTCCTATTTGCCTGCTCTCCCCGAATACGGGTATACTGGCAAGAGGACAACTGCCAGTATCAGGAAGATGAGACTATGCAACCACATCTCTTTACACCGTTGACAATTGGCGCAGTGACGCTGCGTAACCGGATCGGGATGTCGCCGATGTGTCAGTACAGTGCGCACGACGGCTTTCCCGGCGATTGGCATCTGATGCACCTGGGCGCCCGCGCTGCCGGTGGTGTCGGTCTGGTGATCTTAGAGGCAACCGCCGTCTCACCAGAGGGCCGCATTTCGCCCTTCGATCTGGGTATCTGGAGCGACGATCATGTCGAGGCGCTGGCCAGGCTGGTTCGTCTGATCGAGAGTTTAGGGGCAGTGCCCGGTATTCAACTGGCGCACGCCGGGCGAAAGGCGAGTATGGGGCGGCCCTGGGAGGGCAGTAAGCTGGTGCCGCCGGAAGCCGGTGGCTGGTCGGTGGTGGGGCCGACGGCTGAGCCGTTTGCGCCCGGTTATCCGCAACCGACGCCGCTTGATGCACAGGGGATTGCGAAGGTGGTGGCCGATTTTGCCGCTGCCACCCGGCGGGCATTGGCCGCCGGTTTTCGCTGGGTTGAGATTCACGCTGCCCACGGCTATCTGTTGCACAATTTTCTTTCGCCGCTCGGCAATGACCGTACCGATGCGTATGGCGGTGATTTGCGCGGTCGGGCGCGCCTGCTGCTCGAAGTGACCGATGCTGTGCGCGCCGCCTGGCCGGCCCAGTTGCCGCTCGCGGTGCGGCTGTCGTGTAGCGATTGGACGCCGGAAGGGTTGACGATTGCCGATACGGTGGAGGTGGCCCGGATGCTTCGTGAACGCGGGGTTGATCTGATTGACTGTAGTTCCGGTGGGATTGCCCCCGGTATCAGCATCCCGGTCGGTGAAGGTTATCAGGTGCCGTTTGCCGCACAGATACGCCGTGAAGCGCAGATCGCGACTGCCGCAGTGGGGATGATTACCCGCCCGGAACACGCCGATGCGATTGTGCGGAACGGTGATGCCGATCTGGTGCTGTTGGGGCGCGAGCTGCTGCGCGATCCGCACTGGCCGCTCCGCGCTGCCCGTGCGCTGGGCCACGATCTCGCTCCACCACCGCAATACCTGCGCGCCTGGTAAGCTGTCCGAGAAGGCTCATCCATGCCGACGCCCGGTTCGATTGTCCGTTGTCGCGAACGCGATTGGGTGCTCTTGCCCGGTAGTGATGATGACCGCATCCTGCTGCGGCCACTGACCGGGCGGAGCGATGAGGTGGTTGCGATCTCGCGGGTGTTGAGCGAGGTGCTGGCCTACGATCTGCCGACTGAACGGGTGAGTGAGGCGCAGTTTCCGCTGCCGACCGCCGCTGAGGTACAGGATGCGCAGGCGACCAGGCTGCTCTGGCAGGCGGCGCGCATGGCGTTGCGCGACGGCGCCACCCCCCTGCGCTCACTGGGGCGGATTTCGATCCGCCCCCGCCTGTACCAGTTCGTGCCCTTGCTGATGGCCCTGCGCCTTCAGCCGGTACGCATGCTGATCGCCGATGATGTCGGCGTGGGGAAGACGATTGAGGCCCTGTTGATCGCCCGTGAATTGTGGGATCGGGGTGAGATTCGCCGCCTGGCCGTGCTCTGCCCGCCCTACCTCTGCGACCAGTGGCAGCAGGAGTTGCAGCAGAAGTTTCACCTCGACGCGGTGGTCATCCGTCCCGGTACGATTGCTCAGCTCGAACGCCAGACCCCCGCCGGACGGGATATGTATGAGCATTTTCCAGTCCAGGTGATCAGTATTGATTGGGTGAAGACGGCCCGCAATCGTGCCCGCTTTCTGCTGTTCTGCCCGGAGCTGGTGATTGTCGATGAGGCGCACGGGGTGGCACCGGCAGCCGAAACCGCCGGGCAGTTGCGGCACGAACTGGTGCGCGAGCTTGCGGCTCAGGCCGACCGCCATCTCATCTTGCTGACGGCTACCCCGCACAGTGGCGCGCCGACCACGTTTCGAGCGTTGATCGGGTTGATCGATCCGGCCTTCGCCGAGTGGGATGTCAGTAATCTCAACGACGCGCAACGGGCGCGCCTCGCACGCCATTTTGTCCAGCGTACCCGCGCCGACATCGAGCAGGGGTGGGCCGATGGCCTGCCCGGTTTTCCCCAACGGGAGTTGCGCGATGAACACTATTCGCTCACACCCGCCTACTACAATCTGTTTCGCGATGTCTACACCTTCTGCAACGGTCTGGTCAGAAGCGGTGATGGGCTGCGCGAACCGCAACGCCGTGTCCGCTATTGGGCGGCACTCTCGCTGTTGCGCTGCGTGATGTCCAGTCCCGCCGCGGCAGTGATGGCGTTGCGGAAGCGGGCCACCCGCCTGTACGCCGACGACGATGAACCGCTCGATGATGCGCTGTGGCAGGGGATCGTCTTTGAGACGGAGACGGCGGAACCGGATGATGAGCCGCCAACGGCGGTGATTGAACAGGCCGAGATCACCTTCAACGAGAGTGAACAACGCCGCCTGGCCGCGCTTGCCGCCCGCGCCGAACAGATTGCCCGTCAGGGGCAGGACGCCAAACTGCACGGGGTGATCGATCTGACGCGCCGCCTGATCGATGATGGCTATGCGCCGATTATCTGGTGTCGCTATGTGGCTACGGCTGATTATGTGGCGCAGGCGTTGCGGCAACAGCTTACCGACTGCCACGTCACCCTGGTCACCGGTCGGATGGGGGAAGAGGAGCGACGGGCGGTGATTGCAGCGGCTCCGCTCGACCGGCCACGGGTGCTGGTCGCTACCGATTGTATTTCAGAGGGGATCAACCTGCACGAGCGGTACAATGCCGCGATCCATTACGATCTGCCCTGGAATCCGAACCGCCTGGAGCAGCGCGAAGGGCGGGTTGATCGCTACGGCCAGCAGGCGCCAACGGTGGTGACGGTTCGCTACTACGGCCTCAACAACGAGGTTGATGGGGTCGTGATTGATGTGTTGTTGCGCAAGGCGCGCGAAATTCGCCGTGCCCTCGGTGCCCACGTGCCGGTGCCATCCGAGAGTGTGGTCGAAGCGCTTACCCAGGCCCTGTTCCTGCGCCGCAGCCCGAATGCGCAACAGTTGACGCTTGATCTGGAGGCACCGGCAACCCAGGACTTTCACCGGCGCTGGGACGAAGCCACCGAACGGGAGCGGCGGACGCGCACCCGCTTTGCCCAGCACGCCCTGAAGCTGACCGATGTCCAGCCCATTCTGGACGCTACCGACCGCGTGCTCGGCAATCCGGCTGAAGTGCGTGATTTTGTGGTCACGGCGGCCAGCCGCCTCGATCTGCGGGTACGCCCGCATCCGCGTCAGCCCGAGGTGCTGCTCGTGGAAGCCGGCCCCTACACGCCGGCAGTGGTGCGTGACGCCCTGCCCCGTCAGACCGGGCCATTGGCTATCAGTTTCCTCTCGCCCACCCCACCCGGCGCCGAGTACGTCGGACGTAATCATCGGCTGGTCAGCACCCTGAGCAGTTACCTGTTTGAAGCTGCTCTTGCCCAGAGCCGGCGCAGCGACGGCACCCCAGCCGTGGTGGCGCGGGTAGGCGTGATTCGCACGACAGCAGTGAATCGGCTGACCGTCTTACTCCTCACCCGCTCGCGCTACCTGCTGACGCTGCCCGCGCAGCAGCGCCCGCTGCTGGCCGAAGAGGCACTGGTCAGCGGGTTTGTCTTTGCTACCGGGACAGAGCGGCACTGGCTGCCTGCCGACGAGGCGCTGCATCTGTTGACGACGGCCCAACCCGCTGCGAATCTATCACCGGACGAAAAGCGGGAACTGGCCGAACTGGTGCTGAACGACCTCGATAAAGTGACCCGTGACCACCCAATCTGGCAGGAGCTGCACCGGCAGATCGAGCAGCGGGCTACCGATCTCAGGCAAGCCTACCGCGATGTCCGGCGGGTGATACAGGAACAGGTGCGGGGGGTGACGGTTGAGCCGATCTTTCCCCCTGATCTGATCGGTCTGCTGGTGTTGCAACCAACGGTGCGAAGCCGCTGATCTGAAGGTAGAGAGATAGCAATGACATCTGCGATTCGGATTGAAGGTGGGCTGTTTTCGCCCGACCTGCTCGAACAACTCGACCGCAACGACCTGCCCGGTCAGCGGGCCGCCGATTTTGGCCTGAGCGGAACCCTCTCTGATGAAGTGGCTGCCGTGTTTGCCGCTGCCCGGGCACAGTGGGAGTTGTTTCAACAGCAGGTGCAGCGCCTCGGTGATCACGCTTCATCCGGGCAGATCACCCGTATCACCCGCAATCAGTGGCACGTTCCGTTTTTCAGCTTGCTCGGCTATGACGTGCAGCGAAATGAGACACCGTATCAGGCAGGTAATCTCTCGTTTCCGATCTCGCACCGGGCTGCCGCAGCCGCCGAATCCCCGCCCATGCATCTCGTCGCGGTTGACCAACCGTTAGGCACCATCGATCCAAACAGCCGTCCACGCTGGTCACCCCATACGCTGATGCAGCAATACCTCAATCAGAGCGATGCGCTCTGGGGGATCGTTGCCAACGGCAGCGTGGTACGTCTGCTGCGCAATTCAACCCTGATGAGCCGGCAGTCGTACCTTGAAGTTGATTTCGGCATGATCTTTGCCGATCACCGCTTCGACGACTTTGTGTGCGCCTATCGGCTGTTGCATCGCTCGCGGTTGCCGCAGGGGTACGACGATGCCGAACGCTGCTGGCTGGAGGTCTATTACCGTACCGCGCTCGAACAGGGTGGGCGGGTGCGTGAGCGGTTGCGCGAAGGGGTTGAGCAGGCGCTGACGACCCTCGCCAACGGTTTTCTGGCCGGCGGCTATCGCCCCAACGATCCGCTTCAGTTCTACGGCGACCTGCTGCGCCTGGTCTATCGAATGCTCTTTCTGCTGGTGGCCGAGAATCGCGGCCTGATGAGTGCCTCTGACCTCTACCGCGATCACTACAGTATCAGCCGCCTGGTGCGGTTGAGTTCCGGGCGCGCCGCCTATACCGACGACGTTGACCTCTGGCATAGTCTGCGGGCGCTCTGGCGGGCGCTGCGCGACGAGCGCTTCGCCGCGGCGTTGGGGGTTGCCCCGCTCAACGGTGAGTTGTTTGAACCGCTGCCCCTCGATGAGTGTCGGTTGCACAACGACGTGCTGTTGCAGGCGATCTGGCAATTGGGCTGGTACCGGCCAGAGGAGCGCGACCAGCCCCGGCGGGTGAATTACGCTGCGCTCGATACCGAAGAGCTGGGGTCGGTCTACGAGAGTTTGCTCGATTACCACCCGCTGATCGGCAAGGATTGCGAGACGTGGTCATTTAGCCTGTCGAGTGGTTCGGAACGCAAAACCACCGGTTCCTACTACACCCCACCGCAACTCGTTCACGAACTGGTCGAAAGCGCCTTGCAGCCGGTGCTGGAAGCCCGGCTCAAGGCTGCCCGTACTACCGACGCCAAAATTGCCGCGCTGCTCAGGCTCAAGGTGCTCGATCCGGCGTGCGGTTCCGGTCACTTCCTGCTCGCCGCCGCGCGCTACCTGGGCCGCGAACTGGCCCGTCTGCGCCACAGCGAGAGTGAACCATCGCCCGACGCCGTGCGCCAGAGCGTGCGTGAGGTGATCGCTCACTGCATCTACGGCGTTGACAAAAACCCGCTGGCGGTCGAGCTGGCCCGCGTTGCACTGTGGATCGAGTCGCACGATGTCGCCCGACCGCTCACCTTCCTCGACCACCGCATCAAATGCGGCGACTCGCTGGTGGGGGTGAGCGATCTGAGCGTGATCGGTGACGGTGTTCCCGAAGCTGCGCTGCAACCGCTCTCGACCGACGACAAACAGATCGCTGCCGGTATCCGCAAACGCAACCGTCACGAACAGGCCGGGCAGATCGAACTGGGGCTGTTCGATCAGCAGATCGACCCCGATCTCAGCCCCCTGGCCCGCTTGCTGACCGAGGTTGACGCCATCCCCGACGACTCGCCGGCGAATGTGCGCCGCAAGCGGCAGCGCTACGACGAGCGTGCGCACGATCCGCACTTCCGGCGCTGGAAGCTGGCCTGCGATCTGTGGACGGCAGCCTTCTTTCAGCAGTTCAGCAAAACCCAAACCGCCGACTACATCACCACCAGAGTCGTGCGCGCCGCGCTGACCGGTGAGGAAGTTGATCCCATGATCAGCGCCGTCGCTGAAACCATCGCGCTCGAACAGCGCTTCTTCCACTGGCCGCTGGAGTTCCCCGACGTGTTCGCCCCGCCCCCGGCGGGAGAGGGGCCGGGAGTGCGGGCCGGCGGCTTCGATGTGGTACTCGGCAACCCGCCGTGGGAGCGCATCAAACTGCAAGAGCAGGAATTCTTTGCCAGCCGCGATGCCGGCATTGCTGCCGCACCCAACGCTGCGGCTCGCAAACGTCTGATCGCCGCGCTGCCGCAGACCAATCCCGACCTCTGGCAGGCGTATCAGCACACCCTGCACGCCGCCGAAAGCGCCAGCCGCTTCCTGCGCGGCAGTGGCTGCTACCCACTCACCGGACGCGGCGACATCAACACCTACTCGGTCTTTGCCGAACGTATCCGTACCCTGCTGGCGCCCGGCGGACGGGCCGGAGTCATTCTGCCCACCGGCATCGCCACCGATGCGACCAACCAGCACTTCTTCGCCGACCTGGTCACGAGCGGAACGCTGGTCAGCCTGTTCGACTTCGAGAACCGGGAAGCCATCTTCCCCCACGTCCATCGCAGTTACAAATTCTGCCTGCTCACCATCCACGGTCAGACCGGCGGCAGCGCGAGAAGAGACGAAGGCATGCGCTTTGCCTTCTTTGCCACCCGCACCGACCACCTCCGCGACCCGCGCCGGGTCTTCAGCCTGACGAGCGCCGACATCACCCGCATCAACCCCAACACCCGCACCCTGCCCGTCTTTCGCACCCGCCAAGACGCCGAACTGACCAGGGCGATCTACGAGCGGGTGCCGGTGCTGGTGAGAGAGGGGAATGGGGAAGAGGGAGTGGGGAAAGCCGATTCCCGACACGCATCCCTCAACCCCTGGGGTGTGCGGTTTCTGGCAATGTTCCATATGGCTAACGACTCCCACCTCTTCCGCACCCGCACCGAGCTAGAGGGGGAGGGTTATCGGCTGGTAGGGAATGTTTTTGTAAGGGAATCGGGAGTGGGCAGTGGGGAATGGGGAAAGCCCGACTCCCGACTCCCCACTCCCGACTCCCGCTACTTGCCGCTCTACGAAGCGAAAATGATCTGGCACTACGACCACCGCTTCGGCACCTACCATGGGGTGAGCGACCGTAGCAGCACGCACCTGCCCACCCCCGACGCGGCCCAACACGCCGAACCGGACTTCGTCGCCATACCCTGGTACTGGGTACCCGCCGGCGACGTGCAACAGCGGTTGGGCAACTGGCAACGTGGGTGGTTGTTGGGGTTTCGGAATGTCACCAATGCTACCAACGAACGAACCGCCATCTTCAGCCTGCTGCCGAGGGTGGGGGTGGGAAACAGCCTTCCAGTTATGCTTCTTGAACAGCTCCCCAGTACCTTTTACGCTGCTCTCTACGGGACACTGGGTAGCCTCGTTTTCGATTGGGTCGTGCGTCAAAAACTGGCGGGCGTCAATATGAACTTCTTCTACGTCCAACAACTCCCCGTCCTCCCGCCCACCGCCTACACCGCACAGGACATGGCCTTCATCGTCCCGCGCGTGCTGGAACTGACCTACACCGCCTGGGACATGGCCCCCTTTGCCGCCGACGTGTGGCGGGAGTTGGGAGTGGGGAATGGGGAATGGGGGAAGCAGATGCGCAAAGAAATCATTCGACAGTGGGAGGCGTGTCATGGGATCGGGCCTGGTGAATTCCTATCGCGATTTGGACGCCTGGAAAGAGGCAATGAACCTGGCGGAGATGTGCTAGCGCCTGACCGCAACCTTGCCCAGGGCGGAGCTTTACGGGATGACCGGTCAGATACGGCGGGCAGCCGCCCCGGTACCGACGACCATCGCCGAGGGGTACGGATGGGAGAAGCGTGGGGAATACATACAATTCTTGCCCATCTCGCAGGGTTCCTTGAACGATCCGGCAACCTATCTGCCGGCAGTGCGGGTCAAGCTGAGAGCAGCGGAGACAGTGCAGCCGCTGCTGGATCAGTGCGACCGGGTAGGCCGCATCCTGAGAGCTTTGATTCGCTCCTTGCAGAAATAATTACCGCTCCCGACTCCCCCCTCCCCATTCCCCCCTTCCGCTGGGACGAGGAGCGTCGGGCCATCCTGCGCGCCGAACTGGATGCGTACTACGCCCGCCTCTACGGGCTGACCCGCAAACAATTGCGTTACGTGCTCGATCCCGCCGACCTGACCCCGCGTGAACTGGCCAACATCCTCGACCCGTGGGAAGAGGTGCGCGATCCGCTCGATCCAACCGGCTACGCCAAACGGGTCGCCCAGAGCGATTTTCCCGGCGAAACCTTCCGCGTCCTCAAAGAGAAAGAGCAACGCCAGTACGGCGAATACCGCACGCGCCGGCTGGTGCTGGAAGCGTGGGAGCGGTTGCCGGGGTGAATGCCCTCACCCCCGGCCCCTCTCCCGCCGGGGGCGGGCTATGCATTACCCATAACTGGTGTCAACCACGTGCGTATCGGCTGGTATGATCACTATTGGTGCTGTTGTGAGCGACTGGCCCGGTGGCAGAGCGCCACTCCAGCCGTGCCGGCACGTGCTGGATGGATTGCCTGACCCGCTCGTCATGCGCGTGTCGCAGGGTTTGGCGTGCGGCAGCCATACTGCCGCGCCAGCCGTACTTGCGATCCGGTGCGTGTCGCAGCGGTTACCCTGCCGCTCTCCGCACAGTGGAATCACGTTTCAGCGGGGATACTGTTACCGACCAGTATTACCCGTGACGCAGCGTTTGGAGTGCGGCAGCCATGCTGCCGCGCCAGCCGTGCTCGTGATCACGGGCGGGTGGCAGCGGTTGCTTTGCGGGCCACGAGGACGACGGGGGTGCAGCGCATATCTGGCTGGTTTGACCATCCGCGCTCTCACATTTTGACCAACACGGTACATCATCGCCGGAAACCCTGGGCAACATCGCAGGGCGTCGGTCGCGGGCGTGGCGCAGGCTTCTCGCCTGCACACCAGCGGCCACGGAGCACCTGCCGGCGGTGGAGAGGATGCCTCCACACAAGCTGGAAGCCTGCGCCACGGGGAGCGCTTGCAGTCCGGCCTGACGCAGCGCGACATGTGGGTAATGCATAGCCCCGTTGGGAGCGGGGGAACGTCCTCCCCTCCGGCTCCTCGCCCGCACCCGGCGCGGGCGAGGGGAATTTTGATGGATCGGGGCGTCTTAATAGGACATCTGGCAGTATAGGTCATAACCGCCACCGGTTTCCCTGATGCTGCACCTGAACGATGTACCGCTGGACGCCGGTAGGGGCACGGCATGCCGTGCCCCTACTGACGGCAAGCCACGAGCGACTCGCCAGGAGTACACACGGTAACGCTTCTGTACGAGGATGACACCCGAACAATGCACTTTGTTGAGCGGGATTTCGGTATGCGACGGTAGGCATTCCTGGCAGGCAGGTGATGAGCGCGCCGGAGGTGTGCGTTCCCAGCGTATGCAGACACACCCCCACCCCAGCCCGCCCCCGCTGGGGGCGGGAGTCATCGGCGCAGGCAGGTGATGAGCGAGCCGGAGGCTCGCGCTCCCAGAGGGGGCGATACGCCGCTTTCCTTTTACCTGTTTTCTGTCCTTGTATCGCCCCCACCCCAGCCCGCCCCCGCTGGGGGCGGGAGTTTGCCTACCCCCAGCGGGGTTCACCTCCCCACCTCCTCCCCCCAGCGGGAAACCTCTCCCCACCTCCTCCCCCCAGCGGGAAACCTCTCCCCACCTCCTCCCCCCAGCGGGAAACCTCTCCCCACCTCCTCCCCCCAGCGGGAAACCTCTCCCCACCTCCTCCCCCCAGCGGGAAACCTCTCCCCACCTCCTCCCCCCAGCGGGAAACCTCTCCCCACCTCCTCCCCCCAGCGGGGGGAGGCCGGGAGGGGGGCCGGGATTGCAGTGCCCGGCAACCATAATGGCGCACGCCCTTCTCCACTCCCCATTCCCCTGATGAACGGGGGCTGGAGGGTGAGGTGAGGAAACACCCCCACCCCAGCCCGCCCCCGCTGGGGGCGGGAGTTTGCCTCCCCCCAGCGGGGGGAGGCCGGGAGGGGGGCCGGGATTGCAGTGCCCGGCAACCCTTGCGGAGCACGCCCATTCCCCACTCCCCATTCCCCTGATGAACGGGGGCTGGAGGGTGAGGTGAGGAAACACCCCCACCCCAGCCCGCCCCCGCTGGGGGCGGGAGTTTGCCTCCCCCCAGCGGGAAACCTCTCCCCACCTCCTCCCCCCAGCGGGGGGAGGCCGGGAGGGGGGCCGGGATTGCAGTGCCCGGCAACCATAATGGCGCACGCCCTTCTCCACTCCCCATTCCCCTGATGAACGGGGGCTGGAGGGTGAGGTGAGGAAACACCCCCACCCCAGCCCGCCCCCGCTGGGGGCGGGAGTTTGCCTCCCCCCAGCGGGGTTCACCTCCCCATCTCCTCCCCCCAGCGGGAAACCTTTCCCCACCTCCTCCCCCCAGCGGGAAACCTCTCCCCACCTCCTCCCCCCAGCGGGAAACCTCTCCCCACCTCCTCCCCCCAGCGGGGGGAGGCCGGGAGGGGGGCCGGGATTGCAGTGCCCGGCAACCAGTATGGCGCACTCCCATCATCATTCCCCCGCTCCTCTCCCCTATGCATTACCCACAACTGGTGTCAACCACGTGCGTATCATCGGGTCTGATCGCCATCGGTGCTGTTGTGGACGACTGGCCCGGTGGCAGTGCGCCGCTCCAGCCGTGCCAGCACGTGCTGGATGGATTGCCTGACCCGCTCGTCATACACGTGTCGCGCGGTGTGGAGTGCGGCAGCCATGCTGCCGCGCCAGCCGCGCTTGCGATCACGTGGAGGTCGCAGCGGCTACCCCGCAGCTCTCCACACAGTGGGATCACGTGTCAGCGTGGATACCGTTGCCGACCACCATGACCCGTGTCGCGCGGTGTGGAGTGCGGCAGCCATGCTGCCGCGCCAGCCGTGCACACGATCCGGTGCGTGGCATACCGTTACCCATCCTGGTCACGAAGAAGCTGCATGTGATCGTTTCGATTATTGAGTCGGTCAGGCATGCATGCGATACCTGCGCGTAGACGTTTGGTCATACCAGGTTCGTGCCTGCGCACCAACGGCCACGGCCAGCACCTGCCGGCGGTGGAGAGGATGCCGGCACGCGGGCTGGAAGCCTGCGCCACGGGGAGCGCTTGCAGTTCAGCCTAACGTAGCGTGACATGTGGGTAATGCATAGGGAGAGGAGCAGGGGAGTGGGGAGGGGCGTGCTCCAGATGACTGCCGCTTACCTCAATCCCGGCCCCCCCTCCCAACCTCCCCCCGCTGGGGGGAGGAGACACCTCCCGCCCAATCTCCCCTCGCTGCTATGCAATACCCATACCCAGGTTGTCCACTTCTTCGCTCATCAGCAGCGCCTATCTCACTGTGGCGCAGACTTCCAGCCTGCGCACGAGCGGCCACAGCCAGCACCTGTCGGCGGTAGAGATGATGCCTCCACGCAGGCTGCCAGCCCGCGCCACAGGGAGCGCGTGCAGCCCGACCTGACGCAGCGCGACATGGGGGTAATGCATAGCTCCTCTCCCTGGGTGGGAGAGGAGCAGGGGCTGGGGGGTGAGGTGAGGGGGCGATCAAAGTGAACGGGAGCCATCTGGCGCACGCCCATTCCCTACTCCCCGCTCCCTCCTGGATGCCATCCCTACGCCCCATTCACCGCAACAGCGTGCGTCAGACGCAATGCCGCTTCAGGATTTGGTGCAGTAGCGATCTCGGCCAGACCGACATTCAGATGCACCAGGGTCTGCGCCACCGACGGGCCGATTCCACTGACAATCGTGCGTGCACCGAGCAGCCGAATCGCCGTTGCGGTATCGATCAGCGCCTTCGCAACAGCGGTATCAATAAACGAAATACCGGTCACATCAATAATCACCGTATGTGCCCGACGGCTGGCAACCATATCCAGCAACCGCCCGCGCAACGCTTCGGTGCGCCGACTATCGAGATGACCGACCAGTGGCGCCAGCAGCACCTTATCGTCAATCGTTAACACCGGCAACTCCAGCACATCGATCAACTCAAGCAACCGCTGCTGCTCAAGCGCCCGCTGCTCGATCTCTTGCCGCGCCACCTCTGTGGCCTGGCGAGCCGCTTCGGCCTCATCGGCCCGCTGATCGGCGAGCCGCAACGCCTGCATCTGAGCGGTCATCGTGCGGTCGAGGAAAGCCCAAATCGCGACAAACAGCGCCACAATACTGCTGGTTTCCAGAAACATCAGCAGATGCGGCGCAATGCGGGTGTCGGTGGTGGACTGGTTCAGAACAACTAACGGAATCGCCACCACCACACACAGAACCGTCGCGCCGATTGAGAAGCTGCGCTGCCCTTGCAGCCCGGCCAGCAAAATGACTACGGCCAGAAAGGGGATAGTGGCAAGTCGCAATTCGGGTAGCCAGATTGCAATTGCCACTTCACAGGCAATGATCATGAGACCAAAGGTGACGATTGCCTGCCAGAGCGGTTGCTGGCGGGCTAACACCAGCAATGTGATCGCACAGCCAATCCCGGTAATCAGCGTAATCGTCAGAATGATAACCGTAAACACACTCTGGCTGAAGAGCGAGGCCAGCAGAGTGATCACGAACGCAGCGACCGAGATGATCAACGTACCGAGTGCAATTGACCAGGTAATGCGCCGGTGTGTTTGTTCGAGAAATGTTTGCGAGGTGCCCATGGTCGGACTCCCATCAAGATGAATAAGTGTTTAGTCCTGCGCACGTGATAATGACAAAATTGTAAGGTGTACAATCCATCCCTTGCTTGCAATTAACAATATCACATTATAGAGCTTTTTGGTGCCATTCAACTCAGGTTTTCGCGACATCTTTTTCACCTGCGCCGGTAGCCAACGTTCCCATTCCTGCCTGCCACAGCATGTTGCCGGGACGAGGGCCAGGGTTAGCTTGCTTCAGTAGCCGTCACCGTCATCGCAGAGCACAGAACGGCGTCTCAACGTGAGCCAGCCCTTCCGTTGTAGCGATGGCTACTCAACGTAACGCCACCGCTCCGTCAGAGCAATGGCTTGTCAAGCCCTGACCCGGCTCCACCGGTTGTACCACAGCACCGGCGTTGGCACCCGCGTTAGACAGAGTGAATTATACCCATATGGGAATAGTATACAGATCAAACAGGAATAATACTGCCGGCAAAGCTACTTGAAAAAATATTCATCAGTAGATACAATTTACGACGTGCTGTCGTTTTTGCATGCCACTCGCACAGGAGCAAACAATGCACGTTCTGACAGGCATTCCCGCAGCTACTCCTTCCCGCTGGCTCAATGTTCTTCGCTCCGAAATCACCCTCTACTGGAAATTCAATCGGTACGACATTTCGGCCACTGTGATGCCGGGTATGCTCTTTGTTCTGGCAGCCTGGCATAGTCAGAACCCTGATTGGGCCGCCCTGCCCGGCCTGATCATCTGGGGCACCATCTACTTCTGGCTCTACTGCACCACCTTCTGCATTTCCAACCAGTTGGCCGGCGAAGTCGAGGATCGGCTCAACAAACCCGACCGCCCACTGCCGAGTGGCCTGGTCTCGCGGCGCGGCGCTTTCGTGCGCTGGATCATTGCCATGGTGCTGTTTGCCGCAGTCGGTTGGTGGTTGGGAGTACTGGAATGGACACTGCTCTGGCAGGTGACGTTGACCCTGCACAACTTCGGTCAGTTTGCCCGTCACTACTGGTTTAAGAACCTCTCGATGGTATTTGGAGCGATTGCGCAACTGGCCGCAGCCTGGCAGATGGTACGGCCATTGACCCCAGAAGCGTGGAGCTGGCTCCTGGTACCTGCCATTACTCTGCTCTCGCATGCATCATTGCAGGACTTGCGCGATATGGAAGGTGATCGGATGAACCGCCGCCGCACACTGCCAATCGTGTTCGGCGAGTGGCCGAGTCGGGTATTTATCGCCATCGCCTTTGCGTTGCTGGCTGTGCTCACCCACGCCGCGCTGTTCGTGCCCAACGGCTTGAACGCCGGAACCTTGTTGCTCGACGGCCTGCTGGCCGGGATGTGTCTGGTGATTGCGGGTCGGGTATTGTTACTGCGCAATCCCGCTGCCGATCACGTCTCGTACATGCTCTACACCTTACTGGTATTGTCTGGTACTGGCAGCGGCAATTGTGGCATTGTAAAGAGGTCGCGCGCCATTGCGCTCCCTCACCGGACGAGGTCGATTCGGGGTGGGGCCGGTGCTTAGAATCGGCTCCACAGGTACTGATTGGTGACTTCGTGGTGGAACTGCACCTCGGCGCGTTTGATCAACGTACCGAGCTTGCGTGGACAACGGTCGGCGACGGTTGTCTTCAGGTCGGCGAAACGGCTGTGCACCCCTTCACCGAGAATGCTGGCCAGGAAGGTGCTCTGGCGGAAATTGGTGATAGCGTCGTAGATGTTATCGGGAAGCGTTGCTGTGCCGTTGCGAACATCGGTCGTCGGCAGCGGCCCTTCGAGACCGGTGCGCAGCAGCGCATAAATCGCCATATAGGGATTGGCATCGGGCGCAATCGAGCGCACTTCAATCCGGGCCGAACGGGCATTACCAATCGGAATCCGGATCATCGAACCGCGGTCGGTAGGTGACGCCTTGATCTGGTTTGGTGCCTCGAAGTGTGGGTCTAGCCGGCGATAGGCATTGACGCTCGAATTCAGGATCAGGCAGAGTTCCTGACCACTGTTCAGAATACGGTCAATAAAGCTCCAGGCCAGCTCGGAAAGCCGTTCCGGGCCATTCGCATCGTAGAAGAGATTCTCGCCGTGGCGCGACAACGAGATATTGGTGTGCATGCCATTGCCATTCACCCCGGTCACCGGCTTCGGCAGGAAGCAGGCCGTCATATCCAGCTTGCTCGCCACCTGGCGACAGATCAACTTATAAAGCAGAATCTGGTCAGCGGCGATAGTTGCCTCGGTATAGCTATAATTCATCTCAAACTGTGACGGCGCCACTTCAGGGTGATCCTTCTCATTCTCAAACCCCATCGCCCGCTGCGCTTCGGCAGCCATATCGATGAACTGGCGCAGCGGATCACCCGGCAACGAGTGGTAATAACCACCGGTACTGACCATCGTAAACTCACCGGTCTCGCGGAAGCGCTGCTCGGCATTGCGCCCCTTAAACAGGAAGCCCTCAATCTCAGCAGCCACATTGCAGGTCAGCCCATCGCGCTGATACAGCTCATTCACATACCGGTGCAACCGCCCCCGCATATCAGCCTCGTAGGGGCTACCGTCCTGATTCAACACAAACCCAAAGACCAGCACCTTACCGGGGCCAAAAATATCTGCCGGCAACCAGTAAAAAGCCGACCAGTCAATCGCCAGGCGCAAATCCGACTCGGCCTGCACCGAAAAGCCTCGCACCGACGAACCGTCAAAGGTCAGATTATCGGCGGAGGACAGCAGAAACTTCTTGTCGTAATCGAGCATATGCAGCCGGCCTTCGAGGTCGGTAAAACAGACGGTCACCGCCTTAATCCGCCGCTCGTCGGTCAAATAGCGCATCCGCTCCTCGCGCATCACATCCGGCGAAACGCGGGCCAGACGCTGCCGCTTAACACTCAGATTCAGCTCTTCCAGTTGCTCGTAGGGGATTTCGAGAAAGTCGCGTAGCTCGGTCATGGTGGCTTCCTTTTCTTTACTCCAGACAACGGTAACGTTGTTGGGTCGTATTATACTCCGAACAGCAGCAACGGTTGACAAAACCCTGCAACCAAACCGACCCATCAGTGGTTATGGCATGGGGATCGAGCCTGCATCCCGGAAGCAACCGACATCCCTGCCATTATAGACAGGGCGGGGGCTATCCTCCTGCCCGTCATGACGAGAGTGTAACTGGCGCTTACGCGACACCATCCCGACACCCCTCACGGCGCGCTCATCACCTGCCTGCGCAGATAACTCCCGCCCCCAGCGGGGGCGGGCTAGGGTGGGGGTTTGTCTACATACGCTGGGAGCGTGCGCCTCCGGCGCGCCCACCACCTGAGCACTGGGAGCGCGCATCTCCGGCGCGCTCATCACCTGAGCACTGGGAGCGCGCGCCTCCGGCGCGCCCACTACCTGCCTGACAGGAATGTCTACCGTCGCATACCGACATCTTGCTCAACAAGGTGCATTATTCGGGTGTCATGCTCGTACAGAAGCGTTACCGGGTGTACTCCTGACGAGTCACTCATGGCTTGCCGTCAGTAAGGGCGACGCATGCGTCGCCCCTACCAGCGCCCAGCGCTGCATCGTTCAGGTGCAGCATCAGGGAAATCGGTGGCGGTTATGACCTATACTGCCAGATTCCTATCAGGACGCCCCGATCCATCGAAATGCCCCTCTCCCGCGCCGGGCGTAGGAGAGGGGCCGGGGGTAAGGGCGTTCCCCCGCCCCCAGCGGGGGCGGGCCGGGGTGGGGGCGTGTCTGCATACGCTGGAAGCACACCCCTCCAGCACACCCATCACCTGCACACTGGGAGCGCGCGCCGGAGGCTCGCCCAGCCGAATGTCGCAACCTCAACCAGCCCACACAGCGGCGACCCACCCCACACTGGCGACTCCCGCCCCCAGCGGGGGCGGGCCGGGGTGGGGGCGTGTCTGCATACACTGGGAACACGCGCCACCGGCGCACTCATCACCTGCACACTGGGAGCGCGCGCGCCACCGGCGCGCATGGTGCCGGTACCACTCCCTCACGCGCCAGCCATACATGTGCTCGCCGTTTGGAGTGCGGCAGCCATGCTGCCGCGCCAGCCGTACTTGCGATCCGGTGCGTGTCGCAGCGGTTACCCTGCCGCTCTCCGCACAGTGGAATCACGTTTCAGCGGGGATACCGTTACCGACCAGTATTACCCGTGACGCAGCGTTTGGAGTGCGGCAGCCATGCTGCCGCGCCAGCCGTGCTCGCGATCACGGGCGGGTGGCAGCGGTTGCTTTGCGGGCCACGAGGACGACGGGGGTGCAGCGCATATCTGGCTTTTGACCATCCGCGCTCTCACATTTTGACCAACACGGTACATCATCGCCAGAAACCCTGGGCAACATCGCAGAGCGTCGGTCGCGGGCGTGGCGCAGGCTTCTCGCCTGCGCACCAACGGCCACCGCCAGCACCTGCCAGCGGTGGCGATGATGCCGGCACGCGGGCTGGAAGACCGCGCCACGGGGAACGCTTGCAGCCCAGCCTAACGCAGCGCGACATGTGGGTAATGCATAGCCCCCAGCGGGGGCGGGCCGGGGTGGGGGCGTGTCTGCATACACTGGGAGCGCGCGCCTCCGGTGCGCCCACCACCTGCCTGACAGGAATGTCTACCGTCGCATACCGACATCTCGCTCAACAAAGTGCATTGTTCGGGTGTCATCCTCGTGCAGCAACTTTACCGCGTGTACTCCTGACGAGTCGCTCATGTCTTGCCGTCAGCGTCGTAGGGGCGACGCATGCGTCGCCCCTACCGGCGTCCAGCGCTGCATCGTTCAGGTGCAACAGCAGGGAAATCGGTGGCGGTTATGGCCTATACTGCCAGATATCCTATCAGGACACCCCAATCCATCGCAACGCCCCTCTCCCGCGCCGGGTGCGGGCGAGGGGCCGGGGGTAAGGGCGTTCAGCCCATACCAAAGCGTATCTACTGCATACAATATCTACCCTTGAATATCAAGAGGGGGAGCACGTGGTAGCGAACCAGAGGCAATCTACCCGCTTGCAACGACCGTCATAACCCGGTCCCGTCCCTCTCACCGAGAGCAAGAGGAACAGGACCGGCGGGGAGGGGGAAGGGGGAAATATCGTAACTAACTACTCCAACATGCGCAGGTATGCCAGTAGATCGGCCATTTGCTCATCAGAAATAGGCATCGGCGGCATAAAACCGATACTCCCCGATCCACCGGTCCGAATCCACTCGGCCACATTAGCCTCACTCCGCTCCTTGCCGTTCGGCAACATACCTTTGTAGTCAACCCCATCCGGCAACACTGGCCCATTGACGCTAAACAGACCGGCCAGCCCCGGCCCAAGCAGCATATTCGTAGCCGTAGAATGACACCCTGCACACGACGAAGCAAAAATCGCCTTCCCGCGATTGACATCACCCTTTGCCGAGAGTGACGTATCGGCTAATGCCGGTGGAAGGGGCATTTCTACATGCTCAGATGAAGCAGCAGAACTTCCCGACGAACCGGCCTGACTGGCGGCAGCAGCCTGATCTGACGCAGTTACCTGGGCAGGTGAGGCTGCCGGTTCAGAAACTGGGGCCGGCGCAGGTGCTGGAGTCTGAGCAGCACTGCCGCAAGCGGCAAGCATGGCCAGCAACGTCAGTGCATAGATCCAGTAGAGTATCTGTTTCATCAGACGTCTCCTCACAATTGAAAAAAACTACCTGTGAATAATGAAAACCATCAGCAAGCCATGCAAGGCCTGTCAGGTGTTGATACATACCGGATATGACTAGTATAGATGAACGATCTGAGAGAAGAGAAGATCCAAAAGCGTCAACATCGTGAACCGAACAGTTCATCTTGAGGAGACTACCGGGTAGAGATCACCATTCCACACCTGGTTCAGAACGCACACACTTGCCATTGTCGCAGCATTGCCGGCAGTGGGCATACTTCTGGTATGCCAGCCTCAACAAGGGGCGCACAGCCGTGCGCCCCTACCGAGGTGGCAATCGGCCTCCAAACACACAATGGATAGCAGCTTGTACATCGCCATCAAAACCACACATCGGCGTGGACACCGGTCACACGCAGTGATCCCCGTGTCGCATGGCTTGGAGTGCGGTAGCCGTGCTGCCGCATCCACCGTCCTTCAGGCCCGGCGCGTGTCGCACGGTTCCATCAACACCGGGAGAACAGCACGCAGATCACACAATCAACCTATCACACCGGCCCTGAGCGACACATACGTGCGCGAACAATGCGCTCCCCACCTGCCCGTATAGATGACTCCCGCTCCCGGCGGGGGCGGGTTGGGGTGGGGGCTTGTCTGCATACGCTGGGAGCGCGCGCCGGAGGCGCGCCCACTACCTGCCTGACAGGAATGTCTACCGTCGCATACCGACATCTTGCTCAACAAGGTGCATTGTTCGGGTGTCATCCTCGTACAGAAGCGTTACCGCGTGTACTCCTGGCGCGTCGCTCGTGGCTTGCCGTCAGTAGGGGCACGGCTGCCGTGCCCCTACCGGCGTCCGACGCGGCATCGTTCAGGTGCAGCAGCAGGGAAATCGGTGGCGTTTATGGCCTATACTGCCAGATTCCTATCAGGACGCCCCAATCCATCGAAACGCCCCTCTCCCGCGCCTGGCTCTATGCATTACACACAACTGGTGTTAACCACATGCGTATCAGCGGGTATAACCGCTATGGGTGCTGTTGTGGGTGACTGACCCGGTGGCAGTGCGCCGCTCCAGCCGTGGTATCACGTGTTGAATGGGGTGCCTTACACGCGCATCATGTGCGTGGCGCGCAGTTTGGAGTGCGGCAGCCATGCTGCCGCGCCAGCCGTGCTCACGATCCGGCGCGGATTGCAGCGGACACCCGTGCCGGTACGTACCCCTGATGATGGGGATGGCTGAGGGCAGGCCGGCAGCCTGCCCCACAGCGTGCTGGTGCCGGTGGTGCGTAGGGGCGGGTTCCGTAGGGGCGGGTTGAGAACCCGCCCCTACGAACGGTGCCTGTGCCGTTCACCTGACCATCCACGGGATGCGGTGGACGGGAATATCTTGCATCGCGTGCCATGGATGGTTGTTCAGAGGTAATCGCAGCCGCTACGCTCCCCGCTCCCGCGCAGCGCTATGCCTTACCCATACCCAGGTTGTCAACCGCTTCGCTCATCAGTCGAACCTATCTCATCGTGCGCGATCCTGGGCACTATCGCGTCACCCTGCTGTCGCGTGGGTCGTACGTCACGAACGGAAAGCGGATGATAACAGCGGAGGTAGCCGTTGGATCAGACCATGGGGAAGACGTCCAGCCTTCACACCAGCGGCCATGGCCAGCCCCTGCCGGCGGTGGCGATGATGCCTGCACGCAGGCCGGAAGCCTGCGCCACGGGGAGCGCTGGCAGCCCGACCTAACGCAGCGCGACATGTGGGTAATGCATAGCGCGCCTGGCGCGGGAGAGGGGCCGGGGGTGAGGGCGTTCAGCTCATACCAAAGCCTTATCTTCCGCATACGCTCGCGTATAACGTCCATCGCTGAACTACTGGACGGCATCATAATGGGCGGGTACGTCAACCCGCCCTTACGCAAATATACTGCCGGGAAACAACTTGTGGAAAACGTCCAAACAATCACCCCGTCACCCTTGCCGACTGGCAAGAACTTCCCGTGGCAACGTTGTCGGATCAGGGGTTACCGTTGGCTCAGGCGCAGGACCGGTATCCGTCCAGCCCTGACTTTCGAGGGTCATCGGTACGTCGGCGATCACCATATCGTGGTGACAAACAATCTGGCACGAAAGCCGGTACTGTCCAAGCAGTCCTCGTTCACTCAGTTTGGCGTACTCAGCCGCCGTCATCTCTTCAGGCTCACCTTCGGCAAACGCCACCCGGCAGGTCGTGCAGCGGGCATAACCGCCACAACGGTGACCAATCGCGATCCCGGCCTGCTCAATCGCCAGCACCAGCCGGGTACCGGCTGCAACATCAACCGAACGATCACCAATCGTGATCTTGGGCATACGTCCTCCCTCGACAATGCGTTAGTTGCGATAGTAGTATACTTTCAAACTACCACGAGACGAACACGGTGTCAACACCGGCGACGTTCGCCGCCGATCTGGCCGTGCTACCACGCTGCTGTCACAGGAACAATCGTCCTGACATCGGTGCTAGCGAAGATCAACTTTCTCCATTAACAGACGTACATAATTGCGCAGTTCCGCCGCAGTACTACCGGTAGCGTCATCAACGACCTGAGAATCGGCGAGAGCGCCAAGCAACGTTTGTGCACTGCGCAGAGTCCGGCGTGCAGCGTCGGGTTGCTGAAGCTGGGTATACACATGGGCCATACCAATATACCCGACAATCAAGCGTGGATCGAGATACACACTCCGACGGTAGGCAGCTAATGCGGCTTCGAGGTGACCAAGATGCTCAGCGATTTGCCCCTGCAAATGGTATGCGGGCGCGAATAGCGGATGGGCTTTGATCAGAGCTTCAATCTGTGTCTGCGCCTGTTGCCAGTCACCCCGATCAGCAGCCGTGCGGGCCACGTGCAGTAAGTCTTCAGCACGGACAGGTGCAGGAGGTGATGCACTGGACAGCACACCCGATGAGATAGGGGCAGATGATGCACGGGGAGGTGGAGGTAAAGAGAGTGATACCGGTGAGGCAGGTAGCGCTGGCGGAGGCGCTGGCACTACAGGCCCAGATTGAACCGGTGTTGATGCGTTCGTAAACAACGGTGCCTGTAATGGTTTGCGGTAAAGAATGGTTCCCGGCGCGTTATGAGTTTCAAATTGTCGGTAGAGCACTACGTTCGGTTCAGCGTGACCAACCACCAGCCAGCCACCGGGAACCAACGCATCGTACAGCCGCTGCACGACCTGCCGGGTCGTCTCCTCATCGAAATAGATCATGACATTCCGGCAGAAGATCAGATCGAAGGCCACAATCCCCAGGTGCGGTGCCGGATAGGTCGGTTCAGCAAGATTGAGCTGGGCGAACGTCACCGTTCGACGAATATCGTCACGTAAGCGCCACAATCCCTTTTCCGGTTCAGCTACAAAATAGCGGTCGCGCAGATCATCTGGTGTTTCGCGAAACGACCAGTTACCGTAGCGCGCTTCACGAGCACGATTGAGAAACCGCCGATTAATATCGGTGGCCAGAATACTCACCTGCCAGGGCGGATTGGCGGGTAGCACTTCGTGCAACGTGATTGCCAGCGAATAAGGCTCCTCACCAGTCGCACAACCGGCACTCCAGAGCCGGAGATAGCGCATCGTTGCACGGCGTTGCATCAGATCGGGCAAGATAATGTCACGCAGCGCCGCGAATTGTGCAGCATTACGAAAAAAATAGGTCTCACCAATGGTAAGCTCGGCAATCAGCTCATCCCAGGCTGACGGACGGCTCTCAACCATGGCCAGAAGTTGCGCAAAACTCTCCACTCCCAGATGCAATGCCAGTCGTTGCAGGCCATGGGTCAGATCAGCACGACGCTGCTCTGGGTAACACAATCCAGCACGCTGGCGCAATAGCGTCGCAAACCGATGGTAAAGCTCATCCGACAGCATAAGCATCTCTCTAACTTACCAGCCTGAAGAAACCGTTGAAAACAGCAATCCTACTCAACAATCCCAACATCCTGCTTCCTCTCCGCTCTCTTCTTCCCTCTCTTCTCTCTTCTCTCTCCTCTCTCCTACCTCCTATTTCCTCTCTCCTCTCTCCTCTCTCCTCTCTCCTCTCTCCTCTCTCCTATTTCCTATCTCCTATCTCCTATCCCCTTCCCCCCTTTCCCAGCACTGCCGAAACCGCCATCCCCAATTGTTCCAGTGGTAATTCATGATGAACAGCACCGCGGACTTTAGCCATCTTCGGCATCCCATAAACAACACACGAAGCCTCATCCTGACCAAACGTTGTCCCACCGGCTCGCGCCAGTTCCAGCAACCCCTGGGCACCATCGTCACCCATCCCGGTCAAAATCACGCCAATAGCACGTGATCCGTAATGATGCGCCACGCTGCTAAACAAATGGTCAGCACTCGGGCAATAGCGATCATGCGGCGTAGACCTCTTTATGGTAACCACATGCTGCCGGACAATCTCAAGGTGGTGATCATCGCACGGCAGATACACATGGCCCGGAAGGATCGGCGTCTCTTGTTCGACAACATGAACCGACAATGGAATGGTACTGGCAAGCCAATCAGCAAAAGCTCGCATAAATCCTGATGTCACGTGTTGCGCAATCACAATCGGCAGCGGGAAACTGCTTCCCAAATCACGGAGGATCGTTTGCAGCGCTGCCGGACCACCGGTTGAGGCCGCGATAGCCAGGATGGCATATTCCTTGTTGGCCTGATCTATCTGCTTCGGCGTCATACGCGGTGGATGGCGGGTTACCACCTTGACCCCAGCCATTAAACGTAACGTGCGGATCAAATGGTCACGATCAGCAGCACTGGCCGGATCGACAGGGCCAGACGGTTTACGAACGACCGCCAGGGCGCCGGCTGCCAGTGCAGCCATAGCGCGTTGTTCCGCATCGCCGGTGCTCGAACTGAAGAGCACTATCGGTGTTGGGCGTTGTTGCATAATTTGCCGGGTTGCTTCATACCCATCGAACACCGGCAAATGGATGTCCATTGCTACCACGTGTGGATGCAGTCGCAGCGTTGATTGGACAGCATCCCGACCATTGATAGCGGTGCCTACTACCACCAGATCAGGTGTTGCCTCAAGATACGAGCGCAGAAGTTGTAACTGACTGGGTGAATCTTCAACTAACAAAACCCGAATTGGTTCTTTGATACTCATACAGGTTGCCCGGCACTGCTGAAAGAAGGCTTTTCCAGGTGTAACCTCAATAATCCGGTTTCACAAACTGCACACATTCCGATGGCCACAGGTTAAACCGGCACGGTTGTGAACGTTTGGCGCAAACTGGCTCGCTCAAACAGCGCCGATGGCTCAAGCACCAGTACGATCTGATCATCGATGCGTAGCGATGCGCACAAGAGTCTATTCTCATATTCCAGCGGCACGAACCGGTCAGCAGATACCGTCACCACATCGTACACTTCATCAACGATCAAACCCAGTATGGGATGCTCAATGTTATGACCGATAACGATCACAAAGCTATTGATCCCCACAGAACCATGTTGATCGAGCAGAACATGACCGATCAGCACCGGGATTAAGTGACCGTGCAGATTCAGTAAGCCGGCTATTGCCGGTGGTGCTTCAGCAAGCATGGTGAGCGCCGGCAGACGCACCACCTGAACGACGACATCTACCGGCAGCGAAAAGGTTTGCAGACCAACTCGAAAAGTAAGAAACGTTTGATTCTTCATATATGCGCCCTGTCACTATGCACATCCAGCATGTTTCCCCAATCCCATCCTGTGATTACGCAACACCAATGCGGAACTCAATGTGATAGCCGAATGGCGATGACTTGACTTTGACATCATCGATCAATTGATAGGCAGTTTGCACCGATGGTTGATTGGCAACACGATGGTACGTCTCTCCATCTGTGTCACATTCGATGACCAGAGCATGGGTGTGGTTATTATCTTCACAGTGAATACTCACATCATTGGTACAGAAATGCGCGATACAGGCACGCAAGACTTCGCTAATCGCGGCAGTAATACGCGCCTGTTTCGCAGGCGAAAACCCCATCGTTCGCGTACTCTGGCGCAGTATCTGGCGAAGCAGTATCAGATCAGCATCATTGCTGACCGTGATTTTTTGGGTCTGGATGTGTTTCATAGTACTATCTCATAGCAACCGTGCGATAGTTTCCAGCAGTGCTTGCTGATCAAAGGCACGTTTAACGATATAGGCATCGGCACCCGCAGCCAGGCCACGTTCGCGGTCGGCTGGACTATCGAGCGAGGTAACGAGTACCACCGGCAAGTGACGGAAGGCAGGATCGGTGCGAATCTGACGAGTCAGATCGAAGCCATTCAAACGTGGCATATCAATATCACTCAGGACAAGCTGACATCCACCCTGATTTTGCAAGTTGTGCAATCGTTCCAGTGCCTCCTGACCATCAGTTGCCAGCACAACCCGATAACCGGCGGCTTCCAGGATGTTCTTTTCCAATGTACGGGTCGTGATTGAGTCATCAACCACGAGGATCGTCGGCGAATGAGCAGGGGTAGGATTGGCAGTCGGTAACATCACCGCATGCTCAACCGTCAGGGCTGCTCGTAACAGATCGACCGCATCAAGGATCGGGGCTACGCTGCCATCAGCGAGAATTGCCGCGCCACTGACAAAGCGAACCCGTTGTAATGGTGGTGGCAGCCGGTGAACGACGAGATCGATCTCTTCGCCGATAGAATCAACAATACAGGCAATTTGTCGTTCATTACTCCCGATCAATAATGCCGGCTTGGGACCAGGGAAATCGATCACTGTTTCTGATGAAAAACCGATGAGCCGGGCCATGGAAATCAGTTGTAATGGCCGTCCATCAACAAGCACAACCGGACGACCTTCCAGGGTATGAAGTTGGGTACGATTAACCTGCACCACGCGGCGTAGACTATCAACGGGTAAGGCAAAGACTTGATTATTCACATACATCAGCAGACCGCGCGTGCGCATGAGGGTGAGCGGGAGAGCCAGAGTGAACGTTGTGCCCTGACCGGGAACACTCATTACCGTCACGCTCCCTCCCATCCGCTCGACAGTCGTTCGCACGACATCAAGGCCAACCCCCCGTCCCGACAACTCACTGACATGCGATTTGGTCGAGAACCCTGGAGTAAAGATGAGATCGAGAACCATCGCATCGTCAGCATGCTCACTGTCATGTTGACTCAACAGACCGAGCTGAAGCGCATGCCGTTTGATATCTTCTCGATCAATCCCGGCGCCATCGTCACTAATCACAAGATTGAGGCGGTCACTGCTGGCGTTCGCCGTCAGGCGGATCAGACCGGTAGGTGGTTTCCCCCTGGCCTTACGCACCTCAGGGGGTTCAATCCCATGATCCACTGCATTGCGGAGCAAATGCAGACAAATCTCATACACCTGATCAAGGACCTGGCGATCAGCTTCTGCCCCAGAGTCTTCGACGACAAATGTCACTTCTTTGCCGGCGCTACGAGCCAAATCGCGCACGTGCAGGCGTAATGAACCGACAATTCTACTCAGGGGCGACATACGAGTACGCTGCACCTGGGCCTGCATCCGCGTGCTAATATCGGCCAGGAGATCGTGATTATCGCGGGCCTGATAGGCAAGCTGAGACAATCTTGTACCGAGTGCACTGATAACGTCATTTGCCTGCCTGAGCATGTCGATGACAATCTGTTGTTGACTTTGCGGAATGAGCTGACCATTGGCATGCAACGACGATCCGTGGCGCAGGAACGGTGCAGTTCGCCGCCAGGCGCGCTGCCAGCGCTCAGGCAGCCGGGCCAGTTCTTGCAGATCACGGGCAAGCTGACGGGTACGCAGCGTACTTGTTAACAACTCCCCCATTTCGCTCATCAAATTGTCGAGAACAGCCACATCAACCCGGACACTTGTTTCGGCGGCCAGCGATGGCGCCGACTGCCGGGTGTGATCTTCTGGCGTAAATGAAGATGGTGATAGACTGGTTGCGTCGCCGTCGCGCATGTTCTGGCCGATTGCCATCAGATGAGCGAGTAAGTCATCCAATGCGTCCTGATCGTCTATTTGCCCCGGCACCGCCTGTTCCATCAACGCGCCAATAACATCAAGCGCCTGATAAATCACATCACAGATATCGGCGGTGAGCGTAAGCTGGTTCTGGCGCAGGGCCGCAAAGATATGCTCAATGTGATGAGCGATCTGCTCAACGCTTTTGACACCAGCAGCGCGTGCCCCACCTTTCAGACTGTGAGCGGCTCGAAACAGGTGATCAACCAGATCACGACGGCGAGGGTGATCTGGTGTCCGCTCCAGATCGAGCAGAATATCGATGATGGTTTGACGATGCTCGGCCTGTTCTGCGCGAAAGACGGCCAGCACCTGCGCCTGAATATCGTCATCAGAGAGCATATAAACCTCTTAGTTAGATGAGCGTAAGGTCGCAAGCCGGTAGTGAAAACAGTCCCGCGCTCGCTGACGCAGATACTTCCACCCGGTCACCCATAGTGAACAGGGTGACCGGATACCAGTCCTTCCTGACCTACAGCCGATAAATAGCTACTGTCTGCTGCAACTTCTGGGCCAGGGCATGCAGGTCCTGCGCTGCCCGTTCGGCCTGGCGGGTCGAAGCCAATGCCTGTGCAGTAGCCTGCTGGATATTCGCCATCGCCTGCCCAATCTGCTCCATACCTACCATCTGTTGCTGGGCAGCGGCAGCCATTTGGATATTGGCCTGAGCACCGTTTTCAACCTCGCGCGCAATCCGGTGAATGATCTGACCGGCCTGGGCGGCAAGGGTGACACCCTGCTCAACCCCCTTGGCTCCCTCTTCAGTCACCATTACTGCCGCATTGGTAGCTTTCTGGATTTCGGCCAAAATATCACGCACTTGCTGGGCAGCCGCCTTCGAGCGTTCGGCCAGTTCACGCACATGTTGGGCTACGACGGCAAAACTCTTACCCTGCTCACCGGCCCGGGCAGCTTCGATAGCCGCATTCAGGGCCAGCAGATTGCTTTGATCGGCCAGTTCGCTCACCGTCGTCATGATCACGCCAATCGCCTGCGTTTGCTCGGCCAGACCGAGAATAGTCTGTGCAATCGTTTCCACGCGACTGCGAATCTGGTTCATGCCATTGATCGTGTCTTCAACCGCCTGCGCACCCTGGCGGGCAATATCGAGTGCATTCTGGCTATCGTTTGCAACCTGCGTCGCCTGTTTTGCCGTCTGCACCGAAATCGCCTTCACCTCATCGATAGTGGTTGCAGTTTGCGTGAGCGCAGCCGATTGCTCTGCTGCGGATGAGGCTTGCTGGGTGGTGGCAGCCAGAATTTCGGCGGCAGTACTCGAAATATCGGTATTGGCACGCTGGACCTGAGCGGCAATCGTCCGCAAACCCTCAACCATCGCGTTCAGTTGTTGACCGAGCAGCGACAGATCATCGTTATTGTTAGAGACTTGCAGTCGCACCGTGAGATTGCCACGGGCAATTTCTTCAGCAAAGGCGCTGTATTCTCGCACCATGCGTTCGAGATATTCCTTCGCCACCCTGGTTGCATTCGCTGCCCGAAGTTCATCATTTGCCCGTTGTTGCTCTTCCAGTTGGCGACGAATGGTCTCGGCCATCTGCCGGAACGCTGTGGCCAGCCGCCCAACTTCATCACGTCCTTCAGGAAGGTCATAATGATCATGAATTCGCCCACCGGCCATTTGCAGGGATGCCTGCGTAACGCTCTTGAGGCGATGATCAATATTGCCGGCAATCACTAAAGTGAGCAGTGTGCCGAGTACAACAGTGAGTCCTGGCCCACCAATTAAAACCATCTGGAGACTTTGCAGACTTTGGGCTGAGGATTCCGAGAGTTGATTGAGCAGCTCTTCCTCAGAACTCACCAATTGCTCCATTATCTGACTGATGCGGGTGAACGTTTCGTACCCGGCACGACTGGCCACACCCTGAATAACCTGCTCAAGTTGCGCTTCATTCCGGTTCACAGCGTAGCGCAGGTTGATCAAAGGCTCGGAACCTGTGTTTTCCATTTCTCAAGCTCGCGATCTACTTCTTCAAGTAATGTATAAAACTCCGAATCGCGTGGTATTTCCCGTTGCATCTCGCTGTACACAGCCAGATAGAGCTGTTTGCCACTTTCATACTTCTCCAGAAACACCGGATCACCGGTGATCAGAAAACCCCGTTCACCCGACTCCATCATGTGCATGCTGGCTTCAAGCTGGCGGGTATGGGCAATAATGCTGTACGCAATTCTTACCTCTTGCTCGCGCTCGTTGGCGCCGAGCAGCGATTGATAAGCCACCACTGAGACAATAATGATGCCAACAAAGAGCAATGCCACGAGCAGCAATATTTTGTTGCGGAGGCTAATCTGATTGAGGAATGACATATCCGCTTCCTTTCGCTGGTCTATTCCTGCCCGGATAGGGCCAGAATTTGTGATACGACATTGAGCAGTTCATAGGGCACATCATCTTTGAAGAGATAATCGTTAGCACCCAAATCGAGTGCGCGTTGCACACTATCTATCCGATCACGATGGGTCAGCATCACGACCGGAATGTTTCTGGTCTGCTGATCGCGCTTCAAGCGGCTCAATACCTGAAATCCATCAAGCGCAGGCAAGTCAATATCGAGCAGGATCATGCGTGGTAACTGGGTGCGGGCAGTACGCCATCCGGTCAGGCCGTCAGGCGCCACCTGCACCTGATAACCGGCCCGCTCCAGCATCAAGCGAAAGTTGAGCGCCTGACTGGGGCTATCCTCGATGAGCAGGATATCGGAATCAGCCATGGACTTCTCCTTCAATGATGTCTAATGATCGCCGGTGGTCAGGCGTGGATCATGCAAGAGTGCTACCGGATCAAGGTGGATCACCATAGCCTCGTCCATTCCGCGTATCCAATTGACACCGTTTCCGGCCAGCATCGCCGGTGTCGGTTGCAGAACACCGGTATGGCGATGCATGTCGAGCACCTGATCAACTAACAAGGCCGCTTCAACCGCACCTGCACTGATAACAAGCAGGTGCATGGTTTCACGCGGAGGCGAGGGGGGAAGGCCGAGCAGTGGGCGCAAATCAATGCACGTCAGCAAGCGACCCCGCACATTTACAAGACCGAGAATTGCCGGTGGCACCCCAGGGAGTGACGCAACTGGGGTGAAGCGGAGCACTTCGCGGGCAGTATTGGCCGGGATACTGTAGGTTTCTTCACCAAGCAGGAAGTGAAGAGTGAGTTCACCTTCAACGCTGTTGGCTCGCTGCTGCAGGCCGGCTAAGGCTTTGGCTCGGGTACGGAGGACCTCGCGGGTGGCGGGATCGGCGAAGAGTTCGTTGAGATCCATAGGCGGCTCCTTTGCCTGCTCCATGGCATTGGGTCGGCAGTGATGTGCCGGCGAGGTATGTTTTAGTGGTTACAATCTTACAGTTTTTTCAGCAACTATTGGGTTATGGGTACATAACCCTTATTGCTGAATCAGTATACCAGCCACCAGGAACCAGCCTATTACGATATATCAACATTTGATAACACAGAGAATGATTTATCGAACAACGATACCACTACCATCGATCACTTCACCGATCTCCCACAGCGGTTGCCCAACTTCAGCGCAGAGTGCCTGCAAGGCAGCAGCAGCGTGTGGCGGTGCAGCGATCAACAATCCGCCAGAGGTTTGCGGATCGGCCAGCAGCAGTTGATAGACAGGGGGAACAGTAGGGGCAAAGGTGGTAAATGACGTCGCAAATTCAAGGTTACGGCGCAAGCCGCCGGGGATCATCCCGGCTTCTGTGTAAGCGAGTGCGCCGGGCAAGAGCGGTACGGCGTCGGCTGTGATATGCAGCGCCACCTTGCTCTGGCGGGCGATCTCGCCGGCGTGGCCGAGTAACCCGTAGCCGGTGACATCAGTTGCAGCGTGGATGTCAACCTGAATCATCAGTTCGGCGATCTGGCGATTGAGCGTTAACATCGAACCGATAGCAGTTGCCAGATCAGCAGCGGTGATGGTGTCACGTTTGGCTGCCGTCGTGATCACACCGGTACCGAGCGGCTTACTGATCAACAACCGATCACCCGGTTGGGCACCGGCTTTCGTGATAATCTGTCGTGGATCAATCGTACCGGTCACACAGAGGCCATATTTCGGCTCACGGTCGCTTACGGTATGCCCACCCACAACCGCTACCCCGGCTTCGGCAGCTTTGTCAATGCCACCCTGCAAGATCGCCGACATCACTGACTGATCCAGGTCATCGGGGAAGGCAGCGATGGCCAACGCAAACAATGGCTTCCCTCCCATTGCGTAGACATCGCTCAGGGCATTGGCAGCGGCGATAGCGCCATAGGTGTACGGGTCATCAACGATGGGCGGGAAGAAATCAACCGTCTGTACCAGGGCGGTATCGCTATTCAATTGGTAGACTGCCGCGTCATCACCTTCAGTCAGGCCGACCAACACCTGAGCCTGGGGTGGAATGCGCAACGTCGCCAGCATCGTCGTCAGAGCACCCGGCCCCAACTTCGCTGCTCAGCCGGCGCATGCAGCCAGAGTTGTCAAACGAATCTGTTCGCGTTTGTCCATGGTTCGGGTCTCAGCAACGGTTGTCGGTTCAATCGTATTATAGCCTATCGGTGTTAGATCGTGCTGCTTCGTATGATTGCGATGTGAATGCATCAGGGCGCCTCAGCGCAGGCTTCTATTCTCCCCTCTTCCGTGCGGCAGGTTCAGGGACAGACAGCAACTATGAGCGAACTCAACCACCACTCCATCAGAAAGATCCAGCGCAGGCTTCTGGTCTCCCCTCTCTCGCATGCGCGCTATGCGTTACCCATTACTCGAATACTGCATAGCTCGCGTGCGGGAGCGGGGGTGATGGCCGACGAGTCAGCGGGTTAAACCCTGCCTCAATTCGTGAAAGCCCCTCCGGGGCTGGCCTGCCGGCGGGGAGTGGGGCCAGACGCTCGTGGATAGCCCCGCAGGGGTGTGCAGGTCGTGAGGCAGGGCTTCAGTCCGCACGACCGCAGGGCTGGCCTGCCGACGAGGAGCAGGGCGCTGCCGAACCCATGACTGCCTGGTGTGCGTGACGAACGATGCGCCGTGTCCAGCACCATGTGCTATAAGGGGGCATACCGGCTTCTATGTGGCATGTGGGTAATGCATAGGCGTGCGCGGGAGAGGGTCCGGGGGAGAGGACGTTCAACGCATCACCAGACCCTCTACTCGTAGAGTACTGACCTGATCTTCGCAATGCACGCCACGCACGCCGGCTATTTCATCATCCTGACGTTTCCATTCTGCGTTGATTGTTTGACCCGCCGGTGATTAAGCGCGAAGGCAATCCCCTCTTGCAGTGTTGCCTTCGTCACCACATTACCCAGATCAGCACCGATATACACCATCGTTTGCGCAATTTCCGGTCGAATCCCGGTAATCACGACCTGGGCGCCCAACATCCCTGCCGCCTGGGCAGTACGCAGCAACGCTCCCGCCACCTGGGTGTCTACCACCTTGACGCCAGTGATGTCGATAATCGCTATCGCCGCCCGATATTCAGCCACGCCACTGAGCAGGGACTCCATCACGAGCTGGGCACGACTTGAGTCGATGGCCCCAATCAGCGGCATCGCCACAATTCCATCGGCAATTGGCAACAATGGCGTGCTCAGTTCGTGTAAGATTGCTTGCTGTGCGGCAATGATCTGCTCTTGCATCGCAATGGTCTGGCGTTCACGCTCAGACTGGCGCCGATCTGTAATGTCACGAATCGCGACCAACACATCATTCCCACTCAGCGTCATACGTCCTTCATAGTCGCGTATCTGCCCATCTATCTGCATCTGGTACTCGTAACGCTGGATGCTGCCAGTGCGCTTCAATTCTTCCAGGTTACGTGCCGTCAGCTCGGCCAGTGCTGGAGGCAACACCTCAGCAAAATGTCGGTTGAGAAATTGCTCTGGTGGAACAGCAAAGGCAATTTCATTTGTGTGATAATCAAGAAAAACGCCATCTGGCGTCATGAGAAAGATGAGATCAGGAATGGCCTGCAAGAGGGCGCGCTGGCGCTGTTCACTGGCCCTGAGCCGCTCCGCTGACTTTAATTCTTCAGTAATATCGTGGTTGATAAGGCCATAACCGGTGATCGTACCCTGGCGATTACGTAATACCGGCAATGATATATATGCGGTAATCACCGAACCATCGCTGTGTATATACCGTAACCTGGTGCGCGGACTGCTGCCGATCTTCGCCTGCTGAACGATGGTTGCAATCTGCGGACGGTCGTCAGGATGCACAAGATCGACCCACGACTGTCCAACCAGTTCGTGTTTGCCTAACATCGTCAACCATGCCGGGTTGGCGTAGGTGATTGTCAACTGCGGATCGAGCAGCGCAATGCCATCGGGGGCATTCTCTACGAGCAAGAGCAATGTTCGCCGTTCTTGTTCTTTCTGTTGCTGTTCGGTAATATCTTCGTAGAAGCCAATGACACCGGCCACCTGTTGATTGCGGATCAGTGGTACTTTGCCGGTTCGCAACCAGATGGAACTGCCATCACCACGCACAAGGGTCTCTTCGATATTCAGCCGCGGCCCAGAGGTTAGCACAACCTGATCATGGGCCTGATAGGCGGCTGCCTTATCTCGCCACGGCAACTCAAAGTCGGTTTTGCCAATAATTTCAGCGAAGGTACTGAGACCGGCATCCTGAAGGACACGTCGATTACAACCCAGAAAGCGCGACTCTTTGTCTTTCCAGAAAATACCCAGGGGAAGATTATCGATCACGTTGTAGAGAATTTCGCGTTTTTCGTACAATTTGTCGCGCAATTGATGAAGTGTCGAAATATCCTGGCCAATGGATGTGAACCCGGTCAGGTTACCATTGTCGTCGTAGTGGATGACGATTGACCAGAGGAATGTACAAACGGTACCATCACGATGAATCACCCGATTTTCGATCTCTGCTGAGCGTTGCTGGCGGTTGACGAGTTCGATCATCGTCTGCTGAAGGGTTTCACGATCATCGGGGTGGGTAAAGGCCAGTACCGACTTCCCAATACATTCCTCTGGTGCGTAGCCGAAGTAGCGGCGGGTAGCCTGGTTGATATAGGTGATATTCCCCTGCGCATCTGACTCGGTAAGGATCAGACCGGCAAATTCAAGAACCCTGGAGAAGTGTTCGAGTTGGTGAGGGGGAAGGGACGGCGATGAACTCGATTGATGTGTCATTTCGATAACTCCTGCATTGCCTGGTTGTTACGAAGCGGTATAGTAAAGCAGGATAGTTTGGTTGTGCATCGGTGCTTTTCAGCACGTCATGCAGAACCTGAGCGTGCGGTAAGTTGGCAACAGCGTGCAACAAGGAACGTCTGCATCGTGTTGCCTGTCTGAATGGCTGCATCGAGCAGGGAGGCATATCTTCTCTTCCCAGAATGATATGTATCCCTTGCCTCAAGGTTTGCCCGATTTTACCACTTTTTAACGAATGTGTGGTACGGTTTGGTAGCTCGACGATGATTGGGATGCCTGTTGTCCGCCCTTTTCAGCAAGCCCAAAAATTCAACCCCTCATCTCAAGTCTGGTTTATAGATAACCAAAGTCGCCACCTATGCTGTGAGCAGGCCACGTGAGGCTGGCTGCCAGGATGAACAGCACGACGCTGCGCGCAACGACGCGATCCGTCACACTTCACGGTAGCAAAGCGGGTTATGCCCATCCTCTGTGTCCTCCGTGCCTCTGTGGTGACAAAGGTAGCACTTGGGTTGTCATACGCTGCCAGTGCGCACCAGCACCACCAGTCCTGTCACGCATATTCACACCTGAAGACACCTCAACGCACACTTCTTCTGAAAAAAATCCCCTGCTCCTCTCCCCTTAGGGTTGAGAAGCAGGGTTAGATCATTAATCACCGCTCCCAGACCGCATGCAACGCGCAACACCCCCCGCACCCACTCAGCACACCACTCTTTTCTCCTTTTTCCTCTCTCCTATTTCCTATTTTCTCTCCCCATATCTCAAGCCTCAGAACCGCGGATGCGTCTCAAGCTGCTGCACCAGCGCCTCGAACAGATCGCTCTCGGTGATGATGCCGATCACACGCTTGTTTTCGTCAATCACCGGTAAGCCGCCAATCTTGTTCTCGATCATCAACAACGCCGCCTCGCGCAGACTGGTCTCCGGCGTAACCGCAATTGGGTCTTCGGTCATGACCTCGTAGACCTTTACATTACGCAGGGCCTGGGCAATATCGACCGGATCGAGACCGGCGACCCGCATAATATCGGCGCCGCGAATGTCACCCTGTGTGATAATGCCGCGCAATTCACCCGTATCAACCACCACCGGTAGCCGCCGGATGTCGTGCTCGCGCATCAGGGCCAGCGCTTCGCTGAGTGGCGCAGCCAGGTTGATGGTGATAGCCGGTGTGCGCATCCAGTAGCGAATCTCTTGTTCGACCGGAACGGTCGTTTTTGTTTTGTTCGTCATGGCGCGCCTCCTTGCGCTGATAAACTGGATGTCTGTAGTTGTGATCTTAGCACAAGAGCGGCTCTTTTGAAGAGGATTTCTTTCCCTTGCGTAGTGATGATCTGTCAACCAGATGGTAAAGAATGACGTTGCAACCCTGGGGGTAAGTATCCGCCGCAACGTATTCCAACCACGGCTGAAGGTGGTACAATACCTCTGCCGAAAGGTGGTCTGTTTGCAGGTGTTGTGCAGCCTGGGCTATAGCAAGACAGGCAGAAGGGTCGCTGTGATGCCGCTTGCATGAAACCAGAAAGGGCGTACCCGTGAACTGGTTGCGTTGGCTGGTATTGGTGGTAATAGGTCTGTTGGCCGGGTGTGGTTCTGCACCCGCCAATCAGCCTGCACCAACACCGACCACCCTGATCGCAATTCCGCTGGCCGAGGTGCCGGCCCCAACCCCGACTGCCACGCATCTGCTGTTGCCGTTGGTCGGCGCCGCTGACACCACAGCTCAGGCACCGCCACTGCTTCCCTATCGGGTTGTTGCGTCCTATCCCCACGATCCGCGTGCATGGACCCAGGGACTGATCGTTGCCGGGCCAGGTCGGCTGTTTGAAGGAACCGGCGATTACGCCAATTCGTCACTCCGCGAAGTGGAGCTGGAGACCGGTCAGGTGTTGCGCAGCGTTGGCCTCGGCGATCCGGCCCTCTACGGGGAAGGGATTGCCCGGATTGGTGATCGCATCTTTCAACTGACCTGGCAGAATCAGCGTGGGTTGATCTACGATGTTGCGACGTTTAATCAGATCGGTTCATTCACTTACCCGGTGCCGCCGGCAACCATGCCGCGCGAAGGCTGGGGCTTAACCTACGACGGCTCGTCGCTGATTATGAGCGATGGCACAGCGACGCTCTACTTTATCGATCCGGAAGCGACGGTCGCGACGGGCCAGCTTGTGATTGAGCGCACGGTCACAGTAAGGATTGGCGATCAACCGCGTGACCGCTTGAATGAGCTGGAGTATATCAATGGCGCGATCTTCGCCAATGTCTGGTATAGTGATCAGATTGTGCGCATCGATCCGAACACCGGTCAGGTGACCGGTATTCTCGATCTGAGTGGATTACTCTCGCCAACCGAGCGTGCTGCCGCCGACGTGCTGAACGGGATTGCCTACGATCAAGAGCGTGGGTTGATCTACGTCACCGGCAAATACTGGCCGCGCTTGTTCGCCATCGCGCTTGAACAGACGATGTATCTTCCGCTGATCTCCAATTCGGAAGGTCAGTAGTATGTATCCGTGCCCATCAGGGCCTCAACAGACAGGAGTCGATCATGACCACAGCAAGTGGCCTCCAGTACGTCGAAATTCAGGCCGGTGATGGCGAGCAGCCCCAACCCGGTGCGATTGTCGCCGTTCACTATCGCGGGATGCTGGCCGATGGCAGTGTGTTTGATAGTTCGTATGAGCGTGGCGAGCCGATCCGCTTTCCCCTCGGTGTCGGGATGGTCATTCCCGGCTGGGATGAGGGGATTGGCCTGATGCGGGTTGGTGGCAAGGCGCGGTTGATTATTCCGCCCCATCTCGGCTATGGAGCGATGGGGTATCCGCCGGTGATTCCACCGAACGCAACCCTGACCTTCGATGTTGAGCTGGTTGAGGTTTTGCCCGGCCCACCGGAAGCGCCGCAAGACCTGCCGGCTGATCGGTATACGACCAGTGCCAGTGGCCTGCAATACGCCGATCTAACAGTTGGTGATGGGGCAACCGCCATGGCCGGTCGCACTGTAACCGTCCACTACACCGGCTGGCTCACCGACGGCAGTATGTTCGATAGCTCGCTCAGCCGTGGGGAACCGTTTGTCTTTCCGCTCGGTGCCGGACGAGTCATTCGGGGCTGGGATGAAGGGGTTGCCGGTATGCGGGTTGGCGGGCGTCGTCAGTTAATTATTCCGGCGGCGTTGGCCTACGGCAATCGCGGGGCGGGTGGTGTGATCCCACCAGGAGCAACTCTGATCTTTGAAGTGGAGCTGTTGGAGGTGCGTTGATGCGGATTGAGGCCATCGAATTGCGACGGATCCGGTTGCCATACCGGGCACCCTTCGAGACGAGCGGCTGGCGGGAAGAGGCCAATCATTCGGTGATTGTGACCCTGCATAGCGAGGGGGTAGTGGGCTGGGGCGAAGCTCCGGTTGGCGTGGGGCCGTGGTACAACGAAGAGACCCAATCTACCGCCTGGGTGATGATGCGCGAGATTCTGGCCCCGATGCTGCTGGGGCGTGATCTGAGCCGGCCAGAGGAGGTGGATGCGATCTTTACCCGTGTGCGCGGCAACCGCATGGCACGGGCCGGTCTTGAGTTCGCCGCCTGGGATCTGTTCGGGCGCGCACAGGGCACGAGCCTGAGCACAATGCTCGGCGGCACCCGGCAACGGGTGGAAGTTGGTGTCAGTGTTGGTGTCCAGGAGTCGATAGAGGCGTTGCTTGATGTGGTCGCCGGTTATGTCAATGCCGGTTACCAGCGGGTGAAACTCAAGATCAAACCGGGCTGGGATGTCGAGCCAACACGGGCTGTACGCGAGCGCTGGCCCGATCTGCGCTTGCAGGTTGATGCCAACAGCATCTACACCCTCGATCAGGCCGACCAGTTGGCCCGGCTCGACGAGTTTGATCTGTTGTTGATCGAGCAGCCCCTGGCGCATGACGACATCATCGATCACGCCAAACTTCAGCGGCTGCTCCGCACGCCGATTTGTCTCGATGAGAGCATTGTCTCGCCAGATCATGCCCGCTGGGCAATTGAGTTGGGTGCCTGCGGCGTAATCAATATCAAACCGTCGCGGGTTGGTGGTTTTACGGCAGCCCGGCGAATTCACGATCTGGCACAGGCCGCCGGCATCCCGGTCTGGTGCGGCGGCATGCTCGAAACCGGCATCGGGCGGGCTGCCAACGTCGGGCTGGCCAGTCTGCCCAACTTTAGCCTGCCCGGCGACATCAGCGCGAATGATCGCTACTTCCACCAGGACATTGTGACCAACCCGTTTACGCTCAACCCCGACAGTACACTCAGCGTCCCAACCGGGCCAGGGAGTGGGGCTGAGGTCGATCTGGAACGTCTTGCGGCAGTCACGACCGATTATGTCATGCTGCGTGCGTAGCAGCATGTGGAATGCATGATGGAACAGCGCCCAATTCAATGGCTGGTGAGCGGCGTGGTGGCGCTCGTGATGATTGGTCTGCTCGTGTTCGTCAACAGCGGCTGGCGCACCCCGGCGCCAGTCGCGACGCCTGTCACAGCCGAGCCGTGGCCGACATCACCACCGACATTTACTCCATTGCCACCAACCCAGGCAGCGGTTGCCCCGACACTCATTCCGCTGCCCGATCTACGCCGGATCGATCCGTCAATCGAGCTGGCGATCAAATTTCCGGTCACAACCGTCACGACGGTGAGCGGAGCACAGAGCTTCTTTGGCCGTGATGAGATCACGCTGAAAGTGACCGCCGAGGTTCGCCTGGCCGTTGATCTAAGCCAGGCCCAGATTCGGCGTGATGGTAATACGCTACTGATCCGATTACCACGGGCCACCGTGTCCGGCGAACCAAATCCGATTGAGATCGAGGTGATCGGCGAGTCGCGTCGCTGGATCGGCAGTCAGATCACAGCGGCGCAGAATCAGGCCCTGGCCCAGGCCCGCGCCGACATCAAACAACGGGTTGCCGGTGATCAGGGATTGATCAGCATCGCCAGCGAAGTTGCCTACCGCCGCCTCGAACGCTGGCTGATCGATGATCTCGGCTTTAGTCGCGTCGTTATCGAACCGCTCACCCCGTAGCGTGAGGTGGATGCATCTATGCGCACGTTGAAACTGATCTGGAACGGGTTCGCCATTGCTGCGGTGCTCTTTCTGATCTGGAGTGTTATCCAGGCGTTTCAGAATCCATCTGCGCCGCAGGCCACCTCAACCACCACTGTGGGGCCGCAGATTATAGAGGCCGTGCGGCGCGTGAATAAGCAGATTTTCATCGAGCACTACGCCGGTGTGGAAATCCGCCATCTCGATGCGCCGGGTGGCTGGGCGACATTTTTGCGCAATCTGGGAGTGCGCCAGGAGTTTCTGGTGCTGATCCGGGGTCGGGTGCCCGCCGGTATCGATCTGAGTCAACTGCGCCCCGAAGATGTCTGGGTGAGCAGCGATGGCCGCCGGGTCCAGATCACCCTACCGCCGCCACAAGTCTTCACCGATCAGGTAAGCCTCGATCTGACTAATAGCCGGATCATCGAGAATACCGATTTCTGTCCCGGCTTCATCTGCCCGCGCACCGAACTCGAACAATTCTTTCAATCCGTTGATGCCGAGGCAAAGGCCGCACTGGTAGAAGCTGCTATCGAGTCGGGCATTTTGTCACAGGCCGCCCGTGATGCCGAAACCTACTACACCCAATTCCTCAACAGCCTGGGCATCGCCGAGGTGCGGGTCATCGTGCGCGGGTATAGTGCGCCGTAGATGCCTGTAAGTGATGGGAAGTTATTAGAACTTATTTCATAAAAGCTGTGCTTCGTGCTCCCAGACTGTTACCCAGGCGCATGAACGCTCGTCAATCACCAAAGACAGTTTATCCTGCTCCTGGCCTGTTGGCAAAGCGCAGCTCTGGTCGTGCCATCACGCACTGGATTGGTTGCCTTACCCGCGCGTCATGCGCGTGTCGCAGCGTTTGGCGTGCGGCAGCATGGCTGCCGCGCCAGCTGTGCTCATGATCCGGCGCGTGGCACATCGTTGACCCGGCTGGTCACGAGGATGCTGTGTGTGCTCGTCACGATCATGGAATCAGTCGGCAATGAATGAGATAGCTTCTCGTATTCTAAGATTAAAGAGATGACTTCTACCTTTCAGAACCTCACCCCTTCCCATCCCCCCGCCAGCGAAAGATCAGAATAAACTGGTGCATCTGATTTGCCACGAACGCATACGGGTAGCCAAACGGGTACAGTCGCTGACTCTGGTCGTGCCATATCCGGTAGCCACGATACTCAAGCCCCGGTACCTGGCGCAGGGCAATCACCAGATCGGCGTGGAGCATGTTGTGGTGCTCAGGAGTGGGTTGCAGGTCTTTGGCAAAGATCACCAGATACCCGCCGGGACGCAACACCTGGAGCGCAGCGGTGAGGATGGTGCATAGTTCACCGATAAACTCGTGGTATGGCAGATTGCCCAAATCCGCCGCTGATGTTGTGAACGGCGTGGGATTGGGCCGACCGCGTTTACGCCGCTCGCCGGTTTTCGGGCGCGCCATCATGGCCGCATATGGCGGATCGGTCAGAATCAGATCAAACGGTCGTTCCCGCACCTCCGGCAGTTCGAGCAGATTACGGGCATCGCCAACCACATAGGTTTGCGGCGCGATCTGTAGCTCAGCACAAACCGCCTGGTAGATGGTTGCATATTCGGCTGAAAGATCGATACCGACTGCCGTGCGCCCCTCCAGCGAACTGGCGATCAGCGTACCACCAACCCCGGCAAACGGATCGAGCACGTGACCATGCTGGCGGGTGAAGAAGCGGATGAGTTCGGCCATAAGTTGGGGCGGTTTGGGTGAGGGGTGCTGACGACGGAGATGGTGGGCAAAGCTCTCCGGCCCACGGGTTGGATACGCAGTGCTGATGACAGAACGCAGCGCATACGTCCACTCCCGCGCATCGAGGTCGTTGAGCCGGTTACGGGGATCGTGTTCGCTGCTCATGGCGTTCTGCTCTACATCTGCACGGTGTCTTGATTCGGTCTGGCGCAGGCATGGGTAACGCAGAAGGTGGCCGTCTCTCCCCCGGCCACCTTCCCGGCCTGCTTCCGCCTACGAACGGCGGGCAGCCATTGCCTCGGCAAAGCGGGCAAAGAGATAGGTTGCATCGTGTGGCCCTGGCCCTGCTTCGGGGTGGTACTGCACACTGAAGCACTGCAATTCAGGATAATCAAAACCCTCCAGGGTCTGATCATTCAGGTTGATATGGGTCAAAACAACACCTGCCGGCAACGAGTCCGGATCGACGGCAAACCCATGATTCTGCGAGGTGATCTCAACCCGACCGGTGGGCAGATAGCGCACCGGATGGTTGGCACCGTGGTGGCCGAACGGCAACTTGTAGGTGCGCCCGCCGAGGGCCAGCCCCATCAATTGATGGCCGAGACAGATGCCAAAGATCGGGAGTTTACCGAGCAGCGAGCGCAGCGTGGCCACAGCATAGGTCGCCGCTGCCGGATCGCCCGGCCCATTCGAGAAGAAGATACCGTCGGGTTGGAGGGCCAGCGCATCTTCGGGTGGAGTTGTGGCCGGTACCACCGTCACCCGACAGCCATGATCGACCAGACGGCGCAAAATGGTGCGCTTGAGGCCGAAGTCGTAAGCAACAACGTGGAAGCGCAGTTCTTGCGCCGGGCCGTTCGGGTAGGGCGGGGTAAACGGCACACTGTTGGTTGCCCAATGGTACGGTTCGGGACAGGTCACCACTTGCGTTAAATCCAACCCTTCCATCGGCGGCGCGGCCCGACATTTCGCGAGTAACGACTCTATCGACTCGCCGGTTGTGGAGATAATGCCGCGCATCGCCCCGGCGGTACGGATATGGCGAGTGAGGGCACGGGTATCAACATCGCTAATCGCCACGATCCCATAGTCGCGCAGCAGTTGAGAGAGACTGCCACGCGCACGCCATGAGCTGTAGTGTTCGCTGTAGCTACGCACAATAAAACCGGCAACCTGCGGCTGGATCGACTCCGGGTCAAAATCGTTGACGCCGGTGTTCCCAATGTGCGGTGCTGTCATCGTGACCAGTTGACCGCAGTACGAGGGATCGGTCAAAATCTCTTGATAGCCGGTCATGCCGGTGTGAAAAACAACCTCACCAACACGCTCACCCGGGGCACCGAACGACCGCCCGGGAAAGACGCGACCATCTTCTAAGACAAGCACTGCATCCATTGTCTGTTGTACTCTCATTGTGAGACGCGGCGTAGTTCTTGCCGCCCATCCAACTATTTGGCGTATTGTAACATAGAAGTTACGTTGTTCGTTGGATCGTTGCCATTCGTAAAGAGCGTTATGTCTTGTACACAGTGTGACGGTATTTCACCACAGAGACACGGAGTACACAGAGAATATTGCATCTATACCTCTGTGGTAAACTCACCAATCCGTGCTCTTGCGGTAGACCCATACCCTGGTGGTAAACCACAGAGACACGGAGTACACAGAGCATTCCAGCCTCTGTGGTGATACACAAACAGGCAGTCGAAGCTGGTAAGATACACACCATGCATATCGTGCAATTCTACAAAGACTACCCACCGATCCAGGGTGGCATTGAACATCATCTCCAGTCGTTGAGCGAAGCACTGGCTGCACGTGGTCATCGAGTAACGGTCGTCTTTGCCGCACCGGGGCGGCGCGGCTGGCGGACACAGCGCAACGGTGTCGATCTGGTGGCAACCCCACGCCAGCTAACCCTGGCCCGTGCGCCGATCAGCCTCCCCCTCCTCTGGCAGGTACCGCGCCTGCACCCCGATCTGATCCATTTTCACCACCCCTACCCGTTTGGCGATCTGGCCCTCCTGACCGTGCAATCGCCGCTGGTCGTCACCTACCACAGCGATATTGTGCGGCAACGGGTGCTGGGAACGCTGACCGCCCCTCTGATCGAGCGTACCCTGCGCCGGGCGGCCCGGATTATTGCCACCAGCCCGTCGCTGGTACATTCATCGCCATGGCTTCAGCGTCACCGCGAGCGTGTGCGGGTGGTGCCCTTCGGTATCCCACCGCTGCCATTGCCCGATCCACACCTGGTAGCGACCCTTCGCCAACGCTTTCCCGGCCCCAATGCCTTGTTCGTAGGACGCCTGCGCTACTACAAGGGTGTAGACCGCCTGATCCGTGCCCTGGCCCTGCTACCCTTCGGGCACGCGATTATTGCCGGCGGCGATGCCACGGTACGCGGTGCTGATCTCATCCGCCTGGCCACAGAATTGGGCATTCACCATCGCGTGCATGTGTTGGGAGAGGTTGATCAGGCGACGTTACGTGCTCTCTACGCGCTGGCCGATGTGCTGGTATTGCCTTCAGTAGCGCGCAGTGAGGCGTTTGGGATCGTGCAAATCGAGGCGCAACTGGCCGGCTTACCGGTCATCTGTACCGAACTGGGCACCGGAACCAGCTACGTGACGGCGCACCGGCGCACCGGCCTGGTAGTGCCGCCAGACGATCCACCAGCACTGGCCGCAGCGCTGACCGAACTCTGGTGTAACCCGGAGCGGGCGCGGGCGTTCGGACTGGCCGGACGCGAACGCGCCGTCACCGAATTTCAGTTCGCAGATATGGTAACGCGCATCGAGCAGGTATATGCCGAGGCGCTGACAGTATCACCCTGAAATGACAGTGCTATAATGACTGCCTGAACCGCTTTTGTACAATTGGAGCAGCTCATGGAACGTTTTGCAGCTTACGTGGAAAGCCAGCGCTCACGCTTTCTGGCTGAATTGGCCGACATTGTACGTATCCCCTCGGTGGCTGCCCAAAACCGTGGCATCGACGAGACGGCAAGCTTTGTCGAACAGCGCTTGCGTCGGTTAGGCGCCGAAACCCGCCTCTTGCAGGCTGACGGCGGCAACCCGATGGTCTACGCCACGATTGGTAACGGCTCACGCACCCTGCTCATCTACGACCACTACGATGTGCAGCCGGCTGAGCCGTTTGAGTTGTGGCAGAGTCCGCCCTTTGAATTGACCGAACGTGACGGTAAGCTCTACGGACGTGGTGTTGCCGACAACAAGGGCAACCTGATGCTGCGCATTCAGGCGATTGAGGCGTGGCTGGCGACTGAGGGTGAACTGCCGATCCGCATTATCTTCGCCGTTGAAGGCGAAGAAGAGGTCAGTTCGCGCACCCTACCGGCGGTCTGTCGCGAATATGCCGACCTCCTCCGCGCCGATGGCTGTCTCTGGGAGACAGGCGGGGTTGACATCAACGAACGACCGGTCGTAACCTGTGGCGCCAAAGGTATTCAATACGTCGAACTGGTGGCCCGTGGCGCCAGCTACGATCTCCACTCCTCGTATGCGACCTTTGTGCCAAACCCGGCCTGGCGACTGACCTGGGCACTCAACACACTCAAAGGCCCTGATGGTCGGGTGCGCATCCCTGGCTTCTACGACCGTGTCCGGCCCCCCTCAGCCGCCGATCTGGCCGCTCTGACCACCATTCCAACCAATGACGAAGAATTATTGGCCGATTTTGGTCTGGATGAATTCCTTGATGGTCTGCGCGGTCTGGATCGTCTGCGCCGCCACCTGTTTGAACCAACCTGTACGATTTGTGGGTTGGTGAGTGGTTACACCGGTGAAGGCAGCAAAACCGTCCTGCCCAACGAAGCGCGCGCCAAGATCGACTTTCGCCTGGTACCGGATATGGAGCCGGCTGAAGTGTTGCACCAGTTGCGCCGGCATCTCGACGCCGAGGGCTTTGCGGACATCGAAATTATTGATTTGGGTGGGGAACATCCGGCTCGTGGGCCGCTCGATGCAGCGATTGTCCAGGCAGCGCTCGCCTCGGCCCGCGAGGTCTACGGCAGCGAACCCATCCTCTACCCCACCATGGCCGGTACCGGGCCGGTCTACCCACTGTGTACAGCATTGGGCACACCCGTCGCCAGTGGTGCCGGCTGCGGCTACCACGGCACGCGCGTCCACTCCCCGAACGAAAACATCCGGCTCGCCGACTACTGGCGTGCTATCCATTGGATGGGGAGTCTGATCCGACATTTCGCCGGGTAATGATCTCTGTCGCTCCAGGGGCGCACGTCTGTGCGTCCCTCCCTGCCAATGGTGAGAGCGTTTACCCGCTGTCGCATATTAAATCCGGCTTACCAGGAGTCATAGCACACGCTCTGGCGTCACCTGAATGCTACACTACGATGTGTAAGCACTAATCTGGAAGCGCGAGCCTCCGGCGCGCTCACCCCGGCGCCAACCCGCCGTACCGTCGTCCAGCGGCGTACCGCCCCCTTCACCAACCCCCGCCAGCGGGAGCCATCCGGCATCGTTGGTTCCCGCCCCCAGCGGGGGCGGGTGAGGGTGGGGCATTACTGCAACGCACGCACTGGGAGCGTGCGCCCCCGGCGCGCTCGCTACCTGCACCAACCCGCCGTACCGTCGTCTTGCGGCGTACCGCCCCCCCTTTACCAAGCCGCGACATCGATGGCCATCAATATTTGATATTACTGCGGCAACCGCGCCCGAAAACCCAACAAGCGCATACCGTTCAGCGTGACCAGCAGCGATGCTCCCACATCAGCCAAAACGGCCATCCACATCGTGCTGAGACCGGCCAGCACCAGAACGATAAAGATCAGCTTGATCCCAATGCTAAAGACAATATTCGCCGTGATCGTGCGCATAGTCTGCCGGCTAAGTGCTACTGCAAACGGCAACTGCCGCAAATCACCACCAAGCAGCGTAATATCGGCAGTCTCCATAGCCTGCGTCGTGCCCCCGGCCTGCACCCCCATCGCAATCCCGACATCAGCGGTTGCCAGGGCCGGCGCATCATTGATCCCGTCGCCGACCATTGCAACGACACCACCAGACTGACGTAATGCACTGACCACCTGAGCCTTGGTTTCGGGCAACAGACCGGCGCGCACCTCAGACACCCCAATCTCACCGGCAATCCGTTCGGCGGTCGCCGGCTCATCACCGGTGAGCATCACGATGCGTAAGCCCTGATCACGGAGTGCTGCCACCGCACTTCGGCTCTCTGCCCGTACCGTATCGGCAACGGTGATCGTGCCGCGATACTGACCACCAACACCGACCATCAGGGGCGTGTAGCCGAGCTGACTATCGTGTTTCGCCGCGAGACAATGCCATTCATCGTGACGCAACGCCTGATCAAAGACCCGATGACTCCCGATCAAGACTTCATCGCCATTGACCACCCCCACCACGCCTTTCCCGGTCAACGCCCGTACCTGCTCGGCTGGTGGCAGGGTAAGACCACGATTAACCGCCGCACCGACAATCGCGTGGGCAAGGGGATGTTCAGAACGGCGCTCGACCGCTCCAGCAATAGTAAGCAGTTCATCGCAGGTACGGCAATGCCCGACCGGAGTCGCCTCGCCTGCTGGACAACCAACGGCTCGCAGACCGACCACGGTTGGTTTACCGGTCGTAAGCGTACCGGTCTTATCGAGCGCAATCGTCTGTACCCGTGCCAGCGTCTCCAGGTATGCGCCACCTTTAATCAGCACCCCATACCGGGCCGCTGTGCTTAGCGCACTCACAATACTGACCGGCGTGCTGATGACCAGCGCACACGGACAGGCAACGACCAGCAGTGCCAGACCACGGTAGAGCCAGCCAAACGTATCCGGATCGGGATTCCAGAACGGTTGCCCGAACACGAGTGGCGGTACGATTGCAACCAGCGCTGCCAGCGCAGTGACCAGCGGCGTATAGATGCGGGCAAAGCGGTCGATAAACCGTTGCACTGGTGCCCGGCGCTCCTGCGCCTCCTGCACCAGATGGATCATCCGGGCCACCGCACTCTCGGCGGCGGGGCGATCAACACGCAGCTCAATACTGCCTTCGCCATTCATCGTCCCCGCAAAGAGTGTATCCCCCACATCGCGCTCAACCAGCCGACTCTCGCCGGTGATCGGCGCCTGATTCACCAGCGAACTCCCGGCAACAATCGTGCCATCAACCGGTATCCGTTCACCGGGCCGGATCAGAATCCGATCACCGACCTGCAAATCGGCAACCGGTACCACCTGCTCACCGCCGGATGTCAGCCGTGTGGCGGTCGGTGGCGTCAGCTCTAGCAGACTACGAATAGCGTGGCGGGCACGATTGGCCGTATACCCTTCAAGCGCCTCGCCAATAGCGTAGAGCACCAGCACCAGCCCGGCTTCAACATAGGCGCCAATCACCACCGCCCCGATGGCAGCGATGGTCATCAGTGCATCAATCCCCAGCTCACGGTTGGTACGGAGTGTTCGCCAGGCCTGACGGGCAATGCCCGGCCCTACCAGTGCCAGCGCCAGCAGCGATAGCACCTCTATCCACAACGCATCCCAACCGAGCACTTCGTGGAGTACTATCCCCGGCAATACCAGCACCAGACCGATCAAGGCCAGTTGGGTCTCCCGGCGGCTTAGCATAAAACGTAAAAACGTCGGAGGTAACTCATCGCCGGAGCTGGCCTCAGCCTGAATGTCGTACCCCAAATCGCGTACCCGCGCAATCACTGTCGCCGGATCTACATCACCGGCTACGTGCAAGCGGGCAGTGGTAAAATGCAGCTCGCACGTCGTCACACCCGGCAATCGTGCGACTCCCCGTTCAATCTTCCGCGCACAATCCGGGCAATCCATCCCGCTAATCGTAAACTGCTGTTTGTTCATGGTTGAAATTCCTCAGCAGGACAAAAACGTTCAGCTTACGACTCCATTTTACGCCATTTTGTCGCCGAGTCAAGGGGAATGCATGAAAATGAAACCATGTCTTACTGGTACTTTTCAGCAATGAAAATACTGTTGTATTCAATACATAATCTCAACAAGACGCACGAGTTCTACCCGTCGTCCGGCATGGAGACTCTGCGCATTCTTCACCCCGCGCTCCTGTGATATACTTGCGCATGCAACCATATCGCTATCCGCCAAGAGGGCGAGGAATACAATGACACATCCAACGATCCGAATTGGAGTCTTAACCAGTGGTGGCGATGCGCCGGGTATGAACGCCGCAGTACGGGCTGTTGTACGCACCGGCATCAGTCGTGGCTGTGAAGTCTTTGCAATCTACGAAGGCTATCAGGGTCTGATCGAAGGTGGAAAATTGATCCGGCGCATGGATTGGAGTTCCGTTGGCGGCATCATCCAGCGTGGCGGTACGATCATTGGTACGGCGCGCAGCGCGGCATTCCGCACCCGCGAGGGCCGACGCCGCGCAGCAGCGAATCTCTTGGCCCACGGGATCGACCGCCTGGTCGTGATCGGTGGTGATGGCAGCCTCACCGGTGCCGACCTCTTTCGTCGTGAATGGCCGGAACTGCTGGCCGAACTGGTCGCAGCTGGTGAGATCAGCAGCGAGCAGGCCGCCGCCCATCCCAATCTCCTCATTGCCGGGATTGTGGGCAGTATCGACAATGACTTCTGCGGTACCGATATGACCATTGGTGCCGACACGGCGCTGCATCGTATCACCGAGGCGATTGATGCAATCAGCTCGACGGCGGCCAGTCATCAGCGTACCTTTGTCATCGAGGTGATGGGGCGGAATTGTGGCTACCTGGCGCTGATGGGGGCGATTGCCGGTGGCGCAGACTGGGCATTTATCCCTGAAATGCCTCCCCAAATGGATGACTGGGAGCAGCATATGTGCGATGTGCTGCGGATCGGACGCGAACAGGGGCGACGCGACAGCATTGTGGTGGTAGCCGAAGGGGCGTGTGATCGCGACGGGAAACCAATCACGGCTTCGTATGTCAAGAAAATTTTGGAAGAGCGTCTGGGTGAAGATACCAGAGTGACCATCCTCGGCCACGTGCAGCGTGGTGGCGCTCCCAGCGCATTTGATCGCTGGATGAGTTCATTATTGGGGGCAACGGCGGTTGAAGAGTTACTGGAAGCCGATCCCAATGCCGAACCGAAACTGATCGGGTTGCGTGAGAATCGGGTTGTGCGTCTACCACTGATGACCTGTGTCCGCGATACCCATCAGGTTGCCGAGGCGATTGCCCAGCGCGACTACGAACGTGCGCTGGCGATGCGGGGCAATAGCTTTGTGGAGGCGTACCGCACCCTCGGCACCCTCATTCAGTCGCAGCCCTCGCCCCCCGACCGATTACGGCGCGGGCATCGCTTCGCAGTGCTGCACAGTGGCGGCCCGGCACCGGGAATGAATACGGCGGTACGGGCAGCGGTGCGGATCGGCATTGACCGCGGCCATACGATGCTCGGTGTGCGCAATGGGTTTCAGGGACTGATCGATGGCGACATCCACGAAATGGATTGGATGAGCGTAAGTGGTTGGGCAACGATGGGTGGCGCCGAGCTGGGCACCAATCGCAAGGTGCCGCAAGGCAGCGAGCTATACCAGATTGCCCGTAACATCGAGCGCTTCGGAATTGACGGTATCTTGATGATCGGTGGTTGGACCGGGTATCAGGCAATCTACAAGCTGTACAGCGAGCGACACATCTTCCCGGCATTCAACATCCCTATGATCTGCTTGCCGGCAACGATTGACAACAATCTTCCCGGTTCTGAGCTGAGTCTGGGTGCAGATACCGCATTGAACAGCATCGTCAGTGCAATTGATCGGATCAAGCAGTCGGCGGTGGCTTCACGGCGCTGTTTCATTGTCGAAGTTATGGGGCGTGACTGTGGTTATCTGGCCTTGATGAGCGGATTGGCAACCGGCGCCGAGCGGGTCTACCTCCCCGAAGAAGGCATCAGCCTGCGCAAATTGCAAGCCGATCTCGACGAGATGATGCGCTGGTTTCGTGCTGGTAAGCGCCTGAGTTTGATCATTCGCAATGAAAAAGCGAATCCGATCTACACCACCTCGTTCATCTGCTCGTTGTTTGAAGAAGAGGGTGGTAAGCTATTCGAGGTACGGCAGGCGATTCTCGGTCATTTGCAGCAGGGAGGTGATCCTTCGCCGTTCGACCGTATTCAGGCTACCCGTCTGGCCGTGCGCTGTATCGAGTTCCTGGTCGAGCACGCTGACCGTCGCGAACCAATCGGGGCGTTCATCGGCTATCGGGGCGGTAAAGTCCAGATACATCAGCTCGACGATATGCCACGCCTGATGGATCCGGTGCATGCCCGTCCGCGAGAGCAGTGGTGGATGTCTTTGCGGCAAATGACCGATTTGCTCACGACGCCGCCATCACCTACCGTTGAGAGCGGGAAGTAATAGCAGGTGCGCTGGCCCGGCAATGATGAATATCAAATCTGGTGCCACAGAAGGCTTGGCACACGATCCGAAAATGAGCCTGATGCCGAACCTGAGCGTGATATTGAACCAGCACTCTGCACCTGCAACGACCCAATAGGGGCTTGCCGGTAGCACACCCGGTGGCTGCTTAGCACGGGCCCCCCGGAATGATGCACATCGCTGAACAAGAGCTAGCGTGATTGCTGTGGTAGGGGACGTCACACCGTTCCCTACCCCATACCGCTACATCAGGCTGTACCAGGCTGTCCAAACCTTGCGAGCAGAGACATATCACGCTGGCGCTGCCTCTGAGCACGAACGTTTTGAACCAGCGCTCCGCACCGGTAACGACCCAACAGAGGCTCGCCGATAGCTGTTCAGCACGGCGACACCCCGAAACGCTGCACCTCTGCGCGTAAGATTTATATCAAATCCAGTTTAATGGAAGTCATGAAACACTATCCAACGTCACTCTGACGCTGCACTGCGGTGCGTAAGTGCTGGTATCCCCTGGGAGCACGAGCCTCCGGCTCGCCCACCACCTGGAGCCGCACACCCTCCAACGTCACTCTGACGCTGCACTGCGGTGCGTAAGTGCTGGTATCCCCTGGGAGCACGAACCTCCGGCTCGCCCACCGCCTGGAGCCGCACACCCTCCAACGTCACTCTGACGCTGCACTGCGGTGCGTAAGTGCTGGTATCCCCTGGGAGCACGAGCCTCCGGCTCGCCCACCGCCTGGAGCCGCACACCCTGCTGACCCACCCTGAACCGTTCACATCCACCCCCAGCGGGAGCGGACCGGGGTGAGGGCGTGTCGTATCTGAGAACAACGCAAGCGTGACCCGCGTCCAGGCACCACCTTGACATTGCCCCTGAACGTAACGGCACGTAAACCAGTCAGTACACCTGCAACGACCCACCAGCGGCCCGCCAGGGGCGTGCTTCGTGGAGCTTCAGCATGGGCGCAACAACCTGAGCGATGCACATTGTCAGTCAAGATTGGACATAGGCGCTGCACCACGGTGCCTACGTATATCCCCTGCGCGCGCGATCCTCCGGCTCACCCATCACCTGGAACTGCGTGCCCTACTGACTCACCCTGCACCGTTCACATCCGCCTCCAGCGGGGGCGGACAGGGGTGGGAACGTTCTTCCGTTCCGGCGAGTTCAGAGACAGACTGAAAATATAAGCCGGCACCGCTTCTACCGCATCAGGAAGCGCCAGCACAGCCCTCTCATCGCCCCTCGCCCGTGATGCTGCAAGGACAGGCAGGAAATACGAGGGAATACAACTTCTACCGCATCAGGAAGCGCCAGCACAGCACTCTCATCTCACTTCTTCCACGCCGCGCTTTTCATTACCCACATATCACCCAGTAACCGGTATGACACCTCATATCACATCGTGATGAATACGGTGCATCATTCGTCACGCACTCCATCCAAGTGGTCACGCACTCCTCAGCGTCCTGCTGCATTATCAGCACAACATCAATACCGTTCCCGTGACACGGGTTTCCAGCCCGTGTGCAGCCATCCCCGCCACTGCCGTCAGGTGCTGGCCGTCGCCGATGATGCGCAGGCAGGAAGCCTGCTTCACGGGCTGGCGCAACGTCCCCCGCTGCCCCACCCAACCCGCCGATCTGTGCCCCCTCGCCAACGGCACGCCCTGCCAGGGCGATCCAGCAGCACGTCCGGCACCCCCTCCGCACCGTGCGGCCAGCCCTGCGGTCGTGCGGGCTGACGCCCTCCCTCACGACCTGCACGCCCCGCCGGGTCTATCCATACGTGCGCCTGACACCTGCTCCCCGCCGGCAGGTCAGCCCCGGAGAGGCTTCCACGAAGGGTGGCAGGGTTTCAACCCGCCAATCCGTGCCAACCCGCCGCTCCATTAACCCACCGGCGCAGAAACCCGTCAACCCTTCCCCTCGCTGCCCTTCACCACACCGTTTCCGCCCCCCGCCGGGCTACCGTTGAGCACGCTCAGCCCTGCCGGTCAGGTAGGCTGACGCCCTCCCTCACGACCTGCACGCCCCGCCGGGTCTATCCATACGTGCGCCTGACACCTGCTCCCCGCCGGCAGGTCAGCCCCGGAGAGGCTTCCACGAAGGGTGGCAGGGTTTCAACCCGCCAATCCGTGCCAACCCGCCGCTCCATTAACCCACCGGCGCAGAAACCCGTCAACCCTTCCCCTCGCTGCCCTTCACCACACCGTTTCCGCCCCCTGCCGGGCTACCGTTGAGCACGCTCAGCCCTGTCGGTCAGGTAGGCTGACACCCTCCCTCACGACCTGCACGCCCCGCCGGGTCTATCCATACGTGCGCCTGACACCTGCTCCCCGCCGGCAGGTCAGCCCCGGAGAGGCTTCCACGAAGGGTGGCAGGGTTTCAACCCGCCGATCCGTGCCAACCCGCCGCTCCATTAACCCGCCGGCGCAAAAACCCGCCAACCCTTCCCCTCGCTGCCCTTCACCACACCGTTTCCGCCCCCTGCCGGGCTACCGTTGAGTACGCTCAGCCCTGTCGGTCAGGTAGGCTGACGCCCTCCCTCACGACCTGCACGCCCCGCCGGGGCTATCCATACGTGCGCCTGACACCTGCTCCCCGCCGGCAGGTCAGCCCCGGAGAGGCTTCCACGAAGGGAGGCAGGGTTTCAACCCGCCGATCCGTGCCAACCCGCCGCTCCATTAACCCGCCGGCGCAGAAACCCGTCAACCCTTCCCCTCGCTGCCCTTCACCACACCGTTTCCGACCCCCGCCGGGCTACCGTTGAGCACGCTCAGCCCTGTCGGTCAGGTAGGCTGACGCCCTCCCTCACGACCTGCACACCCCGCCGGGGCTATCCATACGTGCGCCTGACACCTGCTCCCCGCCGCCAGGCAGCCCTGCCGGCCTTCCACGAATTGAGGCAGGGTTTCAACCCGCCGATCCGTGCCAACCCGCCGCTCCATTAACCCACCGGCGCAGAAACCCGTCAACCCTTCCCCTCGCTGCCCTTCACCACACCGTTTCCGACCCCCGCCGGGCTACCGTTGAGCACGCTCAGCCCTGTCGGTCAGGTAGGCTGACGCCCTCCCTCACGACCTGCACACCCCGCCGGGGCCTATCCATGCGTGCGCCTGACACCTGCTCCCCGCCGCCAGGCAGCCCTGCCGGCCTTCCACGAATTGAGGCAGGGTTGCAACCCGCCAATCCGTGCCAACCCGCCGCTCCATTAACCCGCCGGCGCAAAAACCCGCCAACCCTTCCCCTCGCTGCCCTTCACCACACCGTTTCCGCCCCCTGCCGGGCTACCGTTGAGCACGCTCAGCCCCCTTCCCTCCGCGCGGTCAGCCCTGCCGGTCAGGTAGGCTGACGCCCTCCCTCACGACCTGCACGCCCCGCCGGGTCTATCCATACGTGCGACTGACACCTGCTCCCCGCCGGCAGGTCAGCCCTGCCGGCCTTCCACGAATTGAGGCAGGGTTTCAACCCGCCGACACGCCGGCCCCGATCCCGCACGTGGGCCAAGCAATATCCGAGTTGTGGGTAATGCATAGGAGGAAGCCGGAGGTGAGGGTGTTCATGACATCTCCAAGCCCTATCTCCTATATACGCTCACAAATTCTGTCCAACCTTGCCCCCCCACGGGGAGAGGCATCTAGCCATCCCTGTGGTGCCAACAACTATTGGTAGCCTCGGCAACGATGAACAGTATCGGTTAACCCAAGTTGCCACCTATGCTATGAGCAGGCTACGGAGGCTGATTGCCAGGATGAACAGCACGACGTTGCGCGTACCACCGTGCGGCGTACCTGCCTGAACGACGTGGGGAGCATCCAATTCCTATCGACGCGCTACGCCACGCCTCACGACAGCAACTCAGGCTATAACCATCCGCTGTGTTCTCCGTGCCTCTGTGGTGACAAAGGTAGCAACTTGAGTTATCGGTTAAGACTTGGTATCACACGCCGCTACTCTAGCGTCACCGGCAATGTGCTGGCTGCAAATGATGCGACAACGCGGGTGAGATTATCCTCACCCGCGTATGCATCAGAGACTAGCACTAGAAGGGAATATCTTCGTCTTCGATAGGTTGCGGCTGATTGCGAGCAGGGGCACGGCTAACCGGTGGTCGGGTAGAAGGAGCACTGGTTGCCGAACGTGAAGGTGTGGGTGGTACCGGTGGCGGTGTCCGCCGCACCGGCTCGTCCATTGGCTCGTCGTATGCCGGTTCAGCATCAGGTATTGGCCCACGCTCACCTTTGGGGGAGAGAATGATCATATCCTGGGCGATCACCTCAGTCGTATAGCGATCCTGCCCATCGCGATCCGTCCACTTGCGGGTCTGAAGGCGACCCTCGACGTAAACACGGGTACCTTTGGTGAGGTATTGATTGCAGATTTCACCGAGCTTGTCCCATGCGACGACGCGGAACCACTCGGTCTCTTCGTGTGTATTGCCGTCTTTATCGCGCCACGTGCGGTTGCTCGCCACCCGGAATGTGGTAACTGCGCTTCCCTGTGCGGTGTAACGCATCTCAGGATCAGCGCCGAGATGGCCTGTCAATTGAACCTTGTTCAAATCCTTCGCCATGATACCCTCCTCGTTACTCGTGTGTTATCGTCCCAACTGTACCGAACCGAGCGAGAGCTTTCCCGCACGATCTCGAACTATTGTGCGAATTATAGCATATGCTCTGTCGCATCGTCAAGAGCATAGCATTGCAATCATGTGACAGATTTGTGATGTTGTTACGACAGGCCAATATCGAAACCGGCTTCAAGGTCACGCCGTGAGTAGCGGCGGAACGCGAGCACGGTTGTGGTGTGGCGCACACCAGGAATACGGGCGATACCACCAGGAACAGCTTCATCAAGCGATTCGTAAGCGTTGACCCGCAGCACCGCGATGATGTCGTAGTCACCGGTGACGGAGTAGACTTCGGCGACGTTGGGAAGTTCGGCGACTTCCTGGGCAATATCGCTGATGCGTTGTGGTTCACAGGTGATAAATACGAAGGCAGTGACCATGAGCGCACTCCTGAATGACGGATCCGAGGACAGGTAAGCTAATGATACCAGATTCTACCTGTACGTGCTGCTGTCGTCGATACTGGCCTAAAAAGGTTCAGGTGGTCGGGCACGCCAAAGCATGGGTGTTAACCAGTACCAGAGTGTGTTGAGCATGACCAGTAAGCCAGCAGCGAGAACGCTGAGCCGTCCTGCCCACCCTCGACGCCAGAGGGCATCGCAAGCGGCAGCACAGCCGGTTGCTACCACCCAACCGAGAGCCATCAGGTAGCGAGGACTGTTGGAGATTTGGGTGATAAAGGGCAGAATAGCGAAGATGAGCGCAACAACGAAACTCAGTCCCATCAGTCCAGTCGTGATTTGCCAGCCCTGCCGCCGATACAACAGCCAGAGGCCACCTATGGCAAACGGGATCGGGAAGAATCCATAGTGGGCAATCAGGCCGGCCTGCCAGAGGGTGTTCCAGAGAGCAGCTCGACTAATTGGTGGTCGTCCGGCAACGGCAGTTAAGCCACCACTGCGTGCTGTGTCCAGTTGGGCCAGGAACATCGGCAGGTAAGCGCTGTAGAAGAAGACAATCGCAAAGATCGCTCCGCCAGCGATAGCCATCGTTAGTGGACGGCAAACACGCTGTGCCCACGGGGCATTCAACCAGCCAGCCGACCAGACGATGCCAAGTAGCATTCCCAGTAAGGCACCACTACTAATCAAAAACCCAAAATGACCGAGAAAGACCATCGCACTCAATGCTGCCAGACCCACTATCCATTCACGGTAGCATTGACCGGCCTGCCACTCTTCCCATGCTCGAATAACTCCCCAAATCAAGAGCAGGTAGAGGCTTTGGGTGATAATATGAGTGTCAAAAGACCACCAGGTGGTGAGGTACGTTGCGGCGGTAAATACATAGATTGCGGCTGCCAGCACTGCCGGTCGCGAAGGGAGGACACGGCGGGCAATCAGGTAGATCAGGATCGCACTCAGGCTGTCAGCCAGGGCTGCCCCAATTTGTAAGAGGAGCGGAGTTTCAAGACCTAATACGCGAGCCGGCGCCAGCAAGAGGTACGGCCCCGGTGGATACGGAAAATCAATTCCCCGATTCTTTGAGATAATCGTGATAAACCCACCCAACGCTTCATGAAAGCGATTGGTATGGAAGCCAATATCGCCGGGCATACTGGCCGGGTAGAAGCGTCCGCCGATCCGGGTTGCAAAGGCAACTGCTACGATAGCACTGAGTGACGACCCGGCCTCGCCGATGGCGAGCGCACGCAGCCCGGCCTGTACTGCCAGAGTTAACGGATAGGTGAGGGCCAATGCGATAAAGGCCGCTTCTGCGCCGAACGCCCACCGTGCCGGATCGAGGATAAGCGCAAGGCTGACTGCACTGACCCCTATCGCTAATCCATACCCGGCCCATTGTGACAGGGTGCGGTGCAGGATGAGCCAGCCCAGTACTATTGCCCCCATCCACCACAAGAGTGGCGGTAACACCGGCCAGCCCCAGCCACCGGGAACTACTGCTATCACGATCCGTTCGAGCGGCAGACCGAGTTGACGCGGATCTTGCGCTGGCTGAAACACATCACTCACCAGCCGCAGGTACAGGTGACCATCACCGGTTGCCGGTATGTATAACCATTGCCGGCTGCCAAGCGCACTGACCGGTAATTCAGCAATCAGTTGTTGATCGCTCCAGACCTCAACCCTAGTTGGTGCCTGTGCGCTAATCGACTCGCTCAATGGCAGCCAACGAAGTTCGATCAGAGCTGGTCGGTTGCCAGATAGCGGGACGAAGATTTTCGAGTTACCACCACTCCAACGAAAGTTGCCAAGCACACCCTCTTCGGGGGTGTTGAAATCGCGTAAAAATGGCAGATCAGCGTTACCAACACCTTCTTCCAACCCAACATCAATCACGTGTTGATGAGGTAACTGGGCAGAGATGGTGGCAACGATAATGATCATGCCTATTCCCATCCAGAGGATTGGCGCGTGCAGTGCCTGCCATTCCTGAGCGAGCCACTGTTGGATGGTGTCGCGTAGTGCTTTCATATGAGCGTCAGATGCTTTTCAAGTCGCTCTCATGAACAAAGCCGCGAAGCGCATACCAGAAATGCACTTCGCGGCTCTGCCATCACCTGTCAACCAGATCTAGAATGCCGGCAAGTCGTTATCTTCTTCCTCAGCATCACTCTGATCGTTATCGCCATCACCACTCAGCAACTCTTCCAGTCGTGCCCGTAAGAGTGCGTCGTTGTCGCTTTCTGGGGCTTTGTTCCCATTTGGCGTCGGCAATGGTGTCGCTCGCCGGGTCTCGGCGGGGGCTTCTTCCGCCTGCTGCGATTCTTCGAGCATGCGAGCCATCTCGCCGATCAGATCCTCGTGCGGACGTTCGATCCGCTTCTCGATCCCGGTACCGGCAGGAATGAGTTTCCCGATGACGACATTCTCCTTCAGACCACGCAGGTAGTCAACCTTACCCTGAATGGCGGCATCGGTCAGCACTCGCGTTGTCTCCTGGAAGGAGGCGGCAGCCAGGAAGCTGTCGGTGTTGAGCGAGGCTTTGGTGATACCGAGCAGCATCGTCGCCGCAGTTGCCGGATCGCCACCCTGGCTGACAATGTCGTTGTTGAGACGGCGGAACTCGGCGCTATCGATCAGCTCACCCGGCAAGAGACCGGTATCGCCTGGGTCTTCAATCCGCACCCGGCGCAACATCTGCCGTACAATGACCTCGATGTGTTTGTCGTTGATGTTAACGCCTTGTGAGCGGTAGACCTTTTGCGCTTCATTGACCAGATAGCGCTGCACCGCCTCGCGGCCTTGCAGTTCGAGCAGCTCTTGCGGATTCGCACTACCGTCGGTTAGTTGCTGACCGGCCATCACCCGCTCACCGTTTTCTACCCGGATGCGGGCATTGTGCGGTACCACCAGTTCACGTTCCTGGTGATCTTCCTGGCTGACGATGATCCGGTCGCCTTGAATGAAGGCTTTGCCGGTCAGACGGGTTACGATCTGAGCACCACCCGGCCCTTCGGCGATAACCTGCCCTTCATACACCTCGCTCTCGTGGTTGATGGTTGGGCTGAAGCCGCGACCAAGCGGGTATTCATCGGTGTAAACATCGGTTGAGACGATGCGAATGGTACGGACACCCTCTTCGTCACGCACAATCTGGACGACACCGTCAATCTCGGCCAGGAGTGCTTTGCCCTTCGGTACTCTGGCCTCGAAAATCTCCTGCACACGCGGCAGACCCTGCGTGATGTCGTCGGCTGACGCAACACCACCGGTGTGGAAGGTGCGCAGCGTAAGCTGGGTGCCCGGCTCACCAATCGACTGGGCAGCAATAATCCCAACTGCTTCGCCGATCTCGACCAGCTTGCCGGTTGCCAGGTTGCGCCCGTAGCACAGCCGGCAGAGACCATGTTCGGCCTGACAACTGAGCGGTGAGCGAACGAAGACCGACTCCTGACCGCTGGCCAGAATAGCAGTAGCCAGCTCTTCGTCGATCTCGGTGTTGCGGTCGGCAATCAGTTCACCAGTCTCTTTGTGATAGATCGGCGCGGCCAGGATACGACCCAACATGCGTACCTGGAGCTTCTCCATCAGCTCATCATCATCGGCACCGTGGAGCCACAATCCCTCTTCGGTACCACAGTCTTCGATGGTGATGATGACATCCTGGGCCACATCAACCAATCGGCGGGTCAGATAACCGGCGTCAGCGGTACGGAGTGCGGTGTCGGCCAGACCTTTGCGAACACCGTGGGTCGAGACGAAGTAGTCGAGCACCGAGAGGCCTTCGCGGAAGTTGGCTTTAATCGGCAGCTCGATAATCCGACCGGTCGGGTCTGACATCAGGCCACGCATACCGGCCATCTGCGAGATCTGGTTGATGTTACCACGAGCGCCGGAGGTGGACATCATCGCCACCGGGCCAAAGGGATTGAGGTTTTCCTTAACCGCCTGAATGGTCTGCTTGGTAGCCTCTTGCCAGATACGCACAACCTCTTGATACCGTTCCTCTTCGGTAATCAGACCGCGACGGAACTGCTTTTCAACATCGGCCACCAACTGCTCGGCTTCACGAACGATATCGTATTTCTTGGCCGGTACTTCAATATCTTCGATACCAATCGTCATACCGCCCAACGTAGCATAGCGGAAACCGAGCGCCTTGATGCGGTCGGCCTGCTGAGCAGTCATCTCCGAGCCGTAGATACGGGCCAGTTCCTGCACGTGCTTGTTGCCGTGGGAAGCCCGTACTTCATTGAGCTGATCTTCGCTCAGATTGCGCAGATTGGTGTAGTACTGATAGCAATCGGCGATGATCTCCTTCAGCCCTTTCTTGTCGATCAGGCGGTTGCGGAAACGCAATGGCGGTTGCAATTCATTATTGAGCAGAATACGCCCAATCGTGGTTTCGATCAGCATGCGCGGCGTGCCGTCAGCAGCCAGGGGTAGCTCGCGCACCGGGCGATCACTCTTACCCGACAGCGTTCCGGTCATCCGAATCCAGATCGGGGCCTGGATGTCGAGTAGATGCTTCTCGTAAGCCAGCATCGCCTCGTCGATGGAGGAGAAGCGCTTCCCCGATCCCTTTGCACCGTCACGCACCATGGTCAGGTAGTAGCACCCTAACACGATGTCTTGCGAGGGGGTGATGATCGGTTCACCGTGGGCCGGGCTAAGCAGGTTATACTTGCTCAGCATCCGCGTGCGCGCCTCTTCCTGAGCTTTGCGCGACAGCGGTACGTGTACCGCCATCTGGTCACCGTCGAAGTCAGCGTTGAAGGCGGCACAGACGAGCGGATGGAGCTGAATGGCCGATCCTTCGATCAGTTTGGCCTCGAACGCTTGAATTGAGAGCCGGTGCAGCGATGGTGCACGATTGAGCAGCACCAGATAGTCTTTAATCACCTCTTCGAGGGCGTCCCACACTTCGGGGCGCACACGCTCGACAGCGCGCTTGGCGTTCTTGATATTATGAGCTACGCCACGCTCGACAAGGCGGCGCATCACAAAGGGCTTAAACAGCTCAAGCGCCATCTTCTTGGGCAGACCACACTGGTGTAGTTGCAGGTTCGGCCCGACCACGATCACCGAGCGGCCCGAATAGTCAACGCGCTTACCGAGCAGGTTCTGGCGGAAGCGACCCTGCTTACCCTTGAGCATATCGCTCAGGCTCTTCAGGCGGTGCTTGCCTTTACCGCTCACGGCCCGACCGCGACGACCATTATCAATCAGCGCATCAACCGCCTCTTGCAGCATGCGCTTCTCGTTGCGCACGATGATTTCCGGCGCGTTGAGTTCAATCAGGCGCTTCAAGCGGTTATTCCGGTTGATCACCCGGCGATAGAGATCGTTCAGATCGCTGGTCGCAAAGCGGCCACCGTCGAGCTGCACCATCGGGCGCAGATCGGGCGGAATCACCGGCAGCACGGTAAGGATCATCCATTCGGGACGATTACCACTCTTGCGGAACGCCTCCACCACGCGCAGACGCTTGGTAGCCTTCTTCCGCCGTTGTCCCTGCGAGGACTGAATCTCGGCCTGCAATTCTTCGGCCAGTTTGTCGAGATTGACCGTCTTTTCGATCAATTCCCGCACCGCACCGGCACCCATATCGGCGCGGAAGACACCGGGAGCGATGTCGCGCAACTGGCGATACTCAGTTTCGGTGATAATCCGTCCAACTTTGAGCGTGTCAAGTTGTTCGAGCTTCTCCTTCTCCTCGCGCATGAGATGATCGAGTTCGCGCTGGAGTCGCTCTTGCAGTCGCTCTTGCTCCTGGGTCGCCTCGTAGGCTTTGCGCTCACGCTCGGCATCGGTGAGCAACTCAGCATCGGCCAGATCGCGCCGGCGCCGCTCTTCGAGCACCTCAAGCTCCTGCTCAACCAGCTCGTCGAGCTGGTCAAGGGTGTTTTCGTTGATCGGTTCACCCTCTTCAACGACGGTGACGCCACGGAAGAGAATATCCTCATCGGCCAGCGTACCACTGAGTTCCTCTAACCGCTCACGGAGTTGTTCGGCCTCGCTGGCGATCTCATCACGCAGACGGCGATACTCTTCTTCAATCTGGCGCTGGGTGCTCCGTTGGGCCGTCTCCATCCCGCCAAGGTCTTGCGTCAACTGAGTGCTTAGCTCGATGCGCTTCTCCTCAGCCTGCTTCTGTATCTTCTGGCGACGAGCGGCATACTCTTCCTGGATCATCTCACGGGCAACCTGGAGCATATCTTCTTTCACTTCGACAATGATGTACGAAGCGAAGTAGAGCACGCGCTCAAGGTTGCGTGGCGAGATGTCGAGTAAAAGACCAAGCCGTGACGGCGTTCCTTTGACGAACCAGATATGGCTGACCGGTGAGGCCAGGTTGATGTGGCCCATACGCTCGCGGCGTACCTTCGAGCGAGTAACTTCGACACCACATTTGTCGCAGACCACACCTTTGTAGCGCACACGTTTGTACTTACCACAGAAGCATTCCCAGTCCTTGGTTGGGCCGAAAATGCGTTCGCAGAACAAACCATCACGTTCAGGTTTGAGCGTGCGATAGTTGATAGTTTCAGGCTTCGTGACTTCGCCGTGCGACCACGATCGGATGTCTTCGGGTGAGGCGAGGCTAATCCGAATGGCGTTGAAGTCGTTAATTTCCAGCATGTGGGCTTACTCCTGTAGCGGGAGAATTCCGCCAGTCTCCAGACGCTTCTTGTGGTTCAATCAACCACATCAGCGCACAACTGAGTTAGCTGCCGTCGTCTATGCGCCTGTCGTTCGGTGAGAAAAGCTATTCACCAAACAGACATTTGTTCGGTGAAGGGCCGGGTACCAGGTATGTATCAACCGTCAGATCGAGTTGTCACCCAGCCTGAATACCGGCCCTTCGTGTACCAGATTCCCCGTTCTCTTGATCGGAACGAGAGGAAGCCTGTGCCAACGGGTCAAAGCGAGCGATGCTAGAACTCGCCGCGTTCCATACCACTCAGGTTAATTCCTTCGAGAGCACCGATGTCGCTGTCGAGATCATCGCTCAGCTCAACCGGCTTCTCGTCGGCGCTCAACACTTCGACGCTCAGGCCAAGGCTCTGCAATTCCTTAATCAGCACCTTGAAGCTCTCGGGAACACCTGCCTCCTGGATTGGTTCACCCTTCACAATGGCTTCGTAGGTCTTGACCCGACCGACAACATCGTCGGACTTCACCGTCAACATCTCTTGCAACGTGTAGGCTGCACCGTATGCTTCGAGTGCCCAGACCTCCATTTCGCCGAAGCGCTGACCACCGAATTGGGCCTTCCCACCCAGCGGCTGCTGGGTAACCAGGCTGTAGGGACCGGTTGAACGGGCGTGAATCTTGTCTTCGACCAGGTGAGCGAGCTTGAGCATATAGGCATAGCCCACCGTCACCGGGTTATCGAACCTCTCGCCAGTCCGACCGTCGTAGAGTGTCACCTTACCATCGGCGGGCAATCCGGCCTGCACGAGCAGGTCTTTGATCTGATCCTCGTGGGCACCATCGAAGACAGGGGTTGCTACGCGGAAGCCGAGGCGAGCAGCGGCCCAACCCAGGTGCGTTTCGAGGATCTGACCGATATTCATACGTGACGGCACACCGATCGGGTTGAGAATAATGTCTACCGGTCGTCCGTCGGGGAGGAAGGGCATATCCTCGATGGGCAATACCCGTGACACAACACCCTTGTTGCCGTGGCGACCGGCCATCTTGTCACCGGCGCTAATCTTCCGCTTCTGACACAGGAGCACGCGCACCGTCTGATTGACGCCAACCGGCAATTCGGCGCCTTCACTCCGCGAGAAGACCTTAACGTCAATCACCTTACCGCGCACCCCGTTTGGCACGCGCAGCGAGCTATCTTTTACTTCACGGGCCTTCTCACCAAAGATAGCGCGCAGCAGACGCTCTTCAGCAGTCAGATCGGTTTCGCCCTTCGGGGTGATTTTACCGACCAGAATATCGTTGGGTTGAACTTCGGCGCCGATGTAGATAATGCCGCGTTCATCGAGATTACGCAGACTCTCCTGACCAACGTTGGGAATATCGCGGGTAATCTCTTCGGGGCCGAGCTTGGTATCACGGGCTTCAACCTCATACTTCTCGATATGGATCGAGGTGAAGATGTCTTCGCGAACCAGCCGCTCACTGACCAGGATCGCGTCCTCGAAGTTACCGCCTTCCCAGGGCATGTAGGCGACCAGAACGTTCTGACCAAGAGCCAGCTCACCCTGATCGGTGCTCGAGCTATCGGCAATAACATCACCAGCCTTCACCCGTTGCCCACGAACAACCGCTGGCCGCTGATTGATACAGGTGTCCTGGTTGCTGCGCATAAACTTGCGCAGACGATACTCAGTTTGATTTCCGTCGTCTTCCTCAATCACAATCCGTTCGCTGGTTGTGCTCACGACAACACCATCGCGCCGGGCCACAATAACCTGACCGCTATCGCGAGCCGCACGATACTCCATCCCGGTACCGACGATTGGGGCATCGGGGCGGAGCAAGGGCACAGCCTGCCGCTGCATGTTTGAACCCATCAGCGCACGGTTGGCGTCATCGTGCTCGAGGAAGGGGATCAGCGATGTCGAGACACTCACCACCTGTTTTGGCGACACGTCCATATAATCGACCCGCTCAACCCGCTCACTCACGAAGTCTTCACCAAAGCGGCACGAGACAATCGTATCGAGGAAGCGGTTATGCTGGTCGAGGGGCGCGTTCGCCTGCACGATGACGAAACGGTCCTCTTCATCGGCACTCAGGTAATCGACCTCTTGCGAAACAACCGGGCGGATCTTGATATGCTTGATCGGCAGCTCAACAATCCGTTCAGCCAGCGCACGGTTGATCTCGGTACCTGCCTCGGCAATCAGCTCATCAGTATCGGGATCGACGATGTCTTCACGCAGAATCTGACCGCGCAGCAGGCCAATCGTAATCTGGCGAGCGATCTCATCGTTCACCCGGGTGCCCTTGGCGGCAATTAGGTCGCCGGTGCGCAGATCACGCACGTCGCGCAGCAGAATACCCTTTTCTTTCCAGACCTGGACATTATCTACACTGTTGTACACCTTGCGGTACGGTGTTTCGAGAAAGCCCATCTCGTTGACGCGGGCGAAGGTAGACATCGTGCCGATCAGACCGATGTTCGGACCTTCCGGTGTCTCAACCGGACAGATGCGGCCATAGTGCGAGTGGTGCACGTCACGCACTTCAAAACCGGCTCGATCACGCGAGAGACCGCCGGGGCCAAGTGCCGACAAACGGCGCTTGTTGGTCAACTCGGCGAGCGGATTGGTCTGATCCATAAACTGGCTCAACTGCGAGCCACCGAAGAATTCGCGCATTGCCGCAACGACCGGGCGAATATTGATCAGACCATTCGGCGTTGCGCTTGCCGGGTCTTGCAACGACATGCGTTCCTTGACAACACGCTCAAGGCGCAGCAAACCAACCCGGAACTGCTGTTGGATCAGTTCACCGACCGTGCGCACGCGCCGGTTGCCGAGATGGTCAATATCATCGGGCCGCCCATGACCATTGTTAAGCAGAATGAGCTGCTCGACAATGCGGAAGATGTCACGTGGCAACAACACCCGCACACTCAAATCGGGTGCTTTGGCACCATCGCGACGGACATCACGTTCCCAGAGATTCTTATTCAGCTTGTAGCGCCCCACCTTTGCCAGATCGTAGCGGCGAGGGCTGAAGAGCAGTGACTCGATCAGCGAGCGGGCATTCTCAAGCGTAGGCGGATCGCCGGGACGGAGCCGCTTGTACAATTCGAGCAAAGCTTCCTTGGCATTGCGCGAAGGGTCTTTATCGAGCGTGGCATGGATGTATGGGTGCTCTGGCACTGTATCGACGTGACGGAACAACTCGATAATCTGGTCATTGTGACCGAACTTATCGAGTTCATTATCCGGCACCCAGCGTCCATTCCCATTCTCCTCGGCAATCCAGGCGGTAATTGCACGCAGCAGGATGGTCACGGGAATCTTACGCTTGCGATCGACCTTAACGCTGATCACATCGCGCTTATTGGTCTCAAATTCGAGCCAGGCACCACGATTGGGGATCAGCTTGGCAGTGTGAAGCGAGCGACCACTGGTTGGTTCCTTCTCATCTTTGAAATAGACGCCGGGAGAGCGGATCAACTGTGAGACCACGACCCGTTCAGCACCATTGTAGACAAAGGTACCGTTATCGGTCATGATCGGGAAATCACCAAGAAAGATCTCCGACTCTTTAATCTCACCGGTGGTCAGGATACGCAATTCAACCCGCACGCGCAGCGGAGCGGCGTAGGTCAAATCGCGTTCACGACACTCGAACTCATCGTAGCGCGGCTCACCAAAGGTATAATCGCGGAAGTGGAGTTCAAGATTTTTGCCGGTAAAGTCGGTGATAGGCGAAATCTCATCAAAGAGTTCGCGCAGCCCCTCTCGCTTGAACCACTCAAAACTCTTGAGCTGAGTTTCAATCAGTAACGGCAGATCGATAGCATCCTTGATCCGGGCGAAGGAGCGGCGTTCAATCCGGCGCGACCGACGCCCATCGGCGCCCGGGTCGATCGGGGCGATCAATGGCTGAAGAACCACGCTCTCAATCAACGGGGGCATACGCACCTCTCTCTGTATCACGCTTACGGTTCAGCACACGACCTTGCGTGGCGATCAATGATCGAAAAAACATAAATAGCCAACCTGCAGCGCTACCCATCAGCGGGCCGCAGGCGGACTGACACGGCACGTTGTTTGTTTACGTCTTGTTGTGCCCCACACGGGGACTACCCACCATTACGCTGTATCAATACGGCGCATATACAGATCGCGAAAGACAATGATACCACGGATTTGCGAAAAGAGCAAGCTCTTTTTATCAGCACGGGATTCTTGCTGTTGCTAGTAGTATAGCACGATTCAATGGGGAAAGGGTGGTAAACGGTTCAAATGCCACCGAGGCGATTGCTCGTGGGGAAGAGGTGGATATTTGAAGCACGGGAACGCAGACCTGGTTGGAAGTAAGGTAAGGATGTTAGTGTCGCCAACAGCACCACCCACTGCGTGGTCTGATGGGCAACTTGCTGATGTGTGGTGGAGAGGATGTTTGGGAGACGTCGCGATAAACGTGAGCAGTATATCAGACGTGCCAAAGGATGCTGCCGATTCAGGTCAGGTTTTTTGTTACGATTGAGCAGGTATGTCAAATGTTGTTGAGCAGTGCTCCTGTAGATAGTTGGTTCGCCGGTTCAGGTGCAGTTGGTGATACCGGCAACCGGAAACTCACCGTTGTACCCTGCTGTAATGCACTGGTTGCCCAAATCTGGCCGCCGTGCGCTTCGACCAGACGGCGAGCAATTGCCAGCCCCAGACCGGCACCGCCGCTGCTCCGACTGCGGGCCCGATCTGCCTTGTAGAAGCGGTCGAAGATGTACGGTAAGTCGGCAGGATCAATGCCGGCGCCGGTATCACGCACCTCGAAACGAATGCCGCTCTCATCACGGTGGGCGCTTACGATCACCTCTCCGCCCGCCGGGGTGTGGCGGAGCGCATTTCCGATGAGATTGCCCAGCACCTGGGCGATACGCTGGGGATCGACTTCAATGTCAGGGAGATTGTCGTCAATCGTAGCGCTCAGCCGCACATTGCGCTCGTTGGCTGCGGGGGTGAATGAGCGGATCGCTTCGTTGACCAGCATCTGCGGCGATACGACTTCGCGGTAGAGAGGCAGTTGACCGGCATCGGCCAGGGCCAGCAGATGGAGATCGTTGATGAGGCGTTCAAGCAGGGCCACCTCGGTCAGGAGTGCCTCAATCTGTTCGGCGTCAGCTTCGTACACGCCATCTTGAATCCCTTCGAGACGACCTTTGATGATCGAGAGTGGCGTGCGCAATTCGTGCGCAATATCGGCGGTAAGCTGGCGACGTTGCTGATCGGCTTGTTGCAACGCCTCGGCCATACGGTTGAAGCTGGCAGAGAGATCGGCCAGTTCGCGCACATTGGCGGTTTGTACCCGGCTGCTATGATCCCCGTCAGCAATAGCGTGGGCCGCTGCGCTGATCTGGCGCAAGGGGGTGCTGATCTGACGCGAGAAGATTGCTGCCAGCACCAGTAGGACCGCCATCAGTCCGGCTCCGGCACTGAGCATACCCAGCAAGAGCGGGCGGCGGTTCAGGTTGCCAACCGGAAAAGCTTCATCGGTATCTATCACCGAGATTACCAGAGTGCCGACTTGCTGATTATTGACAACAATCGGTATACGCAGTACAGCTTCGTTACCACGCAAGATCATCGGACGCCGGCGACCGGCTACGACACGCCCGTTCTCGTCGAGCAGAGATACTGCTCCTTCAATACTCCCGAAGCCCTGGGGAAGTGGCCCCAACTGACGTTCAACCCCGCGCCACGAACCGACACGCTGATAGTAGGCGGCAAGCTGAGCGGCCTGAGTACGTGCGGCTGCCTCGGCCTCCATCCAGCGCATCTGTTCGGGGTTGCTCTGGCCCACGACCAGCCAGAACGCAAGTGCCATCCCGCTGATACCGAGCACGATGACCAGGGCGAAGGCGGTGAGCATCAGGTTGAAGAGGCGAGGCGGGCGCATATCGCACCTCAATGAGCATCGGATTATGGATACGTTTCGGCAAACTTGTAGCCAACTCCGTAGACGGTCAAGATCAGGCGTGGTGGCCCATTCGAGTCGGGTTCAATCTTACGGCGGAGATTTTTGATATGGGCGTCGATAGTCCGGTCGAAGCCGGTATATTCGGTGTTGTAAACACGGTCGAGCAATTGAGCACGGGTGAAGGGGCGACCCGGCGCACTGGCTAAAACGGCAAGGAGATCGAATTCGGTCGCGGTCAGTTCAATCGTTTCACCATCTCGGCGGACACTACGGCATTCGAGGTCGATAACCAATCCGCCGATCTGAATCTGCTTCCCTGGCGAGGTTGAACCTTCACTGCGCCGCAAGACGGCACGCACGCGCGCTACCAGTTCGCGGGGGCTGAAGGGTTTGGTGATGTAGTCGTCGGCACCCAGTTCCAGGCCAATCAGACGGTCGGTCTCCTCGACGCGGGCAGTCAGCATGATGATCGGTAAGCGCGCAGTAAGCGGGTCCTGGCGCAGGGCACGGGTTACGTCAAGTCCATCCATACCGGGTAGCATCAGATCGAGTACCATGAGGGCTGGATGTTCCTGCCGCGCCAGCCGTAACGCTGTCGGCCCATCGCCGGCACTGATCACCTGAAAACCGGCCCGTTCAAGGTAGTCGCGGGCAATTTTGACAATGCCCGGTTCATCATCTACCACAAGGATGGTGCGAGACATAGCCGTTGCTTCCTCCTGCCATCAGCCGATTCAACTGCGGTAAGAAGGTGATGGGGACAGCCAGGCTGACTGTCCCGCGTCTTCCATATCTCCTGTGCCAACACTATTCGACGCGCGGGTCATGCCCTGCCGGGGTGAGCGGTGGTTGGGGTGAAGGCCCGGCAGGTGGGTTCGCTGCCGGCGGTTGGTTCCGGCGTTGGCGAAAGATCTGGAAGCCCAGCCAGACCAGAAGGGCCAGTGCCGCCAGTTTGAGCAAGCCATCAACAAACCTGATCAGTCCGCCAAACCAGTCGCGACCACCCATCATCCCCGGCCCACGCTGGAAGCCCATGCCGGGATTCATCCAGCCGCGCTGGTTGTGCCAGCCGGGAGGCATGACCTGACCCTGATCACCCCGTCCGCGCATGGCAGGTGGTCCTTGTGGGATGACCTGCTGATTCGACCAGCCCGGCATTGTCCACATCGTCCAGGCAGTGGTACGACTCATTGCCAGGCTGCCGAAGGCAACGATCAGTGCCAGCAGCGAAATGCCAAGGGCCAGCCACGCCGGCCAGTTGATACGTCGTTGTTCCATAATACCGTACTCCTTCCATTGTAACTGGGTTGTCGAGTGTTTCCAGTTCCACTATCAGGATAGATGGCAATTGTGAAGATGTCGTGAAGAGATAGTGGAAACTTTACGTATGAATACCGACACTTATTCAACTACACGGGCAATAAAGCTCTCGGCGAGTACGGTATCAAGTCGTTCGAGCAGAACGGTAAATGCTGCCCGGTCAAAGGTGAGCGGCGGACGAATTTTTAACACGTTATCGTAAGGTCCTTCGGTACCGATCAATATGCGTTCAGCGCGGAGGCGCTCTTTGATATAGGATGCCGCTGTTGTAGCCGGGGCGCGCGTAGTGCGGTTACTGACCAGTTCCACGCCGATGAATAGGCCCATCCCCCGCACATCACCAATAACGGGGTGGCGCTGTTGAAGTTCGCGCAAGCCGGCCAGCAGGTCGTTGCCAATGTGAGCCGCATTGGCCATTAAGCCCTCTTCGTCAATGATCCGCAGTACTTCGCGCCCCACCGCACACGAGAGCGTGCTGCCACCAAACGTCGAGAAGAATTCTATCCCGTTGTCAAACGCCTGGGCAATCTCAGCAGTGGTGATGACGGCGCCGATAGGGTGACCATTGCCGAGCGGTTTGCCCAGGACAACGATGTCGGGAATCACATCCTGGGTCGTGAAGGCCCAGTAGTGCGTGCCCAGCCGCCCCAGACCGGTCTGTACTTCGTCGGCGATACAGACGCCGCCGGCAGCGCGGACCCGGCGGTAGACAGCGGCCAGATAGCCGGGTGGTGGAATGATTTGCCCGGCGACACTGGGGAAGGTCTCGGCGATGAAGCCGGCCAGACGCCGACCACGGGCGGCGATACGCTCGATAGCCCGATCCACCTCTGCCGCATACCGTTCGCCATCGGCACCGTAAGGGCCACGGTAGGGGTCGGGGGCCATTACCACTTCGACCCAATCCGGTTTGCCACTGCCGGCGGGGTGATTGAACTTGTAGGCCGAGATGTCGATAGCACCGGTGGTGTGGCCGTGATAGCCATGATCAATCGTGATCATGTCGCGCGCCCCGGTGAAGGTGCGGGCAAGGCGGAGCGCCAGTTCATTGGCTTCGGAACCAGAATTGACAAAGAAGCAGACGCTTAGCGGTGGGGGTAATTTAGCCAGCAGCTCGTGGGCAAACGCGATCTGGGCCGGATGCAGGTAGCGGGTATTGGTATTGATCATCCGTAGCTGATGCGCTGCGACTGCCTGAAGCCGGGGGTGGGCATGGCCGACGTGGGGAACATTGTTGTAGGCGTCGAGGTAGGTGTTACCCCAATCATCAAACAGATAGTGGCGCCAGCCGCGCACGAGTGTGCAGGGCATCGCATAGCTGAGGCGCAGATTACCGGCAAAATGACGCCGCCGCTCCTGAAGCAGGCCGGTCGTGTCGATTGGTTGATACGCAACCTGTTCATCGGCGAGATTGAGGAGTGGCGCCGGATTGGGGCATACCGCCTGCCACCATTCCCATTCGTCGGGTGCTGCCACACCGGGCCAGTGCCCTTCCAGCGCCCGCAGATCGAGGATGAGTTGCAGGTGAAGATGCGGCTGCCAGCCACCGTTGGTTGCAGCGTCACCCAGGGCGGCGAAGGGTTGCCCGGCGGCTATTGACTCACCGACGTGCAGATGATCCAGGCTGTTCGGGTCGAGATGCCCGTAGAGTGTGTAGAAATGGTCGCCATTTGGGGTCTGGTGTTCGAGCACGACCATACCACCAAAATCGAGTGGCGCGGTGAAGCGTTCAACGGCTACCACCATCCCGGGCAAGGGCGCGTACACCGGTGTCCCGGACGGGGCGAAGAGATCAACACCGAGATGTACCGTCCGCCGTTCGGCCAGAGGATGGTTCGCCGTGAAGAACGCCGGTTCGGTATAGATCAGCCGTGGCTCAGCGTAGCGACCAATCTGAACAGTAGCGGGTGTTGTTTCGCACAGCCGCCTCGCTTCAGCAGCGGTGAGGGCAAAGGGGTCTTGCGGCAGCGGTTGCTCGGCGACAGCCAGACTCACCACCGGCGCGTTCGTCAGATCGCAACCAAGCACGGGCGCGAAATGGCCACGCGCCGCCGCCAGCCACGACTGCACACGGGTTGCGGCAGGGCTGAACGGCATTCCACAGCTCACACGCAGGCGGGCCGCAACCAGCTCTGGATCGGTCGTCGCTGTAGCTGCCAGCAGACGCCAGGCCGGTGCTTCAGAAATGGTGATGTAGGGATCGTCTGGCCGCTGTTGTTGCATCAGTGCCGAATTAACAACGCTCACCGCCAGTCGTGCGCGTAGCAGTGGCCAGAGCAGATCAAGCTCGGTGATAGTCAATGGCCAGACGGCGTGATAGCCCTTCACCAGATCACTCAAACAGCGCAGGGGATCAGGCTGATCGAGCAGGGCATAAGCGGCGGCGATAGCGAGTTCGCAGATCCGTGGCGCCGAACACAGATCGCCGAAGTCGAGGATGCCGCTAATGCTGACAACACCTTTGGGCGAAGCCGACACGAGCAGATTGTAGTCGTTGAGATCGTTGTGGATTGCAGTGTGGGGCAACGCGCACAGCGTGGACTTCACGCCGACGTAGTCGTGCAGTGCTGCCGCAGCGAGCTGGCGTCGGTCGGGATCGACAATAACGGCGATCTGATCAAGTGCCCACTCCGCCTGCAGGAGATTCCACTTGAGCGGACGGCTCAGAGCCGGGTGAGTAAAGGTCATCAGCGCCTGATCGAGTTGGGCTGCCCGTCGTCCCAGATCGGTGCGCAACGCGGCTGTATGCGGTCGAAAGGTCGCATACACCTCACCAGGGAGAGCAGTAATCAGCCAGATCAGCCGATCATTGGCGGCAACATATGCCGCGCCGGTATGGGTACGCACAAGACGCGGCACCGGCAGATCGGGGGCTACCGTAGCAATGTGTTCAAGCGCCGCACATTGCAGTTCGACCAGCGCCGGATCGCAATCCGGTCGCATCACCTTGAGTACGTATTGGGTCGCGTTGTCCGTTGTGACGAGCAGGTTGAGGTCGTATTCGCCGGGTAATGGCGTGAGTGTGCCGTGAATATGGTAGTGATGGGCAAGCAGATCTGACCACGACATACGGGTATACTCCATGCAAGTTCGTAGCCAGATTGTAGCACAGGTAAGGGTAGCTATTGCGCCTGGCGCGGCACGGTGGGGAGTGGCATGCTCGCCCACCTTCCTGGGAGCCGGGAGCGCAAGCCTCTGGCTCGCATGACCGCACGAACTGGATGACGGAACGCACAGCGCTGTGCGTTCCGTCGCTTGTTGAACAGGAAAGTAGTTCGTTCTAATTCATCACCAGCGGGATATACACCTCGTGGGTGGGAAGTGATGGTTCAGTCGTCGGCGTGGGGGTGGTCGGCGTCACCGACGGCGTAGGGGTGGTCGGCGTCACCGACGGCGTAGGGGTGGTCGGCGTCACCGACGGCGTAGGGGTGGTCGGCGTCACCGACGGCGTGGGGGTGGTGGGCGTCACCGATGGCGTAGGGGTGGTGGGCGTCACCGACGGCGTGGGGGTGGTCGGCGTCACCGACGGCGTGGGGGTGGTCGGCGTCGCCGATGGCGTGGGGGTCGCCGTCGGCACGAAATTGGCTGTCAGGACGCGATCACCCGTGGCAACGAAGCTGTAGCTGGCTGTTGTTGCAACAACTGTTGCCCCTTCTGTCCAGTTTACAAAGGTGTAGCCGCTGGCCGGGGTTGCGTTCACAGTGACGGTTGCGCCGTGCAGATAGGTACCGCCACCGATCACTGCACCGCTACCGGTTGGGTCAGCCTGAACGGTGATCTGGTACTGTGGCCGGGCATCAATGTGAATGGCGAATGCATCCTGCGCGGCCAGGGTATAGTTGACGATCTGACCGCTGGCATTGACCTCAATCAATGCACTGGCCGGCGCCGGTGTGTTGGTACCGGGCAGGACACACTTCCCGCCCTGGAAATCGTACTTCGTCACGTCACAGTAGAAGCCGGCAGGCAGGCCGGTCTGGTAGGTCGTTGGTGCGGCTACCGATCCGTTGTTGATGGCGACAAAGCCCTTGTTGCCACGCCCAAAGGCAATATGGTTGGTTGGGGTTCCCCCAATATTCTGCCAGTTCGTTACCGGTTCGCCGTGCGTGGTCTGGCGGAACTGCACCATATTGGCAATTGCCGGATAGCGGTGTTCGCAAACCCACTTGCCGAGATCACCACCGGTCACCGGGTTCGGGTACGTACCGGCACAATTGGCCGGATAATCGCCTGCGCTCTGCCCGGCACCGTAGACCGGACGTGTATCGGCACCCAGCCCCGGCCCCCAGGTTGTACCACCATCGTTGCTACTCGGCGGACCAAGACTATCTCCGGCATTGCTGTTGGGGTTGGTTGTCCAGTAATAGCTGGACATGATAGACGGGTGGCCGTAGGGGTAGGCCAGCGTGAAGATATTGGCCAGCACGTGTGCCCGACCGTCGCGATGGTCAACGACACAGCCACCACCGGGACCGTGCCCGCGCTGGTTGTCGTGGTTGTCAACGAAAATCTGGGCGAAGTGCGAGGGCAGTAGGTTCGTGGTGAAGTTTTGCAGATTGCTGAGCGATCCACCACAATTGAAGGTATTCCCGATCACGCTAATACTGTAGGCAAACTCGGTGACGTCTCCGTAAGGCGTGTATTCCCAATCGCGTATCCGCTCATTGGGATCCATGTCAATGACTTCACTGAAGATGTACGGACGACCGCCGCCGGGGAGGGTCAGCCCATCGAGAATGGCACCGACCTCGTGCGCGGCCATGTGCTTGGCAGCATCAATGCGGAAGCCTTTGACACCGGCATTGAGCAGGGCTTGCAGGTAAGCACGCAGCTTCGTCTGCACAGTGCTCTTACCGGTATCGAGGTCTGGCAGGCCGGCTAACTGACAATACTGGACCTGATAGCGATCACTGTAATCGCTAATCAAACAATCGGCGTGAAAATCATCGGGCAGGTATTGCGTCCCGTAAAATCGTGAGCCTGCCGGTTGCGACTGGTAAGTGGTACCGGCAGTGCCGGTTGGTGGTGTGCCGACCTGAATGTCGGCCATGTGGTTGATCACCGCATCGACAATGACGGCAACCCCGGCAGCATTACAAGTGTTCACCATCTGCTGGAACTCAGCCCAGGTACCGCTGCGGCTGGTAAAGCGGGTGGTGTCGTGAGTGACCGGTTGATACCGCGCCCACCAGGGGAAGTCATTGGCCGGATTGCCACCCAGATCAGCGGTTGGCACAATATGCTCGTTCGGTGGCGAGACCTGCACCCCGGTGTAGCCTTTTTGACCGAGGAAGGTGCATTCTTTTGCCACATCACTCCAGCGCCATTCAAAGAGGTGGACGAAGACACCACCATTTGGTTCGATTGCACTATCTGCACTGGGAATGATCGTGATCAGGCCATCGCGCTGGTCATCATCGGCAGGATTACCGTTGATGTTGTAGCTGTTCGCTTTCCACTTCGGCGCTTCGCCCGGCTTCTTGCAGTAGGTGGTAAAGCCATACGTTCCCGGTGCCAGCGCCTCCAGCGTCGCTTTGGGAATGGTCGCCCGATACTCGTCGTTATTCCCAACGTCGGTATTGTAGGTCATCGGCAGATCAGTCCACGATTGACCGTAGCGACCCCAATGCAGGTAACATTCGATCCCCGCACCCTGGCCCGGCCCTGGCGTCACCCCTGCTTCGTAGACCTGCACGAAGACATCGAATCCGGCAGGAGCGAAATTGTTCTCATTGATCGCGTGGGCGACACCGCCGCGTGGGTACATCAATCCAACCCAGTCGATGCTGCTCGGCGGCTCCATCGGCTGCGTTGAAACGAAGACAACCGTCGTGCGCGCCGGGATGGTAAAGGTGTCGGTCGCGTCGTTGAACGTCGCGGTTGCGATCACCGGATCGTCGTCAATACCGTTGGTGTGCAGTGGATGCAGAACAAACCCGTTCGCATTGGGAATGGTGATCGATTGCGCAACCTTGTTGGCGTTGAAGAAGACCAGAATGTTCTCCCAATTCGGGTCGAGATCGGGCGCGACCTGATCGGAGAGCCGCATTACCAGCAAGGCATCGCGACTGTTGTCGGTGTTGTAGTGCGAAACACGGGCATTCACGTCGGCTTCGCTGGTCAGGCGGAAGAGCGGCGAACTCATACGCAGCCGCAATGTCTCGCGCAGATGCGCCGCCGCCGCATTCATATCGGCAGTAGTGGGATCGAGAGCTGTGTTGTTGAGCAAGGGGGTCATGATGCCCCAGCGCGAACTGTTATCCCAGGCCGGCGGCAGCCCACGTCCGAAGTTGTTCGCGCTGCGATCCCAGTAGACGCGGTTAAACCAATCGCCCGAATCGTAACTGTTGCGGTCGAGCGATTTCGAGCGCAGGATGTCCTGCCCCATATGGAAGAAGGGAATCCCCTGCGCCAGGCCGATCAGACTCACTCCCATATTCTGGCTGCGCACCCGATCACTCATTGTGGTGGTGGGAATGCTACTGCCGATCCAGCCCGGATTGCCGCTACCGTCGCCGTTGGGCAACTTGAAGACGTTCTGGTCGAAGAGGGTCTCGTTATCGTGTTTTTCAACGTAGTTAATCGCTTCTTGCGGATCGTCGGTGAAGGGATTACCCTGCCCGTTCCAATCGGTACCGCTGCCGCGCAACGCTGAACGCAGCGTATCCATGGTAGCGTGCAGATCGCTCTGGAAGCGGTTGGGGTAGTTGTAACCGTTCCAATCGTAGCTCAGACCGTTGATGAAACCCTGGCGACGAATACCAACCGGGTCGGTGCTGTAACCACCATGCGCGGCATCACGAATGACATCGTTGAAGACACCGATACCGCTGCCGGTCATGTTGTGCTTGTGCGCATAGCAGTGCGGGCAAACGGTCAGCCCTTTGTCTCTGGCCGAACCGAAATCCCAGCCTTCGCCGTACAGGTAGATCGTGCTGCCATCAACGCCATGGGTGGAGAGGTTCAGTGCCTGCACTGCTGATCGCACATTGAGCATGTTCTGGCGGGTATGCAGGTTCATCAGATCGAAGCGGAAGCCATCGATCTTGTACGCAGTCGCGAAGCGCACGACCGTATCGATCATGAGCTTCTCCATCATGGCGTACTCGGTGGCCGTATCGGCACAGCACGACGACTGGTAAAGCGTGCCATTGGTATCGTAGCGATAGTAGTAGCCGGGAACAATCTTATCGAGTACCGATTTATCATCTTGCCCGCTGGCGGCAGTGTGATTGTAGACCACATCCATCACCACGCGCAGGCCGTTCTGGTTAAGGGTTTGCACCAGCTCACGGAACTCGCGGATGCGCGTCACGCCATCCGGATCGCTACTGTACGCGCCTTCGGGAACACCGTAGTGGTATGGATCATAGCCCCAATTGAAACTATCGGTTTGCCGGGTCGCACCAACTGCCGCCTGGGGATTGCTCGAAGCCCGGTCGGTCGCCGGGTTGAACGAGATGGTGGGTTCGCTGCGCTCAGCAGGATTCTCGATCACCGAGGCGATATCGAAGGTTGGCAACAGATGAATATGGGTCAGACCGGCCTGCCGCAGTTGCAACAGATGGTTCATCCCATCAGAGAGGGTTGTATTCGGGTGAGGGCCGGCGCCATCGTAGGTAAACGCCCGATACGTACCCCGATCAGCGGCAGCGACAGTGCTATCGTTGGCGCTGAAATCGCGGATATGCACCTCGTAGATCACGATGTCTTCAGGGTTGGTCAGGGCCGGCTTGCTCAGTGTATCCCAACCGGTCGGCTTGAGATCGGCATCGTCGAGATTGACAAACTGACTCCGCACATCATTGGCGGCGGCACCGTCCTGCGAGAGACTGACGGCGTAGGGGTCGGTGACCAGGTTCGTGACCACTGCATCGAGTGCCGGAACATAGACCTCGACCGCGAAGAGATAAAACTGACGATCCCAACTCGCATCGCCGGTGACACTCCAGACGCCACTCGTCGGATCGAGCGTCATCGGGTGATCGGTGTAGGTCGTCGTCGTGGAGCTGGCAAAACGGCGGAGAGTAACCGTTTTCGCCGTCGGTGCCCACAGCCGAACCGTGGGAACGGCACCGCTATAGCTCACACCCAGGGTTTGAGTTGTCGCGTTGGCGGCATAGAGATCATCAAGCACCCCCTGAATCTGGACACGAGTGGCATCAATCCGGTTCCCACTGCCATCGTAGGCGGCGACGACCAACTGCCCGCGCAACAGATGCCAGGCGGCGTCGGTGGTCAGACCGGTCAGCAGGCGGGTGAGACCGGTTGCGTTCGGATTTTTGCTATAACCACTCACCGTCCCGCTAGCTGTCAGAGGCAGATAACACGGTGTGGCCGGGGTGGGTAGCGTACACAGCGTCGTTTCGGCAGCCGTCGTCATCCCGCCGTCAGGATCGTACAGCAAGCGAAAACTGCTGGCTGCACCACCGTTCCAGGCTATCGTTGCCAGATCGAGCCAGAGTGCCCGACTCTGCGCAGGGGCAATAGCGCTCGTACCGCTACTCACCGTGTAACTATAATTGCTCCCGCCGTTGGTATCGGCGTTTATCGTCATGAGATCGGCATCAGCGCCGGCAATACTGCTCGTATTGGCCGAACTGAAGACATAATAACTGACCGTCGTACCGGCAGCTTGGGCCGGAATCGTAGCGCTGAACGAACTACCACTACCGGTCATCTGAACAACTGTTGAAGCGCTCCAGTTACCATTGACGGCATAGCGAAGCCAGAAGGACTGTTGAACCGGTGAGGTACCGCTGGTCGTCGCCGTAACGGTCACCGCCTGACCGGCAGTTGGTGCTGTCGGCGAACGGCTCACCCCGCTGATCGTAGCCGGAGCGGCGTCGAGTTGAAAGACCACGCCGCGCGTATTACCGTCCCACTTGAAGACGTACACACTGTTATTCGTGTGGGCAAATCTAAGATTACGCTCATCATAGCCGCCAGTGCTGAGACCGGTGAAGATCGTGCCGAACGTAATCGTATTCGGCGCATCTTTCCCGTACCACTGTTCGGTGTCTTTGAAGAACTTGAACTCAACTTGCGAAAGACTACTGTTATTAACCGGATTACTTACGTACACAAAGGTTCCGCCCAGGCTGGACGACATTAGGAGGGGATTCCATGAACTGAAGTTTCCTCTGACGGCTTCGCCGGCGGCGAGGACTGGGGGCGGTAGCAGGGTGACGAACAACCCGAAGACAATGAGGAGGGCAAGGAGTGTTCGCTGGCTACGATGATACACGGCACGACCTCTCTAGTGCAACTGAGCAATGTGACTTCGTTGGCGCTTGAGTTATTGGTGGAAACCGGTATCACTATACCATAATTTAATTTTTTATGCAATAGTATTGTTGGCAACGAATTAAAAACAACCGGCATGCGGAACGTGTTCTTGCCGTATCCCCCACACCCCCTGGCCCTCGTGTCGCTCCCACCAGGGGCAAGGCGCAGAGGAATGAATTTCGGTCGTGCGCCGCAACACCGTCGCCTCTAGCGAGAGCAGGCTCCTGCTCTCTGCGAGATCAGGGATGGGCAGAAAGGCTAACGCAAATTTGGCCGCATCAGGAAGCACTAGCGCAAACCCCAGTCACCCCTCTCCCGCGTAGCGGAAGAAGGGCCGGGGGTGAGGGCATTTCTGAGAGGTTTCAGCCGGTGGCTGCAATTGTGGTCACGAGGGTATTTGTTGCACCCGCGGCCTGTAATGCCGCCGCAATAACCGGTGCCTGATCGGGGGTAGTGAGTGCCAGCATCACCCCACCCCAACCGGCACCGGCCAGTTTGGCACCCAGAGCGCCGGCTGAACGGGCAGCGGTGGTCAGGCAATCAAGTTCTGCCGATGACACGCCAATGTCGCGGAGCAATTCGTGATTGGTGTTGAGTAGCGTTCCCAACGTCACCACATCCCCTTCGGCAAGGGCAGTTCGTGCAGCAACGACCAGCGTTGCTACCTGGTCGAACAGTGCTTCATAGCGAGCAGGATCGGCTTGCCAGCGCTCGCGCACAGCACCAACCGGTAAGCGTGTGGGGCTACGCACACCGGTATCACCGACCACCAGAGTCAGGGGAGTGCCAATGACAATCGGCTCGATGAGTGGTGGTTGATCAGGACGGCGTTGAAACCAGATAGGCTGTTCAAACGCAACAACGGTATTGTCAATGCCGCTCGGTGTGCCGTGATACGCACGTTCACTCTCGTAGACGATGGCAGAAATCTCTGCCGGTGGCAGAGTTTGACCGCCGTAGGCCAACAGCTCTCGCACAATTGCCGTGGCAATTGCGGCGCCACTGCCCATCCCACTGGCAATTGGGATGGCAGAGCGAATTGTGATCTCGACATCAGCCGGCAGCCCGAAACGTTCGACGACAGTGGTGACCAGCCTGCTGAGTGGATCGGTCGGCTGTTCGGCCACGCGCCACCTGCCACCGAGATCAGGGGCATGGATCATCGGCCCACTCCCGGCAGGAGATGGCGCTACGGTAGCCGTGGCGCGAATATCGGCCAGTGGCAGAGCAATCGCCGGACGACCGTAGACGACGGCGTGCTCGCCACAGAGGATGAGTTTCGCCGGTGCCGTTGCCATCGCTTAGCTGCGGATTGTAGCACCCAGTTCCCGTTCGAGACTGGAAATGATCTTCTTGCGAATCTTCGCCAGTGTCTCGTCGAGAAGGGTGCGGTCGGGAGCCCGGAAAGTCAGGTGATAGGTAAGACTCCGCTTGCCTTCACCAACTTGTGGCCCACTATACCGGTCGAAGAGGACCAGGCTCTCCAGGTATTCGCCGGCACTACGCTGAATGACGCTCCGAATCTGGGCTTCAGTCACCGTTTCGTCGGCAACAATGGAGAGGTCCTGCGTACTGGCCGGGAAGCGCGAAATTGGCCGGTAGACCGCCTGTCCGGCATGGACGAACAGGGTTTCCAGATCAATCTCGGCCAGCACGATGCGCGGTACCGTCACCTCAAGCCGGGCACGTACCTGTGGATGGGCTTCGCCAAGCACACCAACGACCTGCTGCTCAACCGCCCGTCCACGCCCGTCACGTTGCGTGGTGAGCACAAGCGTCGCTGACCGACCGGGGTGGAAGCGCTCGTCGTCGGTGAGCGGCACAAAGCTCAGCCGGTCGGACAGCCCCAGGCGTTCACCAAGCAGCTCGACAATCCCTTTGACATCGTAGAAATCGAGCCAGTCGCGGTCGGTGCTCAACCAGCTCTCTGGCTGGCGAGGACCGGCGAGAGCGATTGCCAGACGCCGGGGTTCGTCGGGTAGCCAGCGATCATCCTGTCCTGGTTGGGCAAGTGGGAGATACACCCGCCCGATCTCGAAGACTGTCGAGCGTTCGCGTTCACGGAGGTTCATCGCCAGCGCTGCGGCAATTGAAGGCAGCAGCGAGCGGCGCAGGTAGACATGCTCTGGTGTGCTGGGATTGCTCAGCTTGAGGTAGCGATCAGCTATCGCTTCAGATGGGTGGACCCTGGCAACCAGCTCCATATCGATCAGCGAATAGGTGATCAATTCGGTCAGACCGGCGCCGGCCATCAGATCACGAACCTGCTCCTCAAGCTCGATAGCGCGCTGGGTCGCCGGTGGCGGCAGCTCGTCGGCCAGTCGGGTATCTGGGATGCGGTCATAACCGTAGATGCGAGCAATCTCCTCGCACAGGTCAGCCGTCATGGTCACATCTTGTCGAAATGAAGGCACCTTCACGCGCACTGTCGGTTCAACCGCCAGCATGGCAAAATCACCGACCGTTGCACTTCCCACCACCGTACACTCAAAGCCAAGACGGCTGAGCATGTCGGCAATGGTATGGCTATCGAGGTGAATGCCGAGGAGCCGACGCACTTCGGACGGAGGTAAATCAATCGTCACCGACTGCCACGGACGCGAGTAGACATCGATGAAATCGGCGGCAATGGTGGCACCGGCGTAGAGACGCATCAGTTCGAGACAGCGACGCAGCGCGATAGGGGGCAACTCGTAATCTACCCCGCGTTCAAAGCGGCGTGATGCCTCACTAGGCAGCTTCAGGCCACGGGCGGTACGTCGGATCTGTACCGGTTCCCAGATCGCCGCTTCCAGCAAGACATTCGTTGTTGCCTCGCTTACCTCTGAACTTGCACCACCCATCACACCCGCCACCGCCAGCGGCCCGGTCTCATCGCAAACCAGCAGGGGCGGATGGGTTAAGCCACTCTCATCACCAGGGGTTAAATCACGGTCACGGTTATCGAGCGTGGTCAGGCGTTCGCCAGGCTGGGCCAGCCGCACAATCAAATGACGATTGGCAACCCGGTCGGCGTCGAAGGCGTGGGTTGGTTGGCCCCACTCCAGCATCACATAGTTGGAAATGTCAACAATATTGTTAATCGGGCGCATCCCGGCATTGATCAGCCGGCGCTGCATCCAGAAGGGTGACGGACCGATCTTGACGCCTTCTGCCAGCCCGACCATAAAGCGCGGACAGAGATCGGGGGTAAGCACAGTCACTGCGGCCCGCCCAATCAGCGAAGGGCCGGTTGCCTCAACCTGTGGTTCGGGGATATGCAGTGGTGCACCGGTGAGGGCGGCAACTTCGCGGGCCACACCAACAATAGAGAGACAACGAGCGAAATTAGGCGTGAGATCAATTTCAAGCACTACTTCGCCTAAATAATCGCGTAACGGCATTCCGACCGGTGCGTCATCGGGCAAAATCAAAATACCTTCGTGATCCTCACTCAACCCCAGCTCTTTCTCGGAACAGAGCATGGCATCGCTCATCACGCCACGTACCGGGCGGCCCTTGAGTTTTGTAATCACCCACCCTTCAGCGTGACCATCGTACAACTGCGCACCTTCGCGAGCGAATACCGCCTTGAGCGGATGAGTTAAACGCCCTTGATCACGGTACTGAAACAGATTGGGGGCACCGGTCACCACCGTATGGGGCTGCGCGGCACCGTAATCAACGTCGGCCAGCACCAGGCGATCTGCGTTCGGATGCGAACGAACCTCCAGGACGTTTGCCACCACGATCAGTTCGGGATCCCAGGGCAAAGGGGCACCTTCAACGCCGATACGATGAATCTGAGCGACCTCCATACCGCCAAAGGTCAGGCGGCGGGCCAGTTCCTCGACCGGCAGATCAATTGTTACAAATTCTCGCAACCACGACAGTGGAACTCTCATATGCTCCTCGGTGTAGCAATCTGGCTGCTGCGATTGTAGCCATGGCCCTGCGGACTGTCAAGAGTGAGCACCGGGAAAGCGATAGGGTTCCATCACCCTGTTCAGACACAACGCACCGTGTAGCCACCTATTGCGTCGATTATCTACCGATGGCAGGGATTGGAAACCTGCTCCAGCCTCGCTATGCACAAAGCCTTGCGGTAGATTGATGGGAAATCAGGCAAAGTGGCGAATGTAATGCACCTGGCAGCGTACATGTGAAGAGTACGATTTCTGCGCTTCAAACCACACGACACTATCTGCAATCTTACGAACCCATCATATCATCTCAACGTGTGGATCAGACTGCTACGCATGATACAATACCGCGTGTGTCCGCGCAGATTAGACGAGAAGACCATGACCCAACCTGAACCGAATCAAAACCCTCTACCCCAGGTACCAGCACGTACCGCGCCCCCGCCAACCCAATCGCGCAGTTGTCTGAGTCGGCTGATCGGATTCATCGGCTGGTTATTCACCATTGCCATAGCGGTGGGACTGGCACTGGTTGTCGCAGGTGGCATTCTCTACTGGGCAGGTGTCGATCTGACCACGCCACAGCAAATTCGCGAGGCCAATGAGGGCGTGCAGACGCTCCAGGCGCTTACGACCAGCCAGGCGGAGAGTATTGGTCAGCTTCAAACTGCTCAGGCCCAGACCCTGAGCGATCTGAACGGTGCGCGTGAGCGGATCGATGAACTGGAAGTACAGGCTGATGCGCTGGCGACAGCGGCAACAGCCCAGGTCGGCCAGGCTGCCACTGCCGTAGCGCTGGGCCGGGCATTGCAAACAGCGGTTGCTGAAGCGGTTGTCCTGCAAGATCAGTTGGCAGAAGAGCGCGTCCTGGTAGCGGTCGTTGCAACCGTCCAGGCCCAGCAGAATGAGCGCATTCGTGAGGTTGAGCTACGGAGTGAACGTTTGATCCGATTTCTGAATCGACTGAGCGACATTGCCGGCGACACGGCAGAGGATGTTACAACACCTACGCCACTTGCTACACCACCCGCCGTTTCGCCGACACCGACCAGTACAGTGCAGGTAACACCAACGCCGTAGCATCAACTCTTGCTCAACAGTGTGCATCGTTCAGGTGTCATATCTGGGTTGGAGTGCCTCCAAACGTGCCATTCGCAAGGAACTGGAGATTCATCAGGGGCGTGGATGCAGAGCAACCTGATGCGACGATGAGGTAGGGGCACGGCATGCCGTGCCCCTACCCTTTCTCTGCTACCAGCAGGTGGTAGTGAGCTGTTCATTCACTACGGACGCATGTCAGTACTTTCCCCTTCAGGGTAGGGTATCCATAGCCGCCATACTCTTCATATACAAGGGACGCAGGGCATACGTGATTTGAAGTACACTGGAGGCCAGTGCAGGAAGTTCCAGAGTACTTCATCATCTGTCACCTGCGTATCACCGATGATGCTCTACTCGCGGCCAATAGCTGCTTCGGTCAGTAAACGCACAACCTGTTCGAGAGCACGGCGGGCACGTGCCAGCGCCAGCGTCATATCGGCCAGGACAGCTTCAGCCAGCATAAAATTAGCCAGATAACTCTGCCGTAATGTCTCGAAGAGGTCTTGTGCTTCTTCGAGACAGGTTTGTGCCTGTTCGAGGGCGTGCTCGCTCTCATCACGCTGACGGGCAGCAACCATCGGCCAGCGCCCGTTAATCTCGGCGCCACGCACGACAGCCATATGCCGCCGCATACGTTCAAGGTCGGCAAGGGCGTCGTACACGGCCCGTTCGGCAGTGACAATCAGCACCCGACACAAATGGACATTACGACCGAGTTCGGCACGTACCTCATCCAGCGTACTCCGGGCCTGAAGGATGGCCTGAGCCGCCTCTTCCGCCACGCGGATCAGTTCCACCCTCTCGGTCTCCAGTTCGGTTGGCCAGCGGCGCGGTATCGTCGGCATAATTAATCGCGCTCCTTCGTGGTCGGCGCAAGTACTCTTCGGCTGCGCGGCGACGCAAGACATTCTCGCCTAACTGCCAGAGAATGATAGGAATGCCCGCAGCCACAAAACTTCGCCATACCAGGTCTTCATAGCGGCGCCAGTCAAGGCTGCCAAGGCGACGAGCCGCCAGGGCAACCGGCGCCAGCGAGAGAACGACCCCGCCGGCGACCTCTGCCCACAGGTGATCGGGCAACACTGTTGGGAAGCGGCGCTCGATCAACTCGAGTGTAGCTGCGTAGACAGTTGATAGCCCCATAACCTGAAGTGGGAGTTGCACAGCCAGATGATCGGCATTGGTCACAGTATTCATGGTTGCGTCGCTGTTCACTGTTTGCATTGCGGGGTTCCTTTCGGGTTCTTGTTGGACATCATTTTAGCACAGGTCGTTCGATTTGTCTAGCCGTCAGGTTGTTATTGGGTGCTTGTTGGGATGTAGTTAATCTACCTCATGAAACTCCTCCTGCATCGTTCGATCAATATTTTGGCGTATTAGTGCGGTTTGGTGTTATAATACTACATATTGTAGTAAAGTCAAGTCCCCAGGAAGAACCCGGCAGAGGGCTAGACGACTCGAATATTATATGCTATAGTATATGCAGTATACCAACAACAACCTGAAAAGAACCCCAATAGCTCCCGTTATTGTACAATGAGGCAGACATGCTACTTGGTACATGGGACGTGACACTCGATGAAGCCGGCAATCTGACGCTCCCTATTCCGCTACGCCCGCTGCTCTTCCCCGGCGTCGTGGTTACCCGTGGGTTCGAGCGCTGTCTGCATCTGTGCCCGGAACCATTCTGGCGCGGGCTGGCCCGACGGGTGAGTAGTCTCTCGCTGAGTGGTGCCGACGAACGCTGGCTGCGCCGGTTGCTGTTTGCCGATGCCCACGTGCTGGCGATTGATGAACAGGCAACTATCACCCTCAGCGAGTCGTTGCGCCGCTACGCTACGCTGGAACGACACGCGGTGTTGGTCGGTATGGATCAGTATCTGGAGCTGTGGAGTCCTGAACGCTGGCAGGAGTGTCAGGCAACCCTGCTGGCTAACGCAGGCCGCTGGTCTCGTCGTGACTGGACGGTGGTCGGTCTGGCAGAAGGTGGTATTTCTTTGTGATCGTATTTACTACAGTACATAGTAGAAAGGCGAACCGATGAGAATGCAGCTCTGATCCGCCCGCTCCAGGGCCGAGGCTGAAGGCCGGGTGACCATATTTAGACGGCGCTTTCTGGTGATCGTATTTACTACAGTACATAGTAGAGAGGAGGACCAATGAGAATGTAGCTCTGATCCGCCCACTCCAGGGTTGAGGCTAAAGGCCGGGTGACCATATTTAGACGGCGCTTTCTGTGTGGTTATGTTTACTACAGTACATAGTAGAAAGGAGGACCGATGACAATCTAGTCTGATCCGCCCCAGGGCCAGGACTGAAGCTCGGGTTACCACGTCAGGCGGCGCTTTCCGGTGATGTTTGTCTACGATACTTGCACAGGAGGGAGGATTTTCAATGATGACCCGCTCGCATCCCAATACTCTTCATTCATCATTGCACCGACCAACGGCCAGCGCGGCAATCGCCCGGCAACGGTTACGTCAGACGTTACAACGTGATCGCCTGGCTATCGCCGAGCGGCAACCTGACCAGCAACTACTCAGCAGGTTACTCGAGGCCGAGGTGCCGCACTCGTCGAGTGAACGTTAGAGGATGTCTTTCTGATGGTGTAAGAGGGCTTGTAGGAGTACTGAGCATTATGTGCCGTGCTTTCGCCAGGCGATAGTTTGTATTATTCCGCAATAGTTGTGTTGCCTGCGAAGGGCACTGCTTGCGCGGTTCGATCAGGTCGGTTCTACCCTACAGCTCTCGTTTACCCTGCAACCAATACCGGCAAACGCTATGCGATCAACATACCAGCCCGTCCTGCTGTCTATCGATTTCAGTTCGTACCAACGTGGTTTCTTCGTGCGTTGGGAGTCTAACGAAGTGATTGATATTACGCAGAGCCAGATGCCGATGCCGATTGCCGAAGCCGATGTGCCGCTGGTTTTGCGCGCACTCGATGTCTTGCAAGACCCGGCATATCCCCACCCCTGGACAGCCGCCCAGGAGACGGCATTTATGTTTAGTCAGGCAGAGCAGGATCGGCTCCGTGAACTCAATTTTTGGGATGAAGATAATCGGGCACCGGTTGATTTGCCACGACGGGTCGGGCGACGGCTCTTTCGCGCACTCACGCACGATAAGCGTGGTGCCGAGGCGTTGAAGATTGTGCGAGCCTACGCCCTGGCTGTTGATCGACCGCTCCTGATTTCTTGCCACTTTCACGCTCACGCACCAGCCGATGTCGCACTGGCTGCGTTGCCCTGGGAATTGCTCTGGGCTGATGAACCAACGCCACTGTTGACGGAGCGTCGCCTGGCGGCGACGATTGAACGACGGTTGAAGCATACCGGTCCTCCACCTGCACCAACCCCAGGGCGTGGTGCGCTGCGGATTCTCGCGCTCTCACCACAGGCCGGTATTCCGATGGAACTCCGCCAAATCGAGCGGAGTGCGCGTATGCACGCCCTGCAACCTCTGCTCGAACGGAATCTGGCCGAGGTTCGCGAGCTGAGTCCCGTTTCCCGCCGGGAGCTGGAACGTGTCGTCCGCGAATGGTCTCCTGATGTCATTCACTACTACGGCCACGGTCGCTATGAGCAGGGGAGCGGGGCACTGCTGCTTGACCACGAACGTGGTGGCGAGGAATGGACGCCACCAGATGCGCTTGCGGCTGCATTTGGCGGTGTGCAGATGGTTGTGCTCCACGCCTGTCAGGGCGCTATGGCAACCCCAGGCGCAACCCTGCTCAGTAGCGTCGCACCGGCACTGAGTATGGCCGGCGTGCCGGTGGTGATTGGGATGCAGTTTACGATTCGGGCCGACGCCGCTACCCGCATCGCCAGTATTGTGTACGCCGGTCTGGCCCAGGGACGGAGTGTTCAGGAAGCGTTGGCAGCTGCCCGCATTGCCCTGTATGTCGGTGAAACCGATCAGGTGTCGTGGTTTGTGCCGGCCCTCTATGTGCGTAGTCGCAGCCACGGTCCAATCTACCTGCGCCCACCCACCGACCAGCCACCGGTTCTTACGCTTGGCCCATCGTTATCATCGCAGCCTCGCCATCCACATATCCGGCGTTTACGCATTCAAGAGGAATGGGCACGTCAGCGTTTGCAAGCAGATCGGCAGTAAGGGAATCTGCCGGCGCTGTTGAACATATATCAGGTGAGTCATGTATCAGATTGAATGGCTAGGAATGACGCGCAACAATTTCAAGCCCGGCACCCCTGATCGCATCCGTATGGTGGTGTTACACGCCACCGCCGGCACCTATCCCGGTGATCTGAAGTGGCTGCGTCAGGGTGGTGCGCCAGGCCGTGAAGTGTCTGTGCATTACTACATCAATAAACGTGGACACATTGTGCAACTGGTTGCCGATCACGATATTGCCTGGCACGCCGGTGTCAGTCGTTGGGAGGTGGACGGACGTACCGTCTACGGCTGTAACGATGTGTCGATTGGGATTGAGTTAGAGAACCGGAACGATGGTCGCGATCCGTATCCGCCGGAACAGTATGCGGCGGCACGCTGGTTAACCCGCGAGCTGGTGCAGAAGTATCAGATTCCGCCAAACCAGGTTGTCCGCCACCTTGACATTGCCCCCGGTCGGAAGACCGATCCGGCTGGCTTCCCCTGGCAACGCTTTGTCAGTGAGGTGTTTGCCGATCTTCCCGGCGCCCCGACGATGCCGCCGACCGAGCAGATGCGCCAACGGATGCTCGATGTCGCCTATCGCGCCGCCGGGAGTGGCCTGCCCGCGAGCTGGCCCTTCGCTACCACAGCACGTACCCTTCATCTGGGGATGCCGGTGGCCTCGTTAATCGCCCGTCCACCGGCATCACGTGCGGCATCATCACCGAATGATCGGGAACGAGTGTTGTCACTTCCCGATGGCACCCGCTATCTGGTGGAGGTCTACGCTCGTGATGCGCTCTTTGCAACCGTTGGCCCGGATGACACGCTGCGCCCCGATGAGCCAATTCAGCGATTACGTGATGTTCCCGCCAGCCCGCAACGTCTGGCGCTCCTCGACGCTATCTTCCGGGCTGCCGACCCGATCAACGGGTTTCAACCGGGCTGGGCATTCCATCAGTATTTTCTCGACCATGAGGCTGAACTTGGCATGCCAATCAGTCACAACCACCGCCTCGCTCTGGCACCGGGATGGCATGTCGCCTGCCAGCACTTCGCCCTCGACAGCCTCTGCTCGCCGGTTGGTCAGTGGCAGGTAATCTACCGTCTGAGTGATATTCGACGTGCTGCGGCAGGCCAGATGATTCTTCCCGGTCTGAGTCGTGAGCGAGCCAGGCAACTGGCGAATCTCCTGCTTGATGATCTCTTTGCCCTGCGTACCGGTCGGCGGTATCAGGCTGAGGCGGCGCTCGTGCGGTACGCGCTTGACGAAGATCTGGGCGCACCGCTTGGCCCACCCGAAACAGATGTCGTTGATGGCATCCCCATCGCGTTGATGCCGTTTGCCCTCGATGTGGTGGCCTGTCGCCTGCCGGCACCGGACTGGCCACTCGACCGGCCACTGCCACCGGGCAATCCGTTCGGTCGTCTCACCGCATTGCTCAGCTCACACCGTCAGGGCGTATCCGGTGTTATCCGATTATCACGGATGCACAATCCGCGTTCGCTCCCGGTGATGCAGGCAACCCCGTTGGTGGGATCACCCCGACCTGATCGCCCGTTCATCGATGTCAGTCTCTTTGCCGGTGACGGTGAGGTACGTCGGCGAGCGATTGATACCATTGTCGTTATCCCAACGCCAGGACCGGCGAGCCTGGCACTGACGCAGGCGCATACGGCTGCGCGCTGGCACTACTACATCGATCATACCGGCACCGTCTTTCGGTTGCGGCACGAACGCTATGTTGCGCGGGCTGCCCGTGGTATCGGCCTGCCTGCCGAACAGCTCGATCAACGGGCACTGGTCATTGCTGTTGAGGGTGAACTTGACCACGCCCCGCCGACACTTCGTAAAGCAGCAAAGGCGCTCATTCAGTTACTCTGCCGACATTTTCAGATTAGCAGCAACCGGATACACGTAGGCGAAATGACCATGCATTTGTAGGCGGCAATCGGTTCGCTGCCACCTATCACAACATCACAGGAATCATATGCAGTCAACAGCTTCTTCGTTTCACGCCCGCGCCCCGATCAACATCAAGCTGATTGGGCTGGGCGGATGTGGTGGGAATCTGGTCAGTACGCTGAAGCTCCAGAACGATCAGGTGGATCTGGTCGTTGCCAATACCGATTTGCAAGACCTGGCAGGGCGTACCACTATTCCAACCCGTATCTTGCTCGGCCCACAGCAGACCGCCGGAAAGGGAGCGGGTGGGCGGCCTGATGTCGGGGCAGCCGCAACTGTCGAGAGCGAGCCAATGCTGGCGAAGGCATTGAGTGGCGCCGATCTGGTTGTGATTGTCGCCGGTATGGGTGGTGGTACCGGTACCGGTGCCGCGCCGGTGGTCGCCCGGCTTGCCCGTCAGCTCGGAGCATTGACCCTGGCCTTTGTTACGATGCCGTTTCAGGTCGAAAAGGGACAGCGGAGCCGGATTGCCGAACAGGGACTTGCCAGTGTGAGCAAAGAGGCTGATGCTGTGGTTGTGGTTTCCAATCAAAAGATTTTGAATTTTGTCGATCCGCGGACAACCCTATCGGTTGCGCTGACGTACAGCAATACGATTTTAGCTGCTGCAATCAGCGGTGTGATCGATCAGCTCTCCCTCCCCTCACTGATGCAGCTCGATTTTTCCCACGTGCGGCAGACCCTCAGTCAGGCCGGACAAACGATGCTTGGGATTGGCAGTGCAACAGGAAGTGATGCTGCCCAGCGTGCGATGCAGCTCGCGCTGAAATGTGATTTGCTCGAAGGAAATTTACAAAAAGCCCGCCGTGTCTTCGCTTCAATCATCGGTGGCAGTAACCTGGGTCTGATCGATGTCCATCAGGCGATTGAGCAGATCCATCGTGTGGTTGCCAATGAGATCGATCTGGTCATCGGTGTTGCTACCTCACCACTGGCGTCGCACCGGGATCGCGTGCGGGTAACGCTCATTGCCAGCGAGGTGGCTTCCTTCCGTCAGTCGCTCTCCTCTGGGCAGGCCAACCCAAAAGCATCTGTCACGCATACGATCTCCAGTAACGATCTACCACCCTTTTTGAAATTGCACCGACGAGGTTGTTTATGATTCTGCATCTCTGCCCAAATGATCCCCTGGTCTCCCTGGTACACGACCTGTTCGGAGCCAATGCCGTGCGGGTGCCTGATGCGCGCATTCGCCCATTGTCGGTCGTTATTCATCGGGATAATCGGAGCGTGTTTCGTGGTTCGTTGTTGCCGCTCCTTACCGACTCCAGTCCATTGAGCGTGCAGCCTGCGGTATCACAATTGATCGATATCAGCGGTCGGCGTTCGCGCCGGATCAGCCTCGACCTCGGCTTGCATATTCTGCGGGGGTTTCTGTACGGCTTCGGCATACCAGCCGCCAGTCTGGCGACTTCGATCCAGGGTGCAGCGACAGTTTCGTTCTCATTTCCCACTGCCATGCGTGTAGCCTACGATGTGAACGCACTGGGCTGGGCATTGGCCGGTCGTGCTATTGATCGCTCGAATCCGGCAGCGGCAGTACTGTTCGAGCAGACACCCTACGAGCTGCTCTTGATCGACTCGGTACTCACCAGTCGTCATATCACCATCACCCTGAGCGGTAGCAAAGGCCAGCGCCTCAATGTCGATATTGATGCGCTACGGCAGATGCTCAACGATCTCGGTGGACAGGTTGGTGTCAGTGGTGATTCCGAACTTGAAGTAACGCTAGCCAGCCCCCATGACTTGACCTTCGCCTTTTCGTGCGTCCGCCTCTTTTTCGACGACGAGGGCTTTATTACTGCCATCCCCCCCGATCTCAATCGGCGGGTGTTGGGAAGTGCCGGCGGACTTACAGTACGGTATACGCCTGACCGGGTGCTCCTCAGTGCCCAGCCTGGCTTATTGGTATGGGATCGCCTGCCAACAATCTCGCCGGAACAGCCTCATTCCGCCCGTCGCTAGCGTCCGTCAGGTGTGGGCACGATCAAAAGCAGAGCGATTCAGGCGGCAACGCGCATGCGCTTCCTGCTGTCAGCGGTTATGACGAGCACCGAACATTCAGGCCATACTGACGACGCGAAAATGCCCGCAGGGAATCAGGGTCGCATACCAAATCTTGCCCCATCCGGTGCATCACGGCCCGGCATCAGATATGGGGCGGGTTTAGAACCCGCCCCTTCCATGTCGGTTCTCATCGCCATGCGAGGGATGCGACGGATGAGGAGGTATCGAAAGGGTATGTCGTGGATCACGTGCCACGCAGTAGATTAGATGTGATATAACACCACGCGACGTTGTGATGAAGACATAGCCTCTATAGTAAGCGACGCGGGCATGGTGGTCAGCCACCATTGTCCCGCGTCGGCTGTCGCACACCCGCGCTCTTCTGACACAGGTGTCATTTCCAGTTTCAAACAGGTATCTGTTACCATCACGAATGCGGTGCCCGATTCCGGGCCGTCCGAATCCAGTCACGCGGTTTGATGCCGAGTAGCAGCCGGATGTAGAGCCACAGCTTCCAGATTACAAAGAGCGGGGTGAAGAGTAACGAGCGGTAAACCGGCCACGGTGCCTTCACCAGGATCAGCCCACTGAGAATGTACACAACCTGACCAAGCAACACAAAACCGGCCAGCGCGAGTGCTGCCGGGTCACCCAGGACGAGGGCGATCAGCAAGAGCAATACACTGGCTCCGGTAACCACCGAAAAGGGTGGAATCAGTTGCTCGATGGCAGCATCGATCAGCAAAAAGCTTCGTCGGCGCAACCCTTCACGCAGCAGTTGCGGCACATAATGGCGCACCATCTCCATCCGTCCGCGCTCCCAGCGCTCATTTTGGGTTTGGGCAGACTTCAGACTATCGGGCATCTCGGCCCATACCACGGTATCGGGCGCAAACATGGCGCGCTCACCCGCCAGAATCAGCCGCATGTGGTACTCAATATCTTCCGTCAGCGAGGCTGTCCAGCGCTGCTGCCGTAGAATGTCGGCGGCAAAGACCATCCCATTGCCCTTCAGGCCGGTCGAGCCACCAAGCACCATGCGGCCCAGAGGGCGGAGGTAGTGCAGGACAATCAAGGCCACCGCACGGATTCCGGCACTCCATGCGCCTTCGGGTTGACGTACCGCATAGTAAGCCTGGATAACTCGTTCACCCTGCGCCAGCCGGGCATCCATCACCCGTAGAAAATTGGTCGAGACCACCGTGTCGGCATCGAGAATGACGACCGCATCGTGCGGTTCCTGGCGCAACCAGATTTGCTGCAACAACCATTCCAAAGCGTACCCCTTGCCACGCAGCGTCTGATCGAATCGTTCGTGGACGATGGCTCCATGCGCGGCAGCAACTGCGGCAGTCTGATCCGAACAGTTATCGGCAACGACGTGTACAGTGTAGAGTTCACGCGGATAGTCGAGTTGTTGCAGATTAGTCAGCAGATCGGGCAACAGGCGCTCTTCATTGTGCGCCGGTATCATGATCACAAAGCGCGTGGTGGGATGCGGACGAAGCGTCGTTGTGCGCCGGGCGAAAAAGGCTGCTCCGGTGAGCAGCAGAAGATAAGCCACCATCCCTGCCAGCACAATCCCGCTGACCCAGAAGATCACCGTCAACAAGCCCCACATCAACGACATCATAGTCGCTCCTTATGCTTACCCGACAGCGGCTCAACACCGACTTCGGTCAGCGTATCGTAGAGAAAATCGGTCAGACGCACGGCATAATGATCGAGGTTCATCTCCTCTTCAACCCGCCGGCGCCCGGCGCGGCCCATACGGGCTGCCTTTTCCGGTTCGGCAAGGAGATGTTCAATCGCTTTCCGCAAGGCATCCGGATCGCGTGGTGGTACGTACAGACCGGTTTCCCCCTCAACGACAACATCGGTCTGGCCGGGTGTTGCCGTACAGATAACGGCCCGCTCCATCGCCATTGCTTCCAGAATAGCCGTTACTCCGGCCTGAAACTCTACCGGTTCGAGCGGCATCACCAGAAATCGGCTATCGCTGTAGAGCTGGCGTAATTCGTATTGACTGAACTTCTGGACACGCACATTGGGTGGAATCGGCTGGTTCCGGGTGGTATCTCTCTGTTTTGACCACGGGCTGGCAGCAGCCACGACCACGTCTGCATCGAGACCATCAACAGCACGCAGGAGAGTCGGGTAATCACGCCTTTCCAGCCCAACTGCGCAAATCTGTGGGCGTGGGGTCTGGCGCGGCGGTGCGTGACGGGGATGAAAAAACCGGTCGTCAACCATAAATGGGGTAAACGGCACTCGTTTAACGGGTAAGCCCCACCGTTGGGTGATAAATCGCTGCTGCCACGTTGAATAGACCATAAAACGGTCAATGTGAGTATGGACAGCAAAACGATCAAGAAAGATCATCTTCTTCGGCACCGACAACACGTGGACAATCATCAGATGGCGGGGCCGCCGGTTGGGCGTAAAATATTTGAGCAGGGCTGCCAGCGGTAAACCAACCTGTTCGCCGTCGGTGACAATCGCCTGATAGCGATGACGACGGGTAAAACAGGCCCAGGCCAGCAGCAGATTCGGCCCTCCCAGGCGCTCAAACAGACGACCGACCGGCCCGCTGGTCTCGCGTGCAATCCGATAATCAATCAAATCGGCGCCGAAGTGACGGGCCAGTTCAAGATAATCGGCGCGCGGGCGCCGACCGGCAGCAATCTGCTGTTCAAGATCAGATGGAATAATGCCTGAAACGGTAAGCAAAACCTGATTCACGCCGGAATCCTCTCTTGCATACGGGCCAGATCGACCTCACCCTTGATCAAATCCAACAGTCGCCCGGCATTATGGCGGGCATCATACATACGTGACACGTGGATCGTTGCCCGCTCGCCGAACCGCAATCGCTCGTCGGGACGGGTGATCAGGCGACGCAGGGCCTCGGTGAGCGCGTTCAGATCGCCAGCCGGGATCAATAAGCCTGTCTCACCATCACGGACAATTTCGGGAATAGCCGCGACACGGGTCGTCACCGCCGGCAAACCGGCTGCCGCCGCTTCCGAAAGCACCATTGGCAGACAGTCGCCGAACGTTGGCAAGGCAAAAATATCGGCCTGGTGGTAGAGCGCCTTCAGTGGGGCACTGTTCGGCTGCATCCCGTGATAGACAAACACCCCCGGCTCGTCCGGCACCTGGTCTTTGGTCACCAGATGCAGTTCAACACCGAGCGGGCGCAGTGCCCGGAAGGCTTCGATCAGCAGCAGCCCCCCTTTGCGTTCGAGATTGGCTCCCACAAACAGAATTTTTACCGGCCCCTCGTGGCGGGTACGCGGCGTCGGGCGTTGCCATTCATGCACATTCACACCGGGCGGGATGACGGTAATCTTATCTGCCGGCACACCGTAGCCCTCGATCAGGCCATCTTTCGCCCACTGGCTCCAGGTGACCAGATGGCGGGCCAGTTGAAAGCAACGTCGGTTGAGCTGCCATTTAATCCGTTCCAGCCAGGGCGGGCCTGGATCATGCTGATAGTACGGGCCGAGCTGATCGTACTGTAACGGAGTGGCATCGAGCGAGACGATGCCGGGGTAGCGCTGCAACCAATCGGCGGCCAGCACAGCCGGCACCTGCGTATGAAAAAAGAGCGCATCAAGGGTCGTGTGTCTGGTCAATCGGCGCAATGAGCGGCGCGCCCGCAAACCGGCACGTACCGTCCAGTTACTTTTGTAGAGCGGTATACGCGCTGCCAGACCATGAGTCTCAAACGGAATGAGTGCCCAATGCGGTCGGACATCAGGATCATTGCTGATATTCGCCTGCAAGTTTTTGGCGTGAGTCACATGCCCCAGGGCCTGTTCGAGCACAAAGCCGATGTTGTAGAGCGCTGAACCGTTCATAGCGTTTCCTGATCCGAATCTTCAGATTGTTCCTGCGCAGCGCAAAGGAAACCGCGATCTACGTTGAGTATAACGAAGAGGTATAACCTTAGTGTTAATGAAATGGGTGATACGCTTGCAATGTTGTCATATCAATCTGGGAAAAATACACTTATGAGGCTAGCAGATTGTTGAGACAGGCTGCGGAGTCTGGTCGGGTAGGTGAAGGCTGTATCTTTGCATACACAACGGTTTGTTGGCAGATCACGATGGCAATATTTACCCATTTGTTATGACAACCCAGGTTACTGTGAGCAGGCTACGGAGACTAGCTGCCAGGGTGAACAGTACGACGTTGCACGCAACACTGGATGGCGTAACTGCACGAACGATGTGGGTAGCAGCCAGTTCCCATCGACGTGCTACGTCACGCCTAAAGGTGGTAACTCGAATTGTACCCATCCTCTGTGTCCTCTGTGCCTCTGTGGTGATATAAGGTAGCAACCTGGGTTATGATACAACTGACATCGCGCTTCCTGATCAACAGAGGAACCGGCATGCTTCTTCGTCTCGTGACCGTTATTTTGCTAACCGGAATGATGGTGGCCTGTTCAGCACCACCGGCCCCAACGCCCACCCCCGTTCCGCCGGCCCCAACGCCGATCCTGCTTGAACAGGATGTAACCTTTGCCGAATTCGGGTTGCGTTTACGCCTGCCGGCAGGCTGGCAGAGTCGGTTAGAAGCCAACACGCTGCGGATTGCCGCGACGGCAACCGCCCTCGATGCAACGGTGATTGACGCCCCGCTGTTGTTGATCGACACCACAACAGTCCCGGCGTTTACGGCGCAATATGGCACGGCCAATCCCGAAACCGTCTTCGAGCTGGCCAGCAGTGCAATCCAATCGTCTGGGTATACGATTGCACCGACACAACCAATCCGCCTGGGCAACGCTCAGGGATTGCAGGCCGATGTCAGTGGTACCAGTGGCCGCGGACGCCTGCTGGTGCTGGTTGATGACACTCGCATCGTGCGGATTCTGGCCCAGGCCGCCGGCGATCAGTGGGAGCGCGAAGCAGCAACTATCGATCAGATATTCGCAAGTATTGAACTCTTGCCGCTGGCTATCCCGACGCCAACCCCACTCGCCCTGGCCGCCCAGCCGCAGATCGTCCGTACAGGGCCACCCGGCTTCGTGTTACGGCTCGGTGGCCGCAGCGGCCCGGCGAATAGCCGCTTTATCGCGGCCCGTGGCCTGGCCGCAGCGCCCGATGGCACGATTTACCTTGCCGAAAGTGGGCGCGGTGTGTGGGTCTTCGCACCTGACGGCACGCTACGCACCACTTTCGGCGCCGATGATCTGCTCGACGCCTACGATGTCGCCCTTAGCCCAAACGGCGATCTCTACGTCGCCGATTACGGGCGCAATGCTATCGTGCGCTTCAGCGCGACAGGCGATCTGATCGGGCGTTGGGGTGGACATGGCGATGCGCCCGACCAGTTTGGGCTATCGGCACCGCAACGCATTGCGGTTGGGAGTGATGGTAGCGTCTATGCAATCGACACCCGACCTGGCCCCGATGGACTGGCCGTCAGCAGTATTGTACGTTTCAGTGCTGATGGTCGATTGATTGAACGGATCACGCTTCCGGCTGATCTGGCGCCCGCCGATCTGGTGGTTGATCAAAGCGGTGTGCTGTACCTGGCAGAGAGTTTTGCCGGCGCGATTGTCAAACTGGCTCCCGATGGCAGTGTGCTGGCGCGCTTTGGCGACCCGGCTGATCCAACCCTGCTGGCGGGGCCGGTTCTCGACCTTGATCGTGCCGGCTATCTCTACCTTGCCACCTATGCCGGTACCATTCTCCGGCTGGCTCCCGATGGCACAATTGTGGCCCGTGGCGGGGCACCGGCTACACCCGGCAGCATTCCCAACCCCGGCGAGATCAGTCTGCCCAACGGGATCGTTGCTGCACCGGGTGGCGTGGTCTGGATCAGCGATAACAGTGGCGAATACAGCGCGATCTCAGCCTTCCGCTTGCAGACCGACGAGGCAGCCATGGCAACCGCGCTGGCCCTGGCACCGACAGCAGCCGCCCCAACCGGTGACATCATCCGGCAGTGGGCAAGCGCAGCCACTGCCAGCAGCTTCTACGCACCTGACTATGATCCAGCCGGTGCCGTTGGCCCGCCTGATGTCACGGAATGTCAGGACAGCCCCAATGCCTGGGCACCGGCAACTCCCGGCAGTCGTGAGACGTTGACGGTCACGTTCGCCGATCCGGTCTTTGCTACCGGCCTGATCATTCACCAGAATCACCAACCCGGCTACATCACGCTAGTCGAAGTGATTGATGAACAGGGGACAGCGCGCGTCGTCTACCGGGCCGATCCGGCACCGGCCCCCGAATGCCCATTTATTCAGAGTATCACCTTTGAACAAACCCTGACCCGAATTGTCAGTGCGCGTATCACCATCGATCAGCGTGATGGAAGCTGGAGCGAGATCGACGCTGTCGCCCTGCTGGGTGTGCCATAAATCAAATATCGAGACCGATGTCGAGCGCACGCACCGAATGGGTCAGCGCGCCAACCGAGATATAATCAACACCGGTTTCGGCAATCGCGCGCACGGTCTGCAACGTCACGCCACCACTGGCTTCCGTTTTGGCGCGCCCAGCAACAGCCTGTACTGCCAGCCGCAACTGATCAGGCGGCATGTTATCGAGCAAGATCAGATCGGCCCCGGCTTCGGCAGCAACGATTGCTGCCGCCACACTCTCGACTTCAACTTCAAGCCGCACCATTGGCCCAAGCTGCCGGCGCACGTGCCTGATCGCCCCGGCCAGATCGATCCCCTGGGCAGCCAGGATCGCCAGATGGTTGTCTTTCAACATCACCCCATCGTACAGGCCAAACCGATGATTGTAGCCACCACCTACCCGTACAGCGTATTTCTCCAGGGCACGCAGCCCAGGCGTTGTCTTCCGGGTATCGAGAATCTTCGCCTGCGTGCCGGCTATTGCGGCAACGTACTGCGCAGTCAGCGTGGCAATCCCGCTCAGCCGCTGCAACAGATTGAGCGCCACCCGTTCACCGGTGAGAATACTACGCGCCGAACCGGTAATCGTTGCCAGGGTCGTACCAGCAGAAACAGCCGCCCCTTCAGCCACATGGCATTGCACGGCGACGCCAGGATCAAGCTGGCGAAAAACGGCAATCACGACCGGCAGCCCGGCTACCACACCGGCCTCACGCACCACAACCTGCGCGGAACTCTGCACTGTCGCCGGAATAGCGGTCAAGGTGGTCAGATCGCCACCACCAACATCTTCGGCCAGCGCCTGCGCGACCACGGCGTCAACGATATGACGGGGAAGTTCCATTATGACATCCTTTACTACAACCCGATCCTCCGACGGTATTGTATCCGATGATAGTCATCGCGCCGTGTGATTAGCGGCGCATTATGTAATCCAAGGTACTACCTTACGTCACTACAGCGGTGCGGGTCGTTGAGCGCGACGGGGGGAGGGGTGGAACACGGATGGACGCGGGTTAGGCGGATGAACACGGATAGATCATCACCCAAGGTGCTACCTTATATTAGCACAGAGAGACGGAGGATGGGCATACCAGACGTGCGTGACGTAGTGCGTCTACGGAACTGGCTGCTACCCAAACGATTCGTACAGTTTAGTTACGCTGCACGATGTTGTGCGCAGCGTCGTGCTGTTCATCATAGCAGGTAGTCTTTCGTGGCCTGCTCACAGCGTAGGTGGCAACCTGGATTATGTATGTAACATCGCCCGGCACGGCCCCCCTTTTGCCCGACCAGCATTATATTCTTGACCAATATCCACACTTCAGAAATGGTAGTATCATAGAAAGTATCAATCGCCAACCAGCAGAAAGCCTATGCGTAATACCAGAGCAATGTCGCAGCGAACTCGTTGGCCAACTGTCGGAGTGATTGCCGGCTGGCAATTCTACGGCACAGCATTGACCATGAGCTACCTCAGCCCGATCTATCTCGGCATCCGACAGGCAGCCCAAGACCTGCAATGTAATCTGCTCTTAGCGTGCGGCATGGGGCCATCGCTCCAGCTCAACGATCCCTCGCAACCCGCATGGTTCACCATCGCTGATGGTACCAATTTTGTACCGGTTGGGCCATGGAACACCCACGGTCTGATTATCATCAACCCTTTGCAGCGCCCAGAGCGGTCGCAGATGGTGCAGGCCATTCGCGATGCCGGCCATCCGGTGATCTTCGTCGGTTCCGGCGAGCCGGGGCCGACCATTGTTGCCAACAATGCAGGTGGGATTTACCTCGCTCTTCAGCACCTGATCGAACACGGCCATCGTCAGATTGCTTTTATTGCCGGTAGTGAACACGACCTGGAAGGTGATACCGGTGACCGACTGCGGGCATTTCACAGCAGCATGGCCCGGTTCGGGTTAGAGGTTGATGAACGCCTGATCGCCTTTGGGCGTCACGTGTTCACCGGCGGTTACACTGCAATGCGCCAACTGCTGGCTACAGGCGTACCATTCACAGCAGTACTGGCAAGCAATGATGAATCGGCGTTGGGAGCCATTTCGGCGTTACAGGAAGCAGGGTACCGGGTGCCGGACGATATTGCCATCATCGGCTTTGATGACCGCCCAGAAGGCTTGCTGGCAGAACCGGCGCTCACCTCGGTACAGATTCCCCTGTTCAAGATGGGGTATCAGGCACTGAAGCTCATGGTTCATCACTTGCGCGAACGAGTACCCCTGCCGGAACTGGTACAGGTGCCGACTCGTTTGATCATCCGTGAGTCGTGCGGTTGTAGCCAGAATGCGGTGCTGGCCGATGCCCTGGAGATGACATCCCTGCATCCCGACATCTCAGACACGACTGATCTGCGCGATGCGGTGATTCGCTCAATGGGAGATCTGCTCAGTCAGAAATCGCGTGGCTTCACACCCGAAGAGATTGATCAGCTTTGCCGGCGTCTGCTCACAGCGTTTCTTGAGAGTGTGCAGGCGGCCAGCCCTGACCAGTTCCGTACCGTACTCGCTCAGATGCTCAAGCAGGTGACATCGGTCGGTGATGATGCGCACGAGTGGCAGATTGCCATCTCGTACATTCGTGATGTCTTGCCGCGCCTGCTTGATCCGGCGTTCCACCCTGCCGCGCTGAACCTCCTCGATGAGGCTCGTATGACCATCAGTGCAGCGATGCGAGTTCAGCACTGGCATTACCGCCACACCCAACACCAGACCAACAACCGGATCGGTCGCCTCACCGCCCGTTTGCTGAATGCGCTGGCTGAAAGTGACATCTACGACATTCTGGCCCAACATCTGCCCGAATTAAACCTGCCGCTACTCTGGATTGGCTATTTTGAAGCTGATCGCGACGATCCGGTAGCCTGGTGTCGCTTACGAGCGGTGACGATGCCCCAGCAACCGGTTATTCGGATCCGTAGTCGCTCGTTTCCGCCCTCCCAATGGCTGACAGCGGGCCAGCCATTTCAGCTCAGCCTGATTCCGCTGACCGGGATCGATAGTGAGGCCGGTTTTGTCACCTTCGACTGCTCACGCCTCGATCTCTACGGCACCATTGTGCAGCAGATCAGTGCCGCACTGAATGCCGCCCGCCTCTACCGGGCGGCAACTGAAGGGCGCCGCCTGTCCGAAGAGGCAAATCAACTCAAGAGTCGCTTCCTGTCGATGGTGAGTCACGAATTGCAAACACCGCTCAACCTGATTGTTGGCATGAGCGATCTGCTGTTGCGCGAGAGTGCCGAGGGGACGCAACATTTACCGCTACAGGTACGGCACGACCTCAAGCGTATCTACGACAATGCCCGCCATCTTAGCCGGCTGATCGGTGATGTGCTCGATCTGACCAGTAGTGATGCCGGACAGTTGCGTTTGGTGTGCGATGTTGTTGATCTGGGACAGGTGATGCGTGCGGTGGCTGATATTGGACAGCAAATGGCAGCCGACAAGCACCTCATCTGGCACGACGCCATTCCCGCCGAAGGGCCGTGGGTTTGGGGAGATCGCACTCGCTTGCAGCAGATCGCCTTAAATCTGGTCGTCAATGCGATAAAATTCACGAATCGCGGCAGTGTCAGTCTGACAGTGACTACCGAAGCCGATGCAGTGACGGTCACCGTGCGCGATACCGGGATCGGCTTATCACCGGAAGAACAGGCGCGCATTTTTGGTGAATTCCAGCGCACAGAGCGCAGCATTGAACGCGGTTACAGCGGCATCGGCCTGGGGCTGGCGATCTGCAAACGGCTGGTTGCGTTGCACGGCGGCACTATCGGCGTACACTCAAGTGGCGTTGAAGGTGAGGGATCGGCCTTTTTCTTTCGCCTGCCCACGATTGCTGCCCCTACAGTCAAACAACGCCGTAAATCGCAACCGGTTACCACCCGATCACGTGTGCTGCTACTCTCAACCGGTACCGACGAGCGGCTTCAGCATCATTTAGAGAAACGTGGTTTTGCCGTCACCTCACTCCCGATAGATGATAGTGCAGCCTGGGTGAGTGAACTCTTAAACAAAAGCTATAGCGCTGTAGTGCTGAACGCGGTGCAAGGCGATCAGGCATGGTGGCAGGCAATTCGGGTGCTCAAGGCGAATTCGGCGACTCGTGATCTGCCATTGTTGTGTTGTGCGATGACCGAACAACACGGTACAGTGCTTGAGTTTAACTACCTGACCAAGCCGGTTGAACTGGCCGATCTGGCCCGCGTCCTCGATCAATACTGGCTCAAGAGTGATCCTGTATCGGCAGGCCATACCATTCTGGTGGTCGATGATGACCCCGACACGCTTGAACTCCACGCCCGGATCATTCAATCATACAGCGCCGGTCATCGGGTACTACGCGCTCGTTCGGGCCGTGAAGCGCTCACCATCCTTCAACAGCAGCCGGTTGATCTGGTATTGCTGGATTTAATGATGCCGGAAATGAATGGCTTTACCCTGCTGCAAATGATGCGCGAGGATCAACGATTACGCGAAATCCCGGTCATTGTGATTACCGGTCGGATGCTGAGTGAAGAAGATATGGCACTCCTGAACCAGGGCGTCACAACTATCCTCAGCAAAGGCATTTTCAGCGCCGATGAAACTCTCGCCCATTTGCAGGCCGCGCTTGAGCGCCGACGCCGGCTGAGCGATCAGGCGCAGATGCTGGTACGAAAGGCAATGGCGTATATCCATAGCCATTATACCCATCCACTGACCCGGCAAGATATTGCCCATTATGTTGGCATGAGTGAAGACTACCTGACCCACTGTTTTCGGCAGGAACTCGGCACCACCCCGGTAGAGTATCTCAACCGGTATCGGGTCTTGCAGGCCCGCCACCTGCTTGCCGAGAGCGACAAGAGTATCACCAATATCGCCCTGGAAGTAGGCTTTTCGAGTAGTAGCTATTTCAGTCGTGTCTTCCGCAAGGAGGTTGGGCAATCGCCGGAAGAGTATCGGCGCTTGAAACAGAGTAGCGTGCGCTGATACCGGTTTCCTGTTGGGTAGCGGATGGATGTCTGTCCGTTATTGCGCCGACATCACCGCAGCGTGGCATACCATTCGGTATACAGCTCTTGAAAACTCTTGCCATAGATGCCGCGGTAGTTGGCCGAACCGGGCGCTCGCCCGCGACCATTAGCGTACAGTTCGTTAAACTTATCCCAGCCATAGGTGCGGGCCAGATACTCAACGAAGCCGGCCCACATCTCGTAGGCGGCCATCGAATTGGCACTGTTTGCAAACACCGCCAGATTGCCCCGGTACCCGGCATTGTACAGTTCACGGGCACGGGCCTGAAAAGACGGCGCATCGTAGAGACTGAGCCAGTATTCACCCGATATCCAGGTTGCCAGCCCTTCAAGCAACACCAGATCGGCCTGGGCCTGGGCTTCGCGACCGTAGGCTTCGGCCTGCAACGCATGGGCCAGTTCGTGGGTCAGAATCACCAGCGCCTGGTAGGTGTCTTCATTGGGACGGTAGAAGATACGGATATTGGTGCGGTCGTAGGTATACGCGATCCCGCGTGTATCGCTGGTGGGTGCCAGCGCCGGATTATAAAACCCCACCGAGACCCGTTCTGTCAGCTCAACATCGAACCGCCGTTGCAAATAGCCCAGGGCATATTCAGCTTTCACTGCCAGATCGCGCACCTGGTCGGCGCTAAAGGTGCCGCGACCAACATAAAAATCGAGGCGGCGTCCGGCGTAGACGAACTCCCCCGGCAACACCGGGCCACGACCGGGGAGAAAGCTGGTTGGGGCAACCTTCGCCTCATACGACTCGATAAACTCGCGGCGGGCCAGGGTTGGCGTGAGCGTTGGTGATGGCAGTGGTGAGGGGGTTGCGGTTGCAGTGGGCGGGATAGTTGCCGTTTCGAGCGGTGATAGTTCAGCAACCTTCAGACTCGGCGGCGGCGGTACCGGTGGAGTGGCAGCCATCAATCCCACCAATAGAAACATTGCCAGCACGGGCAACAACGCAAGCAAAGCGCGTTTCGGATAGTTCACGCTATCTCTCCCTGAATGGTGCAACGGGGCACCAGGTTTGGTTGCTAACAGTCATGGGTAGCTTATACCACCCCAGGCCGGAAACTGTCAAGTACCGGCGATACGTTCAGAACCTTCGCAGGACACTGTAACCTGTACCTGCGGGTAATACATGATGATCGCTGTTTATGTGGAGTTCAAGGTGGGATAACGTGAGTCCGGGTGATAAAAACTCACGTTGCCACGTCTGCTGTGAGCAGGCCCTGACGACTGACCGTCAGGATGAACAGCCCGACGTTGCCCTCAGCACCGTATCGCGCAACTGCACGCCTGCTGTGGGGCGCAGCCAGTCCCTATGGACGTGCTCCGTCACGCCTCACGGTAATAACCCGGCTTATACCTATCCGCTATGTCCGCCGTGTCTCTGTGGTAAAAATACCGCGATCCGCGCCTGCGGCGCGGGCAGGGGGATGCTGCGCCCCCCTGCACCCCCAGCACCGGCAGCGCAGCCCGCAGGCCATACAAAATACTTTACAATGTCAAAAAGACAAGAAGTCAAAAAGACATTAAGACGAAGGAAAGGAGAATAGACGGGCAAGACGCACACCCCAATTGACGAGGCCGGTCGGGATAGCGGTCGCGGCGGGAAGCGCAACGGGCGTTGACACGACCGTCGTACCAAGAGCCGCCGCGCAGCACGTATGTTCTAATAGTACGTTTGTTCCCTGTGTAAAGACTTTCTGCGCTCACCACCTCACCTGAGAATGGATAACGCACCAGCGGTGTGCTGCACCACTCAAAGACGTTGCCGGCCAGCTCCTCGGCTCCGCAGGCCGCCGCACCGTGGGGGAAGATGCCCACCACCGAGGTGCCGCCGATCTTGCTCTCGGATGTATTGGCCGGAATGCCAGGGTGAAGCTCATCCCAATCGCCCCAGGGGTACTCGCGCCGTCCGGCGCGCGTGTTGCCACCCGGCAGGACCGGCGGGTAGGCTGCGGCCCGCTCCCATTCGGCCTCGGTGGGCAGACGCACCTCCTCGCCTGCCGTCAGCACACCGATCTCGTGCAGCCATTCGTTGACCCACCAGGCGAAGGCGGTGGCGGCGTACCAGGTGATGCCAACCACCGGGTGGTTGCCCTCGCCGGCCCGGTAACGTGCGCCTGGCCAGAAGTGCGGGCGAAAATCCTCCGGCTTTTGCTTATGCATCTCCATCAACTGCAAGAGCTTCCGCGCCGCGGCAACGGCCTCAGGCGTGCCGCGCCCGGCCAGCGCCTCGATAAACAGCAGGTACTGGCGGTTGGTCACCGGGAAGCGGGCCAGGGCGTAGGGCCGGCGGATGGTGTAGTCGAACTGCGGCTTTTCGTCGAGCCATCCATTGTCATCACCCATACTGAACGTACCCGGCTCGATGCGGGTCGCCCAGTAATCGGCCTTCGTCAGGTCGAGGCCGGGGCGGTCGCTATCGGCATCGAGCCGGTCGAGCGTGGTCGCGGCGCGGTTGCGCAGCACCGGATCGGGGTGGGCGACCCTCCGCCAGTCATCGGTGAGCGCAGCGAGGGCGCGGAGGCGGGTGGTGGTCTCATCACGCAGGGTGGTCAGCTCCTCGACCACCCCGATATCGACAAACACGGCGGCAGCAAGCAGTAGGTTTTCAGGATCGTGCATATCGAGCAGCCCGCGCAGAAGCCGCTCCGTCTTGGCGATCTGCTGACCATTGCTCCAGGAGCCGGCAGCCAGCAGCAGGGTCTCGCGCCAGCGCGGATCGCCACTACGATCCAGGAGAAATGCCACACTATCCGGTGCCCCGGCACGGTTGTCGAGGCTGTCGAGCGCCCGCGCCGCCAGGTACTCCTGAAACGTGTAGTGCGAGAAGGAGTACATGTCATCGCGGCGCTGGATGATGCCGCTGTCTACGGCAAGGCGGTGGAGCAGATCGCGCACCCGCTCATCGGCAGCCTCGCGGTCGATCTTCAGTCGTTCGACATAGAGTGGACTGAGCCATTCCTGCGCCTGACTGAGCGTCACCTCGCGTACCTGCTGCGCCTGTTGCTGCATCGAGAGGGCAAGCGCCTCCAGACGGCGTTGCTCGGTTGCCAGTTGCGCAATGCTCATCACCAGCGTGTCGTTGGCAACATTCTGCTTACGCCAGAGGTCGAGGAGCAGCTCGATCAGCTTCTCGTACAGCTTCGCACGCTGGTCGGGCAGCTTCACGTTATTGAACTGGAGCAGCGCCATCACCGTCAGCAGGAGCGGGTTCGTCGCCATTTCTAAGAGGCGATCATTACGCTCGATGGCACTCCAGAGCCGGGCGGCCTGATCTGCGGCAGCGTCCTGGCGACGGCGCCCGATCTCTGCCAGGCGCGCATAAACGGCAGCGAACCACTTGTGGATCAGCGCTTGAGCCTCCCGCTCATTCAGCGGACTGAGGTGCCGTTCAAGGAAATCGGAGAGGTAGACTCGCCCGCCATAGCCTGCGGTTCGACTTGCAACGACATAGCGCAACTTCGCATACCGGTGTGCGAGATTGTCGATCACCTGCGCGAGATACGCGCGGCGCTGATCATCGCCCGCCTCATCCAGCCCATCGAGTAGGAGCAGAACACCCCCGTCGTTCTTCTTGATCAGTGACGAAAGCATGCGTTCCGGCATCTCACAATACTTCGCCATCTCGCGATCCAGCCAGTTGAGGAAGAGGTCGGGCGGCGCACCGGCATAGTTTTGCCGCTCTTGCGGCGACAGTTCTTGCAGATCTGGTGGAATGGTTGCGGCAAAGAGCGTCAGCCGAACATAGATTGGCAGTGGCGTCTGCCGGAGATGGAGGCGCAGACCGGTATCGGCGTCTGCCAGCAGTGAGGCATCACCCTTAAGATACGCCTCAGCAAGGCGGAGTGCGGCATAGCGCAAGGTCGTTGTTTTACCGCTTCCCGCATCGCCGAGCAGCAACAAGCGCGTTGTGGTCACAGGTGGCGGAGGCGCATCATCGGTTGGCGTGCCGCGATTCACCTGTTGTCGCCGCCGGTCGCTCGAAGACGCCCGACGTGCCGCCAGCAGATCCGGATCGCTCAGCAGCTCAAACACATAGCCACTGCTGTTCTCCGTGTCGGACAACACTCTCTCTAACATCTGCCGATCTTCACCACGCATACGCCTGCGGTAGGACTCAATCGCATCGCGCTCGACGACCCGCAGCGGCACGTGAACAGCTTCAAGCCTGAGTTGCACCTGCTCGGTGGCAATACCGAGCGGCTGCGTGGAGCCGTATTCTGCCTGGAGCCATTCAAGATAGTTTGCGATGCCGGTCGGCAACGCCGCCCGGAATTGTCTCTCTCGCCGCTTGGCTTCGATATCCTTCTTATCCTCTTCGCGCTGCACTTCATCCTCAATGTCAATCCGCTGGCCACCCATCCTCCGATCAACCCAGCGGAAGAAACGCTCGCGCCAGGGCTTGACAGCGGCGGCGACAGCGGCGATGAACAGGGCGAGCACAAACAGCCCGGCGATCAGCAGCGGCGGACGCTGGGCGATCAGGGTAACGAGGGTTTCAACCGGCTTCTCGCCACTGATGATCCGGTCAATGGCCTCCGGCACAGTGAGCGTCGGCTCAGGCGTGGGCGGCGTAGCGGTGGACGTGGATAGCACAGCAGTGGACGTAGGCAACACCACCGTTGATGTCGGCAGCGCCACGGTCGGCACCGCAGTGACAGGCGGCGGTGTCGTCGTCGGCGCGGGCTGCTGCGCCACAACCGGGTTGAGTGCGCCGAACAACAGTACAACCGGTAGAGCACAGGCGAAGAGTATGCCGGCAGGATGTCCTCTCATACGCATGAATGTTTATTGGTGTGTTGAGTCGGAGGCGAGCAATACGTCCATGATAAATGATAATCGAGCGCGTGTTGCATGGCAATTGTAACCATGGTTTGGCATCGGGGGGCGGCGGGAGACGTCATGCCGAACCGTGGAGCAGGGTGCGCGAACGTGTGTTATAGCTGTGCTATCGTGCGCCTGTTGCCTGCGTGCCCCTGATGATGAGGATGGCTGAACTCAGACCGGCAGCCTGCCCCACAGCATGCTGGTGGTGGTGCGCAGGGGTGGATTCGGCAGGGGCGGTTCTGTAGGGGCGGGTTCTCAACCCGCACCTACGGACGGTGCCTGTGCCGTTCACCCTACCATCCACGGGAGGCGGTGAATGAGGGACATCACCCGATCACGCCAGGAGTGATCACAGACCCGGCGAACGGCATTTCCGCTGCACCCGCCGGAGTGGATACGGTTTTCCGGTGAAGTTACCCGTGGCGCAGGGTTTGGAGTGCGGTAGCATGGCTGCCGCGCCAGCCGTGCTTGCGATCCGGTGCGGATTGCAACGGACTCCCGTGCCGGTACATAACCCTGCTGACGGGGATGGCTGAACGCAGGCCGGCAGCCTGCCCCACAGTGTGCTGGTGGTGGTGTGTAGAGGCGGGTTCCGTAGGGGCGGATCTGTAGGGGCGGGTTTAGAACCCGCCCCCCTACCCTGTACCCGTTCACCCTACCATACAATGAATGCGGTGAACGAGAGACGAGAATGTCTGAATCGTATGTCGTGCATTGGGTGTGTTCAGATATGACCTCATCCCTCTACTCTCCCCTCTCCCGCGTTGCGTTAGGCCGGGCTGCAAGCGCTCCCCGTGGCGCATGCTTTCCGTGGCGCATGCTTTCCGTGGCGCAGGCTTCCAGCCTGCGTGCAGGCATCCTCGCCACCGCCGTCAGGTGCTGGCCGTGGCCGCTGGTGCGCAGGCACGAACCTGGTATGACCAGACATTTACGCACAGGTAGCGCATTCATGTCGGACCGACTCGATGATCGAAACGATCACATCCAGCTTCTCCGTGACCAGCATGGGGAACGGTGTGCCAAGCGCCGGATCGTGTGTACGGCTGGCGCGGCAGCATGGCTGCCGCACTCCAAACCACGCGACACGCACATGATGCGTGCGTAAGGCAACCCATTCAGCACGTGATACCACGGCTGGAGCGGCGCGCTGCCATCGGGCCAGTCACCCACAACAGCACCCATAGCGATCATCCCTGCTGTACACACGTGGTTGATACCAGGTATGGGTAATGCATAGCGGGGGCGGGTGAGGGGAGGGCAGACGTGTGATCCAGAGCTTCCTGATAGGGTAGACGTTGTGTTCGTTCATCTGTCCTGGCCGTTTGTGAATGCCGCCAGGGGCGGAAGCTTGCGCCTGGCTTCTCCCTCCAGCACTGATACCGGCACCATGCGCGCCGGAGGCGCGCGCTCCCAGCTCCCGGCTGGGGAGCACGCCCGTCATCACGCCCCCGACTCGCTTCGGCACGCAGGCAATGCAGTATGCGAGGTATGGGTAATGCATAGCCGCTAGGGGGAGGCATTTCCCGCCCCCCTCCCAACCTCCCCCCGCTGGGGGGAGGAGTGGACAGAACGCAAGAACAAACCCGCCATCTAGTGCATTAGAAAGCCACAAAGCCGCTCACTGTGTTCCCCTCTCCCGCGCTGCGGGAGAGGGGCCAGGGGTGAGGGACTTCTCCCGCCCCCAGCGGGGGCGGGGCGGGGTGGGGGGACTCTCCGTACAGCTTCTGATCTAAAGCGCCCAAACCATCTCACAACAGAACCGAAGCGGGCTTTTATTCAACCACCGTATCTACCAGCGGCGCGATCTCGATCCAGGCCCGTTCAACCCCTCGTATGTTCATAAAGAAATCAAACATCGCCTTCATCAGACCGTATTTATCATCAAGCGCATCCCGAGCGATGCGGGCCTCGTCGGGAGGCAGGATGCGTGCCCGTGCCGGCACGGTTGGGCCGAGCGGCTTCCCGGCCCGGTCGGACGGGCCAATCTCGACCTGGGGGTTGTTGCGGATGCGCTTGACCTTGCCTGCACTGGCGGTCGTCATCACGTAGATTTTGCCGTTTCGTTCCGCAAACCAGACCGGCGTCACCACCGGCTGGCCGTTTTTACGGAACGTGATTAAATTTGCGTACTCGTGCCGGTAAAGATTTGCGAAATATGGTACTGTTTGCTCAGCCACACGTGCCTCCGCTGCTGTTGTCACGATCAGATCAGAAAGGTCTCTCTTTATAACTATACCCCCGATTCGGACAACACAGCGAGCAATTTTGCCCATTCCGCCAGGGTTACCGTTTCGGCACGGCGTTGCGGATCGATACCGGCGGCGTGAAGCGCCTGCACGACGTGTTCACGGCTAACCGTTACCCCAAGTGCGGCCAGACCACCGGGCAGGGCATTCCCTAACTGCTTGCGGGCATGAAGAAACCCGGCTTTGATCAGCCGGAACAGCGCATTCACATCGTCTACTGCCACCGCCAGTTGCGGACGGCGAACGAGGCGCAGGATTGCCGAGTCGACCGCCGGTGCCGGGAAAAAGCTGGCAGCCGGAACGCGGGCCACAATCGTCGGTTCGGCGTACAGTTGCACCGCGTGCGCCAGGACGCTGTAATCGCCGGGGCCGGCGCAGATACGTTCGGCAACCTCCCACTGCACCAGCAAGATGCTCAGGTCGGGTGGGGTGGTCGCCTCAAGAAAATGGCGCAGCAGCGGGGCGGTGATGGCGTATGGGATATTCGCAACCAGTTTGTACGGTGGCGTAGCAGCAGCCCGCGCCAGCAGATCGGAAGGCGCAACCTTCAAAACATCACCCTGGATCAGATAGAGATGAGACTGATCGCGGAACTCAGCGGCCAGCCGGTCGGCAAGCCGGCGATCCAGTTCAACACAGATCACCCGCCCGGCACGCTGCACCAGCTCCCACGTCAACACACCGAGGCCCGGCCCGACTTCGACGACAGCATCAGAAGCATTGAGTTTCGCCTCATCCACAATCGTTGCCAGTACCTGACCATCGAGGAGAAAGTTCTGCCCCATGCCACGGGTCGGGCGCAGATTGAGCGCCCGCAGGGCAGCACGAATGCGTTGTGGATTCAGATATGGATTCACGACTCAATCGGAACAAAAATGGTAATCTGTGTGCCTTTGCCAGGGGTCGAATCAATCTCAGCCCGGCCACCCACCAGACGGGCACGCTCATCGATATTCAGCAGGCCAAAGCTACCGCGCCGTTCATACGATTTAAGTACCGCCGCCTTGTCAAAACCAACCCCATCATCTTGAATCACCACTTCAAGCATTTGATCGTTCAAGCGTCGTAAGCGAACCCAAATGTGGTTTGCTTTCGCATGTTTGATGGCATTGGTTACCGATTCCTGGATCATATTAAAGAGCGCACCTTCAACTTTTGAACCGAGGCGAACTTTATCAATATCGGTTCCTTCAAGCACAATTGCCGTATTGCCGGCTTTGGCCCGCAGGCGGTCGAGGTACTGTTCGAGGGTAACTTTCAAGCCCTGCGTTTCCAGCATCAACGGACGCAATTCAAACAGCATCGTGCGCACCTCGTAATTGGTACGCTTGGCAATACTGCTCAGCTCATCGAGTTCAGCCAGCGCCTGCGCCGGGTCGCGTTCAAGCAGCCGCTTGATAAACTCAGCTTTCATCGTAATCACTGCCATAGCCTGGGCCGGGCCATCGTGCAGATCACGGGCCAATTGATGGCGAACCTCTTCTTCATGCGAGAGCAACTTTTCGCGTTCTTCTTTCAGATCATAGATGAGCTGTGCGTTATGCAAGGCCACAATCGCATAATTGGCCAGCGCCATCAACATCTCAACCTGGTCGGTAGTGAGCGTCTGATCAGTCGCAACGACAAACAATCCATACACCCGCATACCAGCCTGCAACGGCAGCAAGGCAGCCGCTTTACAGGTGCGCAGCGATCCAAGTTGTTGCAACGAGGGAAATTGTGTAAACGATGTAATAACTTGAGCGGTATTGGCACGGAGGGCCGCAGCCAGGCCGGTATCCATTTTTAACGACCGATTCAAATCGCCTGGGGCCAGATTTGAACCAAAAGCGACATACAATTCATTCGGTTGGCCCGAAGAGAGCAGAACGATCCCGGCCCGGTACGGCACAATTTTCTGACTCTCTTGCAGCAGCGTATCTAACACCTGTCGATAATTGGCAGTACTGCCCAGCGTCAACGCTACCCGGTACAACGAACGCATCTGATCGCGATAGGCACGGGCTTCGCTGAGCGCCTGCTCAGCATCGCGTTGAGCCTGAGTCACCCGTTCCCGATTGAACTCGCTCTGCCGCTCCGCCAGATTGCCGGTCACCCACGGCACAATCGCCAGCGTCGTTCCACGCAAAGCCAATGCCACGTAGTCGAGTAACGTCATCAACGCTTCAGGCGCGATCAGCCGCCGCCATGCGATGAAGGCAGCCATGTATGCCACCGCAGCTAATAAGCCAGAAAGGAGGCTCACCGAGCGCGACTGACGGATCGCAGCATAGGTAAGCGGTACCAGGTACAAGGGGAAAAAGATGACGATCCGCTCGCCACCGAAAAAGGTCATTAGCGAAATGAATGCGATATCAAACAGGTATGAAATACTCACCAGACCGGCGGCAAACTGTAAAAAGGCCAGAACGGTGAAAACCAGCGCGAAGCCGACGTACAGCCAGAAAATGCCCTCTAACGGGCCAATCTCATCGGTAACAGGCCACAAACCGCCATTGGTCAAAAATTGGGTTACGACACCGAGCAATATGATCAACACCCAGCGGGCAGCAGCATAGAAACGCTCACCACCCAGCGGACTCCAGGCAGACAGTGATCGTTGCGATGACGAAGAAGCAGCGGTTGATGATTTTGCCGGACTGGTCATACTCGTTACCCGTAGTGAACAGAGCGACGGCGCCCCTACGACGCCCGTCGCTCTGGTATTTTTAGAGAGACTTCAGCGTGTCGAGGGTGGCACGTACCGCTTTCGCCGATGCGTTCAGCAGTGCCATCTCCTCTTCGTTGAGCGGCAATTCGAGAATTTTCTCTACTCCACCGGCACCGAGGATCACCGGTACACCAAAGTAAATATCATTCAGGCCGTACTGACCGGTCAGGTAGGCTGCCACCGGCATGACCCGCTTCTTGTCTTTGAGCACCGCTTCGACCATCTGCGCTGTGGCGGCGGCGGGAGCATAATACGCACTGCCGGTCTTCAGCAGATTCACAATCTCGCCACCACCCTTCCGGGTGCGCTCAACAATCTGAGCCAGACGATCAGGCGCAATGAACTCGCTCACCGGAATACCGCTAATGGTTGAAAACCGGGGCAGCGGTACCATCTCATCGCCGTGACCACCCATCAGCATCGCCTGAACATCTTCAACCGAAACACCCGCCTCCATGGCAATGAAGGTGCGATAGCGGGCCGCATCGAGGACGCCGGCCTGACCAATGACACGCTCTTTGGGGAAGCCACTAACCTCCGCCGCCAGATAGGTCATCGCATCCAGAGGATTATTGACCATGATAATCACGGCATTCGGCGAGAGCGGGGCAGCCTGACTGATACAGGCACGGGTGATGTCGGCGTTGACCTTGATCAAATCCTCACGGCTCATGCCCGGCTTGCGCGGAGCACCTGACGTAACAACGATGACATCCGAGTTGGCAGTATCGGCGTAGTTGTTCGTGCCGGTCACCCGAACATCAAACCCTTCAATTGGTGATGCCTCGTAGAGATCGAGAGCCTTGCCTTGAGGCACACCCTCGACAAAATCAAGCAGAACAATGTCACCTAATTCTTTAGCGGCCAGCCAGTGAGCTGTCGTCGAACCGACAAATCCTGCCCCGATAATACTAATCTTCTTGCGCATAACTGTCTCCTCCTCTAAGCGGCACCAGCTATGGAATGCGACGAACGGTGTCGTACTCATCCCTGCGCATTGTAGCATATCGCAGTCTCAATGGTACGATGCCCGATCCTGCAACTGGCGCAGTACTATCTGTAAGTCAGCGGGTAGAGGCGCTGTGAACTCTTGCCATCGACCACTGCGCGGGTGAACCAGACCCAGGTAAGCGGCGTGCAAAAACTGACGCGATAGGTGAAGGTGTGAACGGCGTGGCCCATACACCGGATCACCGACAATCGGATAGCCCAGATGGCGTAGATGCACCCGAATTTGATGCGTGCGCCCGGTCTCCAGTTGCACTTCTAACAGACTGTAATCTCCGAACGTGTCCAGCAAGCGGTAGTGAGTACGCGCCGGACGACCATCGGGTACAACCGCCATACGGAGCCGGTCACGCGGATCACGGCCAATCGGTGCATCAATCGTACCGGTCTCTGGTGGTCGGCCAATCACCAACGCCTGGTAGATTTTGCGCATCCGACGGGCCTGCTGTTGATCGACTAACGAGCGCATTGCCTGATCGTGGCGGGCAATCACCAACAGCCCTGACGTATCACGGTCAAGGCGATGGACAATACCCGGACGTAGCTCACCGCCAATCGCCAGATCGGGATACCGGGCCAGCAGGGCATTGACCAGCGTGCCGCGAGGATGGCCGGGTGCCGGATGCACGACCATTCCTGCCGGTTTGTTGATTACAGCAATATCGGCATCTTCATACACAACATCAAGCGGGATTGGTTCGGCAACCAGTTCAGTAGGTATCGGTGGCGGGATGGTAAGCTGAATGACCGCGCCAGGGCGCACCGGTTGACTGGCTCGCGGTGAACGACCATCGTAGAGCACAAAGCCCTGCTCAATCAGGCGTTGCACTTGTGCCCGCGAAAGATCGGGCATAGCACCGGCAAGAAAGCGATCAATACGCTCAGCGGTCTGGGTTGGCGGTACAACTACCACCCGCTCCTCCGCTTCGAGCAATTCAATCTCACCTTCTCCGCTCATGATAGCGACTCCGAACTGGAAGTACGCGCATCGGTTGCTGCGGGGGGCGAGGGATCGCGACTCAACAACTCACTGAGGAGTTCATCGTCAATCGGTTCTGGTTCGGTTGGCGCCGGCTCTTCACCGATAAAGATAATATGAAAAGCCAATGCGGCGACCCCGATGGTAATTGCGCTGTCGGCAAGGTTAAAGACCGGCCACCAGCCAAATTGAATAAAATCGACCACGTAGCCCTGGCGAATCCGATCTACCAGATTGGACAAACCACCGCCAAAGATCATCCCAACCGCTACCGTTATCCAACGCGAGTCGGCTGGAAGGATATACTGGTATGTGAGCGCAAGCAACAAGAGCACCAGACCGGCCCCGACCGAAAGAACCCCTCCCTGATCGGGAAACAGGCCAAAAGCGACACCGGTATTTTCGTGATACGCCAGTTGCACCCAATCAAACAGCAAGGGAATGGGTCGGTTGTAGCGCAAGAGCACATCACTGAGCCAGACCTTACTCAACTGATCGATCACAAAAACCGGTATCGCCACCAATACCAGCAGCATCCAGCGCGAGCGTAGTATCATCATTGTGACATCATCGCCTGTCGAACCCGGCGCAATGCAATCTCATCAAGTGCATACTGCAACATCAAGAGGGCTGCCCCCACCGTGATCGCACTATCGGCAAGATTGAAGATCGGAAACCAGCCAACTTGAATAAAATCGACCACATAACCAAGCCGGATACGATCAATGACATTTCCCAGCGCACCACCAAGAATGAGACCCATCGCGATCTGAATCAATCGCCGTCGGTTTGGTAATTGAGTGATGTAGAGATAGATGGCGCCGGTAATAATGACCAGAGCAACGATGGTCAAAATATCCGACTTGCCGTGAAACAGGCTGAACGCAATCCCAGTATTATGCGAATAGGCCAACCGAATATCTTCACCAATCAACGGAATAAATTTCGTCATTGGTTCAGGGCCAAGGGTTGCAACGATCCAGCGTTTTGACGCCTGATCCAGCGCGACGGCGATAATTGCAACCAGTATGGGCGTTATCCAGCGGGCCTGCACCAGTGATTTCACGCAATAACCTCCTCGTGTACGTTGCTTAACTACTGTTTATTATAACGTAGTAGCTTAGAAACGGGGCGTGAAACACAGGGCATGTAACAACCGCTCTCCGTCTGGGCGCGCGAGCCTCCGGCTCGCCAAAGCGTCAACACCCGACCCCAGCCTATGCATTACCCACAACTATACACATGGTGTCAACCATGTGCTATCGTGAGCAACATGCCAGGGAATAGTCGTACCGTGAGCGGTGCGCATCAGGAACGGAACGCGGAATGATTGCAGCGGGAAACGTCGTGTCAAACCGTGGGGCAGGGTGCTTGAGCTGATGTCATCACGCTGTGCTACCGTGCGCCTGTCGCCTACGCGACCCTGATGATGGGGATGGCTGAACGCAGACCGGCAGCCTGCCCACAGCGTGCTGGTGCCGATGGTGTGTCGAGGCAGGTTCCGTAGGGGCGGGTTTAGAACCCGCCCCCCGCCCCTACGGACGGTGCCTGTGCCATTCACCTGACCATCCACGGGATGCGGTGAATGAGGGACATCACCCGATCACGCTGGTCGTGATCACAGACCCGGCGAACGGCATTTCCGCTGCACCCGCCGGGGTGAATACGGTTGTCCAGCGGAGTTACCCGTGTCACGACATGTGGCGTGCGGCAGCCAGGCTGCCGCAGCAGCCGCGCTCACGATCCGGCGCGTGGCATACCGTTCCCCATCCTGGTCACGGAGGTGCTGAATGTGCTCGTGCCAATCATCGAGTCGATCAGGCATGTATGCGATACCTGCGCGTAGACGGTTATGTTGCACGAAATTCGTGCTTGCGCACCAGCAGCCACGGCCAGCACCTGCCTGCGATGGCGATGATGCCTGCACGCAGACTGGAAGCCCGCGCCACGGGGAGCGCGTGCAGTCTGCCTGACGCGGCGTGACGTGTGGATAATGCATGGAGGGGCCGGTTCTGAACCCGGGACGGGTTGTGCATCCGCCCCAACTCCAGGGAGCGACGTTGGCCGACACATGCGTAGGGGCGACGCATGCGTCGCCCCTACTGAATGATGCACCGCTGGACACCTGTAGGGACACGGCATGCCGTGCCCTCTGGATTTTGGCCCTTGTTCCACCTCCCCCCTATACATTACCCATAACTATTTTGTCAACTTCTTCGCTCACTCGCAGCGTCTACCTCATCGTGCGCGATCCTGGGCACTATTCGCGTTACACTGCTGTCGCGTGGGTCTCACGTCACGAACGGGAAGTGGATGGGAGCAGTGGTGGCGGCGGTAGACGGTGTATCAAACCGTGGGGCAGGCTTCCAGCCGGCCAGCGGGGCCAGCACCTGCCTGCGATGGCGATGATGCCTGCACGCGGGCTGGAAGCCCGCGCCACGGGGAGCGCGTGCAGTCTACCTGACGCAGCGTGACGTGTGGGTAATGCATAGCGGTGGCGGGCTGGAGTGGGGGCGTGTCGCCGAACACCACTGCGCACCACGCCCCAGCCACACCCACCCCCACCCCCTGATCGTAGACGCATCAAACCAGTACACCGCCCCTACCGCAGCTATTTCCTATCTCCTCTCTCCTATCTTCTAAAGCCTGGAATCACCGCCCCTACCCCAGCTATTTCCTATCTCCTCTCTCCTATTTCCTATTTCCTATCTCCTCTCTCCTATCTCCTAAAACACCGCAAACACCTCACTACCCACCACCATCACGAAGAGCAGGTTTAACAAAATCCCCACGACCAGACTGATCGCAGTCAACAACAGCAGATAAACTGTGCGCCGGCGAATCAACCGGCGAAATTCACCCTGTAACAACGCTTCCAGAGTCTGCTGCTGCGCAGCGAGCACCATCTCAACCGGTGTCCCTTCAGCTTCTGCCTGAGCGAGCGCTGCCGTAGCATCGATCAGTTCACGACAATTGGAGCGACGGGCAACTTCGGCCAGTGCCGCAAAGGGGCGCATCCGCTGCTCTTCGCTGAGCGCCAACGCCTCGGCGACGAGGCTCCGCATTGGCGCCTGGCGGGGTGTTGCCTGCGCGCAGTAGCGTCGCAACAGCAGACTGGGGGCTTCAAAGCTGCCCAACGCAACCCGAATAAAACCGATCAACCCCGGCGTGAGGCGTCGTAATTCCTGGCTCAGCCGCTGCTGATCGCGCTGGGGCTGGCGTGCCCACTTCAGACCAAGCGCCAGATAGGCCGCCAACCCTAATCCCACCCAGATAATCCCCCCGCTGAGAGCAGCACCAAAACAGAGGAGAGCGATCAGCAGTCCACTACTCTGACCAATGATCAGACGTTGTCGTTCATTCAACGGTCTCGTCACCAGCGGTTGCTGACGAAGTGCTACCCCAAGTGCGGCCAGCAAGGTGCCACAAAACGCTGCCAGCAACGCCGGTGCCGCAGGTGTTGTGAGTAGATGAGGCATATGCAGCTCCTGAGTAACGATGAGTACCTCGATACCTAATAATCAACATCCTCGACCTGTGAGAACAGGAAGCCACCGATCATCGGTGCCAGCAAAGCCAGGGTCACGATGACGGCAAAAACCATCCCCAGCGGAGTGCTATACGCGATCCGTACCCGCTCCCATTGGGTCGCGATCAGGTATAGGGCCATCAGACACCCTGCCCCACCGACGGCCAGACCGCTGTAGCGCATCTGGGCCAGTTCGGTCAGTGCCTCTTCCCGCCGTCGTTCCGACACCTGAAGCGCGGCGTAAGCCGCAGCGCAGCGCCGGGCCTGCAAGTCTTGCGGCTGATCGGCGGCAACCGCCAGGTGGTTGAGCAGGGTTGCGTGGCGCGACGCTGAGGTTTGGGCGGCCAATGCTGCAATAACCTGACGAAGTGTTGCAATGCTCCCGTCGGCGAGCGGTGTCCCCTGTTGTCGAAGTAACCACCGCCACTCGTCGCGTAGTGGCCCATCACCCATATCGGTCAGGACACGCTCCAGGGCAGTACGAAGACCTAAACCGCCACTGAGCAAAGCACTGAGGCGACCAATGGCCGGAGTCAGTTCCCGTTCCAGGTGCCGATTATAACGTGATTGGCTAACGGCAAAACCGATACGCACAACCAGCGCTGCCACCACCGGCGCAGCCACCAGCGCAAACCAGATTGAGCCAATCCATCCCAATACCAGACTACTCAACGTCGCCGCTCCGCCGGCCAGCAGCAAGGCCGTATTCGTTCCCAACAGCGCTGGCCGCCAGACTAGCGCCGGATCGCAGACCGCTGGCGAACGCGAGCGATCAAACCGGGCAAGGAACTGCATGAGGGGTTGCCGGAAGATAAAGGTAGCGGTCATGGTAATCAATGCAGCCAGCAAAGCCGGCACCGCACGTACCAGCCAGGCCGTTTCGGGATGGGTGAGCGAGTCAATGCCAGGCATATCATTATCCTTTCTCGGCAGTACAGAGCCTCATCACGCACAACTGCTTCCCTGAGCAGTTACCAACGCTTCGCGCATACGCAGGGCAGCCGCCACCGGCGTGAGCGCCGCTGAACTGATTTCACCACTCGCCACCAGCATATTCAGTGCGCTGTAGCGCGTTCGCAATAGCGCCAGTGCCGTCTCGTCACTCAAGCGAGCTGGATCGAGCTTGATTAGCAGATCGAGCGCATCGCGGGCCCGACCCTGGCGCAATGCCTGATCTGCCCTGGTTATTGCTTGCTGCGCCTCTTGATCGGCTCGCTGTCCGGCTGCAATCTCCCCGGCCAGCGCAGGCCATCCGCCGGGAGGAGCAAAGGCTGCGTAGCGTTCGAGATCGGCGTTGAGGTCGGCATACAGACTTGCCGCACGCTCCCAGCGTCGACTGGACAGCGCAGCCAAAATCTGTTCGCAGGCTTCGCGTGCTGCCTGAGTCGCCTGCTGTGATCGTTCTGGCAGCATGGTCAGGGCCTGACGTGCCGCCTGGGCCAGCCGTTCATCCTGGCGCTCTTCCCATGCCCGCCGCAGGATCGCCAGTGCCCGTTCAGGAGCACTGGCCTGGCGAGCGAGCGCGGCCTGACTCAATGCCTCTTCTACGATTGTCCGACTGCTGGCGACGGCCCGCGGCCGCTCGCTCATCTTGAGCAGGCGCAGCCGTTGTTTGAGCATGTCAGGCGTCTGGTCGGCTCCATCCCATATCAAGGCATCGCCCTCCGCTTGTGCCGCGCAATACCAGCGCAGACCGCTGCTGTCAACTTCTGCCCGGGCCAGGGGAACGATCCGCGGACGCAAGCCGGTAGTCGTTTCATCACAACCGTCAAGCAGCACCACTTCATCAATGTAGCGTCGTCCGTTGTTGCGACTCAGATGGATCACGACGTGGAAGTTGTCGCAAATGTCTTCAAGAGCATTCGTGCGCCGTCCCTCGTAGAGGTATGCTCCAGGCATCGCCGCACAGTCGGCCAACCGGCTGACCGCACGCAGCGCATTGCGGGCGTGGATTGTGGTGACAACGGCATGACCGCTGACCGCAACGGCCAGAATGGCACCTGCTTCGGCGGCACGGGTTTCGCCCGGCGCGACCAGTGATGGCGTCTGGCGCAAAACTTCACGGGCTGCCCGCCCAAAAGCGTGTGGATCGAGGCTGGTCTGCACCAGTTCCCGCGTCCACGCCGCATGGCGAACATTGATCTCCAGGGTATTGTCCTCGATAGTGATAACGTGTGGTTCTCCCGGCCACGAATTGACAATCGCTTCCAGCAAAGCTGTCTTTCCGCAACCGGTTTCCCCGGCGATCAGAAACGAGCAACGGGCGCGCACTAGCAATCGCAAGAGCGCAAACAGCGCTTCATCACAGGCTCCCCGCCTCAGAATGTCGTCCAATGTCCACGCGGTGCGCCGCCCGCGGCGAATACAAATCAACGCCGTATCATCAGGAGTACAGGGCGGAATGGTAACGTGCATACGTGTGCCATGCGCCAGCGGCAGGGTGTCTTGGGGCCGGCTACGGTCGAGGGGAACCGCCAGCCGCGAGGCCAAAACCAGTGCCCGATCCAGCGCCTGGCGCGGCGAACTGAATCGTTCAGGCGCGAGCGTAAATCAGCACCCTCCTCTTGCACCATGATGCGGTCGCCGATAATCTTCACCTCCTGGACACGCTCATCGTCCAGATACGGCTGCGCCGGCCCCCAGCCGATAGTGTCGTGAAAGAGGCGCAGCAGACTGGCATCATCAGTCGGCAGACCGGCCAGCGGCCCACCACGTTCGGTGTGCGAGCCGATAGCGGCACGCAACACCCGCAGCACCGCCGGATCGCGTTCCGCAGCGGGAGCCACCGGATCGAGCAGATCGGGATGCAGCTCGGCGAGCAGGATGTCGCGTGCGGCTTGTAAGGCTGTCGCCGTTGGATCGGTCGCCTGATGCGACGCCGGCAAGAGATCGGCCAGTCCTCCCTCTTCGAGAACGGTTAATGGTCGGTAGGCAGGATGCATGGTCTCCTCCTTATGACGACATTGCCGGTACCGGAGCACGGTGTGTAAACAGCTCGGCAAAGCGGTGCCACCAGGCGGTTTGCGGCATTGGCAGGCGCGGCTGCAAACCAGCTTGTGCGCACAGAGCCTCAACTACCTGATGCGTGGCGCGGGCGAAACGACTGTGCGGGCCGAGATCGAGCATCGAGATGTAGCCATCGTGTTCATCGGCGAGGCTGGCTAACCGAGGTTCGCGTGGCAGCGTGCCCAAACTACCAACACGCGGGTAGCGGCGGGCGAAGAGTTCAGCCACCATCCCAACCGTCACCGTCACACCGCGTTCTGGCTCCATAAAGAGCAGTGAACAGCGTTCGAGCCGCTCCGGCGCCAACTCGCTAAAGTGTTCGAGCATATGCCCCACTCCCATCCGCTCGCGAGCACCGGGAGGCGTCGGCAGCACAACACTGCCACCCGCCTGCAACACGTGCGTAGCATACGGACGACGCAGATAGTCGGGAGGAGTATCAATTAACACCACATCGTACCCTTCAAGGGCAAGAATGCCCTGGTACAACCCTTGCCAGTCGGGTAAGCGTAAATCGTTTTCGGCCCTGGCCACAGCATGCGATCCGATCAGCAGATCGATCCGCCCCCAGCCCTGCTGATTGGCACGGGTATGCTCAGGCTGGAAAATAAAGGGCTGAATACCGGTCGGATTCCAGTGCGATGGGCCGCGCTGCACCAGGTGGAGGTACGAAGGAGCGCTGGCCGGAATGCGGAACGCCGGCACCAGACCGGGGTTTGAGATGTCGCTGTCCCACACCAAAACATCGAGACCACGCCGACGCAATCCTTCGGCCAACACACAGGTTGCGAATGTCTTGCCGATACCACCCTTCGCCGCCCCAATCGCGATCACCGGCAAGCGCTGCGTCCCGTGACCACGTCGTCGGCCAATCTGCGCCCCGATCCAGTCGGCCAGCGCGACCGGATTGCGTTCAGCCGTAGCCGGCAACCCTGCCGCCTGCGCATCGGCGAGAGCCGCCCGTGCCGGGCCGGTCAACCCCAGCATGACCCGCACACCCACCTGCTGCGCACGCGCCGTTAAATCCCAGAGATCGGCCAGGGGCGTACCCCGACTATCATCGAGGTAGAGGGCATCTGGCGGGCGCGATCCGCTCAAGAGGCGTTGTACCTGATCAATCCGCGATGGTGCCAGCACTGCAACATCGCGCAATTGCTCAACTTCGGCCTGCAACCCTTCAATCGCACTAAAGATGATCAGTTCCATAGCACAGCTCCGTTCACATTGATACACCGGAAACCCGCAACGGATAACGCTCCAGGGCTATCTGAAGCAACCCCATCACATTCGCCCAAGCCCCCAACCGGCATTGACATACCCGGCCCGCATCAGACGGTCACTGCTGCGTTCGTAACGGAAGAGCGGATTGGTCGGAAATGGATCGCCACTCTGGCCCTGCGCACCCTGGGGAAGCACCTCCTCAATCGCAACCACCCCACGTTTACCGGTTGGCGTTCGCCCAATCTGCACAACCAGCAAATTCACAACATCCGACGTAATCAGACCGCGTACAATCTGCGCAGCCGCCTGGCCGGCCCCGGTCGTTTCCTGAGCCAGACCAATCAAGGCCATCCGCTCCAGATTGCGCAGCGCCCCTTGCACGGTAGCGGCGTGAATGGTGCCCAGGCCAGGGTGGCCGGTGGCAGCGGCCTGTAACATCGCCATTGCTTCACCACCACGCACTTCGCCGACAATGATGTAGTTGGGTTTCTGCCGCAGCGCAAACGTCACTGCCCGACCGAAACCACCCGGCTCCGGCGGAGCTTCGATATGCAGACTATTGGCGCTCCGCGGTAATTCGCCGCCATCTTCGATCACCACCAGCCGCATATGCCTGCCAATCGCCTGGGTCAGCGCAGCCGCCAGCGTCGTTTTACCACTCCCCGTTGGCCCGGCAATCAGCAGCGATGCCCCACCGTTCAACGCAGCTAACAAAAGATCACTCGCCTCACGGGTGATCACCTGGCCTTGAACCAGATCATCAAGCGTTGCCCATCGTTCAGGGAGCAACCGGATCGAAAGGCTCGGCCCGGCTGGGGAAGCACTACGACTGGTAATCGCGTAACGCAACCCATCAACGACACCCTGCACGAACGGCGGTAGTGGCTGATCAGGCGCAATACCCTGACTACGCCAGACAAGCTGCCGCTGTGTCCAATCAATCCAGGCCGGATGAACCATCACCCCGGTATTGACCATCATCCCCCGCTGCACCACAAAGAAGGGCGAGTCGGCAGGGCCATTAAAGAGAATGTCCGACACCGCGTGCTCCGGGTCGCGCCAGATTTCCAGCGGGCCATACCAGCCCACCTGCCGCCAGCAGATCGTCTTCCCCAGACCAAGTTGGGCAAAGGCTTCTTCAGGCGGAACGTGCCAGCAATCCCGCAAGCGACCACTGCGGAGCAACATACGCAGCTCCTCGGCAACTGTCGCCCCATCCTCCCCGCCGAGTACCGATTGACCGGGAATATCCCAATTCGCGTACATGCCACGTCCCCTCCACTGGACTGTGATGGTAATGGTTATTGATGTCATTTCAGACCGACGACAGCATCGCTGCGCTTGTAGCCGGCCTGGGTATCGTCAACAATGCTCTGCCAATCACAAGAGGGTTTCAACCGCTCTCACCCCTACAACCGTTCACGTTTATGGACGAACAGAACGTAAACGTATAGGTCAACGCAACTTCCACTGCATCGGAACGCCCCAAAGCCTGCTTCTGGTCGCCTCTCTCCACCGGTTCAGGATCGGCCACTGTGCTCACCCCCTCCTACCGCATCAGGCCACCCTGGCACAGCTCTTCAGCCGCCTCGTACCCATCGGTTCAGGAGCGGCCACTGTGTTCACCCCTTTCCTGTCGCAGCGGAATGCCCTGGCACAGCTCTTCAGCCGCCTCGCATCCACCGGTTCAGGAGCGGCCATCTGTGCCTTCCCCTACCGCATCAGTCCACCCTGGCACAGCTCTTCAACTGCCTCGCACCCATCGGTTCAGGAGCGGCCACTGTGCTCACCACCTCTCCTACCGCATCAGGACGCCCTGACCCGGGTCTTCAGCCCCCTGCCCGCCGGTTCAGGAGCGGCGACGGCACTTACCCCCTCCTGCCACAGCCGGATGCCCCGGCACAGCTCTTTAGTCTCCTCTCACCCACCGGTTCAGGAGCGGCACCGGCGCTCACCACCTCTCCTACCGCATCAGGACGACCTGGCACAGCTCTTCAGCCGCCTCGCACCCATCGGTTCAGGAGCGGCACCTGCCCCCCTCCTGCCGCAGCCGGATGCCCTGGCACTGGTCTTCAATATCCTCTCGCCCACCGGCTTAGGAGCGGCACCGGCGCTCACCCCTTTCCTGTCGCAGCCGGATGCCCTGGCACTGGTCTTCAATATCCCCTTGCCCACCGGTTCAGGAGCAGCCACCTGCGCTCACCCCCTCCTGCCGCAGCCGGACGCCCTGGTACAGGTTTCCAGCCTCCTCTCGCCCACCGGCTTAGGAGCGGCACCGGCGCTCACCCCTTTCCTGTCGCAGCCGGATGCCCTGGCACAGCTCTTCAGCCGCCTCGCACCCATCGGTTCAGGAGCGGCACCTGCCCCCCTCCTGCCGCAGCCGGATGCCCTGGCACCGGTCTTCAGCACCTCTCTTCCGCTGATACAGGAGCGGCACCTGCCCCCCTCCTGCCGCAGCCGGATGCCCCGGCGCAGCTCTTTAGTCGCCTCTCACCCGCCGGTTCAGGAGCGGCCATCCGCGCCATCTCCTACCGCATCAGGACGCCCTGACACAGGTTTCCGGCCTCCTCTCACCCACCGGTTCAGGATCGGCACTGGTGCTCACCTCCCTCCTACCGCATCAGGACACCCCGGCACAGCTCTTTAGTCGCCTCTCACCCACCGGTTCAGGATCGGCCACTGTGCTCACCCCCTCCTGCCGCAGCCGGATACCCTGGCACCGGTCTTCAACATCCCCTTGCCCACCGGTTCAGGAGCAGCACCTGTGCTCACCCCTCTCCTGCCGCATCAGGCCACCCTGGCACAGCTCTTCAGCCGCCTCGCACCCGCTGGTTCAGGATCGGCCATCTGCACCATCTCCTACCTCATCAGGACGACCCAAAGCCTGTTTCTAGTCTCCCCTCTCCCGCCGTGCGGGAGAGGGGCCGGGGGTGAGGGCGTTTAACGCATCTCCATGCCCTATCCCCCGTCTACAACCTCACGTTCTGTACGCCCCCGAAACCGTTCACGGTTGTACGTCGTCTACCGCTGGTACCGGCGCAACTAATTCCTTCTCCCCTTGCCCACTGCTTCAGGAGCGGCGACGGCACTTACCCCCTCCTGCCGCAGCCGGATGCCCTGGCACCGGTCTTCAACATCCCCTTGCCCACGGCCACCTGCATGCACTCCCCTTCCTACCTCATCAGGACGACCCAAAGCCTGTTTCTAGTCTCCCCTCTCCCGTCGTGCGGGAGAGGGGCCGGGGGTGAGAGCGTTTAACGCATCTCCATGCCCTATCCCCCGTCTACAACCTCACGTTCTGTACACCCCTGAAACCGTTCACGGTTGTACGTCGTCTACTGCTGGTGCCGGCGCAACTAATTCCTCGACCGTGATCTGACCAATGTCCAGCCGATCCAACGCCGGCAAGATCGGGGAGTCACTGCCGTAGCGTTCGCCCCACAACGGCAGACCGGCAGCCTGTACGGCCTGGATCACGTGTGACTGGTACGGCGTCAGTTCCAGGTAGGCAATACCTGCCTCTCCATCCACGTAGAGCACTCGCGCACCGCTGAGCAAACGACATGCATATGGTCGTGGCTGCAACGGCGAGTCTGGCGGATTCACGGTTGGCTCGCGCCCTGCGGCTGCCTGTCGTGCCTGATCACAGACATCAGGCGACCCATTCGGATCGCTGAAGCCGATATTGACCCGATCACGATGGGTGAGCGGGCCAATCGTCTCGGTACTGAACGGCACCGCAACCATCCCCGGCGTCAACGCCTCACCGTTCGGGTAGACCGGTTGGGTTGGTGCGTGCTCCATCAGCATCGAGGGCTGGAGCAGATCGTTCGCCGCAAGATGGCGGGCTGCATACTGCCCGACGGCCAATGCCGGTGAGCTAATACCGGTCAGTTGCACCGGACGATGACGGGGAAGCAGAACAACTGCAAGATCATCGGCACTGATTTGCTGTCCATACGGTACATCCCGCGCCAGAATCACCACCGGCTCGCTACGGCTTGCTTCCAGAAAGGCAATCACGGTAAAGACAGCCGTGATCAGCAAACCCAAACCGATGAGGATCGCCGGCAGGGGATTGCTGCGTCGGCGGCTCAGTGCCTGATGAAGCGTACCAATTGCAGACATGCGAGTGCTCCTTTCATTGCAAGGTTATGGCCGACTCAGGCGATCAATCGTGTCGGCGGCCCGAATACGCGGGCGAATCTCTCCTAAACCAAACAGACCGTGCAGGGTTGGTTGCACTTCAGCACAGAGTAGTGGAGTAGAGCTGGTCACATACGCACATGTCCCTCCTTGTGGTAACACTGTCCAGCGCACAGCCGCAGCCAGCTTGTCTGGATCATGACCGTCTAGCCGCGCAGTCCGCAGGTTGACGAGCAGAAATTGATGTGCTACGTTGACAATCGCCGCGCAATGACCGGGATTCGTGACAGTTACTGCCTGACAGGTGCGGCTACCGCGTAGCGATTGCGTGTTACGGGCCAGCATCGCGTAATCGAGGTGTTGTACAGCCGAGCGCGTTGCCTGCTGAAGTGCATCTTCAAGCAGTGCTACGTCCAGCCAGAGGTTAGCCACCTCAATCACCACCAGGATGAAGAGTGTCAGCGCTGGCAACATCAGCGCCAGGATTGGTAATGCCTGCCCGTGATGACGATGCCACATACGCCTCTCCTACTGTTGATCGCGCTCGGCAGCCCGTGTGGCACTGGCTCGTACCACCAGGTCCTCGCTAAAAGGAAGCAGTGCCGTTGTTGCCCAGAGTGAGGCCCGGTAGCGCACCTCAACCGTGATCGGGTCGTAGCGCCGGCATGGTCGGCGCGGACACGAAATGACAACCTCACTTGCCGCTACGTCAATACCGAGGCTTCCATGCAGTGCCTGCCGGGCTGCGAGTTCAGTTGCGGCACGATCACCTCCGGTCAGCGCAGCCTGATGCACTGCCGCACGAACCGCCTGATTGACGGCATAATGAATAAGCAGAATTTGCCCCACCGTAAAAAGACCTATAACCAGGGTGAGCAAGATCGGGAGGGCCAGTGCCATCTCGATCAGTGTCTGTCCCGGCGTACGATAGCGTTTCATCGCGTGCTCCTTTTCTCAACCGGTTGCAGGCTGTGAAACGATTTGTTTTGTGACCTGGAACCAGCCTGTGCTAACTGTCTGTCCTGCTGAGCTTTGTTCATCTGATGACACCCTCACCGGTGGCGAACGGCTGTACTTGTCAGACGCATTTGGTTTCGCCGAACGCGCATACTCCCTGGAACTCATTGCTTAACCCACCAGCTCGACCGGCTAGGCTTTGTGATCTGATGACACCTCCCTACCGGTGGCGAACGGCTATGGCTGCCAGACTCCTCCAGTTTTGCCGGACGTATATCCTGCCCTTGGCGCATCGCTTAACCTCCTGGCCCGACCGGCTGGACTTGGTGAGCTGATGACGCATCCCTACCGGTGGCGAACGGCTGTACCTGACAGACGCCCTTTGTTTCGCCGGACGCACATACTCCCTGGAACTCATTGCTTAACCCACCAGCTCGACTGGCTAGGCTTTGTGATCTGATGACATATCTCTACCGGTGGCGAACGGCTGTACCTGCCAGACGCCTTTGGTTTCGCCAGATGTATATCCTGACCAGAACTCATCGCTTAACTCCCCGGCCCAACCAGTGATCGCGGCGCCAGCAGGGTGATGTCAATCTGCCCGGATACGATCTGGCGTGCCGGATCAGGCAATGGTGCCACCGGAATGGGAGGCAGCGGTACGCCACCGATACTGCCCGGTGCCTGATTGATAATCTGCACCTCAAGTTCAACCTGGATCGTCAGCCGCGCCCGGTTTATCTGGTCGGTGGCGTACAGATAGACATCAGAGCGCATGGGCGGTACTGGAGGCCTGCTCCAGTAGAGATGTACCTGATCATCGAGATCGCGTTCGCGAATGATGGCTGCACCAAGTTGATCCCGACTTTCCCCACCGAGATAGCGATACAAGCAGCCACTGAGCAGTTTTGGTGTCAGTAGCGGTCGCGTCCCCGGACGGCAACCGGTGATGCCACGGCTATCGGCGGCTCGTGGATCGAAGCGCTGACCACCCACTTCAACTTCAGTCAGACTCCAGCCGACCACCCGCACCTGGTAGGCGTAGGGCCACGGTAATGGTTCATCACTGAATTGCAGATTGGCCAGTTGTGGTGTCAGATCGATCACCTCGCCGGTCGGCCAGGCAATAGCAGCACCTTCAGAGAGGTAGACACCGTTGGTCTGACTGCCATCGCGTGCCGCCGGGTCCAGGGTCGAGCGAATGGCAGCCCGCAGATCGCCGGTTGCAGTACCGATGGTAGTCGGAGGTGGGACAACATTGATGTTCAACGAAGCCAGATTGTCAACCGGATCATCAGCGGGTGTTTGCGTAGAAATCCGTGCTATCGCCGGCAAGACAGTTCCAGCCGGAACACGGGTCTGCACGACGACCTCAATCCTTGCCGCAGTTTGCCCATCCAGCGTTCCCAGATTCCATCGCAGTAAACGCCCTTGTTGGGTTGTGGGTGTACGACTGGCGCCGACCAATTGCACATCGGACGGCAGCTCAAATTCAAGCACGGTGTTGGCTGCCGGTCGCGTTTGCGCTGGACGGCGTCGGTAGAGGTTGCCATAATCAATTGTGTAAGCGAACACACTGCCCTGACCGACGATGCTGGTGGGAGCACGGAGCAGCACAAACGGATTGGGGCGGACAACAGCTACGGTTGCGCTGGCCTGATTATCCTGTTGATCAACAATCCGTTCCGGGGTGGTCGTGCTAATGGAGGCCTGCACATTCAACTGATCAATGGTTGGCGTAGCTGGTACATACATATCCAGCCGTAACTCACCACTGGCCGCAGGCACCAGATCACCGAGTGCGCAGAGCAATTGATTTCCCTGCTGCTGGCATCCGGTCGGTAGCGCCGGGAGCGTCACCGCTGCTGGCAGGAGTACCGTGAGTGTTGTCTGGCGGGCGACACCACTGCCGTGATTCTGGTAGCCAATCAACAGACGAGCCGTCTCACCTGCTGCCGCCGGAGCTGGCACGAAGGTTAAACGAATTGCCGGATTTGGCTGTAGATATGCAGTACTTGCCATCGCCGAATTATCGGTTGGAGAGTCGCCTGCCGTCGTTGTCGTTACCGTCGCCCGGTTATCAAGTCGACTGGCGGCATCTGGTCGCGGGCGGGCCTGAAAGCTGATGATTGCTTCCTGCTGCGGCGACAGGCTGCTCATCGTACAACGAAGTGTCCGCTCTGCTCCCGCATAGCGACAGGCTCCTGCCGGCGCCTGCAACAAACTGACGAAATCAACCTGATCTGGTAACGGATCGGCAATTGTTACCTGTGATGCAGTAGCTCTACCGCGATTCACGACCCGCAGGGTGTAGAGGAGCATGTCGCCACTCAGGACAGCAACCGGTGCTGTTTTAGAAATGCTAACCTCGGCGCGTGTCAGGCGGGTAAACTGCGTTGAGCTATTGTTTGTTGTGTTTGTGTCAGATGGTCTGGAACTAATGACAGCAGCAGTAGCAACGGTCTGGCTCAGATTACTGCCAATCGTTGTTGGGGCACGTACCAACACCTCAATTCTGCCGTTACTATTCGGATTCAGTTGTCCAATCTGCCAGCTCAAAGTTGTTCCCTGCTGCTGAACCGGCATACTGGCACTAATCAACTGTGATCCGGTTGGCACTGACATCTGAATCGTCACATTTGTTGCTGGGGCCAAACCGGTATGACGATAAGAGATGGTGTAGCGCAATTCGCCGCCGACCACTACTTCAGCCGGTGCATTCAGCTCTACGCTGAGATCCATCGCCGCCTGCAGGGCCATCAGACCGACATCAATATCTGTTTGTGTTGCACTGTGATTGAGAGCTATCGCTTGACTGAAACCACTACGCTCATCAATATCACTGTCGAGCTGTGCGTTTACACCACGGCCTGCCGGCGCAAAGGTATAACCTCCAGGCAAAGTCACGAACAAGCGATACTGACCAGGTTCGAGATTGGTGAATGTATAGCGACCCTGCGCATCGCTGGAAGTTGTGCGAGGATAGGTATTCACAGCAGGCGAAGAACCGGGCAAACGTTCCAGCCGGATCATCACGCCGCCAAGTCCAGGCTCATTGGCGTCTTGCATGCCATTACGATTGACATCGTGCCAGACCCGATCACCGATGGTAGCCGGACGAAATTGCCGGGTAAGCCCAATATCGACATGCTGAATCCGTTCACCACGCACCGGTATCATCAGTGCATTGCCGGTCATACCGTTCCCGGCGTGACGACCGGCAAACTCAACGACACCGAAGATGGGATGAGCATCGCTGTCAAGGTTTGCAGGACCGACACGTTGTGGCGAGTAGGTCATCCCGTTCAGCGGCTGACCGCTCAGGAATTGATGCGGAGCCACACGCATATGTAACGCCCGGTTGGGTGGCACTGCAACGGTATAGCTGCCGTCAGTAGCCGTTACCACGTGACCAAGTGGCACCGATTGACCGGGTTCAAAAACCTCAAGCCGTATACCACCCAATGGTGGTTCACCCGCTTCACGGACGCCATTCCCGTTAAGGTCATGCCAGAGTTGGCCACTGATAAATGCATATGTGCAGAGGAGTTCAAGATCGCCGAGCGTTGCCAGTTTATTACTGTTAGGCGGAATCAGGGTTATCGCACGGAATGGATGCGGTTGATTCGAGGTATACAACATCAGCCCCGATGCATTGTCACCCAGCAACGATGTTGCCACAATCGTCTCGGTTCCATCAGGGTTTGGGATAGCCAGTAAGCTACCCATGTGATTTTCAACATGCGCCGGATCAGTACCAGGATATTTATGCAAGTTGTCATTCAGCCAGTCGGCCCGATTTGCCAGAACTCTTGTACTTGAGTCATGAATATGCACCTGATCAGTGCGACTAACAGGAGATAATTCCAGCACCCATTTACCATCACTAAATCGATAATTAAGGCTATCGCCTTGAGCAGTTGCTGTATAGTGCCCTTGTGGTGGAACACCAAAGAACGTTAAGTCGCCAATTCGATCTCGTAACCCAAGACGCATAAACTGACCATCAGGACTAAATTCAATATCGGTCAAAAATGGCTGGGCATCAAAGATGACATTGTTTTTTCGATAAATTTTCAGTCTGTGCAAAGTTTCATTCCAGGCATTCCATCCAACCACTGAGCCATTAGGACTCAGATTTCTAAGTTCATGGAAGTACGTTGAACCAACAAACCGAACATTGAAGACATCGTTCACCAGTGGCTGATGTAAAACAACCTGCCAGCTATCCGAATTAACGTTCCATTCCAGTACGAACACCTGCGGTTCACCATTGGGTACGGCTGTATCCGTAACGCCAACCATCAAACGCGGACTGCCATCTGTTGAGTCGGCATTCGGCGCAAATTCCAGCGCAAAAGGCCGCAAATTCGCCAGTGTCTGCTGATGTTGACTGATGAGGTGTAGTGGAACGGTAACTGGTACCAGGCGTTGAGGGGTTTCCTTTGTAATATCGTATCGTTCTAGCTGGCGAGTGTGCAGGTTAACGATGTAGAGCGTCGTGCCATCGGGGCTGATCTCCATGTCTCCAAGACCAGTTTTACCCACCGCATCAAGAATTGCCGTATCGTCTGGATCATTGGACAAACGATCTGAACCGGCGTTAGGCACGGTAAACGATGGCCGCCATTGTCCGTTGTCGAAACGATATTCATACACACCGCCGGAACCGAGTGGGCCAAAACTGGTGAAGCGGCGGGTAAATGCGCCTGCGAATAAACGACGAATACCACTAATTGCTCCATCATCGTAAGCCAGACCATAGACAGAACCGATGCCACTGTTACTGGCCATTCGCTGCCGATAACCACCACTGGTTGTGCCAATAGGTGCCAGCATCTGCTTTGTGCTGCTGATGGTCACGCGCACCAGGGCCGGATCGTCAGCAGCAACTGGCTTATACATCGTGTCGGCAAAACAGGTAGTTGCCAGCGAAAGATCACCGTTGAGACATGGAACAGCACTGGCAAAACCGTATGACCCACTCTGTGCTACTGCCGGAATTGGTACCAGAACAGATAGCCCGATCAGGAGGATACTGAGGATTATCAATACTGCCAGCCAACGTGAGAGTACGGGTACAGGCGCACGAAAACCCATGCTGCGTCTCCTTACCTTGTTTTCGGACATGCACTCACCCAAGGCGACGCCTCTAGCGTCACCCGATGAGTGCCTGTTCTCCTGTCAGGGAAATACCTATCGTCCGACGAAAGGAATGTGTACGGTGTGTGAGGTATTAGGTAGTTGAATTGGTTCTATAGCTTGCGAATTACCAGCCCGATCAAATAGCCTGACTTGAAGCATACGCGCTTCCACAGGAATGGTGTCTAAGGTAACCTGCAGTTGATACGGTGTGCCTTCTGTGCTAAGAACAGCCGTAGTTATTGCCCCAACCTCAGTCTCACTCAATACATGAAACACCGGACTCCCAATGGTCGATCCATCTGAGGCAACAAATTGCCACTCAATAGCGTGCGGTAAGGGAGCGTATTTGTCGGTAAACCGTCCACTCATCACCAATCGGGCAGGTGTTCCAGCCGTATCTACGTCGGCCTGAGTGTGCGTTAACGTCGGCGGAGTGATGTCGCGAATCAGGGAAAACCAGTCACTTTTCGAGTTTGCAGTCTCTTCTCCCCATACTGCAACATAAATTAAGATTTCTCCCTCTAATGCCGGCAACGGATACTCCGGTTGGAGAGCTGGCTGATCGTTGAAGAAAAAATCGTGGATGACAAGTTCATCTGGGTGCGGGATTGCCACATATCCTTGTTTACCCCCGAAGATGTTAACGAGACGAACATTCACATGGTTCTGATTGGTATAACCGCTCATAGCCCGTTCAGGTGGTAGTAATTCCATTGTTACCTCAATCGGTCGTGCTCTGATGAACGGTGCATTCAGTGAGATGATTGTCCCATCAAGATCAAGCAATTGCACATAGAGTATCGGCGGTGCTTCAGGATCGTAATTGTTGTAATCGGGAGGTGGATTGACCCATTTGGTGGCGTTGCCATCCTCAACCTCGATCCATCGCCAGCTTACCTCATCGGTAGGTTCCTGGTTCCAACTCCAGCGTATTTTGTCTATGGTCGAGGGCAACCCGGTAAATGTCACTTCAATCCGGCCCGTGATCGTGATGTGATCACCTACCTGCATCTGGGGCTGCGTTGATTGAGCAGCAGTCGGCTGCGAAAGCAACAATAGTATCCACACCAATCCCCAGCAGGTGATCCATAGCGAGTGACGATGATTGCTGAGAAACATCGTTGTAACTCCTCTTCAATTAGCGGCTCAGTACATAACGGGCAACTTCACTCCCTAACGCCATTCCCTGCTTCCCATCCATGACCCAATGTATCCCCCCAATGATGCGTGAACGGGTTGCATCTGCTACTTCTTTGATGAACAGCTCTTTGTGTTGAGGAAAAGCAACCATCAACAGATTGGCAGCAGCCGAGCTGAACGCCGCATGACCGGAGGGGTATGAAGGGTGCGGTGGGGTGGGCAACACTGGCTGCCAGCCCGGTTCGACAATGTTCATCCACTGCTCAGGGCGGGCAAACCCATAAAGATACTTGTTGTACCAGCAGGCGACCGCTGTATCGTGCATAGCGACACCGAGGTGTGCCAGGAGTGAAGCAGTCTGTAATTCATCGAGATTCTGAACCACAGCCGTTGTAATCGCTGTCTCAAACCAGATGCCGGGTACGGTTGGCGTACCCACATCGGCATGCCATTGCCACGCCAGCGAACGATGCTCCTCGGTCAGCACTTGCTGCGCAGCTCGAAAGGTTGTACGCTCCTGTTCCATGGCGCTGCTGTCCCAGGCCGGAGGGGCAGGTAGCGTTACAGCACTGCCATCCGGTAGGGCAACCGTTTTGACCGATCCCCAGTGAGCGTCCAGCGGCAATTGAGCGGTCGCCCATCCACCTGCTGCCGGCAAAGCAATCTCGACCGCTGCATCGCTCCCATCTTGTTGTGCCCACGCCACGATCTGTTCCCCGACCGCTCGCCCGATCTGAAAACTATGTTCAAGCTCCACCGGCGACATCGGATCACGCTGCCATAACCCGTACCAGCGCGCATCGTGAACATCTTGATCAATCTCGGCACTGTGTTGCGGGTGCAGGTAGCGCAGCACCGGCCAGGCTGCACCGGCCAGTACGGCAGTCTCGTTGATGGCGCCTTCCTGAGCAGCTTCATTGCTAATAATGAGCGCATCATTCAATGCCACCGAGATTAGCATCAGTCCGCGTGCTGCCCGCGTTGGCGGTAACCCATCACGGGCGATGTAGCCAATAGCAATTTTTACCCAACTGACAACAAACTTGTTGACAAAGCCAGACGGTGGCGCAGTTGGAATGTCTTCAGGGACGGGATTGTCAGGAACACTCGCCAGCACCGCAGCCGGATCGGTGACCAACCAGAGGCGTGGTTCAAGCGGACTTGCCAGCTTCCCAGTAGAAATAGCCTGCGAAACCGATGGTGGTTTACTTGCAGGTGTGGTTGCCCCCGGCGATAGCGTACAGGCAGTCAGTAGAACGAGCAGAACAAGTAGCTGGACGATTCGCATGCAACACCTCATCGCGAAAAAACGTGTACACATATAGAACCGTGAAACATGCCAAAACGGTGCGCGGAATTTTTGAGATTTTTTGGTTGAATTTTGGCGCGTAGTTGTTTTTGAGACCGGTTCTCAATAAATGAGGCTCCGATGATCCCCACGAGGCACCCGGAGCGAATCCCGTTGCCAGACAGCGGCGCCCGTGGCGTATTGTGTGGAGTGCGTCAACCGTGCTCACGATCAGACGTGGGGCAATGCATTACCCACAACTGGTGTCAACCACGGGTGTGTGAGCGGGTATGATCGCCATGGGTGCTGTTGTGGGCAACTGGCTCGGTGGCAGTGCGCAGCTCCAGCCGTGCTATCACGTGCTGGATGGATTGACTTACCCGCTCGTTATGCGCGTGTCGCACGGTTTGGAGTGCGGCAGCCATGCTGCCGCGCCAGTCGTGCTCACGTTCCGGCACGTGGCACGCCGTTGACCCTACCGGTCACGGACGGTTTTTTGAAATAGGTTCTAGCCTACCCTGCTCCTGGCCCGTCAGCAGAGCGCAGTTCCGGTTGTGCCATCACGCGCTAGATGGGGTGCCTTGCCTGCTCGTCATGCGCGTGTCGCAGCGTTTGGAGTGCGGCAGCCATGCTCACGATCCAGCGTGTGTCACGCTGTTGACACCACCATGGAACTCGGTCAGTAATGACCGATATAACTTTTGGTGGATAACTCAAGTTATTACCAATGCTGTGAGCAGGCCATGGAGGCCGACTGTCAGAATAAACAGTACGACGTTGCACTCAACATCGTATGGCATAACCGCATGGATGTGGGTAGTAGCCAGTTCTCATGGACGTGCTTCGTCACGACTCACAGTAGCAACCCGGGTTATATCCATCCTCTGTGTCTCTGTGGTGACAAAGGGAGCAAACTGGGTTAGATATTTTTGAAACAGGTTCTAACACAGAATAACGAAGTACAAATGCCTTTGCTCAATTTCTTTCAACAATGTGCGTAACCTTTGCCCTCCTCAACCGGTTTATATACAGAGCGTATCATCGTATGAGGAGGGCTATATGCGTCGCTGCCATCCAATCATCGTGGCACTAGCACTTATCTCTATGTGGGGAACACTCGTTGCAGCTACAACGACCCCTCCCGCTCCCGCTTCGCCACCACTACCCCTTATTCTCGGCGTCGAACGTATCTCACCAACGGCGTGGGCGGTGCTGTTGCACTGCCCCTATCCTCCTTACGATCTGTATGTGTGGACCGGTAACTCGACAATTCAACGTCCAAAAGCACTCATTCGATTGGCAGAGGCGCGCTGGCAGGCCCAATTCGCCGGTGCGTTGCCAGAGATGGCAACACTGTATGGTTGTGGGCAACAAGCAGCATTCGTCGTTGCCTATCCGACGATAGTGTCGCCATCAGAATGGATCGTAGGGATCGGTCTGGCAGGGGCAGGTGCGTGTGGGATGTGGTTGATGTGGCGAAGACGACCAAAACCGGCCCGACCGTCGGCTCCGGCGCCGATGCCAGCATGGAGTGTGTATCTCCACGATGATCAGGGTGAGCGAACGATATCGCTGCCCCCCGGTCTCTTCTCTATCGGCAGTGATCCAGCCTGCCATCTGATCGTTCTTAGCGCAGACATTGCACTACGTCATGCGCACCTGATGGTGAGTGAAACCACTGTCCATATTGTCGATCTGGCCAGCCCTTCAGGTGTTTTTAGCGGGCCGGTACGGCAGCGGCTACGACCACATACCCCCGTACCTGTGGACAACAATGACATCTGGCTTGGCACCTCGGTACGTTTGCGCTTGTCTCGTGCACAAGTATCTCAGCCGCTATTCGACCACCCCTTGTCGGCTCACACCCAGAAAGACCGGCGGTCGCACCCGTAACATCAAGCCGAGATCAACGAGGATGTGAATAAAAATAACCGTCCAGATGTCCTGATACAGGTAGAGGCAGAGGCTCCAACCCAACACAAGCGCCATTTCAGCGAGGGGGCGCAACTTGCGAATCCGCATCGATTGCGGCGAGTCGTCAAGGTGAGGCGGGAGGTACGGCAACCAGAATAGTCCATGGATAACACCACCATAAATGACAAAGGCGGTGAAGCCGACAGCAAAGCCCAGCGGGCCAACCAGCGTCGGCCAGAACTGACCGGCTAACCCATTGCCGATCCATTCGCCTAGCCGGTATACGGTCGCAAAGGCAAATGTTTCGATGACGCCATTGCCGATGCTGAAAATGATCGTTGGCCCCCACAGAAATGGTCGCCCATCGTGACGGGCGACCAGCACGTATAACACCTGACTGAGGGCAAAGCTGACCAGTAAGAATATCACAAACCAGGGATTGGCCAGCGTTGCCGGAACGTTCCAGCTTCTGAGCCAATCCCCCAGGATCGGAATCCCGATCAACAACGAGATGAGCCAGTAGAACAAAATGTACTGATCAAGGCGGCTCAGAGTGCGTTGGTTGGTCAGTTCGTACTCCATAAAAATAGTACCTCGTTTTGTTTTTGATTGAAAGAAATAAGAGTTGTTTATATGCAATATACTACCATAATCCAGCTACTTTGCCTAGAGGAGAAGTGAACAAATTGTGTCGTAAATGTGTGCATTTTTAGCGATGTCACGAACATGCCTGCTGCCATGATCCGGTATGATATGAGCAGTCTGGTCAGTATACGGTGTTTACGCCGGTGTGCACACCATGCAACCAGAGAAGGGGATGATTGTGCGTCTTGTGAGTTTTATTCCTCCTGCCGGAGGCGATGTTCGTAGTGGCGTATTACTGGGTGATACGATCATTGATCTGGCTACGGCTGCACCTTTGGTTAGTGAGGATATTGTTGATGCGCCCTGGGATATGCTCACGTTGCTCAGCGGTAGCCATCCTGATGTTACCCTGGCTACAGCCGCCGATATTGTGCAGGCGGTGGTGAGTTTGATGGGTAGCGAGGAACCGATGAACGAACCCTCAACCAGCTTTTCCTGGCATGATGGTCTCGTCATTGGTGAGGATGCATTAGTTGTACCGGTGTCGCAGGTACGTCTGGTGTCACCGTTACCGCGAGTGGTGTCACTGCGTGAATTTGATGCCTTTGTCGATGATCAAGCAGCGGCTCTGCGCCAGGCAGCAGGCTACTGGATCGGTGATCGCCGGCACCCCGCCTTCCGTTTTGCCGCTCATACCGCGATTTACGGCCCTGATGAGTCAGTCGAATTACCGGCCTCTGCCCCCCTCGATTGTGGGATGGCCCTGGGATGTGTGATTGGGCAGACCGGGCGCGATATTTCACCCGCCGAAGCCGATGCGTATATCGCCGGCTATCTGCTGGCAAATGCCTGGACAATCCGCGACCCTCTCCTGGCAGCTCTGCGCCCGCGTGATGTTGCCACATCGCTCGGCCCCTGGCTGGTCACTGCTGATGAGCTGGAGTATTACCGTGACGACGATGGCCGTTTGCTCTTGACGTTGCGTCTGCTGATCAATGGCCAGGAAGTGAGTCGCTATCATACCGGACGGATGCGGTTTTCGTTTGCCGAACTGATTGCCTTTGCCAGCCAGGATACGTGGTTGCAACCAGGCGAGATTATCCTCAGTGGCGTGGCTGCCGGAGGATGCCTGCTCGACATTCAGGGTGATAGTGGGCCATGGCTTCGTGATGGTGATGAGGTGATCATCGAATGTCCGGAACTGGGCCAGCTTCGTTCGCCGGTTGGATGGTTCGCCGGTAGTGATTATTGATGACGTACATATGCCAGCTTGCCATTCTTTTTGCTATCTGGTATAGTCCGCCCGATTATGGAAAAGAATGAGTACACAACAATGGCAGCCGTTGAGCTGCAACACTGGTGGTATGGTGGTATGCGAGCCATCAATGCCGCCTTGCTCGAACGATTCTTGCCTCCTCACCGCAATCTTCAGATTCTCGATGCCGGTTGTGGCACCGGTGGGGATGCCCTTTTTCTGCGTCGCTATGGCATGGTGGTTGGGCTTGATCTGGCCGCTGAAGCGTTAGCTCTCGCTCGTCAGCGGCTGCCTGGTTGTCTGGTTCGTGGTTCGGTCGTACAGTTGCCGTTTGCCGACCAGAGCTTTGATCTGGTCACGTCGTTCGATGTGCTGTATCATCGTGCCGTGATCGATGAGCAACACGCGCTGCGCGAGATGTGGCGTGTGTTACGCTCAAATGGTCGTATTCTCATCCGGTTGCCGGCATACGAATGGTTGCGCTCTTCGCATGACCGGCAGGTACACACTCGTCATCGTTACACTGCCGGTGAGGTACGGCGTCTGCTGGAAACAAATGGATTTGTGATTGAGCACCTGACCTATGCCCTGACCATCCTCTTTCCCCTGTCGGCAGCGGTACGCCTGCTCGAACGTGTCCTGCCTGCCCAACAGCAACACACCGATTCAGCGATGGTCATGCCATCAAAGCCGCTCAATACACTGCTCCGCCTGCCGATGATGGTCGAGGCGGCATACCTTGCACGCGGTGGTCGGTTTCCTTTTGGTCTCTCAATCGTGTCTCTTGCTCGCAAAGCTGTCTGATTAACGAAATGGTTCGTTATGATGTTCGATCTTCTCCTCAACCGATTAAGCACTACGCCAGAACTCTGGAATCGCTTACGCTGGCTGGTTGAAGCTGGTTTCACCGGTGAACATCTGGCCATCGCTCGCGAATTACGTCCGTGGCACGGCGATCACCGCCGTTTTCTCGATTTGGGATGCGGTACCGGTGAGTTTGCCGCTGATTTTCCAGCCCATCGTTATATTGGCGTTGATCCGTCACTCACCTATTTGCGGTTTGCTGTTCGCCGCCGACCGGGTTCCTATGTTGCTGCCGGTGGTGAAGCCTTACCGTTTGCCGATCAGACGTTCGATGCCGGTTTGATCCTCGGTGTCCTCCACCACCTTCCCGATACAACGGCCCGGCTGGTGATGCACGAGGTGTATCGGGTGATGCGACCAGGAGCCACTATCCTGGTGATGGAGGACACGCCACCACCACCCGGTCAGAACCCGCTTGGTCACTTGATGCATGCGCTGGATCGAGGTGGGTATATTCGCCACGATGCCGATTATCAGGCAATGTTCGGCGATGGCTTCGATGTGGTACGTCATTACCCGCTTCGTTCAGGGATTTGTGATTACGCTGTCTACGTGTTACGTCGACGACCATGAAACCGTTATTCGCTTATTCACAAAAGTTTCGTTCTATGCTACTGGTGCTCTCACTCTTGATCACCGCCAGTGCGCTGACCGTTACTGGCGAGGTGCTGCTGAAGATCGGTATCAATCACGTGACCTCTCAGGTCGGTGCTTTTTCGCTTGATCCGCGGGTGCTCTGGGCCACCTTTACCGATTGGCGGGTTATTCTGGGGTTTGCCCTCGTCTTCGGTGGGGCTATCTTCTGGCTCGGTGTCATCTCGCGCGTCGATCTCTCGTTTGCCTACCCTTTGCTGGCGCTCAATTATGTGATCATTTTGATCCCTTCACGCATCCTCCTCAACGAAGCCGTATCGCCGGTTCGGCTGATTGGTGCACTCATTATCGTTATCGGTGTCATTGTCATTACCTGGAGTAGTGGTAAGTCGTGATCCCTGCGATACCAGAGGCGGTTCGGCAGTTGGTGTCCACTATGCGCCATCGTGTGCTATCGCTGGCAATGGTGCTGGCTCTGGTCGCTATAGGCAGTGTGCTGGCCTATCAGGCACCGCTGCATGTTCATCTGGCAGTAGGTGGTGATCCCCGCACTCAGCGTCGCGAAGACGATGCGCCGTTTCTCCGCATGATGCACGCCGCTGAACCGGCAGTGCCTGCTGTAGGCGAGTGGTGGCAATTACCCGGTGCAGATGATCCGTATCGCTGGACGCAACCAGAGAGTAGCCTGCTGTTACCCGGCCTTGGTGGCGGTCATTGGCTGGTAACGGTGCGTGCTCAGGGTGGGCGACCGGACGGTACACCGACATCGTCTGAGTGGCAGGTTGGGAGCGAACCTCCGCTGGTTCTGTCGTTGCCGGCAACACCGGCACGCCGTTACACGCTGCTGGTACCTGCAAACGGTACCTTGCAACTTACGTTTCGGAGTACCCCCCTTCAGGTCGATGGCGATCCGCGTGCGCTTGGTTTCGTCTTGCGCGATGTGTGGGTACGGCCGATTGATACATGGCAAATGCCTGATTGGGTTCAACTAGCCTGGGTAGGGTTGATCCTGACAGCACTGTGGGTTTGGGGTCAGAGCATTGAACTGCGCTCCCACTGGATCATTGCGCTGCTAAGCGGGAGCGGCATCATCATAGTGGCGGCATTTGCTCTGTTTCGCCTCGCGTTCGCACTTGTAAACCCTCTTCTGGCCGGTTTGATCCTGTTTGCCACTATTGTCAGCGTTGGCCTGGCCTGGCGCTGGCCGCAACACCTGGCCTGGCGGCAGGCCATTGCCCTGACTCAGGTCGCCCTGATTGTCCGCCTGGCCGGATTGTTGCATCCACATGCGATCAGCAGTGATGCCGGTTTTCACGCCAATAATCTGCTCCGCCTCGGCCTGGGTCAGGTCTTTTTAACTGCTGGATTGCCGGCGGATGCTGGTGGTGGGATTGCCCCCTATCCGGTCGGCTTTTATTTGTTGGCCTTGCCATTGCAATTGCTGGTCGGCGATGATTTTGCCTCCCGTCTCGTCCTGGTCACAGTAGTCGCGGCTGCCCTTGACAGCTTCTTCTGCCTGGCGATCTGGTGGTGGATCAAACAGGCCGGCTTCGGCCTGCGGGCAGCATTGTTCGGCGCTGCCTGTTACATCGGCGCAACCCAAGCCTTTGAAGCCCTGTCTATCGGTGAGCTGGCTAATGTTGGTGGACAGGCCCTTATGCTTCCGGCACTCATCGGATTGTTCAGCGGTGCTTCCGCTCGCCAGAGCGGTTGGTTAGCGCTGATAGGCTTAATGCTGGCGATCTGTGCCGGTTTACTCGCCCATTCTGGGGTGACCCTGGGATTTGGGCTGTTGATCGGGTGGGCATGGGTGCTGGCATGGCAACAGCCATCAACCGTGACCACGCCGTTGCGATTATTCGCTGCTGCTGCTGGCGGGCTGGGATTGGCGCTAATGGTCGTCTACACCGCCCCCACGTATCTCGACCTGATCGTCCAGCGAAGTGGACAGGGGGCCAGTGGCGGTCTCGCGCCGATGCAGATTCTGAGCGATACAGTGCTGGCACTTGTCGGTTTGCAACCACCACACCGGCGCAGCCTGGTGTTGCCATTCGGTCTGGCGCTCGCCAATCTATTCGGATTATGGCTTCTCTGGCGCTCAGCGTCGGTTGAAGCGTCGCGTTTACGCTGGTTGATCGGCGCATGGTGGGCCGGCACCTTGACCGGCCTGGTCTTGCTGCTCGTCGCCGATCAGGGCTTACGCTGGGGATTATTTCTCTATCCGGCACTCTGCATTTCAGCCGGTATTGCCCTGGATCGGCTCGCCACTCGCTCCGTTTGGGGGCAATGGTTGGCTACGGTGGGGATGGTGACCATCGTCGGGCAAGGGGTATGGTTATGGGTTGCGCAGATCCGCGATTACTTGCATTGAGGCATCCAACTGAACCTACCTGCCGGGATTGCGCTCGCCATCGATGGATTACGTCAACACTTGCTCGCAGATAGGCACCATTCTGGGGTTAAATGTATGGCACGCGAACCAAGCCGTAGCCTTTCGCTACCCCTTGTTCGCCACATTCCGTAGGGGTGGGTTCAGAACCCGCCCCTACCTGGTATCCAACCATCGCACAGGCGCATGCACGCTTGCCAATCACCAAAGACGACCCATCCTGCTCCCGGCACGCCGGTATGGAAGCGAGGGTGCTGATGAGCATCTCCATTGCAATCACTCGCCGGATTGATTACTTTGGCCGCTCTTCATGCGCGTGTCGCATCGTTTGGAGTGCGGCAGCCATGCTGCCGCGCCAGTCGTGCTTCGTGCCAGGCGCGTGCTACGCCGTTCACGGGGATGCTGTGTATTCTCGGCACGATCATGGAGTCTGTTAGTAAGTAACCCAAGTTGCCACATTATACTGTGAGCAGGCCATGTGAGACTGACTGCCAGGATGAACAGCACGACGCTGCGCACCACATTGTGCAGCGTACCTGAACGGTATGCATCGTTTGGATAGCAGCCAGTTCCGTAGACGCACTACGTCACGCACATCTGGTATGCCCATCCGCCGTGTCTCTGTGGGGATATATAGGGAGCACCTTGGGTAACGATCTATCCGCGTTCATCCGCCTCACCCGCGTCCATCCGTGTTCCACCCCTCACCCCGTCGCGCTCAACGCCCCGCACCGCTGTGGTGACGTAAGGGGGTAACTTGGATTACGATACTTGTACGAAACAGCCACTGATTGCCAGACACCTGTCTCATCTCGCAACTTGAGGCGAGATGCCGGAGGGGCGACGTATACGTCACCCCTCCCCGTTTGTGCAACAGCCTCTACACCTGATCGCCACGTTTCTTCACAGCATGATAACAGGGACGCCAGATGTCATCCTTGCCGGATAGTTGTACCTTCTCCGCTTCTGTCTAAGCGCTGGGTACAGCTTCAGGCAACATCGAACGAAAAACTCCTTGCGCTCTGCACTCGTGTGGTATTTGGTAACAGACAACCGGACAGAATCTCTACCCAGTTTGCCTGCATTCTGAACCGATTGCATCTCTTCACGGTCAGTCTCAGAATCCCCGACGCGCAACAAAAACGCTCCTACTCATTGGCAATATCGCGCACGACATCGGTCACCGACAGCACCCCAATCGGACGCAATCCCTTTTCCCCCGGCTCGACCACGATCACCCGGTGGATACGGCGTTCCATCATCAGGCGGCTGGCATGCTGGAGTGTATCCTGTGGCGTGACCGACACAACATCGGTGATCATAATGTGCCCTGCCGTCAGGCCGCGCCAGTGCTTCCAGTATTGCTCGTACAGGCGCGCATTGACCAGATCGGTACGCGAAACCAATCCAACCATGTACCCCTCATCGTCAACGACCACCAGAGCACTTACATCTTGTTCCGACATTTGACGGGCCACATCCTGAATTGGCGTCTCACGGCGGCAGGTCAACACACCAACATGCATCACCTCGCCAACTGTTCGATCCATGGCACCTCCCTTTCACGAATTGCGGTTCAGATTGATCCGGTGATTTCTTTAGTGTAATCAATCTGACACGGCGCGTCAATATATATCTTCTTCAGGTATCTTGCATCATATCAACCGCAGTCACAACACTGTTGTAGTGATCAACCACCATCCACAGGCGATGACATCTACGGTTGACCCGGCATAATGAAGGAGAAGCACATCTGTAGGGCCTGTCCTGCCACGTCAGTACACATTGTGTGGTTAATGCCTTTCTCCGATAGCATGTATGCCCTCAATGCAACCAACTGCTACGGTCGTATTTGAACCGAAAACAGGGGCCTTCTAGTCGCCGTGAGGTTTGCGCGGGTCGCTCATTCATGCTAGAATCATGCTACAGTTCGTCTACATTCATTTTGTTCTGTCGGGTGAACGTATGTCAGAGCCGACAACTAATCAGCGTCAACCTGCACTACCTGGTCTTGATGTCGAGGCAACGACTGTTGTCGGGATCGGCCTGGGCCTCACCGGTCTTGCGCTTGGTCTGCGACCGCGACTGGCACCGGCCACGCTGGCTCTGACGGCGCTGGCAGCGGCACTCTTCCGCAATCCGCGGCGTATTCCACCCGATGAACCACGTACCATTTTTGCCGTGGCCGATGGGCACGTGCAAGGGGTACGTGAAGTCTACGAGCACCGCTTCGTCCACAGTGACTGTCTGCGGCTGACGACGATTATCGGTCCGCTCGATGTACCAATCTGTCGTGCTCCCCTCGCCGGTCGTGTTGCCTATCTTGAACAACTGACCGGCGATCATCGTCCGTTACGTGATCCCCAGGCGGCTGAGCGCAACCAACGGCTGTATATCGGCCTGGAGACAACCTGGGGGCCGATGCTGATCGCTATCGTTGCCGCACCGCTGGGGCGCTGGTTGCGCTGCGAAACGTCTCTGGGTGCAACACTGAACCCCGGTACCCGGATCGCCAGTGTGCGGTTTGGTGGCCAGGTTGATCTCTATGTGCAACGTGATGTCCTCGATCCGCTTGTGGCACCCGGTAATCGAATACTGGCCGGGCGGAGCCGATTAGGAGCAGTGGTCGCCTGACCAGGTTGCATGATCGCACCGTTTACCCTCTTATTTGAAGAAGAGCCAAACCCCGGTCCAGGGTTGCCGGAAGCAATGCGGGCTGTGTACAACGGGGATTGGCGCCTTCCTCCGCTACCTGCTCATCGTCCGCTCGTCTGGACTAATTTCGTTGTTTCACACGATGGACGAATTGCCTTCAATCAGCCGGGTTGGAACGGCGGTAACGCGATTAGCCGCGGGAGTCGTCACGACCACTGGCTGATGGAACTGGTGCGCGCTCGCGCCGACGCGATTCTGGTCGGCAATGCCACCCTGCGCGCAGCCCGTCGCCATCGCTGGGCACCGGGAGAGGTGTTTGCCTGGCCGGAGTTTGCTGCCTTGCGCGCAGCCGAAGGGCGGCCTGCGTTACCGGCGCTGGTCATCCTCTCGGCCAGCGGCGAGTTGCCGGCAGCCGTTGCCCTTGAACTGCCACGAACACTCTTCCTGCTGACAACCGCTGAAGGTGCCGAACGTGCCCGGCAGCGCTATCCCCATCTGATTTGTCTGACCGGTGCTGATGGGCAACTTGACCTGATTGCAGCCCTGGCACAGTTGCGTCACGATTACGGGATTCGCACGTTGCTCAGCGAAGGTGGTGGTCGCACGTATGGAACACTGCTGGCAAATCATCTGATCGACGAAGTCTTCCTGACCATCAGCCCAATTATTGTTGGCAATCCATCGCCGCCACTTGCCCCTCGGCCTGGTCTGGTCGAGGGAGTGGGGTTTGCCCCGCAATCGCCACCTTACTTACGCCTGATCAGTTTACGTCGAGTTGACGATATGCTCTTTCAACGGGCAAATATCGTTATCCCTCCTGACGCAAAACCGGTATAATACAGCTCAGGTTGGTACAAGAGACGAGCGATCGTATGGCTAATGAAGAGCAACGACTGATCAGTGCAGCACAAGCGGGCGATCTCGATTCGTTTAACCAGATTGTACGGCTATACGAAACGCGGGTCTACAACCTTTGTTATCGTATGTTGGGCGATACCGATGCCGCAGCCGATGCCACCCAGGACACGTTTATCTCTGCTTTCCGTCATTTGGCGAACTTTCGCGGCGGTGCATTGAAATCCTGGCTCCTCCGCATTGCTACCAACACCTGCTACGATGTACTACGTACCCGGAAACGGCGACCATCGGTGTCGCTTGACAAAGAGCCAGATGATGAGGGTAATCGGCTTGATCTCCCTGATCCGGGCGCCAGTCTCGATGAGCTTATGTTGCAGCAAGAGTTGAGTGCAGCGATCCAGCGTGGTTTGGCCGAACTACCTGAAGATCAGCGCATCGTGATCATCCTCAGCGATATTCAAGGGTTAGCCTATGAGGAGATTGCCCACATTACCGGTGTGCAGTTAGGAACTGTGAAATCGCGATTAAGTCGGGCACGGGCTAAATTGCGCGATATTCTCCGCGCCGGGGAACTCTTACCGTTAAAATTTCGTCTTGATGATGAAACAACCACGTAACAGTTACACCTGATGGTTACACGAGTACGCTGATGACAACCCTGTCGCCTTCACCATCTGAATTACCTGAGCATGATCGTGAATTGCTCTCGGCATATATAGATAACGAACTAACGCCTGCCGAGCGATCTGCGCTCGAACAGCGGTTGCGCGCCGAGCCATCGTTACGCCGTGAACTGGCCGAACTGCGTGCGGTTCGCGACCTCCTCCGTGAACAGCCATGGGTAACGCCACCACGCACGTTTACGCTGACTCCTGAGATGGCTGGCGTGCGTCGGCGCCGGTTTTCCTTGTCTGGCTGGTGGCAGCCGCTCAGCGGCCTGGCTGCGCTGGTGTTGGTCATTCTCATAAGCTGGCAGATGCTGGGGCTGAATAACAATTCAGCCAGCACTCCGCAAGCCATGATGAGTGGTGACACTACAGCACCCACCGCCCCCGCCTTTGCCGCTGCGCTACCTGAGTCGCCCGTTGCTGAAAACGCTCCTGCCATCGCCGCCAGTCCAAATGAGGTTGAGCAAGCAGAACCGACGTCTGAAGCGGCATTGAGTGCGATGGCTGAGCCAACGTTACCGGCAGGCGCTGCTGCCCGCGAGTCGCAGGCTGTTGAACCAGACGGTTCAGCAGGTGCGCAGTCGCAACCTGCCCAAAGCCCTCCACTTGCTCCGCCGTCCTGGCCGGTAGTGATTGCCCTGGCTATCTTGCTCCTGATTGTGGCCGGTATCTGGTTTGTCCGCCGACGGGCTGAATAGACTATACAGCGCCATGCGCCCGGTTCACCACATAACCCGGCTTGAACAGGATACAGGCCACTTCTTAATTCGCCTGTTCCAGCGGTAGATTTGCCGTCACATCAACGTCCCAGCCGTACTGCACACCGCTGTGAAACCGGTAAAATGCAGCGGCAGCAACCATTGCAGCGTTATCGGTGCAGAGATCAAAGGCCGGTAAATGGACTGGCACACTGGCGCGCCGGATTAGCTCTTCGCGCAACCGCCGATTAGCGGCGACACCACCGGCAAGGAGGATCGCCTGCGCCTGATAACGCCGCGCCGCATCAACGGTTTTGGTGACCAGCACATCAACTACCGACTCCTGAAAGGCGTAAGCCATCTGCGCCACAAACGGGGCATCGAGCTGCGGCGTCTCACCGGCTCCCTTCCGTCCGCTCAGTCGGCTTTGCTGAGCCAGCCGATCCTGCACACGATGAAGGACGGCTGTTTTCAAACCGCTAAACGAAAAATCGTAGCTGTCACGCAACCAGGCCCGTGGCAGCACACCACCAGGAGTGGCATTGGCAGCAGCAGCCTGAATTGCCGGCCCGCCTGGGTAGCCCAACCCCAAAATACGCGCTACTTTATCAAAGGCTTCACCGGCTGCATCGTCACGGGTTTGCCCAAGCAGTTGATAGTTACCGTGATCGCGCAAGAGTACCAGCAACGTATGCCCTCCGCTCACCAGCAGGGCAACGAGTGGAAATGGTGGCGGCGGATCACTACCCAACCATCCGGCGTAAAGGTGCGCTTCGAGATGGTTAACTGCCACAAAAGGCAAACCGCGTCGCCATGCCATGGCCTTGGCCGCATTAAGACCGGTGAGCAGTGCACCGCTCAGCCCTGGCCCATGAGTGGCAGCTACTGCATGCACATCAGCCCAACCGTTTGGCAGGACAGCCAGGGCTGCCCGCACGACCGGTGCCAGACTGAGAATGTGCTGGCGCGAAGCAATTTCCGGCACAACCCCACCGTAGCGTTCATGGGTCGCCATTTGGGACGCGACAACATTGCTCAGCACCGTCCGCCCACCACGCACCACTGCAGCAGCCGTCTCGTCACAAGAGGTTTCCAATGCCAGAATCGTGAAATTGGCGGGCAATTCATTCATAGTCATAATTCCTGGCTCTCATACCATCTTACCTGTTCGCTCACCGAAGATTGCTCTGCCGATCCGCACCATCGTTGCCCCTTCGGCAATCGCCGCCGTGAGATCGTCACTCATACCCATCGAAAGCTCGCGCCAGTTGGTCTGAGGATAGCGACGGACCAGATCATCACGTAGCTCACGTAAGGTTGCGAAGTAGGGCCGCGCCAGATCGGGATGCTCAACAATCGGCGCAATCGTCATCAGCCCCCGTATCTCAAGGGCCGGCAGTTGCAGAATAGCCTCTACATCGCGCAAGAATGCGCTATAAGCTGTCGTATTTTTAATCCCATCCACGACCACAAAACCCTCTTTACTCGCCTCGCCACTCACATTCACCTGGAGCAGAATCGGCAATCGCCGATCCCGCTCACGTGCATGCCGATCCAGCGTTTCTGCCAGTCGTACACTATCAACAGAATGGATGAGATCGAACAATTCAACCGCGACTTTAGCCTTATTACGCTGAAGATGGCCAATCAGATGCCAGCGCGGCCGTGGTTGCAGAGAGTGTAACGCCGCGATTTTATGTTGAGCTTCTTGCACACGATTTTCGCCAATATCGCTGACGCCGGCGGCTACCGCTGCTGCCACCACTTCCGGTGGATGGGTCTTACTCACCGCAATCAACTGTACCTCGTCAGCTTGCCGTCCGGCGGCGGCAGCGGCTGCTGCAATCTGCTCACGGACAATGGCCAGTCGTTGACGAAGCGCCTCAGTCATGATGATGCCCCTTGCACATCGATAAGTAAGCGTTGCTCCAGCGGTGGATCCGGCGGCAGATGGGTGATCAACAGCAAGCCGCGACCGTTCGGTAATGGGACACTCAATTCAAGCGGTGTCGAAGCTCCAGGTGACAGGTTGGCTATCGTTGTTCCTGGTGCGCGATAACTCTCACCGGCACTGTCACGCAACTCAAAGGCGCTGATCGGCACCTGAAGATTGCCATCGGTCAGGTTTGTTACCGTCCCCCGAATCCGTACCCCATTGGGAACAGGCTCGATCCCATCGATCACCACCCGTAACCGTTGATTGCTGGCGACCGGATCAACCGCTTGTGAGCGATTACCGGCCATAATCTGCTGCCAGAGTTGCCGGGCTGCTTCCTGTGCATCTGGCGAGAGGCTCTGAATCTCTAACTGTGGCAGACCAGGCAGCGGCAAGGCTGGTGTTGGCTGGCGGGCAAACTGATCAATCAGGGCAACCGTTCGATTTTGTTGTAAAAATATGCTCATGCCGATCAGCAAGAGTGCGCCTAAGATGCCAATCATCCAGAATGGAATGGGAGGCGATTCGTCATGCATCATTGTACGGTGCTCCCGAACTCTCGGTTATTACCTGACACTATTCTAGCCGGTGCCGACCTGCTTGACAAACTGGCGTGAATGGCGTATATTCGCCTACTGTCATCCACTGTGGCTAATTGTTGGCAACGCAATGATGCATAGCAGCGCTGCGCAAAGGCGTTCTGGTATCATTGTGTTGTGTACAACCAGCCCTCTGGAGACAGCAGATTACCGGTTTGAAGTATGTTAAGGAGAAATCGGTCATGAAGCGTTCGATCAGTTTCTTACTGCTGGTCGGTATGCTGGCTTCGATGCTGGCCGCCTGTGGTGCACCGCAGGCTCAGCCTACAGCCACACCGCAGCCAGCACCGCAGGCCACTGAAGCACCGCAGCCGACGGCTGCACCAACCGAACCACCTGCGGCTCAGGTGATCAAGATTGCCACCCAAAGCCCCTTGTCGGGTGGTCAGGCTGCGCTCGGTACCGGTATGAAGAATGCCGCCGAGCTGGCCGTGCAGCAGTTGTCTGGCCCGCTTACTGAGCTGGGCTTCCGCGTTGAACTGGCTCCATTCGATGACCAGGCCCGGCCAGAGGTTGGCTCGGCCAACGCCAAGAATATCGTCTCGGATCAGGATATTCTCTGCGTCGTTGGTCACCTCAATTCGGGTGTCGCCCTGGCTGCGCTGCCCGACTACAAGAATGCCAGCCTGCCGATGGTCTCACCGGCGAACACCAACCCGAACATCACCGAGGGTGGCTATGAAGTCGCCTTCCGCGTCGTCGGACGTGACGACGTGCAGGGTGTGGTGGCCGAGCAGTTCGCCCGCGAAACGTTGGGCGTGAAGTCGGTCTACATCATCCACGACACCACCGCCTACGGGCAGGGTGTGGCCGAGTTCTTCCGCCAGGCGGCTGAGGCCAACGGTTTAGAGGTCTTGGGCTTTGAGGGTACCGAAGAGCGCAGTGACTTCTCGGCCATCCTCACCCCGATCCTGGCTGCCAATCCCGATCTGATCTTCTTCGGCGGTATCTACGACCAGGCTGGCCCCTTCTTCCGCCAGGCCCGCGACCGTGGCATCACTGCCCAGTTCATGGGACCCGATGGTATGGAGTCGGAAGAGCTGGTGACGCTGGCCGGTGATGCGGTCGATGGTATGTACTACACCACCGTCGCTGCTCCGGTGAGCCAGTTCCCCGATGCTGCGAAGTATGCCCAGGACTACCAGGCCGCGTTCGGTGATGCGGCGCCCGCCTTCTCGGCGCAGGCGTATGATGCGACCGGTATCTGTCTGACCGCAATTACCAACGCGGCAAAGGCTGCCGGTGGCAAGCCGACCCGTGCTCAGGTGTTGGCTGAAATTAAGGCTCTCCAGTCGTATAAGGGTATCACCGGTACCTACACCTTCAGCCCGAAGGGTGACCCCAACCCGGCAACCTACTTTGTGTTGCAGGTGAACGCTGCCGACTGGAGCCAGAACCGGCTGGTGACCCGCCTGGAGATTGCGCCTCCTGGCGAAGCTGCCAGTGGTGGTGGCACGACTGGCGGTACAACCGACTTCGATCTGGCAGCGCTGGCCGCTCAGCTCGGCAATGTTGCTGCCCGGCTCGGCACCATCAAGATTGCCACCCAAGGCCCGCTGTCAGGTGGTCAGGCTGCGCTCGGTACCGGTATGAAGAATGCCGCCGAGCTGGCAGTTGAGCAGCTCAATGCTCAGTTGGGTGCGCTTGGGATCAGGTTTGAGCTGGTTCCGTTCGACGACCAGGCTCGGCCAGAGGTTGGCTCGGCCAACGCCAAGAATATCGTCTCGGATCAGGATATTCTCTGTGTCGTTGGTCACCTCAATTCGGGTGTCGCCCTGGCTGCACTGCCCGACTACAAGAATGCCAGCCTGGCAATGGTCTCGCCGGCCAACACCAACCCAAACATCACCGAGGGCGGCTATGAAGTTGCCTTCCGCGTCGTCGGTCGCGACGACGTGCAGGGTGTGGTGGCCGAGCAGTTTGCCCGCGAAGAGCTGGGCGTGAAGTCGGTCTACATCATCCACGACACCACCGCCTACGGGCAGGGTGTGGCCGAGTTCTTCCGCCAGGCGGCTGAGGCCAACGGCTTGCAGGTGCTCGGCTTTGAGGGTACCGAAGAGCGCAGCGATTTCTCGGCAATCCTCACCCCGATCCTGGCTGCCAATCCCGATCTGGTCTTCTTCGGCGGTATCTACGACCAGGCTGGCCCCTTCTTCCGCCAGGCCCGCGACCGTGGCATCACTGCCCAGTTTATGGGTCCAGACGGTCTGGAGTCGTCTGAGCTGGTCGATCTGGCAGGCGATGCAGTTGATGGCATGCACTACACCACCGTCGCTGCTCCGGTAAGCCAGTTCCCGCGTGCAGCCCAGTACGCGCAGGATTACCAGGCTGCGTTCGGCGATGCGGCGCCCGCCTTCTCGGCGCAGGCGTACGATGCGACCAACATCTGCGCTGCCGGCATTCTGTCCGCAGCAGTTGCAGCCGGTGGTAAGCCGACCCGCGCCCAGGTTGTGCAGGCTATCCGCGATCTGCCACCATTCCCTGGCATTACCGGCACGTATGACTTCAATGCCAAGGGAGACCCAACGGTTGCTACCTATTTCGTGTTGAAGGTCAACGCGGCTGATTGGAACCAGAACGAGCTGATTAGCCGGCTGGAAATTGCGCCACCACAATAAGCCATTGATAGGTTGTTCGCGTGGCAGTGCGCGAGAAACTCTTCTCGCGCACTTGCCCAATCCATAAGTTCGGGAGTTTTCATGGCTGTCGATGCAACGGTTTCCCCCACGACTGCACGCCGATCTCTCGGTGAGGTGCTTGGGGTTGTCTTTGGCCCTGTCGGGCAACTGCTGGCCTTCATTGTCGGAAGTGCCGCTGCACTATCGCTGATCGTTGTTTTGCTTGCCCTGGTACTATCCCCCAGCCAGCCTGACATCATGCAACGGGTGGTGATCATTCTGCCGCAAGTGCTCATTGATGGGCTGGTTCGCGGCTTCCTCTTCGCCACCATCGCCCTTGGCTACACGATGGTCTACGGCGTGCTTGAATTCATCAATTTTGCCCACGGTGAAATCTTCATGATTGGTGGCGTCGTTGGTGCCACTGTGAGTTTTATTCTGGTCAGCTCTGGCACGCTGGCAAGTGTACCGCCGCTGGTTTTCGTGTTGCTAGTTGTGTTGATCGCCATGGCCTTTTGCGGCACCCTCGCCGTTACCGTCGAGCGGATTGCATATCGTCCGCTTCGTAATGCGCCCCGGCTGGTACCGTTGATCTCGGCTATCGGCATGTCACTCATCCTGCAAGACCTTGCCCGCCTGGTAATGACCAACAGCCCCCTGGGTTTTAATGCCCGTTACCAAACTCCTGATTTCGGACAGCCGATTCGCCTGTTTGAAATGCAGATCGGCGAACGGAGTGTACCGGTTATTCTGAGTCCGCGCGATTTGATCTTCATTGTCGCGGCCACCCTCATGTTGATCGTCCTGAATTATGTCGTAAATGCCACAAAACTGGGCAAGGCGATCCGGGCCACCGCTCAGGATATGCCAACGGCGAGTCTGATGGGTATTGATGTTAATCGGATCATTGCGCTTACCTTCTTGATCGGTGGAGCACTTGGAGGCGCTGCCGGTGCGTTGTTTGGTTTGCGCATTGGTACCGTGAATCCATATATGGGTTTGATCCCCGGTCTGAAAGCATTTACTGCTGCTGTGTTAGGTGGTATCGGCAATATTACCGGCGCAATGGTCGGCGGTATTGTGCTCGGTTTTCTTGAGGCTTTTGTTGCGGCGTACCTCGCTATCTTTACCGGCGGTAATTTCTCAGGTGCAGCCTATGCCGATATTGCCGCGTTTAGTATCCTGATCTTGCTGTTAATTTTCCGGCCTTCCGGTCTGCTCGGTGAGGCGACAACGCAGAAGGTGTAAGCAGTATGACTACGAGCACTTCGCCGCAGAGCCTTTGGCAGCGCGTAACGACTTCTCTGAGCAGTGGGCCAACCGCATACGCATTTCTGGTTTTCTACGTGCTCGTCTGCTCCTTCCTGCTCTTGACCAATCCGCGCACCGAATTGAGCACCGACATCGTGTTCGTGCTCTTTATGTTGTCGATGCTGGTAGCGTATCGCTCGCGGGTTGCCGGTTGGTTCAAGGTGGTACTGGGGGTGTTTGCCCTTGGTATCGTTTTACCGTACTTCGGTACCCTCAACCCGTTTTACATTGATGTCGCAACTCAGGCTGGTATCTTCACGGCACTGGCCCTGGGATTGAACGTGGTCGTCGGCTTTGCCGGCCTCCTTGACCTTGGCTATGTCGCGTTCTTTGCGGTGGGTGCGTATGCCTGGGCGATCTTTAGCACCCCACAGATCAGCGAGATTAATCCGGCCTGGAGTCCGGTCGATCCGATCATGTTCTATCCGTTTCTGATTATTGGCCTCATTCTCGGTTTGATCACCGGTGTCTTGCTTGGTTTACCGGTGTTGCGTCTCCGTGGTGATTATCTGGCTATTGTAACCCTGGGTTTTGGCGAGGTGATTCGAGTTATCGCCAACAACCTGGATCGACCGGTAAATGTGACCAATGGCTCACAAGGCATTCGCGACATCGAGCGGCCCCCGCTCGTGCTGGTTGATCTGGTGCGAAACCTTGGTGTTGTTGCCGACGATAATCGCCTGTATCAGCTCTTCTTCTACTACCTGGTTCTGATCATTCTGTTGCTCACCGTGATCGTCGTAGCTCGCTTGAAGAATTCACGGATTGGTCGGGCCTGGGAAGCGATTCGTGAAGACGAGGTGGCAGCAGTTGCGCAGGGTATCCCACGGGTGCGCATGAAACTGCTGGCTTTCGCGATTGGCGCATCATTTGCCGGTGTCATGGGGGTGGTCTTCGCCTCGAAGCAGCTCTTTATCAATCCACCAACCTTTGACTTGCTGCGCTCCATCAATATCCTGGTGATGGTTATCCTCGGTGGGATGGGTTCCATTCCTGGGGCAATGCTCGGTGCAATCATTGTAACGATGCTCGATTTGCAGATATTGCCCCGCACGGCTGCTGTGATCCGCGAAGCCCAGGCTGCCGGTTTACCCATCCCGCGCCAGTTCGATCCTACTCAGTATCAGCGACTCTTCTTTGGGCTGTTGCTGGTGATTATGATGATCTTCCGTCCTGAAGGATTGTGGCCTGACGAGCGCCGGCGCGAAGAGCAGCACGAGGTCGAAGTGACTGAAGAGGAGCTTGAGGCCGACAAGTCGGTGGCACCAACCGGTGCCGATATGGGGAGATAGCCATGGCGCTTTTAGAGGCTTCTAATATTACAAAAGTCTTCGGTCGTCTGGTGGCGGTTAACGATGTAACCTTCACCGTTGAACCGGGCAGCATCGTCAGTGTGATCGGCCCAAATGGTGCCGGTAAGACAACGTTCTTTAATGTGCTGACCGGAATCTACAAGCCAGACAAGGGGCGCGTGATATTTGCCGGCCAGGACATTACCGGCTGGCGGTCGGATCAGATCGCTGCGTTAGGGATGCGACGAACCTTCCAGAATATTCGCCTCTTCAATAACATGACCGTCCTGGAGAACGTGCTCATCGGCATGCACGTTCATTTGCAGGCTTCAATCTGGAGTATCATCTTTCGTGCCCGCAATATGTTGCGGGAAGAAGCAAAGGCTCGCAATAAGGCGATTGAGTTGCTCGAATTTGTAGGTATTGCCGAAAAACGCGACGAGCTGGCCAAAAATTTGCCTTACGGCGACCAACGTCGGCTTGAGATTGCCCGTGCGCTGGCCGGCGATCCTAAAATTATCCTGCTCGATGAGCCGACCGCCGGTATGAATCCGCACGAGACGACCGAAGCAACCCAACTGATCCGTCGCTTGCGTGATGAGCGCGGCATTACCGTGATCTTGATTGAGCACGATATGCGGTTGGTGATGTCTATTTCGGAACGAATCTCGGTGCTCGATTATGGCAGCAAGATTGCTGAAGGTGATGTACAGACAATCCGTACCAACCCACGAGTCATTGAGGCCTATCTTGGTAAAGGTGCTGCCGCTGGTCACGCGGCCTGATGCGGATCAGAGAGGTAGCTGTGGCCTTATGGTACGTCACCTGGTACCGGATAGCATAAGAGCCAGAGTACGCACCTGAGTGGATCCACAGCTTAGGATTGAGGACGTTATGGCGCTGCTGGAATTGCAGAATGTTCACACCTATTATGGCAAAATCCATGCCCTGAAGGGCATCTCAATGCGGGTTGATCCCGGAGAAATCGTTACCCTGATTGGCTCGAATGGTGCCGGTAAGAGTACGACTCTGCGCACCATTTCCGGCTTGCTGAAGCCGCGCCAGGGCCAGATTACGTTCAAAGGACAACGCATTGACACATTGCCACCCCACGAGATCGTAAAATTGGGGATTGCGCAGGCCCCGGAAGGCCGCCGGATCTTTCCACGGCTGACCGTGTTAGAGAATCTTGAAATGGGAGCTTTTCTCTATAACACACGCAGTCCCGAATATCAGGCCGATCTTGATCGGGTACTCACGCTCTTCCCTCGTCTGCGCGAACGGGTCAGTCAAAAAGGTGGCACCCTGTCAGGCGGTGAGCAGCAGATGCTGGCAATTGGCCGGGCACTCATGACCCGACCGCAGGTCCTGCTCCTCGACGAACCTTCGATGGGTCTGGCCCCAGTGCTCGTCGAGCAAATCTTTGAGATTATCCAGACGATTAATCAGCAAGGTACGACGGTCTTGTTGGTAGAACAAAATGCGTTGCAAGCGCTCTCTATTGCCCACCGCGGCTATGTGTTGCAGAGCGGCGAAATCGTGTTAGAGGATACGGCAACGAATTTGCGCAACAACGAGATGGTGCAGAAGGCGTATCTGGGTTTGGAATAAGGTAATATTCGCTAACACTACGAGACCCGACACCCGGCGTGACCATGCGGTTACGCCGGGTGTTTTATCACTGCACATACAGTGACCATCGTCGGCTCACGTGAACGGATATTACATTCCGGTTTAATAAAATCCATCACACCGGTGTAACCGCGGATACAAAGAACGGTGTTTCTGCTGCACACGCCTTGGTGTCGCTCGCTAGCGTGGATACGGTTTCCCCATCGAGTTGTCCGTAACACATCGTGTGACGTGCGGAAGCCACGCTATCGTACCCACCATGTGCGCCGGCAGGCACGAGGTGCAGCACACATACCTGTGCTGGTACGCCACCCTGGAGCAAGAGAGGCATGAGTGTGGGTTGGCAGCCCGTCCTACGGGAAGCTGTTGGTACGTCGTAGACAACGCTGCAAACTTGCCGTGCAGGAGCTGATCTGACCAATGATGATTGATGGCCTTGGCGATGATGCACTATATCTGAAGGTAGCGTGACCCTAAAATAAAATTCCCTGGTCATACCAACCAGGGAAACTGGAGCGGGAGACGGGACTCGAACCCGCGACATTGTGCTTGGGAAGCACACACTCTACCAACTGAGTTACTCCCGCACCTCATCAGCACGCTAAAGTATAGCATGTTCATCGTTGTCTGTCAATCAGGGTTCCATTCGATACCCGACTCCCCATTCGGTTAACAAAAGCTGAGGCTGGCGCGGATCGATCTCAATCTTGCGCCGCAAATGCCAGATATATACCTTGAGATAATCGTTATCGCGCATCGGCTCACTACCCCATACAGCCCTTAGCAATTGCTCGTGTGTTACAACCTCGCCAGCGTGCTCAGCCAGTACTAGAAGCAATTGATACTCGGTTGGGGTGAGATCAACCAGTTCACCCCGTACACGCACTTCTCGTTTCCGCTGATCAATGCTTATCAGGTTATTGCCAACCGTGAGTGGGCGATTGGTTGCAGGTACCCGCCGTAGTAAAGCACGAATCCGGGCCAGCAGTTCGTCGTAATTGAACGGTTTGATCACATAGTCATCGGCACCTTGATTAAGCCCGGTAATAATATCTTCGGGCATCGTCCTGGCGGTCAGCATCAAAATGGGTAACGAGGCAAATTCACGCACCTTTTGACAAACCGTCAACCCATCGAGGTCGGGTAACATAATATCGAGAATGACCAGATCAGGTCGTTGCTGTCGGATAATCTTAATTGCTTCCAGACCACTGATGGTCTGGATAACGTGATACCCTTCCTGTTCAAGGCGGACCCGGATCAATTCCTGCAAACCGCTGTCATCTTCAACGACCAGAATGGTCTCTGGCTGATCCATACAGGTTCTCCGTTGTTACAACCCTCAATACCGACCAATTACTGCGATGTTTGACCACCACTCGCTGCTCGCAATTCGGTAAAGCGAGCTGTAATATCGTCGAGGGTTAGTTCACCGATGTGAACATAGCGAATCTGTCCATCGGGCGTAATAAAGAAGCTGGTGGGTAGAGGAAAGACCCGATACGCTTCAGTGATTGTACCCTCGGTATCGAGTGCAATCGGGTATGTAACACCGTACTGCGCCAGGAACGCAGCCACATCGGCAATAGTTTGTCCATTCACCTGCTCATCATCGGTGAGGTTCACACCGATGACCATCAAACCCTGGTCGGAAAACTGCTCATACGCTTGCTGCAAAGCCGGCAACTCCCGCTTGCATGGTTCGCACCAGGTTCCCCAAAAATTCAGGACAACGACTTTTCCCCGGTATTGAGACAGCTCTATCGTACCACCACGCAATTCAGGGGCTGTAAAGTCAGGTGCCGGACGATTCACCTCACCCATCGCCTGGCCGGTAAGTGTCTCCCGGTTCGTAAATATCCACACACCTGCCACCACAGCGACGGCTATGAATGAAAAAGCAAATACGCTCAGCCACTCGCGTCGGCTCAGCTCACGACGGACTGGCCGGCTTGTTGATGGTATCAGACCCTGACTGATGTCATACTGACGCCGCCGTTCAGGATCACGTAATACGTGGTACGCTCGCTCGATGGTCTGTAGCCGCTCTTGCGCCACTGCCCGGAGTTCATCATCGAGATCGGCAACCCGTTCCGGTGCATAGCGCTGCCGTTGTTCAGCATAAGCGGCATCAATTGCTGCCTGATCGGCATCAGGGGTTATCCCCAACAGACTATAGTAATTTGGTCTGTTCATATTTGACATTGTAGCATACCTTACCTGAAAAGCTATATAGTTTATTGACTATACTCGTCAATCAAGATTTGAGCCTGTAATTGCAGTCCCGGAGCGACTCCCGGAATGGACAGGACAAGCTGCCACTGTTGAATCGCGCGCTCGGTTTGCGGTGGATCGACGGCAACCAGGCAGATGCCATGCGAGAGCAGGACACGGGCATTTTGCGGTGCTGCCTGAAGTGCTTTTTCAGCCTCGCTCAGCCCCTCTGCTGCCTGCTGGGGATTGTTGGTATCGAGACCGTAGTAACACAGACTGGCGGCAATATCGGCGCGAATGACATCGTTGCCGGGTTGCAGCTCGAGGGCTTTACGATACGCATCAACCGCCTCCAACCAGCGCGGAAGCCGCTCTTGATAAATTTGCTGCGCCTCGGCATTGCCATTCGTCAGTTGCTCACGTACATACACCACACTGTCGAACAGTGCATTACCAAGGTTAATCCAGGCATTCGGATTGTCAGGCACCTGATCTGTGACTTGTCGAGCTGCAATCACTTGCCCCTCGAATTGATCGAGAATTTCGCGCAAGGTTGGCGTGGGTGGGACAATCGTTGCCACTGTTGTCGGTGCCGCAGGTGGTGGTGCAACCACTGCTGTACTGATCAATGTGCCGAGCACGATGCTAAAGGTCGCCGCCGCCACAACCAGCGATGGTAAGAGCCAGGCCGGCTGTTGTCGCTGCACAACTCGTCCACGGGTCATTGTAGCCTGTTTTGAACGTGGGCTAAGGTATGGCTGTGGATTAAAGCCCGGTGGTCGCTCCTGACGACGGGCCGGCGGTAAGGGACGAAAATCGATCAGATCATCGTCCATTTCGCCAACCGGCAGCGTGTCTGCCTTCACTTCCGGTACTGGCAGCGAAGGTTGAACCTGTTCTTTTAGCTGTTGATCATACTCGGCACGTCGCCGGGGATCGCTTAACACCTGATACGCCCGTTCGATCTCGTCGCGCCGTCGACGCGCCAGTTCGACCAACTCATCAGCCGCCCCTTCCAGGCGGGCAGGATCGTACCGTTCACGTAATCGTTCGTAGGCGGCACGAATAGCTTCGGCATCTGCCTTCGGATGAACTTGCAGGATTTCGTAGTAGTCAGCCATTGCTTTCACAACAACAATCGCGATTGGCGGCTCATCGGTCTGCCTGCCAACCGCGACTGTCCTTTATTCATCGATCATTACACGCTGAAACACATCAGATAGCTACCAACAGATGCTCACGTTTGGTCAGTATTCTCTGACCATATAATCCTGATCTGGTGTCCACATCCTAGTCGCCGGCCCCGCGCCAGCCCAGTTGAGCCGCCAGTTCCGGCAACGCTTTGGGTAGTCGTACTCGTGCACCAGCCAGCGCCAGACTACCTTCAAGGTAGCGCCGTACCAGTGCGATTGCACCGCCGATCACCATCATGATAACACCAGTCCAGACCAGCACAACCAGCGGTTTGACACTCACCGCAATGACAGCCTTGGCCGGCACCACCGGCAGATCATCCAGGCCGGGACCACTACCTTCGAGAAGCACCATGCGGTTGGTCGGATCAAGCTCCGCTAGACGCAGGGTGTGGCCACCGGGTAGGGTGACCGGAATGAACTGCAACTCACCTTCATTCGTGGTCGGATTGGGGACAACTTCCACCCGCGGCTCAACCTCGAAGGTCTGGCCTTCATAAGTAACTTCGACACGGGCGCCAACCTTCGCTTCACCACGCATCATTGCCTCGCGGTCGATATTGAACCCGCGGAAGGTCAACGTGTATGGCCCCATCTGTGCGCTCTGATCCACACCTAACACCGGTCGCGAAGGATCACGTTCCGGGTCATAACCTGCCGGTGAAATGTAGAGATCGTGCCAGAGATAGCTGTGGATCGAGGGCGTTTGCATGGTTGCGCCCATACGCTGATTAAAGTAGAGATACGGTCGAGCCGAGAAGGTACCCGATCCGTCACTCACCGTGAGATCGAGCACACCACGCTGCTGGTCATCAAGTTGATAGCCGTTGAAGATAAACTCATAGCCAAACAATCGGGCCGACTCACCGGGAGATAGCGTCAGGCGAGTATCGGGAGTAGCGTAGGCCGAAGAGGCAACCATCCCAATCGCCATCACTGTAAAACCGAGGTGAGCAAGATAGCCACCGATCCGTAACCAGCCACCACGCAGGGTACGAATAATCATCACCAGGTTCGTTCCAAACGCGAAGACACCACCGGCAACATAAGCCAGGGAGAGCAAATCGCGCACATTGATAATCATGGCCACGACAGCCGCTATCACTGCAAACACTGCCGGCCAACGCAATGCACGCAGGAGGTGGCTGAGATTAGCGTCGCGCCAGCCAAGGAGTGGCCCAACGATCAGCAACACGATTGCTACCACGCCGAGTGGAGGTACTGTGCGCTGGTAGAAGGATGGGGCAAGCGAAAAACGGCCATCTTCAAACGGTTGCGCCTGCGGGTTCATCAGGGTGCCGTCATCAAGCTCGAAATAACGCCCCATCCACTCTTGCAGCGTATGCCCTACCCCAGGAATAGCCGAAATGACCGGCATCGAGGTGCCGATACCAACGACCAGCGCGGTCATGACAATGGTAATAATCGCCAGCACGAAGAAGCTATCACGCGAGAAGAATTTGTCACTAAGTGGACGGGCAGGAATATCGTTCCAGCGGGCCAGCAACGAGACAATGGCAACCGCCAGCAAGAAAATCTGAAAGCCAACCAGTCCCTCAAAAATCCCTTCGGCGACAAATGAGTGGACAGAGAAGTTAGCATAGACCCCGCTGCGGGTCATAAAGGTAGCGTAGAACACCGTAATGTACGTCGCCACACCCAACACGAGGTTGGTCTTTCGCAAACCACCGTGGGTGCGTTGCACAAGCATCCCGTGGATCAGGGCGGTTAGAATGAGCCAGGGTACCAGCGACAAGTTTTCAACCGGATCCCAACCCCAATAGCCACCCCAGCCCAGCGTCTCATAAGCCCAGTAACCGCCGAGCAAGAGTGCCAGCCCCAGAAATGCCCAGGCCGCCAATGTCCATGGCAAGGCCCGTTTCACCCATGTATCGTAATCGCGCCGCCACAGCGCAGCCAGGGCAAATGCGAAGGGAATCATGGAAAGCGCATAGCCAACGAACAGGATTGGGGGGTGAATGATCATCCAGAAGTTGTGCAACAGCGGATTGAGACCGCGACCGTCACCTGGGGTAAGTGCGACGCCGGTATTGGGATCGACCAGGGGCTGGAATGGATTGAGCACCAGCACAAACCCAATGATCGCTGCCTGGATCGCCATAACAACCATTAACACATACGACTCAAAATGCTTGGTACGGCGAATCAGCAACGCGCTGGCAATTGACCCCCACAGCAACCAGATCATAAAACTACCTGGTTGACCGGCCCAACTGGCCGCAATCGTGAAGAAGAACTCCAGATCGCGGGAGCTATAGTTGTAGACGTAGTCCAGATCAAAGCGGCGGGCAAGAAACACCGTAATCAGTAGCGTCCACGACATCAGCACGCCGGCTAACGCCGCATAGACACCGAAACGGGCATAACTAAGCGCTACCCGCTGCCCACGTAAAACTAGTCCATAACTGATAATCGCCAGCAAGGTCATCCCCAGACTGGCCATCAGGAGGAACGTACCAAAGAGATACATAGCAACTCTTTCCAGCGGTCAAAGCCAATAGACGGTGAAAACGTACCAGCAATGACCGTGTTGCGGCTGTCGCCTTCGCTTATGGCTTTGCCTGGTTCATTTCCTGATACTTCGACGGGCATTTCACCAACAGATCATCTGCCATGAATGCCTGCTCGGTCGGATCGTAGCGGCCAATGGCGACAATACTAATCGCCTGCTCGAAATTTGCCGGTCGCGGATCATCCGAGATGACTTTGATCAGTTTCCCATTCTCATCTTGCAGCATAAAGGTAAACCGACCCCGTTCATCCATCTCGCCGGTACTGCCCAGGAAGCCGGCCAACTGAACACTTCGCGTGCTGCTCATTGCCTCGTCAACACTGGTAGTGTAGGCACGGAAGCCATCCTGGAAGCCAAAAAAGCCGTAGACGACTGCCAGCAAAATAATTCCCAGACCAACAACGTGCAGTGGCTTAATAGCGACACCACGACGCACTGGAGTAGTTGCAACAGCCATATCTTCCTCACCAGATAGTTCAACGGCGCTCAACCGGCTCGTCAGGAATACCGGTTTCACGCACCCGACTCACTTCAGCCACCGGTGGTAGCGGTTCCGAGCGATCCTGCTCTCGTTCCAGCTCACGTTTTAACGCACGTGCAGTCGCATCGATCCGCCAGAGATAGATAAAGATCGTGATCCAGACCGACAACACAGCGGCTGTCGCCACATAAATTGCTGCGCTATCCATGGGTTAGGCCCTCCGCTGGGCAATTGCCCATTGTAAGTTTAGCACCTGTGAACGTATCTGCAACATCCAGAAAAAGAGTGCGGTAAAGCCCAGATTTGCCGCTAAAAAGACGTAAAGCGTGCGGCGATTCTCTAGCAAATTGGTGCCAGGGGCTTCCATATTCAACCGCACCGCACCGGTTGCCTCATTATACTCTTCAAGCCCAAGCTGGAAACGCGAACCGGGAAACTCAGGGCGGGCAGCCATCCCACCGTCAACCAGATCGAGGCTGGGGTAGAGAATCGCTTCGCTCTGCAAACCTGGCGTACTCACCTTCACTTCCGCCACCAGCAGATTACCCTGCCGCTCAAGGCCGAGTAACTGCACCTTCTGATCGCCGATCAACCCAACCTTGCCCACTTCCAGAACAACACCGTCGCAGTTGCTGCCCTGAATAAAGGCACAATTGGGGTGTAATGTACTATCGGCGATCCGTGGCGCGACGAAGAAGAGGAACGGCATCGTAACAAATGCAAAGAGTGAATAGACAGCACTGAGCTGACGACGCCGGTCAGCATCGTCAATCGCTGCGCGTAAGGCGAAGAGGGCAGCGTAGATGAGGAGAAGAACAAAGATTGATGTCTGGCGGGGATCCCAGTTCCAGAAAATACCCCACGCCACTTGCGAGAAGATCATGCCGGTAATAGTAGCCAGGAAGGTGAAGAGGAGACCTGCCTCGGCTGCGGCTACCGCGATATGATCATCACGCTCGCGCCGCCGCCAGAGGTAGAGGCCACTGAAGATGGCTGAGATCGTAAAGGCAATCACGCTAACCCACGCAGTGGGTACGTGGACAATAACAATTCGACCAGCATCACCTAATCCTTCATATTGGGGAACTATCAGGAAGGTGGCAATCATTACACCGGCTATCCACAAGCCGATCCCAAATTTTGCCATCTGTGCCAGCCGTTGCGTCATGGCAAACTGCTTTCTAGCCCTACGGGTGGTAGCCTATCCCTGCTTTGATCATCATACAACGTTGTTGCTTAAAAAACAAGGAACGTAAGTTCCAGTTATGATACCTGAGTAGAAACCTGCCCTGGTATCGCGCTGGCACCACAATTACAGCGCCATTACTGGGACACTTTAACAACCCTTAAACATTGTATCATGACTGCCGTGGATTGTGATGGCAGATCACCTCTCTGCCATCAGATCGTGCCGCTATCGCCATCATAGCGATTGGAAAGGCTTCTTGCTATCTCATGGCGGTACGTTCCAGAATGAGCAGCTTTCGATAGCACGCCTGATCTGCAATTTTGGCAACCGATCCATCACTATACTGCAATGCTCTATAGGGTGAGGTGAATATACTACTTCCACTCACCTGTCAAGACTCCCATACAAAGGGAAAGAGCATCAGTGAAGCGGTAAAGGTGACCACGACGTAGGCCAGCAGGAAGCGGATCGGGCCAAGGACAACATCAAAGGCGACGTTTTCAAGCGTTTGCGCAGTGCCCTGGATGGCAACGATCAGGGGTGCAACGAGGAGCGGGAACGCCAGTACCGCGAAGAGAGCATTTTTGAAGCTGGCGCGGGCAATAATGGCCGCAATGATGGTGGTTGCCGAGGTTAACGCCAATCCTCCGGTCGCCAGCATTGCACTGAAGGCAAGTGGGCTACCGACCTGGACGCGCAACAAGACGATAAAGAGCAGACTGGTTACCAGATCGAGGATCAGCACGAGCGTCAGGTTAAAGCAGAATTTGCCCAGAAACACCGCGGTTGGCGAGGCTGCCAGACGTAATGCGGTGAGGGTTCGTGTCTCCTCTTCGTAAACAAAGCTGCGGGAAAGTCCATTCAGGGCAGCAAAGAGAATGGCAACCCAAAGCAGGGCCGATTGGATCAAGAGTGCCTCTTCGGTACGGCGCAAACCGAGAAAGCCTACGCCGAGGCTGACCGCAGTTGCTGCACTGACCGCAAAGAGGAGAAGGGTGTTGATGGCGTAGCGTGTCCTGAGTTCACAGGCAATGTCTTTGCGAAAAATTGCCCAGGCCGCACGGAGCGTTGCGATTGTGCCACCAGCCTGGGGCATTGTATACGAGGACGATTGTGCCTCGGTGTCAATTGACTCAGCCATACAGTTCTGTCTTCGTGCTCTAATATAACTTCAGCAGCAGGTCGGCATACCGCAACTCACGTGGGTCATTGGTGGCAATGACGGTCAGCCCGCGTTGGCGCTGGTCGGTAATAATCTGTTCGACAAACGCTGTGCCCCGTTCGTCAAGGGTCACGGTTGGTTCATCGAGTAAGAGCACCGGTGGCCGATGAAGCAGGGCAAAAGCGTAGCGTAACCGCTGCGTCATACCCGATGAGTAGGCCGCCAACCGATCATGACCACGCTCGCCCAGACCCACTCGCCTGAGCAGATCGTGAAGTTCAGCATCGGATATGGCTAACCCACGGACATCGGCAAAGAAGCGCAAGTTTTCGATCCCACTCAGTTCCCGGTAAAGTGACAGGTCGGGGGCAACCCAACCGATAAGGTGGCGCATATCGCGAGGATCAAGCTGATGATCGCCGACTGTATAGGACACACTTCCACTTGCAGGCATCTGGAGACCGGCCAGGATACGCAACAGCGTGCTTTTACCACTTCCGTTTGGCCCACTGACGACCAGGACTTCACCGCGCTGGAGTTCAAAGCTGATTCCGCGCAAGATGGTGCGAATACCGTAGCTGGCGCTGAGTTGTGTGACACGTAGTTGCATATGCTGTGGGTCGTATCTCCGGCACGATACTCCGACAGGTGTCAGAGTGCTATATACGATTATACCAGCCCGTACACCAGGAGTATGTCTGCACGCCGCAACGTGTACGGTATGATTGATGCCGGGTGATGTCACATCTTGCCCGATCCTGTGCATCACGGCACATCACCAGATATGCAGTCATCTGCGACTATCCGTCATCCTGGCAAACGATCTGTGGCGATCACCGGCACGACCCCGCTGAACGCAGCGATGCCGGTAGCAGTGGCGCCATCCGCACCAGGCGATGGTTATCACGCGGGATGCGGATCAAGCCGAGGTGGCGAGAGGGAAGGGGTTGAATCGCATGCCAGGCTATGTTGTCAGATTTGATATTGTTGACTTCCCCGGCGATGATGCACTGTGTTTATCAAGATTTGACATACAACCGTCGAACCGCCGTAGGCCATTGCACTGGTAATATCCGGTGGGGGCGCAGAGCCGTGCGTCCCACGGAGTCTACATTCACGCTACAGTATCCCCGCGACCGGCAGGGTCAACGGCGTGACACGCGCCGAATCGTGAGCATGGCTGGTGCGGCAGCATGGCTGCCGCACTCCAAACGCCGCAACACGTGCATGATAAGCGGGTAAGGCACCCCATCCAACGAGTGATGTCTCTGGCGATGATCGTCAGCACTCCCCGCTACCATACCGGCAGGCTGGGAGCACGACAGCACAGCTTTTGTGAAATAAGTTGTACAGTCACACCACAGCATCCCGCCGCATCATCATCTATTGATGATTGGGATGTAGATGGAGCTTCCCGGTGCCTGTACCGGTGAACCGGTCTGAGTTGCGGTCGGGCTGACCGTTACTGTTGGGCTGGTGGTCGCCGTCGGGCCGGTGGTCGCAGTTGGGCTACCTGTCGCCGTTGGGCTGGTGGTCGCGGTCGGGCTACCTGTCACCGTTGGGCTGGTGGTCGCAGTTGGGGTGGAAGTCGCGGTTGGGCTACTCGTGGTCGTAATAACACTGCTGGGTGTTGGTGAAGACGTATTGGTGACAGTTGGAATGTAGATAGTGCTGGTCGGCGTCGGTGATGGATCGGGTTCACGAGGTAGATCGGCGCAAAGCACATCACTCCATAGATCGGCCATCGCGCTGAAGCCCGCACTATTCGGGTGAATGTTGTCGGCATTGCCGTTACTGGGATTCGTGGTAATAATCTGATCTTGATAATTGGCAAAGTGGGTATAAAAATCTGGCCCTAAGCGAACCGGTGCCTCGTCGTCGAGTTCATCGACCAGTTCAGCAATGCTAAGGTTAAATGACTGTGTTGTGGCACGGCGAGTATTAGCCTGGGTAGTTGTGCCGTCATTTCGCCACGGGAGACGCGCAACCCACAATCCGAGATCGGGACGATCCAGGCGAATGGCATTGATCAGAGCGCGCAGATCTTCTTTATAGACACTGGCCGGCATCAGGTTGTTGTAGATATTCGTTGTCGAAACTGCCGTGGCATCATTGGTACCAACTTGCAGCAATACCTGCCCAGCCCCCAGATCGGTGATATGCTGCCGGTACACCGTCGCTTTGCCGAGCGCATTCAGGTAGCCACTTGCCCCAATCCGGTCTGATCCGGTGGTATTACCGTAGAGATCGCGTGCGGTACGAATACCGCTAAAGCCATCGTTGAGGATGAATACCGGGCTGTTGAGGCAGGTTGTCAGCAAATTATTCAATTCTATCTGATAGCCGGCATAGTAGATGTTCTGATAGCCGGCACTATCGGCCTGCGTGTTATCCGATTGGGGATAGTTACGGCCATCATCGCTGCGCGGGTAGCCGCTGCCAACCGGTGGCGGGCTGGTAAACGGATAGCCATCACTCGCACCGGTGAGGCTTGAACCTGGCGGCAGACGATAGAAACCCCATTTCCCTGCGGTGATCGAGTCGCCAATGCTCACGAACACATACCCGTAACCGACCGGATCGATAGTCCGGCTAAGCGATCCCGGTTCGCCGTTGATCAGGATCGTCGCCGAGACACTGTACTCGGCGCGGCGCGGCAGGGTAACGGTCGCGGTAAGACCATCGCCGGGTGTGAGATCGTCAATCGTTTGATTAAAACCGGGGCCACTGATGGTAAAGCGGACACCACTGAACTCAGCCGGCGGATCGGTGACGGTCGCCTGCAAGCGTAGCGTTGGCCCGGTTTGAATGTACGGAATCTGGAAGACATCTCTCGTCGTTAACGGGCCAGGTGCCGGCGACTGCCCGGCGGGGAGATCGGCATCGACGATCAGCATACCGGTAACCGGATCAAGGGGTCGGGGATTGCCGTTAGCATCGAGAATAGCCAGACTCAAGACCGGTTCGGCCTGAGATGGACGAATCTGGAAGGTGCGGCTGGCTGCCGGGCCAGGTGGCAGGAGATGCAAATATTGCACGAGGAGATCACCACTGACAGGATCATACTCGGTCAGATAATCAATACCTTCAGCCAGGGTCACCCCGGCTCGCTCGACTGTAACCGCCTCGCCGCCAGACCAGTTCTTGATGCGGAGCCGTGGCGCCCGCACCACACCGTCAGGTGGGGTTATCGCGACCGAACCATTCGCGGATAAGCTCACATTATCAGGTGAGGTGACGGCGACCATTGCCGGATCGGACAAGGCGAGCGGTAGTTCATCAACGGCCCAGGCATCGAGATAGAGTACCCAGTATTGAGCAGTGGATGTCGATTTAATCGCTTGCAGCGCCGCTCCGGCACTGGCATCGCCGGTCAGGTGAGGGCCAGAGAGCGTAACGCGCTGACCACTGGCGCTGATCAGTATCTGACCGCCGGCCCACACCTCATAACTGATTGTGGTGCCGGCGTAGGTGTACGAAATCACGGCGCGTAATGATGAACTACGTACCAGTGTTGGCCTGCCGACCACTTGCTGGCCGTCGGCAAGCTGGGGCACCAGAAGTGGTGTTGATTGATTAACCAGATTGCGGTGACCGGCTGGATCGCGCCGCAGGTCGCGCCATACCTCGATCCCGTCTGGTGTAAAGGTGAGAGCGAACCGTCCGGGCATCATTACCTGTACCGCATCCCCGGCAAGCGTTTCCGTTATCAGTCCGCCGGTCAAGGGTTGAGCTGCAACCGGTAATCGAGCATCCCGCAGGAGTGCGGCCACGATGATCATACCGATCAGCGTGATCAGGAGTAGGCGGTGAAAGTGTTTCATATGGCAACCTGTTGCAACAGTCTGATACTGCGTTCACACCTGATAGCAAGACCGGCTCTCACACAAAACGGACAGAACACACCTTCCGCGCATCCTTACAGTGGAATGCGGAAGCGTGGCTTCCGCATTCCAGATAACGCTACACGTGTATAACTGCACCCTCACATGAACACTTCGCTATGCCTTTGCCTAATCACTGGCTAACTGTCGTCGCCACAGCGGCTCACCAACAGCCTGCTCGCGTGGTTTGGGTTCGTTCATCGGCATTGGTGTCGGCTGTTTGAAGGTTGGCACCAAACGATGAAGGGTACGCAACAGTACGGCTGTATCATCGTTGAGCGCTGCCATTTCGAGAATACGAATTTGGTCGGCCAGTGTGCGCGGTACTAACTGTGATGCGTTGCGAGCGATAACGATCTTGGCGTGGGTCGTCCGTTCATATTCTTCACCCTCAACAAATAGCTCTTCATAGAGCTTCTCGCCGGGGCGCAGACCGGTAAAGACGATATCAATATCGCGACCAACCTGTAGGCCAGACAACTCGATCATGTCGCGAGCCAGATCGACGATACGGATTGGTTCGCCCATATCGAGCACAAACACCTCGCCACCTTTCCCCAACACCGAAGCCTGCAACGTTAATTGCACCGCTTCAGGGATAGTCATGAAGAAGCGGCGCATTTCAGGATGGGTCACCGTTACCGGGCCACCGGCGGCGATCTGCTGCTTGAAGGTCAGCACAACCGATCCGCGGGAACCCAGCACATTCCCAAAGCGCACAGCCACATACGCCCGCCCACTCTGCCGGGCCGCCTCGTGTACCAGCAGCTCAGCCACACGCTTTGTCGCCCCCATCACACTGGTCGGATTAACCGCTTTATCACTGGAAATCATCACAAAATGGCTTACGTCAACCTGCATTGTCGCGCTGAGCAGATTGCGGGTACCGAGCACGTTATTCGTCACTGCTTCTGAGGGATGCAACTCCATCAACGGCACGTGCTTGTGCGCCGCAGCGTGAAAGACTATCTCTGGCCGGTACTGCTCGAAGATGTGCATGATGCGTTCAGCGAAACGGATGTCAGCAATGACCACCGAAAGCTTCGTGGTCGGCGGAGCGACTCGACGCAATTCCTGCTCGATAGTAAAGACCGAATTTTCGCCATGACCGAGAATAATCAGCTCTTCAGGACTGGCCCGTAGGATTTGCCGACAAAGCTCAGAGCCAATCGAGCCACCACCGCCGGTGACCAGCACCCGCTTCCCGCGCAGAAGCTGATGAACAGCGGCAATATCTGTCTGTACCGGAGGCCGGCGGAGCAAGTCTTCAATCTGGACATTCCGCAACTGATTGACGCTCACCTTGCCATCAAGCATCTCGTAAAGACCAGGCATGATTTTGGTCTTCACTCTGGTACGCTCACAGAGTTCAACAATGCTGCGAATATCTTTACCACTCGCCGAAGGCATCGCAATAATGACGTAATGTGCCTGTCGCTCACGAGCCAGCCGCGGAATGTCGTAACGATTACCCAACACCGGCACGCCGTAGATATGCATGCCCTGCTTGAGGGGATCATCATCGAGAAAGCCGACCGCAACCATGCCGAGTTGCGGATTATCGCGGAGTTCACGGGCAATCATCGTGCCGGCTGAACCAGCCCCCATGATCAACACCCGCTGCATGTTGAAGGTCAATTCGCTTTTAGACTTGCGCTTCACGGTTGCACGATGCCAGCGAATACGCGCGATCAGACGAGGACCGATTGTAGCTGCCAGGCCAAAGAAGAAGAAGATGATTGGAACTGAGCGCGGTAGAAGAGCAAAGGGTGTTACCGAAGCAACAACAAGTGCAGTTGGGGTAGAGATCAGCATTGCCAGCGAAATAGCTGAAATGAGCAGCAACAGCTCGTCAATCGACGCATAACGCCAGTAGCGGGAGTAAACCCCCAGATGCCGAAAGACGATGAGATGAACTGGGGTGGCAATGATAGCAAGAATCAACCATCCCAACAGAGCATTGCCATTTGGAAGATCATCAAGCCGTACTACGAAGCTCATGTATGCCATTAATGGGAGCAGAATGGCGTCGAGAAAGAAAAAATAACGATTGCGAGTAGGGGATGGTATGAGCTTCAAGACAGGCTCCTTTCCGTTTGCCGCTTTCTGGAAGGCAGCGTATGCGGGAGGGGTGCTGGCAATTGGATAACGCTGCACATATTTGTGGTGGCTGTGCTTATGCTACTGAGTGTAGGTGAACAAAAGATGTGGTGAATGACGAAAGGTGATGAAAATCTTGTTAGAAAGCCTATGTTCGTTATTCACCAATACCGCTAACACTCATTGCAGTGCAGCACGCAGATGATGAACAACTTCAGTGACCTGCTCTTCACGCATCACGCTGGAGAAGGGCAATGCCAGCGAAAGGTTACCAAGCCGCTCCGTGACCGGAAAATCACCCGGTTGGTACCCGAACTGTTCTCGATAGAAGGGTTGGAGGTGGATCGGTGTGAAGTACGGACGGCTCGGAATACCGGCATCTGCCAGCCGGCGCATAACCGTATTGCGGTCGGCGGGTGGCAAAATACGGATCACATACACAAACCAGCTCATCCGGGTGGTATGTGGGCTTAGTTGCGGGCGTTCGACCAGTTCGAGGTCGGCCAGTTGTTCGTTGTACCAGGCGGCCACCTGCGCACGACGGGCGATAAGTTCCTCGATCCGCTGTAGCTGCACAACTCCCAACGCTGCACTCATTTCGTCGAGGCGATAGTTGTAGCCCAGACGAGTGTGGTTGAGCCAGGCATCAAAGACATCGCGCCCCTGGTTGCGGAGTGAGCGGAACAGGCTGGCCCAATCATCACGGTGGGTAACAATCATTCCGCCTTCGCCGGTTGTCATCTGCTTATTTGGGTAAAAGGCAAAGACGGCGGCATCGCTGAGGGTGCCCGCCATACGCCCTTTGTACATTGACCCAATCGCTTCACAGGCATCTTCGATAACGTGTAGTCCATATTCGGCAGCTACGGCATTGATCGGATCCATATCGGCGGGTTGCCCAAAGGCGTGAACCGGCATGATCGCTCTAAGTATACCGAGCGTGTTGTGACGCCGAGGCAGCCAGCGCCGGGCAGCAGTGCCACCGCGCATGAGATCAGATGCAGCCTCAGCCACAAGCTGTGGATCGATGTTTCCGGTAACCGGATCAACATCAACGAAGATTGGAATTGCTCGCTCGTAAAGAATGCTATTGGCCGAGGCGATAAATGAGAAGGGTGTTGTAATGACCAGGTCGCCATCACGGGCACCGGTTGCAATACAGCACAGATGCAATCCACTGGTACCGGAATTGACGCCCACCGCGTGCGGTAGTCCAACATAATCGGCCATTGCCTGTTCAAACGCCTTGATTTGTGGGCCAATGCTCAGATAACTGGTATGCAGTACCTGCTGTACTGCCTGTATCTCGGCCTCGGTAATATCCGGTGCTGACATTGGAACTGACACGCTCAACTCCCCTGGTATATCGCGTAAAACTTGAACACACACAACACTGACGGTTGCTCCAACTGGAGCTGTGCAGATCGACCGTTATTCGCCGACAGCCCGCACATATAATGGTTGTGCCGGTACACCGGTAACCACTGTCTCAGCAGTAACATCACGGTGGACAAGCGCACCGGCGCCGACGACACTCCAATCACCAACCCGCCGCTGTGGCATCACGATGGCGCCGATGCCAACTAAAGCACCGGTGCCGATGGTGACCGCACCACCGGTATGTACACCCGGTGCCAGATGCGCATGATCCCCCACCTGATTGTGGTGATCGACGGTACAGGCGGTATTGAGGATAACGTTGGCACCGATAACGCTACCGGGATTGACAATGGCACCGGCGCAGATCATGGTGCCCGGCCCAATGACCACGTCAGGAGCAATAATCGCCGTTGGATGAATGGCACGGGCAAAATGTTCGCCACGCGCCTTCAATTCGGCGAAAAGCCGGGCGCGCACCCGATTATCGCCAATGGCAACAATCACACTATCGTGAGGAAGTGTGGCAAGCATGCTGACCGGCCCCAGCACCGGTAACCCCAGGCGCTGCTGACCGTGACATGTTGGATTATCATCGAGGTAACCGATAGGCTGGCATGCCTGACCGTGGGCAGCAGAACGTAACAGAATATCGGCCACTACCTGCGCGTGACCACCTGCGCCGATGATGACAATGCGCTGAGTCATAGTTTGCAATGCTCTCTCGACAGGGCAACGCAGGGTATGGTGAATTGCAGGAAAGCCTTGCTCCGTCTGTTATCTGTATGCAATGACAGTTATCCAATACGTCGCTGAAAAGAACAATTGGTTACGGCTCAGGTATGTATCAGTCGCTACTCGCGACTCCTGGCTTCATTGGTGGCTGCGGCGGCGGTGGTGGCGAGCCGCGAAACTCTTCGGCAGTTGCGCATCCAGGCTGACTGATCCCTTCGCGTTTGATGACCTTCCACAAGGTGAGGAAGAGGATCTTCACATCGAGCCAGAATGAAAGCTGATCGACGTACTGCACATCGTAGGCAAACTTCTGCTCCCACGAAAGCGCATTACGACCATTGATCTGGGCCAGGCCGGTAATACCCGGCAACACCTCGTGGCGACGGCGCTGTTCGGGAGTGTAACGTTCCAGATACTGCATCAACAACGGTCGTGGCCCAACCAGACTCATCTCGCCACGCAGGACGCAGAGGAGTTCAGGCAGTTCATCCAGGCTGGTGCTCCGCAGAAAACGGCCAAACGGCGTCAATCGCTGATCATCCGGCAACAGATTGCCCTGCGCATCACGGGCATCGGTCATTGTCCGAAACTTAAGCATCGTGAACGGTTTCCCGTGCAGACCGGGGCGTTGTTGGCGGAAGAAGACACCAGGACCCAACTTGATCCGTATCAGCAGAGCGATGATTGCCATAACCGGTGCCAGCACAACCAGAGCTGGAATGACAATCACCAAGTCGAGGAAGCGTTTTCCATACCGACGATACATAGACTGCTCCCTGGAGTGGTTGATGCGACACTGCTATAGTAGGGAGCGAAGATGTCAGTTTGATGAATGAACGAGGACTGAAGGTGACACTCTGTATACATCAGGCCATCACTTTTTGTCGCTTATCTTTTTCCGTTTTTCGGGTCAAACTATGCTACGATGCAGGCACGGCAATGAAGGTGGTTACCTGGAAACGGCTATGGAACGATACGCACGCAATCTTCTCATCTGTTGGATCATCAGTTCGCTGTTCCTCACAACACTGCCGGCAACCCTCGTCGCCGCGCCTGGCCAGCCTTCACGATTGGGTACGTTGGGAATGAACACCTACTTCAGCGGCCTGGAACGGCTTCCGCAAAATCGCAATGATGATCTCGGAGCACTAATCAATACCACCCGTGATCTTGGCGTGAGCTGGGTGCGTGAAGAGATTAGCTGGGCCAATCTGGAACCGGCGAAAGGTGCCTTTTCCTGGAGTTTGATGGACACGGCACTCTCGCAAACCGCGAATGCCGGTTTTGGGATTATCGGTATGTTGCTTACGACACCAACATGGGCACGGGTCGGCGATTGTGCCAGCCGGATTACGCGCAACGGTGGTTCGCAAAACTACTGGTGCCCACCGGCAAACCCGCAAGATTTTGCCGACTTCGTGGTGGCTGCGGTCGAGCGTTATGATGGCGATGGGATCAACGATGCTCCCGGCTCGCCACGAGTAGCCGCCTGGCAGATCTGGAACGAGCCGAACAACTGGGCAACCTGGCCGGGAGAGGCCAACGAGTACGGTGCGTTACTGGCTGCCGGCTACGCTGCGGCCAAAGCCGCCGATCCAACAGCCATTGTGGCCACCGGCGGCGTCTACGTCTTCGATGGCGGAACCCGAACCGGCGGCAATCGTGATGGTCTGGAGTTTCTCGGCGCTGCGTTCGCCGCCGTACCCGGCGCACAGAATAGTTTTGATGCGTTAGCCATACACCCCTACATGCCCGACACCGCGCCTGATCGTGCCGGGTTGTTCGGTCTGGTATCTCTGTGGGGGCGAATTGCAAATACACGGGGCTGGCTCGATGCCAGACGGGGACCGCAAGTGCCGATCTGGATCAGCGAGCTTGGCTGGTCGACCTGTACTGCTTCCTCGCCAGTGTGTAAAAATGAACAGGATCAGGCCAACTACCTGGTGCGCAGCCACGGCATTGCGCTGGCCCTGGGTGTACGGCACATCAACTGGTTTCAACTGGAAGACAAATTCGACAGTCCATCAACCGATCTGTGGGGAAATGCCGCACTTTTGCGCAACCGGGATCAGGGCTACAGCCGTAAACCGGCGGCCAATGCCTACGCAACCCTGGCAACCCAACTTGGGGCTGCAACCTTTATCGGCTTTGGGCCACTGCACAATTATACATTCCAAAGCAACGCACTGACCCCGGCGGCACGTTATCATTTGCGCTTCCAGACCAGTACCGGTGCCCTGGTTGATCTGCTCTGGACAACCGGCTCTGCCGAGACAGGACTGGTGCCGCTGGAAGCAGGACGTAGTGCTCAACTCATCAACCGCGATGGTGCAACCTTACCTCTCACCATTACCGGTGGGCAGGCGCAGATTCCGCTCAGTGGGACACCGGTGTATCTACGACAGGATACTCCACCACAGCTTGCAGTGGTACCGGCTACGGTCACGCTGCTGGCACAACCGACCGATCCAGAGACAACCTATGCCCTGACCATCCAGAACCTGGGGTCAACCAGCATCGCCTGGAATGCAAGCGGTGGGACAGGCTGGTTGACTCTTGAAACAACCAGCGGTAACGGCTATCGCACAGAGCTGCGTTATCGTGTTAATCCGGCTGGACTGACACCCGGCACCTACACGACGACCATCACCGTGAATGCCGGGAGTGCCGGAAGTCAGAGCATTCCGATCACGTTGCGCGTGGTGACGACGATATACCGCACGTATATGCCAGTTATCGCGAGCGGCGGGTGATATTGTGCTACAACAACAGCCTGAACCGTAGCTGCCAGACAGAGAGGGGCATCATTCAAGAGCAACAGTACAGCTACCAGGACGATCATCGCGCTGCTCGTTCCCTGTCGATGCACAACGTTGACGAGCAGCGCGAGGTCATGGTAAGATAATGGCCGTTGCTTAATAACGGGTACAGGTAAAGGAGAGCGCCGTGAGCGCAAAGAAAATGAAAGTATTGCTGCTCCAGGATGTTGAGCACCTGGGTAAAGCTGGTGAAATCAAAGATGTAAGCGGCGGTTTTGGCCGAAACTATCTGCTACCAAAGGGCTTTGCAGTACTGGCGACGAAGAGCCAGGTTAAGCAGGCCGAAGAGCGACTGGCTGCCCAGCGCCGCAAGGCCGAGGCTGCACGAAAAGAGGCTGAGGCCCTGGCCGCCAGGCTGGCTGAGTTGACGCTCACCTTTACGGTCAAGGTCGGTGAGCAAGACCGGCTGTACGGCTCGGTAACCAATGCCGACATTGCAGCCAAACTGCACGAAGTAGCCGGGATCGAGATTGACCGCCGCAAGATCGGGCTGGAAGATCCGATCAAGCGCACCGGTGAATACGAAGTACCGGTTGAGTTGATGAGTGGTGTATCTTCTACATTGAAGGTCGTTGTAGTGGGTGAATAAACGACTGTCGCTCGCTCAACTCAGTTCCTTGCCAATGTGCCGCAAATTGCGGCACATTGGCGTTTTATACCATTGATGTGGATAACCGGTGGGCAACGGGGGAAACATGGTGGAAAAGCGGGAAGATCGCCTCGAACGCAGTGTACCATTCGATCTCCAGGCTGAGCGGGCAACGCTTGGTTCCATCTTGCTTGAACGTGATGCAATCATTGCGGTTGCCGGCTGGCTTCCTGCCGAGTATTTTTACCTTGAAAAGCATGCCTTGATTTACGAGGCGATGCTGGCCTGTTACAACCGACGTGAACCGGCCGATCTGGCTACAGTCGCGGCGGAACTGCGTCGGCGTGGGCAGCTCGAACTGGTGGGCGGGTTGAGTATGTTGAGCGAGCTGGTCACCGAGGTGCCAACTGCCGTTCACATCGAATACTACGCCCGCATTGTAGAACGGACGGCACTGCTCCGCCGCCTGATCGAGGCCGGTGGCCGGATTGCGGCCATGGGGTACGATGAAGCCAGTGATCTCGAAGAGACGCTGGATCGGGCCGAAGCTGAGTTGTTTGCCGTTTCACAGCGGCGGAACAATCAAGATTTTGTCCATATTGGCCGTGTCGTCAATACCCTCTTTTCCCAAATAGAGTCGATGCAGGAGCGGCGAGGCGAGGTGATCGGAGTACCAACCGGTTACCACGACCTCGATGAGCTGACCGGTGGTTTGCAGCCGAGCGATCTGATCATCCTCGCCGCACGTCCGAGCGTGGGTAAAACCTCTCTCGCCCTCTCGCTGGCCTATAATGTGGCGTTTCACGCAAACGGAACTGTTGCCATCTTCAGCCTTGAAATGAGCCGCGAACAGTTAGTTCAGCGTATGCTGGCGATGCATACCGGGATTGATATGCAGCGCCTGCGCACCGGCAACCTACGCGGCGAAGAGCTGAGTCTGGCGATTGAAGGGTTGGGCGTGCTGTCAGAATTGCCGATCTATATTGAAGATACTCCCGGCCTGAGCATCACCGATGTGCGGGCACGTGCCCGACGCCTGCACAGCGAGGTTGGTATCACACTTGTCATGATCGACTACCTGCAACTCATGTCGGGGCGACGCACCGATAATCGGGTGCAAGAAGTGAGTGACATCAGTCGAGGACTGAAAGCCCTTGCCCGTGAACTCAACGTACCGGTGATTGCCCTTTCCCAGCTCTCGCGTGCGGTTGAGGGGCGGCAAAATCATGTACCGATGCTGAGCGACCTCCGCGAGTCGGGTTCAATTGAGCAGGACGCGGATATTGTGATGTTTATTTATCGTGAAGAGTTGTACGATAAGGAGACCGACAAGAAAGGGATCGCCGAGATTCACATCGCCAAGCACCGTAATGGCCCGCTAGGCGTGATCCCATTGCGGTTTGAGTCGCGGACAACGCGCTTTCAAAATCTCGAACGGTATCAGGCGCCGGAGGGTTTTTAGAGAAGACCGGGTACGCCAGCCCACATTGCGGTGCAGTTCGTGGCAAGCGTACCAGTGCTGTGACCTATGGACGTACACGTGTGACAGACACATACCCGCTCCCCGGTTGGCTCTTGCCAAAATCGCCCTCATGTGGTAGGATAAATGGCGCGAAGGCGGGTAGCTCAATTGGCAGAGCAGTGGCCTCCAAATCCACCGGTTGCAGGTTCAAGTCCTGTCCCGCCTGCCATTTTTTGTGCCGGCCAGCCAAGCGGGGGCGTGGCAGAGTCCGGTTTAATGCGTCGGTCTTGAAAACCGAAGGACGTAGCAATGCGTCCCGTGGGTTCGAATCCCACCGCCCCCTCCAGAACAGTTATGGGGAGGTCGCATAGTGGCCTAGTGCGGCGGTTTGCTAAACCGCTAGGGGGGCAACCCCCTCGAGGGTTCGAATCCCTCCCTCCCCGCCAGGTCGCACCCGCTGTAACAGCAGCGGGTGCTGTGTTATTTGTGCCCAGAGCGTAGGGATGGCCCGATAGGACAACGGGACGAGGTGGTGATACCAAAATCTATGACCAATCGGGGCATCATTACTGAGACGATCCATCGCTATTGGTCAACCCAGCCCCTGCACAGCGGTTTGTAGGATTGCCTGTGATGCACCGGTAACTTGGGGGCGGGCTGTCGGCCCTCGCTCAGGCAATCCCCTTGGCCAGGGTCACGCACCGGCACGGGTGTGCGCTGCGCTCCGCACTTGATCGTGAGCACGGCTGGCGTGTTGTGTGGCGTGCGGCAGCCACACAACACACCACGGGCAACCTGGTCTGGCAACGGTATCCTCTCCGCAACGTGATCGCACTGTGATCAGAGCTGAAGCGTCGGTTCGACGCTGTCGTGCTCTGATCACCGGTAGCGTGATAGTGCGATGAGGAGACCGCTACGCCCCCGCCTGAGCGTGAGTAAGGCTAGCGCGGCAGCAGCGCTGCCGCACGCCAAACCGCAACACGTGCATTTACGATCTGCCATCCAGCACCTGATTGTGGCCTGTATGAAGCAGATAGAGCTTATTCCTTCCTCTTCGTCGTGCCGACAGTCTTCTCCCCAACAGCCTGTTGCTACCTCTGCAATCATTACCGGATTATTGACCACGCATTATTTTTGCACAATCATCGCACGAATTATCACAAGAAAAAGGGCATTGCAGAGACGTATTGGCAGTGCTATGATATGTTCACCTTATCCTCATGCTTGATGCGCCAGTGCAGGTGCATAGCAACGAAGCTACGGCGAGGTCGCCATGATACGGAAAGAAGATGTCGTCATCCGTGTAGCTGGCGAGAGCGGCGATGGTAGCACGGCCACCGGTGAAATGCTGGCTCAGGCTGCTGCCCGTTCTGGTCTGCATGTCTTTACCTTCCGCACCACTCCGGCAGAAATTAAGGGTGGCCCGGTCATGTTTCAGGTGCGTGCTTCAAACGCGCCAGTCCGCTCGATGGGTGATGCTGTTGATGTGTTGTTCGCGTTTAACCGCGAAGCCTGGGATCTGCACCACGCCGATTTAGCCGCCAACGCTGTATTGCTGTACGACCCGGAAGAATTCCCATTACCAGATGAATTTACCGGGATCGCCTACCCGGTTCCGATTGGCAAAATTGCGCAAGAAGTTGGGAACCGACGGGGCAAAAATGTCGCTGCTCTTGGGGTTGTGGCTGCGCTGTTTGGTCTGGGCTTAAACAAGCTTGAAGATATTGTACGGGTCAAACTGGGCAAGAAAGCCGATCTGCTGGAGAGCAACCTGGCTGCGTTGCACGCCGGTATTAATTATGCTCACCAGCTAGAGAAGCGAGACCCGTTCTGGATGGAGTCGACCGGCGAGCACGACCGCTATGTGATGACCGGGAATCAGGCCATCATCGCCGGAGCACTGCACGCCGGCGCCGAATTTTTTGCCGGCTATCCAATCACCCCCGCCTCCGACATCATGGAAGGGATGGCAGTGATGCTGCCAAAAATCGGTGGCGGGTATTTGCAGGCTGAGGATGAGATTGCCGCGATTATGGCCTGTATCGGGGCATCGTATGGTGGGAAACGGGCAATGACCGCGACCTCCGGACCGGGCCTGTCGCTGATGAGTGAGGCGATTGGCTATGCCAGCATGGCCGAGATTCCGGTGGTGGTGGTTGATGCGCAACGCGGCGGGCCAAGCACCGGCTTGCCGACCAAGATGGAGCAGTCGGATCTGAATATTGCGCTCTATGGTGGACACGGCGATAGTCCACGAATTGTACTGGCCCCGGCCAGCGTTGCCGAATGCTTCCACCTTACCGTTTGGGCCTTTAATCTGGCCGAAGAGTATCAGACACCGGTGATTGTGTTGAGCGATTATTCGCTCTCGTTCCGTACTGAGACTATCGAGCCGTTCGATTTGAGTAAATATCCACGAGTAGATCGCTTGCGACCAAACGGATCGCTGGCTCCCAAACAGTATCGTCGTTATGAAATCACGGCGAACCTGATCTCACCTATGGTTGCCCCCGGTGTTGCTCATGCCCAATACACTGCAACCGGTCTCGAACACAATGAGTTCGGTAATCCAGACTACACCCCAACCAATCACGCTATGATGACCGAAAAACGGTGGGGGAAACTGGCACCGTTGCAGCATTCACGGGCGTATGTGCGCCGTTTTGGTGCCGAACGAGCTAAAGTGGGCATTATTTGCTGGGGCACAACCGCTGGTCCGTGCCGTGGCGCGGTCTACCTGGCCGGACAGGAAGATTTGCCGGTCGCTATGTTGCAGGTGCAGATGCTGTCGCCGCTGCCGGTTGATGCAATCAACGAATTTCTTGAGCAGGTCGAGATTGTGCTGGTACCGGAAGTGAATTTCCAGGGTCAGTTTGCCAAATTACTTCAGGCTGAACTGGGGATCAAGGTACATTCAATGACGAAGTACACCGGGATGCCGTTCTCGCGCCTTGAGATTCTACGCCAGATTCATGCGTTGCACGGGCTGGCCGAGCCAGTGTTGGTTTAAGTGTATCAACGAAGGTCAGGTAGGAATATGACTGCTGTACCAGTTACCACATCGCCAGTTGTCTACAAGCCATCCGATTATCGCAGCGACCTGAAACCGATCTGGTGTCCGGGATGTGGCGATTTCGGAGTACTGGCTGCCATTCAGCAGGCCCTGGCCGCAGCTCAGATTAACCCCAAAGATCTGGCTGTCGTCTCCGGTATCGGTTGTAGTTCGCGGTTGCCGGGCTTCTTGCAGACCTACGGGTTGCATACAGTACACGGACGTGCCTTGCCGGCAGCGATTGGGTTAAAGATCGCCCGTCCAGACCTGACGGTTATGGCCGTTGGGGGTGATGGTGACTTCTTCAGCATTGGCCTGGGCCATCTGCCTCATGCGGCCCGGCGCGATCTGGATATGACCGTTATCGTGATGGATAATGCCATTTACGGCTTAACCAAAGGGCAAACCTCACCAACCTCACCGCGTGGTCACGTAACGAAGAGCACTCCTTACGGTCAGTCGGCACAACCGCTGCATCCCCTGGCAATTGTCCTGTCCAGCGGCGCTTCGTTTGTGGCCCGTGGTTTCTCAAGTCAGCCAAAACAGTTAGCTGAACTGATCAAAGCTGGTCTGGAACATCGTGGATTTGCCTTTATCCACGTGTTGAGTCCGTGTGTGACGTTCTACGATACCTACAAGCTGTACAAGGAGCTGGTGTACAATTTGCCCGACAGCCACGACCCCTCCGATCTCGATGCGGCAATGCGTTACGCCATTGAGAGTGAACGGTTGCCACTCGGTATTTTCTTCCGGCGGCCACCCCTTGAGCCACTCCCCCGACCGACCCCGAAGCCGTTTGATACACAGGAGTATTTAAACCGTTTTCGGGTATAGCGATGCGATGACAATCAGACACTCACCGGTGACAGGAAAGCTCCTGTCACCGGTTTTTTTACGGGCTGTAGAGCGGTATCAATGCTCTGCAAGAGGCAGGGTAGATGAGCAGTATCATTCGACGATGAAGCATGGGTTTGGGATCATACACTGCCATGTTGAAGTGACAACATAACCAAGATTGCTACCCTTGTCATCATAGAGGCACGGAGGACATAGAGGATGGGTATAAGCCGAGTTGCTACCGTAAGGCGTGACGTAGTGCGTCCATGGGAACTACTGCTCCCCAAACCGTTCATGCGGTTACGCCAAACGGTGTTGTGTGCAACGTCGTGCTGTTCATCCTGGCAGTCAACCTCCGTGGTCTGCTCACAGCATAGATGGCAACTTGAGTTATATTAACAGAGATGTCGTGACGAGAACATACATTTTACCCGCGACCAGCTCGGCACACTTCTGGCATCGTGCGCATGATGGGTGCGGAAGCTGTACTTCCGCACGCCAAATTGCACGACATGTGCATCACGGAGCGTAGACGTGATTGCTCCGTAGCTACACAACAACGCTCATCTGTCTGTGCTACAGCAAGGCATCGCGATAGCACAGCTTTATGAGACACATTCCAGACAACCGGTCTTATTTCCCCTTGCCGTAAGGGTACCACCAGGGCTTGCGCACCATCGTGAAGTCCCAGTGGACGTGCTTCGTCTCAAGGAACTCTTCCAGCCCCTCTTCACCGAGTTCACGGGCACCACCGCTAAATTTCATGCCGCCAAACGGCCCGGCATCGTTATCGGTCAGTGGATCATTGACCCAGCAGGTGCCGGCCTTGACCTCTTCGTAGTACTGCTTGACCTTGCGGGGATCGTTAGTGTAGAGGTTGGCGCCTAACCCGTAATCGCAATCGTTGACCAGCTCGATGGCTTCGTCGAAGGTGCGGTAGGTCATAATCGGAATCGTTGGCCCAAATGTCTCTTCCCGCATAATGCGGAAGCTGTGATCGACATTGGTCAGGACGGTTGGTTCGTAGAAGAAGCCGCGACTGAACTGTGGCGGACGCCGGCCACCGGTCAGAATCGTTGCGCCGCGCGCTCGTGCCTCTTCAACGTGGTCTTCGACCTTTGCCCGGTATTTTTCACCGATCAGTGGGCCAATATCGGTATCGGGGTCCATACCAGGCCCCAGGCGTAGTGAACGGACAAATTCCACCAGACGCTCGGTGAAGGGGCGAGCAATCGACTCGTGGACGTAAACTCGTTCGGTGCTGGTGCAGACCTGACCGGCATTCAACAGCGCTGCCCAGGCCACCCCCGGTACGGCCACATCGAGATCGGCGTCTTCGGCAACGATAAACGCATCTTTTCCGCCCAACTCAAGATGGGTCTTCTTCACCCGCTCCGCCGCAAGCCGGGCAATCTCGCGCCCGGTGGCAAAGCTGCCGGTAAAGGCGATCATCTGTGTGCGCGGACTGACCACTAGTTCACGGCCAACATCACCAAAACCTGTAATAATGTTGAGCACGCCGGGAGGTAGATGGTCACAGCATAATTCGGCGAAGCGCAATGTGGCCAGAGGGGTCATTTCACTCGGCTTAAGTACCACTGTGTTCCCGGCGGCCAGTGCCGGTGCCACTTTCCACGACATCAACAGCAACGGATAGTTCCACGGCACAATTGCCGCTACCACACCGTATGGTTCTTTCAACACCATCGCCAGTTGGCTTGGTTCGACCGACGGGATCACGCGGCCCCGTGTATTCCGTTGCAACTCGGCGTAATAGTCAAAACAGGCCGCACACCAGCCAATTTCATCCCGATTCTCGACCAGCGGCTTACCACCTTCGAGCGTCAAGAGGGTTGCCAACTCTTCCGCGTGCGTGCGCATCTTGTGCGCAACCTCGTGCAGCATGTGAGCCTTGTCGTGGGCCGTATAGCGACGCCATTCACGAAACGCCTTTTCAGCCGCAATCATTGCCTGCTCGGCATCTGCCGCCGTCGCCCGGGGAACGTAGTCGATCACCTCTTCGGTGGCAGGGTTGTGCACGGGAAAGACCTCACCCTGCGCGGCAGCCTGCCACTGACCGTTAATGAGCATTGCTGGCATGAAACCTCCTTGTTCCGCTAATTGACAGCTTTTGCAAAGGAAATATCACCGTTTAGTGACTTGACGACACGGGTTATCGTCCATATAGTATGGATGAGATTGTGAGCAATTACACAAATGGTGGAGGTATCAAATGATCATTCGGCTCTTCCCCGACGCGCAACCAACATCTTCCTGCACCAGACGCCGTCGCCGTTGCCGGTTAGCCCCCACCTCGCGCCATGTCTACCGACGTGCGCTGATCTACCGGTTGGGAATTGCCGATAGCCGCCGACCAGCGGTCGTTTTTAACACTATTGCTCAGGCTTTGCTGAGCACGCGCGTTTAATGTGCCTCTACCGTCGGTTGTTCAAGCAGGCGCAATGCCTGCCGTTTCATATACGCGAGCAACGCGCCGATCCCATTGAGCCGCTGTGGACTCAACACCTGATGTAACCCCATTTGCTGAATACATTCACTTGAAACAGCCAGCACCTCTGCCGGTGTTAATCCCTCTAGCCCGGTGCGTAAGATAGCGGCAAATCCGCGAATGGTTGGCGCTTCTGGTGGCACGTCAATATGATAGACGACCCGTTCGCCATCGAGCCGGGCAATCACAAAGACGGGTGACATACACTCGTGTACCTGATCCATCCCTCGATGATCGGCCAGATCCGGCGGTAACGGTGGTAGCTGATCTGAGAACTCCAACAACAATTCCAGCTTCTCTTCACGACTGGCATTGCGAAAGTCAGCGATTATTTCCGCCAGTCGTGGTGGAATAAACCCTTTCTCGTCCATACAATCCTCGTCACAACAGACCGGACTTGTCGGTCTGAGATAGCATTCGCTGTTGCTTTACCTGCGCTGCAACAGACCAATCAATGCCCCTAACACCCGCGCCCGATATTCGGTAGCCGTGGCAACGTTGGCCTGATGGATCTCAAACAGGCCGCTGTCAACCTCCAACACCCCACCCGGCCCCTCGCGCATCGGTACGGTCGCATGGCAGTCGCCGTCGAGCCGAATGACGGTTTTTGCCGCCGGACGGGCATTCTCTGTGGTAGTGGTCGGCCCGACCACGACGTATGATGTCGTCACCTCCATGACCGCTGCATCGGCCACATAGGCTGCCACTTTAGCTGCCGCACTGCGGATCGAGTTTTCCAGTTCGCTAGCCATGCCGTATCTCCTCATATTCGTGCGGGTGTTTCATGTAGATGATACCATTGATTGACGGACTTCGGCCAATACCTCTTGCACAAATTGCCAGACTGCCGGTAATGCCAGCAGCGCACCGGCTGGCGATGTGAACATTGTGGCGGCAATCGCTGCTCCCCGACCTACCAGTCCGACCATTCGCAAGAGTGCAGCCCGCGAGCGAAGTGCCAGCGCCAGCGTTTGGCGATGGATCGCCGCCTGCGCCAGATCGATGTCGGCAATCAACAATGAGCGGGCATCACCGTGCCAGTTGATTCGGGTACGGCCGATCAGGCGCGCACCCTGAATCGTTTCGACTGTGGCATAGGAGCCAAGAGCTTCACACGCCTGGGCACTCAGCGCAGCAAGCTGGTCTTGAGCCGCCTGCCAGCGCTCTTGTATCTCGTCGCGCAGACCAAAACTGGCACCGCTGGCCGGATCCACCGTTGCCAGCAAGCGCAGCAACGTTTGCTCAGGCTGCGGCATCAGGGTGCTGAAACTGACGGCACCACTCGCAACCTGGAGCAGTCGGCGTTCTACCGTCGCCAAAGCCTGCTCGTCGGCACGAAGACGAGTCGCCGCTTCGTGCAACGCTGCCTGCGCTGCTCCCAGTTCTTCCGGTAAGCGTGCCTGCCAGACGACATCAGGCTGATCCCCGGCGGTGAAGGCGCTACCGGTCACGACCGGTTGCCAGGGGCCGGGTGGGGCAATTGCCGCCGGCAAAGGCTCGATCACTGAAAAGACCGCGTTCATTTGCCCTGCAACGCACTCAACAGGCCGGCAGCAGCGGCGGCGATAGCCCGCACCATCTCGGCCCGGTTCGCCTGCGCCTGCTGCACCATACTGACGTGGATGGCCCACAGCCGCTCGTCCACCCCGTCGTCACCGACCGGCACCAGCACCTGGGTATCGCCATCGAGGCTCATCCGGGTCACAGCCCGCAAACTGGCCCCGGCAAAATTGCCCTGGCGATAGTTGATGGTTTCCGGTGCTTCGGCCACATAGGTCTCGACTTCGAGATGGGCAGCATCGGTAATCACTTGCTGAAGCGTCATCGCCAGCCGCTCACCGAACTCCTGCAGGGTAGCCGAGAGTTTTTGCATCGCTTCCGCCGGCTTGTTACCAAACAGGCCAAAGCTGGCGCCGGCATCGGGCAGGGCAACCGGGATTACCGGCGTTTCGGGCGGGAGGCTGCCGGCCGGTACCGGCACCGCCGGCTGGACGATTGATGGTGGCGGCGCTGCACCCGACGGCACGGGGGCAGGCGATGGCGCCGGGGGTGGTGGTGACGGCGCTGCACCCGACGGCATGGGGGCAGGCGATGGCGCTTCACCCGACGGCATGGGGGCAGGCGATGGCGCCGGGGGTGATGGTGAAGATGTCATTATCATGCGCGGTGTCATATCTCTCGCTTCAGGCGCGCGTTGGCGGCACATGCGCGCCGCCGGATCACCGAGAATGATATAGCTGCGGGCATCATTATGTTCAGTCCAGCGGGTCGAAAGCTCTATCGGATCGGGTGGCACCCCCCAACGCGCATTCTCAATATCTTCGGTCAACACCGTTGCCAGCTCAGCATAACGTTCGTTAAAGAACTCCAGCGCATACCCGACCGGTGTCCCGGCAAAGAGCAACCGGCGCAGCGTACTGCTGAAGGTCTCGATCTGGCGTCCACCACGCACATCGCTAAACGAGAATGTCCAGGCCCGTTCAACATGACCAATGTAGGCCAGCGCCCCCCCTCGCGGTAAACCGAGCACCCGTTGGGGTAAGGCGGCAACAAATGGACGTTCGGCAATGGCAGTACGACTACCACTGAGATGGGGAAAATCATCTTCGCGGGGGCAACCGGCACCGAAGCAGGCAAACTGGAAGATGAAGGCGCCGTGCAGCGAAGTACTACCGGCAATGTCGTCGGCAGACAGGTAGAACTGGGGTGGAATGGCCCGACTCTGCCAGGCCCGGGGGCCAGGCCAGTCGGCACAGAGGATCGCCCCTTGATGCGCCATCTGGCGCGAGTCGATAGGATCAAACTCCACGCCATGACTGGCAGTAAAGAGCAAGGCCGGTGGTTCGTGATGGAGAAGCTGACTCAGTCGATCTTTGGTGGCCTCAGCACCGGTAATGGTTGTGACAGACCACTCGCCGCGCTGCGGATGACCGGCCAGATCCGCTGCCAGCGGTTGCACTAACCCCTGAAGGCTACGGGCAGTTGCCATATCATCGGGATGTTGCACCCCGGCAAAGACAATCTTTCGCGCCAGCGCAACCCCGTCACGTTCCGCTGCAACGACACTACGGGCATAGGCCGCGTATTCGTCGAGGGTCGCAAAATGAATGCGCCCCACTGCATACTGCACATCAAGCTGATATTGAAACCGGAAGGGAATCTCTTCGGGCGAACCGACCAGCAGCAGGTAATAGGGAAACCGATCAGGGTCAACCGGGCCACTGGTTGCCGCACCCTGACGGCGCAGGAAAGCGACCTTACTTTCACCGGGGCGATACCCCTGCGCACCGATACATTCACGATAGCGTGATCCGGCCTGGGCCTGGCGCCAGGTAAGCAACTCACTCAGCGCCTCACGGATCGGGGCCGCATCTATCGTCGCTGGGAAGATCACAGCCCAACCGGCCTGCGCCAGATCGGTTGGATCGACACCTTCCTTCACCCGAAACGCGCCGCTCGTATCGGCCAGATGCCGTTCACGGAGGGCAGCGCGTTGTTCGGGATCGGGGTCAACACGGTCGGGTGATGGTTGTTCACCGAGGATCAGGCGGGCCAGTTCATCAGCAGAGAGAGGTTCATGCGCATACTCGCCGCGACTCGCGTTCACGCCGTTGAAGTAGAGCCATTCTGCGGCCATAATGGTTATCCTGGAGGTGATCTGCCTGACATTTACACCGACCGCCTGGTGAGGTTCAGCCCGTGCGCGCCAGATCACCTGCTATACTGCTTGCCATCCTCATACCAGCCTCTCGACAGGCCCGCACGATCTGCCTAAATCTGCAAGATGTACCCTTTACCGCGGACATTGAGCAGATAGCGGGGAGCGCTCGGTTCTGGCTCGATCTTCTGGCGCAGATGGTGAATATGAGGTTTAATCAGCTCACCGGCTTCGAGATCGGTCGTTTCATAGCCCTGGGCACACCGTACCAGTTGCGTATACGACAGCATCTGACCGGCGTGTTCGGCCAGACACAAAAGCAAGCGGAACTCGGTTGGGGTCAGGTTCAGCGAACGACCATTCAGGGTTGCGGTTTGGTGCCACGTATCCAGGGTGAGCGGCCCAATGGTAAGAATCCGGCCTGCCGGTTCGGCTGAGGCAGCAGGGGTAGGTGGAACGGATGTCTGGGATGGGGTGAAGGTCGGATTGGTCGCTACCTTGCCGCCGGTAAGCTCTTGCACGGCAGCACCGATGGTATCGAGTAGATCGCTCTGACGACGGCGAGCAGCGCGCTCTTCAAGACCGGCCGCAACGCGGGCCAGAATATGATTTGGGTCGCTGGTCTTCAATAAATAATCAAAAATCCCAAACCGGATGCCTTCAATAGCCGAATCAAGTGACCCATGACCGGTCAAAACAATGATGATTGCATCGTGGCCGGCTTCACGCACCTTTGCCACAACTTCCATCCCTTTCATGCCGGGCATTTGCAAATCAACCAGCATGAGATCAAAGGGTTCACGCTCAAACAACGCGACTGCCTCTTCGCCGGTAGCAGCGGTCGTTACTGCATACCCGGCCCGGCTCAGCAAAGCGTTGAGGGTCAGCCGAATGTTTTGCTCATCATCGACTACCAACACTCGAGGCTGGTTGGTCATATGTACTTGCACTCCATTTCAATTGCAATTATATTTGGGATTATATCGTTATTGGCATATCATAGCATGAGCTGATCGTGTGGTCAACGGTGTACACATCGCACATCATACTACCCGACTATCACACAGCCAATGTTTGCGAAGACGTCTGCCATGTCTGGCTTACTACCTGCGAGAGGAGACGCGCACATGATAGAGCGGGAAGATACGGTTGCATACGTTGCCAGGTTGGAGCGGGAATTGCAGGCTGCTCAGGATCGAATTGTAGCACTTGAACGTGAAGCTACGCTCCATGCTCAGTACGCGCGTCATCTTGATCAACGGCTGACAGCACTCTTGTCAATCTCGGCGGCTCTGCTTATCAGTCGCGATGTTGAAACCATTGTCAAACTGGTGGTGCAACATGCGACAAGTCTCTTCCCCGGAACTGCGGCTGCGTATCTCTACCTACTCGACGGCAGCAGTGAGAGTACTATTCAACTGAAAGCATCAATTCCAGATCACACCCCTTCTGCCCTGATAACGACACTGGCCGAAATGGCGATTAGGGCACCACGGGCAATGTTATTGAATGGGCCAGAATTAGAACGGCTTATCGATCAGCAACCGGCCTCAGACGGTTCCATCAATGGCGATTGTGCAACGCCACAAAGTATTTTACTGGCACCACTGCGGATCGAAAACCAGCGCATGGGAGCGCTGATTGTGTGCAGCGATCAGTTCTATCATTCATTTTTGCCACGCGATCTGCCATTTGCACAGGCGCTGGCCGATCTGACAATGATTGCGATTGACGAGATTCAGCAACGCCAGCGCGCTGCGGCACTACAACGCGACCTGGTACATACGCAATTGCTCCGGGCCGAGGCTGAAGCCCGTCTGAATGCGGCGCAGGCTCAATTGCTCCAAAGTGCCAAGCTGGCCGCCGTCGGTGAACTGGCTGCTTCGGTGGCACACGAGATCAATAATCCGCTTTATGCCGCCCGCAACAGTCTCTATCTGGTAGAGCAAGACCTGCCACCTGACGCACCGCAACGTACCTTTCTCACCATTGCCCAACAAGAGTTAGGTCGGATTGCCCGCATCATCACCCGCATGCGTGACTTTTACCGTCCTTCGCGCGGTGAATTGAGCAGCACTAACGTTAATGCCCTTCTGCGCGAGACCCTCGAACTGGTGACCACGCATCTTCGGCACAATCACGTGGCTGTCCACGCGCATCTGGCAAACGATCTACCTGCCATCACCGCTCACGCCGATCAGTTGCGGCAGGTCTTTCTCAACGTCATTCTCAATGCCTGTGATGCCATGCCGAATGGTGGCGAATTGACAGTCAAAAGCAGTCTGATCGCTGCACGACCGGAGGCGCCGGCAGCCCTGGCGATTGCGATCAGTGATACTGGTGTCGGGATTGCTCCAGAACACCTCCCCCACCTGTTCGAGCCGTTCTATACTACGAAACCGCATGGCACTGGACTGGGACTGGCAATCAGTGCCCATATTGTGACTCAACACGGCGGTCGAATTCTGGTCGATAGTCAGCCAGGGTCGGGAACCACGTTCACTATTTTACTGCCACTTGAAGTACCAAAGGTAGAGTGAGGAAGAATGGAAACACACCCAATGACTCACACGGTTTGATGTAACACCTGGGCAACCAGTGGTACCAGTTCACGCAATTCAATCGGCTTTGCCGCGTAGAGTTCAACACCCAACGCCTGCATACGGGCACGCAGACCGGGTGTATCGTAGGCCGTTAGAGCCAGGATTGGCAGATACGGTCGATAGGTGCGTACAGCCCGAATTAAAGCCGCCGCAGCACTGTACGGGCTGGGATCGACAATGAGCAGATCAACATTGCCGTGTGCACAGGTCAGCCAGGCTTCATTTGCATTTGTGGCAACCTGTACGACAACCTCATCGCCAAGCAATGTCTGTAAACCACGCTGTGTGACCAGCGCTGCGGTGGGGTCTTCATCGTAGATAAGAATGCGATATGCCGCCATGGTACCTGCTTCCAGATACGGATAGAGTTCGGTGGTAGCAGAAGGTTATGCTTTGCTATTCATCCTACGTGGTTGTGATGGTTCCGGCGAGACTTGAGACAACAACGTGTAGTGGTGAAGCGATAACAAACACACCACGGCTTTGTAGAGCACTACAACAGGGCGAGGGATGAGCAAATAGCACAATGGCTCTATACGGGCATTACTGTCAGACTCGATGAACGTCATGAGCACGCACTGCATCCCCGTGACCAGCAGAGTCAACAGCGTGCCATGCGCCGGATCGTGAGCATGGCAGCCGCACGCCAAACGCCGCGACACACGCATGACGAGCGGGCAAGGCAACCAACCCGGCGCGTGATGGCACCGACGATGTTCAGCAGCCCTCCTTGCTTCCATACCGGCAGCCTGGGAGCAAGATATACTGTCGTTGGTGATTGACAAGTGTTCACGCGCCTGTGCGGCCGTCTGGGATCACAACAGCACGGCTTTTATGAAAGAAGTTCTAACGCGCAACAGGTATCATCGTTTTTACCTCTCCCCCTTTGTACTCGAACCGGGATCGGGGAGAGGATAGGGACACGTACAGCGCAGGTATACTCTCGCCAGCAATGACCCGCACAGGATGACGATGGCGATTTGCCCGTCAAATAGAGCCGGCAGCGGACATAAACCGACATCCTCACATATATGCTATCATACCCTATATCGCGAAAGGAGATGCTCATGCCTGCGTTTCGCATTGACTGGCGCTGGATTGCGCTCTTCGCTATTATTATCATTCTGGCAAACACCCGCAGTCTGCCCTGGCCGATCACAGCCCTGGCGCTGGCATTTCCAGCCGGTTGGCTGCTGTATCAGGCTGCACAGACCTTTGGCATCTCATTGCCCGGCTTGCGCCAATCAAACACCAGGGTCACATACTGGCGTGGCCGTCGGATCGAGACTACCGGCCCTTCGCGCCGTAGGCCACTGTGGGATCGACACAACCTCGCTTCCGGTTTACTGTACGGCATCGCTGGACTGGCGTTAGCATTAGCCGCATTGGCCGTGGTTGCCCGCAATCTGGGTGTATAATCGGCCCGCTGAATAGTGTGCGAGGACTGCTGTGATCACATTACCGTTCGGCCTGTTTCGGCGACGACGCTTAACTACCGACCAACAGGACAGGCTGCTCAACGAACTCGATGCCCTGCTGCAACAGATCGATACCGCCCTTGATCAGTTTGGCGCCGATGTTGAAGCAAGCGACCGCAATGCCCTTGCCGGCAGCCGAACCAGTTTACGTGAGCTGTTTTTGATCGTGGTAGCCGGCGAATTTAACTCCGGCAAATCAACCTTTCTCAATGCCCTGCTCGGTGCCCAGGTGCTGCCTGAAGGGGTGACACCAACGACAGACGCTATCACACTGCTGAAATACGGGTCGGAGCCATTCGATGAGCTGGTCGAACCCGGTCTCCGCATTCATCACTATCCCGCCGAGATGCTGCGTCAGCTTACGGTGGTGGATACACCCGGCACCAATGCGGTCATCCGGCACCACGAACGTCTCACCCGCGACTTTATTCCACGGGCCGATCTGGTGATTTTCCTCACCTCGGCAGATCGCCCCTTTACCGAAAGCGAGCGCGCCTTTCTCGAATTGATTAAGGACTGGGGCAAAAAGATTGTCGTGGTGATCAACAAGATTGACATCTTGACGCAAGCCGAGCAAGAACAAGTTGCCCAGTTTGTTCGCGACCACGTCAATCGCGTGTTAGAACACTCGCCAGAGCTGTTCCTGGTTTCGGCCCGGCGTGCCCTGCAAGCCCGCCAGCAAACCGACGACTCGGTCGAGCAGTGGCAGGCCAGCGGGATGGCGGCCTTTGAGCACTTTGTGGTTGACACGCTTGACGAAGAGACCCGCCTGCGGCTCAAACTCCTCTCACCACTGGGTGTAGCCCGCCGGATCACCGGTAAATATCTCGCGGCCACCGAAGCGCGACTGGCTACGCTCAGCGACGACATTCAGGCGATTGACCAGATCGAGCGGCAGCTTGCCTTCTTCGGGGATGAGTTGAAACAGGACGCGGAATACCATCTGAACGAGATTGATCAGGTCTTGACGACCTTGCAAGCGCGTGGGGAACAATTCTGCGACGAGACCATTCGCCTGAGTCGGATTCGCGAATTGATCGACGGCAATCGCCTGCGTGCCGCCTTCGAGCAAGAGGTGATTGGTGATACGTACCAGCAGATTGACCAACGCATCCAGAAGCTGATCGACTGGCTGGTTGAAAAGAACCTGCGCCTGCAACAGAGCGTTGATGAGTTCATTCAACGGCGGGCACTAGCCCATCGCGATCACATGCTGGGTGAAGTGGGAGGAAGCTTCGCCTACAACCGCCAGGCCCTTCTGGAAAATATCAGTCAGGCTGCCCAGAACGCCATTGCCGGCTACAACCGCCAGACCGAAGCCCAACAACTGGCAGGTGAAGTCCAGTCATCGGTTGCGGCGACTGCCATCACCGGGCTGGGTGCGGTAGGTCTGGGCGCGACACTGGTTGCGGTGTTTCACACCGTGTTACTCGATTTTACCGGTATTCTGGCCGCTTTGACGGTGGCCGGCCTGGGACTGGCAATTCTTCCGGCCAAACGGCGACAGGCAAAAGAGAGCCTGCGCAAGAAGATCGACGAGGTACGCGCCCAACTGCGCACCGAACTACGTCAGCAGATCGAGCGGGAGAGCGAGCACACGCTCCGCCAGATTCGCGAGCGGAATGCACCGTTTGTCCGCTTTGTCCGTGCCCAGCAAGAGCATCTGGTCGGCTTGCAACGCACTTTTTCCGATTTGACCGTCGCTATCGAAAAGTTCAGCAAGCAGGTTGAATAGCAATGGTCAAGCGATAGCCAAGTCTTGTATCAAATCAAGTTACCATCTATGCTGTGCGCAGGCCACGGCGGCTGACTACCAGAATGCACAGCACGACGTTGCGCTCAATACCTTGCGGTGCAAGCGCATGAACGATGTGGGTAGCAGCCAGTTCCCATGGACGCGCCACTTTACGCCTCACGGTAGCAACGCGGGTTATCCACTTCCTCTGTGCTCGCCGTGTCTCGGTGGTGGCGAAGGGAGAAGACTGGGTTCTATAATAAACAAGATGTGATCGTATGCGCATTCTCATCCCTTCCGATGTCTTTCCACCCGATGGGCGCGGTGGTGCGGCCTGGAGCAGCTTTACGCTGGCCAGTGGGCTGCACCGTCGCGGGCATACGGTACAGGTGCTGGTGCCGTGCCGACAACCATGTCGTTCACCTGTGCTCTCACATCTGGACAGCATCCCGATCCAACGGGTACCCTACTACGCACCGGCAATACCCTTTGTGCAAAACTACTTTCGTCATGAACGGTTCTGGCCGCGGCTGGCCCAGGCAATGATCGCGACCGCCAACAGGCAAGGCGGGGTCGATCTGATCCATGCCCAACACACCCAGGCCGCTGCGGCTGCCATCCTTGCCCGCGAGAGGCTCAAGGTGCCGGTCGTGGTTACGGTGCGCGATCACTGGCCGTGGGACTACTTCGCGACCGGTCTCCACGGTAATCGGATTCCCCATCCCGGCGGTTCGTGGGCCGCGTTGGTGACCGATCTGCCCGCCCGCCTGGGTGCACTGCGCGGTGTCCTTGCGCTGCCCGCGATCCCGTATTTGTACGAACATCTCCGGCGCCGGGCCAGACTGCTGGCGAGTGCAGATGCAGTGATCGCACCGAGCCGGTACATTGCCTGTCGCCTCGCGAACCTGGTTGCGCCGGAACGGATTCATGTCATCCCCAACATGGTTGACATCGCTGCCAGTGACGCCATCGTAGCGACACCGCCGCGTACCACGTGGGAGGGAGACCTGATCCTCTTCGCCGGCAAATTAGAGGTCAATAAAGGGGCCGGGCTACTGCTCGATCTGATTACAGCCCTGGCTGAACATCAGCACACATTACCACCATTCACCCTCCTGATAGCCGGTGATGGTGCATTGCGCCCGGCTATTGCCACGGCGCTGACCCGCCATCGCCTACCCGGTCGCGTGCTCGATTGGGTTGACCACGATGAACTCTTGCGTTTGACCGCGCGCTGTGCCCTATTCCTGTTTCCTTCAAACTGGGGCGAACCGCTCTCACGAGCCTTGATCGAAGCTGCTGCGCTCGGCGCACCGATCATTGCGATGCCGACCGGTGGTACACCCGATATTATCGACCACGGCCAGACCGGCATTCTGTCTCCCACGGTACCGGCAATGGTCGACTGGATCGTGCGCTTACTCAACGACCCGGCTACACGTCAGCACTTGGGGGCAAGTGCACGGCGTGTAGCCAGGAGTCGCTTCGCTGCCGATTGCCTGTTACCGCGTTACGAAGCGCTCTACATGATGTTATGCCAGTCAAAGCAACCATAAACGAAGCCGGCCAACTGGTTACGGCAACACCCCAAACTCATTAAAGGTTCGTACCGCCGTTGCAAACAGATCCGGCAACAACATCGTGAGCGGTTCACCGATTCGCAGCATCCAACCGGCCAGCAACGAACTACGCACAAACCCACTCCAGGGTTCGACCGGAAACACCACCAGGACAATCAAGACTGCCGTTACCGCCAACAATCCCTGCACCAGACCCAGGAGCGCCCCCAGCAAGTGATCAAGCCAACCCAGAAAAACCAGACCCGCCAGCGCGTGCAACAACGACGCGATCAGGCTGGTCGTCGCACTGACCAGTAACAACACCGCAATAAAGCCCAACACCTGCGCCAGATTCGGATCGGTAATCAGCGAACCCAGCCACACCGCCACCTCGCTGCCGTACTGCCCGGCCAGCATAAAGCCCACGACCAGACCGACGACCGCCAACACCTGGCGAATAATCCCCCAATACAGGCCAAGGATGGTAAACAAACCAAGAATAACGAACAACACAAGATCTACTTCAGTCATACCCTTTCCTTCCTGAACAAATGATCAACACGACATAAAGTCCTTGACGAGCAAGAAACACCTTGCTATAATACCTTCACTTGAAAGATTCCTCGTATTGCTTCCCTGAGCACGCAAAGCTGTCCCATACGGCGTGCGCGCTCACTGGCACACGGTAACACCACCGTTTACTGGCCAGTCCGTACCCTGCACGTTGGCATCCCGGCTTTGGTTATGCATCACCAACATCGTGATGCCCGCTGCAACGCATCAAACACTCCGTCGGATCGTCGGCGGGGTCATCCCTCAGCAGGAGGTTGTATGAACATGACTCTATCCGGTTTTGAGCTGATGAAGATGATCGGTGAACAGCAAGATCGTCGCCGCTTCCAACAGCTCAACTGGCGCGGAACCTTTAGCGAGTATCTCGACATCGTCGTTCGCAATCCGCGAGTTGCTCGTAATGCCTTTCAACGGGTCTACGACATGATTATGTCGTATGGCACCGAAGAATTTATTGATGCCAAAAAACGACTGATCCGCTACAAGTTCTTCTCTGATGAGTCGTTTGATGGCGATGATGCGATCTTCGGCCTTGAAATCCCTCTGATGCGACTGGTCAACTTCTTTAAAGGTGCTGCCCGCGGTTATGGGACTGAGAAGCGGGTATTGCTGCTCCACGGGCCGGTTGGCTCCTCGAAATCAACGATTGTTCGCCGCCTCAAGCGCGGTCTCGAACACTACTCGCGAACCGAAGAAGGGGCACTCTACACCTACGACTGGTACCCCGGCGTGATCGAGAATCATGATACCTTCGATTGGCGTCAGGTGCCTGAAGCGGAATGGGAAAAGTGCCCGATGCACGAGGAGCCACTGCATCTCATTCCCCGCGAGTTGCGGACGACGTTTATCGAGCGTCTCAACGAGACTCTCGAACCCGACCATCAGATTCGCATCGAAGGCGATCTCTGCCCGGTCTGTCGCTTCCACTTCCGCGAGCTGATGCAGCGGTACGACGGTGACTGGCTGAAGGTGATGAACCACGTGCGCGTGCGCCGCCTGGTCTTCAGCGAGCAGGATCGGATTGGCATCGGTACCTTCCAGCCGAAAGACGAGAAGAACCAGGATAGCACGGAACTGACCGGCGATATTAACTATCGCAAGATTGCGATCTACGGCTCCGACTCCGATCCACGCGCCTTCAACTTCGACGGCGAATTCAACATTGCCAACCGCGGCATTATTGAGTTCGTCGAAATGCTCAAGCTCGATGTGGCCTTCCTCTACGACCTGCTCGGTGCGTCGCAAGAGCATCGGATCAAGTCGAAGAAATTTGCCCAAACCGACATCGACGAGGTGATTATCGGGCATACCAACGAGCCTGAGTATCGGCGGCTGGAGAACAACGAATTCATGGAGGCGCTCAAAGACCGTACCGTTCGCATCGATATTCCCTACGTCACCCGTCTCCGCGACGAGGTACGTATCTACGAGCGCGATTTCAACAAGAAGAAGGTGCGAGTCCATATTGCGCCCCATACCCTCGAAATGGCGGCGATGTGGGCCGTATTGACCCGGCTCGAAGAACCGAAGAAGCCGAATCTCACCCTCTTGCAGAAGCTCAAGCTCTACAACGGCAAGACGCTGCCCGGCTTCACCGAAGACAACATCAAGGAGCTGCGCAAAGAGGCGGTGCGCGAGGGCATGGAAGGCATCTCGCCGCGCTACATTCAGGATAAGATCTCGAATGCTCTGGTGAGTAATCAGGAAGAGGGCTATATCAACCCCTTTATGGTGCTCAACGAGCTAGAGAGTGGCCTCAAGAATCACGCGCTGATTACCGATGAAGAGCAGCGCAAGCGCTACCGCGACCTGCTGGCAATTGTTCGTGAGGAGTATACGGAGATCGTGAAGAACGAAGTGCAGCGAGCCATCTCAGCCGACGAAGAGGCGATTAAGCGCCTGTGCGCCAACTACATCGATAACATCAAGGCTTACACCCAGCGCGAGAAGGTGCGTAACCGCTACACCGGCCAGTACGAAGAACCTGATGAGCGCCTGATGCGCAGCATCGAGGAGAAGATCGATATTCCTGAGTCGCGCAAAGATGACTTCCGGCGCGAGATTATGAACTATATCGGTGCGCTGGCTATCGAAGGGAAGACCTTCGATTACCGCACCAACGAGCGTCTGCACAAGGCGCTTGAGCTGAAGCTGTTTGAAGACCAGAAAGACAGCATCAAGCTCACCTCACTCGTCTCGCGCGTGATCGACCGCGACACGCAAGAGAAGATCGACGTGGTGAAAGCCCGCCTGATCCGCGACTTCGGGTACAACGAGCAATCGGCCACCGATGTGCTCAATTATGTGGCCTCAATCTTTGCCCGTGGGGATACCCGCCGTTAGGCGTCGGTGATACCACGTTCGCTATGCAACCAATAACCGGCACGGAAGAGGGCGGTCAAGCGCCCTCTTCCGATACCAGGATGGGGGGCTACAATGTCGATGTCAATGAAACGCGCAGAACGCGATCTCAGTCGCTTCCGTGAGATTGTGCGTGGTCGGATTAAAAAAGACCTGCGCAAATATATGTCTCAGGGTGAGTTGATCGGTCGGCAGGGGAAACGCTTTGTCAGTATCCCTATGCCGCAGATTGATATTCCGCAGTTCCGCTACGGGGCCAAGCAGGCCGGTGGCGTTGGTCAGGGTGAAGGAAATGTCGGTGATCCAATCGCCCAGGGTGATGGTCAGCCCGGTGCAGGCCAGGCCGGTGCCGAACCCGGCCAGCATATCCTGGAGGTTGATGTCTCGATTGAAGAGCTGGCTCAGATTCTGGGTGAAGAGTTACAACTGCCCAATATTCAGCCCAAAGGCAAGAAGAACCTGATCAGCGAGAAGGATAAGTACAGCGGTATCCGCCGTACCGGGCCTAATTCGCTGCGCCACTTCAAGCGCACCTATCGCGAGGCACTCCGTCGCCAGATCGCCTCTGGCGAGTACGATATTCACAATCCGGTGGTGGTGCCTATTCCCGACGATATGCGTTACCGCTCGTGGAAAGAGACCCTGATGCCCGAAAGTAACGCCGTCATTATTTATATGATGGACGTTTCAGGGTCGATGGGTACCGAACAAAAAGAGCTGGTACGCATGACCGCCTTCTGGATCGAGACCTGGCTGCGTTCACAGTATAAATCCATCGAAATTCGCTATATCGTCCACGATGCAGCCGCCAAAGAGGTTGATCAGCAGACCTTCTACCACATTCGTGAAGGTGGCGGGACCAAAATCTCGTCGGCCTACAAGCTCTGTAATCGCCTGATCGACGAGCGTTATCCGGCGACTGAGTGGAACATCTACCCGTTCCACTTCTCTGATGGCGACAACTGGGGCGGTGGTGATACCCGCGAATGTGTTGAACTGCTCAAGCGCGAGCTACTGCCGAAAGTTAATCTCTTCTGCTACGGCCAGGTGCGTTCGTTGTACGGATCAGGGCGCTTCGCCCACGATCTGGAAGAGTACCTCCGTGGTGATGATCGAGTAGTGATTGCCGAAATTGCCGACCGTGACGATATCTATGATGCAATTCGCGCCTTCCTCGGCAAAGGGCGCTGATTGCGTTACCCCTATGGTGTGTGTATGAAGAGTACCCGCCTTCCCGCTCATCTCGAACAGGCGCGTCAGGAGATCGAGCAAATTGCCCGTGAATACGGCCTCGATTTCTTTCCCATTATTTACGAAGTGCTCGATTACCGAACGCTCTATGAGACGGCGGCGTTCGGCGGATTTCCGACGCGCTATCCACACTGGCGCTTCGGCATGGAGTACGATCAGTTGCTGAAAGGGCATGTCTGGGCCGGGAGCACCATTTACGAGATGGTGATTAACAACAACCCGGCGTATGCCTATCTGCTCGAAGGAAATGAAGACGTCACCCAAAAGATGGTGATGGCGCACGTTACCGGGCACGTTGATTTCTTCAAGAATAATATGTGGTTTGCCCATACCAATCGCAAGATGCTCGATACAATGGCAAACCACGCCGCCCGGATTCAGCGGATTATTGACCGCATTGGTTATGATCCGGTAGAAGAATTCATCGACACCTGTCTGTCGTTAGAGAACCTGATCGACTACCATGCCCCCTACATCCGTCGCCCGGAAGCCGTCACCCCGCGCCCTATCGTGAACGAGGAAGAACCGCCGGTGGTGGAGGGCTTGCCGGTCGAGCGCGAGTACATGCGAGATTATATCAACCCGCCTGAATTCCTCGAAGCCCAGCGCCGTAAGCTTGAAGAGGAGCGCGCCCGCCAGCGGCGGTTTCCTGAAAACCCGCAGCGCGATGTGTTGCTCTTCCTGATGAATTTTGCCCCGCTGGAAAGCTGGCAGCATACCGTGCTCGAAATTATTCGCGATGAAGCCTACTACTTCGCGCCGCAAGGGATGACCAAAATCCTCAACGAAGGTTGGGCATGTCTGCACGGCGACAGCCTGATCGTGACCGATCACGGGCTGGTGCCGATGCGCGAGGTCGTGAATCATCGTCAGCGCCTCCAGGTGAGCGATGGCGAACGCCAGCAAACGGTGTACGACTGGAACCGCTTTGCCGATTACCCGACGGTGACCATGCGTACCCGCGCCGGTTTTACCCTGACCGGTTCACACAACCATCGGATTATGCTGGCCGATGGTACCTGGCGCCGGCTCGACGAGCTGCAGATCGGTGACCGGGTGCGCATTGCCGGCGGTACCGAACTGTGGGCAACCGAACCGGCACTACTCCGCTGCCGCCGGCCATTACCACGGGTTCTGGTAACGGCTGGAGCACCTGCTGCCACCACGTCGTCGCCACACCGTCGTGGGTACCGCAGGGCAGCGGCTGTGGTCGTCGATGAAAAGCTGGCAGCGGCAATCGGTCGGCGCTGCGTCACGCACGCCGATCAGCAGGCATTAGACGCCATTCGACGCTCGCCACGTCCGCAAGTCGTTGCGTTCCTCCGCGCCTTCTGCCAGGGTGCCGGACAGTCCGTAGCGAGTGGTCTCACGCTCACCTGCGCGGATGCTGATCTGGCAACTACGGTGCAGTTGCTGCTGACCAATCTGGGTGTGCTGGCCCACCGCACCGACACCACAGTACGCATTGACAATGGTGATGATCTGGAACGCGCCTATACGACCCTGGCGACACCTACAGGTTGGACAGATGAGGTCGTCGCGCTTGAACACGGCACTGCCGATGTCTACGACATCTCGGTGACGGCAACGCATCGCTATGCTGCGCAGGGCTTTATCAACCACAATAGCTACTGGCACAGCACCATCATGACCCAGCGGGTTGCCTCGGCAGCCGAGATTGTCTCCTTCGCCGACCTGCATTCAGGCGTCGTTGCCACCGGCGGCGGTCGCCTGAACCCTTACAAGCTGGGGCTGGAACTTCTGCGCGATATTGAGGATCGCTGGAACAAGGGCAAATTCGGCAAGGAGTACGAAGAGTGCGACGACATTGCGCTCAAGCGATCCTGGGACAAACAACTCGGTCTGGGCCGCCAAAAGATCTTTGAAGTGCGCCGTCTCTACAATGACGTCACCTTCATCGATGAATTCCTCACCCCGGAATTCGTGATGGAGCAGAAGCTCTTTACCTTCCGCTACAACCGCGATACCGATCTCTACGAAATTGCCTCGCGTGAATTTAAGGAGATCAAAGAGAAGCTGCTCTTCCGGCTCACCAATTTTGGCCAGCCAGTGATCTTTGTCGAAGACGGCAACTACGGCAATCGCGGCGAACTCTATCTGCGTCATCGTCATGAAGGCGTTGATCTCAAGATGGATTATGCCCGCGAGACGATGCGCAACCTGTACAAGATTTGGACGCGCCCCGTCCATCTGGAGACGGTGATTGAAGACAAGCGCCGCCTGCTGTCGTTCGATGGTCGTGATTTTAGCGAACGCCGACTGGATTAGGCGAATCGTTCATTCCTCAGCACAGCCGCCAGGGCGACTATTTGGTCGCCCTGGCGACTATGTTGCGAACCAGGCACTATCATCCGTGAGTTCTGTAAGCTCTTGTAGTCCGACAGGGCAGCGAAGGTTGCCAGGTGCGCCCCTGTGGAGTGCGGCTGCCGTCCTGAGCGCTCCGACCGGGTGGTGACGCCAGCCAAAACGGGTTCGGCAGAGACGAATATGGTATGCGGCGGCGATCTGTCACCCAACCACACCCTGCGTCACCTTGAGAAATACTTCTTCTAAATTGCTGGTCTGCGCCGTAAAGTGAACAACTTCGACGCCGTGATTGATCAGATGGGCCAGTAACGCACTCACCGCATGATTATCGCCGTCAACATCAATTTCGAGCCGTGGCGGTTCGTCGTCGGTGATGGTGCGCACGGCCAGAACGTGGTCGGCGGTCGCCGCCGCTGCCGCAGCCTGCTCAAGATCACTGATGACGTGTACCTCAAACGTGCGGTGCGGTTGCAGCGAACGCATAATCGTGGTGACATCGCCTGATGCCAGCAGTTTGCCCCGCTCGATGATGCCAATGTGGGTACACATCTCGGCCAGTTCGGTCAGAATGTGTGAGCTGATCATGATCGTCTTGCCCAACCGGCGCAGCTCTTTGAGCAGCTCGCGCAGCTCGACGCGCGCCCGCGGATCGAGGCCGCTGGCCGGTTCATCCAGGATCAACAACTGCGGATCGTGGATCAGGGTACGGGCCAGACTGAGCCGCTGTTTCATGCCGCGAGAGAGTGACATCACATCACTATCGCGTTTGTGGGCCAGATCGACCAGGGTCAGCAAATCCTCGATCAATCCAAGCTGACGGGCGGGTGGCACGTGATACGCATCGGCGAAGAACTTAAGGTATTCGGCAGCCGTCATGTTGTTGTAGAAACCAAACGAATCGGGCATAAATCCCACCGCCCGCCGCACCTCGGTTCGTTGATGGGTGACCGAGAACCCGGCGACCCATGCCTCGCCACCCGATGGTGTCAGCAGGGTCGTCAGGATGCGCATCGTCGTTGTCTTACCGGCACCATTCGGGCCAATAAAGCCATAGACCGCACCGGCGGGAATGTGCAGATTGAGATGATCGAGGGCGAGCATGGCGCCGTAGTAGCGGGTGAGATTTTTGGTTTCAACGATAGCTGTCATAGGGAATACACCAGATACGTAAGCGATCAGCGCAGCCTGATAATGTAGAGTGTTTCACCGCGCGTCACAGATGTGCCATCGATCTGGACAACAGGTGTCACCTCTGTGCTCCAGCCCAGAACATACACACCGTCGCCGGGTATGGCAGGTAGATTGACAGCCTCGGGAAACATCATCACGTTACTGAGCTGATACCAGAATATATTATCAAGAACACTCTGCCGATTGAACAGGGTTGTCTCTTCAACAGGCATGACTTCGCGTAAGAAGTTATCCTGACCGTCAGCCAGATTAACTTCTACCTCAGTCCCCGGCGTCAGCGTGCCGAGCCACTGCATTTCATTTTGCCAGACAACCACTGCATCACGTAGCTCAATGGGACCGGTATTGATCAATGTCCCCTGCCAGCGCGTCTGATCCCAGGTCAGATTATGCGTCAGTTGAACAGCATTGGTCGTACTCTGTTCCACAATCAGGGTACGCAGTGCCGCCGCATCAATCACCAGGTCAGCAATGGTCACATTTGTGCCACCGTATTCGGGGTTCATATCCGTGCCACGCATCGTACCATCGGCCAACTGCGATATGTGAGCATCACCGGGAAAGGTCAGGTCGTAGCTTTGACGTTGTGGGGAGAGTACACCAAGCAGGTTAGTGGTCGTTGCCAGTGGACTATTGGCAGCGCCTTGCACAATCGCCAACTGGATGACCTGCACTTGTGAACCACGCACCACATAACTCGCCACAAATGCCCCGCCGAGAAAGATGACAATCAGGAGCGGGGTGGTGATCCAGGCCAGTTCAAGCCGCCGCAAACCACGCAGAACGAGGTAGTGGATCGGGCCAATGATGACAATGTAGGAGCCGATCAGTAGCAGCAAGGTTGCTGTTGAAGGGAAGGCATATAAGGATTGCGCCAGACTACTCTGGATAAGATCATTAAAACTAGTACGCAGGCTACCGGCGAGATTGATACGGGGCTGAAGATCGAACACATCCCGCCAGAATTTCGCTTCAGCAGGTGATGCCCGCAAGGTAGCCAGATCAAACGCGGCAAAGATGACCTTCCCTGATCCCACATCAATCCGACTGATCAGGCCATCGGTCGTGATAGCCTGCGCTTCAGGTCGCACAGTGACGGCGTTAGCGGTCAGCGACGGGACAAAATTGCGCAATCCGTTCAAGCCGCTGATCCGCTCTAATTCGTCGATAGGCACATCACGGCGAAGCGGGCCAACGGTTACCGGCAGTATATCGCTAAAGGTTCGGATGGCAGCTTCGCCAACCACTCCACCGCCAACCAGCAGGGTTCCGCCCTGGTGTACCCAGGTGATCAAGGCATCCCGTTGTTCTGGTTGTAATTCGGCCGTCAGTTCACGCACTGCGATAACGTCAAACGCCATCAGCAGGATCGGATCGTCTGGAAGAAAGGTCGGATCCAACGGCACAACCTGCGTGTCGGCAACAGTTAAGCTACTGAACACCGACGGGTCACTGCTCAGTAGACCGAGTGTCGGTAGATTATCGCTGAGCTGCTTTAGCGGGATCCGCTCGCGCCATAGTTCAACACCATCGGCAGTCGCTACGAGCGCAGCCTGACCACCGGCAGGTTGCACTATCGGCAAGACAATCCGCTTGCGAGCACCACCGGGCAAATCAACCCGGTAGCGTTGCCGAAATGACTGCATATTGGTGGCACGCCATTCAAGCACGACTTCACGGTCGGGACCATCATTTGCCAGCGTGATTTCCACCGGAAACCAGAACGACGGGTGGTAGGTTCCTTCTCCATCGAGACCTGCCCGTACCGTGATGGTTATCGATGATGGTGATTGCGCGGCAACGATTGAGGGTGTCAGAATAAGTGTAAGCAGGCAACAGAGAAGGGCGTAGCGCCTCATGGCGATTTTTGCTCCTCAGTAGTCTCGGTTGATTGTTCGCTCAGGCGGAGGGTAGTACCGTTGGCCGGTAGCAATTCGTTATGCCGTTGCTGAGCGAGATGATAATGCCGGAGCAGCTCCAGCATGTCGTTGAGAGAACGCTCTTTATCAGCACGTTTGAACATCACATAATAATCGTTGATCTTCGTTACTACATCACGCGGGTTGGGTACGTGCATGAAGGTAAACTTCCCACCACTACCAGCCGTCTCAACCACAACGTCACCGTACCCCAGCAGATTACTGATAAAGGTGGTCTCAAACGAGACGTTCGTGACCGCGCCGAGACTGGCCGCCCGCCGATCTTCCGGGCCAAACGGTTTCTTCTCGACATCAATCACGTTGGTTGGGGTCAGAATGTACATATCGTTACGATAGTCTTCAACCTCCCACACCGACCAGGCCAGAAACGCGATCAGGATTGCGATGATCAATACTGTGAGCCAGAGTGAAGACAACAAGCCCAGACTACCCACTAACACCACAATGATCCAGCCCGTGAAGAGCATCGCCAGCGGTGGGAAGAGACCCTGAAGCAAAAATAGCCAGTGTTTACGCCAGATGATGGTCTCTTTTTCCGGTTGCACTTCAGGGTTTGGCGGTAACAACCAGCCCAACCATCGCCAGCGGGGCGCAGTCATCTGTAGTTGGCGCTTTGGGCGTGGCAGTGGTTCATTATAAACGCGGGACTCAATCAGTACAGCCATATCATGTTCACCACGTTTACGCCGGTTTTCGTTAACCTGGGCCATGATTCGCCGCTGCATCTCTTTTGCATCACGAGCACTGTGAAAGACGATATTCCCACCGATACGCGCCGATTTGACCTCGATGGTTCCGTATTTCAGCCAGTGCTGGAGATAGGTCTTGGTTGCTGCGGCAACATCTTGAATTTCCTCGATGAAGATCTGTTGTTGCACCCGCTGCTCGAGCAGGCGCGGAATGAAGACCTGATCGTTGTCGTAGACCACCCGACGATTGGTGAGGATCAGCTCATCGTTCAGCCAATCATAAACAACAAAGAAGATCGAGAAGAGGCTGATGGTTGCCAGGCCAATGAAGAGCAGGTTGAGCGGATCAAACGCCTGACCGAAAAAGCGACCGGGATCGATGTAGAAGATGCGACCACCATTGTAGCGAAACCAGATCAGGGCAAGTACGGCTACATTCGCCGTAAACAACACTCGCTTCGGATTGGGGTCTTTACCACCGCGTACCCACAGTGCCACCCAGAAGAGCAGCAAGACTGCTTCGATCAAAACCAGCACGATGTTGAAGAGATCAAAACCGGTTGGCTCACCGGTGTTGAACACCAGAAAGCCACCCCCGACAGCCCGGTACAGGGCAATCCCGCCAAAGAAACAGATACCGAGCAACGGCACAATCAGACGCGACAGGAGAACGATCCAATGCCGGCCGATAACATAGAGTATCTCCTCGTTTGGTGCCAGATCGAGTGCACTGTCGGCATCTTCGTACAGTAAGCGATCAATGATGTTTCCGGCCATAAGGCTTCTCTCCTGAACCTGCTGTACCGATCAGATGCTCAGGGGGTGGACTTGCACCGATTAATCTCTTGCGCGAGTGGCTGGTCACCATTGGCAAACTGCTGTAGTACCCATGCCACCTCTTCAGCCGGCGTCAGACCATCGTTCACCAGGATAATCGCATCGTCCGCCGGTTGGGCAACGTGAGCGTCCAGCGCATCGCGTTCCGCCAGTGCTGCGGCAACCTGTTCAAGCGACATCTCAATATTCCGGCTGCGCAGTTCGGCCAGGCGCCGTCGTGCCCGTTCGGTCAATGATGCCTGAAGATAGATTTTCAGATCAGCATCAGGCATCACCACTGTCCCGATGTCGCGGCCAACCATCACCACGCGCCCCCGCCGCCCGATGGCCTGCTGCTGGCGAATCATCTCGCGCCGCACCGCTGGAAAGCGGGCTGTCCGCGAGACAATCCGCTCAACGTCAGGGTCGCGAATGGCCCAGGTCACATCTTCGCCATCGATCAGCACTGTATACTGACGCCCATCCGTCACCGTTGGTGCTGTAACATCGATAGTTAACCGATGGGCCAGAGCTGTCAGCGCGGCCTCATCATCGGGATCGATACCGGCACGCAGCGCCGCCAGAGCCAGTGCACGGTACATCACACCGGTGTCGAAGTAGAGGTAGCCCAGCTCAGCGGCAAGCAGTGCACCTAATGTACTTTTCCCTGCGGCCGATTGGCCGTCAATTGCGATTGTTCGTGGTATGCGCATGGCTCTATTGTAGCACGGCGCTGCCGATGCTGACTACTCCCATTCGATAGTTGCCGGTGGCTTCGACGAAATATCGTACACAACCCGATTGACCCCTTCGACTTCGTTGACGATGCGGCTGCTCACGTGGGCCAGCAGCTCGTAAGGCAGACGTGCCCAGTCGGCGGTCATGTAGTCTTCGGTCGTAATCGCGCGCAAGGCAATCGTGACGCCGTAGGTACGACCATCACCCATCACCCCCACACTCTGTACCGGTAGCAGGACGGCAAACGCCTGCTGGGTGGCGCGATAATAGCCACTGGCATGCAACTCTTCCAAAAAGATCTTATCCGCCTGCCGCAGTATCTCCAGGCGCTCCCAGGTTACTTCACCGATAATACGCACTGCCAGCCCCGGCCCAGGGAAGGGATGGCGCCAGACCCACGTTTCGGGCAGCCCGAGTTGTAAGCCAGCGGCGCGTACTTCGTCTTTGAACAGATAGCGCAGCGGCTCGACCAGTTTGAGCTGCATGTCGGCTGGTAGACCGCCAACATTATGGTGGGTTTTAATTTTCGCCGCCTTTGGGCGGTCGGGGGCTGTCGACTCGATGACGTCGGGGTAGAGAGTGCCCTGGGCGAGGAATTCAACCCCGGCGAGGGCGCGGGCTTCACGCTCGAAGATCCGAATGAATTTCTCGCCGATAATTTTGCGCTTCTGTTCGGGGTCAGTCACCCCTTTCAGAGCGGTCATAAACTCTTCGCGGGCATCAACCGCAATCAGCGGCACGTGAAAATGCTCGCTGAAGGTAGCGATCACCTGTTCCGCTTCGCCTGCCCGTAACAGACCATTATCAACAAAGACGCAGGTCAGGCGGTCGCCGATAGCGCGATGAATAATGAGCGCGGCCACGGCTGAGTCGACACCGCCAGACAACGCACAGATAACGCGCCCGTGATCGCCGACCTGGGCTTTGACCCGCTCGATGGCTTCGGCGACGAAGCTGTTCGGTTGCCATTCAGGGCGTGCCCCACACAGACGGGCAAAGTTGGTCAGGATGGTTCGGCCATAGACGGTATGCACCACTTCGGGGTGAAACTGAACACCATACCACTTGCGCCGATCATCAGCAATGGCGGCGAAGGGGGTTGCCGGATTGGCAGCAATCGCTGTGAAGCCGGTGGGCAACTGTTCGATCCGATCACCGTGGCTCATCCAGACCGGTTGCTCGGTTGGGGTGTCGGCGAAGAGGGGGTGCGGATGAGTGATGGTGATCATCGCCGGGCCGTATTCGCGGCCAGCCGGCCGGGTGACAATCCCGCCCAGGGTGTGGCTGATTAGTTGCATACCGTAGCAGATACCGAAGACCGGTAGATCACTCTCCAGCAACCACGACGGGAGCGTAGGGGCGCCAGGTTCGTAGACACTTGCCGGGCCACCGCTGAGTACAATACCAACCGGCGCCAGCGCTCGCACCTGATCTTCGGGGGCGTCGTGTGGTAATAACTCGCTGTAGTAGCCTAGCTCACGCAACCGCCGCACGATGAGCTGAGCGGTTTGCGAACCAAAATCCAGTACCGGTATGCTGTGTGTGGTCATGTGGTGTCCTCATCAGGTATAGATGTTCCCGCCGACTGCTCCGCGTCAGGTGGCGATTTACGCTGTTTCGGGCAGGAATACATGTCAAACGAAAACGCGCAGCCGTCTGCGCTCTGTCGTGCAGTTGTTGGCATTATAACAAACCTGGATGAGTAGGGAGTAGGAAGTAGAAAATAGGAAATAGGGTGTAGGGTGTAGGGTATAGGGAGCAGAGTATAGGGAGTAGGAAGTAGGAAGTAGGAAATAGGAAATAGGAAATAGGGAGTAGGGTGAAGGAAAGCAGGAAATGACGACAGTCTACCCTGCTCGCGGTCTGTTGGTATGGCAGCGAGGAGGGCTGACGACCATCTCCGGTGCTATCACGCGCTGGATTGGTTGCATTGCACGCTCGTCAGGCGCATGTCGCGACGTGAGGAGGGCTGACGACCATCTCCGGTGCTATCACGCGCTGGATTGGTTGCATTGGACACTCGTCAGGCGCATGTCGCGACGTGAGGAGGGCTGACGACCATCTCCGGTGCTATCACGCGCTGGATTGGTTGCATTGTACGCTCGTCAGGCGCATGTCGCGACGTTTGGCGTGCAGCAACCATGCTGCCGCGCCAGCCATGCTCACGATCCGGCGCGTGGTACACTGCTGACCCTGCTGATCAATGAGGATGCTATGTGTGCTCGTCACGATCATGGAGTCTGCCAATAATGAATTGAGATAGCTTCCAGTAGATGTTTTTGAAATAAGTTCTAGTTCAGGGGTTGACAGGATTGGCGAACGTATGCAGGAGATAGAACCTGAGTATGCGCTGAACGTCCTCTCCACCAGCTCCTCTCGCAGCGCGGGAGAGGAGAAGATGAGAAGCTCGTACTAAAGCCTACTGCTGCGGTAGAAGTCGTTTTAAATTCCTTGAAGCGGTTGGGGCGGAAGTCAACGGGTCAACGCAGGTCGGTGCAGGGCATCATTCAGGTGCAGCGCCAGGTGATAGTCTACTGGCAGATCACGCTTGTGCAGTTATCGTCAGAGCCTGGGCAGCGTGCGGAAGCGTCAGGCTTCCGCACGCGCTGTTTCGTCTTCCCGGCTGGCGATGTCTGGATTGCGGTGAGCGATGCTTACGCATCCGCGTCGTCGTGAACGGCAGCGGCAGCGGCGATCTTGCCCTGAGCGACGAGTTCACTGATGATAGTGATGTAGGGGTGGAGGAGGGTGTCTTCGGCGATGAATGGTACGTATTGACGAATCAGTTCGTACACCGGCCCGGTGCCGCGCCCCAGTCGGGCCTGACTGCCCAGTTCCTGGCGGCGGAAGTCGATGCCCTGCGCCGCAGCGAATAGCTCAAGCGCCAGAATCTGGCTGACGTTGTCGATGATGCTGCGCAGTTTCAGGCCGGCAGTGACACCCATGCTGACGTGATCTTCAACGTTTGCCGATGTGGGAATGCTATCGACACTGGCCGGGTGGGCGAGCACTTTGTTTTCGGTAGCCAGAGCCGCTGCCGTGTACTGGACGATCATGAAGCCCGAATTCAGCCCACCGGCCCTGGTCAGGAAGGCCGGCAAGACATGGGTGTTGGATGCTTCATCGGTGAGCCGCATTAGGCGTCGTTCGGCGATGTTGCCGAGTTCGGCTACAGCCAGGCCCAGGTAATCGAGAGCGATTGCCAGCGGCTCGCCGTGAAAATTGCCGCCGGAGATGACTTCGACGTTGCCATCGTCGTCAACGAACAGGAGCGGGTTGTCGGTGACGGCATTCAGTTCAATGGCAAAGACCCAACGGGCATAGGCAATTGCATCGCGCACGGCACCGTGTACCTGTGGGATGCAGCGCAGGGTGTAGGCATCCTGGACGTGGCGCGGGTCGTTGTTGCGGACGAAGGTGCTGCCGGCCAGTAAGCGGCGCAGATGGGCAGCGCATTCGATCTGGCGGGGGAAGGGGCGCAGTGCGTGCAAACGGGCATCGAACGCTGCCGGTGTGCCGTAGAGCGCTTCTAAGCTGAGGCAGCCGGCAATATCGGCAGTGGCGCTCAGGGTCTCGGCGCGGGCGGTTTCGATCACGCCCAGCGCACACATGACCGCGGTACCGTTGGTTAAGGCCAGCCCCTCTTTAGCGGCCAGATGAAGCGGTTGCCAGCCCAGTCGTTCCAAAGCCGTTGCCGCCGGCAATACCTCACCCTGCCATTCGACCTCGCCCAACCCGATGAGCGGCAACGCCATATGGGCCAGTGGCGCCAGATCGCCACTCGCGCCCAGTGATCCCTTGCAGGGAATCCGGGGATGTATGCCCTGGTTGAGCATATCAAGCAGACGTTCAACCGTCTGCAAACGCACGCCCGAATGCCCACGGGCCAGCGTGTTGGCGCGAATGAGCATGATGGCGCGGGTGGTAGGAATATCAAAGACCGGCCCAACCCCTACAGCGTGGCTGACCAGGATGTTGTATTGCAGGCGTTCAACCTGGTCGGGGGCAATGACCCGATCTTTAAATGCACCAAAACCGGTGGTAATGCCGTAAGCAACCACACCGCGTGCCAGCAAGTCTTGCACCGCCTGCGCGGCCCGTTCGACTCGCTGCCGGGCAATTGGGGCCAGGCGCACGACAGGGGTACCGGGCTGGCCGTAAGCGACGGCCAGTACCTGTTCGATGGTCAGGCTTTCGCCATCAAGAATGACTTCACGAATCTGCATAGCTCCTCGTTGAGTGTGTTGGCATGTTGGCAACTGAATCACGACTTCCAGACAATCTGACCGCGTTTGATGACCTGCGCGATCGGCGTACCGCCTAACTCGTACATGAGCCAGCGGTAATCGGCCTCGGCGAGGATGATCAGGTCGGCCTGCATACCGGGCATCAATGCACCGATTCTGCCACCCAGCCCGATAGCGTGTGCCGCATTGACCGTGGTTGCCAGCAGGGCTTCGGCTGGTACCATCCGCAGGTAGCGACAGGCAATCGCCATAGTTAGCGGTAACGACAGCGACGGCGCCGATCCGGGATTGGCATCGGTGCTGAGGGCAATCGCGACGCCGGCATCGATCATCTGCCGGGCAGCGGCAAAATGGGTGATACCGAGATTGATCGAGACGAGCGGGAGCAAGACGGCGATGGTGTTGCTGGCGGCCAGCGCGGGAAAGGCAGCGGCACCGGTCACATCAAGATGGTCGACCGAGGTGGCTTCCATTTCCAGGGCCATTGCCAGTCCTCCCAATTCGGTAAACTCATCGACGTGCGCTTTGCGGGGCAAGCCGCGTTCACGGGCTGCACTGAGCACCCGGCGACTCTGCGCGACATCGAAGGCACCGCGCTCGCAGAAGACATCGACGAAGAGGGGAATGTGATGTCCGGCGAAGAGCGAGTTGCGGTAGCGCTCCTGGGCCAGAGGCAACATTGATTCGACGACCAGATCAATGTAGGCATCGGGGCGGTCGGCGAACTCTGGTGGTATGGCGTGAGCCGGTAAGAAGGTCGGTACCAGTTCAATCGGTTGGACGGCAGCCAGCAGCTCGATGGTGGCGAGCTGGCGTAGTTCGGCGTCTTGCTCCAGACCATACCCGGTTTTGACTTCGGCGGTGGTGGTACCAAACCGCAACATCTGGTTCAGCCTGGGCAGGGTCTCGGCAACCAGAGTGGTGGTGGTCGCAGCCCGGGTGAGCTGCATTGTGCGCAGGATGCCGCCACCGGCGGCCATAATCTCTTGATAGGTCGCACCTGCGCAGCGTTGCTCGAATTCGGCAACCCGATCCCCGGCGTAGACGATGTGGGTATGGCAGTCGATCAGACCCGGGCAGACGGCGTGACCGCCGGCATCAATTTCTTGCGCAGGACGAAAACGACGGCGGAGTTCGTTACTCGATCCGACGGCGATGATGGTCGAGCCGCGAATCGCCACGGCGCCGTCGGGAATGATGCCGACATCGCGCATGGCGGCACCACGACGAGGGCCAGGTGGCCCGGCACAGGTGACGAGCTGGGACACAGAGTGAATCAGAAGATCACATGGTTCTATCATATCGCCTCTGGTGTTACGCACCGGTTGTTAGTATTCCAGACGTTTAGCACTCTCGCATATGGCGGGCCGGGCTTGGGCCGGGGCCGGGTGCCGCGGGAGAGCGATACCCCCGCCGAGACAACCGGCTCAGACCAACACCGGCATAGCCATCCCGTGGTGACAGATACGTGCGTGCGCCGTTCAGCACTCTCGCATATGGCGGGCCGGGGTTGAGCCGGGGCCGGGTGCCGCGGGAGCGTTGTCACCCCGCCGACCCAATCGGCTCAGGCCAACACCGGCATAACCCCCGTGGTGACAGATACGTGCGTGCGCCGTTCAGCACTCTCGCATATGGTGGGCCGGGGTTGGGCCGGGGCCGGGTGCCGCGGGAGCGTTGTCACCCCGTCGGCAATACCGGCTCACTCCAGCATTGGCATATCAATCCCGTGACGGCGGGCAAACGCGATGGCTTCGGGATAGCCGGCATCGGCGTGGCGGACGACTCCCATACCGGGATCGGTGGTCAGCACCCGTTCGATGCGGCGGGCGGCTTCGGGCGTGCCGTCGGCGACGATGACCTGGCCGGCGTGGATGCTGTAGCCAATCCCGACGCCACCACCGTGATGGATGCTGACCCAGGTGGCGCCACCGACCGCGTTGATCAGGGCGTTGAGCAGCGGCCAGTCGGCGATTGCATCGGAGCCGTCGCGCATACCTTCGGTTTCGCGGTTGGGGCTGGCGACCGAACCGGCGTCGAGATGGTCACGACCGATGACAATCGGGGCTTTGACGATGCCGCGAGCGACCAGGTCGTTCAGAAGCAAGCCGGCTTGTGCCCGTTCGCCGTAGCCCAGCCAGCAGATGCGGGCGGGGAGACCCTGGAAGGCGACGTGGTCGCGGGCAAGGCGCAACCAGCGACCGAGGTGTTCGTCGTGGGGGAAGAGTTCGGCGATGGCGCGATCAGTGACGTAGATGTCTTCGGGGTCGCCAGAGAGGGCCACCCAGCGGAACGGCCCCTTGCCTTCGCAGAAGAGAGGTCGGATGTAGGCCGGGACGAAGCCGGGATAGTTAAACGCATCGTGAACACCGGCATCGAAGGCGCGCTGGCGGAGGTTGTTGCCGTAATCGAAGACGATGCTGCCGCGGCGCTGCCATTCCAGCAGAGTACGCACGTGTTCGGCCATCGACGCCAGCGCACGCCGATCATACTCGGCGGGGTCGCGTTCGCGTAGTTCGGCAGCTTCGGCGAGTGACAATCCGGCAGGGATATAGCCGTAACGCACATCGTGGGCGCTGGTCTGATCGGTTGCCACATCAGGAACCACACCGCGGCGCAGCATCTCAGGCAGTAGCTCGGCTGCGTTACCGATCAGCGCAATCGAAAGCGGCGTGCCGCTCGCCCGTGCCTCTTCGGCCCAGGTCATCGCCTCTTCGAGATCATCGCTCAGGCGATCCACCTGACGCAGGCGCAGGCGACGCTCTGCCCGCCAGCGGTCAATCTCGACTGCGATGAGCACACCTTCATTCAGGGTCACGGCCAGCGGTTGCGCGCCACCCATCTCACCGAGACCGGCAGTGACCACCAGCCTGCCGCGGAGCGTTCCCCAGCCCGCCGAGCGCGCCAGCGCGCCGAAGGTCTCGTAGGTGCCTTGCAGGATACCCTGGGTACCGATATAAATCCAGCTTCCGGCGGTCATCTGCCCGTACATCGTCAACCCGGCAGCTTCCCAGCGGTCGAAATTGGCCTGCGTGGCCCAGGCCGGCACCAGATTGGCATTGGCGATCAGCACGCGGGGAGCGTCGGTGTGAGTACGGAAGACAGCGACCGGCTTCCCCGATTGCACAATCAGCGTCTCGTCGGGACGGAGTCGGCGGAGGGTGGCAAGGATGGCGTCGAAACACTCCCAGTTGCGGGCCGCTCGCCCGCGTCCACCGTAGACGATCAGATGATCCGGGTCGAAGGCGACATCGGGATCGAGGTTGTTCTGGATCATGCGGTAGGCCGCTTCAATCTGCCAGTTGGCACAGGTCAACGTTGTGCCGCGTGGCGCCCGCACGATGCGACTCATAGGCGTACCTCCCTGTACGATAGATGGCATTCATTGCCGATTGGTGCTATAGTAGCGCCGAATGGCTGCTTCGACAAGTGGAGAAAGGTGGTCGGTTGCCTGCGATGTCGGTGGGATGGTGGATGATAACATCGTCGCGACGCAGAGGGGACATTCGCTCAACCTGCCCGGTAGCGTTAGTACGGTGGGTATAGGGTGAGAGCGTGCTGGCGCCCGTCCACCATCAGGTAGGGGTGAGCAGGAGTGAGCGGGATGCGGCACAGGGCAGCTCCTGCCGGGTGGCGCTGGGAGGGGGGTGGAAGGCAGGAGCGTGCGGCACGGGGCGTCTCCTGCCCGGTGGCGCTGGGAGGGGGTAGGAGTGAGCGCAGCGCGGCAGCACGGCTGCCGCACGCCAAAGTCCGGTTCCTGCCCGGTGGCACAGAGAAAAGAGAGTAGTTATTTTCCTCCGTGCCCTCTGTGCCTCTGTGGTGAAACAGAAAGAGAACGGGTATGTCTGCCAAGTTTGCAGCTCTGATGCGGGTAGCCTGGGCCGATGCGCTGGCGTATCGTGCGCAACTGCTGATCTGGGTGATCACCGGCATGTTGCCGCTGATTATGCTGGCAGTCTGGCGCACGCTGGCCGGAGATGGGGTGATCGGTGGATACGCCAGTGACGATTTTGTGGCCTATTTTGTGGGGGCGCTCTGTATCAGGCAATTGACCGGGGTGTGGATCATTTGGGATATGGAACGCGAGATTCGGCTCGGCGAATTGTCGCCGCACCTGTTGCGACCAGTTCACCCCCTGTGGCGGTACCTGGCGATGGCCCTGGCCGATAAACCGCTCCGGCTGCTGATGGTTGCTCCGATTGCCCTGATCACGGCCTTGATCGCACCGGGAGCGATCCCGCAGCCCGATCCGCTGCGGTGGAGTCTGTTGCCGCTGGCCATTGTGCTGGCTTTTGCCGTCTACTTTCTGAACCAGTGTTGTATCGGTGTGCTGAGCTTTTGGTGGACGCAAGTGCTGGCGCTGCAAGATTTCTGGTTTGGGATGTATGCATTTTGCAGCGGCTATCTGGTACCGCTCGATCTGCTGCCGCCACCGGTCAGAATGGTGTTGGACTGGTTGCCTTTCCGGGCGATGCTGGCCTTTCCGCTCGAACTGTTGTTGGGGCGGATCGATCTGCTGGCAATCATCTGGGGCTTCGCGCATCAACTGGCCTGGATTGGGCTGTTTGGGCTGTTGTTGCGCTGGCTCTGGCGCGGCGGCGTGCAGCGGTATAGTGCAGTGGGGGCGTAGGGAATTAATGATCCATTCTGTCTTTCAAATCCACGTGAAGGTCAAGCCAGCGTAATTGTTGTGCATTGAGAGCGACAATAACAGTGCTGAGTGACATCAGCAATGCCCCCATCCATGCCGGTAGTGTGAGACCTAGCGGTGCAGCGATGCCAGCAGCCAGCGGCAAGGCAATTCCATTGTAGCCAACAGCCCAGGCCAGATTTTGCACCATTCTGGCATAACTGGCACTACTTAGCCGCACAATGCGCACAATATCGCGTGGATCATTACGCACGAGCACAATTCCCGCAGAAGCCCGGGCAATGTCGGTACCTGCACCAATAGCAATTCCGACATCAGCCTGCGCCAGTGCAGGTGCATCGTTGACGCCATCGCCGACCATTGCTACACGTTTACCTTGTTGTTGCAATTCGCGCACCTTCGCAGCTTTATGTTCTGGCAACACCTGGGCAAACACTCTCGAAATTCCTAACTCTTTGGCGACCCAATCAGCAACCGCCTGCGAGTCACCGGTTAGCATGGCAATTTCAATCCCTTGGGACTGAAGCATGCGCACGGCCTGATACGACTCCGGTCGAATAACATCGGCAAGTGAAAGTACTGCCAGCACGTCGCGATCCCGAATGAGCGCGACAACCGTCTGCCCATGTTGTTCCCAAATCGTAATCCGTTGGAGCAACTCATCAGGAAAGGAAACATCCAGATATTCCCACAGACGTGGGCCACCTACCAGATAGGTTGCATCTCCGATAGTTGCCTTGATGCCACGACCGGGTAGAGACTCGAAGTACTGAACTTCTGGCAGTTCAAGACCCCGTTCCTGAGCTGCGGTGACAATTGCGCGTGCCAGGTGATGCTCACTATTGTGTTCGGCTGCGGCAACGAGCCTCAGAGCTTCGTCATCAGTAAGCGTACCATTGGTCGCCAGTGCTACCAAACCCAGCTCACCTCGTGTGAGTGTACCGGTTTTATCGAACATAACGGTGTTTATGCGACGAGCCGCCTCGAGCGCACGTCGCTCACGCACAAGTATGCCATTTTTCGCCGCGAGCGTTGTTGAAATTGCCACAACTAACGGAACAGCCAGGCCAAGTGCATGTGGGCAAGCCACAACCAGTACTGTTACTACACGCTCAAGCGTTGTTTCATTCAATCCATTGGTAATACCCCAGATCAGAGCAGTCAGGAATGCCGTTCCTAATGCGATCCAGGTCAGCCAGAAGGCAGCACGATGAGCCAGTTCCTGCATCCACGACCGGCTACGCTGAGCTTCAGCAACCAGGCGCATGATACCGGCTAATACAGTTTGATCGCCGGTTTTGTCAATTCTTACGCGCAGTGCGCCATTTCCATTGACTGTACCGGCAATCACACGCTCACCAGGGTATTTATCGATCAAACGGCTTTCACCGGTTATCATCGACTCGTTGATCTGGCTTTCGCCGTGTTCAACAACACCATCTGCCGGTACTGCTGCACCCGGACGCACGAGCACTACATCGCCATTACGTAACTCACGTACCGCCACAGTGCGAGTACTGCCATCAGGTGTTAACAACTCGGCAGTATCGGGGATGAGCCTTGCCAGTTCGTTGAGCGCACTCTGCGCACTTCCTACAGCACGCATTTCCAGCCAGTGCCCCAGTAACATAATGGTTACAAGCGTTGCCAGTTCCCAATAGAAATCCATGCCGGCTATGAGGCCAAGACTGATGCTTGCTGAATAGACATAAGCCGTAGTAATTGCCAGTGCTACCAGCGTCATCATGCCGGGTGTGCGCTGCCGAATTTCGCTAATTGCACCTTGCAAAAAAGGCCATCCACCATACCAGAAGATGACTGTTCCCAACAAGAAGCCGATCATATCGCTACCGGGAAAGGTAGGGGCAGTGTATCCCAGCAATTGCTGAATCATCGGTGAGTAGATCACAACCGGGATCGTTAATCCGAATGCCAGCCAGAATCGACGTCGGAATAGATCTGGTGAATGCTCCACATGATCCTGGTGCGACAGATGTCCGGCAGCGTGTGGGGAACTCATACGGTGATTGCTATGATCGTGATGATCGTGTGCTAATTGAGCAGGTCCTGCTGCATGTTGGTGGTCGTCGTGTGATGAGGGTGATGTTTGCATGTATCCAATCCTTTGTTTGCCAGGATATAGTCAGACCGTTATGCCTCAATCCGGTAATTGCGCATCATGCCGGCATCTTCGTGTTCAAGGTTATGGCAGTGATAGACATACATACCGGTATAGTCACGGAAGGCCATCAATAACTGCACCCGTTCACCGGGCATCACCAGGACGGTATCCTTCCAGCCTTCGTCAACGTATCCATCCTTCACCTCTTCCCAACCGGCCCGTAATTCGGGAAGCACCGTGCGCTGAACGATCTGAAACTGACCACCGTGAATGTGAATGGGATGCGCCATTCCCATGGGGTCCATCATTTCACCTGGATTCGTCTCGTTGACAATCTCCCAGAGTTCGAGGGTATTCAGCCGTACAATTTCATCCGGCGCCACTTCGTCCATCACGAATGTTTTCCCATTGATCTGCCATTCCATACCACGCAGCGAGAGTGCGATACGCCGTGGTGTTGTCGCATTAACAGCTGCTTCCCGCCGATGACGCTGGATCGGTATCAGCGAGGCGGGAAGCACGAGCGTTTCTTGCTCCTGACGTGTCACCCGCACCTGGAGAATGTCGAGCGGTGCACCAAGGGGCGGGGCATTACCGCTGCGCATCATTCCCATCTGACCGTGCATACCACCCATCCCGTGATCCATATTCCCGCTCTCACCCATCATGCCAACGCCCTCTGCGCCACTGAACGGCTGACTTACCAGTTTGAGGGTGGTGTCGCGTGGAATATCGCGGAGATCAACCCAGAGTTCGATCCGCTCACCCGGCGCCAGCATAACGAACGGGCGGGTAAGCGGATGTTCAAGTAGGCCGCCATCGGTGGCAATGACCGTCAGTGGCATGCCCGAATCCCAGGCCAGCTTGTAGATACGACTGTTCGATCCGTTGAGGATGCGCCAGCGATATGCGCGGGTCGCGGCGGTGATGGTCAGGTCTGGCCGGCCATTGACCAGAATTCGCTCGCCGAGAAACCCCATCAGGCGGGTCATTGGGTCTGAGTCGTAGACGAACTGATTGTCAGCATCAAAGGTACGGTCTTGAATGACAAGTGGCAGGTCATATTCACCGCCCGGCAACCCGATAGCATCCTCCGCAGGATCACTCACCACAAACAGTCCAGCAAGACCCATAATGACCTGTTGGGCAGTCTGGCCGTGAGGATGGGGATGAAACCAGTATGTACCGGCCCGGTCGGTGACGGTAAACTCGTAGACATAACGTTCGCCGGGACGTACCACTGTATGCGGATGCCCATCCATCGCGGGTGGGGTATGCAGACCGTGCCAGTGAATAATCGAATCCTGCCGGGGATCAGGCAACTTATTCTCAAACGTGATACGTACCTTCTGCCCGGTGCGAACACGAATAATCGGACCAAGATAGCTGTCGGGAATGGGTTGTACTGCTGCCGGATCGCCGGCATTCACCTGAGCCTGATATGTCCACACCCTGGTCGGCGTTCCCGGCAGGATTGGCACCTCTGCGGCAACTGCGCGTATGGTCAGATCGAGATCGGGGGTAAAGGCAGGACTGGGATTGGTCTGCGGCTGCGGCATGGAAGAAGAGCGCGTCGGTAGGGCACACCCATTCAGAACGCCACTGCCAAAGGCGAGAGCGCCTGCGCCAAACAAGCGCAACAAACCCCGCCGTGTGAGTCGTGAAAGCATAGATCTCTCCTTCTGCAAGTGTGGTGTGAAAGAAATCAGCTACGGCGATTGGCGGTTGATAGATTCCTGCGCTTCCCGAATTTCGGGCGGCCAGGTGCTTTTGATATAGGCCAGAATGGCCCAGATTTGACGATCAGTGAGCTGATTGCCAAACGCCGGCATCCCGCTGATATACCCCGGCGGGGCTACACTTTGCCCGCCATACTTTGTGATTTGAAATAAGAAAGTATCGGGATGATGCCAGGTATGTCCGGTGGCATCATGCGGTGGTGCCGGCATCATGCCATTGGGCAGTGGTCGTTGCCAGTTAGGCTGTCCTTCAAGATTGAGACCATGACAACTGGCGCAATATGTTACGTACAGTGATCGCCCATCGGCAATCTGGGAAGCATCAGCCGTAATTGCTGTATTTCTGCCCGGTTGAGCTGTGATCAAACTGGCAATCAGGATGCCTGTCAGTCCTATGCCAGCAACGAGAAATCCGATGGTGCGTTGTGATAGCCGATATTGATGATGACGAATGCGACGTCCCATGGAGTCCCTCATCTGATAGCAGCATAGTGCGCATCGATTGTCCTCACGCACGATCATGCTTATGACACTTTGCCAGTGGTGTGATCAGGAAACGACAGCAGCTTCTCAGCCCCCTTGCCACTGATCTACCTTCTTCAAAAGCGCTGCGTCTATCACCCTATTCAGTGTAGCGATTCCGGCTCAAGCATGGGTAAAGGGTGGCTCAAGATTTGTTCAAGAAATGGAATAGGGGATGGATGAAACTTGTAAGGAGCTATATGGTATGACGCAGATAGTCGGAGAGCGCCAGTTGAGAGGCTTTTTCACTCCTTTCAGGCGCTCTCATTCGAGTACTATGGAGATGCTAGCTGCCTCTAAACGTGGGCAGGCCAGGGTGGGGCAATCCCACCGCCAGCGGGGGCGGGCCGGGGTGGGATTGCCCTCTCACCTCACTCCCCGTACAACCCGCGGTAGACGCCGTAAAACGCATAGACTGCCCAGACGTAATTCCGCGTTTCCGCAAAGTCGATGCTCTCCACAAAGCGATCCGGGTCACCGACGACAGTGCCATTTGCCCAGCGCTGTGCATTGCCGAGTCCACCGTTGTAGGCGGCCAGCGCACCGTGCAGGCTGCCGTTCATGTCGCTGATCCGGCGACCCAGGTAGAAGGCGCCGAAGCGAATGCTGACATGCGGTCGATACAGGTCGTCAAGGTTGAAGTCACTGACCCCCAGGTTTTGAGCAATCCCGCGCCCGGTATCGGGCATCACCTGGGTTAATCCGCGTGCGCCTACCCACGAGGTTGCGTTCGGCTGAAAGAGGCTCTCTTGCCGGATGAGGGCGTAGAGTAAGAATGGATCAACCCCGAATGCAGTTGCTTCACGCTGTACCACATCGGCATACGGTGTCGGGAAGCGCAGGCGGAGTAATGCTGTCGGTATCGGCGCGGCAGTGGCCGGCGCAAGGCGATTGATGCGTTCCGCAGCCAGTAATGCGGGGTAGGTGGCACCGGCCTGATAGGCGGCCTGCGCCAGCGCCAGCAGATTCAGCGGCGAGTCGCCGGCCCGGCGCAGGCCATCGAGCCATTCGCCGTGCGCTTCAGTGTACAGTCCCACCTCGCGCAGGAGCCGTGCCCGTTCAGCGACGCCAACCAGACCCGGATCGGTCTCACCACTTGCCCAGCTCAGCACCCAATCGCTCAGCAATGCCCAATCGTCGTTACTAATGGGTGCAGCGATAGGGATTGATCCTGCTGTGATTGTGCCTGATTCTTCAGCCGCACGCACTGCATAGTAACTTTCCGGTGCAGCCTGAATTGCCTGTTGGAAGAAGGAGGTAGCCGCCTCATCACCCATCTGTTTCGCCACTCGTCCGGCCCAGAATGCACCTAACGCCTGTCCGATCCCTTCTCCCCGCTCTGCCAGCAACCGCCAGAGTTCGCCGGCACCGGCCAGATCACCGGCATCGAAACGTGCCAGGGCAATCCGATGCAACGCGGTCAGGCCAACCGTTGTTGTCGGATACCGTTGGCCGAGTTCGAGCCGGGTAGCGGTTGCCGCTGCGCTATCGCCAAGCCGGTCGTACAACTGAGCCGCCCGGTCGAGGGCAATCGGCGCTCGCGGATCATCCGGCTGATCATCCGCATACTGACGGTAGAGCGCTGCTGCTTCGGCGGTGGCCCCGCTCTGCCCGTAGGTTTGAATCCAGTCCAGCGCGGCCTGGCGAGCGGTATCACTGTCCGGCTCACGCTCGCGAGCCGCTGCCAGGTCAGCCAATGCCCCCGCGAAATCCCCCAACGCACGCCGGGCCAACCCGCGCTGGCGCAGCGCTTCGCCGGGATTCTGCTCACGCGCCAGGGCAATATCGAGCATGACAATCACGTCATTCCAGCGTTCAACGGCGCGATAGGCCGCAGCCGCCGCAAACGGATCGAACTGCAGGTCGCCGGCAGCGCGGAGCGCATCTACGGCGCTGACCGTCTCTGCCCCGGCAAAGGCTGCCAGTGCTTCACGGCGCAACGCATTGGCGGTCGCTGGATCACCGGCGGTTGCAGCCAGATCGGCTGCCTGGACCAGCAGGCGTGCCCGGTAATCAGCCTGGGTGGCGAAGGACAGGATGTTGCGGGCGTAATCGATGGCATCGGGTAGCCGTTCCTGCGCAACGGCCAGCATCATCGCCCGTTCGTAAGCAGCGGCACGCTGACCGGCGGCCATTTCACCGGCGGCGGCCCGCAGATAGGTGGTCTCGGCATCTGCCAGACGATTAAGCGCCTGCAACTGTGCAGCAGCCCGCATTGCTGCATACGGTGCCAGCGGGGTGTTCAGCGCTTCATATTGGGCATACGTGGCTACGGCGGCCTCGTGCATACCGGCAGCCTCATGGGCGCGCGCGGTCAGAAACAGGGCCGGCGCATACGCCGGTGTGCCCGGTACGGCGAGCAATGGCCGCAGCACCTCAGCCGCCGATGTCCAGCGCCCACGGTCGGCGAACGAACGGGCCAATAACAGGCGTGCCGGTGTTGTCTCCGGCGCAGCCGGGAAAACCTGCAACAACTGGCTGAGCAATTCGGCAGCGGTGTCATCATCACCAATCTCAAGCGCTGCCTGCGCTCGTTGCAGCAGATCGGTGGCAGTGATTGGAACGGCAGTTGGTGTTGCCGGTAATGGTTCAGGGGTCACAGTTGCCGATGATTGCGCCATGGGTGCCACGCAGGCGACCAGGTACATACAAAGCCAGCAGGTCAACAGCGCTGCGATACGCTGTCGAGACAACTGCATCAACGCCATACGTGCTCCTTTCTACTCAGAGGCAGTATAGCATTTCTGGGTGTGTCAGGCCGGGCGGCAGGGTGAGTGGGTGAGCGAGCACTCCTCACGCGATTCGTGGCGAGGGCGTGAGCTGATGCGCGCCGGAGGCGCGCGCTGCCAGGGGTGAGTGGGTATGCGAATGAGACGGATATTTCTGGTTGGGGATGAGAATGAACTAATCGGTACGTGTCGGAAGTGCAGGCCGCTACAGGTTGCGGGTGCGTCAGCAGCGCACGCTGCCAGGGGTGAGAGTGTGCATGCACTCCTCACGCGATTCGTGGCGAGGGCGTGAGCTGATGCGCGCCGGAGGCGCGCGCTGCCAGGATCAAATCAGGTACAGTCCAACGCCTGGCACGCGACCCACAACGCACCCTTTCCCCCCTCGTTCACCGCATCCCTCGGATGTCAATGGGAACGGGCACACACACCCTCCGTAGGGGCGGGTTTAGAACCCGCCCCTACTATACCGACATCATGCAGGTGACACGCACGGCACGTCGCAAATGAGACGGATAGTTATGATTGAGGATGGGAATGACCTGATCGGTACGTGTCGAAAGTGCAGTTCGCTACAGGTTGCGGGTGCGTCGGCAGCGCACGCTGCCAGGGGTGAGAGTGTACATGCGCTCCTCACGCGGTTCGTGGCGAGGGCGTGAGCTGATGCGCACCGGAGGCGCGCGCTGCCAGGATCAAATCAGGTACAGTCCAACGCCTGGCACGCGACCCACAACGCACCCTTTCAACCTCTCGTTCACCGCATCCCTCGGATGTCAAACGGGCACATACACCTCCCGTAGGGGCGGGTTCAGAACCCGCCCCTACGACCGACACATTCATGCATGCAGGTGACACACACGGCACGTCGCGAATAGGACGGATAGTTATGGTTGGGGATGGGAATGACCTGATCGGTACGTGTCGAAATGCAGGCCGCTACAGGTTGCGGGTGCGCCGGATGCGCACGCTGCCAGGGTGAGAGTGTGCATGCGCTCCTCACGCGGTTCGTGTCGAGGGCGTGAGCTGATGCGTGCCGGCGGCGCACGCTGCCAGGATCAAATCAGGTACAGTCCAACGCCTGGCACGCGACCCACAACGCACCCTTTACCCCCCCTCGTTCACCGCATCCCTCGGATGTCAAACGGGCACATGCACCGCCTGTAGGGGCGGGTTCAGAACCCGCCCCTACGGAGCTATGCATTACCCACAACGCTATAGGTGCCATCTGCGCTTCTCATCAGGGACTATCGCCGCCTGTGTTCCCCCGGGCATCACTGCTCGGTACCAGCCCTGTCGTGATGCCGAAGCTATCCGGTTCATCCGCCCGTCGCCACAGGGATCACCGACGACACCCGGATGGACACCGTGGTGGCACACGGAGGTATCTTGCGGGATAGGTCAGGACTGGTGCTTCCCAGACAGGCGCTCATCCCCGCCGTGGGCACTGCTGCACCCTGATCGGGCATCACCGGGTGCCAGCCAGCGACGATTGTCGTGCCGTGGATGACGGCAGCATCCCGTACCGGCAGTGGTAGGGGCGCACGGCCGTGCGCCCCTACCGGACACGGCCAAGGCGATCCCTGGTGGCCCGTGATACACCGATGCATCGTATCGACTACTAGGTGACTTGTGGGTAATGCATAGCCTACGGAGCGAGAGGTGAGAAAGCCGGGCATGCAGTACTCACACACCATCTTACATCTACCCCTATTTCCTCTTCCCTCTCTCCTATTTCCTATCTCCTCCCTCCTATTTCCTATCTCCTCCCTCCTATTTCCTATCTCCTCTCTCCTATTTCCTATCTCCTCTCTCCTATTTCCTATCTCCTATTTCCCCCCAACAACGCCCCAATCACCCGATCCCACGTAATACCATCCACCAGCGGCCTGCCGGCACGACCGAGGCGTGCGGCAAGGGCAACATCACCGGTCAGTTGATCAAGATGACCGGCAATCGCTGCCGGGTCGGGCGGTGAAACGAGGCCATTTTCCCCGTGGCGGACGAACTCCAACACGCCACCCGCATCGTCGGTAGTGATGACGGGGCGAGCGGCACCGAATGCCTCGACCGTCGCAAAGCCGTAATCTTCATCAACCGGTGCGTAGTAGACGGCTCTGGCGTGGGCGTAGAGGTCAATCAACTCGTCGTCCGGCACAAAACCGCGAAAACTGACCCGATCACCCAGCCCGTAGTCGGCAGCCAGACGCTGCAACCGTTCGCGATCAGGGCCGGTGCCGGCGATGATTGCCCGGACTGGCGAGGCAGTCTGTGCCAGCGCCGCCAGGAGCAGGTCGATCCGCTTGGCCCGATCAAGCCGGGCCGGAGAGAGGATGTAGTCGCCGTAGTCACCTGCCCACAATTTGCCAGCGTAGCGACTGGGCGGGTAGAGTGGTGTGCTGCTCAGGCCGTTGAAGCGTTCGAGACGCCGACTGACATTGTGCGAGATCGTGAAACGGGCCTGGCATTCGTTGAGGGCCCGGCTATCAATCCGAAAGATCTGCTCGCGGACTGCCCGGTGTGAAGGCGAACCGTCAAAATCGCTCAACGGCGTTCCATACCAGTCGTAAGCCTGCCGGTGCTGATGTACCAGCCAGAGCACTTTGCGGGCGTGGCGGATCAGGTACGACGGGAATTTGGTTGCAATCACCAGATCAACCGGCTCGCCGTTGACGTGACTGATGTCGAGCAGGCGCCAGGCCAGGGCACTGTCGATGATGCGTTCTACCGGATGCCACTGAAACGGCAGCGCGACCACATCAACAGTATGGCCGCGGCGCTGCAACTCATCGCGCAGGCTTTCAACCAGATATTCAGCGCCACCACGAACGAACGGAACTTGCGTGGCACAGATCAGAATACGACTCATGATGACGATTGTTCTATCTGGTTGCGCAGGGCAGTCAGTTCGGCACGCAAAGCGGCGTTCTCGGCGGCTAACAGGCGGATAGCCCGCGCCGCGGTATCGTTGAACGAATTTTGTTGTTCGACAATCGGGTTGATGTACCAGCGCAGATAGCGCCGTACCACTTTGTTGATCAACGCCACGACCTGCTCAAGCGGATTGCGGCCTTCCAGCGGCCAGTGGGCGCTGACAACCCGGGTGTACTCTAGCTCTTCCAGCACACGCTGCAATTCACGTTCGGTCGGTGTCGGTTCGGCTGCCGGCAATGCAGCCCGCCGGGCACGCACCTCGGCCCGCAACGCAGCCAGGGTCGCTGCGACATCGATCTCTGCGCTCATGCCACCCCCACACTTGCGCGTTTCAGTAGCTCGTTCAGGCGTTGACCACGAACCTGAGCGATGTCGTCTTGATACTTCAAAATGGCACCGAGCGTATCCTCGACCGCCTGCGGCGTCAGTTCGGTTTGATCAAGCGCCACCAGAGCAGTCACCCAATCGAGGGTCTCGGCGACGCCGGGCAATTTGTAGAGGTCCATCCGGCGCAACTCTTGCACCACCAGCACGACTTGCCGCGCCAGCCGCTCGCTGGCGCCAGGAACACGAGCCTTGACGATCTGTATCTCTTTGTCAAGAGTCGGATAATCCACCCAGTAGAACAGACAACGGCGCTTCAGCGCATCGTGTACTTCACGGGTGCGGTTAGAGGTGATGATCACCGTTGGCGGTACTTCGGCCCGGATGGTGCCGATCTCAGGAATTGAGATTTGCCAGTCGGAGAGCAGCTCAAGCAGAAACGCCTCAAACTCCTCGTCGGCGCGATCAAGTTCATCGATCAGGAGAATAGGTGGTTGATCACCGCGTGCCTCGATTGCCTGCAACAAAGGCCGCTTGATCAGAAACTCCGGGCCAAAGATGCTTTGCTGGGCTGCGGTGTTCTGGGCGGCCCCCTGCGCTTCCAGCAGGCGAATTTGCAGCATCTGCCGGGCGTAGTTCCATTCGTAGATGGTGGTATTGACATCCAGCCCTTCGTAGCATTGCAGGCGAATCAGTTCTCGCCCCTGCATGCGGGCCAGGGTTTTGGCAATCTCGGTCTTGCCGACACCGGCCTCACCTTCCAGCAGGAGCGGCTTGTTGAGCTTCAGGGCCAGAAAGATCGCAGTTGTCAGCGCACGGTCGGCAATGTAGGCATGCGCGGCAAGCGCAGCCTGTAGTTCGTCAATTGTCGCGAAAGAGGTATACGTCATAAGGTACGTGCTCCCGGCGTAATGTTTCTCATTGTATTGTACACCGACTCACCGGCCCGCCATTCAACGGTACTGACGGGCAATTTCGTAAGGTGATACTCCGACCAGATATTGCAACCAGAGCCAGAAATCGTGGAGCAGTTGACGGACAATGCCGTTGGCGCGGAAGCGGCGGGCCGACGTTACGACTTGCGCCGGCACCACGTGAACCCGCGTCACAGCGCGCGCCCGCCGGAAGAGTTCGACATCTTCAAAGAGGGGCCAATCGGGGAATCCACCCAGTGCCGCGAAGAGATCACGCCGCAACACCATACACTGGTCGCCGTAGCTGGTAAGCAGAGAGTCGAACCACATTAACCGTGCGGCCAGGGCCAGCAGCCAATCGGGATCGTCGAACGAGAGACGGAATTTGGCTATCTGTACCTGTGGATCGGCGAACATTGCCTGCAACAACGTAAACGCATTGGCCGGCAAGCGCGTATCGGCGTGCAGAAAGACCAGCAGATCACCACCGGCCAGCGCAGCACCGGCATTGAGCTGACGACCACGACCACGCGGCGCGTTCACCACCTTCGCTCCGGCAGCCCATGCCAGTCGCGGTGTATCATCTTCACTCCCGCCATCGGCAACAATTACCTCGACTGTCGGATCGATCTGGCGTACTGCCTGGATACAGGTGGTGATCTGGGCAGCTTCGTTCAGTGCCGGAATGATCACACTTATCTTGAGCATAGCTCCTCCTGGCGAGAAGGTCAGCGGCGCTGGAACAGAAACAGATATTCGTGTTTGAAGACGTAAAAACCACCGGCCAGGGCCCGGTACCGCCACAGTTCGTTGCTGCCCCGCTTGCCCTGGGTGCCGGTAATATTCTTGACGATGATACTCTTCAGGCGAAAGCCGCAGGAGCGCACGGCTTCCATTGCCTGAAAACCGAGCGGATACCACTCGCCATGCCGGTACATGTCGCCGATGACCAGCACCAGATAGCGTTCGTGATCCAGCAGCCCGGCAATCCGTTCGGTCAGGATGGTCAGGCGCTGGAGAAACTCATCGACGGTCGGGGCATTCGAGAGATCGCGTGGATCGTCACTAAACCGGATAATGTCGTGGTAGGGTGGGTGGAGCAAGACCAGTTGTACCGTACTGGTACCGTAACGTCGCAGCAGATCGGCAAAATCCACCGTCAGACTATCGCCCTGCTCGATAACCGCAACAGTCGGATGTGGAGTCGGCTCGGCAGCCAGCAACTCCTCGACATGGCGCACCATCGCCGGCTGAAGTTCCACCCCTATCGCATTACGGCCCAGACGTCGGGCTTCGATCAGCGTTGTTCCTGAGCCGGCAAACGGGTCAAGCACCCATTCACCAGGGCGGGTGTAGCGACGGATGAATTGATGGGGAATCTGCGGGACGAAATTCCCCCAGTAGTCGGCGCGGTGAACACCGGAGCCATCACGGCGCTCGATTAACCAGAGGCTATCGGTCAGAATGTCGTCATATTCTTTCCAGCGCCGCAAATCGATATCGCTGTCCGGCGCAAAGCGCGGGCCGTCCAACGAGCGTTGCAGGCGGTTAAGGTAGTAATGTGCCCGCTCCAATGTTTGGGCGGCAGCGATCTGTTCCAGTTCCGCCTGCAAAACCTCTGGCGTAAAGCGGATGGCCTGATCATCGGCAGCGTGCAATGGATCGTGTTCGTCCAGCAACCGCTGTTGCACCTGTTCCAGTCTGATCCGCAGTTCACCTGGGGTTGGCGCAGCGAACAACCAGGCGATCACCGCCGTCAACTCCGCTCGATTAAGCAACCACTGGGGCGAATCCGCATGAGACGGCGACTGGGCCGAGGACGAACGTTCTGTCATGGGCGACTATTCCTGTCGGGCAAATCGGCTATTACTGGTAGTGTAGCATAAAATCAGCCGGATCGAAAATCTGCAACCATCCGATTGGTATGCTATAATATAAATTGGTAAAGCTGAACATGCGAGGGTAAGCGCGTGACAGCCGATCATACACTATTTGCTATTGCGCAAGAGGTGCAACACTGCACCGCCTGTAATCTGCACAAAGGACGTACTCGTGCGGTGCCCGGCGAGGGGCCGGCAAACGCACGTATTATGTTGATTGGCGAAGGGCCGGGCTATCACGAAGACCGGCAGGGTCGTCCGTTTGTTGGCCCTTCTGGCCAGTTCCTGACCGACCTGCTGGCCCTGGCCGGTCTGCGGCGCGACGAAGTGTATATTGCGAATGTTGTGAAATGTCGTCCGCCCCAGAACCGTGATCCCGAACCAGAAGAAATTGCGACGTGTACGAAACTGTTTCTGATGCGCCAGATTGCGGCCATTGATCCGGCAGTGATTGTGACGCTAGGGCGCTTTTCGATGGGTCTGTTTTTGCCCGGTGAACGGATTTCGCGGATTCACGGTCAACCGCGTTATGTTCAGGGGCGATTAATCGTGCCGATGATCCACCCGGCGGCTGCGCTTCATCAGCCGCAGAACCGGCCATTGCTCGAAGCCGATTTTCGCCGCCTGCCCGACATTCTGGCCGAAGCCGAGCGGCAACGAAAGATGGCTTCGACTCCAGCACCACAGCCCGACGAGCCGCCAGAGCAACTCCGTCTCTTCTGACCATTGGCCGCAAGTCGCCAGCAATGCGACGATTCAATGTCACAGAACTATCGCCTCGCGCCGGCAGGACGGCGTGACAACCTATTGATGATTGCCGTGGCAATGATCCTCTGGGTCTTTGCGGTGTGGAGTATTTCCAGTACGCTCCGGCTGAGTCTGCATCCCGCCGCATTTCTGTCTGATCTGCAACGGCTTCTGGCCCAACCGCCGGCACTTGAGCAGACTGTGCCGGCACTGCTGATGCTGGTGCTGGTTGTGGCCACACCCCTGCTGATCTGGAACCTGATCGCCGAATGGGACGCGACGTTTCGCCCGGAAGCAGAGGGACTTCAGTACGAAACGCTGGGTGTTCGTTTGTGTTATCCCTGGCACGTGATGAGTGCTCTTCAGCCACACCCGGTGACACCCGATGAAGCGGCTGTGATTCTGTGCTGGTACGATCCGGCTGAGACGATAGCCAATCCGCTGCGCCGCTGGCTGCATCGCCAGACCCATGGCCGCCAACGCCTGATCATTGGTGCCGGGATTGAACGACGGGCGGAACTGATCAGGGTCATTCAAGAAGAAATGGTGCGTGTGCGATCACGCGCTACGACAGACGCAGTACATGCGCCGGCATCTTGATGCCGACAACAACCAAAAGGGACGTTCAGGGTTCGGGTATGCCCTGTCAATATACGTGCGTAAGGCGCCTGCGCTGGAGCGCCTTTGTAAGCGAATATCTGGATACAACAGAAAGGAGTAGGGATCGTCTGCACAACGATCCTGGTAGAAATCTATGGCCAAACAACGTCTCCGTGTGATTCCACTCGGTGGCGCCGGGGAGGTCGGTCGGAACATGTGGGTGGTCGAGTATGGCGATGACATCGTCATTCTTGACTGTGGTGTCATGTTTCCCGATGCCGATATGCTCGGTGTTGATCTCGTGTTGCCCGACATTACCTACTTACGCGAGAAGACGGATCATATTCGCGGTATTCTCCTCACCCACGGTCACGAAGACCATATCGGCGCCGTGCCACATCTGATCGCCGATTTAGGTTTTCCACCGATCTACGGTACCAAACTGACCCTGGGCCTGCTTGGCAATCGGTTGCGCGAACATCGTTTGCACGATAAGGTGACGACCGTTCAAATCAATGAACGGGTGCCGTTTCAGGTTGGTCAGTTCAATGTCGAAGCCTTCCACATTGCCCACTCCATCCCCGATGCAGTCGGGTTTGCCATTACCACACCTGCCGGTCTGCTGGTCTACCTGACCGACTGGAAGCTCGATCACACGCCGGTTGATGGCCGACCAACCGATCTGGAGAAGATTGCCGAACTTGGTAATCGCAAGCCGCTGGTGCTGGTAACCGATTGTGTACGGGTTGAATCAAAAGGCTACACCCCCAGTGAAGCGACTGTTGGTGAAGCCTTTGATAATATCTTCGCTACCGCACCGGGCCGGATCATTGTCGCAACCTTCGCCTCAAACATCAGTCGAGTGCAGCAGGTAATCGACTCGGCAGAGGCGTATGGCCGTAAAGTGATGCTGGCCGGGCGGAGTATGGAGACCAATGCCCGCATCGCCTTCGAGTTAGGCTATTTGCGGGCCGATGAGAGCACCATCATCCGTCCGCACGAAATGTCGGCCTACCCCGACGAGGAGATTGCCATCGTCTGCACCGGTAGCCAGGGTGAGCCAATGTCGGCCCTTAACCGCATGGCCAACCGTGACTATCCGAATGTCAAGATCAAACCCGGCGACACCGTAGTGCTCTCGGCTACGCCGATTCCCGGCAACGAGGTGAGTGTCAATAAGGTGATCAACAACCTCTTCAAGCTGGGGGCTGATGTGATTTATGGCCCTGAAGCACGGGTCCACGTCTCCGGGCACGCCGCGCAGGAAGAGTTGAAGCTGGTGCTGGCGTTGCTGCGCCCCAGTTACATTGTGCCCTTCCACGGCGACTATCGCCACCTGATGCTTTACCGCAAGCTGGCGACAACAATTGGCGCGGTGCCCGACAGTGAGCGGGTGCTGCTGGCCGAAGGGGGCACGATTATGGAGTTCTCCCCCGGCTTCGGTAAGATTACCGGCAAGGCCCCGGTTGGGTATATCTACGTTGATGGTACGACGGTTGGTGATGTGGGCAATGTGGTTGTCCGTGATCGCCAGTTGCTGGCTAAAGACGGTATGCTGATCGTGGTGGTGAGCATTGATAGCGCCACCGGTCAGCTCGTTGCCGGGCCAGACGTGGTCTCGCGTGGCTTCGTCTATATGCGCCAGAGCCAGGATTTGATCGAGGCCACCAAAGAAACGGTGCGCGCTGCCCTGGCCAACCGCAATGGCAGCAACCCGGTGGACGCAGCCTACATCAATCGCAAAATTCGCGATGTGGTGAGCGAATTCCTCTACCGCGAGACGCGGCGGCGGCCAATGGTACTGCCGATGGTTATGGAAGTGTGATTGTGGTTGCGAGCGAGACGTTGTGGTTGCCACAACGTCTCGCGGCTTTACGGATCGATCCGCGGCAGCACGATCCCCGTCTGTCCCTGATATTTACCCTTCTTGTCGGCATACGACACCTCGCACGGCTCGTCACTCTCCAGGAACAAGACCTGCCCAATGCCCTCGTGCGCGTAGATGCGCGCCGGGAGCGGGGTCGTGTTGCTAATTTCAATCGTGACATGGCCTTCCCATTCCGGTTCGAGCGGGGTAACGTTGATGATGATGCCGCAGCGGGCATACGACGATTTGCCGATCACGATACAACTCACCGTGCGGGGAATGCGAAAATACTCCAGCGATTGCGCCAGCGCAAACGAGTTCGGTGGAATATCGACGTAATCGGCACGAATATCAACAAAGGAGCGCGGATCAAATTGCTTCGGATCGACAAGGGCGTTGTAGACATTGGTGAAGACTTTGAAGTGGTCGGTGACGCGCATGTCGTAACCATACGAGGTCAGACCATACGAGATGACCCCCCGGCGTACCTGGTGATCAACGAACGGCTCAATCATGCCGTGTTCGAGTGCCATACGGCGAATCCAGCGATCTGATTTAATTGGCATCGGTGACTCCTTACGGTTGGTGAATGCTGCTTTCCAGCATACAATCTCTGCCTGAAAAGAACATTACAGCTCGATTTTTATTCAGGTACTGCTCGCCGCTCATCGCGCCATCTCCTCGTAGACGGCGACGTGACGACGGGCGATGGCTGCCTGTGTGAACGAATCCAGCACCCGTTGCCGTCCGCGCCGGCTCAGGTCGTGCCAGAGATCGGGATGTTCGATCAAGCGCATAAGTGCTGACTGCAACGCAGCGACATCGCCTTCGGGAAAGACGATCCCGGCGTCGCCGATAACGTGCGGGATTTCGCCACACGTCGATCCAATCACCGGCACGCCACAGCTCATCGCTTCAATCAATACCCGCCCAAACTGCTCTTTCCAGTTGGCCTGTGTGCGCGACGGCAAGACCAGCACATCAAGATCACGCATCGCTGCCGGCACCGCAGTACTGCTCACTGCCGGCCTGATCTCAAGCCGCTCGCTCACCCCCAGTTCTGCCGCCAGTTTTTGCAAGCGTGTGCGCTCGATCCCATCACCGATCAGCCGCAGCCGGACACTGGACGGCAGACCGGCCAGCGCCTGCACCAGATCGGCTACCCCTTTTTCCGGCACCAGCCGGCCAACGTAGCCGACAATAAAGGTTGAGCGCCGGCGCTCTGCATCACGTGGCGTGAAGAGGTCGGGATCAACCCCAAACTGGGGGATAATGCTGAGCGGCCCTTTGTAGCCGTGACGGCGTAAAATGGCTGCCGCTTCCTGGTTCCCGGCAATCGCGTGCGCGGCGTGGCGCAGGTTGTAGCGTTCAAACCAGGAGAACGGTGGTGGGTAGCGCCGATCAATGTTGGCCCAGTTGTAGAAACAGCACCGTGCACCGACCGCCAGTCCGACCCGCATGGCCAGAAAGGTAGCGAGGTTAAAACTCTCTTCATCAATGTGGAAGACCTGTGGCCGCAGGCGGGCGAGCAGCGGACGTAAGCCGGGGTAGAAATGAATATGATGATGACCATTCCAGACAATAGGCACTGTGAGCAGGGTATAGCCGTCGGTGAAGCGCCGTTCAAGAGGGATAAGTCCAACCCGCGGTTCACGCCAGCCGTCTGGGGTCAGAACGGTCAACTCTACCCCAAGGCGAGCGATCTCCTCCAGCTTGCGCTGGTAGGCCCCGGCGACCACGGCCTTCGAGAGCATGACAACACGCATAAGCGAATATCTCGACGTAGTAGATAACCAGGTAAGCGATGTCCGGCCAATCCCGGTGGCATTATATCAAGTTCTTGCCCCACGAAGGGTGCGACCCGTGGATGGCAGCGGATGGGCATGGGCGGGGGCAGTCCAGCTTCTGGCCGGTCACAGATGGCTGAAACTGCGTCAACCCTCGTCGAACGGATGGAGAAACCGCTGCACTTCTAGCCGATAGCCATCGGGATCGCGGGCAAAGAAGTGGTAGATGCGATAGCGCGGGTTTTCGCGCGGTGGGCCGTCGGTGGCAATACCGGCGGCAACCAGCCGCTCGTAGATTGCATCAACCTCGCTGCTGACAATCGTCAGGATGAGACGGTCATCGGCAATCGCCGGCTCAGTGCGCTGACACAAACCGAGGTAACCACCCCGCGCTACCCGGTAGATATGAATCCCACCCTGATCCAGCACCAGCGGCAGGCCGAGTGCATCGGCGTAACACCGTGCACTCGCCTGCAAATCGGTGACCGGGATGAAGGTGATGGCTGCCGCGTAAGGATGCTCATCCATGGCGTTTGGCGAAGTCTTGCATAAAGTCGGCCAGGGCTGCCGCCGACTCCGGCGCGACCGCGTTGTACAGCGATGCGCGAATGCCGCCTACCGAACGATGACCGGCCAGCCCGACCATCCCGGCGGCCTGGGCTTCATTCAGAAATTGCTTTTCCAGTTCGGGCGTGGGCAGACGGAAGGTTACATTCATCAGCGAACGTGCTGCCGGCACCGCGTGACCGCTGTAGAAGCCATCGCTACCATCAATCGCGGCGTAGACCAGTGCCGCCTTGCGGGCGTTCCGTTCGGCCATCGCCGCCAATCCACCCTGATCCTTGATCCACTCCAACACCAGATTCACCATATACACCGCAAAGACGGGTGGCGTGTTGTAAAGCGAATTGTTTTTGGCGAACGTGGCATAGCGCATAATGACCGGCAGGTCTTTGCGTCCGCGCTCGATCATATCCTGCCGAATCACGACCACAGTAACACCCGCCGGCCCCAGGTTCTTCTGCGCACCGGCGTAGATCAGCGCGAAGCGCTGCGCCGGGAATGGCCGCGAGAGAAAATCACTGCTCATATCGGCGACCAGCGGTACCGAACCGAGATCGGGCAGCTCAGCCGGCCACTGCACCCCCTGAATCGTCTCGTTAGTGGTAAGGTGGAGATAGGCCGCCTGTGGGTCAGGCGTAATGGCATCGATGGACGGCAAACTGCGGTAGCCATCGGCGGCTGTGCTTGCCAGCAACCGCACCGCACCGACCCGCTGCGCCTCTTCATACGCCTTCTCGCCCCAGGTACCGGTGACGATATACTCAGCAGTGGCACCGGCAGGCAACAGGTTGAGCGGGATCAGGGCAAATTGCATCGAGGCGCCGCCCTGCATAAACAACACGCGATAATCGTCACCCAGACCCAGCAGCGCCTTCAGATTGGCTTCCGCTGCCGCATTGATTGCCTCGTATTCCTTGCTGCGATGACTTATTTCAAGAACGGACATCCCACAGCCGTGGTAATCAGCCAGTTCCGCCTGCGCACGTGCGATTACGTCAGGCGGCAACGCTGCCGGGCCGGGATTGAAGTTGTGAATCATGATGTCCCCCTTTATCCTTTCGAGCAGGCTCGCTGTGAAACATAGTATACTCGAAATGGTAACGTGCTTACCTAGAAGGAAGGAGTATGCAGGTACTTGTTATCGGCGGCGGTGTCGCCGGTCTGGTGTGTGCGCGGACACTCCACCGCAAGGGGTATGAGGTAACTCTGATCGAAGCCACCGATGGTCTCGGTGGCCGGGTGCGTTCTGATCAGGTTGATGGCTTTATCCTCGACCGTGGCTTTCAGGTGCTCTTTACCGCGTATCCGGCGGTACAACGGCAACTTCAGCTCGCGGCGTTAGACCTGCGGGCATTCGATCCAGGCGCGATTGTCGTCTGGCAAGGCCGTCACTTCGTGTTAACCGATCCACTCCGGGATCGCGATCCTGCGGCACTGGCCGGAGCTGTACTGGCACCGGTCGTTCCCTTCAGCGATAAACTCCGCACCCTCCAGGTGGCGTTGCGCATGCGCCGGCACACGATTGATGACCTGCTGGCCGGCCCGGACCGCACCACGATTGAAGAGTTACGGGCACTGGGGTTTAGTACCCAGATGATTGACCGCTTCTTCCGCCCCTTCTTCGGCGGCATCTTTCTGGATCGTTCGCTACAAACCAGCGCCAAGTGCTTCCGGTTCAACTTCAAGATGATGAGCGACGGTGAGACGGTGGTGCCGAATCGGGGGATGGGCGCAATTGCCGAACAGCTCGCTACTGACTTGCGCACAGCCGGACGCATACGGCTCAATACACGGGCGGTGGCATTGGTAGAGGAATCTGGCAGGGTGTGCGGCGTGCGTCTCGCCGACGGCAGTACAATGATGGCCGACGCCGTCGTCCTGGCGACCCCGGCCCCCGAAACAGCCCGCCTCAGCGGTTTACCGATGCCGGAAGGCCAGCTCGGTTCGGCGTGTGTCTGGCTGGCCACCCGCCAGCCGCTGTATCGGGGCAAGAAGCTGATCCTGAATGCCGACGAAAAAGCCTTTGTCAACACCCTTGCCCCCATGAGTGCAGTGGCACCGGGCTATGCGCCCACCGGCTGGCATCTCTACGCCGCAGCGATCCTCGGCGTTCCCGAACAGGACGACAGCACGGTCGTCGCCCGCGCGATGGTCGATCTGAATCGCATGTTCATCAACGAAGCCACAGCCACCACTGCGCTGGCGAATGCCCGTATCCTGCGGGTTGACCGGATTCCGTTCAGTCAGTTCCGCCAACCACCCGGCCTGCACCCCAACCTGCCCGACAACCGAACCGAACGGCGTGGTCTGTATCTGGCCGGGGAAGTGACGGAAGCCAGTAGCATCAATGCTGCCCTGCTCAGTGGCGAACGTTGCGCAGAGGCGATCCAGGCCGATCTACCACGCTGACAACACGTCCGGGAACAGCTATAATGCATCTAACCGTAGATGCGGTGGCGGTGCGCAAGGGAAGGAGTCGTTCCATGATCAACTATGGCAGCAAGAAGGACGAGGGCGAGGCGGGCAAGGGGGTCGGCGAAGCACTGCGTTCGATGAGCGATCAGATCGGTCGCCAGGCGCAAGAGATTAAGCGGTTGCAGGAAGCACTTGAGGCAGCGCAGCAGGATGCCGCAGCCGCCGAACAGGCTCGCAAGGCATTGGCCGAGGCCGAAGCACGGCTGGCGCAGATGGAGGCTGAACTAAAACGGTTGCGCGATCAACAGGCCACAGCCAGTACCGGCGGCAAAACAGTGAGTCCAACGGCGTCCGCCACCGACATCGGTGGGGCCATCGGTGCGCTGGGCAGCAGTGGCGTGGTCAAGATCGGCCCCAGCACCCCGGCAGCCACCCCCACAACCGGCGGCTTACAGGTTGGTGGTGTGGCGTATGTGCAGAAGGCCGGCGGCAAGAATCTGCGCCTGCGCAGCGCCCCTGGCCTCGACTCAACCGTCCTCGACGGCCTGCCCCCCGGCACCCAACTCACGCTACTGGCCGGCCCGCAAGAGAAAGACGGTTATCCGTGGTGGCAGATTCGCACAACCGACGGGCGCGAAGGCTGGGTCGCCGGTACCGAACTGGTCACCAGCCCGGAAGGTTAAGACAGGGGTCGTCCGTCTACTGCCAGATAGGATGTAGTTACCTCGCGTGGGTTGGAGTGCGGGAGCGTGGCTTTTGCAGTTGCCATGCATGATACCGGGCAATGTCGCATCGGTTATTCTGCCGGTCACGGGGATAACATACGTTTTCAGGATCATCTGGCTGGGCGATGATGATTACTGAGATAAATCTGGTAGCCCCGCCTCACACCCGTAGCGGCGACGCATGCGTCGCCCCTGCAGGGAGGGGGCGGGTTCTGAACCCGCCCCTACGCACCGGTAACACACCTGAAAACGCTTCAGCACGAGGATCACCCCTGGCACACTGTTGAGCAAAATGTGGTGCAACGTCGCACCTGCTCGTCACTCATACCGCAACGCCTCAATCGGCGGCAACAGTGCGGCCCGGCGGGCCGGGTAGTAGCCGAACCCGATCCCGATCACCGACGCGAAGGTCAGGGCCAGCACGATGCCGATCCACGAGATGCCGGTGGCAATGCCGCTCACCGTGCTGATCAGCCAGACAATGCCGATTGCGCCGATCACACCGATTATACTGCCCACCAGACTCAGCGCCACCGCTTCCATCACAAACTGACCAAGCACATCGCCATCACTGGCCCCCAGTGCCTTGCGTACCCCAATCTCGCGGGTGCGTTCGGTGACCGCGACCAGCATGATGTTCATAATGCCAATGCCACCAACGACCAGACTGATCCCGGCGACTACGGCAATGAAACCGGTAATCGCGGTACTGATGCCGGCCAGCACGTTCAGCGCCTGCGTGGGGGTCTGGAGATCAAAGTCGTTGATGGCATCGGCGGGAACATTCCGCGCCGCCCGCAACGTGCGTTCGATCAAGGCCACCGCTTCGTTGACCTGCTGTTCACTCTGCAAGCCGAGCAGGATACTGCTCATTTGCAACCCGCGCCCCGGCAGGTCAAGATCGCCGATCAGCCGCAGCCGCATGGTGCTTACCGGGGTAAAAATGCGGCCATCGGTCGAGAACGGCCCGCCGTTTTCGTTGATAATGCCGATAATCTCAATCGGCTGGCCGTTCACCTCAATCGTTTGCCCAATAACATTCCGCAACGCCTCTTTGTCGGTGCCGAAGAGATCACGGGCCACCAGCCAGCCCAGCACCCCAACCCGCGCTCCGGTTGCTTCATCGGCGGGGGTTAAAAACCGACCGTGCAGCATCGGTGTGCGCTGAACCTGGGGATAGTCAGCACTGGTGCCAACCAGCAGGGTCTGCAAAGCGACCGTACCGGCCCGCGCCTGGGTGCTGACCGTGATTTCTGGCGCAATCGCCCGAAACAGATCAGGACGGTCAGCAACCAGTTGATTCAACACCTGAAAATCCTGGATCGAGAGCAGACCGTAGCCGGGCACATCACGGGCACCCTTCGCCCGCGGATCGCCCGGCGTCACGGCAATCCGGCGGGTACCCAGATCGACAAACTGTTCAAAGACCTGCCCCTGCAAGGCGTTACCCAGTGACAACACTGCAACCAGTGTCCCCGCGCCGATGATGACGCCGAGCATGGTCAGTAACGAGCGAAATTTATTAGCGCGCAGGCTGTCAAACGCCATTGCAATTAACTCAGTGAGCATAGTTCCCTCTCATCATGGTCTGGCCGTACCAGTGCATCAGGCGGCCTCGTCGGTTGGCTGACGCCGCACCGGAACCGGTACCGGCTCCAGATCACGACTCCGCTCAACCTCCTCCAGCACCTCAACCCCGTAGTATTCGCTCAAGATATTGTCAACCAGGCGTCCGTCACGCAGACCGATCACCCGATCCATGTGCCGGCCAATCTCCGGATCGTGGGTAACAATCACGATAGTTCGCCCCTGTTCGCGATTGAGCTGGCGAAAGAGCGCCATAATCTCGGCCCCGGTGCGTGTATCGAGGGCACCGGTTGGCTCGTCGGCCAGAATAATCGCCGGATCATGCACCAGTGCCCGCGCAATCGCCACCCGCTGCTTCTGCCCGCCCGACAGGGTGTTGGGCAGGTTATTGAGCTTGTGGCCCAGACCGACCGCTTCCAGAGCTGCGCGCGCCCGTTCGGCCCGTTCGCGCGCGCCGACCCGACCATACACCAGTGGCAACTCAACATTTTTCTGCGCCGTCAGACGGGGCAACAGATTAAAGTTCTGGAAGACGAAGCCCAGTTTCCGATTGCGAATCCGGGCCTGTTCCTGGCGGTTCAGGCGCGAGACATCAACGCCATCGAGGATATACTCGCCACTTGTCGGGCTGTCGAGCAACCCGATCAGCGTCATCAGCGTACTCTTACCACTCCCCGATGGCCCCATAATGGCGACCATCTCGCCCTCTTCAATTGTCAGGCTAATATCGTCCAGCGCAACAAATTCGCCATCGCCGGTTGGGAACGTCTTGCGAATATTGCGCAACTCAACAATTGGCCGGCCTCGATATTCAGTCGTCACAGTGGCACTCCTTCCAGGATTTGATTAGCGCACAACAACCTGCTCGCCTTCGGCCAGACCACTCTTGATTTCGACCAGACCGTTGGCCTGCAATCCAACCAGGACGGCCCGCTCGCTGATGGTGCGCTGCCCATTTTCATCGGTGGTGACAACCTGAACCATGGTCTTGGCACCTTCATTGCGAAGAGCAGTCACCGGCACCTGCAAGACATTGCTGCGCGTGGCGGCAATAATCGCAGCCGTGGTGGTCATCCCGGCACGCACCGGTTGACCGGACGGATCAAAGGCAACGGTCACGCGATAAGCGGTAACGGCACTGGTACCGGCGGGAAGCGGCTCGATGTTCACCACCTCACCGCGGAATGGCGGCCCCTGCAGAGCATCAACGGTCACCTCTACCGGCTGCCCAGGCGCAACCCGCGCCACATCAACTTCATCAACCGTCACTTTCACCAGATAGCGACTGACATCAATCAGGACAATCGGGGTCTGACCACTGACCGCTTCACCCGCCGAAACATTCACAGCGGCCACCACACCGGCAAATGGTGCGCGCAGCGTAGCCTCTTCCAGGCGGATGCGGGCCGCTTCGAGTTGCGCCTGAGCCTGGGCCAGGCGAGCTTCGGCGCGGGCCAGATCGCTGGCGCGTGGATCGGCAGTCAATTGGGCAAGACGGGCTTGCGCCGCAGCGAGTTGTGCCTGCTGGGCAGCAATCGCATTCTGCCGTGCCGCACCGGTCAGACGGGCCAGCTCGGCCTCGGCCCGCGCCAGTTGCGCCCGGGCCGCCGCAATGGCATCGCTGTCAGGGCCGGCCAGAATAGCATCGAGATCGGCTTTTGCGCTGGCTACCCGTGCCTCAGCCGCCGCCAGACCACTCACCTCATTTTGCACCGCCGTCTGATACGCGATTTGGGCCTGGGCTAATGCAGATTCTGCATCGGCCAATGTTCGTGCCGCTCGCTCGAACGCGCGTTCAAAATCGCGCTGCTCGGTCTCATTGAGAGAGCGTCCAGTGCGCGGATCGGTACCATTTGCCTTCACATGCTCCCAATTCCAGTAGGCATCACTGTATGCACTCTGAGCGTTACGCAAAGCATTGGCCTGAGCTTCTACTCGTGCCAGGGCCTCAGATTTAGCCGCCGAGAGCAGGTCGCGCTGCCGCTCAAGTTCGGCCTGGGCCTGCACCAGAGCTGCTTCAGCGCGCACCCGTTGCTCATTCGTAGCCCCGTTCAGCAACTTCTGCAAACGCTCACGGGCTTCGGTCACCGCAGCCTGCGCAGCCGCAATATCTGCCGGCGTCACATTGGTCTGCGTCTGCGCCAGCCCGGCCTGAGCAGCGGCGACCAGCGCCTCGGCCTCAGCCCGTTGTTCGGGCGTTGCCCGCTCGCGTAGCGCCTGCAAATCGGCCTGAGCCAGAGCAACGGCTGCCTCAGCCGCTGCCACATCGGCCCGCAACTGGCGGTCATCAAGGCGCAGCAACGGATCACCCGCCGCAACCTGCTGCCCGACCGTCACCAGCACCTCTTGCACCCGACCACCGAGCGTCAGGCTCAACTCAGCGGTCTGGTTCGGTTCAACCGAACCGGTAGCATTAACGGTCAACCGCAAATCGCCACGGGTTACCGGGGCCAGACTGAGACCGGCCAGCGGATCGGCCGTCGATGCGGCAGTGAAACGAACAACAACCGTCGCGATAACTGCAATCAAAAGGCCGGCCGCAATCCACACCGGCCAGGGGAGACGGGGTAAACCAAAACGCGGTCGAGACTGGGGTAACGTGCTCATGCCTGTACTGCTCCTGCTGAAGAATTGGGCGTAGTGGACTGGCCAACGCCGTGCAAAAAGAGATCGACTAACAGAGACGGGGAGACGCTACCCACCCACTGCGCCATCGGATTGGGGGGAGCCATCTCGTGAAAGGTTTCACAGAGACTGAGAAACAGCATCGCTGCTGTCGCCGCCGAAAGATCACTGCGGATCAAACCGGCGGCAATTGCTTCGTCCATCACCCGGGTAAGGGGGGCAAACAAATGCCGGTAAAAGGCAACACTCAACCTGGCCCGGGCCGCGTCACCGAGATGCTCCATCATCTCGTGGCGCATCATCCGCATATCGCCTTCATAGTCCATCAGCACCGTTGCCATAGCCTGAAGACGCTCGTTCAGTGGGCGGTCAGCGCCAACCAGATCGGTTAGCGGCTGGTGCATTGCTGCCAGCACACGCAACCCCATCTGCACAAAGAGTTCTTCCTTGTCGCTGAAGTAGTAGTAGAGGGTTGGCTTGGTAATACCGGCAACCTGAATAATGTCGTTGATCGAAACTGCCCGATAGCCACGCTGCATAAAGAGCTGCGCTGCCACATCGAGGATGCGGAGCGCGGTGGGGCTATCGCTAATACGCGGATCGGGCAGCAGGGTTTGTTCCATAACTTTCAACAGTCTCGTCTAACTAATTCTTACCGACCGGTAAGTAATATACCACGATGAACAATCATTGTCAATGCTTTGCAAATATTTTGTCGATAAATCCTTCAGGTGATACAAACGCTTGCGCGAAGACGTGAACCTTCAAATAACTCAAGTTGTCACCCGTGCTATGAGCAGGCTGTTGAGTCTGACTGTCAGGATGAATAACACGACGTTGCATTCAACACCGTATGGCGCAACCGCGTGAACGATGTGGATCGTAGCCAGTTCCTATGGATGTGTTATGTCACGCCTCACAGAAGCAACCCGGGTTATACTCATCCTCTGAGTCCTCTGTGCCTCTGTAGTGGTAAAGGTAGCAACTTGGGTTCGGATTTCATCCCCGTGCTGAAGTGCCACCCGCAAGCCGCCGGTAGGCCGTCGCAAACGCAGGCGCAATGATCGCTCCGGTGTGGCGTCAGCGTAATCGTTAGATTGCGAGCCGAGACTTCTATCACGCCAGATGCAATGTGGCACCAGGCGACGCGGGGATTGGCGCACAGAGTGGGGACGGAGGCGTTGGTGCAGGTGCGTCCTACCTGTCAGTATTTTTATTACCGAATTCTTATTGAATAGTCAGGACGACATTGGTGACATTGACACAGGTGAATCCTACCGCGGCGGTAGGGGCGACGCATGCGTCGCCCCTACTGACCATCGTTAGCGTAATCACATCTGACTCAACGGAAGGCATGAGCGGAAACACACCCCGCACTGACGACTCCCGCCCTCGGCGGGGGCAGGTTGGGGTGGGGGCATTCGTGCAGAGTGAGTCATACTGCGGCGGTAAGGACACCCGGCTGTGCGCCTCTACCATCGTTAGTGCAATCACACCACTGAGCGCTGCAATAGCGTGCGCAAGCAAGGGTTCCGCATTCACCGTGCTCGACTCCAGGCGTTGTTTGTACCGACCACGGATGCGACATCCGTGATCGCCACGATCATCTAGTCTTAGTCTGCGGAAGATGAATGCGATGACTTCCAGTAATCCGGTGAATCCTGGATGTGAGGAACACGGCTGTACCAACTGCACGAACGTGCAGAAAATGAAGGTGGACGCAGATGGAGCCTGCGCCCACCCTACTATTCTTCAGGGTCGATCCTTAAAACAACGACCGCTGATTACCGCGCATCTTACTGAAACACGAACTACAGTAGACGGGCTTAGTGCCGCGTGGTACGAATGGGACAGTCGTCTCTTGACCACAACTGGCGCACGTCACCCGATAATTAACACGCTCGCGATTCGCCGGAGCGGCTGTCGGTCGTCGCCGTTCAGACGCCTCGCTCATTTGAGACTTACGCGCCTTGCGGCAAGCCGGACAACGTACCGGCTCATTCACAAAGCCTTTGGCGGCGTAAAACTCTTGTTCTCCCGCTGTAAAGACGAAATCCATCCCGCAATCCCGACAGGTCAGGGTTTTGTCTGCGAAGCTCATGGCTCGCTACTCCTCTAGCACAACAACGAAGGGTTCGTGGCCGGTGTGGGGTTGCGTTGCGTCCGAACTCGACCGAGAGGAGGCTCAGAGGGGATCGCTAGCGCGTACCAGATCCGTACCATTCTTGAATATTGATTATACCAAATTTTGACTATTGTGAGAAGTTAGATTTTTGCATCTTCACTATCCTGGTGTCACATATTTGAAGTGTGGATGCAGTGCTTCCGCAACAACCGCATGACGGGGAACCGGGTGTGAAGACCATCTGGCGTGGGCTGCGCCGCCTGCACGACATCGTCGCTCGCCGGTAACTCCTACGCACAACTCCACCTGCTGCTGGTAACACATGATGTGATGTATGGGTAATGCATAGCCTGGCGAGGGCAGGTTGGGGGGCGATTCGAGAAAGACAATCTCATCGAGCACCACATTGGCTGCTGCCAGTACCACCCGCCACTTATCCAACTGTTCGATCCACAGCGGTTTCCGACGCAGAACGTGGGGTGAAGGTTAGGGTTGATGAGGCGGGGAACCCGCTTTGGGGCACGGCATGCCGTGCCCCTACGGGCGTCCAGCGATACATCATTCAGTGCAGCACCAGAGGTATTGCTGAATAGTAGCGGTACGGTATGCGCGGGACAACCCTGGTCGAGGCGATCTATACGCAGAAGCGCCGCATGCGTAGGGGCGGGTTTAGAACCCGCCCCTACGGTGTCATGGACGGAGGGATGGCAAGCGCCTTCGTCAGCGACTGGTGTCTCGCGATGGACTGGTGACGTGCAGCGTTGGACGAAATGAATTTCGTCAACGCCTGGACGGAGAACAGGAGCGAGCGCTGGTGTCAACCGCTGGTGCATCCCTGTTGCGGGCCGTGGTACAGTCACGTTGTTTGAAGTGCGGCAGCATGACTGTTTCATCAGCCGCGCTTCGTGCCAGGCGCATGTCATGTCGTTCACCCTACCGGTCACGGGTATGCCGTGTGCTATCGTCACGATCATGTAGTCTGTCAGTAATGTCAGGAGATAACTTCCAGTCAACACACCTGCTGCCGTATCGGGAAGCTCCAGCACGATCTGCTGATCTCCCCTCTTCCGCTGGACGGAAGAAGACCAGGGGTGAGAAGAATGCTGTCACCTTGCCACCAATTTGGACAAAAAGTCTAATCCTCTCTACCTGGATATTGGCAATCCTGTCTATTGGCAACTCCATGAAGGCCTGTTATCATACCATCACCAATGAGTGCACAATCTGGTGAATGCCACGATGCATGGATAGCGAGGGGGTGAACGTGCGTAATGCGGGCATCTCCTGCGATGTTGCAGTTTAGAGCCGCAAACGCAAGAGAGAGAAATGGCTTCTGGATAGACTTTATCATCAATCCTCAATTTGTCAGTTGTTTACAAGTCCATAGCGGGCACTCTGTAATGCCTGCAATCGCGATGGTGCTCAGACGGCCTGCAACGAGGCAGAGGCGGATGGTTTGTGCAAATGTTACAAGTGCATGGAGCTGTTTTTAGAAGATCATTCCATGCATCACATGCAATCGCTTAGGTATAGGTTAAAGGAGCAGTTCTCATGAAGCTTGCATGGCGCACAAAGATCGGTCTCGGTCTTGGGTTTGGCCTTGGTCTCTGGCTGGTGGGTACCGGACGCGCTTTTGCTCAGGAAGGGCCAACCACTGCTGAACTGGCAGTTGCAATGAATACCTTCTTCCTGATTGTTGCCGCAGCGCTGGTCTTCTTTATGCAGGCCGGGTTCGCGATGTTGACCGCCGGCTTGACCCGCTCGAAGAACACAACCAACATCCTGTTCAAGAACCTGATGGATTTCGTGATGTGTTCGATTGCCTTTTGGGCAGTCGGCTGGGGGATCGCATACGGTACTTCAGCGGGTGGATTTATCGGCACCGATCAATTCTTCCTCTCGCCGGTTACGGCTGAAGGTGAAGTGCCGGTGATGGCAAGCTGGTTCTTCCAGGTCGTGTTTGCCGGTACGGCTGCAACGATTGTGGCCGGGGCAATGGCCGAACGCACGAAGTTTGCGGCGTATCTGATCTACAGCTTCATCATCTCGCTCTTCATTTATCCGGTTGTCGTCCACTGGGTCTGGAGCGGCGCCGGCTGGTTGAATACCTACAGCGGCAGCACCGAGGGGAACTGGGGCTTCACCGACTTCGCCGGAAGCACGGTTGTCCACAGCGTCGGAGGCTGGGCATCACTGGTTGGTGCGATGATCCTCGGCCCGCGTCTTGGCCGCTTCGGCCCCGATGGCAAGCCCCGTGTTATCCCCGGTCACAACATGTCACTCGCTGCGCTGGGCACCTTCATCCTCTGGCTGGGCTGGTTCGGCTTCAACCCCGGCTCGCAACTGGCAATCGCTTCACAGGCTAATGCCGATGCGGTGGCATTGGTTGCCGTTACGACCAATCTGGCCGCAGCCGCCGGTGCTCTGGGTGCTCTCTTCACCGCCTGGCTGCGCTATGGCAAGCCCGATCTTGGTCAGACACTGAACGGTGTGCTTGGTGGTCTGGTCGCGATCACCGCTGGCTGTGCCTACGTTGATCCGCTCTCCTCGATCATCATTGGTTTCATCGCCGGTCCGATTGTCGTCTTCTCGGCAGAACTGCTTGAGAAGCTCAAGATCGACGATCCGGTTGGCGCAGTTCCGGTACACCTGGTTAACGGTATCTGGGGTACGCTGGCGGTCGGTCTGTTCGCATCCGTCCCCGGTAACACCGGTACGACCGGCCTGTTCTACGGCGGCGGTCTGACCCTGCTCATCTCGCAGTTCGTTGGTGTTGTCGCTATCGGTTTGTGGACGGTTGCAACCGCTGCGTTGATGTTCTTCGCCATCAAGGCTACCATTGGTCTGCGGGTTAGCAAGGCCGAGGAAGAGGCTGGTCTCGACATCGGCGAGCACGGGATGGTTGCCTACCCGGATCTGAGCGGTGCTCCGGCGGGTGGTGAAGTGAGTGGCGCTCTGGCCCGATAGTAAGCGAAATTTCCCTCCTCCTTGCGCGACCCCTCCTCTATGGCAGAGGAGGGGTTTATGTTGCAGTGGTAAACCAGAAGCGCTCGCGAAAACGGCGCAGTTCTTTCAGCACAACCCGCCCCAGCAGTGCAATCAAAATAACGTTCCCAAGTGCCCGTACCGCATCCCACGCCAGCGACGTGACGATATAGAAGCGGAGATATTGCTGAATTGTTGCCGCCAGACCACTGCCCGGTAGCCAGCCCAATTCGCCGGGCGGCGCAAACGGCCAAAACCACAGATTCATCAAGGCACCAAAGAGAAAGCCCCAAACGTAACCAAAACCGCCAAGAAGCACAACCTCGCCCCATCCCCCAGGACGGAATCGTCGTCCCAGTGGTGCCAAAAAACCGGCGCTCATGCCCATCCAGCCACTCACGAACATCTGAAACGGCAACCACGGGCCTACGCCCCCGGTCAGTAGTGCCGAGACCAGCAGGGCCAGGGTGCCAATCAGAAAGCCGAAACGCGATCCATACGCATAGCCAATCAGGATGATTAGAAAAAAGAACGTAGGCGAGTCTGCCGGCCCCGCCGGTAGACGCAAGATCGCTACGACCCCTGTGAGCACACCCAAAATAGCGACCATACGGGTATTGAGCCGACCGGCACTGAGTTCGGCAATTAACAGGACAAGCAGTGCCGGGCCGAGAAGGGCGAAAAAGATCGGGGCTGTGGTGGCATGTGCCTGGGTGAATCCGGTTTCGGCACGGCCCAGAAAAAAGGGGTAGAGAAAAGCTATCACACCGAGCAGGCAGATCAGACCGAAGACAACATCACCTGCGAGGGTTGCTATACGTTGAGCGCGTGGGGTTGACATCATCGTAACGCCTGTCTTCGCAAAGCCTTGTCCGGGAGCAGTGTCGCAACGTCCGTCAGTACCGACTGTTCCAGATCATACCGCATGTCCGGTTAACATCCTGCACCCATGACTATCGCCAACGCATTGCCAGGGCTGGCAGCGCGACCCTCCGCCAGAACTGGCAGTGCGATCCTCCGCCAGGACTGGAAGCACGCGCCTCCGCCAGGACTGGAAGCACGCGCCTCCGCCAGGACTGGAAGCACGCGCCTCCGCCAGGACTGGAAGCACGCGCCTCCGCCAGAACTGGCAGTGCGACCCTCCGCCAGGACTGGAAGCGCGCGCCTCCGCCAGGACTGGGAGCGCGCGCCTCCGGCGCGCCGAAGCGCGAGCCTGGATCAGCGCACGACAGCAGGAGCCATCCTGTACCGGCGCCTTCCGCCTCCAGCGGGGGCGGGTTGGGGTGGGGGCGTGCGCAAATCACCACGGCGAGCAGCACACACACCACACGCTCACTACTCATCACCCTGGCCCTCTACCTGAGCGTGAATGAATGAAACCGGTCAGTGTGCCTGCACCTGCGACAACCCACCAGCGATTCGCCAGTGGAACGCCCACTGTGGTATAGCCTCTCGCCTGGTCCGTATATCGTGTTGTCGGTTTGCGTGCCGATGCATAGCGCCCGCACCCACGATGCTGCCGGTCGTCACTGGTCATAGGCACGACATGCGTGCTCGTCACTACTCACCGTAGCACCGCAGCGTACCACGCCTCATCACGCTGCGTCCCTGCCACCCTGGTTTGTATATCACCACGCAACCATTGCCGGCATAGGGAGATGGTATCTCTGTGCCCTCCATGTCTCAGTGCTAAAAACCACAGATCGAGGGCGTCATCTCTCCGTTTATCTGCCTTGCAGAAATATGATGATAAAATGGCAAAAATTTCCAACATAAGTATTGACAATTACCAATTGAGATGGTAATATCTCTATCAGATTGGCAAATATTACCAACCAAGTAACGAGAGGAGTTCCTATGATGCGCGACCTCTACCACCACGAGCAACTGTACGCTCGCGAGATGCAGGAACGTGTTGCCGGTGTCGCATCACTCCACCAGCCTCCGCGTTCGCCCATCGCTCGTCGCCTTGCCCGCTGGTTCGGCTTGCGCTTGATTCGGTTTGGTGCCTACCTGTTGCGCTACGCTGCGGATCGACGCTCTCGCCATCTTACCTATGCCCGCTAACGGAGGTTGCTATGTATCCACTACTGACCCGTGACCCCATCACCGGTGGTGAGTTAATCGTCACCCGTCTCGAATCACCTGAGAGCGGCATTGTCATCGAGGGTCGTTTTAGCCTGGGCTGGATTGGTCGTCTCTCGCCTGATCAGCTTGCATTCGTTGAGTTGCTGGTCAAGAATCGCGGGAATATTCAACGCCTCGCCGCTGAACTCGACATTGCCTACAATACGGCCCGCGCTCGCCTCGATGAAATTGTTGCTCTGCTCGGCGGTACACCTGAACAGGAACCGCGGGTTGATCGGCGTCAGATTCTCGACCGGCTTGCTGCCCGCGAGATTTCGGTCGAAGAGGCCTTGCGTCTGCTAAAGGGAGCTGACCATGAACAGCGCAAATGAAGAACGGCACCGGATTCTGCAAATGGTCGAGCAGGGGCAACTGTCGGCTGCGGAAGCTGCGCGTCTGCTCGATGCCCTGAGTGCCGATCCCCGGCCAATCGAGCGCAGTCAGGCGCGTCTGGTGCGCATTCGCGTCACCGATCTCCCTTCCCAACGCCTCAAAGCGTCGGTAGCTATTCCGGTGAGCCTGATTAATGTTGGTCTGCGCCTCGGCGCTCGGCTGGCTCCGCAATTGAGTGGTAGTGCCCTGGAAGAGCTGATCCGTAGCGTGGAACGTGGAACTACCGGTCTGTTGCTGGAATGGCAGGATTTGGAAGAGGGCGAACGGATTGAGATTGTGATCGAATAACCCCTGGTACAACCGTAGTCTTCACCATGAGGAGGGTTTGCATGAAACAACGGCTTTCGGTTGATCTGCCGGTAACACTTATCATCCAGTCGGTTCACGGCGATCTTACGATCCGAGGCTGGACTGAACCGCTGATCGAATGGCAGAGTGATGATCGACAGGTGACGGTGACTGCGCAAGCCGATGGTCTGGTTGTCAGCCCGTGTACTGACGATCTCCAGCTTGCGGTGCCAGAGACTGCTGATGTGCGGATCGTCGTGATCCACGGTGATGCCCGTGCCCAGAATCTCTATCGCCTTACCGCCGAGCGTGTTGAGGGAGATCTTTCGCTGCGCCAGATTACCGATCAGGCCACCATCGGCTCGCTCGAAGGTGATCTCACGGCAACGACCGTCGCTGAATTGAGCGTCACTGCTGATGTCCACGGTGATGTCTCACTCACTGAGGTTCCAGTCGTCCATTTGGCTGGAGTGGCGGGTGATGTGAATGGGCGTGGTGTGTTGAGCCTGACCGTCAATCGGGTTGATGGCGATCTTGAGGTGGCCGGTTTGAGCGAGCAGTTACGGGTCGGTAACGTGAATGGCGACGTTGAACTTACACTCACCGGTACCGCCGATGTGCAGCTTGATCGTGTCAACGGTGATCTGACACTCACAGGACAGGCCCGTCGCGTGCAGTGCCTGGCGGTGAGCGGTGATGTTGATGCCTCCGAAGCCCAGATCGATCAGTTCACGGTTGAGACGGTGGCCGGCGATGTTGAAGCAGGAACTATCACCAACGGTCGGATGGTGACGATTGGTGGTGATTTGGAACTCAACAATGTCACCGGTGACCTGACAGTCAGTCATGTCGGAGGTGACTGCGTTGTCAAACAGGCTGCCGGCAACGTTATGATCACGGCTATTGGTGGTGATCTCCGTCTTCATGCCGCTGCCACAGCCGGTAGCACCATACGGGCCCAGGTTGGCGGTGATGCAGTCATCGTGCTCCCCGAAACGCCTGATCTGACCATCAACGCGGTTGTCGGAGGTGAAGTGAGTGGGATTGAAACCCGACCTTCAATACCCGGTCAGATGCTGGAGTTGCGCTATGGTCAGGGGAACGCCAGCATCCATCTGCATGTGGGTGGTGATCTCGCGATTAAAGGCGCAGGTCAGGTCGATTCGTTCAGCAGTATCGGTGCGCAGCTTGGGCAAGAACTGAGTGAGCTTGGCCGCGAATTGGGGCGCGAGCTAAGTGAACTGGGGCGTGAACTGGCCGCCGAGTTGCGAAGTGCGCTAGCCGGCGACGATCCGCGTGCGGGCGAGCGTGCCCGTGCGGCGGCTGAACGCTTCGCCGAGCAGGCCCGGCGCTGGAAAGCCGAGTCCGGGCCAGAACGGGTGCGCGTTAAGATCAATCAACGCGAGTGGCGTCTTGATCCCGAACGGATCGAGCGTATTAAGGAACAGGCCCGTCAGGCTGCGGCTGCCGGTCTGAATGGAGCACTTGAAGCGGTCGAACGGGCGCTGAGTCGGATTCAGTCGCCACCACCGCCGCCCCCGGCTGCGCCAAATCCGCCGCCACCACCGCATCCGCCGGCAGCGCCACCACCACCACCGCATCCGCCGGCAACCGGGCCAACAGTGCAGCTTCGCCCTGTCCCGTCACAGCCCCCGATGAGTGAGGCCGAACGAGAACAGCAACGGGCTTCGATCTTGCAGATGGTTGCCGATGGTCGTATCTCGCCGGCAGAGGGTGATTTGTTGCTGGCCGCTCTCGATGAGGATCGAGGTTAGAGGGTGTTCTATCAAATCTGGCAAGATACAGGTATGCATGTGCTCCAATCTGCCCATCATCCAACGCTCACTTGCACAATATGTATTTGTCAGAAGCAGATCACCGGTGCTAACAGCATATCCGCGCACATCCGCCAGACCCGCGTCCATCCGTGTGCTGCGGATGATACACGGATACTCGCGGATGCAGCGGATATGCGCGGATCACCCTCCTGCCGTACCATAGCGTGAGGCACCCAGCAAATCCGCGCACATCCGCCAGACCCGCGTCCATCCGTGTGCTGCGGATGATCCCCACGAATACTCACGGATGCATCGGATATACGCTGATCACCCTCCTGCTGGTACCATTGCGTGAGGCACCCAACCCATCCGCGTGCACCCGCCAAACCCGCGTTCATCCGTGTTCTGAGGATGACCACCACGGATGCTCACGGATGCAGCGGATATGCGCGGATCACCCTCCTGCCAGGGCCTTACCGTATGACGTGACCTGTTTGCGCACATACCGTAGGGGCGCCGCATGCCTCGCCCCTACCCGTACCTCATGTTCTGGATGCTGCCTCAACCCGCATCACCAGTTCGACCAGCGCCAGATTAAACTCTGCTGGCCGTTCAATCGCACTGAGATGGCCGGCGTGTGGAATCACGACGAAACGACTATCGGCAATCGCATTGTGCATCACCTGCGCTTCAGCAGGGGGGGTGAGAGCATCTTCCGCACCGACGACAACAGTTGTCGGCACCCGAATCTCGGCCAGCAGCGGCGTCGAATCGGGGCGAGCCGCCATGGCGTGGAGAGCCGCGGCAATCCCTTCTGGTGGATTCGCCGCAGCGATACTCAGCAGCTCGGCCCGTAGCGCCTCACTTGCCCCCGGTGCTACCAGATTGGGTAACATTCGTCCGGCCAGTGCCGCACTTCCCTCTTCCAACGCAATCCTGGCATTAACGGCCCGTGCTGCCCGCGTCTCCTCACTATCGGCAGTTGCCCGGGTATCGGCCAGCAACAGGCCGCTGATCCGCTCTGGTGCCCGCAGCAGCAGAGCGAAGGCAATGTAGCCTCCCATTGACAAGCCGGCCAGCACTGCCCGTTCGATGTTCAGGATATCGAGTAATGCCAGGACATCCGTTGCATAGTCATCGAGCGACTGTGGCAGCGGTGTCGCCGGCGAGCCGCCAAACCCGCGTAGATCAGGGGCAATCATACGCATGCGATCACCCAATGTACTCAATTGCGCCCGCCATAGTGCCGCACTCAGCGGAAAGGCGTGCAACAAGACGACCGGTTGTCCACTTCCTGCATCATCGTAGCGTAGTTGCACACCGTGGGGGAGGGTCACGTGCATTGGTACCTCCGTTTCTGAGCCGATATTCAACCAGTGCAATGCGTTTGGTAAACGCCTGTTAGCGTGTTGCCGGACATCGGGATGACTGCATGATACACCTCCATGACGTCAGACAACACACGTAGTCCAGGCTTCTGTCTGTGCTTGGGAGTTACCCTTGCCGGTTGTCATACAAGTATACGCGAAACATACCGCATGGTTTACTACAGGGAGAACAATCTGCATTAGATGACGTCTGCGTTCTAAACCGGGTGCGATACTGGTTGCCATTCGGTAGGAAGATGGGATATCGCCTGCCAATCCCCCGGCAGCACGACAGCATAGACAGGCATAAGTGAACAGAGTGCGGAAGGCTGGCTTCCGCACTCTGTTCTACAAGCAGGCACTGATTAAGGGGTTGTGCAACCGATTCTTACCGCTGTACGTGGTGACTACTGCTGCAAGATAGACAAGAGATAGTCGATAGACGTTGTCGGCACTGATGGTGTTGCAGCCTGCATGTTCTGGTGCGATTCCACCGGTCGCAACGGCACAGAGACAAGATCGACGATCTGCAAGTCCATTAACTGAACGATGCCCTCAACCACATCAATCGCCGACCAGTGCAGATCAGTTGCAATATCCGACAGACTCTTACGACCGTCGATGGCCTCAAGCAGCAAATGCAGCGCAACACTTGCCCGCTGCAACGCTTCTTCGCGGGTGACCTTCAGTGTCGGTACCAGTTGCAGCGAAGCAACTTTGTGCCAGATCCGCCGCCACCGCAACGCCATACGCTCAGCGTAGCGGATCATCGTCTCGATATCGCCCCATATCGATTGCTGATTACTTCTGGCACCGCTGCTGACGTTGAACGTGCCTTGCTGGACATTGAGCAGAATGCCTAGCGCTTCTGTCCCTATTTGTCCCTCGCACTCAACGTGGTACATTTGACCATTGGTGAAGAATATTCGACCGGAACGCTCTCCCTGAATATCGAGCGAGCCAGAGAGGGAACTGTATGCAGCGAGATCAATCAACTCACGTAATGGTACCTGTTGTAACGAACCGTGTAATGCCATCGTGGGCCTCCTGGGCACAACTGAAGGATAAGATGGGATGCCCTTTAAAATTGGTTATACCACAACTCAGCAGCCACAACAATGTGACCATAGTCCAGTTATAGAAGAAGTCATCATAGTACCGGTTTTGGTAACGCCCGTCTCTCCATTCCAGCACACGATGTTGTGTGCATCGAAGGCTGAATGTGCAGTGCGCAGACCATAGCGGATCGCACGCCGCTGAACGGCATGCCTTCCACGTGGCCGCACGAGCTTGGATTGGCAGACACACGGTATGAGTTGGAACATCCCGTAAACCTCATCCCTTCGGAAAAAGAAAGAAGGGTAACACTGTGCAGTTACCCTTCTTCCGCTCGAGAGCTGATCTGTGCGGCCTGTCCTACGCAGAGCGTGCCGGTGACGAGACGGACACCGGCTGTGGGACACGTTCCTCGCCGGGCCGAGCGAGGAGAGTTGCGCTTAGCAACACCAGCGCCAGCCATGCCAGATCGGCGAAGAGCAGATGCACCAGTTGCATCCACACCGGAGCCTTCAGGATAACGTTTATTGCACCCAGAAAAATCTGACCAACAAAGATCGCAGCAGTAGCCCACGCCAGTCGGCGCGTTGTTGGTGACGGATCGTAGCGCACTGCCCGTTGGGCAAGCGAAATCATTGCCAGGCCAACCAGTGTGCCCAAGACCGGGTGGATAATTCGCATCCATACCAGGGGATGACTATCACGAGTGATCGACTGCGATACACCGCCAGGCAGCACGCCCAATTGCAAGAGGGTGTCACCCAGAGCCGTTATTGCACCACTCGAGCCTACCAATGCCGTGCCGACCAACGCTGCGATCAACATACTTAACAGACCACCTTTACCACGCAGGTCAGGAGCTGGCTTACCACTGGCGTACCAGGCCGTAAGCGCCATTGCTCCAATCAGCAGAAATGTATTGACGAGGTGCAGTCCCAATGATAAGGCGCGCGTCAGTGATGCATCGTGAGCTACCAGTCGGAAGAGCACCAGTGCTGCTCCGATCAGCGACTCGACAATCATAAATATCATCGTTGCAATCGCCGCCCGCCGTGCCGGATGGCCGGCAGCAAACAGTCGTAAGGCCCAAACCAGTAACCCTATCGTCAACAGCAGGGCAATGCCACTCGTTACGCGATGAGAAAACTCGATGAGCTGAGCAGTATCGGGTGACCGCGGTATCACCTGACCGTCACAGAGCGGCCAGTGATCGCCACAACCGGCACCAGAGCCGGTTGCCCGCACGAATGCGCCCCACATAATTACCAACAGGTTGTATCCAACATTGAGCCATGCAAAATTGACAAAGGCACGATGCCGGGGATCCATGCAACTTCCTCCCGCCGCGACCGTGTTGGCGCGGATTGCAAGAACTATGTGACATTTCGCACTTCATTCTAGCATGACCCTCGCGTAGCGTGCAGTGAACACCGTGTTATAATTCGTTCACTAAACGCAAATGTGTGAGCAAGAGGGGGCATCTTGGTGACTGTCCATGCACCGCCGTCAATTGAGCAGCTTGTTCAGATCTTGCGGTACCTCTGCAAGCAGCCATCGACTGCCGGTCAGATCGATGAGTTGCGCACAATGGCTGAACATATCGCCCTTCTTGTGCGTCGGTTAGGCATGCATGTGCGCATTGCGGCTACCGATACCGCACCGGTGATTATTGCTCATCGGTCAGGACGACGGCCACAGACCCTTTTGCTCTATCATCACTACGATACGCCACCAACCGGCCCGTGGCGACACTGGTCACACGAACCGTTTGATATTGCTGAACGTGATGGTCGTGTATTTGGACGTGGTGTAGCCGGTGGCAAAGGTGCCCTGGCAGCGCATCTGGCAGCCCTGCAGACCATTCTGCACCGTGAAGGGGAATTGCCGTGTGGGATCACCCTGGTCATTGAAGGGGCAGCTACAACGGGTAGTTCTGGTCTGCAAGAAGCCCTGCACGCGCATAGTGATCTGCTGCAATGTGACGCGATCCTGGCCAGTGTTGGTGACCGCGATGCTACCGGTACGCCTATCTGCGTGAGTGGTAGTAAAGGCTGGATCCGTCTGCGTCTGAGTGCGCGTGGGCCGGCGTATCCCTTGCCAACCGGCTTTGCCGCCAGCGTTGCCAATCCGCTCTGGCGGCTGATCTGGGCCCTGGCTTCTCTCAAGGGTGATGATGAAGATGTGCGGATCGAGGGGTTTTACGACGCGGTTGAAGGTCCGTCGCGCAATGATAATGCGGTGATCCGACAACTGCAACTGGCCTCGGCTGCACGACGGGATGCCTGGCGGATCGATCAGTTTCTTTTCGGTATCGACGGTGCAGCGTTGAGTCGCTCGGAAGTGACGCTCCCCACCTGTAATGTGAGTAGCATCACCGTTGAACCATCCGGTGAGACACCCGTTATCCCTGCACAGGCGACGGCGCTACTCGATATTCAGTTGGTACCCCATCAACAGCCGGATGCGATTGTGGCATTGATACAGCACCACCTGCACGAGAAGGGGTTTCCTGACATTGTGATTGAGCGGTTGCCTGGCGGGTATCCCCCGTTAATGACTGCGACCGATAATCCCTTCGTGACGCAGGTGACTGCTATCGGCGCAACCGTATTTGAACGGCCACCGGTGGTTGTGCCGGCTGGCCCATACACGGTGCCTTTCAGCTTACTGGTTGGCCATCACCCAATCCCAACCGTGAGCCTTGGCCTGACACCGGTTGTCAGCGCGACCTTTGCTCCCGATGAATACATTCCGATCACCGACCTGAGTCGTCATAGTCGTTTGCTGATCGAATTACTCGACCAGTTGTGGCGGTAAGTACTTCCAGGAGCACGGTCACATTCTACTGCGTCGCTGCCGGTATATTAAACGTAGGCACCCCACTGCATAACAATCCCATTTCGGTAATACACGTTCCTCATCGTATGAACGCACAGACACGACACAGCACAGGTAACGTGCATCCATCAGGGATTGGCGCTGCGGAATGCGCGACGTATTAATATCGGTGATAACTTCTATTGATTGCGATACGCAGCTAAGGCTGTTTCTCGATCAGGATAGATCTTAAACAGCGTATCGAAGCGGCTCTTACGGAAAATTTCGGCAATCTGTGGCTGCAAACCGTACAACCGTAGATCACCACCCAGTGGTTGAATGGCGCGCAGGTTGGTCAAGAGCATGCGCAGGGCCAGGCTGGCCACGAAGTTGACCTCGGTCATGTCCGCAAGCACCTTACCGCGATGCTGATTAATAGTGTCTGCCAATTCCTGCTCGATGGTTGCAATCCCGGCTGCATCAAGGCGAGCCGGAAGCTCAATGATGAGCACATCATCTACATGCTCGGTCTTCACGCCGAAGTCTCTCTTTCTAGCGGGTTTTCACCGCTATGCAACTATTGAGGGTACGGTTATTATAGCATGCCATGAACCTGTCTTAGAACAGGTAGTATAGCAATCAGGATACCGTCTGATACTCTCTGAATATCGTAGTGAGTATCAGGTTTTCTGGCAATCCCTTGACGTTAAAGCTGACTATCAGACAGACGTTCCACAATCAGCAGGGTAATATCATCAGCCTGTGGTGCACCGGCAGCGAATGTGTCAACCGCTGCGACGACTGCCGCCACCAGATCGGGGGCAGGGTGGTGGCAGAGGGTTTGCAGGCATGCCTGTAAACGGGCATCACCAAACAACTCACCGGCTGGATTCATCGCTTCGGTAATCCCATCGCTGAAGGCTACCAGCTTCTCGCCGGGCTGTATCTGCAACTCATACACCTCATACGTTTGCCCAGACACAATGCCGATTGGTAATGAGCCTTCGTGTAGTTCTTCTGCCACATCGCCATTGCGGGCAATCCGCAATGGTGGGTTATGCCCGGCATTGATGTATGTTATTGTACCACTGAGCGGATCAAGCAGGCCATAGAACAGAGTGATGAACATATTGGCATCACCGTGCTCACGGCAGATATAGTCGTTGGTCAGACTGACAGCGTGAAGGAGAATAGACGTATTGATGCTACCGGGCGACTGCGACATCCCTACAGCCTGCGACGCCGCTCGCAGCAATGATCGACTCAACGCCACAAACAGGGCAGCCGTTACCCCTTTGCCACAGGCATCGGCCACCACCAGGCCGACTCTGCCATCGGGAAGGGTAATGGTATCGAAGAAATCACCACCCACAGCCTGCGCCCCGCGACTGAACCCGGCAATACGCCAGCCGGCTGGTTGCGGTAACACCCGTGGTAAGAAAGACTGCTGAATACGGCGGGCAACATCCAGCTCCTCTTCGAGGCGGTTCAGCCGAATCAATTCCGCCTGTGCAGCCTGTAATTGCTGATACGCCGCCAGGAGTTCGGCATTCTTGCGTTCGAGATCATGAATCATGCGCTGATTGGTATTGCGTACCCGACTAACGATACTGCGTAGCATCGTCATTGCCAGGGCCGGACTGGAGCCGATCAAGGTGGCAAACACCGCTTCATTCAGCGCAACCAGGCGACTCGGTTCAATTGCCCGTACAGTTGCCGACCGTGGACTCTGGTCAATCAGGCTCATCTCGCCAATGATTTGGCCGGCGTGAAAGACCTCTAGCCGCAACTCGGTGCCGTTAACGAACGTGATTACCTCTACCGCACCGCTCAAGATCACGAAGCATTCGTTGCCCGGATCGCCCTGATGAAACAATATTTCACCGGCGGCAAGGCGGCATTCGGCCAGACGAGGGGCTAACTCGGCCAGAATCGCTTCAGGTACTACCTGAAAAAGCGGCAAACTCCGCAAGCGATCCAGCATCGTCATTGTTTTGGTTACGATTAACTCGTTCCAGCCACTTGCCGGATCGTGCCGGTACTGGAGGGTGTCAGCGTATTCGCGCACAAAGAAGAGGCCAAGACCACCAATAGTACGTTGTTCAACCTCCCTGCCCAGATCAGGTGGTGGTGCGTCGTGGGGATCGAAGGGGTACCCTCGATCACGAATGATGATAGTCAGCACACCCTGTTCATACTGGCACAACAACTGAATCTGATCGCGGTTTTGTTCATCGTAGCCATACTTGACAATATTGGTAGCGACTTCTTCGATCACCAGTCGCAACAGATAGACATAATCGTGGGGTAATTGCCAATCGGCCTCCAGCGTATCGCTGAAGGCCAACAGTTCAGTTACCGCGTTCCAATCGGCGAAGACACTGATCTGTCGCTGCATGCCAACCTCTACACGGCTAATGGTTCGGTTGGATGGCGACCAGGGGAAAGCGGCAGGGTGGCTCGTAATTTACGCAGCCGAGTAATGGCATCCACAGCAGCTTCGTGAACATTGGGGTCAGTATCGTCGACGGCCTGGGTTAAGGCATTGAGGACGGTTGTGGTTGCGGCTGCCACACCCAACCGCCCCAGCGCGCGCGCTGCTGCTTCGCGAGCGTAGGCGTCAGCATCAGAGAGCATGGGGAGCAGGTGTTCAATCATCTGGGCCGTACCGGCCAGTTCTCCCAACTGACTCACCACCAGGGCTGCTGCCGAGCGCACGAAACTATCGGGATTGTCGAGACATTCAATCAGATGATCGAGGAGTTGTGGCGAGACGATCCGGTCACGCAATTGACCCAGCGTGCGGGCAGCGGCGAAGCGTGTCTCCAGATCGCAATCATGGATCGCCAGTCGGATCAGCGTTTTGACCAGAGGTTGCGGCGGTATCCCATTAATCAGGCCGAGCATACGCGCCGCAGCCGCACGCACATGCGAGGCGCTATCACTCAAACCGTCATGCAGGAGCACCAGATCTGCCGCTGTGTAGTGACCCTCTCGCACGCGCAGACGACGAATCGCTTCATAGCGACTTTGCCAGCCGGGGTCTTGCAATTGACGGCGTAACTGTTCAAAATCACCGCTCTCGAAGGTGTCGAGTTCGGCCAGCAATGTCAGCCGTAACCACTCATCACGTGAACTATTGAGGCGCTGCCGGGCGAGATGCAGCACCTGTAACGCCAGCAGGATTTCTTCGACGGTCAGGCGAAGTTCCGGGCGTGAACGTAATTCGCGCTCAATCAGATGGGCAAGCTGGTAACGCCAGCGGCTGGCACGGCGGACAATGTGATTGGCACCGGGGCCACGTGAAATCTCGGCCAGTGCCAACACAGCGGCAACCGGCTCTTCCTGGAAGGCAGCAAGAAATGGTTCAAGCGCACGCAGGGCAAGGTATCCAAGCACACTACTCACGCCGGCAATTTGTATCTCTTGCCGGGGGTTGCGGGCAAAGGTTGTGAATCGTTCGGCAACCCGCTGCCGCCATGTCTCTCGATCAAACATTGGCAGCCCCCTTTCTTCCCTGCGTCATTGTAGTAGAACGATGATATTTCTATTTTTAGTATATCATACCGTCATAGTATTGCACAGTACTTTAGTACTATTCTTTGATTGCAGAAACATTACAGACGCGATTGCTGCTGTCATATGGTAAGATATGCCGGGAAGTAAGTCTCTGTGGATGATGTATATGAATTCAACACCGGAAGATCCCGATGTTACAACCAGTATTCGCCGAGTACGTCGGGGTTGTGTCATGATGGCAATCATCGTTATTGCCATGACCATTTTTCTGATCAGCGCAACCGGCAATCTCGCGTTTTCGTTATTACTACTTGTCGCAGGAGCACTGCTGGCGCTGGCTTTCTTTGTAGTACGGTGAGGCCATTCATGTCGCCAACCTATCGTCGGGCACTACTGGCTGTGCTGGGACTGGTCTTTGTGATCATCTCCATTGTTGTTGCTTTCCAGCAACCTTTCGGTCTGTGGCACTGGCTCTGGCTGTTGCTGGCCGGGTTGTGCCTGTTTGCGATCCGTCGGCAATCGTAACTGCTTGTTCACCTGTCCAACGCTCTGTTTCTGTTGCATCACGTCCATCTGGCCTGACGACGACGTGTGGTTCCCGCCCTTCCGGTTAAGACCCCGGCAGGGCGTGCCGTGATTCCCATCTGCTTGCTACACCGCCTTCACCACAATATTTCCCCATCCCCGCGACATCGACAACCAGCTACGGTAGCGCGCGCTGAACCGTCATGGTTTACAAACACCTTACAATTGTTGACAAGCCTATTCGCAAGCTACCGCTGATATGTTATAATCAGAACCGAAAGCGTGCGCCTGATAACCTGATATTATGTTGATATAATACCAAAAAACCGACACCACATCTGTTCTTTCGGACAAATGTTTCAGGCTTAGATCGCCTTTCTGCCTTCGTCCAACTGTGTTAAGTGTAAATTGTTTTGAAAGACGAGTACGCCATGCACGACTTTGTTCATCTGCATGTCCACTCTGAATACAGCCTGCTCGATGGCTATGCCACAACGAAAGGCATTACCCAGCGTGCTGCCGAATTGGGGATGGACAGTATCGCCCTGACCGATCACGGGGTGATGTACGGCGCGATGGAGTTCTACGAGGCGGCGAAAAAGGCCGGTATCCGCCCGATTATCGGTGTCGAAGCCTACATGGCCCCCGGCTCACTGAGCGACCCGATGACAAAAGGGGCAAAAAACTATTTTCATTTGCTGTTGCTGGCCCAAAATGAGGTGGGATACCGTAATCTGGTGAAACTCACCACGCGCGCCCATCTTGACGGGATGGGAAAGGGTGTGTTTGCCCGCCCCCGTATCGACCGGCAATTGCTGGAAGCGCATCACGAAGGCCTGATCGTTACCTCGGCCTGTCTGGCTGGCGAGGTGTTGCACTATCTGAAAGCGGGAGACCGTCGTGCAGCCGTTGAAACCGCCGCATATTACCGTGACCTGCTCGGCCCCGACCGTTACTATCTTGAGTTGCAACTGCATGACAATACCCCTGAACTCGAGCCGCTGAACGATGAGTTAGTGAAGATCGGGCGCGAACTGGGTATTCCACTGGTAGCCACCAGTGACGCGCATTTCGTCCGTCCAGAAGATAAAGCAACCCAGCACAAGATTATGGCGATGGGGATGAATATGACCTACGCCGAGTTTTGTGCTCGTGAATACGCGATGGACGAGAGCTACCATATCTTGTCGGGCGAGCAGATGTGGGAGCGGTTTAAACGCTACGGTACTGAACCGCTGGAAAACACTCGTCGCATCGCCGATATGTGCCGGTTGAAGCTGGAGTTTGGACGGGTTCAGTTGCCGGTCTTTGAGTTACCGCCGGGCCACGATGCCGCCTCATATCTACGCCTCGTGTGTGAAGAGGGTTTGATGCGCCGGTTCAATGGTCAGCCACCTGCTGAGTATATGAATCGGTTGGCGTATGAACTGGATGTGATTAATCAAACCGGCTTCCCTGATTACATGTTGATCGTATGGGATTACGTGAAATTTGCCCGTTCACGCGGTATCCCCTGTCTGCCGCGTGGATCTGCCGGTGCATCGCTCGTGCTCTACGCCCTCGGCATCACCGATGTCGATCCGGTCAAGAATAAGCTGCTCTTCGAGCGTTTCCTCTCGCCCGAACGTCTGGAAATGCCCGATATTGACACCGATTTCGCCGACTCGCGCCGCCAGGAGATTCTTGACTATATCGCCGATAAGTACGGGCGGGAGAATGTTGCGCAGATTATTACCTACGGTACGCTCGGGGCCAAAGCGGCCATTCGCGATATGGGCCGTGTGCTCGGTCTCGATCCCGGTGAGGTAGATCGGGTCGCCAAACTGATTCCAGCGTTACCGGTTGGCACCACCATCGCCCAGGCCCTTGAGCGCGTCCCAGAGTTGAAGCAGATCTACGAAACCCAGCCCCACCTGCGCGAACTGATCGATGAGGCACAGAAGGTTGAAGGCCGGATGCGGTCAGTTGGCACGCATGCCTGTGGCGTGGTGGTCAGTCGAACACCGCTGGCCGAGCTGGTGCCCCTGCAACGCACGACCAAAGACGAGAATGCGTTGATGGCTGCGTTTGAAGGGCCGACCCTGGCCAAGATGGGTCTGCTGAAGATGGATATTCTCGGTCTAACCAACCTTTCCGTGGTGGCCGAGGCCCTCAAGTATATCGAGCAGACGACTGGCCGGCGGATGTGGCTTGATGAAATTCCACTTGATGATCCAAAGGTTTTTGAGGCATTAGGACGAGGCGAAACGAAGAATGTCTTCCAACTAGAATCGGCGGGAATGACGCGCTACCTGATGCAATTGAAGCCAACCCGCGTTGAAGACCTCTACGCCATGGTGGCGCTCTATCGCCCCGGCCCACTTGAGCAGATTCCAGTCTATATTCAGAACAAAAATAATCCATCCCAGATCCGCTATCTCCACCCCGTGCTCGAACCGATCCTGTCCGACACCTACGGTGTGATCGTCTATCAGGAGCAGATTATGCAACTGTTGCAGACGGTCGCCGATTATACGCTCGGTCAGGCCTATATCGTTATCAAGGCGATCAGCAAGAAGAATCGCGAACTGATGGCCGAAAATGAGGCTATTTTCAAGCAAGGGTGCCAGCGCAAAGGCATTAGTAAGGAGATTGCCGATCAGCTCTGGGAGTTGATCTTGCCGTTCGCCGGCTATTCGTTTAACCGACCGCACGCCACGCTCTACGGTTTGCTCAGTTATCAGACCGCCTGGCTAAAGGTGAATTATCCGGTCGAGTATATGACCGCTGTGCTGACCGGTGCGGGTGGCGTAATTGAAGATGTGACGAAGGCGGCACTCGAAGCACGGCGTCTGGGTGTGGCAGTACTGCCCCCTGATGTCAACCGCTCGCACAAGGGCTTCACTATCGAACCACTTGCCCAACCGTTGCCGCCGGGCGTAACCCACCAACGCGGTATTCGCTTTGGCTTGATGGCAATCAAGAATGTCGGCGAAGGGCCAGTAGAAGCGATCATTGCTGCACGCGAGGCAGGTGGCCCCTTCCAATCGCTGGAAGACCTCTGTGCGCGCGTTGATCGCCACGCGCTGAACAAGCGTACCCTGGAAAGCCTGATCAAAGCCGGTGCACTCGACTCGCTCCCTGGCACGCGCCGCCAGAAGCTGGCAATCCTCGATCAGGCCGTCAGCGCCGGGATCGAAGCCCAGAAGGCGCGTGAAATCGGCCAGAGTAGCCTGTTTGATATCTTTGGTGAAGCAACCACCGCCAATCCGGTGGTGGCCCGTATTCCGTTGCCGCTGATCGTCGAGAGTCCTGCCGATCAGAAAGAGGTGCTGCTCTGGGAAAAGGAGCTGCTCGGATTGAATATTTCCGATGATCCCATCGCTAAGGCCCTCGAAGGTGTCGATCTCAGCGGTGCTACCGAACTTGGTTCGATTGATGCTGAACATATCGGAGAGACGCTCACCTTCGTGGGAGTGCTGAGTGGGGTGCGTCGGATTGCGACAAAGAAGGGCGAGACGATGCTGGTCGCCAATCTTGAAGATTTGACCGGCAGCATCGAGATAGTGGTCTTTCCAAAGGTGCTGGCGAAGTACGCCGATCTATTACAAAATGACGCTGTAGTGCGGATTACGGCAAAGGTTGATAACCGTCGTGATACACCCCAACTGGTAGTCGATCACGTGGAAACGCCCGCGTCAGTAGATCAGACAACAAGCGCCCAACCGCTTGAAATGGATCTGGAAGGGGTAAGCGATGATCTGAACGGCGAAGGCGGTGTGGAATTGCCGGCGCCACCGGTATCGCCAGCACCAGCACCAACTCCTACCCCGGCTCCGGCATCTCCGCCGCCGGTCAGACCGCCGGTTGTGCGCACCCGCCAGCCGGTCAAGCTCGCCAGTAATGGGAATGGTCATGGCGGTCACCATGCACCAGAACCGCCACGGGTTGACGGGCCGCCGGCGCGTAATCTACGCATCTACCTGCCGCGTAGCCACGATTTTGATGCCGATATTGCATTGATGCAGCATGTCCACACGATTCTGAGCAGCAGTCATGGTAATGACCAGGTCACACTGTATCTGCCAAATGGGGTGGGCATGGTCGTCTTACAGTCGCAGCATACCATTACCCTCTCCGATGCCCTGGTTGCCGAACTGAAGCAGGTGCTTGGCCCTGACCGGGTGCTGGCGATGTAAGCACGGTGAGGGTAAGCATTCGCGGTTGGGTGGTTGACGCGGAAATTAGGAAATTGAGTAGGGAGCACGGTATACGGCATGCCGTGCCCCCTACTTTGTACTGTCACATCAGGTTGCGCTGTCGTATCTACATCCCGCTCCCAGCGGGCGGACTGGAGCAGGGGCGTGTCACATAGCACCGCTGGGAGCTGTGAACACGTGACATACCATACTAGAACTTAAAAGCTGTGCTGTCGATCTCCCAGACTGTCGCACAGACGCATGAACGCTTGCCAATCACCACGACAGCCTACCCTGCGCCCAACCCGTTGGTATGGGCTTTTCATTACCCATAATTCTGTAGTCACCCGCTGCATTCTTCATCAGGGACTATCCCAGCGTGCACTCCTCCGGACATCACCGCTCGGCACCAGCCCTGTCGTGATGCCGAAGCTATTCGGTTTATCCGCCCGTCGCCGCAGGGATCACCAACGATAACCAGATGGACACCGTGGTGACGGACGGGGGTGTCTTGCCAGGTGGGGTAGGACTGGGTGCTTCCCAGACGGACGCTCATCCCCGCGGTGGGCGCTGCTGCACCCTGATCGGGCATCACCGGGTGCCCGCCGGCGACCATTGGCGTCCTGGGGATGGCGTCAGCATCCCGCACCGGCATTGGCAGGGGCGCACGGCCGTGCGCCCCTACCGGGCACGGTCAGGGCGATCCCTGCTAGCCCGTGACACGACCGATGCACCATACTGGCTACCTGGCAACATATGGGTAATTGCATAGGTTGGTATGGGGGAGAGCAGCTTCGTTCGTGTCATCATAGACTGGATTGATTGCCTTGCCTGCGCATCATGCGCGTCTCGCGTCGTTTGGAGTAGGGGCACGGCATGCCGTGCCCCTACGACTCCCGGCGTACCAGGTAAGTAAGACGCAGGTGTCGCCCCTACGGGCGTCCAGCGGTGCATCGTTCAGGTGCAGTATCGGGGTCATCGTTGACTGATGTGTCACGACCAGATTTGATATCATCCAGTTCTGAAGCGGATTCTGGTCACAACAATTTGAGAGTGCTACAATACGTAAAATAACCGCTAGCGGAGAGATTGCTATGACAACACAACGTGTTCGTGGTTGCTGCCCGCATGATTGCCCCGATACCTGTGCCACCATAACGGAAGTGCGTGATGGACGGGCAGTCGCGTTTTATGCCGATCCTGAACATCCGATCACCCAGGGCTGGCTGTGTGCCAAAGTCCGTCCGTACCTCGAACGAGTGTACAGTCCTGATCGGCTGCTCTACCCACTCCGTCGGGTAGGACCAAAAGGCAGCGGACGCTGGGAACGGATAAGCTGGGACGAAGCGATCACTACCATCGCAGAGCGCTGGCAGGCAATTATCGCCGAATACGGTGCTGCTGCGATCCTGCCCTATTCGTACAGCGGCACGCTGGGTTTGCTGCAAACGGCGATTGTTGATGCCCGCTTGTGGAACCGGATGGGAGCCAGCGGTCTGGATCGAACGATCTGCTGTGCTGCTGCCCACGCTGCTGTCTATGCCACGCTCGGTGCCCGCCGCAGTCCTGACTACGACGACCTGCGGCACAGCCGGCTCATAATCCTTTGGGGACATAATCCGGCCAGTGCCGGCCCTCACGCAATGCCGTTTATCCGTCAGGCACAGCGTGCCGGTGCCTATGTGGTGGTGATCGATCCACGACGGACGGCTACCGCTCGCTCTGCCGATCTCCATCTGGCGATCAGGCCGGCAACCGATGGGGCGCTGGCCTTGGGCATGATGAATGTCATCTTCGCTGAAAACCTGCACGATGAGGCATGGTTAGAAGCGCATACGGTTGGCTGGCGTGAATTGCGCGCGCGGGCTGCCGAATATGATCCCGAACGGGTAGCAACCATTACCGGACTGCCGGTATCAACCATCATTGAACTGGCCCGTCGCTATGCAACCACCAAACCGGCTATCATTAAAACAGCCGACGGTATTCAACGCCATCAGAATGGTGGTCAGACCTTCCGGGCACTCCTTTGCCTGCCGGCGGTTGTGGGACAGTACGGTGTGCGTGGCGGTGGCCTGGCCTATTCCACCGGCGGTTATGCAACGTGGGATGCGGAAGCCGTTGGTCATGCCTCTGAATGCCCACCAGTACCGCGGACTGTCAATATGAACCGTCTTGGCGCGGCTCTCACCGGCGAAGTAACCGATCCGCCGATCATGTCCCTCTTTGTCTACTGCGCTAACCCTCTCGCTTCATCACCCAATGCCGGCCTCATCGAACAGGGGTTGCGGCGTGAAGACCTCTTTACCGTCGTCCACGAACTCTTTATGACCGATACGGCCCGCTACGCCGATATTGTCTTGCCGGCAACCAGTCAACTCGAACACCTCGATCTGCACCGTGCCTATGGCCATCGTTATCTCACGCTTAACCAACCGGCAATTGCCCCCTTGGGGGAAGCGAAGAGCAATTGGGACGTGACCCGCTTGCTGGCGCAGGCGATGGGCTATAGCGAACCGTGGCTGCACGAGAGTGCGGAAGAGGCGATCCGTGGTGTCCTCGATGCCTCGCGGGCACGCAATCCATTTCTGGCCGGCATCACCTTTGAACGTCTGCAACAAGAGGGAACCATCCGGCTCACACTGTCACCAGAGAACGAAGTGCCGTTTGCTGATGGTCACTTCCCAACCCCATCAGGCAAAGTTGAATTGTGGAGTGCGACCATGGCGGCTCAGGGGCTTGATCCGCTTCCCCATTATGAACCACCGGCTGAGTATGTCGCACATCCGCCGGAGGAGGGATGGCTAACCCTCATCTCAGCCGCTGCTCACCATTTTGTCTCGTCAAGTATGGCCAACCAGCCCAGTTTGCGGGCAAAAGAGGGAGAACCGACTATCGAGATTAATCCGGTCGATGCTGCCGCGCGCAACATTCGTGATGGTGACGTTGTCGTTGTCAGTAATCAACGAGGGCAGTGCCATCTGCGTGCAGTTGTGAGTACCAACGTACCGCCCGGTGTTGTCTCTGCGGTCAAGGGCCACTGGCCTTCACTCTCGCCCGATGGGCGAAATGTCAACTGGACAACTCCCGATGCACTGGCCGATCTGGGTGGACAGAGCACATTTCACAGTAATCGGGTACAGGTCTGGCCATCACGCATCTGACAGCATCGTGACATTCCCTTCACAGCACAACCATGAAAGGAGTGGGTGTCGTGAAGCGGCTCGATTGGGGAAAAACCGGTCAGTCGATGACTGAAATTACCATTCTGTTGGCACTGGTGGCAGCAGTAGCGATTTCCGGCTTAATGCTCACCGGTGAAGGCACCCGTGATGCGCTCTGTCGGGCAGCAAGTGCGTTCGGGAGCACCTGTGGCGATCTGTTTCGCGACGATTTTTCCAATCTCAATAACTGGACTATTCAGAACGGACGCTGGCAAATTCGTGAGGGACGCCTTTGCATCGATGGGCCAGGGCGGATCTATCGCTCATTTGATCGCAGTGACTACGTGATCGATGTCAGCCTGGCCCGTCTGACCAGAGGGAATGGCTATGGCCTCTTCTTCCGCGACTCGGGTGGGCCAAAATTCAATGGCTACTCGTTCCAGTATGATCCGGGCTACGGGCGAGGGGCATTCATCATTCGCAAGTGGATCAATGGTAATGAGCTGGCAGTGCCGATTGCCCGCGTAGAGGCACCCGCCGGCTACGATTGGTATGGCTCAGATCGCACAGTGCGCCTGGAGGTACGCGGGAATACATTTGTTGCCTCTGTCGATGGTCAACCGGTTGTTCAGGCGCGTGATAGCAGTTTTAATCAAGGCGGTATCGGCTTCCGCAGTTGGGATGCATCGAGTGCCTGCTTCGATGATGTGAGTGTGCGCAGGCCGTGAGGACGTGGCAATGTTCTCGAAGGTGGCATTATGACCGACGAACAGCGATCATCACAACCGCCACAGGGGCAATTTGATCCCGATTACTATGTGCAATGGCAACCACCGGTTATTCCACCAGGCCAGGGACGACGAGTGGTGCGGATCGCGATTGTCTTCTTGAGCGGTGTGCTGGTACTTATCGCTTTGATTGCACTCTGGCGGAGTAATCTGATAGCTCTGCCCGGTGGTCGGGGTGATATTGTGGGGCGAGTAGCAGCACCGGCCGAGGGAGCAGTGGTCTTTACCGGGACAGATTTCACTGAAATTCCGGTTGCAGCGGATGGCAGTTTCATCGTGCGTGGTGTGCCTTCAGGACGGCAAATACTCTACGTTGCGTTTGCCGGCACGGCCTGGGAAGTTGCGGTTGACGTGCCCAATCAGGGAACGGTTGATGTGGGTGTAATTACGGTTCAGCCAACTGCCGAACCGGTGCAGCGGTAAACAGGTGGTGCGGTCGCTAATCGGCACTGATAACTATAACTATCAACCTCATAGAGCGAACGCACTACTGATCACGATTGTCGTTTCGTTGGACGCCGTTATCCCCAATCTATCCACGACACCCTGTCGTAATGTGGATAAGTGAACGAAAATTGTGGATAACTTTTGCATAGCGGTGGATTACAGATTGATAACACACTATCGTTCTGATCCATCTCGATATCAAATCTGGCAGTGTCTGTAGCACGTGGTTCGGCGGTCAGCAGCATGGTTTCCATACTCCAATGGAGCGTGCATGATGTTCCACTAGAACGTATCTCTTAAAGCTGTGCTGTCGTGCTACCAGCCTGTCGCACAGGCTCATAAACGCTTGCCAATCACCACGACAGCCTACCCTGCTCCTGGCCCGTTGGCAACGCGCAGCTCCGGTCGTGCCATCACGCGCTGGATGGGTTGCCTTGCCCGCTTGTCATGCGCATGTCGCGGCGCTTGGCGTGCGGCAGCATGGCTGCCACACCAGTCGTGCTCACGATCCGGCACGGGTCACGCCGTTGCCCCTGCCGGTCACGAGGATGCTGTGACTGCTCATCACGATCAATGAATGAGATAACTTCTAGCTTCGTTCTATTCAGTTCCTTGCCAACAATGTATTCTATGCTATGCTTTGAGTGAGCAGTATCACCACACGTATAGCCATGGTCGCAAAACCTTATGACCGTCATCCTGTTTGAAGATGAACTCTGGCGCCATTTTGCTACGCTTGTTCAGGCCCGTCCGGTCTTTGAACTTCGCTGTGGGGCATTTTCAACCCGTGAACGGGTTGCCGCCATTCTTGACCAACCGGCTTACGGTCTCTGTCGTGCCCACCTGATGCCCCACTTTGGCCCTGCCGGTGGACTGGCCGAATTGCTGGCCCGAAGTGATCCGGTCATCTTCGTGAATGGTCGGGCCCTCAATCTGGAGTGGTTGCCGGCACTTGTCTGTGAGCCGATCAACACTGCCTACATTGCCAGTGAAACGCTCCTCGGTGCTCGCGTATCGCCGGCTCTGGCCAGTGCAATCATCTATTATCTTCGTGAGCAGCAGGCTGAAGCCGCACGTGACGAGTTGCTGCGCTTTGCCCGGATGCGCGAGTTGCAACTCACTGCACCACTGCTGAGCTATCCCTGGGATCTCATCACTCAGGCCGGCGAACAGCTCATTCGTGATGAACCATTGCTGGCCCGTCGGTTACCGCTGTTGACAACCGATGCACCTCACGTCATCGCCCATGGCAAGCGGGTCTACGTCGATCCGACGGCGCAACTGGCCGGGCCAATCGTGTTTGATAGTCGCGACGGGCCGGTCTTCGTCGAGGCAGCGCAGATCGAGCCATTCAGTTACATTCAGGGGCCGGCCTACATTGGCCCAGGCACCCTGATTGCCAGTGCTCGTATCCGTGCCGAAACCTGTATCGGGCCGGTGTGTCGGGTTGGCGGTGAGGTGGAGGCGTCGATCATTCACGGCTATTCCAACAAACATCACGATGGCTTTCTCGGTCATAGCTGGCTAGGGGAATGGGTGAATATCGGGGCAATGACGACCAATTCCGATTTGAAAAACAACTATGGTTCGGTGCGCGTGCTCCTCGAAGGCATCGGCCAGATCGATACCGGTATTCTAAAGCTGGGCTGCTTTCTGGCCGATCACGTGAAGCTGGGGATCGGTCTCCATCTGACCGGTGGAACGATGATTGGTACCGGATCGAATGTCTTCGGTATGCATAGTGCGCCAAAAAACGTTCCCCATTTCACCTGGGGCGGCGAGGTCTTTCGCGAGTACCGCATTGATACTATGATCAGCGTAGCTCGTATCGTAATGGCACGGCGGAAACGCGAGCTGACGCCCAGTTACGAGCAGGTGCTGCGCAAGGCTTTTGAGATAACGCAACCAAGTCGTGATGGTCTGGGATAGACAATGACGTTCCGCGCCTTACCCAGTGTTGATAGACTCATCCGCGCCGTCCGCAGCGACGGGGCCGATATGCCGCACGAACTGGTGCGTGAGGCTGCCCGTGCTGTTCTCAACGAGGCGCGGACATCTATCAGTGCCGGTCATCCGCCACCCGATCTGTCTACGCTGGTAGCGGCTGTCCAGGCGCGCCTGCGCGCAGATGTGACACCCAGCCTGCGTCCGTTGATCAACGCCACTGGGGTCATCATCCAAACCAACCTCGGTCGGGCGCCGTTGAGTGCTGCGGCTTGTGCGGCGATGCAGGAAGTCGGCAGCGGTTACAGCAATCTCGAATACGATCTGGCTCAGGGCGAACGTGGTTCGCGTCACGTTCATCTCGAATCGCTCCTCGTTCAGCTTACCGGCGCCGAGGCAGCCCTGGTCGTGAACAACAACGCCGCTGCCGTCTATCTGGTGCTCATCGCCATGGCTGCCGGACGCGAAGTGATTGTCTCACGTGGGCAGGCAGTAGAAATCGGTGGTGGCTTCCGCATTCCCGATGTCTTACGGGCAAGCGGCGCTCTCCTGATCGAAGTTGGCACGACCAACCGCACCTATGCCCGTGACTATACCGCGGCCATCACCGAGCGCACCGCTCTGATCTTGCGCGTCCACACCAGTAACTTTCGCCTGATCGGGTTCGTCCACGAACCACCTCTCGCCGAGTTAACCGCGGTTGCCCATACCCATGGTATACCGCTGCTCGATGATCTGGGGAGCGGAACTCTGATTGATACCCGTCAGTTTGACCTGCCGCCTGAGCCAACCGTGCAGGAGAGTGTTGCTGCCGGTGCCGATCTGGTGACATTTTCTGGCGATAAGCTGCTCGGTGGGCCGCAAGCCGGTATCATCGTCGGGCGTCGTGAGCTGATCGCCAGACTGCGGCGTCACCCACTTGCCCGCGCCTTACGGGTTGATAAGTGTACGATTGCCGGCTTAACCGCGACCCTGCACAGTTATCTGCGTGGCACTGCCCTACGCGAGATTCCGGTCTGGCAACTGATCAGCACCCCGTTGAGCGCATTGCAGGCGCGCGCAGAGCGTATTGCCGGCGCCCTGCGTGCTGCCGGCATTCCGGCGCAGATGGTGGATTGTGCCAGTGCGATTGGTGGCGGTTCACTCCCCGGTGCAACGCAACCCAGCGCCGGTGTCGCTCTGCCCCCTGTTGGCTGTGGGGCTACCGTGCTGGCGCACCGGCTGCGCATGGCCAATCCACCGGTGATAACCCGGATTGTTGATGATCAGGTACTGTGCGATCTCCGTAGCGTTTTTCCACACGAAGATACCACCCTGATCAATGTCGTGCGTGAGGTCTGGCAATGAAAATCTACGGTCTCCTGCTGGCTGCCGGCCAATCTTCTCGTATGGGGCAACCCAAACAGCTCCTATCCTGGCGTGGTCGCCCGTTAGTGACGTATATCGCCAGCGAAGCTCTCGCCAGTCACCTGGCCGGCCTGACCGTGGTCGTGGGTGCTGTCGAGGCAGCCGTGCGTACCGCCGTACACAATCTCCCCCTCACCATCATCACAAATCCAGCCTACAGCGCCGGCTTAAGCACCTCGCTCGTAGCCGGTCTGCGTGCCTTACCCGACGATGCCGCTGCTGCGATGGTATTGCTGGTTGATCAGCCCCTGGTCACTACCCGGTTGATCAACCAGCTCCTCAGTGCCTATCAGGCAACCCCCGGTGCAGTAGCGCTCGTTCCGTTGTACCAGGGTCAGCGTGGCAATCCGGTCATCATTGCCGCCTCACTCTTCCCCGAACTCTACACCCTGCACGGCGACACCGGCGCCCGTGTCATCTTTCGCCGCTACGCAGATCGGGTTATCGAGCTGGAAGTTGACGATCCGGCTGTAGTTACCGATGTTGATACCCCAACTGCCTGGGAAGCGCTGACGCAGCAAGAGAGTGAACAGACCCCCTGACACCATATCAGTCAAGGTATGCTATAATCGCGTGATGTCACGGGGAGCGTGAATCGGGAAGCTCCCCAATAGTCTTTCTGTTTCGCCATCTCGCCGGAGCGCGCTGCCGGTGATGCAATGAGCGAAACATCGCCAGAGGAGGATTTTGTGCGCGAACGTCGTCGAGAGTACGAACTGGTTGTTATCATCAACCCATTGTTTGCCAACGAAGAAGGCATTACGGCGAATATTGACCGGATCAGACAGACTGTTGAGCAACTCGGCGGGAAGATTAACACGGTGAGCCAGTCGTCGCCGTGGGGACGCCGCAAGCTGGCGTATCCCATTCGGGAATACGTGACCGGTGAAGCCAGCCGTCGTAAGTTCACGGAAGGCTATTACGTCTTCTTCACCCTCGAATTGAGTGCGGCAAAGGTTGCCGAACTCGACCGGGCTATCAGGTTGAATGATAACATTCTCCGCCACCTGCTGGTGCTGGTCGAAGAGAAATCGGTTCAGGTGACACCTGTCGAACCGGCAGAGTCGGAAACAGAGGAAGCGCCGAGTGAGGCATAGGCGTTTACCGGTGTGCTGGTAGCGATTGGGACAACTGTGGAGGGAAGACGCCATGGCGCGTGATCTGAATAAAGTGATGATTATTGGTCGTCTTGGCGTCGATCCCGAACTACGTTACACCGCATCCGACGCACCGGTCGCTACGTTTCGTGTTGCTGCCAGTCGCCAGTGGCGTGACCAGAATGGCGATCTGCACGATGAGACCGAATGGTTTAATGTTGTTGCCTGGAATCGATTGGCTGAAATTTGCCACCAATATCTGAGTCGGGGCGCACGGGTGTATATCGAGGGCCGCCTGCAAACGCGAACCTGGGAGGATGCGCAGAGTGGTCAGACCCGTTCACGGGTTGAAGTGATTGTGCAGGATATGATTTTGCTCGATCAGCGTCCATCCCGTTCTGATGAACCGTCGCGCGGCCCTCGCCGTGAACCACCGCCCGATATTGGCGATGATGATATTCCGTTTTAGCCTATGTCACAAACACCCAAACCGCCACGGAGCGCACCGTCATCGGCGCCAACCCCTGTGCCGCGGCGTCCATCACGTCGCCGCATGGAAGAAGAGCGCCGTCAGCGCCTGATTATTATCGTAACAGCGAGTGCGCTGGTCATCGCTCTGCTCGCCGTTGCGAGCGGATTGATCTACGAGCAGCTCTGGATACCCAGCCGACCGGTCGCCCAGGTTGGCTCAGTTACGTTAACCCGTAGTGATTACTGGCGTGAACAGCGCATCGCATACGCCCGGCAGATTATCCAGAATTTTCAGTTGCTTGATCTCTTTGGTAACAATCCCCAGATTGCGCAGCAGTTCCAGGGCCGCAGTATCGTGATCGATCAGCAGATCCGCGCGTTGCGCCGGGCTGAAGTTGATCAGCAAGTGGTGTCGGAATGGATTGATCGCCAGATCAAGCAGCGGGCAGCCGGGGAATTCGGTATTACTATTAATGATGATGAGGTCATTCAGAATATCGTTGCCGATCTTGGCTTCATCTTCATTCCACCACTACCCGAACCGACACCGACGCCCGATTCTAATGTCACCCCAGAACCGACGGTCGATCCGGCGGCAACGGCGACACCAGAACCAACCGCAACTCCATCGCCAACCCCTGGTGGTCCAACCCCGACCCCAGAGCCGTCACCGACACCGGTGCCTACCTTCACCCCAGAACCGACGCCGCTACCGGCTGAGGCACGGGTGCAGTTTGATCAGATTATCGATGAGGTGTTTCGCCGCTACGAACTCGAACTGATCGTCACCGAACGTCAGCCAGAGTTAAGCAAAGACGAATTCCGGCAGGCGTTGCTCGATCAGTACCGGGAGCGGTTGCTTAACGAGCAGATTCAGGCCCGGCTGGTACCCGAAGATGGCTTCACCTACAAGACAGAGGCAGAACGGGTTAGTGCACGCCAGATCCTGGTTGCCGTTACCCCCCCGGCTGAGGCGACTCCAGAGCAGATTGAAGCAGCGTTTGCAGCGGCTTTACCTGCGGCACAAGAGATTGTTGCGCAGCTTCGGAATGGTGCCGATTTTGCTACACTGGCCGCCGAGCGCTCTGACGATATTGGATCGCGTGAGAATGGCGGTGATATTGGTTCGTTCGACCGGAATGGCTTTGCCGATAATGGTGCAACCTATCCGCCGGAGCTGGTAGCGGCTGCCTTTAGCCTGCCGGTCAATCAGGTCAGCGATCCGATCCGCACCCAGTTTGGCTGGCATATCCTGGAAATCACCGATCAAACGATCCCCTCCCAGGAAGAACAACTTAGCCAGGCCCGCACCGAGGCGTTTGACCGCTGGATCGCTGAACAGCGGGCAGCCGCCGATGTCCGTCGTTTCCCCGAACCAACACCAACACCGACGCTGGCGCCGACCGAACCGGTACCAACACCGGTACCCACGTATCTGCCAGGCCCACCGACGCCATTCCCAACGCCAACGCTGGCGCCGACGGTCGAGATCACCGCAGAACCCACGGCAGAAGTAACGCCAACACCAACGTCGACTGCAACCACAACACCGTAACGCTCACACGTGCCGGAGCGCCTGGCTCCGGCACGCAAATGACCTATGCAACGCTGGCCACCAATTCCATCCTCAAGAGTCTGGATCAGCCTCGCGCTCGCCGTGCTGAGTCTCATCGGTGCCGGTTGGTTGATAGTGCGCCTCGCTACCAGACTAACCGGATCACCAGAACAATGGCCCATCGATGGCTTGCTCTTTGGTGAAGCAATGCTGGCGCTTGGGCTGATCATCCTCGCTGTCGTGCTCCTGTATCGGTTTGGCGCTGCGCTTACACTCCGCTATAGCCTTGATCGCAATGGTCTGTACGTCTCATGGATAGGCAGTCGCGCAATCATCCCGCTCAATATGATTGATCGCATCGAACAGGGTGCTCTGGCGATTGGCGACTGGCGTACTGCGTTTGCCAGCATCGGCTATTACCATGGACGAGTGAAAGCGCTGGATGGAACAGTCATCCACCGTTTTACTACCCGTCCGCTGGCCGAGGCACTGGTTATCTACGCCGGTCAGGAAGCCTACGCGATCTCGCCTGTTGACCAGGAAACCTTTGTCCAGGAGCTGGAGCAACGGCGTCGCCTGGGTGCCATACAGACCCTGGCGCCCGGTGTTCAGGTTGCCCGCTTTCTGGTCTACGACTTTTGGGCCGACCCGGTGATTCGCCAGATTCTTCTCAGTACGTTTGTGCTGAACCTGCTGCTCTTCGGTGTGCTGGCGTTTATCTATCCAACCCTACCGGCGCAGATTGAGTGGCGGGGTGATCAGATTGGTGCGGCAGCCGAACTTGTGCCACGGGTGCGTATCTTCTTTCTGCCTGTTGCAGCCCTGATCATCGCCTTGCTGAATCTGGCCGGTGGACTGATCGTGTATCGTCGTAGCCCCCTGGCAGCCCGGCTCTGGCAGGGATTTTCGTTGGGTGTGCAAATCTTCTTTGCCATCGCTGCGGCGGCTGTGCTGGGATCGTGATCCGGTAGTATCGCCGCAGAAGAAGCAGCTTCATACTACCTCTTCCTCAACAGGCTGTATTGTGCTGACATCATCCCCGTGCTGAAGCATCATCAGGCGTGCCACCGGCGCACGCTGGTACGTCGTCACCGTATGGGAGCGTTGGCATAGCGCACCCGTGCTCAGGTGCGGCGTTAGGGTCATCGGTGGCGAGCGTGTCACGCATGCGCTGCTCGCAGCGGTGATCTGCGATATGCACCCGCTCTAACCCGTGCCTGCTGGAGGCGGGAGACGCCAGTACAGGATGGCATCCGCTGTCGCATGATGGTAGGTGTGCAATTCACCGTTGGGAAGGGTAGACGTGCGGTTTCAGGTGGTGGACGAGCCAGCGGCGCGTGCTCCTATATTACACCAGATTTGCTATCAGGGGTATCTCAATAACAATATGTTGCGGTAGCAAATAATTGTCTTGACAGGTTTCAATAGAACGTGTTACGATCACAATCATCGAACGGGGAATTTTCCACATGTGCAAGGGTGCACTACGCAATTGATACGGATGTGCTTGACCTGAGTTAAGAAAGGAGGGATGTATACCATTCTCTGACTCACACCCTACTCACCCAAAAACCGTTTCTGTCCGGCGTAGTGCGGCTTTGCCGGTGTTCCTCGCTTCGAGTGTTTTGTTCGCCTGACAGATACCTTTCAAGGAGTGTTGCGATGAATTTGCTTTACTGGCGTCGCTCGCTCGCACTGGCTCTCCTGTTTGGGTTACTCTTACCCATCCTCGCAGCCTGTGGCGGTGGTTCCACGCCGGCAGCTCAACCGACAACGGCCCCCGCCGAGCAACCAACAACCGCTCCCGCCGAGCAACCAACAACCGCCCCCGCTGAACAACCAACTGCCGCGCCGGTTGCCGGCACTGCGCAACCCGGCGTTCTGCGCCTCGTGACCGGTTCTGAGCCGGAGAACATCGATCCACAAAAATCGAGCTTCGTCAACGAGATTCAGTTCATCATGATGGCCTATCAGGCGCTGATGACCTTCGATCTCGATATGAATCCTATTCCTGGAGCTGCCGAAAAGGTTGAGGTTTCAGAAGACGGTACCGTCTACACATTCACCTTACGGCGCGATGGCAAGTACAGTGATGGGACACCGCTGACGGCACGTAACTTTGAATACGCCTGGAAGCGTCTGGCCGATCCTGAGACTGCCGGTGAGTACCAGTCGCTGCCGTGTGGCATCATCAAAGGCTACAGCGAGTACAGTGCCGCTGCGTGCCAGGGTCTGTCGATGGAAGAGGTCATGCAGCTCGATCTCGAGAAGCTGCGCGACGAATTTGGCGTCAAGGCCATCGATGACTACACGCTGCAGATCGAGCTGGTCGCACCTGCTCCCTACTTCCTCAGCATGGCAGCCCTCTGGATTGGCGCACCGGTGCGTGAGGAGGATGTTGCGAAGGGTGACGACTGGTGGTACTACCCGGAAAACTACATCGGTAACGGCCCGTTTGTGCTCAAGGAGTGGGAGCACGACAGCAAGGCAGTGTGGGAGCCTAACCCCAATTACGTCGGTCCGCTGGGTCCGGTCAAGCTCAAGCGGGTTGAGTACTACATGATCACCGACGGTCAGGTAGCGTTCCAGGCTTATCAGAACGGTGAGATTGACATCCTCGGTGTGGGTGCCGAAGACCTGGCAACCGTTCAATCTGATCCCGTCTTGAGCAAGGAAGTAATTGACGTACCCGGTTCGTGTACCTTCTACTTCGGCTTCAACCTGGCGAAGCCACCGTTTGACAACAAACTGGTGCGGCAGGCATTTGCCCAGGCGCTCGACCGTGAAGCGTATGTACGCGATGTCTTCCAGGGTCTGGGGACACCGACCTACAGCTTTATTCCACCCGGTTTTCCTGGGTACCAGCCTGATCTGAAGCTGTGGGAGTTTAACCCGGAGAAGGCGAAGCAGACGCTCGCCGAAGCCGGCTATCCGGATGGGCAGGGGCTGCCTGAAATCCGGCTTACCTATTCAGGTACGGCACGTAACAATGCTCGCTTCGAGTGGGTAGCCAACCAGTTCAAGCAGAATCTGGGGATCGATGTGATCCTTGATCCGATTGATCCGACAGCCTTTGCTGCGGCCACCAAGGACAATCCGCCGCAAATGTTCTCGCTCGGCTGGTGCGCCGACTACCCCGATCCGCAGAACTGGATCTCGTTGTTCCAGACCAACGGTCTGCTCAGCGCACGGGTGAACTACTCGAACCCGCAACTTGATGAGCTGGTGCGCCAGGCTGACGTTGAGCAAGACCCGGTGAAGCGGGCCGAACTGTACGCTCAGGCGCAGAGGATTCTGGTCGAAGATGCACCGGTGGTCTTTATGCTCAACAACGGTGGGCCGGTACTGGTGAAGCCATACGTGAAGGGTATCACACCTGACACCATCACCCCACTCGATTACTGGCTTGGCTTCTTCAACCTGCCCAACGTTGATGTCCAACCATAGTCGGCGTTCCTGAAGCCCTATCGGTGGCGCGAGATAACCTGCTCGCGCCACCAGAGCATGCCTATGACAGCCTATATCATTCGGCGCATTCTGTGGAATATCCCCGTTCTCATCATTGTTGGCTTTATTACCTTCGGTATTGCCAAGCTAACACCGGGTGGGCCATTCGATACCCAACCTGAACGGCGGCAGCTCTCGCCGCGGGTTGAAGCAATTTTGCGTGAGCGCTTTGGGATGGATTTGCCGTTCTGGCGGCAGTTTACCCGCTATATGTTTTTTGATATTGTGCCCGATACGCGCACCGGTGAATGGAAGATTCAATGGGGTGCCATTGCCGGGAATCTCGGCCCAACCTACGCTTCACGCGGAGCGCGGACGGTACAGCAGGAATTGTTTGAAGGCACACCATCCCGACCGAGTAAGTTTTATTATTCGGCACGTCTGGGGTTGCAGGCACTGGCCTTTGCCGTTGTGTTTGGCATTCCGCTTGGTATCCTGGCAGCATTACGACAAAATACCTGGCTTGATTATCTGCTCTCACTCTCATCAACCATCTTTGTTGCGTTGGGAACACTGATTACCAGTCTGATTCTGGTCATTATCTTTGCCGTCATCCTCAACTGGTTTACGGTTATTCCAGACTGGAATGATCCGATCAAGCCGTGGGTCTTGCCAACCGTCGCGCTTGGTTCGACCAGCATGGCATTCATTGCCCGCCTGACGCGGGCCAGCGTGCTGGAAGTGAAGCGTCAGGACTATATTCGCACTGCGCAGGCAAAAGGACTGGCCGGCCACGTGATTATCTGGCGTCATATGCTGAAAAATTCGTTACTGCCGGTGGTGACTATTCTGGGGCCGGCGCTGGCCGGTTTGATTACCGGTACCCTGTTTGTTGAAACTATCTTTCAGGTTCCCGGTATGGGTCGCACCTTCGTTGACGCCATCGGTAAGCGTGACTATTCGATGATTATGGCCGGATCGCTCATCTATGTCTTTTTCCTGGGCATTGCCAATTTACTGGTCGATATTGCTTACGGTATTCTTGATCCACGTATTACCTACAAGTAGTGAGGAACAGTGTGACTTCATCGGCCAGACCACTGACAAATCCTATCGACCTTCAGAACTTAAATACGAAACCGCGTAGCTTGTGGTCAGATGCACTACGCCGGCTGCGCCGTAATCGGGCCGCAATGGTAGGGTTGCTGGTTATTGTGCTGTATGTGATTGTTGCAATTGCCGCACCGTGGCTGGCACCCTACAACCCTGTTCAGCAAATCCCGAACAACAGTTTACGTCCACCGGCCTGGGTAACCGATAATCCGGCCCGGATGGGGGTGCCGGAGCATCTGCTGGGCACCGATACCCTGGGCCGCGATGTGCTATCGCGCTTAATGTATGCGATCCGGGTCTCGCTGATTGTCGGGATTGTGCCACAATTTGCCATTCTGCTGATTGGTGTCACCATCGGCTTAATATCGGGCTTTGCCGGCGGTTGGCTCGATAATCTGTTAATGCGGTTTACCGAGATTGTAGCCGCCTTCCCGGATTTGCTGTTCATCATCGCGTTATCAACCGCATTTCGCGAAACGTGGCTGGGCCGTACCTTTAATGGCCTGTTGCTGATTTTCATTGCGGTGTCGCTGGTCAGTTGGACCGGCATTGCCCGGCTGGTACGCGGTCAGGTGTTGTCGTTGAAGGAGAAGGAGTTTGTAGAGGCGGCCCGCACCATCGGCGTGCCTACGCTGGCCATCCTCTGGCGGCATATTTTGCCCAACACTCTGGCTCCGATCATTGTGTCCACGTCGTTTAGCATTCCGGCGTTGATCAGCGCCGAAGCTGTACTGACTATTCTCGGTGTCGGGATGCGCCCCTCGCTCGATCCCGATAATCCGTTCCCTACCAGTCTGGGTGTGATGCTGACTGAAGGCTACAACAATCTATCATCCGGGCCGTGGTTGCTCAGCTTTCCGGTGATTTTGATCGCCGGTCTGATGCTGTCGTTCACCTTCCTCGGCGATGGATTGCGTGATGCGCTCGATCCGCGTGAACGGTAAGAGAGCAGGTTCCCTCGCCGTGGGTGGCAGAAGCGTAGCAGCAGCATTTCCGCCCCGCACGCAATGCTGCACATTTCGGAGAGGATACCGTTGCCAGATGGGATTGCCCGTGGTGCATGGGTATGCTGCGGCAGCCACGCTGCCGCAGCAGCCGTGATCACGATCAGGTACGGGGGCAGCGGGAACCATACGTCACCGCCGGTTCCCGCCCCCAGACCCCTCAATACAACCGTACCTTGTAACCAACCTGCTTGAGCAGCTCGCTGGCAATCACGTGGCGCTGAATCTCATTGGTACCCTCAAAGATGCGGGTTACGCGGGCATCGCGGTACATCCGCTCCAGGGGCAGTTCACGTGAGAAGCCCATGCCACCGTGAATCTGAATCGCCTCGTCGATGATCTGGCTGGCCATCTCGGTGCAGTAGAGCTTGACGATGCTGCTTTCGAGCGTCGCCTGCTGACCGGCGTCAACCCGACGGGCACAGTCGTAGACGATCTGCTCCATGGTGTAGAGCTTCACCGCCATATCGGCCAGCTTGAATTGCAACGCCTGAAATTCGGCAATCGGGCGCCCGAACTGATGGCGCTCAACCATGTACCGGCGGCTCAGTTCAAAGGCTTCCTTCGCCGACCCGATGCTGCTTGCGCCCAACCCACAGCGCCCGATGTCGAGCGTGCGCATCGCGAGCGGAAAGCCCATACCGACCTGACCGAGCACATTTTCTGCCGGAACCCGGCAATCCTCGAAGTAGAGGCTGGCCGTGTGCGAGGCGCGCAAGCCCATCTTCTCTTCCACCTTCCCGACCCGGAAACCGGGCATGGTCTTCTCGACGATGAAGGCAGTAATACCACCACGCGCACCGAGGTTCTTGTCGGTTGCGGCAAAGACCACGATGACATCGGCAAAGCTGCCGTTGGTGATCCACATCTTCTGACCGTTGATCACCCACTCATCGCCACGTCGTTCGGCGGTCGTCTGAATGTGAGCCGCATCTGAGCCGGCATTGGGTTCGGTGAGCGCCCAAGCGCCCCACTTCCGGCCTTCGATCAGGGCACGAAGGTAGGTCTCTTTTTGCTGCTCGGTGCCACCGAGATAGATACTCATCGCCGCCAGTTGCGAATGAGCACCAATGATGGTGGCATGGCTGGCACAGACCCGGTTCAGTTCTTCCATCAACACGCAGTAGCCGGTAATGCCCAGCTCAAGCCCACCGTACCGTTCGGGGAAGGGTACGCCAAGAAACCCTAGCTCAGCCGCTTTCTTCATCGTCTCGAAGGGCACGCGCTCCTCTTCATCGATGGCACGTGCAATCGGGCGAATCTCTTTGTCAACGAACTCACGCACCGCCTGTCGCAGCATCTTGATCTCTGCACTGTGCTCGTACTCCATTGTCGTAGCTCCCTTCGTTCATACAATACCTGCCATCAACCGAACCTGACTGCCATCTATCCCAAGACGGATCAGAGAAGATGCTACCAACTGGTCAGTCTGTTTCACGTTGCGGATGCAGTTTGATCACGCGATACTGTGCCATTCACCACCGGCAAAATCAATACCGACGGATGGGCAGCATCGTGATAAATAGACTGTTCCAGCGGTGAACCACCGTTTCTCTGTCCATAAGGGCTATGATCACCGGGATGCGGCCCCCATCGCGGACTGCCGCCACCGGTCACCTGTAAACGCAGGCGATGCCCGCGCCGAAAGCGCTGGGCAGTTGCTGAGAGATCGATCTCGATACGGCGTGAGCCATCGGGCTGGCATTCGCCAATGTCTGGCCGCACACGAATGATACCATCGCAAATGTTAATACTCCGCCCATCGGGGTAGACATCGCACAGCCGACCGACAACATCGAAAAAGGGGCGATCACTCTTGACATAGAGGACCAGGCGCACCGGCCCGATCACATCTAGATCGGCAGTAAGCGGGGGACTGGTAAATGTCAACACATCACTCCGCGCCTCAAGCGCACGTTGATCACGTGGCCCGGCCAGCGGACTCAGGACGGCACCGCCAATCGATGGCGGCGGATCGGCAGGATTGTAGCAAAACCTGCTCGGTTGCGCAGCGGCCGGTGGTGGTTGCCGGTCAAGCCCCCGTCCTGGCTGGAGAAAGTAGCGGTGCAGGGTTGCCGGTGGCGGCCAGAAATCCATCTCGTGCCACTCGTTACTGCCCATAAGTTTAAGCCACACCGGTCGGCGGGCCAACAACTCGCGTTTGCCCTTCAGATGAGCGTCAAACCACCACAACCCCTCGCGCATCCCTTCCAGTGGTTGTGAAAGACCGGTATGCGCCAGTGGCAGAATCGTCAGGTATGGACGCTTACCGGCTGCGACCAGCGCCGCGTAATCGGCCAACTGGCCGGAGAGAAAAATATCGTACCAGCCGGCAACCAGATGGACAGCAGCGTCAATCCGGTGCAACTGACGATGCATATCAACCCGCGACCAGTAGGCGCCCTGGGGATCGGTATCGGTGAGCCAGCGCTGGAAAAAGGATACCGGCGCACCGGTCGCGATAGTATCGGCTGTGGCGTAAGGCTGGTGATGAAGAGCGCGATCCAGAATCCGCTCGCCGACCACAAACACTCGCCACAGCGCAGACAGGTCGAGGTTATGACGGTGGCGGTCAGAGGCATCGATCAAAAAGACCCAACGCAGCGTTGACTCGAAGGCGAATGCACCGCCGGGATAGAAGAGTGGCGAGAAGCGGGCACTGGTCATGATTGGGACAATCGCCTTCAGATATGGCGGCCCATCAATCGCCAACCCCCACTGCGCATAGCCGACATAGCTCGGCCCCCACAAGCCAAGATTGCCATCGAACCAGGGTTGGGCAGCAATCCAGTCCATCGTCGCCCGCCCATCGGCAGCTTCATTCACAAACGGCTCAAATTCGCCTTCAGAGCGGTAACGCCCGCGTACTCCCTGCACGATCACGTTGTAGCCACGTTCAGCAAAGAGCATACAACCGGTATGCTCAAAGACACCCAGCGGGCCAAGTTCGCCGGGACGACCGTAAGGTGTACGGATGAGAATCGTCGGGTGTGGGCCACCTGTGCGTGGGGCATAGTGGTCAGCGTAGAGGGTGACACCATCGGGCATACGAATAGGAATGTCACGCACCACCCGGACGGCATATTCAGCGGGGCGCAAACCAAGGAGCCTCGCCAGTAAAGGGCGACGTAGAGCGAAGAGCGTTGCTGCCGTTACTCCGGCTCCAGCCAGCGACCAACCGATCCAGCGCATGTGCCACTCCGCTATGCCTTACTTTATAACACAATGCGTCATTGATGATAGCACAGCAGGGCGGTTGCTGTCAACGGTACGAGAAAGTGGATGCCCGGTGGAATGATCGAACGTGACGGTGCCGCATTTGCCCGGTGATAGTCGTAACCAACCAGATCGGCTAACGATACATTGCCACTACCTGAATCACTTATCCCAACCAGCGGATGAAGTAATACAATGTCGGGATGATTCAATAGCAACAGCGCCCAATCTCGATTCCGACAACGAACGACAGTACCAGGCTACATGCGCCGGGCTTCCTGCGAGAGGTTTCATACCGCTCTTGATACATTGTACCGATGGTGCAGCAAGACCGAGACGCAACACCTATCGACATAACCGCGAGGGGCATGCTATAATTTGAAAAACAACTGACAGTGTAGTCACAACGACGGCCTGACAAAGGAGTTTGGCCATGATTGCGAAACAGCCCGGCCCCGCCGGAAAAGTACGAGTGACGTTCTCGCTCCCTGCCTCATTGTGGGCCGACACAATCTACCTCGTCGGCGACTTTAACGGCTGGAATCCTCACGCTACCCCGCTCCGCGCAACCGAACATGGCTGGATGATTACGCTCGATCTGGAAGCCGGGCGAACCTACCAGTACCGTTACCTTGTCAACGGCAACGAATGGCATAACGACTGGAATGCCGACGGCTATGCCCCTAATCCCTACGGCGGTAATAACTCGGTGGTTGAGACGAACATCTTCGCCGATCCCGTACCCAGAGCAGAGCGGGTAGTAGGATCAGTACAGTCGGTAAAATCCTTCCCGCCGCGGCTACGGCTCGTCTCGAACGGTTAGGGGGAGATTGAATGTATCGGTAGGAGTACACAGCCGTGTGCCCCTATCGCTGCGACGTGGCAGGTACAGACTGTCTACCTGCCCAATCGAAGAATCTCCATTCCGGCGAGGCGATTGGGCTGGAACCATACTCCCGCCCTCGCTCAACGTCTCGCCTGGACTTGACGTATCTTGTTCACCCCCAGCGCTCCCTCCTGCTGTATATCCTATTTCCTCTCTCCTATTTCCTATTTTCTCTTTTCTCCCACCACCTACCGAACGGTACCGTTACCCAATATGACGCTTCACCATAATGTATTCATACCAGCGGTCGGCAAGTCGCAGTGAGAGGTAAACAAATGATAAGACAACCGCCGTCTTCCCGATCCAATGCTGGCGCCAGAGCCAATCGATGGCCAGTGCCATACAGAGAGCGGCCAGCGGCAACATAAAGAAGACCTGCTTCAGAATCATGTCGGCAATATTCCAGCTCACCAGTGAGTAAAGCAGAAGCACAGCCCACCAGCCGATGAGCAGACCGTGGGCGCGACGCGCTGCCGACCAGACCAGCACCGCACCGCCGAGGATCAGCAAAATGCCCGGCCAGGTCAGATGATTAAGCATAAAAGCGCCATCAATCAGTGGTGTCGGTAACGGTGGTGCATCGGCGCGACCCACCCGCTGACCGAGCGCTGCACCGATGGCAGGTATAGTTTCGGCTACAATCACCGGTACATACCACATGTGGTAAATGAGAAATGCCGCTCCCTCGGCAATTGCCAGCCCCAATAAGATCAGCCTGCCCCGATGACGCGCCAGTGTTTCGCGACGAACCAGTTCAAACAGTGCATAGATGCCCATCATTGTAAAGGCCATAATCCCCACAACAGTGTAGGTCAGCATTGCCAGGGCTGCGGCAGCGGCAACCCCCCACAATGCCCGCCGCTCTTCAGGTCGATCATCGTAAGCCAGCACAACCGCAATCAAGACCAGGGTCCCCCAAAGTCCCAGTTGGGTCGGCCAGTTGCCCCACGAAATCAGAAAATAGGGCATCAGCAGCAGATGATAACAACCGGCGGCTATTACGGCCAGCCCCGGACGTCCAAACAGGCGAAGGGCAATGTAGGCGATGAGTAGACTCCGGGATACGTCAAGAGCTGTGTTCAAAACGTTCGATGCCAGACCCAGATCAATACCGATCAGGCCAAACGGCGCTGTAATCAGATACCAGAGAGGTGAATACGGAAAATGCCCTCCCTCAAAGCCCACGGTATCACCCAACAGCGTTACTCGACTCGGTACCACCAGCTCCAGAAACCGGCCATCGAGTACCATTTGAGTGCGCGGGACGTGCCAGCGTTCATCATACACAATTGTTTGCGGGTAAATCACGCCACCGATCTTGATCAATGCCGCCAGCAACACAATCCGCCAGAGCCACGTCTCGTGCCATTGAGGGAGCGTTTCGCCGCCACGGGCGAAGGCGAAGCGGGTGAAAGCCCGGAGTGGCCCTAAACAAAGGTGTAATCCCACCAGCAACCCAACCAGCATTGGGGTAAAGATGGCCCACCAGATGCGAAACGATGCCAGCAGGCCACCCAGTGTGATGAGTGCTGCAAGCGTGATAACCGTCGCAGGCTGGCGCTCAACCGCTACCCGGCGCAATAACCAGTAGCCCAAACCACCGATCAGCGCCAGATACAATGCCTGCCAAAACGGCCAGCCGTATGCCAATTGATATGCGGCAATCCAGTCAATCGCCACCCCCAGCCGTCGGGGATCAGTCGGTGTGGTGAAGGTCGTGCTGGTCAATTGTATGCGCAAATCATCATCCCCTGGCGGCAAGAGGAGATAGTAGCGCGCAGGATCGCTGCGCAGTTGCAACCGAATCGGCTCGGTTTCACTGGTTGCCAGAAATAGTTCTGCCGGTGGAATTCCCTCTGGCCGATACCCGTTTGCACGCATGACGAGTGTTGTCCAACTGGAACCAATGCCAGGAAATGTGACTATCGCCTGCTCTTTCGTAAAAGAATACGAGAACTGCGGATTCCGCTCCAGACCATGAAATCCTTCCAGGTAGGGCTGGGCATACGTGGTACCAATATCGAGAATACCCATCGGTGGAACCAGACTGGATATACCGGCGCAGACTATCCCCATACACATCACACCGATCATCAACCAGATGTCGGCTGATGAAGGCCATAGCCATCGCTTCATAATATCTCCATTAACACAAATCCAACAGTCTACCCCTGTTTTCGACCACTTCCTGTGCTATACTACCAGAGCAGATCAATGTTGTGATCTGCTAACCCGCCTCCGGCGGACACAATAGAGGGACTGCGATGAGACTGGAGCGATTTACCGAAAAAGCGCAAAATGCCTTCCATATTGCGCAAGAGATTATGCAGGAGCATCAACATTCACAGCTCGATGTTGAGCATCTCTTTCTGGCGATGCTCCGGCAGCGTGATGGTCTGGCAGCTCGTGCGTTGGCGCGGTTGAACGTAGACCCCCACGAGGTGGAACGACGTGTCGAACGCGAGCTGGAAAAGCTCCCTAAGATTCTCAGCCCATACGGTATGGGCAGTCAGGTCTATATTACGCCACGCACGCAGCGATTAGTCAAGCGGGCAGAGGAAGAGGCTAACCGCCTGGGAGACCAGTATGTTGGCCTTGATCATCTGCTGATCGGACTGGCCAATGAGCGTGATGGCCCATCGGCGCGGATTTTGCAGAGTTATCAGATTGATCAGGAGCGGATTTATCAGGTGTTGATGGAGATTCGTGGTAGCCAACGCAGCGATGACCCGTCGGCTGAGAGCCGCTACGAGATTTTGAGCAAGTATAGCGTCGATTTAACCGAGCTGGCCCGTGAAGATAAGCTCGATCCGGTGATTGGCCGTGAAGCCGAAATTACGCGGGTCATTCGCATCTTGTCGCGACGGACAAAGAATAATCCGGTGCTGGTCGGCGAAACCGGCGTCGGCAAGACGGCGATTGTCGAGGGATTGGCCCAGCGTATTGCGCGGGGTGATGTACCACCGACCTTACGTGATCGGAAGCTGCTGGCGCTCGATCTGGCCGGGATGGTTGCCGGTTCTAAGTTCCGTGGTGAGTTTGAAGAGCGCCTCAAAGCGGTCATGGACGAGGTGCGCAATGCGAAGGGGCGGATTATTCTCTTTATCGACGAATTGCATACGGTCGTCGGTGCCGGTGCTGCAACCGGTAGCATCGACGCCTCGAATATGCTGAAACCGGCCCTCTCGCGTGGTGAGATTCAGGTGATCGGCGCAACCACCATCGATGAGTACCGCAAGCATGTCGAGAAAGATGCTGCCCTTGAACGGCGCTTCTCACCGGTTTTCGTCGAAGAACCTGACCCGGAGACGACGGTCGAGATGCTGCGCGGCCTGCGCAAGCGCTACGAGGAGCATCATCAGCTTACTATCAGCGATGAAGCTCTACGGGCAGCCGTTCAGCTTTCGAGCCGGTATATTAATGATCGCTTCCTGCCTGACAAGGCGATAGATTTGATCGACGAAGCCAGTGCCAAGTTGCGCATCGATATCTTCTCGATGCCGCCTGAATTGAAGGCTAAAGAGGAAGAATTGACGCGACTTCAGGCCGAAGAGGAAGAGGCCGGTGCCCGACGTGATTACGAGCGGGCTGCCCTGCTCCGCTCCCGCTACCTTGCCCTCCAGGCCCAGTTTGAAGCCGAGCGCAATGAGTGGCTGGCACGCAACAACCTCGATGAAGTTGTCGATGATGAAGATGTGGCCCAGATCGTCTCAAGCTGGACGGGTGTGCCGGTCAGTCGTATGCTCGAAACCGAACGCGAGAAGCTCATCCATATGGAAGAGCGATTGCACGAGCGCGTGATCGGTCAGCACGAGGCGATTGTCGCCCTGAGCGATGCAATTCGCCGTGCCCGTTCTGGTCTGCGCGATCCACGGCGCCCGATTGGTTCGTTCCTCTTTGTTGGCCCAACCGGTGTTGGCAAAACTGAGCTGGCGCGTGCCCTCGCCGAGTTTATGTTTGACAGCGAAGAGGCGATGACCCGCGTCGATATGAGTGAGTATCAGGAACGCCACACCGTCAGTCGCCTGATCGGTGCGCCACCCGGTTACGTTGGCTATGATGAAGGTGGTCAGTTGACCGAGAGCATTCGCCGCCGACCGTACCAGGTCGTGCTCTTCGATGAGATCGAAAAGGCGCATCGCGATGTGTTCAATGCCCTCTTGCAGGTGCTTGACGATGGACGCTTGACCGACGGTCAAGGACGCACGGTCGATTTTCGCAATACCATCATCATCATGACCAGCAATGCCGGCACCGAACATCTGCAAGGCGGCGGGATTGGTTTCAATGTCGGGGGCAAAAACGCCAAAACGATTGATATGCGTGAGGCGCGAAAGAAGGTCGATGAAGCGCTGCGGCAGACCTTCCGGCCCGAATTTTTGAACCGGATCGATGAGATCATTCTCTTCCATCCGCTTTCGATGGACGATCTGACCAGGATCGTCGAACTCCAGATCGCCGATCTGGTGGAACGGCTGCGCGAACAGCAAATTGGTCTCAGCTTGACCCAGGCTGCCAAGGAATACCTGGTGCAAGAGGGGTACAATCCGGTCTTTGGTGCACGACCGTTGCGCCGCACCATCCAGCGCCTCCTCGAAACCCCGATCTCGCGGGAGCTGCTGCGCGGTATGTTCCGGGCCGGTGATCAGATAGAAGTAGATGTCGAGAATGGTCAACTGGTCTTCCATCGCGGTGGCATCTTGACAATGGAAGAACATCGCCCGGCTGAACCTCTTGATGCCTGAACTGTAATCTACGACGCCGGGTTTGTCATCTACATTCACCCGGCGTCGTGGTATTATCGTGGATGAAGATCATCAAGTCCTTTGTTCCAGATCAGGAGTGGCCGTGACTGCATCCGATGTCGCAACTCAACTTGTCGCTGCTCAGCGGCGTGCTGCCCGTCTGCGCAATGCCCTAACGACGGTAGGTGCGTTTTTCGCAACTGCTCGCCAGTCCGATCCCTTGCCAATGCTGCGCGATCTGTGCGGTGAGTGGCTTCTGGCCGATAAGGTCGAGATCATTGTTCCCGCCGGCACCGGTAGTTTACGCTCCCACGCTCCCACAGTGTTGGTTGGCCCGATTACGATTGGCCGTCGGGTTGTCGGACGTATCGAAGTGACACGGGCGACCCCTCCGTTTGACAGCGATGATCGTGAATTGCTCACGGCGCTCGGTCAAATTGTTGGCGCGGTGCTTGAACAGTCGTCACTTCAGGGGCAACTCGATCAGTACCTCAACCAGGCACGTGCCCACGCCGACACCCTCGACCAATTGTTGCAGTTTGGCCGGCTGGTTGTCAGCGCTACGGCCGATCCGCTCCATCTCGGCTTGCAACTGGCAACGCAGGTGCCGGCGATGGTTGGTGGTGAGCGAGCATCATTGTTGCTGATTCCGCTGGATAATGAAGAATCACCAATGTTGCTGCTCAGTAATGGTCACGTTACTACTCCAGAACGTGCTCGTGAGGTGCGCGAACACGGCTTTGCTGGTCTGGTGTTGCGAGAAGGACAACCGCTGATCATCGATGAGACAGAAGCTGACCGGCGCTGGCTGTCATTACGGACGCGCGAAATAGACGCCCCAACACGTTGTGCGATGGCTGCTCCGCTACGCTGGGGAACGCGCCTGCTCGGTGCAATTACGGTGACGACAACCCATAGTCGCCGTTTCGATAGTTCCCATCTCAATCTGCTGGAACTGGTCGCGTGTCACATCTCACTGGCAATCTACGCCGCCGACCTTGAAACCCGGCGTAAACGCAGTGTAAAGCTGTTAGGCGAGATCGAAACCCAGGCTCGCACTGCATTTGAACGCGCACGTGCCGGTGACCTTCAGGCGCTTACCGATCTCGAAGCACAATTCGCCCGTTTGCAAGAAGTGTACCGGTTGCTTGGGTTAAGTGTTTCACCCACCGTCAGCGAATAGCTTCCCCGATCTGGTAAGTAACACGTTGAGACCGTTTTCGGGTTTAATGCATAGTAGTGGGCAGAGGGAATTCCTCTGCCCACTCTTCACAGTCGCACAACGATGGCTGTTTACACGTTTGCGGTGATCGGGCATGCGATCCAGCCACTACTCGTCGGGATTGCCGTATTCGTTAATATTCGTCGGATCGGGATCATTGAAAGAGATATTGGGCGGCGTAACTGGATTGTTGTCTAACCCGATCTGGGGTACCGGTTGCGGATTGACAATTGTGTCAGTCGTTTGGGTCAGGGTAAAGGTAGCAATCACCAGTTGCTGACTCACTGCCCCTTGCGCGGTCAGTTGGTAGAATCCAACCGGTAGCCGTTCATCGAGGAACAGTTCGACCGTAAATTGACCGGCTACAGGGTCAGCAAAGGTCGAGGGGAAACCGCGCACCGATCCATCCGGCATCGTCAGCCAGATGTCTACGCGCTCACCTGGGAAGAAAAGGTCGCCGTTCGCGTAGAAGATCGAGCGCTGCGGGGCTTCGGCACCAAATGGCACCACGACCGATAGCCGGGCCGGGCCGCGTTGTGTGACCGGTCGGGAGCGCAGTTCAAAGTGGGCAAAGGCGCGAAAACCGCTGGTGTTGCCGAGGGCAGTCACGGTATAGCGGCCAACCGGATTCTTGCCCTCAAACTGGAATGATGTGGCGACGGCGCCGGAAGGTGTTGTCTGCACGACCTGCTGGCCGGGCGGAAAATCGATAACGGTGCCATCGGGGGCCGTGAGCCAGAATGAGACAAACTCACCACCGATGAACCCACGGCCGTCGATTTCGAGAATTTGTCCCTGTTGAATAACACTGGTGTCCTGTCCGTTCAACGTTGTGCGTAACTCCACATTTCCGGTTGGCCCTGGTCGGCCACCGGGAATCACGACAAAGAACGCTGAGGCGGTATTGGCGCCACCACTACTCAGACCGCGTCCGGTCAGTCGGTAGCAACCGTAGGGCCATGTACCCGGTATCGTAATGTTGAGCGAGAGCTGACCGTCATTATTGCTGAAGCGTGCAAACTGGACGTTGGTCGGCATATCGATCACGCCATCAAGCAATTGACTCGCCCCCAGCGTAAAAACCCGTCCGTCAGGAAAGGTGACATCGACTTCGACAGGTTCAGGGCCGAATGGTGGCTCAAGGACGCGATAATAATCGAAGTGGGCCAGCAGGGTTTGGGTTTGGAAGATGGCCGGTGCCGGAGCACCCGTGGTTGCGCATGAGGCAAAACCTTGCGGTGTGAAGATTTCGACTCGTGCCCGTGAAGCGGCAGCACCATACGCGAAGAAGATGAGGACGAGAGCAATGAATGCACTGAATCCGACAGCAAAGACGGATCGTAATGAAAAGTTTTTCATGTACACCCCCCCGATAATGTTTTTTATGAAAAACCTGATACGGCAATGAGAAATATATGATAAGCTAGATTCAACGTACAATCTGCGTAGATTACGGTATCGTTACTCTCATATAAAGATGCGACGCACGGTAGCGGTGCGTCGCATCTTTATAGCTATATGTGTTCAAGATGCTGTTCAGCAATTATGTCACAATGGACTACGCAGAAATGGGGAGCATAGCACGCGGTGAAACGGTTGGGGGGTAATCAGACCCTGCGCACACGCTGGTATGCGTGTAGGCAACAGCTTCTAACCCTGCTCAGAGCGCTGTAATTCCTCTACTCGTTGCAATTGCACATAGAGCGGCGGCACACCAAAGAGCGCTCGCTCCCAATCGGTAACGCGCGGATTAATCTCGCCGAGTGACCAGCGGCCACCGATCCGAATGATCTGCGTCCCAAAGTGCTGTGGTCGGCCCAGTTCAATCAGCAGGCGATCCCACGCCATTGCTCGCAATGTCCAGGCTCGTTCATCACCCAACTCGGTGGCACGCCGCGCGAAGCGATGGGCATGATGAAAATCGGCAACCGACTCGCCACAGATCATGACCAGGCCGGCCAGAAAGTATGCACGCTCATCAGTGATATGTCCCTGCGCTTCCAGTTCCAGCACCCGATCACAACGTCGCCGACGCTCGGCTGATGTCGCTCCCCTTGCCTGGCCTTCAATGGCTTCGCTGGCAAGTCGACTCAGCTCGGTCAAAGGGTCTTCGGGAAGAAATTCATTATCTGGATCCATCAACAACTCCTTACAGTCTGACGGATAGATCAGGTCGTTTGCGGTTGGCACGTGGTTCCGCTTACGCCGGCTTTCGTGCGGTCTGTCTTCGTTACCTGAACAATGGGGCCGGCGTGATGCAATTGCTTACGCAGTACATGTAGTGTACCACGTCTTTGACAGGAAACCCTGCTCCCTGATGATGAATTGCTCAATCGCGGACCGATGCCTTTACCGATTGCCGACTTCTGAGCGGTTTGGTGTGATAGGCACAACGTTGGCAGAGAACTGTCCATTGCCATTGCTGATGCTGGTCATCGGGTCGTAGATAGACGCTAACCTTGCGACGACTCCCACAACGCACACAACGGCCACCGGCCCGCAGGTATATGTTCCAGACAAATGGCAGAGCGATGTGATCCAGCAGCAGATGGAGGGTTACGCCTGCGGCCAGCGGCCGTACCCAGGGCAGGCGCTGTGCCAGTGCCCAGAGTGGTGGCAGGACGATCAACGGATGGTGGAGGCGGGAACGCAGTGAGCCGTAGCGCGGTCGGCTATCGCCGGGTTGGGGAAAGCGATGACGGTAGCGGTTGTAATGAAGTGCGCCGCTAATGCTCCAGTCGCCGGTACGACTGATGTAGAGGGCCAGATGATCGAGATCGACCAAAACACCACCGGCGATCACCAGTGCTGCTGCCAGCGGTTGGCGAGGGTACAGGCTAACGGCCAGCAAAGTCGAAGTGATCAGGTGTTCTTGCAAGTTCATGATTGCTCCAGCGACAGCAAAGCCTCTATCACCGGCTGAAAGGTACGCCGATGCAGTGGCGAGGGGCCATATTGAGCGAGTGCGCGTCGGTGTACGGCTGTGCCATAACCTTTATGAAGTGCAAAACCGTAGTGTGGAAAGCAGTGATCGGCTGTTGCCATCAGCCGATCACGGGTAACTTTGGCAATGATGGATGCAGCCGCAATTGAGAGTGACCGTTCATCACCGCGCACCAGTGCCGTCTGCGGCAGGGATATACCAGGCAACTGCACAGCATCAATGATCAAGGCATCAACTGCACACGGCAGCGCCAGCAAGGCCTGGATCATTGCCAGTCTGGTTGCCGGCAGAATACCATACGCATCGATCAGAAATGCCGGTACAATCCCGACACCCACGCCCAGCGCATGGGTCTGAATGCTGGTGTAGATGCGCTCACGGGCACCGGCTGTCAATTGTTTCGAGTCGTTCACGCCGGCCAGCAGATCCGGCTGCCGATAGACCGCTGGAGAGAGTACAACTGCCGCTGCCACCACTGGCCCTGCCCAGCATCCACGACCGGCTTCGTCAATACCGGCCAGATTTGCATAGCCACGCCTTTGCAAGTCGTGCTCAATACTCAGATCGGGCAACATTCGGTTTTCCAATCATCACCAGTACACTGCTGTCTGCCACCTGTACGCGCTGTACCTGAAGCATAAAATCGCCAAATGGTACCGTTTTCGGCAATGTCCCTGTCTTGCGCCCCAACCATATCAGGCGGTAAATGGCATCGATGAACCGCCCGTAGCCACCTTCCAGTCGTCCGCCATCCACAATCACCAGATGACCATCAGGCGTGAGAACGCGCCGAATTTCGGCCTGGGTTGCCGGATCGAGAATGTATTCTGCCGGGAAGGTTGCACATACTGTGTCAAAACTCGCATCGGCAAAGGGTAGTCGGCGAGCGTCAGCCCGTACCAGTCGTCGGCCAAAGCGCGCTGCACGTCGAAGCATCGACGGCGACAGGTCGAGGCCGACAACACCGGGGCGGGTCGCGAGAGTCGCTTGCAGATAGCCAGGGCCACATCCCAACTCAAGAATGCGTCCGTGCAAAAATGGTTCAGCCGCCCGTACCCAGCGTTGCCAGTAGCCGCCCGACACTGCCCAGGCGACAACGTCATAACTCCAGGCAAACTCATTGTACAGGCGGTGAAATAACCAGCGGACAAGCTGTTGGTATACGGCGATCAACCCGTTCATCAACATCCACTCAATTCATGTTGTGGCAGGGTTACCTGTTGTCTGATATTTGAGCAATACTCAACACCGTCCAGCATCTCCCCTTGTAGGCGAGGCTGCTGCCAAATGTACAGCCTGCATAACCATGAGTGGTTACGGCGCGCAACACAGGTAATGAGCATCCCTTTACAAGACCAGCCAGTATTGTTATACCACATGCCAGTATGTGCGTCGCACGAGGGATAGACTTCATGACCCCACCAGATGATGACCCTGATACTGCACCTGGACGAGGTAGGAGCACGGCATGCCGTGCCCCTACCGCCTTACCGGTGACACACCTGAACGATGCATATTGTTGAGCAAGATTTGGTGTCAAGGGGTCAACGCAGGTATCAAGAGACTAAAACCTGTTTCAAAAAACATCTCCTGAAGTGATCTCATTCAGTGATTGTAACGTTCACACCCGGCATCCCCGTGATGAGTCGGGGCAACGGCCTGCCACGCACCGGATCACGAGCACGGCTAGCGCGGCAGCCATGCTGCCGCACTCCACACGACGCGCCACGGATACCTCTACCTGGCAAGGGTATCCTCGCCGAAACCCACTCCCACTGGGTGAGGAGCAGCAATGCTGGTGCTGCACTTCCACGCTTACAGGTAGTACCAGGGTGATCGTCAAATTTGAACTCTACTCATCAGCCTGTCTCAAACGCCGCTCACCCTGCTGCATCCACCGACCACCTTTGTTCGTCAAAGCTAGAGAAAGTAACTTGTCTGATGCTACAATGAACACAACCATACTCGACAGAAGGAGAATGAACGATGGGTATCTTAGATCAACTGGGGAAAACCTTTTCCCAGGTTACTGATCGGGCAAAGTTCGAGGCCGAGAAATTTCAAAAAACGACTCGTCTCCAGGCCGAGATTAATGAGTTACGTCGCCAGATCGATCAGAAACTGATGGAGATAGGGCAGCGTGCCTACGATTTGCAGCGGGCCGGTCAGATTCAGGTACCTTCATTAGCCGAGCTGGCGGCAGCCCTCGATCAGTTGCGTTCTACCTTGCTGGTGCGCGAAGAAGAGCTGAAGAAAGCGCAGAATGAGGTATACATCGAACCAACGCCCGCACCGCCACCGATGCAATCGGTGCCGATCAGCGAAGCCCCTGCGCCAACGGCTGGGCAAAAAATATGTCCGCAGTGCGGGTTTCAGATGCCGGCTACGGCCATCTTTTGTCCTGCGTGTGGCACGCGGGTTGTAAAATAATCCAGGTCGCTACCTTTGTCACCACAGAGGCACGGAGGACACAGCGGATGGGTATAACCTGAATTGCTGCCGTGAGGCGTAACGTAGCGCGTCGATGGGAACTCGATGCTCCCTACGTCGTTCATGCAGGTACGCTGCACGGCGGTACACGCAACGTCGCGCTGCTCATCAAGGCAGGCAGCCTCCGTGACCCGCTCACATCATAGATGGCAAGTCAGGTTAAAATAGCTTGATGCCCGGTACCGGGATGGCCAGATAAAAACCCCTTCTTCACGCCATTGTGAAGAAGGGGTTATATCGTTTTATTTGGCTGGGGGACAGGGATTCGAACCCCAACCGCCTGGGCCAGAACCAGGTGTTCTACCCTTAAACTATCCCCCAACGTGGTGCCGAAGGTGGGATTTGAACCCACACGAGGTCACCCTCACTACGCCCTGAACGTAGCGCGTCTGCCAGTTCCGCCACTTCGGCATGGCTCGGTTCCCCGACGCAGGTAAAATAATACTACGAGCACTGCACTTTGTCAAATGGGTACAGCCAGGGTGTCTTGTGCCAGGTCTTGCGCAACAATGTGCATCGTTCAGGGATGAGCCGCGTGCTGAATCGTTGTTGGGTGTATCAGCGGCGAGTCGCTGGTGAATTGGCGTCAGGGTAGGGGCGACGCATGCGTCGCCCCTACTACAGCCCGGTATCTCTAACGCAGGTGAGAAGTACTCGCCGGGAACCTCTTCTATTCCACAAGTGCTGCCCCGCCAGATGATCACCGTATCCACGACAGACACGATCATCACCGGTCGAGTTTGCCAGATATGGCATACCTCTCGGGATGCCATTGGCCGGCCGTTATCCAATCACCCGCAAGTGGAGAAATAAATCGGGATACGTCAGATAGAAGCGCTGGAGGGAAGAAGCCTCTATCGACCATACCACGCAGTCGCTAAGTGCGCGCACGGTCAGGCGATAGGGTTCGCCACGCAGGGCAGATCGCATCCCAAAACAGTCACCACTTCGTTCGCTCTCACCGTCACGCATGGCGCTATAGTGGACACGACCGTGTACCAGCAAGTAGCCGGTTGTGCTCATCTCGCCGCGCCGGCAGAGTACCGTACCGGCTGCGACCGTATGCGGCGTGAAATCCAGTGCCAGATCGAGTAGCGTAGCCCAGGGCAATTGCCCCAGTGTTGATTGTTGCCAGAGCCAGTCAGCGCGGGCAAAAGCCTCTGCCAATCCCAGTTGCCCGGCCACTCTGGTAAACAGATCTGGAGTGATTTGTAAGAGTTGCACGTCACTATGAGCCACCATAGTACTGGTGCGAGGCTCGCCAATCAAAGCACCGCGTTCACCCAGACTATTGCCACGCCCCAGGAAGCGTACCGATTCGTTGCCGACAATAATCTCCACGACTCCGCGGTGAATCACGTATGCGCAACCGTCAGAAGCTTCACCTTCACGGGCAATCACCTGTCCTGCCGGATACGAGACGATAGTACATTGGTTTGCCAGGTTTACCCGCTCTGCGACCGGGAGGCGGGCAAAAAGTGGGCAGATGGTGAAGGTTTCAAAGCGTTGACGTTGTTCGTCGTCGTAGACAATTTCACCTATCCCGACAATATGACCGCTCCCGGCAACTTCCACCCGGTCGGCCAGTTCGTCGGTTACCGTGAAGTCCTGACGGCTGGTGTGAGCCAGTACCAGTCGCCGACTGCGTGTGCTAAGGGTACGGAGCAGGTGTTCAGTCGGAGTGGTATGAATGGCACCACCACCCATATCGTGCACCAGAATTTCGACCCCATCGGCAAACTGACGGAGTTCGTCAAGCCGTTCGCTGCTCAGGTGTCCGGTTTGATGCAGGTGTTCCAGCCATGCTTCGTCGTACCGCATATCACCTGAATAACCAACACCGTTCACCCGCACCGCAATGGTGGGCACTGAATGAACTGCATAGGTTGCCGTAAAGTGATAGCCATGCAGGTCGAGTGGTTGCCCAGGATCAAGCGGGTAGAAGTCAAACAGTTCGGCAACTGTTGCCGGGGGAAGATCGAGCATGACACCCAAAACGCGCAGCAACGAGCGATAGATCGGCTGGGCCGTCACCAGTTGCACCCGTTTACCACCAGTGAGAATCAATTCAGGTAGACCGGCAATGTGGTCTTCATGGAGGTGCGAGATGACTACCAGGTCGATTTGCCGTGGAGAGAGACCAAGATGGGCCAGTCGCACATTCAGATAGGCCGCGGCATCAAACAAGAGGGGTTGATTGTTGCAAAAATAGGCGAGAAAGCAGGTTGTGATGCCGGTCGGATCAAAACCATCACTCCCCCCGATGAATTGGAGTGTGATCATCTGGCGCACGAGCGGACGTGGTGGGGCCACCGTCAGTGGCTGGGCAATGCCGGTAATCGTCGCCGGAATGCGTGCAATGTCAACCCCATGTTCGGTAAAATGAAAAGCATCGTCGTGATACGTGATCTGTACCTCGCCGAGGTTGCCGCCACCGGTTTCCAGCGCCACAATGGTGACCATATCGTCAACGGTCGGTGCGCGGCCAAGTGGCGGAAAGAAAGCTACCGTCGCACATTCCTCTTTCAACCAGCTTCCCGGCCAGTCTTCCGGTGCTGAAGGGCCGTTGATCGTCTCTTGTAACAGGATGCGTAGTCGTTGAGCCTGGGCTTCCGTGGGCGTGATTAATGTAATCCGCTGTTGTCGACCGAAGAAACTGGCATAGATCAGAAACTCGACGCTGGCATAATTGATCCCGCGTCGCACAAAGCCATGCGAACCCGGTTCACTCCCGGTCGGAGCATCAGGCGGTAGCAGAACATATTGCGGTGGCGTTAAGCCGTGCGCGAGCAGGAATTTCAGACTCTCCGGTGGACTGTTGACCTGGATATCGCCGGCAGTGGTCGTGACGACGTAGATGTCGTTGGGTAGACACCGTACTCGCTCCGTTGGTACTATCTTCTTCATACGCTCCTCCTGCCGACTGGTACTGAATGCTATACCTGTATAAACGTCTCGATAAACGTATTGTAGCGATCAATGCAAGCCCCTCGACCAGGCATGCTATAATTGGTTCAGTATAACCTTCTACATCAAAGGAGGCTGGATCGTATGTCAGGCCATTCGAAATGGCATACCATTCGTCGCACAAAAGGCGTTAATGATCAGCGACGTGGGCAGCTTTTTACCAAACTGGCGCGTGATATAACTATTGCTACTCGCGAAGGTGGCAGTGGCGACCCCGATCTGAACTTTCGCCTGCGCCTGGCGATAGAAAAAGCGCGTGCCAATAATATGCCGAATGAGAACATTCAGCGCGCCATTGATCGCGGTCTGGGCAAATCGAACGAAGCTGCGCTGGAAGAGATTTTCTACGAGGGGTATGGCCCTGGAGGGGTTGCGATTCTGATCGAAGCGGCAACCGACAACCGCAACCGTACCAACTCGGAAGTTCGGGCCACGTTTAACAAGAATGGCGGTAACCCTGGTGAACCCGGTTCTGTGTCCTGGATGTTTGAGCAGAAGGGACTGATCACCATTGACCTCAGTGCCGTCAAACATGACCCCGATGAACTGCAACTGATGGCAATCGATGCCGGGGCTGATGACGTAGTCGTCGATGATGAGACGCTTGAGATTTATTGTGACTGGACGCAACTGAATGCGATTCGGCAGGCGTTGCTCGATCAGGGTGTGCCGGTAGCGAATGCCGAGAAGATTATGCGCGCCAAGACGCTTATTCAGCCCGACGAGAAAGACGCACTGGCTGCGCTGCGCCTGATCGAGAAGCTCGAAGATCTCGACGACGTGCAGAAGGTGTACTCGAACCTCGATATTACCGCCGAACTGGTTGCGCGCTTCGATGCGTAGCTGGCTGGCGTTGAACAGGAACAAGCTGTGCGTGCGCTTGGTATCGACCCCGGTACGGCTACGATGGGCTGGGGCATCGTTGAGTTCAACAATGGTCATTTGCGCCTGATCGATGTTGGTGCCTTGACGACGCCTGCCGGTATGCCCCACCCTGAACGGCTCTTGCAGCTCTACAATGGCCTCCGTGCGATTATTGAGCGCTTGCGCCCGGATACTGCTGCGGTCGAGGAGCTGTTTTTCGGGAAGAATGTCAATACCGCACTGACGGTTGGTCAGGCGCGCGGGGTGGCCTTACTGGCGCTCGCGCAGGCCGGTATTCCTGTTCACGAGTATAAGCCGCTGGCGGTGAAGCAGGCAGTGGCAGGCTACGGTGGCGCCGATAAGCGGCAGATGCAGGAGATGGTGCGCCTGACGCTCGGTCTGGCCACGATACCCCGCCCCGATGACGCTGCCGATGCGCTGGCGATTGCGATCTGCCACGCCTATACTGCCCCAACTCTCCAGCGCTTTGGGTTGTCGTGACATCCCGCGCTGCGTAACGCTGGGACAAGACACAGTTCCTGGTAGTGTTGATAGGTGTATTGCATTATGGTTTCTCGTCGTCGCCCCGGTGCGCCCGCCGATTTTGAAGAGATTCAGCCCAACCTGTTTCTCATCCACAATCCGGCACTTGGCCCCGTGTTGCGCGGTGAAGGCGAACGGGAAGGGTTTCATTTTCGGCTGACCAGTTGGCGGCGGGAAGGTTTGCTTGCCCGCCTGGCGCAGCGTAGTTTCGTAACTCTGACGATTGCCGACCGGATTGCGGCGCTGCCGGCTCCGCCATCAGTAGTTCCCGGTAGACTGCGCACGATTCCGGTGCAGGAAAAGCAACAGTTTAGTATCCTCGATCTGGCTGCGCCCCATGGCTGGCGCACCATTCAACCAGCCGCCGACAACACCGTAACCCTCCCTGAAGGGCAGATTGTGCGCCGTCGGCGCGGGCGCGGCCCGGCAGACTATGTGCGGGTCACGGCAACCGGATGGCAGACCGTGCCTGATGATGAAGCGCTGTTAACGGCTTATGCGTTATTAATGCCTGAGCCGCGGTTGACACTCTCGCCAATTGGCAGTGGCTGGCTGTTGCCCGAACTGCCACTGCCAGCGCCCTATCGCCGGGTGCTGCATCAAATTGCTCAATCACATCCTGATGGCTGGTTCCTCGCCGATGCGTATGCCTGTGAGCTGGCTGAGCTGCTGTTACGCAAGCTGGGATTGACGTTGGTTCGTTGACAGGGTTGACCTGGGTGACACCATCATCGACTGTGCGGGTAGCACATACCTGCGCCTGGCGATCTATATGCCATAAGTGCCTGCGTTCCCTATCCACGTACCATAATTCAGTAGCGCCGCGTAGCCATTTCCCCTATACTGAATGTAATCACCACTTACAGGAACAGCGCTATGATGCAGGATAGTGGGTTGATGGCATACGTGGCCGCCGATAGGGTGGCCTGTGAGCTGAATGGCGCGCCACTGGCGACAGATGGGGTGGCGCTGATTGCCGACATCTCCGGGTTTACACCGCTCACTGAAGGGCTGGCCCAGGTGCTGGCGCCGGATCGTGGGGCCGAGGAGCTGACGCGGGCGCTGAATGGTGTCTTTGCGCCATTAATTGATGCCGCAGGCGCCTATGGCGGTCACGTGATTAAATTTGCCGGTGATGCTCTCATCGTCTTTTTTCCGCGCCGCCCCTCTGGCAGACGGGCTACCCTGCTCCGCTCTGCGGTTACGGCTGCGCATGCCATGCAGGCCGTCATTAAACGCCACGGGCGTATCACGACCCCGGCAGGGGTATTTACGCTGACGATGAAGATCGGGATGGCGTATGGGCCGGTTTTGCGCATACGGTTGGGCGATCCGGCGTATGGCTACGAGGATGTGATTGGCGGGGCGACGCTGGATCGCATGGCGGCAGCCGAGCATCACGCTCAGGCCGGCGAAGTGCTGCTTGATCCGGAATTGGTTCCGCTGAGCGGTCTTGTCATCACTGAGTGGCGTGATCGGTATGCCGTGCTGGCTCCCTTACCCGACCCACCGCGTCGCCGTCGCCTGTTGCACCTTCAAACGGGCACGGCAGCCGAGCGTTTACGTCCATTTGTGCCACCGGAAGTGGCTGAGGCGGCGCTCAGCGGGCAGATGCATCCGGCAGAGTTAAAGCCGGTGGTGAGTGTCTTTGTGCGCTTTACCGGTATTACGTATGAAGATGCGTCGGCTGCGCACCAGTTGGAGCGCTACTTCAGTACCGTCCAGCAGATTGCTGCGCGCTATGGTGGCCGGGTGAATCGATTGATTACCGGCGATAAGGGGAGTGTCCTGCATCTTATCTACGGTGCACCGCGTGCGCTTGAGTCGTGCGAACAGCGGGCGGCGTTATCTGTGCTTGAATTATTGCACGCCGGCGAACGCTTGCCGTTCATTCGCGAGCAGCAGATCGGGATGGCTACCGGTCGGGTCTTTGCCGGCCCGGTGGGTTCGCCGACCCGGTGCGAGTACACTGTGATGGGGGATACGATCAATCTCTCGGCGCGCCTTATGCAACAGGCTGCCCCCGGTCAGATCGTCATTGATCCAACACTGGCCGTTCGTCTGGGCAATCGCTTCGTCACGCAGATGCTCGGCACCGTTAAGCTCAAGGGCAAAGCGGAACCGGTGGCCTTGAGCGCATTAACCGGCGTGGCAATGTTATCCGAACAATCACCAGATACGACAGTGTACGGGCGGACGAGCGAACTGGCGCTGCTCCGCCAGCATATTGAACGACTCCGGCAGGGATACGGGGGCAGTGTTCTGGTGGTCGGCGAGATGGGTATGGGGAAGACCCATCTCTTGCATGCGCTGAGCAGGTCACCGGTGCGGTGGATACAGGCAACTGCCGCTCCTTACGACCGGCTCCAAAGTGGTGCGCTGATTGGGCAGATGATCCGTTTGTTGATCCGTTTGCCTGATCTGGCCGATTTCTCCGCATTGGTGAGAGCGCTGCAACCATTGCCCGGCATCCATGCCCCCGATGCTGCGCTGATCCTGGCCAGCGTTCTCGGTGTTGCGCTGACCCCGGCTCAGATGCAACAACTGGCAATTATTGGTGGTGATGGTGTGCGCTGGCAACTTCTCACCATCTGCGAGCAATTAATGACCGCCATCACAACGACTGAACCGCTGGTAATTGCGTTAGATGATGTGCAGTGGGCTGATGCAACATCGCTGGCGGTTGTTCAGCATCTCGTCTCGCTCACGCCCCGCCAACCATTGCTGATCATTCTGGTAAGCCGCTCATTTGATCATATCTCGTCATTTGCCCGCGCTGACATTACCCACACGATTGAATTGCAGCCTCTATCTTCAGAAGCGGCCTACGAGCTGGTGCGGGCAATTGCGCCAACGACCACACCAGATCAACAGGCAGTACTGGTTGAACGTGGCGGTGGGAGTCCGCTCTTCCTGGTCGAGCTGGCACGTGCTGCCGCAATGGGTGCCGCCCTGGAGACGCTGCCCGATACCGTGCAGGGATTGCTGCTCGCGCAGATTGATCAGCTACCGTCTGGGTTACGCCAGACGTTGCAGCAGGCGTCGGTGTTGGGGCGGCGATTTGATCCGATGATCCTGGCCCGCTTGAGTGGTCATCCAGATTGTGAACGTGATTTGCAGGAGCTGGTTGAACGCGGTTTTCTGCTCCGTTCTGAACGTGAGTACCAGTTTCGCCATGGTCTGATTCAGGAGAGCGCATATAGTGCGCTCCTGTTTGCTCATCGGCGAGATCGCCATCTGGCGGTGGCGCAGATTCTGGTTGAACAGGAACAGGGTCGGCTGGCCGAGCGGGCCGGGGTGTTGGCCGATCATTATGAACGGGCAGAAGCCTTTATCCCGGCAGCGTACTGGTATGCTCAGGCCGCCGATAATGCCCGGCTGATCGCAGCCAGTACCGATGCGTGTGATGGCTACCGGCGATCATTGAGCCTGCTTGAGCGGGCAGGGATTAGTGATGAGCGGCGTGCGAGTGTGTTGCTCAAGCTGGCGCAGGCGTCAATGGATAGCGGCGACTATCAGGCTGCCCAGCAGTTCTACGAACAGGCTTTTGCCACGTTCCCGGCAACACGCTCGCAACGTCGCCTGACGGTGCGTACCCCCTTCCGCCTGGGTGTTTACCCGCACGGCCCAACCACCCTCGATCCTGGTTTGATCACCACGAGTGGCGATCAAGAGCTGGTGCGCGATCTGTTCGAGGGATTGGTCGAACTCGATCTCGATCTCAACGTCATTCCGGCACTGGCTACACGCTGGAAGGTCGATAGTAGTGGTAAACGCTACACATTTCATCTGCGTCCGCAGGCATTGTGGAGCGATGGAGTGCCGCTTACCGCGCACGATGTCGTCTTTGCCTGGCAACGCAACCTCGCACCAACGACCGGATCGGCGCAGGCGCATATTCTTTTTGTGATTGCCGGTGCTGAAGCGGTAGCTCAGGGCGCCGACCCGGCCTCGTTGCAGGCGAGCGCCCTCGATGATCACACCGTACAGGTAACGTTGCACACGCCGACACCGCAGTTACCGTACATTCTGACCCATCCGGTGTGTATGCCGCTACCGCGCCATGCCATCGCTCGCTACGGAGCGACGTGGGCACACCCAGATCGGCTGGTGTGTAATGGGCCATTTCGGATCAGCCGTACCCGAGCTGGTCACCCCCTTGCTCTGACCCAAAATCCTCACTATCACGGTTATCGACCGGGGAACCTTCAGCGCATCGAACTGGTCTACACCGTCCCCGACCATCCGGCGTTCACCGCCGGTCAGATCGACTGGTTGCGCATCGAGGATCAACAGGCAGTGTCGGCGACTGCGAGCACGGTTGATCTGATTGGACTTGCCACCTATTTTCTGCTGTTTAACTGTCGGCATCCGCTGCTGAGTCAGGCCGGTGCGCGACAGGCGCTCGCTCACTGTATTGATCCGGTGCAATTGGTGGCAGAGGTGTGGGCCGGACATCAGTTGCCGGCTAGCGGTGGACTGATCCCACCGGGTATGCCCGGTCACACACCTACGCTTGGGCGTCCGCCGGTATCGGTGACGCCGACGCTACGAGCGCAGCTCACGCATACCGAACTTACATTAGCCGCGCTTGATGGCTTTCGCCACACACCGGAATGGCTGTGTAGCCAATGGAAGCAGTACCTCGGATGTACGGTGCATCGGTGGAACGATCTCACACCCGATCAGCTCTTTGCTGCTCTTGCCAGCGGCGATCTGGCTATGGCTCTGCTAGGCTGGGAATTTGAATATCCCGATCCGCAGCCACTCTTGCACGGCCTGTTCCATTCACAGGGCGCACTGAACGTTGGCGGCTGGCAGGATGCAACCTATGATGCGTTGATTGAGCAAGTCGCGCAGACAGATTTACCACAGCGTCGGCAGCTTTACCACACTGCCGAGCAGTTGCTGATGCAGGCAACCGTTGCGGTGCCGCTCTACTATCATCGGACAACTGGCGTCTTGCGCGCACCGTTTACGCTTGCCACCGCCTACCGACTGGTGCGTGGCGAACGGCCACGCCTCAAGTGGCTGGTGGCGGATCAATCTGCTCGTAACGCAGCAGACGTACCCGGCTCATCCTCATATATACCCAGGCGTCGTGCCGAATATGATCTACGGTAGTGGAATGCACCCTCCGGTACCCGGAATCACCGTGTGGTCGGCATTGGCAACCAGCGCACAGAGGGCAGTCGCACCGGGCGGGCGATCTTTGATATTGTAGCCGGTGAATGGTGCCGAACTGCCGTAGACAAACCAGTTGGCCGGATTCGCCGGTACACCGGCCTGGCTCTCGGTGACCGTGTTAAAGAAAAAGTGAATGTGGCGTCCGGGAAGCTGTGGTGTGTACCCGCTGGTGGTAAACGTGCAGAGGTATTGCGCATCGCTAATGGTGACATTCAGCGGCTGTACTCGATAGGTCGTAGTCGTCTGACGCAGAGTGAGCGGTACACGTACTCGCGGTGTCATAACACTCACGCCACTGAATGAGCTGTCAGGTGCCGAAGCAGCACTGTTGCCACTGAATTGATTCCCGTCGATCAAAACAACGGTTGACCCGGTGGCAGTAGCGGCGCGCTCGATACGAATGGCACCGCCGCTGCCATTGGTGGCGACATTACCGGTAAAGCTGTTTGAGCGGAGAACAACGGTACCGGCATACATGATGATGCGCACCGCGCCACCACTTCCATTGAGAGCTTCATTGTTAGCAAACGAACTGTTCTCAATCACAACGGTGCTGCCATCGCGTACCACAAGTTCAATCGCACCGCCACTCCCGGCCTGGTTTCGATTAAACCGACTATTGATGATGGTGAGATGCGAATTGCCGGTTAGCTCCAGCCTGATAGCCGCGCCATTGGCTACGCCTCCCTGCACCAGGTTGTCGTTGAATTCGAGATTCTCTATACGCATCCGGGCACCATTCGCCAGCGTACCCTGAATACCGACGCCACCGACAGTATTGACACTGTTCGTCAGATCGAGATTCTTGAGCACGACCGTCGCACCATTCAGATTGAAGGGCAAGATATGGTTTCCCGAACCAAGGCTGAGTTCCGATCCTTGATCCGGGTCAAGGGTATAGCCAAGGCTGTACATGGTCGAAGAGTTCGGCTGGTCGTTGCCGCTTTCCTCACAGCGTGCCGTTGAGGAGTCATCGAAGTTGGGAACCCAGCCCCCTTCCAGGACGAGCGATTGGGTAATCGGGGCAATGCTATTACTGGAGCGAAAGCCAATCATGGCTGCGACCACATCACCTGGTTGGGCACGCGCCAACGCTTCGTCGAGATTACCACAGCCACCGGCGCCGTACAAACGAAAACCGGCCTGTGCAGTGACTGGTGGAAAACCGATGAGGAGCGCAATCAGGAGACCAATCAGCGCCATTCGTCGTCGATCAAACGATAGCATAGAGGTGCCTCCCCCTCGCAATGCTCTTGATACGCTGAGGGTGAGATGAAGAAGATGAGGGGCGAATCAAAGCATTTCAGGAATAGACATTTCAGGAATAGAATTGATGCTATTCTAGCATTAAAACACTGCCTTGCCTAGCACCTGTTACGTGTATAGCGTGCGTTAACAAGGGTGCTGGGCGATTGGCCGTACCGGTAGGGAGCACAGCCTTCTCATGCTGTCAGGCTACGCATGCGGCGTATCAAACCACGTGGAGTAAGGCACTTCAATATGTTGCAACAGGCACTCTGTTCAGCTTTTGCGCATGGTTCTATCCCCATCTCACCCTCAGCCAACCGGTCGTGTGGCCACATACACGATCCGCGGCTCATCGGTGGTTGCCGGTAGCCACTGCGGGGTAAGCCGGTCAACTAAGACCAGGCCGCCGGCGTCCAGCGCAGCCGCAATCTCGCCTTCTTCCCACGGACGTTCACAGTGCGTCTCTTCACCGCGCCACCAGCGTTGACCTTCGCGACGAAACCAGACAATGCGCCCGTAGGCGCGCTGTTGGGCCGGATCGAACGTGAGCCGGTTGATGACGATCAGATCACGGCCATCGAACGTAACCTGATCATATTCTTGCCACGAACGCAGACCGGCGGGCGTGTTTAAATCAAAGATAAAATGTCCACCCGGTCGTAATAAGGTGCCGGCCTGCCGGCAGACGGTAGCGAGGTCGGTATCATCAAGAAGCTGGTTGAGGCTGTCGAAGAGGCACGTACACAGATCGAAACTGGCCGGCGCCAGACGGGAATCGGATGGAAGTGAACGGATGTCGGCTTCGATCCATTCAACAGCTAACCCACGCTGCATTGCCTGGCTCTGGGCAATCCGCAGCATATCCGGCGAACGATCTACCCCAACCACAGTTGCTCCGCCGGCGGCAAACACGAGCGCAGCAGCACCGGTACCACAGGCGAGATCGAGTACCCGCTGTGGTCGGGGAAAGTGGTCAAGAATAGTATGGGCCAGGGTTGCGCCGAAGGTAGCCTGGCCGGCAGCGTGATAGATCGATGCGTATGCGCGATAATTCATTGCCTTCAGTTGCGGGTATGACTGCCGGGCGTTGGCTTCAACAACCAGAACGACTCTGTCAGGCAGCCAGTTGTTCCCACTGCGCGTATTTGGTTGCCAGCAACTGTTCCAGTTCGGCATACTGAGCACCCAGCGCCGTCAGGCGGGCAACATCGCACGCCTGACTCGCCGCATCGAGTTCGCTGCTCAGGCGAGCCAAATCCTGCTCAAGTGCAGTGACTTCGGCTTCCAATGCGGCCAACCGACGCTGCTTCGCCCGTTCTGCATCGTCAGGACGGGCCGGCTTTGCCGCCGGTGCTTTGACTTCAGCGGTTGGCGTCGTGGCTGTAGGGGCTGGTGCCTGCTGGGCCGCCATGTATTCGCTGTAGTTGCCGATGAATTCGCGAATCCGTCCCTGATCGACGATCCAGAGTTTATCGGCCAGTGCGTCAATGAAGTAGCGGTCGTGCGAGACGAACAAGATCGCCCCGGTGTACTCCTTCAAGACGGCTTCCAACGCTTCACGGGCATCAATGTCGAGGTGGTTGGTCGGTTCGTCGAGCAGGAGAAAGTTACCGGGCAGCAGCGTCAGTTGGGCCAGTGCTACCCGTGATCGCTCGCCACCACTCAGATCGGCAATCCGCTTGAAGACATCATCCCCCGTAAAGAGAAAACGGGCCAGCAGATTGCGTGCTGCCGCTTCCCCAAGACCCGGTGCGATCCGTACTACTTCTTCGAGGACAGTGTTGTTCCATTCCAGAACATCATGCCCCTGGGCGTAGTAGCCGACGCGCACTTCGTGGCCGAAACGGGCAACACCCTGCAGTGCCGGTAATTGACCGACGAGTGTCCGCAGCAGAGTCGTCTTGCCACAGCCATTAGGGCCGAGCAAGCCGACCCGTTCACCACGCCGAATCGTCAGGTCATCGGCCCTCAACAATGCCTGCCCTTCACCACGCTGCCCTGGAAAACCGACAACCAGACCATCGAGGCGCAACACCAGTTCACCCGAACGCAACTGCTGATCGAGAGCTACCCGCAGCTTAGCCGCCTCTTTTGGCCGTTCAAGCATCTGTTCTCGCTTCAAGCGTTCCAGCCGCTTCTCACGCCCTTTCGCTTCACGGGCGCGCTGCCCGGCCCGATAGCGCCGGATAAACTCTTCGGTGCGGGCAATAAACGCCTGTTGCGCCTGATACTCCTTGAGGCGCCGCTCCATGCGCTCGGCTTTCAAAGCCAGATACTTCTCGTAATTGCCGGGATAATCTTCCAGACGATTGAAGCTCAGCTCCAGAGTGCGTTTGGTCACCCGGTCAAGGAAGTAGCGATCATGCGAAACAACGATCAGGGTGCCATCCCAATTCCGCAGAAACTGTTCGAGCCACTCCAGGGCTTGCATATCGAGGTGATTGGTTGGCTCGTCGAGCAACAGCAGATCGGGGTCACTCAACAGCGCGGCTGCCAGTGCGGCGCGCGTCTTCTGCCCACCGGAGAACTGGCGCAGCGGTTGATGGAACTGTTCCGGCTGAAAGCCGAGGCCGTGGAGGGTGCGCTTGATACGATGTTCTATCTCATACCCGCCGGCGTGCTCGAAGCGTGCACTCAACTCGCCGTAGCGCTCCATCACCGCTTCCCAATCATCCGCTGTGGTGTCTGCCAGCCTGGTTTCAAGCACGAGTAGTTCGGCGCGCCAGGCGTTGATCTCAGCCAGGGCGGCCTCCATCTCTTGCCAGAGTGTTCGATCACCGCTGAAGCGAGCCTCTTGCGCCAGATAGGCAACACGAGTACCGCGAGCGAGATGAACGCTCCCGCTGTCAGGAGTCTCGTGACCGGCAATAATGCGCAACAGGGTACTTTTGCCGGCGCCATTCAAACCGACAATCGCGACCTTCTCGCCACGGCTGATTTGAAAGCTGACATCGTGAAAGATGAGTTCAGCACCAAAGTATTTGCTGAGGTTGTGAGCGTTTAGCAGGGTCATGGTCTATGTTGATCAGGTGTTGTGTTTCTTCAAACAATACGCTTCGCCGGTTGGGGTACAAACGACACTCACAGCATGGGTGCCGGCGGTTGTCTATCGGTTGGCCGTTTGGTAAGGGCGCAATTGCGCCGTTGCCGGTACGCGGCTACACGTAACCGGCCAGTATGAACTATATCACAGGTTGCCGATCTGTGCATCGCCGGGCCAGGCCACGCACCTGTTTTGGCACCGGTGTCAGCAGGTTCAGGCGTGAACAGCATCTGCGAGCAAAGACAACGTCTGCTGCATCAGGAAGCTCCAGCGCAGCGCTTAACTCTCCCCTCTACTGGGCTACGGGGTATGGAGGAAACGGGAGTGTACGGTGACACCAATGCAGTGTCGTTCTTACTTATCCCCTCTACTACACTGCAAGGCCGGTGGTGAGGGCGTTCAGCGTATACCTTCACCCGGCACTGCAAAGTAAAAGACCAGTGCTTACGCACTGGCCTTCATTGGAGCGGGAGACGGGATTCGAACCCGCGACCTACACCTTGGCAAGGTGTCGCTCTACCAGCTGAGCCACTCCCGCAACGCAACAGGAGTATAGCATGAACTTTCGATTCGTGCAAGTGTGATAGGATGAAGCAGCAATTATTACTTCAGCTTATCCGCGATGCTGATCGCGATAGCATCTGCATGATGCACAGTACAAATCGAGAGGCAGACGGGATCAGATGGTAAGGGTTTTGCGATGGTAACCTCATCACTTCGTCAACGCCTGGGGCGGCGGCTAAGCCCGTTGCCGTATTATGAAGTCATCGTAGCAGAACCGGATCGACTTCACCTGCGATCATACCCCCAGGCCAACCGCAGTCATGCGCTGCCCTCCTTCATTAGTGGCGGTTTGCTGATGTTCTTCGCAATGGTGATCCTGATTGCCGGTGTGCTGGCAGCTCTGCAAGAGCTGGGATTTGCGGTAGCCGGTCTGAGTGCGGCGCTGGCCGGACTGTTGGGCGGACTCGGCATCCAACGGCTTGTGGGTGGGTATGCCATCGCCACGACAACCAACGAGATTTCACTCGATAGCGACACGTTCGTCATTCGTCAGGTTAGCCGGGTCGGCAGGCCACGTGAACAGCGGATCGCACGTACCGCCATTCGCGGTCTGCGTCTGCGTCCGTATCGAATCGTAACCGGCGGTCTGATCAGGCGCCTGCAACCGGTGCTTGTGCTGGAGATGCTGGTTGGAGATGAGGTCTGGATTCTCGACAGCGCAGCCGTCCCGGCAGCTTTACAACCGCTGGTCAATGCGTTGGCCCTGGCTCTGGCCATGTCGGTGGAGCGAGTACAGGAAGGGCGCAGTTGAGAAGGGTAGCTGAACGATACACCGCTGGACGCTGGTAGGGGCGACGCATGCGTCGCCCCTACTGGTACGACAGGAGGCGTAGGGGCACGGCATGCCGTGCCCCTACGCCTGCCCACCGACAACAAACCATCGCCTCGCCGGTGGCACACCTGAAAACGATACGCATCGTTGATCACCACCTGGGATTAAACCTGGAAGGAGACCCTGACCAACCGCCCTGATGCAGCACCTGCACGATGCAGCGCTGGACGCTGGTAGGGGCTACGCATGCGTCGCCCCTACGACCGCCGACGACGAGCCTCCGCCTCGCCAGGTCGCACACCTGAAAACGATACGCATCGTTGATCAACACCTGGAATCAAACCCGGCAGAAGACGCCAGCCAACGATCCCCCTGATGCAGCACCTACACAATTCACCGCTGGACGCTGGTAGGGGCGACGCATGCGTCGTCTCTACTGGTACGACAGGAGGCGTAGGGGCACGGCATGCCGTGCCCCTACCGGCCCACCGACAACAAGCCACCGACGCGCCGGTGGCACACCTGAAAACGGCGTGCAATGACTGTTATGAAGCCAGATTTGATACACCAGTCTTCAGATAGTCACCTCTCCCCGTGCAATAAACAACCTCTCGCCCGTCTGATGACGGGCGAGAGGCCGGGAGGAAGGTAGAGAAGTGTCACGAACGCTACGGCAGTGAAACCGGTGGCGTTGGACCTTGCGGATAGTTGATGCCGGCTTCAATACCCCATTGGAACCAGTTATTGACAAAATCGGGCATTGAGAAGAAGACACCCAATGCACCGGTAATACCGCACAACCAGGCGAACCAGAATGCCCACAGGTGGATCGAGTAGGCATTCGCGTTAAAGCCCATGCACCAGCGCCAGAAGAGCTGAGCACGCTCGGTACCGGTACCGGGAGCCTGAATCTCATTCCATTCCTCGTGGGCAGCGTACTTTTCGAGTGCCCAAATGGTACCGGCGTGCATCGCCAGCAACAACGTTGATCCGAGCAAGAAGAAGATCGAGAGCATGTGGAACGGATTGTAGTAGAAATTGCCGTAACGCACGCTCACATTATTCGTCCAGTCGAGCAGCGCTTTGATGCCGTGGGCCGGCGCTTCCGACCAATCACCCATCCACACCGGACGAATGATATAGATCACCAGGTAGAGCGCAATCGCACCGGTGAAGCCGTAAGCCAGGTAGGGCTTAATCCCGAGCGCCTTGGCGCGGGTATAGATGTGCATATACCACGCGAAGATCGAGACCGTCAGGAAGAAGGTCGCGATGAGCCACCATCCACCCTCATTCAGCGGCGGAAAGCTCAGGCCATAGCGTGATGACGGCGGATCGATTTGCAAGACCACAAAGTACTTGGCAAAGGCCACCGGATTGTAATTCACCTGAGCAAACATCACCATCAGCCAGATAAAGGTAAAGATACCACCGGTGATGTAAGCCACTGCGTTCCAAAAGCCGAGATAGAACGGGCCGAGCTGGCTATCGAAGCCGAAGTTTTCCAGGAGCGGAATCTCAATTGGTTTTCCGATCCGACCGCGATCACGACCCAGTTCCAGATCGCCCGGCGTCATATTGATTGTCGCCATACCAGTGTGCTCCTCTCTAGACGCCGCTCCAGAAGGGCAGATTATTCCAGAAATTCCAGAAGCTTACCCAATCCTGCACCGGCCAGCCCGACAGCAAAATGCACAGATCAGCCGACAGGATGCCGCCAATCGCGAAGATGTACCCTAATCGGTGCACACCCGACTCGCCCACTGAATAGTACTGCACGTCACGGAAGAAGACGTTCTCAATATCGCCACCTTCCGGGCCACGGTACTGCGCAGCGCTGAGAATGAGCGAGCCGTGGCAGGCCAGCAGCCAGGTTGATGCGAACAGTCCGGTGATGCCGATAGCGTGGAACGGATTGTAGAAGAAATTATTGTAGCGATAGCCAAAATTCGACACCCAATCGAGGTGGGGCATAATGCCGAGCACGAAGCCTTCGTGCCACATACCGAGGGCTATCGGGCGAATAACCTGGAGGACTAACCAGGCCGAAAATGCAACCCCGAATGCAATCGGAACGTGATAGCCCATATCGAGCTTCATACTAATATCGACCTGGCGCATCATCCAGCCGAAGAAAGCAATCGTCGCAAAGAGGACGGTCATCTGCCAGGCAAAGCCCGGTTCACCCGGTGCGGCAAACCCCAACCCAAGTTCGGGTGGCGGGGGATCAATTCGTCCGGCAAAGAAGTTTTGCGGTATTGAATAGGGACCTTTGAGGATTGTCTCGTTGATGTAGAAATACGAACCGAAGATGATCCCGATGACCGAGACAAAGCCCCAAAAGCCAACGTAGAACGGCCCTACCCAGAAATCAAAGGGATCGTAACGGAAGATCGCACTAAAGGTTGTGCGCCCTTTGATCTTGTATTCCGGCTCGATTTCTTCAATCGTCCGCCCTCCCGGTACTCGTGTGGCCCGCGCACCCTCAACGACGGTGAACGAAAAGTCGGGAAAACGGGGGTCTTTCGCTTTTGCTCTGCTCATAGCGACTCCCTCTGCTGACGGTTGGCGCGGCGACCGTTCTCACATCGCGCCTTACGGTTGCCCTGACTCGGATAACGTGTAATGATAAGCAAAATTTTACCGCCTTTTCGGCCAGTATAATACGCCTGATACACATTGTCAAGCTATAGGTATCGATATTTAATTTTGCATTATGAAGCCTTAAATTGATTTTGCAAACGTCTAATCGATTACCATTCGCTTCTTGCATATAAAACAAGAATAACCTGTGGTATACTGAACCAGGGTTGTCTACCAGTGCAGACCGGGCATGTCGATAATGAGTAGTCTTGCCGTTGTTATCCTCAACTACAACCGGGCCGATCTGTTAGCTGATTGTCTGGCCTCGATTGCTGCTTCGCCAACCCGCTGCGATCTATCGGTGTGGGTGGTTGACAATGCCTCAACTGATGGTAGCGCCGCAATGGTTCGTGAGCGGTTTGGGTGGGTGCATCTGATCGAGAGTCCGGTCAACGGTGGTTTTTCTGCCGGTAACAATCTGGCGTTACGGCAGATTCTTACCTTACCCGATCCACCTGACTACATTCTGCTTCTCAATAACGATACCGTAGTACCGCCCGGTGCCCTCGATGGGATGGTTGATTATCTCGACCATCATCCAACGGTCGGCGTCGTGGGACCGAAACTGCTCTTACCCGATGGTTCGCTCGATCTGGCCTGTCGGCGCAGTTTCCCCACTCCTGCAATTGCCTTTTACCGCTTGTTCGGGCTGGCCCGCCTCTTCCCGCGCAGCCGCCGCTTCGCTGCATATAATTTGACTTACCTCGATCCTGATGTGGAGACTGAGGTTGATGCGGTGGTCGGGGCGTGTATGATGGTTCGCACGTCGGTGGTGCGCGAAGTCGGTCTGCTCGATGAGGCGTTCTTCATGTATGGCGAAGACCTTGATTGGGCTTACCGTATTAAGCAGTACGGCTGGAAAGTTGTCTATTACCCTGCGGTAACCGTCTATCATTACAAGCGGGCAGCTTCCAGCCGGCGACCAATTCCGTCAATTCGGGCGTTCTACGACGCGATGCGACTGTTTCATCGCAAGCATTACGCTGCGACGACCCCTGCATTTCTGAATGGTTTGATCGAGTTAGGAATTACTGTAAAGGAGCTGTGGGCACTTGGCCGCAATCTCCTCCTCCCATCCAGGGCGCGCCACGTCGGTTAGAGCGCGCTCCTTGCTGCGTCCGCGGGCGTGGCAGACATTGCTACGTCTGTTACTGATTGTATTCGATATTGCGGCGCTGAATCTGGCGACGCAGGCAGCGTATGCGCTTGGCGCCGAGTCGCTCGTCAGTGCCGGCTTTCGCCTCCCCGCCGATCCGCTAACGCCACTACGGCTGAGCGTGCTCGGCAGCATTATCGCACTTATTGTCTTCACCAGCCACGGCCTGTACGAGATGAAGCGTGGTGCCTCACGTCTTGATGAAGCGGTGAAGGTATTGACCGCAGTCTCGTTTACGATGGTGCTGGTGATCTTCGTGAATGCGCTGATCGGCGAGTTTGGTGGCGAAGAGATGCCATGGACGCGGGAAATCCTCTTTCAGGGCTGGTTGTTGGCGGTCGCTGGCTGTCTGACCGGTCGGTTTCTTCATCGCACCTTTGTCTACGTGTTGCGCCGCTTTGATATTGATACCCGGCGGGTGTTGATTGTCGGTGCCCGTGAGCCGGGCCGTCTGGTCTGGAATACGATCCGGCGGCGACCTGAGTTGGGCTATCGGGTACAGGGCTTTCTTTCCGATACCGTACCAATCGGCGATCTGGTCGATGGATTACCGGTATTGGGACGCACCGACCATATTCGTCGGGTGATCCGGGCAACCCGTGCCGATGAGGTGATCATTGCGCTCTCCGGTCGTTCCTCGCAAGACCTGCTCGAGGTGATTGCGCTCGCTGAAGATGAATCGGTCGCTATTAAAGTCTATCCCGATACGTTTCAATTGATTACGAACAACGAGGTCTCGATTGGCGATTTGCGCGATCTACCGCTCGTCAGTGTTAAGAATGCCGCACTCGACAATCCATGGAACCGTGCACTCAAACGTGGGCTTGATCTGGTCGTTGCATCGCTGGTACTGCTCGTCGCTGCCCCGGTCATGCTGTTGATTGCGCTCGCTATTCGGCTTGAATCACGTGGGCCGATCTTTTTCCTGCAAGAACGGGTTGGTCTCGATGGTCAGCCCTTCTGGATGATTAAGTTTCGGACAATGCGCCCGGATGCGGAACGGTTTAGCACCTGGACGGTGCAGAATGATCCACGAGTAACCCGGGTAGGTCGCTTTTTGCGGCGTACCAGTCTTGATGAGTTACCACAGTTGATCAATGTGCTCATCGGTGAGATGTCTATCGTAGGGCCGCGGCCTGAACAGGCCCGTTGGGTTGAACAGTTCCGCCAACAGATTCCGCGCTATATGCGTCGGCATAAAGAAAAGGCCGGCTTAACCGGTTGGGCCCAGGTGAATGGTTTACGCGGTGATACCAGTATCGAAGAGCGCACACGCTACGACCTCTACTACGTCGAAAACTGGTCACTGCTGTTCGACATCAAGATCATTCTGCGCACGATTATCAATTTTATTACCGGTCGGCAGGAAAATGCGTATTGATGGGATAACCTGCGTTGTTACCGGGTGTTGGGGGTAAGCCCTGCCCATAGCGGTAGCTCAAGCGAATCCTGTTCCCCAGCAGTTCAGTGCCGAGCCGGGAAGAGGACGAGTCGCACATCACTGCGCGCATACTTTGGATTACTCGTAGACCGGGTATACTGCACAGTAGCCCTACCGCCCCACACCGCGCACGAAGATGTCGGGCCAGGGTTGGAATGTGGTTGGGATCGTATCCCGGAGATGAACGGCACCGTCCGCGTACACGGTACGGTAGATTTCCACCCGTAAACCATCACGTGCAGTGTCGGTCTGGCGAACGACACCACTCGGCAGGGTCGGATCATCGATATAGACAGGGCGGGTAGGGGCCGGCATCCGTTCCAGGATGCGGTATGAATACTCCACCCGTCGGTTTGTCGGCGATCCATACAGCGTTATGGTAAGTTGTTGGCGACGGGTGTCCACGGTTCCGGTCAACAGTAACCAGCCACCGGTGTCGTTCACAAACCGCAGATCGTGCACACCGGTAAAGATTGCAGCATCAAGCCCCGGCGGTTCACCCAGTTCCTCGTACCAACCGATACGAAAGGAATGAGCGTGCCGTTCAGTAATGGGTAAGCCGGCAAAGAAGGCTGCCCGAAAGACAGTAGTGCTAACCTGGCACAGCCCGCCACCCCACTCTTTCTGCGTGCGGTTATCAATAATCGCATAGCCCTCGACAAAGCCGCGCTCAGCGGTAACCGGCCCTAACGTGGTGTTGAACGAGAACGTGGCGCCAGGTGGGATCAAGACCCCATCCATCTGGCGCGTGCCGGCCTGAATATTCGTGATCCGGTATGGCGCTGAATTGCGGAACGAGCTAACCCCTACGCCGACCGGTGCACTGATGCCCAGCGCAGCCAGATTGTCAGCAGTGACCGGTGGCGGCAGCTCGCGGAGGGGGAGGGTGACGGTTCGTTCGCTACTGTACAGTACAGCGTTGATACGGGCCATCGCCTCTTCGACAGCCAGACCACGACCGGGGGTACCGGGAGTGCGGATGCGCAGATTCCCGTCATTCCAATCAACTCTGGGCAGACCACCCTCTTCGCGAAGAGCAGCAGCAATTGGAGTCAATGCGGCACGAATAGCCGCCTGGTCGATCATAACGGCCATCGCCGGACGACCATCAACTGCGGTCAGGCTGCGCAGCCTGATCCAGGATGCGATCTGATCGAGCGACCACTCCCAGCGACATCCCGCTCGACATTGACCGCCCTGACCTTCAAGCTGGATCGGACCGCTGAGCAAGAGACGCAATTCACTGACGGTTGGCGCCAGATCGCTATCACGTACCTGTGGTTCGAGGATGCGCGTGCGGATGGCAATCTCTTGCGGTTGCAGGCTTTGCACGGCAGCCGCAATATCGGCCAACGTCTCATCGATTAAGGTCTGACGACCCCATGCTTCACGACCGACAACAACTGTACTGCCGCGCAGATCAACACTCGCATCAATGGGAGCACGGTCGATCTCGGTGGCGATCATCTGGAGCGTGGCCTGAGCGACACGCTGATCGAAGGTAAGATGGAGCGGAAGATCGATGCCGTATTGCCAGGTCGCTGCGGCAATTTGGGCATTTACTTCCCATTCCGACTGATGACCAATCGCGAATGCGGCATCAAGCGCCTCTTCAATCGCCAGGTGCAGGCCAAGGTCTTCGGCTGCCGGTCGCCAGACCTGGTCGTTGAAGTGCAGGGTTACCGGTGTGGCAAGGAATTCGGCGTAGCGACGGTGCAGTGCGGCCCGCGCTTCGGCGCGGGTCATTCCACCAATTGGCAGGCCACGCACACTAATGTTGGGGTAGATACGTTCAGCCAACAGCCGGTCACTCAGGATGATCGCGCCGTACCCTAGCAGTATTGCCAGGATGATCAAGACAGCGATCACCAGTAACCATTCAATGATCCGCCAAAAGCGCGACCGGTGGCGGTGAGGTATTCCGGCTGGTAGCGAGCGTTCCATCGCGATGAACAGCTTTTTGATGCGGCAGAATGCAGTAGTAGTCTAACGCCGGCACAGGTTCATGTCAAGCGAAAAGAATCACGGCGACACGGTGATGTGGCGTGGATGCGAGATGAGTCTCTTCGCCAATACTTTTCATTCATGTGCTGACACGTCACTCAACCGATGCGCGTCGCACGGCATCATACCGGCTACCAGGCGACGTATGGGGAAAGCTTCACCAGACATCTCCCATCCTCACCGACTACCCTTCTATCCGGCTTCCGTGAATGCCGTGATATAATTGCAGTATCCGGTACTCGCCGGCACAAAGTGATTAAGGTGACTGCATGCCGCGATTTGGTGCACACATGTCGATTTCGGGCGGCGTCTCAAAATCGTTTGCCCGTGGTGAATCGGTTGGCCTGGACTCGATGCAGATTTTCGCCAAAAACGAACGGCAGTGGACAGCGAAACCCATCTCGCCGGAAGAGGCGACAGCATTTCGGACAGAGCAACAACGTACCGGTATTCATCCGGTCGTCGTCCACGACTCCTACCTCATCAATCTGGCAGCGCCAGCCGATGAACTGCGCGAGAAGTCGATTGCAGCGTTCGCCGACGAGCTGGAACGTTGTGCACAACTCGATATTCCGTATCTGGTGACCCATCCCGGTGCCCATACCGGCATTGGTGAAGAGGCTGGTCTGGCGCGGGTTGCTGATGCGATTTGCCGGCTGTTGGCAGAGGGTGTCGGCGGTAATACGATGATCTTGCTTGAGACGACGGCAGGGCAGGGGACAGCGCTGGGTTACCGCTTTGAGCATTTGGCCCGCCTCTTCGAATTGATCCCGTACCACGAGCGGTTGGGGATTTGTGTTGACACCTGTCATATCTTTGCGGCCGGCTACGACATTCGTGATCCCGAAGGGTATCAGACCACATTTGCCGAGCTTGACCGTCTGGTTGGCCTGACACGGGTCAAATGCTTTCATCTAAACGACTCCCAGAAGGATTTGGGTAGTCGGGTGGATCGGCATGCGCACATTGGGCAGGGTTGTATCGGTGTTGAGGCGTTCCGTATGCTGGTGAATGACCCACGCTTTGCCGATTTGCCGATGATTATCGAAACCCCAAAAGGCGAGGATATGGCTGAGGATCGCATGAATCTGGCCCTGCTGCGTTCGCTCGTACAGGGTGCCGAATAGAGGTATGGATCCGCATCTACAACCGGGGAGCAAACTGTTATGTGGCGTAAGTTGCTGTTGGTTGCCTTATTACTCGGGATTGGATACGTGATCTGGCGCCGGATGCAGCGAGATCAAACCCCATCACCGGTGTCCGATCTATCACCAGCTCCATCGGCGGCTCCATCAGCGCCGTCACCATCACCAGCGCCGTCAGCACCGTCAGCTCCTGCATCCACCAGCAGTGGGCCACGACCGATTGTGACTCGTGTTCATCGTGGTGCGCCACCGACAATTCGGCGGAGTAGTGCAAGCGCTGAGACGGCTGCGAGTGATCGCAATGGGGTAAACGATGTAGCTTCAGCGTCTGATACTGTTCAATCCGCTGCGCCGGTCACCCACGTCTCGACTGGAGACGCCGATGCTTCATCGCAGGTGGCTTCAGCATCTGCAACCACTGCCGGCATGGTCACAGAACAGCCGGCACCGTCGTCAGACGTGCAAGTCGCAGAGTCGGGTGAGGTCGAATCACCCATCGCCGAGACCGGGCGGGCAGAGGAGAAGGAAGAAGTATCGGCTGAAGGAACCGAACTGGCGCCGGTTGATATTAACCGCGCTGATCGCGAGACCCTGATCGCCTTGCCCGGCATCGGGCCGGTGCTGGCGGATCGCATCATTGCCTACCGCGAAGCTCACGGGCCGTTCAAGAGTGTTGATGATCTGACGGCCATTTCCGGTATTGGCGAGCGTAATATCAATATCTTCCGTAAGCTGGTATACGTTGATCCCAATGCTTGAACCGTATTTGTTGTCGAGTGGTGATCACGCTTGCTTGCTGATCCACGGGTTTGTCGGCGATCCCGGTGAGATGCGCGATCTAGGCGATCATCTGGCGCAAGCCGGCTATACGGTATTTGGTATGCGTCTGCCCGGACATACCGGGAACCCTGAAGACCTGATTGCTGTGCGCTGGACGGACTGGCTGGCTGCGGTGCAGGCGGCATTTGACGCACTCGCCCGCCGGTCTACTGCTGTCTCAGTAGTGGGTTTTTCATTGGGTGGCGCACTGGCCGCGTTGCTGGCAGCACAGCGCCCTGTGCACCGCCTGGTGATGCTGGCAACACCCTACCGCCTTGGTGGCGACTGGCGGGTTGATCTGTTGGGGATTGTCCGCTACGTGACCCCCTGGTTTTATCTGCTGGCCCAGGCCGATTTCAGCAGCCCCGATCTACGGGCATCAATCTGGCGTCGCCAGCCCGGCCTTGATCTCGACGATCCGGTCATTCAACAGATGCTACGACGCTCGGTGAAGGTGTCAGTCGCCGCCGCTGATGAGTTGCGGCTGACTCTGGCAGCCGCTCGTCGTGCACTGCCGCTGGTACGGGCACCAACCCTGATTATGCACGGTCGCAGTGATACAACAGCCGATCCAGCCAGTGCCGCAGCTATCATGGCTCAGATCGGCAGTACTTACCGTGAACTCACATACTGGCCGGCCACCGGTCATCAACTGCTACTCACCGGGCCGTACCGGTCGGCCATCTTTCAACGGATCACACGGTTTCTCGCCCGCTAGCCTTTCCCTGCTGCCTGGAACGTATCGTAAACGACTCTACTCTCGCTTGATAACGATCAGCGTAATGTCATCAAACGGGGGCTGACCGTGGCTATGGCGTGTAATCGCCGCCAGAATGGCCTGGACGATGGCACCGGCAGGTGCTGTGTGATAGGTCTTGATCACGGCGCGTAGTCCGCTGAGATCAAAAGGAACCAGCGCTTCATTCACCGTTTCGGTGACCCCATCGGTGTAGCATACCAACACATCACCGGGCGCAAGGGTCGTACTGGCTTCGGCCAGAGTTGCTTCAGCAATCACCCCCAGTGCAATGCCGGGCGTGTGCAATTCCTCGATATGTCCGGTAGCAGCGCGGTACACGAGTGGCGGATTGTGCCCGGCACAGGTAAAACAGAGATGACCGGTTTCCAGGTTAAGCCGGGCGTAGAACAGGGTCACAAACATCCCCGACTCAGAGTCGCGGTACAACCAGCGGTTGGCCCGTTCCATCGCACGTGCCGGCGCAGAGCCATCGAGCGCAGCGGCACGTACCAGCGAACGCGCCATGGTCATGAACATTGCGGCGGGAATCCCTTTATCGCTTACATCAGCGATGACAAACCCCAGTTCGTGATACTGGCCATCTCCTGATGATAAAGGCCAGAAATCGTAGAAATCACCACCAACCAGCCGGGCCGATTGCCAGGCGGCATCGATCTGCCAGCCCGGAGCTACCGGCAGACGAGTGGGCAACAGGGTGCGTTGAATCTCGCGTGCGACGCGCAGTTCCTGTTCGAGGCGAGCGGCTTCTGCCGCCTCTGCCGCCAGCAACAGACTTTCCAGAGCACTGGCAATCTGTGCCGCGGCGCCGATGCAGAGACTTTGCTGACGACTGCTGAGGGCAATAAACGGATCGTTGTAATCCAGTACCAGCACACCGGGTAGCGTGGTGCGCACTTTGATCGGCAACCCGATCAGGGCACCGCTGTGTGCCGCCGGAATGAGGGCTGGCCATTGATCGGCATTGTCTTGCGCCTGCCACAAGGTCTCGATATTGATCTGTTCACTCTCGATAGTTCGTTCGCGTAAGCGTAGCAAAAATGGCGAGCGGGCCGGTTCGTCGATCAGAGTTGCGCGGGCCTGGCGAGACAACCCATACGCCGCACGCAGAACAAAATCGTTCCGCTCACGATCCCAGAGCGCAATGTAGCAACGCGGACATCCCAGCAACAGCGGCGGCAAGCGCACGACAGTAGCCAACAGATCGGGTAAGGTGGTAGCGCGGCCAACATTCTCGGCGATCTGTAACAAGGCATTCAGCGTCCACGCCTCTTCTTGTTGGGCAGTGTAAGCATTGGCGCTTTCGATGGCAATCGCGATCTGATCGGCCAGCGTGCGAATCACGAACAGATCGTCTTCATCAAAATCATCAGGCTCATCACTCTGCACATCGAGCACACCGATAACTGTTGAACCAACCCGTAGCGGCACTGCCAGCTCGGAACGGGTTTGCCAGGTATCACGAATAGCGCGGCGGTCGTTTATGACATCGCTTACCAACACCGGTTCACCGCGTTGAGCCGCCTCGCCAACCAGACCCTGGCCGATACGGAGGGAGAGGGCACGAATCCGCTCAAGATCGGCACCATCGGCTGTGGAAGCGCGAAAGTAGATGCGTTCGTCATCGGGAGACAGAGTAAAAATGTGCACCGGGTGGTAACCGAACCGTTCACGGATGAGCCGCACAACCGAAGGCAACAACTGGTCGAGATTAAGAATCGCCGTGATCTGTTGACTGACTTCGCGAATGGCCTGTAACTGGTTTGCCCGTTGGCGTGCTTCGTGAAAGGCGCGAGCACGGGCAATCGCCACCGCGGCCTGGTCGGCGATGAGCGAAATGAGGCGCAGGTCATTGGCATCGAAGGCACCCGGTTCGTAGCTTTGCACCGAAATCGAGCCGATCACCGTTTCACCGGCAATGAGCGGCACATAAATGCCTGAACGTGGGGGCCGTTCGCTCTGATAGCGCGGACGGGCCGGCAGACGATCCATCTCGCGTACAAAGTCTTCCACCAGGATTGCCCGCCCGGTCTCCCGAATCCAGCCGATCAGTCCACTGTTTTCCGAGAGATCAACCGTCAAGCGGGGCAACCGCACGCGATCTTGAATGCGTACCATGAGCGTATAGTGATTGCCGTGAAACAGACCCAGATGGAACGACGAGGTATCGACAATCCGACTCGCTTCACGGTAGATCAGCTCGCAGAGGGCTTCAACATCGAGTTCACTGCGAATAATGGCCCGACTCACTTCATTCAGGCGGGCTAATTCACGCACTGAACGGCGTTGGCGTTGCAGGTTGAGCGAGGAGCGGCGGAGAATGGCTGCCGAGGCAACCAGGGCAAGACCGGCGAGTGTGAGATGAATGAGTTCGAGCTGCCGGGCAATCGCGGCTCCCAACCAGGCCAGAGGAAGCGGCGCGATCTCCGCGCCCAAAATTGCGGGCCATGCCGAACGCCACCAGGTTGCCAGACCACTACGCCCACCTTGCAACAGTTCGCGGAGCATGCGTCCGGTTTGGGTAACGAGCGGAAAGCCGAACAGAGTTGACAGGAAGAGCGGCGTAAGGTTCTGGTCGGTAAGTGGTTGATTGCTCAGAGCGCCGACCGGCCACGCACTAGCGAGTATGCCCAGGGTGCGCAGACCACTGCGCAAGAGAGGACGACCAAACAGAGAAAAGGATGTACGGGGACGGTTGGTCAACAGCAGAATCACCACCCCGGAGACAACCCCCTCAATAGCCGCCAGCCATGCCGCATTCACCGGCCCAAGGGTCAGACTGGCCGTGATCAGCACCAGCGGGGCAAGACTATGGACATCGGCAGGCGGGGTACGAAATGCCAGCAGATCAACGGCAAAGGCCATCGCTGCAAACAATATCACCAGTATGGGAGCTACCGGCGTAGCGGGCAGGGTAAACAGCCACATCCACGCCACCACGCCAACCACCAACCCATACCATGTCAGCATCTGTTCGCGCGACACTCAACGCCTCTGGGAAAATGCTGCGCGGGCTTCTGTGACTGAGGGATGAATATTGAAAACCTGGGTAAAGCCGGTAATCGTAAAGACTTCGTGGACTTGCGGTTGTAAAGCGGCCAACCGTAATTCACCGCCGAGCGTCATCAACTCCTTACGGATAAGAAGCAACGCGCGCAAGCCACTACTGGACAGAAAAGGAACATTGCTGAAGTCCAACACAATCTGACGAGCGCCCTGGCTGATCTGTTCGTTCACCGTCTTGCTCAGTCGGGGTGCGGTCAGCGCATCGATCCGGTCGTTGATGGGAATAACGACCACTTCATTGGCTTCTTCAGCCTGATCAGATGGTAGATACTTGACCATCGTTAGTAAATTGCCGCCTTGGGGTGAAAATTCAAAATGAACTTCGTCCATTAAGCGCGTAATGAGATAGATACCCAGGCCGCCAACCTGACGCTCTTCCAACGGCGAGGTGATGTCAGGTACCGGCACAGTAGATGGATCAAACTGACGACCATGATCGCGTACAGTCACGATAAAGCGTTGATCATGGCACTGCCAGCTCAGGGTGAAATCACCGGGTTGGTCAGGATCGTAAGCGTGCTGGATGACGTTGGTTACAGCTTCATCAACTGCAAGCTGCACCTGCCAGGTTGCCCGTTCATCCAGACCACAACGCTCGGCTGCGGCGGTGATAAATGCACTGGTTTTGGCCAACGCATCCAGATCAGCAGTAAGGGTAATACTCTCCATGGCGATTGTGCGACCAGACGAACACGTCTGGCAATAGGGCAGGTTCAAAATGATCCAACTGCTTCGACGGTATCGCCATAGATCTCGAAGAGCGAACTGAAACCGGTTAGATCGAACACCTCTTTGATGCGGGGTGGCAAGTTAGCGATACGAACATCACCACCTTCAAGATCGGTGATCTTCCAATCACGAGCCTTCTTACGCGCTTCAATCAAGACGCGCAAACCCGGACTGCTGATGTATTCGAGCTTGCTGAGATCCAACACAATGCGATAGCGACCGTCGGCGAAAATCGACTCAATCAGTTGTTTAAGTTGTGGCGCAGAAGCTGCATCAACGCGCCCAATCACCTCGATGAGGTCAACTCGATTGAGCCGGCGGTGTGTGAGTTCCATTTAATTCCTCCTCTTCAGGCACAAACGGCGCGTTGCGCATACTGATTCGTATTATACCATACTGACAGTTCTGCCCTGACAGTACGTGCTATAATGGCGCTGTCAATGCATATCAGCAGACACCACGAGGGCTATTGCATGCCGAGCTGGAACGATCTTAATCTTGCCTGGAATACGCTGCGTGAAATAAATGTTGAGGATATTCGGAAAGAAGCCGAGTCACCGCTGACTATCGTCTGTGTCGGCGCGACACGGGTCTGCCAGAGTATTGCCGCCCGCCTGGAATACGGTGAGCAGCGCTATGGTGCAGTCGGGCCATCACCGATCCATCAGGCCAATCTAGCCACGATTGTACCGGCAGAGGTACGGAACGTCGATCTCGTTATTATTGGTCTGGATCGGAATATTCGTTTGTCGGCCCGTGAGTTAACGGTGATTGAGCAACTGGCCGCCCTATCCCTGCCTACGGTTGTGGTGGTCTGGGGCACGGCACTGCCCTCTGATGCCGGGCCGCTACATCCACGGGTTGCCCATGCCCGTTTGCTGGTTGTGCCTGATCCAGATGCCCCGGATACCGACCGGCAACTGGCTGAAGCGATTCTTGAACGGCTACCGGCCTCTTTGCATCTGGCCGCTGCCCGGCGGTTGCCCGGTCTGCGTCCGGTGCTGGCCAAACAACTAATTAGCAGCGTCTCTTTTACCAATGCATCGTATGTGCTGGCAACCGCCTTACCATCACAAATTCCGCTGCTCAACATGCCGTTTGCCGCCGCCGACACCCTGATCTTGACCAAGAATCAGGCTATGCTGGTCTACCGGCTTGCCCTGGCCTACGGAGCACCACCCGATATTCGCGAGCGCCTGTTCGAGGTACTACCGGTGATTGGGGGGGCGTTTATCTGGCGCCAACTGGCCCGAATGCTGGTGGGACTGATTCCGGTGTGGGGAGTAGCGCCTAAAGTGGCGATAGCGTATGCCGGAACCTACACAACCGGAACAGCCGCGTGGCGCTGGTTTGCGGAAGGCGAAATTGTTGATCGCGAGCGTTTGCAGGAGATTGGGCGTGAGGCGATCCAGTTGGGCCGCGAGCAGGCCGCGCTGTTGATGGCAAAAGCACGTGAAACCGGTAGCCAGCAGGTTGGACGCTGGAAACGATTCTGGCAACGGTTACGGCAGATGTGGCGGCGCAAGTGAACGGGTAAGGGTAGAACCTGTTTCAAAAAACATCTCCTGGAAGTTATCTCATTCATCACTGACAGACTAATCGTGATGAGCACACACCGCATCCCCGTGACCGGTAGGGTTAACGGCGTGACCCGCGCCGGATCGTGACTCCACACTCCGCGACACGGGTAACTCGGTCGGGAGACCGTATTCACCCCGACGTGTGCCGCGGACATGCCGTTTGGCGTGTCTGTGGTCACCGGCGTGCTGGGGTGATTTCGCTCGCTCACCGCATCCCTTGCATGGCAAGATGAATGGGTTCAGGCACCGTCTGTAGGGGCGGTTTAGAACCCGCCCCTACGGATACCCGCATATTCGGTGTCAAGCAGTGATGCCCGTATCACGCAAGGTTTGATATGCCACCCTGCTGGAAGCAGGCACGGCGGGCAGGTGCAGGTGGCGAGTGCGCCGGAGGCGCACGCTCCCAGGGGATGGCCCCCACCCTCACCCTCCATTGGAGGCGGGAACTAGCGGTGCAGCACGGCTCCGCTGGCAGACGCTGGTTCAGGTGGGGCGCGCCGGCGGCGCGCACTCCCAGGGGATGGCCCCCATCCTCACCCGCCCCCGCTTGGGGCGGGAACTTGCGGTGAAGTATGGCGCTGCTGATGGGTGCTGGTACAGGTGGGGCGCGCCGGCGGCGCACGTTCCCAGGGGATGGCCCCACCCTCACCTGTCCCCGTTGAGGACGGGAACTAGCGGTGCAGCATGGCGCCGCTGGCGGGCGCTTCACCAGATTTGATATAACCCGCTTACCAGCCCTCTCTGGCAAAGCTTACTCCTCTCTAGAACCTATTTCAAAAAACATCTCCCATTACCGACCGACTCCATGATCGTGACGAGCACACACAGCTTCCTTGTTTCCAGCCGGGTCAACGATGTGCCACGCGCCAGATCGTAAGCACGGCTGGCGCGGCAGCATGGCTGCCGCACTCCAAACGCTGCGCCACGCGCATGACAGGCGAGTAAGGCACCCAATTCGACGAGTGATGGCACTAGCGATGATCGTCAGCGCTCCTCGCTTCCATACTGGCAGACTGGGAGCAGGATAGGCTATCGTTGGTCATTGGCAAGCGGTCACGAGCCTGGGCAATGGTCGACCGTACAGCTTTTATGAAATAAGTTCTGGCACACTCGCGTGTATCCCTTCCCACCGATCAAGCGGAACCAATCATCAGGTAGCGGCGTCTCTGAGATGTGACGTGCAGATACCTTGTGAAATGATAAGGAGTGAGTGTTATGGAAAACCGTCTTCTCTCGACTGTGCTGGCTCTGACGGCATTGATAGCTGTGCTGGCACTGGCTGCGGTCAGCCTGTTCCGTCCGGCCCAGACCGTAACCGCGCAAACCGGTGTTGCTAATATGCCACAGATTGTCGTTATCGGCACCGGTGAAGTGAAGGTTGAGCCGGATATTGCCTCGATTATGATTGGGGTCGAGACTACTGCCCCAACCACGCAGGAAGCGCTGGCCCAGAACAGTACACAGGCGCAGGCGATTATCGATCAGATTCGGCAATTGGGCATCGAGGAGCGCGATATTCAGACCACTGGGATCAACATTTATCCGGTGTACGATAACGAGGGGCGGAATATCACCGGCTACACTGTCAATAATACAGTGAATGTCACCGTGCGCAACATCGGCCAGGCCGGGAGTCTGATTGATCGGGTGGTGCAGGTCGGTGCCAATCGTGTCTACGGGATCAGTTTTGGGGTTAGCGATCCGGAGCGTGTGCTGGCCCAGGCCCGCGAAGCGGCGATTGCCAATGCACGGGCACGTGCCGAGCAGATGGCACGCGCCAGCGGTACGTCACTCGGTCGCGTTCTGTTCATCACCGAGAACATGGGTGCCAGCCCTCTCCCAATCCCGGTGATGGCTCAGGCCAGGCCAGCCGTGGACAGCGTGGCGCCGCCGGTGCAACCCGGCCAGCAGACCTACAGCGCGTCGGTGCAGGTGACGTTTGAGTTGCGCTAACCGTTGTAGATACAGATCGAAGGCTATCCCCCCACCGCCAATATGTCAACGGTGGGGGGATGTTGTTACATTACAATTGTGGCAAATACTTATTCAATCCTGACAACACACCGTTGCTACTTCTGGTATAATAGAAGTAACCCAACCATCGGCGCGGCGTTGTGGCCCTCTCCGCCCTGGAGCGGTGACACAACCCGCGCTGTTGCGTCTCTACACCGCAGAAACACGCGAGCATCGTATGTCATTCCGGATCGAAGCGCCTTATCAGCCCACCGGCGACCAACCGCGTGCCATTGAGCAACTGGTGGCCGGCCTGCGTGCCGGTTACCGTCATCAAACCCTGCTCGGTGCCACCGGAACCGGTAAGACGTTTGTCATGGCGCACATCTTCGCGCAGATGCAGCGCCCAACCCTGGTTCTTGCCCATAATAAAACCCTCGTCTCGCAGCTTTGGGCTGAGTTCCGCGAGTTTCTGCCTGATGCTGCGGTTGAGATGTTTATCTCGTACTACGATGAGTACACGCCCGAAGCCTACGTGCCCTCGAAAGACCTCTACATTGAAAAAGAGGCCAGCATCAACGAAGAGATTGATCGCTTGCGCCACGCCGCAACCCAGGCCCTGCTCAGCCGGCGCGATGTGCTGATCGTGGCGTCAGTATCGGCGATCTTCGGTCTCGGTTCACCGCACGACTACGGGCAAGAGAAGGTCACGCTGCGCGTCGGTGAGGTACGCAACCGCGATAAGCTCATGCGCCAGTTGATCGATTTGCAGTTCGAGCGCAAGGATATGGATTTTCAGCGCGGCACGTTTCGCGTGCGCGGTGATACGCTCGATATTATTCCGGCCAACGCCGAAACCGCGATCCGGGTGGAGTTTTGGGGTGATGAGATTGAGCGGATTGTCGAACTTGATCCGCTCACCGGCGAGGTGTTGTGTAAGCACGCGGTGGTTGAGATTTATCCGGCCAAACACTTCGTTACCACCAAAGAGAAGTTGCAGCTTGCGATTGCCAGCATTCAAGACGAGCTGGCCGAACGGGTGCGCGAACTGGAGGCTGCCGGCAAATTGCTGGAAGCCCAACGGCTGAAGCAACGCACTCTGTACGACATCGAGATGCTCAGTGAGGTAGGCTACTGTAGTGGCATTGAGAACTATTCCCGCCATCTCGATGGCCGGGCGCCCGGCCAGACGCCCTGGACGTTGCTTGACTATTTTCCCGATGATTTTCTGATCTTTATTGACGAGAGCCACATTACGCTTCCGCAGTTGCGCGGGATGTACAACGGTGACCGTCAGCGCAAGCAGACGCTGGTTGATTTCGGTTTTCGCCTGCCCTCAGCGCTCGATAACCGCCCGCTGCGCTTTGAAGAGTTCGAGCAGCATGTCTACCAGGTCATTTATGTCTCGGCGACCCCCGGCCCTTACGAACGCGAGAAGAGCGAGCAGATTGTAGAGCAGATTATTCGGCCAACCGGCCTGCTCGACCCGGAGATCGAGGTGCGGCCAACCCGTGGTCAGATTGATGATCTGCTCGGTGAGATTCGGCGGCGGGTGGAGCGTAAACAGCGCGTGTTGGTGACCACGCTGACCAAGCGCATGGCCGAAGATTTGGCCGACTATCTGAAAGAGATGGGGGTACGCACAATGTACCTCCACGCCGACATTGATACGATTGAGCGGGTGGAGATTCTGCGCGACCTGCGGCTGGGGGTTTACGATGTGGTGGTGGGAATTAACCTGTTGCGCGAGGGGCTTGATCTGCCGGAGGTGAGCCTGGTGGCGATCCTGGACGCGGATAAAGAGGGGTATCTGCGCTCAGAGACCTCACTGATCCAGATCATTGGGCGGGCGGCTCGCCACATTGAGGGCAAGGTGATCATGTACGCCGATACGATCACCCGCTCGATGGAGGCGGCCATCCGCGAGACGCAGCGCCGGCGCGATATTCAGATGGCCCACAACCTGCGCTACAACATCAAACCGCAGGGGATTGCCAAGGGGGTGCGCGATCTGACCGACCGGATTCGCAAGATGGCAGAAGAGCGCGGCGAGTATGTGGCGACGCCAACCACCGCCGTTGCGGTCGATCTGCCCCGCGATGAAGTGCTGAAGTTAATCAAAGACCTGGAAAAGCAGATGAAGCAGGCCGCGAAAGAGCTTGCCTTCGAGAAGGCGGCTGCATTACGCGACCAGATCGTTGAGTTGCGCAAAACACTGGCGCTGAGTGAGTGAAAAATGGCCGTTCAAGTCTGGATTGGCGAGAAACCGGAACACCCCCAGGAACGCCGGGCGATCCTGGGGGTTGCCCAGGCACTCGAAAAACTGGAGGGCCTGTTTCTGATTCTGGCCAATTTCAGCGTCAATGGGCGCAACATCGATCTGGTGATCATCAAACACGATGCGATTGTCATCATCGAACTCAAGCATTGCGACGGTCGGGTCATCGGGAGTGTCAACGGCCCCTGGATCGTCGAAGGGCGCAACGGCGAACAAAAACGGCTCAATCCCGGACGCAAAAATCCGTACAATCAGGTCATCTCCTACTTTCACGCGCTAACCAATTTTCTCAACGAGCATCGGCGGGAGTTCCTCTCGGAACAAAAGGCAAACGATGTTGACTTTCGCACCTGCAAGCGCCTGATCGTCATCGCGCCACGGATTGAAGAGGGTTCACAGCTCGATCTCGACTGGAAGGTGGAGGTGCGCGGGCTTGATGAGTTGCCTGCGTATATGATCACCGAGCGCTCTTCAGAGATTGAGCTGACCGAAGAGGAGATGCTGGCAATCCCGAAACTCCTGCACTGTACGCCGTGGGCTGAACTCAACGAGGTGGTGCAAGAGGAGCGGGCGGCACCGACATCCGCACCGGCCCAACCATGGCTCGTGCGGCTCAGGCAGGCGCTCCAGACCACGACCGGTCGGCTGGCGGTGGTCTTCGCATCAATAGCGCTCTTTCTGTTGCTCTTCTTGCTCTTCAGACCACCGGCTGCCATCCCGCGCCCCGACGCACCGCTCACGCTGATCGCCGGTACTCCGGCTGATAGCGCCATTCTGAGTTTCAACACGACCACGAGCTTTTGCCGCTGGAACACCTACCAACTGGTGGGCAAGCGCTGGGATAGCGCAGAACAGCGCTGGCAAAGCGTTGCAGTCGGCGAGGCAGCTACCGGCACCGCGCCCGACATCATTGTAGCGTTAGAGCAGATTGATGCCTGTGGCGACCGGATCGAGCTGACCTGGAGCATCCAGAACAACACCACCCGCCCGGTGAGTCTCCCCCTCCGCCACGACAATATCAAAATCAGCGACGGCCTGGGCAACGACTACCCGCTGGCCGACGGCGACTCGCGCCCGGCCATCATCAGCGCGTCACCCGGCACCCGCCAGCGTGGGATTGCCGTCGTGCGCCGACCACTGGCCGCCAACGCCAGCACCCTGCGCATCAACCTGGTCGAACAGCCCTTCGGGGAAGCGAGTTTCATCGTCGCACTTCAGCCGTAGCGGGTGTTCGGTTGCGTAGATACACCACAGACACATCACCACAGGGGCGGGTTCAGAACCCGCCCCTACCCGAACGCCCTCACCCCCGGCCCCTCTTCCGCGCAGCGGGCGAGGGGAGAACGGCGAGACGCGCCGGGGCGTCCTGATGCCATAGAGGGTGGGTTCATGCTTACATTCTGCCCGTTCCTCCCTCCAGCGGGGGAATCACCTTCCCATTCCTCCCTCCGGCGGGGGAATCACCTTCCCATTCCTCCCCCAGCGGGGGAATCACCCTCCCATTCCTCCCCCCAGCGGGGGGAGGCCGGGAGGGGGGCCGGGATTGCGGTGCCCGGCAGCCCTTGAGGAGCACGCCCATTCTCCACTCCCCGTTCCCCTGATGAGCGGGGGCTGGGGGGTGAGGCGAGGGGGATCACCCCCACCCCGGCCCGCCCCCGCTGGGGGCGGGCGTCATCTGTGCAGGCTGGGTGGTGGAGCGAGCCGGAGGCTCGCGCTCCCAGGAGGGCGATAGGCCGCTTTCCGCTGTCCTGTTGTCTGTCCTTGTATCACCCCCACCCCGGCCCGCCCCCGCTGAGGGCGGGAGTTTGCCTCCCCCCAGCGAGGGAATCTTCTTCCCATTCCTCCCCCCAGCGGGGGGAGCTATGCATTACCCACATGTCACGCTGCGTCAGGCAGACTGCAAGCGCTCCACGTGGCGCGGGTGGCGTGGCGCGGGCTTCCAGCCCGCGTGCCGGCATTCCTCTCCACCGCCGTCAGGTGCTGGCTGTGGCCGCTGGTGAGCAGGTACGAACTTATTGCAACAATACGTCTATGCGCAGGGATCGCAAGCATGCCTGACCGACTCGATGATCGATACGAACACATCCAGCATACCCGTGACCAGGATGGGTAACGGTATGCCACGCGCTGGATCGTGTGTACGGCTGGCGCGGCAGCATGGCTGCCGCACTCCAAACCCTGCGACACGCACATGATGCGCGTGTAAGGCAACCCATTCAGCACGTGATAGCACGGCTGGATCGGCACACTGCCACGGGCCAGTCGCCTAAAACACCACCCATGGCGATCATTCCCGCTGCTACGCACATGGTTAACATCAGTTGTGGGTAATGCATAGGGGGGAGGCCAGGAGGGGGGCCGGGATTGCGGTGCCCGGCAGCCCTTGAGGAGCACGCCTACTCCCCACTCCCCATTCCCCTGATGAACGGGGGCTGGGGGGTGAGGCGAGGGGGATCACCCCCACCCCGGCCTGCCCCCGCTGGGGGCGGGAGTCATCTATGCAGGCTGGGTGGTGGAGCGAGCCGGAGGCTCGCGCTCCCAGGAGGGCGATAGGCCGCTTTCCACTGTCCTGTTTTCTGTCCCTGTATCACCCCCACTCCAGCCCGCCCCCGCTGGGGGCGGGAGTTTGCCTCCCCCCAGCGAGGGAATCACCTTCCCATTCCTCCCCCAGCGAGGGAATCATCTTCCCATTCCTCCCCCAGCGGGGGAATCACCCTCCCATTCCTCCCCCCAGCGGGGGGAGGCCGGGAGGGGGGCCGGGATTGCGGTGAACGCGAACCAGTATGGAGCACGCCTACTCCCCACTCCCCCCAGCGCTATGCATTACCCACATAAGCCGCTCCCCGTGGCGTGGGCTTCCAGCCCGCGTGCATCCATCGCCGTCACTGCCGTCGGGTGATGGCCGTGGCCGCTAGTGCGCAGGGTGGTCGTCTGCCCCACAGACTGATACACCGGCTACCGCCGCTGCTCCTATCCGCTTCCCATTCGTGACGTGAGAGCCACGCGACAGCAGGGTAACGCGAATAGTGCCCAGGATTGCACACGATGAGGTAGACGCTGCCAGTGAGCGAAGAAGTTGACAAAATAGTTATGGGTAATGGATGGCCCCAGCGGGGGAGGTGGAACAAGGGCCAAACTCCAGGGGGCACGGCATGCCGTGCCCCTACGGGTGTCCAGCGGTGCATCATTCAGTAGGGGCGACGCATGCGTCGCCCCTACGCATGTGTCGCCCCACGTCGCCCCCTGGAGTAGGGGCGGGTTCACAACCCGTCCCGGGTTCAGGACCGGCCCCTCTATGCATTACCCACATGTCACCCTGCGTTAGATCAGTCTGCAAGCGCTCCCCGTGGCGCAGGCTTCCAGCCTGCGTGGAGGCATCCTCTCCATCGCCGTCAGGTGCTGGCCGTGGCCGCTGAGGCGCAGACGAGAACCTATTGCAACCAAACGTCTACGCGCATTCCTGACCAACTCGATGATCGGCACGAGCACATTCAGCACCGCCGTGACCAGGATGGGTAACGGTATGCCACGCACCGGATCGCAAGCACGGCTGGCGCGGCAGCATAGCTGCCGCACGCCAAACTGTGCGACACGTGCATAACAAGCGGATACGGCAACCCATCCAGTACGTGATAGCACGGCTGGAGCGGCGCACTGCCACCGGGCCAGTCGCTCAAAACAGCACCAATAGCAATTACCCGCCTGATACACATGTGGGTGTCACCAGTTGTGGGTAATACATAGCCCCCACTGGGGGGAGGAGCAGGAGGATCGTGCTACAGAACGTTTCTGATGGCGCTGACGCAGGTTCTGTGTCAGGCAAGATGATCGGGACGAGCACACGAGTTTTACCTGCGACCGGCAGAGAGTCCGGTGTGCCGGGTCAGGTGGTGGGCGCACCGGAGGCGCGCGCTCCCAGGGGGTGTGAGGCGCTACCTGAGCCTGCAACGCCTGCGCAGTTGACGGCGTACCGGAGACGCGCTCTCCCAGGGGGTGTGAGTGATCTCAATCAGCGTGGCTGATACTGAAGATGGGGTCTGCATTCCATACACTGCAATACGGGCTGCCGAATATGTAAAGGGGATCCGGACACCCATCATCGCCCCAAATGCACCAGAAAACCCCTGTACCCTCTACCCTCTCTCGCCCCCCTTTCCGCTCCTCCCTCCGCTCTCCTAACCCCTCTCTTCTCTCTCCTCTCTCCTCCCTCCCCTCTTCTATCTCCTATCTCCTATCTCCTATCTCCTATCTTCTATCTCCTATCTCCTATCCTCTATCCTCACCCACTCTGCTCAGCTTGTGGTATTCTGATGCAAACAGGGTGAGAGGAGGTTGAGACATGCTAGAGCGCGTGGCGGTTCTGTATAACCCCTTGAGCGATGCTTCGATCAAACTATCGCGTGAACTTGCCGACTGGCTCGTCGAACGGGGTGTGAAAACGACGCGCGGTGTATCGCAGGAGTTCCGCGACCAGCCACATCTGGTGGCAGACTGCGACTTGATGATCGCGCTGGGAGGTGATGGTACCGTCTTGCGCGCAGCCCGCCTCTGCTTCCCACACAACATCCCGGTCTTGCCGGTAGCACTCGGACACCTCAGTTTTATGGCCGAAATTGGCCCTGATGAGGTGTATAGCGGTTGTGAACAGATTATGAACGGTGGCGGCTGGTTTGACGAACGGTCACTGGTGCGAGCACAACTCTGGCGAGGTGGCCAGAAACTCAGCCAACACACCGCACTGAATGAGGTCGTGATCTCGCGGAGCGATCTAAGCCGGATTGTGAATGTCCACGTCACCATTGATGACAGCCCGCTCACGACCTACCACGCCGATGGCGTGATCGTTGCCACTGCAACCGGCTCGACGGCCTACGCCCTGGCTGCCGGCGGTCCAATCGTTGATCCGCGTTCGCAGGCGTTGGTGCTGGTGCCAATTGCCGCGCACCTGACTAATATTCCGTCAATGGTTCTACACGAAGATGCTGTTGTGACGATGCAGCTTCGCTCGCGCCACCATGCGTTGCTTGCAGTTGATGGACGAGAAAATATTGACCTGATTGAAGGTGATGAGGTGGTTGTCCGTCGCAGCCCCCAGGTCTGCACCTTTGTCAGGCTCCGTCCAAGTAATCAGTTTTATACCCAACTGGTGGCTCGTCTACGGCGTTCGTGATTGCAGAGGGTCTGCGGTACAGCAATGGCAATCTGTTGATACACCTGTATACATGAGGGGAATGAGCATATGCTGGCCTACACAGGCGCAACCGTAAGTGGGCGGATTAACGCCTCACCCGAAGCTCTCTGGGAGCTGGTGAGTGATGTTGAGCGTCATCCACAAATTGCCGGGAGTGGTGAAGTTCAGGCGGTGACGATTCGCGATGGCCGACCGCTCAGGGTAGGGGCCGTCTTCGAGTCGCAGCAGTTTATGCGTGGTATTCATTATGTAACGGCCAATCGGGTCGTGATTTGGGAGCCACCGTACCGTTTTGCCTGGCGGGTTGGCTTGCCAAGTGCACCCGGTATCGCTCAAATCTGGAGCTTTACGTTGCGACCGGAAGCGAACGGTACTCGCGTTACCAACGGTGTTGCGCTGATCTATGTGTTACCGACGTTCTTTCCGTTCTCGCTTATCCGCAAGAAGCTGGCCCAGGGTTATGCAAATTCCATGCTGCCCACGCTCGACAATCTGGCCCGAATGGTGAACGCGCCGCCACCAACCGATATACAGGTTATCAATGAGCCACCCGCCGATCTGACGGCGATGCTGCCTCCGTTAATCGTGCCGGGGGCAACGATAGTGGCAGCACTGCTGGCGGCAGCGGCAGGTGGAATGGCCGTCTGGCGACGCTGGCGCCGGTCGTGAAGACTGGCGTGTGCTGTAAGGGTACAGGAGATAGCATCGAACGGCGAGGGTGGCGTAGCGCTCTACGCTACCCGGTGCCCTGAGTCGGCCTGGTGTTAGCGAGAGATGGTACCGGCGCAACTCTGTTGGTTTAGCGAAGCCCTGGAGGTGGAGGACGACACAGGTTGTTCTCCAGGTATATGCCGGGGTATTCACTCGCCTCACCTGGTGAACGTTGAGGGCCAGACAGAATATACGAGTCAACACAACTTCTACAGCATCAGGAAGACCTGGATCATACTTCCGCTTTTCCTTCACCCGCTGTGCATGCTGGGACTGACAGAGTATATGAGCCAACACGACGTCTGCCCATCTCTCATGCAGACTTCTGCTCTATCCTCTCCCGCGCGCTGAGCTATGCATTCCCATAACTCGGATACTGCATAGCTCGCGTGCGGGAGCGGGGCGGGGAGGGGAGCCGGTGAGTCGGCGGGTTTAAAACCCTGCCTCACTTCGTGGAAGCCCCTTCGGGGCTGGCCTGGCGGCGGGGAGTGGGGGCCGGGCGTGCTCGTGGATAGCCCCGCAGGGTCGTGCTGTTGGATGGCTCCGGCAGAGTGTGCCGTCGGCGGGGACGCACTGATCGGCAGGTTGGATGGGGCAGCGGGGGCCATCGTGCCAGCCCGTGGGGCAGGCGTCCAGCCTGCGCACAGCGGCTACAGCGATCACCTGACGGGATGGCGGAGATGGCGGCACGCGGGCTGGAAACCTACGCTACGGGGAACGCTTACAGCCTGGCCTAATGCAGCAGGATGCCGTTGATCACCTGAGCATACGGTGTGCGTGACGTATGATGCACTGTATCCATTACGATGTGATATGAGGCATCACACCGGCTTCTGGGTGACATGTGGGTAATGCATAGGCGCGGGAGAGGGGCCGGGGGTGAGGGTTTTGAGGTGCCCTTATGTCAAATCTTGATTGATACTGTGCATCGCTGCTGATGGTCTCATCGTGGATGATGGATGTTGCCTCACTCCAGGCGGCAGACTTCTCGCCTGCACTCGACCATCACCTATGTAACCATCACAGAACGAGGATGGAAGGTGACTGAAAAGCGGGCTGGATGCCTGCTCCACAATCCGCGCTACCACATCATGCGCAGGCAGCTCATCATGGAATGGTCAAGCCAGATGGACGTACTCTGCACGCACGTCGTCCCCGTGGCCCGCGGGGAAACAGCTGCGACCCGCCCCGGATCGTGAGCACGGCTGGTGCGGCAGCGTGGCTGCCGCACCCAAACGATGCGCCACAGGCAATTCTATCTGGCAACGGTATTCTCACCGAAACACGAGACCACTGTGCGCAGAGCGGGGACACTGACTGTACCTTCCGCGCTCAGGGGTGGTAGCAAGGTGATCGTCGGATCACAGGTTTTGAACGCCATGACACCAGATTTGATATTCAGCCCTATCTCCTGACTGCGTTCGTATGTTTTGTCCGCCCTTGAAGGGGGTTTGGGAGAGAGATCACTCTTTCAAATACCGATCAAACCACTCCAGGGTTCGTCGCATATGATCGGCGCGATGGCGTGGTTCGCCGCTACGAGTCAGTTCATGGCCCTCGCGCGGGTAACGCACCAGTTCAACCACTTTCTTTTGGCGGCGGAGAATGGCGAAGAGTTGTTCGGCTTCGCTGATCGGTACCCGGTAATCAAGCTCGCTATGCAAGAGCAAGAGTGGCGTTTTAATCTTGTGCGCGTGGGCCAATGGCGAATGATCCCACAGCTCCTCGTACAACTCCCAGGGAAAACCGCCAAATTCAATTTCGATCAGTTCATGGGCGTCACTGGTGCTGTGTTGGGTGAGAAGATTGTAGACCCCACGGGCAGCCACAGCACAGGCGAACCGATCATCGTGCCCGATCAGCCAGGCCGTCATATAGCCACCATACGACCCGCCGGTCACTCCGATCCGTTCGGGATCAATATAGCCACGAGCAACCAGGGCATCAATCCCGGCCAGAATATCAGGGGCATCCGCTTCACCCCAGTTCCCCCGGATCGCGTCACGCCACAGCTCGCCGTAGCCCTCACTGCCGCGGGGATTGCAGAAGAAGACGACATAGCCACGGGCAGCAGCGACCTGCCACTCGTGCCACATCGAACGGAAACCCGGCCCCCACATAATATGTGGGCCGCCGTGAATGTAGACGGCCAGCGGATAGCGCTGCGCCGGATCGAAATCGGGTGGATGGAGCGTCCAACCCTGCACTTCACTGCCATCGGGTGCGAGATAGGTTATTTCTTCAATTGGCACAATAATGCGCTGGCTCAGTAAGCGCTCGTTGATAGCAGTCAGACGCCGTTCCTGACCGTCAGCGCCACGCACGAAGAGATCGCACGGATTGTCGGCACTTCCAGCTACAAAGGCAATGGTGCCATCGCGCCCGACATCGAATTCGCTAACGATCCGCGGCCCGCCGACCAGCGTTGCGCCATTACGATAAGTTGGTGTTCCCGGTAGTCCTATCTGATAGACATGGGCATCGCCGCGCCAGCCTGCACTGAACAACACCCCCTGGCCATCGGGTTGCCAGTGAAATTGTTCCACATTCAGATCGGTATGCGCCGTAAGATCGTGCGGTTCGCCGCCGGTAGCCGGAATAATCGCCACCCGTTTTCCTTCACCGAGGAGGCGCGACTCGTTCAAGCGCAGAAACGCGATCTGAGTGCCATCAGGGGATGGGCGCGGATCAAAATAGGAAAAGCCACTACTGGTTAGCGGGTGTGGCGACGAGCCATCGAGTGGAACGCACATCACATCGTAATAGGCAAAGAGCGAGTCGGCTTCGGGATCGCGGGTTGCCGTGCTCAAGAGCGCATCGCCTGCCGGCATCCAGACCGGTGCGCTGTAGTGGATGTCACCGGAGGTCAACCGGCGTGGGGTTGATGGCTGATCATCATCAGTAACTTCAACGAGGTAAATATGGCGGCGACGATCATCAAAATAACTGGTACCACTGCGATAGGGAAGTTTGGTAATCACACGCGGATCAACGCGCATTTCTTCTTCATGCTGGCGCTGCTCGCGACTGCGACGTGCTTCCCAGGCATCGGCTGGTGGTGGTGGTGTTTCACCGGCATCTTCACGAGCCTGCTCTTCAGCATTTACCGGCGCCAAAAACGCGATATATCGTCCATCAGGACTCCATGCCGGATCGCTCGCTCCGTTGGGATGCGAGGTTATCTGGCGTGCTTCACCACCATCGACCGGGATGATATAAATCTGCCCTCGTTCATCGTCGCGGTTCGAGACAAATGCAATCCAGCGCCCATCAGGACTCCAGCGTGGCTGGCGATCTTGTTTACCGCGGGTGAAGCGACGTATTTGACCACCATCGGTAGCAACTAGCACAATGTGCCGCCGATAGCCGTTACCGACGCGATCCACCGTCACCCACACGACCGCCACGTACCGTCCGTCGGGACTAAGCCGGGGGTCTTCCAGCCAGCCTAATTCGTAGAGATCGTCAATGGTAAAGCGACCAGGGGGTTGGTTTGTCATAACTCGGCCCCATGAATTATTAAGCGGGTACACAGACCTTGCTATTGTAACACACTTCTCATTGATCGGCGTTTGAGATTTTTGCTAGAAAGTATAGAATAACATGATAAACCTTGACACTTTAGTAATGATCAATTATAATTCTACGATAGCAAGAGTAATTAAAGTAATTATTCAATGTTTCTCGTATGATCTGTTGGCATAGAACAGACTGATGATGAAAGGATTACACCGGTGAGCACGCCAGATCAAAAGACACCACTTGCAGTGCTCCTCTTCCACGCTGCCATGCAGCAGCGTCTGTCGCTGGCTGATTTTGCTGAGAAGCTCGATCTCAGCGTAGCAACCCTGCGTTCATACCTGTTTGAGGCAGGAAAACGCACGCGAATTCGCAGCAAAACGCTTGAACAAATGGCAGAAGTCCTAAATATGCCGGCCAGCGAAGTTCGTGAACGTGCTGAGCTGTTGCCATACGCTGGACAATCTTTTAGTGAGTGGTTGAAACATCAGATGCAGAATCGGTTCACGCGCGCAGGCCTGTGTGCGGCAACGCGCATCAGCGATAGCGCCATGAAAAACTATCTGATGGGTCACACCACACCCGATCCCGACAACGCGATGCGTCTGGCCGAAGTCCTGGGGGCAAATTCTCTGGAAGTTGCCTACCTGATCATTGCTACTGAATTGAGCCAGCGTGGGGTGGAGTTGCCATCGGCACCGCCACCGGCGGTTGAAACTGCTCCGGTCGCCACGGCGCAACCTGAAATGAAGGCTGAACCTGCTACTGTACCATCTGAAACCGTATCGTCACCAGCCGTCGACGGGATGAGCAGTGAGACGATTGTCAATGCGTACACCGAACAGCGCTTACTGAATCTGTGGCGACGACTGCATCCCCAGGGCCGCCGGGCCACGCTTACCTACATTGCCTCGCTGTTAGCGGAAGAATTGCTGTAGCACGTAACACCAGCCAGTGCACGATACCGAATGCGACGGGTTATCGCCAAACGGTGTGTTCCCGTCGCATTTGTGTTGTTTCGGTGTTGTTGGTTGGGCATGCGCACAACACAACCCGTGCGCAATCACCCGGTAGTCTTATTTGTAGCGACAAATATATCTCTGATCTTGTCCAGCAGTAAATAATGAGTGCGGGAGCATAGCTTCCGCACTCACGCTAACGTATGAGCTTTTCGGCAGTGGATTGATCCACGCCAGGGCGGGTTTATTGCTGAACGGGCAGATCGATCACTTCAATGTTCTCCAAACCGCCGTAGATCGTCCACCAGGGTTTGGCACCCTGAGCCAGTGTCTCATTCAGGGCCGTAATATTGGCAACCCCGCGATCCTCCAGCCATGCTTCGAGCGCTCCCAGTCCTTGCTGGGCATAGACCGGGATGCCATCCTGCCAGGTGGCCCGACCACACAACACACCCGCGAAAGGTGTCCCGGCCTCAGCAGCCAGCTCAAGCGTCTCGCGGAAGACCTCGTCGGAAACGCCGGCACTGAGATAGATAAACGGCTTGCGCGCTGCATCAGCAGCCTGGCGGAAGAACTCTTTAGCCTCTTCGCGGCTATACGCCTTCTGGCCGCTGAACACGCGCATCCCTTCGACAAACTTGACATTCACCGGCACTTCGACCTTCAACACATCAACCCCATAGCGCGGCTTTGAGAACTCGGCCATATAGGCGGTCACATACTTCGGCTTCACCAGGGCAAACTCGAAGCTCTTCTCGTCGCCCACGGCATCATCATACGCAATTGGTTCAAGGAAGAAAGGAATATCATTTGCCGCACACTCTGCACCAATCCGCTCGATGAAGGCATGCTTTACCTCATTGATAGCGGCATCATCGAAGGGATTGTAGTAGAGCAGAATCTTGATCGCGTCGGCGCCAGCCTCTTTCAAGCGCCGCACACTCCAGACATCGAGCAGGTCGGGCAGCCGGCCACGCACCGAGGCATCATAACCGGTCTTCTCATAGGCCAGCAGCACACCGGTACCAGGGGCACGCTGGGCAATAGCGGGCAAACCATACTCCGGATCCATCAAAATGGCGCTGGCATACCGGGTCAAAATGCGGGTCACAGCCGTTTTAAATGCCGTCAAATCTTCATTCGTTGCCTCAGCACCGCGAGCTTTCGCAATCGCCTTCTTCAACGAACCCCGCTGATCCATCGCTGCGGCAGCAATAATGCCATTAGCGTCTGCGCAAGCCTGGATTCCGTTAAATTTGCCTCGCGTCATCTGTACTTTAGCCATGAGTCAACTCCTTAGCTCAAACAATCGGGCAGCAACCGGTAGCAGATGTCAGGTGTGTATAACTCCCGGTGCGGAACGACAGCGATACCATGATGAGTTATCAAAGCGCTAACACCCCTATTATACCCGATCCACTTCCAACGCCGTTAAAATATGGTACAATCGATATGTGTTCCCCAAACAATGATGGGATATTTGATACGGGGAGGCTATATGAAGCGGATTATTGGTGGATTCGCCTTTCTCCTGGGGTTGATCATTGGCCTTATCGGAGGAGCAGCTCTGCTCGCTTACGCATATCAGGCAGCCGGGTTGTATCCACCCGACGATGCCACGATCAAATTTATCGCCCGTGAGCGAGGCTGGCTGCGTGATGATGTGTAGGGCTGGTCGTTAATGCGGTGAAGGCTTCTGTCTTCACAGCAAGGTTATCGCAAAGCGAGAGGGATCACTTCCACCCGAATGGTGGCATGCGCACAAGGAGGTGCAATTTGGAAAAGATTTGGTTGTCGTACTACGAGCCGGGTGTTCCGCCTACGCTGACGTATCCTGAGATTACGCTCAGCGATATGTTGAGCAACAGTGCCAAAACGTATGCCGACCACACCGCTACCAATTTCGTCTTGCGCTACTTGCTCGGTGGTCGCTTCACGGTTGGCGGGAAGCTTACCTATCGACAGTTGAACGAAAAAGTTGATCGGATGGCAACGGCGCTCTACCAGCTTGGGGTACGTAAAGGGGATCGGGTGGCGGTGATGTTGCCCAATTCGCCGCACTACATTATCACCTTCTTTGCCTGTATGCGGTTGGGGGCCATCGTTGTCAATACCAATCCGACGTACACCGGGCGCGAGTTGCAGCATCAGTTGCACGATTCGGGTGCCGAGACGATTGTGTTGCTCAATATCTTCTGGCCCCGGCTGCGCGAAGTGCGTGCCGAGACGCCGGTAAAGCGGGTGATCGTTGCCCACGTCTTCGATACCCTGGGCTTCCCATCCAATTTGCTGGTGAAGAGTGCGCAAAGGAAAACTCCGGAGTGGGTTGATGTGATGCCAGAGCAGGATATCTTCTTCTTCCAACACCTGCTTGAGAAGTATGGCCCAACCCCACCGCGGGTTAGTGTAACCCCTGATGATATTGCGCTCTTCCAATACACCGGTGGTACTACCGGCCTGCCCAAGGCCGCGATGTTGACCCATCGCAATCTGATCGCCAATACGGTACAGATTGCAGCCTGGTTGACCCGCGGCGAACCCGGTGGCGAGAAGATGATGGCCGCCATCCCCTTCTTCCATGTGTATGGGATGACGGTGGCGATGATCTACAGCATCCACATGGGCGCCGAGATTGTGATTGTGCCCAACCCGCGCCCAATCGATAATGTGATGAACGTGATCCAGCGCGAACGCTGCACGCTCTTCCCTGGGGTGCCGGCAATGTATATCGGCATTATCAATCACCCCAAGGTGAATGAATACAATCTGCGCAGCGTGAAGGCCTGTATCAGCGGTTCGGCTCCGCTGCCGATGGAGGTGCAGGAGAAGTTCGGTCAATTGACCGGTGGCCGCCTTGTCGAAGGGTTTGGGATGACCGAGGCCAGCCCGGTAACCCACTGCAACCCGGTCTTCGGCGAGCGCCGCGCCGGTAGCATCGGAATTCCGGTGCCTGATACCGAAGCAAAGGTGATCAATCTCGATACCGGTGAGGAGATCGAACCGGGCAGCGACGAGACGGGCGAGCTATGTGTGCGTGGGCCACAGGTGATGAAGGGGTACTGGCAGCGCCCTGAAGAGACTGCTCAGACCATCGATGCCGATGGCTGGCTGCACACCGGCGATATTGCCCGTGTTGACAAGGATGGCTACTTCTACATCGTGGATCGCAAGAAGGATATGATCAATGTCGGTGGCCTCAAGGTGCTGCCCCGCGATGTCGAGGAAGTCCTCTTCATGCACCCCAAGGTGATGGAGGCCGTCGTTGTTGGTATTCCGCATCCGCAGCGTGGTGATGATACGGTGAAGGCCTTTATCGTGCCGAAGCCGGGTGAAAATCCCACGGCTGAAGAGATCAAGGAGTTCTGTAAGCTGCACCTTGCACCGTATAAGGTGCCACGCGAGGTTGAGTTCCGCAGCGAATTGCCGAAGACGCTGGTCGGTAAGGTGCTGCGCCGGGTGCTGGTTGAAGAAGAGAAGGCCAAGCAGAAGGCGGCAATGGCAACCGCGTAAGTCGGAGCCGGTCATGCACGTAGAGGCGGGTTCCAAACCCGCCTCTACGTATGTGCGCTGGGGTGATATATCAAATCTGGTGTTGTCTCTGGTACCCTATCCAATTACTACCCCGGCATTGCGCCTGAGTAATGCACTTTCTGGGAAAAAGTGTTGGCATATCCCCTGGAAGCGCGAGCCGCTGGCTCGTCCACTGACCTGGCATAACACACGCTGCTGACCCCCGCTGAACAGTTTACTCCCCCAGCAATTCAAGGACAGATAGAACAGGTGAGTGTCTATAGGTGATAGCGCCTGGGGATGCGCTGCACGTCCTCGCCCCGACCCCGATCCCACGCTACCTATGCATTACCCACATGTCACGCTGCGTTAGGCCGGGCTGCCAGCGTTCCCCGTGGCACCGGCTTCCAGCCCGCGTGCCGGCATCATCGCCACTGCCGGCAGGTGCTGGCCCCGCTGGCAGGCTTCCAGCCTGCCCCACGGTCGGATACACTGGCTACCGCCGCTACCACTGCGACCATCCGCTGCCCATGCGTGACGTGCGACCCACGCGACAGCGATGCAACGCGATAGTGCCCAGGATCGCGCACAATGAGACAGGTGCTGCTCATGAGCGAAGAAGGTGACAACCTGGGTATGGGTAAGGCATAGCGCTGTGCGCGGGAGCGGGGCGCGTAGCGGCTGCGATCACCTCTGAACAACCATACCATAGCACGCGATGCAAGACATGCCCATCCACCGCATCCCTTGGATAGTCAGGTGAACGGTACAGATACCGTCCGTAGGGGCGGGTTGAGAACCCGCCTCTACACACCACCGGCACCAGCACGCTGTGGGGCAGGCTGCCGGCTTGCGTTCAGCCATCCCCCTCATCAGGGGCACGTACCGGCACGGGAGTCCGCTGCAATCCGCGCCGGATCGTAAGTCCGGCTGGCGCGGCAGCATGGCTGCCGCAGTCCACACCGCGCGACACACGTATGACGAACGGGTAAAGCAATTCATCCAGCACGTACCGGCACGGCCCGAGCAGCGCACTGTCACCTGGTTAGTCGCCCACAACAGCACTCATGGCGATCATACCCGCTGATACACCCATGGTTGACACCAGTTGTGGGTAATTGCATAGTCCACGCTACGGGAGATGAGAGATCGAGAGTTCGATCTATGGCTTCCCGATACGGAAGACGTTATGTTAACTCATATTTTCTTGCCGGGGCGTCCTGATGCGGTAGACGTTGTGTTGGATTGTATATCCTGTCCGCCCTTGAAAGGCACCCGGTAGGGACGCACAGCGATACATTGGACACGGATAACGAGCCGTCGCCGTGCGGAAGCGCTGGTTGACGCTTCCACGCTCAGGTGCGGTGACAAGAGATAGCCAGATAGCGTATTACGCTTTCTCTTCACCAGATGTAACACAACCAACCGGGGCGGCAGCTCCGCTACCGCCCCGTACAACATCCGGTACTAACCAATCATTCCTGATCCGCCAGCAACCGGAACCCTGCACGCAACCGAATATCGGCAGCCGAGCGCCCGATCAAAACGTGGAATTCGCCCGGTTCGGCAACCCAGCCCGGTACTGCTGGATCGTAATAGCTCAACGCCTGCCGATCAATGGTAAACGTCACCGTCGTCGTAGCGCCCGGTTCGAGTTCGACCTTCGCAAAACCCTTCAGCTCTTTGTCGGGACGCACCAGACGAGCGGCAACGTCGTGAACGTAGAGCTGTACCACCTCCGTCCCGGTTCGCGAACCGGTATTTGTTATGTCAACACTTACCGTCAGTGTCTCGTTGGCGTGCATTGACTCGGCGGAAAGACGAAGGTTGCTGTAGGCGAATTCGGTATAACTCAATCCAAACCCAAAGGGAAAGAGAGGCGCAACCCCTTTGCGGTCGTAGTAGCGGTAACCGACGAACAACCCTTCTCCGTAGAGCACATGACCGTTTTCGCCGGGATAGTTGATGTAGGCCGGGTTGTCGGCCAATCGCCGCGGGAAGGTGGTCGGCAGACGACCACCCGGATCGGCGTCGCCGAACAGTACAGCAGCAATCGCATGGCCGGCTTCCTGCCCACCGTACCATGCCTGAACCACAGCAGCGACCTCATCGATCCAGGGCATGCTGAGCGGTGAACCGGCATTGAGCACTACAATTGTGCGTGGATTAACGGCTGCCACCCGACTGATCAATTCATTCTGACGGCCAGGCAGCTCCATGTCAACCCGATCAAAGCCCTCGCTCTCCCATTCTTTGGTCAAACCGGCAAAGATAATGGCAACATTCGAGCGCGCCGCCAGTGCTACCGCTTCTGCGATAGGATCGCTCTCACTTGCTGCCAGCAAGCCAACCTGCCAGCCACGCCAGTTACCGGCTCGCGGCCAGCGGAATTCAACGCGCAGACGATAGCGCCGATGTGCCTCTAATTGCACCATCTGCCGCTGATCGGCGCCATTCATCAAATCTTTCTCCCACAGATCGATCACCAGTTCGTCATCCAGCCAGAGGCGCGCCTGCCCCACGCACGCCAGACCCAGATGATAGCGACCACTCTGCGGCAGGATCAGATCACAGGTCGCACGGGTCGAGAAGACCGGCGTTGTGAGATCGGCGATTTGGTCGCCAAACCAGCTTGCTTCCAGCGTGTGCAGATGTTCGCTCCGCACTACTGGCCCTTCCAGATCGGGATTGGCAAAGTAGTCGAGCCGGGCGCCGGGCCGGTCAGTGTCGGGCAGGCGGAGCCAGCCGGTTTCAAGGTTGGGGAGGCGACGGAAGATCGGGCAGCCGATGGCATACTCAACGACACAACCGGTACCGGCTCGCTCCCGAATACCCTGGAGTGGAGTCACTACATAGTGGGGGGCGACTTCAGAACTCCCACCACCCATGACAGCCGCCCAATGCGCATTCGCACCGATAACGGCAATTGTTTGAGGTTGATCAGCGTTCAGCGGCAAGAGATGCTGTTCGTTCTTCAAGAGCACCATCGACTCGACGCCGACCCGTCGGATCAGGGCACGATGACTGGGGCGATCAACACCCTGTTCTGCTGTCGGGGTAGGATTGGCAAAGCCACCGACCCGCTCGATAGTGCGCAAGAGGCGCCGCACCTTATCGTCGAGTTCAGCCTCACTCAGATCACCCCGTTCGAGGGCGGCTATCACGTGCTCGCGACTGAGCCAGCGCGCCGGCCCCGGCATCTCGATGTCAAGCCCGTTGTAGACCGCTCGCTCGCTATAGGTGCCGTACCAGTCCGAAATGACCATGCCGTCAAATTGCCATTCGCCCTTCAGGATTTCAACCAGCAAGCGCCGATTTTCGCTGGCCCACACCCCGTTAATGCGATTGTAAGCCGACATCAACGTCCATGGGCGCGCACGCTGCATCGCCATCTCGAAGGGCCGCAAATAAATCTCGCGCAGTGGACGCTCGCCAACGTCAGAGCTTATGCTGAAGCGCTCGAATTCTGAATCGTTGCAGACAAAATGTTTAATACAGGCACCCACGCCCCGGCTTTGCAGCCCGTTGATGTAGGCAGAGGCCATCACGCCGGTAAGGTAAGGGTCTTCGGAAAAGCACTCGAAATTGCGCCCGGCCAGGGGTGAGCGATGGATGTTCACAGTTGGGGCGAGCAAAATATGCGCCCCTTTGTCTCTGGTCTCTTCGGCAAGTGCCTCACCAACCTGCCGTATCAGTGCCGGGTTCCAGGTTGCGCCCATCGCCACCCCGACCGGAAAACAGGCCGACGTCGGAACGCCATTGCGGCTGGCACCACGGGCACCATTCGGGCCATCGGTAACCTTGATCGAGGGAATACCAAGACGCGGTACTGCGACGGTGTGCCATGCATCGGCACCGGCAAGCAGGGCAATCTTTTCGTCAAGAGTCAGGTGAGCAAGCAGTGTTTCTGGATCAACGAGTGTAGTCATAACCTTCCTCTGAATAGGCCGGCTCACGAGGCCGCACCAGCTTGATACACACGCACATAATCAACCAGGAGCTGCTGGGGAAAGACGGTTGTTTCGTCGGGGTACCCCGGCCAGTTCCCGCCGACGGCTAGATTGAGAATGAGAAAGAACGGATGATCAAACACCCATTCACCCGGTACCTGTTCACGACGCAGGGTGTGGTAGAGTTGATCATCGACGTACCAGCGGATCTCGTCGGCCTCCCATTCGACAGCGTAGATGTGAAAATCAGCCGACAGATCCACTGCACTGACAAATGACTTTGTGATCGCATTTCCACCAGAATAGCCTGGGCCGTGTACCGAACCATAAACAACGGTTGGATTACCGATATTTTCCATAATGTCGATCTCGCCACAGTTGGGCCAGCGCGCAGTAGCGATGTTTTCGCCTAACATCCAGAAGGCCGGCCAGATGCCTTTACCACCAACCGGGAGCTTCATGCGCGCCTCGATCCGACCATACGTCCAGCTCTGCAGATAGTGGGTCTTGATGCGGGCAGAAGTATATTCCCAGGCCATGTACTCTTCATTACGGGCTTCGATAATCAAGACACCATCTTCAATACGGATATTCTCTGGCCGATTGCTGTAGTACTGCAATTCGTTATTCCCCCATCCCCCGGCCCCTTTGTCGAACAACCAGTTCTGCGGGTTGAGCGTCTCGCTCTCAAACTCATCACTCCAGACGAGCGTCCACGGTGAGGGGGTTGGGGTCGGTTCACCGATCACAGGCGTCGTCGGCATAGCAGAGCATCCAACCAGGAACAGACACACTATTCCCAGCCACACTATCTGTCGCCTGATCATGGGTGACAATAATGTCTGCACGGTCTACAACCTTTCCAGACCACCAACGTTTCACATAAAGACCGGCTCGTTATCAGTAGAGGGCAACATCGCCGGTCAGGGCGTCAATCCGAAACCGTAGGGAAAGAGCGGCTGCCCATCACCGCTTCCCACCGGCAACTGATCAAGGCTGCGCGGCCACGTAACCGGCAAGCGACCACGAAACGGCTGATCGCCAAAGAGCACATCGGCGACTCCGGCCCCTTCGCTACCGGGGAGCCATGCCATCACCAGCGCATCCCACTTCGGCAGATCGTCGGTCACCAGCAGTGGGCGTCCGGCGACCAGTACCACGACCAGGCGGACACAGGCTTCTTCCATGCGCCGTAGCACACGGTTCTCGGCAGGGGGCAGACTGAGGCTGGCGCTATCGCCCCGCCCTTCAGCGTATGGCAATTCACCAACGACAGCGATGCAAACTGCGTCGGCTGCACCCGGATCACCGGTGAAGCGACCGTGTTGGTTATATTCAACGACCGTTTGTGGCGATACCGCGGCCTGAATGCCTTCCAGAATGGTTGTACCCGGAATAATCGGGCCGGTACGCCCCTGCCATTCGATTGTCCAGCCCCCGGCCTGGATGCCGAGATCGTGGGCTGCCTGACCGCCGATATAGAGATGACCAATATCCTTTGGCAGCGGAAGCAGATTGGCGTCATTCTTCAGCAGCACTAGCGACTGCGCGACCGCAGTCCGGGCCAGTTGACGATGCTGAGCACTCCCGATCTGATCGGACAACGCTGTATGCGCGAATGGCTGTTCAAACAGACCCATCGCGAATTTGACCGTCAGAATGCGGCGTACTGCGTCATCAATGCGCTCTTCGCTGACGGCCCCACGTTCCACTGCTCGTGTCAGCGAGTCGATAAAGCGTTGGGCATCGTAGGGCACCATATTCATATCGATGCCGGCATTGATCGCTGTAATAACTGCCTGATCGTAATCAGGGCTGATCTGATCGATAGCCGCCCAATCAGAAACCACAAAACCGGCAAAGCCAAGTTCCCGTTTGAGCACGTCGGTCAGCCAATAGGAGCTGGCGTGCATCTTCTGCCCATTCCAGCTCGAATACGAGGCCATAATTGTCTGGGCACCTTCTGCAATCAGCGCCTGATAGGGTGGGAGATGGACGGCTCGTAGAAAGGCTTCGTCGCCGAAGGTTTCTCCCTGGTCAAGTTTATAATTCTCAGTTGTAGACGATCCCCAGGCGGTACCGCCATCACCGAGGAAGTGCTTCGGGGTACCGATCACACGATTTGGGGCTGCGATGTCAGGTGCCTGCAAGCCACGCAGAAACGCACTGGCCAGCGCAGCAACGTGATCTGGACGCTCGGCGTAGCCTTCATAGGTGCGCCCCCAACGCACATCAAGCGGCACCATCACTGCCGGCGCATAATTCCAAAATACCCCGGTTGCCGCCATCTCCAGCGCGGTCGCCCGGCCAATCTGTTCCATAAGCTGCGGATTGTTGGCCGCGCCCAGCCCAATGTTATGCGGAAAGATCACCGCCCCGTAGAGATTATTGTGCCCATGCACCCCATCAGCACCGTAGATAAGCGGAATACCCAGGCGCGTACTGAGCGCCGCCTGCTGAAATTCATTGACCATCGCCGCCCAGGCTGCCGGCGAGTTCTCTGCTTGAGGATAGCCGCCACCACCGCTCAGCACTCCACCAATAGCCAGATCGCGCACCAGATCGGGCGTCAGACTATTCTTCTCGATCAGCGTCATCTGCCCGATCTTCTCGGCCAGGGTCATGCGTTGGAGCAGATCGTTCACCCGTTCAGCAATTGGCGCCGACGGATCGCGGTAGGTGATCACCGTGGCCGTTGGTGGCGGCGAACTTACCGGCGTCCGACCACAGGCAGCGATAAGGATTGGCAGTAGCACGATCACAAGCACTGAATGGAAACGCATACTACTTCTCAAAATTGGTAATCACCACACCTTCAAGGAAGATGCGTTGGGCGAAGAAGAAGACGATAATCGGAATAACCGCCGAAATCAGCGACGCTGCCTGAATCAGATTGGTCGATTGCGAATACAGATTGTTGAACGCCGTCAACCCCACCGTAATCGGAAACTTATCGGGATGGCCGGCAAGATAGATCAGGGGGCCAAAAAAGTCATTCCAGGCCCAGAAGAAATGGAAGAGAGCCACGGCAGTCAGGGCCGGACGCGACATCGGCAGAATGATCGAATAAAAGATGCGGATCGGGCTGGCGCCGTCGATCATCGCTGCTTCTTCCAGATCACGTGGGATCGAGAGGAAGAACTGGCGCAAGAGAAAGACGTTAGTACCCCACGAAAAGAAGGCCGGAACAATGAGTGGGAGCCATGTACCAACCCAGCCAATCTGCAAGAAGACGAAGTAGGTTGGGATCAGCGTAACCGCACCCGGCAGGATCACGGTTGAGAGCATGATCATAAAGAGGATTTGCTTGCCGGGAATGCGGAAGCGGGCAAAGCCGTAGGCAACCAATGCTGCCGATAACACTGCGCCAAAGGTTGTGACACCAGCGTAGGTTATCGTATTGCGCAAAAGATTGGGAAAGTTGATCGTATTCCAGGCCCGGACAAAATTATCCCACTGAATATCAAGCTCCCACGTGCGCTCAAGCTGTCGCCACTGACCTTCCCACTCGATCACCCCCGCCTCTGGATTATTCGGATCGATAAACTGACTCCGCTGCCGACCGGGCCGGTAGAGTGCCAGTTCACGCATCTCGCCATCGATGGGCACGAGATAGACATCGTAGCTCTTCCCTTCATACTCGAAGGTGCGTTTACTCGCCGGCCACCAGGGTGCGCCACTCTCGGAGATTTGATTGTCGGTTTTAACGGCGGTCGTGATCCCATATACCATTGGGATGAGGAACAGACCAAGCACAACCAGGGTCAGGCCGGTAAGCGCAATGCGGGTCAGGGCGAGCCGTGCCGTTTTAGAAAGCGAACGCATGGGAACGTATTGTGTGCGTACCATCACCGTTCCTCCGTTGTGTAAAAGACCCAGAAGCGTGCCGTGCCAAAGAGCACAATCGTGATAATCATGGCGATGATCAGCATCAACCAGGCCAGGGTCGCCCCATACCCCATGCTGAAGAAGGTGAACGACTGCTTGTAGAAGTAGACCATAAAGAAGCGAGTCATCCCTTCAGGAAAGCCGGTACCATTGTTGAGCACAAATGGCGCGAGGAAATACTGCAATGAGCCGATAACGCCCAACACGACCTGGTAGAAGATAACCGGTGTTATCAGAGGAATGGTGATGAAGATTAAACGCTGAAACCAGTTCGCCCCATCGATCTGAGCCGCTTCGTAGAGTTCACTCGGCACGCCCTGTAGACCGGCCAGAAAGATGATCATCGCATTACCAACACCCCATAACCCGAACATCGTGTAGGCATAGTAGACCAGATTGGGATCGGACAGCCAGCGCAATCCCTGCGTGCCGGTTGCCCGAATTCCGGTCAGGCGTTCAATCATGACATTGATCCAACCGGTCTGTTCATTGAGCACACCATTCCAGATCAAGACGGTCGCGACCAGCGGGATCATCGTCGGCATGTAGAAGAGCGTGCGATACACACTCTTGCCCAGCACGTGCTCCGAATTGAGCAAAATCGCCAGAAACAGCGCAAAGAGGAGCGAGATCGGCAACGAGATGGCGGCAAAGTGGATGGTACGACGCAGCGATAACCAGACTTCCTGATCTTGAAACAGTGCTCGCTGCCAGTTGGCAAAGCCAACAAATCTGGCCTGATCAGGAACCGCCGGATTGAAATCGTACAGCGAGAAGCCAAACGATGCGATCATCGGCAAGAGGTAGAAAGCCAGAAAGCCGATAATCCACGGACTGATGAAGAGTAGTCCCCAGCGGATCTCTTTCTTCTCAAGCTGGCTTAACTTCCGCCGCTTCGTTCTGGCAAAAGTACCCCGTAGGGCTTCACTTACATCAGGAACAATCGCCATAACAACCTCCTGGGGGCACCATCGATCCTGTCTTTAGGACAGGATCGATGGTCTGAAACCAATACCTACTTCGCCGCGTCGAAGATCTTCTGTAAATCGGCTTGCAGTTTAGCTACTTCGGCCTCGAAATCGGCATCAGGTGTATTGGCAAGGTAGTTCCAGAACTCGTTATAGCGATCCGTAGTCTCCTGGAAGCTGGGCATCCAGCTCTCGTGGTTCGGATTATCGGCGTAGCTCATCGCTTCCACCACGACATTCCAGTTGATGTCGGTCTTGTTGGGGAAACTGGTCTGGTTGTACTGGGTGAAGTAATCGGATTGGAGCGAGAGCCGGGCTGGCATGCCGCCGTAGATGGTGAGCAATTCACTCACGTGCTCTTTGCTGAGCATGTAGGTCAAGACCTCGAATGCTTCATCAGGTGTCGGGCAGCCTTTCAGAATACCGAAGGTATCGGCATGCATCTTGGCCGTAATCGTCCCGTTGTAGCTCGGCGTGGCTGCCAGATTCCAATCGAAATCAACATTCCCCAGTGCCCACGGTGCCACGTACCACATATGGATGTGGATCATCGCCAGATTGCCCGACGAGAAGGGGCCACCAGGGCCTTGCAGGAAGTCGGCACCACCGTAGGGGCCATTCGGAATAAACCAGTCTTTCCACCAGCCGTCATACGTCCACTTCCAGGCTGCCTTCCAGTGATCGGGAATCTGCGCATTGCCATTGTCATCGACCAGCGAACCGGCGCCGAAGAAGGTCCCAATGCCACGGGGGTCAGTCCATTGGTTCATCCATCCGAACTGAACGATCTTCTCCGGGTCAAAATCGGGTGAGGTGGCATCATTACCATTGGCATCGACGGTCAGCTTCTTGGCCAGTTCGGTAAGCGTGGTCATGTTCCATTCACGCTCGACACCATTCTCATCAACCCACGGCGCACCATGTTCGGCAGGTGGATACGGCAACCCTGCCTCGTCAAACAGGTCTTTGTTGTAGATGATGAAGGAGGGGAAAATCGCGAACGGAATACCGAGCTGGCCCTCTTCCTTCACCTGGTAGAACTTCACCAGATTGGGATCGAAGTCGCTCAGGTCATAGTTGTACTTGTCGATCAACGGCTGAAGGTCAAGCCAGGCGCCCTTGAAACTATCGCGTCCGCGAATACCCACCGGGCCGACGAGACAGGGAGCGTTACCGGCAGCAATCTGGGTGGCCAGGGTATCGAAGGCAACGTTGTTGTCAACAATCTCGATCACCAGTTCAATCTTATCCTGACTGGCATTGAAGCGCTCGACAAAAGCGTTCTGTGCCGGAATTGCCCCCTCATCTGAACCAGCTCCCAAACCGACAAACCAGCGCACTTTGGTACGCCCACTGGTAGCAGCCTGGGTGGGAGCAGGCGCCTGAGTCGGTGCCGCAGCCTGGGTCGGTTCTGCAGCCTGGGTTGGTTCAGCAGCAGGTGCGGTGGTGGGCTGGGCGGCGGGGGTTGAAGGACTGCTGCCACAGGCAGCATTGAGGATCGTGGCGAGAATAAACGTGAGGCTAACGAGCAGGACTTTGAACGACTTCATCTCATTTCCTCCTCTGGAACTACTACACCATTGTGTTGGACACAGGTCGGGGTACGAGTTTTTGCAATGTGGCGGTATCTTCACCCCCTTTCTGAGTCGCGAATGCAACTTTCACGAATGATCAGCTCGGTAGGCAGAATAACCCGCTGTGGTGCAGGTTCGGAAGAAGCGATAATCAGGTGATCGAGTAAGAGCCGGGCCGCGGTCTGACCCAGTTCATTGATCGGCTGCCGAACGGTCGTTAACGCCGGTGTCATTGCTGCGGCGAGCGGAATATCATCAAATCCGGTCAACGCAATATCACGCGGAACAACCAGATCGGCAGCACGCAAGGCTTTGAAAGCGCCAAGCGCCATCATATCGCTGGCCGCAAAGACGGCATCGGGCAGCGGGTCAAGCTGCAAGAGCATCTGCATCGCCGCAAAGCCACTCTGTTCGCTAAAGTTGCCCTCGACGACGAGTTCAGGTTGTACCGGTAATCCGGCAGCGGCCAGCCCTTAACAATACCCGGCATAGCGATCTCGTCCGGCAACGATATTCATTGGCCCGGTAATGGTTGCGATCCGGCGGTAACCTCGTCGAATCAGGTGATCAACCATCATACGCGCACCATGACGATTGTCCACATCAACATAGGGAATAACCGGATGCGAGCTGATGCGCCCAACTGACACCACCGGAAGCGTTTCTTGTTGTAGCCATTGCGCCAGAAATTCATCTTCGATTGCCGATGCTACGATCGCACCATCGAGAAAGCCGCGCCGACCAATATGACGGTAGGGATTGCCAGTTGTATTGGTCGCCAGCTCCAGCATGATCGAAAATTCCCGCGCATTACAGACACAGGCAATCCCTTCGATCAAGAGCGGAAAGTACGGATCGGCGAACAGGGTGTGGATCGACTGCGGAATAATGATCCCAATCACCTGCGACCGACGGCTGGCCAGTGAGCGCGCAGGATGGTTTGGTTGATAATTGGTTTCGCGAATAGCCTGCCAGACCCGCTCGCGCACTGCCGGGTTCACATGCGGGTGATTGTTGAGAACCCGTGATGCAGTTGATCGCGAGACCCCGGCCCGCCGGGCAATTTCGTCAAGGGTAATATGCATATCTGCCACCACTCACTGGGAACGCTTCCAACTGGCCTTATAGTACAAAAAAGGAGCAGGTCTGGCTTTTCAAAAAGCGCGAAGCACTTGTACAAAACCGTGAAAGCGCTTCCAGTCATGCGTTTGCTGATCGGTTGCGGGTAGTGTGCTGATCTACACCATCGGGGTTGTGGCAGTGCAACGGTGAGTACGAGGGATACATCGCCCTGGCCGGGGCCTATGCATTACCCACAACTGGTGACAACCACGTGCGTATCAGCGAGTATGATCGCCATAGGTGCTATGTTGGGCGACTGGCCCGGTGACAGTGCACCGCTCCAGCCGTGCCAGCACGTGCTGGATGGGTTGCCTTACACGCGCATCATGTGCGTGTCGCACAGTTTGGAGTGCGGCAGCCATGCTGCCGCGCCAGCCGTACTCACGATCCGGCGCGTGGCATACCGTTACCCATCCTGGTCACGGGGGTGCTGAATGTGCTCGTGTCGCTCATCGAGTCGGTCAGGCATGCATGCGATACCTTCGCGTAGACGTTTGGTTGTACCAGGTTCGTGCCTGCGCACCAGCGGCCACGGCCGGCACCTGACGGCGGTGGAGAGGAATGCCTCCACGCAGGCTGGAAGCCTGCGCCACGGAAAGCCCGCGCCACGGGGAGCACGTGCAGCCTGTCATAACGCAGCGTGACATGTGGGTAATGCATAGGCCGGGGCGGGGATGTGGGTTGGCGCAAATTGGCGGGTTGTGGGTTGACGGGTTATGACCCGGCGGGTTAAAACCCTGCCTCAAGTCTTGCACGCTCCTTCGGGGCTGCCTGAAGGCGGGGAGATGCTTCCATACCTGCGCAAGGAGAGCGCCGGCGGGTTACGGGTTGACGGGTTATGACCCGGCGGGTTAAAACCCTGCCTCAAGTCTTGCACGCCCTTCAAGGCTGTTTGGCGGTGGGGAAAGGGTTCCGGGCGTGCTGATACGTAGCCCCACCAGGACTGCCACGTCGTCAGGTAGGGCTTCAGCCCGCCTCACGGCACCACCCGCCTGGCGGTAGGTCGTGACCGCCCGGCCAGGATTAGTCCCAGGTGCGCAGATCGACAAACGGTTTGGCATCGGCTGGCAGATCGCTAACCAGCTCTACCCGACAATGCAGTTTCAGCGCTTCGTGGAGCGCCTGCGCGGCACTATCACGAAGGTGTGCAGGATCGGCATCGGCAGTCGGCACAAGCCGACAGATCAGCTCGTCGCGGTGGTTTTCACGCACCACAACCGCCTGATACGCCTGCAAGCCGGTCATACGCCGCATCGCCTCGGCAATATGCCGGGGATGGACAAACAACCCTCGCACCTTGACACTCTCTCCACTCCGACCGAGCCACCCTACCAGGCGCGGGGTTTGAATGACGGTTGCAGTTGTTGGCTCCATCAACGCAGAGAGGTCGCCAACCGCAAAGCGGATCAGGATGTAGTCGCGGCGGAAGAGCGTTACCACAACTTCACCAGTCTGCCCAGGCGGTACCGGTTCACCGGTATTCAGGTCGCAAATCTGCACCAGAGCATCCTCAGGCAGGTGCCAGCCTTGCCGCTCTGGGCCGTTGTAGCCGAGGTTTCCTGTCTCGGCAGTCCCGTAACCGTCATACACCAGAATACCGTACTGCTCTTCAAACAACGCCCGCAGTGATGGCGGTAACGGTTCGGCAGCGACAAAGGCTTTGTTCAGCGGCCAGGTGCGCGGATCATGACCTGCCTCAACTGCTCGTTCGAGCAAGGTTTTCAGATAGCTCGGCAGGCCGGCGTAGGCGGTCACACCGAGCTGGGCCATCACCTCGATTTGCTGAGCCTGATTACCAACCCCGGCTGGAATGACTGCACAACCAACCGCACGCGCACCCTCTTCAAACATCACACCGGCAGGCGTCAGGTGATAGCCAAAACAGTTAATCACAATATCATCAGGGCCAAAACCGGCGGCCCGAAACGCCGGTGCCCAGCGCCACGGGTCTGGTTCATCAGACTCAGGATCGTAGATTGGGCCAGGAGATTGAAAAATGCGGCGCAGCCGTGATAGGGGCACCGTGAGCATGCCACCTAACTGTGGCCCTTGACGTTGCAATTCCACCAGTTGTTCTTTGCGCAATATCGGCAGCCGGCTCAAATCGGCGGTGGTCTGAATATCAGAGGGTGTCAAGCCGGCCGAGTCCATACGCTGGCGAAACGCCGGCGAATGCTCATAGCCGAAAGCAACAATCTCACGCACTCGTTGATCAAAACTGGCGTAAAATGCCTCAATATTCATACCATCCTCTTATAGATAACCCGATCAGGAGAGCCAGCGCTTGCGGCGCTTGTAGTGTTTGACGTCACGATAACTCTTGCGACTACCAATCTCGTTTAAGCCAAGATAAAATTCGCGCACATCGGCGTTATCTTTCAAATCGTCTGGCGATCCATCAAGCACAATCCGCCCGTTCTCCATAATATAGGCGTGATGGGCAGCTTCCAGCGCCAGTCGCGCATTTTGTTCAACCAACAGAATCGTTGTTCCCTGCTCGCGGTTGATACGGCGGATGATCTCGAAGATTTCGGCGACCAGCAGTGGCGCCAGGCCGAGCGACGGTTCATCGAGCATAATCAGTTTGGGATGCGCCATGAGCGCCCGCCCAATCGCCAGCATCTGCTGCTCACCACCGCTGAGAAATCCAGCGATCTGGTTGCGACGCTCTTTCAGGCGTGGAAAGTATTCATACACCAGCGCCAGATCACCGGCGAAGCGGCGAAATGATTGGGTGTAGGCGCCGGCACGGAGATTCTCTTCGACCGTCAAATGCTCGAAGACGCGCCGTCCCTCCATCACCTGAAAGATGCCCATCCGCACGATCTCGGCAGCATCTTTTTTGTGGATCGGCTGGCCCTGAAACAAAATCTCGCCGTCGGTCACTTCACCGTTTTCCGGCTTGAGCAGCCCCGAAATAGCTTTGAGGGTTGTACTTTTGCCGGCACCGTTTGAGCCGAGCAGCGCCACAATGCGCCCTTCCGGCACTTCCAGCGACAACCCCTTCAGCACCAGCACCACATCGTTATAGATAACTTCAATATTGTTGAGTGTCAGCATATGCAAGAGGGCAACCGCAGCGATTGCCTGCTATGAATGACCGGTGTGTTGTCAATAGACAACACACCGGTCACGTGTAACTTACCGCGCACTAATGAAATCAGTGATCGCTACCCACCTACCATTTTCAACCCGGAACATGCGGGTTGACTTCACACCGGCGTGATCGGTGGAGCTGAACTGCACCGGCAGCGTTACCCCCTTGGTGTCGATGGCACCCATCGTCTCCAGCGTATTCTTGATATTCTCACCGGTCAGCTCTTTGCCGTCCGCCAGTGTTCGCTCGATACCGGCCACCAGAATTGACAGTGCCGTCCACCCCTGCACGAAGGTGCTGTCGGCACCGCCGTAGTCAATATTCTTCTGGCGAGCGTAATCAAGCGCAATCTTCCCACCTTCCGCTTCGTGGTTGAAGGGCACCACGCCAACAACACCTTCAGCGTCGGCCCCAGCCTGCTTGATCAAAATCTCGTTTGCGCACCAGTTGAGGCAAACGAATTGTACGTCGTAACCCAGGCTTTTCGCATTCTTGATCGCCAGTGCCGCCGGGCTAGAGACGTTCTGCAAGAAGATGTAGTTGGCACCGTAGTCGCGAATCTGGGTCAACTGTGGCGTCAAATCGGTTGCACCACGCGGCGAAGGAACCTCAAGCGGGGTATCGATACCCTGCGATGTGGCAAAGGCCGTACCATCGGCCAGTGGCGAACGACCGAAGGGGCTATCGTTGATCAGATAGGCAAACTTCGGCATCCCACTGTTGCCCTTCGCCTTCCAGTCATCAATCGCCCACTTCATCGCGATAATCAACTGGTCAGAGTAGGTCGGCGCAACCAGGAAGTTGTAAGGCGTTTCCGCCGGATTGGCCAGCGTCGCCGAGTACGAGGCCGAGATGAACGGAATCTTGTCTTCGGTAATCTTGGGGCGAAGCGCTTCGGTATCGCCGGTACCCCATCCTGAGAAGACCAGCACCTTATCCTGGGTTACGAATTGCGTATACAACTCTTCCGCCCGCGGCACCTGATACGCATAGTCTTCGCTCACCAACTGCAAGCGCCGCCCGTTAATGCCGCCCTGTTCATTTTTCCAATCAATAAAGGCAATCTGTCCGCGGGCATAGGGCGTTCCTACGTCGGCTGTTGCACCGGTCAGGTCAAAAATCGCGCCAATCTTGATCGGTTCACTGCTTGCACCACCACCTCCACCTGTGCCACCGCCACCACATGCTGCCAGCATTGTGGCAACCAACGCCATTACCATCCACCAACCGAACGTGCGTTTCCACCTGTGCATGCCATCCTCCTTGCTACACACCTCAGTAACTGAACGGCCATAGCCGGAAATAATCTTTAACATTGCGCCACATCTTAACGATGCCTTCCGGCTCGAAGATGAGGAAGAGGATGATTGCCAGACCAAAAGCACCCTGCTGAATATACGGCAGATACGAGTTGATGTCGGGAACGACGCCACTCAGCGTGCGGGCCATATTCGACAGAAAGGCTGGGAGCAAGATCATGAATGCAGCGCCGTAGATTGATCCTGAAACGCTCCCTAAACCGCCGATAATAATCATCGCCAGGTAGAGAATGCTGGTTTCGATAGTAAACCGCTCCCACGAGATCACACCACGGTAGTGCGCAGTCAGCGCACCGGCCAGACCGGCGAAGAATGAAGACGTGGCGAAGGCCAGGAGTTTATACCGAAAGAGATCGACACCGATCACCTGAGCCGCAATGTCTTGATCGCGGATCGCAACAAAGGCGCGCCCGGTACGGGTTCGGAACAGATTGCTCACGAAGATAACCGTCAGGATCAAAAAGGCGAGACACACCCAGTAGAAGGCAAAATCATTGTTACCGAGCCACTCCATTGGCAGACCGAAGAGATTATTGGTCGCCCGCGGTAACGAAAGTGACTCGCCGATGCCGAGCAGTTTGCCGTGTGTCAGGAGCCAGATGATAATCTCTTGCGACGCGAGGGTGGCAATCGCCAGATACAGACCTTTCAGGCGCAGTGACGGCAGACCGAAGAAGGCACCAACTGCCGCAGTGAAAAAGCTGGCGATAGGAATGGTCAGCCACATCGGGGTACCAAGATGCACGGCCAGCAAACCGGCGGTATACGCCCCGACCGCCAGAAAGCCACCATGCCCGATACTGATCTGTCCGGTGTAACCGACCAGAATGTTCAGGCCGATAGCACCGATTGCAGCGATGGCAATCGTGTTGGCCAGATTGAGCCAGTAGCGGTCGGCAAACCAGGGAAAGATCAGCACTGCCACCAGAACAAGGACAATCCGCATCCGTTGCGGCCAATAGGGGCGCAGACTGACATCACTGGCATACGTGGTATGAAATGTTCCGCTCTGCATAGGCAACCCTGTCTGTATGGTCTGTATCCCCTACACCCGCTCGATAATGCGCTGTCCGAAGAGACCGTAAGGACGTACCAGCAGAATGAACAAGAGGATGATGAACGGCACAACCTCACCTACTCCCCATTCGGGAGGCAGATAGCCACCGGCGAACGATTGCAACAGACCGATGATCAGCCCGCCGATAATTGCACCCGGAATGCTATCGAGGCCACCGAGAATCACGACCGGAAAGACGATCAAACCAACCCGGGCAATGGTGCCGGACACACCACCGAAGATGCTCATCAGCAAAATACCGCCAACTGCGGCGGTAATTGCCGCAATAGCCCAGGCCACCGCCCATACCTTCTTGACGCTGATACCCATGCTGAGCGCCGCCTGTTGATCATCGGCCACCGCACGCATGGCAATTCCATCACGGCTGTAGCGGAAGAAGAGGGTTAAGATCACGAAGAGTGTAATAGCCAGGCCAAATGCCCAGATGCGATCCACGCCAACATTTGCGCCTAAAATGGTGACCGTGTCGGTAGGTAGAAATTGCGGGGCCGGACGTGGGGTGACACCCCAGATCGCGCCGACAATTGCCCGCAACAGCGACGATAGACCGATGGTGACCATAATCACCGAAATCGCCGGCTCACCAATCATTGGTCGCAGCACCAACTGCTCGATCAGCACGCCGGCAACCGCTGCCAGCACAACCGCCAAGACCACACCTGCCGGCCACCAGAGGCCGAACTGCTCGACCATAGCGTAGGTCAGGTAAGCACCGATCAACAACAATTCGCCCTGCGCAAAATTGATCACGTCGCTGCTTTTGTAGATCAACACAAAACCGAGCGCGACCAGCGCAAAAATGGCACCGTTTGCAATACCACTCAGGGCAAGCTGAATGAACCGATCCATGCCGCTCTCCGTTGCTTCAACTAACGAACTGCCATCCGCGACGGTGATGCTGCCAGTGTCGTCGCCGGATCATCTATCTCTTCGATCCGCAGGCGCGTCTTGATCAGCGCAGTCCGCCCATCCTGATAGGTGATCGTGGTCTCGATTTCAAGTTCGTCCTGATCGCTATAGAGCGCATCGACAATCTCTTGATAACGTTGGGCGACCAGACGACGGCGTACCTTACGGGTGCGGGTCAGTTCACCATCATCGGCATCAAGCTCCTTGTGCAACAGCAGAAAGCGGCGAATCCGTGCTGCCGGGGGTAAATCGGCATTGGCGCGTTCAACATCTTTGCGGATGAGGGCGTACACCTGCGGCTTCTGCGCCAGATCGGTATACGTCGTGTAGGAAATTTGAGCGTTCTCGGCCCATTTACCGACATTCGCGAAATCAATGTTGATCATCGCGGTCACGAAGGGCCAGTCACCACCGAAGACCACGGCCTCTTTGATGTATGGGCTAAACTTGAGTTTATTCTCAATAAACTGTGGCGAGAATTTAGTGCCGTCGTGAAGAGTCATTACATCCTTGGCTCGATCAATCACGATCAGATGGCCATCTTCATCAAAATAGCCGGCATCGCCACTGTGCAACCAGCCATCTTCGAGCGCTTCTGCGGTTGCCTCCGGATTTTGATAGTATCCCACAAAGACAGAGGGGCTTTTAACCAGAATTTCGCCATTTTCGGCAATCCGAATCTGGGTATTTGGCAGCGGTGTCCCCACAGTTTGAAACTTAATCTGCCCATCACGATGGATGACGCTCAGGCCGGCACTTTCCGTTTGCCCGTACACCTGTTTCAGATTCACCCCAATCGCGTGGTAGAAGCGGAACACATCAGGGCCGAGCGCGGCACCGCCGGTGTAAGCCCGTTTGAGGAAGCGCAGGCCAAGATGGTCTTTGAGCATCTCAAAGACCAGCAGGCGCGCCAACCCATAGCGCAGGCGCAGCCAGAGATCGGGCTGTTTCCCGCTGAAGCGGGTATCGGCCATCTCGTACCCCTGGCGCATTGCCCACTCGAAGATCGCACGTTTGAGCGGTGTCGAGTCCTGAATCTTCACCTGCACCTGCGAGAGCATATTCTCCCAGATGCGTGGTGGCGAGAACATCACCCGTGGCCCGATCTCGCGAATATTCTCTTGGACGGTACTGGCCGATTCCGGGAAGTTGATGGTAAAACCGCACTGCATACCGGCGGCCACAGTCACCATCTGCTCTCCCACCCAGGCCAGCGGGAGGAAGCTGACAAACTCATCATCGGGGCCGAGAGGATCGACAGAGAGCAGACCGGCACCCTGGCTGATCATGTTGCGATGGGTCAGCATGGCCAGCTTCGGCTTGCCGGTGGTACCGGAGGTGGTCGAGAGAATGGCTACATCATCAGGTTTACCGGCAGCGAGTTCAGCCTCAAACAGACCCGGATGCTCGCGATCATACGTCCGGCCAAGCTCTTCAATAGACGGAAAATCGGCGAGGTAGGGCTGGCGATAATTGCGCATGCCTTTCGGTTCGTAGTAGATTACCTTCAACACCCCTTCCAGCCGCGGCCAGATTTCGATGATCTTATCGACCTGCTCTTGATCCTCGACCACGATCACCCGTGCGCCGGCAGCCGAGACGATGTAATAGACCTCTTCGGCAACTGAGTCCTGATAGACCCCAATCGACATTGCACCGATGGTTTGGGCGGCGAACTCGGCGTACAACCATTCGGGGCGGTTATCACCGAGAATGGCAATGACATCACCGCGCCGAACCCCCAGCGCGTGTAATCCCATCGCGAAGGCGCGCACGTGGTCAGCAAACTGCCGCCAGGTCACCGTTTGCCAGATGCCATAATCCTTTTCGCGCAGGGCCACCTTATCGCCAAAACGTTCCGCGTTCTGAAAGAGGAGCCGTGGTAGAGTTGTCTCCGGTATCTGTATCATCGTCCCACCCGATAGTGACATCGCCAGTTTCCGCCGGTATATCGCCCAGGTTATACTGTTGGCATCGCGTGTTCACGGCCAAGATAGGCATCGATCACCTTCGGATCACTGCGCACCTCAGCCGGGGTACCATAGGCGATCAGTTGTCCAAATTCAAGCACAGCGACCCGATCACTGATGTCCATCACCACACCCATATCGTGTTCGATCAGGACAATGGTTGTACCGTATTCCTCGTTAATATCGAGGATAAAGCGAGCCATATCCTCTTTTTCTTCGTTATTCATGCCGGCCATCGGTTCATCGAGCAGGAGCAGACGCGGATTCATTGCCAGCGCTCGCCCCAGCTCGACCCGCTTTTGCAAGCCATACGAGAGCGTCCCCACCATCTTCTTGCGGATCGACTGAATTTCGAGCAGATCGATCACCTGCTCAACAAACTCGCGATGCTCAACCTCTTCCCGTTGGGCACGCCCCCAGTAGAAACCGCCACTGAAGATACCGCTGCGCATATGGATGTGACGACCAAGCATCAGGTTGTCAACCACCGTCATATGGCGGAAGAGTTCGATGTTCTGAAATGAACGGGCAATGCCAAGACGGGCAATCTGGTGGGGCGGTAGGCCGATGATGTTCCGGCCTTCAAAACGAATTTGCCCTTGCTGAGGGCGGTAAAGACCACTGATACAATTGAGCAGGCTGGTCTTTCCGGCACCATTCGGGCCGATAATCGCCTGGATCATGCCGGGGTAAATGTTAAACGTAACCGATAATAGTGCTCGCACACCACCGAAGCTAAGCCCCACATGATCAATCTCCATTTGGGGCGCCGGTAGTGTTGTTGAATCACGATGCGTCATGCGATCCTCATTGATAATGCACGAAACAACTACGCACCGCTTAACCGATCAATGACCCAACAATCTTTGCTGAGTCCGTGATGATCGATTAATTACTCTCGTACTGGACGGGGAATATCCAAAAATTATTATAACGAAGTTTGAAAGATCGCGCAAATACTTTGTGGAATAGTGGAATGGTGTGAGAAGCGGCTTAAAGATCAACCAGACTAGAACTTATTTCATTAAGCTGTGCTATCGTTCTCCCAGACGCATGAACGCTTGCCAATCACCAACGACAGCCTGCCCTGCTCCTGGCCCGTTGGCAGAGGGTCGGGCCATCACGCGCTGGATGGGGTACCTTGCCCGCTCGGCATGCGCGTGTCGCGACGTTTGGAGTACGGCAGTCATGCTGCCGCAGCAGCTGTGCTCACGATCCGGCACGTGGCACGCCGTTGACCCTACCGGTCAGGTGGATGCCAGGTATGCTCGTTACGATCATAGCGTTGGTCAGGAATCCTTGCCAAAGCCGGGGGTGACGAAAACGCATGTCGTACCCGTTCAGCAGGGTGATCGGTGCGACACGCGCCGGTGGGTGCGGAAGTCTGCCTTCCGCACGCCAAACCACAGCACACACCCATCATGGAGAATAAGGTGGATGGAAGACATCGCCTCTACCTCCCTTGCCGGTGTGCCGAACACAGGGAATGCTGTCTGAGGCACGTTGTCCCTTTCGCTGGCACAGCCTGACGCGATAAGTTTACACAATGTGGGTTCCGCCACCATTCAATGCCTGACTCACACACGCCGGAATCCGGGCATCGGCAAGGATCACGCGCTGCACCCCACCGGCCAGGGCCTCCTGCGCACCGAGCAATTTTTTCTTCATCCGACCGGCAGCATATGTCATGGATGATTCGAGATCATTGCGGGGGATATGGGTAATCAGTGATGACTCGTCTGGGAAATTGCGCAGCAGGCCCGGTACGTTCGAGAGCAGGATGAGCGTCTGCGCACCAATAGCTGTCGCAATGGCCGCTGCGGCACGATCACCATCGACGTTCACCGCTTCGCCGGCCTCCGAACAGGCCAGCGGGGCCACAACCGGCAGGTAACCGGCAGCGAGCAGCATGTGCAACAGATCACGATTGACCTGCTCGATGGTACCAGTCCAATCGTCGCGCAGGATCATCTGCCGTCCCTGTTCAATGACTCTGATCGTCGCTTTGCGCTTCCCGGACAAGAGACGGCCATCAAGCCCGCTGAGACCAAGTGCCATCACACCGCGCATGTGCAGGCGTTCAACCAGTTGCTTGTTGATCAGGCCGGCAGTCGCCATCATAAAGATTTCGAGTGTGCGGCGGTCGGTATAGCGACTGGTATGTCCGCTCGGCGAGGTGACGAACCGCGGCGGATGGCCAAGCGCCTCACCCAAACGGTTGGTCTGATCTGAACCGCCGTGAACGAGAATGAGCCGTTCACCGGCACGCCAGCGTTCGGCAATATCATCGCAAAGCGCATCGTAATCGTTACCGGCACTACCACCAATCTTCACCACGATCATGACATTCCTCCCATAGTTAGGCTCTCAGCAAATTCTTAAACAACAATTGTCAAGTCAATGATATGATACCGGCATGAAACCGAGAATGATCTCTATTCTAATCTACCTGCTGGTCTTGTCCGCCTGCTCATCGGCCACACCGATTCAACAACCGGTGCCGACCGCTGAACCATCGTCGGTTGCAGTGGCAGCGGTGGTAACTGCCACTGCGTTACCAACAATGGTCTTGCCGACACCGTTCCCATCCCCAACTGCAACGCCACAACGGGTTGCCCAGGCTGCACCGGTGAGTGATCTGGTGGCCGAACCGGTCGTTCCTTCACCAACCACTCAACCGGGTGTTATCCCCACCCCGACACCACGGCCACCCGGCACACCCCCGCGGGTCGGTTTGCAGATTGGTCATTTACGTTCAAACGAACTACCGGAAGAACTGGCCCACTTGCGAACGTCAACCGGAACATACTGGCAGAACATTCGCGAGGTCGAGGTTAATGAGGCAATTGCGATCCGCGTGCGTGACATCCTGGTTGCGGCTGGAGTTGAGGTTGATCTGCTGCCGGCGACGGTTCCACCCTCATACGATGCTGATGCGTTTGTCGCCATTCACGCCGACGGTTCTACGGCTGGGGCCCGCGGCTGGAAGATTGCCACGCCCTGGCGCACCTCAGCCGCGAGTCGGGCATTGATGGAAGCAGTAGCTTCGACCTACGGTGTCATTACCGGTCTGCCGGAAGATCGCAACGGGATTACGATCAATATGCGCGGCTACTACGCCTTCAATTACCGTCGCCATACCCACGCGATTGCCCGTACTACGCCGGCCATTATTGTCGAAACCGGATTTCTAACCAATGCTGCCGACCGGACGATTATCGTCGACCGGCCAGACCTGGCGGCACGGGGGATTGCCGAAGGGATTTTGAAGTATCTCAATCAGCGCGATCCAAATGACGGTGCTGCCTTGCTGCCCCCCGAATGGCCGATTCTTTACACCAGTGTTGAGGCAGCAGTTCGTGCAGCGCCATCGGCGCAGGCGCGAATTTTCGTCCAGGCTCCGCCAGATAGTCGAGTGTTTGTCTTTAATCAGGAGGGTGACTGGTACGAGGCAATGGTACGTGTCGGTGACACGCGCTATGTGGGTTGGCTGCGCGTCGATCAGACCCGACCGGCCACACCGGCAGATAACCCTTCAGCACCACCGGCAGAAGCACCGGCGACCAATCCGTAAGTCTTGACTGATACCGGGTGTCATTCAGGTTATCAGAATCGCGCTGGTGTACTGCCGGACTGTCACCAGGCAGCCGCTGATGGATCGGCACAGACGCACAAATTCGGTTCACGCTCCATCGCATGCAGCGGCAGCACCAGCCCACTCGCTCCCTATCAGGCTGGTGCTGGTTGCAGCACTGCGTGGCGACACGCCCCTGGCCTCACCCGCCCCCACCCCAACCTGTCCCCAGCGGGGGCGGGATTCATCTGCGCAGGCAGGGTGGTGAGTGAGCCGGAGGCTCGTGCTCCCAGGGGACACCTCATCTGGATGATGACGGAGAGGCGGGTTCCGTAGGGGCGGGTTTAGAACCCGCCCCTACAGACGGTGTCTTTACCCGTTCACCTTACCACACAAGGGATGCGGTGAATGGGAATGTCTTGCATCACGCGCCGTGGATGGTTTTTCAGATGTGATCTCAGCCCTCTACTCTTCCCTCTCTCGCTGCGCGGGAGAGGTGCCGGGGGTGAGGGCGTTCATGGCTTCTTTAAGCCCTATCTACCGAACACGCTCGCAGCCGAAACTGCTCAGCGCTGGAGCAGCGGCACATCCACCCGGTAGAGTGGCCGCGCCGCTACCGGTGTCAGCGGATCGCCGAGCAACAGGAATGTCCGCAACGATGCCGGCGCCTCGCCACTGGCGGCCAGTTCGGCATAACCGGCAGCCACCAGGTGACCGAGCGGCGGTGGCGAGGTTGCGTGCCAGCTCCAGAGAGCTTCCACAAAGCCCAACAGCAGTTGACGATGACCGTAAGCGACCCCGAAGCCGCTGGAACTCCAGGCGGCAATCGCACCGCCGTCAGGATTTAAGACCAGGGCTTCATCAATGGTCGTGCCCCGAAACGAGGGATGCTGAAACGCGCCGGTCAAACACGTCATACTCAACACAACCGGCAACGCCGAACCATTGCGCAGATCGGTGGCCGTATCGACGTTGAGCAGAAATGGCTCGTCAACACCAAAAGCCGTAAATGCCCACTGAAACTGCAAGCCATGACCGGCGTAGACAAGCAAGCCGGCACCCTGGTTGAAGGCCGCAAATGCCTGCTGACGCGCCAGGTTGGCATCAGCAATCCTGCCCTCACCGCCATCCGGGTTGTAGTAGACGCGAGTAGTACTTGTTTGCGATGGTTGCAAGCCGATAGCATCGTCGAGCATAGCCGCAAAATCACCGCTACTGTCGGGATTGTCGGCCAGATAGACGGCATGACGTTGCCAGGCACCCCGGCTCTGCTCGTAGGCAAGCATTTTTGCGACCAGCCGACGCAGCTCTTCCGCAGTCTTCACCGGCAGGCGTCCGATCCAGAGATCGGCCTGAAAGAGGGTTTCAGCCGTTGGATCATCACCGTCCAGTTGGGCAAAACAGACTTCACAGGCCGTCTCGCCCAACCACGGGTCTACCTCGGCCAGATACGGCGGAATCAGTGTCGGCCAGCCGCGCCGCAGATAATCGCGTGGGTCAGAACTGCCATCACCAACCAGAATCACCGCCTCTGGAGCAGGCGACCAGGTCGCGGCAGCGTAGCGCAGAAAATCGCGGATGGCCCGCGGATCAGGTTCGCCACCACTCCAACCGGCATACACATCTTCGACGGCAATGGCTAGCGGTGACCAGCCCTGGGCCTGGCGACGGGCAAGCAAAGGTTCCAGTTCACCAATCAGCGCTCGCGGCGCAATGTAGATCGCCCGCGCCTGCCGTGGGGTCGTCACATCAACCGGATTGTGACGCGCTACCAGCGGTGTGTGCAGTGTGGCCGAACCGGTCACCAGATAGCGACGTGGCGCAGGTGCATCATCGGCAAAGGTTGTACCGCTAAAGTGCAACCGCACCGGTTGGTACGGATCACTGATGTCGTACACCGCACTTCCAGGCGCCATGCCGGTAAGCGGATAGGCAAAACGCCCGGCCTGACCGCTAAAGATCGCACCGGCAGAGGTGAGGTTAATCTGCGCCGGCGCCTGGTAGAGGAGCCGATCCAGATAGATGCGGTCAATCCCACTGATCGGATCGAGGGTCAGCGTGAGCACCGTCGTCGGCGACGGCAGCGTTATATCGGCGCGATGGCTACCGTGCCCGCTCCACTCCAGCGACGTACTCCAGCCGTTCCCGGCAGCCACCCGCAGCCGATGCGTACCACTGTGCCGCACCAGCGTGGCCAGTTCAAACGTTACCTGCATCGAGCCACTGGTGGCGAATGGCAGAGTTGGGGTGATCGTCAGGGTCGTGCTGACCGGTGCGCCTGCACTGGCATCGAGCTGACGGCGAAAGAAGTAATCGCCATCAAAACCGGCCAGCGTCGACTCATAGATGGTCGGCGTTTCATCCGGCCCGCTTCCGCTCACGGTGATCCCTGCCGGTACATCACCGGCCTGTGGCTGCGCGGTTCGGCTGGCCATCAGGTTCAGACTGGCCCCCGGCTCAACCGTGAGCCAGTAACGATCAGACGCCGACCAGCGATCTCCGGGGGGAGGTGCGTAGAAGCGCAGGGCGGTCACGCTCGCGCCACCGATCACCGGTTCCAGCGGCAGCGTTCTCCCGGCACGGTAGAGGCGCAATTGCGTCAGCGCGACCTGATCCAGATCGAGGCCGAGCGAACGCAACGTGTTCGCATCAATCTCCTGGATACCTTCCGCCGAGACATCGATTGTCCAGGCCGGTCGTGTCGCAATCGGGTCGGGCAGCGGGGCACTACTCAGACCCACTGCCGGCTGATGATGGGTTGGAGCCAGCATTGCTCCGGCGACAAATGCCCGTAGCCATAGCGCCTGCCGGGGGCCATTGGGCGCCCGGTAATAGGGAGAGATTTCATACAGGGCCAACCGCATGCCTTGCCGATAACCTTCACCGAGCAGACGCAGGGGCGCCGTCGGTGGTGCTGGGGCGAATGACGGCAGCGGTGGGCGCGGCTCGCCATCGACAACCACAGTGGGCAGGGATGGTAGGGCAAGCGGCCTATTGAGTGGCTGGTCTTGCAACTCGCGCAAGACAGGCGACGGTGAAGCATCCGCCGTGAGGTAGAGTAACAATCGTTGCGGCTCAGATGACTGATCTGCCGTCCAGACAATCTCAACCCCATCGGGCCGTTGGTGCAGGATCAGGCCGGTGGATGGCTGCGCCCAGGTTGCAGGCGCAGCCACTACTAAAAGTGCGGCAACAGCAAAGAAGAGACAAAGACGCCGCATAGAACTCCGAATTCCTAACGATATGAACGTCGGCGCACGAACGCGCCAATACCAATCGCAAGCAGTGCCAGACCCATCAGGATCAGCAACGAACGCGACACATCGCCTGCGGTTTGGGGCAGGGAAGCCGGCGGCGAACCGAGTGTTACACTACCGGTATTGTTGTCCGTCGTGATCTCACCACCACTGGTGCGCACCGTAGCCGTATTGAGCGAATTTGCTGAGGTGAGTGGTGCAGTCACCTGTGCCGTCACCTGCACGACAATGATGTCGCCAGGGGCAAGCGTTGGTGCAGTGACTGTCACCTGATTGCCGTTCGTCTGCACATCGCCGACGGTGGTAGTTGCGCCAATCAGGCGCAACACCGGCGGGAGATTATCGCTCAGCGTCACATCACTGGCCGGCGCCCCACCGATGTTATGCACCGTGATGGTATAGACAACGTTGTCGCCAACCTGAGCGATAGCCGGGTTTACCTCTTTCGTAACGATCAGATCGGGAAGCGCAGGCAACAGAGTCGCGCTGCTGGTATTGTTGTCCGTTGTGATTTCGCTACTGCTGGTGCGTGCCGATGCCACATTACGATTCTCCGGCGGAAGTGGGGCGGCAATCAGTTCGGCCTGGATGGTGATAGTCACGCTTTCACCGGGGGCAAGCACCGGAATGCTCACCGTGACCTGATTGCCGACGGTCTGCACCGTACCGCTTGAGGCACTGACATTGACCAGACGGAGAAATGCCGGTAAGGGGTCATCAACCACCACTTCACTGGCTGCTGCTCCACCGATGTTGCTCAGCGTTAACGTATAGACGACCTGATCGCCTACCTGGGCAACCCCAGGTGAAACCGATTTGCTGAGAACGAGATCGGGACTCGAACCAGGCGCATCTGGTGGCGGACTGGTCGGCGTGCTGGTTGGTGGCACCACCGGTGGACTGGTCGGTGTGCTGGTTGGTGGCACCACCGGTGGACTGGTTGGTGTGCTGGTTGGTGGCACTACCACAGTTGGCGTGGTGGTGCCCACGCTGGTGGTCGGCGTGGTGGTACCCACACCGGTGGTTGGGGTGGTGGTGCCCACGCTGGTGGTCGGCGTGGTCGTGCCTGGTGTTCGCGTCGGTGGCTCAGCCGTGCCCGTTTCAGTGATGCTAAGCGGTGGCGCCGCGGTAACTGCCCCGAACGGTGTCGTCAGTAGAAAAGCCAGCAGAATTCCCCCTCCGATAACGATTGGTACTAAACGCCAGAACTGGTCTCTCATGATGGTTCGCTCCCCTATCGCCCAATCAACGGAATGAAATAGCGATGCTGCTGGCTTATCGTACCACGAGACTGTAACGGGCCGTACTCATTGACGGTACCATCCAGTTCAATTTCGACCAACCAGTACGAGTAATCCACCCCGGTCAGCGCAGTGGTATCACTGAAGCGATAACTGGCACCATTGGTCGTACTGCCTCGCGCCGGAATTGGGATTGGTGTCAACAATTGCGCTTTATCCCGGCCAGCAGTTGAGCGATAGATCAGGAAGCCACGGGTATTAATTTCAGCCCCGGTTGTCCAGACGATGTCCCAGCCACTACCGGATGTAACCAGACGTAACTCGGTGAGCACAATAGCGGTTGGCGGCCCACCGGGTGGCGGCGTGCGCAGACGGGTCGGATCGTCAGGATCGGTGGTCGTTGGATCATCACTCGGCGTTGAGGAGATATTCGCGCCCGTAGCCGTGGCCTGGTTGCTGATTTCAGTGACACTGTCGGGTAGAGGATTGTTTACCTGCACCCGGAAGGTAATGGTTAGCACCGCATTCACAGCCAGCTCGTCTAAGGTGACTTCCACGGCGGCATCGCCGGTAGTATTGCCACTCACAATCACCGCAGTTGGCGGCGTCGCTGCCACACTGCCCACGACGAGCGTGGTATTTGCATCGGGCGTGTCACTGACATTCAGCCGGAGTGCAATCTCTGGGCCGGTATTGGTCAGCACCAGGGTGTACTCAATAACGTCACCCGGCCCGGCCAGATTATCACTGTTGCTATCGACAACCAGGGATGCCCGTTTGATAAGGTCAACTGTGGTTGGACCAGGCACGTAGGTGCTATCACTCGCGCTCACTTGTGGGCGCGGCTGGTTGGCGCTGTCGGTGTAGTTCAGCGTCGCCGTGTTGGTCAGCGTGGTCGGACCGGTCACGGTGGTGTCCACCTGCACGGTGATGCTCACGCTGGCGCTTGCCCCCGCCGCGAGTGTGCCGAGGTTAAAGGTCACGGTACTGCCGCTCACGTTACAGGCTGGACTACAGCTCTGGTAGCTTACGCCAGCGGGTAAGGTGTCACTCAACGTGATGTTATACGCATCACCCACCCCGGTGTTAGTAAAGGTCAGCGTGTAGGTCAATGTCTGCCCTGGAGCAGTTACGGTTGACCCATCCGTCTTACTCAGCACGATGGTCGGCTGCGCCGGTACCTGTGTTGAGTCACTCGCGCTCACTTGTGGGCGCGGCTGATTGGCGCTATCGGTGTAGTTTAGCGTCGCGGTATTGGTCAGCGTGGTCGGGCCGGTTACTGTGGCGTTCACCTGCACCGTCGTGCTCACGCTGGCGCTATCCCCCGCCGCGAGTGGGTTGGTCAGGGTGAAGGTCACCACCCCACCGCTCTCGCTACACGTCCCACTCAGGCTGCCGAGGTTACAGCTCTGGTAGGTCACACTGGCGGGTAAGTTATCGCTCAGCGTGATGTTGTATGCATCACCCGCGCCGGTGTTGGTAAAGGTCAGCGTGTAGGTCAACGTTTGATTGGGGGCGGTGACCGTCGAGCCGTCGGTCTTACTCAGCACAATGTTCGGCTGTGCCGGTACCTGCGTTTGGTCAGTCGCACTCACCGACGGACGGACATTGCCGTTGACATCGGTATAGTCGAGCGTCGCGGTATTGGTCAGTGTGGTCGGGCCGGTCACTGTGGTATTCACCTGCACGGTGATGCTCACGCTGGCGCTTGCCCCGGCTGCGAGTGGATTGGTCAGGGTGAAGGTCACCACCCCACCGCTCTCGCTACACGTCCCACTCAGGCTGCCGAGGTTACAGCTCTGGTAGGTCACACTGGCGGGTAAGTTATCGCTCAGCGTGATGTTGTATGCATCACCCGCGCCGGTGTTGGTAAAGGTCAGCGTGTAGGTCAACGTTTGATTGGGGGCGGTGACCGTCGAGCCGTCGGTCTTACTCAGCACAATGTTCGGCTGTGCCGGTACCTGCGTTTGGTCAGTCGCACTCACCGACGGACGGACATTGCCGTTGACATCGGTATAGTCGAGCGTCGCGGTATTGGTCAGTGTGGTCGGGCCGGTCACTGTGGTATTCACCTGCACGGTGATGCTCACACTGGCGCTTGCCCCGGCTGCGAGTGGATTGGTCAGGGTGAAGGTCACCACCCCACCGCTCTCGCTACACGTCCCACTCAGGCTGCCGAGGTTACAGCTCTGGTAGGTCACACCGGCGGGTAAGTTATCGCTCAGCGTGATGTTGTATGCATCACCCGCGCCGGTGTTGGTAAAGGTCAGCGTGTAGGTCAGGCTCTGACCGGGGGCGGTGACCGTCGAGCCGTCGGTCTTACTCAGCACAATGTTCGGCTGTGCCGGTACCTGCGTTTGGTCAGTCGCACTCACCGACGGACGGACATTGCCGTTGACATCGGTATAGTCGAGTGTCGCGGTATTGGTCAGCGTGGTCGGGCCGGTCACAGTAGCGTTCACCTGCACGGTGATGCTCACGCTGGCACTTGCCCCGGCTGCGAGTGGGGTGGCGAGGTTAAAGGTCACAGTACTGCCGCTCGCATTACAGGTTCCACCTAGACTGCCCACACTACAGCTCTGGAACGTCACCTCCGGCGGCAACGTGTCGCTCAGCGTGATGTTGTATGCCGGAGCGAGACCTGTGTTGGTGAATATTAGCGTATAGGTCAATGCCTGCCCTGGAGCAGTTACGGTTGAGCCGTCCGTCTTGCTCAATTGCAGCAGTGGTTGATTGACAACCGTCGTATCGGTCGCCTGGAGCTGTGGATACTGGTTGCCAAAGCCATCCCGATAATCGAGTACGGCAGTATTGGTCAGGGTGACGGAAGAGGTAAGTGATGGATTAATCTGCACCGTGATCGTGATCGTGTCGCTGGCGTTATGATTCAGAGGATCGGTACGGGTGTACGTAACCGTACCTCCAAAGGGGTCGCCGCTATGCGTACATGTGCCGTTCGGTGCCACACAACCTTGAAATATCACATCCGCCGGCAGCGTGTCGATCAGCACAACGTTGTAGGCCGGGCCAGGGGCAGTAATACCGTTGCCGGTATTGGTGAAGGTCAGAGTATAAGTCAGCACTTCACCCGGCGCAGCGAAGTCTACCCCATCCGTTTTCGAGAGGGTCAAGCCTGGGGCCGGCGGTGGCTCAAGATACACTGGAACACTTGACTGACCTTCCTGGATGAACTGATTATTGTTGTTAACGCAGCTCACAATGCGCCACCAGCCTGGTTCGGGGTTATTAACAACATCACCAGCACGTGTTGCATTGGTACTGCCATTCCAGCGTGTCGCACCTGACACGGTACCTGCGCTTCCTCCTGTCAATCCGCTAGCATCGAACGTAGCACTCGGCGCGTAGTATCTGACCCGCACATTCCCATCCATGTCAAAATTATGAAATGTGACAGTGGGTTGACCAGGGGCAACATACTCAAACAGAGTCAGACATTGGGCACCAGCACCACTGTGCTGATACGTTGTGTAAGCCATCCCAATCGACAGCTCATCACCCGTACCAGGCTGACCATCAGGATTGTCGTAGTTGGGCAATGGATCAGTAGCTGGATTGTTATCGTTATCCGCACCAAACCGGAGGCGCCAGCTATTGTCAGCATTCCCGTTGGTTTGCGCACGCAGGATGTAGGTACCACAGCCTGTATTGCCAACGTCGATGGTGTAAAACCGGTTCCATTGTGGCCCAACACTACCCGAAGTGTATATTGTCTGCTGGAGTGACCCAGGGGCACCTGGCCCCGGCGCTGTCGGATTGGTTGCCGGATTGAGTGATGTGCCTGGCTGGTAGATTTCAAATACGGTGCTACCGGCAGTGGTTATTTCATCAGCCACACCAGCACCTGATGTATTATTGAGATCGGGATGGAACAGATCGACATAAATGGGCGTACCAGAAGGCCAGCCACATGGTACATGCAGGGTAATGTAGTGATAACCATCGCCCGCTGTCGAATTTGTGTACCAGTCGCCGATACCAAGTGCACGATTTGGACTTGAAGTCTGGAGGTAGAACACTGAACCGGCGGGTGGTAGTTCAACCGCCTGAGTGGTATCCTTCGACCATACAGGCAACAACAAGGCTGTGACCCAGATCAGCAAGGTCATCATTGTGGTGCGACGTTGCATGAATTTTCTCCGTGTGTTATTCCCAGGAAGATCAGTTCGCGGGAGCGAAACGAACGCCTGCAGGTATAAATTCTCATCGAATTATAAGACATTGCGACCATATTGCCAATACCTTTTGGGCTATTATTTAGCAGGACTATAGTACTATAAGAACGTAATGTTTGTTGAATTGTTTGTCATATCATTGGGTGGCAGAAACTGGGAATATATCAGCCAAACAGGGAAGAGCCACGGTTTATTCTGGAGATAAGCTGATACAATTAGTTGAGTAAATGTTAATATACTACGTTTAATCGTAATTTTGTAATTTTAGAGGTGAATTTCAGTGTCAACAATTTCTACCCGTCATGGCCCACTGCACTATCTCACCGTTGGTCAGGGTGCACCGTTTGTACTGCTTCACGGCAACACCTATAGCGCGACCACCCAGGTGCGGCTGGCGCAACGGTTTGCCGATCAGTTTACAGTCTACTCGTTTGATCTGCTTGGTCATGGTGGTTCGGCGCGTCCGCCAGATCTCTTTACCACTCGCTACTTTCAAATGCAAGGCGAGGCGGTGGCCGATGCGCTGGCCGGTCTGTTCCACACACCGGTACCGGTCTTCGGGATGAGTGCCGGTGGGATCAGTGCCTTGAATGCGGTCTGTATTCGCCCCGATCTGATCGCAGCTCTCATTCTTGACGGGGTGTTTGCCCGGGTAACCGCAGCCACCTATCAGGCGCATCGCCACGCCACAGCCAGTATGTCGCCGAGCTGGCACCGTTATATGGCAGGTCAGCACGGTGCCGACTGGTGGCCGATTCTCAATGCCGGCGTCGAGTCGGTGATCGAGCAACTGGCCGCCCAGGAAGCACTGGTCACACCGTGCCTTGACCAGATTCGGGTGCCGACCATTATTTTTCACGGTGGCAAAGACCCGTTCGTTCCCGACGAACAGGCGCGGGCGGTAGCTGCCGGCATTCGCGGTGCCCGCATTGTCTACGAACCAGAGGCCGGCCATCTGATTGCCTGGCGTAATCCTGATGCCTTCCGCGCCCGTGTTGGGCGGTTTCTGGTTGAAGCAGGTGTGGTAGCGGGGTGACGGCGGACAGGGTGAGCGCACCGCTACGTCTCCAGCATGTTCTCTGCACGCAGTGTGCACGTAACGCGCTGATCTGGTGTACCCTGTTGCTTCTCATTTGACATTCCCGCCCTTTTGCATTGCGACGTTGATAGGGGCCGAAGCCCGGCTTCGGCCCCAGAGATTGCTGTCAGCGCACAATGACGGGTACGAAGAGACGATGTTGCGGTGCTTCAACCGGCGGTGATCCCGGTGGCGTGATCGTCACCGTAAAGCTGCCACTCGCCACATTGCCGGCAGTATCGCTGGCAGTACAGGTGACGGTCGTCGTACCTATCGCGAAGGTGCTACCGCTGGACGGCGTACAGCTCACCGGTACCGGCCCAGCCACCGCATCGCTGGCAGTGGCAGAGAATGTCACTACCGCGCCCGCCGGCCCACTTGCTTCACGGGTGAGGTTGCCGGGCAGGGTGAGGGTTGGCGCTGTCGTGTCCGCCACCGTCACCGTAAAGCTGCCACTCGCCACATTACCGGCGGTATCGCTGGCAGTACAGGTGACGGTCGTCGTACCTAGCGCGAAGGTACTGCCGCTGGACGGCGTACAGCTCACCGGTACCGTCCCGGACACCGCATCGCTGGCGGTGGCGGTGAAGGTTACTACCACGCCTGCCGGCCCACTTGCCTCACGGGTGAGGTTGCCGGGCAGGGTGAGGGTTGGCGCCGTGGTGTCCACCACCGTCACCGTAAAGCTGCCACTCGCCACATTGCCGACAGTATCGCTGGCAGTACAGGTGACCGTCGTCGTACCTATCGCGAAGGTGCTGCCGCTGGATGGCGTACAGCTCACCGGTACCAGCCCAGCCACCGCATCGCTGGCGGTGGCGGTGAAGGTTACTACCACGCCTGCCGGCCCGCTCGTCTCACGGGTGAGGTTGCCGGGCAGGGTGAGGGTTGGCGCTGTCGTGTCCACCACCGTCACCGTAAAGCTGCCACTCGCCACATTACCGGCGGTATCGCTGGCAGTACAGGTGACGGTCGTCGTGCCTATCGCGAAGGTACTGCCGCTGGACGGCGTACAGCTCACCGGTACCGTCCCGGACACCGCATCGCTGGCAGTGGCAGAGAATGTCACTACTGCACCGGCAGATGTCTCTGCTTCAACGGTAACTTCTTCCGGCAAAACGAGCGTCGGTGGAGTTGTATCGATGGTAAACGTGAGCGATACATCGTCACCCAGTGCAATACCACCGACACTGCTCAACGTGGCACAGGCAATCAGCGTATATTGACCATCCGGCAGAGGCTGAATGGTAGGAACAATGGTCGTTGTCGCATCGTTGACCGATACACTGGCGATCAGATTGCTGCCGGTGCTGCTGCATGAGGGAAGATCGCCCGACCACAACCGATAGTTTGCCTGATCGGTACCGTTGCGCAAACGTTCGGCAAAGATGAGGCTGAGTTCGGTGATAGTGGCATTGACGACATCGCCATCTTGCAATGGCGTCGTGCTCGCTCCATCACTACACACGACTGCTGATACGGTCGGCGGCACAAAGCTCAGGCGGCGTCCGAAGATCTCAAACTGTCGATCAGCCGCAACACCGTTCAGATAGCCGGCCCAGACGGTCATAAAGCGTCCACTACCGGTTGCTGCAAGTCGCGGCGCAACGCGATGCCAGTTCACCGGATTCAACGTGGTCGAGCTGGCGATCTCTACTTCGCCACCGGGTAATGGACGGGCTAAGCCGCTCGAACTTGCCTGAAACGCGGTTGGTGCCAGTGCTGGCGTCGTCCCGATCTGAAAATTCGCGCCAATCGTTGCCAGCGGCGTACTCCCGTCAGAGTCAGCATCGAGACGCTGACCGTAAATCTCGAAGCGATCATTCACGCTGGGATCACCGCGCCAGATTACCAGCCATTCCTGATTGAACGGATCATAGGCAACATCAACATCAAGTCCCTTGAAGCGGTTGTCAGTACCATTAGAGCTAAAACTGACCTGTTGCCCACTGACACTCGTCCCGAAGCCGGTGGGCTGGCGCAAACTGACATACACCTCGTCAAAACCGTTGACGTTATCACCGAACCACGCAACCAGATACTGATTGCGGTCAGGATTGTAGGCTACAGCAGGTCGATAGGCATCACAACTGGCATTATCACATCCGGTAGCTTCCCCGATCTGGCTAATCCGATGATCATCGCGATAGTTTGCACCAATGCCGGGTAACAAATGAGCCTGCGTGCCGTCGGCAGCCAATACCTGACCATAAATCTCAAACTCGCCATCTTCTACCCCGCTGGCGTTGTTATCGGCTGACCAGACCACAAACCATTGATTATCTACGCTGTTGTAGGTAATCGCTGGCGTCACTGCATCATAGTCGGGTCGCACATAACCGGTAGCCGAGGTTGTAAAACCAGCCCGGCTGATGAGGAAATCGTTTGGCCCAATCTGACCGACAAAGCGCCGGGTGGGATGGGGGTCGAGCGAAAAACGCTGACAGCGAATTTCAAACTCACCACCCTGCTCGGCGAACGGTTGCGAAAGAAACCCATTCGCCCGGTCATCAGACCAGCAGATCAGAAATTCGCCATTCTGGCTATTGTAGGCAACCGCTGGCGAGAATGCGTCCCAATCGGGGTTACGGCTTTCAAAATTGTTTTGGTAAAACAACACATTGATCTCGGTGATCCGGTCATCCTGGGGATTCCCACACTCATCGCGGATCAGGAGATCGCCATCGGCAGTCACAACCTGGACATAGATCTCAAAGGCACCGGCGGCACGATAACCGGCCCGACCGGCATCCGGGTTGTTGCAGTCAATCAGAGGATTGGTATTGTCGGCTGTCCATGCCACCAGAAACACGTTATCACGTGCGCTATAGCTCACGACGGGGCTATAGGCATCGAAGGGGTCAGTCGAGCGATCATTGCCGTTGCGACTGATCCGAAAAGCGGTACCACTGACTTCAGCCCCGGATGCCGTAGGTGCGATCAAGGCACCGGTCGCTGCGTCAATAAACTGCCCATAAATCTCGAACTCATTCGAGCCACCTCCCTCACGAGGACGCGCATAGACAACCAGATATTGATTGGTCACCGGGTTGTAGGCAATGTCCGGTTCAAACGCATCCCGTGTCGGTGCAACATCACTAATCCGCTCGTCATTCTCGCCAATCATACTGTTCAGCGAGGAACGGGCACTGATACCCGCCGATGTATCAAGCACCGGTGTTGATGATGTATGCGCTGCACTGATAGCTGGTATCGTCGCCAATAGCAGCCAGATTGCTCCCAGAGCAAGCGCGATCCATCGTGGTCGCATAGATTCTCCTTCGCTAGTTGAGGAAATAATGAGATGTGTGTTGAGCGGGAAATGATGTAAGCAATGTAGCCCGGTATAAACATACCGGGCTAATGTGTGGTGGCGATGAACAGGTAGCGATGAGCGATTACAAAATTATTAATTCGCGCTACGAATAATTGTCGGTACGGCCAGGAATGGGATCAGAACGGCCTGGAAGAGCGGCTGATGTTGCTCTCTTCCAGGCCGTTCTCGCAAAACGACGGCGATACTACACATGAAACTGATCCAGAATCGTCTGCACCTGGCTGCGATACTGTGGCCACGCTCGTCGGCCAATCAAACCCTCGATGAGATGTTCCAGGCACATACGATTACTAAACGACGCCTCCAGGCCATCGGTTGGGCGCAGGATATGACCACTCCACTTACGAGCATCGTCAAAGACGATATGCAGTGTTTGATTGGCGACAAATAACCGGTATTCCACAGGATGTTCACTTTCACGTTGATATGTTACAGCAACTCGCTTATTGCAAGCGTGCGGTGTGTAGTCCATGCACAAAAACATCGTTCCCCTCCACCCGACATATCTGGTTGTACGCACGAGACGCCAAAAGACACCTGGCGATGTGCTAATGCTGACGGCAACAGGTGTTTGGCGTGGCATCGGAGGTCAGCTCGATGCAGAGATACCGTACCACGATGCATCTAATACGCATACCCACCCAGGGTGGATCGGCGGGTTGATAGCAGACTCCAGGGTTGGATCAGCGTATTCCAACCTGTTTGAGATGGACAAATGCATGATCGCGACAAGATCACATAGCATCCCCGCGACCGGCAGGGTGAACGGCGTGACCCACGCCTGATCGTGGGCACGGCTGCTGCGGCAGCGTGGCTGCCGCACGCCAAACAAGGCGACACGCGCATGACGAGCGGGCAAGGCAGCCAATCCAGTGCGTGATTTGCCCCGTGATGGCCGCCGGCGCTGCTCGATTCGGTACCGGCGGGCTGCCATCCTCTTGCGAGCGGACAGATGTGGCGGGTGGATGTCCAGGACATAGGGGCGGACGTGCGCCCCTATCGGCCAGGGTACGGAAGCCGGACTTCTCTGGGTACCGGTGTGTGTCCGACTTACCTACCGGCATATCACATGAGACGTGCGTGGTATAATGCGCCGCGACAGAAAAAGGAGGTTGCTTGAAGTACCAACTGACACTCCATCCGGTTGCAGGAGCCTGGCATAGCGAGCGCCTGACGCTGACGATTCAGGGTGAGCGCATTGTTGATGTTGAGTATCGCCCTTCGGTCGGTGATGGGGCGTATGCCCGGCGTCTTATGCAAGGGGGAATAACAGGCGCATTGCAGGCTGCACGTCAGGTTTGCCCACATTGTCATGTGGCCCACACCCTGGCATTCAGCCTGGCTATCGAGCAACTCGCCGGCGTCACCGCACCGCTCCGTGCGCAGGCGGTGCGCGTTATGCTGGCCGAACTGGAACGCGCAACCTCTCACATCAATACGCTGGCGGCACTGGCAACTGCGCTCGGCCTGACCGATGCGGCCCGGCTCAGCCGGTTAACGACCCGTTTGGGCTTGATCGCGCTGAAACTCTCTGGCAATGACGAGGCCGCGCTGATTCGGCCAGGCGGCCTGCTGGCTGATCCCAGTGAATCGGCGCTAGCCGAAACGGCTCAGGCCATCAACGATTTATTGCCGAGGATGATAGCGGTTGCCGAGCAGAGCATTCCACGCCGCTCACTGCTGGCGCGCACGGTAGATATTGGCGTGTTGCAGCCAACCGCTGCCCGGCAGTTTGGTCTGGCCGGCCCACTGGCCCGAGCAAGTGGGGTTGCCACTGATGTCCGCATTCAGGAACCTTATGCTGCTTACAACATCCTGGCCCCGGCACTGGTAACCGAGGAGGGTGGCGATGTGCATTCCAGGGCAGTGGTTCTGTTGCTCGAAGCAATAGAGTCGTTGCGGCTGGTTGTCCGCTGGTTGCAGAATCTCCCAATTGGCAACGTGTATGAAGAGGTTCCGTTGGTGGCCGGCGAAGCAACGGTGACGGTTGAAGCGCCGCGTGGCTCATTGCGCTATACTGTGCGTAGCGATGGTCAGCGTTTGACCGGGGTGGAGATTGGTATTGCGCCACAGCTTGATCGATTGCTGGCTCGCTCGCTGTTGCAGCAGGCAGCGGTTGATGATGTGATGCTGATCGCCATTTCGACCGATCCCTGTACGGCTTGCTGGCAGTCGGCAACCTACCTGATCGGACGTAGTTAGTGTCCAGAACCCTGATGCCGCATTGCAGAGCCGTGTCTATGTAGTGTGTCACCCGGTGGAGTACCGGGTTGTTATATCGAGGATGCATGGGTCTTATCGCTAGCTTTATCAGCCTGATCACAGGTGCCGTGTTCTGTTTTGGGCTGGCCCGGATTGGAATTACCCGCCGTCTGGCATTGCTGGCCGCGCTGGCGACCGGCCTGGCAGCTATTGGTGTCATCGCCAATCCGCTAGAAACGACCCCGGCAGAACCGCTGTCGAGTATCGGTGCATTATCGCTCGTTCTGCCGGCAGCGCCCGAACTGAGTGAACGAGCAATTGCGGTCATGTTCCTGGTTGGGGGCACCCTTGGCTTACTGGCCCTGGCCGTGGTTGTACCGCCGGAGGTAGAGGGATTTGGCGCGTTGTTCGGCTGGCTCTTGCTGGCCCTGACTGCCGCCCTGCTCAGCTTAACCATTCCACCGCTCAGCTTTCTGACCCCGTTGAGCTGGGCACTGGCGGTGATTGCCGCTCATGGAGCGCTGATTGCCGCAGGCGTTGATCCAGCACCTGATCAATTACCGCCCCATTTGATTGCCGGCGGGCTAGCCGTGGTCGCTGTGACAGGTCTGATTGCAACGAGCGCCGCCTTACCTCCAGACACCCTGCCACCAACTACGCTGGTCGGACTGGCGCTGTTCGGTGCGCTGGCTTTGGCCGGAGCACCTCCCTTTGGCGGTGCGCGCAGTGCTTTTACCGCGGCACCGGCCCTGGTGGCTGCGCTCATGAGCGGACTGACCCTGCCCACTATTGGGCTTGGCTTTATCGTTCGTTTCCTGCCACAGATACCTCCTTTGCCGGCATCAACCGGTTTCATCATGGCTGCTGTTGGCGCATTTGGGGCACTGGGGGCAGCATTCACCGCCCTCAATGCGCAGTCCGGTCGCGATCTGGTCGCTCGCCACGGCGCGTTGCAGGCAGGAGTGGTCGTATGCGCGGCTGCCCTCAATGAACCGTTAGCTGGTCTGGCAGCACCGGCCCTGTTGTTGTCGCTCCAGCTCCACGCCGTTGCCGGCGGATTGGTTTGCGCTGCGATTGAACGACTGCAAGGTTCCGACCTGCTCGATGGCAAGCAACCGACAGCACAACTACCGTTCATTGGCCTGATCTGGCTTGTGACAACGGCAGCCGCAACCGGTCTACCGCTGACCTGGAGCTTTTGGGGATGGCGCTGGCTGATAGAGGCCGCCACCAGCCATCACGTGTGGATTATTGGCCCCTTGATGACTGCGGCAGTTATCGGTTTTGCCGCCGGATTGCCACTGCTCATTCGTTGCTGGCAGGGGAAAACACCAGTTTATACACATTGGCCAGAGGGTATGCTAAGCCTGCCGATCCTGATCCCCTTGATCCTGGCCGGGTTTGTGCCCTGGCTGGCCTGGCCACTCTGGCTGAGCTGGTCACCGTTCGCCCCACCGGTCATGCCTGCCGAACCACTTGCCTGGCCTTTTATCGGCACGGCCATCGCGACCGGCGTCATAAGCTGGTTCCTGTTACGCAAGGCCAATCCCTACCAGACAGAGCGTATGCCTGAAGACCCGGCAGTCAGTCCAACCTGGCAAGGCATGGGAGAACTCTTGCAGGGCATGAGCGAGCTGGCCGATGCCCGTCGGCTATTCAGCCTTCTCGGTCATGGGATCGACCGCGTAAGCAGCTCGCTCCATACCATTATGATCATCTTTGAGCAACGGTATTATCTATTTGGGGTGATGATTGGCCTGTTGGCAATCCTGTTTCTGATGGCGCAATAGAAACCCGGTAACAAGACGCGGCCCGGATAGGTGAAGAGTAACCTTCACCTACTCAAAATAAAACCCGTTGCAGCTTGTTCGGATAGACGTTCAAGATCGGATTGGTCAAGGACAACACTGTATGGCGATAGATCCCTGGATTATCGTGATCGGTATCTCAGCCGGCGGCATCTTACTATTACGCGACTGGCGCCTGACCGTTGGGCTGCTGTTGCTCAACTATTTCGGCCTGGCCGGCCTGCTCAACGAACAGCCGTTCATCGCGACCGATTTCACCCAATTCAACGTTAGCTCGCTGGCATTGATCAAGATGGTGACCGGTGTTTGTGCTGCGCTGATTCTTGCCGTTACAGCATTGACCTTTTCGCGCGACTACGGCCTGGAAAACCTCGATGAATTTGGGCAGGCCGAATTACGACGTGCGTTACGAGCTGCAACCCGGCAGCGTTCAACCGAATCGACCCGCCTGAATGAATATCTCCTACCGTTCTTATCGGGGGTCGCTGGACTGACTGCCAGCCTGATGTTACCCATCATCTATCCGATTGCCCCCAGCCCCACTCTCGATTTTGCCTGGTACTGGCTGGTTCTCAGTGGCGTGCTAGCAATGGCAACCGCAAACGATGTATTGAAGATCGGCCTGGGGATGCTCCTCTGCACGAGTGGTATCGATCTGTTGTACAGTGCGGTTATCAGTGCCCCAACCGCGAGCGGACTGAAGATCATGCCACTCTTGCTCCTCAGTATTGTGCAGATATTGCTGGCGCTGGCCATTGCCTACCTGGCCGGATTAGTCTACGGGCGGTTGAAGACGCTTACGATCAGTGAGCTATACCGCGGATAACTATGCTATACCTGCTGCTCATCTTCTTTCCAATTAGTATGGCGTTTAGCACCTTTCTGCTGCGCCGCATGCCACGTATTGCTGTTGGTTTGGGCATTGGCACGCTGATTGTTGAACTATTGCTCGCAATACAGGTGCGAGTAGATGACCCGGTGCGAGTTTTCGGCGTTACCATGCTACTCAGCCCATTGCACCAGATTTTTCTGTTTCTCTTTCTGGGCATAGGGATTGTGGTGCTGATCGCGGCGTGGGTATTTCCACACGGCGAGAACTTCAGCGCAACCGGCCTGCTCATCATCGCCCAAACTGTTGCCATTCTGCTCATGCAAGACTCGTTTGTGACGGCTTTAATGCTGGTGGCAATCGCGCTCACTGCGGTGCTGGCAATTGTCGATCTGCCGGTCGGGGCAGGTGTGCTGGTAAGCAGGCAGATACTGGCAGCCGCGCTGAAGTATCTGGTGTTAATGGTAGTTGCCGGCATCCTGCTCTACGCCGCCTACGTACTCACCGATCTATTCCGACCGGGCGAACTACCAGGTCGAATTTCACCGGCTCGCTTTATCCTGGCGTTGCTGGCAGCCGGTTTTGCCCTCCGTTTGGCGCTCGTACCCTTCCACGCATGGCTGGTCGATCTCATTACCTATGCCGGTTCACTGGCGTCAGTGTTGATCATTGCTTTGCCGGTACCGGCCAGTTTGCTCGTCTTCCTGCTCACCCTGCAAAGTTACCCTGCGTTGCTCTTTGAAGGCGGGCAGGCCCTGACTGTGCTACGCATTGGGGCTGCGTTCAGTGCCTTACTGAGCAGTGCGCTGGCGCTTACCGCTGCTTCACTGCGCCAACGGCTGGCCTATCTGATTGCCGGCCATTGCGGTGTTATCTTCTACAGTTTTGCATCTCTGTCACTCATTGGGCTAAGTGGAGCCGTCTTCGGTGCAATTAATATCGCGCTTGCCATCACAACGGTACTTATCAGCCTGACTCTGCTGGAACATGCTATTGGCGGTGGCACCATCGAGTCGTACAACGACCTGATCTGGCAACGCCCTGTCGCCGGGGCAGGATTACTGGCAGGTGGCCTGGCCTTAACGGGATGGTTGCCATCACCAGGCGGAAGCGCCTACCTGCTGGCGCTTCAAGCTGCGGCTGACTCCGGTCTGGTTGAGGTGTTCATTCTGGTGGCGGCAATGAGCCTGGCGACACTGACCCTGATCCAACTGACCGTCCAGTACCTGATTGGATCGCGTAGTAAGGCCATCGAAGTCGAGCCGCGCCTGCTGGGTGAAACTGAGGTCGACCGTCCCTCGCCCGTTCGGCTCTCACCAGAGCCGTGGACTGCCAGATGGCTGATTATTGGGTTGATAGCAGCTATGCTGGTGATTGGGATGACCCCGCAAACATTACTGACCACGATTGAAGCCGCCGTGCGCAGCCTGGCAGCACTGAGTTCGGGATAACCGGTGGTCATGGGAGGCAAAATTGACGACTGACGTAGTTATAGCCGGATTGGTTGCGCTTTTGCTATATCCGGGTATATTATTTGCAATAGGGTTAAGTATCGGTTATCGAATCCTGTCCGGTCGGCCACTGCCATTTCCCGGTAAAATGATCGTCAGTCCTGATCTCACCGGCGGTCTGGGGTTGACATCGCTGGCGTTGATCGGTGGGGGTCTGGCCGGTTTGACCTGGCCAGGGCATCCGTGGTCATTACCGTTCGGTTGGATCGGTAGCTGGGCATTGTTTGAACTGGCTGCATGGTTACCATTGTTGCCGGCCCTGATGGCAGGTGCACCTCGTACAGTCCGTGCTGCGCTACGGGAAGCGCAAATCGGCATGCTGGCACGGGCGATACTGTGGGGAAGTATTGCCACCGGCCTGGCCGCCGCCGACAATCTCAATGGCTGGTCACTAAGCGGACACGGCTTCGTCCTGGTGAGTGCTCTCCTGAGCCTGCCGGCAGCTATCAACTGGGGACCATTCGGCCCTGAACCATCACTTGGCCCGCAGGGGATCACGGAAGGTCTTTCCACCCGGGCGGCAACAACGCTGACGTTCGCCCGCGATACACTGGCTGCGGCACTCATTGCCACCATCTGGCTGGCCGGTTTCCCAATAGCAGTGCTGCCAGTGTGGCTGGGCTTGTTGGTGATTGGGATTGGGAGTATCATCACCACACTGGGATTACGGTGGCTCAACGGACGCTTTCCGCGCTTTAGCGTGCCGGCTGCGCTGCGAGTCATCCTCATCGGGGCAGGTAGCCTGGCCGGAGTGGCCCTGGTAGCCTTGTCTGTGGGGCAGATGTAGCCACGGTAGAGACCATGAACTGGAGATCAACCTAATGACCGATGTCATCGTTGTCGAAGGACTTACCAAAAGCTACGGTCATGTCTCGGTCTTGCGCGGTGTTCATCTGCGGGTTGCAGCAGGTGAAGTGTACGGCTTGCTGGGACCGAATGGTGCCGGCAAGTCAACGCTTATCCATCTGTTACTCGGTTTTTTATACCCCGATAGCGGGCGGATTCGCGTACTGGGAAGCGCTGATCTCGAAGCACAGCGTCGGCAGATTGGCTACATCCCCGAACGGCAGCGTTATCACAACTACTACACACCACGCGAATACCTTACCTTCCTCGGTCGTTTCGATGGCATGCCGGAAACCATCTTACGCAAGCGGATCGACGAGCTACTAGAGCTAACCGGCTTAACTGCTGTTGCCAACCGCTACCTGCGCACCCTCTCGAAAGGCATGATTCAACGGTTGGGCATCGCCCAGGCCCTGCTTACCGATCCCGATCTTTTGCTAATCGATGAGCCAACCAGCGGCCTGGATCTTGACGGCCAGCAAGAACTGCTCGTCTTGCTCAACGATGTTCGCCAGCGCGGGCACACTGTCTTGCTCTGCACCCATCGTCTTGCTGAAGTTGAATATCTCTGCGACCGGGTCGGTATTTTAACCAACGGTAAGGTTGCGCTTGAGGTGAATGTCGCCGATGTACGACACATGACCGGCAGTATGGTCGTCCAAACAGGGCCACTCGACCTGCCATTACGCCAGCGATTAGAGATGATCGGACGTGAGATTCGCTGCGATGAACAGGCGGTTGTGATCAGTCCGCATTCGCCTGAATTACAGGCAAAAGTTCTTCAGGTCTTGATCGAAGCGAATGTGACAATCCGGGCGCTAGAGCCACAGTTGAGTCGCCTGGCGCAGATCTATATGCGCACAGTGCGTGGTGAACCGGTGGATAACCTGCTGGTTACCGACCAGGCGCCGCTACGTGCTGTCCTGAACGAAGCCATCAATCCGGCACCAACTGATGACATTGATCCGCTCTTGAAACGATTGCTGCAACGGCGAGAGGGCGACTCCAGACAAAAGGATGGCCACCAATGATCCGAACCGGTAAACAAGCTATACTCCTGACCGGCTTCACCTTACTTGAGTATTTGCGCTCTGGCCGGTTCTTTCTCGAATTGACCATCGTGATTGCCAGTTATGTTGTATTCCTGCGCCCTACCGGAACCCCAATGAATGCCGGCTATCTGTTTACTGTGGCAGGCATCTTTGGACCAGTTCTGGCCATTCTGAGTACCGGTTTTATGATCGGCCTGGGTGATCGCCCCCAGGGCTACATTATCCTGTCGCACAACGTCAGTCGTGGTGCGTATCTGATCGGGCTATTTTACGCTGCCTGTCTTGTTGTACTGGTTATGTACGGAATACTCTGCCTGCTGGTAGCCCTGACAAATCGAGTGGTTGATCTCGATCTCATTGGCTGGTTCCTGGCCAGCTTACCGCTTATTCTCAATATCGGGTTGTTCTCCGCCCTGACGATCTTACTTTCGCCTCTGGTGTTGGGTACTGGCTGGCGTTTGTTCGTGCTTGCCCTGATTGCATTGGCACTATCGAGTAACGTGATCGGCGGCCCAATCATCAATCAACTCGAGGAGATCAATCCCTTTTTGGTTACGATCTTACGCGCCGTGCAAACCGTGTTGAGTGGGCCACTGGTTCCAATCTTTTACGGCTACCAGATTAGCATCAGCGGTAGTTTCAGTGAGGTCTCGGTCTGGGCTAACCTGGTCGCGCAGAGTTCACTCTTACTGGCATTTCTAGGACTGGCCCGCTATGCGTTTAACCAGCGTGACCTGATCTTCAGCGTGTCGTAGCATCAGTCACCGGCACGAACGCCACCGCGTCAGCCCAGATACCACGTCGGCGATCACCGGCAATGGTACCGGTCGCAACCAGCGGTGAGGATGCCGGGTCAAAGGTATAGACTCCCAAATCTGCCCACCAGTTGCGTTCGGCTTCCAGATCAACGGTCACCACTGTCTCACCGTCTTGATGACGAATGAGAAAGCGGGCTTCACGCGAGTCGTCATAGCCGTTAAGGGCAAACGGTACGTATGCCAGCACCCGGTATTGCCCGCCAGTCGGAAGCACTGGTTGCCAGACAGCCACCAGGGGGGCCGCGAAATCGCTGAAACGCCAGGGACGAGTGATGCTGGGTGTTAACGTTGATGGAGCAAAGTGGGCACCACCGGCGTAGCCCATATCAATCACCTGCCAGTCACCACTCAGCAAAAAGCCGGGATCGCGATCATCAACCACGACCACACCCGGCGGCGGTGGCGCACAAGGTGATGGCATATCGACCCACAGCCAGACACTGATCTGACCAACCGGGTTCAGCGCCCATGGATCGGGGTCAGTACCACACCAGCCATACGGATCGACATCACGCCCAAGGTACTGCACCTGCAAATGGAGATGCGCACCACGGGCACAGCCAGTATCGCCGGCAATCCCGATCACTGCCCCCCGCTCCACCATTGTTCCAACCGTCACACTCACCCGAGCCAGATGCCAGTAGAGCGTGCGATAGCCGTTGCCGTGTTCGATAATCACTGCCCCGGCAGGCGTCGCACAACCATCATCAGAATAGCCGGCAAACACGACCTGACCGGGTGCCGCAGCCAATACCCGATCCGGAGGCCCCATTGCATAATCCCAACCAGTATGGCCATCATAGGCGAACGCCCGGTCAGTTTCAGCGCGTCCCCAAAAGGTATGCAGAGAGCCATTCGTGCGGAGAAAAGGGGCATCGTGATCGAAAAAGGAGGTAACCGGGAAGTTTCGTTCGGTCGGACGGGTGAGAAACGGTTCAGCGGGTGGCGGCCAATCGGTTGGCTCCAGCCGTGGATCGAGGTCGAACAGACGCTGGTAAGTTGGCGCAACGGCCACGAGCAGTGCTTCGAGACGGTTGGAAGTCGTTGTTGGTGCCAACGCTCGACTAAGGACATAGCGACTCAGGTCCGTTCCGGGCGGGAGCGCAAGGGTGCTCCCATCGGCAAAAGTAAGCGGAGGTAAAGCCATCGGCCCCAGCAATGCATAGTCGCGCAAGGCAGCCCGTAGTTCGCGGGTCAGCCAGCGTAACTGCGCAAACAGACCGCGTCGATTCCCATTCTCGCCCCGAAACCCGGCAGCCCAGGCCATCTGATCACTGCTGGGGTTAGGGGTGCTGAGAACGCCACTCTGCAGATCCATGAGACTTAACAGTAATCGCGGGCTGACACTGTAGAGATTACTCAGCGACACCAGAACATCGGTAAACGAATGGCTGCGACCGCCAATAGTGATACGCATCGTTGCCAGCGGACTCTGGCGCGCTTCCAGAAATGCCTGAATCTCCGGTCCGCTGAAATTGTGGTCGTAGCTGAGCCGTTGTGGATCGAAGAGGGGATGCACGGCAGGTTGCGGTGTGGCCGTCGGTGCCGGCGTGGGTGTTGCCAGCGGTGTGGCGGTTGGTACCGGAGTGGCAGAGGTAGCGGTCGGCACCTGATTGACAACAGTCGGCGTGATCACCGACTGCGGTGTATTTGTCGGCGGAGACGGCAGCGGAGCCGCACATGCAGTTAGCACGATAGCGAGGGTAAGTAACAGGTAACGCATAGCAGCATTATAGCAAGAGTTTGGGGAGACGTTGGAAAGAGAGGCGAGTCTTGCCTGGCAAGACGAACCCCTGCTGACCCAGTGATGGAAGATGCACCACAGAGACACAGAGGGCACAGAGGCTTGAAGCGCTGGGTTTCGTTTGCGTCTGCCGCAGTCGGAAGCGATGGTTCAGGCATCAATGGGCTTCCCAGTGGAGTGGTAGGAGATGCACCACAGAGACACAGAGGGCAGAGAGGCGTGAAGCGCATCTGTTCAAGATTTAAGCCCGTTACCCTATTGACGATTACCCCTGATAGATGTATAATGCGCACTCGGTCGAGCCAATCGACCATGTCATTCGCGCCCCCCGTTACGTTCGGGTTACGGGTTTCGCGTTTCGGGAAGGCACCCGACACACGTAACACGCAACACCGAACGCCGAGCGGAAATCGTCGTCATGGCACGCTGGTGCCCCGTGGAGAAGACGACGTCGGGCGGGCTAGTGTGAGGCAGTATGGACGGCGCATACAATTTACGCGCGATTCAGCGCTCCCCAAACTGCACACCTGCACGCCGTGCGTCGGTAGGTTCCGCCTGCTAGACGTGCGCGAGTGACGCTGCGCGTTCTCGCTCCTCCGGCCGCTGCATCAGGTGCAGGGCCTTTTTTCATCCCCTGACGCTGAATCGCTATGGTCACGGCAATCTAGTGCCTGTCACGGCCATTGCCGGTGTTCGCTTGTGATCTTGCCCGCTTCTGGTGGGATAGGTCTTATTTTGCCCTGGTTTCGTGGTGCGGGTTGTTCCCGCTGTATGAATGGAGGAATGTGGTACAGTTGAAGACGCTAACCTTTGCCGACTTGATTGCACAGCAGACCGGCTTTGCCGGTGAGGGCCGCCTGACCGATTTCGTGAGCCGTTACGACGGCGACCTCTACTTTGGTGATCGTCTCAACTTGAACCGACTGGTACGCCAACACGGTGCACCGCTCGAAGTCGTATACACACCGCAAATTACTGCACAAATTCACCGCATGATCGGCTGGGCCGCGCAGGCTCGTGCCGCTACCGAATACGCAGCCCCCTTCCATTACGCCTATGCGACCAAGGCTAACTTTGCTGCCGAGGCGGTGCAAACGGCGTTGGCGGCTGGTGCTCATTATGAAACCTCGGCAACTGCCGACCTGATCATCGCCCATGGTCTCTGGCGTCAGGGCATCCTGCCACCTGATCGACTGATCTGTTGCAACGGCTCAAAGGAGCCGGCCTACCGCAACGCGATCCGGCAATTGCGTCTCGACGGTTGTGAGACGGTGATACCCGTCCTCGATGATCTCAGTGAATTGCACGATCTGATCACAACGCCGGCACCCTTACAATTTGGTGTGCGTGAACGTGCCGCCGGAAATCGGGATGGTCGACACCCCGGCAATGATCGTTTTGGCTTGACAATGGCCGAGATCGAACAGGCTGCCGATCTGATTGCAACGACTGAACACCGGCTTGTGCTGTACCATGCCATGATCGGCAGCCAGATCGAAGACGAAGGGCACTTCCTGACCACCCTGCGGGCTTCGATTGAGAACTATTGTCGTCTACGCCGCCGTGTACCAACCCTGCGCTACTTCAATTTTGGTGGTGGCGTACCAACTGCCGGGTATCAGTTGACGTTCAACTTCGACTACCAGCGTTTTCTTGCCCGGCTGATGGCAACGGTGCGCGATCTGTGTGCCGAATACGATGTACCGGTGCCGGAGTTAATCGGTGAATTTGGCCGTTACACCGTCGCCACCCACAGCGCCTATCTGGTTGAGGTGGGCGCCGTGAAAGCGGGACAACCCGATCAACCAGACTGGTATTTGATCAATGGCTCACTGATGGTGATGTTACCGGACACCCTTTTCGTCAGTGGGCAGGAGTTTGTCATCCTGCCGCTCAGCGACTGGCATCGGCCAGTGCGTCCAGTACGGCTTGCCGGTCGGCGCACATGCGACAGCGATGACATCTATCCGCGACCGGAACAGCCGCCATTGTGGTTGCCGGAGACCGATGGCGGTTTGGTCCTGGCCATTTTCGGCATTGGTGCGTACCAGCAGATGATTTCTGGCCGTGGCGGGGCCCACCACTGTCTGACGCCCGAAGCGGCTCGCTTCATCGTCGAAGAGCGTGATGGGCGTCTCAGTTCACGACTGGTGCCACAGCAGGATCAGGCGACTATTATGCGCTTGCTCGGTTATCGTCCGCAGCCGACAGCACTGCCATTGCCATTCCGCCAGCCGGCTCGCCCGGCAGTACTCGCTGCCCGCCGGCGTACCCGGGAGCGAATGGTATCGATTTGAGGTAAGGTGATACGATGAGGACAGGTGGCCCATAGAGGCCACCTGTTGGTTTTCATGAGTCCAGACCTCATCCTAAAACCCGCTGATAATTCAAACCGTGAATTGCGTGAAGTGGAACAAAATCTCTTAATACATTGGCGCAGATGTGGTTGTGAGTTCAATTTAGATACCAAACGGATTTAACAATCCCACAAATTCTCTGAACACGAGAGCTAGCCTGATTCAGGTTTTGCTTTCTGCTGCCGAAGCGATGTCGATAGAGCAGAATGCTTCATGCACATTTGGTAGTAGCAGGTCGCAACTCACAGGTTAGCGGGCGAACCGTGCAGTCAGTACCGAAGCACAGTAAGTGCGGAAGCTACGCTTCCGCACTTCAAACTGGTAAGATGGGCACACTGGGTAGGAGCGGGTATCCTCGCAACAGCGTGTCCACTGATACATTCACACCAGCGCACGTTCAGACTACACCATGCCTGCCATCTCCAGTCAACTCCTCCCTTCAAAAGATCACGAGCCTGGCATCACAGTGGAAAACTTCATGTCAATCGCACGGTCGTGATTATCCTGAATCATTGTGCTTCAAAAATATTTGGAAGGAAAGAAGCATTCCTCCATTTCCAACATTCGTGAATAACAAGGGTGAGATCGTCCTGCGACGAATGACATCCATACATACCCAAACGGTATCTTAAGTGTCGCTCTCAATGCTGTGAGAATGGCCAGTTATCCTCTTGACAGGGTTTTATTTGCGTGCTACTATTTTGTTAGTTCATTGGACTATCTAATTAAGACGATCTGCTATGACAACTCTTGGCGAAAAAGCAACCCGTCAGCACACCCGGGACGTCAACTTACGTCTGGTATTGCGGCTTATCTACGAGCTAGGTGCGGTGAGCCGAGCTGACCTGGCACGTTTGACTAACTTGACGCGAACGACGGTTTCCGATGTTGTAGGAGAACTGATAGAACGTGGCTTAGTCATCGAGACCGGATTGGCGACAGGTGGAGGAATAGGGCGTACACCTATGCTCCTGAGCGTTGCTGAATGGTCACGACCGGTAGCAGCTATTAGTGTCAATGCTGACAGCGTCGAAGGGGCGCTGGTTAGTCTGCGAGGAAACGTAGGAAGGCGTATCAGCCGCTCGATTCAGGGGCAGACAGGTGCCGATGCACTAAACACCTTGCAAGAAACTCTTGACGAGCTGATTCAGACGGCAAACCAGCCACTTCTCGGCATTGGTGTAACCACTCCTGGCTTGATTAACGCCAGTTCGGGAATGATTGTCCGCGCAGTCGGACTGGAATGGGCCGATCTACCACTTGGTCAGTTACTCCATGAACGCTACGGCTTACCGGTGAAGGTGGTCAACGATAGTCAATGCCTGGCTTTAGCTGAGCATCTATTTGGTGAATGGCGAGGTGTAGCCAACTTGGTGGTCCTGAAGATTGGGAAAGGTGTAGGTGCCGGTATTGTGCTGAATGGTCAACTCTATGCTGGTGAAGGGTTTGGTGCTGGTGAAATTGGACACCTGGCCTTTACCGCGAACGGACTGCTTTGCAAGTGTGGAAATCGGGGGTGTCTTGAAACCGTGTTGGGAAGTGACGCCCTGTTACACCAGGCTCGAACAGCAATTGCTGCCAATCCAAATAGTATTCTCGCAGCATACGCCAGCGATCTATCACTCGGGCGGATTGCTGAAGGGGCAGCGATGGGCGACCCGGTTGCCCAGCACGTTATAACAACCGCTGCCGCAGCAACCGGCGCCGCAGTAGCTACCATTATCAGTCTGTTGTCGGTTCGTCATGTCTTGATTACGGGTCGGATTACCGCCTTCGGAGAAACGTTTGCTGAGTTAGTGCGTCGTGAAGTGGCACAGCGGGCACTACCAGCCCTGGTACGGGATACTGAGATCAGACTTGCGCCGGCACCGACCATTACGCCCCTCATTGGCGCAGCAGCCCCAGTCTTGACCGGGGAATTGGGTTTGATTCGTCTTCACCGTCGTGAGGAACACGTTGATGCTTGAAGCCTTCGCCAATCGTTATCGGATTGAACTGTCCGAGCGTGTCATTCCATTCTGGCTACGCCATTCGCTTGATCATCAGCATGGCGGTTATTTCAGCGCACTTGATCGTGACGGAACTGTCTACGATACCCGCAAGTATGTCTGGCTGCAAGGCCGGGCAATCTGGATGTTTAGCCGACTCTACAACACATTTGAGCCACGTCACGATTTTTTAGCCGCAGCAAGGCTGGGTGTCGAATTTCTCCGTCGTCATGCCCGTGATCGTGAAGGTCGAGTCTACTTTAGTCTGACTCGCGATGGTCAGCCGGTCTTTATGCAACGAAAACCGTATGCGGCTGTGTTCTACCAGATGGGATTAGCGGAATATGCACGTGCCACCGGTGATGATTCCTGTCTTGCTGAAGCGAGAGAGGTCTTCGCCTTGATTTGCCAATGGATCGCCAATCCCGGCCTATTAGGTCGTCCTTCGTTGCCGGGCATGCCGGTCGTGAGTCAGCTCACCGATCTGCTGGTTGTCGGCATGATGGCACTGGATATGTTCACGCTAACCGGCGAGCAGGAATACTCGACAGCGATTATTGAAACCATTGCAGGCATCGTTCGTCACTTTGACCCGGAACGTAACATTTACCGCGAACGCGTAGCACCTGATGGTTCAGTGCTGGAAGATAATCCAGATAGCCGACTATTTAATCCTGGTCATTCGCTAGAGACAGCATGGATAATGTTGCATCTTCTCGAATGGCAACCGGATCAGGCGCTCCGCAAGCAGGCTCTGGCAGCGATCCGCGGCTCGCTTGAACTGGGTTGGGATCAGACATACGGTGGCATCTTCTATTTCGTTGATCTGGCCGGTCGACCAACATTACAGATCGAGTCAACGATGAAGCTCTGGTGGCCACACGCAGAAGCAATATATGCGCTGGTGCTGGCAGCAACCATCACCGGTGATCGGCAATGGATCGAATGGCTGGAACGGATCGATGCCTATACCTTTCGGTACTTTGCCGATCCCGTCTACGGCGAATGGTTTGGCTATTGTGATCGGCGCGGCGAAGTAGCCTTGACCAGTAAGGGTGGCAATTACAAAGGCTTCTTCCACATGCCGCGCGCACTCCTCTTTAGCATACAGGCAATTGAGCGGGCAGGAGGAAAGGTGTGATACGGATTGGTTTAATCCCGCTCGATGAACGTCCGGCGAATACCCGCGATCCGAAACTGATTGCCGAGGCTGCCGGAATCAATCTGATCTTGCCACCATCCCACCTCCTGAGTCGCCAGCACCAACCTGGTAACTGTAGCGGATTGGCTGGGTGGTTGGAACAAGTCGCGCCAAAACTGGATGGGCTGATTGTCTCTTGTGAGCAACTCGGTTACGGCGGATTGATCGCCTCACGAACAACCGACGAACCGCCAGAGACAATCAGTCAGCGCTTGAGTGTACTTCGACGCATACGTGATCGCTTTCCCCACTTATACATCTACGGCTTTAATCTCATCACTCGTGTCTCCAATGCCAGTGATGCCAGCGAAGAGCCGGCGTATTGGGCCGAGTATGGCACAGCGATCTACCATTGGTCGCAAATCCTGGATCAGGTACATCAGGGGGCCCTGAGCAAGACGCGACGAGAAGAAGCTGAGCGGGCAATCCCTGCTACTTACCGCTCCGATGTTTTGCGGCGTCGATTGCGCAACCATCTTATCAACCTGACAGCACTCCAGTTGCTGAATGACGGTATCTTCGACCTGCTTGTCCTCAGTTCTGATGATACCAGTCCTTTTGGCTTACCCAGCCGTGAGAAACGCTGGTTACATACTTGGGCAGAGTTGCTCCCGCTTCAGGAGCGGTTGCTAATGTACCCTGGTGCAGATGAAGTAGGCAGCGTATTGACGATACGGATGGCATTGACGCATATCGGTTTGCATCCCGCGGTAAGTGTGCGTTACGCTCCACCGACCGATGCCATGAATATTGCAGCGTTTGAAGATGGGCCAATCCGTCTCACTGTGGAACGTCAGATTACCGCAGCCGGATGCCAGTTAATCGGCGTGCCCGAAATAGCGCGCATCTGGCTGGGTGTGAATGCACCAATAGCACGGCGCGCTGAATGGAATCCAGTGGATGGGCACCATGATCGCATGGCACGTCAGGCCGCAATAGAAAACTTGGTCACCAAAGCAGGTGAAGCATTGGTCGACGGCAAGACGGTTGCCTTTGCTGACGTTGCTTACCCAAATGGGGCAGATCCGTTGCTGATCGAGCTGATAACGACCCGGCTCGATCCCACGAAACTGGCAGCATATGGAGGTTGGAACACTGCCGGTAACACGATTGGCGGCGTTATCGCCCAGACCTGTGCGACACTGATTGGAGACCGGTCATGTCGTATTGCGCAAGAACGACTGTTGCTCCATCGCTTCATCGAAGATTACGGCTATCAGCACATCGTTCGTCGTGAAATCCGCGAATGGCTACAGACAACCTACAACCAGAACGAGCTTACTCCTGAATTACGTGGACTGGCTGCCACACGTGTAGAACAACGGCTCAATGAGATCGTGACGGCTTTGCCTGGTTTCGCCTATCGCTGGCGCATTCTACCCGGCAGCGTGCACTTTCCGTGGCAGCGCGTGTTTGAGATCGACTTCACACTCCAGTATCTACACGAGAAAGGAGGTGACAACTGACGTAAAGCCAGTTAATAACCCGATACACTTGCAACATTTAGTCTTCAGTGCAAAGGAGAAGTCTTATGCGTCGCATCTTTGCGCTACCGCTTGCGATTATTAGCCTGATCAGCCTCACCCTGAGTGCGTGTGGTTCATCAACCCCTCAGACTGCTCAACCACAAATCGTTACTCAAATCGTTCGGGAAACCCAAATTGTTGAAGTCGAAAAGACGGTTGAGGTCGTCGTCACACCAACACCTGGCCCCCATCCTGAAGCTGTCATCAGTGGGGTGGAAGAGGGAGCAGAAATTACCTTCTGGACATTCTACCTCTCACCAACATTTGATCAGTACATCAAAGACACCATAGCGCGTTTCAATGAAGCCTATCCGGGTGTTAAGGTCAGATGGGAAGACCGTCAGGCTACCTTGCAAGAAGAGTACCGCAACAGTCTAGCCGCCGGTAATGCCCCAGATGTCGTCAACATTCCAACCGATTGGGTTCTGGAGTTTGCCCAAAAAGGGCAGCTCTTGAATATGAGCGAAGCCTTACCGCCAGAGGTGCAGAAACAGTATTTTGAAGGTCTCTTCAATCAGGTTAATGTTGGCGGTGCCAGCTATCAGGTGCCGTGGTATCAGGCAGTCGATGGGTATCTGGTGAACAAGCAGCTCCTGACACAAGCCGGATTGACCATCGACGACCTACCCAAAACCTTCGACGAACAGAAAGAGTTCTGTGCCAGAGTGAAAGCCGCGACCGGCATTCCCTGTGGTCTGCGGCTAAATACCGGCAATTTGTTGCAGAGTATGGCCTACGAAGGCAATGTCACGATTATGGATGCCAATGGCCGTTTCGTCTTCGACTCGCCGGAAGCGGTAAGCTGGCTTCAGTACTACGTCGATATGATCAAGGACGAAACAACTGCGCGTGACATTCTCTTGCTCAACAGCAGTGACGACCGGATCGGTCTGGAGCGCTTCTCGGCAGGGCAAATGCCGTTTTACGTTACTGGTCCACAATTGATCCGATTGGTGCGTGAGAGCAATCCCGGATTATACGGCTATCTGGCAATGGTTCCCCGGGCAGTAGGGCGCTCTGGAAAGCTCCCGCCGGTCTCGATGTCAATTGTCGTATCGAAGAATACCAAGTATCCTCGTGCAGCGGCGGCACTGGCTGTGTTCTTCACCAATCCTCGGAGCATGCTTGAATTCTCGAAACTGGTGCAAATCTTTCCTTCCACTCCAGCCTCTTATGATGATCCCTTCTTCACACAGCCACCGGTCGCAATTGAAGATCAGATCCGGCCAATTGCGCGTGACATTATCGCACGGCAAAGCAATATTTTGCCCGAAATCCCGCGCTTGAACGAGGTGAATGAGATTGTACGTCAGGCGATTGAAGCAGCCATTTTCGGCGGTGTACCGGCAGAACAGGCGCTAAAAGATGCCGTTACGCAGGCGAATACGTTGATCGGAAAGTAGGGTTAACGACAGACCATCGTTTGCCCATTCAAACGGGGCGGTCGTTACCGCCCCGTTAATGGAGAAAGGTATGAAGGCACGAATATGGTCGCGGGTAACACCTTATCTCTTTTTGGCACCTGCTCTGATATTTATGAGTGTTTTTACGCTTTATCCGCTAGTGGCAGTAGGATACTACAGTTTCACTGAATACGACATTCTGCGCCCACCAACACCTGTAGGTTTTGCTAATTATCAACATTTGCTGAATGACAATGTTTTCTGGCTGTCATTGCGCAATTCGTTTGTATATCTCATCGTGACTCCGACCATTATTATACTGTCTATTGCCCTGGCGATAGCCCTAAACCGCAAATTACCCGGCATCAGTTTCTTTCGAACACTCTACTACATCCCGGTTATCACCGGTAGCGTAGCGATTGGCATCGCCTGGCAATTTCTCTTCAACGGCAGCGGTGGGCCAATTAACGGCTTATTGATCTGGTTGGGAGTGATCGAAAAACCGATTGTCTTTTTAACCGAGCCGGATTTTATCCTACCTATCGCAATGCTGATGACCATCTGGATGGGCGTTGGTTACTACATGGTGATCTTCTTGGCGGCATTACAAAATATTTCCGAAGATCTCTATGATGCAGCGCTCATTGATGGTTGTAATCGCTGGCAGAAACACTGGCATGTAAGTATTCCCGGTATTCGACCTGCTATAGTCTTCGTGGCTGTTATCTCCAGTCTAAGTGCGCTCAAAGTATTTGATGAGATTTATATCTTAACAAATGCTACTGGAGGTGTCCTTAATAGTGGATCAACGATAGTTTTCTATCTGTGGAAGCAAGCTTTTCGCCTGCAAAATGTTGGCTATGCTTCAGCAATAGCGATGGTTTTATTAATCATAACGCTGAGTTTTTCGATTATCAATGTTCGTCTGCTTGAGCAGCGTGATGATTAAGGAGTAGAGTCAATGGCAACTATAGCAAGATCACAAACACTTGCAAACCGTTCACGGATGACGCTCAGCAGTGCGGCTGGCTGGTATGTTGTATTAGGCATTGCCAGCGTTGTAACAATCTTTCCCTTCTTTTGGTTGGTGACAACGGCATTGAAAGGGCCAAATGATGCAGTGTTTAGCTTCCCACCACAATGGATTCCTTATGAGCCAACGTTACATAATTTTACTCGTGTCTGGCAACAAATTACTGTCTGGCGCTTTTTTCTGAATAGTCTATTTGTCGCAACCTGCACCGTGATCTTGAATGTTACCGTCTCGGCATTGGCTGCATATCCTCTGGCCAAGATGCGGTTTCCAGGACGTGAATTAATCTTTTACAGTCTGTTAGCAACGTTGATCGTGCCTCTCGAACTCACTTATGTGCCCGGCTATATCCTGGCAGTACGGGTCTTTCGTTATGATGACACCCTTTGGAGTTTGATATTTCCTAACGTCTTCAGTGCCTTCAATATCTTTTTGCTGCGTCAAGCGTTTCAAGCTGTACCAAATGATCTCATCGATGCAGCACGGATTGATGGTGCTAGCGAATTACGAATCTGGGCACAAATCGTTTTGCCTACAGTTCGTCCGTCACTGGCAACGGCGGCTGTGTTCACGGGTGTCACCTCGTGGAACGCACTCCTCTGGCCGTCACTGATGCTGCGGACGCGCGAGATATATACGTTACCGGTTGGTTTGAACACCCTGCGAGGAATGTTTTCTGCAGATTTTCGGCTCATTGCTGCCGGAACAATTATTGCAATCATTCCCATATTGATTGGGTTCATCTTTGCCCAACGCTACTTTGTCAGTGGTCTGAGCGGCGCAGTTAAGGGATAATAATATCAGGTTCTGTCAAACCCCTGTTGAATAGCAATAGCTCATCGTGTCTTGAAGGAATGGAGATCATCGATGGCGTGCCGCCGTGCTCATTATGTGCTCAGTACCCACTGGGATCGTGAGTGGTACCGTCCATTTCAACATTTTCGCTATGCGTTGGTAGCATTGCTCGATACTGTGCTCGATGGCTTGAATAACGGTGCTTTGCCTGGCCCATTTACCACGGATGGTCAGGCCGTTCTCCTGGAAGATTATCTCGAAGTGCGACCGGAGCGTCGGGAACAGATTGTCACATTAGCCGCTAACGGTAAACTGGTGATAGGCCCGTGGTATGTAGCTCCCGATGAGTTTCTAAGTGGTGGTGAAGCGTTGATTCGTAATCTGCGGCGCGGTGCTCACGTTGCCCGACAGTTGGGCGGGCAGCCATCACGGGCTGGGCTGGTATGCGATCAGTTTGGGCATATTGGTCAGTTACCTCAGTTACTGGCCGGGTTTGGGATACACGGGATTCTCCTTTGGCGTGGTACAAACGAGCAAGCCCGCCACTTTCGCTGGTACGGTAGTGATGGCACGATGATGCCGGTCTATCGTTTTGGCCGTGTCGGGTATTGTAGTTTTGCCTTCGATGTTCGTCGTGCTGATTTATCCGGCTCTTCGCCTACCCGATCGGAACTTACTGCAAATCTGGCGGCATTTATTGCTGCTGAAGCTGCCGCTACGTCATTACCATCCATTCTCCTCTTTGATGGTGGTGATCATCTGGCCTGGGATCCACAAGTAACTGAGGTATTGCAATCGTATGCCGCAGATCCTGCTGCACCGGTTGAGATCGTTTTCAGCGATCTTGACTCCTACCTTGATGATATTCTGCCACACGTTGATATGATTACTACCGAAGCCCGTGGTGAACTACGTGAACCAGCTCTGCCACCTCGTGCTGAAAATGAACAATACCTGATACCTGGGGTCTTGAGTAGTCGGATCGATTTGAAGCTGGCAAACGCAGCCTGTGAGCAGTTGTTAACTCAATGGGTTGAACCCTTTACCGCCTGGGCACACCTGGTAGCCGGAGCACCGGACGAAGCGGCATTTCTGGATGAGGGATGGCGCTGGTTGCTACTAAATCATCCACACGACTCGCTGGGTGGATGCAGTATCGATCTGGTGCATCGGGATATGCGCTACCGCTATAGCCAGTGCCGGCAAATTGGTGAACTTCTTACAGCCCAGGCTTTACAACGATTAGCCGCAGCCGTTGCTGACTCAGATTCCAATCAGGGCCGACGTTTAGTCGTCTTTAACCCATTACCTGTATCCGTTCAAGAGACTGTTGAATTAACTATCGAGCTACCCCCAGATTGGCCTGCTTTTGCCGAGTTCTTTGGTTTTGAGTCATTACCGGCGTTCCGTATCTATGATGCGGACGGACACGAAATTCCTTATCAACGACTTGCTCAGCACCGCCAGCGAACGCGCTTCACCTGCTTCCCCCACACCTTTCCCGATGTCTATCAGGTCGATGAAGTGAAAGTGAGTCTCCCTCTCTCGCTCCCGCCGTTGGGTTACACTACACTGACGGTTCAGCCGGGGGATCTCGATCCACTGCCCGCCCATCCGGCCCGGCGAACACCCGCACAACCTATCCGCTATCCAGGACAGGGCATGCTGATTGGTGAACGTCGCATAAGTAATGGGCGCTTGACGGTCGAGGTGGCTCACGATGGCACTCTGACAATTCATGATTTGGTTCACGGGCAAGAATACCAGGGATTACTTGAGCTAAGTGATGACGCCGACATTGGTGATGGCTGGTACCACGGTCCGGCCCTGGCCGGTAACCCAACAGTGAGTAGCACCATGCTCAGTGTGAGCGTCATTCATAATGGTCCCTTTCTGACGACTCTGCGTGTTCAACGACAACTGCTCGTACCGGCCAACTTTGATTTTAACCTGATGCAGCGAGCCACTCATCTGGTTGAGTTACCGGTAACCATCGATCTGAGTTTACGCCCTGAGAGCGACCGTCTCGAAATTCAGCTCTACCTCTGTAATACAGCCGCCGATCATCGCTTGCGGCTCCTGTTCCCAACCCATGCCCCGGCAACAACCTATCTGGCGGATGGGGCATTTGATGTTGTTGAACGGGCAATTTCGTTACGACCCGATAACTACCGCTATCGTGAACTCGAAGTAGAAACTCGCCCCCAGCGCAGTTGGACGGCAGTGTTTGCAGACGGACGAGGACTGGCATTGATTGCACCGGGTTTGCTGGAAACAGCGGTGCTTGATCGTCCTGATCGAGCGATTGCTCTGACGCTTTTACGGAGCACTCGTCGTACAGTCTTCACCGATGGCGAACCTGATGGATTACTGCTCAACACAGAACTTCATTACCGCATGTGGTTACTCCCGTTAAGTGCTACACCTGATCGAGCACGCCTCAACCTCCTTGCCCAGCAGTTGGCAGGTGGGATTCAATCAGTGCATTGTCGTCAACCAGACTATGGTCGACTCCCCCGCACTGCCAGCCTGCTCGTACTTGAAGGTCCGCTGACGTTAAGTTGTCTCAGACTGGCAGCAACACGCAGAATAGAAGTACGGGTGTTTAATCCGTATGAAACTCCTGAGTCTGGTAAACTCCACCTGGCATTGCCTGTTGAGGCAGCCCAACCGATCACGTTAGCTGGAGAAGCATTAGCCCCGCCGCAACCCTTGACAGATCGAACCTTACACATTCATTGTGGACCAAAGGAAATTCAAAGCTGGTGGTTCATCATTGGTGAGGAGGCGACCTAATGAATGCATTGAGTGAACAACTACTAATCTGGTTCGCCGGTGATGAAGTACCATCACATCTGCCGGACCTGATCTTCAACCATCGCGTTGCCGGTGTGACGCTCTATCGCCACCTCAATGGCGCATCACCAGCCCGTATCCGTGCATTAACCGCGCATTTACAGCAACTGGCAGCAGCCTCGGGCTACGGTCCTCTCTTAATCGGTGCCGATCAGGAGGGTGGTCAATTGCAAGCCTTACCGGGATTAACCGCTTTTCCCGGTGCAATGGCATTAGGAGCAACCCAATCGCCAGCTTTGGCCTTTCGTGTTGGCAGTGCAATCGGGGCGGAACTGGCAGCACTTGGGGTTAACCTGGTCTATGCCCCGGTTTGTGATGTTAATACGAACCCACAAAACCCGGTCATCGGGATCCGTGCCTTTGGCGATGACCCCAAGATCGTCGGAGTACTGGCTGCGGCAATGATTGCCGGCCTGCAGCAGCATGGAGTTGCCGCAACAGCCAAGCACTTTCCCGGCCACGGAGATACGTTTGGTGATAGTCATTATGGTCTGGTTAGGGTTAATCACGATTACGAACGATTACAGCACGTAGAATGGTTGCCATTTTCGGCGGCTATCGAGGCTGGTGTTCAGGCAGTGATGGTTGGACATCTGGCTGTACCTGCATTGCAGGCAGCGGATCGCCCTGCCACCCGCGCACCACAGGTCATAGCGCATCTGCGGCATCACCTCGGATTCAGAGGTGTTACGATTAGCGATGCACTCGACATGAAAGCCTTTGCACCTGACGATGGATATGCCAGAGCTTTGTCGGAAGCAGTTCATGCAGGTATCGATCTGCTCTTGCTCGGTGCAGGAAATGATCTGGAGCAGACAATAAAGTTTCTCAGTACAATTGATAGAAACACTAAAAGTACTATTTCCAGCCAGCGCATTGCGGCGCTGCGCCAATGGCTGCGGAATCGTCCTCAACCAGATCTATCAGTTGTCGGATGTGCAGCTCATCACGCGCTGGCAGATGAGGTGGCGCAGCGCGCATTAACCCTGGTGCGCAATCAGGAAGGCTTATTACCACTACAATTATCAACAACAGCCCGTGTCGTGGTAATCATGCCGCAACCCGTTGATCTTACCCCTGCCGACACATCAGCAAGTGAACGGCCTGCACTTGCCGAGGCGATCCTTTCTTGCCATTCTTATGTTCAGTCCTTCATTATCGATATTGATCCCTCTCCAGCCAGCATTGCCGATATTCTAGCTGCTCTCGCCGAAGCCGATCTGGTGATCATAGGAACAATCAACGCCCAAACGTATCGTGGTCAGGCTTCGCTCGTACACGAGATCTTTCAAAGAGGCATTCCCCTGATTACCGTAGCATTACGTCTCCCCACCGATTTGCTCGCCTACCCGGAAGTGTCAACGCATCTCTGTACTTATAGTTTGCAACCGGTAGCCTTGAAAGCACTTGCTGCTGGCCTATGGGGTGAAATTCCATTCCAGGGTAAGCTACCATTACGAGTATTGTCTGAGGAATTTAATGTATGACCATTCAACACGAAATTTACGCACAACCCACAGTTATTAGTGAACTACTTGAACATGGGTTGGTACAGGCATACCAATTGGCCGCTAAAATTCGCAAGCATGATATCCGTTATGTGTATGCAGCCGGTCGGGGAACTTCTGAACATGCCAGTATTTACGGTCAGTATTTGTTCGGGACGCTCAATCGGTTACCGGTAGCGCTAGCTGCGCCATCACTTTTCACTATCTATCAGCAGCCACCAAACCTGCGCCACGCATTAGTTATCGGCGTTTCGCAATCGGGGCAATCTCCAGACATTCTGGCAGTGATTGATGAAGCACAACGGCAAGGGGCTCTCACGCTGGCTATAACCAACGATCCAGCTTCGCCATTGGCTCAGCACGCTGCCCTCCACTTCGACATCGCTGCCGGCCCAGAGTTAGCAGTAGCCGCGACGAAAACCTACACGGCTCAACTGACCGCTTTCGCATTGCTGGCAATAGCGCTGGCCGATGATCAGGCAAGATTAACTGAATTGCGCCGACTTCCTGTAGCACTTACTGAAGCCTTGCAACTCGAAGAAGTTGTAGCAACTGCTGCCAGCCATTTTCGCACGATGTCATACTGTGTAGTACTTGGTCGTGGATTTCAACTGGCAACTGCTCTGGAATGGTCGCTGAAACTGAAAGAGATGGCCTATGTCGTAGCCGAACGCTACTCTACCGCCGAGTTTCAACACGGCCCAATTGCTCTGATCGAGCCAGGGTTTCCAGTGCTAGCTGTGGCTACCCGCGATGCTGGCAGTATGTACATCGCCAATCTGCTCGACCGCTTACGAGCCGCTGGCGCTGAATTGCTCGTACTCAGTGATGATCGCACACTCTTTGCGCACGGTGTTACCGGCTTGCTCATACCCGCAGGTATTCCCGACTGGTTAACCCCCATCGTTACCATCGTTCCGGCACAACTATTCTGTTACCATCTAGCCCTGGCACGAGGCGTCGATCCGTTGCATCCCCGCGGGTTACGAAAAATAACACGCACCCACTGATATGATGAGCCTGGATTGGCACCTGCCTGATTGCAACTTATTCATCGTCAGCTCATGATGAAACTGCTAAAAGCACGAAAGCGTCTATCATGCGCAGCAGCTTATCAGCTATGCTGCCAGCATTTCAGGCGTGAAAGGTCATTTCAGCCATGATTGTCTCGCATCTCGCCAATCTTCAGCGTTCGTATCACCATATTGTGCTTTCACCTCATCTCGATGACGCTGCCCTCTCCTGTGGCGGTTCACTGGCCGCCGCTGTGGCTGCCGGCGAACCGGTGTTGGTGGTGACGATCTGTACCGCAACGCCACCCACTGATATGCAATTTAGTGCGCTGGCCCAACAATTTCATGCTGATTGGGGGTTGTCACCGACGATGGTAATGCAGACCCGCTGCCGCGAAGAGGAGACAGCGCTGTCGATATTGGGGGCCGATGGGGTGTGGGTCGGTGCGCTTGATGCCATCTACCGGATGCCAGAGGTGTACAACAGTCGTGCAGCTCTCTTCGGCGAGCCGGCTGCTGGTGATCCGCTGTTCACCACTCTTCACGATCTGTGTCACCAGCTTCGCCACCGGTTTCCCCACGCTACCGTCTACGCCCCCTTGGGTGTGGGGAATCACGTCGATCACCAATTGACCTGTCTGGCTGCGGCGACGATAGAGGGTCCGGTGATGTGGTACGAGGATTTTCCCTACGTGGTGCGCCCCGGTGCACTTGAACAACGACTGGACATCCTCGATTGGCCATTGCGCCCGTTGGTTCGGACTATTGACGAACGAATGACGACACGTCTGGCTGCCATTACGGCGTATGCCAGTCAACTGGCCGAACTGAGCCGTAGTCAGTTAGGCCATCCGATCGCGAATGGTGAGGCAGTTGATGTGATGGCCGATGCCGTGCGCACGTATGCCCGACAGGTTGCACCGCCGGGTACGCTCTACGGTGAACGCTTTTGGGTGCGTAGTGGAGACTGTCGGTATACATAGCAAGATGTGCTAGCATGGGTGAGAGCGAACAAACATTCACCTGCTACGTAAGGAGACTCCCATGCGCGCCGTCTATTATGAAGCGTTTGGTCAGATGCCATGGATCGCCACGCTGCCCGATCCAGCCCCAACGCCAGATGGTGTCGTGCTCGCAGTACGCGCTACCGGCCTGTGTCGTAGCGACTGGCATGGCTGGATGGGGCATGATCCCGATATTAAGCTGCCGCATGTGCCAGGCCACGAACTGGCCGGCGAGATTGTTGCCGTCGGATCACAGGTTCGGCGCTGGCGAATCGGTGATCGGGTCACTGTTCCCTTCGTGTGTGCCTGTGGTTTTTGCCCTCAGTGTCAGGCCGGTCAGCAACAGGTGTGTGACAACCAGTTTCAACCGGGATTCACGCATTGGGGATCGTTTGCTGAATACGTTGCCATTGATCGCGCCGATCTGAATCTGGTGCGCTTGCCTGCCGATATGAGCTTCACGACTGCCGCCAGTCTGGGGTGTCGTTTTGCAACTGCCTTTCGCGCCGTCGTTGATTTGGGCCAGGTACGTGGAGGCGAGTGGGTGGCGGTTTACGGGTGTGGTGGCGTTGGTCTCTCGGCGATTATGTTAGCCTCTGCCCTCGGTGGACAGGTGATCGGAATCGATATTAACCTGGAACGGCTGGCACTGGCTCGGGCGGTAGGGGCAACGGCGGTGATTGATGCCACTACCGAACCGGATGTGGTAAGCGTGGTTCGCGATCTCAGCCGCGGTGGGGTACACCTCGCGATTGATGCGTTGGGTAGTCCTATGACCTGCGCCAATGCCATTGCCAGTCTGCGGAAGCGCGGGCGCCATGTGCAGGTTGGTCTGCTGCTGGCCGACCAACGGATGCCTCCGTTGCCGATGGATATCGTGGTTGCGCGTGAGTTGACGATTATGGGAAGCCATGGGATGCAGGCTTACCGCTATGATGCGATGCTCGACCTCATCCAGTCTGGCAAAGTACAACCGCAGCGCCTGATTGGCCGCACGATTAGCCTGAGTGAAGCACCGGCGGCGCTGGTCGATCTCGATAGTTTCCGTGGTTCTGGGGTGACGGTGATTACAGAGTTTCAGGGTTAGAGCCGACCAGGCGACTGTAACACTTCGCGCGCTCCCCGCAGGCGAAAACCGAGCTGACGCGCCCGGCTGATGTCGAGCGCGCAGTTGCGTGGTCGTGGTGTTGGACTCTCGGCACTCCAGGCACCACGTATGAGACCTGGATCGAGACCGTAAGCCTGCGCCAGCAGGCAGCCCCACTCATAGCGGCTGAGTATCTCGGCGCCGGCAAGGTTGATCACTCCACGGTAATCCCGCTGCGCCAGATCGATCAGGGCTACGGCCAGATCATCAACAAAGATCGGACAACGGAACTCATCACGAAACAACCGTTCCGGGCGCTCTCCGCGTGCCACGGCCAGAGCAAAAGCCGTATGGCGATCCATCGGCTCAAAACCGTAAATGAGCGACGTGCGCACAATGGCTGCCGCCGGATATGCTGCCTGCACCAACGCTTCAGCCCGCGCTTTTGCGCGACCATAATCGGTGATTGGATTGGGCGGATCATCTTCTGTGTATGGTTCGCCCTTTTCTCCGTCAAAAATGACATCGCTCGACATATGGATCAGGCGGGCGCCAATCTGGGCAGCAGCCACGGCCACGTGGCCGGCACCCTCCCCGGTTACCGCCATCAAGTCGGGATCGTATTGGCGGAATGCGGTATGGACAATCACGGTCGGCTGCACCTCGCGGATCAATGCCATAACCGCCGCTGCGTCGCGGAGATCGAGGGGATGCCAGGCAACCTCTGCCAGCGCTGGCGGAGTCTGCGAGTGAAAGGTAGCAGCAATCTGCACACCCAGACAACGGGCGTGACGGATCAACGCCTGCCCCAGGTACCCTGTACCACCGGTGATCAGATACCGTTCGCCATTCATCGTGGTATGCTTCAGTTGCGCTCATCCTGAGCGTCTATGGCCGTTGCAGTGAAGCCGTGCTTATCCCAGGCAGCCAACGCTTTACGTGCAGCCGCGCGCTTGGCCTCTTTCTTGCTCGAACCAGAGCCGGTAAATTTGCGACCCGCTACAGTGACTGCCATGACGTACTCGCGCTGGTGTTCAGGGCCTCGCTCCTCTTCTATTGAATAGTCGGGGAGTTGCTTGAAGCGAGCCTGCATCAATTCCTGTAAGCGCGTTGTTGGATCGAGATCGATGTGAATAATCTGCTCGATCCGGGCTTGCCAGAATGGCACAATGAACGCCCGTGCAGTCTCAAGCCCTTGATCCAGGTAGATGGCCCCTACCAGCGCTTCAAACAGATCGGCTAACAGCTTCTGGCGGCTACGACCGCCAGGGTTGTCTTCGCCTCGCGATAGATAGGCATACTGGCCTAGATTGAACTGAGCGGCACATTCTGCCAATCCCTTCGTGCTCACCAACGCGGCCCGCCAGTTGGTCAGGGTGGCCTCATCCTGGTCGGGAAAGGTCTCGAACAACCAGGTTGTGGTTACAAAATGGAGTACCGAGTCGCCGAGAAACTCTAACCGTTCATTGTCGGTCAGGTGATTCAGCAGATGCGGCTGTTCGTTGAACAGCGAACGGTGCATAAATGCCGTCTGCAACAGCGTTCGATCACGAAAGGTGATCCCGATTGCCCGCTCAAGTTCGGCCAGTCGATCACTCATAGCGCCTATCCGTGGTATTTACGAAAGGCAAGGCACACATTGTGTCCGCCAAAGCCAAACGAGTTGCTTAGGGCCACCTCAATCCGAGCCGGACGCGGCTGACCGGGCACAAAATCGAGATCACAGGCCGGGTCTGGTTGCTGAAGATTGATGGTTGCCGGCAGGAGATTGTTCTGCATCGCCAGGATAGTCACAACTGCTTCGATAGCACCGGCTGCACCGAGCAGATGACCGAACTGCGACTTGCTGGCACTCACCGGCGGTGATTTCTCGCGTCCGCCGAAGACCTGCTTGATAGCGGTTGTCTCAACCGGGTCACCAGCCGGAGTTGAGGTGGCGTGCGCATTGATATAATCCACATCCTCTGGTGCCAGAGCACCCCGCTGCAGGGCCAACCGAATCGCCCGTGCGACACCTTCGCCATCCTCGGCCAGATTCGAGATATGGTAGGCATCAGATGTTGCACCATACCCCACCACCTCGGCTAAAATACGCGCACCACGGGCAAGAGCGAATTCAAGGTCTTCGAGGATGAGTACCGCTGCACCCTCACCCATCACAAACCCATCACGCTCGGCGTCAAATGGTCGTGAGGCGTGGGCATAGTCTTCGTTGCGCGTCGAGAGGGCACGCATCGCATTGAAGCCGGCGACGCCAATAGGGGTAATGCTGGCTTCACTGCCACCAACAATGATCGCCTTTGCCCATCCACGGCGAATGGTCTCTGCCGCCTCGCCGATGGCGTGGGCTGAACTCGCACAGGCCGATGTCACACAGTAGCTCGGCCCACGGGCACCGGTGACAATGGAAACCTGACCGGCGGCCAGATTGGTGATCATCGCCGGAATGAGGAAGGGACTGATCCGCCCCGGCCCGCGACTGCGCAGAACGTCTAACTGCTCCGAGAGGGTGCCAATGCCACCGATCCCACTGGCAATAAAGACCCCGATCTCATCACGATTGGCGGGCGTGATCTCAAGCTCGGCATCGCGTAACGCTTCTCTGGTCGCAGCCACCGCAAACTGCACGAAGCGGTCGGTGCGTCGCGCCTCTTTGCGATCCATATAATTCGTGGGATCGAAGCCCTTCACCTCAGCGGCAAACCGGGTATCAAAACCGGTCGAATCGAACAATGTGATCGGACCGACGCCGCTCCGCGCTGCGACGATCCCCTGCCAGAGTTCGGCTACGCTGAGACCAAGTGGGCTGATTGCCCCCATTCCGGTCACCACCACCCGTCGATCCATGATTACTCCTTAGTGTTGTATGTAACTACTAACATCGGCGCGCATTATATCATGTTGCTCACTATCTGACGACAATTGCCTGATGGCTGAACTATGCCGGGTACGTAGGTTTTAAAGCACGAATGCACAGAAAAATGCTCTGTGCATTCGTCTGCCGTGGATATGGAATAGGGGCAACCTGGTCTACTCACTTACAACATTCTTCAGCACCCCAATCCCATCAATCTCGGCCTCCATCACATCGCCTACCTTCAACCAGCGTTGTGGCGTCATGCCCATGCCGACCCCCGAAGGTGTACCGGTCGCAATAATATCACCCGGTTCGAGCGTCACGCCACGGCTGAAGGTGGCAATACAGGTGGGAATATCAAAGATCATATCGCGCGTCACCGAATTTTGTACCAGCTCGCCATTGAGGCGCAGCCGGATGCCGAGCGCGTGTGGATCGGGAATTTCATCAGCGGTGACAATCCACGGTCCCAGCGGGGCACTACCGTCGAGGCTCTTGCTGTAGAAAAACTGTTGATGGCGCGTCTGAAGATCGCGTGCGCTCACATCATTCATAATGGTATAGCCGAAGACGTAATCGAGCGCAGCACTTGCCGGAATATTCCGCCCACGCCGCCCGATAATCACCGCCAGCTCAACCTCCCAGTCGCGCTGCGCCGAGACATCAGCCATCAACGGTACCGGTGCATTGGGATGATTGACTGCCGTGGGCATCTTACTGAAGAAGACGGGGTATTCGGGCAGCTTTTCCGGCAACCCCTTCGCCCGCAACGACTCAATCGCATGAGCAGCATAATTCATCCCCAGACAGATGATGTTCTTGCGCGGGCGCGGAATTGGCGCACGCAACTCAACCGCAGCCAGCGCACCCCTCCTTCCGCCGTAGCGACGACCTGCTGTGCCGCAGCCAGTAACTCTGGCCCACCATCGATCAGATCGAGCATGGACGCTGCCACCGCCGACAGATCGATCACCTCATCGCCCCGCAGGGCACCAACCCGTTCAACCCCACCATACCGATAGGTTAAGAGCTTCATGTGACCTCCGTATCACCCACACTTACGGCGTCATGACCGTAATCGGAACCGGTGTGAAGACCAGAATAAACGTCAAGAGACCAAGATACGCCAGCCAGCGCCATGGCCCCTCAAGCGGCGAAATCTCATTGCGCAACGGGCTACGCTGCTGACCGATCAGCGCGACCATAACCGCCCAGATGAACCAGCCCGACCAGAGAAATCCCAGTCCCAGCAAAGCAACTGCAACGATCATGCTCATAATCCGTGCCGCTCGTGCACCAAACAGAGCGAAAAAGATATGACCACCGTCGAGTTGCCCAGCCGGCAGCAGGTTCAGACCGGTCACCAGCAAACCGGCCCAACCGGCCAGGGCCACCGGATGGAGATAGACATCTTCGCCGCCTGAGGGCAGGAAGCGCCCGAAGATAAGAATCTTCATTGCGGCATACAGCAATGAATTGCCTTCGGTAAAACTGCCAGGGAGCGGCACTACCTGCTTCACTTCCGAGATGCTCAGCCCAATTGCCAGAACCGGAATGGCGACGACTAATCCGGCGAGTGGACCGGCAATACCGATTGCCAGCAGTGCCCGTCGATTCGGAACGAGGTCTTTAATCGCGATGAAGGCACCCATGGTGCCGAGTAAAAAGAACGGCATCGGGATAAAGAACGGATAACTGACGGCCACGCCCTCACGTCGGGCCACAATGAAATGGCCGAGTTCATGGGCAAGCAGGATTGCCAGCAACGACGCACTAAAACTCAGAGCGTAGCCCCAGTTGAAGACAATCTGACCGGTGCTTTCGATATATTCCTGCCCGCCGACCAGCATCGTCGAGGCAATCGTCAGCACAAAGAGCAAGACCGCTAACCAGAGTCGCGACGGCGGAGCCTTCGGCGGTGTCGGAATAAACAAAATCGCGGCCCCGATAGGATCGTGCTGAAAGAGTGGCGTATACCCAAGCGCCTGGGCACGGGCAACAATAGTATCGTGGGCTGCCTGCGCCTCCAGTAGTAACTGCCCTCGACAACGCACCGCCCGCTGATCACCGTTTGCCAGTTCTTCACTGGAATGCACCAGCATCACTTCGGCGGCCAATATGCGGAGTGCAGACGTAGGATCAAAGTCAAACATAGCGATGAGTCCTTTGCTGCGATGATGTCACTGTTCATCTTACCACAGACGCGCCTCAGCGCTGTTTGCCAGTTCGATGTAGAAGCCATTTTATTTGACAAGTCAGATGATCGCAACGATCCCGCACGTTGCCCCTACGACCGGTATGGTGACTGATGCAACGCTGGTGCAAAGATGCGGGCAGCACTGGCATAGCGGTGGGCACAGCATGGGGCGCAGGTGATTATCGTCTGAACTACACGCTGCTAGCATAGTAGGGCGAGGAGCATACCGGGTCATGGTACATTCCTGACCAACAGGGATGCCTCTGCAGGTGACGCAAAGTGGGATGCGCTGCGGCGCTGGGATGAACAGCGGCACGCCAGTTGTACTTTAACACAGAGAGTATGCCGGTGCCTGTCGTTGAGCAAGAGTTGGTATACATGCAGGTAACACTGGCGTGAAACACGATACTGCAACCTGGCATATTCCGGTGATGAAACAAAAAAACCGCTCTACCCATATCCGGGCAGAGCGGCGGATTGAGACCGGATGCGAGGTGAGTTACGAGTCAGAATGATTGACAACCGGAGGTTGCGAACGGTGCGACGGATGAGGTCGCACCCCCCACAATGACTGGAGATGCTGACGCGCACCGCCAGTGCGTCGATCCAGCAACATAATAAACCGACTTGCATTCGCCAGACCCAGACGCTCAACCAATGCTGCCCATCCTTCCTCGATCAACCGAGTCTCAGCTTGATTCATCGCATCTGCTCCTTAACTAACTGTAGATCAGCCTCAACCATCATCTGCACCAGTTCAGGGAACGTAGTGCGTGGTTGCCAGCCCAGTTTTTGGCGAGCCTTGCTGGCGTCACCGATCAGCAAATCGACTTCAGCCGGACGCATAAAGCGCTGATCGATCACCACATAATCGCGATAGTCAAGACCAACATAACCAAATGCCAGTTCACAAAACTCACGAACCGAATGGGTCTCACCGGTAGCGATCACGTAATCTTCTGGCTGATCCTGCTGCAACATCAGCCACATTGCCTCCACGTAATCGCCGGCAAACCCCCAATCCCGCCGCGCTTCAAGATTACCCAGGCGTAGTTCTTCATCGAGACCGAGTTTAATTCGCGCCACGCCATGAGAAATCTTGCGCGTCACAAATTCGAGACCACGACGCGGACTCTCGTGATTGAACAGAATGCCCGACGTAGCGTGCATGCCGTAGCTCTCACGATAGTTGACCGTGATCCAGTGACCATAGACCTTAGCCACCCCGTAGGGGCTTCGCGGATAAAAAGGTGTCGTCTCCTTCTGGGGCACCTCCACCACTTTGCCGAACATCTCACTGCTCGACGCCTGATAAAAGCGGATTTCGGGGTCAACAATCCGTACCGCATCAAGTAAGCGGGTCACACCCAGAGCGGTCGTTTCGCCGGTGAACACAGGTTGGGGCCACGATGTCTGCACAAACGACTGCGCAGCCAGATTGTACACCTCGTGTGGGCGATGCTCGCGCAGGATATGGATCAGCGACACTTCATCGAGCAGGTCGCCACTTACCAGCGTGATTTTGTCCTGAATATGCCTGATACGCTCGAAATTGACGGTGCTCGAGCGACGCACCATGCCGATCACCTCATACCCCCTGGCAAGGAGGAACTCGGCAAGGTAACTGCCATCTTGACCAGTAATACCGGTGATCAACGCACGCTTTGGAGCCATACTTTGTTATCCTCTCACGTTAGCAGCACAAAACCAGCACGAGCAAACGTTCTCGCACTGCGACAAACGGTGCTACTATACAATGAAACGAGTTGTGTGTCTGCTAAGTGAGTTACCATGTGCCTGTATGAACGAACCAATAGGACAACGGATTGCCCGCCTCCGCAATGAGTTGGGCTGGACTCAGCAAGAGCTTGCCGAACGGCTCGCCATTTCGCGAGTAGCAGTATCGCATATCGAGTTGGGGCTATCAGTGCCTGGAGAGCGTACCATTACGCTATTAGCCGGTTTATTTAAGCGCGAGCCGTTGCAGCTTGTTGCCGGTACCGATTACCCACCAGCGCGGGCCGAGCGCTTACCGTTTGTAACCTGTCGCTATACTGAAGTCGAACTACAACTTGCGCTGTTGGCCCGTGATTGTGAGTGGATTGCGGCAGTCGGGCCAATTGCGACCGGGCGAGCAACGGCCATCCTTGACGAATGGCGTATCCGGCTCGAACGTCTCACACAGGAGACAACCGACCGGCGCGAGCTAGACTTACTTGCCGCTGCTCGCCGCAATCTTGATCGATACTTATAACTCACCGCGAGCGGCTGCTACTGCCTTCTGCGCACCCTCAGCCAGCGTTGCCGCAGGGATCAACTTCGACTCGGCCAGCAGTGCCCGTCCGGCTTCTTCATTTGTCCCCACCAGCCGGGCCACCATCGGCACATCGGTTGGCACCTCTTCGAGCGCAGCAATAATCCCGCGTGCCACTTCGTCGACCCGCGTAATCCCACCAAAGATATTAAACAACACCGCCTTCACGTTTGGATCAGAGAGAATGATCTGTAAAGCGGCTTTGACCTTCTCTTTGCCGGCACCACCACCAATATCAAGGAAATTGGCCGGCTCGCCACCTGACAGCTTAATCACATCCATGGTGGCCATCGCCAGACCGGCACCATTGACCATGCAGCCAATGTTGCCATCGAGCTTAATATAGGTGATACCCGCTTCGCGGGCACGCCGCTCAGCTTCCGGCTCGGCAGAGGGATCGTGCAGGGCAGCCAGATCGGGATGGCGGAATAGCGCACTCTCATCGAGGAGAATTTTCGAGTCGAGGGCAAGCAGGCTGCCGTCGGCCTTGACAACCAACGGATTGATCTCCACCAGTGAGGCATCACACTCAACAAAAGCTCGATACAGAGCACTGGCAATTTGTGCGAACTGACGCGCTTGCTTGCCATCGTTTAAGCCAATGCGAAATGCCAGTTCCCGGGCCTGAAAATCGAGCAGACCCATCGTTGGATGGGCCGGAATCTTAATGATGGCGTCGGGGTTCGTCTTCGCTACTTCTTCAATTTCAACCCCACCTTCAGCCGAGGCAATCATCATCACGCGCTTGCTGCCGCGATCAAGGATGGCCGAAAGGTACAGCTCGCGCTTGTAGCTCACCGCTTCGGCAACCAATACCTTCTCCACCGTCAACCCCTTGATGTTCATGCCAAGAATCTGTCTGGCAACCTGCTCGGCCTCAGTTGGGGTTTGCGCCAGCTTTACACCACCAGCCTTACCACGTCCACCAACATGTACCTGGGCTTTCACCACGACCGGGCCGCCGATCTCTGCGGCGATGGTGCGTGCTTCCACCGGTGTAACCGCTACCCCGCCACCTGTCACCGGAATACCAAAACGGGCTAACAGGTCGCGAGCCTGATATTCATGCAACTTCATGCCAAATCTCCACTGCCCGCATCACGATCTTTTGGTAGAAGAGAACGCCTATACTCACGGGATATCTACCATATAACTGCCGGAATAGTATCACAGGGATCGGCGAGATGTCAAACATTTTGCCTGTGCAAACTATGTGCATGAGATTGATCTTTGCTTGATCTCATGAGTTGTTGAGATGTCGAAAGATGCGACAAAATTTTTGACACTTCAATGGTTCGTGAGGATTGTAATCCGATGCTCTTTCAACGTTGCCAAGCCACATGTTTTAAATGCACTGGCTATCCTGATGTGAGCCTGATTTCCTGTTGCCAACGCGATTACCACCACGGCATTACCAGCAGTGCGGAACGCCTTTCACCCATGATCACCAGCAGCGCCTGTTTTGTATTGACCACGGATGTCCAAAGCTACAACGGATTAGGACGAATTTACCATCCGCGACTATCTGTGGTTACCCCTCTTCATCAGGGATACGCGCGCCTTATCGACATTGCCTCTCTCCGTAAGACCACAATGCGCTACGTTCAAAGGAGGCTGGTGTGACAAAACACACCAGGTGCGGAAGCTATGCTCCCGCACCTCCAAACCGACGCTACATATCCGCTGTCTGTGCTTCCGCACTACGACGTGCTTTCCACCAGCGGCAACTGGCGCGCTTCGCCGGCGAGGAGTGTCTGCGCGGCTGCCGCTACAAAGCCGCGGAAGAGCGGGTGCGGTTTGCCGGGCCGGGACTGAAATTCGGGATGGAACTGACTGGCAACGTACCAGGGATGGTCGCGAAGTTCGATGATCTCGACCAACCGCTTATCGGGTGAGATACCACTGATCACCAGACCGGCAGCTTCGAGCACGCTGCGATAGCGATTGTTAAACTCAAACCGATGGCGATGGCGTTCTTCTACCCGGTCGCAGCCATAAGCGGCATGCGCTCGCGTCCCCGGTACCAAATCACATGGGTACAAACCCAGCCGCATGGTGCCACCCTTTTCGGTAATGTCGCGCTGATCGGGCATCAGATCAATCACCGGATGGGCAGTCTGGGGGTTGAATTCGGTGCTGTTGACGTCGTGGGTGCCGAGGACATGGCGGGCAAAGGCGATGGTGGCGCATTGCATCCCCAGACAAAGACCCAGATAGGGGATGCCGTGAATCCGGGCGTAGTCAGCAGCCGCAATCTTGCCTTCGATCCCTCGTTCGCCGAAACCACCCGGCACCAGTATCCCATACACTCCCGACAGCAAGCGCGCCGGCCCTTCCCGTTCCACTTCCTCGGCGGCAATCCAACGAATGTCAATATCAATCGATTGTTCGAGACCGGCGTGGTGCAGTGCCTCAACGACACTGATATAGGCATCGTGCAGCTCGACATATTTGCCGACCAGTGCGATTGGCACCCGCCGCTTTTCCTGACGGATGCGGGCAACGAGTGCGCGCCACTCTTCGAGATCGGGCGGGGTAGCCGGTAACCCTAACCGTTCGACCAGATAATCGCCTAATCCCATATCTTCCAGCACCAGTGGTACTTCGTAGATCGAGTCGACCGTCGGCACCGGAATGACAGCCCGCACGTCCACGTCGGCGAAGAAGGCAATCTTCTCGCGAATCTCATCGTCAATCGGACGGTCGGCCCGGCAGAGGATGATGTCGGCGCTAATTCCAACGTTGCGCAGCGCCATCACCGAGTGTTGGGTCGGTTTTGTCTTAAGTTCGCCAGTGCTGATATGTGGCAGTAGCGTTACGTGAATGTAAAGGATATTGTCGCGCCCGACATCCTTACGCATTTGGCGGATGGCTTCCAGAAACGGCAGGCTTTCAATGTCGCCAACTGTACCACCAATTTCGACAATCACTACATCGGCCTGACTGCTCCTGGCCAGTGACCCAATCCGCGACTTGATCTCGTTGGTGATATGCGGAATAACCTGAATCGTTCCGCCAAGGTAATCACCCCGCCGCTCTTTCGCGATAACCGCCGAGTAGATCTGACCGGTGGTGACGTTGCTCAGCCGACTGAGATTGACATCGATGAATCGTTCATAGTGACCTAAATCGAGATCGGTTTCAGCTCCATCAGCCGTGACAAAGACCTCACCATGCTGATACGGTGACATCGTACCCGGATCGACATTCAGGTACGGATCGAGCTTCATAACCGAAACTGAAAGGCCACGACTCTTCAGCAGGCGGCCAATGGAGGCGACACCAATGCCCTTCCCCACGGATGAAACCACACCACCTGTCACAAAAATGTACTTTGTCATAGAGCAGTACTCCCCGTCTTAAAGATTTGTGGGTCGGTCAACCTTCGGGTTGAACCGACCCACACCGGTACTCGTTTCACTTGTATCCAGGACGATTGCATGCTTCACAATCGTTGCTTAGTGATGATACGAACGGTCAAATATGTCCCTGATCAAGACAGCGTTTTTCACCTCAATCGCTTAGTATACCACAAACAAAACCCGTTCGTTAGCCATTCACCGGTCGTAAAATGACAATCCGCGTCTGTTCTTCGTCAGCCGGTAGTGCGTTGGCATTGATCACAAACTTGTCTTCAGCCGTATACTCTTTCAATCCCATTTCACTGATGAACTTCTCCAAGGGCGCCAGGGGAGGATCGAAATTTGTTTGCCCCATCGCATAGTGCATCGGTATCACAAACCGTGGTTCAATCTGGCTGATCACATTACTGGCAAGTGCTGACCCAATCGTCTCACCACCCCCCACCGGCACAAACAGGACATCAACATTGGAGCCGATCTCTTCGAGCTGACCGGTTGTCAACTCATGACCAAGATCGCCCAAGTGACAAAAGACCAGATCGTCCAGATGGATGATGTAGACCGTATTAAACCCACGTTCGGCACCTTTTACCTGATCGTGGAAGGTACGCACACCGGTGATCAGGACACCACCGATTTCGTACTCGCCAGGACCATCAACCACGAACACGCGCTCGCGCAACGGGCGGATAGCGGCAGCATTATCGTGATCGGGATGGTGATGGCTGACGGTCACAATGGTTGCGGTGGGTCGGCCAATATCGAGGCCGATTGAGCGATGGTAGGGATCGCAGACGATAGTGCCATCACGACCGCGTAATCGAAAACAGGAATGACCGAGAAACTGTACTTCTGCCATAAAGATAAATCCTTACCGTCCTGGTATCCTTTTCACTCACAGTATTCTACTCAAACAGCGACCTTTGCTCAAATAACGTCATTGCAACTGCAAGCGAAGTAATCCTGCACATTGCCCCTGCAATCAGGTTCACGGTACGCTGAAAGGTACGCTTATCACAATTCTTGCCGGTCAAGGGGTACTCGCTCGCGCCGTGCGTGTATGAGCATGTCAGGACAATCACGACCTGTTCAATAGGGTTCCTCATCATCGATGTCGTCAGCAGGATGCGCTTCTCGCCAGAGGCGCAGGAGCAGTGGACGCACCAGATCGCTCGCAAAACCCCGACGCAGCAAATATCCACCCAGTCGGCGTTGGAACGTCAGCCAGTCAGTATGCCTGAGGTAACGCGCTAACACAGCACGAGCTGCCTGCTCTGCCCGCAACGCTTCCCCAAGTTCGTCTTTCTCGCCGGATAGTGCATCCTCGATCAACTCGGGTGCAATCCCTTTCTGGCGTAGTTCTGCGCGCAAAGCCCGTTCACCTCGATAGCGCAGTGTACGCCGGTTTGCGACCCAACGCTCGGCGAAGTCGGCATCATTGAGCAGGCCTAATTCCTGTAACCGGGCAACGACCTGTTGACAGATCGCTTCGCGAAAGCCTTTGCGTTGCAAATAGCGATAGATTTCATTGACGGAACGTGGTCGTCGTTCAAGCTGGCGCAGGGCCTTTTGCATCGCCTGATCAGCCTCTTCACAAGCAACGAGCTGTTGCCAGCCGTGATCGTCGAGATGCACGCCAACCGCCAGGCGCATACGGGTGAGAGTATTGAGGCTAATCCCAATCGCAAACTCACCGTCGATAAAGATATTCACACGCTGCGCGTCGTTCGTTTGTTGCCGAATTGCAGTGATTGTTCCAGCAGGCATACGATACAGTCAGAATTGGCGCACGAGACGGACACCGCCACTACGACGCAGAGGTTCGCCAGCCAGATGCTTCCCCTTGTGCGCCCGACACCGCCCATGTCGTGTCATTTGGCTAAAATACGTCAATCCCGTTTTACATGTTCTGCACAACGTCGGTTTCTACAGGAGAATGAACCTGTTACCGAACAAGTGTACTATATTTCAGGTGCAAACGCAAGCAGCGTATGGGTTGTTTAAGGACATGCATAGATGCCAGGGGAGTTTCGTGTTAACCCGTCGGGTCATGCGGGCTGAAGCCCTGCCTGACAGCGTGGAAGCCCCGTTGGGGCTGGATGCATTCCCCATCCCGCCGGCAGGCTAGCCCCGTAGGGGCTTCAATGACTTGAGGCAGGGTTTTAACCCGCCGACTTCACCCCCGCCGGCAGGCCAACCCTGCCGGCCTGCCACGACGTGAAGCGGGGTTTTTAATCTACTGGCCTCTTGGGATGCAACAGGTCTAGCCGGTGGCCTGGCGACGCTTTAATTCGTAACGAATGAGACCGGCTACGCTCATCTGTGTCCAACTGCGCGCCACTACGCCAGCCGGGCCGTCTGGAGGGTAAGGGACCCAACGGGCTGCCAGTGCGGCAACGTCGGGATCGCCATCGGCGAGTGCCCGTTCAACCAGATCAACCAGTTCATCCAGCCGATGAGCTGCCCGATCAAGCTGATAAGTAACGTCATCGTGTGGCCCGTAGTGTGTGAGATAGATCCGTGGCAGGTTGAGGGTTCGCAACATGGCAATTGTCGAGCGATGGGCTTCGAGATTGTAGGCAGGAACTGGCGTAACCGGAAACGCCAATCCCCAGCGATCCATTGCCAGGCCAGCCGCATCACCGATAAACAGACCACCACTCTTGTGGTCAAGGTACGAGAGGTGATCAGGTGAATGACCCGGCGTCGCAATCGCCGTAAGGATTATGTCTCGCCCCAGATCAAGGTGCAGGTGCTCGGCAGGCCGAATCCTTTCGGCAGCGATGGGTAACATCTCGCCGTGCAATGGCCACGCCTCTTCGCCAACAGCACGGCGGACGCTGGCCATGAGTTTGGCGGGATTCGCCAGGTGTTCAGCCATACTGCTGTGGATGTAGACGACAGCGTTCGGTAATGCCTCAGCCAGGTGTCCCGCACCACCGGCGTGATCCATATGAATGTGTGTGCAGAGGATGTGGCGGACAGCTTCCCGCTCGATACCGAGTGCTTCCAGACCGGCCAGTGTTTGCGGCACAGTAAGCGCCGTTCCGGTCTCGATCAGCGCAATCTCTTCTCCCCGCACCACATACGTCACGCCAACTCCGGGCAGGCCGAGCAATTCGTGGTCAATAGCCCAGATGTGATGATCTACCGCGAAAACTTCCATCCCTCACCTTCGCTCGTTGCACAATAAAACGAACACCCCTCGCCCTGGCAGGCGATTAGGAAACAGGACTACATGCAGAAAGCCAGATCAATATTGACCGACCCTGACTAATTCCGCCGCCGTCGGCGCCGCCTACCGGCACTGTTGCCGGCGGGTGGCGTCGCTTTTTCCGCTGCATCCCTGGCCGGTGTTGCTTTGGAAGCGGTTGCCGGTTGCTGTGATGCCGACGTTTTGGCCGGTTTGGTGGCAGCTTCTGCTTTGGCTTTCATCGGCTGATCATTACGGCGGTTTGGCCGTGATTTGGGTGTTGGCTTCTGTTCTGTATCCCGCTTTGATTCTACAGGCGGCGGTAACACCGATGCAGGAGGTAACACCGGTGCAGGAGGTGGAGATGGCAGCACATCTTCATCTTCCAGCAGGCTGAGATCATCACTCCAGTCAAACGCATCAATCTCATCGCGCAGCATGCGGCGCTCGCCACGATCAGGTTTAGCGGGTGAGACCGGTGTAATTCCCTCGGCAGCTCGTGCGCGTGCCAGTGCTGCTACCTGCTCAGTTGCCAGCGTAATCTGGCTCAAATCGTAGGTCTCAATCATTCCACTGCTGGCCAGTTGTACCAGAACCTGTTGCTTCAAAACATTCTGGCCAATCACCTCACCCGGCCCATCGGGGGTCATGACCCAACTCCCACGTTTGGGCAATTGTGCACGCATCTCAAGATACTGTTCATGCTCATACGACAGACAACACAGCAGACGGCCACAAACGCCACTGATCTTACTGGGGTTGAGTGGCAGGTCTTGATCCTTGGCCATCTTGATGGTCACCCGGGCATAATCAGGCAGAAACGAGGTGCAGCACAGGATACGACCGCACGGCCCGATGCCGCCGAGCATTTTTGCCTCATCGCGCGGCCCGATCTGTCGTAACTCAATGCGCGTCTTGAAGGTACGGGCCAGATCACGCACAAGCTGACGAAAATCGACGCGCTGGTCAGCAGTGAAATAGAACGTCAAACGCGAGCCGTCGAATGAATATTCGGCTTTCACCAGCTTCATCGGTAAGCCATGCTCTTGCACCTTTTCGGCACAGCGAGCCAGCGCTTCGGCGTGATACTGCTGCAATTCAGCCATGCGCATCAAATCGCTCGCCTCGGCACGCCGCACAACCGGCTTTAGCTCACCGACAATCTCATCATCGCCAACTTCGCGCCGTTCAAAGGCAACTTTGGCCAGTTCAAAGCCACGTACCGTTTCAACAATGACCTGATCGCCAACGCGCAGCTCAAGGTCTCGTGGATCGAAATAGTAAATCTTGCCACTATCTTTGAAGCGAATGCCAACTACGACAGGCATAGGTTGTCTTTCTTACACGATATGCAATCCCTCAAGGGAATGATATTCCTTATGAACTGGTGTACGCTATTGTTTGCAATCCACCCGGCTTAGGTCGTGTCCCGAGCACCTTAAACGCGCGGACACGCTGTTGTTTGCCCTTCAACTGCAATTCTCCCATCTCTTGCAGTTCAAACTCGCTACTCACCAGACGGGCCGTGTCTTCGCCGATAAAGACCGTCCCTGGTTCGGCTGCCGACTCTAACCGCGATGCGGTATTTACCGTATCGCCGATGGCGGTATATTCCAGGCGGTGGCGCGTACCGAAAAAGCCGGTGAAGGCGGGGCCAGTGTTCACACCGATCCGAATGGTAAAGACTTTATCTGGATCGAGCCGACTTACCAGCCGTTGTTGAGCTTGCTGCATCTCAACAGCGGCTGCCACTGCCCGCACGGCGTGCTGTTCATCGAGTGGGTCTTCCGGTAAGCGTGGTGCTCCGAACACGGCCATAATCCCATCACCAATGTATTTATCAACGGTGCCATTGTACCGGAAAATGACATCGGTCATTTCGTGCAGGTATTCATTGAGCAAATCCTGCACCTCACGTGGTGAAAGCCGTTCGGAGAGCGAGGTGAAGCCCTTCACATCGGCAAACAATACGGTGACGATTTGTTCCTGCGCCTCCCAGAGTTTACCGTGCTGAGCCACATAACGCGCCAGCGCCTGAGCGACATTTGGTGACAGGAATCGCTCAAGGTTTTGCCGCACCTGACCCTGGATGCGTAGTTCTTCCGTGAGACGTGCCCGTTCAATCGCCACCGCAGCCAGATTGGCAATTGCTACCACAATATCCCGGTCGCGCACCGAAAATTGTTCTCGGCCCGGCGAGTCAAGCAGGATAACGCCAATCGCGCCGCCTTGCGTCATCAGCGGTGCGCAGATAGCCGAACGAATATTTGCGGCAATGATGCTCTTTGAGCCGGCAAACTCGATACGGGCATCGTGAGTCAAGACAGCTTCGCCACGCTCAATGGCTTTACGAACGATGCTCCCGGCGATGGCTACATCACCCAAGCCGGGGGGATAGATGACGCGCGGAACCAGTTCATCACCTTTGCGCAAGAGCAGAAAACCGCGTTGGGCCGGAACCAGACGGATAATCTCCTCCATCACCAGATCGAGCAGTTCGCGATAGTCGAGCGCCTGGTTGACCCGCATACTGATCTGGTAGAACGCTTGCAGATCGGACGGCAGTAACTGCAACTCGTGGGCTGCGACAACCTGAGATTCTGAGGCAACCGGAAAATAACGATTGTCATCCAGGACAACACTTTGCGCTGCCCGGTCTTCGTAGACCAGCTCGAACGGACCAACACCAATCACATCGCCATCGTTGAGCTGTTCTTCTTTGACCCGTAGTCGGTTAACAGTTACACCGTTGCGGCTATTGAGATCGATGATCCATGCGCGCCGGCCCCGTAATTCAATTCGTGCATGCTTGCGCGAGACAATCGCGTGGTTGAGCACAATCTCGTTGTCAAGCTGGCGTCCAATCGTCAGACCGCGCTCGGTAATCGGGAAGGTATGCTGTTCGCCATGAATGGTGACCGTAATCCGTGCCATGCTTCTTCTCTCCTGTACCCGTTACTTGCCAACTGTTGGCGGTCACCGTTCGTTCCTCGTTGCTCTCTGGCCTGCGCGTATATTCTCCTCTTGCCACGAAGTCGGCTGCCTGCTGTACGAACTCACCTTCAAAAGCCTGAAAACAGCAACGAAAGTGACAGGATATACGCTGAGTAAAAATGGTTTACGGTTTGATCTGAAACCGTCCCAAAGCCGAGAGGGCACTGCTGACAAAAGAGCGTTACATTATCGCCGATCTTTTGCGGCTAGATTGCGCATAGTTTTGCAGAGAAAGCGGCAATTGGTGAAGCACGGGTTTTCGCAAAGGTGCAGTACCCCCCTATTGCGCAGAGGTCTCAACATCACCCCAAATCATCTCAGCAATGTGCGCCGGAACAGTAATCGATAAACCCGGTCGCTGAAGGGTGACCCCGATTGCCGCCGTATTATCGGCAACGGTAAAGATAGCTCCCGGTACCAGCCCATTCGCCTCAAGGAAGGAGACAATCGGCGTTTCTTCTTCGGCCTCTTCTGCAATCCGCCGTATTCTGAACTGTTGCCCGGGTTGGACTGTATCCATGCGGGTATTCCCGGTATACACTTCATTTTGTCCTGGAATAGGATTACCATGTGGACAGGTCGTTGCATGGCCGACCAGCGCCATAATCCGCTCTTCCATCACCGGCGAAAGGGTATGTTCCAAACGAACGGCTTCCTCGTGAATCAGATGCCAGGGCAATCCCATGACATCAACGAGGAAATGCTCCAGGATTCGGTGACGACGCACCATTGCTTCGGCCAACTGAAAACCCGTTGCGGTGAGTGTAATCTCGCCATGGGCGTTGCGTTCGATCAAACCCTTTTCAAGCAAACGAGAAACAATATGGGTTACGGTAGGTGGCTGTACCTTCATCCAACGCGCCAGACGGGCTGCAATAACCGGTTCGTTACGGGATGCCAGATAATAGATAACCTCAAGATATTCGCGCTCTTTGGCCGTCGGTTCACTACCGCTACTGGTGTGACGGCGCCGTAAGGTTGTGGTAGAATGCGAAGTATTCACTCCTGCCTCCTTTTCGTCAGCAGTGTTGCTGGTGGGTTGCAACAAGATGAACGTATGCTAACCCTCATTATAGCAGACGGCAAGAGTGTGCGACAGATGGTATACTGATGATCGTTCCGCCGAACATACATGTGAAGTTAAGGAGTGTCAACGATGAGTTCAGGAAAGACACTGGTTGAGTTGATCCGCGAGAAGACGGGGGTTAGCGCCGAACAGGCTCAACAAGTCGTAGACGTGGTCACCGGTTTTCTCAAGGAGAAGTTGCCGGAACCGATTGCAGCCCAAGTTGATCAGGTGTTGAAAGGTGACATCAGCGCCCTTGCCGATCAGATCGATGCAGCCAAAACGATGCTGGGCAGCCTGTTTGGGGGCAAGAAAGACGAATAGCGCTCTCATCGTCTGTTGTCGCCGGCAATCCTGACTGCATATCGATAATGCCTTTGCCCGTGTTACAGTAAAAAACACTGTTCACTACCCATCTCAGCTCCCTGGTAACCTCGTTTTAGCTATCATTGAGGTGTACTCATGATTGTCGGCGGTGTATTGTTGCTTGTGCTGGCCGTCATCTTCTTTTTTGTTGCGCGGGCCAATGCCGGCAAGTTGCAAGCCCTGAATGCGGTTGACACCTACGATACGGCCACCCTGTCGGCAATTCACCGCCGGATCACAACAGCGCTGGGGGCACATGATTTTGCCCAACCCTGCGAAGTGATGGGATTGATCGAATGTGCCACGCCACTCACCGGTCCCGTTTCAGGACAGGCGCTGGTTGCGTATCTGTACACGACTCATCGGGAATATGAGGAACGGATCACTACCCAGGAGAGCGGACGGAGCACAACCCGTATCGAACGCCGGAGTGAGCAGCTCGAACAGAACGAGCGGCGCGTGCCGTTTACCATTCGTGACGACACCGGTCAAGTGCTGGTTGTCCCCGATGGCGCTAAGATTGATCTGATTGAAACCGCGAATCGCTTTCTTGAAACACCCCAACCGTGGACAGGCGCAACCCGCACACTCGGTCAACGTCAGTTTGAGCGTGGTCTGGAAGTAGGGATACGTGTCTTCGTTTCTGGTACAGCAATCGATCAGAACGGTCAGGTCGTGATTGCCCGCCATCCGACCAACAGTAAGCAGACCTTTATTATCAGCCGCAAAAGTGAACACGAACTGGCCAACTCCGCTGCGACCTGGGCACGGAATATGCGCTACGCTGCCATTGCCAGCGGGGTGATTGGACTGGCGCTTGTGGTCGGCGGTGTCTTGGTGAGTGGGTGAGTGTAGGGCAGGGATCGCATCGGGTTGTGCATTCCCCGCCAGAGTTGTGTCACATCTTGACAAGCCCTCACCCCTGTCCCCCGCTGGAGTTGGGAGAACGCCCGATCAGAGTGATGCAGCAGAGCGTGCTATGCCTGGCAGTAAGCGAGCTGGAGGCTCGCGATCCCAGGGCGCGACCGGTACTTGCGCACCGTACTGGAGCGCTCAAGGGTACAACGTGAGCGTGATGGTAGATAGCGTACCACAACTTCTCTAAAACCAGATTTGATCGTATTGCAGTTCAGACCACGGGAACGCTGTTCAATAAACCACGGTCAAACCTTATCATTCACCTTTCAGCCAGTAAGCCTGGCAATCAGCCATCTACAGGGCCGGGATGGCTCATAGCTGCACGGAGCAACATACTGGGAGGGCGGAAGCAGATGTTCCGCCCTCCCAGAAGTCGCGCACGTGCAGTGCCGCCTATTCTCTAAGGCGATACTAACCGTCTAGCTGCACCGTTGCCCGGGCCGTACCGGCGCGCTGGGAACGGGCAACCACCGAGACGCTGCTGCCCGCCGGTGCACGTACCGTCCAGGTCAGGCGCCGCAGATGATCGGTTGGGAAACTCCCTCCCCACAACGCGCGCTTGTTCGCCCGCCCTTCCAGTTGGCCGATCTCCTGGCGCCGTTCACCGCTCACGATCTCACCGCCTTCAGGAAGCAACACTTCGACCTCAATTGGCTGCACTGCTTTTACTTCTAAAGCCTTGCGGCTGCCATACGTCGGCAGATAGCCGCTGTTGACCACGACTGCCTGCAAGCGGTAGAGATCACCGCCTAGCGCTTCGGCCTGCACGTGGCGCAATTCGAGCCGTGGGCCGGTCTGAGCAAAGGCCAGGACAAAGCGTGTATTGGGTTCCAGCGTTCGTAGCAGAAATTGTTCGGGCGGATTGCCAAACGTGCGGCGCTCGATCCATCCCCCAATTTCGACCGGGCCAAGCTGCGGATGATTGAACGGTCGCCAGTTGACAAAACCGGCGCCGCCAAGCTGTTCATCATTCCAGCGCAAGAGCTTGAGATCGTCCTCTTCGGGATGATCGCGGAACCATTCGATGAAATCACGATCCTTAATGCCGGCCTCGCCGATCATATCCCACAACTCGACGGTAAAGGCGAAGATGCCAAGCTGTTCGTAGGCCCAATCATCGAAAGCGCCGCGCATGACTTCACGCGGGTGATAACGAAAGCCGTGATAAACCGAGACGTGTTTGTAGCCGGTGATCTCCTGGCCGCGATTCCCCAGCTCTTTGTACGTCCAGAGATCATCAATCGGCATCTGATCGTCGGGTTTATCGGAATAGGGGCGGAGAATAGCACCGGAATAGGTGTGGTATGAGATGGCCCCACTAACGTTCAGATGGGAGGTGAGAAACTCAACCGCCGCCCGAATCTCCGGCTCAGAGGTTGGATACGGGCCAGCACCACGCTGTACCCCTTCCGGTGCCCAGATGTAGGGAAAATTGCGATTAAAATCCAGCCCCTGGGCCGGTGGTGCAATCTTGACCTCGTAGCCATCAAAATTGCGAATCAATCCCTCGGTATAGACCCGGTAGTACGTGCCACCGCGCTCGTCGGGAGCACGCCGCCGCATCAGCCGCGGATCGCGCTCACTCACCTTCCAGCCCCCATCGGGATCGACCACGCGCATCTGCAAGATCAAACCATCGCCATCAATATCAGCCGGGTAGAGACCGTCCCGGTCGTCGGTGAATGGGTAACGCCGGGTACCTGAGCGCACATAGACCGGTGAGGTGAGCGCCTGTTCCATGCCATCGGGGTTGAGGCATGGCACGATATACAATGCACGTTCATCGAGCAAAGCAGTCAGGTTAGGATCGTGACCGTAGCCGGTCAGCACAGTCTGAATAACGTGCAGCGCCCCCATACAACCGGTCACTTCGGTCGCATGGATGTTGGCATCAAGCCAGAAAGCCGGTTTTTCGTCATCGGCTCCGGTAGCCTGATTGGTCAACGTCAGCAACCAGATCGAACGTCCCTCGTAGCTGGTACCGATGCTACGCAGAGAACAAAGGTGAGGATACTCTTCGGCCCAGGCTTTCAATGCGGCTTCAACTTCGTGTGGACGGTAATAGCGCGTGAAATCAATTGCGGGCATAAGACAATCCTTGCTTTGTCAAACATTCTTCGTCATAATAATACCACAAATGGCCCGTCATACATAACAGAAAGCATATGGTATACTTCTAACAATCAGCATGGAGGCAACGGAGTCGCCAATGCGTGTGCGGTACAGTGCTCGAACGGATGTTGGGCAGCGACGGGAAGTAAATCAAGATGCATACGGCAGTGCCGAGATCGATCAGGGCACACTGCTCGTAGTCTGCGACGGGATGGGGGGGCACCTGGCCGGCGAGGTTGCCAGCAGGCTAGCCGTGGAAACGATCATTACCTCATTTCGGGCTGACAATGACCCCGCAGAAGGATTGCGCCAGGCTCTCATCAGCGCCAACCAGCGCGTATATCAAGAGGGCCGTGGCACGATGGGCACCACGGCGGTAGCCGCCTTTTTCTGGCATAACATGCTCTACGTTGCCAATGTCGGTGATAGCCGGGCCTATCTGGTGCGCGAAGGGCTTATCCGCCAACTGACCAACGATCACTCATTGATTGGCGATCAGGTTGCCGCCGGTTTACTCACACCTGAACAGGCACGCACATCAACCATCCGCAACATTATTACCCGCGCCATTGGTCATCAGTCCCATGTCGAGGTTGATATTTTCCGTGAGCCACTGTTGCCGGGTGATACGGTTGTTCTTTCCACCGATGGGATGCACGGTTTACTAACCGATGAAGAGATTGCGGCCATTGCCAGCATGCATCCGCTCGATGTCGCGAGTCGACGTCTGGTCGATGAGGCGAATGCACGCGGTGGGCCGGATAACATTACCGTCGTCGTGGCTCAGGTTGATGGCCTTGAACCAATCGGGTATGACACGCCGGCAGAGACGGTGACATCGCCATCGGCACCGGTTTCGCCGCCGATGGCCCGTCCGCTTTCGCGAACCGGTCTGATCACGAGCATCCTGATCCTTGTGTTGCTGGTCGGGCTGGCAACGTCGCTACTGGTCACCAATGAACCTTCGCTCCCACCTCTGCTCAGTTCGCCAACGCTTGCCGCTACCGCCACCCTGCCACCGACGACAACAACACCCCTGCCACGGCCCACCGAGACACCCTGATGAATGGGAAGCGGATAGATCGTAGCCTTCGCATGCCATCCAACGCAATATGCCCATACAGCGTATGGCAGGGAATCATCTCGCAGAGTGCTATACACCTGGATTTGTTTTATTCAGGTGATTGCCCTGAAGGAACAGAGATGGTACAATAGCGTTGAACATTTGTTTGTATTATTGGCCTGGCACTCAGTAACGACTCTTCATCAGACACCAGTAGAACTTCGGGAATACAGCTCAATGGTGTAATATGCCCATTCGTCTCCTCGATGAAACCATTGCCGCGCAAATCGCTGCCGGCGAAGTAGTTGAACGACCGGCGTCAGTCGTCAAAGAGTTGCTCGAAAATGCCATCGACGCCGGTGCGCAACGGATCGTGATCGAGGTACGGGGTGGCGGATTGCGCGAGATTCGCGTGCAAGACGATGGCTGTGGTATTCCGGCTGACGAAATTGAACTGGCCTTTGCCCGCCACGCAACCAGCAAATTGCAATCTGCTGACGATTTGTGGGCTATTCGGACACTGGGGTTCCGCGGCGAAGCCCTGCCCAGCATCGCCAGCGTTGCTCAGGTCATCTGTATCTCGCGGGTTGCCGATGCTGAACTCGGTGTTGAGTTGCGGATTGCCGGTGGTGAAGTTCAATCCCGATTGCCGTGCGGTTGTCCGGTTGGTACGACGATCACGGTACGCAACCTCTTTTACAACACGCCAGTCCGGCGGGAATACCTCCGTTCTGAAGCGACGGAAACCGGAGCCATCAGCGCAATTGTCCAACAATACGCACTGGCTTACCCGGAAGTGAGCTTTAGTTTGTTGATCGATGGCCGTATGGCCTTACAGACCAGTGGTGATGGCGATCTCCGGACGGTGGTCGTCGAGCTGTACGGCCTCGAAGTTGGGCGAGCACTATTGCCGGTACAGGCAGAAGCTGGCGTAGACGAAACATGGGTCGCGGTCAATGGTCTGATTTCGCCACCTGAATTAACGCGCAGTTCACGGAATTATCTTTCGCTCTTTGCCAACCGCCGTGCGCTGCAACCGCGGGGGGCACTGGCTGCGGTGGTCGAGAATGCGTACCATACGATGCTGATGAAGGGACGGTTTCCGATTGCCATCCTCGATGTGCGCGTCCATCCAGCCGCCATCGATGTCAATGTCCATCCTACCAAGAGTGAAGTGAAGTTTCGCTACGCTGCTCACGTTCACAGTGTCCTAGGACGTGCCATTCGTGACGCTTTGCTGCGCGGCGCCGATATTCCAACCTGGGATGCCCCTGATCCGGCAACGGCCCAGCGACGCTTTGAGTTACGTCGGCTGGGTCAGGTAGCAACCACACCCTCCTCTGGCTGGAGTGTTGGAGCCTCGGCGTGGGATCGTGAACGCTCGCGCTGGGATGTCGGTTCGCCGGCAACTGCGCTGAACACGCCCCTTCCCATTGTGCCCGAAGCACCACAGTCACCGCCATCGCCAACGCTTGTGCCCGAACCTGCCCGGCAAACCCCAGGCGAGCCGATAACTCCAGCAGTTCCGGCAGCGGCACCCTCGGCACTACCCCCGTTACGGGTAGTTGGGCAGGTCGGCCTGACCTACATCGTGGCTGAAGCTCCCGAAGGGATGTATCTGATCGACCAGCACGCAGCCCACGAACGCATCACCTACGAGAAATTGATGAATCAGTATGCCCAACACGCGGTTGAGTCGCAGCAGTTGTTGATTCCACAGGCGGTTGAGGTTAGCCCGGAAGCAAGTGCCTTGTTGTTGGGTAATGCAGAGCGGCTGGCAGAATGGGGCTTTGTCCTCGAACCGTGGGGCACCGGTGTGCTGGTTCGCGCCATCCCGGCCACCTTACCGACCGATGAACTGACGCAAGCTATCCACGAGATAGCCGAAAAGCTGGCCGGACGTGGGGGCAGTGATCCGCTGGAATGGCGTGAAGCGATGTTGATTACGCTGGCCTGTCACACCTCAGTCCGCGCCGGACAGCCACTTTCCCACGAAGAGATGCGGCAATTGTTGCGACAACTTGAACAGTGTGTCAGTCCGCGTACCTGCCCCCACGGTCGTCCGACGATGATCTTGATGACACCGGCTCAGCTCGAACGCCAGTTTGGGCGACGGGTATAGCCCGGCCTGAAGGCACAACGCCGCAACGGAGCAGTCTCTGCCGGCAGGCAGTGAGCTGCATTTGGGGCTGTATAGTGGTTGGCTCCATGCCAGAGACGTTAATCCGATGGCTGGGTTGCCTTATGCCTGGTTTAATCAGAGGCATGGCATGCTATCTACGCCTTGAGCGCTCCATCGTAGAGCCTAAGCGCTGGTCTCCCCTGAGAGCGCGAGCCGCGACGTGCTATACCTCTTCGCGTGGCGACTTGTGTGCACAAACACCGTTCTTCCCTGGGAGCGCGAGTCTCCGGCTTGCTCACGACCTGAACCAGATTGCAACAGCGGAAGCCATCCATCACCAGTGGTTCCCGCCTCTGCAGGCCGGGTATACCAAATCTTGCTCTACAATGTGCATTGTTCAGGTGTGATCATCGTGCTGAAGCGTTACCAGGTGCACCAACTGCGAGTCGCTGGTGGGTTGTTGTTGGCGTAGTCGTAGGGATACGGCATGCCGTACCCCTACGACCCGCGCGCATCATTCAGGTGTGGTATCAGGTTCATAACCGACTCGTGGGTCATGACTTCTCTGATAGACAGAACATGCGAACGCATGCAGAAATAAAGCCTGGAGATGAACTGAACGCCCTCGCCCCAGCCCCTCTCCTGCGCAGCAAAAGAAGAGAGAGTAGACATTGTGTTCGATCATATTTTCTGTCCGTCCCCGATGGCGAGCTAGAGTGAGGGCGTAACGCGGCACCCTGTTCGACACAACACCACTGTCACTTGCTCACCACCCATCACCCCGGCGTTGCCCCTGCGCCTGACAGCCTGTGAACCAGTTCGTGCACCGATGGCAGCAATTTAGTTGGTAGCACATCTGACAGCGTGCCGGCACGGGCATAACAATCTGCACGATGCCAGGATTGCTGCCATCTTCTCCACTCACTCGCTCTTCGTTGCGCGCCGGAAATCGCGCACCAGCAGCCGTAAGCGACGCTGTCCGTTCCATTCATCAACTGCCAACTGGTACGCCAGATCGATGTTTGGATGACGACGAAGCGCATCCGCGAAGCGACCAAAGTGAAAACCGATAGCCTCGAACGAGGTCTGACCGACACGCACACGCATCCGCAGATGATTGCCATCAGTTGTCGGTTGCGGATCGATGACTGTAACATTGGGGGTCATGAACACAGGCTGCGGATTACCCTGTCCAAACGGTTCGAGCTGGCACAGGGTAGCGTATAGATCCCACGATAAATCACTTAATGGCACAGTGGCATCGATCAACAATCGTGGTACGAGCTGTTCGGCTGACAGATGCTGGCTCCCCAGGGCCAGTAACCGCTGTTCGAGCGCCGTAATCTGGTTCGTGGAAATCGTAAAACCGGCAGCCGCAGCATGTCCACCATAACGGACAAAGAGATCGGCACATTGATCGAACAGATCGATGATACTAAACCCGGGGATCGAGCGCGCTGATCCACGTGATGTCTCCTCGCCTTGCTCGATCACAATTACCGGACGATGATAGGTCTCAACCAAACGGGCGGCGACCAATCCGATAACACCCGCGTTAAAACCGGGGTGCGAGACGACAATCAGCGGATGTTCGGTGCGACCACTCTGCATCACCATGGTTTCTGCCATGGCATATAATTGCCGGGTCAATGCCTGCCGCTCACGATTGGTGGTATTCAATTCGGCAGCCAGCAGATCGGCTTTCATTCGCTCATCAGCCAGGAGCAGCTCATACGCACGACGCGCATCGGCTAAGCGACCGGCTGCGTTGAGGCGCGGTGCCAGAGCGAACGCAATTGCGCCGCTGTCGATCATACCCGGCGACAGGCCGGCAGCCGCCACCAATGCCAGGACACCAGGACGCGAACTTTCATTGAGCGCAATCAAGCCGGCCCGTACCAACACCCGATTCTCGTCGTGGAGTGGACCCATATCGGCGACAGTGCCTAGCGCAACCAGATCGAGCAGATCACGTCCACGTAAACCGGCTGGCCGCTTACCGTAGCGTGCCAGTGCCTGCACGACTTTGAAGGCAATCCCGACCCCAACCAGACCTTTGAATGGATAGGCACAGTCGGGCTGGCGTGGATTCACTATTGCCAGGGCTGGCGGCAGCAACATGGGTGGATGGTGGTGATCAGTGACAATCACATCGAGGCCGAGCCGATTGGCTTCGGCTACCTCTGCATAATTGGAAATGCCGCAGTCGACCGTTATCAGCAATGTGACACCATCGGCCACCAACTGACTAATCGCCAGATTGTTAAGACCATACCCTTCGCGGGCACGATGCGGAATGTATGGCCGAATCCGTCCCCCCATCGCCTTGATCGCCTGCGTCAGCAGGGCAACCGCAGTGATCCCATCGACATCAAAATCGCCGTAGACGGCGATCAATTCGCCCCGCTCAATCGCTTCGGCAATACGACCGGCAGCGGCTGCCATACCTCGCATGGCAAACGGATCGTGCAGGCCGGAGCTGTAATCAGCGTTAAGAAAAGCTCTGGCGATGGATGGCTCATGCAAGCCACGCTGATAAAGAAGGTGTGCAAGCAACGGGTGCAGACCAAGTTGCTCAACGAAAGAAGTGGGTGCTGGCGGACGGATCTCCCAGCGCTGACGGCGAGCTGACATACCTGTAACTCCTGGCCAATAGCATCATGGCAAGCGGCGATTATTATACGCTGTTTTCATCTCAGAGGTAATTGCAACGATTTTTCATACGTATCTCCATTTGTCGGTAATAGTGGAGTGCTATTATTAAAACCGTTGAGAATGGTAAATCGTTGCACTATCATCACACTTTATGCTACCACGTCTCATTTCTACAATCCTGCTCTGCTGCATCCTGATCGGATGTACCATACCACCATCACCGCCATCACTGCCTTCTTCGTTGCCGGTGTTGCATATTCTGAACCGGGAAACCTCGATTGATCATGCGCTCCTGGTGCAATTTACTGCCGAAACCGGGGTAGATATTGCGTATCATACGTACAGGAGTAGTGAAGAAGCGTACAATCTGCTAACAACGAGCAAGCAAGGCTACGATCTGATCATCGTCAGTGATGAACTGGCCGAGCGCTTACGTCGTGAGCAAAGACTGGCTGTGCTCAATCACGAACGGATCACACATCTGAACAACATCGATCCGGTCTTTGCCAGATCGAGCATTGATCCAGGTTATCGCTTTTGTGTGCCATACTTGTGGCGCATCGTCGGCCTTGGTTATCGTTATTCAGCCATCGGTCGCGAGATCGAGAGTCTGGCAGCAGCGTTTGATCTGGCTCAAATCAAGCGCATGGCCTTGATCGATGATGCACGTGTAAGTTTGGGACTGGTCCTGATTATGTTGGGGTATAGTCCAAATACCAGTGATCCGGTCGCTATCGGTGCGGCCCGGGACTGGTTACTAACGGTGCGACCGTACATACAGTATCTTGCCGCAAATGACGGACAGGATATGTTGCAACAAGACAGGGTTGACATTGTTGTGGAGTGGAGCGGTGATTTGTTGCAAGTGGCACGTACCGATGATAACCTGCGTTTTGCCATTCCCCAGGAGGGTAGTCTGTTTACGGTTGATAGCATGTGTATACCGACTGGGTCTGCTCAGCAAGCGGCTGCCGAACAGTTTATCGATTTTATCCTGGATGCTGAAAACGGTGCAGCTCTAGCCAATACGACCCGCTACGGCACACCCAATCAGGCTGCGTGGCCGCTGTTAGATGCTGAGTTACAGGCGCAGATTCAGCATCAACAGACTCTTGAGCAAAGAGGATTACTCTTTCGGCTAATTGATGTAGACCCTGCGGTACGTGAACTGTACCGTGCGGCGTGGATAGAGGTACGCCAATGACGTCATCAACCCCTTCATGCCGACGTCGTCTCGTTGTCGGGATTGCCGGTGCCGTTTCGTTTTCGTTATTGATCTCATTCATTGGGTTGGGCCTGTTCTTATTCCTTCAAGATCAGGCCATTCGGCGATCACGGCAACTTGAAAAGATACTGGAAACAACGCTCGATCTCAAGGCAGACTTTCTGATAGCCCGCCAGTACGATTACGACCTGATTGAGCTGGCGCGTCACAATCAACGCCTCGACTCGATAGTTGAGAGGAAACATTCAGCAGCCATCACTAATGTTGTAACAGGGTTGCATGAACTGGCGACGTTTGATGCAGATGTTCCTGAACTGGTATCCCATCGACAAGCGATGGCTCGTCTGCTGGAGCAATACCAGACGACAGTAAACCAGATCAAAGATCAGATCGAACAGCGTCAGCGTACTGACGGTATTGAACAGGAGCTGCGTGACGCACGGTACAAACTCTGGCAACACCTTGAGCGTAGTCCCGCCGACTTTCGAGAACTTGGTTTACGTCTCTCCTTAGACGAACAGGCATATCTCTCGACCCGACGACAAGAGTATATCGATAATGTTCGACTTCAGATTAATAAACTCTACGCCATCGCATCCTCTTTGCCGGATACGGAACGAGTCGTGGTAGAACGAGATGTTGCTGACTATCTGGAAGATTTTTTACTGTTAGTCACACTTGATCGCGATTTGCAGTAACACGCTAACACCTTACAGTATCAGACTGATGATCTCCTGCTGATCATCAGCGAACTTACGCGCATACTGAAATCTGAACAACAACAAGTAAATGCCTCTTTTTCGACAACGATCTGGATTGGCTTCTGGCTCGTGATGTGGATGATCGGGAGCAGTGCCGCAATTTTCATCGGCGGTGGCTGGTTTATTAACCGCTACTTTACTCAGCCACTCATCACATTGACAAACGCAGCGCGACGAGTTGCCGAGGGATGGCGCGATACACCAATCCCGCTCGTCGGTACTGATGAAATTGGTGACCTTGCCCGCTCATTAGCGAGGCTAACTGCCAGCTTGAATGCAACGATTGCTACACTTGAAGAGCGCATCCAACAGCGTACTGCACAATTGCAAGACGCCTTACGCGAAAAAGAGACGGTTCTTGTCCGTTCGCAGCAGCAACGATGGCGCGAACGGACATTGATTGATTTGAGTTTGCGCTTGAATAGTGCCCACAGCGAGGAGGAGATTTATCGATCTATCGTCGATGCGTTTGTTGCCATTCGTGAAAATCAAGATCGGATTGGTATCTACGTCCGTGATACGGATTCAAGGCAATGGCTGCCCTACATTACCTATGGTTATCAGCATAATCCCCTCCTTACGCTGACGGCGCCGCCTGCACTTGAGCAGTATACAGCTAATCCGTTCTACATTCCTGATCTTCGGCAGCATCAGTTCACAGACCTGATCCAGGCCGAGGGATCGGCGATTGTGGCAACGATTGCCGTGCAAGGACATCCCCAGGCCATACTGGTTGTCTATCGTCCACAGCCTCACGCCTTCGATCACGCTGATATTGAGAACTTGCGCCTTGCTGCGCAGTTAACGACGTATGCGCTTAATCGGGTATCCATAATGGCTGAAATGGCTGAATTACAGCGTGCCCGAGAACGCGCTGAGGTGGCCGTCCGGGAACGCAGCACATTTTTGGTTCGTCTCGATCACGATATTCGTCAACCGTTAAATACCATTATTGCGCTCAGTGAATTGTTGCGCGAGGCGCTGGCCACCCAGACCATGTTTGCCGAAGATATCGACAAGATTCGGCGTGCCGGACGTCACCTGGTGAACCGTTTTAACCTTCTTCTCGACAGTGCAAAAATCGAGATCGGTTCTCTCAGCTTACAACCGGAACCTTTTATCTTTGATGCCCTGCTCGATAATATTCTTGAAGAAATATCACCTCTCATCCACCAACACCAGCATCGTTTTGACATTGAGCGCCCTGCACAAGTGGGGATGATCGTAGCTGATCTGAATCGGTTACGTCAGATCTTTATCTATCCGCTGCGTTTTGCTGCCACGACCACGATGCGCGGTGTGATCACACTACGTGTACAGCGATTGAGTGGCGACGAAATAGACACACTCGAAGTCATAATCACCGATACTGGACCATCACTGAGTTCAGAGCATCTGAATGCACTACTTACGCCTTTCGCCGTTCCCCCAGACACAACACGCCAGTTAGATGAAGGATGTGGTCTGGCGCTGAGCCGTCAATTGTGTGAGTTGATGGGAGGGACATTTCAGGCAGTTCCTCGTACTGCGGGTGGAGTCAGGTTCACTATTCGTATCCCTCTTAGCACGCTACGCAATGCTGAGGAAGTGTCACCGCCGGCGTACCTCCCTCAGCCTGATCTGGTGTTGATTACGACAACGCAGGCACGTGTGCTACAGTCAGCATTAGAACAATTTGGCTGGCAGGTGCAAAGCGAAGCCAGTCTTGCGCATGTGCTAAATCGTCTCTACCGTCCGCCTGCTGCCATTCTGATGGATGTACCGGAAAATCGTGATCTGGTGGTAGCGACCTTACAGGCTGCCGGCTGGCAAGATGTGCCGATCATCTGGTTGACCGATAACGTTGAGAGTACCGGTAGCACCGATTATGCAGTATGGCCGGGGGAGACTGAACAGGTGATTCAGACGGTGCAGGTCGTGTTATCTCGCCGCTCAAGAACTGCAATGTCGCGCACCATTCTGGTAATTGATGATGAACCTCCAACACGGCTGATGATCCGTCGGGCATTGGAGAGTGATGGTTGGGTTGTATTGGAAGCAAACAACGGGCAGATTGGAGCAACCATCTGGCGTACCAATAAGCCACAACTGGTGATCATGGATATGACGTTGCCGGACGTTGATGGTCTGGTACTCTTACGCGAAGTGCGCGCCGATCTGGAAACACCGGTGATTGTGGTATCAGAGCGGACACTGCGGCGCGAGGAGCTGGAACTTCTTGCCAGTATTGGCGCAGTCGTGTTGCAGAAGGGGCGTTATCGACGGGGTGATCTCCTTGAGCTGGTTCGCAAACTGATATGGGAACGGCTGTGAACCGCATTCTTACTGCACCGGCGGGAGCACTGATGCAGCGTCAGGGTGATGGTTGGGTAGCGTGTCATGCATTCGCTGCTACCAGATGTGAAATCATACAATGTGTTCGTGAGAAACTGGTATGAATAGCCACTGGGTCAGGGAGATCGCCGCGCCAGCTTCGCCCATAACAGGATGAAATACCAACAAAAACCCCCTGTCACATCGTGACAGGGGGTAGCACCTGGACAGGCAAGCGTGATCCATCAGCGGCATCGTAGCAAGAACAATCGTGATAGTGGGATTGCTCCCTAGAAAGGAGGTGATCCAGCCGCACCTTCCGGTACGGCTACCTTGTTACGACTTCGTCCCAGTCGCGGCCCCTGCCCTCGGCCGCTGCCTCCCCGACTGGGGTTAGCACACGGACTTCAAGCATTGGCCACTCCCATGACGTGACGGGCGGTGTGTACAAGGCCCGGGAACGTATTCACCGCGCCATGGCTGATACGCGGTTACTAGCAACTCCGCCTTCACGGGGGCGAGTTGCAGCCCCCGATCTGCACTGAGACCACGTTTAGGCGATTAGCTCCACCTTGCGGCTTGGCAACGCATTGTCGTGGCCATTGTAGCGTGTGTGTCGCCCCGGACGTAAGGGCCATGCTGACTTGACGTCATCCGCGCCTTCCTCCGCCGGTCACGGCGGCAGTCTCGGTAGACACCTGTAACTACCGACACGGGTTGCGCTCGTTGCGGGACTGAACCCAACATCTCACGACACGAGCTGACGACAGCCATGCAGCACCTGTGGTGCACCCTCGCAGGCCACCCTGTTTCCAGGATGTGCAGCACCATGTCAAGTCCGGGTAAGGTTCTTCGTGTTGCGTCGAATTAAACCACACGCTCCGCTGCTTGTGCGGGCCCCCGTCAATTCCTTTGAGTTTTAAGCTTGCGCTCGTAGTCCCCAGGCGGCCGGCTTACCGCGTGAGCTAAGGCACCCAGCACACCAACGTGCGCCAGACGCCGAGCCGGCATCGTTTACGGCGTGGACTACCCGGGTATCTAATCCGGTTTGCTCCCCACGCTGTCGCGCCGCAGCGTCAGGTCAAGCCCAGGTGGCCGGCTTCCCCACTGGCGTTCCTCCGGATCTCTACGCATTTCACCGCTCCACCCGGAATTCCGCCACCCTCTGCTTGCCTCGAGTGGACTCGTATCGGCGCGCCTCGCCCCGTTAAGCGGGGCGCTTTCAGCGCCGACGCAGCCCACCGCCTGCGCGCCCTTTACGCCCAGTAACTCCGGACAACGCTTGCCCCCTCTGTCTTACCGCGGCTGCTGGCACAGAGTTAGCCGGGGCTGCTTCTGGTGGTACCGTCAGGCTCGTCCCACCCGAAAGGAGTTTACAACCCGAAGGCCGTCGTCCTCCACGCGGCGTTGCTCCCTCAGGCTTGCGCCCATTGGGGAAAATTCCTTGCTGCTGCCTCCCGTAGGAGTCTGGGCCGTGTCGCAGTCCCAGTCTGCCCGGTCGTCCTCTCAGACCGGGTACCCGTCATTGGCTTGGTGCGCCGTTACCACACCAACTACCTGATGGGCCGCAGGCCCCTCCCGGAGCGCCTTGCGGCTTTCCTCCGTAGAGCGTATGCGGGATTGTCCCGTCTTTCGACGGGGTATCCCCCACTCCGGGGCAGGTGACCCACGTGTTCCTCAGCCGTTCGCCACGCAGCCAGGCCAAGCCTGCTGCGTTCGACTTGCATGCATTAGGCACGCCGCCAGCGTTCGTCCTGAGCCAGGATCAAACTCTACATTGCTGGACTACGATGCGCGATGGATCACGCTTGCTTGTCAAGGTACAGGTGATGCGGGGGAACAAAAAACTAGTGTCACGGGAGTGACGCTAGTTGGCGAGTTCGCGCCCGCTGGATTGTCAGGTCTACCGTGGAGGTGAGACCGTTGCCGTCGCAACGCTGCGTAGTATACTCGAAGGTCGTCAGTCTGTCAAGTGGCAGAGTAATCACAGGCAACGCACACGCCAGATCGCTTCAGGAAGCGGTAAAGCGCTGATTCGCCTCTCATACCACCAGCACTACGTACCCAACAGTTCAAGCGCAGTTTCAGCTCGTTGTCGCCAGATGCTGGCTGGTGCCTGATCGGCAACTGCTTCCAGAGCGGCACGTCCGCGCCTTAGGTCACCTTGAGCACAAAGAATTAACCCGTAGTAGAAACGTGCTTCAACGCCACCCCCTGCTGTCAGGGCAGCATCGGCTGCGGCTAACGCACCGCTCAGATCGCCGCAATAGTAGCGGGTACCGGCCAGGATGGTTAAGGCTTCGGGATCGGTAGGTAAGCTATTGACTGCTGCCTGCGCTGCGAGGATGCCACTACTGCAACGCTCGAAGCCGCTATCAAGATGAAAACGAGCGGCTATTGTCAGATAACGGCTGCGCTCATCTGGTGAAGCAGTAATGACTGCCTGTTCGTAAGCATCGGCAGCGGCCACAAAGTCACGTTGAGCAAAAGCTAATCCCGCCTGTGCCAGGGCAATGGCCGGTCCGCTATGATGCTGAGCCTGAATCTGTTGCAGGCGAGCGGCCGCTGCCGAGAGGTCGCCGGTACGAATATAGGCGACTGCGAGCAATGCCCCGATCCGGACATCGTCAGGATGCGCCGCAGCAAGCTGTTCGAGTTGTACGATCCCCTGTTGCTGGTTCCCCAGACGCAAGTGAGCGTAGGCTCGATAGATGGCTGCACTCAACCCATGGGCACCTGCTGGATCGACCTGCGCGAAGAATGCGAGGGCCAGATGATCGTATCCCAATTCCAGGGCCAGTTGGCCGAGTAGTTGTGGTCGTGCAGCCGGATCGGCCATAAGTGCAGTTGAAAGAGCTTCTGTCCCTGCCTGCGGCGGAAGGAGTGGACGCAAAAAGGGATCTGCAAGGACAGTAGACACTTGTAGATTCACCGGCGTTTCGTGGTTTGGATTGTGCAGAGCACTGAGTAATGTTAGCCGTTCCCCTACCATTGCAACCCAGTCTGCTGGTAATTGTTCCGTCGCCACTGATTGATACGCAGCGAAGGCTGCGTCAAACCGGCCTGCCCGCAGATCATCGTCGGCCAGCAATAGATCACGAATGGCACAACGATTGGGAAGACAAGTGGTTAGTGTCTGCCAGGTGCGACGTGCTGCTCTGGGGTCACCCTCCAGGAAGGCTATCTGTCCCAGGTAGAGCACAGCAAGCTGATATTCTGCCGGCCGTAGACCGGTTTGAATAGCAGCAGCGAATGCTCGCCGGGCCGGATCGGTTTCACCACGTATCGTGAATACAATACCTCGCCGCAGCTCTGCTTCACTTAACACATTTGCCAGGGCTGCATATTGGTTAAGTGCAGCACGGTAGTGACCAGCAGCGAAGAGGGTATCTACCTGTCGCAATGCATCGTAGGGATCAGGGCGAAGTGCAAGCCACCCTGCAATACCAGCGATCAGGATGCTGATTGACCAGGCAGTGAGTTGTCGCCAGTGGGAGGAGATCACGACTCGTCATCTTCAGCGGGCGATTCAGGACGGCGACGCTGATTATCGCGACGATTACGGCATTTTGGGCAGCGTGTCGGCTCATTAAGAAAGCCTTTATCAGCGTAAAATTCCTGTTCACCGGCAGTGAAGATAAACGTTGCTCCACAACTACGGCAGATCAATTCCATGTCTCGATAAAAGATCATTGCCATAGGCGCCTACCGAAACCGAAACGATGCAGATTATTCTTTATTTTATATTGTACCACGCTGACTTATGTTTTGTCGGTATATTACTACCCGTGTCGGTAGTTATCCTGGTCGTCCGACAACGATCCGATTTTTGCCGGCGGCTTTCGCCTGTAAGAGTGCTGTGGTGGCAATTTGCAGCGCAACCCCGGCAGTATGACCGTGTTGTGGGATCGAGGCAATTCCAACCGAAATTGTGACTGGAAACGGCCAGAGCTGTGATCGTTCGATGACACGCTGGCGTAATCGTTCAGCCAGTGCAGCCGCTCCACTTACACCGGTGTTGGGTAATACCGCCAGAAACTGGTCTCCCGTCTGCCAGCGGGCGAGAAAATCACTCGGTCGTAATTGTTCACGGAGGACGGTAGCCAGATCGCGGATCATCTGATCGCCGGCAGCATAACTCATTTCGTTGTAGCGACGGAGGTCATCACCATTCATCAGCAACACACTACACGCCTGACTTTGTCTCTGCGCTGTTAGAATCAGCTCCTCAAGGCGTTGCCGGGCAGCAAAGCTATTTGGCAAACCGGTAACCGGGTCGAGATCGAATTGATGCTGATCATTGAGCGTAGCCCCTAACGCTGCGAGTTGAGCAATCAATCGGTTGAGCAGTGTCCCCGGATCGGCGGTATCGGGGATCAGAAATTGCAGAATCGTCGCCGGGTCACTGTCCGCGGGAACGTGATGGTAGCGAATAACCGGTATTGTGCTCAGATCGAGACGTTGTGCCTGCCGGTGCAAGAGTGTCTGTAACCGTTCAATCTGTGCAACCTGTGTGGCTGGAGCGCCTGGTGGAACTACGATCACAAATTGGGTATTCCCCGGTTGGTAGATTGTTCCCGCCAGCTCTTCGCGCAACAAGAGGGCCAGCCAGCGTAATGTTGCGGGTGTTGGCGGATGTGGTAGTTGAATGTCGATGAGGCCACATGGCGTGGTCGGTTGCGCCAGCCATTCGGCGAAAGCGAGTAGGTTAGCGGTACCGGTGTTGGGGTCACGGCGCAGAATAGTTGTTATGTCTGGCATAGGTTGCTCTCAGCTTTATTCAATAGTGCCAACCCGGCATGATGTTGGCCCGATTGTCGTTTGATGGTATGCTATCTCATTATACGAGTCATTTTGGTGAATTTGCAGCTATCGGTTGCACGAATCTGGAGATGTCAGGATCATGTCATAGATGATCTGGCATCTCGAACACGGGCATGGTACAGCCACCCGGAAAACTATCTTTCCTGCAAACACAAGAACTGCTGACATGCGCCAGGGAGATCGCCAGGGTTTTTCCAATCAGTGTAGAAGTTATCTCATTCATTACTGAATGATCGTGACGAATACACATAGCATCCCTGTGACCAGCAGGGTCAACGGCGTAACCCGCATCGGATCGTGAGCACGGCTGCTGCGGCAGCGTGGCTGCCGCACTCCAAATGCTGCGACACGCGGATGACATCGGACAAGGCAATTAATCCAGCGTGTGACTGCACCGGAGATGGTTGGCAGCCATCCTCATTGCCATCCTGGCAGACTGGAATCAGGATATACTTCGTTAGTGATTGGCAAGCGTTTATGCGCCTGTGTGATGGTCAGGTAACACGACCGCACAGCCTTTATGAAATAAGTTCTAGCACAGGTTACAGCCTGTGCTGCACGTATGGCTGCGCGTCCTGTCTCGCCCCGCGTTATCCAAAAGCGATATTTTTGTGACGAGTTTCCGGCACATAACAGCGTGCTTACCGATGCTCGACTATCCGCAATTGGCTAATCTGCCCAAGTGCCGAACGATCTCGCGGATCGATAGGGAGACGGGCACCGCGGTAGTTGAAGCGGTAGATGCGACCACTCACCGGGCCGATGACAATCAGCGCCGCATGACCGGTGTACTCGCAGAAGGTAGCGAAGCGCTGATTACCCGTGGTTTGCGAGGGACTGGTCGTTGTGCCGGTTGTGATCGGTGCCCATGCTCGATTCTTGCCGCAGCATGTCATCATAACCTCCCTGAGATGGTATCTCATAGACTATTGGTTTCGGTGCACTTACTCGCTCGATAACGATAGCGCCACCAGAAAATGCCAGCCAGTACAATCCTGCTTCAACCCAGGTTGGCGCGTAGTATAAGGCGACCGGTAATGCGAACCAGAGGCTCAGGCAATAGAAACAAGCGAGTGCCTGACCCAAAAAACTCCCATCTGCCCACTGTCGCAAGCGTAAGAACATCGCCCAGGGGCCATCTTCAGCATGAAAGAGGTGGGTGATGCGCCAGACGGCACATATCGCAATGATTAGGCTCAGCCATGACATAACAGCAATCCGTGATATTCAGTGTTGGCGAGTGGTGTTAGCCGATTCGGTAGAAAATGCCGTACCGGCTAACACGCACTCACCGCTCTCCTAGACGGCAACCGTCAGGCTGTAGAAACTGAGCTTTCGCGGGTGATAATCGTAGTTGCAATTGACGATGGTGCGCTTGTAGACCCGCAACTCGATTTGATAGCAGCATGTGATCGGGAAGGCGCAGCGCAGGTCAGGAATGGTTAAGCGTAATCCCCCACCACGCCAGTGTGGTGCCGTTGCCCCCTGACTACGTGCTGCTCCGTAATCGGGACCAACCTGATCAGCGGCGGGAGCAGTTGGCGGTAGAGAAATAGGCGTTAGTGTGGCCCCCGGACACGTCAGCAGATTGACACGACCGTTCTTGCCGTAGGTTGCTTCGAGGGTGTAGAACGCCAGATGCTGACCGACATCGTAGGCGATAAAATCAATCTCAAGCGTGCCGCCGCTGTCGGCAATGATATTGGCACAGGGATCGGCCAGACTACCATTGATGCGTACTGCGACAATATCGGCTGCCGGCTCAAGATTGCTGGTACTGTTGTCAATGGTAAGCACCAGGTAGTTCGGGTGATCGGTATTGCAGATCGGCAGGATTTGGGGATGACCCAATTGCGGATTCGCTCCTGTCCCGGTGTTTTGATAACCGACCAGACGCAAATAGTACGTACCATCGGTAAAGGTATTGGTAGTCAGCCACTGGAGTAGCAGATTGGGATTACTCACCCAGAAACGGCTCAGCCCCCAGCTCCCCGGAGCATTGTTTGCCTCGAAGAATGTCCGTGAAGGAGCAACCAGTCGTCCGCTGATCGGGGTGAAATTGATCGGGACCGTATGGAAGTCAACCGGCCCCGCAGGCAGTGCCGGCCCCCAGAAGGTGCGCGTAAAATTCCCAACTGCCGCGGGTGGCATGGGTTGCCACGGCCCACCTGGACTGGTCGCCCATTCAAATTCGTAGAAATCAACCATCGCTGCACTGCCAAACTGTCCGCCAATTGATACCGTACCGGCAAAGGGGCGATCACCGTACAGGGCTGCGACATTCGGATTTAGATAACCAGCCGGTGCTGGAATAGCGCCCATATTCCCGCCGATATTGTTGCTCAGGCTACTGCACACATTCGCTACCACAACGCAGTTGCCTTCAGGTGGCGGTGGATTGTCAATGCAACACGCTGCCTCGTTAGCGACCAGCGTCACACTCATATTCGTGGGAATATTCCAGCGCGTATCGGCGATAGTCTCGTCAACGATGACTTTGAGTCGACCTTCGCATTGCTGGGTGACTTGAAAGATAATATCCGGTGTACAATCCCACCATGGTTGCCAGGGTGCCCAGGGCCAGATGCGCAATTGTTCAAGTTCGGGGATATGTGGCAGACGTGTGCGTAGCTTCTCACGCAGTGCTGGCAACACGGCTGTATCGAATGGTTGGCTCACCAGGGCCATTGCCTGACCATCGCGTTCCAGCAATGGCGCAAAGACAGCGGGTGAGGGCCGCGGATCGGGGATAGGAATGGGAAAATCAGGTACCTGCTCGACAATCGGGCGTAACAGATCGACGAGCCAGGGTTCAAGCTGCCAGTAGCGAATTCGCCACCACCACCATGGCCACCAGCCACAACACCAGCGAAACTTGATGGTGAACGCACCATTGGCATCGGTCGTATCACACCCCACCTGTTGGCGACTGGACCACCACCACCAGTGGTCGATATCGAAGGCACACACCCGTGCCCCAGGGACCGGCTTTCCATCAGGACAGACAACCCGACCGGTGATCACAAAATAGCGACACCAGCGTCGCCACCAATGCCAGTAGTAAGTTGAGATCGAGATCGGTTCCAGCTTAAACTGGCGCTCCTGCAACGTCCGTGCTGATATAGTGCGACTAATGCTTTGGAGACGAGGCAAATCCTCGTCCTCAGCATCGGCTGGACCAACGATGATGTTCAGGGTATCAGGAGCACCACTCAGTTCAACGCGGACTACCGCTCTGCCCGTTTTATCAAAACGAGCCAGTGAAGAGTGCAAAATGTTACCGGCACCCTCAACCACGACTTTGACCGGCGTCTCAGGAGAGAAATCATCAACGCTGCTTGCATCGAGGGGAATCTCGAAACTCAGTCGCCGTGATTGCTTTTGGTCTGCCATTACGAACCTCCTTCTAATACTGAATCCTTCTAATCCCGACGTGCGTACTGAGACCAGAACAGTGCCTTGCTTCGTGGTCGTGGATGGAGTTAGTTGTAAATTTCACAACAGTACCGTAAACCATTGCTGAACAGCAAATGGTTTGTGGGTTTGTTTGTGAAAATCAGCGTTTTCTCAGTTTATTTGTTCTAAACCATACGTTTACCTTTCACGTCATTATTCGCACTCGATGTCTTTATTAACGTTGAAGAGTATGATTTTTGCGATTTTTATTGATTTTAATAATATATTAACTATTTTGCGGCTTTAACCAATACAAAATTTATCGATATTGCATAATTAATCATACAACACTTTTATCAAATAACCAGTAAAAATATTATTTAATCTAAATAAAAAGTTAACAAAAAGTATAATCCGGTTATCTGTCTTTTATCTCTTCAGCACGAGGAACATCCTGTATCTCTTGGTTCAGCAGAGGCACATCCGGTAAGCGCAGGGGATGATGACGAGGAGGTAGCCCGATGTTGTCGAATAGCCACTATCAGATGCTAGCGGGAGACATACAGTGCGATGAAGACAGCCGCGTCTTTGTGCTACCGATGACGTGATCTGGTCTTCCGTGAACGCAGCGTAGTCCTGGCCTCCGCAAGATAGGGTCACCCCTGAACCAATGCGCCAGGAGCATCGATTCAGGGGTGACTGTCGTGGTATGACGCCGGGTTATATCAAATCTTGACTGACACGGTATATCATGCAGGTTTCAGACCCTTGCTAACTACCAGTGAGCCACTGGCGGGTCAACACGGGTGCATGTGCCAGTTCACGGGCAGTCGTGTGAGGGCAGCACCAGTATGATGCGTGGTTAGCGTGTCGTGCTTGCACTGCTTCCAGCAGTGCTCTGCAACACGCTTCTACACTAACCCGCTCATGCTGGATGTCAACAGAGCATGAAAGCACGTGCGGGGAATACGGCTTGGGAATGCGCTGAATACCATCACCCCGACCCTTCTTCTATGCTGCGCGAGAGGGGAGTGCAGCAGTCTGATCCAGGTCCTCCTGATGAGGTAATGAGGGGGCATTGTGTTAGCTTATATTTTCTGGCCGTCCTTGAACCCACTACCGGCCGGAGTCACCGTTACAGAGTGCCTCCGCTGGCGCTGGTTCAGGAGTGCGGTACCCCACCAGGAGAGAACTACGGTGAGTGCGGAAGCCAGGCCTCCGCACTCCAAACCATGTGGCACGCGACATTTTGAGCATGAACGGTATTCGCGTCGATCCGTGATGTTTGCGTGGATCGATGACAGATGAATCTTCTCCTGCCGCAACCCCACCGCTTGTACAACGAGGGGTGTTGTTCAGAGACATCCCTTTGCTGAAACAGCACCTGACAGGCTACTTGTGCGGCAGGGTTCAACCTGTCCAGATTGACTAAGCACGACGCACAATCAGGCTCTGCCCGGTCATATCGGGTGACGGTTCTAACTCCAACAGTTCGAGCAGTGTTGGTGCCACGTCGGCCAATCGTCCACCGTGCCGCAGTTCGATAGCATCTTTGCCATAACCGGCACCACCGATCAGGAAACAAGGTGCCGGATTGGTGGTGTGTGCCGTGTGCGGCCCCCCAGTTTCCGGGTCAATCATCTGCTCGGCGTTCCCGTGATCGGCGATGACGAGGGCCACGCCGCCCCGCTCCAGAATGGCCGGCACCACCCGCGCCAACCCGGCATCAACGGCTTCACAGGCTTTGATCACCGCCGGGATACTCCCGGTGTGACCAACCATATCAGGGTTGGCGTAATTGACCACGATGAAATCGTATTGATCGCTATCAATTGCGGCCAGCAGAGCCTCGGTGACTTCCGGGGCACTCATTTCCGGTTTCAGATCGTAAGTGGCGACTTTGGGTGATGGAATGAGCTGACGATCTTCGCCAGGAAACGGCTCTTCGCGCCCACCATTGAGGAAGAAGGTGACGTGCGGGTATTTCTCGGTCTCGGCAATATGAAACTGGCGCAGCCCGGCCTGACTGATCACAGCGGCCAGCGGATTGGTGACGTAACGGGGCGGGAAGGCAACCAGTACCGGCAAGCCCTCTTCGTATTGGGTCATGGTCACGAAACAGAGATCGCGCAACTGACGCTCACGCTGCCAGATCGTGGCAGGCAACGGCTGGCCTTCAGCCTTTTGCCGTTCATAGTGCTGACGAATACGTTCGTTGAGGTCTGGATCAACAAAAGCGCGGGTCAACTGCCGACCGCGGTCGGGGCGGAAGTTGGTAAAGATCACGGCATCGCCATCGCGCACGGTAGCGGTTGGTTCGCCGCTGGCGGTGACAATCACTGTGGGTAAGACAAATTCATCACTGACATCACGGGCATACGATGCCTCAATCGCTGCCCGCGCTGAAGGTGCCTTCTCACCCACCCCATCAACCAGGGCCGCATACGCCCGTCCCGTGCGTTCCCAGCGCTTATCACGATCCATCGCATAGTAACGACCGGAAACGGTAGCAATCGTGCCGACGCCAAGCCGGGCGATCACCCCTTCGAGGGTGTCGAGAAAACCCAGGGCACTGCGCGGCAACACATCGCGCCCGTCGAGGAAGAGGTGGAGATAGACGCGCTGGAGATGATGGCGGTGGGCCAGTTCCAGCAGCGCGTGCAGGTGATCTTCATGGGCATGGACGCCTCCAGGCCCAAACAACCCCATCAAATGTAAGGCCGAGTTGCGCTGTTTGACGTGTTCGATAGCCTGGAGCAAGACCGGGTTGGTAAAAAAATCACCATCGGCAATCGCTTTGCTGATGCGCGTCAGTTCTTGATAGACCACAAAACCGGCCCCAATATTGAGATGGCCTACCTCGGAGTTCCCAATCTGACCTTCAGGCAGGCCAACATCAAGCCCTGAAGCTCCCAATGTTGTAAAGGGGCAATTCGCCATCCACGCATCAACATGGGGCGTATCGGCCAAATCAGCCGCATTACCCGGCCCTGGCGGCGCAATACCCCAGCCATCCATAATTATCAAGACCACCGGACGTGGACGTGTCATTGGACGTTCTCCTTATCCCAAACCAAGAGCTACCTGAACGATGCGCCACGCTGCCAGTAGCCCAAGCAGCGCGGCTCCGAGTAGAGGAACAACGGTCAGCAACAGGCTCCAGATGCGTTCACCCATTGCAGGATTGGTACTCACGAACCCACGCAGTAATTCGCGACGGATTGCCTGCCAGCCACCCCATAAGGTTGCCAGTGCCAGTGCGGCAAAGACCAGTGCGGCACCGAGCGCGATAAGTGAACCGAGTAGCGCCATACGACATCTCCTGACTTCGTGAACATCATCGCTCTTATTCAATCAGCCAGCGCCCTGGATTGAGAATGCCTGCCGGGTCCCAGCGTTGACGCAAGGCACGCATCAGATCGATGGTTGGTGGCGGCGGCCCCCAGCGATCAATCCTGACCGGACTATATTCAACCACGGCATACCCGCCTGCCCCGGCCAGCGCTTGGCGCAACACGGGCAAGTGCGTGGCAGCAGTCTGCGGACAACAGGCAATGATCAGCCCCAGACCGGGAAAGACGGTTACTGATTCAGGTGTGACCGTCGCCAGCGCAGCCATCGCCACCGGCAGCGCACTGTCAGGCACACCGATCCGAAGGATCAGGCTGGAGGCAGATGCGGGTGGATAGGCGGCATGGGGCAGGGCGCGATAGTTGTATTCGACCGTCAGATCGGTCACAGTAAAACAGGCTGCGGTAGCCAGCGCTAGCTGGCGTTCCACCGCGGCTGCCACACCGGCGAATTGGGCTTGTAGCATGATAGTATTTGAGATGGTAATGACCAGCCCGACCGGCTGTAATGGCGGTCTACGCAGCGCCTCGGCCACCTGCCAGGCCTCGTCAACGGTAGAGCAGGTAACGCGCAGTGAAACAAATGTTTCCGGGAGTGGCGCGACTTTGAACGTTGCTGTTGCCATCACCCCAAGCGTGCCATACGCGCCGAGGTGTAGCTTGTGGGTATCGTAACCGGCCACATTTTTGACCACCCGCCCACCACTCTGTACCACTCGCCCATCGCCGAGCACGACCTGCATACCGAGGAGCCACTCCCGTGGCCCACCGTAACCCAACCGCAACGGCCCCCATGCCGCGGTCGCCAGTAATCCTCCGATAGTCGCACCATCTGATGCAGGTGGATCCCAGGGCAGCCACTGTCCCCGTTCGCGCAACAGTGCCTGTACCGACCCTAGCGACGCACCGGCTTCAACCGTTATCACCAGATCGGCAGGCTGGTATTCAATCACCCTGTTCAGTTGGCGCAGATCAAGGGCAACATCGTAACGCTGCGGCGGATCGAGCAGAAACTGGTGTGTACCGCCCCCCCACGGCACCACTGCGGTGTGGGTACGGGTCGCTGCGGCGAGCAATTCGCTCACATCAGCGACGGATGTCGGCTGCACAACCTGCTGCGGTTGTTGATCAGCCAATGCATACGTTGTCGGCGATGGCCTGGTTGAAAAAGGCAAGGCATTCATACCAGTCTAAATCCACGCCCCCCGGTCAAGCGCACGCAGAGCACCGCGAGCAAACCGGATGTCGGCACAACTACTGCCCCCCGGCAGCAGTTTACAGGGGTTCATCACCCCATTCGCATCGAAGATGGCGCGCAGGTCGGCGAAGGCGGCCAGATCGGACGGGCCAAAAATCCAGCCCAGATAATTACGCTTCTCAATCCCGATACCATGTTCACCACTGATCGTACCGCCGGCAGCAACACACGCCTGCAAAATCTCTTCACTGGCGGCAACTGCCCGCTCAAGCGCACCGGCGTGACGGAGATCGAACAGCAATAGCGGGTGGAGATTACCATCACCGGCGTGAAAAATATTGACAATCGTGATCTGGTGGCGGGCCGCCACCTCTTCGGTCAGACGCAACAGTTCCGGCAGACGCGACCGCGGCACGACGCCGTCCTGAATGTGATAGTGCGGGGCAATCCGTGCGCAGGCCGCCAGAGCGCCTTTACGACCGGCCCACAACTTCTCGCGCTGATGGGCATCTTGCGCCGCCCGCAACTCGCGCACCCCATAATGGTGGCAGATCTGTTCAATCGCTTGCGCCTGGGCAATAACCTCTTCGCGCAACCCATCCAGCTCGATCAACAATACCGCCCGCGCATCAGACGGATACCCCGCCTGGACTGCGGCTTCGACAGCGGCGATGCCCTGCCCAACCAGCATCTCAAGCGCAGCGGGAATGATGCCATGGGCAATAATCGCGGATACTGTCTCGCTGGCTGCGTCGAGATCGTCGTAGATGGCCAGAAAGGTGTAGATCGACTCGGGATTTGGCGTTAATTTCACCACTGCTTCGGTGACGATCCCGAGGGTTCCTTCACTGCCCACCACAACCCCCAGCAGATCGTAGCCTGGCGCATCAAGGGCAGCGCGACTCACCTCGATCACCCGCCCATCACCCAAGACTAGCGCTACCGCCAGGACATGGTTGGTGGTGACGCCATACTTCAGACAGTGCGGACCACCAGCGTTGGTAGCAATATTGCCGCCGATGGTACTGGCGCGCTGGCTACTGGGATCAGGAGCAAAGTGGAGACCGTAAGGTGCAGCAGCGAGACTAAGATCGGTGTTGACTACACCGGGTTGCACGCGAGCAGTACGCGCCACCGGGTCGATGGCTAGAATCCGATTGAGGCGGGTTAGGGAAATGACCAGCCCACCCTGTTCGGGTACCGAGCCACCGGCCAGACCGGTGCCCGCACCACGGGCAACGATTGGCACGCCAAGCTGAGCTGCCACCTGCACACAGGCCGCAACTTCGGCAGTAGTGCGCGGCACAACGACCACCTCCGGCATACCCTGATCAAGGGCTGAGCCATCGTACTCGTAGAGCATCAGCTCTTCTGGCCGGCGCAGCACAATTGCCGGATCAACGACGCTCAGGAGAGCGGTTATCAGGTCATCACGCATTGTCATTTTGTCCGTACACGGCGCTTCAGATCAAAAACCGGCCGGCGAAACGTCAGGATGTCGAGCGTACCGCGAGGATATGAACGCAAGACCAGTGCCAGACCACGCGGATGGCGGCGCCAGATACCGGCCAGGGCCAGCCCAATCAGCAGCGGAGTCATTACCCAAACCAGTACTGGCGTTCCATTGTTCAGGATGATCGAACCAAGCCCGACACCGACCAGCAACCATTGTCCAACCGGCAGCAGCAACATCCGCTCGCGTAGATGAAAGAAGGCAACGGTGTAGGCTATCACATACCAGGCCGACAACAATATCATGACGATCAACAACCAGGAAAGCAGTGTTGCCATAGATAACCCCGTGATACTTGCCAGTGCTATCCGTATGATAGCACACCAGCAGTCATCAATATCAATCTTGACCAGAACTTATTTCACAAAGCTGCACTGTCGTCCTACCAGCCTTGCACCCAGGCGCATGAACGATTACCGATCACCAAAGCCTTGCCTATCCTGCTCCCAATCTGTCGGCTTAGCTGCGGGGATGGATGACGACCATCTCCGGTGCTATCACGCACTGGATTGATTGCCTTGCCCGTGCGTGATGCACATGTCGCAGCATTTGGAGTGCGGTAGCCAGGCTGCCGCGTCAGCCGTGATCACGATCCGGCGCGTGCCTGACGTTGACCCTGCTGGTAACGGAGATGCTGAGTGTGATCGTCACGATTATGGGGTCTGTCAGTAGTTCATGAGATAACTTCTACACACACCCGACATCGAGCACGGTGAGTGCGGAAATGTGGCTTGCGCACGCCAAACCAGGAAACCTACACGATGTCCCATCCAGCGCGTGATTACGCTGCGAATGAGCGACAGCGTTTACTCCTTTCTTCATCTCAGGTACGTTGTAAACGTTCATCAGCCTGTGTTGCTGTCACCGTAGCACAGCTTTACGTTCAGCCCCTGACGAGGAGTGCACGACGCCTGTGTTATAATCAGCCGGCGGCACTTCAAACGGCGCATGGAGTTCAACTGTATGGACAAGCGACCCAGTATCAGCGTCTTTTTTCCCGCCTGCAATGATGCCGGTACAATTGGTAGTATGGTGGTTGCAGCTATCGAGACGCTGGAAGAAATTACCGATGATTACGAGGTGATTGTTGTCGAGAATGGAAGTACTGACTACACGGTTGATGTTCTCGAATCACTGGCAAAGCGCTATGATCGGCTGCGCGTGTACACACATCGCCAGGCGTTAGGGTACGGTGGAGCGTTACGGGTTGGCTTTGCCAAAGCAACGAAAGACCTGATCTTCTACACCGACGGCGATGCGCAGTACGATCCACGCGAACTCAAGCTTCTCTTACCGGCACTGCGTGACGATATCGACATTGTGAATGGCTGGAAGATAGATCGCGGAGACCCGTTGCATCGCATTATCATCGGTCGTATCTACCACCACACGGTGAAATTTCTCTTCGGCTTTAAATTGCGCGACGTTGACTGCGATTTTCGGCTTATTCGCCGGCATGTATTCGACGATATTGAGCTGGAATCAGACAGCGGGACGATTTGCCTGGAGCTGGTGAAGAAGCTACAAGATGCCGGCTATCGCTTCGCCGAAGTACCGGTTCATCACTACCACCGCACTTACGGCAAGAGTCAGTTCTTCAACTTCCCACGGCTCTGGCGCACCTTTGTTCAACTTATTGGCCTGTGGTGGAAGCTGGTGGTACGTCGTGAGCACATGCGCAAGCGCAAAAAGCGCCTGGCACCTGAAGAGATTGCTCGCTAACTCTGAGCCAGCTCGCGTAGTCGGGATGGGTTCAACAGGGTAATGCCGGAACTATCCACGTCGAGCAGACGGGCATCGCGGAACTGATTAATGACCTTAGTCACGGTTTCGCGATACGCATTGATCATATCAGCAAGCTGTTGATGGGTGCGCCGGGGCAAGCGATTCGGTTGCGGGGCAGCCACCTGTTGCGTCTCCGACATTTCGAGGAGGACTGAAGCCAACCGGGCCGGAACTGACTTAAAGGCCACCTCCTCAATTCGTCGGCTCACGATCATACGTTGCTGGCCGAGAAGTTCAAGCATTGCCATGGCCAGCGTCCCGTCTTCAGCCATCGCTTGCAGTACCTCACTCCGGGGAACCGCCAACACCCGTACCGGCGTCAACGCTTCGGCAAAGGTATCATAGGTTGCATCACGCTCAAAGACACTCAAGCCGAACGCCTGTCGCTCTTCGACAACACGCATAGTGAGTAGCCGTCCTTCGCGTGACGCAAGATGTAACCCAACCTGACCACTCATTAGCAGGTAAAGGGTTTGTGCCGGTTGGGTCGGAGTGTAGATTGTATTGTGCCGGCGAAAGGATTGCGCCTGTCCAAAAGGGCTTAAACGATCCCAGACGATCACTTCCGCTTCTTGCAGCCGTGAGGTCATTGTGGTTCCCTTTCCGTGCCCCGGTGTTCGGTCGGAATTGTGTTTCTGCATTGCTTTTGTATTGTACCATAAGGTTTCGGTAGGTGCTGCCCAAGAAAATAAGCGTTGGTATAATATTTCTATGCATAACGATTACAGGCTTCGCCACAACCGATTGCTATTCATCTTGATCATGTTGAGCGTCCTCCTGGCTGCATGTGCCACACTCCCCCCACCGACGCCAACGGCAACGATGCTGCCTACAGCCACGCTCCCACCAACGGCAACCCCACTTCCCCGTGGTGGTACACTGAGCATACGAATTGCTGCTCCTGTTACCGATCTGCGCCCCTGGCAGCCACGTTCTCGTGGTGAAGAACATCTGATCAGTCTGCTCTACAGTGGTTTGATGCGTCTCGATGCCGATCTGTGGCCAAACCCCGATCTGGCTGAGCGGCTTGACATTGATGTCGATGGACGACGATTGACGTTTACGCTCCGTCAGAACGTGTACTGGCACGACGGTGAACCGCTGACGGCTGCCGATGTGCTCTTCACATTGGAAGCGCTGCGCAGTCTGCCCGAAACCAGTACTGCCCTCCTGGCCGACCTGCGCTACATTGCTGCGGCGTCTGCCCCTGATGAACGCACGGTCGTGATTGAGTTGCGCAGCCGCTATGCGCCGATGCTGAGTCTGCTAGCCGTTCCTATCTTACCCCGTCACCTGTTTGCCGGGCGTGATGTGAGTCAGATCAATTTTCTTGATCAGCCGATTGGGAGCGGCCCTTTTCGTCTGCGGGAACGGCAGGCCGATGGCAGTCTGGTGCTGGAACGACACGATCAGTATCATCACGGCTCACCACTCCTCGATCAGGTGATGCTGACAGTCATGCCGGAAACAGCGACAGCTCAGCAAGCCCTTCGTGATGGGCAATTGTTGGTGGCCGAACTGCCCTGGGGTGCCCAGGATGCGCTCGTTGATGTCACAACCTTGCGTAATGGCAGTATTCCCGAAAATGGGGTCTATTTTCTGGCCTTCAATTTGCGTCCCGGTCGTCCGTTTGCCGATGTGCGCCTGCGGCAGGCGCTGGCAACGGCTATCGATTTGCCGCGCCTGGTGGAGACGGCAACCAAGGGGGTGGGGGTGCCGGTCGGCAATGGCGCCTTGCCGGGTAGCTGGGCCGATCTGACGCCGCCACTGCCGGCTGGCGACCTGCCGGCTGCACGCGAGATACTTGATGCCGCCGGTTGGGTATTGCCTCCCGGTGCAACAATCCGCCAACGGGAGGGAGTACCGCTGATCGCCCGCCTCTACGTTCGGAACGATGATGAACGGCGATTGGTGGCTGCCCGTCGCATCGCCGAAATTGCTGCCAGCATCGGTATCCAGATTGTCGTAGAACCGGCTGATTTCGCAACCGTCATTCTGGCACGCTACGTGGCACCATACGATTTCGACCTCTTGCTGGGAAGCTGGTTGAACGGCGCCGGTGATCCGAACTTTGCCGATACGATGTTCTACGACCCCGATGATTTTGCGCTCTTCCATTCCAGTCAGCTTGAACAGGGGCCGGGTGACACCCGTGCTACCCGCAATTTTGTTGGCTTCAACGATCCGGTGTACGACGAGCAGGCACTGATTGCCCGTCAGCTCTACGGTCGTGAGGAACGGCGCAGTGCAATTGCCCAGACCCAGGCTCGCCTGGCCAGTGAATTGCCTTACCTCTACTTATGGGTTGATCGCACCGCAGTCGTGATCAACACACGGGTACAAACGCTTGACGGGCCGGTTGATCTGACGACACCGCGCTACTTGTGGAATATTGAACGCTGGTACCTTCAGTAACCCGGTAAACAGGTTAGCGGTGGAGGTCGCATGAAAAATCCCTTCGCTGAGCGCGGACGGATTACCGATCCGGGCAAATTTGTTGGTCGCTGGCGCGAGCTGGGAGCGGCATGTGAACAACTCGAACGCCGTCGCCCACTCTTGCTGTACGGGCCGAGCGGGAGTGGTCGATCATCGCTGTTGACGCACCTGGCACAGGCCGCTGGAGCAGTGCTGGAAATCCCCAATCTGAACGCCTTCTACCTTGATCTTTCCCTGTTGCCTGATGCGGCGACAACGTATGGTCTGATCGTTCGTGCTCTGGGGGGGAGTGAACCAACGATTGCGGCTTTGGAACAGCGTCTGGCGGCCAGTGGCAGGCCGGTCTTGATCTGTCTCGATGGGGTCGAGGCCGCGATTGCCGCCGGTTGGGGTGAAGACCTGCTCGAACGATTGGGCCGCCTGGCCCGGCGAAGTGCGCCCGGCTACCACGGAGTAGCCGGGCCAACCGGGCAAACGCTGGCATACGATCTGATGGTTGTCGGGGCCATCCGTGGCACACCACCCATGCTGAGTGAACCATTCGCCACGGTGCGGCTAGGGCCATTGAGCTTCGCCGAAGCGCGCCTTTTGCTCGATAGCTACCTCGAAGAAGGTGAGCGTCTGTTTAGTGCTGATGAAGTACGCGAGTTGATGACGCTGAGTGCCGGTCAGCCGGCCTTTTTGCAGCGTGCGGCCTACCATCTCTACGAGACGCGCCGGCGGCCAACATACCGCTGGCGGAAAGCGTACCGGGCCGAGCTACGCGAACATCCACCGCTCGATAACCCCTTACCACCTGCTATTTTCGAGACAGACGAAGACGATGACGACGAAACTGATGATACGTTACCCGAACAGCTAGAGAGGGCAACGCCGGTGCGCCGTCGTCTGCGGGCCAGTCATCCGCCCGGTGACGATTTGCGTCCGCTGTTGGCAGCCGTTGGGCCGTTGCTGGCCGGTCTGATCAGTTTTCAGGCCAGTAGTTCCTGGCCGGTAGGTATCGCAATTGGTGCCGCAGGTTATCTGGCCGTGATCGCCTGGAACTGGCGCCGGAGCGAGTAGACGCATCTATATCGTTGACAGGCCGTGTACCGGCACACATTCTAATCACTGGCAAGCTTGTGTGGAGTGAACACGCCAGCCGGAAAACTACAGGCAATCAGCTCTTCAACCAGCCCGCGACGTGAGCCGTTGCAATTGATTTTACGACTGGCCAGCACAACATCGACCCGGCAGGCGTTGGCGTACAACTGATGTGCCAGGGTTGTTGATGAATTCGAGAGCATCACGAAACAATTCCGCGCTGCCAGTTGATGAAAGACCAGGGCAAGCCGACGCTGTTCACCCTCATCGAAGCCGCGTCGTGTGTAACTGGTAAAGGAAGCGGTACTGCTTACCGGCACATACGGCGGATCGAAGTAGACAAAATCACCCGCCTGAGCCTCATCGAGGACAGCCGCGAAATCGGCCACCCGCAGATCAACATTGCGTAAGGCCCGACTCACCTCACGGAGATTATCGCTGTCTACAATCTGCGGATTCTTGTAATAGCCGAAGGGGGCGTTGAACTGCCCCTTATTGTTCAGGCGATAGAGACCATTGTAGCAGGTGCGATTGAGAAAGATGGTGCGGGCTGCACGTTCCACCCGTGAGCGACGAGCAAAATCTGGTTGGCGATCCCAACTGCGAATATCGTAGAAGAAATCACGGTCGGTCGCATACGGGCGCAGACGATGCAGCAGTTCAATCAGATCCTCAACCTCATCACGAACAGCAATGTAACAGTCGATCAGTTCCGCGTTGAGGTCGCTCAGCATGGCCCCGTGTCGCAACAGACCATTGTTCCAGAGGTAAAAGAAGAGTGCGCCACCACCGACAAACGGCTCGTGATAGCGGCCAAAACGCTCTGGAATGCGCCGCGAAAGCTCTGGCAAGAGCTGACTTTTCCCACCAGCCCACTTGAGGAATGGACGCGCAGGCACACAAGGCTCCTCGCCAAACCTGCCAGACCAGGCAGGTTCGACTCCCATATGCGGTTATTGAGAATTGGATTATAACATATCGCATAGAAGAGCTATGTGCAAAACGGCCACGGCCTGATCTGGCGTCGGGTTGGTTTGGGTCGAGATTACAGGCATCTCGGTCATCGGTATTTCTTGATGATATAGTAGCGATCTCGTGGTAATTTCTTCCCTGGACTTGGAGCGGAAATGGGTTCATGCAGGCCAAACTGGCAGAGATAATATCAAATGTTGGCTTCCATCGCACCTGACGTCACACCGTTATCACACACTTCTAACGAACAGGAACCAGACCCGGTCATCTACCCGCATATCGCCCATCCTGGCAGTTGCACAACCTATCAATCCCCGCACCAGCGGCAAGAAGCCTCTCAAGCTCTTGCCCGACCAGAGCCTGGAGGTGGTCGTTAGATTGACCCAACCGGTGCCTCATAGCTGACTGAGCGCACCAATCGTCGAATCTACTCACAACCTGGTGATATCTATCTCTGAATACTAACTATGCCACGCACATCGCATTCGCAGTCATGGCACGCTGTGCGTTCCTGACAATGCAACCGAACATCATTCAGTAACGAACTAACGAATTGGTAGTCTCAGCTATGATGCACATCATCTATCCTGCTATCACACACACGACGTAACGCAATAGCCTGAAAAAACAGGCTCGCTATAGATTCACGAAACAGGTTTTAGCCGCAACATTTTGTGGAAAGATTCGGACATTTATACAGAGACACAAAGGTGCAAAGAAAACCTTTGTGTCTCTGTGTAGAGATACCAGAAGATCTTGTTTTTACCCAAGACTCGCCATCCTGCTCCTGGCAACCAGATAACGTTTACACCGTCGAGAGATCCCATTCCTCATAGATTTTGGGCACATCACTGATCAATCGGCGGGTATACGGATGTTTTGGCTGCAAAATCACATCATCGGCAGAACCCCTCTCAACGAAGCGTCCACGTTCCATGATGTAGATTGTATCTGAAACATAATAGGCCAGACCAATGTCGTGGGTGATAAAAATAAGCGTCATGCCAGTTTCGCTGCGCAGCTTCATCAGATAATCCAGAATAGTTGCGCGTGAACAGGCATCGATCATGGAAGTCGGTTCATCCGCTATCAAAATTTTGGGTTTCAGGAGGAAAATGCGAGCGATCATCAAGCGCTGCATTTGTCCACCTGACAGCTCGAAGGGATATTTGTTGGTCAGCTCGGCGAACTTCAGGTTGACAAAACTGCACGCCTCCGTCATCAACTCCACCTTCTGTTCGCGCGGAAGGTTACCCCCGCCGCGCATTCGGATACAATCAAGCAGTACGGAGTCGATCTTATGGAAGATATTGTAGGAAGAGAATGGATCCTGAAAGATAGCCTGGATGTTGCGCCAGTATTCCTGCTTCTTTTTGCCGGAGCTGAGGTCGCGTTTCTTTCCCTGGAAGTAAATTTCCCCCTCAGTGGCATTGATCAGCCCTAGCAACATCTTTGCCAGAGTAGTCTTACCACTACCCGACTCACCGACAATCGAGACGATTTCTCCTTCGTGGAAATCAAAATCAACATGATCGACGGCGATCGTCTTGTGACGGCCAAAGCCGAAAATTTTGGTAACTCCTCTACCGCTCAAACACGGATTTCCCTTGCTCACCATGGTTGTATGCCCTCCTCAACTCCTCCTCTGACAAAATGCACCGATAGGCACGGCCCTGGCTTACCTCGTATAGAGGAACCGACATGACTCTGCACTCTGGCTTGACATATTTACAACGGTCAGCAAAGCGACAACCGGGTGGCGGGTTTTTGAGGTTTGGCGGTGCGCCGGGAATGGCAGTCAGCTTGGCACTGCGCAAGCCACTCTCTGGCACAAGGATCGACCCCATTAACCCTTTGGAATATGGATGGAGTGGGTCAAAGACCGTCTGTTTGGCCGTACCCTTTTCGACGATCTGCCCTGCATACATAACCATGATGTCATCGGCGACATTGTAAAGCAGCGGCAACTCATGCGTGATAAAAATCATCGCCTTGATGAAGCCACTCTCCATCATGTCGCGCAACATCTTGATAACCATCTTCTGCGAAGTAACATCTAGTGCCGAAGAGGGTTCATCAGCGATCAACACCTTTGGTGTCAGGATCACGGCCACAGCAATCACCGTGCGTTGCTTCATACCACCCGACAATTCCACCGGATATTTGTACAGCACCTCGGGCGGTAGACCGAGCCGCTCAAACAAAGCGCGGGCGTGATCAAGGATCATCTGCCTGGTCCAGCTCGGCTCATGGGCACGAATGACATCACCGATGAAGTCGATGACTTTACGTGTCGGGTTAAGCGCATTCATTGCCGCCTGCGGGATGTAGGCAATCTCTTTCCCCAGAATCGACTTGCGCACCTCATCCGGTTTCATGCCGGTAATATTCTGTCCGTCGATGATAATCTCGCCGCTAATGTAATGGAGGGGTGGAAAGTAGTAGCCCATCAGACTGAGGGCCAATGTCGATTTGCCACAGCCTGACTCACCAGCGATACCGAGAGTCTTGCCTTCCTCGATCTTCAGCGATACGCGGTCAACGGCATAGACGTCTTCCTTGTAGCGGGTGACATATTTGGTAGTGAGGTCACGGACCTCAAGCATGACTTTTCCCATCGCTTTACTCAATCTCTCAAAGCAGGGTTGAAAACCTGATCAAGACCAGTGTTCATCAGATTCATCGAGAAGGAGATCAATGCAATTGTCACGAGCACCGGCAGATAGGCCCACCATTTGCCTAGAATATGCGCCTGATAAATCATGGCCCAGTTCATCATCAACCCCAAGGTCGGTGTTTCGGTAGTGCGTGGACCAAGACCCAGGATAGATAGACCTGCCTCTGCTAAAATGCCCGATGAGACTTGCAGGATGAATGCCATCACTACATATGAGGCAATGTAGGGCAGAATATCGGTCAGAATGATACGAGGCACCGAATGGCCGGAGAGTTTCGATAAATTGACATGATCACGATTACGCAGGGAAAGTACCTGCGACCGTACAGCTCTGGCTGTCCACACCCACGAGGTCAAGCCAATTACAGCAGCAATGGTAATTGCTCCGCGCTGATCCTGACCAATACTGAACGAAATGAGAATGAGCAGCACAAACGTGGGAATAACGGTAAATAAGTTGGTTAAGAACATGATCATGTCATCAACTAGCCCACCAATATATCCTGCCAGTAGCCCTAATGTCAGGCCGATGGTAGTAGCAATCAATCCTGCAACCAGTCCGATTACCAGAGAAACCGCCGTAGCTGTCACCAGTTGGGTCAGTACGTCACGTCCAAAATTATCCGTGCCCAATGGCAGAATGCGCACATTAGCGATCTCACCCACGTTAGCGTAGTCCGTTTGTTGGATTATCGCTTTCTGCTCGAGGGCACCCGTCGCTGAGTTGGGCACAGCAATGATCGCCGGCTCCGTAGAGAGTAGCCCTTCAAGAGCAGCATCAACCCGTTGGAAATAGCGCTGCCGGGCAAAGGTCATGCCCTCTAAGCGCAGGTTCGGATCATAGTTCGCCTCCCAGAGTGCCAACAACTTTTCCGTATCGTTGGTATCGATCTCTTCTGCGGGCACCCCGAACGCGACCAGCCACTCCTTCATGGCAACACGGTCTTCCTGACGCAACCGGTTTTCAATGCGCTTGACGGCGGCGTCCTCAAGGTTAAGCGTATACAAGACCGGCGAGTTGACGGCATCGTAGACACTGACATAGATACCAGGTGGGAAGAACGTTCCCTGCCCAATGATCTGTAACGGTGGATGGCGCACGATTAAAGGGTAAACAATGACAATCAGGAGGATTGTCATCAGGATAGTGAATCCCACCACAAACTTACCAGAGCGAAAAACCTGTCGAAGTGTGTGTTGCATAAGCACTTATCCTCTCAATCAGACTGAGCCGCCTTTATACGCGGGTCGATCACGCCATATAAAATTTCGAGGATAAAGTTGGCGGTCAATACCATAAATGTGATGATCAAGGTTGCCGCAGAGATGAGCGGGTAATCCTGCCCCATAACGGCATTCAGGAGCGTTGTACCAAGACCCGGATAGCTAAAGACGATCTCCGCAATCAGCGCACCGCCCACCATCGTGCCGAGTGACAATGCCAGACCGGTTACCTGTGGCAACATGGCGTTGCGAAAGACATAAGTGACAATCTTGTCGTCTTTGATTCCCATGAAGCGAGCGAATTTCACGTAATCCGCATTCAGTTCATAAATTGACATCGAACGCATGCCAATTGCCTGCCCGCCGATGGCAATCAACACAATCGACCAGAAGGGTAGCTGGTAGTGGATAAAAGCTGACCATAGAAACGTTGGTGTCAGGCCAGGAATAAGCGTATAGCCGTAGCCTCCCGAAGTGGGAAACCACTTCAAATACACCGCAAAGATCACCAGTAAAATCACTGCCATCCCAAAAGCCGGAAAGCTGCTCAAGAAGAGTGCAGAGGGCATGAGTACCTTATCAAAGCCGCCCCGGAGATAGGCAGCCATGGCACCGAGCAAGTTTCCTAAAATCCAGCCAACAAGGATGGCTGGAAACTGCAAGATCAGTGTCCACCCAATCGACGAACCAATCACCTCGGCCACTGTGCGTGGATACTGACTAAATGAAAACCCGAAGTCACCCCGAAACACATTGCGTACGTAAATAAAAAACTGCTCGATAATCGGCTTATCGGTGCCAAACAGCTCAGTATATTGCTGATAGATTGCCTGCACACCGGTTGGATTGCTGATGCCTTGCGCCTGCCGTGCCACGATTGCGGCAACCGGATCACCTGGCATTAGACGAGGCAACGTAAAATTCAGGACGAAGGCAAAGACAAAGGTGATTACAAACCAACCGAGTTTGTTGAGAAAATATCTGATGTACCCTTTCAACGCAACCCTGCCTTCCGTTTGTCAATCCCCACCGGCTTGCTCAGAGCGAAGCCGTATTCCGGAGAACCATCTTCCAGAACAAGACCCTACATCCAAAATGCCTGGAAACACGTTTGAGCCTGTGAGTTGAGCATGTCAGTGATTTGAAGAGACCCTTTCGGAGATAGTCCGGAAAGGGTCTCTTCAGCCTCGCTACGGCTCTACAAGCCTGAGATTGTAGAGACCAGCAATGCCCCAGCCATCGATCAGGTTAAGCGGTGGGACAGGCGGGTTGGTGCCATCACCTTCATGCGGGAAGTTTGTCCAGATACTTTCGTTGACAGTGTGGAAGTTCTGTGGGCGATACATCAGGGTGAACGAAGGCACGTCGGTCAGATAAATCTCGACCAGCCGGGTATACATTTCTTTCAACCTGGCTTCATCGGTCTCATGCGGGATCAATTTCAACAGCTCATCCACCTCTGGGTTGGAGTATTGGCCCCAGTTACCGCTCCAGTTGCTCGGCATGCCGATCCACTCTGAGCTGAGCAGGTTGCGAATACGTCCCCATGGTTGCGTCGGGCCGGCGCCTGCGCTCCACATCATAAAGATCTCATAGCCAGCAGGTAAGGGGGTGTCAGATTTGGTGACGACTGTCTGATAAACCGACCACTCGGGGAAATTAGTAGTGATGTCAATACCAATCTGCTTGCCGGCTGCGGCGACAATCTCGATAGCAGCTTGCCAGTCAGACCAACCGTTGGGGCAGGTGGCCACATAGCTCAGCTTCTGACCGTTATACTCTCGCCATCCATCGCCGTCGGTATCAACAACCCCGCAGTCATCGAGCAGCTTCTTAGCCCCTTCAATATCGTTGCCCGTCCACTGCAAATGTGCAACCGCCTCGCGGTTGTACAGCGCCTGCTCAAAGGGCGTCGGGTTCATCAGGGAGCGCGGCACCTGCTCGAAAGTGGCGGACTGATTGGTCATGGCGTTGGCAATGATTGCTGAATAATCAACTGCAATTGCAATCGCCTTGCGAATGCAAACCTGATCCAGACCGGCAGCTTTCAGATTAAAGAACGCAGTTGGCAGGCTAGCGCCAATGTGATAGGGCGGTTCGGGTAGATAGGTGGAGATGGGCAGATTCTGCTTCTCCCACAGGTCCTGCACGTTAGAGTTGAATTGCTGGCTGACGTCCACTTCACCGGCGGCCAGGGCCGTTGAACCGGCTGCGTTGTCCTTGAAGATTACGTGCGCCAGGTACTTGGGCATCGGCAACTTGCCCCACATGCTGGGGTCTTGGCCCCAGTAATTGTCGTTGCGGACCAATACAACCTTAGTATCGTCGGCAAAGAATTTGCCATAGGGACCGGAATATACGACATCTTCCGCAGGATCGGCTAACAGTTTGGTAGGATCACCACCACTACGCTCTTCCAGCTTCTGCGTCCAGGCTTTCTGGATGACGTAGTACGTGCTCAGGTATGCCTGGACGATCAAAGGATTGACAGCCCGTCCGTTTGCATCGAGCTTTGCCTTGATCACAACAGTTTGTGGATCAACTGCTTCGATGGTCTCGATGTAATCCCTATTCGCAGCAGCAACCGCGGTTTCGTACTTCACATGCGTGGCCCAGGTGTAGGCGACATCTTCGGCAGTCACCGGCGTGCCGTCGCTCCAGCGGGCAGCCGATTTGATCTTGAAGGTGATTTCGGTGCGATCTGCGTTCCATGTCCAGTCGCCATCAGCCAGCAATGGATATTGCTTACCGTCTAACATGTTATACAAATACGGCGTCTCGAACATGGTCACGCGAGCGCTGTCTTGTAGCGCAATCACCATGCCGTTGTTGTTGTTATTGGAATAGGGATTCCAACCGACGACCGGTCCCCACTGTAAGCCATTGAAATAGAGCGTTTCCTTACGTGGCAATGCATCAGCGCTTATCGGGGCTGCAACCTGTGTCGGTGCAGACGCTTCGGTCAGCGCAGTTGGAGCCTGCGCTGGCTGCACCGTAGTCGGTTGCCCCACCGGTGCAGGAGATGGGCCACAAGCGGTTAGTATCACGCTCACCATGAAAACAATCAAAAGACTGAAGCGGTGTTTCATAGGTACCTCCACGAAAAAACGTCTGGGATCCAAAACATGGAAATAAATCGATAAGGTACAACATTTACTCCTGGTAGTCCTGGCCTGGTTCACCTCCTTGTTTTTTATCTTGCGTTCCGAATCCTTAATGAGTCTTGGGATGAGTGCTACGTCGCAGCGCTGCTCCACAAGACATACGAACAATCAACCTGGTAGGTAGGACAATATGCTGAACACTAACTTTCGCCGCCTGGGTTGTACAGGTCTCTAACTGTTCAATTAGCGTAGCAGCAGCCAGAAAGCCGATCTGCTCAATTGGATGATGTACCGTAGTCAGAGGCGGATCAATCGTTGTCGCTACCGGCAAGTTATCAAATCCCACTACGGCAATATCATCAGGAACCTTCAACCCCGCCGCCTGGATTGCTTTTATCGCGCCGACAGCCATGCTGTCATTGGCAGCAAACACGGCATCAGGCCGAGGGGTAACCTGCAATAGGCGTTGCATAGCGTACTTTCCGCTGGCTTCTGACCAATCGCCCCCCTGAATATATTCCGGATGCGGCTCGATACCCGCCTCGCGCAGCGCACACAGATAGCCTTCCAGGCGATCATAGGCGCCGACCAGGCTCATTAAACCGGTAATAGTGGCAATCTTCGAGTAGCCAAGCTTCAACAGATGCTGCGTAGCCAGGATAGCGCCTTTGAGGTTATCAACATTCACCGAAGAAATATCTGTGCGACCAGGAATTCGACCGATCATGACAAGCGGCAGTCGTTTGGCCAACAAATGCTGCACGAACGGGTCATCCATCAACGGTGGTGCCAGAAGCAGACCATCTATGTGTCGAGCGTGAATTAACCATTGATAGGTGTCGTCTTCTTGTCGTAGCACCAGTGATAGCATCAAATAATACCCACGCTCATCACATGCCTTTGCACACCCCTGAATCAATACTGAAAAATACGGATCGGTAAAAATCGTGCTGAGTGGATGAGGTATGACCAGACCGATGACTCGACTGCGACGACCAGCTAATGCGCGTGCTGCAAGATTAGGCTGAAAATCGTGCTCTTTAATGATTTGCCATACTCGCTCTCGCATTTCTGGACTCACATGTGGATCGTGGTTAATCACCCGAGAGACTGTCGAGCGTGAACAACCGGCAAGGCGCGCAATTTCTTCTAGTGTCATCTGTATCTCCATTTGGTAGAAACGAATTGCGAGTACATCAGCACTGTATGCTTGTTGTGTTGTTTGTTGGTAAATACCCACAAAATGCTGATCATCTTGCTCAGTACTTGATAGGCCAATACTTTGGAACACAGTTCTTGGCTTCTGTGCGACTGCCGGTGCGGAAATAACATGTAGTAACGAGGCAATTTGGCAATCGTCCAGATTTGATCAACTCTGTGACTGTATCTAACGTACAGGGATAGTCTCGAATACTGGTCAGCGTGTTGTAAGGAATGCAGAAATTGTCCACAGCACCGACCAGGGTACATGCCTAAAGGCAGTTTGGGCAGGGATCGAGCGCCATGGATGGTTCGGCACGTTAGACTGCCCAGATGCAAGCGGAAGGTAACATGCAGGCGTTTGGCAGAGGCAATGTTTACTGTCTGGCTACTGTTGTCTGAGGATACCAACAGGCAACAAAGTCTACTTCGGCGCCTTACATCAGATGATAGGGGATACTTTCGATATAACGGTGTTGGAAGAACTTGCTTACCTAGCCGATGGTGTCGCAGGCTCAGAGCGCTAAGTGCGTGTAACTTAATACCACTCTCAGGACTTGACCATGTAAGGGGAGATGAAAAGTCAGGAGTTAGGCTGTTAACCCATCCACAACTCCCAACAATACCGCTCCTCGTTGAGTACCGGGTCATGACATACCAGCTATCTTGCGGATGAAGATATTGTCTTAGTAGAGCTTCAGTACATCCTGCATATACTGGTTGATCATCATTGACTGGGTTATCCACAGTATCCCCCTTTGGATACGAATCTACGCTTCTCTGGCATGCATGTACACCAGCTCAGTTGAGTTTCCAGGAGCAGATGGAATGAAGCTGCTCACGATAAGTACTGCTCCACCTCTCTGGTGCACACTGCCACCACATTGTGAGCCAACAACCGCTCTCCTGGCATTCACTGATTAGTCATACACACCAAGGTGCCGACCAGTATTACTTTATTCTTTCAGATATTTCTGCCGATAAAACACCTTTTCCTGTCGGTTACTAAACGGTTCTCGCATATAACGTGCAACGATGCCACTCTTCCTCAAACAACAGTCAACGTTGATGGCGCCTTGCATATTAGTCCTTATACCGGGCAGGTCTGATTATGACATTATTACCAGCGAGAGACCTACAACATTTCTTCTTGCGTATCCAGAACATGCAATTGATTCTGCGTATTTTTCAACGTTCAGCACCAAATCATGATTTTGTGGATACTTATCAGGTGTAATATCATTCATTAAAACATGGGAGCGCTCTCATCCCATTAGAACCGCCTGCTTCCTCTCGCGAGACTTTGCCCCACAAACATGGGAGCGCTCTCATCCCATTAGAACCGCCTGCTTCCTCTCGCGAGACTTTGCCCCACAAACATGGGAGCGCTCTCATCCCATTAGAACCGTCTGTTTCCTCCCGCGAGGCTTTGCCCCACAAACATGGGAGCGCTCTCATCCCATTAGAACCGCCTGCTTCCTCTCGCGAGACTTTGCCCCACAAACATGGGAGCGCTCTCATCCCATTAGAACCGCCTGTTTCCTCCCGCGAGACTTTGCCCCACAAACATGGGAGCGCTCTCATCCCATTAGAACCGCCTGTTTCCTCCCGCGAGACTTTGCCCCACAAACATGGGAGCGCTCTCATCCCATTAGAACCGCCTGTTTCCTCCCGCGAGACTTTGCCCTACAAACATGGGAGCGCTCTCATCCCATTAGAACCGTCTGCTTCCTCTCGCGAGACTTGACTTAAGTATTTGGGAATATTCTAGTTGACCGAGAATATAGCATACCATTGTTGTCTTGTCAACACACATATGAACTCATTTCTTAACCAAGCATGTCTGATTAAACCGGCCGCAAGCGTTAATTGATGGGCAGCCATATCTTGACAGTTTATGTATGAGTGCACACAAAATGTTCTAGGAGCAACATAGTCACCGCACACTTCCATAATAACAATTGACTGGCTCGCCTCTCAGGTGCACAGTGATAATAGAGAGAAGGTAGTCAGTCATGGTTCTGCACTCCAACTAGGGTGACATGGGCATAATTAATGTCTACCAAATCATTCCTAATACTATGGGGTTATGAAGTGACTTCTAACTTTGAAGTCTGTCCAAGATTTTGAAACAATTTATATATAACCAACCTCAAAAACCGTCTGATCATACAGTTCGCATCACAATATTTTTTATCCAGTTTTAACCCCTAAACCTCAAAAATTTCCACAAAATTAATCTCTCAAGACCTTGTCAACCAGAATTACACAATGCATTCAATGAGATCATTTTAAAATTCATCAACCACCAAATCAAAATTGTTAATTCACAAGTATCCTTTATAAATCATTTAAAAATATTTCCAATAACGAACATTTTTATCAGAACAAGACAGTTAAGCATGTAATACGATGGGGTTCTGGCAAGTAGCTCTCTGTTTGCCTGCTAACAGTGGCAGAATAGATCGTGCCAGGAGCTGTGTTCGCTTCAGACCTGTGTGTACAGTAGAACCACCAAACTCAGACATGCGACCCCAGTTGGGTCACCAATGACAATCTGTGTCGCTGGGAAGAATTGGAACAGACCAACGACAACCCGGCTCTCAAGGGTTTGGCTTGCTATAGGCACGAACCACGTATAATAAAAGAACAAAGTCGCACAGCAGGAACAAAATATTAAGGAAACCACCTGTATTACTGATACGAATGATGTATACCTTCATCGATAACTGTAAACTTCTATTGAGAGGATGCCATGCAGATTGATATCCGACCGGTGACAACGTATGCCGAATATCGGGCGTGCGAACAGCTTCAGCAACTGGTATGGGGTGATGAGTTTGTGGTGCCGCTCAACTTACTGACCACCGTACAGCGGAACGGCGGGTTGGTGTTAGGGGCTTTCAAAGGTGACGAACTGGTCGGCTTCGTCTTTGGTTTTCTGGCGCGCACTGCCGACGGACGGTTAAAACACGCTTCACACATGGCAGCAGTCCACCCCGATCTGCGCGATGCCCGGATTGGCGAACAACTCAAACGGGCGCAACGCGAGTTTGTGCTGGCCCAAGACCTGGAGCTGATGACGTGGACGTTTGATCCACTGCTGGCCCGGAATGCCCATCTCAATCTGCACAAACTCGGCACTATCAGCCGTACCTACCTGCGGAATGTGTATGGGCCTGAGCCAGAACTCGTTGATGGCATCCTGCCCAGCGACCGTTTTCAGGTCGAGTGGTGGCTGGTACACTCGCCATTTGCCCGCCCATCAGCCGATCAGGTTGCCAGATCACCCTTGCTCAACCCAACACTAGATACGCCGGTGCAGATCACCCATGAACCGGTCGTGCGGCTGGCTATTCCTGCCGATTTTGCTGCTCTTCAGCAGCACGATCCAGCAATTGCCCAGGCCTGGCGTTATCATTTTCGGGCCTGGGCTGAAGCTGCCTTTGCCGCCGGGTATGTCGTTGTCGATTTTGTGCGTGCAGAGAACTACTATGTTCTGGTTTCGGCAGATGCTTAGACGAGCAACCCAAGTTACCAATCAGTACCGCATGCAACTAGTTTGACACATCCCGCCGGGGAACGTACAATCAAAAGGGCAGGCATACTGAACATTGTCATAGATCACGGACATGCCCGGCATGCGGCTTGCCGGCCCATACGGTTTGTCGTATATCATCTGCTGGCGCTTCATCACAGATTATCAATACCCCAGCATACGACGTACCGACCTATACGGTTTGTCGTCTATCGCAAGTGCACAGAACGCACATTGCTTGCTGTCAAATTGAGGAGGTCTAATGACCGTCAAGGAGTCACGCACTCGTACTCGCCGCACGGCGGCAAAAGCGAAACTCGATCTATCGGTGATCGGTGAAGGACGGCGACGGGTCATTATTGAAGCGGTTGAGCCAATCATTGATGGTGGTCGTTATCCGGTGAAGCGAATCATCGGTGATACGCTGGTGGTCAGTTGCGATCTGTTTGCCGATGGTCATGATGAACTGGCAGCAGTAGTACGCCATCGACCGGTCAGCGCTAAGACATGGCATGAAGCACCAATGCGCTTACTGGTCAATGATCGTTGGGAAGGTCAGTTTACCCTGAATAGCATCGGTCGGCATGAGTTTCAGGTTGTGGCCTGGATCGACCGTTTTGCGACCTGGGTGCATCAACTTGAGAAGCGGTTGGCTGCCGGGCAAGATGTGCGGGTCGATTTGCAGATCGGTGCCGCGCTGGTTGGTGAGGCTGCACGCAATGCCAGTGGCGCTGATGCTGCGGTGCTGCATGTCGCCGAAGCGGCCCTGATTGCCGGTGACGTTGATACAGCCTTTGCCGCTGAAATCCACTCCTTGATGGCTGTCCATTTGCCACGCCGATTTGCTACCGAGTCTGAGATTTACCCGATAACAGTCGAACGCGAACGAGCACGCTTTTCCGCCTGGTACGAGCTGTTTCCCCGCTCGGCGGCTGACGAGCCGGGTCGCCACGGCACGTTCCGCGATGTGATCAAGCGGCTGCCGTACATTGCCGAACTCGGTTTTGATGTGCTGTACCTGCCACCGATCCATCCGATTGGATATACCTTCCGCAAGGGCAAAAATAACAGCCTGAATGCCGGCCCCAACGATCCGGGCAGCCCATGGGCGATTGGGAATGCCGATGGCGGGCATATGAGCATTCATCCCGAATTGGGCACATTGGATGATTTTCGGGCGCTGGTGCGCGAAGCGCAGAAATACGGTATCGAAGTAGCACTTGACATCGCGTTCCAATGCTCACCCGATCATCCGTACGTGCGTGAGCATCCAGAGTGGTTCCGCGCTCGCCCAGACGGAACCATCCAGTATGCCGAGAATCCACCGAAAAAATATCAGGATATCTACCCGTTCGATTTTGAATCGGAAGACTGGCAGGGGCTATGGCAAGAGCTGCGCCGGGTCTTCGAGTTCTGGATCGAGCAGGGTGTGCGTATCTTTCGGGTGGATAACCCGCATACCAAGAGCTTTCGCTTCTGGGACTGGTGTCTGAACTCGCTGAAGAGTGCGCATCCCGACCTGATCTTTCTCTCGGAAGCGTTCACCCGGCCAAAGGTGATGTACCATCTGGCCAAGATTGGCTTTACGCAGAGCTATACCTATTACACCTGGCGCACTACCAAACACGAGTTGACCAGCTATCTGCAGGAATTGAATACCCGCCCGGTCAGTGATTTCTTCATTCCCAATTTCTGGCCGAATACGCCTGACATTCTGACCCCACAGTTTTACGCTGGTCAGCGCTCGGTGTTTATGACCCGCGCTGCGATGGCGGCGACGTTGACGGCCAGTTGGGGTATGTACGGCCCGGTGTATGAATTGATGGAGCACACGCCGGTAGCCGGACGTGAAGAGTACATTAACAATGAGAAGTACGAAATCCGGCACTGGAATCTCGATGCACCGCACAGCCTGCGCGGCTATATCGGCCAGCTCAATCGGATTCGGCGTGAGCATCCGGCCCTTCACCGGAATGACACCCTGCGCTTCCACCGCGTAGACATCGATTTTCACGAGCACGAATGGTTGCTCGCGTATAGCAAGACATCACCGGACGGCAGCGACATCATTCTGGTGGTGGTCAACCTTGACCCCGAACGTACCCACAGTGGTTGGGTTCAGGTGCCGCTGAACGACTGGAACGTGAATGGCGTGTTCCAGGCCCACGATCTGTTGACGGACGCACGTTACACCTGGTCGGGAGAGTATAATTACGTGCAGCTCAGCCCGATGGCTCCCGTCCATATCTTTTGTATTCGCCGGCTCCGCCGTGACGAGCGCGGCTTTGAGTATTTCGCCTGATAGTTGTACGATGAGGGAGTGGCATGAACCGTGTACGCCCGGCCAAGACGCCGACTCTGTTAGCCGATGATCCGCTCTGGTACAAAGATGCGGTCATCTACGAATTGCACGTGCGCGCTTTTTGCGATAGCAATGGTGATGGTATCGGAGATTTTCCCGGTCTGACCAGCAAGCTCGACTATCTGCAAGATTTGGGCGTAACGGCAATCTGGCTGCTCCCCTTCTATCCCTCACCGCTGCGCGATGATGGCTACGATATAGCCGATTATACGAACATTCATCCCAATTACGGCACGCTGGCCGATTTTAAGGTGTTTATTCGCGAAGCCCATCGGCGTGGGCTGCGCGTCATCACCGAGCTTGTCTGTAACCACACCTCTGACCAGCACCCCTGGTTTCAACGTGCCCGGCGGGCTAAGCCCGGTACTTCAGCCCGCAACTTTTATGTCTGGTCGGATACACCCGACCGCTACAAGGACGCCCGGATCATCTTCAAAGATTTTGAGACCAGTAACTGGACGTGGGATCCAGTGGCGCAGGCGTACTACTGGCACCGCTTCTACAGCCATCAACCCGATCTCAACTTTGAAAATCCGGCTGTCCAGCGGGCTGTCTTCAAGGCGATGGAGTTCTGGCTCGATCTGGGAGTCGATGGCATGCGTCTCGATGCCATCCCCTACCTCTACGAAGCAGAGGGCACCAATTGCGAGAACCTGCCGGAAACCCACGCCTTTCTCAAACGCTTACGTAAGCATATGGACGAAAAGTACCAGGGGCGTATGTTTCTCGCCGAGGCCAATCAATGGCCAGAAGACGCGGTTGCCTATTTCGGGGATGGCGATGAGTGCCATATGGCCTTTCACTTCCCGGTGATGCCCCGCCTCTTTATGTCGGTTCACCTTGAGAATCGCTATCCGATCATTGATATTATGCGGCAAACGCCGCCAATACCCGACAATTGCCAGTGGGCAATCTTTCTGCGCAATCACGATGAACTGACCCTCGAAATGGTCACCGATGAAGAGCGCGACTATATGTACCGGGTCTACGCTCGCGATCCCCAGGCCCGGATTAATCTCGGCATTCGCCGACGACTGGCACCATTGCTCGGCAACCATCGCCGCAAGATCGAGTTAATGAACGGATTGCTCTTCTCGCTGCCCGGTACGCCGGTGATCTATTACGGTGATGAGATCGGGATGGGCGATAACATCTACCTCGGCGACCGCAACGGTGTGCGCACGCCGATGCAGTGGAGCGGTGATCGGAATGCCGGTTTTTCGCGGGCTAATCCTCAGCAACTCTATCTGCCGGTAATTACCGATCCGGAGTATCACTACGAGACGGTCAACGTCGAGACGCAAAGCGCCAATCAGCATTCATTGTTATGGTGGACGAAACGCCTGATTGCACTACGGAAGCGTTACGCCGCATTTGGCCGGGGCACGCTCGAATTTCTCTATCCCGAAAATCGTAAGGTGCTCTGTTTCCTGCGCAAAACCGAGGATCAGATTCTCCTGGCCGTTTTCAATCTGTCGCGGTTTGTTCAGGGTGTCGAACTCGATCTCTCGCCGTACCGTGGCCTGATGCCGGTTGAGCTATTCGGTCAGGTGGAATTTCCACCGATTGGCGATCAGCCCTATTTCCTGACCCTTGGCCCACACAGCTTCTACTGGTTTACGCTAACACCGCAACGGATTGAAGGAGTACGCTTGCCCACACCCCAACCTGAAACCGAACTGGTTGAGATTCCGGTTGATGCGATTGAGTGGGATGCGATCTTCTACGATGGCCGGCAGGCGCGGCTTGAGCGAGTCTTACCCGATTACCTGCGTTATCGGCGCTGGTTTGGGGCCAAAACACGCAAGATCAAACAGGTGCAGGTAAGCGAGTTTGCCCGTCTCGATTATGCCGGTGGCCCAGCCTACCTGACACTGTTGCAGGTCACCTATGTTGAAGGCGCCCCAGAAACCTACTTGTTGCCGATGGCGTATGCCGAAGGCGAGCGCGCCGACCAGATACTGGCCGATCAACGCCACATGGTGATTGCCCGCCTACGGGTTGGCCGTCGACCTGAAGCCGGTATCCTGTACGACCCACTCGGTGAGCGTCGCTTTGCGTCGGCGCTCCTGGAACTGATAATCGGACGACGCCGTCTACGGGGTGAAGCCGGTGGAGAGCTGGTGGGTGGCACGACCCGTGCGCTCCGCAAGCTTCTCGGCGGTAGTGATGGCCTGGAACCGAGTTTGATGCGTGGCGAGCAGAGCAATTCATCGATCAATTTTGGTGGTCGGCTCATTATGAAGCTCTTCCGTAAGATCGAGCTGGGCCGCAATCCCGATCTGGAACTGGGACGTTTCCTGACCGAAGAGGTTGGGTTCCCCCATACACCACCGGTAGCCGGCTACATTGAATATCTGCGCGGCAAAGATGAACCGTTGACGCTGGCAATCGTTCAGGGCTATGTGCAGAACGAAGGTGATGCCTTCGATTACGCGCTCGATGTCGTGCGCCGCTACTATGATACGGTGCTCACCCGTACCGATGTCGTGCCACCGGTTGTGAAGGCAAGCGTTGCCGGCATGCTCGCGGCTGCGCATCAGCCACCGCCAGCCCTGGTTGAGGAATTGATCGGTGGTTACCTCGAGTCGGCACGCCTGCTCGGTCAGCGGACTGCGGAGATGCATCAGGCTCTGGCCAAAGGAAGTGGACCGGCAATGGCACCTGAACCCTTCTCGACCCTCTACCAGCGCTCAATCTACCAGAGTATTCGGAGTCTGATCGGGCAAACCCTGCAAGATTTGCGGAAACTGCTGCCGTCGTTGCCGGCAACCGTTCGTCCGGCGGCAGAGCGTGTTACCCAGAGTGAAGAGGCGCTCCTGGCGCGGTTGCAACGGATTACCGGTGACAAGATCGAGACGGTGCGTATTCGCATTCACGGTGACTACCATCTCGAACAGGTGCTCTTCACCGGCAAAGATTACATGATTATCGACTTCGAGGGTGAACCACTGCGCCCAATCAGCGAGCGGCGGATCAAACGCTCACCGTTGCGTGATGTGGCCGGCATGTTGCGCTCATACCAGTATGTCGCCTATGCCGCTCTATATGCCCATAATGGTGCAAGCAGAAGCGCTGAAGAGATCGAGCGACTTCAGCGCTGGGCTGATATGTGGAGTTTCTGGGTCTGTGCAGCCTTTCTTAATGGCTATCTGACCACAGCCGGCCATGAAGCATTCGTCCCCCAGGATCAGGCCGATCTCGAAGCCCTGCTCGAGACGTTTGTCGTCGAAAAAGCCGTCTACGAACTGGGTTACGAGATGAACAATCGCCCTGACTGGCTGCCGATCCCGATCAACGGCATCTTACGCCAGATTGAAGAATGATCGCTGCCGCCGATGTTCCTGCACTACCATCGGCTTGAAGCACCATAAAGGAGGCTGCAATGAGTGATACCGAAAAACCTCGCCGCACCCGCCGTAAACAGGTGGCGAATACTGATGAGCCTTCCACGACAGTGACGGCCTCGACCACGGATGCACCAACCGCAACCATTGAGGAACCTTCGGCGGCTGCTCGTGCTATGATGACCAGTATCCTCAGCGAGGATGATATTTATCTGTTCAACCAGGGCACCCATTACCGCTTGTACGACAAATTTGGTGCTCAGCCGGTGGTGCTGGAAGGTGTACCGGGCACCTATTTTGCGGTTTGGGCACCAAATGCCGAGTATGTGGCCGTGATCGGCGACTGGAATAACTGGGACGCCGGTGCCAACCCGCTCCGGCAGCGCGGCTTTTCGGGTGTGTGGGAGGGATTTATCCCCCACGTCGGTAAAGGCATGCGCTACAAGTTCCACATCGCCTCGCGCTACTACGGCTATCGCGAAGACAAGACAGATCCCTTCGGCACCTACTTCGAGGTCGCACCGCAGACGGCTGCCATTATCTGGGATCGCGATTACACCTGGTCGGATCAACAGTGGATGAGCGAACGGGGGCAGCGGCAGCGCCTCGATGCGCCGATCTCCATCTACGAAGTGCATTTGGGATCGTGGCGGCGCAAACCGGAAGAGGATAACCGTCCGCTCAATTACCGTGAACTGGCCCACGAGCTGGTCGAGCATGTGAAAGATTGTGGCTTTACCCACGTTGAGCTGTTACCGGTCACCGAGCATCCCTTCTACGGTTCCTGGGGGTATCAATCGACGGGTATGTTCGCGCCGACCAGCCGGTACGGAACGCCGCAAGACTTCATGTATTTTGTGGATTATCTGCATCAAAACGGGATTGGGGTGATCCTCGATTGGGTGCCCAGCCACTTCCCGACCGACGGTCATGGGCTGGCCTACTTCGATGGTACCCATCTCTACGAACACGCCGATCCGCGTAAAGGCTACCATCCCGACTGGGGAAGCTATATTTACAACTATGGTCGGAACGAGGTACGAAGCTTCCTGATCAGCTCGGCGCTCTGCTGGCTGGATAAGTTTCACATTGACGGGATACGGGTTGATGCGGTTGCGAGCATGCTCTATCTCGACTATTCGCGCCGAGCCGGCGAGTGGATTCCCAACGAATACGGTGGGAACGAAAATCTGGAGGCGATTAGCTTCCTGCGCGAATTGAACACCCAGATTTACAAGTACTACCCTGATGTGCAGACAATTGCCGAGGAGAGCACAGCCTGGCCGATGGTATCGCGACCGGTCTACGTTGGTGGATTGGGCTTCGGCTTCAAGTGGGACATGGGCTGGATGCACGATACCCTGCAGTATTTCCGGCGCGATCCGATCTACCGGCGCTTTCATCACAACGAATTGACCTTCCGTGGCCTCTACATGTTCAGCGAGAACTACGTGCTACCACTCTCGCACGATGAGGTCGTTCACGGCAAAGGGTCACTGCTCGACAAGATGGCCGGCGATGTCTGGCAAAAGTTTGCCAACCTGCGCCTGCTCTACAGCTATATGTTTGCTCAACCCGGTAAAAAACTGCTCTTCATGGGTGGTGAATTCGGACAGTGGCGCGAATGGTCACACGACACCAGCCTGGACTGGCACTTACTGATGTTTCCCTCCCATCAGGGCGTACAACGATTGATTGGCGATCTTAACCGTCTCTACCGTACTGAGCCGGCCTTGCACGAACTGGACTGTGATCCACGTGGGTTTGAGTGGATCGATGCCAATGATGCCGATGCCAGCGTCTACAGCTTTCTGCGCAAGAGCCGCTACGGCGAGCAAATTCTGATCGTGATCAATGCCACGCCGGTCGTGCGTGAGGATTACCGAATTGGGGTACCGGTGGGTGGCTGGTGGCGTGAATTGTTTAACAGCGACTCGGAGTATTATTGGGGAAGTGGGCAAGGCAATGCCGGCGGCGTGATGGCCGAAGCAATTCCAACCCATGGCCGGGATTTTTCGTTGCGACTGCGCCTGCCGCCCCTGGGTGCGCTCTTCCTGAAACCTGCCGGCTAAGTGCTGCCACTGCAAGACGCACGTTTAGCGTGCTTCCATTTCGTACCTGCCGATTGTTCGTACTACACTTGACCGGGAGTGACTTGCCGACGTGAGTTACTCCCGGCTACAGCAGCGACCCCGTTGCTGCGTTCGTCGCAACAGCATTGCTTCCTGCCATCCCTGGCTGACCGTACATCCCGTTCTCAACGAAACTGCACTTCGTACCAGGACAGCATGGTATACGACACAGACAGGTTTTCTGCCTGTATATCAAGAGGGCTAGCGATGTTTGATCTTCCTCTCCCTGGCGCAATCTATCGCGCCGATGGTACAACTGCTTTCACCTTATGGGCACCGACTGCAAACCGGGTCGAACTGATGTTACTCGACCCCACACCGCAGACGATAGCGATGCAACCGATTGGCTATGGCTGCTGGCATGTGGTTACCACGGCAGCACCGGGCAGTCGCTACCGCTATCGCCTTGACGGCAACCGCGAGCGACCCGATCCGGCTTCACGTTGCCAGCCTGAAGGAGTGCATGGCCCGTCCGCCGTTGTCGATCACGCTTTTGCCTGGACTGACACGGCATGGCGGGGTGTACCGCTCTCCGACCTGGTCATTTACGAACTCCACGTTGGTACATTTACCCCGGAGGGAACGTTTGAGGCGATTATTCCTCACTTGCCACTCCTGCGTGATTTGGGGATCACGGCCATTGAGCTAATGCCGGTGGCACATTTTCCCGGTGTCCGCAACTGGGGGTACGACGGCGTGTACCTCTACGCACCGCATACCGCCTACGGTGGGGTGACCGGTTTGAAACGGCTGGTCGACGCCGCTCACGCGCATGGCATAGCCGTCCTGCTCGATGTGGTCTACAACCACTTTGGCCCGGAAGGGAATTATTTGTGGGATATTGCCCCTCCGGCCTTCACCAATCGCTACCAGACACCGTGGGGTGCTGCAATCAACTACGATGGCCCGGAGAGCGATCTGGTGCGCTGGCTGATCATCGAAAATGCGCTGGAGTGGCTCCGCGAATATCACATCGACGGCCTGCGCCTCGATGCGACGCACGCAATCTTCGATGTATCGCCGTACCACGTCCTCGAAGAACTGGCGGATCGGGTACAGGCGCAGGCAATCCGTCTGGGCCGACCGGCGTATCTCTTCGCCGAGCATCCGCTCAACGATCCGCGTTTTGCCCGCCCCAAGGTATTGGGAGGTTATGGGTTAAGCGGTGTCTGGTCGGATGATTTTCACCATGCGCTGCATACGTTGTTAACAGGAGAGCAGCGTGGGTACTACGAAGGCTTCGGCAGCATCGAGCAGATGGCAACTGCGCTCGAACGAAGCTTTGTCTTCGCCGGGGAATACTCGCCGCATGCCCGCCGCCGTTTTGGGCGTGACCCGTCTGATCTGGCAGTCGAGCAGTTCGTGGTCTTTGCCCAAAACCACGATCAGGTCGGCAATCGCGCATTGGGTGACCGGCTGGGGGCAACACTGAGTGAAGCGCAAATGCGACTGGTCGCGGCAACTGTGCTACTCAGCCCGTATACACCGTTGATCTTCATGGGTGAAGAGTACAACGAACCGGCACCGTTCCAGTATTTTACCGACCACAGCGATCCGGCACTTATCGAGGGGGTACGCGAGGGGCGCAAGCGCGAATTTGCATATTTTCTCAGTCCGGGGCAGGAGGTACCCGATCCCCAAGACCCGGCCACCTTCACCCGCTCGAAACTCAACCATGCGCTACGCACCGTTGGCCGCCACGCCGCGCATCAGGCATTCTACCGGGAACTATTGTCACTCCGCCGCGCTCTACCCGGCCTGCGCCAACGACCGCGAACCCGCATCGTTGATCGGGTAATTGTTGTAGAATGGCCCTCAATCAGGTTACTGCTCAATTTTGGGGCTGAACCGGCCCGAATTACATTGACTGCTGATTCCTGGCGCATCCGCATGGATAGTGCCGATCCGCCATCGGCAACCTTCACCAATGGATGGGTAACCTGTGTTGGTCACAGTGCTGTCTTACTCACAGCAGAAGCGTCATAACCGTTTACGAGTATTCTGGGAGCGTGCATCATGGCCGAGCGGCTGATTTGTATTCACGGCCACTTTTATCAACCACCACGCGAAAACCCGTGGCTTGAAGCAATCGAACAGCAAGACTCGGCGTATCCATACCACGACTGGAATGAGCGGATTACTGCCGAGTGCTATGAACAAAACGCCGCTTCACGGATTCTGGACAGCCAAAACCAGATTGTTCAGATTGTCAACAACTACAGCCGGATCAGCTTCAACTTTGGGCCAACCCTGCTGACCTGGCTGGCCGATCACGCCCCGCAGGTGTATCAGGCTATCCTGGATGCCGATCAAGAGAGCCAGCGCTATTTCGGGGCCGGTTCAGCAATGGCCCAGTGCTACAACCACCTGATTATGCCACTGGCGGCCCGCCGTGATAAGGTGACGCAGGTCATCTGGGGGATTCAGGATTTCAAGTACCGGTTTGGCCGTGACCCGGAAGGGATGTGGTTACCGGAAACCGCCGTTGATCTTGAAACCCTCGATATTATGGCTACGCACGGGATTCGCTTTACCATACTGGCCCCAACCCAGGTCAGCCATGTGCGCAAAATCGGCGAAATGATCTGGCACGATGTCAGCGGTGGGCGGATCGATCCCACCCAGCCGTATCTGGTCAAACTACCGGAAGGACGGTCAATCACGGTCTTCTTCTACGACGGCCCGGTGGCCCGTGCCGTTGCCTTCGAGCGCCTGCTGAGTAGCGGTGTGGGTTTTGCCAACCGTCTGGCCAGTATCTTCAACGATCAGCGTCCGTGGCCGCAATTAGCCCATATCGCCACCGACGGCGAAACATATGGGCATCATCACCGCCATGGTGATATGGCGCTGGCCTATGCGTTACATTACATCGAGAAAACCGGGCTGGCGCAGTTGACGAATTACGCCGCCTACTTGCAGCGCTATCGGCCAACCCACGAAGTGCAGATCATCGAGCGAACGTCGTGGAGCTGTGCGCATGGGGTCGGGCGCTGGATGAGCGATTGTGGTTGTAATACCGGTGGCAATCCGGGCTGGAATCAGGCCTGGCGTGCTCCCTTACGCGCTGCCCTCGATTGGCTCCGCGACACGATTGCCCCTCGCTTCGAGGGGTACGCCCGTCGCTTACTCGTCGATCCATGGGCTGCCCGCGATGACTACATCAGCGTCATTTTGAATCGTTCCCCGGAGAACATTGCCGCCTTCATTGGCCGTCACGGTCGTGGCCGGCTCGATGAGGGTCAGCGGATCGCGGTGCTGAAGCTGATGGAATTGCAGCGCCACTTGATGCTCATGTATACCTCGTGTGGCTGGTTCTTCGACGATCTGAGCGGGATTGAGACCATTCAGGTCATGATGTACGCCGGACGGGCACTGCAACTGGCGCACGATCTGTTTGGCGAGGATTTCGAGGCAGAATTTCTTGATCGCCTGGCGCAGGCGCGGAGCAATCTACCGGCCCGTGGCAATGGTCGCGATCTCTACGAACGCCATGTACGCCCGGCAATGGTCGACCTGCGTAAAGTGGGCGCTCACTACGCCATGAAGACCCTCTTCAACGGTGTAGGTGAGCGTGAACAAATCTACGCCTACACAGTTGACCGTGAAGATTACCATCTGTTGCTCGCCGGTAAAGCCCGCCTGGCCCTGGGACGGATTCACATTCAGTCGACGATCACCGGTGAATCGACCCGCCTGAGCTTTGGCGTACTGCATCTCGGCGATCACAACATTTCGGGTGGCGTCCGGGCGTACCAGGGCGAACAGTCATACCGACAACTGATTGAAGAGTTAAGCGAACTCTTTCTGCGGGCGGATATTCCGGGTGTGATCCGCATGGTTGATCGGAATTTCGGTCAGGAACAGTATTCGCTCAAGCTGCTCTTCGGTGATGAGCAGCGCCAGATTCTGCATCGCATCCTCACCTCAAGTCTGGCCGAGGCGGAAGCTGCGTATCGTCAAATCTACGAAAACCATGCCCCACTCATGCGGTTTCTTGCCAGTATAGGTATGCCGGTGCCGCGTGAATTTCAGATCGCCGCCGAATTTGCCATCAATACCGAACTACGCCGCCTGTTCGAGGCTGAGCCGCTCGATTTTGATCGGATCAATAGCCTGTTACGAGAAGCCCAACGGTCGGGCGTTACCCTCGATAGCGACGGACTGAGTTACGCGCTATCGCGGACAATCCGCTCAATCAGCGAGCAATTCCAGTTAACGCCAGAAGACCGTGGATTGTTGACGCAGCTCGATGCCGCCGTTGGCCTGGCCCGCAACCTGCCTTTCGAGGTTGATGTCTGGCATACGCAAAATGTCTACTACGAGTTGTTGCAAACTGTGTATCCGCAAATGAACATTGAAGCAGGTGAAGGCTATGCTGATGCCCATGCGTGGTTACGCCTCTTTCGATCATTGGGTGTCAAGTTACGCTTTCGCCTGCCACCAGGAGAGCCATGATTGATGTAGAACTGCGTGTTCCGCGTGCAACCTATCGCCTACAGTTGAATGCCGACCTGACCTTTGCCGACGTTGCTCGCTACGTCCCCTACTTCGTTGAGCTTGGGATTAGTGATCTCTACTTCTCCCCCATTCTAACCCCTCGCGCCGGGAGTCGTCACGGCTACGATATTACCGATCACACCCATCTGAACCCCGAACTAGGAGGTGAAGAGGGGTTTGCCCATCTCGCAACCGTGTTACGCGAACACCACCTGGGGCTGATTCTCGATGTTGTCCCCAACCATATGGGAATTGGCGATCCGCGCAACACCTGGTGGCGCGATGTGCTCGAAAACGGGCCGAGTTCGATCTACGCACCGTACTTCGATATCGACTGGGACCCGGTGCCACCCGAATTGCAGGGGAAAGTGTTATTACCGGTGCTGGGTGACCAATACGGCGTCATCCTGGAGCGGGGCGAGCTACGGTTGTCCTACGACAATGACGGCGGTTTCAGCCTCAACTACTGGGAGCATCGCTTCCCGCTCAATCCGCGGAGCTATGCCGACATTCTCACCCACCGCCTCGATGAGCTGCTGAATGAATTGGGCGCAGATCATCCCGACGCCATCGAATTGCAGAGCATTATCACTGCCATCGGTTACTTACCGTCTCGCCACGAAACCACGCCTGATCGGGTGATCGAGCGCAACCGCGAAAAAGAGGTGGTCAAGCGCCGGATTGCAACACTGATCGAAGCCAGCGAACCGGTGCGCCGCATGGTCGAACGGGCCTTGGCCGACTACAACGGCGTGCCCGGCGATCCGCGTAGTTTCGACCTGCTTGATGCCTTGATTGCCCGCCAATCGTACCGCCTGGCGTTCTGGCGGGTCGCCACCGAGGAGATCAACTATCGTCGCTTCTTCGATATCAACGACCTGGCAGCAATTCGGGTTGAACTACCCGAAGTATTGCAGGCCACGCATGATCTGGTGTTACGTTTGTTGGCTGAAGGAATTGCTACCGGCGTTCGGATTGATCACCCCGATGGACTGTGGCAGCCAGCAGCCTACTTTCGCCAATTGCAAGAGAGTTATCTGCGCTACCGGGCCGCATTCCACTTCGGTGGGAGTGCTCCCCCTGATCTCGACGACCAAATCCGTCAGCGCCTGACCCAGGCCGAACGTGGCGAGCGCTCCTGGCCCCTCTACATTGTTGCCGAGAAGATTCTCAGCCACGGCGAACCATTACCTGCCGATTGGGCCGTGGCCGGTACAACCGGCTACGACTTTCTCAACCAGATCGGTGGCGTATTGATTGACCGCAGCAGTCAACGGGTGTTCAACCGTCTGTACACCCAGTTCACCGGCCCCCAACCCACCTTCGCCAACCTGGTCAACAGCAAAAAGAAGGAGATCATGCTGGTCTCACTGGCCAGTGAGGTCAATACCCTGAGCCATCTCCTCGACCGGTTGAGCGAGCATACCCGCCGCTATCGCGATTTTACCCTCAACAGCCTGACCTTCGCGATTCGCGAGGTGATTGCGGCGATGCCCGTCTACCGCACATATATCAGCCTGGATGGCGTTGTCAGCGAGCGTGACGAACAGGCGATTCGCTACGCAGTGCGTGAAGCCAAACGACGCAATCCGCGCACGGCTGCCCAGATTTTCGACTTTCTGGAAGAGACGTTGCTCTTGCGCAATCTCCACCATTTTGCCCCCGAAGCGCATGCCGAGGTCCTGCGTTTCGTGATGAAGTTTCAGCAGTTAAGCGGGCCGGTGATGGCGAAAGGGGTTGAAGACACCGCATTCTACGTCTACAACCGGCTGGTAGCCCTGAATGAAGTTGGTGGGCATCCCGAACTCTTCGGGTGTGAGGTGACCGACCTGCATCAGGCAGCTCAGGAACGGCAACAGCAGTGGCCGCACAGTATGGTGACGACATCAACCCACGACACCAAACGCAGCGAAGATGTGCGCGCTCGCCTGAGTGTTCTCAGCGAGTTACCCGATGAGTGGCGACAGCACGTGGGACGCTGGAGTCGCTTCAATGCCGCGAAGCGCAGCACCATTGAAGGTAGCCAGGCACCAACCCGAAATGACGAGTACCTGCTCTATCAGACACTGGTTGGTGCCTGGGAGGGGATGGAACATCTGGACAGTTTCACCGAACGGATGGTTGCCTACATGGAAAAGGCAACCCGTGAAGCGAAGGTCAACACGAGCTGGATCAATCCGAACCCAGAGTATGATGCAGCGATACAACGGTTTGTGACCGGTATCCTTGATCCACGTCGCTCACGGCGATTTCTGGAAAGTCTCGACAGCTTTGCCCGGCGTATCGCCTTTTTCGGTCGTTTCAACAGTCTGACCCAAACCCTCGTGCGCCTGACGACAGTCGGTGTTCCTGATCTGTATCAGGGTTGCGAACTGTGGGATTTCAGCCTGGTTGATCCCGACAATCGACGACCGGTGGACTTTGCCCGGCGGGCAGCGCTGCTGGCCGCCATCCGTCGGCAACGCGAGCAGGACGGTACAGCGGCGCTGGCTGCCGATTTACTGGCCACAGCCGCTGATGGACGGATCAAACTGTACACGATTGCGACAACGCTAGAGTTTCGCCGTGCCCGTCCCGAACTCTTTGCCTATGGCGAGTATGTACCCCTGTACGCCGAAGGGCCGGCAGCCGGACATGTCATCGCCTTTGCCCGTCGCCATCCAACTGCCGGCGAAGCGGTGACTGTCGCACCCCGGCTGACCGCTCGCCTGAGTGGTGGACAGGAAGTGCCACCGCTTGACGACCTCTGGGGAGAGACATGGCTCCCGTTACCCGACATCCTACCGGGAACACGTTACCGCAACCTGTTCACCGACGAATGCCTGACCGTCGTCGAACACCAGGCTGGTGCCGGCCTGGCAATGGCCGAGGTGCTTGGTCACTGGCCGATAGCGCTACTGGTGCGCGAGTAAGGATGGTTCGCCAGACGTTCAGACTGCCAGGAAAGTGCCGGGATGGCGGATAACACCCCTATCCACCATCCCGTTTCCAGCCAGCACCATGTCTGCTCCAGAAGGCACCGCTACGGGGGAAGGCATATCCCATCCGGTATCAACAAAAGCACGGTACGCTACCAGACATCACCCTGACAACGCACCAGAGCGCGGATGCGTTAAACCGGTGCGTTTGTACCGGCAACGATCCATCAGCGGCTTGCCGGTGTATCGGCCACGAGCATGCCCTAAGCGATAGATGTCTTTGTGCGAGAGGTGGTATAGAATGCTCTCCGCCACAAACCCTATTCCGGTGACCTCGTTACCGTGTGCAGTCGTGATTCTACAATTTCGATCAATTGTTGTGGAGTAACGCGGGGAAAATAGTCATATTCCAGCATAACCGCCGGCACATCATCGCATGCGGCCATGCAATCAAGCTCAACAATGCATAGCGCACCGGAATACGCTGTACGCAATCGTGACAGTGTCTGCCAGATGTCGGGGCGGCTACGGGAGCAAAGCCGGCAAATCGTCAGTTCAATGACGGCCATTCCCTGCCTGCCTTTCTGCTATGACTGTTCATTTCGAGGGTGCAGATGTAGTGGTATCTCATCGTGCTATCGTCGCTGTGTTGTCTGTGTGCTGTCTGATCGTCTCTACACTGGCAATGACGTTCAGACAGATCGTATCCGACATTCTTCTATAGTGTACACTCTTTGTCAATAGATTGCAAATATAAAATTGTGCATGTACCGGCAACAAACTCTTCCACTGTCACGACAGTGATCAGCGTGACAGTGGAATTATATTGCACTATCGCTACGTCCAGTTACCAACTGTCGCCTCATCGCGTAGTTGGGCAAGCTTGACCGCCAGACCGATATACGCCGCAGGTGCGAGCGCCTGCAACTCGGCCCGCACCGCATCACTGACCAGTAAACTGTCGATGAAGCGGGCAATATCTTCGGCAGTCAGCGCACGACCACGCGAAAAAGACTTCAACAACTCGTAGGGTTCAGCAAAACCCTCACGGCGGAGGATTGTCTGAATGGCCTCGGCCAGGACTTCGGGATGCGCATCGAGATCGCGGCGCAAGCGGGCGCGATCAACAGCCACTTTTTGCAGGCCGCGCAGCAGGCGCTGGTAAGCGAGGAGACAATAGCCGAAGGCCAGACCCAGATTACGCAAGACCGTGCTGTCGGAGAGATCGCGTTGGAGGCGCGAAACCGGTAGCTTACGACTGAACAATTCCAGCAAAGCACCGGCCAGGGCCAGATTGCCTTCGGCATTTTCAAAATCGATAGGATTCACCTTATGCGGCATAGTTGAAGAGCCAACCTCACCGGCCCGGGCCGCCTGTACCAGATAACCATCGCTAATGTAGCGCCAGCAATCCTGGCTAAGGTCGGTCAGAATTGCGCCAATCCGTTTGAGCGCATCGCAGAGCGCTGCCAGTGTGTCGTGCGGTTCAATCTGGGTCGTGAGCAAAATCGGTTCCAGATCGAGCGAACGCACAAAGGCACGCGAGAATTTTAGCCAGTCGATCTGGGGCAGGGCAACGTGGTGGGCGGCAAAAACACCACTTGCGCCGTTGAGCTTACCGGTGATCTTGATCGCCATCATGTCGTTGATCGCCCGTCGTAACCGCATAAAGAAGACGTTCATCTCTTTGCCGAACGTTGTTGGCGTCGCGGGTTGTCCGTGCGTGCGGGCCAGCATCGGCGTCGCTGCTTCCTCGTCGGCCAACTGCCGAATGCGTTCGAGCAAGGACTCAAGTGCCGGCAGCAAGACCATTTCACGTGCCTCTTTGACCATCAGCGCATACGCCAGATTGTTCACATCTTCAGAGGTCAGCGCGAAATGCACCGCTTCCAGATGACCGGTTAAACCGAGTGTTGTTAACCGTTCGCGTAACCAGTACTCAACCGCTTTCACATCGTGATTGACACGCCGATCCCATGCCGCAATCGCCAGCGCATCATCATCACCAAACTGACGGTAGAGGGCACGGAGCGCAGCCTGTTGCGGCGGGGTCAGCGGCGGGACAAAATGGATGCCACGGGCACGGGAGAGAAAGATGAGATATTCCACCTCTACCCGCACACGATAGCGAAAGAGAGCAGCTTCACTGAAAAAGCTGGCCAGACTTGCCACATCAGCACGGTAACGGCCATCGAGTGGTCCCAGTGCCGCCAGCCGCGTCATATCGTCTGTTGTCATACTTGCCTCCTGTTCCACGAGTTGTTGCCGTTACGAAGGGTACCATAGAAATCGCAAGTGGTGAGTAACGAGCGATTACTGACGCCGTCGGCGTTGAATACCTGAAGCGAAGACATGATATTAGCTGTGCAAGACATTGACATTCGTAAAACAATAGGGTACGATGGTTATCAGAGGTTCAAATATTTGTCTTCAGAATTATTCTCTCCTCAGCATACTTGCCTGCGAGGAAATGCATGAACGAACAAGAGGCTCGTGCTCATCACACGCATGTCATTGATGACATCGTCCGCCAGATCACCTGGCAGAGCCAGAAGCAGTTATTGCAAACGTTGAGTCGACCCGAGATTGGGTTGACATTACCGCAAATGGTGACGCTCTTTGCCATCCGTGAGGCGGGCCTGTGTCGGATGAGTGATCTGGCCGACATTACGCAGCAATCCGCGGGCACGTTGACCGGTATTGTTGACCGTTTGATTGAAGAAAATCTGGTTGGACGGGTGCGCGACGCCGAAGATCGCCGGGTTGTGCAAGTGATGCTTACCCGTCAGGGAGAGCAGCGGCTGGCGTTAGTCGAGGAAGCCCGGCGCGCCGATATGGATCGTATCTTGTCTCGCTTTAGCCTGGAACAATTGCAAGACCTCGCACAGTTGCTCCAATTGTTGCTTGATGGGATCAATGAGTTGATCGGCTGTCGCGATCTTGAACGTAACGCGAATATGGTCGAGTAAACCACCCTTGGTGTCACAATTGACGACGGGTGATGTTGCCCGTGCCCTTCTCTGGTCTTTTCGAGATATTACCATCTTTGAACGCTGCGTTGGATCATACTCGTTTCGTACCCACCGATGCCTGTATCGGGTCGTCTGGAGTGCGAACGTCTGGCTTCCACACCTGCCGCGATCCGGATTGGGCGAGGGTGGTGCAAGCCAGCCCGAACGTGTGTCCGTCAGGTGGGTTATATCAAAGTCACCCATACCGGCAACATGTCAGTATGCAAACGCTGTTCTGGTACCGGTATGGCAGACTGCTGACGTGCTGTGTTACCAAAACGCTCCCAATTCTTTGACTGTACCATTGATTGTGCAAGTCACTTCCCGTAGCGCAACATCCTAACCTTGCATACCGTCAAATGTACCGGTTACCGGTAGTAACTCGTAGTATGATGATACTGATGTGTACAATTGTGCGTGCGCAGTATTGAGGCTTTCGTATGAGTCAATCATCACGCCCTCGCCGTCGTCAAAATCGTCTTGGATGGGGAATCGGCATTCTCGTTGTTATCGGTGTTCTCGTAGCCGGTTTCTTTCTTTTTAACCGTGACCAACCTTCCAATGTCAGGCTTAACTATGCCCTCACCCGCCCACAACGCAGCCCAATCAGTGCAACAGTGAATGCCAGTGGCTCTATTCAACCTCAGCAGGTGATCGATCTCACTTTCGCCAGCAGTGGTCTGATCAGTGAGGTCCTGGTACAGGTTGGCGATCAGGTAGCAGCCGGCCAGGTGCTGGCCCGACTTGACACTCGCGATCTGGAATTGCGGGTCGATCAGGCTGCGGCCCAACTGGCGCAGGCGCAGGCCAGCCTTGACCGATTGCGGGCCGGACCGAGCGCTGCCGAGGTCGCTGCGGCAGAGGCCCAACTGGCGCAGGCGCAGGCGCAGTTACGCCAGACAACCGGTAATGTTACCGAGCAGGATTTGGCGGCAGCGCGGGCCCAGGTTGAACAGGCACGGGCGAATCTTGAACGGGTACTGGGTGGGCCAAAGGCCAGCGAGGTAGCGCAGGCGCAGGCGCAGGTGGATCAGGCCGCAGCGGCCTTGCAGGCGCAACGTGATTCGCTTTCAGCAGCAAAAACCAGAGCCGAGTCGCAGTTATTACAAGCCGCCAATACATTACGCGACCGCCAGGCCGAGTATAGCCGTATTTACAACGAAAATCGAGAGCGCGAGCAGCAACTGGCTCGCTTCGGGCAGTCGTTACCACAATCAGCGCTCGATACTGAAGCAGCAGCACTGCGGGCGGTCGAAAATGCCGAAGAGCAGATGCGGCAGGCTCAGGTAGCCTATGAACAGGCCAGGCAGGCCGAGATTACCGGCATCGCGCAGGCAGAAGCTCAACTCCGCAGTGCCCAGGCCAACCTTGAGCGCATATTAGCCGGCGCCGATCCAGATCAGGTAGCCGCAGCCCGTGCCCAGTTAGCCCAGGCTGAAGCCAATCTGAATAAGCTGCTCGGCGATCAGCGAGCCGGCAGTCTGGCTGCGGCCAATGCGGCGGTTGCCAGTGCGCAGGCAAATCTGCAACGGATTACCGCTCCTCCGAGCGAGGCTGATCTGGCCAGCGCTGAAGCCCAGGTCGCCAGTGCCCGGGCCAGCCTGGCGCAGGCGCAGCTTGCCCTGGAACGGGCAACCCTGACCGCACCTATTGCCGGAGTGGTAGCCGAGGTGAATCTGGAAGTTGGTGAGTTCTATAACGCTGCACGACCGGCCGTGGTATTGGCTGATCTGAGTGGTTATTACGTTGATGTGACCGTTGATGAAATCGATGTCGCCCAGATTGCGGTTGGTCAACCCGTTATTCTCGTCCTCGATGCGCTGCCTAACCTCGATCTGCGTGGAACGGTTGCCCGCATCAATCCGCTCTCCATTGTGCAATCCGGGGTTACTGCCTACACCGTGCGGATTGTGACCGATGATCCACCCGCCTCAGTGCGTCCGGGTATGTCGGCAAGCGCCGATATTATCGTGGCCGAGAAGAGTGAAGCGCTGGTCGTACCACGCCGGGCGATCCGTGCTGAAGGTGGTCAGTTTTTTGTGGATGTGACGACCGATCCGGCGCTGTGTTCGCTCGACATCGCGCAACGTCCATTGCAGCCACCGCTACAGGCGGTTGCGGTGCAAACCGGCTTGAGCAACGAACAGATCATCGAAATCAGTTCAGGGAATATCGATGAAAACAGTTGTGTCTACGTCCCTGGCGTCGATGCCCGTATCGATCTCTTCAGTGGCCCACCTCCCGGTGTACGCGGACGCTAAGCTAAACGGAGCAGGTAACGATGAAGCTGATAGAAGCGTTGCGGATCGCTTTCAGCAGTTTACTGGCCAATAAACTGCGCGCCATTCTGACCATGCTCGGCATCATCATCGGGGTAGGCGCTGTCATTGCTCTCCTGGCGCTGGGTGGTGCTATTCAAACGCTGGTAACCAGCGAGTTGCAGGGATTGGGGAGTAATCTGGTGTTTCTCTTCGCGGGAACAAATGATCCAGAGACGAACCGCCGGGTACCACCACGCCTGACCAATGAGGATATTGCTGCCATTGCCGATCCGCTGAATGTACCGGCAGTGGCAGCGGTTTGTGCCGAGTTCAGTCGGCGGGCACTCACCACGTATGGCGGTGCCAGCTACGATGCATTGATCGCCGGGGTAAGTGCCAATTATCCCCAGGTACGTAATGCCCGGGTGGCTGAAGGCACGTTCTTTGACGAACGTGCGCTTGAACTGCGCTCACGTGAGGCAGTGTTGGGGTATCGCGTCGCCCAACGTCTCTTTCCCGACGGTGCCGATCCGGTGGGCCAGCGAATCCGGATCAACGGTATCGGGTTTCAGGTGATTGGCGTCATGGCCGAACGCGGTGGCAGTTTCGCCTCAAACGAAGATGATCAGATCTTTGTTCCCCTGACCACAGCCCAAGACCGTCTCTTTCCACCTGCCCAAAATGTGACCCGGCGCGTGGATGTGAGTGTGGTTTACATTCAGGCTCGTGATGAAGATAGCATCGATGAGTTGATCGATCAGGTTACCGCGTTGCTCCGGCAACGTAATGGGCTGACCTATCAGGACAACAATTTTACCATCGTCACTCAGCAAGACCTGGTAAGCTCGTTTGCGACGATTACCGGTGCAATTACCATCTTCCTTGGTGCCATTGCCGCTATCTCGCTGGTGGTCGGCGGGATCGGGATTATGAATATTATGCTGGTCAGTGTGACGGAGCGCACACGCGAAATTGGTTTGCGCAAAGCGGTTGGCGCCCGGCGCAATGACATCCGGCTTCAGTTTCTGGTTGAAGCGACCGTGCTCAGTTTAATGGGCGGTATCCTCGGCATTGGCCTGGGGTATGGATTGGCAGCGATTGGGACAGCTTTACTGGCCAATTTCTCACCGAACGCTCGCGCTGAAGTAAGCCTCGATGCAATTCTGCTCGCAACCCTTACCTCTATCGCAGTTGGGATATTTTTTGGCCTGTACCCGGCTGATCGCGCTGCCCGCCTCGATCCGATTGCAGCACTGCGCTATGAGTAGGAGAGTAAGGACACGCAGCATCTGCCCAGGCACGCTTCAGCCCTGCCTATTACCCGTTGGTGCGGCGACATGACGCTACAATCATGCTCTTTATCGCTCATGTGGCAATCTGCATGATATACTGTAAGCGCACGTTGCCAGATGATGAACCCAAACGCCAAACCGCTTCCGGTGATAGCGTTTGGGTTTTGCAACAATGATGTATCGGTAGCAACTTCCTGATCCAGTTTGGCGAGACGGTTCTATCAATGCGCATCCTGATCACCGGTTCTTCAGGCATGATTGGTACCAACCTCGGTCTTCGGCTGATCGAGGCTGGTCACCAGGTTTTTGGCGTTGATCGTCGGGTTAATCCGTGGACGGATCGCATTCCCACCCTGTTACAAGACCTCGCTATACCCCAACGTGATTTTCGCGCCGGTATCGGTGGTGCCCCCTACCCACCTTGCGATCTGGTGGTGCATCTGGCGGCCAACGCCAAAGTCTACGAGCTGGTAACCGAGCCACATCGCGCCCTGGAAAATATCAACATTACCTATAATGTGCTCGAATATTGCCGGCATCATGAAATCCCGATCATCTTTGCCTCCTCACGGGAAGTCTACGGTGACATTCACCGCTACATGACAGAGGAGACGCGCGCCGACTTCAGCTTTACCGAGAGTCCCTACTCAGCTTCCAAAATTGCCGGTGAAGCCCTGATCTATGCCTATGCCCGCTGCTATGGGCTGCGCTACATTGTCTTTCGCTTTTCCAATGTCTACGGCCGCTTCGATAACGATCTGGCACGCATGGAACGGGTGATTCCGCTATTTATTCATCGGATCAGTCGTGGGGAACCGGTGACGGTATACGGTGCCGATAAGGTGCTTGATTTTACCTACATTGACGATTGTGTTGATGGAATTATGTGCGGTATCAACCGTTTATTCCGAGGGGAGGTATACAACCGCACAATTAATCTGGCCTACGGCGAAGGAAATACGTTGATTCGGGTCGCGGAGTTGATCGGTGAGGCCTTTGGTCGGCAGCCGGAGATTATTGTTCAGCCGGCAAAGCGGGTCGGTGAAGTAACGTACTATGTCGCTGATATTCGGCAGGCCCGCGAATTGTTGGGATTCAACCCGCAAGTACCGTTAGCGGAAGGTATCAACCGCGCCGTGGCCTGGTCGCACGGAGAGTTGCTACGATGACTGAACACCAGCCAGAGCTTAGCGCATCTGATCAGATGATAGAGCGAGCAGTGTCAGGTGAGGGTATCCAGCACTGGCTCAAGATCAGTGCGGCCTGGCTGGCCTTGCAAGAACCAGAACGCCTCTTTCCGACCCTGGTCTCCAGTTTTGCCGAACATTTACCGGCTGTGCGCACCGTCATTCTCTGGCTCGTTACCACGGGCGGCTTGCAACCGGTAGCTCACGCCGGGTTCACGATACCGTCTGCAATCAGTGAACACTGGTTGCGGGTCAGATTGCGACCTGGAGAAGGAGCCGCCGGGCTGGCCTGGCAGCGTGAGACGGTGATCCAACAACACGGCGAACACGGCTATCGTGAATTGCAGGGTATTGCATCCCCCCAGGCACAGACGGTCTTTCAGGCAATCGGTGATCTCTTACCGCGCAGCCTGCTGGTGACCGCTATCCCACTGCGCGCAGGGCACACGCTGGTAGGGGTGCTGGAGCTGGCCAGCAATGCCAATGAGCCACTTGGTATAGAGATGGCCGATTTCGAGGTTATCGCCGGTATCGTTGCCGCAGCCATTCGCAACGCCCAATTGTACGATGAACTCCGGCGCAGCCACCAACGGCTGAAAGCGTTTGATGCAGTTGTAACGTCGATCAGCACTGCTGCCGATCTGCCCGATCTGGTGCAGAGTGTTTTGACCGTTGTCCTCGAATTGACCCCTGCCCAGAGTGGTGCGCTCCTGATCTTCGATCCGGCCCAGGAACGTCTACAGGTCAGTGCCTGGTGTAACATTGACCTGACTGCTCTTGCCTGTTTCGACCAGGTGTCGGTTGATGCGACTCCCTGTGCAGAAGTTGTTCGTTACGGCCAGCCGGCATTTCGGCCACTGCTCAGCGAGCGTGGCGAATCGGCGTTGATCGAGGCCGGTATGGCGGCGGCGGCCTATCTACCGCTGCTCGCCGGCGGTACTGTGACCGGTGTGCTGGCGCTGTTCGGCGATATCGAACTCACCAAGGCAATTGACAAAGACATGCTGATGCCGATCTGTAATCAGGTCGGTTTCGCGATTGCTAACGTGCGGTTGTATGAAGATAGCCAACACGAGCGGAGAAAATTCCATACGGTGATCGAGTCGATTGCCGAGGGGGTGTTACTGTGTGATCGTTACGGTCGTTTAACCCTGGCCAACCAGGCTGCCCACGATCTTCTCTCCTGCGCAACGCTGAGCTTCGAGACACCCCTGGCAACTGTTCCTGATCTGTACGATCTGCGCGATCTCGATGGGAATGCTCTGACGCCTGATGATTTACCATTTACCCGCGCTTTGCGTGGCGAAACGTTTTACGATTATCGGGTGATGCGACGCCTGCCCGATAACAGTGAGCGCTTCTTCAGCTTCAGTGGCGCCCCAGCGGTTAACGAACAGGGTGAAGTTGAAGGCGCAGTGATTACGTTCCGCGACATTACTGCAACCCAAAAGGTGCAGCGGGCAAAGGATGAATTTCTGGCCGTAGCCGCCCATGAATTACGCAGCCCGCTGGCAGCGGTACGCAGTTATGCCGATCTTTTGTTGCGACGAGAACAACAGCGGGAGGGGGATCATCGCGATTTGCACGGCTTGACGATCCTCTCGCAACAGGTGGCGCATATGCTCCGCCTGGTGGATAATCTCCTCGATGTTTCGCGCCTTGATGCCGGCCAGTTTGATTTGCAATATCAACAGGTCAATCTCGTCGGGCTGGCTCAGCAGGTGATCGATCAACAACGACCAAACGCCGGTCAACGCGATTTACTGCTTGAGGCCGAGTCGGCGGAATTGATGGTAACCTGCGATGCGATGCGTATCCGGCAGGTACTGACAAATCTGATCAGCAACGCTATCAAGTACAGTCCACCCGACAGTGTGATCAGCGTGCGTCTCCGCAGCGCGACTCTGCTAAACAACAATGCACCTGCGGTGCTGATCAGTGTCAGTGATCAGGGGCCGGGCATTCCCCCTGAAGAGCAGGAGCGCGTGTTTCAGCGCTACTATCGTGCACCTGGCCGCCGGGCAGAGGGGTTGGGGTTGGGCTTGTATCTAAGCCGTGAGATTGTTCAGTTGCACGGTGGTCAGATTTGGATTGAGAGTCGCGAGGGTCAGGGCAGCACGTTTATGGTGCTGTTACCGGTTGAACGAATGCAGCGTTCACGTACTGAGCGGATGAATCGCTCTTTTGAACTGTCAGCGGAGATTTGATGTGCCGATCCGTAAGAAAGCGTTTCTTCAGGCTTTATCGCCAACGCCACCACCTCGCCGATCATCGACCGGTGTCGTCGTTGCCCGTCTGTCCGCCAATGAAAATCCACTTGGCCCATCACCGCGGGCTATGGCTGCCGTGCAAGAGGCGCTGAGCACGATCCACCGTTATCCCGACGCAAGTGGCGTGGCCTTGAAGGAGGCATTGGCCGCTCGCGTCGATCTGCACCCCGACCAGGTGATGCTGGGCAATGGTTCAGATGAGCTGATTATGCTTATCTGCCATGCTATGCTCGGCGAGGGTGATGAAGCAGTCCTGGCGCAGGGATCGTTTATCAGCTATGCCCGCCGGATTCAGGCCCAAGGCGCGATTGCCCGTCAGGTTCCTCTGCGCGAGATGACACACGATCTCCCAGCCATGGCTGCCGCGATCACACCGCAAACCCGCCTTATCTTTGTATGTAATCCCAACAATCCGACCGGTACCACGGTCGGCGCCGCTGAATTGATGGCATTTCTCGAACAGGTACCGCCTGATGTACTGGTCGTTGTTGATGAAGCCTATCTGGAATTTGTGACGCGCCCGGATTTTCCCGATCTGCTGCCGTTGTTGCGCGACGGACGCGATAACCTGCTGATTGTGCGCACCTTCGCCAAGATTCACGGTCTGGCCGGTTTACGGCTGGGCTACGCTTTCGGCAACGCCGATCTGATAGCGTACCTGGAACGGGCGCGTCCGGTCTTCAACGTGAACGTTCTGGCCCAGATTGCCGGCCTTGCCGCCCTTGACGACGTTGACCATCTCGAACGCTCTCTGGCCCATGCCGCTGCCAGCCGGGCATTCCTCACCGACCATCTACGGGCTATGGGGATGACGGTGATCCCCGGTGAAACCAATTTTGTCGTCGCCGCAATTGCCGATGATACTGCAGTGGCAGCAGAGCTTGCTCGCCGCGGGGTGTTGGTCACACCGCTGAGTGGGTGGGGCTTACCGGGCTGGATGCGGATTTCGTTTGGCACTGCGGAAGAGAACCGTGTGTTTATTGAGGTACTACGCAATTTGATGTCAAAAGGTACCGTGGCAACAGCAACAATATCGTAGCACCCAAGGATGTAGATATGGGCGACTCACCGAACCCAACATTTTGTGCGAGCTGTGGACATAAGCTCACCCCGGAAGATCGCTTTTGTCCAGAGTGTGGTGCGCGAGCACCTGAACGACCGTCGGCACCGGCTGCAGGAGCACCACCCACGGTGGTAATTCCCCCTGGACAAGCCGGAGCGGAAACCTCACCTGAAGCAACGGCGGCCCCAATATTTTGCATGAACTGTGGACGAAAGCTCACCCCAGAAGATCGTTTCTGCCCAGAGTGTGGTACGCGAGCACCTGAGCGACCTTCGCCACCAGCCACAGGAGCACCACCCACTGTTGTCATCCCACCGCAGCAACCCACCGCAGGAGCAGCACCAACGGTGATCATTCCTCCAGATCAACCGACTCCGGGTGCGCCACCAACCGTCATGATTCCCCCGGAGCAGCCGGCAACAGGGGCACCGCCTACCGTCGTCATCCCACCGCAGCAACCGACGCCAGGGGTACCACCCACAGTCATTATCCCCCCTGAACAGCCACCAGCGGGAGCTGCTCCAACTGTCGTGATCCCCCCTGAGCAGTCACCGGCAGGCGTACCACCAGTCACCCCTCCTCCACCCCAACCGTCGGTGGGAAGAACACCTGCTTCTTATCCACCACCGGTCATACCACCTGCCCAGAGTGCAGGAACGCCACCAGATCCATTTATGCCGCCACCGGTAACCCCTGTCTCGTATGGCCCACCACCTGCCGGCACCGACCCATTCCAGGTACCCTCAACCACAAGCCCGATGCAAACCGCCGGGACAAACAAGTGGTTGATCTGGGGACTGGTAGGCGGAAGCGGGTGCTTACTCCTGATCTTGATCGGCATATGTGTATTCATTGCCGTATCAATCTTCGCGGTTGTCGACTCCGTGCCAACCAGCAGTTCGACTGAGGCAACGGCAACTACCGGGGACGGAGGTTCGCTGGCATCAGGGAGCAGCGGTAGGGTCTTGTTCAGTGATGATTTCGAGAATCCACAGGCCAGTGAACTGGGAGAGAGTGAAGATAGCAGTTCACGGTATGCCTACGAAGCAGGCCGGTATGTCATCGAAGTCAAAGAGCCAGAACTATTGGTCTGGGCGTTGGTGAATGGATCTTACCGCGATGTCATTATTGAAACCAGCTATTCTACTGTTCGAGGGGGGCCGGTTGGCGCTGCGGGTATCATCTTCAATTATCAGGACGAGGATAACTTTTATCTGTTCAGTGTGTCGAATGATGGGTATTACGCACTTGAGCTGTTGGAGAACAATCAGTGGATAACCCTGATCGATTGGACGCAGCACGAAGCGATTGACCCCGAAAATAATCGGCTCCGGGTTGAACTCAACGGCGATGAGATCACGCTGTTTGTAAATGATCGTCAGCTTGAACAGACCCGCGATCCAACATTTACGCGCGGTGACATTGGGCTGGCGGTCACCAGTTTTGATCAGAGTGGGATTACGGTGAGTTACGAGGAGATCACCATTCGCAGCCGGTAATATCAAATCTTGACCGACACTGTGCATTGGTCAGGTTGTCCTACTCATGCTGGAGAGTTGCCAGGCATGCCTCTTGCGCCACCCCCTCGTATGGCAATTGTGAACAGGCACAGGCGTAGGGGCGGGTTCAGAACCCGCCCCTACGGAATCCGCCCATCTGTATCAACGAATCGTCACGGAGAAGACGGATAGCCACGAATTCCCCGTATACCCGGTGCCAGGCAGTGATGCACCGTATCACTTAAGATTGGATGTGCTACCCCGCCGGAAGCAGGCGCGGTGGGCTATTGCAGGTGGCGAGCACGCCGGAGGCACGCACTCCCAGGGTATGCAGGCAAACCCCACCCTGCCCCACCCCCGCTGCTATGCATTACCCACAACTGGTGTCAACCACGTGTGTATCAACGGGGATGATCTCCATAGGTGCTGTTGTGGGCGACTAGCCCGATGGCAGAGCACCGCTCCAGCCGTGCCGGCACGTGCTGGATGGATTGCCGTACCCGCTCGTTATGCACGTGTCGCGTGGTTTGGAGTGCGGCAGCCATGCTGCCGCGCCAGCCGTGCTCACGATCTGGCGCGTGGTGGAGCGGTGCCCCGGATGGTCATAGCACGAACAAATAGCCGTATCTCGTTCTCATCCCGCACACCGGCAGGGATACCGCTTCCAGCCCGGATTGCCCTCATATGGAGTGCGGCAGCCATGCTGCCGCGCCAGCCGTGCTCACGATCCGGCGCGTGGCATACTGTTCCCCATCCTGGTCACTGGGGTGCTGAATGTGCTCGTGCCGATCATCGAGTCGGTCAGGCATGCATGCGATCCCTGCGCGTAGACGTTTGGTTGTACCAGGTTCGTGCCTGCGCACCAGCGGCCACGGCCAGCACCTGACGGTGGTGGCGAGGATGCATCCACGCAGGCTAGAAGTCTGCACCACGGGGAGCGCGTGCAGCCTGGCCTAACGCAGCGCGACATGTGGGTAATGCATAGCCCCCGCTGGGAGCGGGAAGTACTGGTGCCGGATGGTTCACGCCGTCGTGCATTGGTTCAGGGTGGCGATATTAAACCCGAAAAACACAATGCATGCCCACGATTCAAGACGTACCCTTGCACCATCCTCGCGTATGGCAATTGTGAACAGACGCATGCGTAGGGGCGGGTTCAAAACCCGCCCCTACGGAATCCGCCTATCTGTATCAACGAATCATCACGGAGAAGACGGATAGCCACGAATTCCCCGTATACCCGGTGCCAGGCAGTGATGCACCGTATCACTCAAGATTGGATGTGCTACCCCGCTGAAAGCAGGGGCGGTGGGCTATTGCAGGTGGCGAGCGCGCCGGAGGCACGCGCTCCCAGGGTATAATGGCGTGCACGGGGCATCAGGTACAGTACCAGAGTGGTGAATGAGCCTGATATGACATGTCGCGCAGGGATTACCGATGTTTAGGTAAGACGTTTCAGATAGGTTTTTATGTCAAATAATACCTGGATCGCCGCAGCGTGCTATGCCCGTTTCGCGACAGCGGCGACGTACCTGAAACCGCTGCCCCGGGATTCATAATTGCCCCGCTTCCCAGCTCTCTCACCAACTGACAGCCTGGCTGATGCCGACTGACAGATTGAGCGCCGGAATGACCGGCCCGGCAACCATTACCGTCCAAACCCACCAACAAACGTCTGCTGTGAGTGGTGGCTGAACAATACCAGCGAATAATCACCGGGTGGTAAGTCTGTCAGTGCCAGGAAGCCACTTACGCGGCCATCACCATCGGCGCGCACGGTGGCCACGGTGACCGGCGGCGCACCGGCGGGTGGGTTATACCAGATACCAACCGGTTCGCCGGGGGCAAAGCCGGCAGCCGTGTAGGACAGTGTTTGTCCGGTAATGGTAAGATTCGGTGTCCGCCAAAACGTGCGTTCCGGGCCGTCGCCAATCACCGTTGCAGGCAGATTGCTTTGACCGCGGCCAAATTCGCTGACCGCATCGCGGAAACTGAGTCGGGCAATGCGACCAATGGCGGTACCCAACGGGGCATCTTCGCGCACCCGGAAACGGATTGTTATTGTAATCAGATCACGCCCGGCAGCCAGTATCCCCGTACGTATCGTGATGCGTCCCGGCTGAACATCGCTGACCCACACATCAGGGCGACTCGTTTTGGCGTCAAGCAGGATCAAGGCGTCATCGGCAAACGGCAACTCAATCGTGGTCGCAAGGGCCGGCCCCTGACCGTAATTTTCCAGCACCAGATCCAGGCTCAACATCTCACCCGGTTTCACCACATCATCAACCCGCTGAGCCAGCACCAGACGGGCCGACCGCGCTCCCAAGGCAGGATTGATCACATACTCAATATCGTCAATCAACCAGGTATCGCGTACACCATTCAGTTCGATGGAGCTAATCACCTGCCCTGGGGGTGCGGTCAGCGTAGCTCGATCAAGGCGACCGGTCAAGATATTTGCCAGCACCTCGGTTGTTGCCAGGACAGACCCATCGGCAGCAAAGGCCGTGATACCAAGCGTCTCGGAAGTGGAGACACCAACACTGAATGCAATCACATTGGCCGGCAAGGTAATCCTACCGTTACCACTCCCGCTGACGCGCCCGAAACCGTTACCGTTCAGCCAGAAAGCGCACGTGCCGCCAAAGTCAGGGCAGAGTTGAGGAAACGGGGCATTGTAGCGTCCACTGCGCACATCGCCGAAGCGCCAGCCGGTGCCAAATTGTAGCCCACCATAGCCGGTAATATCCAGATTATCGGCAAATCCTTCAAAATCGAGTGTGACCGTGAGCAACGGCTGCGCAGCCACCGCCGAAGCGGAGAAGAGTGACCAGATGGCAAACCAGAGGATCAGGACACGACGCATATGCACCTCCTTACGACGGTGGTAGCCGTTATTATATGGGAGAAGTTGGGAAAGGGGAATGGCAAATTTGTCAGGTTGGCAACATCAACAATAACGGTTTTGTGATATTTATAATGACGATTCGTATTACCCCTCGCCCAACACCATCACACCTCCCCTGAAACTTCTGCACCCATAGCACGTACATGCATCTGAGACTCCTCCTGCACGCTACACAGCACAGAGTCGTTGTCCATCACGGTTCACAGTATTTTGAAGGGAGGTTGTATGTCCCTTACACACCGGTACTGGTTCATTTCGCTCATCGGCCTGTTACTCTTCGCCCTGACCGCATGTGGTGGTGGAGGGAGCGCCGCTCCTACTGCATCCCCAACCCAGGCGGCTGCCGCGCCCACACGCACGCCACGCCCTACCTTGCCTCCAGCCCAGCCGACGGCCACCCCGCGCCCCTCACCAACAGCCGCCAGCCAGAGTGGTCAGTTGGCGCTGGTCGATATTGGCCCACTTGAGACCTATCGGCACGCGAGTGGTGTTTTTCAGATCGATATTCCCAACAATTGGACACTAGAGGATAACAGCTCCCCAACCGAGCTGTTACTGATCTGGACAGACCCGACCGGCAATGGGGCGATCTGGGTGAATATTGTTGAAGATAGCCGGAGCTATACCGATCAGCAACTGGTCGATGCACTTACTTCATTTCTCGAAGAGCGCTTCGGTCAACAGCCAGATTTTGTCTACGAAGATGCGCGTCCTCAGCGCGATGGTAGCCAGTTGGTAGCCTGGTCGTATACTGCCACGGCCGACAACAATGTGCGTTCAACCTTGCTGGGGAACAGCTTCATTGAGCAGCGGGGTGATAAGATTTCGATCCTTACCACTATGATACCGCAAGAGCAGTTTGAGATACTGGACAGCAAAACTGACGCTATTATTAACACCTACCGCATTAACCCCTCCGCTTCCATTAGCGGCGGCTCAACAACCGGCGGTGAAACTGCCAGTGGCAGTGTACTGGCTCCAGTTCAGATTGGACAGTTGCAAACCTATAATCATCCATCCGGCGTGTTCAGGATCGATCTGCCGGAAAACTGGAGCCTGACCGATAACAGTCGCCCCGGCGAACTGATCCTGGTCTGGTCTGATCCAACAAACAATGCCGCGATCATCGTCAACGTGCTGGAAGACAGCACTACCTACAGCGATGATGAGCTGGTTGACAAGCTGGTGAGCTTCTTGCAATCGGCATTTGGCAGTCAATCCGACTTCTTCTACGAAGAGCCGCGACCGCAAAGTGATGGCAGTATCCTGGTCGTGTGGGGGTATACCGCAACGGTTTCCGACAACGTGCAGGCACCAATGTTGGGGAATAGTTTCATAGAGCAGCGTGGCAACAAGCTCTCGGTGTTGACAACCCTGGTTCCTGAAGATCAATTCGATACGCTGGTCAGCCGCACCGACGAGATTATCAACACTTATCGTCTCGACCCGAACGCCAGTGTGCCATAAGCCAGGGCAATACGAGTTTCTGCCAAAGAGAGGGGCCACTGTTTGTTGTGGCCCCTCTCAGCGTGTCTATTTAACCTTTCGCCACTGCGTAGTGCCCGGCAACGTTCGCGGAGCACTACGCGGCTGAGATTCCCGTCCCGACCAACATTAACCTTTCGCCGCTGCGTAGTGATCGGCAACTTTGGCCCAATTCACCACGTTCCACCAGGCATCAACGTAGGCGGCCCGCTTGTACTGGTACTTGAGGTAATAGGCGTGCTCCCATACATCCAGCCCAAGGATGGCCGTCTTCCCCTCCATCAGCGGGTTGTCCTGGTTGGGAGTGCTCATAATGCTGAGGCTACCATCCTTTGCCGCCACCAACCATGCCCATCCCGAACCGAACCGGCCCAGAGCCGCCGCCTTGAACTTCTCTTTGAAAGCGTCGAAGCTGCCGAAGGCCGCATCAATCGCCGCCGCCAGATCACCGGTAGGCGCACCGCCGGCATTGGGAGCCATAATCTCCCAGAAGAAGGTATGGTTCCAGTGCCCACCACCATTGTTGCGCACCGCCGTCCGAATCGCCTCTGGGATGGCGTCAAGATTACCCAGCAGCTCTTCAATCGTCTTGCTCTGCAACTCCGGGTAATTCGCCAGCGCATTATTCAGATTGGTAACATACGTCTGATGGTGATTGTCGTGATGATAGTGCATCGTGGCTTCATCGATATACGGTTCAAGGGCATTGTAGTCGTAAGGCAACGGCGGAACTTCAAAGGCCATGTGAAACCTCCGTAGCAATTGCAAACAACGACGGCCACCACTGGCCGTCATCTGTGGCGTACCTGTATTGTACCGCGGATGTGCGAGTAAGTGCTAGGCCGGAATCCGGTACCGGCAACAGTGACCACCTTCGGCAATCGTGGTATCACGCTCGATAGTGGTCTCCAGCAGGTCTTCGTAAAGACGTAACTCTTGGGCGCAGATTTGCGGATAGCGCCGGGCAACGCAATCAAACGGACAGTTATACTGAGTCAGGAAGAGATCACCCTTCTCGCCCTGTTCACACTCACACATATACCCCTGTTCGGCCAGCGCTTCGGCGAGTATCGCGACCTGTGTTGCCCGTGGCTTGTCCGCCAGTTGCGGGGCTAAGCGGGCGAAGAGCATTTTGCGCCGCTGTTCCAGCATCTCCCTGACTGCCGGCTCGCCACCGACTGCCGCAACACTGTCGATCAGTTCACACACGAGCCGCTCATAATGCTTGGGAAAGAACGCCTCGGCCCGTTCGGTGAGCGCATACAGGTGTGCCGGACGTCCGACATTCCGGCGCAGACCGCAGACATACACCAGCCCCTCTTGCTCCAGAGCGGTGAGGTGCTGGCGAATACCAACCGCGCCAATTGCCAGTGCATCGCTTAACTCAATGGCGCTCATCTGACCGTGGCGGCGTAACAACTGGAGAATGCTGCGCCGGGTTGCGCCCTGTGCTCTGCGCTCAACTTTCATCGGCGATATACCACTTTACGAGTATGCTACTATCGAATAGTCTTAATGCGAGTATAGCAACCGTACTCCGTACTGTCAAGCAAGATAATGACACCTGCTTCACCCAGATATATGCCGGAAACCATCATCCATCGCGCCGACATCCCACACCGTCTATGACTTTAGTAACATCTTGCTTTCTTAATTCTCTGGTATAATGTAACAAGACGCGCATAACTGAGGATGGAGTAGATACATGGGTCGCTTAACAAATCATCAATCGGCGACGGTGAGCGAAGATCAGATTCTCGCTGCGCTGCGACAGGTGCAAGAGCCAGAGCTGGGTGGCGACCTGGTTTCTCGGCAGATGGTCAAGCACATTGCCATCTGTGACGGTATTGTCCGTTGTACGATTGAGTTGACAACCCCGGCGTGTCCGTTGAAAGATCAGATCCGCAGTGAGGCTGAGGCAGCAGTGCTGGCGGTGCCAGGGGTGAGAGAGGTTCACATCGAGTTTACCGCCAATGTCCGCCGCCCTGCCGGTATTCCCGAACAATCAGCCATTCCCGGCGTTGCCAATGTGATTGCGGTGGCTGCCGGTAAAGGCGGTGTCGGCAAGAGTACGGTAGCGGCCAACCTGGCGGTTGCCCTGGCCCAGATGGGGGCACAGGTCGGTCTGCTCGACGCTGATGTGTTTGGGCCGAGCCTGCCACTCATGCTGGGAGTGCGCGGGCAGCCGATGGCCGTTAGCGACGCTAATGGTCAGCCGATGATGTTGCCGCTGAGCAACCACGGTATCAAGGTGATGTCGGTCGGGTTTCTGATTGACGAGTCACAGCCGGTGATCTGGCGTGGGCCGATGGTCAGTCAGTTACTGCGGCAATTTCTCTATCAGGTTGCCTGGGCGCCACTCGACTATCTGATTATCGATATGCCGCCCGGTACCGGCGATGTTGCCCTTACCCTGGCCCAGAGCCTGCCTCTCACCGGTGCCCTTATCGTGACTACGCCGCAGCAGGTGGCAACCATCGACGTAATCAAGGCGATGGAGATGTTCCGCAAAGTGAACGTGCCGCTGTTAGGGATCGTCGAGAACATGGCCTACTTCATCGCCCCCGATACCGGTAAGCGCTACGACATTTTCGGTAGCGGTGGCGCCGAACGCCTGGCACAACAGTTGGGTGTACCGGTCCTCGGCCAGATTCCCCTTGGCATGAGTGTGCGCGAGGGTGGTGACAATGGTCAGCCGGCTGTGATCAGTGATGCCCCTGATGCGTATGCCGATATTTTCCGCGAGCTGGCTCGCCAGGTCGCTGCTCGCATCTCGGTGTTGCAGTACGCAATGGTGTAGCCGATTCGGTACCGGTGGGCCAATTCAGCCCACCGGTACGTGTTTCACATCGGTTGTTCGTTCGCCGTCTGTTTGTCACAATGAGGTGAGGCTATGGCCGCCAACCAGCTCTCTGGCACGACCCCGATCATCTTCTACGACCCCGCCCGCCATCCCCGCTATGCCACCGATACGCCGGCACTCGATCAGTATGGCCGCCGTATCGACTATCTGCGCGTCTCACTGACCGACCGCTGCAATATGCGTTGTGTCTACTGCATGCCTGCCGTTGGTGTGCAATTCGCCCCTCGTCCTGAACTGCTGACCAATGAAGAGCTGCTGCTGGTGATCACTGCCGCTGCCCGTGCCGGCTTCCGCAAGTTGCGCCTGACCGGCGGCGAACCGACGCTGCGCCATGATCTGGTCAATCTGGTGCGTGAACTGAAACGCATTCCCGGCATTGAACATATTGCGATGACAACCAACGCGCTTCGTTTGCGCAAACTGGCCCAACCGCTGCGCGAAGCTGGTCTGGATCGGGTCAATATCAGTATCGACACCCTCGATCCGCTGAAGTTTCGGATGATTACCCGTGGCGGTAATCTCGAAGAGGTTTGGGCCGGTATTGAAGCTGCTGACGCGGCTGGCCTGCATCCCATCAAACTGAATGCGGTGGTCGTGCGAGGGATGAATGATGATGAAGTGGTGCGGCTGGCGGGGTTGACGCTGGAGCGACCCTGGGAATTCCGCTTCATCGAGGTGATGCCCCTCACCGGGGTGGCCGGCCTCGCTGAAGAGGGTATCGTGGCCAGCGCCGAGCTGATTGCGCGGCTCGAACAACACTATGGCCCGCTTGAGGAGATCGGCCACGCGCCGAGTGATCCGGCGCGCACGTATCGCCTACCCGGTGCGAAGGGGGTGATCGGATTTATTTCCAGCGTCAGCGACCCCTTCTGCGCCACCTGTAACCGGATGCGGCTCACCGCTGATGGTCGCCTGCACCTCTGTCTGCTCCGTGATGACGAAGTTGATCTGCGGGCCGCAGTCCGGGGCGGGGCCAGCGTCGCCGATCTTGAACAAATCATTCGCCACGCCGTCTATATCAAACCATGGGGGCACGGCCTCCCTGCCGGCGTGAAGCCAACCCTGCGCGGGATGTCAGAGTTAGGTGGCTGATCCGCAGGGTCATTTTCCAACAACTCTCTAACGATCAACTGCCGGCTGAGTGATTACAATGCATGATGGTGCTAATATCGCAATCCGCCGCTGCGTCAGGCGGATTGATGATGGTGCATTGTTCAACTGTGACGAGGGAGAAGTATGACCACGGAACCGTTGACTGAAACTGGTCGGCAGTCGCATACGTTCAAAGCCGAAGTACAACAAGTACTCTACATTCTCGCCCATTCACTCTACACCGACCGCGAGATTTTCCTGCGTGAACTGATCTCGAACGCTTCTGACGCGATCAATCGCGTGCAGTTCGAGATGCTGACGAATCGCGAAGTGCGCGATCCTGACCTCGAACCACAAATCACCATCGAAGTCAACAAGGAAGCGCGCACCCTCTCGATCAGCGATACCGGCATCGGCATGACAGCCGATGAAATGGTGGAGCATCTCGGTACGATTGCGCAATCGGCAGCACGCGCCTTTGTCAAACAGGCCGGTGAGGGCGCCAAACAGACTGCCAGCGAGATTATTGGTCAGTTTGGCGTCGGCTTTTACTCGGTATTTATGGTTGCCGACAAGGTAACGGTTGTTTCCCAATCGTACCGCCCCGATGCACCGGCAGCGATGTGGGAGTCGAGCGGTGGCGATAGCTTCACGGTTGGCCCCGCGACCCGCGAGCGTCGTGGTACCACCATTACGTTGCACCTGAAAGAAGACGCGACTGAATTCGCCGATCCATGGCGGATCGAGCAGATCGTGCGTCGTCATTCCAATTATGTCGCCTTCCCGATTATGCTCGATGGTCGCCAGATCAATGCGCGCACGGCGATCTGGCGCAAAGCCCCGCGTGATGTCACGAACGACGAATACAACGGCTATTACCGCCAGCTCACCCTCGACAGCCAGCCACCACTCAGCTTCATCCACATTTCGACTGACGCGCCGGTTGATCTGCACGCCATTCTCTACATTCCATCGCGGCGCGAGCGCGGCATCCTCGAACGCCGCATCGAAGGTCAGATCAAACTCTATTCGCGCAAAGTTCTGATCCTTGAAGAAGCCAAAGATTTGCTGCCCGCCTATTTCCGCTTCGTTGAAGGTGTGGTGGATAGCGAAGACCTACCGCTGAACGTCTCGCGGGAAAGCGTTCAGAGTGGTACCGCCGGTGGATCGCCGGTCATGCAACGCCTGCGCAAAACGCTCACCGGTCGTCTCCACAAGGAGTTGAATGAACTGGCCGAGCGCGATCCGGAGAAGTATCGCACCTTCTGGAAGGAATTCGGCCCGTTCATCAAAGAGGGTATTGCTACCGATTACGAGCATCGCAATGATCTACTCAAGCTGCTGCGGGTGCAGACAACGAAGAGCGGTGAGGAATGGATCACGCTGGCGACCTACAAAGAGCGCATGATCCCCGGCCAGAAGGAGATTTACTACCTGATGGCGGCCAGTCGCGATGCCGCGTTGAGCAGTCCGCACCTCGACCCACTGCGAGCACGCGACATCGAAGTCATTCTCTTCACCGATCTGATGGATGGCTTTATGCTGTCAGGTCTGCGCGAATACGATGGGTTGCGCCTGCGCAATATCGATGAGGGTGATCTTGATCTGCCGGGTGAGGTCGAACGACCGGCACCGGCCATTAATGACGAACAGTTCACCGCATTGGCTGAACGCATTGCCGCAATTCTTGGCGACCGCCTGAAAGAAGTGCGCACATCGCGCGTGCTGCGTGACAGCCCGGCCCGGCTGGTGGCCGATGAAGCAGCCTTTGGCCGCGAGATGCAGCGGATTCAGCAGGTACTCGGTCAGGAAGTGCAGATGGGGCCGCGCATTTTGGAACTCAATCCGGCCCACCCGCTGATTGCAGCGCTGGCACAACGTGCTGCCTCCAATCCGAACGATCCACTCCTCAAACTGGCCGCCGAACAACTCTACGATAACGCACTGCTGATCGAAGGGTTACATCGCGATCCGGCGGCAATGGCTCCGCGGATTTTGCAGTTGCTCGAACTGGCTGCCGGTGTGAACACGCCCCAGGCTTAATCGTTACCGTCGGTGAGCCTGCTGAACATGAGCTTCAGCAGGCTCACATTTTTATTCAGGGGGTACGGACTGCTTGCTATTCAAGATACCCCTTCAACAGCTCAAAACACTCTCTGTTCAATACGCCTACCGATTGCCGGCCAGCACGCGCCAAAACGCACCAACCATGGCCATGCGTCCAATCATCGTGATCACAAACAATGCCGCCAGCCCGTGAACCGCCAATGGCCCCAGCATCAGCGTAGTCCCGGTCAGTACCTGCCCTAACGCACCGCCGATCAACGATGCAATCAGTGTACCCAGGCCGGTAAGCAAACTAAAGATTGCTACTGCAACCCCACGTTGGGCAGCAGGAGCGCGTTCCATCAGCAGATTGCCCAGCCCTTGATTCACGCCCGGCCAGAAGACGCCAGAAAAGATTGACGTTAGCCAGAGCGGGAGAATATTGTCTGGTGTTGAGAGTATCCAACCTAGCGGCAGTGGAATCGTCCCCATCACACACGCCGTCACGACCACACGATAGCCGTAGCGATCCATCAACCATCCCACAAGCGGCGAGAAAAAGAGCGCCACGGCACTGGTCACGATACCGGTCAGTGCCAGCAGCGAGAAATCGAGTTGCAGGGTAGTCAAGCCATACGCATTAAAGAAGGGAGCGGCGATACCGGTAACCAGCGCCCAACCTGTCGCGAGCACGGTAAAACGGCGAAAAGCCGTATCGCGGAGCGGGTCGAACAGAAACGAACCAACCCCCTGCCACGGTTGTGGCTGCAATGGCGGCTCTGGCTGGCGGGCAATCAGCACGGCTGCCCCAAAAGCAGCCAGCACCGCTACCCCAAAGATCAGGGCATACCCGTGCGCTTCCGCACCCTGCGCCCGAAAATGGTCGAGGGTCAACCCGGCAAGATAGACACTCACCATCGCGCTGATACCGGCCACCGTATTCCGCACGCCAAAATAGCTCCCACGCCGGTTAGGCGGAACCAGATCGCTCATCCAACTCATCCAGGCATTGCCTGCCATGCCATTCAGCCCATACGAGAAACCCAGCGCCACGAAAAACACGGTAAGCTGCCAGGTCGCCGGCCAGCCGGTGAACGGCAGGCAGAGCAACAACGCCCAAACCAGCCGCCCCGCCAGTGCCGAAAAGAGCACAATGGCTCGTCGATTCGCAAACCGGGCTTCCAGGTAGGCACTCAGGAACTGAAACATCTGGCCAATGAATGGCAAAGCACCAAGCAAGCCGAGTTGAAAATTATTGGCACCGAGCAACAGCGCAAATCCACTGAGAAAGACGCTCCCACCGATAGCGCCTGTAATGCTGATATGAATATTGGCAATCGCACCTTCCCAGATGGAAATGAGTAAACCGCGCCGTACTTCCGAAGGAACGAGTGATGATGTATTGCCCGGCAACGATGAACCAGACTGCTCTGTAGGTTGCACAGATGTGGCCTGAACGGTTGTCGAATTGGCAGAGGTCATAGGGCGATCCTTGTTACAAAATGGCGTAAAGATTGAGGATGGTCAGCAGTATTATCACCTAAACCGTGTATCATCACACAGAGTAGCGTTGTGCGGTATGCTATAATCGCTGTGCAGGCTCGTATATTTTGGGTAAACCGGAATTTGCGCCGGGAGAAATTGCTATGAACGTCATCGATCTCCTCTTCGTCGTGCTCTTCTTCGGCGCGCTGGCCGTCGGCTTTTTTCAGGGCACGATTCGGCTGGTCCTCGTCATTCTCTCGTTCTACTTCAGCACCGTGCTGGCCAGTCTCTACTACCAAAGTCTGGCCGATGTCTTTGTGCGCGAGTTGGGTGGACAACGTTTCGTAAGCCAGTATGTTGCCTTTGCGTTGATCCATTTGTTTTGCTTTATCGTATTAACCTGGGTCGGAGTCTATAGTTTTCGCTATGTGCAAACACCACACCATCTTGAGATGGTAGATCGGATTGTTGGTACCGCACTGGGTGTGATCATCGGTGGTTTGGCCCTCGGCTTGACGGCGATTCTGCTTTGGAATCTGTTTATCGTGCGCGGTTTTGCCAACATCGATTATCCGATTACACGCTGGTTGGGTGGGCAAATCGGGACTTCGTTGATGCTCCGCTTCTTCGCTAATGCGATTTTGCCTAGTTTGTACGAACTTATCGATCCGATTTTGCCTGATGCCGCCCAAATTATCTTTCAGGTCCAATAATCAACCCCTGGGCCGATGGCATGATTGACGGTTAGTTATAACCTGAACGCAAGAAATCTTGCGTTAATGAGTGCTGGTATGTCGATCCCGGAATCTTCGCTGATTACACTTGAATTCGACGTCATTCGTGACCGTCTGGCTCAATATACTGCTTTTTCAGCCTCGCGTGAACTGGCCTTAAGTCTGACTCCGGCCACCGATCTGGCTGAAGTCCGGCGACGGCAGGCTTTAACTGCCGAAGCCCGGCTGCTGCTGGAAGAATGGCCGGAGGTGAGTATCGGTGGGGCGCGTGATGTGCGTCGCGCCGTGCAGCACGCTGCCCGTGGCGGTATTCTTGATGGCACAACCCTGCGCGAGATTGCGGCCACCTTGCAGAGTGCGGCGCTACTCCGTCAGCGACTGAGCCGCCTCGACGAACGTTTTCCGTTGCTGATTGACCTGGCCAATACGCTGCCCGTCATTCCATCGTTAAGCGAGGCAATTGATCGGGCAATCGGTGATGATGGTCAGGTGTTGGATAGCGCCAGCCCTACACTTGCCCGCTTACGTCACGAAGTGCGGGTGGCATTTAACCGTCTGCAAGAGCGCCTCCAGAGCATGATCCATTCCAGCGCACTGGCCGGTGCGCTTCAGGAGCCGATTATCACCGTGCGGAATGGCCGGTATGTCATTCCGGTGAAGGCCAGCCACCGCCGGGAAGTTCGCGGTCTGGTGCATGATCAGTCGGGATCGGGGGCAACTCTCTACATTGAGCCAATGGCAATTGTCGAGTTGAACAACCGCTGGCGCGAGCTGCAATCTGCCGAGGCGGAAGAAGTGCAGCGCATTCTCAGCACGTTATCCGACCAGGTCGGTGCAGCAGCCAATCTGATCACCAGTACCGTCAATACGCTGGCTACCCTCGACCTGGCATTTGCGCTGGCCCGCTACGCCATTGCTACCCGCAGCACGGCACCGGAGATTGTCGATTGGCGACCCGACGATCCGCCGTCGCCTGAACCACCGCTACGCCTGACACGGGCACGCCATCCGTTGCTCCCTGCTGAGACCGTAGTCCCGATTGATCTTTGGCTTGGCGGCGAGTTTTCGCTGTTGTTGATCACCGGCCCCAATACCGGTGGCAAGACGGTAGCCCTCAAAACCACCGGCTTGCTGGCCCTGATGGCACAGGCCGGCATGCAAATTCCAGCCGATCAACCGTCGCGTTTGCCGGTGTTTCAGTACATCTTTGCCGACATCGGTGATGAGCAGAGCATCGAACAGAGCCTCAGTACCTTCTCGTCGCACATGGCGAATATTATCCGCGTGCTACAAACGTTGACGGCTGCACAACAAATGCCATCGGAGAGCGACGCATACGCCCTGTTCGATGACCGCCGACCGGCAGCGCTGGTTCTGTTCGACGAATTAGGTGCCGGTACCGATCCGGTAGAAGGCGCAGCCCTGGCACGAGCGATTATTGGCCGCCTGCTTGAGCTGGGAGTACTGGGTATTGCTACCACCCATTATGCCGAGCTGAAGGCATTTGCGTACACGACTCCAGGGGTGCAGAATGCCTCAGTTGAGTTTGATATCGAGACCCTGGCGCCAACCTACCGGTTAAGTATCGGTATCCCCGGTCGTTCAAATGCCCTGGCGATTGCCGCCCGTCTGGGCTTAGACCCGACACTGATCGAACAGGCGCGCTCTTTTATCGACCGCAAAGAGGCGCAGGTTGAAGACTTGCTGGCCGGCATTCAGCGTGAACGTGATGCCGCTGCCGCCGCATTACAGCGTGCCGAGGAATTGCGGCTTGACGCCGAACGCTACCGTGACCGGCTGGCGGCTGAACAACAGGCCTTTGCCGCCGAACGGGCCGCAGCACTTGAAGCCGCCCGTGCCGAGATCGAAGCAGAACTGCGGGAAGTCCGTCAGCAACTACGCCGGTTACGTGAAGAGTTTCGCACCGTCAATATATCACGCCAGTGGCTTGAAGAAGCCGAGAAACGACTGGCGACGACTGCCGAGCAGTCACAACAGGCCGTTGCCCGTCTAAACGTGCAGACCCAACCTGCGCCACCACCCCCAGCCGAAAAGCCGTTACAGGTTGGCGATCAGGTACAGGTTACTTCCATCGGCCTGAACGGCGAAATTGTCGCCATTGATGAAGAGGATCAAACTGCCACGGTACAGGTTGGCGGCTTCCGCATGACAGTCAGCTTCAACGATCTGAAGCGGGCAAAGGGCAAAAGTGATGACGGCCAGCGCTTTACCCCTCCGGCACGAACCGTTCATCTTCCCCCAACACCCGATGTCTCGATGACCTTCGACATGCGGGGCTGGCGAGCGGCTGAGGTGAGTGATCGTCTGGATCGCTATCTAAACGATGCGTATCTCGCCGGCCTGCACCAGGTACGCCTGATCCACGGCAAAGGCACCGGTGCGCTGCGCCAGGTGGTGCGAGAACTTCTGGCCGGTCACCCACTGGTAGCCTCGTTCAGCAGTGGTGGCCGCGATGGTGGTGATGGTGTCACGATTGCGACGCTTGTCGACCGGTGATGACATCTTGCCTGCTCGCGGGAGTCATGTTTGTATGATAAACGATGCAACCGTCTCGGCTCCCGCACCTCACCCCCTGACCCTCGCTCCGCTTCCATCGGGCGAGTGGGGAGTGGAGAGAGGGGATGGACGTGCTCCATATAGCTCCCGTTCACCTTGCCCACGCTTCCAGCGGGCTATGCATTACCCACATGTCACGCTGTGTGAGGCCGGACTGCAAGCGCTCCTCGTGGCGTGGGCTTCCAGCCCGCGTGCAGGCATCATCACCACCGCCGGCAGGTGCTGGCCATGACCGCTGGTGCGCAGGCACGCACCTATTACAACATAACCGTCTACACGCAGGGATCGCATGCATGCCTGACCGCCTCGATGCTCGAACGAGCACATCCAGTATCCCCGTGACCAGCATGAGGAACGGTGGGCCACGCGCCGGATCGTGTGTACGCCTGCTGCGGCAGCGTGGCTGCCGCACGCCACACATTGCGCCACGGGTAACACCGCCGGAAACCCGTATCCACCCCGGCGGGTGCAGCGGAAATGACGTTTGCCGGGTCTGTGATCACTCCTGGCGTGATCGTGTGATGTCCCTCATTCACTGCATCCCTTGGATGGTAAGGTGAACGGCACAGGCACCGTCCGTAGGGGCGGGTTTAGAACCCGCCCCTACAGCCATCCCCATCATCAGGGTCGCGTAGGCAACAGGTGCGCGATAGCACAGTGTGATGACAGACGTTCGAGCACTCTACCCCACGGTTCGGCACGACGTCTCCCACTGCAATCATGCCGCGTTCCGTCCCTGATGCGCACCGCTCACGGTACGACTGTTCCCTGGCATGTTGCTCACGATAGCATATGGTTGACACCATGCGTATAGTTGTGGGTAATGCATAGCCCAGCAGGGGTGGGCCGGGGTGGGGGTATGCTCCCGCACCTCACCCTCTGGCCCTTGCACCTCACCCACCAGGAGCCTGGGTGACGTACACGGCATGAATGTCGGTGAACAGAGAAGAAAGCACCTGCCGGGAGCGCGAGCCTCCGGCTCGCTCCCCACCTGACACAGCCCCCTGTGCCTGCTTCCTGCGGGATCAAAATGCGATATTACCTCCACTTCATCCGTAGACAACCAGAGGGTTCTTCCTGGAATATTGCAGCCGAAGCGAGTGGTGTAGCTTTGCAGAGAATCAAAAAACACCGGCTCGTGCCGGTGCTGTAGTGGTGGGCCCCGTGGGACTCGAACCCACAACCGATTGATTAAGAGTCAACTGCTCTGCCAATTGAGCTAGAGGCCCGCTGAGAATATACAACAAGTGTCGCTGTTTGTCAACCTCATTGCGGGTGTTCATGGGGCTAACGCTCGTACCGACAACATCCGGGTTCTACCAGAGATTTGGTCACGAAACAGGTGATACGCTGCACTCCCCGGCAGCCTATTGAGTCAGGATTGTAATATCAAATCTGATCCAGTACAATGCATAGTACGCGAACCAGAACATACTCTTGCAGCCCTCGCTTGCCGCAACCCTCGTAGTGGCAACGTGAACGGGTACATGCACCGTCCGTAGGGGCAGGTTTAGAACCCGCCCCAACGGTACCCGTCCATCTGTATCAACGGATCATCACGGAGGGGAAAGATGATCGCGAATCCCCGCATATTCGGTGCCCGGCAGTGATGCACAGTATCACTCAAGATTTGATACGAACCACCCACCTTTCGCGCAGCGAGATACGGTTGTCACCCTACTTCACCCGTTATTAACAGTTGGTAGTGAATTCTTTCCGCTAAAACAGTTGCAGTCGGGATAGGATCAGGGTAGTGCCCGTGCATCAGTTTGGGAGAAGTGCGATGACGACACCTGCGACCGATACCACTGCTGACCGGAATCCTCGTCCTGTTGGTGATAATCGCCAAAAGATACTGGAAGCGACGATGAAACGGTTTCAGTATCAGGGCGATGCGCTGATCGAAGTGTTGCACAAAGCGCAAGAACTGTACGGCTTTCTCTCGCCAGAGCTGCTCGGTGAGGTTGCCCGTCGCCTCAAGCTGCCACCCAGTCGGGTGTATGGGGTTGCTACCTTTTACCACTTCTTCTCACTGGCACCCCAGGGCGAACACAGTTGTACGGTCTGTCTGGGCACTGCCTGCTACGTGCGCGGTGCAGCAATCTTGCTGCGTGAACTGGAAGCATTGAGTGGCGTCCAGGCCGGGCGGACAAGTGCAGATGGTCGGTTTTCGCTGCTGACTGCTCGCTGTCTCGGTGCTTGCGGCATTGCGCCTGCCGTCGTTCTTGATGGGGAAGTGGTTGGTCATGCTGATCGCTCCGACCTGAAAGCTCGCATTCAGGCGTTGCTGAAACGCGAGGAGTAATGTATGGATCTTCACGAACTGGAAGCGATTGCTGAACGAGAACAGGCACAACGTGCGCGTTTCCGCATCCTCTGCTGCGCTGCTGCCGGTTGCCAGGCTTCCGGCAGCCTGGAGATTAAGCGTCGCTTAGAACTGGTGCTCTCCGCTGCCGGCAAACAGGCTGATGTTGACGTTGTTCCGGTTGGGTGCATGGGATTGTGCGGTCACGGCCCGTTAGTTCGTCTGGAACCGACCGGAAAGGTGTTCGAGCGCGTTACGCCGGCGGATGCCGAAGAGCTTGTCGCTGCGCTCGATCAGGGTTCGTGCAACGTGCAGCAATGTAACCTGAACCATCCTTTCTTCACTCGCCAGTATCCGATAGTCCTGCGTCACAGTGGTCGCATTAATCCCGAACGCATCGAGGACTATATCGCTGCGGGTGGCTACCGTATGCTCTACCACGTCATTCACGATCTGACACCGGCTGAGGTGATTCAGATGATTACGCGCAGTGGTCTGCGTGGACGTGGTGGGGCCGGCTATCCAACCGGGCTTAAGTGGGCCACTGTTGCCAAAAGCCCCGGTGAGCGGAAGTTTGTGATTTGCAATGCCGATGAAGGTGATCCCGGTGCCTTTATGGATCGCAGCGTGCTTGAGAGCGATCCGCATCTGGTGCTGGAAGGAATGGCAATCGCAGCCTACGCAGTCGGCGCCGAGCAAGGCTTTATTTATGTGCGCGGAGAGTATCCGCTGGCAATCGAACGCCTGCAAAAAGCGATAGTGCAGGCGCGACGGTTAGGTCTCCTCGGTGCCCAGATTTTTGAGAGTGGTTTCAACTTTCGGGTTGATATTCGCGTTGGTGCAGGGGCCTTTGTGTGTGGCGAAGAGACGGCCCTGATTGCCTCGATTGAAGGTCGGCGCGGCCAACCCCGGCCACGTCCGCCGTATCCGGCAGAGAGTGGTCTGTGGGGAATGCCAACTCTGATCAACAACGTTGAGACCTTTGCCAACATTTCGGCCATTATCGAGCACGGCCCGGAATGGTTTCGCCAGATTGGTACCGAACAAAGCAAAGGAACAAAGGTCTTTGCATTGACCGGTAAGATTCGCAACACCGGTTTAATCGAGGTGCCGATGGGGATCACGCTCCGCGAGATTGTCGAAGACATTGGTGATGGTACCCCCGATGGAACCCCGGTCAAGGCAGTACAAACCGGTGGCCCGTCAGGTGGCTGCATTCCGGCCAGCCTGTTTGATACGCCGGTTGATTATGAATCGCTGGCAGCGGTCGGCTCGATTATGGGGTCGGGTGGGATGGTCGTGATGGACGAGCACACGAACATGGTTGATGTCGCTCGTTTCTATATGGAGTTTTGCAAAGATGAGTCGTGCGGTAAGTGCATCCCATGTCGGGTAGGAACTGTCCAGCTCTTCAATCTACTCACCAAATTGCGCAATGGACAGGCCGGCGAGAGTGATTTGCAAACGATTGAAGCATTATGCGAACTGATGCGTGAAACAAGCCTCTGTGGCCTGGGCCAATCAGCGCCAAACCCGGTACTTAGCACCCTACACTACTTCCGACACGAATACGAACAGCTCATCGGAGCGGAGGTTGATCATGGCGGCTAAAACACTCACAATTGATGGCCATCTCGTCTCGGCCCGCCCCGGTGCAACGCTATTGGAAGCTATCCGCGACGCTGGTATTCCCATTCCTACCCTTTGTCATCTCGACGGATTATCGGATGTCGGCGCGTGTCGGCTCTGTCTGGTTGAGATCGAAGGTCAACGTCGTCTGCAACCGGCCTGTATGACGATGGTTAGCGAGGGGATGGTCGTCCACACCGCGACACCCAGGCTCCAGAATTATCGGCGTCAAATTATCGAGCTGTTGTTCGCCGAACGCAATCACGTGTGCTCTGTATGCGTAGCCAGTGGCAACTGCGAACTGCAACGATTAGCGGCGATGGTGGGGATGGATCACGTTCGCTACGAATACCTCTCTCCTGCCTGTCCCGTTGACATCTCGCACCCACGGTTCGGCATCGACCACAATCGTTGTGTGCTCTGTACGCGCTGCGTGCGCGCCTGTGACGAAATTGAAGGTGTTCATACCTGGGATGTGGCCGGACGCGGGGTTGATGCAAGAGTCATCACCGATATGAACCAGCCCTGGGGAACTTCCACCACCTGCACCAGTTGCGGGAAATGCCAGTTGGCCTGCCCAACCGGTGCCATTTTCCCGCGTGGTGTGACCGTTGGCGAACGTCCACACGACAGTGAACGCATCGCTCTGATTGTCGAAGCGCGGAAGCAACGCTGGTAGGTGCTGCGATAGAACGAACCGCAGGTGAGAGGGAGAAGTCTATGAGCCGATTACGGATTGCTACCATCTGGTTGGGTGGCTGTTCGGGCTGCCATATGTCACTGCTCGATCTCGACGAATGGTTGATCGATCTGGCCGCACGTGCCGATCTGGTCTACAGCCCGATTGCCGACGCCAAACAATTTCCGCCAGATGTTGATCTTACGTTGATCGAGGGGGCAATTGCCAGTGACGAACATCGTGAACTGGCAAAAACAGCACGTCGGCATAGCCGCTTGATTATCGCATTTGGTGACTGTGCAGTAACCGGGAACGTTACGGCACTACGCAACCCGCTTGGCCCGGCACGTACTGTACTGCAACAGGTCTACATCGAACATGGTGATCCGCGCGGTGTGATCCCACACGAACCGGGAATTGTGCCGGTATTACTCGACAAAGTCGTACCGGTTCATCAGATCATTCCGGTCGATTATTACCTGTCGGGATGCCCTCCTTCAGCGCCGCGGATTCGGGCATTGCTTGAAGCCCTGATTGAGGGCCGTGAACCACCAGCCGATATTCGCTACGGATGAAGGGCGACGATATTCTGAGCAAGGAGTACACGATGGGTCAACGTATCATCATCGATCCGGTGACACGCATCGAGGGGCATGCCAAAATCAGCATTCATCTCGATGACCATGGCGACGTTGCCGAAACACGATTTCACGTCACCGAATTTCGTGGCTTCGAGCGCTTTTGCATCGGACGACCCTTCTGGGAGATGCCGGGCATTACGGCGCGTATCTGCGGCATCTGCCCGGTGAGCCACTTGCTTGCCTCGGCCCGTGCCGGTGACGGTATCCTTGCCGTGTTGATTCCACCGGCTGCGGAAAAATTGCGCCGGTTGATGAATCTTGCCCAGATCATTCAGTCACACGCGCTCAGTTTCTTTCATCTGAGCGGGCCTGATCTGATGCTCGGTTTCGACAGTGACCCGGCGCAGCGGAATATCTTTGGACTGATCGCTGCCGACCCGGACGTGGCACGGAACGGGATTCGCCTGCGCCAGTTTGGCCAGGAAGTGATCGAGATGTTGGGTGGGCGCAAAATCCATCCGGCATGGGCCGTACCGGGAGGTGTGCGGAGCGGTTTGAGTGCGAGCAGTCGTGATCATATTCGGGCTAAGCTGCCCGAAATGCTGACCATCGCCTGCGATGCCCTTGGGCGGCTGAAACAACTCAGTGCGAAGTATCAGCGTGAAATTGAAACGTTCGGCGTGTTTCCCAGCCTCTACCTGGGTATGGTAGGGCCGGGCGGACGATGGATGCACTACGGCGGCAAGCTGCGCGTCATTGATCACACCGGTAATATCTTGATCGATGAACTCGATCCTATCGACTACCGTGATGTCATCGGCGAAGCGGTTGAGCCGTGGAGCTACCTGAAGTTTCCGTACATTCGAGCCTTGGGCTATCCGCAGGGCATGTATCGGGTAGGGCCACTGGCGCGGATCAACATCTGCACAACCATGGGTGCTGAACGGGCTGATGCTGAGTTACGCGAGTTGCGCCAGGCTGTTGGGCCGGTTATCCATGGCAGCTTCTACTATCACCACGCCCGCCTGATCGAGATTATCGCCGCGCTAGAGCGGATGGAAGTGCTGGTTGAAGACGACGATCTGCTCTCTACCGAACTCCGTGCCGATGCCGGTGTGAATCGTCACGAAGCGGTTGGCGTCAGCGAAGCGCCACGGGGCACGCTCTTCCACCATTATCGCGTCGATGAGAAAGGTTTGATTACCGATGTCAATCTGATCATTGCGACCGGTCAGAATAATCTGGCAATCAATCGCACCGTTGGTCAGATTGCACAGAGCTATATTCGGCATGGTCAGTTTGATGAAGGCATTCTCAATCGGATCGAAGCCGGGGTGCGTGCCTACGATCCGTGTCTGAGCTGCTCAACCCATGCGGTCGGTCAGATGGCGATGGAGGTGGATTTGTACAATGCCCAGGGCGAATTGATCAATCGCCTCTCCCGCTAAGGCAGCAGCATCGGAAGATAGCATCAGGAACATCACAGCACCGACCGCACGCGCCCGGTGACCCGATGGGGTAGTTCCGTCGTGGTTTGCCGACTCGAAGCCTGCACGGTGCTGTGGCGGTATTTCCTGGTGGTTACGCAACAAATTACCTGCCAGACGGAAACCCCTGATCGGGAGACAGGCGATAGGCTTGTACTCTTTTGCGGTATAATTGTATCATCGATACCAGACAACAGTGCAGAAAGGTTTGGCTATGAGAAGCATCTGCCAGCGTCGATGTCCGGTGGTCGGATCAGGAGGACTGGTCATCGGCTACGGCAGCCCGCTGCGTGGTGACGATTATGCCGGACAGGCTGCGGCTGCACGTTTGCGACAGTGGCATATGGTTGGAGTGCAGGTAATTGCCAGGGCACAGCTTACCCCAGAACTGGCAGCGGTCATTGCGCAAGCCCGGCGCGTCGTGTTTCTCGATGCTGCGGTTGATCGCACTGATGTTGATGTTCGCGTCATCGAACCGGCACTCACGTTGAATGGAAGTCATCGGAGTGATCCTCCTGCATTGCTGGCTCTGGCTCGCGTGCTGTATGGTCGTGTACCACGAGCGGTGCTGATTACTATCCCGGCCTACGATACAACCCTCAATCTATCACTCAGCCCGGCTACCGAGCGGGCAGTAGCACATGCAGCCCGCCTCGCCCGCGCGTTCCTGGGACGCCGCTATTGGGCTTTGCAGGAACGTACAGTAGGATAAGTTGTGATAGCACGTCAGACTGTTTGCAGGCAATCTACACGTTACCCAACTGGTATGGGCGGCGCGAGCGTCGCCCTTTCCCGATGTCATACTCTGCCCTACACGGTATAGCTACCACAGCATACGTCGGACAGCTTCTCTGGTACAGACATGACAACACCATGGATAGCACGCGATGCGAGACGAACCCTTCCGCTCCCCCTCATTCGCCGCATCCCTCGTATGGCAATACGAACAGGCGCATGCACCGCCCGTAGGGGCGGGTTTTGAACCCGCCCCTACCCCATCTGTATCGTGCAGGTAATCCCCACAGATCGTTGCGGAGGAGACGGATTGTCACAGTTCACCGCATATCCGGTGACATGCAGTGATGCACCGTATCATTGATATGAACGGTGGCACTGGTGCCGTGAGGAGCAGCACCTCGCTGAAGCCACCTCTCTGCCGGAAAACGGCAGGATGCGAGGCAATGCTTCGTACCCAGGAGTGAGGCCACATTGCGACCTCATCACAGCAGGCGAAACCAAATGGACGTGCGCTACCCTCTACTTATCGCCAGATCGCATAATGCGCAAAAAGCGCCACCCGTACTGCACAAACGAGAGGCTAAAGGGGATCAAGGCGATGTAGAGAGCCGGCTTGCCCCAGCGGGGGCCACCGGCCAGGTACAGCAACGCCACAATCGTCATTGCCAGGGTGGTCAATTTTCCGCTACTGGCCGCCGTCGTGATATGCGCTTTACGGCGCAGGACAATTAATCCGGCCAGTAAAATCCCAACATCCCGGAAGATGAGTAAGCCGGTTGCCCACCACGGAAATCCCCGTGTGCGCGAGAGCATCACTGCTGCTGAGTCAATCAGCACCTTATCGGCAATTGGATCGAGAATCTGGCCGAGCTTCGATACCTCTCCCCGCCGGCGGGCCAGTGGCCCGTCGAGAGCGTCGGTGAGCATTGTAATCGCCAGTAAGACCAACGCCCGCTGACGCCGATCACTGCGCTGCATGTAGTAGATGGTCGCCGGCAATAGCAGGATGCGGCTGATCGTCAACAGGTTCGATGGGTAGAGTAGCTCCCGCGGCTGAATAAGATCACGGAGCGCCATTGAGTCCTCCTCTTACGATGACAGTGTCGGCGAAGCAGGAGAGGACGTTACTTGCTGAACCGTTTGTCCCAGGAGATGCCCGAATACAAAGGTTGCGTATGGAATGCTAACTACCAAACCAACTAACAACGCAAATGTGCCAAAACTGGCGACAGTACCACACAATAGCGAGAGCAGCCACAGTACCAGCCATTCTGCCGGATAGCGTTGCAGCAGTGCCCACACACTGCCTGGTTGGAAAGCGGCGCTGACCGAGCCGGTCTGCACGTAGCGACCTATACCGACGATCAACAGTATTTGAATGATCAGAGACAGCGGCACAATAAAAACACTGGAACAGAGCATCAAACCGATCAAGATGATGAACGTTGATTCACTATTGCCGGCAAAGGCAATGGAGGCGCCAAGCAGGCAGCTAAACAGACACGAGATCAGGAAGATGGGTAAGGAGTAGACAATGCAAATGGTAGCGCTGTACACTCCTGCAGAGAACAGAGCGCCAAGCTGATTCAATTGCGGCAAGGGACGCTCTTGCCCATTAGCGACTGCCCGCGCGATTGCGACGATGCAACCTAACCCGACGATCTGCCCAATCACGGGAATCAACTGTAACAGACCGATCACCAGCGTTATTTTCCACCAGCCTGGGTCATCGAAGACAAAGCTGAAAGCACGAGTTACGTTCATAAGATTTCCTGGATGTAGCCCTTCACGAATATCTTACAGGATACCACGTAACAGTTGTTATATCTGCAACCCGGCAGAGTTGACTCCTGTTCGATCTGTATGAATGATGGCAGGGTATGTCACATCTTGACTGACACTGCGGACTCGTTTAGGTTGCCAGGCTCGTGCCGGCACGCTGGCAGCGTGCCCTCAGCAAGTTACTGGTGGTTCACCAGCGGCGCACAAACTGATTCACGCACCGTCACCCAGGCCCGTACCAGCATGATGAATGGCGAGCGTGTCGTGGTGGTGCTGCGTCCAATGGCAGTATGCGACCCGCTCCCACCCTATCCCGCCCCCGCTGGGCTATGCATTACCCATATATCACGCTACATTAAGCCAGGCTGCAAGCACTCCCCGTGGCGCAGGTGGTGTGGCGCGGGCTTCCAGCCCGCGTACAGGTATCATCTTTATCGCCGTCAGGCAGGCTTCCAGCCTGCCCCACGGTCTGATACATCATCTACCCCGCCACTACTGCAACCATCCGCTTCCCGTTCGTGATGTGAGACCCACACAACAGCGGTGCAACGTGATAGTGCCCAGGATGGTGCACGATGAGCTTGCTCCTGATGAGCGAAGCGGTTGACAACTTGCTTATGGGTAATGCATAGCGCTGCGCGGGAGCGGGGAGTGTAAAGGCTGCGATCACATCTGAACAACCATCCATTACACGCGATGCAAGGCATTCCCATTCACCACGTCCCTTGTATGATAAGGTGAACGGCACAGGTACCGTCTGTAGGGGCGGGTTTAGAACCCGCCCCTACCGAACCCGCCCCGACGCACCACCGGCACCAGCACGCTGTGGGGCAGGCGGTCGGCCCGCGTTCAGCCATCCTCGCTACCGCTGCGCCCAATGACACGCTGCGCGGCGTCCATTCAATACAGTGTGACAGCGGAAAGGTGCTGTTCGGGTGACAACCATACCGCACTCAGGCGTGGAGTGCCTGCTGCGCCTGTTGTTCGGCAGCTACGTAGAGCTGCGCACCCACCAGTTGGGCAAAGACACCTGCACTGCATCCCAGCCAGGCCGACAGGAGAATAATGAACCAGGGAGCATTGACAACGATAAGACCAGCCGTAAGTGCAACCATAATGGCGGCAGGTAGATACGCGGCCAGGCTGGCCAGTCGCGCTCGCCAAAAGTAGGGGCGGTATGGCGGAGTAAAGGCACGGCGGAGCGGCTCCCGACTCAACGCCTGTTCGATTCGTCCTTCTTCAGCAAAAATCAGACGACCAATAGGCGCCACCCCGATCAGGAACAGGATCAGCCAGACCAACCCCGTCAGCGCCAGAATGCCCTGCATTACCGGTTCGAGCAGTTCGGTTTGGGCGGCTAACACGAGGGCCAGGCCACTACAGGTGAGTAATAGCCCCCCCACCATCAGTGGCAAGACGAAGAAGGCCAGATCGATCAAGAGGGCCAAAATGCCGGTCAACGCACGCAGCGTCCAGTCGCGCCAGGGCGGTAGCGGGAAGGGAAAGCCGCGTCGGCTATTGTCGTAGCTTTCCATAATGAAACCAACGGCCAGTGGCAGGCCGATGATGGTCATCGCCAGCGCACCATGCAGCAGGCATTTGCGCCACCAGGTTGGATCGCGACAGACGAGGGCAATGGCCGCACGTAACGTAGCAGGCGATGAAGAGGTGTACACTACTCCGACTCTCCGTTCAGGTAGCGGCGCAGCAGGTCGAGAGCTGCTGTACCGATAAACTCAAATCCATCAGCCGAACGCAGATCAAAGGGGCGGGTCAGGCGTCGTTCACCATCGGGGGTTACCAGCGCGAGCGACACGGCGGTAAATCCCTGATCGTTTGGCCCACTCGCCGACTGCACCCCCAGCCCAATCGTGCTCTGCCAGCGCTCGGCGACATTCGCCGCACCGGCATAGGCCAGATCGGAGGATGCCTGCGCATCAGCCGGGCTATCAAGTGGATGTATCTCGGCACCACGTAGTACCTGTTCAACATTGGGCAACGACAAGAGCGCCTTAAACACGGGAGCCTGGGCAATTCCTTCGTACAGGGCAATGGTCTGTTGCCGTTCACGCAGCAGCCGGGCCACAGTCGCCGGCAAATCTTCCTCACCCAACAGGTACGGCCCCAGGCGTTCGCGGATGATGGCTTCGGTTTGGGCAATCATCGCTTCCGCTTCCGCCTGGCTTTCCGCACGGGCACCAATCCGCAGCTCGTAGCGCGCACGCTTGGCCGAAATGCCAACGGTTGGGTTGGCCTGCTGCATCAGATCGGCGATCCGTTCACCAATCACACTTTCACCAAGCCCCACCGCATGCAAGGTACGAACGAGGATCACAGTTGTGATCCCACGTTCATCGCGCAGGTACGGCAATACGGCCGTCTCAAACAGGTACCGCATCTCGCCTGGCACGCCGGGCAGCACGATCACTGTCCCCCGCTCGTCTTCGACCAGAAAAGCGGGCGCAGTACCACGGGGATTGGGAATGATCCGGGCGCCTGCCGGAACATACGCCTGCCGCCGATTGCTCTCGCTCATCGGTCGATTCATGGCCGCAAAGCGGGCCGCAATCTGGTCGAGCAGTTCGGGATGAAATTCCAGGGGACGATCAAGCGCTGCGGCAACCGCTTCACGGGTCACATCGTCGAGGGTTGGGCCGAGACCACCGGTACAGATCACCAGATCGGCCCGCTCAAGCGCCTCGCGCACTGCCGCCGTAATCCGACCTTCGTTATCGCCAACCACCGTTTTGCGATAGACATTGACACCGGCAGCGGCCAATTGACGGGCAAGATAGGCGCTGTTGGTGTCGATGGTGACACCTAACAGTAACTCTGAACCGATAGCGATGATCTCGGCATCCATGCTTCCCTCACGACGATACAAACTCCACGCGGTTGCGAATGTGGCAGATAGCCATGCCGGTCAGGGTTGATCCATCCACTGCACGATCCACTTCACCCGCCCGGTCAATATGTATCACAGCGAATGGCGGAAGCCAGGCTTCCACGCCACTGCGCTCCATTTCAGGCGTATGCGACCTGCACCAACCCGGCAATCGTTCCCGCCAGCGTGCAATCTATGCGCTTCCCACGACGAGCGGATGGTACGTCTCCGCCAGACGGTCAGGTGCTCTGTTGATGACATCTGCGCCCCAGTGAGCACAGGTTCAAGCCTGTGCTCGATTGGGGCGATCACCACAGCTTTGCAGCGCTGAATGAGCTGACGGACTGGTTATGCTGCCGAGTCAGGTGGTGGTTCGCTCAAGCGCTTGCGATACTCGCGCCACAACTCCTGCTCGCGCTCGGCGGCAGCTCGCTGGCCGGCGGCAATCGCTGCGCGTAACCGTTCGGCAAACGACTGGCGCACACTGCTGGCGCGTGCTGCAAGGCGTTGGCGGGTCTCATTCCCTGAACGCGGATTGAACAGGGCAACCGCAGCGAAGCCCAACGCTGCACCAACGACCAACCCGGCGACAAACGCACCGGTTGCTGATGCGCTTTGCCGTTCGTGTTCACGACGCAATGCGGCTAACAGGCGTTGGGCAGCTTCACGTTCAGCCGCCAATGCTTCGAGGGTTGCCGTGCGTTCAGCGTGGATCGACTCGGCAAAGCGGCGAGCCACTTCGGCGATAGCATCGTTCTCAACCGTCATTGGAACACTCCTCAACTGCGGGTGCGAATCTCCTCCAGAGCACGGGCCAGGAATGCATCAACCGGCATTGCGCCAAGGTCTTCACCTGCGCGGGTGCGTACTGCAACAGAGTCAGCAGCTTCCTCCCTGGCGCCGATTATAAGCATATACGGAATCTTCTGCAACTGAGCACGGCGAATCTTGCCCTGCATGCGGTCGCGGTTGTCGTCGAGTTCGACCCGCAGCCCCGCCATGAACAGGCGCTGGCGCACCTGGCGGGCAAACTCCATCTGTTTATCGGTAATCGGGATGACGACCGCCTGCACCGGCGCCAGCCAGAGCGGAAACGCGCCGCCGTAGTGCTCGATCAGGATACCCATAAACCGCTCGGTCGTGCCGGTAACGGCGCGGTGCAAGACCACCGGTGTGTGGGGTTTGTCGTCTTCGCCGATATATTCACACCCCAGACGGGCCGGCTGGATAAAATCGACCTGGATGGTGCTCAGTTGCCATTCACGCCCCAGCACATCGCGGGCAAGGAAGTCGGCTTTCGGGCCGTAGAATGCCGCTTCACCTTCGACTTCAAAGTACTCGACACCGTTGGCTTCCAGTGCACTGCGCAGCGCGGCGGTTGCCAGCTCCCACTTCTCATCGTCCTGAACGTATTTGCCTTCGCTGCCGCGCAACGATAGCCGCACTTTGTAATCGGTAAACTGATAGGTGCCCAGCACTTCGCGAATGACCTGGAGCGCCAGGCTGAACTCTTCTTGTATCTGATCGGGCCGACAGAAGATGTGGCAGTCGTCTTGGGTTAAGGCGCGCACGCGCGTTAAGCCGCTCAGCGCTCCACTATCTTCATACCGATAGAGCGTCGCAAATTCGGCAAACCTTAGCGGAAGGTCGCGGTAACTGATCACGCCAAGCTGGTTGTAGAGCGTCATGTGGCTGGGGCAGTTCATCGGCTTCAGCCGGAAGACAAGGTCTTCGCTCTCGACCATCGGCGGGAACATGCTGTCACGGTAGTTGTCGTAGTGGCCCGACTTGCGGTAAAGCTGTTCCTTCACCACATTGCCCGTCCAGACATGTTGATACCCGTAGCGGGTCTGGACTTCGCGCACAAACTTCTCCATTTCGTGGCGAATGATTTCCCCTTTGGGGGTGAAGATCGGCAGACCGGGACCAATATCATCTGAAAAGAAGAAGAGTCCCAGCTCTTTGCCCAGACGGCGGTGGTCGCGCTTACGCGCCTCTTCCAACCGGTGCAGATAGGCTTCCAGCTCCTCTTTCGTATTCCAGCCGGTGCCGTAGATACGCTGCAACTGCCGATTCTTCTCATCACCCCGCCAGTAGGCGCCGGCGATGCTCATCAGCTTGAAGGCTTCGGGATTGATCTCGCCGGTATGGTTGAGATGCGGACCGCGGCAGAGGTCCTCGAACGTATCCTGGCGGTAGGTTGAGATGACGGTATCGCCGTGGTGCGTCTCGCCATATTCATCAAGCCCTTTGGCCAGGCCTTCGATCAATTCCAGTTTATACGGTTGATTGGCAAAGATCTGACGAGCCTCTTCAGCCGTCACCTCACGGTAGATGAAGGGGTGATTGCCGGCAATAATCCGCTTCATCCGTCGCTCGATCTCGCTCAAGTCTTCGGGCGTGAGCGGGCGCGGCAGATCAAAGTCGTAGTAAAAGCCGTTTTCAATCGGTGGCCCAATCGCAATTTTGGCATCGGGAAAGATTTCGAGCACAGCCTGGGCCATCACGTGGGCCAGCGAATGCCGCAGGCGGTAATAGGGATCGCTGTTGGGATCGACTGGCATACTGGGTTCTCCTTCTTGTTATCTACTGGTTGTGACAATGCTCAGGTAGCCGTCGGTGATACGTGCATCAACAATCTGGCGGTTTTGACGGTTCAGTTCAGCATTGAGCCGTTCGTGGAGCACCGTTGAGAGGTCGGAGGCCGAGATCAACATCGCTAACGGCCCCTCAACCTGGGGGTCAAGCGGAATCAGTTCACCATCCCGCACCATCACGCCACTGCTCACCACACTGGTCACCCCGTAAGCCTGGATAGTAACGATAGCACGGCCATCACGCAGGCGCACATTGATAGCATCTACCGGTAAAGTGGTTTGCACGTCGGTGAGATAGCCATTAATCTCGGCTTCACTCACCGTCACCTGGCCGGCGGGCAGGGCAGCAAGCAGCGCAGGTAACGGCGCCTGATCAGCCACCTCAACCGGAGTCGAGACAGGCGCGATCAGGTCGGCAAGGGTACGACCAAGCGCAGAACTGATCTGCGGTCGGATCAAGAGCAGGTAGAGGATGCCGATCAGCAGTATCCCCAGCCCAAGCCGAACCAGTTGCCCAACACAGCCGGTTGTTTCACGCCGCCGGTACGGTATCCAGCGGGCAGATGGACGCATACGTCCTCCTTGCGACAGCTATGGTCTAACAGAAACAGCTCTCCGTCCGCACGGGGACGAAGAGCTGCTTCGTGGTTCCACCCTGTGTTCACCCAACGCCGGCATGCCGGCGTTGAGCCTCATTGTTCGCGGTAACGGGCGAATCCCGTCATCCCATACTGGCACTGCGCGTTCCGGGATGCACTCAGAGGGGGTTTTCCCCCGACCCATCGCCAGGCATGCTCTCAGTCGCGACACGCCCTCCCTGTGGCCGGAATCGGGCTACTCGTCCTCGTCAGCGCTTTGCGATTGACGCCGACTGACATGGTAGCGCGAAGAGCATCAGGAGTCAAGATTGGGCACTCAACACATGCTGTGACACTGTCTCCTGGCGGGCAGCGCGACGGTCGGCGCGTACACGATAGGCCCGGCGGGGTACGCCGGCGGTCAGCGGTAGCGCAGGCACGGCAAGCAACAGAATCGCCGCTCCAACTCGCAGATCAAAACCGGGTTCGGTGATGACCGGGAAGGGATAGTAGACCAGGATCGTCGGATCGATCAGGTGGATCGTCGCGACAACGGTGACGGCAGCCGCCGCAGCAATCCAGGTGAGCGTGTCAAGTCGCCGCCAGCGTTCGCGCCGATAAGTCGTGCGTGGCACACAACGACTCAGATCGTAAGCTGCCCAGGCGGTAAGGACGAGGCCACCACCACCGACCGGCAGCGCGAACGGCCAGCTTACCGGCCCCACCCATAGCCAGCCGATCAGAGCGGTTGTCATACTCAGCAGACCGGCAATCAGCGCAAAGACACGGGTTGGGTTGTGGGCCGCTGACAGCGTGCGCCCGTAGCCCCGCGCCTCCAGCGCTTCCGCCAGTTGCAGCGACCGTTCCAGGCTACCGGCCAGTAGCGGGCCAATCAGTGCCCACCAGCTTCGGACACTGCCGAAGCGATGACCACGCGCACGCTGCGCAGCCGTGATGTCCTGAATAGCGTGTACCAGCGAGGGGGCAAAGGAAAGCGCAATCGTCACCGCCAGCCCGGCGTGAAACAGCGAACGCGGCGTCAGACGGAGTAGCCGATGATGATCAACCAGCGCATTGAACGCACCAAAGATGATCAAAAGCGTCCACAGACCCAATCCACGAGTCGCGCCCCAGGCCAGCGCTTCAGCAGTGATCGGGCCACCCAACACAATCCCACCGAGCCAGACCGGCAGGTGAATAGCAGGAAGATGGAGCAGCACCGTCGCCCCGCGCACACCTCCAACCGTCACGACGGAGAAGACGACGTAGCCAAACCAGATCAAAGCACCGACACGGGCAAACAGACTAAAACTGCGGGCCAGTGGCCGATCATCACGATGCCTGACAAAAACCTGCGTCACGACCAGCATGAGCAGGATGTGATAGAGTGGGTGCGGGGCCAGGATGGCGATGGTGGTAGTGGCAATCAGCCAGCAGAGCCATGTGCGTGTGTGCATCACATTCCCCCCCACCGCACGGTAAGCGCGGCTAACGCGACGACCTCACCAATCTCACAGAGGGCACCGTAGGTATCGCCGGTCAATCCGCCCAGATCGCGCACCCACCAGCGCGCTAGCACGTGAGCCACGCCGAACACCAGGCCAACCGTGATCAGGCCGGCCAGGCCGGCGATAATCCAGGCACTGGCGACCATCAACAGCGATGCCAGCCAGAGATCGGACTGGCGTACCTGCGCATTGAATGTACGCCCCAACCCCCCTTCCCGCGCCGGCGGAAAGCGATAGATGACGTAGCAATCTGCCCAACGGCCCAGCATCGGTGCCAGGAGAAGAGCCGGCCAGGCCGGTGCCGCGCCGGCCACAAATGCCACTTTCAGCAGCAGCACAGCCATCAGCGCCAGGGCACCCATCGCCCCGATCCGACTATCTTTCATAATCTCCAGCTTGCGCTCACGCGACCGCCAGCTCATCACCGCATCGAAAGTATCGCTCAGCCCATCGAGATGCAGGCCACCGGTGATAATCCCCCACCCAACGACTACCAGCATGGCAGCGGTCAGATCGCCCCACAACGGACGCGCCAGCGCGTCAACCGCCACCAAGACTCCACCAATCACCAGCCCCACTGCCGGAAACCACGGGATTGCCCGCACCACACTCTGTTCGCTCATCGGTGACAGACCGGGGAGCGGAATGATGGTCAGAAAGCGGATCGCTTCGATCAAACCAGGCGTGGGCCGTGTCGATGTGTCGCTCATACGCTCTCTCCTGCACCCACCAACCGCGGAACCGCGTTAACGGTGCGGACAATGATCGTCGTACCGTAGGTGTCGAGGGCCGTTATACTCCCCAAATCAACCCGCCAGCGCCAGTGTTCGGCTATCGGCTGCCCGCAGCACCAGCAGATCACCAGTTGGATAGGGGTGGCGTGGGTTACGATCAGAATTCGCTCACCGGGATATTGGGTCAGCACCTCGTCCCAGGCCGGAGCCAGCCGGTTGGCAACATCAGCCAGACTCTCACCCTCAGCAGGCCGCCCGTCAATCCCGGCAGCCCAGCGCGCCTGGGCTTCAGCCGGGAATCGCTGCATCACTTCCCGGTAGGTTAAGCCTTCCCAACGCCCGTGGTCAATCTCGCGCCAGCGCGGGTCTTCGAGTACCGGAATGGGTGAACGACCATCGAGAATCGCAGCCGCCAGCGCGCGAGTGCGTTCCGTAGGGCTGACAATAACGCGGGTGAAGGGCAGTGCCCGCAACCGCCGGGCCAGGGCAGCGTGCTGACGCCGACCATAATCGGTCAACGGGCTGTCACCGCGACCGAGATACCGCCGGTGGCGGTTTGCCTCCGTCTGCCCATGACGAACAAGCCAGATACTGGTATGGCGCGAACGAGCGGTCACCCGGTTCCTCCTTCCCCACCTCACGTCAGCCGCTCCGCTGCCGGCTAAGCGTTGCCACAATCCCGCCGATCAGCACTGCCGCAATCAGCAGAAAGCCGAGCCACTGCCCGCCACTGCTCGCCGGTGCTGAACCTGCCGGCGGAGGGGTCATAGCTGGCGTCACCGCCGGCGATGGCGACGATGTATTGATCGTATCCGCCTGCCGGATGGCAGTAGGTGATGGTAATGCCGTTGGTATGGCCGTAGCCGGTTGGGCCGTCGGGGTTGAGCTTGCCGTCGCTATAGGCACCACCGTCGGTAGCACGGTGGCCGTCGGAGGGAGAGAGCTGGCAGGCGTGATCGTTGCTGTAGGAACGGTGGTGGGGGCTGGTTCCGCTAACGGTTTACACACATCAGTCAGCTCCAGATCGGGGGGCACCGCACCGCTACTGGCATCACCCGGCCCCCATGCCCAACCGTGCAGATCGCCATCGCTCACCACGACATTGCTCGCCCCCAAACTGGAGTAACGCCAGGCACCGGCTTCACGGCGGTAAAACGCCCAATAGACGGCCCGCCCCTGATCGCGTGCGCAGAAACAACCGGTAGCCGGATAATCACACCCTTCCCGCCCAATCTTACACACCGCCGCACCGATACTGCTCTGCTGACTGATGACCGGCAACCCACTCCGTTCGAGCAAATCGAGACCACTGATGGTGGGTTCAGCAAACTCGACACACGCCGTCACCACCTCACCATCGCCAAAGCGCACAACAACCCCGGCGCGATTAAGCGGCGACTGTGCTGAGACCACGCCGGAAAGCAGGATCATAGCCAGCAAGAGCAGCAGCGTGCGTGCGGATCGCATAACGACATCCCTATAGCGCCTGGCGACGACGGAGCCAGACACCCAACGCGAGCAGTGTGACGCCCATCAACACCACAGGCCAGACCAGCACCTCTTCACCACCGGTCGTCGGAAGGTTGGGGGCCGGCGCGATGAGTGACTGAGCAGCCGGAATCGTCGTGCTGACCACCGGCAAGGTCTTCCCGGCAATCGCGGGTATGGCCTGATAGGTAGCCAATGCGTTATCGTCAGGCATCGCATCTTGATAGCGGAACGCCCCACTCTGATTCTGGAACGCAACCAGCGCCTTCAGCGGTGTGGCATCACCCTGCCGCCAGGGTGCAGCGTTGGGGTCTTCGCCAAGGGCCAGAATCGCCTGAACGACGGCTGCGGTCGAGTTGGCATCACTGGCATTGCCAAAGGCCGATGTTTGCGAGTAGGGAAAGCCGCCATCAGGGTTCTGCTGGCCGCGCAGGTAGGTGCGGGCTGCGCTCAAGGCATCGGCGGCACGGGCATAACCGGCCAGCGCCATAACGGCCAGACTGGTGGTATTGGTATCACTGCCGGTTGCGGCAGCACCATCGAAGCTCCAGCCGCCATCGCGCAACTGCAAAGCGATCAGACGGTCAATGGCTGCGGCTGGCGGTTGCACACCCATCGCCTTGATCGCCAGCAGCGCCAGCGCGTGACCGTACACATCGGCGCCGTACTGACCGGTCGCCGGATCGTAGGTTGTCCCCAACTGACGGGCCAGATTGACCCCGCCAACATTGAGCGGATCGCGTCCGGCGGCAACCGCGGCCAGAATCAATTTCGCCGTCGCACCTGCCGAAGAGGTACCGTAGGAAGCGGCCTGACCGGCCAGATACGTCATTGCATTGGCCGGTGGTTGCTCACCGCCGGCAACCAGCGCCACAATCGCATCAGCCGTATCACCAGGGCCAAAACCGGCAAAGCTACCATCAGCCTGCTGCTGTGCCTGTACCCATCGCAACGCTGCCGCCACCACGTCGGCCTGAGCAGCCACCGGTTGCCATAAAAATATGCTCACAAAGAGGGCAAGAACACATGAGATAGCCCGACGCATGGTACCAGATTCCTTTCTTCCCATTCAGCGAACACCCACCGGGCAATAAAAATCCCCCCACCTTCACCGAGGCTGGGTTCACCATGGTCGTGTCGCCATGGCCAGTGCCTGCCTCTCCACAGGCGTTCCTTCGGGCGCAACTCGCCCTAGACAGCGCCATCCGCTGGAGATTCTTCGCTGCGTTCACGTCCCGATCGTGATCCGTCCCACACGCTGGGCACACCCAGTCGCGCATCCCAAGCGGCATCTGCTCAGTTACCGCCCCGCACACCGAGCAGGTCTTCGACGACGCAAACCAGCGATCTGCCTCGACCACTTCCACCCCATACAGCGCCGCCTTGTACTGCAATTGCCGCTTGAACTCGTACATACCGATGTCGGCAATGTGGCGTGCCAGCGTCCGGTTCCCCAACATACCCCGCACGTTCAGGTCTTCGATGCCGATCACGCCGTAGGTCCGCACCAGACGGGTGGTGGTCTTGTGCAGCCAGTCGCGGCGGATGTTGGCGATGCGTGCGTGCAGCCGAGCCAGCTTCAGCGCCGATTTGTATTGGTTTTTGCTGCCGTTCACCTTCCGGCTGTGGCGGCGACTCAACCGGCGCAGCCGCTCCAGGTTCGCCTGCAACGCCTTTGGCCCAGCCAGCTTCTCGCCGCTGGAGAGCGTCGCCGCAGTCGTCACGCCGAGATCGACACCCACCGCCGCTTGGTTATCGCAGACGGGATCGGGCAGGTCAATCTCAACTGGGATGGCGACGTACCAGCGATCTGCGACACGGCTGACCGTGGCCGAGAGCGGTTTGCCGGTGAAGCGGAGGGCTTCGCGCATCCTGATCCAGCCGATCACGGGCAGACGGATGCACTTGCCGTCACAGCGGAACGTGCCCGGCCCGTTGTCGAACCGCGCACTGTCGTCGCGGCCTTTCTTCTTGTGTGTTGGGTAGCCAGCGCGGCGCTCAAAGAAGTTTTTGAATGCAGCGCCGAGATTCTTGATCGCCTGTTGCGGGATGGACTTGGGCACGCGCAGCATCCAGGGGAACTGCTCGCGCTTGATCGCGTTCAACTGTCGGCGCAGGGCAGCTTCGTTAGGCGTCAGGCCAGCGCAGTATTGCTTCTTCCACTCGTCCAGGGCCCAGTTGTAGGCGAAGCGGGCAACACCAACAGCTTCACGTAGCAGCAACTCTTGCTGTTTGGTGGGACGAAGCTCAATCTTATGGGTGAGGATCACTCGCATTGCAGGGCCTCAATCGTGTTCCTGGCTCAATTGGCCGCTGTGCGCTTGCCGTACAGCCTGGCGCACATCGCTACTGTCACCTCGTGCAGATCACACACCACATTATTGGCTCCGTCATCAGGTTAGATCACCACGATGCTGCGGCCTTGAGCGGTCATCGCCGCTTCGATGTCCGCAAACCCGAAGCGAGTGAGCCGGTCACGATGTTCCACCACGATGGTCTGGGCTGTGGAGTGGCATAGCAGCCAGATCAGCCCTGCGCGGTGACCATTGCGGCAGTAGCCGATGTCCTTGACCACTTCAACGATGGTCTGCGTGCGCTGGACAGCGCACTCGACGAGTCGGGCAAACTGGCGACCGAGGTCCTGAGCGTGCTCGGCGCTGGCAACGCGAGGGTCTAGGGCAGCACCACCGGACTGCGCCGCATTAGGCGGGTAATAGATGATGGTGCCGTTGGGCAACTGCTCGGCCGGTACTGGCAGCTTGCCCTCGTTCCACAGTCGCCAGGCAGTCTTGTACGTCAGCCCTTGTTGTTTGGCCCATACACTGCGCTTCATAGCTGAGTATACCATAACACGTTAAGGTATATAACGTCTAGCAATTGCCAGTCCCGTGTTGCTTGTATTCAATTCAATCGTAGCCGATGGTAGCACAGACCGGGCTGATCGTCAACGCAACTGAGCGAGTACCCCGGCCAGCACAGCAATTGCCCGCTCGTACTCGGCCAGTTCAAGATGCTCATTGGGCGTATGATCAAGCCGTGAGTCGCCCGGCCCGTAAGCGACAATCGGACACTGCCACACCGGCCCAACCACATTCATATCGGCAGTGCCGGTCTTGTGGAGGAATGCCGGTTGGCCGCCGTGTTGCCGGATCGCACGCACAAACGCGCTCGCCAGCGGTGTTGTGCGTGGACTCTGAAAGGCGGGGCAGGCGCCGGTGAAGGAGACTTCAGCAGTACCGGCCAGCATGTGCAGGGTATCGGCCAACGCCGCGGGATCGATACCGGGGGGTAGCCGCAAACCAATCGTTGCTTCCACCCATTCGGTAATGCCATCGCTATCGCTATGCACACGCCGCAACGAAGGGATCAACTGCTCGAACAGTCGGGTACGACCGGCATTGATACTCTGGCAGTACTGTTCAACGGCACGCCAGAAATCAACCATCACCTCTGGCGCTGCGCGCTGCTCACCGGCACTGTGCGCAACCGGTTGCCGGTAATGATAATTGACCAGGAGTCGACCTTTGTAGCCGAGCGTAATCCGATCCCAACCACTCGGTTCACCGATCACACAAAAATCGGGGCGGTAGCGGTCACGAGCCGCATGGGCACCGCGTGAACTTGCGGCCTCTTCTTCGGTAGCCCCAATAATCACCAGCCGACACCCCAACGTTCCCGACAGCTCGGCCTGGCGGGCGGCCCAGACAAACGTTGCCAGTGGCCCCTTGGCATCAACCGCCCCACGTCCGTAGAGCCTGCCGTCCTCGATCCGTACCGGCACCTCGCCGGGTACCGTATCGATATGACCAAGCAGCACAACCAGCGGCCCTTCGCTACCGATCAGCCCAACCGCACTCCCCGCTTCGTCAACAAAGGCTTCCCAACCGAAGGAGCGCATCTGGTCAACCATCACCGCAACTGCCGCCGCTTCCTGACCGGAAAGCGATGGCGTGCGCAGCAAACGAACAAGAAATTCAACAGCATCATGCTTCATAAGGCAGACTCCTGATCAGGAACATTATGTCGTCAGGTATCGAACCTTTAGAATTAAATAACAATGTAATAGATAAAGAGCAGGGTATGTGATAAATAAGTTTTTTGTCATTTTTCGATACAATCAATACATTTCCGTCGCGAATAAAATAATACACCACAACGCACAATCGTATGGTATCATACTGCTGTTCGTATCGGCTTTCCTAATTCCAAGAGAGATAGTATGCCCGCATCGCTTCGCTTTGACGCCGATCTACGCAGCCTGAAACACATCCGGCGGGCAATGATTGATGCGGCCAACCAGATAGGTGCTCGTCGTGATAGTATTGATGATGTAGTATACGCTGCCAACGAGTTGATCTCGAATACCATTACGTATGGTTACGGCAATCAGGCTGGCCCGATCTGGATCGACATCTGGCAAGAAGGCGATACCCTGTACGTATCGATTCGCGATACCGCGCCCGTATTTGATCCACTCAGCGTACCGTTACCGCGCAACCTCATCAAGCGTGGCCAACAGCGCATCGGTGGACTTGGGTTGTTCCTGACCCGCCATTTACTGGACGATCTCCAGCACCGGCCTTTACCAGGCGGTGGAAATGAGTTACTCTTGATCAAGCGACGTGCATTCTAGTGGTACCCGGCTATGATTATCGAGAGCACAATCAGTCAGAAAGAATTTGTTCAGCACGCTTTGAGTCGCTACTTTCGTCGTCCGATTTTCTACGTCTTTGCCTTTGTTGCCGCCGTCCTAACCGCATTTGTGATCTACGACCCAACCATACCCCAGGCTCCAGCGCTGCTGGGCGGCTGGATTCCGTTCCTGGTTTACGCCATCGTCGGCTGGATCACGATTCGCCGTCAGAGTCGCAATCGCGATCTACCGATCTATCAGCCGACCCGCTACGAACTGGGCCGCGATACACTGATCGTCAGTGCCCGCAGTGGACGCAGCACCATTCCCTGGTCGCAGGTACGCAACTGGCGCAAACTGGCCGGGGTGTACGAATTGCAACTGGTGAACGGCCAGGTGTTGCTGATCTCGGCCCGTGCCATCAGCCCCCGGCAAGTCGGTACGTTCGAGCGCATGCTGCGCAATCGGATCGAGCCAAAACCTGAACCGGGTGTCTTTGATGAACCCACGACGTGAACCCCGTATGGATGAACTGCTTCGCCCCATCGCCCTCGATCCGGTGCAACCCCAGGCGATTGCGCCCACCGACCTCGCGCAGTATCTGCGTCTCGATCAGTGTCAGCGCTATCTGCGTCTCCGTCTCCACGAGCGGCGCAAAGAGCTATACTGGCTGCCAAAATACGGCCTGTCAATACAATCTATTCCACCAATGCTCACCATTGCCGGACGGCTGTTCGAGCAGGAGATTGAAGAACAGATACAGCAGCACTTCCCGCTCACCATCCACTGCGCCCGGCGCCGTCAGCAGGGTGATCCTGATTTTACCAAACCTGACCACAATCACATTGTGCTGAATACACTTCAGCAATGCAGCGCCGACACCGCGCACGTACTCTTTCAACCGCGGCTGGCCGCGCAACTCGCCAACTGGTCGCTTAGCGGTGATGTTGATATTCTGGTGGTACGACGTGACAGCAACGGAGCGTTACGTATCCTGATTGTCGATGCCAAAAGCTCGGCGACGGCGAAGATCGAGCATCGTCTGCAACTGGCGTGTTATCAGCGTCTGATCGAGGAGGTTGTACAGCGAGCAGGTCTTGCGGAAGTTGTTATTGAACTCGGTGTGCTCTATCGCGGCGAACTCGTGAACACGATGCGGTCACCGGCAGATCAGCGTCGCATCGAACTTGAACGTCAACAGGCAGCACAATTACTCGGCGTGCAGACCGCTTGCCTGGAACTGGTTGATCCAGCTCCCTACCTGGCCGAGATCGAAACGCTGCTGCATGGCCCGAATGCGATTCTCGATACGATTGCGACTGTTCCCTTCGCCGCCGTGCCCTTCCACCTGACCACCAAATGCGATGGCTGCCTCTACAATGAAATCTGTATGCGGTGGGCAGCAACCCACGACGACCTTTCACTCATTCCAACCCTGACCGTAGCCGAAAAATCGGCGCTCCAGGCCAACCAGATCAACACCGTACCGCAACTCGCTCTGCTGAAAGAGGTGGCTGACGATGGTGAAACGCTGTACACACCGCCCACCCATCATGCAAAGGTGCGTGATCTGGTACGACACCCTGTGCTGGCTCCCCGCCTGAACGAGCTGATCTATCGCGCTCGTGCTTTTCGCCGCTGGAAAGGTGATCAGATCAAAGCCCCTACCCGGCTACCGTACCGCGGATACGGATCATTGCCCGCCGTCAGCCCTGATCTGCACGCCAATCTGGTCGCGATTTATCTTGATACCCTGTACGATCACACGCAAGGCATGATCGTCATGCTCGCTGCGCTGGTCGTCGGCCACCGCAACGGCGAGCGTCACCAGAGTCGCTACGTCGTCAATCTGCCCACGCAACGGCCACAAACCCTGGCCGATGAGGAGCGCTTACTGACCGAATGGATCAATGAGTTATTACAGGCAATTGTCGCTGTCGCCGATCCTGATACGCAGGTTCCCATTCATCTGATCGTGCCCGACACATTCAGCCTGCAAACCCTGCTCGATGGGCTGGCCCGCCATCCAGATGTCATCGGCGCCACCGCACTTTACGATCTGGCGGCGCAGAGTGCCGGCTTTGAAGCCCCAATGGTGACAGTGCTGGTGAATGAGCGCCGTCGCTTCCTCAACGACCCGCTGGCTTACGACTCACTGGCCCGCCTGGCCCGCATCGAAGGGTTTGATTGGGGTGAATGCCGACGCAAATTTTACCGGCGCGTCTTTGATGATCTGAGTAACGACAAAGAGATTGGCTGGTATACGCGACGGATTCGCTTCAACAATCAGATTCCGCTAGAGTACGCCTACGCAGCCTGGCAGGCATTACCACCACCACCGGATCGGGGCGAAGATGATCTGGTCGACTACCGTGACGTCAAGTACGAACAACTGCTTGCATTCATCAACAAGCGGCTTGAAGCCTTCGCACACCTGGCTGCCCGCTTACCGGCCAATCACCGCACGACCAAACCGCCATTTGATCTGACCTGTATTACCCGTTACACCCGCCGCTCACCATCACTGGCCGATGCCCTGGCCGAGTTTCTGTTGATCGAGCGTTACGTCGCCCTGGTCACGTGGGGACAACAACACCTGCCGCCGCCAGAGCAACGGGTGTTGGCCGGCGTCAGCCTGCTTGTACGCTACGAAGCGGATGACCAGGACCCGGCTCTGCTGGCAGTACTGGCCGAAAACGAACGTCGCCAGGCGTTGAAGGCAGAACTAACCGGCCAGCGTAAACGGGCGCGGCTCAACGACGAACAACGCCAGACGGTTGAGCCACTACCGATCCCGGATGTGCCGTTGCGGTTACGCATTGTCCTCGATGACGTTGAGTGCGACCTGGAGACAGCGTTGCGGCTGACCGGCTTATCACCGGGCGACAAAGTGATTCTGGCTCCACGCTGGAGTGTTGATGAACGCCTGCCCGCCGATCAGCAGCAACCATTCACGACCACAGCCCGTCAACTCTTGTACCAGTCGCGGGCAACCCTGATCGAACTCGATCCGAATGGATTCGTCGTGCTCCAACCCAACCGGCGCTACAGCAACGGCGACCGTCGCTTCACCTTCCCTGCAAAATGGGAATGGCCCACAACCGGCACACTCTACACCATTGAAAGTGATCCCAACGACATATACGGTCAACGCTGTATGGAGATCGTCAACGAGCTGCGGGGCGGCGCAAGCAACGCACTGTACCAGCGCCTTGCCGTTCCAGCCTCGGTGACGTGTCAGATACCACCGGCAGCGCTAGCAGGTCACGCCCGCTTTGTCGCAGGGCTTCAGGCCCTGGCCGACGCCCACGAACTCCACACCTTCGACACATACCAGATGAGCTACATTGCCGGTTATGGCGATGCGCCTACCCTGGTTGTGCAGGGACCACCCGGCACCGGTAAAAGCTACACCTCAGCATTTGCGCTACTGGCACGCATGCAGGGTTTACTGGCTGCCGACCTGCCATGTCGTGTCCTGCTCAGTTGCAAAACCCACGCCGCCACCGATGTCCTGTTGCGCAAGATTGCCGACGTTCAGGCCATGCTGGCCGGTATCCAGCAACGGCAACCTGCCCTGTTTGCCGCCTATTTCGACGAGCGCATTCTCAAGGCACCACTCTTCCGGGTACGCCCCAAAATCGACAGCGATCTGCCGGAAACAGTGCAGATCGTCGACGAGGCAGACATCATCGCCAGCACACCATTCTGCTTCGTAGCAGCGACACCCTTCGCAATCAGCTCATTGCTGAAACAGCAGCAACGCTACCACACCGATCCCTTTGCCGACATCCTTGTCCTCGATGAAGCCTCGCAGATGAACCTGGCTGAAGCCTGTATGGCGGCAATCGCCCTCCATAAACACGGTCGCCTGATCGTGGTCGGCGATCATCGTCAGATGCCACCGATTGTTCAGCACGAATGGCGCAGCGAGCGCCGTCGCACCTTCCAGGCTTACCGGGTCTACAGCTCGCTTTTCGAGACCCTCTTGCTGCTCGATCCAGCACCCCCCATAGTACGGCTGACCGAGAGCTTCCGCGTCCATCAGGATATTGCCGAATTCCTCCGGCGTGCCATCTACGAACAAGACGGCATCCATTACTTCTCGCAGCGAACCTCACGGCTTAGCGAGGTCGCCATCGCCGACGACTTTCTGGCCGCCGTACTCAATCCCGCTCACCCGCTGACCGTCATCGTCCACGATGAAGCGCAAAGCCAGGACATCAATCCCTTCGAGGCCGAACTCATTTGTCCACTGATTGAGACCCTGGTCGGGCAATTGCAGTTAGACGCAACGAATGGTATCGGGGTTGTGGTGCCTCATCGGGCACAGCGGCTGACCTTGCGCGAACGTCTGCCCACGCTGATGAGCGATCTTTTCGTTGAACACGAGGGAGCAACAGTCGATACCGTCGAGCGGTTTCAGGGCGATGAACGCGATGTGATTATCGTATCGGCTACCGAGAGCGATCCAGACTATCTACGCACAACCAGCGGCTTTCTCCTCGATCCGCGGCGGCTCAATGTTGCGCTCAGCCGCGCCCGCAAAAAACTGATCCTGATTGCGGCCCGCACCGTTTTCCAGCTCTTCGCCACCGACGAAGAGGTCTTCCAACACGCGCAACTCTGGAAGCGCCTCCTCCGCGACACCTGTCGCGTGCCGTTATGGCAGGGGGAGCGGCACGGAGTCAGGGTAGAGGTATGGGGGAATCATTCATCAGCCCCCTCATGACAATCACCACTGCATACATGCACATCCGGTTCGCGACGCCTGAGTGGCAATTTCACCTCAATCCGGGTGCCCTGATCAGGCGGTGAGTCGATATGAAAACTGGCCCCAATTGCGTGAGCACGCTGAGCCATACTCAAGAGGCCAATCCCGCCACCACGCAGATTGGCACCACCACGACCGTTATCGGCTACCGTTAACAGCAACGTATCGTCGGCGCAGGCCAGACTAATGGTAACCCGTGATGCCTGAGCATGACGGTTACAATTAGCCAGCGCTTCCTGCACAATCCGGTACAGCGCAATCACCTGGGCCGTTTCGAGCACAGGTATGTTGGGAGCAAACGCATACTCCACCGGAATCCGCGTTGCCGCCGACCAGCGTTCACTGAGATTAACCAGGACAGTTGGAAAATCCGCTTCACCAACTTGTGGTGGATACAGGTCACGCACAATATGTGATAGTTCCTGTTCGATAGCATCAAGCGCCGCCCGCCCACGGGCAAGATGATCCTGGATTGCCAGGGAGTCACCTTGCATGCAGGCCAGGCGCAGCGCTTCCAGGTGCAACTGCACCCCCAGGATCGCCGAACGGGCACCGTCGTGTAAATCACGAGCGATCCTGGCCCGCTCGGCTTCGCTGACCGCCAGCGCCAGCGATACACCCGACGAGAATGAGTAATCATTAGTCAACGACGAAGGGGGAACGGCCTGGGTACCACTGCTGTGCGCAGGATGGATACAACGCCAATGCTGTACCAGGGTCAGCGCTGCCAGCTCAGCGTATTCGTAAACCAGCCCCAGCATACTGGTTTGATCAATCGTCACGTCTGGTTTGTAAGACAGTTGCACAACCGCGATATTTTGCCCTTCCCACTGCAAAGGAATACTCAGCGTGAGCCAGCAATCGCCGCCAGAGCAGTAATGAAACCGTGCTTCGTGGTCGTGAGCACAATCCACCAGTTGCGGCAGAAAATCATGCAACGTGTGCCATGATAACCGTGCTTCATCGAGATCATCAGGAACCTGCACATCTTTGTCGTCAGGGTACTGAGCAATCAGCGTAACCTCCTGGTTCTGGTCGAGCAGGTACAAGGCACCCCGCTGCGCACCCAGTATCTCGCAACCAATCTGTACGACAACATGGGGTAAGCGCTGATGACCGAGATAACGCAGAAGCCGACGCGCTGTATTCATCGGCGATATGCGATCAGGACGGGGGCGGTCAGTTGTTACCGGGCCTTTGTCAACCGCTTGTTCCTGCGTTCCCTGTCCACCTGCCCATTCTGCCATGGCTTTCTCTCCATTCTGATAACTGAATGACCAGTATGTTTGTATGTGAAGATTACTGTCTCTTTTGTTGAACATCATTCAACTGTTCAACAGGGCAAATATGCCAGAAAGTTGCAGAAATCGATGAGAAGAGTGCTACATATCAATCAGTATCCTGTTAATCACAAGTTACTGATCCAGGATCATCAGTGAACCTTCAGGTGAAGAGAGCTGATCCACCACGGAAGTAAGATAGAATCGGCCCCCCACCACCTGCCAGAGCAGTAGAGTCAACGTGCTATCGCGACACTCCTCTCACGAAGGTGATATTCATTCTTGCCAAAAATGTGGATTATTCTTGCCATGTATCGTACTCCCTTCCTGTTTCATCGTCAATGTTGTGAAAGTCATTGCAAGGATGAGCGGGTATCGCATGCGATTGCTCGCACAATCGCTCACCAGAATCTTCTTCAACCACGATCACTGTCTGCCGGGTATTATTCACTACACCCAAGTGCAGATGCGCCGAACCAGCCTGCCACCTCCGCACGCAATGGGATCACATTTCGGATCAGATACCGTTGCCAGACTGGTTTACCCGTGTCGCAGCGTTTGGGGTGCGGCAGCCATACTGCCGCAGCAGCCGTGCTTCGTACCAGGCGCGTGTCAGGCTGTTCACCGCTGGTCACGGGGATGATGCGTGCTCTCAGCACGGAGTCTGTAATTACTGAGATAACGTCTACGCACTACCCACCTCACTGCGCGTACATTAGAACTCATTTCATAAAACGCTGTACTGTCATGCTCTAACAACCATCTCCGGTGCCATCATGCGCTGGATTGGTTACCTTGCTCGCTCATCATGCGCGTGCCGCGAAGTTTGGAGTGCGGCAGCCATGCTGCCGCGCCAACCGTGCTCGCGATCTGGCACGTGTCAGGTCGTTAACCCGGCTGGTCACGCGAATGCCGGGTGTGCTCGTCTCGATCATGCATGGAATCAGTCGGCAATGAATGAGATACCTTCATAGTAGATGTTTTTTGAAACAGGTTCTACATGATGCCCAATCCCGTGTGCAATGACGCTGGAGCGATCCGTCGGCGCACGTTCCCACGGAAACAGCTCATCTCTATCCCGCTACCACCCACCTTCCCGCCTTCCAGAACTTTTGTCAAAAGCAGAATGGGCAGAAGGCAGACCTTCCACCCATCTGCTTGCCCGCAGCAATGACGTGGTACTGGTAGTCAATTACTCTTTAGACTACCGGCTCAAAGTTGGTTGGTTGATAGGTCAGACGGGCATCGAAATCAGCCAGTCGTCCGAGCCGTCGCAACCCGACCGCGCTCCCTTTGTAGTACGGAATAATCACTTCTGGATCAACGTAGGGTGTGGTTAGACTGTTGGCCGTCGAGCGTGGGTGGGCAAACAGCATGAAGATCAAACCGGGTTTAACACTATTGCTCACAACGGCATATGCGGTCGTCTCACCATAGTCGTTATACAGTTGAACAATATCGCCGGGCTGGATACCTTCTCGTTGGGCATCTTGCGGGTTGATCTCAATATAGGATAGTGGTACCCGTTCGGCGTGGAATGGGATGTTAAGATCGTTGTAGAAGGTCTGCCAGTTGTTGTTGCGCCCATTAGTCAGGAAGTACGGATATTTGTTGATCTGCTCCTGCACAATGGCCGGGAAACCGGGCCACGGCGTGGGTAGCATCTTGGCCTTACCGCTCTCGGTGTAGAATGGTTCGCCGTTCTCGAAATAACGCACCCGCCCCTGCGGTTGCCCATTGACAATCGTCACCGGTGTTTGAATACCGTTATTGCCTGCAGCCTTGAGGAAGGCGTAATCCACTCCCTTGTACCGTTCGGTACTGGCCTTCACACCATCGGCGAACGATTGACCACCCTCCAGGAAGACCTCTTCAGCCGTCTGCCATTCAAAGCCGCTGAAGCGCTGGGCAATGTCGGCGTTACCATCAGCCTGCGCGAGCGCCTTAATCCGCTGTGCCAGCATACCGAAAATCTTCCAGTCTGGCTCAGCAATGCCCGGCGGATCCATAAATTTCTCGTACAGACGCAAGCGACGCTCACCGTTGATCGAGGTAATGGGGCTTTCACCCCAGGCTGCTGCCGGAAAGACAACATGCGCATATCTGGCCGTCTCAATGGGATAGATATCTTGCACAATGATGAACAGGCCACCCTGACTGATTGCATCAAGTATCGCTTGCGCTTTCGTTGCATTATCTGCACCAAAGCTGGCATCGATTGCATCGCGAACCAGCTTACCACGGGTCTGCAACGTCTCGCGCATGCGCTGCGCATTGAGCGTCGTTACCGCCGGATTGCAACCGACAACGTAGAACACATTCCCCTGCCCCTGGCTCAGCAGGTCATCGATGTAGGGTGCCGGACGCGGACCGGGATAGCCGGGGCGCACATAACCCTCTTGGTGCCCACCCAGACGACCACAGCCGGTGCCGGGCTTACCAAAGTTACCGGTCAGCAAAGCAAGGTTGACAATGCTGCCGATATTCTGGTAATTCTTCATGCCCCAGATGACACCCTTTTCGTAGAGGAAGATGGATCGTGGTCGGCTACCATCACTCTTCGTCTCGGCGATCCAGCTTGCCGCCTGCTCGATCTGCGCCCGCGACAGACCGGTAATCTGCTCAGCTTCAGCCAGCACCTCATCAAGGCTCTTCCCAATCTGAAGGCTCTGCTCAAGGAAGGGCTGTACCGTCTCGGCTTCAACCCGATTGGCGACAAAATCTTTGTCATGCCATCCACGCTCGTACACCACCCGCGCAATCGCATTCGCCAGCGCAATATCCGTACCGGGGTTGAGCTGCAAATGGAGTACCCGATCCTTGCCGGCAGCCCGTTCGCTCACCACAACGGTCGCCGTGCGCCGTGGGTCGATCACAATGATGCGACCAGGGCCAACCTGCTCGCCGGGCCGGGCATCCTGCTTGGCTTTGACCGTGGTGCCTTGCAGGTTGGGCAGCATGTGTACCAGATAGAAGTTGGTCTGGGTCTCGTAAGAATTCGCTCCCCAGAGCACAATCGTATCGGATAGTTCGGCATCAACGTAGGCAAAGTTCAGCTCAGGTACACCCATATCACGCGAGGCGTGTACCTCGGAATTGTAGGCCGGTCGGTTGTGGATCGAACAGTTGATCGTCTGTACCGCATTAAAGAAGAACTTGCCAACGGCCCAGTTATTCTCGAAACCGCCACCACCACCACCGTGATCGAAAATCTTCATGAAGATAGAGTTATTCCCATCGCGCAGAATACTGCCATAGATCACCCGCGCCGCCAGATCAATGGCGTCGTCCCAGGTCGTTGGCGACTGCTCGGTTGCCCGATACACCAGCGGATGGGTCAGGCGCACGTGAGTCGGGCCATCTGGCCGGTACAGACTGGAACCGAGCGTACCACCACGCCCGGAGTGATGACCTTTGTTGACCACACATTCCTTATCGGGCACAATCGCAATGTGGAAGCGGCGACCATCCCGCTCGGTGATCACCGTATGGTGATCCGGAGCAATCCAATCACCACTTAACGGTGCTACTTGCTTTGTAAAATCTACCCCCAACGCATTTTGATCAGGCAACAAGCCACCTGACCGTCCCTCTGGCCACTTGTAGACGTGATAGCCACAACCGACAATGCAGTAGTGGCATACCGTTTGATATTTTTCGGCATCAACCGGTGGTAAGACCATGCGATCTGCCGGACGATACACTGGCATAGTGGTTCCTCCTACAGCTCTGTCAGGCTCAGATTATGCGGACGCCCATAGATCAGACCTTGCGCCCCTACAGCGTAGATATCCTGACCTTCGACTTCCAGGACGATCCGGGGTAGATGCTGCGTCGCCGGACCACTAATCAGCATGGCATCAGCGGCAGCATCGAAATGGCTGTAGTGACAGGGACAAACAAAGATCTTTGTCGCGGGATCGTAAGTCATCGGACAGCCCATATGGGTGCACAACCCGCTATAGGCAACAATATCCCCATCTGGCCCAACACCACCGGGAACTTTCTTGCCAATCTTCAATATCTGAATGGGGGAAAACTGATCGGGATAACTGGCACCAAAAGCACCACTTTGCAGATCGTTAAGAGTTGCAACTTTGATCCGCGGATAGGGCAGAACCTCACTAATCAGCGGCACTTCCACCGTCTCGGTGACCACAACCGGCGACGGTGCCGGAGCTGCGGTTGGCGCCGGAGCCTGCGGCGCTGCGGTCGGTGGTACAGCCGTCGGTGCCGGAGGTTGAGCCGCACAGGCTGCCAGCACTGCCGCCGCACCACTGATCGAGCTGAGCTTGAGAAAACTACGCCGATCTAGCCGGGGCTTCGGGCTACGCGCAGCCTCCTCTTCCGACGGGCTGATCTCTCGATCTTCCATAGACCTCCCTCCACGTCATTGTATGACATCTGATAGCTGCTGGATACTGTTAGTATAGGTCAACGATCTCAAAGAGGAGAAGATCCAAAGGGGTCAGAGTGATGATCCGAACAGGTCAAATTACAACGCAATCATCTATCTGAATGAACAGTCAAACTATTGCGCAGCCATCTCAGGGCATGATTCTTGCGATGGGTGGCAACGATTGCCCATATTCAGATAGCACTCGCGTGCGGCAAATCCGGTCTATTCAATTGTTGGGATGTTGGTTGTTGTATGGAGAATAAACGAGGTTTCATTCATATCCTGCTATCAGCCGCTCTAGCATGCCCATGCCACTCCCAACGGTGGCCGCCACAACGAGAGAGATTCTGGCGGGCGAATCTACACCTGTCGCCGATCACGCACACCATGCGGCACACGGATGACAACTGCCTGTGAGTTTCACGAGACAACAATGCAGAACTTATTTCATTCAAAGCTGAGCTGTTGTGCTACCTGACCATCGCCCAGGCGCAGGCACGCTTGCCAATCAACAACAACAACCTACCACTCCTGGCCCGTTGGCAGAGCACAACTCCGGTCGTGCCATCAACTCACTGCATTGATTGACTTGCCGGCTCGTCATGCGCGTGTCGCGAAGTTTGGAGTGCGGCAGCCATGCTGTCGCAAGCAGCCGTGCTCACGACCCAGCGCGTGGCATACCGTTGACCATGCTGGTCACGGGAATGCTTATCGTTACGATCATAGAGTCGATCAGGAATGAATGAGACAACTTCGCGTAAATGTTTTTGCAATAGGGTCTAGCACTTACAACGCTGAGCTGTTGTGCTACCTGACCATCACCCAGGCGCAGGCACGCTTGCCAATCAACAACAACAACCTACCACTCCTGGCCCGTTGGCAGAGCACAACTCCGGTCGTGCCATCAACTCACTGCATTGATTGCCTTGCCGGCTCGTCATGCGCGTGTCGCGAAGTTTGGAGTGCGGCAGCCATGCTGCCGCAAGCAGCCGTGCTCACGACCCAGTGCGTGGCATACCGTTGACCATGCTGGTCACAGGAATTCGGTGTGTACTCGTCACGATCACGGCGTTTGTCAGGAATGAATGAGATAACTTCCAGTAAACCGGATTGATCTAACATCCTCTAAATCCAACCACGCCGCACTGCCTCTGCCACCAGTTGCGTCCGATTACGCACACCGAGGAGTTTGATCAGATCCTGAATCCGGCGCTTGACCGTCACCTCACTCATATGCAGCATAGCCCCAATCTCTAAGGTGGTAGCGCCATCCGCCAGGGCTTTCAGCAGGCGCAACGCACTCTCATCATCGGCCAACGCCTGACGCAACCGCTCGCGCTGAAGTTCAGCCACGTTTGTAAACAGTACACCCACCAGATTCGGCGAGATGACATATTCGCCGTTAGCGATGGCCCGAATCGCATCAAGAATGGCCGTGTAGGCACTCTGCTTGAGGAGAAAGCCACGTGCCCCGGCTTCGATTGCCGCAATCACATAGTCAGGTTCGTTGTAGCTGGAAAGCACCAGACACGATGGTGCAGGTGTAAGCGCCTGAGCCTGTCGTAACACCCCCAGCCCATCAAGACCCGGCATCCGGAGATCGATCACCACCACATCAGGCTTCAAGGTGGTGATGGACGAAATCACTTTGGTACCGTCATCGGCTTCCCCGACCAGCGTCATATCAGGCTGATGCTGGATCAGACTCCGCAAACCTTCACGCACAATCGGGTGGTCATCAACAATGAAGACCCGGATCACGGCCAACTCCTCTCACATCGTGACCTGTGAATATCAGTTCGACCTGACAAGGCTTCGTTGCCTATCGTTGAGCATCCCGATTTTGTCATAGTAATCAGGAAGCCAGGCATTTTATGAATATATACCATCACGTTATGTTTATTATAGATGAAGATCATACCACACATACACTGCACTTCATCCAAACAATTCCCTTCAGTGCCGATCCGCAAAACTCTATGGGAGATGGTGAAGACGCTATGTTTGCCCGCTCGTCACGCATGTCACATCTGGTATCGGCGATTCAGTAGGGGCGACGCATGCGTCGCCCCTACCGGCGTCCAGAGATGCATCGTTAATCAACCCGATGAGTAATGTCAGGAGTGACCCACAGTATCGATGTGACGTCATCAAAGATCAGACGTGCCATCTACCGTCACCCTCACACCACGCCCTCAAGCACGCTATCGTGGTACGCAAGTGCAGCATCTCCTGGGAGCGCGAGCCTCCGGCTCGCTCCCCACCTGCACCAGCACACTGTCCCTGCTGCCAACAGAGTATCGCCACCCTACCCCAGAGGTTCCCGCCCCCAGCGGGAGCGGGTTTCGTGTTGGCAACAGCACCACCGTCACCCCCTCGCCATTCACCACGCCGGTGCTGCCCCTGCGCACAACTGCACGCAAACCAGTTCATCCGCCTCTGCCACCAAAAAGGGCATCGTTCAGGAAAAGTAGGGGCACGGCATGCCGTGCCCCTACCGGCGCCCAGGGATGCATCGTTCAGGTGCAGCATCATGCAGGTGGCCGGGTGTCATAACTTCTATTCCACCAGCGACTCACCAGTGGTACACCCGGCAGTCCGCCCACACGGTTCTGAACACCTGAATGACACACTGTGTCAATCAAGATATGACCCGATGCGTCGCCTTGCCAAATCGGTTGTTAATCTACCGCGCAGAACTGGTTGTATCTCCAGAAACAATCTGCTATGCTCAAAGTGGCACGAGGGTGTGCTACCCACTGCCTGCTGTGCCGTCAATGACCACCTGAACATAGACGGCCCTGTACGCCCGTTGCGAATAGACATTTCACGGCAATGGGCAAGGAGCAATTACTATGACCCTATCCACCTCTAAACAAGACCCGGCTCAACCACGCTGGCATGCACTCGAACTAACTGATGTTTTTACCCATCTGAACAGCTCACCCACCGGTTTGACGCCGGATGAGGCAGCAAAACGCCTGTCGATCTACGGCCCAAACGAGTTACAGGCAGCAGCGCGCGTCTCACCATGGACATTGCTACTCAACCAGTTTAAGAATGTCCTGATTATCATCCTCTTGATCGCTACCGGTCTGTCATTGTTGCTCGGTCACGGGATCGAATCAGTTGCCATTATCGTTATCGTGCTCTTTGCCGTATTGCTCGGTTTCATCCAGGAATACCGTGCCGAACGGGCAATTGAAGCACTCCGCCGTATGGCTGCACCCAATGCGACTGTGTTACGTGATGGCATTGAGCAGTCTGTCCCCGCGCACACACTGGTGCCCGGCGATGTTGTGCTATTACGCGCTGGAGATCGCGTTCCCGCCGATCTCCGCCTCATTGAAGCGCTGAATCTGCAAGTGGAAGAGGCAGCGCTCACCGGCGAGTCGGTGCCGGTTGAGAAGACTGCCGCCATCACCTTGCCCGCCGAAGCCCCGGTTGCCGAACGCAGGAATATGGTCTACGCCGGAACATCGATCAGTTATGGTCGTGGTCGGGGAGTGGTGGTAGCCACCGGTATGCAGACCGAGTTCGGGGTGATTGCCACGATGCTGCAAACGATTGAGACCGGGCGCACCCCCCTGCAAGACAACCTCGACCGGGTTGGACATATCCTTGCCCGATCAGCCCTGGTCATTGTCGCTGTGATTACCTTGCTCGGCTTTTGGCGCGGCCAACCACCGGTCGAGATGATTATCTTCGGCATCGCACTCGCGGTTGCGGTCGTTCCTGAAGCATTACCGGCAGTGGTAACCATCTCACTGGCTATCGGCGTTCAGCGCATGGTGAAGCGTAATGCGTTAATGCGTCGGTTGCCGGCAGTCGAAACCCTCGGCAGCACCTCGGTCATTTGCACCGACAAAACCGGCACCCTGACCAAAGACGAGATGACAGCGCGCCGGCTCTTTGTTGCCGGCCGCTGGTGGGACATTACCGGTTCTGGGTACGATCCGGTGGGCGAGTTTCGGTGCGATGATCGGACAACACCTGCTGATGAAGCTGTACGTCGGTTGCTCGAAGGTGCGGTGCTGGCATCCGATGCCCGCATTGTCTACCGCGAACAACGCTGGCATGCCCAGGGTGATCCAACCGAAGCAGCCCTGGTCGTCGCCGCCATCAAGGCCGGCCTGGTTGTTGAGGAGGTCGTAAGTCGAGCACCGCGCATTGCTGAAATCCCCTTTTCGTCGGAAACGAAACGGATGATCACCCTCCATGAAGTCGAGGGCGAAAGAGTCGCTTACGCTAAAGGGGCCCCAGAGGTGATTGTCAGTGCCTGTAGTCATTGGCTAACCCCCAACGGCGTTGCCCCGTTGCAGCCTGAAGATCGCGACACCATATTGCAGGCCGCGCAGACTATGGCCAGTCGTGCCCTGCGTGTGCTGGCAGTTGCCACCAAAGCCACCGCCGATGTAGCCGATGCTGAACACGATCTGACTCTGCTCGGTCTGGTCGGCATGATCGATCCACCCCGTCCCGAAGCCAAAGCAGCCATTCAAACCTGTCAACAAGCCGGTATTCGGGTCGTCATGATTACCGGCGACCACCCGTTAACCGCCGCCGCCATTGCGCGTGAACTGGGTCTGCTCACCCACGGGCGCGTAATAACCGGTGTCGAACTCGATACGTTGAGCGACGAAGAGTTTGCGCGTACTGTCGAGACTATCGATGTCTATGCCCGCGTCGCGCCAGTACACAAACTGCGCGTGGTGACGACCCTACAGCAAAAGGGATATGTGGTCGCGATGACCGGCGATGGCGTGAACGATGCACCTGCGCTGAAGAAGGCCGACATCGGCATCGCCATGGGGATTACCGGTACCGATGTCACCAAAGAGGCAGCGGCCATGACCATCACCGACGACAATTTTGCGTCAATTGTGGCCGCTGTCGAAGAGGGACGACGCATTTTTGGCAATATCAAGAAGTACCTGATGTATCTGCTCTCGTCGAATATCGGCGAAATTACGCTGATGGCCGGGGCCACCTTCGCCGGCTTACCTCTCCCGCTGACAGCAGTACAAATCCTCTACGTCAACCTTGCCACCGATGGCCTGCCGGCCCTGGCATTAGCGGTTGATCCACCCGAAGATGACTTAATGCGCCAACCACCGCGTGATCCTCGTCGGGGCATCTTTACCCGTCCGGTCGTTGGGTTAATGCTAGCCGGTGGTTTGTGGTCAGCATTGGTCAATATCAGCCTCTTCGTCTGGGCCTTGCAGAGTGGGCGCGGTCTCGCGGAAGCAATGACGATGACATTTGTCTCGCTCGTGTTGATCCAGTTTTTCAAGGCGTATAACTTCCGCTCAGATCACCTCTCCGTCTTCCATCGCCCCTTTGCCAATCGCTGGCTCAATCTGGCTATTCTCTGGGAGCTTATCTTACTGCTGGGTGTGGTCTATCTGCCATTCTTGCATGAACCATTTGGTACATTTCCACTCTCGCTGATCGATTGGGTAATCATCGGTGGTGTCGCTTTGACCATTGTCCCGGTGTTAGAGCTGGTCAAATGGGTGCTGCGGCATCGAGTGCCCGCTGTACCGGTTGTTGAAGGTGATAAGGCGGTGCAATGACCCTGACATACGAGGGGAACGAAACGGATGAGAAAGGGGGATGCCTGGGAGTTACATTGGTGGTAGCGAGCATGCCGTCGGCTCACCCCCGCGCTATCATCTACGATTACTGCTCTTCAGCGTGCGGAAGTGCAGCTTCCGCACGCTACAGATTGCCGGGTACAATCATTACGGTAGCACGCTCTGCATAGATCCTCAGAACAGCTCAGCGGTTCTCTGCCCAGAATAAGGCATCCTGTTCGGCGCGCAACTGATCACTCAGCCGATTTGCCGGCAGTTGCACATCGGCATACGAAATGATCCCATCTTTGGGAATATCGCGCAACAGGGTACACCCTTCCGCCAGACCAATCGGCAATAACCGCTCGGCCTGTACCACATCGGCATTTTCGGCCAGCCCATACGTCATGTAGCCACCCAATCCGTCCAGGGTCTGGCCGGCATGCAGATCGGTCTTGGCCGCCGTAATCACTTCAACCATAGGCCGCCCGGCTGCGGCCAGCACTGTATCACCAAACAGGGCTGCCCGCGCCACCGAGTTGGGAACTTCAAAGTGACACAGGTGATACGGGGTGTAAAAGAGATACAGTGGCCCCTTCCCCAGCTTATACAGGTTGAGATAATGCTGCATCCGCGGATGGTCGTGGGTGCCGAGCACAAAGACGCCGGGGCCGGGGGTGGCACCAACCACGTAATCAACAATGCCCGGCCCTGCGAGCAGAGCCTCAAGCGGATACAGGTCGTGAACCACATCGGCCAGCGGTGTGCCGGATGGGACGGTTGGGCCGAACATACCCCGTTTAGCGACCCGCATACCGGTTGCATTCGCGACCACGGCCTGCTCAAACGAGATTTTCGTCCCGTCGGCAAAGCTGGTCACCATATACGGGTTTTGCCCCCATTGGCGAGCAAAGTTGGCCTGTGTGGTCGGATTACGATAGGGATCGTGCAACCCTTTGATATTCCCGCACAACACCGGCTTCACCCCTAGCCCGCGCACGAAGCGGTAGAGGTTCATAGTCACCCCCGGCTGATCGCCGTCCGACAGCGTAAAGATTACACCGTAGCGCCGGGCGTAGACCTGCAAAATTGCGCCGAGCGTGCCGTCCAGTTCGGCATTCATCGTCACCACATGCTTACCGTGGCGCATTGCCGTAACGGCTACCTGGGCACCAAACTCAACCGCGCCGGTCACCTCCAGAATGACATCGATACCATCGGCAGCACACAGCAACAACGCATCGTCGGTCACTGTCGGCGCGCCAGCCGCCAGGGCTGCCGCCAGCGTTGCCGGCGAGTCTACGTAGCGAATTGCGTCAGACGGCACATCAGCCTCGGTATACGCCTGCACTGCTCGCTCAAGCGTGCGGTTGGCGATTGCTACCAGGCGCATGCCAGGAGTGTAGCGAATGATCTGGAGCGCAATACCTCGCGCCATAAAACCGGCCCCCACCATGCCAACCCGAATCGGGCGATTCTCGGCTTCAGCGCGTTGGAGTGCGGTGTCGATCAGGATCATAGGTTTCTCCGCTAGAACGTGTTGGGAAAAGAGGCAATAGTCGTCGTGCTACCGCTTCGGGCAATGACCTGAAAGCGGTTGGATGGTCGTGTCTTGTCGGATGGGCAAAGGTCAGACCCTTGCCCATCATTGTTCAGATAGACCCCAACGATATTCGCAGTTGGGAATGCTCACGGGGTATTTCGTTTCCGTTTGCTAACCGGTAAACAACGGCCAGCGCTTGTCTTTCTCGCTCATCTCGGTAACCGGTAATGGCCACTCGATACCGAACGCCGGATCATCGTAGCGCACACCACCTTCGGCGCTGGGGGTGTAGTACTGCGAAACCTGGTAGAATACTTCCGTATCGTCCTCAAGGGTCTGGAAGCCGTGCGCAAAACCTTCCGGAACATACAACGCCAGCCGATTCGCAGCAGTCAGTTTCACGCCAATCCACCGCTTGTATGTCGGTGAGTCAGGGCGCAAGTCGATGATCACATCGTAGATCGCACCGCGGATACAGCGCACCAGCTTGGTCTCGGCGTAGGGTGCGTGCTGAAAGTGCATACCACGCAGCGTACCGGCTACCCGGTTGTACGAGAGGTTCATCTGCACCACTCGATCAACCAGACCATGCTCAGCAAATTCGTCTTTCGCCCAAACCCGGGCGAAGAAACCACGATTGTCTTCGCGTGGCTCCAACTCGATAATGTGGGCATCTTTCAATTCGGTAGGAATGAAGCGCATGGTTATCAGCTCCTCCAGAACAGTTCGGCGTCAAGCTGATTGGTGGCAATCAGATGACGCAGCATCTTGAGCCGCGTGTAAGGCGGCGCCTCGAAGATCTCGCGTGTCATACCGATCCGCTCAAAGACTGCGCGTAATTGCCGGGCGCCGGCGACCGCATCATACCGACAGGCGAAACCGGGGAGGCGCGTGGCAATTTTACTAAAATCAACCCGGTAGCTCCGATTATCGCCATCGTTCCGACCGAACGTCAGCTCACAGCCAGGAAAGACTTCGGCGACAATTTCGGCAATTTCGCGCACACGGTAATTGTACCGGCTATCGCCAACATTGAAAACCTGGTTGTGAATCGCTTCGCGGGGTGCTTCCAGGGCACAGGCCACCGCATGGGCAATATCAAGGATGTGTACCAGCGGTCGCCACGGCGTGCCATCGCTCACCATCGCAATTTTACCGGTTGTCCAGGCCAGGCCCGCAAGATTGTTGAGTACAACATCGAAACGCTGACGTGGTGATGGCCCAAACGCAGTTGCGTTGCGCAAAAAGACCGGTGAGAAGGAGTCATCGGCCAGTTGCGCCAGATCACGCTCAACCAGCACCTTACATTCGGCATAGGCGGTTTGGGGATTGACCGGTGATTCCTCGGTTTTAATCTCACCCTCTTCACCAATGCCGTAGACTGAACACGACGACATATACACAAAGCGGGTGACGCCGGCGGCCTTTGCCGCTTGCGCCAGTTTGACGCTCCCCTGATGATTGATCTGAAACGTCAGTTCACGATTGAGCTGGCCGAGCGGATCATTCGATAACTCGGCCATATGTACCACGGCATCAAACCCAACCAGATCACTCACCGTCAGGCGGCGAATATCCTGTACGATGAGTGCCGGTTGCCGTTGGCCGCTGTGGAAGAGCCAGCCGCTTTCGTAGTAGCCGGTATCAACCCCAACGACCTCGTGGCCACGTTCGATCAGGTAAGGAGCGGTAACGATCCCGATATAGCCACCACTGCCGGTTAAAAGGACTTTCATAGTTCTCCCCCTGCTTACGCCCAAATCTTCCACGGTGCCTTACCGCTCTGCCACAGTTCTTCCAGATAATTCTTGTCGCGCAGGGTATCCATTGGGTGCCAGAACCCATGGTGGCGATAGGCTGCCAGTTGGCCGCTTAGAGCTAACTGTTCGAGTGGCTCACGTTCCCAGACGGTATCGTCACCGGCGATGAGATCGAAGGCTGCCGGTTCCACTACGAAAAAGCCACCATTGATGTAAGCACCATCACCACTCGGCTTCTCTTTAAAGCTTGCAATCAGACTCTGGTCTTCGGCCAGCGTAAAGGCGCCAAAACGGCCCGGCGGTTGCACGGCGGTCAGCGTTACGGTCACCCCCTGCTCGCGATGATAGGCAATCAGCGCCCGAATGTCCACATCGCTCACGCCATCGCCATATGTCAGGCAAAAGGTCTCGTTACCGACATAGGGCTGGATGCGCTTGATACGTCCGCCTGTCATCGTCTTCTCACCGGTATCAACCAGAGTCACCTGCCACGGTTCGATAGCCGTGTGATGCACCGTCATGCGATTTTCGCGCATATCGAAGGTCACATCGGCGTGATGCAGGTAGTAGTTGGCAAAATACTCTTTGATCATGTGCCCCTTGTAGCCGCAACAGATGATGAATTCGTTGATCCCGTGGGCGGAATAGATCTTCATAATGTGCCAGAGAATTGGCCGATTGCCGATTTCGACCATCGGTTTCGGACGAATGGCACTCTCTTCGCTGATCCGGGTGCCGTAGCCGCCAGCCAGAATGACCGCCTTCATACGCTTCGTACCGCCTCCTCGTGCTTATAATTCGCCACGTCGTTGTAGTTCCTGCCGGAACCAGGGTATTGTCTGCTCTAGGCCTTCGCGCAACGTCACTTTCGGTTCCCAATTGAGAATTCGGCGCGCTTTGGTAATATCGGGTTGCCGCACTTGAGGGTCGTCTTTCGTGCGCAGATCGCGGTAGACGACGCCAGCCTTATTGCCCGTGATCTCATTCACAATCTGGGCAAACTCGGCTATCGTAAACTCACCCGGATTACCAATATTGACCGGTTCGACCTCATCACTGAAGAGCAATCGGTACACGCCTTCAACCAGATCGGAAACGTACTGGAACGAACGGGTCTGGCTGCCATCACCGTAGATAGTGAGCGGCTCGCCACGCAGTGCCTGTGAAATAAAGTTGGGCACGACCCGCCCGTCACGCAACCGCATGCGTGGGCCATAGGTATTGAAGATGCGAACAATGCGGGTTTCCACACCGTGATACGTGTGATAAGCCATCGTCATCGCCTCAGCGAAACGCTTGGCTTCATCGTAGACGCCGCGCGGCCCGACCGGATTCACGTGCCCGTAGTAACTTTCGGGTTGCGGATGGACCTGGGGGTCGCCGTACACTTCCGAGGTTGAAGCGAGGAGGAAGCGGGCACCTTTGGCCCGTGCCAGACCAAGCGCCTTGTGCGTACCGAGAGCACCCACTTTGAGCGTCTGAATCGGTAGCTCAAGGTAATCAATTGGCGATGCCGGTGACGCAAAATGCAACACGGCGTCAATCGGCCCTTCGATATAGATGTAATTAGTAACATCGTGGTGAATGAAGAGGAAGCGAGGGTGTCCGGCCAGATGAGCGATGTTGTCGGTGCTGCCGGTGATCAGATTATCCATTGCGATCACCGTATGACCTTCAGCCAGAAAACGATCACAGAGGTGTGAACCGAGAAATCCTGCTCCGCCGGTAATTAACACGCGCATAGATGATGTGCTCCTTCGTTGCTTTTCAGCCTGTATTCTAATCTGTCATCGTGAAGGTTTGATGAATATTGTACCGATACCTGTTAAACTCCTTCTACCTGCACATCCCAATAGTGGTGGCGATGCTCACGGTAGAAGGCAATAGTCCGGGCCAGACCGGTGCGGAGGTCAATTCGCGGCTGCCAGCCCAGCATGGTGCGGATCCGCCGATCATCGGCATAGTAATCACCAATATCAATCGGCTTGCGGTCGGCTGGATAGGGAATAATCTCAAAGCTGCCCCCGCCGGCCACTTCAACCGTCAGTGCGGCCAGGTCACGCAGACTGATGACTTCAAGCCCGCCTAGATTAAAAATTTGTCCGCTTGCTGCCGGATGCAATGCCGCCAGCAAGAGGGCATCAACACAATCATCAATATAGGTAAAATCGCGTAACTGACTACCATCGCCCCACACCTGGATCGGCTTCCCTTCGATGACATTCCTGATCCAGATACCAAGAAAGGTCTGGCGCGCGTCTTTGACCCGCATGCGCGGGCCGTAGGTGTTGGTCAGACGTAAGGCGCATGCCCGAATACCATAGACATTGTTGTAGAGAATGTGATACCATTCGCCGGCCATTTTATTGATGCCATTCACATCAACCGGATGCAAAAGATGCCGTTCATCTACCGGCAGGTAATTGGGCTTACCGTAAATCTGCCGGGTTGAGGCATACACGACGGTGATGCCTGGATTATGTTTACGGCACGCTTCGAGGATAGAGAGCTGCGCCCGGCAATTGATGTCGAGATCGATATACGGATTGCGCATCGAATCGAGATGACTGGTCTGGCCGGCCAGGTTAAAGAGCACATCCTGCCCCTGCACCAGATAGTTCATCGAGTATTCATCGCGTACATCGGCAATGTTCACGCGCACCCGATCTTCGATTCCGGCGATGTTGTAGAGATTCCCGCCGTACTCTGGGATCAGCGAATCGACCAGAGTGACGTTCGCGCCCAGTTCAACCAGGCGATGGGCCAGATTTGAGCCGATAAAACCCAGGCCACCGGTGATCAACACCCGTGCCCCGGCAAACGTTTGTAGATTTACCATATCCCCCCCGCTCGAATCGTCTCGGCAACCAGCATAATCTCTTCATACGTCAATTCCGGGTACATTGGCAGAGATAAAATGCGTCCGGCCAGATCTTCGGTCACCGGCAGGCTTCCTGGATGATAGCCAAGATCGGCGTAGGCCGGTTGTAGATGGGTTGGTACCGGATAATGAATATCACAACCAATGCCGTTGGCAAGGAGATGGTCGCGTAACCGGTCACGGCTGGCCCGATCAGGTAAGGTGACCACATAGAGATGATACACGTGACCCGGCTCGTCCACCGGCAAACCAAGCGGCAGATCGGCCAATGCAGTCGCGTACCAGGCCGCCCGTTCACGACGGGCCGCATTAGCGGCGGCAAGATGCGGGAGCTTGACACGCAGAAGTGCTGCCTGTAGCTCATCGAGGCGCGAATTCCGCCCACCCACCTCGCTCGTGTAGTATTTGCGTTCCCAGCCGTACATGCGCAACCGACGAAGTTGCGCTGCCATCTGATCATCATTGGTTACTACCGCACCACCATCACCAAGCGCGCCCAGATTCTTGCTGGGGTAGAAGCTAAACGCTGCCAGATTACCCCATTGCCCGGCCATCCGTGGTTGTCCATCAGCACCGGTACGCCATGCTCCGTGCGCCTGCGCTGCATCTTCAATGACGACGAGACCGTGCCGTTCGGCCAATGCCGTAATAGCCGCCATATCGGCTAGCCGCCCGAACAGATGTACCGGAATCACGGCTTTCGTGCGCGGAGTGATAGCCGCCGCCACTGCCGCCGGATCAATATTCTGCGTAGCGGGATCAACATCAACCAGTACTGGACGTGCACCGGCCTGAAGAATGGCAGCTACGTCGTACATGCACGCATTTGCGACGGTAATCACTTCATCACCAGGGCCGATCCCGGCAGCCGCCAGTGCCAGGTACAACGCTTCGGCACCACTGGCCACACCAACACAATGGCGGGCACCACAAAACGTGGCAAACTCCTGCTCGAAAGCAGCAACTTCATGACCCAAAATAAACCAGCCGCTCTCAATCACACGACCGGCGGCAGCGATCAGGTCTGCGGTGAGTGCCTGATGACTGCGTCGTAAATCGCCAAACGGCACCCGCCATGATGTTGTCATAGATATGCTCCTTTGCTAACATTGCCTACCCGGTTGTGCTCACAAAGATAAAGATACGAGCAGAGCCGTCATTGGTATTCAGCATGTACCTTGCATTGCCCAGGTACTATAGCGTAATAGTACCTGATACTGATTGCATATTGCTCGCATTCAGGATACAGTGGAACTATCAATCTTTTCAGAAAGGAGGTGAAAGCAGATGGTCGTTACATACCTACCGCGTCTCGTACACACATTACGGCTGCACCGCGAGCGTGGACAGGGGCTGGCCGAGTACGGGTTAATTATCACATTAATTGCTCTAGTTTGTGTATTGGCAATCAGTGCGATTGGCGGCTCCTTGTCCGACATGTACAATACCGTTGCGGCGCTCTTCCAGTAGGCATTATCCGTTGATCTGGTCTGAATCTCTCTGCAACACGGCACGCTGCGCCATTGTGGGCAGCGTGCCGTGTTTTTAGAACATCGGGCTGGTACCGGATTAGAACGTATCTCATGATCAGGTATAGCCTGCTCTGCTGAATACACACCCGCACATATGCCGCATACCACACCTGGAATGCGGAATTACAGCCGCTGAACCAGACTCATTCATCACCACGATCATACAGGAAGAGTAGCCCGTGTCTATGCCAACTTGCGGCAGACGGCTCCTACACTGCTATAGGAGCGTGAACGAATGCCATCATCGTACAAACGCTCGCGAAACTCGCGAGAGGTGTGATGCCTGTCACATCACTTCACTGCTCCGAGATAGCTTCTCCCTACTCTTCGGCCACCTTCGCCAGCCGCACTCGATCCAGCACAACCACCCGGCCACGCTCTAACTTGACCAGGCGTTCTTCGGCCATCCGCCGTAGGGCCCGTCCGGCAATCTCGCGCACGGTACCGGTACGTTCGGCCAATTCCTGCTGCGTGACTTCGGCGGTGCCTTCGGCTGCCTCGGCCAGCAACAGGCGCGCCAGACGGGCACGTACCGAACGAAAGGCCAAATCCTCAACCAGAGTAACCAGCTCACGTAACTGTCCGGCCAGATCAGAGAGCGCTGCCAGCGCCAGATCGGGGTGTTTCCGAATGAGCGCCAGCAAATCCTCGCGTGCCAGCAGTAAACAGGTGACCTGACTCATCGCACGAGCAGTGGCCGGACTTAGCCCGGCGTCGAAGATCGGCACAGCGTTAAAATATTCTCCCGGCCCAACCATTGCCAGCACCTGCTCGCGACCATCAGGTGCCGTGCGTGACAGTCTGACCCGACCGCGCACCACAAAGAAGATCGCGTGTGCCGGCTGGTCTTCATAGATGATATGCTGACCGGGGCGATAATGACATATCTGCACACGACGGGCAGTATCGGCCAGAGTTGCCTCATCGAGCGTGGCAAATAACGGAATAGCGCGCAGGTCTTCAATCGTCATTGCGCTGCCCACAATGTGTATCACATACTGCACAGCAGGCACAGTGCCGCTGTTGCTATTCATTATAGAGAGTTTTGTACGTGAGTAAGTTACGGTGGGGTGGTAGGGATGTTGCGATGTGTTCATCAACGATGACCTGTTCGCTTCTGACCGCACAGAGGCCAGAACCCAGAGAAGCCAAGCGTCTCGTCTGTTGAGGAGAATGTCTTCATTGGCAAAGCCGAAGGGGTGGCCGGCCTGTCACCTACCTCTTGTATGCCCGATAGTGCAGACAATGCCTGGCAACCCCTTCACCATACCAAAGCTGATATGCTGTTCCGGTAGTGATAGGTATGATCGACCTGAGCCTCCTGGTAATGCTTTAAGCGCCTTATTGCCATCTAGGATCGACTCATCACCAGCCGATACACCCCACCTGCCCGATCCAGCAGATACACCTCCCCTTGTTCATCCAGACCGAACGACGTGGTTTGGATCGGTAGCCGGGCAATCAGTGCGTGTTGCCAGGTCTCGCCATTTGCCCATAGCGCCCACAAATTGCCGGTGCAGTAATCGGCGTAGAAGTAGACACCGTGTAATGCCGGTTGCTGAACCCCGCGATATACTTCACCACCGGTGACTGAACAACCACCACTCGCGCTATCGTGTGGATAAACCGCGACCGGTAAGACCAGTCCGGTTGGATCGCAGCTTGCCGGTCGGTAACACTGATCGCCCTCCATCAGACGCCAGCCATAGTTGAGACCGCCCGTCGCTGCGGATGCAACATTGACCTCTTCCTGTTCATTCTGGCCGACATCCGCAATGAAGATCAGGTTTGTAACTGGATCGAAGGTGAAGCGCCAGGGATTGCGTAAGCCGTAAGCCCAAATCTCTGGCAATGCAGCGGCTGTATTCACGAAGGGATTATCGGCTGGGATTGCATACGGCTGCCCGTTATCAATGTCGATCCGCAGCAACTTACCGAGTAACGTATCCAGCCGTTGCCCGGCATCGAGTGGATCGCCGGCACCACCACCATCACCGGTACCGATGTAGAGATAGCCGTCATTGCCAAAGAGTAGCAACCCGCCATTATGGTTGGCTGCCGGCTGATCAATCCGCAACAGCTCACGAGCACTGGTTGGATCGGCCTGATCCGAGCCAGGATCGGCGCGATACTCGGCAACAACCGTATCACCGTTGGTGTTGGTGTAGTTCACAAAGAAACGTCCGTTACCGGCAAATTGAGGGTGAAACGCAACACTCAGCAAGCCCTGTTCATTGCCACGCGAGCCAACCTGTTCGCGAATGTCGAGAAACGGCGTTGACACCTTCACGCCGTTTCGCAAGACCCAGATACGACCGGTCTGTTCGACCACAAAGAGACGGCCACTGCCATCGCCGGCATGCGTGATATGGGTCGGACGTGAAAAACCATCAGCAACCTGTTCCAGAGCATAGCTGAACATAGTGGGATCAACCGCGACCGCCGGTGAGGTTGGCGCAGGCGTCGGTGCAGTGGCCGGCGGTAACGTAGCGACGGGTGGTGTGGCTGATGGCTCCGGGAGAGGAGACGCGGTGGTAGCCGGCGTCACGATTGGCGCAGCAGGTGGTGCGGGCGAATCGTCAGCAACACGTTCCGGGATACTGGAACACGCCGTCATCCAGAGAATACTCATCAAGATCATCAAGATACGTGGCATCGATTTCCCATCTAGTTATAGAACGTTATCCTACAGGATTCATACCACACCTGGCATCATGAATGTCGAGTGCGTTATCAGCGAGATTCATTGCTGAGAGAGACAGAGTTATATCAAACCTGCTACAGTCCAATGCATAGCCCGCGATCCAAGACGTATCCGTTCGCCGCATTCCTCGAATGGTAATGTGAACGGGCACGTCATCGTCCGTAGGGGCGGGTTTGGAACCCGCCCCTTCATGTGCAAGGGCGGACAGAACGAGCAGGAAGAGACGTGTCTTCGACGTTCCAGCACGGTGATGACATCGGAACGATGCATATCGTTGCGCAAGAGGTGGTACCACCAGATGAAGGGTCGCACATCGTATCTGTGATCAGCAGATTGATCGGCACAACACCTGACCGGCAGGCAAAACGATGAGTGCGGAAACGTGGCTTCCGCACTCCAAACGACACAATGCACACTCTACTCGTGGGAAAGGCACCCGATCCAGCACGTGATTAAATAGCTTCCACAGAAACCGCACGCCGTGCACCCTTAGCGCTAAAACACCGACGTGCGCTCGGCCAGCTTCTGGTTAATAACTTCCTGGATCGTCTCACGCACTTGCTCGGACAGTGCCAGCACCGTGATCGGATCATCAGCCGCATCGGCGTCGTACTCATCGGTGGCAATCGGCGGACAGAACGTAATACTCCAGCGGGTCGGAAGTGGAATGACACCGAGCAGACCAAACCAGGGGAAGAAGGGCGTAAGCGGAAAATAGGGAAACCCGAGCAATTTAGCGATGCCCTCAGCGTTCGCCAGCATCGGATAAATCTCTTCCGCCCCTACCACAGCCACCGGTATAATCGGTGAACGTGTTCGTAAGGCGGCCTGAACAAACCCACCGCGTCCAAAACGGGCCAGCTTGTAGCGGTCCTTGAAGAGTTTGCCAACCCCTTTCAAACCTTCAGGGAAAACACATACCAGCTCATCCTGTTCAAGTAACCGGATCGCGTTTTCCGGAATACCGGGCACCTGCCCTAGCGCAGCCAGAGTTGGGGCGATGATCGGTAAGGTGCTGAACCAGTGTAAATGCAGCGAGCGCACAATCCGTTCATTCTGGGCCGGGTGTTCATTGAAAACTGCCGTAGCAATCATCGCCCCGTCCCACGGCAGTACGCCACTGTGATTTGCCACCAGCAAAGCCCGCCCACTGGCAGGTACGTGTTCGAGACCGGTAGCTGTCACCCGCCACCACGTACTATACATAAACGAGAGAAATGGACGGGCAATCTCGATAATTTCACGATCCATCCCAAACGGATCGGTACTGTATTCACCACGCAGGCGGCGTTGAATAAAGGATGCCTGTTCATTGATTTGATACTGCAAGATCATCCCGACCCCCTTCCAGAAATCAGGATCGAGATAGTCACGCAGATCAACACCTTGCAGCATGCTATTAATGCGCTCGACCTGCTCGTTGGTCATGCGTTGCAGATTTTCACCAATGAGCCGAATGACACCAGCAGCGAACTGACCGAGCGCAGCCTGGGGAGCAGGTTGTTGCTCACTCTGCTGACGAATATCAATCTCTACCTCGAAAAGCTGTTCAGCCGAACGACTGGATGCCGACGGCTCGTCCCAGCTCGTTAGCGACGGTGAAGGTTGCGGCGAATCGAGGGCTGGTGTCGGAGCGACAGCTCCATCAACGTGATCGGGATCGGCGGTTGTCGGCGTCTCTGAGGTTGTCTCAATGGTCACCGCCTTTGTCCGGCGTCGCCGGGGATGCTGAACCTCTGTATCACTGGTCAGTGGATCAACCGGCTCGTCGTTCATCGTGCATTCTCCTGCGATTGAAAAATTCATCGAGGGCGCGGGCAGCCGTAGCCCGCTCCTCTTCTGGCGACAACGGCTTCAGTGTGTCGAGAGCCGTTGCCATATCGTAGTGGGCCGACCATCCTAGCAAGCGACAGGCACGCTCAGGATCGATAGTACAACGGTAGCGCAAGAAATCAACGTCGAAGGGCCATCCGGCCGGCGGTTGATTGTCGAAGAGAGGGCCTAATACCGGTACCGGCTGATGTCCCAGCCGGCGAATGACCTGGCTCAGCGGCATCGATTGCGCTGGAGCGAGATTGAAAGCACCGCCAATCGGTTGCTGCACCGCCGCCAACACTGCCTGAGCAGCATCGGTGAGGTGGAGTAGCTGGATCATTGGGTCGAAGCCGAACAACATCTGGGGGGCTGGTGCGCGCAGATAGCGCATCAGCGGGCTATCCTGGTCAAGCAGCGGTGCATAGCGCAACACCGTCACTGTGATTTGAGGGTGGCGGGAAGCAAAATCGGCCACCACCTGCTCTACTTCACCCAGAGTACGCAGGAGGCCCCGGCTATGCTGCGTCTTGATCGGACGCTCTTCGCTGATCAACAACGGATTCAACGGACTGGCGCCATAGATCCAGCCATGACTGCGTAACACAACATGGCGTATGCCGGCAGCACGACAGGCACCGAGCAACTCCATCGTGCCAATGACATTGTGCTGAACCGTCGTTTCGTGGTCAGGCAGCGGTTCATCGAACCCCAACAGATCGCAATGAACGACGGTGTCTATCTGCTCATGGCGCAATAACTCAAGCAACTGATGACGATCAAGTCGGGCTACCAGCCAGTCGGCTTTGCCGATAGGAGCTGTTGGTGGTTGTTGTCCCAGGACGATAACATCGTGATGCTGGCTCAACACCTGGGCGGCCTGCGCACTTAACATTCCTTTTGCGCCGTTGATAAGCACCCGCTTCATGGCAATATTCCTACATTTTCGCGCAACCAGCGCTCAAGCTCTTCCCGATCCATATCACCGTGGCTCAATGCCCGAAACACCCAGGCAATCTCATCAGGTCCAACTTCCGGTCGTAAACAGGCTCCATTGATTGCAAGAAAGCGGAGCAGGCAGGCAAATGCAGTCGCCTCGTTAGCCGAATTGAAGGGATGATGCTTCACGAGCAAAAAGGTGAAGACAGCGGCTTTACTGCACAGATCGGGATACAGCTCGGTTTCAAAGAGAATTTGGCGTGGTGCCTGCAAGACCATCTGCAACCGATCCTGGCTTTTAATGCCGAGCAGTCCACCGTAGCGCTCTATGACCAGGGTGTGCAGATCAAGCACATCATCCAGTGAAAGATAGACGATGTCGGTCGCTTCCTCGTCAAACATCACACCATCTCGCGTCTATATCCCGACAATCTGCCGAAACGCTCGATCATACTGATCACACATTGCTTCAGCCCATGCCCGCAGATGGGGACTCATAGGCCGGCGAATGAGCAGTTCTCGTTCGGTGAAGACCAGTTCAACCAGCTCTTCTTCGCCGAGACCAATCGCTTCGATCCAGCGTTGCACAACCGCAGGCAAACTCTCACGCTCAACCGTAAATGAGCGGGGCATACGCTCCTCCTTTCCGGCGATAGATTGCCTGCACCGCTCGCTACTCATCAGACCGTTCCCGCAAATGCGGGAAGAGAATCACTTCGCGAATGTTGGATTGATCGGTCAAGACCATCACCAGGCGGTCGATACCTACCCCAAGACCACCGGTCGGTGGCATACCGTAACGTAGCGCATTGATAAAATCTTCGTCCATCTGGTGCGCCTCTTCATCACCGGCAGCGAAGGCGCGTAACTGTTCACGGAAGCGTTCTTCCTGGTCGAATGGATCATTCAACTCGGTGAAGGCATTGCCAATCTCCATACCGGCGATAAAGGCCTCGAAGCGCTCGGTAAAATCAGGCCGGTCAGGAATCCGCTTTGCCAGCGGCGACATCGCCACCGGATAATCGATGATGAAGGTTGGCTGGAACAGATGAGGTTGTACAAACTCCGAGAAGAGTTCGTCAACCTGCTTTGCCCACGACGCCTTGCGTTCAACCCGCAATCCACGTGCGCTGATAGCTTCTTGTAAGGCATCCAGATCGGTGATCTGGGTAATGTCGATACCGGTGCGGTCGGCAATCGCTGTTGCCATCGCAATGCGCGGCCAGGGTGGACGAAAATCAAGTTCACGGCCCTGATAGGTGATCGTTGTGGTGCCGTGGACAGCCAGACAAATCTCGCTCAGCATCTCTTCCACCAGAGTCATCATGGCGTGATAATCAGCATACGCCTGATAACATTCCATCATGGTGAACTCTGGATTGTGTGAGCGATCAACCCCTTCATTGCGAAAGTTCTTCCCGATTTCGTACACACCGGGAAAGCCGCCGACAATCAGGCGCTTGAGGTAGAGTTCGGTGGCGATCCGCAAATAGAGATTCTGGCCCAGCGCATTGTGATAGGTGATAAAAGGGCGTGCAGCAGCCCCACCGTAGAGTGGTTGCAACACCGGTGTCTCAACTTCGAGAAAGCCCCGTTCATCCAGGACGCGCCGCATCGTGCTGATGACACGGGCCCGCGCCCGGAAAATCTCGCGGCGGTCACGGTTAACGATCAGGTCGAGATAGCGCTGGCGATGGCGCTCTTCGACATCTTGCAAACCGGCCCATTTTTCAGGGGGTGGATTAATCGCCTTGGCCAGTATTGCCAGCTCACGCACAAAGAGCGAGCGTTCACCGGTCTTGGTGCAACGTAATACACCACTCGCCTGGACAATATCGAAGGTGTCGAGCTGATCGCGAAAACGCTCGAACCATTCATCACCGAGATCGGCCCGGCTGAGCCAGAGCTGAATCTCACCCGTGCCATCTTCAATATGAGCAAAGGCGATCTTACCCATAATGCGGCGAGCGCCGATGATGCGTCCGGTCAGCGTCAGTGTGGTGGACTGGGCGACCAGATCATCAAACGCAGCCAGAGCTTCGGCAATGGTATGGCTGCGGTAACAGCGAGGTGGGTATGGATCGAGACCGGCAGCACGCAATTCGGCCAGCTTTGCCGCACGTTGGGCCTGTAAATCATTCAATTCCATAGCATGTTTTCACGATAGTATCAAGCCAGAGAATATCTTCAAAGCACCGGCACAGCTCTTCCCATTATACCGGAAAAAAGACAATAGGGCATCGGCTTACCGACGCCCTCTCAAAACAACAATCAGCACCAGGCAATCAGCAACTACCAGATAGTTGTTGCTGACAAAGGTGGTTCACCCGTCCACAATCGTTAATTACTAACGCACTTTGAGAATGGTTAATTTCATGACGCCGGAAGGCGTGTGAACGGTCACCTTATTACGTGCGCGCTTGCCGAGCAGTGCAGCACCGAGCGGTGACTCATTTGAGATACGGCCCTGGCGCGGATTGGCTTCCGCACTACCAACAATCGTCCAGGTCTCTTCTGTACCATCGTCTTCAAAGCGCACGGTTACAGATGAACCAACCCGTACTTCACCATTGCTGGCCTGATCCTCATCAATGACTTCAGCGCGTGAGAGCAAGTGCTTCAGCTCGCGAATACGACCTTCAAGGAGCGCCTGTGCCTTTTTGGCATCCTCATATTCACCGCTCTCGGAAATATCGCCCAATTCTTTGGCCGCTGCGATCCGTTCGGCAATCTGCTTGCGCTCAACCGTGGTTAGATACTCAAGCTCTGCCTCCAAACGGGCGCGACCTTCGCGAGTCAGATACGTTGGCTTCTCTGTCATCACTACTGCCTCTACGCTGCCCGCACCGCCCAACCGGACGGTCGGAAAACCCTCAATATAAAAAGAATAACTGAGAGCACATCTCTCAGTTGAAGTCAGGCAGGCGGTGCAATCCACCACATACCTTGCCACAATTATATGAGGTTAGCAGCAATTTGTAAAGAGGGGCACAATTGCAGACTGATAACTCCCTGTGGATGCTGGTTGGAAATCGGCTCGTCACACCGCTTGATTACCACTCCCCATCATCTCGCCAGACCCATAACGTCAGGCTCTGTCCTGTCCGGGTGAGAGTAGCGCAGGTGCTGTTCCCGTACTCTACCCGCTCTGAACTGCCCCATAGCCCAACGACTCCGGGCTGACCAGGGTGTGAGTATTCATAGCCGAATTGACGGCACTGGCGAGGGTGAGCTGTGCCACGAACGCATCGGCAGGTGCGCACAGCCACGATCCCCTGCATCAGGTCAATCACACCCGACCCATATTTTGGGTAATACGTGCACACCTCTGCGGGAATTGCCGGTGGACGGGATAGAACCTCGCCCCACGATCCGCTACCCAACACGCCTCGTGGATAATAACATAATTGAATCTCCTAGACAGTAGCTTTCTCGCACAAATATGCTATAATCGTATCGCATATATTTTCATATATTTGATGCACTACAAGCAAAAGCCATGGCTTCACGCAGTGGTAATAAATCAACAGGATCACGACGAGCGAGCAGTCAGAAGCGCGGCAAAAGCAGCGCGAAAGGGGGCTGGCGGATCGTCTTGCGACCCGAACACCAACGTGAACTTTTCGCGTTGGGGCTGATGCTGGTTGCTGTCCTGACCATTATCTTTGTCTTTACCGGCGAAGCTGGCGGTCTGGGAACTCTCTATCTCAATACCGTGCGTTCGCTGTTCGGTGCCGGTGTCTTTTTTGTCCCGCTCACGCTCTTCATGATCGGGCTGGCGATTCTCTGGCAAGAGCGCATGCACGATGCCAGTCTGAGCGGTGCCAATGTTCTGGGTACCGGCATGATATTACTGGCCATGCTGGGTCTGCTTGAAGTGCCGGTACATTCCATTCTCATCGCTGATCGAATGAATGAGGGTGGGGGCTGGATTGGTTACTGGCTGCTTGAACTGCTTCAGATGGCGATTGGGCAGATCGCAGCGGTGCTGGTGATTCTGGCGCTCGGTCTGGCCGGCCTGCTGCTCACGTTCAATCTTACGGTACGCGAGCTGGTGGTGGGGATGGTCGAACGTACTATCGCGTTCTGGCAGGTGTTGTGGAGTGCACCACGACGCCCGCAATCATCACCGGCAACGCTGCCGCGCAGTGGCGCCGATCTGGTATTTTCCCCACCTCCCCAGGGTGGGAGTGATGATGATATTGTGCCGACCCCAATCGCGGCCCGTCCTACCCGGGCCAGCCTCTTCCAACGCCCTACGCCTGAGCTACCTCCACCGGCCAGAGAGCCAGCGGTGTCGGTAAAGCCGATTACACCGGTGAAGCCCGAACCGGTACAAGAGGTGGTGCAGGAACCGCTAGATGGCTTTGAGATTTCGCCGGTACGCCGGGCATGGCCGCTGCCTTCCCTCGATCTGCTCCTGGAACGCACGGTCGATGGCGGGATTACTGATGAAGAACGCCGACTCAAGGCACGGGTGATCGAGGAGACCCTGGCCAGTTTTAAGGTCGAAGCCCGTGTTGTGGGGGTGAATACCGGCCCGGCGGTAACCCAGTTTGAGCTGCAACCGGCAGTAGGGGTGAAAGTCGCCAAGATTACGACGCTCGAACGCGACCTGGCACTGGCGCTGGCAGCCCAATCGATACGAATTGAAGCACCAATTCCAGGCAAGAATGTAGTTGGGATCGAGATTCCCAACAGCGCGATTGCCATGGTGTCACTGCGCGAGGTGCTCGACAGCGAGGAGTTTGAAACCTTCCGCGGGCGGCTGAAATTGCCGCTGGGTAAAGATGTCAGCGGTACGCCGGTGATTGCTGATCTGACCAAAATGCCCCACCTGCTGGTGGCCGGTGCAACCGGTTCGGGGAAGTCGGTGGCTATCAATGCGTTTCTCTGCGGTCTGCTCTTGAAGCATACGCCTGATGAACTCAAGCTCATTCTGATCGACCCCAAGATGGTCGAGATGATTGTTTACAACCATATCCCCCATCTGCTCTCGCCGGTCGTCACCGAAGTGGAACGGGTGGTGCCAACGCTGAAGTGGGCAACCCGCGAGATGGAACGCCGGTATAAGGTCTTCGCCCGTAACGGTTGTCGTAACATTGACAGTTATCGTCAACTGGCGCGTAAACGGGCCGATCTGGAACCGATGCCCTATATCGTGATTGTGATCGATGAGCTGGCCGACCTGATGATGATGGCAGCCGATGAAGTCGAGACGTATATCTGTCGGCTGGCCCAGATGGCCCGCGCAACCGGGATTCACCTGATTATTGCGACGCAGCGCCCTTCGGTTGATGTGATTACCGGTTTGATCAAGGCCAACTTCCCGTCACGAATTGCCTTTGCCGTCACGTCGCAAGTTGATAGCCGGGTGATCCTCGACGTGCCGGGTGCTGAACATCTGCTTGGCCGGGGTGACATGCTGTATATGGCCGCCGACTCGGCCAAACTGATCCGGATTCAAGGCACCTACGTCGCCGACCGTGAAGTCGAGCGGATCGTTGAGTTCTGGCGTCATGCCGCGCCACCGACCGAGGCGACTGCGGCCCAGCCGAATACGGCCACCGGTGAAGGAAAGGCGGCTGAAGAGTCTTCCGGCGCTGAGCCATTCCGACCGCCAGCCGAGTTTCTTTCTCCCGCCGAACAAGATGAGTTATTACCGCAGGCAATTGCGCTTGTGGGTCAACACCAGCGTGCCTCTGCTTCGCTGTTGCAACGTCGGTTGCGCATCGGTTATTCAAAAGCCCAGCAATTGATCGATCTGCTCGAACAGCAGGGGTATGTCGGCCCAGCCGAGGGGGGACGTTCACGAGAAGTGCTCAAGCGCAACGGTTCAGCAACGTCGTAACAGCACAACACCAAAGGAACAATGCTATGGCAATCGAGGATTTCTACACGAAGACCCGGCGGATTCTGGCAAACCTGCTGGAAGAGACGCCCAAAGCCGACCGGGAGCAATTGCTCGATGCATACGCTGAATTACTCACCCGGCTGCATGCCGAAGAGTCCCATCGGATGCTGACCGAGGTGATTGAAGATGCCCGGACCCGTCTCGATGCCCGCCTCTCCCCTGATCCCATTCGCCAGACAATCGCCGGTGTGCAGAGTACGTTGCAGGACCTCTGGAACAATCTGTGGCGGTAAGCGCCGGTTATCCGGCAACGTGGGCACCGGTAGCCAGAGTGATGTCTGAATCAAGAGATATGAGCCTGCCGGGCACCCCATTGCCTCCTCAATCGGAGTTGCTACCAGATCACGGCAGTAACCATACGCTATCGAGCAAGAACATCGCGGCGTCGAAGATCGCAGTCTTCAAGTTGCTACCAGATCACGGCAGTAACCATACGCTATCGAGCGTGACCGCTGGGTTAGTGTGTGCCAGATGCCTGGCATGACATACTGTGAATGCGGAAGCATGGCTGACGCACTTCATGTGATGGACACAAGCGGTACTAAGGGCATAGGGTGAATCATTCGGTAGCGTGCTCTCGACATGGATGTGGAAGCATTACTAGAACTTATTTCCTATAAAGTTGTGCCGTTGTGTTTCCATACGGTCGCCCAGGCGCATGAACATTTGCCAATTGCCAATGACAGCCTATCCCGCTCACGGCACGCTGGTATGGAAGCGAGTAGCGCTGGCGACCATCTATGGTGCAAATCCCCCGCCGGATCGTTTGTCTTACCCGCTCGTTATGCGCGTGTCGCGCCGTTGAGTTGAGATAGCTTCGAGTAGATGTTTTCTGAAATAAGTTCTACTTACATCTGAAGAGGCGCCTGGTGGTTTGTTCTCTGTAGGAGCGAATGAGATACTATCAAATCTGGTAGGATAGAGAGCATGACACACCAACCACCGGTTACCCCGACGCTGCACCTGAACGATGCACGGCTAGAGGCCAGCCAGGAGGGGCACGGCATGCCATGCCCTCCTGCCACGCCGCCAATGACCCACCAGCGCCTCGCCGATGGCATACCCTGGTAACGCTTTAGCAAGAGGGTTGCGCCTGGACAATGCACATTGTTGAGCAAGATTTGGTATAACACTGGTGTCGCTGATCCAGTGTAAGAAATGGAGCGCTGTATGACGGACCTCTATCACGAAAAGTTACATCAGGCACAAGAGCTGCTGGCTGCGTATGACCTTGATCTCTGGCTGATCTTTGTCCGTGAGACTGCCGAACATACCGATCCCGCCCTGAAACTTCTCGGTCATTTTTCCCTCACCTGGCCAACCGCAATTGTGATTACCCGTCAGGGTCGGGCACTGGCGCTAACCGGATTGGGTGATGATGAAGCGGTACGCCATACCGGTTTATTTGATGAAGTACGTACCTACACCCAAAGTATCGGCCCTGAACTGGTACGTCTGTTATCCACATATAATCCACAGCGAATTGGGATTAACATCAGTCGGAGTGATGTCAGTGCTGATGGACTAACGTATGGGATGTACCTCAATCTGTGTGATTATCTGGCCGATACACCCTACCGGGAACGGCTCGTGTCAGCCGAGCAGTTTGTTGCCGCATTGCGCAGCCGCAAAACGCCCCAGGAAGTAGATCGCTTGCGCGCTGCGGCTGACCTCAGTATGCGCATTTTTGCCGCAGTTGGTGATTTTCTGCGTCCCGGTGTCAGCGAATACGACGTTGCAGCCTTTGCTCACGCGCAAACTCAGGCTGCCGGCGCCACCACGGCCTGGGACCCCGCCCATTGCCCTGGCCTCAACGCTGGCCCCAACTCGCCATGGGGGCACGTCGGTCCCTCGGCTGAAATTGTCCGACCCGGGGAAGTATTTCACATGGATTTTGGCGTCAAACTAAACGACTACTGCTCTGATCATCAGCGTGTCTGGTACTGCCTGCGCCCGGATGAACACGAGCCGCCAGCAGAAGCGCAGCATGCGTTCAATGCCGTGAAGACCGCGATCCGTGCGGCTGCCGCTGCGGTACGTTCCGGCGTGGTCGGTTGGGAGATCGATGCGATTGCGCGCCAGACCATTACCGCTGCCGGTTATCCTGAATATCCCCATGCGCTCGGTCATCAGGTTGGTCGATCAGTGCATGACGGTGGTGTTGGCTTCTACCCACGCTGGGAGCGCTACGGTGACAGGCCGTATGGTACCATCGAAGCCGGGATGGTTTTGACGCTGGAACTGGGTGTACGAACGCGCTTCGGCTATATATCGCTTGAAGAAGAGATTCTGGTGACGGCGGACGGTTGTGAGTGGATTGGTCAACCGCAAGAAGAATTATGGTTAATTCGGTGAGTTGTCGCCATCTTGCAGCACTGCGCGGTTTGAGTGATGCGTCATATCAAATCTTGAGTGATAGCACGCATCACAGCTGATGCCACCGAACACGCAGTGAACGGTGACAATCCGTCTCCTCTGCAACGATTTCATGATACGGATGGGTTCGTAGGGGCGGGTTCAGAACCTGCCCCTACGAACGGGGCACGTGCCCGTTCACATTGCTATACAAGGGATGCAGCGAATGAGGAACCGGTGAAAGGGCACGTCTTGAGTCACGTGCCAGAGATTGTTTTTCAGATTTGATATTATCTCCAGGCTAACCGTAGCCAAAAGGGGGTGAGATATACATCACCCCTCTTTTAGCTTCATCGACTTATGATCCCACCACCACAATACGCGGTGAGAGCGTGAGGGTCAGCGTTGAGGTAATCGGCAGGGCCGTACCTGTCGGATCATAGATAGCGCGTGTTCCTGCCGGTACAGTCCATGTTCGCTCGGTGCCATCAACACTCCAGACTACCAGAACCTCACCATCGGCGGTGCGGAAGTAGTAGCCCTCCAGGCCAGAGGTCTCTACAGATCGCAGGTAGCGTGCTTCGCCAAGGCGCTGGCGCAAGAACTGAAAGGCACGGAAGGCCGGTAATGGTTGCTGATCCTTATCAAGCAAACCGCTCTCTTGCCAGCCAGGGCCGTTGAGTGTATACCAGTGAGCCATCAAGACATCGGCAGCTATGATGCGAGCGTAGAGACGAACGACTGCATCAGCTTTGGCAGCTTCAAATCCGTTAGGCCGGCAGGTAGGTGAGCTGCGGTAACACAAGAATGCCCCTTCGTTCATCATGATCGGTTTGGCGTATCCGTATTGAGCCAGAGTTGTGCGCAGATAAGCCAGCCGGCCCAGAGTGGCTCCACCTAACTCCTGCCAGTTTGGACGTTCGCGATCAGGATCACGCCCTGCACCAAAGTAACCGTAGGCGTGATACGCCACAATATCGAAGTAGTCACCGCCCCCGGCACGCAACACTCCCTCGAAGAAACGGCCGGCCCGGCAGGGTTGACCATCGGCGCGGGGGCGATCAGGTGGACAATCGAGCAGTAATCCACCCAAAATCACCTGCGCCTGGGGGTCGGCAGCCTTTATCGCCGGATATGCCACTTTCAGCATTGCCGCATATGCAGCTCCACCATAACTGTCAGCATCGTTTTCATCACCCCAACAGCCAAAGGGTGATGAACCGCCAACGAGTTGGAATGGTGCATCCGGCTCATTACCCAATTCCCAAAACGTGACGTTGTACGGCGGTTGGCTGTAACGGGCAACCAGATCGCTGAGAAACGCGGCAAATGCCGGGAGGGCCTCGGTGCGGATCGGGCCACAAATGCTGTTCGGTTGCGCCTGTGCCCAGTCCGGTGCCCCGCGTATAATCACCATCGGTCTGGCGCCGGCAGCATTAATTGCCTGCAATTCGGCTTCGACCTGGCGGAGCGCTGCCCAGTTGCGCGCACCCGGCGTTGGTTCAACCTCCGACCATAGAATACCGTTGTAGCGCACCCAATCTGCTCCCAGCTCGGCCAGGCGCTGAGCAGTAGCGGCGACAAACCCACGGTTGATCTCGACGCCAAAACCCGACCGGCCACTCCGCAGATCGGGCAATGGTTGCGGCGATGTGTACAGCTCACGACCGAGCAGACCCAGCAACACTCTTGAGCGGGCTGGATTTTGCGGATGCCACTCGAACCGTGCCCGCTCAAACCACTGCGTCAGCACCAGATCACCGTTCGCATTGCGCTCCATCTGCGGTGCAGTCAACGGATACCCGAACAGCGCCAGCGACTGTGCGTAGCGGCTCAGGCCGGGAATGCGTAAACCGTTGTTCTGCCAGTACGAACGAAACCCGATACCAGGCTCCTGATCGCAGACATTATGACCGGTTTCGGGAAACCAGAGGCATCCAGGCTGAGGCCCGTTATCGGGCGGATCGGCAAACGGATCACGACCACTGCGCGCCAATGCCTCTGCCCCCATCCGCCCGATCTGGATGCGATAGGCCGGTGGATTAGCGGGATGCAGTTCCAACCGGTTTCGTTCTGTCCACTGCACTGTTAACAGCCGCCCTTCATCACCCCGAAACTGTTCCAGCGCGCTGATTGGATAGCCGAAGACTGGTAAACCACCGTTATCACGCCAGTAGGCGGCGAACGAGGGATGGAGACAATCGTCGATGAGCGGAATATCGGGAAAGCAGACCGGCGCAGCCGTTTGGGCTACTGCGGGTGCGGTTGATACCAGTAACGCCAGGAGTGCGCTGATGATCAGCCATTGTTTCATTGCTGGTATTCCTCTCTCACTCAAACAGAGCATCTCGCCAACGGTGTCTGCTGAACGGCTTCTGACGCATGAAAACCATCCCGAACCCGGTGCTCAAGCGGGTTGCAAACGGCATTACCTCATATGTAGCAATCCTCACCCTCCGCCCGAATACTACCTGCTCCCTTACTCATCCCAGCGACAGGCGTGGATGGTCAGAGGAGCCGGGTAGCGCGGATCGGGTATCTCGGCGACGACCGGACAGCGCTCCGCAAGATCAGGCCGACCGGACAGTAATGGGAGCGCCTGCTCTTGCAACACCAGATACGCGGGCCGGTACTGATCGATAGCATACAGAGCAGCCTCGCCAAACCCACCCGGTCCCAACCGGGCCGCAATATCGGGCTGCAAGAGGCCGGCAAAATCGACCATTGGTCGTTGGGCATAATAGCCGATAATACCAATCTCCAGCGTCGCCACACTGTCAGTTGGCGAGGTATTGGCTGCCAGCCACTCACCGGCGGCACGATAGACGGTTAGTCGCTGATCGATCTGTTGACCCAATCGATAGACAGAACTACCCAGCCAGAGCGTTGTGCCACCTACCAATACAACAACGCCGATCACCATGAAGCGCATACCGCCAACTCGCCGCAACCAATCACTACAAAAACGTACACCAAGCCCGAAGAGAGGGGCAAGACCGATCACGAGAGGAGCAACGTACCAGAAATACCCGGCGACGTGCAACCACGTATACGCCAGACCATAGAGCGCGGCCCAGCCGGGCAGAAACAACCAGCGCCAGGAACGAATACTTACGATCAGACCCAATACAGATAGGTAGAGGATCATCCGATACAGTGGTTGCGCAAGATGAGCCGTCAACGTTACCCACAATCGATCACCAAAATCGTAGAAACCGGGAATCAGTGCCTGTTGTTGTTTGGCGTAAAGCGTAACCGGTAACGGTCTGCCGTACACAATCCACGCCAGTCCCATACCGGCGAGCACGATTCCGATCCAGATTAGCGCTGCCGACCACGGCCAACGCCGCGGGTTGCGCCAGTTGTTATCGATTGTCATCAGGAGCAGCAGGGCTAATGGCCCAACCAAAATACCGTCCGGGCGCAACCAGACCAGTACCCCCAGCAAGAGACCGGTCAGCACTTGCCGCCCGCGTGCAGCAAAGACAAACACCCATAGAGTTAGGGCCATTGCCGGTAATGTTTCACTCCCCAGGGTAGAAAGCGGCAGTGGAAAGAGGAGATACAAAAGTGCCGCACTACCACCGGTGATAGTATCACCCCACTGCCGCCCCAATTGCCAGAGGGCCAGTGCGCCGGCAGCATGGCTTAAACAGCCAAGCAAATTTGCAGCCAGTGGTAACGACCAGCCCAGCATGGCAATCGGGGTGAGGATCAGGCCAAACAACGGTGCGGTTGTGCTTAAGGTTGGTGTGTCAGGGTTATAGACAAAACCCAATCCGTGAGCCAGATTATGAGCGTAGCGGTAGGTGATGTACGGATCATCGTAACCGCGTTGATACAGGATAGCGAATAAACATAGACCGATTATCCCTACCAGGAGCCAGCGAATACGATCAATGACAGCTAACCATCGCAATTGCGATGAGCTACTATCAATTAGGGATGATTGTGCAAATCTGGAACCCAATGAGACCTCTTTATTTATCTATTCATTACAAAGCAGCGCTACAATAGGGGTGTCATACCTGCATTATAGTCGGTTAGTAAATTACCCGTGCAGAGTGGAGATAGTTACCGGACGTACCATTTGCAGAAATCGTGCCTTCTATGCTCGACTATTTACGTACAGTTGCCATTTTGTTCGCCCAACCAATCCGGTTGGTACGTACCTTCACGCCTGACACATTGCGGGCTGACTTTCTGGCTGGCTTAACCGTTGGGCTGGTTTTGTTACCGCAATCGCTGGCCTTTGCGATTTTGGGCGGACTGCCGCCAATTGTTGGCCTGTATAGTGCGTTGACAGCTACAATTGTTGGTGCGCTGTGGGGATCATCGAGCCATCTCAACAGTGGCCCCACCAACACCGCTGCTATCATCACCTTATCGGTGCTGGCGCCGATTATAACTGTCGGCAGTTCCGAATTTGTCACTGCGGCCAGCCTGATTGCCGTCATGGCCGGTATCATCCGACTCGTGATGGGGATTGCACGGCTGGGCATGCTGGTTAACTTTGTCTCCGATGCGGTGGCCGTTGGCTTCACTGCCGGAGCCGGTATTCTCATTCTCTCGAATCAGATTGGCCCACTCTTGCGGATTGATCTTCCGCCAGGTGCCGGTATCCTGACAACCATCACCGAAACGGCGACCCATCTCGATGCTATTCACTTGCCGTCGCTAGCGATTGGCCTCGCAACGATTATTATCATTCTCCTTGCACCACGCTTCACCCGCAAAGTGCCGGCGGTATTACTCAGTATTACTATCGTATCACCGATTGTCTGGTTCCTCGATCTCAAAGCTCAGGGGGTGCGCGTCATGGGACCGGTGCCACCGGGATTACCGCCACTGGCCCAACTCCCCATCTTCGACCTGGACTTGATCGGCCATCTTGCGAATGGTGCATTAGCGTTAGCGATTATTGGTCTGGTTGAGGCAGTAGCAATTGCAAGGGCGATTGCCGGCTATAGCGGGCAACGCATCGACAGCAACCAGGAATTTGTCGGACAAGGACTGGCCAATATCGTCTCTGGTATCTTTTCCGGTATGCCTTGCTCCGGCTCGTTTAACCGTTCGGCGCTGGCGTATCAATCGGGTGGGCAGACAGCACTGACCGCGATTGTCTCCGGGATCACAGTATTTTTGGCTACAACGGTGCTGGGGCCATTTCTGGCTGAGGTACCGCGGGCTGCTTTAGCCGGTGCGCTGGCCGTAACTGCGTGGAGCATGGTTGATCAGCGTGCAATGGCTCGCATCTGGCGTGGATCGCGCGGTGAAGCGGTGATCATGATCACAACGCTCACGCTTACCCTGACACTACCACTCCAGTTCGCCATTCTTATCGGTGTTCTCATGTCGCTTGGCTACTACCTATTGCGCACGGCTATGCCGCGTGTGGAAGCAGTGGTACCCGATACTGAATTTCGCCATTGGGAGTCGGCCTACGGACGGCCAATGTGCCCGCAGTTGCTGGTGGTTGATCTGCAAGGTGATCTCTACTTCGGCGCTGTAAATCACGTGGAAGAACAATTGCTCAACCTGCTCGAACGACAACGGCAGGCGCGCTATATGCTCTTGCGCATGCACAGTGTCAACCAGTGCGATGTGAGTGGAATCCGTGCGCTGGAAACCATCCGGCGTGTCTTGCGGGTACGCGGTGGTGATCTCTTCTTCGTGCGGGTACGGGCCAGTGTGATGTATCGTATGCAGATCAGCGGGTTTTATGAACAACTCGGCGCCGAACGCTTCCTCGACGAAGACAAAGCTATCGAATATCTGTTTTACCGGGTGCTCGACCCGGCGGTCTGCATTTATGAATGTGACCGGCGCGTCTTTCGCGAGTGTCAGGAGCTACCTAAACAACTGCTCCCCAGCCCGGTCGAGATACCTGTACTCGATGGGAAGCGTCCTGTCCATGTGACGGCGCGCCGATTGTGGGAATTACTCCACACCGACCATCCACCCCTGATCATTGACGTGCGCGAACCGCGCGAATTTCAGCGCGGCCACATTCCCGGTGCGCGCAACCTTCCGCTCTCACGGTTATTCCACGAACGTGATCAGTTACCACCTGGCCCCATCGTGTTGGTCTGTCGGAGTGGTCGGCGCAGTCTGCGCGCAGCCGCCTTACTGGCCGGTCGTAACCCACCACCCCATATTCTCGAAGGGGGCATGCTGGCCTGGGAAGCGGCGAATCTACTTGAAGCGGTTGAGCAGTTTTGAACAGAGCAGGAAGCATCTATGGATGTACCACTGTCACAGAAACTCGGCCCGAATACCGGCCTTGATCTGGTGCGCGCCACCGAAGCGGCTGCCATTGCCGCCGCCCGTTTGATGGGGCGGGGGGAGATTGAGGCTGCCGATCAGGCAGCCGCAACGGCGATGGCGGCAGCCCTGGCTAATCTGGAGCTGGATGGCCGTTTGGTGATGGGTGAAGAGGTACGGGAAATGACAACAACAGCGTTGGCTGGGGGAATGCGGATTGGTACCGGCAACGGGCCACCAGCCGACCTGGTCGTCGATCCGGTTGACGGACGGCGGCAACTCGCACAGGGCAGAGCGGGTGCGGTCTCGTTCGCAGCCGTTACCAATCGGGGGGCATTGTGGGCACCACACCCGGCAGCGTATATGGAAAAGATTATCGTTGGCCCACAGGTAGCGCCATACCTGGTACCGGAGTGTCTCGATGCACCTGCCGGTTGGACACTGGCCCTGGTGGCACGCGCTACCCGTCGCTCGGTGCGCGATCTGGTGGTCTTTGTGCTTGATCGGCCACGCCATGCCCACCTGATCGAAGAGATACGGGCTGCCGGGGCACGGGTGATGCTGGCCGACGACGGCGACATTTACGGCGCACTCCTGGCCACCATTGCCGGTACCAACGTTGACATCCTGATGGGGATTGGTGGTGCACCGGAAGGCGTACTGGCCGCCTGTGCCGTCAAATCACTCGGTGGCGCGATGCTGGCCCGTCTGGCACCGCAGAGCGAGGCCGAGCGCGAGGCGATTACTCGTGCCGGATTGGACACCAAACGTATCCTGACCTGTGACGATATTGTGAGCAGTAACCAGATTTTCTTCGTCGCCACCGGCATTACCGATAGTGTTCTGCTGCGCGGTGTGCGTCTGGCCGGCGACCGGGCCGAAACCAATTCACTGATTCTACGCTGCGAAACCCGGACTCGTCGGATCATCTTCGCCGAGCATTTGTTGACAGGGTGAGATGTGCCACAGATAGAAGTCATGACACCCTATCCAACGTCACCCAAACGCCGCACCTGGGTGATGCGTCGCTGTGCGTAAGAGTTGATCTGCCCGCTGGGAGCACGCGCCTATGGTGCGTCCATATTACACCTGGTACCAGATCAAGCGAGATATCAAATCTGAAACATACAATGCAGGGCACGCGATTCTGTAGGGGCGGGTTCTGAACTCGCCCCTACGCAACCCGCCCCTACCCGTCCACCCGCATCATGCAGGTGACACCCACGGATCATCGCAGGCGGAAGATCACAGTTCACCGCATATCCGGTGTTAGGCAGTGAAACATCGTATCGAGCAAGATTTGATATGACACGTTATCACAACCGCAGCATTGTACCAGCGCCCCTGCACCACTGACAAGCCAAAAAAGACCTGGCAGTGACGTGCCTGGTGGCACTTCAACACGGGCGTGAATACCGGAACAGTGTATATCGTTGCGCAAGCGTTGGTATATCGTCACGAGGACAGGACCTATCAGTGTATGAAGTAGTGGCGCACAGTCGTGCATCCCAACCAGTGCAGCAAGCCTTCACCCAAGGTACACATTCACCTGATGCACCCCTCTGCATCCGCATTTCTCGCTTCCCACCCACTACTTCCTACTTCCTACTTCCTATTTCCTACTTCCTACTCCCACACCAGATGCGTGATCGGTCTGAATTTGCTATGATTGAGAAGTATTTGTAAAGTTACGGCACAGTAAATGGTTCAATCATTGTTCCCACGCTGCACAACACAAACTGTTGGTATTACTCGTAGAGATACATATGCACGATACTATCGAACTTGAGATTGAAGGTATTGCCCAGGGTGGCGATGGCGTAGGCAGGCATGGCGATCTGGTCGTGTTTGTCACCGGAGCACTACCGGGTGAGCGGGTCAGAGCAACCATCACCGAGCGCCACACCCGGTTTCTGCGGGCTACTGTGTGTGACATTCTGCGCGCCGCTCCAGAGCGAGTTGAACCCCAGATCAAGCCTGGTGATCACGCACCGTGGCAACACATTGCCTATCCGGCTCAAGTGCGTTACAAAGGGATCATCGTCGCAGACCAGCTACGCAAGTTTCTCCCCGACATCACCATACCGATCCAGCCCGTAATTGCGGCACCGCATCCCTGGGGCTATCGCAATAGTGCCCGTCTGCATGTAGACGGAGCGACTCTTGGTTATCACGCAGCCGGGACGAAGACCGTCGTTGATCTGGCAGATGATCCACTACTTTTACCGGCACTACGGGATACGCTGCGGAGTTTGCGCCGGTTAGCCTTTGCCGGTTTAATCAAAGAGGTTACGCTGCGGGCCAGTGCAACCTACGGCTATGCCGCTGCTCGCCTCTCGCCGACGCCAGATGCCGAACGACACGCGCTGTGGCGGCTGGCCACAGCCTGGAAGGCATCAACCCCTGTGCTGGCAGGAGTCACGCTGGAAGATGAACCATTCGTGGGAACGCCCTTTGTGTACGACGAACTTGCCGGCGTGATCTTTCGGTTGAGTCTGGGCAGCTTCTTCCAGGTCAATCATGCCCAGGCCGAGCGCATGGTTGCAGTCGTTCGTGACGCACTGGCCCCGCATGGCGGTCGTCTCCTCGACGCCTACAGTGGGGTGGGGAGCTTTGCCCTGCCACTGGCCAGATGCTACGATGAGGTAATTGCCGTTGAAGCCTATCAACCGGCGGTAGAGGATGGTCGGCAGAGCGCCATTGACAACCAGATTACAAATGTGCAATTTATCAACGGCGCTGCCGAGCACACTGTTGCCCATCTCAGCGGACCTTTTCACGCCGTCATTCTCGATCCGCCGCGTCGTGGGTGTCATCCGGCCCTCATCGAGGCGATTATCGCTCATGCACCACCCCAAATCGTCTACATTTCGTGTCATCCCGGCCTGATCGGGCGCGATCTCGCTCCACTACTGGCCGCCGGTTATCAGATCACATTCGTGCAGCCAGTCGATCTCTTTCCACAAACCCCACACATTGAAACAATTATCCATTTACGATCTGTTGTAGGAGAATAAGATGGATTATTTTTAGTTTTTGGAATGATTAATCTGTAACCTGCTATCTATGTGATAATTGACAGAAACAATCATGTGTTATAATATCTGAAACAACAATTTACATGTAAATTTTGCGCTATGCAGCATTTGCAATCAAGCATGCAAAGACATGCCAGACAGAACGCTGTGATCAAGTTTACACGATTTTACCTTTTACATATCATTGGCATAGGATCAACATCTTTTATATAACACATAACAACCATTCATTGCTTATACCTGGCGTCACACTGATCATCCACGTCTGCGTACAAATCCAGCAATTGATGATCTCTGCACCGCGAATGATAAGCTGTGTTATACTACATATCGGCGTTCAGATGGTTTTCTAATTGTTTTAACTGATCACAAACTGTGAACCGACTCACTGCCAAAATCTGTTTACTGGGAGAATTCTCGGTTGGTAAAACCAGCCTGATCCGTCGCTTTGTCGAAGGTGTCTTCGATGAGCGCTATTTGAGTACGCTTGGCGTCAAGATCAACCGGCATACACTGCATATCGATCAAACCGAAATTAACCTCATTATTTGGGACACAGCCGGTGGCGAGAAGTTTGATCAGGTCGTTCAGAACTATTATCGCGGTGCGGCAGGTGCCATTCTCGTCTGTGATGTAACCCGACCTGAAACGTTATCCGCACTTCACGAATACGCGACAGCTTTTCACTCGGCCAGTCCGCATACCCCGTTCGTTATTGCGGCGAATAAGATCGATCTGACCACACAGCGGCGCATTGCCGATGAAGAGATTGCGACAGTAGCAACAGCGCTCCAGGCTGATTGGATATTCACCAGTGCTCGCACCGGTGAAGGTGTTAGTGACATATTCCACGCGCTAGGGCGTCGCATCCGGCAACGAAGGGGGACGGTATGACTGATGAAGTAAACGGGATCAGAACTCCGCAAGAAGAAGCGGAAGAGCTTGAGCGAGTGCGCCAGATCATTCTTGGCTCGAATGTTCGCCAGCCACGTCAGGCTGAGGTTGATCGGCTGCGGGAGATCATCTTTGGCCCGCAAATGGAAGAGTATGCCCGCATGTTTAGCGATCTTCGTCGCCAGCTTGAACACCTCACCGAAGATGTGCGCCAATTGCAAGATCGGTTAGGCGAGGTGGAAAAGAGCGTGCAGCGTCGCTTTGACGCCCTCGAAGTTGAAACCCGGCGGCTCAATGATGAGTTGCGGCGTGAAATCGAGCGTCAGCGCGCTCGCGAGTCGCTGTTGCAACAAGTTGTGGCCCAGGCCCGGCAGCACGAAGCGGCAATTACCGGTCTGGGGGATGGCGTAAGCGAACTGCGTCGCGTGCAGAGTCACCACGATCTTGAAATTCGCTCCGGTCGGGCCGGTCTGGCCGAGACGCGCGATCTGCTCGAACAGCGTACACAGGCACTACGACGCGAAATTCGCAGTACCGAAGATGCGCTACGGGCTGAGTTGCGGCGGATCGCTGACCGCCTGGATAATCAGAAGACTGACCGCAAAGCGCTGGCCAGTATGCTGATTGAAATTGCCACCCGGCTGGAAACCGGAAGTACGGTCGCCGGTTTGCTCGATGGACTCTCCTCTGCCAAAGATGAATAGGCAGGCTGGTAGTACGAGCGATTATGGCTACCGATCCACAAACGAGTCGCGAGATTGAAGAACTACGACGTGTGCTGTTGAAGCCGGAGGCGCTGGTTGACCGGATCAGTCCGGTGATTGCTGACATTCTGGCCGAGCAGATTACCACGTCGAAAGATGAGATTGCCCGTGCACTGGCGCCGGCCATTGGTGAGGCTATCCGTCAGCAAGTCTATAAGGCGCGTGAAGACATTATTGATGCGCTCTACCCGGTGATCGGGGCGATGATCGCCAGGGCGGCAACCGAAGCAATCCGCGATCTGGCCTCGCAGATCGACACACGCATTCGCACCGGCCCCCTGCTGATGCTCGACCCCGGCTACTGGCAGGCACGCGCCCAGGGTATTTCTGCCGGTGAGTATGCGCTGCGCAGCCAGTTACCGTTTTCGGTACAGGAAGTCTTTCTCATCCAACGCGATTCCGGCATTTTGATCTGTCATCTTGCCGCGCCGGGTATCCCGGCTGCTGATCGCGATCTGGTCAGTGGCATGCTCACCGCTATTCGCGACTTTGCCCGCGATGCACTGGGTGAAGGTGATGAGCTTGGCGCCATCAGTTATGAGTCACGTCAGATCGTGATTGCAAGTGGGAGTGCCGCCTACCTGGCAGCGGTGATCACCGGCGTTGAACCGCGAGGCTTCCGCGAAGAATTACGGCAGACACTGGTAGCCATTCACGAAGGACGTTATGACCGTCTCCGCAATTTTGCCGGTGATGATGAAGCATTGGTTAGCGACATCGAAGCCCTGATCCGTGAACGCATATCGCTGGCAACTATTCAGGTTGATCGTAGCCGCCCACAAAATACCTTTATTCAGCGAGCAGTCCTGGTCTTTCTGCTGTTGATCGCTCTCTCACCCCTCTTTCTTTGTGGCTGGTGGGTGATGAGTGTGGAAGCTCGCATGGCGACTCTCTTTGCACCGACGGCGACGCCAACCGCAACCGCCATCCCAACGGCGACGCCGACTCCAACCGCAACGCCGACGGCTACCCCAACCGCAACGGCAACGCCGACAGCTACTCCAACCGCAACGGCAACGCCAACGGCTACCCCAACCCGTACTCCAACCCCGACGATCACACCCACACCAACCGTGACACCGATTCCATACGATGGTGTGATGACGGGGAACGTGTATTTGTACAGCTTCCCAGATGAGGCCAGCGAGCGTAGCCCAATCGTAGCACCGCGAAATGCACCTGTCATTGTATTGGCGCAATATGGCGATTGGTACCAGGTGCGGGTTGACGTTCGGATCGACCAAGAGTCTGTCCAGCTCATCGGTTGGGTTCCGTCGCGATGGGTAGGATTGGTGCGTCCAATTCCGCCATCGCTTGTCACTCCTTTCCCTCGCCCCTGAGTTCAAGATATTTAAGGGTAAGCAGACGAAGGGGATGACAGGTTTAATCATAAACGGGCGGTGGAATCTTCTGGTACCTGCTGTTCGCTCTGCTCTAACCGGGCATCACGGCAGAACGGTCGCCGTGAACGAGTGTCTGGCCTATCAATTCAGCAGGTGGATGAACCTTTGACCGCTGGCGACCTGATGCATAACAGCCACAAGCGAGGTAGACGATGTCGTTATCGGTTGAACAACGGGTATTGATTGAAACCGGGAGTGCGTATGTCGTGGTCGATCCTGATCTGCGCATCCAGAGTGCCGGTGGCATGCTGGCCCTGCTTGGCGGTAAACCGCCGATTGGGGGGCATTTGCTCGATTTACTGCCGGAATTATTTGGTAATGAAGCGGCACTAGACGAGATATTGCACGGCGAACGGGATCGTCTTTACTTACCGTTGATCAACCGTCAGATGCCAGATGGCTCTACCCTCTATATCGATCTCTTAACGATCCCTCTTACCGATAAGGATGGGCGCATCACCGGTCTGATCCAGATCGTGACCGATACGACCCAACGTAGTGTTATCGAACAACTACGCTCCCAACAGCGTAATGAATTACAGTTGCTGAAAGATCGGCTGCAACGGCAGAATGTCGAGCTGGCGCGCATCAATGCCAGTTTGCTCAAGACCACGAAGATCAAAGACGAGTTTCTGGCCAGTATGAGCCACGAGATACGCACTCCGCTCACGGCCATTTTGGGCATGGTAGACCTGCTGCGCGCTCAGTTGGTTGGTCCATTGAGTGATGAGCAGATGGGCGCGATTGATGGCATTAAAAAAGGCAGTCAGCATCTGCTCTCGCTCATCAATGACTATCTCGATATTGCCAAAGTTGAAGCGGGTCGGATGGAGCTAGACCTGACTCCAGTTTCAGTGCAGGATGTCTGCATGTCGTTGCGCCCACTGGTGGCTGACCTCATCAGGCGCGCCAATCTGTCATTGATCTTCGACATTGATTCTGCGGTTCAGGTCATTCTGGCTGATGCACGACGGCTGCGCCAGATTTTGATTAATCTGCTCTCGAATGCCATCAAGTTCACCCCAGCCGGTGGTAAGGTGGGGCTAGAGGTACGTGGTGAGCCAGAACGGGGAGCGGTGCGCTTTACAGTATGGGACACCGGGATTGGGATTTCGGCTGAAGATGCTGTGCGCTTATTTGAGCCATTCCAGCAGATTGAGAGTGAACGGCAGAAAGAGGTGACCGGTAGTGGTCTGGGGCTGGCACTGGTGGCCAAGCTGGTTCGCCTTCACGGTGGCAGTGTTCGCGTCGAAAGTGAAGTAGGGGTTGGGAGTCGTTTTCACGTCACGCTGCCCTGGGAACCGGACGAGCAATATCGCTTTCTGGAACAACTCGATCAGCAAGAGCGGGAGGAAGATACTCACCCAACCGAGTTGCCTGCCGCCTCGCCACGGGCCGGTGATCGCCCACTCCTGATGGTTGAAGATGATGTCGCCAGTGCTACCTTGATTGCCGACTACCTGCGCCGCTGTGGGTATCGGGTAGTGCATGTCGAGTCAGGCGAAGAGGCGCTGGCCTACATTCAGGGTGAATTGCCGTGTTTAATCCTCCTCGATGTCCGCCTGCGCACGATGAGCGGTTTTGAAGTGATGCAGCACTTGCGCAGTCAGGTAGCCACTCGTGATTTACCAGTTCTGGTCTTAACGGCGCTGGCTATGCCCGGCGACCGTGAACGGTGTCTCGAAGCCGGAGCTGATGAGTACCTCGCCAAACCGATTCGTTTACGGCTCCTCGCCGAACGGATTGCCGCGTTGCTTGAACGATAGGGCGTAATTAGCAAATCTTCGTTGACATTGATAGGGGCAACACTGCTGATACCACCAATCGCTGTTCATTAGTCCAGTAATGGGATTTGCCTCGCTCTGAGGAGTGGCTTCCTGCTTGTGCTTGTCCATTACCTGTGCCACTGTCACGTGACGAGTGCGAAAGTGATCTGAATACCTGCGGCATAGCCCGCGTCATCGCTTACATGCAGGCAGTGCATGACGGATGGGCAAGCCAGACGGACATCCTTTGCCTGCATGTTCGTCCCTGTGACCGGTGGAGAAACTGCTGCGCCCCACCCCTGATCGTGAGCACGGCTAGAGCCTGTTATGGACTTTTCGGTTCTGCTCGTATATCATGACGCTATGACACGAAAAGCGTATCCCAGTGATGTTTCCGATGAAGAGTGGGCGTTTGTTGCGCCCTATTTGACACTGATGGACGAAGCAGCGCCGCAGCGGAACTATTCCCTGCGCGACGTCTACAACGGGCTGCGCTACCTTCTGCGTACCGGTGCGCCGTGGCGGATGCTGCCCAACGACGTACCGCCGTGGCACGTGGTGTATCAACAGACCCAGCGCTGGCTGAAAGCGGGCGTGTTTGAGCAGATGGTGCATGATGTGCGGATGCTGCTGCGTGACATCACTGACCGCACACCCCAGCCCCGCGCCGTCATTGTGGACAGCCGGACGCTTCAGTCGACACCGGAAAGCGGGGGACGTGCCGGCTACGATGGGCACAAACGTCGGAACGGCTCGAAGGTGCATCTGGCCGTGGATACGCTTGGACAACTGCTGGCGGTGGTGGTCACGCCAGCCAACGACCAAGACCGGGCGCAGGTAGCGGCACTGGCGCAGCGCATTCAAGAGGTAACTGGCGACACGGTAGAGGTGGCCTTCGTTGACCAGGGCTACACTGGTGAGCAACCGGCAGCCGATGCCGCCGCCCACGGCAGTCGCCTGGAGGTGGTCACGCTGCCGACCGCCAAACGGGGCGTTGTCTTGCTGCCGCGGCGCTGGGTGGTCGAGCGCAGGTTTGCCTGGATGACGCGCTTCCGTCGCCTGGTGCGTGACGACGAACGTGTGGCAGCGACGCTGGCCGGCTTGCATTTCGTTGCCGTTGCCATCTTGTTGGCCCATCGGTTTGTCGCTCTCATGGTTCAAAGTTCATAACAGGCTCTAGTGCGGAAGGCACGCTTCCGCACTCCAAACTACGTGCCATGGGCAACCCGGCCTGGAACCTATGCATTACCCATAACTGGTGTCAACCACGTGCGTATCGGCTGGTATGATCGCTATTGTTGCTGTTTTGGGCGACCGAATCGGTGACAGTGCGCCGCTCCAGCCGTGCCGGCACGTGCTGGATGGATTGCCGTACCCGCTTGTTATGCGCGTGTCGCGCGGTGTGGAGTGCGGCAGCCATGCTGCCGCGCCAGCCGCGCTCACGATCCGGCGCGTAGCATACCGTTCCCCATCCTGGTCACGGCGGTGCTGGATGTGCTCGTGCCGATCATCGAGTCGGTCAGGCATGCATGCGATACCTGCGCGTAGACGTTTGGTTGTACCAGGTTCGTACCTGCGCACCAGCAGCCACGGCCAGTACCTGACGGTAGTGGCGATGATGCCTGCACGCAGGCTGGAATCCCGCGCCACGGGGAGCACATGCAGCCTGGCCTAACGCAGCGCGACATGTGGGTAATGCATAGGGCCTGAAACGAGGACTACCGGCATGCGATCCCATGGCGTGCGCAGCAGAAACGCTGGTGCTGCGCCGCCGCGCCCAGGAGCGGTGTCGGCGTGATCGGTGGATAATCCGCTACGACCACGATGACACCAGATTTGATTCCAGTATTTTGTCCCCTGCCCCCTACGACAACGGATCGATTAATGTCGGCGTGGAGCCGTTACCGTTCTCTTCCGGGTCTTCCACCGATAGCGCAGCCACCCGATCACCGGTCGCCACATTGACGATGGTCACCCCCTGCGTGGCCCGGCCCAGGCGTGAGATCTCGCTGGCGCTGGTGCGCAATACCATCCCACCGGTGGTGATAAAGGTGAGCAGAGAATGCTCACGGACAACCGCCGCAGCAGCAACTTCGTCAAGATCGTTGCGCAGTTTGATGGTAATGACGCCACCGGTAGCCCGGCCTTTGACCGGATATTCAGAGAGTGCTGTTCGCTTGCCTATCCCTCGCGCAGTCACAACCAGCAGATCGGCCCCCTCTTCAGCCAGATCCATACTGACAACGCGATCACCGTCTGCCAGGTTGATCCCGATCACGCCGGTGGCCGGACGACCCATTGGTCGCACTTCGCTCTGCTCGAAACGCAGCGTCTGACCGCGAGCCGTCGTCAGCAAGATGTCTTCGTGGCCGTGGCTGACCCGCACCCAACCCAGCACATCACCCTCTTCCAGGCCAATCGCGATTAGGCCGTTCGAGCGCACCTGACTGTACTCACGCAATTGCGTGCGCTTGATCTTCCCGCGCACCGTCGCCATCACCAGATACTCGGCATCAAACTCGCGCACGGCCAGCATTGACGTCACCTGTTCACCCGGTTCGAGCGAAATCAGGTTTACCAGTGGCAAACCCTTCGCCGTTCGGGAGCTGTCGGGTACTTCGTGCGCCTTCAGTTGATAGACCTTGCCGCGGTCGGTGAAGAAGAGCAGGTTGTCGAGCGAATTGCACGTCAACAGGTGGCGCACAATATCCTGTTCTCTGGTCAGCATACCCTTGATGCCTCGACCACCACGGCGCTGGGTGCGGTAGGCATCAGGTAACTGACGCTTGATATAGCCACGGTCGGTCAAGGTAATCATCACCCGCACATCGGGGATCAGGTCTTCGTCGCTCACTTCACCGGTGACATCAGGAATAATGCGGGTGCGCCGCGGATCGCCATACTTCTCTTTCAGGCGAGTCAGGTCTTGCTGGATCAGGTGCAACACCTTGCGCGGATTGGCCAGAATATCTTCCAGTTCGGCGATCAGCTTGATCACCTCACGGTATTCATCTTCGATCTTCTTGCGTTCGAGCGCAGCCAGACGGCGTAACTGAAGATCGAGGATAGCCTGCGCCTGCCGCTCGGTAAGCGAAAAATTACTCATCAGGTTATTGCGGGCGCTCTCAGCAGTTCGCGAGTCGCGGATGGTCTGAATGACAGCGTCCAGGTTATCGAGCGCAATCTTCAAGCCCTCCAGAATGTGGGCACGTTCCCGAGCACGGGCCAGATCGAACTCGGTTCGGCGTCGAATAACCTCTTGCCGGTGGGTGATGTACTCTTGCAAGAGGCGTTTGAGGGTCAAGACGCGCGGCTGACGACCGTGCTCGACCAGTGCCAGCATATTGATCCCGAAGGTAGTCTGCATTTGGGTGTGCTTGTAGAGCGCATTGAGCACCTTCTTGGGTTGGGCATCTTGTTTCAAAAGGATCACCAACCGCATGCCGGTGCGGTCGCTCTCATCTCGCACATCGCGAATACCCTCGATCTTGCGATCTTTGACCAGCTCGGCAATTCGCTCTTGCAGACGAGCCTTGTTGACCTGATACGGCAATTCGGTGACGACGATCATAAAGGCACCGCGCCCGGCCTCTTCGATATGTGTCTTGGCGCGCAGCGTAATCTGCCCACGCCCGGTGCTGTACGCGGCTAAAATCCCCTCGGTGCCCAGAATCAGCCCGGCAGTTGGAAAGTCAGGGCCGGGGATGATCTTCATCAGCTCCTCAACCGTGGCCTCCGGGTGTTCGATTAGATAGCTGATCGCATCGCAGAGTTCGCCGAGGTTGTGCGGTGGAATGTTGGTTGCCATACCAACCGCAATCCCGGAAGCACCGTTGAGCAGCAGATTGGGCAGAATGGCCGGGAGCACGACCGGCTCGCGGTAGCTGCCATCGAAGTTATCACGAAAATCGACGGTATCTTTCTCAATCTCACTGAGCAACTCTTCGGCAATTGGCGCCAGGCGCGCTTCGGTGTAGCGCATCGCTGCGGGCGGATCGCCATCGATGGAACCGAAGTTACCCTGGCCATCGATCAGGGGATACCGCATACTCCAGGGCTGAGCCATGCGGGCCAGCGCATCGTAGACGGCACTGTCACCGTGGGGGTGCATTTTACCGAGCACATCGCCCACGATACGGGCACTCTTTTTGTATGGCTGATTACTGCGAAAGCCCATGTCCCACATGCCGTAGAGAATACGGCGCTGCACCGGCTTCAAGCCATCACGTGCATCAGGGAGCGCACGCGAGACGATGACGCTCATCGCGTAGCTGAGATAGGCCGTCCGCATCTCATTGGTGATGTTGACGGGCCGGACGATACCGATTTCCATTTGTTACTCCGTTACGTCGGTTTTAGCGCATTATTATGCGATGTTTGCCATCTCACATTATACCCGATCCAGGCGTTTCTGTCGAATAAAATGAAACATATGTTCAATTATTGTGCTACAATATGCTATACCATACCCTTCTACCGCGAATCAGGTTACAATGAGAAAACGGTATGTACCGTGATTGATATAGGACAGGATATGAGTGAATTACCATTGTTTCGTTCGGTAACGTCTATCGAAACTGCTTTCAGGCCAGATGCCGACGTGATCATCATGTCAGGCGATGTGAGTGAATGCATCGCGCAGATTCCCGATCGTTCAATCGCCCTGATCGTCACATCACCGCCGTACAATCTGGGAAAAGCCTATGAAGATCGAGTCTCGATTGAAGCATATTTGCAGACTCAGGCGGAACTTATTGCGCAGCTCTGTCGTGTGTTGCGCGACGATGGCAGTATTTGCTGGCAGGTAGGTAACTTCGTCGAGCATGGTGAAGTGTACCCACTTGATATTCTGTACTACCCCATCTTCAAGAGACTGGGCCTGAGACTACGCAACCGGATTGTCTGGAAATTTGGGCATGGCTTGCACGCTTCAAAACGATTCTCCGGGCGCTATGAAACGATCCTCTGGTTTACCAAATCGGACCACTACATCTTCAATTTAGATGCAGTTCGTGTTCCGGCCAAATACCCCGGTAAACGACACTTTAAAGGTCCGAATAAGGGCAGGCCATCAGGTAATCCCCTGGGGAAGAATCCGTCGGATGTTTGGGAAATCCTCGAACGGGATTGGGAAGAACTGGTATGGGACATCCCGAATGTCAAATCGAACCATCCAGAAAAGACCATACATCCCTGTCAGTTTCCGATTGAACTGGTTGAGCGTTGCGTGCTTGCCCTGACCAATGAAGGTGATATGGTCTTTGACCCGTATATGGGGGTCGGCTCGACCTTGATTGCTGCATTGATGCATCAGCGACGTGCCGTTGGTTGTGATAAAGAAGCAACGTATGTCGAAATTGCTCGTCAACGTGTGGTTGATTATTTCAATGGTACCCTGCGTTACCGTCCGCTCGGCAAACCCGTTTACCAGCCAACAGGGAGAGAGAAAGTTTCTCAGATTCCAGAGGAGTGGAAGGAGTCGTTACAAGCCCGACTTCTGGAGCGAAATGGAGATTACGAATGAGAGTCGTCGGCAAATATTCTTTCAACGACGGTGAACGGTTTATCGAGGAGAACTATCCGATTGAATTGCAAGAGGTCTACAATGTTATAGAAAAAAGTAGATGCTACAAAGTGCAAAACAAAACCCAGTCTCGAGAAGAAGAAGTTTGGTCGTGAACTTTACAATCCACGTGAACTGAATAATGCTTTCACCGAGAAGTTCAAATCACGCGGCTGGACAAAACATAAGATCGAATGCGTATATTCAACTGAGTACTACATTGATGGATTTCGACCTAAAAAACCACTGAAAGGTGCTTTTCGTGAAATGGATTTTGTTAAGAACTTTGTAGGTGTTGAGGTTCAATTCGGAAAATATGCTTTTATGGTCTATAACGTTTGTGCGAAAATGACCATCTTTCGTAACTCTGGCGTGATCAACGCAGGAATTGAGATTGTACCTGTTAAATCATTTGCTGAAGAGATGTCTAGCGGTGTTTCGTATTTTGAACAAATCGTTTGGGATTTGGAGAATCGTGGGATCGCAAACATTGATATTCCGGTGCTAATTTTGGGAGTAACTGCGTAAAGCCTGTTTGAACAGGCATACCATGACGCCGCTTAACGTACTTGTTACCCATGGCTGAAGAAAGGCAGCCAACCAGATATGTCTGGTGAAGAAGCGACACATGAACGCCGGGTCACGTCCATTGAACCGGCTGGCCCACGAAGCCAGTCCGTATCTCCAACAGCACGCCGATAATCCGGTTGATTGGTATCCGTGGGGCGAAGAGGCTCTCGAACGCGCCCGGCGTGAGGATAAGCCCATTCTGGTCAGTATCGGGTATGCCGCCTGTCACTGGTGCCACGTGATGGCCCACGAGAGTTTCGCCGACCCGGAAGTGGCGGCTGTGCAGAATGAATATTTCATCAATATCAAGGTTGACCGCGAGGAGCGTCCCGATCTCGACAATATCTATATGGCGGCAGCACAAGCGCTGACCGGGCGCGGTGGCTGGCCGCTCAATGTGTTTTGTCTGCCTGATGGAACACCGTTCTTCGCCGGTACCTATTTTCCACCCGACGCCAAAGCCGCCCGCTACCGGATGCCCGGCTGGCGGCAGGTGCTGCTCTCGGTAGCCGAGGCGTATAAAACCCGGCGGGCGGATGTGACCGCTTCCGCACACGAGCTGCTCGAACATATCAAGTTGCTCACCCGACCGTTGCCTGAAACCCTTCCCCTCGACGAAGAGTTGCTGATGGCGGCAGCAGCGCAGATCGGGCGTGAATTCGATCCGCAGTATGGCGGGTTTGGCGACGCGCCAAAGTTTCCGCAGCCGGTCGTGCTGGAGTTTCTGTTGCGCACCCATCTGCGCGGTGACGTACAGGCGCTGCCGATGCTTCAGCAGACACTTGAGCAGATGGCGCGGGGTGGGATGTACGATCAGGTCGGCGGTGGCTTCCACCGCTACAGTGTCGATGAGCGCTGGCTGGTGCCCCATTTCGAGAAGATGCTCTACGATAATGCCCTGCTGGCTGAGGTCTACCATCTGGCGGCCCAGGTCACCGGTGATACCTTCCTCGCCCGTATTGCCGATGAGACGTTCACCTACATGCTACGCGATCTGCGCCATCCTGATGGGGCGTTCTTTAGCAGTGAGGATGCCGACAGTTTGCCGACACCCGGTGCATCCCACGCCGAAGAGGGGGCGTTCTACGTCTGGACGCCCGATGAATTGCGAGCAGCGCTGGGCGATGATGCGGTGCTGGTTGGCGCCTACTACGGGGTGACGCGCCAGGGCAATTTTGAAGGGCGTTCGATCCTGCACGTGCCACGACCGGCTGCCGCTGTTGCAGCGATGCTGGGCGTGTCGGTGGAGCGGCTTGAAGCGACCGTTGCCCGTGCCCGCCCAATCCTGCGCACCTTTCGCGAGCGACGACCCCGCCCGTTCCGTGATGAGAAGGTGATTACGGCATGGAATGCGATGGCGATCCGTGCGCTGGCAGTGGCAAGTTCCCGTGTGCCGGCGTATCTGGATGCAGCGCGACAGTGTGCCGATTTCCTGCTGACCAACCTTCGGCGTGATGATGGCCGGTTGCTGCGAAGCTGGAAGGACGGGCGGCCAGGACCGGCGGCATTTCTCGATGATTATGCCCTGTTCTGCGATGCCCTGATCGAACTCCATGCTGCTGGCGGCGACACCCGCTATCTGGCTACCGCCATCGATCTGGCCGATGCGATGATCGATCTGTTTTGGGATGATCAGGCCGGCATGTTCTTCGATACCGGTCGTGATCAACCCGCCCTGGTTACCCGTCCACGTGATTTGAGTGATAATGCAACACCGTCCGGCTCATCGGCGGCCACGGTTGCCCTGCTGCGGCTGTACGCCATCACCGGGCGCGAGAGGTATGAAACGCGGGCCATGCAGACGCTGCAACAGACAACACCGCTGCTCAAGCGCTTTCCGTTAGGATTTGGGCGTATGCTGTGTGCGGCTGATCTGGCGCTGGGGCCGCTGCGCGAGCTGGCGATTATCGGCCCGCCTGATCATCCGGTAACGCAGGCGATGCTGGCAGTGGCGCGATCTGCATATCGTCCTCGCCTGGTCATTGCGCGAGCCATGCCTGACGATCCGGTCGTCACGCTCAGCCCACTCCTGAACGACCGCCCGATGGTTGATGGGCAGCCGACCGCTTATCTCTGCGAGCAGTTTGCCTGTCAGATGCCGGTTACGACGCCAGAGGCACTTCAGGCGCAGTTGGGATGAGTAGGAGATAGGAGATAGGAGATAGGGGATAGGGGATAGGAAACCTCGTGTGGCAATGTGAACGGGTACATGCATCGTCTGTAGGGGCGGGTTCAGAACCCGCCCTACACGAATCACGCAGGTGATCCTCTCATGAACGGATCGCGGAATAGTGGCGGCGGGGGCAGAAGGGGAGGACGTGCCGGCCCGTGGCGCAGGCTAGAAGCCTGCGCACCAGCGGCCACGGCCAGCACCTGCCGGCGGTAGTGGGGATGCCTGCACGCGGGCTGGAAGACGAACCACATTGCGACTTACAAAGGTGCGGTTAAGTAGTGGGGATGCCTGCACGCGGGCTGGAAGCCCGCGCCACGCCACCCGCGCCACGGAGAGCGCTTATAGCCCGGCCTAACGCAGCGTGACTGTGGGTAATGAAAAGGCTTCAGTATGGGGTCAGGAGCACAGCAAGCCGTGCCTATCTATAGCTCCACCACCATCCCATACCTGCTTGCGTAGCCCCTCAGATTTGTTATGATGCTGCCAGCACTGATTGCAACAGACCGGTAGTGATCATAACAAGGTGCTGATACTGCATGCACATTCTCCACGTTGTTCAACTCTACTGGCCGGCGCCAAGCGGCGCGGCCCGTTATTTTCAAGAAATCGGGAAGCGGCTGGTCGCTGAAGGCCATCGCGTTACCGTGCTGGCAACTGACGCCTTCGATCTCGAACACCTCTGGATGGCCGGGAAGCGCCGGATTCCTGAACCGGTCGGTGAGCACGATGGCGTCGTTATACGGCGTCTGCCGATCCGACGGCTGCCTGCGCCAGCTATCCTCTACCCCATCATCCGCCGCCTGATGGTGGAATTGGGCCGGCTGGGCCGTCCCGCCATCCCGACCCTCCGTCGATTGGCTACCGTAACCCCACAGCTTCCCGATCTGGAGGCATTCCTGGCCGACCCCTATCTCGCCGATGTCGCGGTGGTGCATACTACCAACATCACCCTCGATTTTGCGCTCATCCCGGTTGTGCGCTGGGCAAGGCGGCGTGGTCTGCCCCACCTTTGTACCCCCTTCGTGCATTTGGGCGAACCGGGAAGTGAGCAGGTGGTACGCTACTATGCGATGCCACATCAGCTTGATCTGTTGCGGCAGGCAACCTGGGTGGCGACGATGACCGATCTGGAGCGGGCATACCTGATACGGCGTGGAGTGGCGGCACAACAGATCGTGACGGTTGGGGCAGGGGTGAACCCGGCTGAAGTGACCGGCGGTGACGGTCAGCGCTTCCGCGCAATCCATCACATCCATGGCCCGCTGGTTCTGAGCCTGGGGGTTGCCGCTTTCGATAAGGGTACCGTGCATACGCTGGCTGCGATGCGTCAGTTGTGGGCACAGGGTAGTCATGCGGTGTGGGTGCAGTGTGGGCCGGCCTTTGGCGGTTTTGCCGAGACAGTCGCCGCCCTCAGCCCGGATGAACAGGCGCGAGTGCGGGTGCTCGGTTATGTTGATGATACAACGCGCCGTGATGCACTGGCGGCAGCCGATCTTTACGTGCAACCGTCACGCACTGATAGCTTCGGGATTACGTACCTTGAAGCGTGGTGTAACGGGGTTCCGGTGATCGGCGCCCGTGCCGGGGGCGTCCCTGCGGTTGTGCGGCACGGTGTTGATGGCTTGCTGGTGCGGTTTGGCGATGTGCCGGGTATCGCAGCGGCTATCGACCGCTTACTGCGTGATAGAGCACTTGCCCGCGCTCTCGGTGCTGCCGGACGAGCGCGGGTCTGGCGCGAGTTAACCTGGGATGCCGTCTATCAGCGGATTCGCCCGCTCTACATGCCTCACTTCAGCGAACATCGTCGCGGGTGATTTCCATGAGAATACGGTCGTAGCGCTGGCCGTCGAATAGCGTTGCCCCGCGCAGCCGGCCTGCCTCGCGAAAGCCGGCTGCCAGGTAAGCGCGACGGGCACGTTCGTTGAAGCCATGCACCCATAACCTGATGCTGTACAGGTTGAGGTAACGAAACCCATACGCGACGAGTAAGCGGACAGCTTCACGACCGTACCCCTGCCCCCAGGCCGTTTTGTCGCCGATAGCAATGCCCAACTCGGCGGTGCCGTGCAATAAATCGATGCTTCGCAGATTGCACGTACCTATCAATTGCTCATTGGCACACAGCACTATCGCAAACGAACGTTCACTATCTTTCGCCGCTGTGCTCTCTGTAATCCACTGCTGTTCTTGCTCCAGGGTAAAACTACGCCCCTGCTGCCCCAAGAGAGTGGTGAATTCCAGATCGGCAAACCATTGCGCCAAAAGTGGAGCATCTTCAGCAAAGACGTGGCTCAAAAAGACCTTCTCGCCGGTCATCACCTTTGGGCGGGGGCGCGATGACGTGATCATAGTTTCCTCCTGGGCAGGCTGCTATTCCTCGTCTTCACTCTCCATCAGCCGGGCGTAACTATCGTACCGGGCTGCCGTGATGTCACCCCGCTCCACTGCGGCACGGACGGCACAATGCGGTTCGTGAAGATGGGTGCATCCGGCAAAGTAGCAGTCGTCGAGAAATGGGCGAAATTCACGGAAGCACCAGGCCAGATCACGTTCTGGCACATTCCACAGCCCAATCTCCCGAATACCCGGTGTATCGGCCACATAGCCGCCACCCGGTAGATCGAGCGGGATCAACTCGGCAACGGTCGTCGTATGGCGGCCTTTGGTTAGTCGCTCGCTAATCTCACCGGTGCGCAGATTGAGGCCGGGTTGAATGGCATTGAGCAGGCTGCTCTTGCCAACCCCCGATTTGCCGGTGACCACACTGATACGTCCGGCCAGTTGGCTGCGCAGTTCGGCAATGCCCTCGCCGCTGACGATGCTGGTGTAAAAGACCGGATAGCCAATGCGGGCATACGGACTAAACATCGCCTCAGCCGCATGCTGCACCACCAGATCAATTTTCGTGGCGACAATCACAACCGGCAATTCACTGTGTTCGCATATCACCAGATAGCGGTCAAGCATGCGCGGCGTGAACTCAGGTTTGGTGCAGGAAAAGACCAGCAATACCTGATCGACATTGGCAACGATCACGTCCTCTTTGTAAGCGCCGCGTGGCCCGGCGGCCCGTCGGGCCAGCCGGCTGCGACGGGGCAAGACAGCCTCAATCGCGCCCTGACCGTTACCAACCGGCATGACCTCAACCTGATCGCCGATCACAACCAGATCGGTGGCCTGCCGCTCTTTCTTCAAACGCCCGCGCAGCCGGCATTCGAGGACACCCTGTTCGGTCTGCACCCAGAAGAAGCCACTCTGGGCACGCAAAACGGTGCCAATCAGTCGGAGCGTTTTCTCCGTGGTGGTGGATGTATGAGTGACAGCGGGTGCAATATTACGACTCATCGATGCGCACCTCCAGCCGATGAACACCTGCTATGTCAAAAGCTATACGAATGATCCGCTCAATCAAGGTCGCCGATGGTAAATCGTTCGGCGTTGCTGCCGTTATCGTCGTCTGCGCACGACGTTTCCGCTGCGATTGCGGTGGATGATATGATAACGAGCCATCTCGTTCAAGAATTATCACGATGGTCTCCTCCACGTCTGGTTGTGTCCGGGGTTCGGCGATGTTATCGATGACGTCGTATGCCGACATAGCAATCTTCCTTTCTGGTGGCATGCCGTAAACCGCTGCGACGAACGAACCGTGACGTGGAGGAAACACAAAGGGCTGTGATGCGCCGGTAACGCCACAGCCCCATAAAAACGGGCTGTGGGTAACTTCAGCTTCCCACAGCCCATCAGTACGACAGGTTATCCCTGGTCAGCCTGCGCTGTGCGAAGCTCCTCTCACGTCAGCGGAGTCGTTCGTCATCACCACGACGGTGGCAATCATTATGTCCTGGTTGGTGATGAGTATCATGAACGTCCTCCTCTGAACGAATACGAACCGCTTGCCCGTGCAGCATAGCACGTCAACGGATTGCTGTCAATGGGATGATGCTCCGTCTTTGGGCGGAACTGCGAGAATGTGGTGCAAGGTGGAAATGGCAACATTACGCCCGCAGAGCAGTGCCACGATCCGTTTGCCGACAAGATGGGTGATCTGACCTTCGAGCAGGGCTGCCACCGTCACCGCAGCACTCCCTTCTACAATCAGATGGTGTTCGTCGATTAACCAGCGCATAGCGCGGGCAATAGCTGCCTCTTCGACCAGGATCATCTCGTCTAAAACCTGTTGCAGGATCGGGAGCGTGATGGTATCGCTGGCGATACCTCCAGCCAGACCGTCGGCCAGCGTTGGTTCATCAGGTGCCGGAACGACCCGCCCGGCCCGCAACGCCGCCGCCATTGCCGCGGAAGCGGCTGCCTGTACGCCAATGATGCGGACGCGCGGGTTCATCGCTCTGGCCCAGATACCAACGCCGCTGGCTAACCCACCGCCACCGACCGCGACTACCACCATATCGACGTCGGGCAATGCGTCCCAGACCTCAATTGCCAGCGTTCCCTGCCCGGCAATCACTGCCGGGTCGTTGTAGGGTGACACAAAATGCCAGCCGTGGTGGGCTGCCAGCCGGAGCGCTTCGGTTTCAGCCTCGTCGTAGCCGGCACCGTGCAATATCACCTCAACCGGATAGCGTCGCAATGCGGTGACCTTCGCCGGCGAGGCGGTTGTCGGCACCACCAGGGTGGCCGGCGTACCGGTCAACGCGGCGGTATGGGCAACACCGAGCGCGTGATTGCCCGCCGAGCAGGCCACGACATGCGTGGCAGGTGGTAACTGGCGCAGAGCATTGGCTGCACCACGCAGCTTAAAACTGCCGGTCACCTGTGCCAGTTCCAGCTTCAACCAGACCTCGGCACCGGTCAGGGCGCTCAAGGGGCGACTCACCTCAAGCGGAGTTGGTTGAACGATACCGCTGATGCGACGGCGAGCAGCCAGGATGTCGGCAGGGGTAATGGTTTTCTCGGTAGACATCGCTTCATTCCCTGCCGGCTACGCATGGCCGCGGATCGGTTTCGGGCGGTAGGGTTCCTCTAAACGCTGAATCTCTTCGGGCGACAACTTTACATCGAGGGCTGCAACTGCTTCTTCGAGCTGATACATCTTGGTGGCACCGATAATCGGTGCAGTGACTTCGGGCTTGTGGAGGAGCCAGGCCAGCGCGATTTGCGCATTGCTCACCCCGCGTTCGCGGGCCAGTTCGCTAACCCGCTCGACGATGACGTAGTCGCTGGCATCATACATTGCGTGCGAGATGGTGTCTGAACGACCACGCACGGTCGCCGCACCGGTGCCCTGGGGACGATTACCGGTCAGAAAACCTCGTGCCAGCGGACTCCACGGAATAACCGCCAGCCCGGCATCGCGACACAGCGGGAGCATCTCGCGCTCTTCCTCGCGGTAGACAAGATTAAGGTGATTTTGCATCGACACAAAGCGCGCCCAACCGCGTCGTTCCTGAATCCCCAGCGCCTTCGCCAGTTGCCAGGCGAACATGCTGGAAGCACCGATGTAGAGCGCCTTGCCGGCGCGCACCACATCATTCAACGCCTCAAGCGTCTCTTCGATGGGGGTCTCGTAGTCCCAGCGGTGAATCTGGTACAGATCGACATAATCCATCCCCAGACGGCGCAACGAGGCATCGATAGCCTGCATAATATGCTTCCGCGACAGACCACGGTCGTTCGGGCGGTCGCTCATCGGCTGATAGACTTTGGTCGCGATGACCAGCTCTTCGCGGCGCACCCCGGAATCACGGATTGCCCGCCCCAGAATCTCTTCGCTTACCCCGAGCGAGTACATATCGGCGGTGTCGAAAAAATTGATACCCAGCTCCAGCGCACGAAAGATAAACGGGCGGCTGGCGTCTTCATCGAGTACCCATTCGCGCCACTGGGGCGAGCCGTAGCTCATACAACCCAAACAGATACGCGAGACATGCATGCCGGTTGAGCCAAAACGGGTGTACTGCATACCAGCTCCTCTTTTTCTAACATCGGGTAACGGTAGTATTATAACGGAGGTGAGCAATGGCCCAGAGCATGTCTGTTACACCACCCATGCACCCGGCGCAGTATGTGAATGGGGAAGCACGGCTACCGTACCCTACCGACACGATACTTGCATCGCTGGGAGTCTAAAGGGGAATGATCCAACAGGGTCTCTCGGTGTAAATTTGTTCACAGATCGCATAGAGACGGTATCGTCTGCTTGACCGCACTGCAAGCACGTGATAGATTTAATCTATTATGACAACTGTTATCATCCTTCCCGGTCGCGAACGACCGATTATACAGCGACATCCATGGATCTTTTCCGGTGCTATCGCCGAAGTACGTGGTAATCCCGCGCCCGGCGATGTGGTTGATGTATGCGCAAAAGATGGGAGCTGGCTGGCCCGTGGCTTCTGGAGCAGCACGTCGCAACTGCGAGTACGGCTGGCGACCTGGGATGCAAACCAGCCCCTCGATGAAACCTGGCTCCGCGAGACTATTGCCCGGGCTGTAGCCGGGCGCGAATACTGGCTTCAGAACCCGGCGATTGCCTGCCGGCTTGTGTTCAGCGAGTCGGATGGCCTACCCGGCCTGATTGTTGACCGCTACGGCTGCTATCTGGTGATTCAACTACTCACTCAGGCGATGGCGGTGCGCGCCGATCAAGTGATTGCAGCGTTAGTCGATCTGCTGGCACCACGCGGTATCTACGAGCGGAGTGATGCTGAGGTACGTGAGAAGGAAGGACTGCCACCGGCGGTTGGTTTACGCTGGGGCGAAACCCCGCCGCGATTGCCGGTCACGCTCATCACTGCACTCGATCAACCGGTCACCAGACGGCGCATGTTCGCCGACCTGCAAACCGGCCAGAAGACCGGCATTTATCTCGATCAGGCGATCAACCACCTGCGGGTGGGGGCGTATTGTGCGGACGCCGATACCCTCGATTGTTTCTCCTACGCGGGCGGCTTTGCCCTGGCCGCCGCACTGGCCGGCGCTCGTCAGTTGACACTGGTTGATGCCAGTGCCGAAGCACTGGGGTTGGCGGCTGATAATCTGCGGCTCAACAACCTGTCAACACCAACCACCTTTGTCGAGGGTGATGTGTTTCAGGTGTTACGCCGGTATCGCAGCGATCAGCGCCAATTTGATGTCGTTATTCTCGACCCACCGAAATTCGTTCATCAACAGGCACATTTACAACGGGCGACACGCGGCTACAAAGATATTAATTTGCAGGCACTCCACCTGATCCGACGCGGTGGCATCCTGGCTACCTTTAGTTGTTCGGGGTTGGTTTCAGCCGATCTGTTTCAAAAAATCATCTTCGGGGCTGCGGTTGATGCCGGTCGCGATGTGCAAATTCTGGAGCGACTGACGCAGGCACCCGATCATCCGGTATTGCTGAGTTTTCCTGAAGCGGAATATCTCAAAGGTTTAATCTGCCGGGTGTGGTAAACTATAGACACTCGTATGTAGTTGCAGAGCAGGTATGAACTTCACGATCTTTGAAGATGGTCACATTGCCAGCCCAACCGGCTTTCGCGCCACCGGTGTTTCCGCCGGGCTAAAAGAGGGCAGTAAAGCGCGCGATCTGGCACTCGTCTACTCGCAATACCCGTGCCGGGCAGCGGCATTATTTACCACCAGTGTCTTCAAAGCTGCACCAGTCTTTCTCAGTCAGGCTATTTTATTGCGTAATCACGATGCTATTCGTGCTGTGTTGATCAATGCCGGTCAAGCCAATGCCGGCACCGGGCAGAGCGGGTTGAATGATGCTATCGAATGTGCCAAGATCACCGCTGATGAACTGGAGGTACCACGCGACTCGGTGTTGTTGATGTCAACCGGGTTGATCGGGGTGCCGCTCCCGATGCAACGGATGCGCAACGGGATCAGGCGGGCAGTGAGCGAACTCGACAGCAATGGTGGTCGTCGCGCAGCCCTGGCAATCTTAACCACCGACACTCGACCCAAAGAGCGGGTCCTGCGTGTCACCTTGCGCAACGGCCCTCGCTTCACTCTGGCCGGCATGGCGAAGGGAACCCGCATGATCCATCCGCGCCTGGCTACCGTGCTGGCTCTGATTACTACCGATCTGGCGATCAGTCAACCTCTCTTGCAACGGGCACTGCACCAAAGCGTAGAGCGCTCTTTCAACCGGCTCAATATTGATGGCGATTGCAGCCCAAACGATAGTGTTATCATGCTGGCCAACGGTGCCATCGATCATCCACCCATTACCGACTCCAGCACCTGGGAATTTGGTGTGTTTCAAGAAGCACTCGATTTTTTGTGTGCAGATCTGGCAGGGCAAATCGTGCGCGATGCCGCCGGTTCTGGTAAAGTAATAAAGGTAGTGGTGCAAGGGGCAGCCGACGAAGCCGCCGCCAGCGCAATTGCCCACACCGTTGCCCGCTCTGGATCGGTACGTGCCGCCTGTCGGCGTCATTCATCCGATTGGGGAGCACTCCTGGCGGCAATTGGGGCCAGCAACGTAGAATTGCGCCCCGATCTCCTCGACTTACGGATCGGAACAGTGCCGGTCATGCTCCGCGGCGCACCCGTTCCTTTCGACCCGACGATGTTGGTGCAGACGATGTCAGGCCCGGAAATAGAACTGCTGATCGATCTCAACCTTGGCCCGGCTGAAACAACCGTCTGGACCTGCACATGGACAGATGGGTAAATCGGTATGGAACACCTTCTGCCATTATTTCCACTCGGTTCGCTCCTCTTCCCCGGCGGCACAATGAGTCTGCACATTTTTGAGCAACGTTATCGCCTGATGATTGGGCACTGTCTGGCCGGGGAACAACGGTTTGGGATTGTCCTGCTCCGCCGGGGACACGAGGTCATAGAAGGCCGGGTGGTTGATGTTGCCCCGGAGCCATACGATGTTGGCACCGTCGCCATCATTCAGGAGTATCTCAAGCTGGAAGATGGCCGTTACCTGTTGCACGTGATGGGTCAGCAGCGCTTTCGCATCCTTCAGATCATCGACCAATCACCGTATCTGGTGGCAAAAGTGCAGCTGCTTCCTGAACAGACCGATAACGAGAGTATCGCTGCGGCAACTGAACTGCGCAATACCTATCAGCGGTACTGGGAGCGCATTGCTACCATCACCGGAACCGAGATCGAGGTCGAGTCGTTGCCGCTCGACCCGATCAAGCTGGGGTACATTCTGGCCGACCGGTTGCAGATCGATATGGCCCAGAAACAACGCTGGCTGGAAACCGACGTCACCGACCGTTTACGCAGTCTGACCATGGCCCTGCGGACAGAAATGGCAATCTTGCCGCACGGCCCACAGGGTCTTGATCCGTCGAGCCTGTTGGGTGGTTGGAATAGTTTGAACTGATTTATCAACAAAGTCATGATCATCGGTTCTTGCACAATCCATCTCCACATCGCCACTGCACAATCGCTGAAAGAGAAGCGCCAGGTTTTGCGCTCACTTATTGCCCGGATTCGCAACGAGTTCAACGTTTCGGTAGCTGAAATTGATGATCAAGATCGCTGGCAAAGCGCACGGCTCGGCGTGGCCGTGGTTGCCACCGACCGTGTGCACGCACAACGGCAGCTCGAATCGGTCGTCCATTTCATCGAACGGCAGCGCCCCGATTGTCCTCTGCTGACCTACGAGATCGAGATGCTATGATGGGGCAAGCGGGCCGGGTGGGCCATTCTCAACCCAATTCACAGTTATCAGACGCACGCTGAGGACGCATACGAGGCTCTGAGCTATGACCGACGATATTCATCCGTTTCCACTGCTGGCGATGGTCGGTCAGACCGAGCTGAAAACGGCATTAATCCTTGGCCTCATCAATCCACAGGTAGGTGGCATCCTGCTCAGTGGGCCTTACGGCGTTGGCAAAACGACGGCAGTCCGTGCCCTGATCGACCTGATGCCATTCGTTACACGCGAACCCCCGGATGCCGATGGGAAGACGATAGTCGAGCGGATGCGGCTAATTGAACTCCCACTCAATGCCCGCCTCGAAGACGTGGTGGGAGGGATTAACGAGCGGGTGGCCCTCGAACAACGAATTGTCCGGCTGGAAGAGGGGATTCTGGCCCGCGCCCACGGCAACGTCTTGTACGTCGATGAGATCAATCTACTCGACCAGGCCGTTGTCGATGCCATCCTCGATGCTGCGGCGCAGGGACGGACATTCGTGCGGCGTGGTGCGATGGTGCGTCTCTTCCCCAGCCAGTTTGTGTTAATCGGCTCGATGAATCCGGAAGAGGGCGCACTGCGGCCCCAAATCCTCGACCGTTTTGGCTTGCGAGTATGGGTAGCGCCGGTAAACGATCAGCGTGCCCGGCTTGAAATCTACCGGCGGGCACGTGATTTTCGCAACGATCCGGCAGGATTCCGGCAGGCATACGCGGCTCAAACGGCTGCGCTGGCCGAAGAGATCATGATCGCTCGTGAGATACTTCCCCACGTCACAATTCCGCCTGAGCTGGAAGAGCAGGCACTGGCCCTGGTACAGCAGTTGCGCATCCCTTCCCATCGGGCCGAGATTGCGCTTCTCGAAGGCGCACGAGCACGGGCCGCCGCCGATTTTCGCAATGTCGTCAACGCAGAAGACATTCGGCGGATTGCACCGCTGGCACTGACGTGGCGGCACAGCGACTGGTTTGATCGGCATACTGCCGGTGTCCAGGCTGAACAAACGGCCATCAATGCTGCGTTAGACGCACTGTTCCCGCTCGCCGAAACCGGACGGCGGCGTAGCCGGCGCAGCACAGTGCGTCAGATTGAAGAAGGTGACACCTGATCCAGAGCGTCGGTCTGACAACCAAAAGAGGATAAGCGTAGACGTGATGGCATATGCCCGCCTCAGCCGCTTATCCTCAGCCACACAAACAGCACAACCGGCACGAGACAGCTCTCATTCCGTCTCGGTCAAAGCCATACCGGCATCATCGGCAAAACTGTACACAATGATATTAAAGCGCTCGGCAACCTTCCTGGCCCGCGCATCCACCATCGGCGAAATCACCATCAACTGATCGGCTTGCCGCTCGTGGCAGCGTTCGTACCAGCGCGCCTTCCGCTCAAACAGGTACATATCGGCCTTACTCATTGACAATTTGATCTCGCAGATGAGTAGGGTGCCATTTTTTATGATTAGATCAAGTTCGATCTGCTCGGGGCGACCGAACACCTCTCCCGTCTCGTCATACTCGTTCACCTGAACTACTTCGAGATTGAAGAAATCGGTGAGAATGCCGCGCAGCGCACTACGGAACGTCTCCTCTGAATGCAGCCCCCAACGAGCACCGAGAGCACCAATCGTCGAGTCGAATTTTCGCTCAACCGCGTCCAATCGCCGGGCTTGCTCCGCCCACTTACGCTCAATTTCCGCGTGCCGTTCATCCATCTCACCTAATCGGCGAAGCATTTCCCGGATTTCCTTCTGGTTCTCTTCCCACCGGCGATCATTCTCTGCCCAGCGTTGGACCTGTTCTTGCCACCACCGATTCTGTTATTCCCACCGCTGGGTTTGCTCTGCCCAGCGTTGGGCCTGTTCTTCCCAGCGCCGATTCTGTTCTTCCCACTGCTGAGCCTGTTCTTGCCACCGCCGATCCTGTTCTTCCCACCGTTGGGCTTGCTCTGCCCAGCGTTGGGCCTGTTCTTCCCACCGCCGGGTCTGTTCTTCCCGCATTTGGCGCAACTCTTCAAGCACACGATCAAACCGGCTCTCAGTTTCTGAGCGACCGGCGAAATACTTCTGGGTGAGTTGTAGGATGAGCCGCTGCACTTCCGGGTCTGTCTCAATGAGTGCAGGCAATTCTTGCAAGATTAATGCTCTAATTTGCTCGCGTTCGAGAGGCATGGTGTGATCCTTTGATGCGCAAGCGCAGCATATTGCAAAATTTGTTCTATTTTCTGATTATACCATGCGCGACTGCATTGTATGAGGAAAAAAGTACAAACGCTCTGAACGAATTTGCAGGCTTCCCGAACAAGCTGATCGCTACGGGAAGAGCGCCTGTAGTGAAGCAAACAGGCTTTCCTCATCAACAGGCCGCTCATATCGTTACGTCACTGTCGGTCGGTTTGACTGATACTTCAGATAGCGCTGTTCGATCACCGCCTGAGCCAAACGCTCAACCGCGATGTAGATGTCGCGAAAACTGGTGTAGAGCGGCGTAATGCCGAGCCGGATGTTATCGGGGGCCCGAAAATCGGGCAGCACATTCAGCTCATTGATCAGGGCCAGATCAATGCCAAGACCGGCAGGATGGCCGAGTGAGACGTGTGAACCGCGACGCGCCGGGTCGCGGGGTGAGTTGAGCGTGTAACCGAGCGGGGCCAACCGTTGCTGCCACAACTCAATCAGGTACTCGGTTTGGGCAATCGATTTGGCCCGCAAGCGTTCAATCCCGGCAGCCAGAATGAGATCGACGCCCGGCTCAATCAGCGCCAGCGACATGATGGGTGGCGTGCCGGTAAGAAAGCGGCGCAGACCGGCTGTCGGCGCGTAATCCAGGTCAAAATTGAACAGATCACGCTGCCCCATCCAGCCGCTAATCGGGTTGATCAGACGTTCCTGCAGATCGCGCCGAATATACAAAAATGCTGGGGCGCCAGGGCCACCGTTCAAATATTTGTAGCAACAACCAACCGCGAGATCAACGCCACTCCCGTTGAGATCAATCGGCACCGCCCCAACCGAGTGACTCAAATCCCATATCGTCAACGCACCAACCGCGTGGGCTGCCGCAGTCAGGGCTTTCATATCATAGAGAAAGCCACTTTTGAAGGTAACGTGGGAGAGGGTCAGCAGGGCTGTGTTGTGGTCAAGCAGGCTCAGTATCGTCTCAACCGGGCCGTGAATGCCGTCGGCTGAATACGCCAGGGCAATTTCATGCCCCGATCCAAGCAGATCGACGACACCCTGCAAGATGTAGAGGTCTGAGGGAAAGTTGAGGTCATCGCTGATGATCCGCATCCGACCCCGTTGCGCCCGCAGAGCAGCTACAACCAGCTTAAACAAATTGACCGATGTACTATCGGCGACAATCACCTCATCTGGCGCAGCACCAATCAGACGAGCGATTTTTGCCCCGATCCGCTCTGGCAGATCAAACCAGCCCTCATTCCACCCGCGAATCAGGCGCTCTCCCCACTGTCTGCGCACCAGATCATCGGCCAGATCAACCGCAGCACGCGGCAACCGTCCCAGCGAGTTGCCGTCCAGGTAGATCATATCCGGTTCAAGATTAACAAACGCCTGCTGCATACCGGCCAAATCATCAGCCGCATCAAGCTGGTCTGCGTAGGAGCGATCCAGGGGCACGGTCATCATCAATTCCTTCCAACGGTACAATAAAGTGTTGCTTCCATCTACGTTTTATGGCACAGGCGTTGGCATGAGCGTCGGCACCGGAATCCGTATCGGATCGAGCAACAGAGGGGGTGTCGGCGTAACAACCGATGTTGGGGTCGGCGTGCTGCCACCCGGCAGATTGATCACCTGACTCACCAGTAGAATCAGTACCAGACTGGCGATCAGCAGGGCAATGATCTGGGGGCGCAGACGCACTCGACGCGCCAGTTCTTGGATCCGCTTCGTTGGGGCACCGACACTGGTTGTAATCGGGGCAAATCGTGGCTTGCGCTGAACCGATGTCGTTGCGCGCACCGCGCGCACTGCTTCCGGCGGTGCCGGCGCAATCGGTGGTTCACCCGGACGGAAGAGTTGCTCACCGCCGGGGGCCAGGTAAAGTTGCGGTGCACTCCAGGATTCCTGAAGGGTGGCCAGCTCTGCTCTGCCCAGGGTTACCGCAATATCCACCGGTTCACCGCTGGCCAGAGCGTGATAACAGGCCGTACTCCAACGCGCCTGCGCAAGAGTGCTTAGGTTGGGTAGAGCAACGACCGCCCGCCCATCGAGATGGTGCAGGCTGCTGGCGAAGCCGATACAACTCTCAACAGCGCTGCCCGCTACCGTCAACAGACGCAGATCATCAATACCGACCAGAAATTCAGCCAGCTCGCCGGCAGTAACTGCTCGCCCCAGACGCATCCGTGCGGCCTGCCGGGGCGGCTGCTCACATTCACCGATTAGATGCAAGATATGGCGTGGCTCTGCTGCCAGTTCAGCGACAATCTCGTCAGCCGTTGCCTCACGCAGACGATCCACCACCAGCAGGCCGGCCCGTACCGGTTCGATAAGGGCTTCACCTAAAGCGTCGGCCACTGCATCGTGACCACGGGCCACCGCAATTAAGACCCGCAACGGCCCGGCGACCCGGCGTGGTGGCGGCGGATGGATGGAACGGGAACTGACGCGCACCAGGGTGTAATCATCGCGTATCGCGGGCTGCCAGCACTGATCGCCACTGCTGAGCGCAACGCTTTCCCAGGGCAAGACGGTCAGTTCAGGTGCCGCTACCTCTAGCCGTAATTGCATCCGTGCTTTGTGGTCAACAGCTTCACGGGCTGTTTCGATCAGTAATTGCCGGATTGGTGCCGGAAACAACCACTCACCCAGCTCGTTACCGGTGATGGTCGCTCCGGCTAACGGAGGCATGATCACCTCCGCGCTGCGGCCAGCACATGTAGCCCGCAGCGGATAGCCTTGCGGGGTACGGGCACTCACAAGAATATGAAATGGAATAATAATCTCTTGCATGCCTGTGCACTGGTATCGGTGGTTTGCCTCTGAATATAACACGCCTGATGAAGACTGTCTACCGGTTTTTCGGCGCGTTGCAAAGAAGGCCGGCAAGTGTTTGTCATTTGTCAATGGACAAACAACGGGAAGGCTGGTGTCCTGCTACAAACGAAACGATTGTTGGGTGAGCATTGAAAAACTGTCTACAAAAAATACAACACCAGGCTCCTCAACGCCGATCATCAAACCCGCACTCTTCGCGGAGTGCGGGTGTCTCTGTTTGATGGTAGCAATGCCCTGACGAAGCCAGAAATCGCTGAAAAATCAGTGCTAACGCTTACTAACCAGAAACCGACTGAGCCAGATCAGGATCACAGAACCGATAGTTGCCACAACGATACTACCCAGGAAACCAGCATTTCCCTGGATACCCAGTAGCCCAAAGAGAAAACCACCAACGAAAGCACCAATCAGACCAAGAATTAGATTGCCTGCCAGACCGCGTGAGTTATTCGTTAATTTTCCGGCTAACCAACCAGCAATCAAACCTACAAGAATCCAGGAGATGATTCCACCGGGTTGTAGAGTCATAGTTGCCTCCTTTATCTTCCATATATTCTCCTTGTGCGCGAAACATTCCTACTGTAACACCTGAAAAATAGTGTTGTCAATAGTTGCAGCCAGTACTAATGGAAAATGGTATGGATACTTGCCGATCACAGACAGGCAGCAACAGGCATACCAACATCTCACGTGTGCTTGGGAGGTTTATAAACAATACGGCATAGTCCCCTGCAGAGCGACCATGGAGAAACGCGCAACAACATCTCCCCGCCGCCCGGCCAGCTCCGCAGGGGCTTTCACAAATTGAGACAGGGTTTTACCCGCTAGCCGATGTAACCTGTCGCTCCTCGCAACGCCGCTAACCTGCGCAGCTCCAGGCAATTTGTAAGATGCGATACATCCCCATCGCCATCAGAGGTTCTCACCACCGGTTACGAGGAATCCCTTGTGCGGCAACTGACCCTTGTTCTACGAACCCGCTCCCCACCGACCCGTCAGCTCGGCAACCAACGCATACCGCGCCCGCACATCGGCCAGCAGTGCCTCATCAACCACCTGGGCATTGCGGTAGACCTGCTTGTCAAGCATCTGTGCCGGATCGCCGGATGGCCAGATTCGCCACGAGTCGTTGTCGATGACATCGGCAACCAGGAGATCGCCCTGTGCAGTACGGCCAAATTCAATCTTCAGATCGACCAGGGTTACGTCAAGTTGTTGCCACGCTGCTTCCAGGGTCACAAATACCTTTCTCCCCGTGTCCGTCATCTGCTCGACTTCTGCAGGGGTTGCGATCCCCTGGGCAATGATCTCTTGCGGAGCGATTTGGGGGTCGTGGCGGGCATCATCTTTGAGAAAAAATTCCACCAGCGGCGGATCGAAGCGTTGCCCGGCGGCTTCTGGATGGCGTCGCAAGTATGATCCAGCCGGTAATCGCCGCATTACGACTTCGAGCGGGATCATCCTACAGCGCCGCACCACTGTTAACCTCGGCTCAGGCGCATCAACAAAGTGGGTGGCAATCCCGGCCCGGTTGAGCAACCGAAAGACATTGGCTGTCGTCTGCCCGGCCAGTTCCCCCTTTCCCTCAATCACACTCCGCCGGGCACCATCACCGGCAGTAATCCCATCTTTGTGATAGAGAATCGCCAGGTCGGGATCGGTCGGGTGAGCGTACACAATTTTGGTCTTCCCTTCGGTCAAAACATAGCCGAGTTCCATTGCTGCCTCCTTCAGGCATCAACCAGCCGTACTTCAGGCGTTGCGGTCACTCGTCCAACCAGACAGGCATCGGCAATGGTAGCGAGCGCGGTTGCCGCAGCATCGGCAGGAACAATGACCAGCATCCCCAGACCCATATTCAGGGCATGAAACGCTTCCCGCTCGTCAAGTCCACCAATATCGACCAGCAACTGACAGATCGGGGGAATTGGCCAGCTTCCCCGTACAATCTCGGCCCCCAGACCGGCAGGCAGCACGCGGGGAAGGTTGTCGTAAATGCCGCCGCCGGTAATGTGACAGAGCGCTTTCACCAGCACTGCGGCTCGTAGTGCATTCACCTCTGCCAGGTAACAGCGATGGATCGCCAGCAACGCTTCGCCAATGGTCTGGCCGTTGAGAATTGACGGACGGGCCGCATAGCCGTCGGTCGCAAAGTGGCGCGCCACCAGCCGACGGGCAAGCGAATAGCCATTGGTGTGCAAGCCGGTACTGGGCAAGGCCAGGATCGCATCGCCGGGCACAATATCAGGGCGCGGCAACATCGCCGTTCGTTCTACAACCCCCACAATCGTCCCGGCCAGATCGAACGCCCCCGGCGCGTACACATCCGGCATTTCCGCCGTTTCCCCACCGATCAGGGCACAACCAGCCGCCCGACACCCCTCGGCCACACCGGTCACAATCGCAGCTACCTGTGCCGGATCGAGTTTAGCGACAGCGATATAGTCGAGAAAGAACAGTGGCCGCGCCCCCTGCACCAGAATATCGTTCACCGCGTGATTGACCAGGTCTTGCCCAACCGTATCGTACCGCCCCAACGCCGCGGCCACCAGCGTCTTGGTACCCACCCCATCGGTACTGCTGACCAGAACGGGCGCCTGCATCCCGGCCAGCGCCAGTGCCGCATCGAAACATCCACCAAAAGCTCCCATCCCGGCCAGCACTGCCGGCCCGTGTGTACTCCGCACCGCGTCTGCCATCAACTCTTTCGCCCGCGTTGCCGCAGCAATATCCACGCCGGCTGCACTATATTGCGACATAACTACTCCTCGTCAAGACGTGCGCAGAGGCGCGCAAACGCCTCACTTTCAGCCCGGAAGACGTGTTGTACCTGCACGGTTGTGACACTGCTCGCGCCGATAGCGCGCAAATAATCAATCGCCGGCAGTAATTCCTCTTGCGGAACCACCACATTGACAGCATACCAGCCACTGTCACCGGAAAACTTACTCCAGACCGGCGCGATAGTTGGCCCCTGCAAGCCTGCCAGCTCGTGGCGTGCGGTGACTTTTCGCCCCACCTCTTCCACCGAAGCCCCAGGCAGATTGGCCGTCAGCGAATAGAACAGGCGTCCCCGCCGCCGCGCCTCAATCAACTCACAGAGCTGCCGCACCAGCTCCAGCCGATGACGATTGCCACGCAATGCCCGCCGCGACCCGATCAAAATGGCCTGGGAACGGATCAATGGCCCGCCGACAATCTTCAACTGATTTTCCCGGATTGCCGTACCGGTTTCGGTAATATCGGCAATGATGTCGGCATACCCCAAACTGGGAGCCGCCTCGGTCGCGCCCTGCGACTCAACCAGCTCGAAGACATTAATTCCCTGCGCATAGCAGAAACGCCGGACTGTGTTGGGGTATTTGGTCGCGATCCGCAAGCGCCGCCCACGTGACTGAAACTCAACCGCCAGATCGGCCAGATCGGCCCACGATGTAACATCGATCCAGCTTTGGGGCACGGCAAAGACCAGCTCGACCCGCCAGAAACCGAGATCATCAATGATCGTCAACACATCATCGTCATCGTCACCGCGTAGCTCGTGGAGCAAATCGTAGCCGGTTACCCCCAAATCGATGGCGCCCTCGGCCACCTTAAGCACAATATCAGCCGGACGATGGAGCAACACCTCGGTATCGGGCAAGCCACGCAACACCGCAGTATACTGCCGCGGATTGGCGCGGGTCACCCGCAGCCCACAACTTTCCAGCAACGCAACGGTTGCCTCGTACCCGGAACCTTTGGAAGGAATAGCAAAACGGAGTGTCATAGGTGTTATTGTCTATAGCGCTCGCGGCGCTGCTGATAGAGGGCAGCCAGCGCTGCCGTATTACGATGCTCAAGGAGATCGCGTACTGCGCCGGCCAGTCGCTCACCTGCCAGCATCAGCGACTGTTGGCCCAGTGATGAACTGGCGACATTGCGTACAGCCTGCTCGTGCTCACCAACCACGCGGGTCAGGTCTACCAGATCGGGGCGCAGCGCCAGCATCAACGACGTCTCCCACAACGCCCCCCGATCATGCATCGTTCCGTCAACCAGCTCCAGCGGCGAGACGGCCAGCGCGATTAACCGATGCTGACACAGCGCCATTTCCGCCGCCTCAATCAGCGCCAGGTCTTCAGCAACGGTACCGGCCAAACCGGTGACAACCGCAACCTGACAGCCCTGATCGGCAACCATCGTCAGCCATGCCGTCATCACCCGCTGAAAGACGCCCGTCTCAACAGTATCGTAGTGCCATAGGGTTGGATAGACAATCCCCCCCACACGTTGTGCCGCCCGCTCAACCACCGCAGTCGCAATCAGCCCGGCACTGCCAATTGGGAGATGGTCTGCTCGCGCTGTATCCATGGCCCACGGTAACCAGCAGACCGGATAGTGAGCGAGGATGTGCTGGCGCTGATGAGGCAATAGTTCAACAGCACGCCCCCAGGTAAGACCCACCCTCACAGATGCCTCCCCAACATCGCGATGGGTATCTGACGCTCGCTACGTGTCGCCAGATCGCGCCAAATCACATACTCACCTGCCCGTTCTGCCGCACCGACAATCACCACCGCACTGTAATTGCGTCGTGTCGCATCCCGGAGATTGTCTTTAACACTGCGACCACGCACATCCAGTACAACAATATAACCACCGGCACGTAACCGCTCGGCAACATGCAAGGCATAGGGGTAGTCATCATCACTCACCGCCGCAACCAGCACTGTTGTCGGTGACTCGCCGCTGCCGGTCGTTGCGGCTGCGGTTACCCGTTCAAGCCCATAGGCAAAACCAACCGCCGGTGTGGCCTGCCGTCCACCGAGTGCGCCTACCAGATCATCATACCGTCCACCGCCACAGAGCTGATTCCCCTCGCGGTCGTAAATCTCAAAGATCAAGCCCGTATAGTAGTGTAACCCGCGGCGCCCCAGCGCACCATCAATCACAACTCTCTCAGCCGGAATATGGTAAGCGGCGAGGAGATTGAGAATTGCCTGTAGTTCGCGAAACGCTGCCGACTCGCTGCCGGGCAGATCGGCCAGCATGGGGATAGCGTGTTCAGGTGGGCCACTGATGGCAGCCAGCCGGGCTAATTGCTCAAGTGCCGCTTCGACCAGGGGCTGTTCATCGGCGCGCCGTAATGTACGGAGCAGGCGCTGAAGCACTTCAGCCGGACTGCGCGTTCCCGTGCGTAGATCGATCTGCATCGCGGTCAGCACCCGTTCAAGCCAGCGTGCGGCCTGCTCATCATCCAGACCGGCAGGAAGTTCCAGTCCCTCTGGAGGGGTACCGAGATTGGCCAACACCCGTTCACGCACCGGGGCAATTCCCTCAGCTCGCAACCGTTCGAGACTCCAGACCAGCAGGCCACGGGTACGTTCCGGCAGTGCAAACCGACTCAACAACTCGCGGGCCAGCCCAATATGCCCGATCCGAACCGTGTATTCGGTTACACCTACGGCCTGCAAACCGGCACAGGCAAGCGCAATAACTTCAGCGTCGGCACGTGGCGGTAGGCCACCAATGATCTCACCACCGACCTGGGTAAACTGGCGATAGGTATACCGTTGGGGGCGTTCATAGCGGAATACCGGCCCGGCATAGCTCAGGCGTAACGGCAATGGCTGATCCTGCATGCTAGCCACGTAAGCCCGTAATACCGACGCCGTCCATTCCGGGCGTAATGCCAGATCACGACCGCCAAAACTAAACTCGTAGACCTTACCGACCAGGTCTTCACCGAGTTTACGCAGGTAGAGTTCGCGATGTTCGATGACAGGCGTATCAATCATCTGATAGCCGTAACCGGCCATCGTCTGTTCGAGAATACGTTGTATGTATCGGCCATGCGCGAATTCCGCAGGATGGACATCACGCATGCCGCGTACCAGATCAATACTCACAGCGCCTCCCATCAGTTGCTGCTCCTTATTCCATTGTAACCGACGCAGAGACGTTGCGTGCAACACCGCTCTGGTTGATACGGTAGACGAAAACAGAGCACAGATTGCTGTGCTCTGTTTTATCAATGCTTGCTCACAGAGATACATCGCTCAGGCGCGGTGCCAGCATGATGTAGCAACCTGCTACGATGACAATGCCGTGCCCCTACCACTCACCGCAATACATCGCTCAGGCGCAGCGTCAGAATGATGCGTGAACAGCGGATCACACTTTCGTTGCTTCCAGATTGGTTGTGTCGCGTCGTTTGGAGTGCACCAGCCCTGCTCACGATCCGGTGCGTGTCACGCCGTGTACCCTGCTGGTCACGAGGATGTTATGTGTACTCGTCACGATATGGCGTCTGTTAGTCACGAATGCGATAACTTCCGGTATGTAGCAACCTGCTACGATGACAAGTAGGGGCACGGCATGCCGTGCCCCTACCACTCACCGCGATACATCGCTCAGGCGCCACACCAGGTTAGTGATTGGATAACGTATCATTTGCCATCAGGCGGCGCTGATGCTGACCGTTCAACGCCCCAGGAGATCACGCACCGTACTCAACAGATTGGTCAGATTACCCGTCTTCGGCACATAGGCATCGAAGCCCTGGGCCACGAACTCACCCGGCGTCTTTTCAGTGCGAGCGGTATGCGCGATGATCGGGCAGGTAATCCCCATGGCCCGCAGATCGTGTAAGACCATCAACCCATCCCGATCAGCCATACTGATGTCGAGAATGATGATCTCAGGCGCAAACTCACGCACCTTTGCCAGCGCCTCAGCTCCACTTCCAACCGAAAGCACCTCGTGACGTCCAACGTGACGGAGCACTCGCTCAAACATCGAACGGGCCGTGTAGACATCATCGACAAGGAGAATTCGGGCCATCGTTCTTGCTCCTTTGCTAACCCAACCATCACCGGTGATAGATAACCAACGACATTGCCGGTCAATCAACCTCTCGCCTTACGCCGGTTCACTACCGGCCCGTGTCCGCGGTAGCGAGAAGAAGAAGATGCTGCCTTTACCCAATTCACTCTCTACCCACATCCGACCACCGTGCAGTTCAACTAACCAGCGGCAGATCGAGAGACCAAGCCCGGTACCGGCATGCTGGCGAGTGTCGGCATTTTCGATCTGCTCAAATTGCTGGAAGATACGCTCTTGATCTGCCGGTGCGATGCCGATACCGGTATCACGCACCCAAAGCACAATCTCATTGGTATCGACACGAGCACCAACGGCAATCTCACCTGCATGCGTAAACTTACAGGCATTTGAAACCAGGTTCAGCAAGACCTGCCGTACCCGCACCTCATCGGCAAACACCGTCGGCAATGGTTCGCGATACTCGCGGCGCAACTGGATAGGGCGGTCGTTGATCAGTGCCTGCGCAGTACGAAGCGTTTCTTCAAGGAGTGGGCCTAGTGCCAGATTTGTCTTGTTCAGCTCAAGTTTCCCGGCCTCAACCTTCGCCAGATCGAGGATGTCGTTGATCAGCCCTAACAGATGCTGACCACTCCGCCGGATTTCGGCGATGTCTTGCAGTACCTGCTCATCAATCCGAACATCACCGTACATTTCAGGATGTTCCAGCATCGCCGTGCTGAAACCGATAATAATGTTGAGCGGAGTACGCAATTCGTGCGACATTGTGGCCATAAAATTGGATTTCGAGCGATACGCCGCTTCGGCAGCAGCACGCGCTTCTTCAAGCTCAAGCGTGGTACGGTAGAGCTGCTCATTCAAGAGATCACGCTCAAGCAGTGCCCGCTCCAGCGTCGCCTGCGTCTCTCGCAGCAACTGCTCACGCCGCTCGGATTTTTGAGCCGTATCAATCGCCCAACTGATCGTCCCGCGCACCACATAGGCTGCCGCCCAACTGAGCGTCGCTGCGCCGAACAACAAGGCGATCAGCAGCAACAGATGACCGATCACCTCGAACCAGGTCGGTCGTGGCTGCCCGATCAGGTCGGCACCCAGCAAGAGAAGCAGGTACAGCAGAATCGCGGCCTGCCCGGCACGAAACGGTGCGCGCGACGAGACTATGATCCCGGCAGCAAAAACCCCCAGTACCGAGAGGTAGATAAAGATATTGTTTGTAAACCCAAAGGCAGCACAACTCAGCACGGGCAATAATGTTATCGCGGCAACGACAACGATACTGGCCATGCGTAAATCGCCTCGCCGCCGCAGCCGATCACTCACCGCGAGACAGACGAGCAGTAAGCCGATAATCAGGTAGGGCCAGAAATTGCCACTCCAGCGATTGAGGAGCAAAATACCGGTCGCCGCTCCCGCCAGCGTAGCCAGCAGGATGAGCATCGGTGGTAACAGGTCGGTGACCAACCCTTCATCGGGTGTTGCGACCGGAGTGCGAGCGGGGTTGAGAGTACGCGCAACCATTGGCCTTTATCCTTCGCGAGCGTTATGAATGGATTGCCTGTTCGTATTGTAGCTGTTGTGTACCTGTCATAAAGATTGAAAAATGATGAAAGAGGCCGGAATTCTGGCATTATGATAGCACATGTAGATTTATTTGATGTAGCACAAATTTGCAATGATGGACACCGGACGGACACCATGATCACGCGCAAGAGGCGGTTCTGCGTGGATGCCGTTGACGTATCATCATGCGCGGAAAGGTGCCGCGTTCTGACTATCATCACCGACTCCAGGCAGCATCTGCTATCCGGCACACTATCGCAGTGACCGGTTGACGTGCAGTTGTCACATCCGTCGTTGTCAGATACCACGCCGGGTCAGATCGTATGGATGGGCTGCGACCAGAGTTTCGGTGCAGAGCACAGTGGTGCGCTGGCTGCCGCACGCCAAAAAGCAACCTGGGCATCATCAGGCGCAACAGGATACCATCCGGCAAGTGTCGTGCTGCTCATTGATTGCGGCAGTGCTGCGTCGTGCATCACCAGGCGCAACAGGTATGCCATCCGGCAAGGTGATCGCTAACCGGCTGCGCGAGCTACCTGGGTATCCCGTTTTGGCACGTACAACCATAGCCAACCGGAGCCGGGCTGTTATCGCAACTCAAGTTGCCAGCTATGCTGTGAGCATCTCACGGAGGCTGACTACCAGGACGAACAGCACGACGTTGTGCGCAACATCATGCGACGTAACTGCATGAACGATGTGGGGAGCATCCACTTCCTATAGACGCGCCAGGTCACGCCTCACGGTTGCAACTCAGGTAATACCTATCCTCTGTGTCCTCCGTGCCTCTGTGGTGACAAAGGTAGCAACTTTGGTTATAGAAACAAACCGCTCATATCCCGGTCATTGCCGTATCCAGCACCTTGCGAAAAACCTCCATATCACTACGGAGATCGGCCAGGCGTTGCTGAACATTGCTGCTCGCCGAAGTCATCGCCACCGCATCGGCTGTGCGCAAGCGAATCACTTCGGCCAGGATCGTATCGAGACTGGCATCGATGTTCGCCAGTTGGGCCTGAATGCGGTCAATGTACAGCCGTAAATCCTGGAGATGTTTTTGCTGATCAAGCAGCGCCTTACGGCGCTCTTCAAGCTGCTGGCGGGTAAAAGGGTCAATCGTTGCACTGATCTGCCAGTCGAGTTGGGTTATTTGTTGAGTGAGGCGCTGGTAATCGTTAGATGCCAGATAGTGTTCGATGATCTGGCCCTTATCGGCAAGGAAATACGCTTCCTCGACTAAATCACGGGTCTGCGTGACAATATTCGTGAGAATACCGGCCAGTGCCCCCTTCGTTCCGGCCACTGCCCGCTCCACCTCGCGCTGTGAACGTTCGATCTCGTTGATGGCAGCGCGCAACAGCGGACTGGTAATCCGTGGGCGTGGCCGCGCCGGCGGAGCCGTCAACCAGGGGTCTTGTGCCACCAGCCATACGACGACACCGTAGATCACCAGTCCGAGCGGTAACCACCAGATGGTAAGGGTTAATCCGCCGAAGATGGCAGCCACCAGCACGAGTACGGCGAGTGGTTGCCGGGCAGCGATGCGTAATGCCTTCATACGACCTACCTACAGTTGAGCAAGAGCCATCTTCCAGGCGAACATACTCTCTCACAACACACCCACGCCGGCGGGTTGCCCCAGACGTGGTTTAGAAGTAGCGACTCAAGTTCTCAAAGATTTGGGCAATATCACCCGAATCACCAACCACAACGATAGTACGGGAAAATTCGGCAATCGCATCGAGTACCTGACGGTCAGCATCGCTGCCATAGGCAACCGGAAAGATCGTGATACCGCTCTCGTCAAACTGGCGCCGAACCTCCTCAAGTGTCAACCGGCTGGCATTATCGGCACCATCAGAGAGCAGCACAATTGCCCGAATCCGGTCATCCTCAGCCGGCGGTAACGCCTCTAACGTCTGCCGTGCCAGGTCGAGGGCATCAAACAAGGCGGTACGCCCAGAGGCACGCATCTCCTGAACGGCGATCTGCAAGTCAATCCGATTTTCACTCAGCGGGGCCATGGGAACCACCAGCCGCGCCTGCGAGTCGAACGTAATCAGCCCCAGCCGGTCTTCGGGCAAGATTCGCATCAGGAAGGTCTCAATCCCTGCCTTCACCATCGTCATCTTATCACCTTCCATCGAGCCGGAGGTGTCTACTACCAGCAGAATATCGGCCCGCTTGCGATTGAGTTTCCACGAGTCTTTGACGGCGACGATCACCTCGGCAGATGGCACGGCCAGCACTGTCTGGACACCCTGCGGATCGGCACCGAACGCCGGGCTGATCGGATCGGTTAGCGGAACGTTGGGATTGGCCGGACGAAAGCCATATTGCATCGCCGCCCGCTGACTCTCTTCACTGAGTAGAAACTCGTAGAAACGTTCGGCAGCAGCCTGTTCATCGGCGCTGGTACTTGCCATAACGATGAATGGGTTGTCGTGCCAGAAGGTACCTTCGGCTGGATAGATAGCGACCAGTGGTGTCGGGGGTGGATCGAATTTGTTAAAGTCGATGAGCGTAATCTCTTCCATCGGAAAGGCCGAGATGTAGCTCATGCCGAACTTCTTCATGTTTTCGCTGAAGATCAGCGTGTTGTAGCCGTAATGTTTGATGCTGCGTCCCAACTGACGGATGAAGGCGGTCGCCTGCTCGCTCTGCACGTCGGCAACGGTCAACCCCTCGCGCTTGCCGGTGGCAGCATAAAATTCGGCAATCAATGTGCTGAGCGCCGTGGTGCTGATTTCGGGATCGGTGTGCCCCCACGAGAAGCGCCCCCATTCCGGGTGCCCGAAGCGCCCCCAACCCTGCGGATCGTTCGTCAGATCGAGAATGTCTTTCCAACCAATCGGACGGTTCGGCCAGCCCATGGCCTCTGCCATCGGCTTCCACATCGCAATCACCACCGGTGTCAGCACCAGCGGCTTGTTCGAGATGGCAACATTCTGGTTGCCGGTCTCTTGCTTCAACACTTCCAGCCAGGTGCTGGCCGACGGACTCCAGACCGTTACTTGCAGCGTGCCATTCTTGATCTCAGTCCGGGCGGCACCCGATGATTTGTTGATACCCTCAACTACAACACGTCGATCATTAACGATGACCCGCTGCTCGTTAAAACGGGCAATCTGTTCGGTCAGCCACTTCTCTTTCTCCGGGCTGTAGGCAATGGTGATGGTAACGGCATTGGCATCACCTATACCTACCGGCAAGAGATCACCGCAACCGCTCAGTGTGAACATCAACAGCAACAGTATAGTCATAAGCGTATGACGACGCATTGCCATAGAGCGATATCCTTTCACGATTGTATTGCTACCTCTAAGGTCTCCTGACTTCTTGCCATGTCGCAATCAGCTCCTCGACGACCTCCGGTGGAGGAAGCTGAAGCTGAGCGGTAATATCGAGCTGTACGCCCAGATCGCGTTCGCGGTAACGACCAAAGAGCGACGAGGTATCGTCGAAATTGATCGTCACCTGGGGAATGACCGGACGAAAACCGTATTCACGCATGGCAATCGTCTGTTCTGCCGGACTGCGGAGAAAATCGCGCAGCAGGATTGCTGCTGCGCGCTCGTTACCATCTACCCACGGCGCACTCAGAACAACGTAGGGATGATCGCTCAGTAACGTTGCCGCCGGGTAGTAGACACGCAACCGCAAACCGCGCCCTTCTCCTTGCCGAAACGCCTGAAGCGCCAGATTTTCGTAGGTCGTAATGATGTCGTACACGCCGGGGCGAATAATGAAATCGGTCGTCAGTGTACCGGTACTGTCTGGCCAGTTGGGAACACGAGTACTGATCTGACGGAGCCAGTCCCGGAAGCCTTCATCACGCACCTGATCAACCGTCAGGCTGGCAGTTTGGTGGTACTGTGCAGCCAGAATGATCAGGGACTGCAATCCACCATTACTCTGCACCGGCGAGGAGATGCCGAGCTTAAGCTGGTTTATTTGATCAGGAAGTTGACGTTGCCAGAGTTGCCAGGGATTGGTAATGCCATTTGTCGAAGGGGCATCACGCATCAGCGCCACTATTGGGGTGAGTGCCAGTGGCGAGGCCGGGTCACGCAAGAGATCGGGATACTGCTGTTGCAGCTCAACTAACTGAATGCTACTCGACGGACTGATAATCGTTGGCTGGTACCCCTGCCCGATTGCGTCAATCAACTCTCGCGAACCGGATACTCGCAAACGTACCTCGATGCGCCGTCCGTTGATCGTCGGGTTCGTTTGGGCAAAGCGTTCAAGCGCACTACGAATCCATGCCTCCTTCTCGGAACTCATTGCCACATCGATCTGAATCGGTGGTGCGGCGGTGGGTAACGGTAGCGGTGCCCAACCAATTGGACCCCATATAACAGTGGTGATCGCCAGCAGAGCAGTCGCCAGAAGATATACACCGGCAATTGTACGAGAGATGCTGCGCATGCACGTCTCTTTCAAGCAGGCAGACATTTGATAAGCGTACTGCCAAAACCTATCGAAATACAATACCTTCTCTGATAACAATAGTAGCACTTCTCTGCTACCAGTATAGGATCAACATGACTGCTCCACAACAAAGATACGTTCATACCAGGCTAATCGTTGCAGGCACAGGCACCTTATCTATCACAGCACGCTGCCAGGACGCGACGCAATACGCACGGTCGTGGATATTTGCCCGTCGAGCTAGAACCTATGGCAAAAAACATCTCCTGGAAGTTATCTCATTCATTCCTGACAGACGCTATGCTCGTGATGAGAACGCACTGCATCCGCATGACCAGCAAGGTCAACGGCGTGCCACGCGTCGGATCGTGAGCGCGGCTGCTGCGGCAGCATGGCTGCTGCACTCCACACCGCGCAACACGCGCATGACGAGCGGGCAAAGCAACCAGTCCAGCGCGTGATGGCACCAGAGATGGTCGCCAGCACTGCTCGCTGCCATACCGGTAGACTGGGAGCCGGATAGGCTATCGTTGGCGATTGGCAAGCGTGCATGCACCTGTGCGACCGTCTGGGAGCACAATCTACAGCTTTTATGAAGTAAGTTTTCCCGCACTGACCAACATCTCTCCACTACTGGCGCCTTAATCGATTCGCAGGCAAAACTTAATGTCCACTTAATAATTCAATGATGATTGATTAATCTCCACTCCTTACCATAGAAAGCCGAATGACATGCACAAAGCAAGCGGAACACTATGGCCACGCACATGCCCAAACAAGAGCGCCATCCCAACACGTTGCGGCGCGAACATCGTGAATGGTTGCTATTTGCGCTATTCATTGGCCCTAATCTGTTTCTCTTCACCATTTTTACCTACTGGCCGCTCATCTACAACGTCTATCTGAGCATGGTGCGGTGGGATTTTCTTCGCCCCACAATGCCATTCGTCGGCCTCCAAAATTACATCGCTGCCTTCAGTGATCTGCGGTTCTGGAACATTATCTGGCAAACGGCCACCTTTACCGTCTGGTCGGTCGGTCTGACCCTCGTTCTGGGCCTGCTTCTGGCTCTGCTGCTCAACCAGCCGCTGCGCTATCGCAACACCGCTCGTGCGGTCGTTTTCGCGCCGGTCGTGATTTCGGGTGCGGTGGTGGCTGTGGTTTGGAGCTATATCTTCGATCCGCGATACGGGCTGATCGATCAACTCCTCGGCTTCTTTGGCCTCGACTCGCCCAACTGGCTGGCCGACTCATTCTGGGCAATGCCTGCCGTGATCATTGTGTATGTCTGGAAAAATATCGGCTACGCGGTTGTGATCTATCTGGCCGGCTTACAGAATATCCCGCGTGAACTGTACGATGCCGCACGGGTTGATGGTGCCGGCGCGTGGGAACGCTTCTGGAATGTCACGCTTCCCGGACTCTCACCGGTTGCCTTTTTCCTCTCGGTGACCAGTGTGCTGACCTGTTTCCAGGCGTTCGATATTATCCGTGTGCTCACAGATGGCGGCCCTGCGGATGCTACAACGACCCTGATCTTCCACCTCTACGAGCTGGGCTTTGTCTCTTACGATGCGGGTAAAGCCGGAGTCGTTGCGGTTGTGTTGTTCCTGATCATGCTTGCACTGACCATTGTGCAGATTCGATACCTCGAACGACAGGTGACATACGGATAAGACCTGGATTGTTATGATGACAACGAACGAACTCGAGCAATCATTTCCATCAACTGTTACCCGCCGGCGCTCGCTGCCGCTCTCGCTGCTGATGTGGCGTATCGCCGGTTACCTTGCCCTGATCGGCGCGGTGCTGATCATTGGCTTGCCGGTCTACTGGACCGTGATGGCAGCATTTAAAGAGACCCGCGAGATTTACTCGTTGCCAGTAACGTGGTGGCCGGCAAATCCGACGCTCAACAACTTTCCGGCGGCATGGCAGGCTGCTCCATTTGGCCGGTATTACCTGAACAGCTTCATTACCACCTTCTTCGGCGCTGCCCTCGAAGTCACCCTTGCCCTCTTCTCGGCCTATGCGCTGGCCTATCTGCGGTTTCCGCGCAAAGACCTGGTCTTCCTGCTCCTGCTGGCGGCGCTGATGATCCCGGTCGAGATCACGATTGTGCCGAACTATCTGACCATTGCCCGCCTCGGCTGGATTAACACCTATCAGGGCATCATCATTCCGGGGGCTGCCATCGCTTACGGAACCTTCTTGCTACGGCAGTCATTTCTGGCAATACCTCATGAAATCCTCGAAGCGGCACGAGTCGATGGTGCCGGCCACCTGCGCATCCTCTTCAGCGTAGTCGCCCCCATCGCTCAGCCTGCCATCGTAACGATGGCCCTGCTCTCAGTAGTAAGCAAGTGGAATGAATTTCTCTGGCCGCTCATTGTGACGAACACGACCGATATGCGCACATTACCGATTGGTGTCTTCTGGTTGCGTAACAGCGAGGGGTTCGCCAATTGGGGTGTCGTCATGGCCGGTTCGCTCTTTCTCATCGTACCGGTACTGATCGCCTTTCTGTTCGCCCAACGGGCAATTGTTGAAGGGATGACTGCCGGTGCGGTGAAGGGTTGACCCTATTCCTGGTGCAATACGGTTTTGTGCCGTATGCAAATAGTTTGATAGTAATGAGGAGCAATTATGAAACAGACACTCACCCGGCGCGAATTGTTGCGCCTGATGATGGCAGGTAGCGGTGCGGCGGTGCTGGCGGCGTGTGGAGCACAAAGCGGACAATCAACCGGTCAGTCCCCCACTGCCCCGGCGGTTGTTAGCCAGCCCGGCTCGACGGTCAAGATCACGTATTGGGGATCGTTCAGCGGTAACCTGGGTGAAGCCGAGCAAGCGATGGTCAAGGCGTTCAACGACTCGCAAGACGAAGTTGAAGTCGAGTATCAGTTCCAGGGCAGCTACGAAGAGACCGCGCAGAAGTTTACGGCGGCCTTGCAGGCCAACACCACCCCCGATGTCATCCTGCTCTCGGATGTGTGGTGGTTCGGTTTCTACCTTGCCGGTGCAATCACCGCCCTCGATGATCTCGCCCGCCAGGTCAATCTCGACTTCAGCGATTACGAGCCGGTGTTGCTGAACGAAGGGGTACGCAAGGGTGTTCACTACTGGATTCCGTTTGCCCGCAGCACGCCACTCTTCTACTACAACAAAGACATTTGGGCCGAGGCCGGCCTACCCGACCGCGCACCAGAAACCTGGGCCGAGTTTGCGGAATGGGCACCAAAACTGGTGAAGAGTGATGGGAGCCGGGCAGCCTTTGGTCACCCTAACGGCGCCAGCTATATCGCGTGGCTCTTCCAGGGTGTCGTCTGGCAGTTCGGCGGTCAGTATTCGCAACCCGATTTCACCATGACCATGACCGATCCCAACACCCTGCGCGCTGCTCAGTTCTACCAGGACACCGTGCTCAAAGAGAAGTGGGCAATCCTCTCGCCCAATCTGAATCAGGACTTTATCGGTGGTGCGATTGCGTCGATGATGGCTTCAACCGGTGCTCTGGCCGGTATTCAGGCGACTGCTACCTTCCCGGTTGGCGTCGGCTTCCTGCCCCGCGAGACCAACTTCGGGTGTCCGACAGGTGGTGCCGGCCTGGCGATTGTCAGTCGCGCACCCGCCGAGAAGCAACTGGCCGCGATGAAGTACATCGCGTTTGCGACCAGTTCTACCAACGCCGGGATGTGGGCACGCAGCACTGGCTATATGCCGGTGCGCATCAGCACAAAGCAAACCCCGGAAATGGTTGAGTTCTTCAATCAGAACCCGAATTTCAAGACCGCAGTCGATCAGTTGCCGAAGACCCGTGCCCAGGATGCGGCTCGCGTGTTCGTGCGCAACGGCGATCAGATCATCGGCAAGGGCCTGGAGCGGATTATTGTCAATGGCGAAACACCAAGTGCCGTCTTCGCCGAGGTTAACAATGAATTGACCCAGGCTGCGCAGCCAATTCTGGAAGACCTGAAAGCTGTTGAGGGCTAGGTCCTTTCGGTATCTGATCAGGAGCGTGAATCGGTCTGCTCTACAGGCCGGTTCACGCTCCAACGCCCGGCCTGGACGAGAGGGCTGATACGGTAACGCATGTGTTCAACGCTGTTGTGTGGCAACCGGCGGTAAGGGTGCAACAGTACAGAGAACCAACAACATTGCTATTTTCCTTTGTCGCGAAAGCTACGTCGAGTACCAATTGTGCGCAGGTAATAGCATCCCTCACCGATCAGGTATTATTGCTGTGTGCGCATAGATACGTATAGGCGCTATGGCACAACAACATTATTTCACCCGGTCGCTATGTTGACCATCACCAATCCCAAAATTGCCGGTTTTAAGCCGTGCTGGGCTACGTACCGGGGCTTGACCATCTTGTTCGACAATATTGGATTACGGCGCGACGGGCCATGGTTAAGACTCGATTGCGCTCTTGACGCCATTCCCGAATATACACTCTACCGCGGTCTGCGTGCCGCGATGTGTTCCCTCAACACCGATGATCTGTTACGCCGGTATCTGTTTTGTGCTCTGCCGCCGGCAACGTATCACGTTACGCTTTGGGATGGACCAAACGATGGCAATGTTGCCCATGCGCTGCCAGAGGTGCGGCAGCGCATTGAAGATTTGCTGATCGATATTCCCGGTGCGCTCAGCCACGGCAATCTCATCAGCGGCACGATTGCCGGTTCACCACTGATCCGGCGGCGCGGCTGGCAGGTGAGTTTTACCGTGCAGAGGCTGGTTATTGTTCATCAAGCCGCTCTGGTAGCATTGCTGGCGCCCACCGCAGAGACACTGGATACCTTCACTACCCTCAACGGCCTGCGCAGCTCCTGGAACGCTACTTTCCGCAGTCGCTTCGGCATAGCCGCTTATGAACCGTACATGCCGCACATTACCCTCGGTTATTTTGCGCACGCAGCGCTGGCCGAGGAAGCGCAGGCAGATGTACCGACCTGGGAAGAGGTTGTTTTGCAATACACTGCCGGCACCAGTATCACGTTTCGCAGTGCCAGCCTCTACGGGATGCTTGATATGGTTACCTTCTTTCGCACGGTTCGTTAAGGGTTGGGGAAACCACGAGTCTGTATATTATCCCGCCCATATCAAATCTTAATCGATACCGGCCATTATTACCTGTCACCAGACACGCGGTGAACCGTGACTATGCGTGCCCCACAACGATCTGTGGGCGTCGCCTGCATGATTCTTTAGGGGCGGGTTTAGAACCCGCCCCTACGGACGATACATTCGTCTATTCGCATTGCCGTACAAAGGGATGCGGCAAATAAGAGGTTGCCAAAGGGATACATCTTAGATCGCGTGCTAATTGACATCATGCGCTGACGTCTCTGCGCCATAAATAAAGAGAGACGTTGCAGTGCAACGTCTCTCCACTGGAGGAAGGGGTCACCGGTTCGGTAAAGCCTAGCGGGCCTCACCAGCGGTGACACCCATACGCTTACTACTACCCATGGGCATCACCTCCTTCACGCCTGACCGGCAATACAGTGTGCAAATACCGACATAGGTACTATACCCAAGGTTTATGTGAAAGTCAAGGGTCGAAGCGCAGAAGTTTGTGGCGAGTTTCAGATACGTGCAAAAAAGATGGTATAGTAACGCCGGTATCGAGTACAGAACCACAACAATGTATGGCGCAAAAAAAGCAATTCTATCTTGTGGTACGTGGCCGAAATCCCGGTCTCTATCAGCAGTGGTCAGGTGAGGATGGTGCATCTGCTCAGGTAACCGGCTTTCCCGGCGCACTCTACAAAGGCTTTTCAACCATAGCCGCCGCCCACGAGTGGGTAAGATCGTTGCCTGCGACCGAACAGACGCTGGCACTGCAATTGCTCGCTGACTACGAGCATGCGCCACACGCCGAAGCTGAACCGGATCAGAACACGCAACAGCCATTGTCACGACCGGCAACATCCCCCTCAGAGGACGCTTCTTCTTCCTCCACAAACGGGATTGTGATGATGTACACCGACGGTAGTGCTCTCGGCAATCCTGGGCCGGGCGGGTACGGCGTTGTGCTGCGCTACAATGACCATTACCAGGAACTCACCGGTGGTTTTCGGCTCACGACCAACAACCGCATGGAGTTAATGGCCTGTATTGTCGGGCTGCGTGCACTCAAGCGACCGGTGTCGGTACGCCTGCACAGCGACTCGCGCTACGTCGTCGATGCTTTTCGCAAAGGCTGGATACACCGCTGGCAGGCACAAAACTGGATGCGCAGCGAGACCGAACCGGTAAAAAATGCCGATCTCTGGGCTGAATTGCGCTTGCTGTGTGAAGGTCATCAGGTTGAGTTCGTCTGGGTGCCCGGTCATCAGGGCGTACCTGACAATGAACGTTGTCACGAACTGGCCATCGCTGCCGCAGCTCGCCCAGACCTGCCGCCGGATGTTGCCTTTGAGATGCAGTGGAGTCGCACATAAGCGCAATGATACCGGCGTGGATGTGCGAGCTGTGGGAGCCTCTGCACCGTACCTATGCGCACGAGCGGCATACCTGCTTCACATGCTCAGGTTTCTACAGCTCTAAGACACTATCAAGTCCCCGATGCAGACCAACCAGTTTCCCCACGCGCCGGATGGCCAACAGTGCTCCGGCGACATAGGGTTCGGCACTGGCACCGGCATCATGGCGAATGCTCAGCCGCTGGTCGGGCATGCCAAAGATGATTTCCAGCCCGATTGTGTAGCCCGGTAGACGCACCGAATGCACTTGCATGCCGTTTAGGCGGGCACCACGGGTTGCCGGAACACCCTGGGTTTGCTCAAGCGGTACGCTCAGATGCGACGAGCGAATCTGCCCCAGCCTGGCAGCCAGTTCACGCGCTGTCCCGCTCGGTGCGTCCGGTTTGCTATCGCGGGCATAATCGATGATCTCCCACTGTTCGATGTAGCGGGCAGCAATACTGGCAAACCGTTGCAGCAAGACGGCAGTCAAAGCAAAGTTGCCTGCTGCCAGCACGCCCCGTTGCTGCGCTGTTGCCACTGCATCAATCTCGCGATAGTCGTCATCACTCAGCCCCGAAGTACCAATCACCACGTGACATCCGTGTTGCAGGGCGGTCAAGACATTGGCTTTCGCAACGTCAGGACGGGTATACTCGAAAAAGACATCACACGGCTGCGTCAATGCTTCAGCAGCGGTCGCGTAGACAGGACACGTCAGTCGTGGTTCACCCAACACATCGGCCAGCGACTGCCCGGCAGCGCGGCGGCTTAGCGCAGCACTCAGCACAATATCGTCAGTTTGCGCAATCGCACGGGCAAGTGCCGAACCGGCCCATCCGGTCGCACCCGCCAGGCACACCCGAATCGTCATAGAAAACCTCGCCTATCGCTCATAAGGTCACCACTCACCGGCGTAGATCGTCTGATAAGGAACAACGTCTTGCGCCAGACAGGCCCAGTGCAGCTCGACCAACTGACGGAGATGCAGCAGATCGTGGGCTACCCAGGCTGCCAGCAAATCACCCGCACGTATGACACCAAATGGTGCAGTGTAGGTTGCGTTCCAGTCAGGTTGGTGCAGGCCACGCAACCATTGGATCGACTCGGCACGAGCTGTAAGGAAGCGCTCCAGGGTCGTAGTAAGATCGCCTTCGTTGTAGCGATGAGCTATCACCCAACCCTCTGGATCAATCGGTGGCCAGCGTTCTCCCGGACGGTGGAGTGTGTAGTCGAGGCGCACCCGAAAATCGTATTGCTCCTCATCGGCCAGATGACCAATCACTTCGAGCATCGACCACATTGCAGGTTGCGGCTTCCAACGCGCCTGTTCGAGCGATGCCCCTGCAAGCAATACCTGTATCCGTCTGGCATTATCACTGAGTTTCTGCGTCAGCACCGACACATCCACCGCAGTCTCCTTTCCGGTCGGCTTCAGCGCGCTTCGCTCCGCTGATACAGGCGCGTTCGATCACACACCGTGATTTGCCCGCGACTGCTGCTGATAAGCCCCTCCTCACTGAAGTCGGCCAGAATGCGACTGACGACTTCGCGCGATGTGCCTAGCTCGGCGGCAATTTGCTGATGGGTGAGATTGAGTGTAGGCGGATCACCAACAGCCTGCCGCAGCAGAAATGCCGCCAGGCGCACATCAACCCGTCGGAAGGCGATCTCGTCAATGATTGCCATTACCGATGCCAGCCGCCTTGAAAGCAGTTGAAAGACATAGTCACGCCAGGCGCTATAGCGCTCGATCCAATCGCGAAAGATTGCCTGACCAACCAGAAAGGCGGTTGCCTCACGTTCAACCACAGCGATTGCCGGGAACTGATGGTTACTCAAGACACAACTGGTAGTGAGAATGCAGCTCTCACCACGACCAAACCGATAGAGCGTAATCTCCCGTCCGGTTTCGCCAATTTTGAACACCCGAATCTGACCATCGGCAAGAATCGCAAAAAAGCTACACTCATCGCCTTCGGCAAAAACGGTTGCACCGCTTGCGATACGCATGAGTGTCGCCTGCGTAGCAAAATCGCGGGCAATGGCAGTAGATGGATCGCGCAAGAAGTCTAATAGATCACCCGCCAGATGCATTTCGTGCGGTTGCAACATTATCGCTCTAATGCTCCTGTCTAACGACGTGTAGGACGAACAGTTACACGATCAAACGTCCCTGATCAACGATCACCCGCTCATCGACCCGCAAACTGGCCGCACTGATCACAAAATCTATGTTGAGCGATGAGGCATTCGCTCCGCCCATATACCGGTTCTCGCCAAACGCAATGAAGAGTGCGCCCTGAATATGCTCATCAACGATTGTCCAGCCAATAGGATGGTGCAATCGCGGATTGAGGCCAATACCAATATGGCTGATCCGGCGTGGTTCACCACTGTGGCGGTCGAAGAGCGCATTGAGCTGGTCGGCTCCGCTGGCCGCTTCAATCTGCGTGACGCGACCACCGGCAAAGTGGAGATGAACGGCGCGGGCCGGGCCGGCCACCGGCAAGAAGAGATCGCCTTCGGCGCTCTCCTCAAGGACAGTAGTGTAGATTGATCCTGCCGGCAGGTTGATCACGATGGCTCCTGTCTCACCGACACTGGTGGTCAGTTGGCCGGTATCACACAACCACGGGCGTTCACCGTGGTCGAGTCGTAACTCATACCCCGGCCCACTCACGATGGTGATGGTAGATGCATTATGCAGTGCCGGCATGACCCGCTCGGTGATAGCACGCAGTTCTGCCGGTTCTACCAGCAACGCCGGCATCATGCGCAATTCCAGTTCTTCGTGACTGATGCCCAATTGGGCTGCTTTGCCAATGGTCGGGATGGCAGCAATGACCTGTGGAATACGCCGCTCCTCACGCACCATTTCCAGCCGGTCGTAGGAGGTACCGAAGGCGCACAGCGCTTCATCAGCCACCTGTTTCAGGTCTGGTTGCGCGCCGATCAGCGTCAGTGAGCGATCAACGAGTTTTAACCATTCGGCATATCGCTGATGTCGCTCGGTGAGCACCTCTGGCGGTGTCGTTGCCAGTAAACGTTCAACGTGCTGCGCCGGCTGAATGGCAATCAGTGGTTCCGCGCCAATGCTTTCCAGAGCCAGCAACACCGCGTGCAGCAGACGTTGATTGCCCGCTTCGTCACGAACCTCAATCAGCTCACTGCGTTGGGCGCCGAGTGCATCAACCAGGCGCCGGGCCAGTTGATCCCACAAACTCGCGACCATGAGCGTATCCTCTCTACTGTAGTGGAATGTACTGATAGTTTGCCGGTACGAAGAAGCTCCCCTCCGTCACGCCCTGCGGTGAGCACTGGCGTAAGCGACGGCCTAGCTCGGCTGCGCTGATCGTGTTGTGGAGATATGCCCGAAATGCCTCGCTGATAGCAGTGACCTGCGCCGCCGACTCGTGAACGAATTCCAGGCGGTAGTGCCCGATCCCGGCAGCCCGCCAGCGATCAAGGTATTTACTGGCTTCCTGCGCCTCGGCACCGAACACAGTATTGCGACAACCGACATCAGCAATCACCGGATGTTCTCGTCCATTTGTATCGCGTAATGCCACGTGATGCCGTTCGCAGGGCCGACCACAGTCTTTATAGCTGGTACCATTCGACAGAAACCGACAGAAGACGCAATGTTCGGTGTGGAAGACCGGAAGATGGTGGTAGGCGATCACCTCAATCCGGCTCCCGCCAATCCGCTCCGCCAGATGCGCGATCTGTTCGGCGTTGAGATCATGGGTGGGTGTTAATCGTTGCAATCCCAGTTTCAGCAGCAGATCGGCGGTCAGGACATTTGCGGCGTTCAGGCTGAAATCGCCAGTTAACGCTACGGTCGGATCATCGCGCAGCAGTTCGAGCAAGCCGGTTGAGCGTACCAGCAACGGGGTTTGTAGTTTGCGCAGAAACCGCACGATCCGCTCATCTTCGGGCTTGAGCACACGTGGGGCGGCGATCCGGGCGGGAATACCGGCGTCACGAATCTGAGCCAGCGCCGGCTTCAATCCCTCAAGATCAAGGTAGTCGAGCGTGATGCTATCAGGGCGCAGGGCAATCGCTGCCGCGAGCTGTTCGGGCGAACGCACCAACAGGTGCAGGTGCGGTGTTGCCGACGGTGCGGTCGGTTCTACTGCGGCCAGGGCTTCATCTACCACCTGATCGGGATTAAGAATGGTCAACGCGGGTGGTTGACTCTGCAATTCGGCGAGTTGCGTCGTTGCCTGACGGCGTAACTGGTTGAGCAGTGATACCGGTACGAAGGGATTGCCTTCAATCACCGCCGAAAGTTCGCTCAGAATGTAGGGCGTATCCCCCAGTCGACTGAGTTGATCACGTAACGTTGCTTCATCAAGCGGTCGGTTTTGCGCAGTTGTGAGCGATGTCTCACTCCGCACAACGACCGACAATGCCGGCTGATCGATGAGCGTCCACCTCATTTCCAGAGCCGTACCGGCGGATGCCTGGACGTGAACACGCACCGGTTGCCGGCGCACCGGCGCCGCCGGTTGGACGAAGGGGCGAGCAATCCGTTCGGTCTGCGGATCAGACGTGCGCCAGAGCAGATCACCGACCCGAATCCGGCGCGGATTGATCACCCCCTTCATAAACCGGATTGCCAGCCGGCCATCACCTACCGGTTCGACGGCGACGATCCGGCCACCCTCTTCCGGCTCCTCTGGACTACGCCAGTCGGCGGCATCGAAAACGACACCATCACCGGGTTTCAGTGGCGCTGCCTCACGCCCCGGCTCCGGCGTAATGATGATCGCATCCGACCGTACCTGTACGACGCGCCCCATCAGGAGACCACGATGGCGTGGTGCCCGTCCTTCAACAACTGCCTGATGATTGGTCCCCCGCAGGAAATGAGGCCCCAGACCACGCGAATACACCTGCTCAAGATGCAGCCGATCAGCCCCGGTCAGATCGGACGGCAAACCTGCCCATGCCGCATCGAGCGCCCGGCGATAGGCATTCGTCGTAATCGCAACATATTCAGCATCTTTGTAGCGACCTTCAATCTTAAGCGCACTGACACCCAGGCGCGCAATGGTTGCCATATCATCAATTGCCGCCAGATCACCCGGCGAGAGGAGATAACGAGCTGCACCCAGTGGTCGGTGCTCACCATCGACAATCATCTCATACGGCAACCGGCAGGCCTGCGCACACTGACCACGATTGGCGCTGCGCCCTCCCCATGCCTCCGAGGAAAAGCACTGACCGGAGTACGAGACACAGAGCGCACCGTGGACAAAGATCTCCAGCTCGATAGGGCTGCGGGCACGGATCGCGGCCACCTCTGCCAGCGATAATTCGCGCGCCAGTACAACCCGCGACACACCGTAGCGAGCCGCCAGTTCAACACCTTCTGCGCTGGTAATACTCATCTGCGTACTACCATGAATGGGAAGATCAGGCGCAATCCGGTGCGCAAGAGCCGCAATGCCGAGGTCTTGCACAATGATCGCATCGGCACCAGCAGCGGCAATCTCGGCCAGAGCATTTGCGGCAGCCCGTATCTCGTGATCGAACACCAGCGTGTTAAAGGTGACATACCCCTTCACGCCGCGCCGATGAAGCGTCTTCATCACGTCAGGTAATTCGCTGCGGGTAAAGCCTACCTTGGCCCGCGCCGTAAAATGGGTTAATCCAAAATAGACCGCATCCGCGCCGGCTTCAATGGCAGCATACAGTTGTGGCCAGTAACCGGCTGGACTCATTATTTCAGGTTTGCGCATAGCACGTCTCTCTTGTGGGTGTGGAATTGATCCTGTGCTCAATTCAAGACGGGCAACGAGCACAGGACACACAGTGTGCAACCAATAGTCGGTGAGGTGCTCTCGATGCTACGAATGCAGAACTCGCTCCTTTAGCGTCGTCTGCTGTTTAACAACAACATTACGTGCGATGCACCTTAAAGATCGATAGATACAAATTCGTGGCATAACCACAATTACTACAGCGATTGCCATCGAGACCAACCCGCCGGCTCACACCGTGCTGCCGATTAATCAGCGTTGCGTGGCAGGACGGACAACGTGTGGGCTGATTAGGCTCGTGACCGTAAATGAACTGCAAGCCACCCTCGTGGCCGATACGACGAGCCTGCTTGGTTGCCGCCGCCGTCTCGCTCCCGGCATCACCTGGCAACACATGCCACGGCGTTTCCTCACCCAGGGTCTTCTTGATCCACTCAACCAGATCACGCAGCTCATCGGGGTGATCATTGACGCCGTGATGAATACGGGTCGTAATTTCAATATGACATTTCCAGCGCTGCTGTGCCTCTTCGGCAAAACGGAGAATGTGGCGCCAGTCGCTTATCCCACCCAACCGTTGGTACGCATTATCGGAAAAGCCGCGCAGGTCGAGGCTAATGCCGTTAAGGTACGGTCCTAGTTCATTCAAGGCTTCCAGACTCAGCATACCGCTGGTTACAATCGCCGTATAGCGGCTGGCAGCACGGCTCAGTTGCAGCAGCGCCAGCACATATTCAAAATTGACCGCCGGCTCACCAAATGCCCACACCACACCGCGGCAAAGCCGTTCGAGCGCAAAATCGGCGGCCCGTTGCGGTTCAAGCCGACGCTGCTTTGCCGGTTCGGTTGGTAATGTGCCGTAAGGACCACGCTGCTGATCGATAGGTAGCGCATAGCCCCATCCGCCAATCGCCAACACCGTCGTATCCGGGAAGAAATGCCAGAGACGATGATCCTCAACCGGGCCAATCGCTGCTCCGCTGATCATGCCGTGATTGATCAATTCGATCCCTTCTTCACGACCGATACGCATGTGACAACGCCCAATCTCGCCCGGTGCCAGCGTGCAACGCCACTGACATGCCAGACACTGAAATGTTCCATCGGCAAGCGGTTGCGCTAATGTGGCCAGCGATGACATAGGATCGACGTTCCTTTATTGCTACGGACTGGCAATTTGCCGTTCATTCGAGTATAATGCCATGGGTGGCGGAGGGAAACCTTCCCTCCGCATACCATCTTTGGCTTTACGTGCTATCTCTTAGTGTAGCATAGAGTGTCCACGTTCATGCTATGACGAATAGTCCTTCATCATCAGAACCGCTCACGAGTGATCCGGAAACTGTTCAAGTTCGTCAACCTCGTGCCCCTCTGCGGTACGTGGTTCGTGAACTGCTCGAAACAGCTATCTTTATTCTGCTGGTTTTTCTCATCGTGCGCGGTGTCGTGCAAAATTTCAAGATTGAAGGCTCAAGTATGGAGCCAACGCTCCACACCGGTCAATATATTTTAGTCAACAAACTCATCTATTTTCATTTCGATTTAAACGCACCACTACGCCTGCTTCCCGGCCAATCTGATCTTCCACCCCGTATTGTATATCCTTTTCGCCCTCCCCAACGCGGTGACATTGTTGTCTTTGAGTATCCACGTGATGTACGTAAAGATTATATCAAACGAGTTATTGGTTTGCCGGGTGACATTATCGAGATTCGTGAAGGTAAAGTCTTTGTCAATAACGAACCGCTCGATGAGCCATACCTGCGCGGTGCGTCCACCTATTGTCTGGGTGGGTATCCCTGCGCCCAGGGACCGGTCCTGGTGCCAGCCGGTAGTATCTTCGTGATGGGTGACAATCGCGGCAATAGTTCCGACTCGCGAGAGTGGGATGCCTTACCGCTGGATCGGGTTGTCGGTCAGGCATGGCTCATCTACTTTCCGTTTAGTGATTGGGGATTGGTACCGCACCATCGCTACGAGACCAGTACTGCGGTAGCACCTTAGTCAACCGCTCAATCGTATGCATATCGCTATCAACGCTCATCTGCTTGCGCATACCCACTCGTTTCGGCGGGCCGGTGTTTCTCACTATATCGAACAAGTCTTACTCCACCTGGCCCAAATTGATCGCGAGAATCGCTACACCGTCTACACCACACGCGGCCTCGATCAGGCGGCCCTCGGCTTACCGGCCAACTTCGTGGTCAAACCATCACGCTTACCAACCATTAACCCGCGCGTCCGGATTCCGTGGGAACAGATTATTGCGCCACTCATGTTGCGCGGCAAAGCAGACCTCTATCACGGCTGCCTTAACGTGGCACCGTTGCTCAGTCCGGTGCCAACGGTAATCACCATCCACGATCTGGCCTTCATCCGCTTTCCGCAAACGTTTCGGGCCTACAATCGCATCTACCTCGATTTCGCCACCCGGCTCAGCGCCCGGCGGGCCAGTCGGATTCTCGTTGTTTCCGAGCACACAAAACGCGAAGTGGTGGGATTGCTCGGGGTTGATCCAGAACGGGTCGTTGTGACACCAAATGCCGTGCGTCATCACTTCCGTCCGCCTGATCCGGTTCAACTCGAGCAGTTCCGTGTTCGCCATAGTCTGCCGGAGCGCTTCATTTTATACGTCGGAACACTTGAACCGCGCAAGAATCTGACGACGCTCCTCGAAGCGTTTGCCATCCTGAGCCGACAGGTGCCGACCGTTCCTCTCCTTATTGGCGGTGGAAAGGGCTGGATGTATGAACCGATCTTTGCCCGTCTCGAACAATTGCAGTTACGTGACCGGGTAAAGTTCGTTGGTTATATTCCCGAAGAGGAATTACCCCTGTGGTATGCAGCGGCTACCGTCTTTGTTTTTCCGTCGATATATGAAGGCTTCGGGATGCCACCACTCGAAGCAATGGCCTGCGGGACACCTGTCATCACCTCGAACACATCCAGCCTGCCGGAGGTAGTCGGCGATGCCGGGATAATGGTTTCACCCACCGATACCACTGCGCTTGCTGAAGCAATGCAGCGTATTCTGACCAGTGCTGATGTACGAGCAGATCTGCGTACCCGTGGCCTGAAGCGCGCTCAACAGTTTTCCTGGACGCAGACAGCAATCAAGACCCTGGAAGCGTACCGGGCAGCGTTGACACACCCCTCTGGTGGGGTATAATGAATGAGCATAGCCATGGATAGCGCTGGTGCAATAACGAGGAAGGAGTGCCGTATGATCGGTGGTCTTGGCTGGGGTGAGCTGTTAATCATCTTGATTATTGTGATTGCGATCTTTGGTGCCGGGAAGCTGGCGGGTCTGGGTGGAGCACTCGGCAGCAGTATTCGCGAATTCCGCAAAGCGGTAAAGGGTGATGATGAGCCACGCAGCGATGCGAAGACCGAGGGCGAGACCAAAGTCTAGTCTCACACGTTAGGTCTTCACCGGTGAAATGTGCTGCTGCTCGTTCAGATAGCTTGCTCTTCGTTAGAAGAGAGTATCTCACGCACCTGAAAACGTCTGGCCTGAAGCAAGGAGGGTAAAAACCTCGTTTCAGGCACGGAAGTCTTTTGCCCCATTCACCAGTTCCAAAGTTGTGATACCTGCGACGTCAACCCTAACCAACATGAGCAGGTACACACTCTCTCTGCCCTGTGGAGACGTATCCTATTGTCCTGGTAGAGTCATGTCCGCTCTGCATACCTCACTCGGACGTATAATGAAAGCTGACCGTTAAAAATAAACGCAATTTGGGGGCGTCATCAGACACCCCATGTTGATACGCTTATGAAAACTGAAACCGATTTCTTTGATCAGGCAACAATTGTAGTACGTGCCGGTAACGGTGGTAACGGTGCGGCCACATTCCGGCGTGAAAAATATGTTCCGCGTGGCGGCCCCAATGGCGGTGATGGTGGTCGTGGAGGTCACGTCTATCTGATCGCCGATCCTGAATACAACACGCTGCTCCATTTTCGCTATCAGCGCAAGTTCGTTGCCGAAAATGGTGGGCACGGTGGCAAAAATGCGATGCATGGGCGCAACGGCACTGATGTCTACGTACCGGTACCACCGGGCACAGTAGTGCGGGCAACTATCGACGGCGTTACGTACAGTGTCGATCTGGCCCGCCCTGGTCAACGCCTGCTCGCCGCTCGCGGGGGACGTGGTGGGTTGGGCAACATCCACTTCGCAACCTCGACTCGCCAGGCACCGCGGCTTGCTGAATTGGGAGAACCGGGCCAGGAGTTGACCCTTGAACTTGAGCTAAAGATGTTGGCCGATGTAGGGCTGGTCGGTTTTCCGAACGCCGGGAAGTCTACGCTGCTGTCGGTCATTAGCGCCGCCCGCCCGAAGATTGCCGCCTATCCCTTTACCACACTCACTCCGAACCTGGGTATTGTCGAAGTTGGCCTGCAACGCTTTGTGGTAGCCGACATTCCCGGTTTGATCGAGGGCGCTCACGCCGGCGTGGGTCTCGGTCACGATTTTCTGCGCCATGTCGAACGTACCCGGCTGTTGATCCATATTATCGATGCCGCTGGTGTCGATGGTCGTTATCCCTGGGATGATTACGAGCAGATCAACACCGAGCTGCGCCTCTATCAGCCTGAACTTGCCCAACGCAAGCAGGTCGTGGCTCTCAATAAAGCCGATCTACCCGCTGCCCAGGAAAATCTGCCGATCTTACGTGAACGATTGCCGGTGGCTCCTGAAGACCTCTTCGTGATCTCTGCGGCCACCGGTGAGGGTATCGAACCCCTCCTGCGCCGGGTTGCCGACCTTTTGCGGGCCGATCCTCCACCACAGCGCGATCCGGTCGATCCCGACGAACCACCCCTACAGTGGCCTCTGCCAGAGGTTGATGAGAATGCCTTTACCATCGAACGTGAAGGTGAGGCTTTCCGGGTACGTGGGATCAAGATTGAACGCTTGATCGCGATGAGCAATCTCGATCAAGATGAAGCGCTCGACCGGATTCAGCGCGTCCTTGAGGCGAGTGGGATTAACGAAGCCCTGATTGCGGCCGGCGTGCAGGACGGTGATCTGGTACGGATTGGACGGGCTGAATTAGTCTGGGATGATAGCGGACAGCATGCCTTATGACAACAACGAACCAACCTACAAACCCACCACCGGCGCCATCGGCGCCGCCGACCGATCAGATCGTTCAGACCCATCATTCAGTGACGATTAACGGGGTGGAAATCGGCTACACCGCGACTACCGGCATCATCATTATGAAGGAGGAGGCCGAGAAAGACGGTGTCAGTACCGGTGAACAGGCACGAGCCGGTATCTTCTTTGTCGCCTACACCCGTGATGATGTCACCGACCTGAGTCGGCGGCCAATTACGTTTGCCTTTAATGGTGGCCCAGGTTCATCATCGGTGTGGCTACACCTCGGCTTGCTCGGCCCCCACCGCGTCTTGATGCAAGAGGAAGGCTGGCCTTTACCACCACCCGGTCGACTGACGCCCAATCAATACTCTTTGCTCGATGTCAGTGATCTCGTCTTCATCGATCCGGTCAGCACCGGCTATAGCCGACCGGTCGCAGGTGAGTCGGCGAAGCAGTTCCACGATTTTCGCAAAGATATCGAGTCGGTCGGCGATTTCATCCGCCTCTACGTGAGCCGCTATGGACGCTGGCTGTCGCCGAAATATCTGGCCGGTGAGAGTTACGGTACCACACGGGCAGCCGGTCTGGCCGGCTATCTACAAGAGCGGCATGGCCTCTACCTGAATGGGCTTATGCTGATTTCAGCCGTGCTGCATTTTCAGACCCTCTCGTTCGATCACGGCAACGACTTGCCGTACATGCTCTTCCTGCCGGCCTACACCGCAACTGCCTTCTACCATCGCCGCCTCGAACCAGAGCTACAACGCGATCTGATCACAACCTTACGTGCGGCAGAGGCGTTTGCCCTTGGCGATTATGCACTGGCCCTGTTGCAAGGTGACCAGCTTGATCCATCCGCTACCGAGCGCATCATCACCCAACTGGCACGCTATACCGGCCTGAGCCGAGAGTATATTGAACGTTCACGATTACGCATTCGCGATGATCGGTTTGTTAAGGAATTATTGCGCGATCAGCAACGCACAGTTGGTCGGCTTGATAGCCGGTTTACCGGTAGCGACCGTGACGCGGTAGGCGAAACGGTCGAGTTAGATCCAAGTCTGGCGGCCATTCTTGGCCCGTACACGGCAGCTCTCAACGACTACGTGCGTCAGCAGTTGGGCTTTAGCAGTGACCTGCCCTATGAAATCCTCACCGAGCGCGTCTGGCCCTGGAGCTTCAACGACCATCAGAACCGCTATGTGGATGTCGCCGAGACCTTGCGCCGGGCAATGCATCGGAATCCAGCTCTGCGGGTACATGTGGCAAGTGGATACTACGATCTGGCAACCCCCTACTTTGCCACCCGCTATACGCTGAGTCATCTGGCCCTCGATCCGGCACTGCGCAGCCAGATTAGCGAGAGTTTCTATCCTGCTGGCCATATGATGTACATTCACGAACCGTCACTCGCCGCGTTAAAAGCCGTCCTCTCTGACTTTGTAAGCATTGGAGAAAGGTGAGTCATGCAAGGCGAACCATGTCACATCTCAGCGCAACGTAAGGCAATCCAGCTCGCGCATGGGCGGGTCAGCTACCTGGAATGGCCTGCGGACGGACCGGTCGTTCTGTTGTGTCATGGCATTACCAGCAGTGCGGTCACCCTCTGGCGATTAGGTGCCGACCTGGCTGCCGACGGCTGGCGGGTGATTGCGGTTGACTTACCCGGTCATGGCCAGAGTGATCTCAGCCCTGCTCACGATATGGACACCATAGCCGGGATTGTCGGCGACCTGATCCAGGCCCTCGCAATCACCGATCTGGCGATGGTAGGCCACTCGTGGGGTGGGGCAACAACACTGGCTCTCATCAGTGGACAGCATCCGGCTCGCGCCGCAGTCAGGCGAGCTGTCTTGCTCGATCCACTCGTTCGCCAGGAAGCAGCCGTTGCGCCCTCGCTGTTGCCCCAGTTTACTATTGGTGTTGGTCAACCACCCACCGAGACTCTCCCACGCCTACGCGAGTTGAATCCCGACTGGCATCCCTGTGATTACTACTGGAAGACCCAGGCGTTGGCTGAATGCAGGTACGAGCAGGTAGCCGGACTCTTCCTCATGCCAGAGGATTGGACACTGGTACCGCGCATTGCCCGGGTGCAGATACCGGTATTAATCCTTTTGGCCGAGCCTGCCTACACAATCATTCCACCGGCGATCCAGGACGAGTTACGGGCTACGGCACCAGCCGATCTTGTCCAGATGGTAACCATTCCGGGCACCAACCACAACATGCTGCGTGGGCCAGGGTACGAGCCAACCTTCCAGGCTTTACGTCAGTTTTTGGGATAACAAATGGCGGCGCCTGAACGCCGCCGCATCAATCCGAACGATCATCGGGCGCGGTCGGGGCGCTACATCGCCTCACGCCGAGATGGCACCTGGAGGCTAACCGGTCGTTCGGCGGTATGAGCACGACTCCGAACCAGCTCACTGTAACGGCGGGTCGACCGTGGATCACGATGACCGAGGATACGTCGCACAACCTGTTCCGGGTAGAATGCAATCAGTTCTGCGGCAGCAGTATGCCGCAGGTGGTGCAAAGTATAGCGGGGCTGCTCGCGGCCATCGACAATGTCGATCAGGCGGGCAGCTTTGCACACGGCCACCCAACGGCGGTGCAGGGTATCATACGATACTCGCGTTCCGCGTGAGGAGCGGAACAACGGTGTCTCCGGAGCAGCATCCTCCATATCACGTACCCATACCCGCAATCCGCGGAGCGAGCGCGGCATCGCGTCAGGGGTCAAGACAATCATCCGTTTACTGCCACTCTTACTGTCCTGAACCAGGAGCATCTCGCGTCCGGGTTCAAGAATCACATCACCGACGTTCAGATTCAAAACCTCGTCTGTGCGGATACCAATTTCACGCAGCATCGTAAAGATCAGACGGTAGGGCTGTGGTGCTGCCGCAATCGCCTGATCGAGTGCGCGTAGCTCAGCCTCGTTGGTAATCGGTTGCGGCCGGTGTTCGGTGGGCAAACGCCCATCAATCTGTTCAACCGGATTGTGCGTCACGTAGCCACGCTCTAATGCCCAGCGAAAAAACCGACCCAGACTGGCAATTCGTCGGTTCGTTGTACCCGGTTGCTCCTGACGCCGCGCCAGGAACTGCTGAATATCAGCCGTCGTGATAGCACTCAGCTCCTGGCTTAGAGCAAGCCCGGCTGTCCGCAGATCACAGCGGTACGAAGTGATGGTATTGTCGCTCAAACCATCATCGCACTTCAAATCGTGCAAAAATTGTTCGAGTTCGCTGATAATGGTGCGCGCATGCTGTGAACCGGCTCCGTTCGCCTCAGACATACGACTCTCCTCTCTCCTGCTGTGATGAAGATACTTCTCTTCAGGGTATGCACAGCAAGTAGCTCACAGCGCACCGGTCAGCGCCGTAAGCAATGACACTCCTGTCAGATTGACTCTGCGCTGCAATTATCTATCACGACCCTATCTCACAATAACAGATAGGTGCTCCTCCCGAAGATGGGAACAGTGAACACATTATCACTGTGTGATAACTGCCGAATACCGAAGATGCGATCTTCAGCAGCATAACACCGTGAACAGCTTCATTGTGTTCGGTATTGATTGCATTATAGCAAATGCTTTGACCTCATGCTAGTTCTAAAAATGAATATTTTTTGCTTCAAGGCAAAACTATTATCGTCATGAAAACGAACAGAAAACCGGATCATACGGCAGCACAAAATTGTTGGGAATATAGAGCCTGAGCAGGTGTTAACGTTGCCTGATTAGTTAAGACGAGACGAATTGCCGGGTGTTGGCGACGAAGTGAGCAGGTTGGTGGGGTATTAGCCGGCGGGTTGTATTGGCGGGTTAAGGGGTCGGCAGGTTAAAACCCTGCCTCACCACGTGGAAGCCCCTCGGGGGCTGGTCTGACGGCGGGAAGTGGGCGCCGGGCGTGCTCGCGGACAGACCTGGCGGGGCTTGCACGGCGTCAGGTAAGGCTTCAGCCCACCTGACGGCAGAAAGTGGGTGCCGGGCGTGCTCACGGATAGCCCCCCAGGGGCTTGCACGGCGTCAGGTAAAAATTCACCTGCCTGACGGCAGGAAGTGGAACCGAACGTGCTCTTGGATATAACCCCGCAAGGGCTTGCACGGCGTCAGGCAGGGCTTCAGCCCGCCTGATGGCGGGAGTGGGCACCGGGCGTGCTCACGGATAGCCCCCCAGGGGCTTGCACGGCGTCAGGCAGGGCTTCAGCCCGCCTGATGGCGGGAGTGGGCACCGGGCGTGCTCACGGATAGCCCCACAAGTGCGAAACAAAACAACCGACACACCCGTCACCGCATCATTCGTCCACCAGCTCTGAACTGTTCTCTCCCATTCATTGCCAGCGCAATACCGTCTTGAAGCGTAGCCCGTGTCTCAAAAATACTCAGATCGGCACCAAGACTAACCAGTGTCTGTGCTACTTCAGGACTGATTCCGGTCAATACTACCCGCGTCCCAAGTAAGCGCACGGCTCGCGCCGCGCGAATCAAGGCATCGGCGACAAAGGTGTCAACCGTCGCAACGCCTGTGATGTCAACAATCACGATCTCAGCCCCGCGTGCCGACACCCCTTCCAGCAACGTTTCAATGATCAGATTAGCCCGGCGCTGATCAATGGTACCAATCAGGGGTAAAGCCACGGCCCGATCACTGATTGGCACCAGCGGCGTGCTTAATTCACGTAAGGCTCGCTCCTGCGCGTCAATAATCTCTGCCTGCATCTGCAAGCGCTCGAACTCGATGGCCTTGATCTCACTGATGTTTTGCATCATACCGACCATCCGTACCGCTTTCCCATCCGGGCCGGCGAGAAAGTAGCCGCGATCCAGAATCCAGACATACGAACCATCTTTGTGGAGAAAGCGATACTCAATGTCATATTCGCTCAAGCGAGCTTCAGCTTCCCCCAGTAATGCAACTGCCCGCTCGCGATCATCTGGATGGATCAATTCTTCCCACTGCGCGATACCACCACTCAATTCACTCAACGTCCGTCCACAGACATGCTCGGTCTCGCCACTCCAGCTAATCTCGCCACTAACCACATCATAATCGTAGATCATCAGTCGTAGTGCCCGCACCAGCATTGCATAACGATGACGCAAATCGTTGAGTTCCTGAAGCAGGCTTTGGGGATCAAGTGCCATGACTGACCTCTTTCCACATCGAGCTGACAGCATGGTCACTGAGCAACGGGGCTACGGGTGATTGTAGGGGAAAGACGACTCTGTTGTCAACTCTTTTAAGCCCTCCCATACACCGGAATTGCTGCACCGCTGATGATCCGTGCTGCCGGGCTGACGAGAAAGTGAATGACGGCGGCGATCTCTTCTGGTTTCACCCAGGATTCATGATTTGCTTTTGGCATTGCCGAGCGGTTGGTTGGTGTATCAATCACACTTGGTAATACGGCGTTGACGGTAATGTCATGAGGGCGCAATTCGGCAGCCAGTGCTTCGGTCAGTTGCAGCACCGCTCGCTTGGCAGCCGCATAGGCCGCCAGATTGGCACCGGCCTGAGTCGCAGTCCGGCTGCTAACATTCACAATTGCCCCGCCACCGCGAGCAATCAGGTGGGGAATGGCAGCGGCACACGAAATTACAGCCGTCTTCAGGTTTATATCAAGCTGCACCTGCCAGAGCGCCCATGGCGTTTGATGCACCGGCTCGCCACCGGCGAAGCCACCCGCAGCGTTGATCAAGATGTCGATCCCACCATGCGTGGTTGCAATCGTGCGATAGGCGGCCTGGGTTGCCGATTCATCGGTGAGATCGAGCGGTAAGCCGATTACTGCCGGTATACGCTCGGCAAGTGACCGAAATGCATCCTCTTTCACAAAGGGGGCGACAACCGTAGCGCCAGCATTCGCCAAACGTTCGACAACCGCTACTCCTAATCCCCCTGTGCCGCCGGTGATAATCGCAACCTTTCCTGCCAAATCCATGGCTCTTCCTCTCGTAGATATATAAACAACTCTGGCGCACACCTACGCCAGAGTCGCCTCTATGCTCAGACAAACGGAGAGCACTCCTTGCAGGCAACCCCATCGTTACCCGTTTTGGTGTTGACTACTGCATCAGCAGGTCGAAATGCGGTCGTCCGTCATCACCACCGAGTCGGCGCAAACCACGCTGAATGGCCCGCGCTGCACCTTCGCCGATCCAGAATGTCAGCACTGAACCGACGATCAGGCCTAACGCGCTACCCAACGCTGCCCCACTGGCGAACAGAACGAACCGTTTGCGTCGCGACGCTGCTTTGCGCCGCGCAGTCTCCTTGCCCATATGCTTCCTCACTGCACAACGACTACCGGCATCGCTTTGCTCCAAAGACGCTCCAACCGGTAGTACTCACGCTGGCTCTGGCTGAAGATGTGCACCACAATATCGCGATAGTCGAGCACAACCCAGCCGGTGTCGGCGCTCCCTTCAAAGCGCGGGCTTAACCCGTGCTCGGTTGAAATCTTCTCGTCGATGTGGTCGATGATCGCTCGCATCTGCCGATCATTGTCGGCGGTACAGATGATAAAGTAGTCGGCTATGGTTGTCTGCGAGCGGATGTCCAGCAGGACAATGTCGTGCGCCTGCTTGTCTTCTACCAGCTCGACGATGCGGCGGGCAATCATTCCGGTCTCGATGGTTCTCTCCTCCTGTAGTGTATTATCGTATCATCCTGAATCCTATCACAATTGACGCACCTTGTAAAACTATTATAGCAGGATCGCTGCGGCTAATTTACGATGGACGGGGTAGGGGATGGTGTTGCCGTATTCACAGTTCTGCCGGTACCTGATGGGGGTCTGCGGTAGACCTGGCTGTTTAGAGAGGAGGATGGATGATGAATGAACCGCTAACATTACGTATTGGGCAGGCGTGTCTTGAGGTGGTCGAGGGCGATATCGTGAGCCAACAGGTTGATGCGATTGTCAATGCCGCTAATGAACAGTTGCTGCAGGGTGGTGGTGTCTGCGGTGCAATCTTTCGCGCTGCCGGAGCTGCTGAACTACAACGGGCATGTGATGCTGTTGCTCCCTGTCCAACCGGCGAAGCTCGTATTACGCCCGGCTTTGCTCTGCCGGCACGCTATATCATTCACGCGGTTGGGCCTATCTTCGACCACTATGCACCATCAGAAGCCGACCGGCTGCTCATAAGCGCGTATCGCGCAAGCCTGGCGCTGGCCCGTCAGTATGGTCTACAAAGTATCGCTTTTCCCAGTATTGCCACCGGTATCTACGGTTTTCCGGTTACTCGTGCCGCACCGCTAGTCCTGCAAACGCTCATCGATGATCTGCATACCCATCAGGCCCCTGGTCTGGTGCGGATGGTGCTGTGGCGCGATACGTTCCCGGTGTATCGTGATGTGTTCACCCACATGCAATCTGAACGGAAACTGAACGGTGGGTAACCGGTGAGGCGCTGGTAATGCGCCAGCCGTGCCTGCAATAGGGTTGTGCCTGTACGAGCGTGTTGATACCAGGCATGAGCCTGTTCACCCATGGCGATGAATCGCTGCCCGCATATGGTCTCGTGACGGTGAGCAGACGTGGTTGCAACTATTTGGTAAAACTTTCGTCAAATTCGCAGAATACGTGGGCACAACTCTTTGGCCCTGGCTGGAAGGAGCCGATATATGCAGACACGACTTACCCGGAGTAGAACAGATCGCATGATCGGCGGTGTGTGTGGCGGCCTGGCTCGCTACTTCGCCGTTGATCCGGTCATTGTGCGCTTGATCTTTGTGCTGATCTTTTTCATCAATGGCATTAGCCTGCCGATCTATCTGGTGCTCTGGCTGATTATGCCAAGAGAGAATCCTCCGACACCCTTCTCCTCGACAGGTAGTGAGGCAAATTTCGCCCCGCAGGAAGCTTTCGTTAGCCAGAGTCAGGTGAGTGGGCAGGCACGGGTCGGATATGCTCCCGATCCCTCATACCGCTTCGATCCACTTACCGGTCAGCCTATCGGTGGCCCGGCAACCAGTGAGACAGTACAACTGACAACGACACCATCGCGTCGCCGTAACTGGAGTTTACTCGGCATGATTCTGATCGGTGTGGGCGGTATCATTCTGCTTGAGCAATTGGGGGTGAATCTCTCGCTGCTATTCCCCGTGCTGTTGATTGGGGCCGGCCTGGTGCTGTTGCGACGTGGACGCTAAATGAAACCGGTCACATCAGCCAGAAACAGGGAATGAACACTATCGTAGAAGGCCAGGGTAGGGGCGCACGGTCATGCGCCCCTACCGTGAATTCCCCTGTGTTCACCACCTCAATCTGTACCACGCAACGTTTAGGGTTCGGCAAGAATGAGATGGCGTATGTGTCGCCTTCCCTTCACAGGTAGCACAAGGTCATTCGCCCGACTACCAACCCTCTTGGCCTGACCAGCCGCTGTTGTGGTATCAGCGAATGGATAGCGGTAGCGAAACATCCTTCGCCAACCCACTGTCACCGGCCTGTCAAAGCGCCCCCATCATTGCCGCAATCACCACCGCGATCAGGGCACCACCAATTGAGCTGATCAGGTTCACCAGGTCGTTATCCATCCAGCGCCAGCCGCGCAAAAAGCGATTGGGAGTGCCGTCACGGGCCACCCGGCGTTCAGTCTCGCGGCCATCGGGATAGACGTAGATCGCCTGTACGGTAGCTCCCATCAGACTGTCGAGCAGCGCACCACCTAGACCTCCAAGGAGACCAGCCGGGATCATCCACCACGGCGGCGTACCACCGATACTGCTCAGCAGGAACATAGTGATGCCAATCAACAACCCGCCTGCGGCAGCCGCTGAGGTACCCATCAGGGTAACACCGCCGGATGTTCCCGGTGGTACCGGCTGGCGCGTCGTAATCAGTCGTGGTTCATGCGGGCTGAGTACGCCCAATTCGGTCGCCCAGGTATCGGCAGTCACCGTTGCCATCAACCCGACAAATGCTGCCAGTAATACCGCCGGCTGGTCGTTCAAGGCATACGCGACCGCGCAGAGTGCACCTAACCCACCGTTGGCAATGGTCTGAAAGAAATCGCGCCTGCCGCCCTTGGCAAACTTTTCTGCTGCTCGCCGTTCTTTGATGGATTCTTTGTAGTGAGAGAGTAGACTGCTGCTGACGAAAAAGACGATCAGGGTAATTCCCCAGGCCCAACCACCAAAACCAAACGTCAATGTCCCTACCAGTACCGCACCCAGCCAGCCACTTTCGCTTAGTGAACGGCGGGCAAAGGCAACACCGCCGATCACAATACTGAGCACAAACCCCAACCCGATCTGCACAACGTCAATCATAGTCTCCCCCGACGCACTCGCCGGAGCGGCAAAAAGAATGCAGAGCACCGTGCAATTGGTGCTCTGCGATTATACCAGAGACAGGGACAGAGTTGATTAGGCTGCGGCGCGGGCAGTTAATGTCTGACGAGCCTGGCGAGCGACACCTCGCAATGCTGTCTCAAGATCGGCACCCAGCATATCGGCGACGGTCTTCTCCGGCACAAACGATGCCATCATGCCCAGAAGTGGTGCCAGATCAATTCCCATAATAACCTGCAGATCGGTACCATTGACCGCCTGGCTCAGCACCCAGCGCGTCTCAACCGGTAGCGGCGTGCGCACGGTGAAGACGATTTCGCGGTTGTCTTGCCAGGTCAGATCACCTTCACAGCGGATCGTGCCGAACAAACCACCCATTGACATATAGGTGACCAGACGGGCGCGACGTGCGACATCATCACGATTGAGCAGCTCTGTCTTCTGCACGCGAGGCAAAATCTGGCTGATCAATGCCGGGTCAGAAAGGGTGGCGAACACCTGCTCTGGCGTTACTCCCTCTATGTGGCAGCGCCGTCCTACTTTAATCATCATGGTCTCCTGTCTCTGTACTGTCAATGTTTTGCACAGTCATCATAGCACCCTTGCACAGACATGTCAATAGCTTTATTAATGAAAATACAATGAGGAGCGTCGTTTGGCCTGCGGCAGCCATGCTCCGCGCCTGCCGTGCTCGCGATCAGGTGCGGGGCGCAGCGGTTTCGTCGCCGGTCACGGCAACGCACTGCCGTCTGCTGTGACGATACGTGCTGCGTAGACGGGGTGTGAGCGGGGGAGCGGATCGTGATGTGTCGTTTGGCCTGCGGCAGCCACGCTCCGCGCCTGCCGTGCTCGCGATCAGGTGCGGGGCGCAGCGGTTTCGTCGCCGGTCACGGCAACGCACTGCCGTCTGCTGTGACGATACGTGCTGCGTAGACGGGGTGTGAGCGGGGGAGCGGATCGTGGCACAGACGTTCCGCCTGCTGTTTGGAGCATGCCTTAGCTATTGAACAGCAACCATTTCGCAAAAGTCTCAACCCACAAACCATCCTGGCGCAGGCTGCCAACAGTGTGAACGCGCCGCACGTGTGCCCCCGCCGGTGCGCGTCAATTGCCACGACACAGGCGTTCCAGCCCGACCCACGCTCCTACAGCGGTTGCCCTACCAGTACTTGTTAGATTTCACAGCATACTTGCGGAATGACCAGCAGCCAGGTGCTACTCTTCGCTCACAACTACCGGCTCAGGTTGATCGCGATTGGCCCAATACATCAAGACCAGCGCACTAAAGGCCAGTACAGCGAACCCCATCGCCAGTGGCGTCACTGTGCCGTTGTACGCCTGCCCAATAACCGCACCGAGCGGAATCGCGACGAAGGTGGAAAGCGAGCCAACTACTGCCGAACCTACACCGGCAATATGACCGAGTGGTTCCATCGCCAGTGCATTCATATTGCCGAAGAGAATGCCCAGACAGAAGAAACACGGGATCAGGTACGCCATCAACTTCCACAACGGCGGTTGCCCGGCGGTGATCAGAGCGATCCCGACAAAGAGCAGGGCTATGCTGCACAACGCAAACAGCGCAATTTTTACCAGCGGACGCATGCCGTAGCGCATGACGAGGCGGCCATTCACGAATGAAGCGAGGCCAATCGCCAGGGCATTGATCGCAAAAAATAGTGGAAACAGTGCACCTAAACCGTATTGCTGCTGAAAAATCTGCTGTGACGAATTCAGATACGCTTGCAGGATGGCCGACACTGCTCCGGCCATGAGGGTGTAACCGAGCGTGGTGGCGTTCGCCAGTACTTCGCGGAGCGCACCAATCATTCGGCGTGCCGACAACGGCACCCTGCGCTCGGATGGAAGTGTCTCCGGCTGACGGAGCGCAAACCAGATCAGTGATACTACCCCCAGCACCAGCAGGATGACGAAGATGATGCGCCAGGCAGCCACAAACAGGATAGCCTGGCCGATAGCCGGCGCAATGATAGGTACCACGATGAAGACAACCATAATAAATGACATCACCCGCGCCATCGCTCTCCCGGCAAAGCGATCCCGAATGAGCGCCATTGAGACCCCACGTGGCCCGGCCACGCCCAACCCCTGAAGCAGACGCCCGATCAGCATCATGGGAAAATTGATGGCGAAGATAGCCAGCAGTGAGCCAACACCAAACATGGCGTATCCCAGGTAAATCGCCGGTTTACGCCCGATGCTGTCCGAAAGCGGGCCGTAGAGAAGCTGACCAATCGCCAGGCCGAGAAAGACCATCGTGACGACAAGCTGGTTGGCATTCTCGTGGGGGGAGCCGAGATCGGCGCCAATATCGGCCAGGGCGGGTAACATCAGATCAATCGACATAGCGACCAGCGAGGTCATTAGAGCCATCATGGCGATAAATTCGCCGGTTTGCGGGCCGTGTGTGAGTTTTGACGATGACATGACGTTTCCAGTTCCTTTACGCTATCTGATAGGTTTTCGTCGTATTATGCCCTCTTTGCGCAATCTTGACAAGACAATCTTCGCTTTGTCAAAGAGTTTTGCGCCGGGTGCAGGATGGTGTTTCTGGGATTATCGGCGGCGAGGGCACTGTCTTTTTCCACCCTGGCAGCAGGTTGCGGTATTATACGTAAAGCAGGGTTTCCCCCTCAGCCGGAGGAGCTATGTCAGCAATAATCATTGTCCGCGCTCAACCGTCCGACGCAGCGCTGCTCAAGCAAATTGCTGTGGCTGCCAAGCGATATTGGGGCTATCCCGACCATCTCATCAGCCAGTGGGCCGCCTCGCCGATCATCACCCCAGCGGCGATTGATCACGATCTGGTCTTTGCTGCTCATCAGCAGGGGCAGCCGATTGGCTGGTACCGGTTGATTGTCGATAGCTCACCGGCCATACTCGAAGACCTTTGGGTGATACCGTCCTGGATTGGTCAGGGCGTGGGGCGAATGCTCTTTACCCATGCCGTTGCCCAATGCCGTGCGCAGAGAATTGCGCAGATCGAGTTGGACGCTGATCCACATGCCGTCGGCTTCTATCGCAACATGGGATGTACCGTGATCGGGGAGACTATCTCAGAATGGAACCGACCGGTACCACGGCTCCGCTATACACTTGCAGCAGTGGATTGAAGCCGGGGTTTATGTCTCGTGAAACGTGCGCAAACCTTTGTGTGCAGTGTGTGTTTTGTGGGGGATGATTGATATATCTGCCACCACGTCATCCTCCAGCCTGTGCCAGCACGTGCTCCAATAGTGGCCGGGTGTGGGTCAGAGAGGCTGAACTGGCGATCAAGCGGTGCAGATCAGTAAAGGTGTCGATGTCATACCAAAGGGGAAGGAGCGAGGTCTGAAGCCGCAGTTGTTCGGCAATCGCCAGCGTATCACGCAGTACGGTTGGCGTACTCATGGTGACGCCGGTGAAGAGGGTTGGTGCCGGTCGGCGCAACCCAACCAGATAGTAACCACCATCACTGGCCGGCCCCAGCACAAGATCGGCCCCTTGCGCTAATTCAGCAATAGCCTGTTCGATGAAGGCCACCGGCAAATCAGGGCTATCGCTCCCGATCACAACCACTGCCGGCGCGCCTTCGTTCAGGAGCGCATCGGTGATGTTGGCCAGCCGTTCACCCAAATCAGCGCCAACCTGTGGCCGGTGGGCAAGGTCAGGGGCAAGGCGGGCAAAGTAATCGGCAGCGGTTTCCGGCGCATACGCGATGATCGGCTGCACCCCACGTACACTCCGCAACAACGCCGTCAAATCATAAAGAAACGCTTCGTACAGAGTAGTTGCCTGCTCTGGGGTCAAAGGCGGGCACAAACGGGTCTTAACCCGTCCCGGTTCAGGGCGACGGGCCATCATCACGAGCGCTGGATGCACGCTCACGGCGTGCCGATAGCGCCTGTTCAGGTGGAGCCGGCGGCTGCGGTGCATGCGTAACAGTGTGCTGCGGTGCGAATCTCGCGTCCGGCCAGATCGGCGATGGTCACATCGCGAATGGTCTGCGGCAACGCGAGATCGAGCATCTGATTGAAATCACAGTCGTAGAGTCGCCCATCCCAACCGACCGAGAGCGTGGTGCGACACATCAAGCCATTCACTGTCGCCGGGTTGAACGCCTGAACGAGTAGGTGCATGTATGCTTCCAGCTCGCCATTGGCCTGCAAGTGAGCCAGATAGCGGCTGATCGGCATGTTGGTGAGCGTATACAGGCGATTGAAGACTATGCCATAACGGGTAGCCAGCTCTTGCCGCCAGCGTTGTTCGAGAGTTTCCTGCGCCTCCGGCAGATAAGGGCCGGTTGGATTTGCGATCAGATTCAGCAGCAAACCGCTGCCCTCAATACCGTAGCCCAACGCATTGAGTTCGCGCAACGTTACCAGCGATTGCGCAAAGACTCCCTCACCACGTTGACCATCGGTCGACTCCGGATCGGTAGTCGGCAACGATGCAATGATCTCGACCTGATGTTCGGTAAAAAATCGGGGCAGATAACGATAATTTGGCAGTTGGGCAATCGTCAGATTACAGCGGTCGATCACATGACAGCCCAGCGCACGTGCCTGACGAACAATCTCGGTAAATGCGGGATGCAGCTCCGGCGCACCACCGGTAATGTCGAGCGTCGGAATCCGCCAACGTGCCAGCACATCCAGACAGGCGGCGACAATTTCCGGCGGCATCACCTCCTTGCGGTCGGGGCCGGCATCAACGTGACAATGATGACAGGTCTGATTACAGCGTCGTCCCACATTGATCTGCAAGACATCAATGCGCGACTCGGCCCGTAGCGGGGCCAGACCATAGGCCAGGAGTGTCTCATTGAAGGCAGGCACCGGCACCTGTGCCAGCACCTGTTGCTGGATCAGCGGATTGGCCAATGGATGTGCCTGCCGCTGCAACGTTTGAATCAACCGTTTTGATGGCATTTTTACTACTCCTTGTATTAGAGAGTATACCATGCAATACAAGGAGCATCAGGCGTGATCCTACTGAACCACACAGCAATCACGTCGCCGGATGATACCTGTTTTGGCAATGCCTGTGGCATGTGATTAAGAGCGCGGAAGAGACGATCTCGACCATCTGAAATCCTCTTTACACCTGCTGTACCAGACGGGTTTGGAAAATCCTAACGATGCTATTGTGCTCCCAGACTGTCACCCAGGCGCATGACGCTTGCCAATCACCACAGACTGCCCGTCCTGCACCTGGCCCGTTGGCAGAGAGCTGCTCCTGTTATGCCATCACGCGCTGGATGGGGTGCTTACCCACTCGGCACGCGCTTGTCGCGACGTTTGGCGTGCGGCCCATGCTGCCGCAACAGCCGTGCTCACGATCCGGCGCGTGGCACACCGTTGACTCTACTGGTCACGGGTATGCCGGGTGTGCTCCTATAGAGTCGGTCAGGAATGAACGGGATACCTTCTCGTAGACGTTTTTTGAAATAGGTTCTACACTCCAGAATAGGACAACCTTCTCGCTGTGCGATACGTAGAAGTTTTCTCCATGCTTACGCACAAATCGTACCTGCGGAAACACATTCACACACCGATCACTGCACGAGCACACCTACCCGCTACCACGAACGAAAATATTAGGCCATGGGCGGAAACGGGTGAAGAACAGCTCGCGTCGCACCTCACCATCTGCTTCGGTCACGATGCGGTAGATGGAAATATCACGACCACTGCGCGCAACATCGGTTTGCCGTATTGTTCCACGCGGCAGTGAAGGATCATCAATATAGACCGGCTCAGTCGGTGCACGTACCTCGTTAGCGATGATTGGGCCTTCGATCCGCACCTCGCGTTCAGGACGGGTGCCATACAATTGGACGACCAGCACCTGTGCCTGCTCATCAATACTCGTTTGCATCAGCAGCCAGCGCCCGGTATCGTTGATGAACTTGAGGTCTTGCACCCCGGTAAAGATTGCGGCATCGAGACCCTGACCATCGCCGTTCGGGCCGAGTCCGAAACGGTCGTACCAGCTTATGTAAAACGAGTGGGCATGGCGTTCGGTGATCGGCAGACCGGCCCAAAACGCGGCTCGAAAGACGGTTGTGCTCACCTGACACACCCCACCACCCCATTCGAGCTGAGTCCGGTTGCCGATAATGGCATACCCTTCAACAAAGCCATTTTCGGCGTTGACTTCCCCCAACTGGCGGTTAAACGAAAATTCTTCGCCGGGCGCAATCAATACGCCGTTCATACGGGCTGCACCGGCGCGAATGTTGGTGATGCGGTATGGAGCTGAGCCGGCAAAACTGCTCCGCCCTTCTGCCACCAGCTCGACAATGCCCAGATTGTCGAGGGTTGCTGCCGTAATTTGCGGTTCAACCCGCTCAACCGGTAGAGTCAGCGTGCGGGTTACCGGTGAAGGCTGCATCAGCACATCGGCAATAGCAGTCACCGCGTCAGCCTGACGCAACCGCCGCCCCGGCTGTCCCTCGGCGACGATCCGCACCCGACCGTCACTGAAGCGCAGGCGCGGTTCGGCGGTACCGGTATCAATCATCTGCGCCAGCCCTTCCACGGCACGGGCAAGACGATCTGGATCAACTTCTATTGTTAGTCGACCATCAACCGGTGTTACCCGCAGCAGTTCTGCCAGACGTTCAGGCGTCCAGACGATTGTCTGGTCTTCGACCTTCAACTCAAGCGCACTCCGCAGCAATTGGTCGGCAATCTGCTGGGCAACCACCAGATCGGTATCGTCAATCTGTGGCACGATCTGACGAGTGCGGATCGGCACCGTTTGTGGTTGAAGCGCACGGATAGCCAGCAGCACATCATTTGCCGTCGCGTCAACCAAAAGCTGCGTACCCGGTTGACTGGGCTGACCAACCACGCGGGCATCGGCCAGACTGAGGACAGCATCAGCCGGCAATCGCTCGATCTGTGGCGCCAGACCCAGCAGATAGCGTTGGGTTTGCGCGAGATCGACGGTCAGACGAGGCGTTATATCAATTCCTTCTTGCCAGAGCAACCACAACTCATAGGCCCGGGTCAGCGGATCACCGCTCCGCCCAAGCGCAAAGGCACTATTCACCAGCCGTTCCACATCAAAGGCGACCCCCAACTCAGCGAGTGTCGGTTGCCACTGCTGATCACGAAAGGTAAGTGTCACCGGCTGTTGTTCGAAGGAACGATAGCGCCGCCGCAACTCGATAATCAAATCGGTGCGCGTATAACCACCAATTGACTCGCCATTGAGCGAAACGCCAGGCAAAATCGTTTCAGGATACACTATATCCACGGCGTACAGCGCACCGGTGGGAATTGCGACAAGCAGGACTAAGCCTACCACCAGCCACAACCAGACCGGTACCCGCCGCCGATGGCGCACTGGCCGCCGCACACGGGGGCGGCGCGGCTCATCAGGTGGTAGTTCGTCGTCGGCAAGCGGTGGACGTTGTCCGGCTCGACGGCGATAGATCGGGCCATATTCCTGATAGTAGCGATTGTTCGGCATACGGATGCAGCAACCTTAATAACACCGGATTACTCGCATTGTACAAAACCTTGAGCGTGGCGACAAGTTTCGGATCAGGATATGAAAGTGAATCTGGCAGGTTGGCGTCGGGGTAGAACAGGTTGGGAACTACGAAACGACAGCGCGCCTGTTTCAAGATTGGAAGCTGGAAACACGGTATTCCTTTTGCTGATATGGGCAGGAGGCATCAGCATGGCAAAGATCAGGCAGAAAAAAGCACCACACCCGGCCATTTGGTCGGGTGTGGTTGAGTGTCGTATGATAACGACAATTACGGCTGAATGGTGCCGGCGAGATTGTTGAACAGGTCGCTAATGTTCTGGCCGAGCAGGGTCAGAGCACCGATAACGACGACTGCGATCAGAACGAGGATGAGTGCGTACTCGACCAGACCCTGGCCCTCTTCCTTGGCGAAGAAGCTGCGAAGCATTGTGAACATCCTGAATACTAGTGCGGTTTTACTATTCCCGTGGAGTACCTCTCCACGCTTCGTAGTATATATGCTCGGGCAGGTTTTGCCAATAGCCTGAGGGTACTATTTTGTGTCGGTACTGAATAAGATAGGGGGAGACGAATGAAGGTACTGATGTACTATGCGTCGATGAAGATTTTGTTATTTTGATCGCGTACAAAGTATAGTACTACTATTTATCGTAATACATTATTTCATAAGTCGATGGTTTTGTCAAACATATCAGTTGCGCAATACGGTCAAATAACCCGAACATCGATACCTGTTCGGACGTCGTGCCCACTAACAGCAATGTGAGGAACCTCACGGCAACGGTACGGTCGCCGCCACTCGCGTGCCGCGACCAATAGAACTCTCAATACCAAATTCGCCCTGCAAGAGTACCTCGATCTGCTGGCGCATGTTCGCCAGCCCCATGTTCTTGCGGGTACCAGCGCTGGCAATCGCTTCTTTGACTGCGAAGCCATTCCCATTGTCTTCGATCAGTATCTGAAGGACGTTGTCGCTGTTTTCGAGCATTACGCGGGCCTGGGTCGCCCCAGAATGGCGTACAACATTATTGATAGCTTCCTGAATGAACCGGAAGATTGTTACTTCATAGTGACCTGGCAGACGCTGGTCGAGGTTTTGCACCATCAGGTTAATGTCGATCTTGTGTTTTTCGGCAACCTGAGCGACATAGCGGCGCAGGGTGGGTACCAGACCCAGATCGTCGAGGGTCATTGGTCGGAGATCGAAGATGAATTTGCGCGTCTCTTGCAGCGTGTTATTGACTGCTGTCTTGAGGGCAACCAGTTCAGCACGGGCCTGATCAAGGTCGCGGTCAAGCAAGCGCTGGCAGATTTCAGCCCGCAGCACCAGGTTGCTCATCGCCTGGGCCGGGCCATCGTGCATCTGGAGCGAGATGCGCAGCCGTTCACTCTCTTGCGATTGAATAATGTTGGCAATCATGGTCTGCGGATCGAAGGGGAGATCGGCGACCTTTGCACTCCGCGCTAACTCACTTGCAGCCTGTTCCAGCAATTCAACCACATCACTCAGCAGACTCTGCCGGTTGCGCAGGGCTTCGCGACGGGCTTGCAACTGATCGACTTGCGCTCGCATGGTCTGCAAGCGCATCTGCACTTCGATCAGCGTGCTGAAGAAGGTCTTGATGTCGGTTTTCTCGTAACGATCCAGGTTGACATCGAGATCACGTACCCGGTTGGCGATTGAGGTTTCGCGCATCGCCAACCGATCCACTTCAGCCATATTCTGGCGCAACAACGACTCTACCTCGTTGATTTCACGGCGGGTGCGATCAATCTCGTCGCGGTAGGCCTGAATGGCGTTTGTGATGCGCTGTTGTAGTTCTTCGCCTGACACTGCTGATTCTCCTCTGCTGCCCGTGCAACCGGTCTCTCTGCTGCTCAGATTATAGACGGTTCAGCCAGAGGATGCAACGTTTTGTGTGCAACCCGGCCGACCGGCCTGTTAATCACGGTTACGCTGAATTATCTCGTCGTGCGATCACGACAATGACACGTCCACCTCAATTGTCAAGTCCTAACGCACATAACCGGCGGGATTTGGTATCATACCATGCAGAGTGTTCGCTAATACGGAAGGGCAAGAGTATGGAACTTCGCCATCTGCGCTACTTTGAAGCCGTAGCCCGTCATTCACACGTGACTCGCGCCGCAGCCGAGCTGCATATCGCCCAACCAGCACTCAGTAAGCAGATCAGTCAGCTTGAACGGGAACTGGGTATTACCCTCTTTGATCGGGTAGGGCGTAGTTTACGCCTGACAGAAGCTGGTGAAGCTCTGTTACCGTATGCGCGGGCCATTCTTGCTCAGGTCGAAGAGGCACGGGCTGCGATGGCCGAGCGCATTGGCTTGAAAGCCGGTCGGGTTACCATAGGCGCACCTCCAACCGTGGGTGCCCATCTCTTGCCACCACTGCTCACCATCTTTCATCAGCGGTATCCCGGTATCACGTTGCGCCTGCACGAGGCAGGGATACAGTCACTGCTCGATCTGCTGGAAGCCGGTATCACTGATCTAGCCGTTGTTGCGCTGCCGGTGACCGATGAACAGTTGACGGTAACCCCGCTGTTGAACGAGCCGCTGGTTCTGATTGTCAGTACGACCCACCCACTGGCCCGGCGCAGTGAAGTGATGATGACGGAGTTGCGTCACGAACGCTGGATTCTATCCCCATCAAGCTATGAGTTGCGCGAAGCAACCTTAAAGGCCTGTCGCGAGGCTGGTTTTACGCCTCAGACCGTGCTGGAGGGCGGGGAAACGGAAACCCTGGTGCGGTTTGTGGCCGCCGGATTGGGAGTGTCGCTGGTACCTGCCCTGGCTGTCGCCGGTTGTACTGATGTCGTGCGCCTAACGGTGTCTGACCAACATCTGACCCGTTCACTCGGCCTGGTCTGGCGGAGTGATCGCACAGCTTCGCCGGCAGCCCGTGCCTTGCGCGAGTTTCTGGTGAACGAAGTGCGCCAGCGGCCAATTGAGACCTTTATCCGTCCCTAAGCTGTTCAAGCCGGGCAAAACTCGCCAATAGTCGGCGTTCGCGATCAGCAAAACGGACGGTCACCTCTTCATCACCTTCGATCAGGCGGCTGTCAACGACAATTCCTTCGCCGAAGGTGGCGTGTCGCACGCGCTGTCCAGGGAAGAAAACGGCTTTTTGTGGTGTGGGAAGCGGAGCCTGGTTTCTTGACGTGCGTCGGTTCTGCTCAGACTGACCAGAGGTGCGGAACTGCCACGTTGTCCCAGCTACAGCGGGAATAGCCCGATAACCACGACGATGCACCTGCTGGACGAGTGTCGGTGGAATGTCGTTGAGAAACCGAGAGCGGGCACCGATATTCACGCGACCGAACATGGTGCGTTTTGTCGCATGACAGAGGTATAAACGCCGTTGGGCACGGGTCATCCCGACGTAAAGGAGACGGCGCTCTTCTTCAATCGAGTCGCGGTTATCCAGCGACCGGCTATGCGGCAGCAGTCCCTCTTCAATCCCTAGCAGAAAGACACAGGGAAACTCAAGCCCTTTCGCCTGATGGAGTGTGATGCAGGTGACCGTATCGCTGTTGCGATCAATCGCATCAACATCGGCAACCAGAGCAATCTCTTCGAGAAAGGCAGTAAGTTGAGTCTCAACCGGCAAGTTGACATACTTCAAGGCCGCATTTCGTAACTCCTGCACGTTGCGCCAGCGATCATCGGCTTCATCGCCATCGTATTCGCTGTAGAGGGTTGCGCGCACGTCGATTCGATTGAGCAGATAATCGATCAGATCACTCAGCGCCATCATTCCGTGCAACTGATGCAGCTCGCTCAGCAGGCGATAAAACTCAGTCAGTGCAGTACGCGCTCGTCCACCAAAGGGATGGGAAATCGCATCATTGTCGGCAATCTCGCGCAACGCCTGATAGAGTGGTAGTCCCAACGTCCTGGCCCAGGCGATCAGCTCCGCAACGGTACGCTCGCCAATCCCACGACCTGGCCAGTTGATGATGCGTTGTAGACTGACGCTATCGTATGGATTTGCTATCAGCCGGAGATACGCGAGCACATCTTTGATCTCTTTGCGTTCGTAGAAACGCACCCCACCAACCACGTAGTACGGCACACCGGCATGAATGAGAGCCTCTTCAACCAGACGGGACTGCGCATTGGTACGGTACATGATGGCGCAATCGCCGGGACGAGCCTTTCCTTCCGCGATTAAGCGCAGAATTTCATCAACGACAAACTGGACTTCGTCCTCTTCATCGCTTGCCTCGTACAGCGTGACCGCCTCGCCTTTGCCGTTGACCGTCCAGAGGTTTTTGGCGTATTTGCGTTGGGGGCTGGCGTGCATCAACGCCTGCGCAGCATCGAGAATAGCCTGCGTGCTGCGATAATTCTGTTCGAGCAAAATCACCCTGGCATCGGGATAATCGTGTTCAAATTGCAAGATATTACGAATATCGGCGCCACGCCAGGCATAGATACTCTGTGCTTCATCCCCGACCACAAACAGATTGCGGTCGCGTTCGGCAAGAGCACGCACGATCAGATACTGCGCACGGTTCGTATCCTGATACTCATCGACGAGCAGGAACCGGTAGCGCTGATGGTAATGATGAAGGATGGCAGGATGTTCCTGGAACAGGCGCACCGTTTCGACGAGCAGATCATCGAAGTCGAGCGCGTTGCTTTCAATCAGGAGCTGTTGGTACCGTGTGTAGCAACGGGCGACAATCTCGTCGAAGTAGCTACGGGCAGTGCGAGCAAATGCCTCTGGATCAACCAGCTCATTTTTGGCTCGTGAAATGACCCCTAGAATAGCGCGCGGCGGATACTGCTTTTCATTGAGATTCAGTTCGCGCAACACCCGCTTCATCAGGCGTTCTTGATCATCGCTATCGTAGATCACGAAGTCACGTTCACGACCGAGATGAACAATATCGCGTCGCAGCCAGCGCGTACAAATCGCATGAAAGGTACCGATGGTTATCTCATGAGCAACGGTTTCGCCCACGAGCAGGTTCAGACGTTCGCGAATCTCACGCGCTGCCTTGTTGGTGAAGGTGACTGCCAGTATCTGAAGCGGATCAATCCCCGTCTCGGCGATCAGATAGGCGATCCGGTGGGTAAGCACACGAGTCTTACCACTTCCCGGCCCGGCCAATACCAGCACCGGCCCGGTAACGGTGGTCACGGCACGTTGCTGGGGTTCATTGAGGTTAGCTAAAAGATCACCTGTCATGATCGATTTGGGAATTGGTAATACGTTCTGACAATTCAGGCACGAACAGTATAGCACACCTGCTTTGCTGGCAGGTGGGTTGTTTGATGATGATATCAACTTTTGACAATAATGAGCATTGTCCAGGTGTAATCTTCGTGTTAACGTGCTACCGGGTGTGCCGGCGACACGCCACGTGGGTCGTCGCTGACCCAGAAGCATCGCTTCAGCACATCTGCACTCAGGTGCGCCGCCAGGATGATGGCTGGATAGCATGTCATCCGTTCGCTACGTAGATGAGGCGCTATGAGGTAGTCGGTGGTGCGACGAGCCGGTAAGGTGGAACCCTGCCTCAATGTGGAAAAGCCGGCAGACTAAAACCCCCTGTGCAGTTCAGCACAGGGGGTTTATTCATCGCATAGACAAGTGTTTAATCAGCCGAAGCCGGTGCCTGAGCGATCTCTTTGAGCGCCTCGCTCTCGCGCTTGCTCTGCCAGATTGCCCAGACCAACGCCGCGCCACAGATGATCATGGCGATAATCACGCCGGGGCTACCGGGTTCGATGGTCACCACAATGGGTGCAATGATCAATGCGACCAGGTTGATGACCTTGATCATCGGGTTGAGCGCCGGGCCGGCCGTATCCTTCAGGGGGTCACCGACCGTATCACCCACAACTGCGGCCTTGTGCGGCTCGCTGTGCTTACCACCGAAATTCCCCTCTTCGATATACTTCTTGGCGTTATCCCAGGCACCACCAGCGTTGGCCTGGAATACTGCCATCAACTGACCGGTCAGGATAATCCCGGCCAGGAAGCCACCCAACGCTTCGACACCCAATGTAAAGCCGACGATGATCGGTACCATCACCGCGATCAAGCCCAGGCTGATCAGTTCCTTCTGAGCGGCGGTGGTTGAAATCTGGACGGCACGGGCATAGTCGGGCTGCACCTTGCCTTCCATCAAACCTGGAATACGGAATTGCCGGCGCACCTCATTGACAATTTGTGCCGCGGCCCGCGAGACGGCGCGGATGGTGAGTGCTGAGAAGAGGAATGGTACTGCACCACCGATGAGCAAGCCAATAAATACCGGCGGAGCAGCAACGTTGATCGACGCCAGCAGTTCAATACCTTGCCGGCCTTCATTGATCATTTGCTGCAAGACCTTGTTCACGTCGGTGAAATACGACCCGTAAAGTGCCACTGCTGCAATCACCGCTGAACCGATAGCGATACCTTTGGTCACCGCTTTGGTCGTGTTACCAACTGCATCGAGATCGTCCATCACATTGCGGGCATTCTTGTCGAGGCCGGCCATCTCGCCAATCCCGTTCGCGTTGTCCGAGATCGGCCCGAAGCTGTCCATCGAGATGGTATTGCCGGTCAACAGCAACATCCCGATACCGGTCAGCGACACGCCGTAGAGAATAGCGGTAAACTGGGTAGCCGCTGGCTCGCCAGCGTAGATCAGGACTGACGTAAAGATCGAGGCCGAGATCACCAGAATCGCCCAAACGCTACTCTCCATACCCAGAGCCAGACCAGAGAGAATATTGGTCGCCGATCCGGTCTGTGAAGCCTTAGAAGTCTCTTTCACCGGGCTAAAGTGGGTGCTGGTGAAGTATTCGGTCAGCTTATCCAACACAATTGCCAGCACCACACCCGACAGAGTGGCGAAGAACGGTCGCCAGTCAACTTCGCCGGTCGCTTCGTTCACCATAAAGACGGGCGTAGCTGCGGCACTGGCTGCAATTGCCAACCCGGCAGCAATATAGAAGCCGCGATTCATCGCAGCCATTGCATTGCGCTTGCGCTCATCGGTGGTGACAAAGAGATTGCCGATCACCGACGCGACAACACCAATGGCGCGCAGTACCAATGGGAAGATGATAAAGCGCAGATCGTAAGCACCATCACCGATGGTACCAACCACAGCATCACCCAGCACCAATCCCAGGATCAATGCCGAGACCAGGGTCACTTCAAAGCTCTCAAACACGTCGGCAGCCATACCGGCACAGTCACCGACGTTATCGCCTACCAGGTCGGCAATGACGGCAGCATTGCGGGGATCATCTTCTGGAATACCGGCCTCAACCTTGCCCACCAGATCGGCGCCGACGTCAGCCGCCTTGGTGTAGATACCACCACCAACGCGCATGAAGAGTGCGATCAGCGATCCGCCAAAGCCAAAACCAAGCAGTGCATCCGGGGCGGCAATTCCGAACACCATAAAGATCAGCGTACCGCCGAGCAGACCAAGACCGACCGTCAGCATGCCGGTCACGGAACCGGATTTATACGCCACCTGCAACGCCGGATTATAACCTTTCCGGGCTGCCGCCGCGACCCGCACATTCCCCTCAACCGCCACATTCATGCCGACGAAGCCAACGGCATAGCTGAAGAGTGATCCCATCAGGAAGGCTACTGCCCGCCCGATGGCAACCCAGATTGTTGCCGCTTCTTTACTCCCAAAACGTTCAACGGCTTCAGTCGTGGGGGGAATAATAAACACACTTGCTGCCAGCACAAACGTCAAAATCACGATCAAAATTGAAATTGTACGGAATTGTTGACTCAGATAGGCATTGGCGCCGGTCTTGATAAAACCCCAGACCTCACGCATTTTGGGAGTGCCCGTATCCTGGGCGAGGATTTGACTACGAATGAAGAAGGCGTAACCGATACCGAGCAGTGAGATGACGAGAACGGCCCAGACTGCAAGGCTTTGGACGGCATTCAGATCCTGCATGATCCCAACTCCTTCGTTGCACGAATGCACGAACCGATGTACCTGCCGGCGCAGCGTGTGATACTACTCTCACGCGGGGCGCTGGTTATGGTGGAAAAAACCCTTACGGTAGACGTGGATTATTCTAGCATAGTCGAGTTACGATTGCAACGGGCGGCACAATCGCAATGTTGGGCAGAAGCCGTGCGAAGATTGTGCGTTTATCTCTGAAGCCAGCCAAATCTAAACTATCATCGTTCATGATGATCGCTTCTCTTACGCACAATCTGCCGCCCCAGCCGTCGAAATGCCAGCTCGACCCCATTTTGCAGATTAGCGCCAATGAGAATGTGGCCAAGATCAACGCCAAGCTGGACGATAGTCTGGGCAATTTCCGGGCCAATACCGACCAGAATCACCTGGGCACCGATCAACTGTGCTGCCCGTGCTGTTTGTAAGAGGTAACTCGCGACAGCGGTATCGATCACCGGCACGCCGGTAATATCAATGATCACAATGTCTGATTGACGTTCGGCAACCGTCGTTAGCAGGCGTTCCATCATCTGGCCGGCACGGAAACTGTCAATCGCGCCGACCAGCGGCACGACCAGAATCCCTTCGTAAAGCGGAAGAATGGGGGTGCTCAGTTCACGAATAGTTTGTTGTTGAGCCTCAATCTGATCGGTTTGGTCGCGAAACTGGTGGTGCAATTGATTGTACGTAAAGCTAAAACTGGTGACAATAGCACGTCTAAACTGCTCCAGCATATCTTCTATAGCGCGCACCGTGTCAACGGTACAATCCGGGCGCTCAGCGGCAAAGGCCATCAGCACGTCCCAGATGAGTGAACGAAAGATATCGACTGCTATCAAGACATCGCTGAGCAAAAACCCGGTATGAGCGCGCACTTCACCAAGCGCTTCTGCATACGCCAGCAACGGTAGCAGGTCTTGGGTACCAATTGCTTCCGCCAGTGATTCGATGGTGGTGCCTACCGAAAATGACAACTCTTCCTGATTAAAGCGAGCATAACCGGCACTCTGACGTTGCACCTGTTGCGCCAGTGCGTGTTCCATTGCCGAACGCCGGGCCAGGAGAAAGTCTTGTAGATCGGTGAAGATATCTGCCACGCGACCTCCTTGTCGCTACACGACGTATCGTCGGAAAGGATGCGACGTCAAACACCCGTTAACACACGCTTGTCTGCGGAGCGTAGGGCAAGGTTTCCGTAACCAGATGGCGACAGCCTGCGATTGGCGTCTATCGTTGCAGTGGTCTTATTTCATGGCCGGTACGCTGGAGTGCCAGCTCGATCCCGGTTTGCAAGGTTGCTCCGACCTGGATGCCACTCAGATCAACTCCAAGTTGCACAAGAGTTTGGGCAATTTCCGGGCCAATACCGACCAGAATCACCTGTGCCCCGATCAATTGTGCTGCCCGTGCCGCCTGTAAGAGATAATTCGCAACTGCGGTATCGATCACCGGCACGCCGGTGATGTCAATAATCACGATGTCTGATTGACGTTCGGCAATTGCGGTGAGCAGGCGTTCCATGATCTGGCCGGCACGGAAGCTATCAATCACCCCGACCAGTGGCACAACCAGAATACCTTCGTAGAGCGGGAGGATCGGTGTGCTCAACTCACGAATAGTCTGCTGTTGAGCCGCGATCTGTGCAGCCTGATCATTGATCTGAAGCTGCACATCACGATACATAACGCTAAAACTGGTGAGTAATTCCTGTCCAAAAGCGTGAATAATATCTTCTAATCGCCGCACATGATTAACGGTCACCGTCTGATGTTCGCGATTAAAATCCTCTATCAGACTCCAGGCAATGCGGCGCAATTCATTCAAGGCACCGAACATATCGGCGGCAATGAACCCACTACTGGCCCGTGCCTTACCAATTGAGCGGGCATGGTCAAGAAATGGTTTCAAATCGCCGGTTCCAATCGCCTGGATCAGTGTCTTAAGCGACGTCGTTACCGCTTGCAGCAGTACAGCCCGATCCATGGCCGCATAGTTTGCGTGGCGGTTACGAAGCTCATCGGTAAACCGTTCAGCAGTTTCGACCAGGCGTGCCTCGCAGAAGGCGACGATGTTAGCAATGACCTGGGGCATCAGTACCTCACCTGATCAGCGAATGGTGTAGCCTTGCTGACTTAATGCCAGTTCAATGCCGGCCTGAAGATTGGCGCCGATCTGGATTCCACGCAGATCAACACCCAGTTGCACAATCGTCTGAGCAATTTCCGGGCCAATACCGACCAGAATCACCTGGGCACCGATCAACTGCGCCGCCCGCGCCGTCTGCAAGAGATAGTTGGCGACCGCAGTATCGATCACCGGCACCCCGGTAATATCAATAATCACAATATCTGACTGACGTTCAGCAATGGCTGTTAGCAGACGTTCCATAATCTGGCCGGCGCGGAAACTGTCAATTGCGCCAACCAGTGGCAAGACAAGAATCCCTTCGTAGAGCGGTAGAATAGGTGTGCTCAGCTCGCGGATAGTCTGCTGCTGCGCAGCAATCTGTTCGGCCTGATCATGCAACTCTTGCTGGAGGGTCAGCATTGCCTGACTGTAGCCCAACAACAGCAAGCGGTTAAATTCACTGATGGCATCTTCAAATTGACGGACATCACCGATGGTTAGACGATCACTGCCGAATTCGGTTAACTCCTGCCAGCAAAACTCACGGATACCTGAGACGACGCTCATCATATCGTCGAGCGACAGGCCCATCCGGGCGCGTCGCTCACCGATGTAGGGTGCCCATTCGTTCAGCGGGCCTGCATTATTGTCACCAAAGACAGCACAGATCGTCTCAACCGAACGTTGCAGGGCGGGGCGGAGTTCGTCAGCCGGGATTGAGGCATATCCGCTACTACTGCTCTGTACAGCGTGCAGCAAACGCGCACCTGTCTGCGGTAACCGTTCACGAATGAATGCAGCCAGGCTGCTCAGGATGGCGCTCATGGTATTCTCCGACACTAAACAGATACCGCATCAATAGGCACGGGCAAAGATTACCTGACGATCCGTTTCGCGACCGGTGTAAACACAGCGACCGACCGACCCCGGCTGCTCGAGCGGAATGCAACGGATTGTCGCCCGCGTCTCTTCTTGAATGCGCTTTTCATCAGCGGTATCACCGGCCCAGTAGGCCCGGGCAAAGCCTCGTTCGATCTGCTCTTTCAATTCGTCGTAGCTGGTGACATCCGCAGTGTGCGCTTCGCGGAAAGCAAGTGCACGCTGGAAGAGTGCGGTCTGCATCTCGTTCAACAATGCCTCAATCCGCTCGGTCAGACCGGCCTGGGGGACGAAGCTCTTGCCGGCTTTACCGGGAATATCCCGGCGGGCGAGAGCCACCGTCTCTTTTGCCACATCTTTCGGCCCAACTTCAATCCGAACCGGAACACCCTTCAACTCCCATTCGTTGAATTTATAACCGGGACTGTAATTGTCGCGGTCATCAACTTTGAAGCGCAGGCGACCCTTCCAGGCTGCGGTCATCTGCTCAACGGCGGCCATCACCAGGCTGCGCTCTTCGTCGTTCTTGTAAATCGGCACTACCACCACCTGAATGGGAGCCAGCCGAGGCGGCAAAACCAGCCCCTCATCATCCGAATGGGTCATAATCAGCGCACCGATCAGACGGGTACTTACCCCCCAACTGGTCGTCCAGGCGTACTGAATGGTGTTGTTCTGATCGGTAAAGGTAATATCGAAGGCGCGGGCAAAATTCTGACCAAGATTATGCGACGTACCGGCCTGCAAGGCCCGGCCATCCTGCATCATTGCCTCAATACAGTATGAACGTAGCGCACCGGGAAATTTCTCTTTTTCAGTCTTAAGCCCGCGAATGACCGGCACGGCCATCTCTTTTTCAACGAAATCGGCATAAACGTCGTGAAGAATGCGCAGGGTCTCTTCCTCGGCCTCGGCTTCGGTGGCATGCGCAGTATGACCTTCCTGCCACCAGAATTCAGCCGTGCGCAGGAAAGGACGAGTGCGCATTTCCCAGCGCATGACGTTGGCCCACTGGTTGTAGAGCAAAGGCAGATCGCGGTACGAGCGAATCCACTTGCTGTAGAAATAACCGATGATGGTCTCGCTGGTAGGACGGATAATATATGGCTCGGCCAGTTCTTCACCGCCGGCGCGGGTGACTTCTGCGACTTCTGGAGCAAAGCCCTCGACGTGCTCGGCCTCTTTCATAATAAAGCTCTTGGGGATGAGCAGAGGGAACTGCACGTTGGCATGACCGGTTGCCTTGATCCGATCATCGAGTGCACGCTGCATCAATTCCCAGATCGCCCAGCCGTGGGCCTTAACGACGATACAACCACGGACAACTTCGGCAACCTCGGCCAGATCAGCTTCCCGCACAATATCGAGGTACCACTGGTTGTAATCAACACTCCGTTGGGTAATAACCTCTTTTGGCATGCCGTTCCTCGGGCTGATGATGATATGCTGTAGGCGTTACATTCTATTCATACTCCCTCTATTATAGCTGATATGGCAAAACTCATTGCAAAGCGGTTTTGTTGGCATACGGGAACTGCACACCATAATAAGGCGGTGACCAGATGGTCACCGCCGTCAGTTGCTTTGAAAACACCTGTATTTATATCGTATGGGAAGGCCGACTACTTCTTCAATTCCTGCTGGATCGTTGCCATAATTCGGTCAACATCAAGTCCGGCTTCTTTGGCCAGGCGAATCTGTTCGAGCAAACGAGCCTGCGCTTCGGCCAGGCGACGCTGCTGATCAATCTTCTCCTGTTCGCGATCAGCTTTGGCCTGCTCTTCTGCCCAATTCCAAACCTGTTCCCAGAAGAAACCTACTTCGCGGAACATCATGCCAAAGATGCCGCCGCTCTCTTTCACTGACATGGATCGCTCCTTCCTGCGGCCAGCCCGGCTGCGAACTGTCATTGCGGTTCTGGTTGTATTCTATTACGTAAAAAGCAAAACGTCAATCCGGTTTACACTTGCACAAGGCGCACAGAGATGCTATACTGGCGGTAATTGATGTCATATATGAAAGTTGTGTCGGTTCACAAACCCCGACCACAAGGAGCGTCTATGTCGGCGCCCTACACACCCTCTGTAACCAACGAAGAGCAGCGCCGGGCCGTCGATCTCAGTGGTGCTGCGGTACACCTCTTTCGTTTTCGGGGGCCGCTCGATCTCGCTTATGAATACTTCTGCGATGTGCCGGCTGTCTTCAGTCTGCTCCCCGATGTGATTGATGTCCTCACCTATGGCCCTAACCGCTACCGCTTGATCGTCGGAGCAACTGATGGCCACGGCCATGCGATGGCCGGCTACTTCGATGTGGCTGCTGCATTCGAGCCTCATCGCCTGATTCGGATTATGCCGGTTGATGATGGTCCGCCGATTGACCTTAGTGGTTTTGTCTTCCCAGGTCAGCTCTTTGCTGAGGCCGTGTTTTATCCCCATGCCCACGGTACCGATGTCGAATATACGGTTGAACTGGCAATGACCATCCCGGTGCCAAAGGTGCTCTGGTTTATGCCCGGCAGTGTGTTGCAGGCAATTGGCGAGCGGGCAATGGAACACAAGATGAACCATATGATTAGTGGTTTTTCGCGGGCCGTCGATATCGATTTTCACGCCTGGATCGGCAACGAGTAGCCATAATACCTCTCTCAAGCATTGCTTTAAGGCGAGCCGATGTCCTGTCGCGGCTCGCCAATGTTGTGCTATACTATCCACAAATAGTTCCGCATTCAACTATCTGTAGAGGACGACTATGTGGCTCCCTGTCTGGCCGCGACGCTTCTTGTCAGCACTGTCGGTTCTGCTATTGATCTGCTGGTCACTGGCCAGTTTTCCGGTCGCCGCCCAAAATACACCCGACCCGAAAACGGTCACTATTCCCGGTACCATCCAGAGTGTCCTGGGGTGTCCCGGCGACTGGCAACCATCGTGTAGTATCACCTATCTGACCTACGATCCGGCAGTAGACCTCTGGAGCGCCCGGTTCGATTTGCCTGCCGGCGCCTACGAATACAAAGTTGCCCTCAACGACAGTTGGGCTGAAAATTATGGTCTGAATGCGCGCCGTGATGGGCCAAACATTCCCTTACAGGTACCGGCCCCAACCAGCGTGCGCTTTATCTACGATCACAAGACGCATTGGGTCACCGATAGCATCAATACGCCGATTATTGTGGCGGTTGGGGAGTTTCAGACGGCCCTCGGGTGTGCGACGGCCAACGATCCAACCTGTCTTGGCTCGTGGTTGCAAGACCCTGATGGTGACGGATTGTATACGTTTACTACCAACCGTATCCCTGCCGGTGATTACCAGCTCCGGCTGGCTATCGGTGAGACGCTTGACGGCGCAATTGGTGAGGGGGGCGCCGGTGGACCGCCTTTTGCCATTACCGTTGCCGAAGGTGGTGAGGTCTATATCGGCTATAACGCAGGGAGTGGCGAAGTGACGATTTCAACTGCTGGGGCACCTAAAGGCGATATTTCGCGTGCCCGTGCCTATTGGGTTGATGCCGATACGATTGTCTGGAATGTGATCGGCACGCCACGTTATCAGTATGCCTTGTTCAGCGATCCAGGCGGTAATCTGAAACTGACCCCCGAAGGGGTGGTTGGTGGTCAGCGGATCGATCTCACCTTCTCGCCGGCTGGACCTGGCGAAGCGCTGAAGAAGTTTCCCCACCTGGCAGGATTTAGCGCGTTCAAGCTGCCACCACTCGACCGGGCACGTTTGATCGGGCTGACCCGTGGTCAGTTGGTGGTGGCGATGTACGATGAAAATGGGCAGCCACTTGATGCCACGCGCGTCCAGATCCCCGGTGCTCTTGATGCTCTCTTCCCCTACGATGGCCCGCTAGGGGTCACGATTGAAGATGGCCTGCCGACAATCCGGGTCTGGGCCCCAACGGCCCGTCAGGTGCGGCTGCACCGCTTTGCCGATTCCCAACCGGATACGCGGGCAGTGGTGCTGCCAATGACGCTCGACGCCACGACCGGCGTCTGGAGTATTCGCGGTGAAGCGAGCTGGATCGGTCAATATTATTTGTTTGAGGTGGATGTCTACGTACCGGCTGCCGGGCGGGTGGTGACCAACCTGGTGACCGATCCCTATTCGGTGGCGCTGAGCGCCAACAGTACCCGCAGCCAGATTATCGATCTGAACGATCCGGCATTACAACCGCCGGGCTGGGAGACACTGCGCAAGCCACCGCTGGAAGCGCCGGAGGATGTGGTTCTCTACGAGTTGCATGTGCGTGACTTCAGCATTCTCGACGAGAGTGTTCCGGCTGACCTGCGTGGTACGTTCCGCGCTTTCACCGTTCGTGACAGTGTAGGGATGCGCCATCTGGCCGAACTCGCCGACGCGGGTGTCACCCATGTTCACCTCTTGCCGGTATTTGACATTGCCACTATCGAAGAGATTCGTGAGCAGCAGGTGCCCTTACCCTACGACCAGCTTCGGGCACTCCCACCCGATTCACCTGAACAACAGGCATTGATCGAGCCAATCCGTGATCTTGATGGTTTTAACTGGGGGTACGATCCCTTCCACTACTCAGTACCGGAGGGAAGTTACAGCACCAATCCTGATGGGCCACAGCGCACGCTTGAGTTTCGCGAGATGGTGCAGGCGCTGAATGAAACTGGCCTGCGCGTCGTGATGGATGTTGTCTACAACCACACCAACGCCAGTGGTCAGAATCCTCGCTCAGTCCTTGATCGTATCGTGCCCGGCTACTATCACCGACTCGACGGTGACGGCAATGTCACGACTTCCACCTGTTGTGCGAACACGGCGACCGAGCATCGCATGATGGAGAAGTTGATGATCGACTCGGTGGTGCTGTGGGCGAAGTATTACAAAGTTGATGGCTTCCGCTTCGATCTGATGGGCCATCACATGAAGGACAACATGCTGGCGGTGCGCGCAGCACTCGATGCGCTGACCTTAGAGCGCGATGGGGTTGATGGCAAATCAATCATCATCTACGGCGAAGGTTGGAATTTTGGTGAAGTCGCCAATAATGCCCGTGGTATTAACGCTACCCAATTCAACATGGCCGGTACCGGTATCGGTACCTTCTCAGACCGCCTCCGCGACGCAGCCCGTGGCGGTGGTCCCTTCGACGATCCACGGCTCCAGGGGTTCATTTCCGGTCTGGCTACCGATCCGAGTGATTTCCCGCAAGGGACACCGGATGCGCAGCGGGTCAAACTGCTGGCTGAGACCGATTTGATCAAACTTGGCCTGGCCGGTAACCTGAAGACCTACCGGATGATCAATTACGAAGGTCGTCTCGTACCCGGTGAGCAGATCAAGTACCGTGGCGCAGCCGGCGGCTACACGCTTGATCCGCAAGAGCAGATTGTCTACGTTTCAGCCCACGACAACGAAACGCTGTTTGATGCGGTACAACTCAAGGCCGCAGCCGGTACACCTATCGCCGAGCGAGCACGAATGGCCCAACTCGGTCTCTCACTGACTGCGCTGGCGCAGGGTATTCCCTTCTTCCACGCCGGTGATGAACTGCTGCGCTCGAAATCGCTCGACCGCAACAGCTACAACTCATCGGACTGGTTCAACCGGATTGACTGGCGTGGTCAGGAGAATACTTTTGGCTCCGGTCTGCCCCCGGCCTGGGACAACCAGAGCAACTGGCCGATCATGGCGCCATTGCTGGCCAACCCGGCACTCAAACCGGACGCCAGCCTGATGCAGGCGACGTATGAACACTTCCGCGAGATGCTCCGCATCCGGCGCAGTACACCTCTCTTCCGTCTGCGCACGGCTGCCGAGGTCGAGCGCATGGTTTCGTTCTTCAATAACGGGCCTGATCAGATTCCCGGTCTAATCGTCATGAGCATCAGTGATAATGGCCCAAGCCGACTCGATCCGAACATCGGGCAGGTGGTGGTCTTGTTCAATGCCCGGCCTGAGACAGTGACGATTACCATCCCCGAACTGGCAAATGGCGATCTGTCCTTACACGACGTTCAGGTCGCATCGAGCGATGAGCGGGTCACGCAATCGCGCTATACCGCCGACGGCACCTTCAGCGTGCCCGGACGCACCACGGCGGTCTTTGTTGGGCCGCGACCGTTGGTACCTGCCCCCGCCCCTGAGCCGACGCCGACAGTAGCGGTGGAGCCGGCGCCAACCGCCAGCACGGAGGCGACGGCGCCGACCACGCCAGCACCTGCCGCACAGGGAGGCGGGGCGCCGGTCTGGTTGTGGATTGTGCTCGTCGTTATTGCGCTGGTTGGGGCCGGGATATTCGTTGCCCGGCGTCGTGGCGGCGCACGGTAGTTCTGAGCGGTGACGGAAGTATCTGAGACGCACCGTGATGGTGCGTCTCTTCGTCTTTATGTCAACGCTTGCTCAAACTCGGGTATTGGTTCATGGGGGCGATTAGCGCGCCGGAGGCGTGCGCTCCCAGGGCATACTGACTCGCCCCCACCCTCACCCGCCCCCGCTGGGAGCGGGAACACTGATGCCGGATTGATCTCGCTGTCGGGTGTTGGGGCAAGGCGGCAATGCCCGTGCGCACCGGAGGCGCGCGCTCCCAGCGAGGGGGCGATGCCTGTGCGCGCCGGAGGCACGCGCTCCCAGGGCATACTGACTCGCCCCCACCCTCACCCGCCCCCGCTGGGAGCGGGAACACTGATGCCGGATTGATCTCGCTGTCGGGTGTTGGGGCAAGGCGGCGATGCCCGTGCGCACCGGAGGCGTGCGCTCCCAGGTGTTGGTGCAAATCCAGATCAACCTGATGCGGTAGGGACACGGCATGCCATGCCCCTACCCGAAGATACACTGGCGAAGAGGATGCCCAATACCGGCGTTGGTCACTCTTCTCGCACAAAGCGCACCCGATCACCCGGTTGCAACAGCGTCGGTGGATCAGCAGTCGGATTGAACAATCGCAGGCCGGTGCGACCGATGATATGCCAGCCGCCGGGCAACTTTGTCGGATAGATACCGGTCATACCGGCAGCAATTGCCACCGATCCGGCGGGAACTGCCAGGCGCGGCGTTGCCCGCCGTGGCAGATGAAGGGCTGGCGGTAACCAGCCCAGATAAGGGTAGCCCGGAGCAAAACCGATCATCAGCACACGCTGTACGGTACCGGTATGTAAGGCCACTACCTCATCCGGTGACAACCCGGATTGGGCAGCGACCTCGTGGAGATCAGGCCCCTCATCGCCGCCGTAACGCACCGGAATAACCACCTCACGTCCGACGGGCATCGCGGTTAAGGGTGGATGTGCAGCCAGATCGGCCAGACGGGCGGCAAGAAGATCACGATTGGCGATCAACGGATCGAAACAGACCAGTAGCGAGTCAATTGCCGGCACCAGATCGATCAAACCGGGGGGTGGATCGGATTGGAGTGCAGCCATTGCGGCCAGCGGTGCCCCTGCGCCGGCCAGATCGGTCGGCCAGCGCACCAGGAACGCTGCTTCGCCAAATGGATCTACCCGTCCGCTCATCGTTGTGGCGCCTGTACGGTGATGCCTGCGGCAGCCAGACCCTGACGGATCGTTGCTGCTCGCAGCGCGGCACCCGGTGTATCGCCGTGGATACAAATTGTGGCGGCCTGTAATGGCACGAGTGTGCCATCAACGGCTCTGACCGCACCATCGCGAATAATATGCAGTGTCTGGGCCAGACATGCTGCCGGATCGATAATCAGGGCATCGGGATGATGCCGGTTGCGCAACGTACCATCGGCTTCGTAGGTACGGTCGGCAAAAGCCTCTGCCAGCACCGGCACGCCGACTTCGTGGCCGGCGGTGATCAGCAACGAGCCGGCCAATCCAACCAGAGCCAGTTCACGGCTGAAGGCAGCCACGGCACGGGCAATCGCCATCGCCACGGTAAGGTCGCGGGCGGCCACATTGTAGAGCGCACCGTGAGGCTTCACATGGCGCAATTCAACCTTTTCCGAGCGGGCAATTGCGGCTAAAGAACCGATCTGAGTCAGCACCCACGCCTCGATCTCATCCGGTGTTAGCGGTAATACCCGGCGGCCAAAGCCGTACAGATCGGGGTAGGAAGGATGAGCACCAACCGCCACCCCCAGATCACGGCAACGCCGGACAGTGCGCCGCATCACCATCGGATCACCGGCATGACCGCCACAGGCGACATTTGCCGAACTGACAAACGGCAGTATACCATCGTCGTCACCGACCTGAAAAGCGCCGTAACTCTCACCACAATCGCAGTTGATATCAATCGTCAACATCGCTTCGCTACCCTACTGGTGCCTCGGCAATTCTCGGCACCCGTTTCATCCCATGTCGTGCCACAAGCAGCAGCAATAGCATCACACCGGCATCAACCACAACCAGAATTGCGCCACTCACCGGGCCAAACCAGCCGATCAGTTGACCAAAGAGTGCCGGCAGAAACAACCCACCACCGGTACCGATGGTCAGCGCAACACTCAGCGCAGCCGCACTACGACCAGCAGACTGTGTGATCAACAGCATCGTCGTAGGGAAGATCGGGCCACACGATAGCCCCATCAGCGCAACTGCAACCAGTGCTAAAGCGACCTGATTAACACCGATGACTAACAGCAAACCACCGGAGCCAAGACCGATCAGACACAAGAGCAGCATACGCAACGCACCCAGGCGATCTCCCCAAAAGATGGCCGCCATGCGCCCGGCGGTCAACATCCCCCAGAACAGACTACTGCCCAGGGCTGCAATCGGCGCAGCCAGACCACCACCGCGTTCGAGAATCAGCGCAATCCAACCACCAATGCCGATTTCGGTACCGATGTAGGTAAACATCAGCAACCCACACATCACGGCTGCCAGCCAGCGTGGCGGCCCGGCCATCTGGGCGGAGGGGGCCTGCGTCGGCTCACGCAATTGGGTGGCCGGCCAGACCAGAGCCAGCATGAGCAGTGCGCCGATCCAGATGGCAGCCTGGGGACGGTCGACAAGTGTCAACATCAGCGCAACCAGCAAAGGGCCGCCAATTGAACCAACACTAAAGAACAGATTCAGGGCATTCAAGGCACCGGCAGCGCCATGGTACAGGCGTGCGATTAGCAGGTTCCCGCCGGCCAGCATACCGCCGTAACCAAAACCGGCCATACCGGCCCCAAGCAACATCCCAATCAGAACCGGACTGAAACCGAGTGCCAGCATGCCGCCACCCATCAGCGCAGCACCAATTGCAATCACGGGACGCATCCCCCAGCGCTGGATGGCCGAACCGACGCCTACAGAAGCCAGCACGCCACCCAGGGAAAACGCCGTAAACACAGCGCCCAGATCGGTCACTTCACGCCCGACCTGAGCTGCAAGGCCAGGAAGACTCGGCCCGATAGCCGACAACATCCAGCCCACACCCAGGTAAAGAGCGCCTACTATCAATAAAGCCAATGATGGTTTCACGACACCCGTACCAATCGCCGTACCGCCCAATTCGCTGCATTTGCGGCAGTCAATTCATCATAAAGCGCAGCAATGCGACGCGCAATGGTCGGCCAGCTATACTCGGCTGCACGCTGTACCGCAGCCGAACGCAGACGTGCAGCCAGCTCTGCGTCGGTCAGAACACGTTCAATCTGGGCAGCTAACGCAGCATCATTATCGGGCGGGAAGAGCAACCCGCTATGGCGATCTTCAATCGTCAATGCCAATCCACCGACGTTAGAGGCGACGACCGCTGCACCGCAGGCCAGTGCTTCGAGGGCAGCCAGCCCAAACGACTCATAATGCGAGGGAGCAGCCACCACATCGGCAGCCACGTAATAGAGCGGTAGACGTTCCTGGGGTTGGGCACCGGCAAACACGACCTGATCTTGCACGCCCAGGGTACGGCGCAAATGATCGAGACGGCGCTGTTCACCATTCCACAGTGTGGCCTGAGTCTCGTCTTCACCACCGATCAGCACCACCTGCAAGCGATCACGCCACTCTGGATGGTCGGCGAGCAACCGCGCCGCCGCCCGAATCAGGGCATCCATCCCCTTCAGTGGTTCCATCCGCCCCACACACACCAGAAGGATCGCGTCTGCCGAAATGCCCAATGCCGCCCGTGCCGCAGTGCGATCCCCCGGTTGAAAGCGACGCAAATCAACCCCGCACGGAATGACCCGAATTCGCCCGGTATCGGCACCATAATGCCAGACCATCTGCGCTCGATCAAGCGGTGTTGCCGCAACCACTGCATCAACCTCGCGCATTAACCGCCGCTCAATTGCAATCCGACGCTTCGTTTCCACCTCTTCCTCGGAGCGGGCGACACTGTTCTTCATAGCGCCCAGAGTGTGAAACATGTGCACCACCGGCGCCCGCCAGACCCGCCGCAGGCGTAGAGCAGCCTCACCTGACAGCCAGTAATGGCTATGGATGAGATCGTAACTCAAATCTTCACCATCGGCAAAACAGCGTACCCGGCTGACAAACTCCGGCAGATAGGTCAAGAGCAGGTTCTTATCGTAAGGTGCTGCCGGGCCGGCGTGCAGGCTAATCAGCCGCACACCACGGCTCAGAGGAACAATCATTGGCGTATCGCGGTCTTGACTACGGGTAAAAATATCAACCAGTATCCCCCGCTGCCCCAATTCACGGGCCAGCTCGCGCACGTAGACATTCATCCCGCCCGCTTCTTTACCACCCAACCGGGCCAGCGGACTACTATGCACACTCAACATTGCCACTCGCATGGATTCCTCATAACGAATGAAAAGCGAGCGTATCGGAAAACCCGTACCGCCCGCCCCTCAGCGGAATAGTAAGCAGGTACAAAACCTGCCTTTCTCGAGTGTTGTATCACAAATTATCTGATTGCACAAGTATTGGCAGAAAAACTGGTGGCGGCATGACCCGGCGGGGAGGAAAAGCGGGGTTCATCCTGTTCGAAACCTGTGTACAAACCATCACGGAACATCATCTTCAACTGGTATGAACGATGTGGCATGACCGTGAGTGTCGTCATAGGTGCAGGGCGCACCACGCCTCTACCCTACACGCCGGTCGTATGGGAAGAGAGCGATGGCAAGCGAAGCCAGAAGCGTTTTCTCCTCGACGAAACACCAAAAGGTGATAAATGATTTCTGCCCCCAACTGGTCGTTGAGGTTACCACCAAAACCGATACTTAAAGAGGGCAAAAATCGCGTAAAACCCTTGAATAGGCTTCATCTTCTTTCCCTCTTCATAAGTACGCCCCAAATAGCTCACCGGCACTTCATAAATGCGATAACCTCGGCGCAGAACCTTCGCTGCAATCTCCGGCTCAATCCGAAAATCATCACTTTCCAACCGCAAATCACGCAAAATATCGGTTCGTACCACCTTGTAGCAGGTCTCCATATCGGAGATCCAGCAATTAAACAAAAAATTGGTCAGGAAGGTTAAAAACTTATTCCCCAGCGCATTCCAGAAATACATACCGGTATGGCGACCAAGAAAACGGCTGCCGAAGACGACATCAACGCGACCGGAGGCAATTGGCTTGACCAGTTCGTAATAATCCTGGGGATCATACTCCAGATCGGCATCCTGCACGATAGTAATCTCACCACGGGCATGCGCCAGACCACTACGCACTGCTGCGCCCTTGCCGCGATTGTGAGGGTGACGGATGACAGTAATATGGGGACGAGAACGACGTAGCTCTTCCAGAATGGCCGGTGTCTCGTCGGTAGAGTGATCATCAACGATGATAATCTCTTTATCGAGATTAACAGCTTCAACCTGATTAAGGATCAGCGGAAGGGTAGCAGCTTCGTTATAACAGGGAATAATAACTGAAAGCAATGGACGTTTCATTGGAAGATGATGGTTCATACAGAAATCGGTGTTTGATACAACCGAGGAAAGACCTCAGACAGCCATAGCAGCTATTATAGCAGCAAGAGGTAAATACGTGGTCTCCACTGACAGAAATGAGCAAAACGGCACTGATCGCCTGAAATGTTTCAGAATTGAAACGAAAATGAACGGTGAACGAAGGCATCGGATCTTGATTTAGCACCTGTCATGCCCTAGCATAGAAAAAGGCAAGTTCGTTCGCCAGCCTACTGCCGCGCAAGCATTGGTGTATCCGTGGTATGATGCGGGTACGACGTCATGATCTAGATGATCTAGCATGCGCGGTTTGCAGACCAGCGCGCATGATGCAACTACGAGCGAGGCAACGATGCCAATCACAGTAGAACACGTCACGCACTTCTTGACAGCGGCGGCGGAAATTATTCATGCTCATCGTGACGAGCTAACTGCACTGGATGCAGCAATTGGTGATGCCGATCATGGCGCAAACCTTGATCGTGGATTCGCTGCGGTGCTTTCCCGCCTGCCCACCGTTGCCGACAAAGACATCGGCACCGTGCTCAAGACGACCGGAATGACGATTGTCTCGACAGTAGGCGGTGCTTCCGGCCCCCTGTACGGTACTGCCTTCGTTCGCGCCGGTATGGCTCTGGCAGATCGGCATGAACTGAGTGACGAAGATGTTGTCCTGGCCCTGGAGGCTGCCCTGGCCGGCATCGTGGCGCGTGGCAAAGCGCAACGCGGTGAAAAGACGATGGTTGATGCGCTGGCCCCGGCTATCGAAGCGCTCCAATCAGCGCTGGCCGAGGGCAAGTCGTTAGGACGGGCATTGCTGGCTGCGGCTGCGGCTGCTGAGGCAGGGGCAAAAGCAACCATCCCTATGCTGGCGATGAAGGGACGTGCCTCATACCTTGGTGAACGCAGTATCGGGCATCAGGATCCGGGAGCAACTTCGACGGCGTATCTGTTACGAGCGCTGGCGATGACGTGTAGCCGTAATGAGGAGGAGGCATGATAGGGCTCTTGATCGTCTCGCATAGCGCACGATTGGCAGAAGGCGTGCAAGAGTTTGTCGGCCAAATCAGTGGGGGTCAGATTCCGATTATCGCTGCTGGCGGGGCCAGTGATGGCTCGCTTGGTACCAGCGTCGAACGCATTCTGGCCGGCCTCGAACAGTTGCGTACCACCGACGGCATTCTGGCGCTGGTCGATCTGGGTAGTGCTGTGATGAGTGTGGAAACAGCTCTGGAGCATTTTTCCGGCCCACCAGTCCATATCAGTAATGCGCCGCTGGTAGAGGGGGCTTATCTGGCTGCGATTGAGGCAACCAGCGCTACAGCCACCCTTGAACACGTTGCCAGCGCTGCCTTGCAGGCCCGCGACCTGATTAAGGTGTATGAGTAATTCTATGACTGAAGTGATATTAACCGTGACCAATCCGGTTGGTCTTCACGCACGACCGGCAAAGCTCTTTGTTGAAACTGTCCGTGCTTACAAGAGTACGGTGACTATTCAGAATTTGAGCCGACCGCAAACGAAGGAGCTGCCGGTCACTGCTTTTAATCTGTTGCAGATTGGTGTTCGTCAGGGACACCAAATCCGGTTGCGTGCCAGTGGTGAAGATGAGGCAGAAGTCATTGCTGCTCTAACCAAACTGGTGGAAGAGAATTTTGGCGAGTAGCAGGTAGAGGCATGATGATGTCGGCGACACTTCGTGGTGCAGGGGGAGCTGCCGGTTTGGCGTTAGGGCCAGCGTACCACTGGCAACGAGTGTCCATCCCTACCGATCCACCCAATGAACCGCCAGAAGCAGCCCTGGCCCGTTTTCACGCTGCCCAACACACCGCGGCCCACCGCCTACGGGCACTGGCTGAACGGCAGCGTGCTGCCGGCCTGCGCGAAGCCGATCTCTTCGATGCACAGGCGCTGCTGGTTGAAGATGAAACGCTGACTGACGGCGTAACTGCATTGCTGCTCGACGGTCAGCCCCTCATTCCTGCGATTCAGACGGTGGTGCGCCAGATGGAAGAGGCGCTGGCCGCGCTTGACGATGACTATTTACGTGAACGGGCAGCCGATATTGCCGCGGTTGGAGTTGAGTTGCTGCGTGCGCTGAGCGGAGATCACGCGCCACCGCCGATCCCACCCGGCGCCATTGTTATCGCCGATGATCTGACTCCCGCAGAGACGGTTGATCTTCCGCATCACGTTGCCGGCTTTGCCACTGCCGGCGGTGGCCCAACCGGTCATACCATCATCCTGGCCCGTTCGCGTGGGGTGCCGGCGGTTGTCGGGTTGGGAGAGGCTATTCTGCACATCCCCGCCGGTACGACGCTTCTTCTCGATGGTGATGCGGCTTTGGTGATGGTTGATCCAGATGAAGCGGCACTACAGGCAGCTCAGGAACGAATGACCGCCATTCAGGAGACCCGCCGCCGCCAGGCGGCCCTGCGCGATCTTCCCGGTCGGTTGCGCGATGGCCGCTCAATCGCGCTGTGGGCAAATATCGGTCGTCCGGCCGAGGCGCGCCTGGCCCGTGACAACGGTGCCGAAGGGATTGGCCTCTTTCGGACCGAGTTTCTCTTCCTTGATCGCAGTGCACCTCCCGATGAAGACGAGCAATTTGCAGCGTATCGCGCCGTCATCACCGAACTGCCCAACCGTCCGATTGTGATCCGGACGCTCGATGTAGGTGGCGATAAGCCGCTGCCCTACCTACCGCTTCCCCCTGAAGCCAATCCATTTCTGGGGGTGCGTGGCGTTCGGCTGTCGATGCAGCGTCCTGATCTCTTCCAGGTGCAATTACGGGCATTGCTGCGTGCTGCCTTCTACGGCGACATCTGGATTATGCTGCCGATGGTCACCACGCTGGCCGACCTGGTCTGGGGGCAAGAGCAGATGCGTGAAGCAGCCGCCGCGCTGGCCGCAGCCGGGATTGAACATCGCGCCGATCCGCCGCTGGGCATTATGATTGAGACACCGGCAGCGGCGGTACTGGCCGATCAGTTTGCACGCCACGCCGCTTTCTTCAGTATTGGCAGTAACGATCTTGCCCAGTACACGCTGGCGGTTGATCGTGGTCACCCGACGCTGGCCACGCAATATCGGGCCGATGATCCGGCAGTGTGGCGGATGATTGATTTGGCCGCTCGCGCCGCACAGCAGGCCGGTATTCCGATTGGCATCTGTGGCGAACTCGGTGGCGAACCGGATGCTGCGGTTGCCCTGGCCGGCCTGGGCCTCAACGAATTGAGCATGGCCCCGGCACGTATCCCGGTCGTCAAAGAGCGATTGGCGCAGACTTCGTGGGCTGAAGCGCAGGCCGCTGCAGCCCGGATGGTGCAGCGGGTTGAATGAGTCTGAGAGGTTCTATGTCCGAGCGACCCTGGATCGAACTCTTCCCCGGCGTTCACCGCCGGCGCATTGCCCTCACCGACCGTATCTATCAGATGGAGGTACGGCTGGCAGCCGGAAGTCACGTGCCGCTGCATAGCCATCCCGAAGACCAGGTGGCGTATGTGGTAAGTGGCCGGTTGCGGTTTCAGGTTGGTGAAGAGATCATCGACGCGACGGCAGGTCGTTCGGTTGCTATTCCCGGTGGCACCCCCCACGCGGTGTGGACGGTAGAGGATACACTCGCGATTGACACCTTTAGTCCGCCACGAGCCGATTATTTGCAGGTTGATGGCGATTGATAGTCGCGAGAGGGGGATCATAGGTACACGCATCCGGTCGATGTACAGGGGACGCGGAAGCGTAGCTTCTGCACACCCATCCTGAGCATACCCCCTACGTATCGTGTGATGCACCCCCCCCAAACCAACGCGGCAATAACGCCAGCAGGCCCCGCACCCGTTCGCGCAATTCTTCGCGGGCGGCGACAAAGGCGGCATGCCGCTGATCAGCAGTACCCTGAATAGCCACCGGATCGGCTACACTCCAGTGAATATGGCGGGCGGCCTCTGGCCACACCGGACACTCCTCGCGCGCAATGTCACACACCGTTACAATCAGATCAGGACGCTGATCGATGATCATTGTGATCGATTTGGAAACTTGCTGATCAATCGGTATCCCTACCTCTGCCATGACAGTGATGGCTAACGGATGGACAGCTTGCGGGTGCGTTCCAGCACTCATCGCCTGGACCTGACCATCGCTCAACACACGCAACCAGGCCTCGGCTATTTGCGAGCGAGCACTGTTGGCGCGGCACAGGAATGCTACTTTCACCGCCGGTAGTTCAAGCGGACGGGTGCCCGGCAATGCCAGTTCATCACCGATGCCGGTCAGCAGGGCAGCCATCGCTGCCAGATCGAGGCTGTAGTAGACAACCCGCCCATCAGCGTCGCTGCGGTGGGCACGTACCAGGCCAGCCTGACGCAACACGTGTAGATGATACGAGACCAGATTCTGGGCCAGACCGAGCGTCGTCACCAGCTCACTCACCTGGCGATCACTGTCGCGCAGGGACTGGATGATCTTCCAGCGCGTTTCGTCGGTCAGCAGGCGCAGCCCGTTCAGTGCTGAGGAAGAAGGTTGTGAGTTCATAGGGTTTGAAACTCTCTGCGATACGGCGTGCCCGTATCGTACCAGAGCCGGGCTGGTTCGGCAAGGAGATGGAAGAGGGAAGAGTATCAAGCTACACACAACCTTTTCAAGAACACCTTGCACAGGATAACCAAAGTCGTGTGGCGTAAACTTGAAGATGGAACGTTTCTGGAACCTCGCTGCCATTCATATTTTTCATATTTGGTTATACCCCCACACCCGCAATAATCTTCGCCTTGTCAAATTTCTTTAAACGAACAAGCTAATGCGGTTGCTGTTGTTTAAGGTATTCGATAACATCCGCTGCAAGAGAAAATTGTAAGCACTGTTGAGCTACGGCTTCAGCAGCTGGCAAAGACCACTGACGAATAATATCTTTAATTATCGGAATGAAAGACGGTGCCATGCTAAACTCATCAAGATGTAAACCAAGTAAAAGTGGAACTGCTAGAGGATCACCTGCTAGCTCACCGCATAGCCCCACCCACTTTCCTGCTGTGTGAGCAGCTCGGATTGTTTTATCAATAAGATGCAGGACAGCCGGATGATACGGACTCGCCAGTACCGAAACTCGTTCATTTGTTCGATCTACAGCCAAAGTATACTGAGTCAGATCATTCGTTCCTATGCTGAAAAAGTCTACTAACGGCGCAAAGCGATCTGCTAATAATGCAGCTGCCGGAACCTCAACCATAATACCAAATTGAATCTTATCTGGAAGAGGAAGTCCTTGTGCTCGTACACAAGTCTGAGCCTCTTCAAAGATCTCTCGCGCTCTTGCCACCTCAGCCAGTGAAGACACCATTGGTAGCATGATACGAAGATCACTACCAGTTCCGCTTGTGCTGGTCTGAGCAACAGCAGTAAGCAGAGCAATAAATTGTTGTTCCAAAATATCTGGGCGTTCACGAATTGTGCGAATTCCCCGCCAACCAAGAAAAGGGTTTGGTTCCTTCTGTGTACCTAGATAGGGAAATTCTTTATCTCCTCCAATATCAAGAGTACGTACAACTACCGGACGGTTACCCATTACCTTAAGCACATCCTGATAGGCACGTACTTGTTCCGCAAGTGTAGGGACATTATTTCGTTGCAGATAAAGAAATTCTGTTCGAAACAATCCTACTCCTTCGGCCCCAAAATCAATAGCTGATTTAGCATCTTCAACACCTCCGATATTCGCAACTATTTCTGGATGAAAAGAGCCATCTTTAGTCACTGCCGGCAGAGTAGCCTGACTTAAAACGAACTGGTAACGAGAATCGATCAGTTCCTTTTCTTTACGAGCTATCTCTAGTTCATGGAGAGTAGGACCAACGTTAAAGAGGCCACTATTACCATTCACTATAGCTAACGTACCATTACGAATATCAGACAACTCGAGAGGGACACTCACTACTGCTGGTATTCCCATTGCTCGAGCTAAAATCACTGCGTGAGAAGTTGGGCCACCGCGAGAGGTAACAATAGCCAATATCTTATCACGATCAAATTGGATAGTATCTGAAGGTGTTAAATCTTCAGCAACCACAATGATTGGTTCAACAATTTCTCCAGCCTTTTCCTCTTTCTCTGATCCCTGAAGGCACCGTAGCACACGGTGAGCCACATCGCGCACATCTTGAGCACGACTGCGAAAATACTCATCCTCAAGGTTTGAGAGTGCTTCCGCATATTGCTCAAACGCCTTATACACTGCGGCCTTTGCATTACGATGCTCACGTAGCACCATTGTCCGCAAAGTTGCTAACAGTTCTTCATCAGCGAGGAAGAGGCGATGCGCAGCGAATATTACTGCCTCTTCCTCACCAGCAATCTTACGCGCTCGTTCTTCTAGTGCTATTAATTGCGTATGTGCTTGTTGCAAAGCATGCTGAAGATGACGCCATTCACTTATTGGATCATCGGCAGAGTGTTCAGAGATAGTAACTTGTTGGCTATGGTAAACGAATACTGGACCGATAGCTATCCCAGGTGAACCTGATTGACCTTGATATCGTGGCATCTTTTCCAGATCCTCTACTCAGAAAGATCCCTGATCAGGAATGAGAAGTTGTCGATTCCTCAAAGTTATGCCGAATAAGAGCGATTAAAGCGCTAATCGCTTCTTGAGCTTGATCGCCCTGAGCTACGATCTCTACTGTATCGCCTTGATTAACTGCTAGCGTTAGTACACCTAGCGCACTTTTAGCATTGACTGGTGGCTTCGAACCATTCAACTTACGAACCGTAATGGAACAGGGAAATCTAGCTGCCAGTGTCACGAAACGCGCTGCAGGACGAGCATGCAGACCTGCTGGATGATCAATAGTAATGATTGTTGAGACTTGTGTGTTCATAGCTAACACCCCAATAATTGATCTTGTTCCTGACGAAGCTGAAAAATAACCTGGCTTTTGTTCAATTCAACCTCATCATAGTGAATTGGACAATGTGCTTTAATAGGACGTATCACCGTTGCCCCAACGATCAAACCTAACGGCACTTCACCATCACGATGAGCTTTTTCAAATTGTTCAATCATGCCGTATACGGTAAAGCCACCTAAAGCGTCTATAACCTCTCCAGGATATAGATCACGTTTAGCATAAGCTACCGTCTCTGCAACAGGTGAACGAGAAGTAGCAAGAAACCTTTCCTTCTCAAGTGCAACTCGTGCCACAGTAATAGGTGCTTCAAGATTTGCAAGGTGGTAAGGACGATATAATGTCCAATAGTTATGATCGGCATGACCAAGCAATCTGAGATAACGCAAGTCACGAATGATTTTAGGCTGATCCGTGGTAATAACCACAAATACACCAGGTGCCACATCACCAACTGCAAAATCAACCACTTTCGTGTTATTAAAAATACCACCCAGTGCTTTAGGAATAAACACTTTTGGTAAATCTGCTACTGTACAAGAGGGACCATATCCTCCTGTTACTTCTGGTGCATACCCAAGAGCATTGCCGATTGCAGTCATTTCAACCATGGTTTTTGTACCATCTACAAATGATGTCAACATTTTAGGATTCATGCCTTGTTTCTGCGCTTGTAGTCGCAGACGATCAGGCGTAGCTGTCCGATCAAGGGGATTGTTCTTTCCTTTACCAATATAGGCCACCTCAAAACCCAGTGCATCAGCAAAATCAAACAGTTCTTTGATGGCACCGGGTTCATCGCCTGCGGCAAGAGTATAAATTACACCTCTCTCGGCAGCTAATTTAGCTAAACGATAACCAATCGTAGCATCTGTTTCAACATTCATATTGACAACATGCTTACTATGTTGGATAGCAGCATAGCAAACACGAGCACCAACTTCAGGGATACCAGTGCATTCTAAGATAACATCCAGATTTGCAATCTGAACGAGAAAAGCCGCATCAACTGTTGCAATTCGATGACCTGAATCAATTAACTCAGCTGCCCTTTCTGGATCCTCATCAAGATGAATAATCATCTCGGGTGATACACCACTCTCTAAATAACCACTTTCTGCTTGACCGGGGATAATATCCGCAACCGCTACCACTCGCAAACCTTCCATCCTTTCAGTCTGACTAATAAAGCCGACGCCCATCTGTCCGGCACCAACCAAACCTACTCGTATCATCTTTTGGTGTTGGGAATATTGAATGAGACGTTCTCGTAAAGACATGGCATAAATCCTTTCGGGCTAAAATTTCTTCCGGGTGAAAAGTATATGCGCCACCAAAATTAAAGTCAGAAAGAGCAAAGATATCCATCACATGTCATTCTTGACATGTATTTTTAACGATTAATTAAATTGATTCGAAATTTAATATTTTATCCTGCAATTAACTTCTTTGAAACAAGATTATAATATTGAGTAATAAAACATCTCGTTCCAATTAAGGATCAGACGCAAAACCAAAGGTTTCGCCTATTTTAATGTGTGGGAGTGGGCGCATCTCAACACAAATGTCACCAGGCATTTCAGGGGTTTTCTCTCCATTGAACTTGATTACGAAATGACCAAGTGAACATAAGTTTTGATTCGCAACCTCTCCCACAGCAAGGACTGTGAAACGCTCATCACCAATGTAAAACACGTCTCCCACGACTACATCTGAGATGAGCGTTCCACCATCGTGAAGAATGGCAAAGCTACGTAATTCGTCCGGCGCATTTTGTCCGAAGAAAACCATTATCCCTGCCGAACAAAACTCGTCGACAAGCGGACCAATTGCAGAAATAGTCGCTGAAAATTTGATCATGCGAATGCCCGCTAGTATTACTCATCGATCAATTCCACATCTTCCGGTCTTACACCCGAGACAAAATATTCTTCAGTGATAAAGCGCATCAATGGACCAGAAGGCGAGGTTGGATAGATATCAACGGTCGGTACTTTTTTCATAGGATAGACGCCAATGCGCGCAGTACCTCCACAATCGATCACAGCAACCGCAATTTCACTAAAATCGGCCTTTGATTTAAACCCATCAAACGGTCGCCCACCAGTCAGATTAGCGATATGTTGAGCCAGAGGATGAATACCGCCACCAGTTACTGAATAAATGAGATCCCTTCCCGGTTTCGGTTCAATAATGAGAGGCCCCCCCCAACCCTTCGGTCCCTTCTTAATCCGAACCTTGCGGTACTTTTTCACCTCAGTCATAGACATATCCTCCTTTCTTGATTTGATTCGGGTATGAAGCTTGAGACAAAGTTGCTTCATACCCTTCAAAGATCAAAGACCAACGCTGAAGATCCAAGCGATGATGACAGCAATAGGACCGGTAATAAGTCGAGAGAACAGTACTGCCGGCACCCCAACTTCGACCGTCTCAGGCTCAGCTTCACCTAATGCCAGACCAACAGGGATAAAATCGCATCCTACTTGTGGGTTGATAGCAAATAAAGCAGGCAAGGCAACATATGCCGGGAGTGCCTGGCTGGCAAACTGAGTTCCTAATAACGTGCCTATAATCTGGGCAATCACGGCACCTGGACCGAGAAGTGGCGATAGTACCGGCAAACCGATTATAAGTGACATAATAACCAGGCCTACAGGATTTGTAGCCAGTGGTTGCAAGGCTCGCGCCAAAATATCGCCAATGCCGGTGGCGAGAATAACACCGATAATGAAAGAGATAAATGCCATGAAGGGCAGGATATTTTTCACAACCTGATCGATAGCTTCTCGCCCTGATTGGTAGAGCACACCGACTACTTTTCCCGCTCCGCGACCGATGCGCTCTAACAGCTTTGTTATACCCTCCATCGCCTTACCTCCTAAGCCGCATAGGCTACACGTCGTGCCAACAGGAATGCAGTTATTCGCTCAGTAACAAGACCACGAATGAAGATGACAATTAAGCCAACTATCAGATAACGTACTGCCAGTGCCGCTGTTTCTTCACTGCCGTAGCCAGCAGTTATACCTTGGGCAATACCTGCCCACACAAATAACTCGCCTGGATTCACGTGAGGAAAAATACCAAGTGGGGGATGAACGAAAGATACTGCTGCATCGTAGAACGCTGGTTTGTAGCGCTCGGGCAGGAAGCGTCCCATTGTGTATGCCATCGGATTGGTGAGAACGAAGACGGATACAACCGGTAAGACCAAATAACGTAATGGGGTGTACAGAAAACCCTCTTTGCCGGCTGCCTCTCCAATCTTATCGATCCGCTCCTGGCCGATAAGTGCAACCAGAGCATTGAAGGCTGTCAGTAGTACAATGACAAGTGGAACAATACCGGTTACCAGTCCGACGAACGTCTCAGCGCCCTTCTGGAATAAGCCGATGAACCATACAGCGGCATCAACTAAAAATTCCATTGCCTACCTCCCTGAATAACTAAGCTACGATTAGACCACTCCCAGACCCTGCGCACACTTTCGACTTGTATGACCTCCTTTCAGCTCAATTCCGCAAAGAAGTGGTTTCGGCAGAAGGAGTCGACTCAACAAAAGTCTGATCCCGCTCCTCTATCTGCCGTGCTTTGAATTCAACGATATGCTGAGCCGCATTCCGCAAGGCAAGGACAAGTTTTGGATGAATGTGTCTGGGAAGTGATATGCTCTCGTCTAACAAATCACGGACATTTATGCCTTCTAATCCAGGTAGCGGCTTAAGTCTTGCTAGCACTGTCCATCCAGATAGTTGTTCACAATGACAAATTTCGTTTGTCTCTGGATCGACAACGAGAATAGCATATTGCCGACGCCTCCAGGCAGATCCTGCCATCCCAACTGATACCAGGCGACCAGACCTGCGCAGTTGACTTACTCGGCCGTAGAATTGACGTAATTGAAAATAGGAAAGGAACAATTGCAAAATCCAGGCAGCGGCCAACCCAAGAATGATAGTACTTGCAGTAATATCTATTGGCTGCATATCACCTCCCATTTTATAACAACATAACCTGTGGATCCTCAAGCACTACCTTGAGATCGTGAAGAAAAGCAGCAGCCACCGCCCCATCGACAACTCTGTGATCGACACAAAGTGTAAGCTTCACAAGGGGACGAACTGAAATTCCATTATTTTCATCAGCAACAACCTCTCGACATACTGCACCAACCGCCAAAATAGCAACCTGTGGAGGATTGATAATTGCCGAAAAGCGCTCTATACCAAACATACCAAGGTTAGAGATAGAGAAAGTACCATCTACGACCTCATCTGGACGTAGTTTATCAGTACGAGCCCGCTGACTCAGGTCGTCGATCTCTCGAGCTATTTGTAATATCCCCTTTTCATTTGCCTTTCGGATTACTGGTACAATCAACCCTTGTTCAAGCGCAACTGCAATACCAATATTAATTTCATCAACTAAGACGATCTGTTCCTCATGCCCAATTGATTGTAACCAGGCATTTAGGTAAGGGTGCCGTTTCAATGCCCATGCAGCACTCTTCACAAAAATAGCTGTCAAGCTAACTTTAGGCTGTTCGTCAAGATGGTGTCGATTAGCTTTAGCTCGCAGTGCTTCTACCTCAGTTACATCAACGCGTACCTCAAGCTGGATATGTGGAGCTTCCTGTGCACTCCGCTGGAGTCGGCGAGCAATGGTACGACGCATGCCTGTGAGCGGCAGCTTGCGATAACCGGATTGCGTTTGGGTATCACCAGTGATGGTTGAAGACGTCACAACATCTTCGGGTTGCTTGATTGGCCCAGACGTGGTAAATGTCGCATCTAATGAAGATCTGGTAGCCAAATAATTTTGCACATCACTGGATTGCACACGATGATGAGGACCCGTACCTTTCACTTTGCTTATATCAATACCTGCTTCACGTGCTAATCGGCGTGCTGCCGGCACCGCTCGAACTTTATTCATTGATAACTGCCGTAGAGTGTTTTCTACGTCACGACGAAGGATTCGTCCGTTTGGACCACTACCCTGGATTCGGTCAAGAGACAATCCAACTGTGCGAGCTACCCGTTCAGCAAGCGGTGTTGCCTTCGGCTCGCTGCGTTGTGAAGGTGCAGAGTTAACAACCATATGATGGTCTGTGCCGCTCTGACTTGCGGATTGCACCCCTACTTCTTCGAGTGGCATAATGTACGCGATAACTTCCGTTACCGGTACGACGTCACCTTCTCGATAGCGCACATTACCAAGTACACCACGTGCAGGTGCTTCAACCTCCATATTGACCTTATCAGTAGTTACTTCAACAATCGGTTCGCCAATATCAACCAAATCACCCTCACGTTTAATCCAGCGAACAATTTCTGCAGTCTCCTGGGTAAAGCCAAATTTTGGCATAATTACTTCACGCACCATTGTTTCCTCACACTCTTAATGCTACTAAATCACGAGCAGCCGCAATAATATTTTCAATCTGAGGCACTGCGTGATATTCAAGAGTTCGGTTATATGGGATGGGAATATCGAGTCCACCAAGTCGGCAAATAGGCGCCTCGAGGTAATCAAAGGCCGTACTTTCAGCGATCCGAGCAGCGATCTCGCCACCAAAGCCAGCCATCTTAACAGCTTCATGCACTATTAACACCTTACCGGTTTTTACCACCGACTCTAGAATTGGTTCATCATCTAAAGGTCGCAACGTTCGCGGATCAATGATTTCTGCTTCTATTCCTTCTCGAGCCAATTGTTCAGCAGCTTCAAGTGCTCGTTGTACCATCACCGAAGTGGCAACAATTGTGACATCACGACCCTGGCGAACTACGTGACTCTTTCCAAGAGGAACTCGATATATATCTTCTGGTACAACACCTTTTGTTTTATACAAAAGCTTATGTTCGATAAATATGACAGGGTTATTGTCTTCAATCGATGCGATGAGCAATCCCTTCGCATCGTAGGGTGTTGCAGGCATTACTACTTTCAAGCCCGGTATATGAACAAACCAATTCTCCAAACTTTCTGAATGCTGAGCTGCCGCTCCGGTACCTGCACCACCCGGCATGCGCAAAACGAAGGGTACGCTGGCTTTACCACCGAACATGAAACGAATCTTCGCTGCCTGCAATACTAACTGCTCCATACTGAGGGTAACAAAATCCATGAATTGAATCTCCCCTACAGGACGAAAACCTGTTAATGCTGCACCAATGCAAGCGCCAGCAATACCAGCTTCCGAAATCGGAGTGTCGATAACCCGATCTTCGCCGAATTCTTCGATTAACCCTGCTGTTGCACCGAATGCACCACCATACAAGCCAATATCTTCGCCAATCAAAAAAACCGTTTCATCTTCTTTCATCTTCTGCCGTAGGGCTTCACGAATTGCTTCGACATAAGTAATTTCACGCATACAATCCCTCAAAAATAGTATCAGGATCAGGTTCCGGACTGGCCTGAGCAAATTCGACCGCTTCCTCGATCATAGTCCGAGCTTGATCAACGATAGCTTTGAATTCAGCGTCACTCATTTGAATCAGTCTGGCTAATCGCATGATTGGATCACGAGATTGCCAATCTTTCACCTCATCACGACTCCGATAAGCTTGACGGTCACTCTTAGAATGACCTTTCCAACGATAGGTAATCGCTTCAACAAGTGTTGGCCCATAACCACTTCGCGCTCTTGCCACAGCCTGGCGAACTGCTTCATACACTGCTAATGCATCGTTACCATCAACCGTTATTCCAGCTATCGCATATGCAGCAGCTCGCTGGCTCAGGTGATTGAGTCTGCACGCTTTCTGGATCGGCATTGACATAGCGTATTGGTTGTTCTCACAGAGATAAACCACGGGTAAGTTCCAGATACTGGCCATATTTAGGGATTCGTGAAAAGCACCAGTATTGACTGCACCATCACCAAAAATAGTGAGACAAACCTGAGAAGATCGGCGCTTTTTAATACTCAATCCAACACCAACTGAAATGGGAATACCACCACCAACAATACCATTTGCACCCAAATTATTCATTTCAACATTAGCAATGTGCATTGATCCACCACGACCACGGCAATATCCTGTTTCTTTGCCTAAAAACTCTGCCATCATTAGCCGTACATCACTACCCCAGGCCAGACAATGTCCATGGCCACGATGATGGTTAAGCAAATAATCTCCAGGTTTCATCGCTGCAGAAGCACCTATCGCCACAGCCTCCTGCCCGATCGAAAGATGCATCGTGCCGTGTACTAATCCACGCGCAAACAGTTCTTCGGCTTTTTCTTCAAAAGCACGAATAATCTGCATTCTAAGCACCCATTCACGCAAGCGTTCATTCCCTAATTCGTTGATGAGCTTACTATGATCGGGAGAGAAAATCTCTGATGTAGACATGAGCATTTCCATAAGTATGACTTATCTCCTCACAGAGTTCCATCACCCTCAAAAAACTTCTGTATTCGGAGGGCAGCTATTTCATCAGTCACTAAATAATTGATGAACTTTGCACGGCTGGCTGCCACAATAGGCAAAGCTTTCGATTGACCTCCAGCAACCCCGATCCGCACTGGGATAGAGCACAAGGTCGCAGGATCTACTCCGACAATACAACGTGTTAATGGGGTGTTTACCAGATTACCATCAATATCCACATGAATAGCGCACACATCACCTACTGCACCTGCTTCGCGCAATGACTCCAATTGGTAAGAGTCGAGATACCCTGCACGCAAGAGGCTGGCATGCTCAACATCGATAGTACCAATACCAACTAATGCGAGATCAATCTGCTTGAACTGATACATTACCCGTCTAATGTGGGGGGCATTGAGTAGTGCAAGCTTCGTTGTTTCGCTATCAACAATTAGTGGTAATGGGAGGGTTGAATATTGCCCCCCGAGTAAACGCGCCAAACGTCTGGCCAGCTCTGGTCCATCAATGTCTGAGTTCAGTGTACCTAGAGAGCCGATCATTTGAATAACTCTCAATCCCTCCAACGTTTGACTGTGTACTGCATTGACAGTTTCATATACCGCTGTTCCCCATGAAGTACCGATAATTATGTGCTCTTGCAGATGAGCCTCCAGGAGGAGCGCTGCCAGCGCTCCCAAGCGACGAAGCATTTCAGAATGACCTAAGGAGCCGCGCTGTAGGACGCGAACTTCTTTGAGCTGGAGAACCTTCTGTAAATACACCTCAAGTTCTCGTACTCGTTGAAGTGGGTAATGAATTCGAATCTCCACGATACTCTGCTCACGCGCTTCGCTTATAAGGCGTGAAATCATTGATCGTGAATAACCTAGTTTCTGAGCAATCTGACTCTGTGTCAGTTGTTGCTCGAAATACATTTCGGCAATCCTTGCCAAAAGCTCCATGCGACGAGTTTCCATAACTCTTAGTTATCGGTTTTATAATGGTTGCTCACATATTACCGAAACAAGAACAATCAATCAATACGTATGTGAAAATCTTTCACACATGTGAAAAGGGCGGTGAAAGCTAACAGCTCACTCTGTGAGTCTCTTCGCTCATGAGAGTCACCTCACATAGTAACCACACCTCATGTGCCGGCAACCGACGGGAGACGTCTTTTCCTACGTTTGCAGTGGAATTCTATAGGGGTGGGAAGCTGAAAGAGCCCATAAGAGTATGCTCAAACAGAGTGCACTGTTATCAGAGATGAGCCGACATGTCAGTACAAACCGAAGAGGCGCCAGCAGCGCCTCTCCGTCAATATGCGGCGGTTAGTCCCGCAGTAGTTTGCGCCCGGCGAGGACCGCTCCGGCGGCCAGTGCGCCGGCACCGAGCACGATTGGTCCCCAACGCCGGGCACGGGTATCGGCCAGTACCACTCGCGCAGTGTTGTAGCCACTAGCGCCGAAGACGCCGCCACCCGGATGGGTGCTGGCGCCGGTCAGGTATAACCCCCGAATCGGGGTACGGTAGCCGGCCAGTTCTGGCAGGGGGCGGAAGAAGAACATCTGGTCAAAGCTCATCTCGACGTGCATGACGTTGCCCCGCAGCAGGCCGATCCGCCGCTCAAGGTCGAGTGGGGTTTGGATGAAGCGGTCGATAATCTTGCCGCGCATGTTTGGCGCGTACCGGTAGAGTACTTCGAGGATCGAGTCGGCAACCGACTCGCGGATGTCGTCCCAATGCCGGCCATTGCTGAGCTGGTACGGGAAGTATTGCGACCAGAGGAATACGGTGTGCTTGCCGGGCGGTGCCACATCGGGATCGATGGCCGAAAAGGTCATGGCAATCACCGCCGGTTCGCGGCTGGGTTCGCCGCGCAGGTAGTCTTCGTAGGCGCGCCGCACGTAGTTCATGCTGGGACTCAGCAGTTGCAGGCCGTGGTGACTCTCGTGTGGGCGGCCATAGCTGCGGGCGGCGATGTAGTCGGGCAGCTCTTCGGCGGCGCAGCGCACGGTCATGCCAAAGCCGTTCCCGATCCGAATGTGGTTGAGGCGTCGCACCAGATCGGCACTCAAGTGCTCGGGGCCAACCAGTTGCAGGAAAGTTGTCAGCACGTGAGCGTTGGAAACAACAATCGGGGCCGAATAGCGCTGACCGTCTGCCGTTTCCACGCCCTGCACTCGCCCGTTCTGCACCAGGATGCGCCGCACCGGGGCATCGAGGATGACTTCACCACCCATGGCTTTGAGCGAGCGGGCCATGGCCTGGGTCAGCATGCCCGAACCGCCACGGGGATGTTTGGCGCCGCTGTAGTGCAACATGGCGTGCCAGCCGAAAAAGTCGCCGGCACCGATTTCGTCCGGTGGTGGGCCGCTCTGCGCCGCCAGCCAGGTCATCGCTGCCCGCATCGCCTCGCTCTCGAAGGTCTCTTCGATCAGTTGGGCATAGCTGGTGAAGAGCCGGCGCGTTACTTCCAACACCTTCTGTTCAGCTTTCGGCAAGCGGGGAATGCTCGACGCCACTTTGCCGAACAGCCGGGTAACTGATGGCGGATTGAGGAAGACATCAAACACCGCCTCGTTCAGGGGTGTCCAGAAATCGAGGAAGCGCCGGTAGGCTTCGGCATCGCGCGGGCTGACCGTGGCAATGCTCTGGCACGTGCGTTCAACATCGCGGTAGAAGTAGATGGCGCCACTCCCGTCGGGAAGTGGATAGAAGGCATACGGGTCCATGTCGATGTACTCGAGACCATGACGTTCGAGTTCGAGATCACGGACAATCGGGGTAAGGTGGATCATGATGTGGGCCGATGAGCCAACATCGATTTTGTAGCCGGGGATGACCTCTTCGGTACAGACGGCTCCGCCGACAATCGGGCGTCGTTCGAGTACCAGTACGCGCTTACCGGCCCTGGCCAGATAACCGGCACAGGTAAGGCCGTTGTGACCACCACCTACGACAATCACGTCGTAGTCGCTCGTTGCTGCCATGGACAACCTTTCTTGCACTGTTTACAAAACACGTTCCATGATCAGTATACATTCATCTTGCGGCTCGGCTGGAGAGATTTTGCCATCGGCGCTCAGCGCGTTACCCGATAGATTACGACTTCGTCCTGCGCAAACACGGGGGTGCCGATCTGGGCCAGCACATCCAGGCTGCTCGCCGGGTAGCGTTCACGTTCCAGGCTACCAACGTAGATGTAATCAACGCTGTACTGATCGATCAGCGGCCTGATCCGGTTGAGATCGCCACTGCGGTAGATGGTGTCAACCGCAATGCAGCGTGGCCCCAGCTCGGCCAGGGCCTGTTGGTCGCCACCACGCCATTGCATCTCGTGACCGACCCATCCCAACACGGTGGGCAGACCACTCGCTGCCGACACGCCACCAAAGCCTTGCCAGTTGTACGAGCCGCCACACCGTGGCTGTTCGCTACCCGCAGCAACGGCGGCCTCGTTCTCTACCGCCACGGCCTCCAGCACGACACTGCCCGCCGGAGCATACTGGCGCAACCAGGCAATCGCGGCTGCCCCCGCCGTCGTCTGTTCACGCGGCGTGTAACCATTCAGGCCGATCATCGGCCCGCGCCCGATGTCGCGCACCACAATCCACGGGTACACACTGGCTCCGATCAGCAACAGGACGGTGCACACACTCACCAATCCGGCCAGCAGACGTTGCCGGCCAGACGCCAATGCCCAAACCCACCAGAGGGCAACCGGCGCCAGAACGCCCCACAGCAGCCAGACCTGGTAGTAGAACTTGAAGATGGTGTTCATCCGCGCCGATAGACCCTCGAATACGTCGCGAATGTAGATGATCTCGACGCCGAACAGGACTGAACTACCCAGCGCGGCGATCAGCATCCCACAGCGTACACCGGCTTCATCGGTCGTGAGCGCTCGCCAGCCGGTGTACACGGCCAGACCGGCCAGAGCAAGCAGGGGAAAACCGATCAGCAGGCCAATGCAAAGGAGGATGAAAGGTAGCCATTCCACCCAGCGTGGCATCTCGCTGATCGCCACGCCCGTATTATCAACTACGGTGGTTGATCGGTAGAGATAGCTACCGGCGATGATCGGCAGCGCCATCAGACCAAAAATGATGATAAAGGCGTGCCAGCCACTCCGCTCCCCCAGGTAGATGCCGATGATGCTGGTCAGGCGATTGAGCAGTGGGAGATCAAGCCATGGCGTTGCCCCGCCAACCGGTGCCCGAAAGGTGAGGTGAAAGGGTAGAAAGAGCACGAATGCCAGCAAGGCGATGATCACTGCTTCGCGCAACCAGGCACGCCAGGGGAAGGCGACAGTCGGTTGCCGGTAAGCCAGTGCCAGGCTTCCCCAGTAGAGCAAGAGATAGGTCGGCAAATCCCAACTGTTGATCGCGTAGAGGCTGCCGAGGATGATGCCGTGCCCGATGCGCGTGAACCAGTCAGAACGTTGTGCGCCGCCGGACAGGGTCGCAACCGCCAGCGCCAAGCCGATTGCCAACGTGGTGAAGGGCAATGCCATCACGTGCGGATGCATATCACCCAGGCGCAGGCTGAAGAACGGAAACTCGGTAATCGTGTAGCGCCGTTCGCGCTGCGGTGGATCACCGGGGATGGTGTAGCCATCCCACAGCGAACGCGACGGCCACCACCAGTTGAAATCGTTCCACTTGTCGGCCCGACGCCAGCTTTCGATCAGGCCAAAGTCCTGGGCGTTTGTCGCGTAAGGTAAAACGATGATCGACTCGCCGCGCCAGGATTGCGCTATCGCCGCCAGAAGCTGACGATCATCGAGGGCCACCACCCGTTCATCACCCAGCATGACCTGAAGCGCACCCGATTGATTGCCGGCACCCAGAATGATCAGCGCCCCCAGCACACCCAGTCCGACCCGCACGAAGGCCGGTGGAGGCCGCTTGAGCAGCCCCAACAGCGTCTCGATCAGACCGGCAGCCCCTTGCGCCGTCATTCCGGCCAGCAGGGCCAGCGCCAGATTGTAGGCAGTCGCCGGCGGTAAGCCACTGATCATCGCCGGCACACTCATCAAGAGATAGCCAAAGTAGTAGTAGTTGATGCTGTAACCGGCCAGCCATGGGTCTTGCGGTGGAAAGAGACCGCTCCGCTGAATGGCATTGAAGAAGGCGAAGTCCATCGGGCGCTCGGTACCCCACGGTGTCGGATCGTGTGCCCGCAACCAGACGATACAGAGCATGGTGAGCAAAAAGATGACTTCGCCACGCAGTGCCACCGCTATCGGTGGTAAGCGCCGATGGTTCCCCCGCCATAACCAGAGCCAGCCACTGCCCCCGACCAGCAACAGACTGATGATGATCAATGGCAGCTCGAACCGGCCCAATCCGAGCATCGCCAGTAGCCAGGCGGTAAAACCACTGAGTAGCAGGCCGAGCGGACGGGCCAGGGCAAAGGCCAGGCCGGGTAGATGACCAAACAGCCGCACCGCAGCCGGCCAGCCAACAATGGTAAAGACCTGAACGGTGATCCACCAGATCAGCACATCGCCGACCAGTTCGCTCATGGTTGGCCTCCGTTCAGGTGTGCCAGCATCTGGCGCGCTTCTCCGGCCCAGCGGCCTTCCGGTGCCAGTTGCAGGTAGCGTTGTAACGCATCCTGGGCCAGGGTGGTCTGGTTGCGTTGCATGAAGAGCCGGGCCAGTTGGAAGTAGGGGTCGGGCAGGCCCGGATCAGTACTCAACGCCTGCCCTAGCGCAATCTCAGCCTTATCCAACCAGCCCCAATCGATCAGGGCAGTTGCCAGCTTATTGTAATTCCCGGCAGTTGGGCTGGCCCGCACTGCGGCCAGATACGCCTGCTCGGCCTCCTCGTAGCGCCCGGCGTCGGCTAAGATGTCGCCCCAGAGATGGTGCAGGCCGACATCATCAGGGTTGGCAGCCGCAGCGGTCGCCAACACCTCTGCGGCTTCGGTAAGCCGTCCCTGCCGACGATAGGCTTCGGCCAGACCAAATGCCAGTGGGCCGTTGGTAGGTTGTGCCGCAACTGCGGCTTCAAGTTCCGCCAGATCGACCACCGGTTCGTTGGGGGGCGGCGATGGCGGTGGCGCAGGTTGAGCCACCGGCAGCCTTTCGGCGCGTAAGAATCGATAACTGTCGGGTAAATCGGTCACGGCGTAGATGGTCACCCCATCCTGTTCGTAGACCGAACGGAGATAGCGATCACGCAACACTGCGAATTTGGAGAGACCTTGTGGGTAGAATGCCCGTTCAACTCCCCCGACATAGACGTAGTCTACGTTGTAGCGGGCCAGAATCCGCAGTGCGGTATCAGGGTCGGTGGTGGTGAAGAAGGTCTCGACATCGCGCACCCGCTGTCCGGTGACCACCGGATCACGCTGTTCATCAGCGTGCAGCGCACTGATCACCGTCGGCAAACCGGTGGCTGCGGCCACGCGAATAGCGTAGGCGCGGTAGAACCAGAGGCTCGATTGCAGCACAACCGGTGTGCCATCGATCTGCCGGTTGAGCCAGCGAATCGCCGCTGCATCACCGCTGAGATCAACCTGGACGAAGGCTGTATCGGGAGCGCACCCACCAAACGCCTGACAATCGTAGGTAAATGTGGCCTGTTCCATAAAGGCCATACCATCAAGTGTCGGGCCAGTCTCGACATCAAACCGGGTCACCAATCGCGAGGGAATCGCCACCGGTGCATAGCTACCGGCGATTATGGCCGGAATAGCAATGATCGCCAATCCTGCCATGACGGCGCTGGAACCACCGTAGCGTTGCAAGCCACGCAGCAGCCGGGGCAAGAGGCCAGCTGCCGCCAGCCCCAATAACACCCAAACGTGCAGACCAAACTTGAAGACAGTGTTCATGCGGTACCAGTCACTGCCATCGAGATGGTCGCGGATGTAGACAATCTCTACCCCCAACGACACCGCCCACGCCACCCAGCACAGGAGAAGCGCATACCATGCCGGTGCGCCGGCTGCCCGTCGCATCAGCAAGATCGTCGTCACCATCAACACAACGAACAGCGACAGCCGCAGTGCCAGTTCGGGGACGGCAGCACCGATGATCATCAGCAGACCGATCCCACTTGCAATTAGTGCCCAGCGGCGACCGGCAAAGCCGCTTCGCCAGCGCTGGAGCAATCCACCGGCAATCACCGGAATCACGATGATCAGGGGCACGCCGTAGATAAGCAGATAATCCAGGGGAAGCGTGACACCGGTGGTGACCAGGCCAATGCCACGTACCATCGGCCAGTAGCGGTCGAAGAAGGGCGCGAAGAGCAGCAACGATCCCAACCCCAGCCCCACGGCCTGCACGACGGCCAGCGTCAGTGGTTGCCAGCGCCAGCCGGTGCGACGGATAGCACCGGCAATAATTGCCAGCCCGCACAACAGACCGTAGGTCGGAAAATCCCACGAGTTTGTCACCGCTAATGTCCCCAGGGTCAGTGCGCTGAGGAGCCAGAGCGGACGTTGAGGGCGCAAGATGAGGTGCCAGCCACAGACGATTGCCAGCAGCGCCAGCGGCAGTGCGATGAGATGCGGATGCAGATCGGCGTACAGGAAACTGAAGAGCGGAAATTCGTTAATCGTATAGGGAATGACGCGACTCGGCCCGACAAACCAATCACCGAGCAGTTCGGCCTGACCACTCAGCAAGAGGCGCAATCCCTGTGCTCCCAGCGACCAGCCGGCGGGGATCAGGCTGGTCAGATTCCCCATCAGACCGATCAGGCTGAGAGCGACAATACCGTAGCGACGACGCCCACCCAGACGAGTGCCCAATTCGTAAGCCCCGGCCAGAAGCATGCCGTACAGCGTCGCCAATGCCAGATTGAAACCGACTGCCGAATCGATACCGAGCAGTTTGATCGGCACCGACATCAGATAGAGGCCGTAGTAGTAGTAGTTGATATACCCGTTACTATAAAATGGATCGTAGGGTGGCATCTGGGGACTGCGGAGGATGGCGTTGAGAAAGCCCTGCTCCATCGGCTTTTCACCACCCCAAACCGGATGCCACAGATCGGGATTCAGCGCGCGAATAATGGTCATGGCGGCAAAACCGGCCAGGAAGATCGCCTCGCCGGGAAGGAGTGACCGCCACGCCGCTCGCTCAGGGCGCACGCCAACCCACCAGAGGAATAGCCCAATCCCGATCAGTACCAGCAGCCCACCCGCCAGACCTGCACTATCGTACCGCCACCAGCCAAGGCTGGCCGGCAACCAGATGACATACCCCAACAAGATCAAGCCAATCGGGCGTGCCCAGGCCAGACCGTGTACCCCCAGAGCCGCATAGGCAGGCAATACACCCAGCCCGGCGATGAGATACCAGACGAGTAACCAGGCCACGATAGCCAGCCACGGCTGCTCGTTCAGCATGGTATTCCAGCTCAATCGGCCCACTGAAGGTAAATCCTGCACCGGCTGCAACAACTCCAGCGCCGGTGTCGTGCGCAGCGACGGGGCGCGGATCGGCAGATCATTGGTCAGCATCTGTGGCTGGCCCGGTGTGCGCACGCGATAGAGCACGCTCTGCCCGGCCTGAAAGACCCGTTCCAGTTCGCCCTGATCTACCAACGCAGCGAATTTTGCCAGTCCTTCAGCACTGTAGAGTTGTCGTTCAACCCCGCCGACATAGATATATTCCACGCCATAGCGACGGATCGCCGCCAGCGCTGTTGTCGGATCGGGAGAGTTATAGATCGCGGCAATGACCTGTTGACGATAATTGATGACCGGCGTTGCGTTGACTGCACTGCGCTGCTGAATCTGGTGCCACTCCCAACCGAGGATCGTCGGCAGACCGGTAAAGGTTGCGATACGCCCGGCCCACTGATACGATGGTTGATGAGCTTCGAGAATGATCGCCGTTCCCCGCACATTCCGCCGCAACCAGTCAATCGTTGCCGCATCCTCATCAAGTGAGTAGCCGGGGCCATTGCGCATCTCGGTGATAGTGTTCAGGAATGCCGCGCCATCAAGCGTGCGCGGTGCGTCAGGGTTCCAGCGGTCGGCAATCCGGGCCGGAGCAGCGGTGACCGGGTACACCAGGCCGGCAGCCAGAAAGAGAGCGCACAGGCTGCGTAGTCCCCAACGCCAGAAAGGAAGCAATCGCTGCGTTGCTGCCCACAACCAGGGAAGCGCAACCGCGGTCGCGAGGGCAAGCAGTATCCACGTATGCAGGCCGAATTTGAAGACGGTATTCATGCGCCCTACATCACCGCGCACCACCACCATCTCAACCATGGCCCACAGCCCGATCCCGCCAAACGCCCACAGTAGCGGCACGATGATCGTGAATGAACGACGACGGATGCGCCACAAGAGCCAGGCTGTTGTGACCAGCACGCCGATCAGAGGCAGGATTGCCGGCAGATTCAAGCCCAGGGCCACCAGCCAGACCGCCAGCGGCACAATCACTATCAAAAGGCTTTCCCGCTGTCGCCACGCCCACAATCCCACAAACACGAACCAGATGATGAGCCAGTGACCACCAATCTGAACGATCTGACCGGTTGTGGTGCGTTCAGCGGTCAGGATCGTCTCCAGCAGGGTAAAGCCAGGCCCCTGCCAGAGGGCAATGCCACTGGATTCGGTGGCAAAGCTGGCAATAAATGGCGCAAAGAGGATATTTCCGACCAGAGCCGGAGCAGCCCCAACGACCAGCGCAACCAGCAGTGTAGCTGGCCACCCTCGCCCGGCCTGGCGCCAGCGCCGACCCGTTGCCAGCGCCACCATCAACCCGGCCAGGCCAACAAACGTTGGATAATCCCAGGTGTTGGTGGCCCGGATCGCACCCGCGACCAGGCCCAGCAGACCGATGATCCACCAGTGTGCGGCAGTTCCCTTGCGCATCCACGCCAGCGCCAGCCCTAATGCCGCCAGACTCAGGGGCATCACTATCATATGGGCGTGAAGATCGGCGAACAGAAACGTAAAGAAGGGAAATTCATTGATGGTACCCGGGGTAATGCGGGTGGCATCCCAAAAGGCCCACTCATACCGTCCTTTGGCCATCTGTTCGGCGGCATAGCCGTTCAAGAACCAGCCAGCCTGCGCCAGATTACCGATCAGCAAGACGAGAACCGGCGCCAATCCGGCGGCTATCAGCGCTGTTCGTTCACGCTGCGGTTGCGGTGAACGTGCTGCCAGCAGGTTATACACCACCCCAAACGCCCCCAACGCTGTCAGCGCGAAGATCGTCGCCACACCGAGGTTGTAGCCGACTGCCGGCGCGACACCGCTGAGATGAATCAGCGCACCAACCAGCACAAACCCAAAGTAGTAGTAGTTGATATACCCACCTGCGTGCCACGGATCAAGGGGTGGAAAGGCAGCACTCCGCAGCACCGCATTGAGGTAGGCGAAGTCCATGGGCTTCTCGCCGCCGCGTGCCGGATGCCAGAGATCGGGGTTGAACCAGCGCAACGTCAGGCCAATGAGCAGGAAAGCGAGAAAGACCATCTCGGCCATAGCGAGCGCCGACCAGCGCTCGTGCCAGATGCGGCGCAATGTAGTACGTTCACGCCAACCGATGAATCCTCCCACCCCTAGCACAACCATCCCGATTGTCCAGAGTGTGGTCGGTGCGAACGGTACCAGATGCAGACTGCCTCCCAACCACGCCAGATACGCGACCAGCAAGAGACCCACGATCTTGGCCAGACTATATCCCCGGTCGGGCAGGTTACGTAAGCGTGGCCCAATCACGGCAAAGATCGCCAGCCCTAATCCTTCCAGCCAGAACAGCCACCACATCGCGGCGAAGGGAGTGGTGCCCAACCAGGACCACCATTCACCGCCAGCCGCGTATCGTGGCCAGACACTCTCGGTCAGGCGCAGAGCCGTTGGGTTACGGTCGGCAATCAAAAGCGGCGACTTATACACCTCGCCCCATTCGACATTTTCGGTGATCAATCGCTCGGCCCGTTCACGGCTATAGAGCGGTGTCTTCTGAAAAATGAGCACGCGCGGATGGTCGTAAACGCTAAAAGCCTCTTCGGCCATCCAATCAGGAATGCGAATGCCGAGGATCGTTGGATACGAGGTAATCTCCGCCACCAGCTCAAAACCGAGTTCACCGTTGAACAGGTAGTGGTAATAGCGCATCAGGGCCGGATAGCGCATCCGCAACCGTGAGGTACTATCGTACACACGATTGCTGGTCAGCGTGATGTAATCAGCCTGATCGAGCTGATCGAGCAGACCGGGTTCGCTGCCATTACCGAAATACTTGACCGGTTCGTCCTCGGCATACGGTGACGAATCGATCCCAAAAAAGGTGATGTTCCAGGCGGCATTTGTCGTGGCCTGCAACGGGAGCGGATCGTCCCAGCGCTCGGACATGACAACACTGCCGGGTTGGGCATGCTCGGCGAGCCAGCGTGCTGCCTGTACCCGCGAATGGGGAACGGTGTAGATGCGTGAGAAGGCATAGGCCCAAACAGCGGTCGCTACCAGCACGACCGGCAGCGCAACTCTGGCTGTCCAGAATAGTAGGCGCTGTGTGGTACCGGTGAGCCGCTGCCGCCAGGAGATCGAGCGAACCGCGACAACTGCATGCAGTCGGCGGCGTCCCCACCGGGCCAGAGTCACCAGTGCCCAGGCCGCCAGCACCGTAAGCGCACCATAGATTGGCAGCAGGTACCGCAGCGTGACGGCGAACTGATTGCCTTGCCAGGCAAAATAGAACGTCGCCCAACACCAGAGCACCCAGGCCGGATGCCATGGCCGCCCAATGAGTGATGTCGGGTGAAGCGCCCATTGCCAGCCACGCCGGACATACCGCCCGGCGAAGAAGAGCCATCCGCCCCAGGCCGCCAGCCCCAGCAACGGCCCCATCCCCCACAACACCATATTCAGCCACGGAAAGATATAGGCCGGTCGGCCAACCCACTGCTGACCGGGCGGAAAGTCGTACTCACCGGTCACCAGGGCGCGTACCGTGGTTAAATTCTCACGAAAGCGGGGATCGAGCCGAATATCAAAAAACCCGGCACCGTGGAGGAGCGACGGGCCATCAATGCGTGGCGAATCGGCTCGCGAGCCGATAAACGCATCGGGAGCGAGGGCGCGGAATGCGACAAACGAGACCAGGCCGGCGAGGATCAAGAGCAACAGTTCGCGCTGCACCCAGCGATTGACGAGAGTCGACCAGCGCTGCCCCTGCAATACCCGTTGAGCCGCAATCAGTGTTGCTACCACCGCCAGGCCACCAATCGTCACCATCGTGATCCGATTAGCACTTGCTGCTCCGATACTCAGACCGAGCGCGAGATACGAACCAACGCCACCCCCCTGGGCAACCCGCACCGTCCAGTACAACCCGAGTAGGCAGAAGAAGGTTGAAAAGGCCGGATCGACAAAGAAATGGCTCTGCTGAATATGCATGACCGTGAGTGCTGTCAGCAGTGCCGCTATCAGGCCCACCCGTCGCCGAAACAAACGGCAGCCAATCAGATAGATAAGGACGACGCTACCGAGATCAAACAGCGCCGCCAGGATGCGTCCAACCTTAACAATCTCACCGTAACTCGTCAGATTAACGCGGTCGGGATTCAGCCACCAGATCAGAGGTGTCAGGCGTGGCCAGGCTCGTTCCGGGTTGGCAATTGCCGGCCCGTAATCGGTACGTCGTTCGGTTGGCGCTGTTGGATCGGCCCCTACCCGTGGTGGCCCGGCAATCGTGAGCACCTGCGCCGGCAGCTCTTCTGGTGGAGTCAGCATCACCGCGACGGCCCGCGTCAGCATGATAGGGAGCGGCCCGTAGACGTAAAGGGGAAACTGTTCGTAATTACGCGGATTAAGTGGTGAACGACTGGAGTCGTAAAACTCAGCTACATCGCCCGGTAGTCGTACCGTTGAGGCGACATACGTAAAAAAGCGCTCATCAGGATGCTGACCGGTTCCAGAGTCCCAATCAGCGATATTTAGCGTCCGCAGGTAGAACCCTAACAGTAAAATGGCCGTCAGCCCAAGGCGGACGAACCAGACTCGATAGCGGAGCATAGCCTGTTGCACAGCGGTTCCCACGACGTATAGTCAGCCTGCTTGATCGATGATACAGCGAAACAGCGCATTCGACGCATGCGCTGGCATTATACACCGGTATCAGCAAGCTGTGCGATGAGAGTAGGAATCTCCGTTGGAGTCACGCCGTGAAACCGACGCCCGCCCGGATAGACAAGCAGATTGGGGCCAATAGTGCAACGATCCTGACAACTACCGGCGATACACGTGATCTGATCGGACAAGCCGGCGCGCCAGATAGCATCTTCTAATGCGATGTGAACATCGGCTGCACCGCGCCCGCGGCAATGTGGCCCAAGACAGATGTAGATGCGTTTCATGCGAGTAGTAAAATTGCCCCAACTATAAGGTTGGGGCAATCGGTCGTTGTTCCGGCGGCTGATCACTCTTCAGCGAAGAGTGGCGTTGATAGATAACGTTCACCGTTTGAGGGCACAATAAAGACGATCAGCTTACCGGCATTCTCCGGACGGCGGGCCACGCGCAGCGCTGCGGTCGCCGCAGCCCCACTTGAGATACCGACCATCAAACCCTCTTCGCGAGCCAGCCGACGGGCCATCGCAAAGGCATCTTCGTTGCTCACCTGCTGAATCTCGTCAAGAATGCTGGTATTCAGCACATCTGGGATAAACCCGGCGCCAATGCCTTGAATCTTGTGCGGCCCAGGCTTGCCACCCGACAACACCGGCGAAGCCTCTGGCTCGACTGCGACAATGCGCAGACTCGGTCGGCGCGGTTTGAGCACTTCGCCAATGCCGGTGAGTGTGCCACCGGTACCGACACCACCGACCACAATATCGACCTGACCGTCAGTATCGCGCCAGATTTCTTCGGCGGTAGTGGCACGGTGAATGGCCGGGTTGGCCGGGTTCTTGAACTGCTGCGGCATAAAGCTATTGGGGATTTCGGCCAGCAACTCCTCGGCGCGAGCAATGGCTCCCCGCATCCCTTCGCTACCCGGCGTCAACACCAGCTCGGCGCCAAAGCCACGCAACAGTTTGCGCCGTTCGATGCTCATCGTTTCCGGCATCGTCAGGATTAGCCGGTAACCACGTGCCGCAGCGACTAACGCCAGACCGATCCCGGTATTGCCGCTTGTCGGCTCGATAATGACCGTCTCGCCGGGTCGGATCAACCCTTCACGCTCGGCAGCGTCGATCATTGCCAGACCGATACGATCTTTGACCGAGCTGGCCGGGTTGAAGAATTCGAGCTTGGCTACCACGGTAGCCTGGGTATCATTAACGCGATTAAGCCGCACCAGCGGCGTGTTACCAATCAGTTCTGTGATCGAGTTGTAAATACGGGCCACAGTTGGCTCCTTTACGCTAAACTATTTACGTTCTATCTGCTATTGTACTCAGAGCAGCAATAAATGTCAATTTGTCAGGCAAAAAAGTCAAGTTTTGTGGCAACAATCACGCAGACAGTTCATGCTATACTGGACGGCGCAACGGTTCATTCAAAACAAGAGGGAGAAGCAATGCGCGGTCGTGCAGTGCGTCCGGTAGATCGAGCCGGCGGTGGAGAAGAGGCAATTCGTTTAACCCGGTGCGCAGGCACCTGGTTGGCCGATCCGCCCGATGCAGATGAGCAGGCGCGGATTGCCGAGGCAGTGCGGGCATTAAACGGTCAACGGGCATTAGCCCTTGAATTGCACCGCGATCCGGCGGCACTCGACGCTTACTGTGTCGAGTTGTTCCGCGATCCGATGTTTAACCCGCTTCATATCGGGCCGGAGATCATTCGTCGAATTATCGACAAACTCGGTGAACCACCAGTTGCCGACGAGTCAGACCCAACGGCCTTCTCGCAGTACCTTCAGCAGGCCGTCCTGCTCTTTGCCCTTCCCAATCCGCGTCGGCTGCTGGCAGCGCAGTTGCGCCGCTATTTACCACGCTTTACCACAGCAGGCGATTGGAAGGCGGCGGTGGCGATTGATTACAGTGCGTTCCGCACCTCACTCGGCAACGAGGTCACTCCATTTCTGGCCCAGATGACGCTGGCCGGTCTGGCCGACTACTACGATGAATTGCCTGATGCGTAGCGCACCGGCTCAATCCATTGGCACAGGGGCGGTGCTTGAACCGTCTCTGCGCCACCAACCACCTCTCTGCTCACACGCACGGCTGGTCGGCAACCGGTCAGACTTTAGACCAGTTGCAACAATCGCAAAGTATGGTATAATGCCAGCTCGTCAGGCCCCCATCGTCTAGTGGCCTAGGACATCACCCTTTCAAGGTGGAGATCGCGGGTTCGAATCCCGCTGGGGGCACCATAAAAGCGCACTGCCTGTTGCAGTGCGCTTTCTGTTTGCAAAACCTCAATGTCAGTGGCAGAATCGGCAACATTGACCATCAGCACTTTACAGTTCCAATACCGTACCGCGTAGTCCTGCGGGGATCGGGATGTTGAACCGGCTCAACAGGGTAGGCAGTATATCGTAAATCTGTACATTGCCGAGGCGCTGTCCCCTACCAGGACGCTGCGGATCGCGCCAGATGAAAAGGCCATGCTGGGCATGGTTGGCGTCATCGGGACCGGTGTCGTTTTCGCGGGTGAATAGTCCATTGCCGCCGACCGTTCCCACCGCCCGCCAGGCAAGATCGCCAAAGTAGACGATCAGGTCAGGGGCAACGCCGCGCACGGCGCGATAGAGGCGCTGTGGCACGAAGACCCGATTTCCGAGTGGACGACCGTCGGGGCCGGGCATTGCTTCCAGTCGCGCCGCCAGATCGGTGCGTACACGTTCATACTCCGCCGGCGGAATGACTCCCTGCGGTTCGCGTCCACGCACATTGAGAAAGATGCGTCCGTAGTAACCGCCTGCTCCCCAGGCACGGGTGCGCGACCAGTCAACATCCGCCTGATCGAGGCTGGTTGGCGTGTCCGGTATCGTGTGCAGCGTCAGATCGCCCTGAGCGATCAACCATTGGTTGATTCGCACTCCTCCCATAAGTGGCCGCGCCCCGTGGTCAGACACGACCAGCACTGCCGTCTCAGCAGCGCAGTGTGCCAGTAAAGCGGCAATCTGGGTATCTACGTGGCGATAGTATGCGTGAATCGCATCGGCGAAGGGTGAATCGGGAACAAACAACGGATGTTGCGGATCCATGTGCTTCCAGAGGGCATGGTGAATACGATCCACTCCCATATCCACCAGCATGAGCACATCGGGGCGCTCCTCCCTGATCAACGCTTCGGCAATCGCGAAACGTTGATCGCACATGGCATAGATGTCACGCACAATGCGCGCTTTGTCATCGGATCGGAAATCGGGAACATCGAGTAGATAGGTGTGTCCCGGCGTCGCTTCCGCGCTCCAGGCAGCCAGACGCTCCGCGAGTGTCGGGGGAAAGGTGTAAGTCGCATCGGTCGACGGTGCGAGGAAGCAGGAGACCAGCGTACCATTGACTGCGGATGGCGGATACGTACCGGGCACGCCGATCACTGCTACACGCCACCCCGCGTCACCGAGGATGTCCCACAAACGTGGAAACCGGATTGCCCGACTATCGGCAACAACCATGCGACCATAAGAACGATCAACACGGTTGCGAAACCCATAGACACCGAGTTCGCCCGGATCGCGCCCACTCATCATGCAACTCCAGGCAGGAACAGTGATCGCCGGGATACAGCTCTCCAGTTCGCCATAGACCCCTTCGGCCATCAGGCGGTTCAGCGTGGGCAGATCGGCACGCCAGCGTTCAAATACCAGCGACGGCTCGGCGGAGTCAAGACCAATAATGAGGAGACGGGGAAAAGAAGTCATGATTCAGCTTTTGCGCTCACGGTTGGATAGCGGTACCGCCGGTAGAGCAGCACGGATGCGCCAACAACCGCAGCGAATGAAAGGACATGTACGACATTGAACGGTGTTCCGGGGAAAAACCACGAGTCAGTACGGAGAAACTCGATGAAGAAGCGTCCCAACGGATACCATACCAGGTACATAAGCGCTATATCACCATCACGCAAGCGATCACCGTAACGACGCCAGATGAAAAAGATCAACGCGAAGCCGATCAGGTTCCAGAGGGATTCGTACAGAAAAAGCGGGTGGAAGCGGGTTGTTTCTGGGAATGCCACCAGATCGCGGTACGGCCCGATACGATATTCGGGATCGATACGCAATCCCCACGGCAAGGTGGTTGGTGGACCGTAGAGTTCCTGGTTAATAAAATTGGCCCACCGCCCGACAGCCTGCCCCAGCGGTAGACCGAGCGCAATCGCGTCGGCATAGACAAGGATCGGCACCTTCCGCATACGGGCAAACGCCCATAATCCAAGCGCGCCAAATATGAACCCGCCGAAGATGTGCAGACCACCTTCCCACACTGCCAGAATGCTCGCCGGATTGCTCAAAAAGCGCTCCAATCCTTCCGGGCCACGCGATGACTGGATGAAGACATAGTAGAGGCGCGCACCTAACAATCCCGGAATCAGCACCCAGAGCAACAGGTCCCACACCGACTCGCGATCAAACCCACGGCGCTCAACATGGCGAGAGCCAACCCACGCGGCCAGCATAACACCCGCCATGATCAGCACGCCATACCAGCGCAGGGTTAGTGGGCCGAGTTGAATAATGACCGGATCAACAGGTGGATACATAGGTGTTACTCAAGATACCCTAGTTCGCTCAAACGCCGCTGCAAGATCGGATCATCCACACTCTCAGCACGTTGAATAAGCGGTGCTACGGCACTGGTACGGCGTACAAAAGCGCTGAGGCGCGCCTGAAGTTCTTCGACTCGTTCCGGTAATATAGCCGCCAGATCAATCGTTTCGCGGGGATCGGCATCGAGATCGTATAACTCAACCTGATCCTCCCCGGTCTGGATCAATTTATACGAACCGCTGATCACGGCACGGCGCGGTTGATCGAAGCGATTTGCACGCACCCGCTCGGGCTGGCGACGCAGCATGATACCCAGAACATTCTGCGGCGGTTCTGCCTCACTGAAGACCGTTCCACCATCAGGATCGGCGGCAGGCGATTGGGCCAGTGAGCGATCACACTCAGCGCCGCTGGCGATCCCGGCGGCGCTGAGGAGCGTGTGAAATACCCTTCGCAATGATACGGGATGATTGACCTCCGTACCTCGCGGAAAGTCGCCTTCCGGATCGCGCACTATCAGCGGTACGTGAATCAGTTCGTTGTAGACTGACATGGCGTGCCCAACCATACCCTTCTCACCCAGGTGATCACCATGGTCAGAGCATATCAGGAGTAGCGTGCGGTCCAACGCACCACTCTCGCGCATACGACGCAGAAATTCGCCAAGATGTGCATCTTGCGTAGCGACCTCGGCATCGTACACGTCACTGAGCACGTGGCGATACCGTTCATCTGCTCCGGCGAATGGAGCAAGCCAGCCGAAAACATCGCCGTTGAAGCGGCGTACATAGCGCGCTGCTTCCCGGTCGCGGATCACGTCTGGCGCGAACCGTTCGATCATCCGCCGATCCGGATGGTACGGCATGTGAACGCCCATCAGATTGATAAAGGCAAAAATGGGCTGGTTTGGCTCAACACCGCGCCGCTCGATCAGCAGGCGCGCCGCATCACCGAGCGATTTGGGAGTATTCCCTTTGAAACTGAGCGCCGTCTGCCAGATCGGCACCATCAGCGGCGTGAACGCGAATTCCAGCATCAGCTCAGAACGAGCAAATACGTTCTGAATACGGTTAAGGACTGCTGCCAGGCGGCCTTTGAACCACTGACGATAACGACTGATCGGGCCGGCACGTGCGCCTGCCTGATTCGGACGTGAGGTCAGCAGACCGCTGTAATTCAGAAAACTCTCGAAACCACGCTGTAAACCATTGTTAACGACACCAACCAGTGGGTTATTGCAGAACGCCGCTGTCATGTACCCACCTGCCCGCAGGCGTTCTGCCAGCGTTGGAATGCCGGCAGGGAGCGCCGCGTATGATTGGTTGGTCGCGTGCTCGGATGGATAGAGACCGGTAAACATCGAAGCGTGCGATGGGATCGTCCAATGGGCAGCGGTAAAGACACGATGGAAGAGGGTCGATTCAGCCGCAAGTTCATCGAGGTGAGGCGAGGTCGGTCGGGAATAGCCGTAGCACGAAAGCCTATCGCGACGCTGGGTGTCCAGCACGATCAGCACAATATCGGGACGCCGACTCACAAAGGTTCCTCCTCTTGGAAACGTCGGTCCTGATAAATTCAGTATACCACTCCATGGCCATGAGAGGAGGTTCAGACAGTATCAACAACAACTGTACCCTGCGCCGCGTCTGACGCAGGGTACTGAGGCAACCCTGGCCTGCCTGCTGACATCCTCTGACAGCCAGACCCTGCCCCTGCATCCAGCTAGCGCTTGCGGGCCACACTCCACTCCCAACTGTCCCGCCTGGTATGGCATACCCGCTGTTGTCTGCTGCCAACGACAGTCGGGTCTGGGTAGACATCGCGTACAACTTCCGTATCCCTCACGCTCCATCAGGCTTGCATCGTGCCCGACTCGCCGGCAGTGGTGGTACGATGAACCGGCGAACCGTGTTCACGTACCACCTTCGCGTTAGCAACACCCGGCAAGTGAGGACGACGTGCTACAGCGTTGCAAAGCCTCGTCGAGCGGAGGGACACACAATCATCGTTTCGCGGACGCTTACCTTTCGTGCGTTACTCACCAAAAGGTGGGTAGTATAGCTCCTGTTGTTAGCGTTCGACATTCGCCCACGCCGGCGGACGCTTCTCGACAAATGCACTGACCCCCTCTTGAGCACACGGTTCCATCATGTTGCATGCCATCGTCTGCCCGGCCAGCCGGTAAGCTTCTTCCATTGGCAGTTCAAGCTGGCGGTAGAAGAGCGACTTGCCGATAGCAATCGACTCTGCCGGCTTCGCCAAAATTGCATCCACCAATCGCTGCACCTCGGCATCGAGGTCTGCCGGTGCTGCTACCCGATTGACCAGCCCTAACCGCTGTGCGGTAACGGCATCGATAAACTCACCGGTGACCAGCATCTCGAAAGCGGCCTTACGCCCGATATTGCGCGACAGCGCAACCGATGGTGTCGAACAGAACAGACCAACCGTAATCCCCGACACGGCAAACCTTGCTTCAGTCGACGCAACAGCCAGGTCACACATTGCTACCAACTGGCATCCGGCGGCAGTGGCAATCCCGTGCACACGTGCAATGACCGGTTGCGGCAGGCGCTGTATCGTCAGCATCATCTGCGTACAACGGGCAAAGAGGTCTTCGTAGTAAGCCTGATCGGGATGCGCCTGCATCTGCTTGAGGTCATGACCGGCGCAAAAGGCTTTACCGGCGCCCGCCAACACCACCACCCGTGCCTGCGGATTGGCGGCAATCGCATCGAGTTCACGTTGCAGTGCTTCGAGCATCTCTTCCGACAGGGCATTGAACTGGCGTGGCCGGTTGAGGGTAAGGCGAACCACTCCACGTCCATCAATCTCGCTCAAGACGAATGGTTCGACAGCAACTTCGTGTCCTTCCATCGTAGACCTCCGTATGAATATGGTTTGGGGTAACTGTCACCATTGTACACGAAGACAGGTTGTCACGCACATTTTCCACAATCTCAACCCGCGTTCGACTATGTCGAATTTCATTATCGACACCGGCCAGTGCTCCCCCTATAATCAAAATCACCGCGAAGATAAAAAGCCAGGGATATACCACAACGCGGCAACGGCGCTGGGATTCATTTCACAGGGAGGTGAGGTTATGACGGTATCCGAAGCGATGACGGAGACTACCGTAGCCGGTGCGCGCCCGATGAACGGGCGTGAGTATCTGGACAGCCTGCGCGATGATCGAGTGATCTACTTTCAAGGGGAGCGGGTGAAGGATGTTACTACCCATCCGGCGTTTCGCAACTCGGCGCGTATGGTGGCACGCTGGTATGATCGTCTGCACGAATTGCACCAGGAAGACGTGGCACGAGGTGGGCCTGAAGACTGGAAGTGGACAATGCCGACCGATACCGGCAGTGGCGGCTGGACACATCCCTTCTTCGTTGGCTCGCGAACGGTTGCCGATCTGGTGCGGGCGCGAGACACCATTGCCGAACTACAGCGAGCCGTCTACGGCTGGATGGGGCGCGCACCTGATTACAAAGCCGCATTTACCGGTACGTTAGGAGCTAATGCTGAATTTTATGCTCCCTACCAGGAAAATGCTCGCCGCTGGTATCGGAAGACCCAGGAAGAGCTGATTTACTGGAACCACGCCATTGTCAACCCACCGATTGACCGCAACCGGCCTCCAGACGAGGTTCGTGATGTGTATATGCACGTTGAGCGCGAAACTGATGCCGGTCTAATCGTTTCAGGGGCAAAGGTCGTAGCAACCGGCAGTGCCCTGACCCATGTCAATTTTATTGCGCATTACGGGCCGCTCCCCATCAAAGAGAAGCAATTTGCGCTGATCTTCGCCGTTCCCATGAATGCGCCCGGTATCAAGCTGATCGCTCGCACATCCTACGAGTATAATGCGGCAGTCACCGGCAGTCCCTTCGATTACCCGCTCTCAAGCCGTCTCGATGAGAACGACTCTATCCTGGTGTTCGATCAAGTCTTGATCCCCTGGGAAAACGTGTTTGTCTACGGCGACATTGAGAAGGTCAACACCTTCTTCCCGCTGTCCGGTTTTGGTCATCGCTTCCCACTCCACGGCGGGGTACGTTTTGCCGTCAAACTTGACTTCATCACCGGCCTGATGCTCAAAGCGGTAGAAGCAACCGGCGTTGCCGAGTTTCGTGGTGTGCAGGCGCGATTGGGTGAGATTGTCACATATCGCAATCTCTTCTGGCAACTGACAGAGGCGATGGTACGTAACCCGATGCCGTGGGTTGATGGTTACCTGCTGCCAAATCTCGAAGCTGCCTTCGCGTATCGGGTCATGGCACCGGACGCCTACGTCAAGATCAAAGATTTGATCGAGAAAGATGTGGCCAGCGCCTTGATCTATCTCCCTTCGCACGCCGCCGATCTGAAGAACCCCGAAGTGCGTGGTTACCTGGATCGGTTTGTGCGCGGATCAAACGGCTACAGTGCTCTGGAGCGGATTAAGTTGATGAAACTGCTCTGGGATGCCATGGGTACCGAATTTGGTGGTCGCCACGAGTTGTACGAGCGGAACTACGCCGGCAATCACGAGAATATCCGGATCGAGACCCTCGGCGCGGCGATGGCTATGGGTGTAACGGCCCAAATGAAATCGTTTGCCGAACGCTGCATGGCCGAGTATGACCTCGATGGCTGGACAACGAATGATCTGATCAACCCAACCGATGTCAATGTTGTGATGGGTCAGCATTAGTTAAGCACAAAGGAGGGATGTATGAGCGAGCCGATCTTTGACACTCACCAGTTAGCCCACGTCGAAATCTTAACGCCCAAACCTGATCAGACACTCTGGTTTTTCCGCGACCTGCTCGGTATGGAGGTGACAACCCAACAGGGTCAGTCAGTCTATCTGCGGGCCTATGAAGACTGGTACCACCATACCCTCAAGATTACCGAAGCCAGAGAGCCGGGACTGGGCCACGTTGCCTGGCGGGCCAGTTCACCACAGGCGTTGGAGCGACGGGTGAAGGCGCTCGAAGCATCTGGCTTTGGTCGCGGCTGGCTGGACGGCGATCTCGGCCATGGGCCGGCCTATCAATTCACGACTCCCGATGGTCACCCGATGGAGATTCTGTGGGAAGTTGACTACTTCCAGCCGGCAGAGGATCAGAAGTCGCCACTGCTCAATCGACCCCAGAAGCGCCCCTTGCGCGGCGTACCGGTCCGCCGTCTCGATCACGTCAATCTGCTCGCCTCAGATGTGACCGTCAACAAGCAATTTATGATGGAACAGCTGGGCTTCCGGCTCCGTGAGCACATTATGCTCAACAACGGGATCGAAGCCGGTTGCTGGTTGAGTGTCTCGCCGTTAGTGCATGAAGTGGCGCTCATGCGCGACGGCAAGGGTGCCCGTGGTCGATTGCACCACGTCTGCTACTGGTACGGCTATCCCCAGAATCTCAACGATCTGGCCGATGTCTTCCGCGAGCAAGGTATTTTCATTGAAGCCGGCCCCGGCAAGCACGGCATCAGCCAGGCGATGTTTATGTACGTCTACGAACCGGGTGGCAATCGGGTTGAACTGTTTGGCGATCCTGGCTACCTGATCTTCGATCCGGCGTGGAAGCCGATTGTCTGGACGGAAGAGACCCTGGCAGCCGGGATTGTCTGGTTCGGTGGTAATCTGCCGGGTGAATTCTTCCTCTACGGTACGCCGGTTGTTCACGAACAAGAGCCGGCACTGGCATCGGCATAATCACTACTCGCGGAAAGCGCAAGCACCCTGCATGATTGCGCTTTCCGTCAATGCCTTACCTCACAACGGTGATCAGGCAGGAAGGAGCACCCTATGCTGCAAACTCTGCAAAAAGCGGCGCGAGCGCTCACGCTATTTACGCCGATGCACCCGGAATGGAGTGTTGGCGATATGGCAAAAGCGCTCGAATTACCCAAATCAAGCGTCTCGGAATTGTTGAGTAGTCTGGCCGAACAAAATCTGCTCCGCCGGGTGGGGCCGGGACGTTATCGATTAGGATGGCGCCTGCTCGAATTGGGCCAAACCCTGCTCAAAACGACAGAGTTTCGCGAAGAGGCGCGGGCCGTGATGCAAGAGATGGTTGCAGCATGGGGTGAGACGATGCATCTGGCCGTGCTCGAAGCAGGGACGGTTGTCTATTTAGAGAAATTACGCGGCCAGCAGGGATTGCAGGTCGAGCTGTCGGGGATTGGTGTGCGCTTGCCGGCTCACTGCTCTGGCGTGGGTAAGGTCTTGCTGGCACACCAACCCTGGCCAGAGGTTCTGCGGGTGGTTGGTGATGATCAACTCTACCCGTTCACCGCCAACACCATCACCTCCCTTGACGCGCTGGCCGAAGAGTTAGCCCATGTGCGCCAACGTGGGTATGCATACGATCTGGAAGAGGTCTCGATTGGCCTCTGTTGTGTGGCAGCTCCAATCCGTGATTATGAGGGGAATGTGATTGCTGCCATCAGCTTCTCGACTCCCACCCACCGCTTTCGCAAGCATCGCGAACAATACACGCGCGCAATCGTTGAAGGTGCGCAACGTATCTCTGAGCGGTTGGGATACTATGGAGGAACATCTGCATGCAAATCGACAAAGTTAAAGTCGCCATCCTCGGTTCCGGCAATATAGGCACCGATTTGATGTACAAACTGCTGAAGCAGCCGGGCAGAATGGAGCTGGCGCTCGTTGCAGGTATCGATCCGGCCTCTGAAGGGTTGGCGCGCGCCAGACAGATCGGTATTCCGACCGCAACTGACGGCATTGAATCGATTCTGGCCGATCCTGATATTCGTATCGTATTTGATGCCACCAGCGCGAAGGCACACGTGCGCCACGCCAGGCTTTTGCGCGATCATGGACGCATCGCTATCGATTTGACACCGGCTGCACGGGGGCCGTATGTGGTTCCACCGGTCAATCTCGGTGAGCATCTTGAGGCACATAATGTGAACCTCATTACCTGTGGCGGACAGGCAACCATTCCGCTGGTTTATGCGGTGAGCAGGGTAACAGCCGTTCGCTATGCCGAGATGGTGAGCACCGTTGCGAGTCGTTCAGCCGGGCCAGGCACACGCCAGAATATCGATGAGTTTACCTTTACCACAGCACGGGGCTTGGAAGCCATCGGCGGTGCCCGTGAAGCGAAGGCGATTATTATTTTGAACCCGGCGCATCCACCGATTCTGATGCGGAATACCATCTACGTTGTGCCAGAGGGCGATTTTGATGAAGAAACCGTCCGCCAATCGGTGGCACAGATGGTCGCTGATGTACAACAGTATGTTCCCGGCTATCGGTTAAAGAGTTTGCCTGTCATCGAACAACGATCAACGCCGTGGGGTGAGCGACCGGTCATCATTATGCTCCTGGAAGTTGAAGGTGCAGGTGATTTTCTCCCAACCTATGCCGGGAATCTCGACATCATGACTGCCGCCGCACGACGGGTGGGTGAACTATTCGCCGCACACCTCTTGTCGAAACTGGAGGTGACCGTATGAAACCACCACGGCTGACCGATACAACGCTCCGTGATGGCTCACATCCGATGCGTCATCAGTTTACCCGCCAGCAGGTAGCTACGATTGTCCAGGCTCTCGACCGGGCCGGCGTGCCGGTGATTGAGGTGAGTCACGGCGATGGCTTGGCCGGTTCGTCGCTGCAATATGGCTTCTCGCACACATCAGAATTTGATTTAATTGAAACGGCTCGTCAACATGCCGAAAGAGCGAAAATTGCTGCCCTGATGCTACCGGGCATCGGCACCCGGCAAGAATTGAAAGAGGCGGTGGCCCGTGGGGTGCAAGTAGTACGGATTGCGACACAATGCACAGAGGCAGATATTTCTGAACAGCATTTTGGTCTGGCAAAAGAGCTGGGGTTAGAGACGGTTGGCTTTCTGATGATGGCCCATATGCGTCCCCCCGAAGAGCTGGCCAGGCAGGCGAAATTAATGGAGTCTTACGGCGCCGACTGCGTTTACATTGTCGACTCGGCGGGGGCGATGCTACCCCAGGATGCAGCAGCACGGGTGCAGGCGCTGAAAGACACCCTATCAGTGCAGGTTGGATTCCACGCACACAACAACTTAGGGCTTGGTATCGCCAACACCCTGGCAGCGCTCGAAGCCGGTGCCGATCAGATCGATGGCTGTCTACGAGGTTTGGGGGCCGGTGCCGGCAACGCGGCAACCGAATTGCTGGCCGCAGTGCTTGACCGGCTGGGACTCAATCCTGGTCTTGATGTCTTCAGTCTCATGGATGCGGCTGAGTATGTGGTTGCCCCTATCATGCCCTTCCAACCGTTCCCCGATCGGGATGCCATCACCATCGGCTATGCTGGTGTCTATTCAACATTTCTGCTACACGCCAAGCGCGCCGGTGCTCAATACAACGTCGATCCGCGTGAAATTCTGGTCGAGTTGGGCCGTCGTCAGGCGGTAGCGGGCCAGGAAGATTGGATTATCGATGTTGCGCTCGAACTGAGTCGCCGGCATCAATCAAGTGCGCGAAAGGAGTCTCGCCCGTGAGCAATGCAGTATCAGTACGAGCAGAGGTTCCGGCCATCGATCCACGCCTCTTTCGCTCCACGATGGGCTGTTTTGCAACCGGAGTGACGGTCGTCACGACAGCCTATGAAGGCCAGATTCACGGCATGACGGCGAATGCGTTTCTGTCGGTGTCACTCGATCCCCCATTGGTGCTGGTTTCCATTGGTTGCCATTCACGCATGCATAGTCTGCTGGCCCCTGGCCGTCGCTACGGGGTAAGTAAACTAAGCGAGGATCAAGAGCAGCTCAGTCGTCATTTTAGCGGCAAGCCAATTCCCGGTCTGCAACCCACGTTCATCTGGCACGCCGAAACACCATTGCTTGCCGATGCGCTGGCGCATGTGGTAGCCCGTATTACCGATGCCCATCCCGCAGGCGATCACACGCTTTTCATCGGCCAGGTGGAGTATCTGCACCATCGCGAAGGGCGTCCACTGCTCTTCTTCCGGGGGCAGTACGGCAAGATGGCTGCCGTGTAGATGCGAGAGGATACACGATCCTTAATCATCTACATTCCAAGACCTGGTAGACAGCTACAGTCTGTACAAGACAGGATAAATCGATGGTTGAACACATCATCACCGGTCAATTCACAACCGCCCTCCATCGACAGGGGTCTGGCGATGCACCGGCCATCCTCTTCATTCACGGCTCCGGCCCAGGTGCCAATGGCTGGTCGAACTGGAACCTGGCGCTACCGGCACTGGGTGAACAGTGGTACTGTCTGGCGCCTGACCTGATCGGATTTGGCGATAGTCAGCACCCCGATCCACCACCGACAGACATTCGGCGCTGGATGCGGTTGTGGGTTGATCAGATGCTGGCTCTGCTCGATACGTTGGGATTAGCCAGGGTTGATCTGGTTGGCAATTCGATGGGTGGGGCAGTTGCGTTGCACTTGTTACTGGAAGCGCCAGAACGATTTCGGCGGGTGGTACTGATGGGAGCGATTGGCGCACCCTGTCGGCTGACACCAGAACTTGATCGCCTGTGGGGGTTTTACGACGATCCATCGGCAGCCTTGCTGGCCCAGGCCATTCGCTGGTTTGTCTACGATGATGCGTTTGTGCGCGACCGGCTTGATGAGATTGTGCGGGTACGCTATACCGCAGCGATGCGTACTGACGTTTGGCGCTCGTATACTGCCATGTTTCCGGCTCCCCGTCAGCAACACCTCGATGCATTGATCGTACCCGATGCCGCGTTACGCCGGATGACCCATCCAGTGCTGCTGATCCACGGACGCGATGATGCCATTGTCCCGGCTGATACCAGCTACTATTTGCTCAACCGGCTTCCCAATGCTGAACTCCATGTGATAGGACGCTGTAGCCACTGGACCCAGATTGAACACAGTCAACGCTTTCATCAGCTTGTGCGTACATTTTTTGCCGAGACCTGAGAGGACGGTGATATGCTACTTCTGCGCATTACGATGCTGGAGGGGAGGAGCACAGAGCAAAAGGCTGAACTGGCCCGTGCGCTTTCGGCAGCAGCGGCAGCAGCCTTTGACGTGCCACTGGCAGAGGTGCGCTTGATCATTCAAGAGGTTCCCCCAACCCACTGGACTGTCGGGGGGATTTCAATGGCTGAGTTGCGCCAGCAAGCCTCTACGTCAACCCAGGGTCAGTAACTCGTTTGTTCAGAACATTTGCGATTCACCCGCATAACGTGTCACCGCACGGAGATGACTATGGATCTTACTGCTGCCGAAGCAAGTCTTGCCGACGCAATTCAAACCGCTCGTGAGACACGCCGCACCCTGGTTGGTCGAACAACCGATTGGGGTGTCGATCTCAATGGCGCTTATCGTATTCAGCGCATGCATCACCCGGATACCGCGTGTATTGGATACAAACTTGGCCTGATTAGCCCGGCGAAGCAACGCCAGATGGGCTTAGCGCAACCAATCTATGGACGTATCAGCCGTTCCATGATCTACCAGCGTGAGGTACAGCTCACCCACTTCATTCAGCCGCGCCTGGAACCAGAGCTGGCTGTCGTCTTACGCCACAGCCTGCCGGCACACGCCGAACCCGGCATGATCGCTCGCGCCATCGGTGGTATCTTTCTGGGTGTGGATGTGCTCGATAGCGTGTGGGCTGACTACCGCTTCAGCGCCGTTGAAGTCATCGCGGATAATGCCTCTGGTGGCGGATTTCTGCTCGGTGAGTCGCTCCTCGACCAGGTACCAACCGGCGAGTTATGTTTGTACCTGAACGGTGAACTCTGCACTGCCGGTCAGGTCGCCGCTCTGGGCAATATCGAGCAACAACTGGGCTGGCTGACACAGGCTGTCGGCGGTCTGGCTGCCGGACAAATCGTCTTTCTCGGTTCGCCGGCTCAGGCCGTACCGGCCAGTGCCGGTGTCCTCGAAGTCACGTGCGGTAATACCATCCTTCAGGCGCGATTGATAGGAGATGCATGATGGATTACCCGTTTTTTCACGTCAGTCACTACATTGATGGTCAGTTCGTTGACGGAGGATCGCGGTTTGATATTCTCTATCCGGCCACCAACCAGGTTATTGGATCGGCACCAGAGGCCGGAGCCGATGAGGTGGACGCAGCCGTCGCCGCCGCTTCCCGCGCCTTTCGCCAATGGAGCCGGATGCCGGCTGCCGAACGCCGCCTGATTCTCAAGCGGTTTGCCCAATTGATCCGCGATCACGAAGCAGAACTGGCGGCCATCGAAACCTGGGATGTCGGGCGTCCAATTACCGAGAATCGATCCGGCTACATCCCCCGTATCGCGGCCAATATCGAATTTTTTGCCGATTTTGCCGTTACCCACGGCAGTGAGTCCTATCCGATGGATAACGGCTATATCAACTACGTGCTGCGCCAGCCGGTTGGCGTTGCCGCGCTCATCGCGCCCTGGAATATTCCCCTCCTCCAGGCGACCTGGAAAATGGGGCCAGCGCTGGCTTTTGGGAATACCGTCGTACTAAAGCCGGCTGAACTGACCCCAATCGGTACCTGGCGGCTGGCGCAACTGGCTCATGCTGCCGGGGTGCCGGCGGGGGTGATTAATGTGATTCACGGCTTCGGTCCCAACTCGGCAGGTGCGCTGCTAACCCGTCACCCTGATGTAAAGCTCATCTCTTTCACCGGTGAGACCACCACTGGCAAGATCATCATGGCTACTGCGGCACCAACTCTTAAACGGGTCTCGTTTGAATTGGGTGGAAAAGGGGCGAATATTATCTTCGCCGATGCTGATCTTGATCGCGCCGTTGCGATTAGCCTGCGCTCCTCATTCTTTAATCAGGGAGAGTTCTGTCTCGCCGGGCCGCGATTGCTCGTACAACGGCCAATCTACGAAGCATTTCTCACCCGCTTTCAGAGGGCTACATCTCAGCTTCAGGTTGGCGATCCCTTTGACCCCCAAACGCGGGTGGGGGCACTCATTTCGCGTGAACATTACGAACGGGTCACCGGTTTTATTGATCTGGCTCGCGCCGATGGCGCTCACATCCTCACCGGTGGCACAGATCCCGTCTTGCCGGAACCATTCGCCCAAGGCAACTTTCTCCAGCCCACCATCATTACCGACGTCAAGCCGCATGATCAGGTTTGCCAGGACGAGATTTTTGGTCCGGTCGTCACGGTTGTGCCCTTTGACGATGAAGAGGAAGCGATTGCCATCGCCAATGGCGTCAGCTATGGACTTTCCGCCGTGGTACAGACTCGTGATGTCGGGCGAGCAGTACGGATGGGATCGGCCCTGGAAGCCGGAACGATCTGGATCAACGACTTTTTTGTGCGCGATCTGCGCGTACCTTTCGGTGGTATGAAACAGAGTGGAATTGGCCGGGAAGGTGGGCACTACAGCCTTGAGTTCTACACGGAGGCAAAGACGATATGCCTGAGCAATCAGTAACAACCCAAACCACCGATGACGCACTTATTATCGCTCTGGCACAACGGCTCGATCAGGCCTGGGAAGAGCGCTTCACCATACTTCCCCTCACCGAAAGCGAGGGCATTACCAATGCAGACATTGCTTACCGGATTCAGACGCATTGGACAGACATGCGCGTTCAGCGCGGCGAGCGGATCATTGGGCGCAAAATCGGCCTGACCAGCAAAGCTGTGCAAGAGCAGATGGGCGTCAACGAGCCGGATTATGGCACTCTATGGGCTTCGCGCTATTTTCCGGCCAGAAATGGGCGCGCTGAAGCGCCTTTTGAAATCTTTCTCCAACCGCGGGTCGAGGGTGAAATTGCGTTTCTAATTGGAGAAACCCTCGACTGGCCGGATATTACCCCGCAACAGGTGCTGGCAGCAACCGAGGCACTGGCGGCAGCTATCGAAATTGTGGATAGTCGCATTGATCGCTGGCGCATTAAGCTAGCCGACACGATTGCCGATAACGCCTCCTACGGTGGCTTGACGATTGGCGCCTGGAGCAGGGCAATGCGCAGCAGCGACCTGCGCACCATTGGTATGGTGATGAGCCACAATGGTCGCCCCACCGTCTTTGGTACCGGTGCCGCTGCGCTTGGGCATCCGGCACTGGCGGTGGCATGGCTGGCGAACAAACTGCGCGCATTCGGGATTCCGCTGCGTGCCGGTGATATTGTGATCTCTGGAGCTTTGGCAGCAACAATTCCGGTGCAACGCGGCGATCTGTTCACGCTGGAAATGCATGATCAACCACCACTCCACTTACGGTTCGTGTGAAGGAGATTCAGATGCCGATGCTCGAAGTCTTCTACAGCGGGGATCGACCGCCAGACCGTACCCGGAAGCAGGCATTTGCTGCTGAAGCCAGTGCTATCTTTCAGCGCGTTATCGGTACGCCACCGGGCCGGCTGCAATTGATTATCCAGATCGTGTCGCCTGAAAACACTTTAGCCGTGATCGATCTTGATCGTCCTGATAGCGATACCACGGCTGAGCCAGACCAGCAGTGACAAACAACAGATAGGTGATGGGTAAAGCGTAGCAATTATCCTGCTCTGTATCGCACCATACGGCACCTGGCAGACCGGCTTCTGCACCACCTGCACCCATCGAATGCGGTTGCAGCGCTCGCTCATATCTCGCCGACAGGATCGGTCAGATCAGCCCCGCCGTCAGGCGGGCTAAAGCCCTCCCTGACAACGTGCAAGCCCCTGCAGGGCTATCCAGGAGCACGCCCGCTATCCCCCCGCCCCGCCGGCAGCTATGCATTACCCACAACTGGTGTCAACCGCGTGCGTATCAGCGGGTATGATCGACATGGGTGCTGTTGTGGGCGACTGGCCCGGTGACAGTGCGCCGACCCAGCCGTACCAGCATGTGCTGGATGGGTTGCCGTACCCGCGTATCATGTGCGTGTCGCGCAGTTTGGAGTGCGGCAGCCATGCTGCCGCGCTAGCCGCGCTCACCATCCGGCACGTGGTGGAGCGGTGCCCCAGATGGTCATAGCACGAACAAATAGCCGTATCTCGTTCCCATCCCATACACCGGCAGGGATACCGCTTCCAGCCCGGATTGCCCTCGTATGGCGTGCGGCAGCCATGCTGCCGCGCCAGCCGCGCTTACCATCCGGCGCGTGGTGGAGGGGTGCCCCGGATGGTCATATCACGAACAAATGGCTGTATCTCGTCCCCATCCCGTACACCGGCAAGGATACCGCTTCCAGCCCGGATTGCCCTCGTATGGAGTGCGGCAGCCATGCTGCCGCGCCAGCCGCGCTCACCATCCGGCGCGTGGCATACCGTTACCCATCCTGGTCACGGGGGGCTGAATGTGCTCATCCCGACCAGCGAGTCGGTCCGGCATGCATGCGATACCTGCGCGTAGATGTTTGGTTGTACCAGGTTCGTGCCGGCACACCATCGGCCACGGTCAGCACCTGACAGCAGTGGAGAGGAATGCCTCCACGCAGGCTGGAAGCCTGCGCCACGCGGAGCACTTGCAGCCCGGCCTAATGCAGCGCGACATGTGGGTAGTGCATAGCCGCCGTCAGGCGGGCTAAAGCCCTCCCTGACAACGTGCAAGCCCCTGCGGGGCTATCCAGGAGCACGCCCGCTATCTCCCCCGCCCCGCCGTCAGGCATCCCCGCCGGCCTTCCACGTATTGAGGCAGGGTTTTAACCCGCTGCCCCCTTAACCCGCCGGCTGCTCAACCCGCCTCGTAACAACCGCCGACTCGCCAACCCATTGCATACCCGCATGGCAATCGAATACACAGTAATCTTGCCACCAATAACCACCCTACCATTGGACCAACAGAAAAGGGCAGGTTTCAAAACCTGCCCCCAAGATCGCTATTTCGTTCGCACGCCGAGCGTACTACTCTTCAAAAATAGCGTCATCGTCACCAACATCGACGCTCGGCGCAATCACCGTTGGATTCGTCAATGCCTGCGCTTTGATCAGGCGCTCGATCTCATCGGTAAGGGCAGGATTATTCTTCAGAAACTCGCGCACATTTTCCCGCCCCTGGCCGAGCCGATCCTCGCCGAGGTAGAACCATGCGCCACTCTTGCGAATAATCCCCAATTCAGTACCGATATCGATGATATTGCCCTCACGCGAGATACCTTCGTTGGCCAGAATATCGAACTCCGCCTGGCGGAAGGGCGGTGCAACCTTATTCTTGATCACCTTCACCCGTACCCGCGAACCGATTGCCTCCTGCCCTTGCTTGAGGGTTTCCACACGACGAATGTCGAGCCGTACCGAGGCGTAGAACTTCAGGGCCTGACCACCGGTCGTGGTTTCCGGCGAGCCGAACATAACGCCGATCTTCATGCGCAACTGATTGATGAAGATTACGACTGTACGGCTCTTGCTGATGGCACCTGACAACTTGCGCAACGCCTGACTCATCAGCCGGGCCTGCATACCGGGCATCGAATCGCCCATCTCGCCCTCGATTTCGGCACGCGGTACCAGAGCGGCGACCGAGTCGATAACGATCACGTCAATTGCATTCGAGCGAACCAGCATCTCACAGATTTCGAGCGCCTGTTCGCCGGTGTCCGGCTGCGAAACGAGCAAGTCATCAATGTTGACTCCACACCGCGCAGCGTAGACCGGGTCAAAGGCATGCTCGGCGTCGATGAAGGCGCAGACTCCGCCCATCTTCTGCGCTTCTGCAATGATATGCTGGGCCAGTGTGGTTTTACCGCTGCTCTCAGGGCCAAAGATTTCGACAACGCGCCCTCGCGGTACACCACCAATGCCGAGGGCAATATCGAGCGCGATGGAACCGGTCGGGATGGCTTCAATTGCCAGCCGACTGCTCGCCTCGCCCATCTTCATGATCGAACCTTTACCGAACTTGCGGTCGATCTGCGCCATTGTTGCCGCGAGCGCTTTTTCTTTCTCCGGGGTGATAGCCATCGCGGGCGCTCCTCCATTGTTCTTGCTCACACGTACACTCCTCTTGCTACTCTACTTGATGGGGAGGGCGCTGTCAACGCCGTTGCCTGCCCCGTACATATGTGCTATAATAGCACAGGTGTGCGATTTCAGCAAGAGGGATGTCGTTGATTTTTCCTCCCTATTAGTATACCGCTCTCATTGCGTCTTTGGTGCACTGGATTACGGATTTTCGGCAAGAAATCTCTTACCGTAACTAAAGTTGCGACCTTTGTCACCACAGAGACACGGAGGACACAGCGGATGATGTGTATAACCTGGGTTGCTACCGTGAAGCATGACGAAATGCGTCCATAGGAACTGGCTGCTCCTCAAATATGCCGTTACGCCACACGGTGTTGCGTACAATGTCGTGATGTTCCTGGCCGTCTGCTTCAGTGGCCTGCTCGCAGTATAGGTAACAACTTGAGTTACCATACACACAATCTACCTCTGCAATCCCGGTCGAGTGAGCCAGGGCGACCTCATTTCTCCCCTGAAGTGGCATTGTGTGGATGCAATATTTGACCTATTGTGGCGATACAGGTGAGGTACAGATGTCGCGGATCGCATCCTCATTGCTGTTACGCCATCTGCATAGAGCGCTGGCATCACGCTTGCCGCAATCCCGTCGCCGATGTCGATTTCTTTCCAATCGGGTCACAGTACGGTTTGAAACAGGCTCTGGTCAGATCGGGAACAACAGTATTATCAACGAACGATTCAGGGTGATATGCCATACAGAATGTGGTATATTGCAGATAGTCCACAGTGATATGCCACAGGAGCTTGCCGATGATTAAGCGCATTCCACCAGGACCCGGACAGGAGTCGGTATGGGATTACCCTCGTCCCCCGCGACTGGAACCAACATCGCGGCGTATCCGGGTGATCTTTGCCGGTATCACGATAGTGGATAGTCAGCGCGCATTTCGGGTACTGGAAACCAGTCATCCACCGGTTTACTATGTGCCGCCAGATGATGTACAAATGGCGTTTTTGCGCCCAAATACAGCGCGTTCGTTCTGTGAGTTTAAGGGAATTGCTGCGTATTACGACGTAGTTGTTGGTGAACGCACCGCCGTGCAGGCGGCCTGGTCGTATCTCGATCCAACACCATCGTTCGCCCCCATCCGCGGCTATCTCGCATTCTACGCCGGGCCAATGGACGCCTGCTATGTTGATGATGAACAGGTCACTCCGCAACCGGGTGGATTCTACGGTGGCTGGATCACCAGTGATGTCGTCGGCCCCTTCAAAGGTGGGCCGGGAACGTGGGGATGGTAGCCTGGCACGCTCGATCATCCCATTTGCCCGATCATGCGCTCAAAAGTCATCGCTGACGCACAGGAGGTTGTGCCAGGATCATTTGCATTAGAAGGAAAGGACAGTTTCATGAGTTCTGCGGACGAACGACTGCACCTGTTGCAGGTGGCCCGTTCTGAAGTCCTGGCCGGCAGGATGAGCCGACGAGCCTTTCTGCGTCTGGGTCTGGCCCTTGGCTTATCTGCGGGTGCAACTGCGCTGGCTGCTTGTGGCGGTGGCGCATCTACGCCGGCCCCTGCATCACCTCCACCATCGCCAGCCGCCGGCCCAACGGGGCGTTTACGGGTGGCGAGCGAGATTCCCGTTCAACTCGATCCGGCATTCGCCTCATCTGATGCCGAAATCCTCATTCTCAACCACGTGTACGATTATCTGGTTGACATTGATGCGAGCAATGCTATCGTGCCCCGGCTGGCACGGGAATGGACGATCAGCGACGATGGTTTGCGTTATCGGCTCAACCTGGCCACCGGAGTTTCCTTTCACGATGGCAGTCCGCTCACGGCGGCAGATGTGGTCTGGACGTTTAACCGACTGCGTGATCCAGCGTTGCAGTTACCAACCGCCGATCTCTACGCCAACATTGCCGATATTGCCGCTGATGGCGATAGCGCGGTCGTCTTCACACTTACCGAGCCAAATCCATTCTTTCTGTACGACCTGTCTGATAACCACGCCCTGATTCTGCTCGCCAATACCGAGAATCCGGCAACAGCGTTTAACGGCACCGGCCCCTTCAAAGTGGTGGAATACCGCACCGAGAATCGGATCGATCTGACGGCAAATACGGCCTATTTCCAGTCCGGCAAGCCAGCCGTTGCCAGCCTTGAGATTATCTTTTTTGCCGATCAGGCCGCAGCAGTCGATGCCTTACGTGGCGGGCAGGTTGATCTGGTGCTGCGCATGCCCACGCCACTCTTCCAGACATTGCAACAAGCGGGTGGTGTCGTTACCGTCCAGACACCTACAAATGGCTTTGATCTGGTACGCCTGCGGGCCGACCGTGAGCCGGGTAATAAGCCAGAGGTTATTCGGGCGCTTAAGCTGGCAACTGATCGTGACGCGATCTTTCGCCAGGTCAAAGCCGGCCTTGGGGCGGTCGGGCGTGATAGTCCCATCGGCCCTCTCTTCAGCGCGTATTATTCGGAAGAGACACCGCTGCCGGCCCGTGATCCGGCTACGGCCAGGCAATTGCTGGCAACCGCCGGGTATCCTGATGGCTTGCAACTCGATCTCCACGTGCCCGATTCGGGGGATCGGCCCGATCTGGCGGTGGTGCTCAAGGAGCAATGGGCTGAAGCCGGCATCAACATCAATGTGATTGTCGAACCGGAAAGTGTGTACTATGGTGATAACGGATGGCTTGAGGTTGATTTGGGAATTACCGGTTGGGGTTCGCGACCGATTCCACAGTTCTACCTCGACGTCATGCTCGTTAGCGGTGCCGTATGGAATGAGAGTCATTTCAGCGATCCCGAGTTTGATGCCCTGGCAGCCACAGCCCGTACTACCCTCAATGAGGAAGAACGGGTACGCGCCTACCGCGAGATTCAGCGTATTCTGATCGAACGCGGCCCAATTATCATTCCCTATTTCTTCGCGCAACTCAGTGCGCATCGTGAAGGGCTGCGCGGTTATGTAGCGAAAGCATTTCCGGGCCGTACCGATCTGGCGGCAATCGCGGTGTGATCCTGGAAGGATACGAGGAGTTGGGCTGCTAAATCATATAGTGGCCTGGTGTGACCAAAGCCGTTCGGTGCAGATCATGATGGACGCGGAAGCGTGGCTTCCGCATCCAAACCGGTGAATGCCTGGGCTGAATGTGGAAGGAGTTCCACCAACCGGGCAGTTCACCGGATAGATGAACGAGATAAGAGCGTAGTACGTTCAAACAATGTGCATCACAGGCGCTAATACCTGTCTGAAGAGGACAGGATGTATGGATGGGAAGGTGAAAGTCATACCCTCTCCCATCCCGGTAAGGTCTCTTCGGATCGGCGTTACGGCATTCTGATAAAGCTGGTCTTGCAAGCCGCAATTACTCATTGATCCCGTCACCGAGCCATGAATCTTCAGTCGTTGAGACGAGCCTTTTTTGCCGACCCGGCAACTGCAACCGGCACCGTCATCGTGATCTGCTTTCTGGGGATGGCACTCTTTGGGCCGCTGATCGCACCCTACAGTCCGACTGCACAGAACGCCGATCTGATCCGGCAACCACCCTCATTCGCGCACCCGCTCGGCACTGATCGGCTTGGTCGCGATCTGTTGAGCCGGATCGTGTACGGCGCACGCGATATTCTGTCGCTTGCCGGGGGAGGTACCGTGCTGGCGGTGGTACTTGGCACACTGATTGGCGTGAGCGTAACGTATCTAGGCGGCTGGTTGGAAGAGCTGGTTTTTCGCCTCTTCGATGGCCTGCTCGCGCTGCCGGCACTACTGCTGGCACTGCTGCTTCTCGGTGCGGTTGGCCCTTCGCGTACCGGTGTGCTGCTGGTGATTGTACTGGTCTACACGCCAATCGTGGCTCGCGTTGTGCGGAGTGTCGTATTATCGCTCAAGTCGCGAGGTTTTATCGAGGCAGCGCGTATGCGCGGTGAACGCCTTGGGTACATCTTGTGGCGCGAGTTGTTGCCTCTGGTAGCCCCAACGCTGGCCGTGGAAGCCGCCCTCCGCTTTTCGTATGCGATCTTTCTCGTCGCATCGCTGGGCTTCCTCGGCGTTGGTGTTCAGCCTCCCAGCCCTGATTGGGGCTTGATGGTGCTCGAAGCGCGCAATGAATTCGCGCTTGCTCCATGGTCGCTCTATGTACCGGCAACGGCCATTGCATTGCTGGTGGTCGGCATCAACCTCATGGCCGAGGGCGTGCGGCGGGCGATCCGTGGCGAGATGGCAGGTTATTGATGACAGTACCGGTTTTAGCTGTAAATAATCTTACCGTGGCGTATCGAGTTGGTCGGCAGATGTTGCCGGTTGTGCGTGAAATCAGCCTGACAGTCACTGCCGGCGACGTGCTGGGTGTGGTCGGCGAGAGTGGTAGTGGAAAGAGCACCCTTGGCCTGGCAGTCTTGCGAGCACTACCGGCCGGTGGCCACATCAGTTCCGGGCAAATACTGCTTGATGGTGCGGATGTGACCCATCTGCCCGCCTCGGCGCTCCGTCCCCTGTGGGCGCGTTCGTTGCGATTGGTGCCACAAAATCCACTGGCCGCGCTCAACCCTACGCTGCGGATCGGCGAACAATTGATCGAGGCTATCGGTGGTGATCGGACAACAGCAACGCAGCAGGCATTAGCGCTGCTGACCCGTGTCCAGATTGCCGATCCGGCGCGCGTGATGTGCAGCTATCCCCACGAATTGAGCGGTGGTATGCAGCAGCGGGTGATGATCGCCATGGCCCTACACGGCGAACCTCGTCTGCTGGTGTTGGATGAACCAACGACGAGCCTTGATGTCACTACCGAGGCAGCAGTGGTTGATCTGCTGGCCGAATTAATCGCCGAGCGTCAGCCGGCGACACTCTTTATCTCGCATAATCTTGGCCTTGTGGCGAGGATTGCTACTCGTACCGCAGTCCTGTACGCCGGCGAACTGGTGGAACTTGCCCCGACAGAATCGCTCTTTCAACAACCGCGCCATCCCTATACCCAGGGCTTGCTGCGCAGCCTGCCACGTCCGGGCCTGCGCTATAATCATCATCCCTTACAACCCATCGACGGCGTGCTTCCCGCACCCGACGCGCTTCCAAAGGGATGTATCTTTGCACCGCGTTGCGCTCTGGCCGATGACCGCTGCCGCAATGAACGGCCACCACTCCTGGACGTGAACAATAATCAGTGGACACGCTGCCACTACTGGCAGCAGGTGACTATGGATAGCCCATCTCCCTCTCCCACTGTGACAACTACCGCGCTCAATGGCGAGGTCTTGCTGAGCACAACTCAACTGACAAAAACCATCACCCAGCGTCGCTCATTGACCGATCTGATGCGCCGGAAACCGCCGTCGGTTGTTCAGGCCCTAACCAATGTTGATCTGAAGCTACGGCGCAATCGCACGCTTGGGATTGTTGGCGAAAGTGGGAGCGGCAAAACAACCCTTGCCCGTTGCGTGATCGGCTTGACCGAACCTTCCTCTGGCAGCATCGATCTGATCGATGTGACGTTAGCGCCGACCATTCAACACCGTAGTCGGGAACAACTACGGCGCTTGCAGATGGTCTTGCAAAATCCGCAAGAAGCCCTTAATCCGGCGCTTACCGTCGGCGAAGCGCTTATCCGCCCTCTCATCCGCCTGGGAGGGCTGGATCGCCAACGCGCCGTGCAGCGCGTGCCAGAGCTGCTGCAACTGGTCAAACTACCGATCAGCTACGCCGAACGACGACCGGCCCAACTGAGTGGCGGCGAGAAACAGCGGGTCGCGATTGCCCGCGCACTGGCCGCAGCACCCGATCTGCTCTTGCTCGATGAAGCCGTTTCGGCGCTTGATGTCTCGGTGCAGGCCGCAATCCTCAATCTGCTGGCCGACGTAAAAACCGACACCGGCATTGCCTATCTGTTCATCACCCACGATCTGGCCGTCGTGAGCTACCTGGCAGATGACGTGGCCGTAATGTACCGTGGGCAGATCGTCGAAGAGGGGCCGGTCACCGCCGTCTTACAACCGCCGCTTCATCCGTACACCGAAGCGCTGTTAACTGCCACCAGTGCGCACGGCCTCCGTCTGCGCGAAGTTGAAGAAGGTACTGCTCCACCGCACCATGGCTGCCCGTTCCAACCGCGCTGCCCACGAGCACTCGGCGACATTTGCGTGACTACCCCACCGCCGTGGCGCGAAGCCGGGAATGGGCACCGTCTACGCTGTCATATTCCGCTCGAAGAACTGCAAACCATTCAACAGCCTGAAGCAATCACGCCATGATACGTTATCTGTTACGACGAATAGTGTTGCTCGGCGGCACTGTGCTGATCAGCTCATTGATCATCTTTCTGATCTGTCGCCTCTTACCCGGTGATGTAGCCCGAGTCCTCCTCGGTCGCGAAGCCGGTGAAGCGGCGCTGGCTGCACTGCGTGCCGAACTGGGGTTGGATCGGCCATTGCCACTCCAATACATTGATTGGCTGAGAGGACTTCTCACCGGCGATTGGGGCATCGCATACAGCACACGCCAACCGATTCGACCGCTGGTCATGGAACGCCTGAGCAATTCACTCCTGCTGGCCGGCACAACATTAGCCCTCGCACTGCCGTTGGGGATTGGGTTGGGGGTATGGGCCGGCTGGCGGGCCGGCAAACCCGACGACACAGTCATCAGCGTCTCAACCCTGGCGGTCACCGGTCTACCAGAGTTTGTCACCGGCCTCCTGCTCATCGATCTCTTCGCCTTTCGCCTGCGCTGGCTACCGGCCAACTCATCGATCCGGCCAGACACCTCATTCTTCGAGGTACTCCCCCAACTGGTATTGCCGGCAATCACGGCCACGCTGGTACTGCTGGCCTACATCGCCCGGCTAACGCGCACCGGGGTGATCGCCGAACGTGAGCAGGAATATGTCCGCACCGCGATGCTAAAAGGACTGTCACCGGCAACGATTCTCCGCCGACACGTCTTACGCAATGCCTTATTGCCGGCCATTACGGTGATTGCCATCAGCCTCGGCTGGCTGATTAGCGGCCTGATCGTGGTCGAAAACGTCTACAACTATCCGGGTATTGGGCGTCTGTTGACCTTTGCCATCGACCGCCGCGATCTCTTGCTGCTCCAGGCGGTAGCGATGATTACCGTCGTGATCTTTGCTGTCGCCAATCTGCTGGCCGATCTCATGTATGCCCTCCTCGACCCCCGCATCCGGCTCGGTGACGAACGCAGCTCTTGAGGATGGCGATTCTCGACCACCAGCCAATGATTTTTGAGCAAAATTGCCAAAACCGCGCACCTTTTGCAGCCGATCTCCGGTTCTATTAATAGGACATCAGAAGTAGCAGGATAGTCTAGCGAAAGCCGGAGAAGCGATGCTTGCCAAAGTTCTGAGCTGTGCTGTTATTGGCCTGGATGGGGTCCTGGTTGCGGTCGAAGTTGACGTCCTGAGTGGTCTACCGGCATTCAGCGTTGTCGGGCTGGGTGACGCCGCCGTCCACGAGAGTCGCGAACGGGTACGTTCAGCCGTGCGCAATAGCGGGATGAGCTTTCCGATGCGCCGCATCACCGCCAATCTCGCTCCCGCCGATCTGCGCAAAGCCGGCCCGGCCTACGATCTCCCCATCGCACTGGGATTATTGATTGCCACTGATCAATTGATAGCCGATGTCAGTGATGCTGTCTTTATTGGTGAATTGGGGCTAGATGGCACGTTGCGCCATACCGACGGGATTTTGCCGATGGCAGCCGTAGCCCGTTCCCATGGCATTTCGACCATTTACGTACCGGCTGAAGACGCCGCAGAGGCCGCACTCATCGAGGGCTTACGCATCTTCCCGATACGTTCGTTACGAGAATTGATCGCCCATCTCAGTGGTGAACGGCCATTACGACCCTACACCGGCACCACCGGCTTTACCCCGGCCCCACCAGGCGGGGCAGTCGATTTTGCCGATGTTCGCGGGCAGGAACACGTTAAACGAGCGCTGGAAGTCGCAGCAGCGGGCGGACACAACATCCTGATGAGTGGGCCACCGGGCGCCGGCAAAACCATGCTGGCCAGAGCACTCCATTCCATTCTGCCACCGCTCAGCTTTGCCGAAGCATTGGAGGTCACCAAGATATACAGCGTCGCCGGACAACTTCCACGCGACACCCCCCTTATCCGCGAGCGCCCCTTCTGCGCACCACATCATACTGTTTCGACCGCCGGCCTGGTCGGCGGTGGGAGTCGGGTGCGACCGGGCATGATCTCGTTGGCCCATCGCGGCATCCTGTTCCTCGACGAACTACCCGAATTCGGCAATCGGCTGGAGGTCTTGCGCCAGCCCCTTGAGGATCGGATTGTCACCCTCAGCCGGGCGCATGGCAGCATCACCTATCCGGCGGCCTTCATGCTAGTCGCAGCGCAGAACCCCTGTCCCTGTGGCTGGCATGGCGACCCGGAACGCACCTGCACCTGCTCACCGGCGCTGGTCAGCCGGTACCAGCGCCGGGTCAGCGGGCCACTGCTGGATCGGATCGACATCCACGTTGAAGCGCCGCGGGTCAAATACGACAAACTGAGCAGCCTGGCCCCGGGAGAACCATCAGCAGTCGTGCGTGAGCGCGTCATTGCAGCGCGTCAACGTCAAATCGAACGCCTCAACGGCCATCCACGCTGCCGGAGCAATGCCGATCTCGGCCCTGCCGAAATTCGCACCTTCTGCGCCCTTGATCAGGCCGGGCAATCCCTGCTCAAATCGGCAGTCCAGCGGCTCAACCTCTCGGCACGCAGCTACCACCGCATCCTGCGCCTCGCCCGCACCATCGCCGATCTGGCCGGTGCAGAACAGATCGCCGCCGTGCATGTTGCCGAAGCGATTCAGTATCGTCCACGGCAGGTGGAGTAGGGGAGAGGGGGCAGGACTGGCCCGAATAGAGTACGACGACTGGCTATTCCTGAAAAGGAACAACATGTTGTTGTGGCATAACAAAGGCAAATTCTCTCCTCACCCTCTGGACATCGTCATCATATAGTGGGGTGATTGTTACGATCACCCCACAAGCAACGGGCGTGAGGTAGAACATGCAGTCGCATTAAATCAGGGAGCAACAACCACACTACTCATCACCAGTTCACCGGAAGGCAGCACTTGTACACTAAACGGCTGCAACTGTTCACGGGTAAACGCAGAACTAACCTGCTCATTAAAAATAATTGCCACCGAATCACCAGCAGCGACATCACGCAACGGTGCGACAAACTGACCATCGGCCCCTACCACTGTGTCGGCAATTACCGCATTGTTACGAGACAAATTGATTACACGGATCGGCACTTGTGGAGGGCCACCACCCTGAATCTGGCTATCAGACACTCGTACCGGTTCGGCAATGTAAAAGAAAAGAGTAGCCTGCGACTGACCACTGCTATCAGGTCCTGGATAACTCGCAGCCGGATTGGTGGGAATTGGTTCTACCGGATAAGCCGGATAAGGAACTGATGCCGTAGGTGAAGGTTCTGAAACGGTTGTGTTTGCACACCCAGAAATAACAAGTAGACAGAGCAAGCCGATGAAGAGACGATACATAGTAACCTCGTAGAAAGATATTGCAGTACGATTGTCCCCCAAGAGTATACCGCACGCTGATAGTGTAATATAGCATAGAAAGTCATGACATTAATAAATACATAGATTACATTTGCATTCAGAAAGACACTATCAGCCATCCAGAAAAGGTGTCAAGCAGAAAAGAGACGTATGCAGCACCATCATGGAGGATCTGGAGTTCGTGACAATATCACCAAACAAAAATACCTGACCGACCTGAAAGAGATATTTCTCTGAAGACCGTTTTCCCCAACCACATATCACTGTTGTGCAAGGAAGAACCGACGTTATTGACAATCATACACACTATCTGGTATAATCTTTCGCGCCATTCTTAAATAAATCAAAGTCTTTTAAAAGAAAAATCAAACATAATTAATAACATACAAACATGTTTTAACAACAATGTTGACAAAACTTACTTATCGAATTTATCAACCGGAACTCAAAGAAACCTCTCAAACCGAAACGAAGATTTACTGAGCAACACATCAGACAATAATAATAATGACATCACCTAAACTTATTGCGATCAAACACCACTTACACCATGTCACCTCACCAGCAATGCTCATCCTCATTCGAGGTTTTGTAGCGGTAGCTGCTGGCTCACTTCTGGGAAGGATACTCAGCGCAGTTGCCGGTATTTTACTCGTTCGTTATTTTGAGGGGCCGGCCTTGTATGGCCAATATGCGACACTAGTTACCACTCTGACCTTGATATCAAACCTGCTGGGGCTTGGGTTTGACACGTGGTTACTCCGCGAAGGTGGTCGAGACCCCAGCCTGTTGTCGTTCAATGCTCGCCGCCTGCTAGTCCTGAAATTCGGTGCAGCCAGCATCCTTATAGGGGCATTAGTAGTGGCCTGGAACCAGACGGATCTGAGTTGGCTCATCATCGTCGGCATGCTTGGCATCATTGCCGAGAGCTACCTTAATACCGGTTACGTAATGTTCCATGCACTCAGTCGAAATGGGCTGGTCGCTGTTTTACAGAGTCTCGACGCCTTGCTGGTAGTGGTGCTGATACTCCTGTTGATGAACTGGCCACCCCAGGTAGCGACACTGGTTGTCGGCCAGAGCATTGTAAGTGGTACTGTCCTGATAATTGCGGCAATATTACTGGCCAACCACTGGCGTGGAGCATGGCGGCCTCTACGATTGGGGCAGTTGATACGGAGTGCCGGTTTTTTTGTTTTAGCCGATGTACTGGCAAATATCTATTCTCAGGCTCAAATCGCCATTCTGGCATTGTTTACCAGTGATGTAGATGTTGGTATATTTCGCTCTGCGATCAATCTCATCACTATGAGTTTTCTGGTACCTATGGCAATGTTCAATGTAAGCCTACCTCTATTGAGTCGCCAAAACATTGAACGACGACAGAGGTATCATATAATTTTCGGCATATTTGGTTTAGCTACCTGTTATGGAATCATTGCCTTGTTCGGTTTTTGGTGGTTTGGCGCTGACCTGCTCCGCCTCTTCTACGGCAATAAATACGAGGCAGTGGTTCCTTTGCTGACACCACTTAGCCTGGTACCGCTCTTCAAATCCCTCAGTTTCGTTGCAGTTGCCATTATGCTGGCACTAAGTGCGCAACGCTTGCGCGTTGTTATGCAGAGTATCGTTGTCATCCTCAGCCTGTTGTTAGGTCTGATCATCATCCCCTCCTTCGGTGTCACGGGTGCAACTGCAACGTATATCGTGGTTGAGCTAGCACTTTGTGTGTTCTATTGGATCGGCGCACTCTACACACTGCACAAGACACGCATATGAAGATCGTTTTGATCAATAATCACTCAGTGTTAAATGCTGGTGATTATGCAATTCTGCTCCAGACTCTCAATCTGCTTCACGCGGCTTTCCCGCAAGCTGATATTAGCATAACCTTCAACGAGCCAGCACTTGCCCGGGCACTGCTCCCAACCTATCGAATCTACGCTGCACCACCAGCCTGGGGGGTCGAACTCAACCAGCACCGGCAATCTGTTAAGGCATCACGATTTATTCGCGGATGGTATCTCATCCTCTTACTGATCGGCGCACTCCTGGTACGCTGGACAGGCAAACCAATCCGAGTCTTCCGTGATCCTCAAAAACAAGCCTTGCTCGCAGAACTGGCTTCAGCCGATCTGGTTGTGGCAAGTGGTGGCGGGTATCTCTACCACTGGTTCACCTTTGCCTCTGCACTGAGTCTCAGCGCACTTGTGATGCGGCGCAAGCTGGTCATGCTGCCACAATCCATTGGACCATTCCATCATCCATTGCAAGTCTGGTTGGCGAGACAGATTGTAGCCAGAGCCGATCTGGTACTCACCCGTGAGTCAATCTCGCTCCGCCGCGCACAAGATTTGGGAGCAAAAGAAGCACGTTACGAACCAGATCTGGCTTTCGCCTTCCCCTCGGCTCCAGCCGAAGTGGCCGAGGCATGGTTGCGGTGGCGACTGTCGATACCCAACGCGGCAACAATGTACGTTGGTATTACTGCTATCAACTGGCAGGGCCAAAATTCACACTTTCGACAACAACAACACTACGAGGAGACATTAGTTGAGTTCATCAATCGTCTAACTGACCAGGGTGCGGTAGTTGTCCTGTTTGCCCAGACCTGTGGCCCTGGCCAGGAGGAAGATGACCGACTGGTCAATATGCGGCTGTATCAAAGGGTGCGACATCAAGCACGAGTCGTGATGCTCAATGAACCCATTCACCCGGCACTGCTCCAGGCACTTTACGGGTGCATGAATTACTTCGTCGCAACCCGCCTTCACTCTTTTATTTTGGCAACAAATGCCGGCGTACCAGCCCTATCGATTGGTTATCTGACTAAGAGTATCGGCATTCTATCCGATATGGGTTTACCTGATCGCTGCCTTGACATTCAACATGTGAACGTTGCAGATCTCTGGCAGGCATTTTGCCGCTTGCAGCGGGAAGGACTGCCTGATCACATCAAATCCTATATCGCTACGGCTCGTTCACGTCAGCAAGCGCTCCGGCATGAACTTGCCAGTCGATATGGAAAGGAATAAAAGTCGGGCTATGGACGGTCGTATCAGTGTGGTTCAATTGATACCTGGCCTGATCGTAGGTGATCTGGGCGGAGGGTTGGAACTCTACAGTATCCGGCTGGCACAGGCGCTGGATCGGCGGCTATTTCGCGTACAGATGGTTTGTCTATGGCGCTTTGATCGACCGGTTGAACAACAGTGGGAAGCCGAGTTACGACATGATGGGATCGAGGTCCATTATGGCCCGCCTTACAATCCCCGCATGACACACGCTGTAGTTCAATCACTAACAGACCTCCGTGCGTTAATAAAACGTCTTCGCCCCGACATCATTCATACTCACGGTGAATATGCCGGCGTCATTGGGATGGGTCTGCGATTAACAAATCGGTCTATCCCCTTGATTCGTACCTGTCATACCACCTGCGAATTTCCCAATCATCCACTATTGCGATTAGCCACCGCAATGCTTTATCCATTCCTTGCCACTGTGCAGGTTGGTGTATCGAGCGCAATTGTTGACAATTTACGTCACCATCTCCTGGTGCGCATGACCCGGCAACCAATTTGGGCAATTAATAATGGGATTGACATTGAGCGGATAATTCAGCAGCGACGCGGTACAAACATTCGCCAGGATTTGGGATTACATCCCAATATTCCTCTCTTTGGATTAGTTGGACGGCTGACCGAACAGAAAGGTATCCCCGATGCCTTGCAGGCTTTTGCGCTGGTACGCGAGCAGCTACCCCACGCTGTACTGATTATCGTTGGAGATGGCTACGGCGAAAAGCCGCAACGCTTTAGGGAGCAAGCTACCGCTCTTGGTTTGTCTCAGGCAGTCTTCTGGCTGGGGGCGCGTCCCGATGCAATTGATATTATCGCCGGTCTTGATGTACTGCTCTCAGCATCGCTATGGGAAGGACTACCAACAGTCATCCTGGAAGCGATGGCTGTTGGCACACCCGTTGTGGCAACTGACATTCCCGGCACACGTGAACTTGTTCTACACGAACAAACTGGCTTGCTCGCGCCACCGCAGAGTCCACCGGCGCTGGCGCAAGCAATGATCCGGTTAATCAGCAATCCTGGACTGGCGCAGCGATTAGCAACATCTGCCCGCGAACGAGCAGCACAATTCTCGATCACCGCTGCGGCGCGACAATATGAACGGCTGTATCGCTCATTAATACCCAAAACAAGCCAATAACCCAAAAGTATTAGACCCCGATATTGACACGCACCTCGCCAATATCAAGCTGTTGACCGGCTTCGATGTTCCACACCTTTGGTAATCCATCAGGATTACGCACCACATCATTGAGGCCAAACGGGTCACCGATGACAATCACGTACTCTTTGGGTGGCAAATCTGGCAGCACAAAACGACCATCGGTGTCAGTTTCGGCGAAAGGACTAAAGGCAGCGTCATCGACAAAGATCGCCGTTTCACCATTGCGAATCACTTCCGCGAAAGCCACCCGAACTCGATAGATTGGTTGTCCAGTAATACTGGAAAGTACCCGACCATAGACAACAGCCTGCCCACTTACCGGGGTTGGAATGATTAATTCATCAGTGGGCGTGGGTGTAGGTTGAGCTGTGGTGCAAGCGGTCAAGCTCAACAACAGGCACAAGACGATAATGGTACGCAAGGCTCCCTCCACCTCATCATTGGCAACGAGCGAATAAATCTTGTTATCTCAGAAGAACGTAGCTTCTTCCATTTTTACACAAGCACAACCAGCGCGATCTCGTATCGCTAATGTTACTTACAATCAAGGCTCAGTGCAAGCCTATTACCCAAAGCGAGTAGCGCAAATAACCTGTTGGTGGTATCGCTAATCCTGCGCAGCAACAGTATGATACGACCGAACGAGCATATCGGTTCAGGAGAGGAGATAGCTATGCGTCGTGTGTTCAATGCCCTTTTAGCAGTGATTGCGCTGCTCCTGGCAACTCATTCTGCACTTCCGGTGAGCGCACAGGGCAGTGCCTACAACACCAACTTTATCACATCCATTACGTACCAGAACGTCGGCACCGCTACCGCAAACATTACGTTTACCTTTTACCCGACATCGGGCGGTACGCCAATTTCATTCAGCCGCACTCTTGCTGCTAATGCCGGTGCATCGCTCAATGTTGGCTCAACAAGCGAGCTGAGCGGCTTTTCCGGGCAGGGTTCGGCGGTCATTTCCTCGGATCAGCCAATTGTGGCGACGGTTGTGCAATTGCCACAGAATGCAAATGTACGCAATCGCCCCCTGTCCAATGGCTTTGGTAGCAACGATGGTAGCAACAACGTTCTGATTGCAACGGTATTGAAGAATACGTTTAATCAGACCACCAAATTCTCAATCCAAAATGCTGACACAACAAATGTTAACGTAACGTTGCGATTTTTTGCCGTTGGTTCAGCCACGCCTACCCACACCGAGACCTTTTCATTGAATGTTGGTACCGCTCGCTTCTTTGATGCCGGTACCATTAGCCAGCTCGGCACAAGCTTCAACGGATCGGCAACCATTCAAGCTACCGGTAAAGTTGTGGCTACGGCAATTGAAGCAACAACCGATACTTCTTACAAAGTGAGCGCGTTTGAGGGTGTTGCCCAGGGGAGTAATACGGTCTACATGCCAAGCGCCCTCTGCAATTTTGGTAGCACTCAGCAGCGCTCTGCCTATGCTGTGCAGAACACCAGCACCACAAATTCGGCAACTGTCACTGTGACGTATAAAGATACAAACAACAATACAGTTGCAACTCAGACCGCAAATATTCCGGCTAACGCGAAATTCAGCTTCCAGACATGCAGTGCCTCTGGTATCCCGAGTAATTTTAGTGGCTCAGCAACCATTACCAGTTCGGGCGCACCGATTGTCGCCATTGGTAAGGTCTTCTCAGGCAGCCCGGCATACGCCGCACTGGCCACCGCATTCGTTGGTGCGTCTGCCGGTGCCAGCAAGCTGGCAGCACCTTATGTGCGCTGGACGCAAACCCGCTTCGATATTAACCCCGGTAACCGACAACGCGCATTTATTGCCATTCAGAATGTCGGTTCGGGTGCTTCAGGCACCATTACGGTCAAATACTACGATTTGAATGGTAATCTGATTGGTACCCATACGATCAGCTCTATCAACTCTGGTCAGAAGACGAACTCGACCCCCATCGCTGCCACACCTGCGGCAGGCAAGACGACAGCCGACCTTGCGGAGTTTGGCTACATCGGTGGCTTTGGTGGCAGTGCGACGATTGAATGTGCCGGAACCGGTTGTCAGATTGTCGCCGTTGTTCGTATCGCATCGGCGAACTCGGCAACGAACACGGCAGATATTGTCGCCGAAGACTATAACGCTATTCCGATCAATTAATTTGATAGGCTAAAGGGACGGTGAGAGCGCGGCACGCACCTGTGTGCCGCGCTCTTTGTATGTACCTTACTGTTGCTACAGGGTACTTTGGGGTATATCTGGTTTATACGCCTCTATCTTGTAATTTTTACAATGCCAGCGTGATGTATCGTAATACCGCAGGTCTACATGCGTGGCAAACACACTCGCGCTTGCTAACATCAGTTTCATGGTGATCAGAAAAGGTATTGAAACAAGTCGCACGATAGGACTGCCATAGGAGGAGGGCAGTATCCAGGGTAACTGGTACGCTGCCGAACGCCATTGATACGCCAGTGTTCCCCAGTAGCCTTCCAATGGTGTGAGTGATGTGATCTGAAAACCGACAGCGGAAAGCAGATGGTCGAGACCAAACCGGGTGTAGCGATAAAAATCAAATGGCGCCTCATGCTCTTCGTAGTAGAGTGGCGCGGTGAGCCATAACTTTCCGCCGGGACGCAGCAGTCGGTGTAGTTCGCCCAATGCAATCTGCGGTTTTGGAAGATGCTCAAGCACCTGGGTGCAGATAATCGCATCAAAATACGCGGATGGAAATGGTAAATGAACCAGATCAGCAATGACGTCAAGTTCACCGTATGGCTTCGCCACTTTCGCAAAATCGACGGCTATGTAGTTGGTATGTTGAAACAGGCCAGCGTATCGACAATCTCCTGCACCCGCATCAAGCACACGGCTACCTGCCGGTAGTTGTCGGGCAGCTTGTTGCAGAAAGCGTTCTAAGTAAACACGTGAAGAGTTCGTGGCTAGCCAGCGTCGTGCCGTTGTATACAATGACATAACATAGCACCTTATGTAGAATTCTAAGCGCATATCCGCAGAATGCTATCAGGGAAGGTGAAAGTAATACCTTCACCTCAACATTGGGCAAGACTCCTATATCGATCATCCGTCTTTCCCAGACTCGTTGTGGTACGGTGTGATGGCTTTGCGTGGATGACACCGATTTTCTCTTCGCTGGTGATTATCTCACTTTCTCATGCGTCAGATCGGTGCGATCATGCATTTCGCACATCCCAATGCTTTTTCTCAAGCGTATCCCCCACCTCCGCCACCACCCGATCAAGTTCAGCCAGCCACACCGTTGCCCGCGCATCACTCGGTGCCCGCCAATCGCCGCGCGGCGAGAGCGAGCCACCTGAGCCGACTTTGGGACCGTTGGGCATGGCCGACCGCTTGAACTGGCTGATCTGGAAGAAGCGGAACAGGAAGACCCGTAACCAGTGCAGGATGGTCGGCAGGTCGTAAGCGCGCCGCTCGTTTGCCGGTAACCCCTCTGGCCAGGCACCAACGTCGGCATTACCCCAGGCGTGCATGGCGAGGAAGGCAACTTTACCCGGACGAAAGCCGTAGCGGGTGATGTAGTAGAGGTTGAAATCCTGAAGCGCGTATGGCCCGATAATCTCTTCGGTGCGTTGCGCCGGTTTGTCGTCGCTGCTCGAAGCCGGTACCAGCTCAGGCGAGATTTCAGTCGCCAGAATTGACTCTAGCACCCGGTTGGCTTCGTCTCCCAGTTCGCCGCTGCGGATGACGTAGCGAATCAGGTGCTGGATGAGGGTTTTCGGCACCGACGCATTGACGTTGTAGTGCGCCATCTGATCGCCTACTCCGTAGGTACACCAGCCGAGTGCTAATTCACTCAGATCACCGGTGCCGACGACAATCGCATTGTGGTAGTTGGCGAGGCGAAACAGATGCGAGGTTCGTTCGCCGGCCTGTACATTTTCAAACGTGACATCGTAGACGGCTGCGCCTTCGCCTGCCGGATGGCCCAGATCGCGGAGCATTTGCAACGCCGAGGGGCGGATGTCAATTTCATGCGCACTCACGCCGAGCGCTGTCATCAGCGCGTGCGCGTTGCGCCGGGTTTGGCTGCTGGTCGCAAAGCCGGGCATCGTGTAGGCCAGGACATTCTGACGCGGCAACCCCAGCCGATCCATCGTGCGGGCCGCGACGATCAGCGCCTGGGTGCTGTCGAGACCGCCCGAAACACCAATCACCACTTTTTCCACTCCAGCACTGCGCATGCGCTGCATGAGACCGTGCATCTGGATGTTGTAGGCTTCGTAGCAGCGTTCATCACGGGTCGCCGGATCGTTGGGCACAAAGGGGAAGCGGGCAACACTGCGCCGCAGGTCGGTCACAACCGGCAGGGTGATGGCGAGCGGGATACGGCGCATGTGACGCACGTGTGAGCGGTAGTCGCCAATACTGTCGCTAAAGCTGGTCTGGCGGGCGCGCTCCTGAAGCAGGCGTTCCAGATCGACATCGGCAAAAATGATCTGTTCCTCGTCGCAGAAGCGCTGCGACTCGGCCAACAGCTCGCCGTTTTCGCAGATCAGCGCGTGTCCATCCCACGCCAGGTCGGTCGTACTCTCACCCGGCCCGGCAGCCGAGTAGAGGTAGGCGGCAAGGGTGCGCGCCGATTGATTCATACACAACGCCCGCCGGTAATCGGCTTTGCCAATCGTGATGTTTGATGCCGACAGATTGCAGAGAACTGTCGCCCCGGCTAGCGCCGCAAAGGTACTGGGTGGGAGCGGCGTCCACAAATCCTCACAAATTTCAACGTGTACAGCAAGACCGGGCAGGGTTGTAACGTCATAGATTACATCGGTGCCAAAAGGTACGTTCTGACCGGCCAGTTGGATAGTGTCACCGATAGCATCACGGGCAGCGGCAAAATGGCGTTTTTCGTAAAATTCCCGGTAATTCGGTAAATAACTCTTCGGCGTAACGCCAATAATCTGTCCGCGGTAGATGGCTACCGCACAGTTGAAAAGCCGGCCTTCGTGCCGAAGGGGAGCGCCGACGAGCAGCAGGGCATTGATGTCGTTGGCCGCCGCAGCAATCGTGAGTAGTGCCTGCTCAACCGCATCGAGGAGGGTTGACTGCTGAAAGAGATCATCGTTGCTGTAGGCCGAGATGCCGAGTTCGGGGAACAGCACGAGAATTGCCCCTTCAGCCGCAGCACGCCGGGCCAGAGCAATCGTTCGTTCAGCGTTGAAGACCGGTTCGGCAATCCGTACTGCGGGAATAGCCACCGCTAATCGGGCCAGATTGTGGCGATAGATCGAGAAGAATGGTTGCATATAATCATCCACGGCTGTGTTGCGATTAATGAACAGGTTGGCGTGCTATCAGGATAGCCGTTACCTGAAAGAAATGTCGGCCTGCCAGAAAGGTGATTTCGCTTGAGACCAGCCCTCGTTCACCCGTTGTCCAATACCACTGTTAGTATACTCTCTGGGCAAACGCTGTACAATAGAAGAAGCACAGGTTACCCGAAAACTGGTTATTCTGTTCGCCGAAGGTGCCGTTGAGAAAGGAGTGAGCGATGACTGCGACCGCAGAGGACGTGCTGTCAACGCTGCCATTGCGTCTGCTGATAAATGGCGAATGGCGTGATGCAAACAATGGGGCAACGTTTGCGGTAATCAATCCGGCAAATGGCACAGTGTTGGGTTATGTCCCCAACGCTGGCGTCGAAGAGACACGAACTGCAATTGCGGCAGCCGTAGCCGCTCAGCCGGGCTGGGCAGCCACCCCAGCCGGTGAGCGGGCCGCCTTGTTACGGCGGGTTGCGCAGATGATGCTGGACCGGCAGCAAGAACTCGCCACTATTATGACCCTCGAACAAGGCAAGCCGCTGGCCGAAGCACGCGGCGAAATCGCTTACGCTGCGAGTTTTCTGAGCTGGTTTGCCGGTGAAGCGGAACGCATCTATGGCATGACGATTCCCGCTTCGACCAACGCCAAACGGATTCTGGTGTTACGTCAACCGGTGGGTGTAGTGGCGATGATTACACCCTGGAACTTTCCGAGCGCGATGATAACCCGCAAGCTGGGGCCGGCCCTGGCCGCCGGTTGTACGGTCATTTGTAAGCCTGCCGAGCAGACCCCGCTCTCGGCACTGGCGCTAGGCCAACTCTTCAGCGAGGCCGGTGCCCCACCCGGCGTGATCAATATCCTGACCTGTCAGGACCCGCGCCCCTTCGCCGACACGATCTTCGCCGATACTCGCGTGCGCAAGATTAGCTTTACCGGTAGCACCGAGGTTGGCAAAGAGCTGATGCGCCGCTCAGCCGACACCCTTAAGCGGGTGTCGCTGGAATTGGGCGGAAATGCGCCATTTATCGTCTTCGCTGATGCCGACCTCGATGCTGCGGTTCGCGGCGCAGTAGCCTCGAAGTTCCGTAACGCCGGTCAGACTTGTGTGTGTGCGAATCGTATCTTTGTGCAGCGTCCTATCTATGCGGCCTTTGCCGAACGCTTTGCGGCTGAAGTCAACCGCCTGACGGTTGGTGATGGCTTACAGCCGGGGGTCAACATTGGCCCACTCATCGATGATCAGGCCCGCCAGAAGGTTGAACGTCACGTTCACGATGCTATTGCTGCCGGTGCGCGAGTTCTGGTTGGTGGCGGACCTGCCCCGCTCGGCGGCAATTTCTGGTTGCCGACGGTGCTGCTTGATGCGCGCAGCGATATGCTGGTTGCCCGTGAAGAGACGTTTGGCCCGGTTGCCCCGCTCATTCCCTTCGACGACGAGGCAGAAGTGATTCGGATGGCGAATGATACGCCGTATGGTCTGGCAGCTTACGCCTTCACCCGCGATGTCGGTCGGGTCTGGCGCCTGGCGGAAGGGCTGGAATACGGGATCATCGGTATCAACGATCCCATTCCCTCGACAGCACAGGCACCGTTTGGCGGTGTCAAGCAGAGTGGGATCGGACGCGAAGGCGGGCCAACCGGTATTGACGAATATCTGGATATCAAGTATGTCTCGATTGGCATCTGACGTATTTGATGTGGTCGTCGTTGGCGCCGGTGCAGCCGGCCTGGCGGCGGCCCGCACCTTGCACAACGCCGGTGCACGGGTAACCATTGTTGAAGCCCGGCCACGCATCGGTGGCCGCGTCTGGACTGAACGGAGCTGCGGCCCCTATCCAATCGAGTTAGGGGCCGAGTTGATCCACGGTGAGCACACCAGTACGGTAGCGCTGGCGCACATGGCCGGGCTGACCCTCGCTGAGGTTGACCGTTACAACGGGTTACGTTGGGGTACACCTGCCCGCTTAGTCCAGGATTTACCGGCCACAGACCCGGCCTGGCAGACAATTACTGCGGCACGGGATGTGTGGCATAAGCTGGCGACACAGTACGCTGATGACGCTGCTGATCGTTCCCTGGCCGCCGAATTGATACAGCGCGGAGTTGACCCGGCCAGGCTACCGATTGCCGATGTCGTCCTGGCGCAGACCTGTTGCGCTGAACTGGAAACACTTAGTTGTGTTGATCTGGCCCGCGAAATACGCGGAGATCGCGCCGGTCCTCGCGAATTCCGGTTGCGTGAAGGCTACGATACGCTGCTGAACTGGCTGGCACGAGACCTCGATATTCGGTTAGGTTCGCCGGTACACGCGATCATCCATCAGGCTGATGAAGTTCAGATTAAAACGCCGGCCAGCATCTTGCGGGCGCGTCACTGCATCATCACGGTACCAGTAGCAGTGCTGGCTGCCGGGATGATTCGGTTTGATCCGCCACTTTCCGCTTCCAAACAGGCGGCAATAACCGCATTTCGCACCTTATCGGCCACCAAACACTTCTTCTGGTTCGATGAGCCGCTGTGGGATGCCGGATTTGCCTACGCTGCGCACGGCGGCCTGTTTGCCCGCTGGTGGACGCCGGCCCATCCCGATCTGAGTGCGCCCCTAATCTGCTGTTACGTAACGGCCAGTCGGGCCGAAATACTTGACCGCTTACCCGATGATACAGTGCGAACGCTGGGACTCGCCGAACTCAGCCGCATCCTGGGCCGTGACGATGTGGCCAGGCGGTGTACCGGGTTTCGCCGCTATCGCTGGGCACATGATCCTTTTGCCAGAGGTGGCTATGCCCATCTGCTGCCGGGAATGGCTTGGGCACGACCGGCACTGGCAGCGGCAGAAGGATCGCTGCATTTTGCCGGTGAAGCCACCGCGTTCGACAGCAACCCGCAAACAGTCCACGGCGCAATTGACAGTGGTCGGCGAGCAGCGCAAGAGTGTCTACGGTGAGAGAACGCAGCAATCTACTCGTGACTGGCAGGTTGACCGGTGAGACCCACACCAGGTATTGCGCGCAGTTGGTGCGGAGGTATGGCTTCCGCATACCAAACTATGCGATACGGGCATCACAAAGCGTGGAAGGTAGCCAATCTGGGGCGTGATAGCGTTGTGGACAGATAACGCTACTCCCTTGCGTTCGGTCGATCTAACGGAGTACCCGCCGCAATGTATCGCTGAGTCACCTGTAAGAATGATCAAGGCATCATTATGGCTCCCTCACGCCACTGACTGCTACACGTTGAGTACACATTGGAGAAGGGATTGTTGCCGAGTCTTGCATGAATGATTACCACGCAAACCTTGCCTCTGTTGAAAAGGAGCATCTATGGACGCGCTTATTGAACGATTGCAGGCAGCCTTACACGCCGCAGGTATCCCGGCTACCGACACCGATTTCGCCGGCATTCTGGAAAAGGGCTTTCTCAGCCGGTTTGCCGATGTCGAACGCTTGCTCGATACCGTCGATCAAGAGCAATTGCCCGATATGCTCGACGCCACCAGTCTGCCGGTAAGCAGCGATCAGACAGACAGTGGTGACACTTCGCTGCCCGCCGACGATCTGAACACCATCATGGGTGTCGCCGAAGAATTTCGGAAGCGCACCCTTTCATCGGTTGAAGTGGTTGAATGGGCGTTAGAGCAAATCGCGGAAAAGGATGCCCGCTTAAACGCATTTCAGATTGTGATGGCCGAAAGTGCCCTGGCCGACGCACGGGCTGCCGACGCCGAAATCAGGGCCGGCACCATTCGCAGTCCACTGCACGGCGTACCGATAGCGGTGAAAGACCTGTTCGATGTCGCCGGTTACCCGACCGCAGCCGGATCACGGATTCGCGCCGGGGTTATGGCGAGCAGCGATTCGACGGTGGTTGCGCGTTTACGGGCAGCCGGGGCCATCATTATCGGCAAAACCCGGATGTCGGAATTCGCCTACTCACCCGGCTCGAATAATGCCCATTACGGTCCGACTGCCAACCCCTACCATCCAGAGCGGGATAGCGGTGGCAGTAGCAGCGGTAGTGCGGTTGCTGTCAGTACGGTGATGGCCTATGCCGCTATCGGCACTGACACTGGCGGCTCGATCCGGATACCGGCAGCGCACTGCGGGATCGTCGGTCTCAAACCAACCCATGGCCGGGTAAGCCTGGCCGGCGGATTTCCCCTGTCGTGGTCACTCGATCATGCCGGCCCGCTGGCCCGCTCAGTCGCCGATGCAGCCGTCATCCTCCAGGCTATCGCCGGGCCTGATCCACGCGATCACCGCACCTTGCGACCGGAGTCGCCTTTTGCGGTAAGCGGTCTGCTAGATTATATTGATCAGGTACGAATTGGACTTCTTACCGCCGATGGCAGTGGTCAGGCAATAACCGATGCGGCTGGGCTGGCCGCAATGCAGCGCGTTGCCGACGCACTGGCTGAACGAGGCGCGACTGTCATACCGATTGAAGTTCCCGAACTGGAAGCGTTACGGTTACTCAACCCGGCACTGCTGGCAATCGAAGCAGCCGCCTTGCATCTGCCATGGCTACGCTCTCGCCTCGACGAGTATGGGGAATTTATGCGCCAGCGTATTCTGGCCGCCTTCATCTACTCGCCGGTAGATGCCGTTCGCGTCCAACAGGCGCGGGCCAACCTGCGTCGGCGGGTGGCAGAACGTCTGGCCGGGATCGATGTCCTGATCACACCGGTCACACCGGGGCCGGCGCCGGCACTGGGAGTGCCGACACCAACGTCCTTTACCGGGCCATGGAACTTCCTGGGATGGCCTGCTCTCAGCCTGCCAACCGGACGGGAAGAGAACGGGTTACCTCGCGCCGCCCAATTGATTGCCCGACCCTGGTGTGAATCGCTGCTCTTGCGCGTCGCGCAACATGCCGAGGATTTTATCGGGCACCTACCGCTGCCACTGTAACACACGGCGCTATGCTACAATTGGTGCCGGCGTCGCACAGCGTTGAAGCGACGAGAGCAGCATTGAGGAGCGCTGCGATGTTTCGTACAATATTGGTTGCCAATCGTGGAGAGATTGCCCTGCGCGTGATGCGCGCTTGCCGGGAATTGGGGTTGCGGTGCGTCGCCGTCTATTCCGAAGCGGATCGCGACGCCCCGCACGTGGCGTATGCCGATGATGCCTTCCTGATCGGCCCACCTTCACCGGCTGAAAGTTATCTCAATATTGACGCAATTATCCGAGCGGCCAAAGCTACCGGTGCTGAGGCGATTCACCCCGGTTATGGTTTTCTAGCTGAAAATGCCAGTTTTGTCCGTGCAGTCACCGCAGCCGGTCTGATCTTCATTGGCCCTCCCGCCGAAGCCATGGAGCGCATGGGTGGCAAGACCGCTGCCCGCCGTGAAGCGACCGCTGCCGGCGTGCCGGTTGTTCCCGGTGTGCTCGAACCGGTTACTGATGCGGCAGAGGTGCGGCGATTGGGGAAAGAATTCGGCTACCCGATTGCGATCAAAGCGGTAGGCGGTGGCGGTGGGCGTGGTCTGCGCGTGGTGCGTTCACCGGAAGAGGTTGATGAAGCCTTCGCAGCAGCTCGGCGTGAAGCTGAAGTCGCGTTCAAGAATGGTGAACTGTACGTCGAAAAATACCTTGACGATCCGCGACATATTGAAATCCAGGTGCTGGCTGATCGTTATGGGAATGCGGTAGCTTTGGGGGAACGCGACTGTTCAGTACAGCGCCGCCATCAAAAACTGATCGAAGAGTGCCCCTCGCCAGCCCTGACGCCCGAACTGCGGGCAGAGATGGGGGCTGCCGCGGTACGGCTGGCAAAAGCCGTCGGGTATGTCAGCGCCGGCACGTTGGAGTTTCTCTTTCAGGATGGGCGCTACTACTTCCTGGAGATGAACACACGCATTCAGGTCGAACACACCGTCACCGAGATGGTGTACGGCATCGATCTGGTTGCCGCGCAGATTCGGATTGCCCAGGGCGAGAAGCTCTGGTTCAAACAAGAGGATGTAGTGCCCCGCGGCCACGCTATTGAGTGTCGGATCAATGCGGAAGACCCGCTCCACAACTTTCGCCCGGCACTGGGCACCATCGGCGAATACCACGAGCCGGTTGGCTTCGGGGTACGGGTAGATAGCGGCGTGCGCGCCTACTATACCGTGCCGTCACATTACGACTCGCTGCTGGCCAAACTGATCACCTGGGGAAGTGACCGACAGGAAGCAATTGCCCGTATGCGACGGGCACTGGCCGAGTACCGGATTGAGGGTGTCACGACCATTATTCCATTCCATCAGGCCGCGCTTGAACATCCTGTTTTTACGGCAGGTGCAGCGACCGTCAACTTTATTCCGCGCCATCCCGAACTCTTCTCCCGTGCGGCAGAGCTAACGCCACCAACGGCTGCTTCAGCAGGGGCTGAACCGGCACCGGAACCACGCCGATTTACCATCGAAGTCAATGGCCGGCGTTTTGGGGTGGCCGTTTTTGGCGACGGTATGAATGCGACACCAGTTGCATCGCCATCACGTTCAGCACCTGCGCGCCGTGCTGCCCCCAAGAAGACGACGCTGGCCGCGCCGGTTGATGCGGTGATCAGCCCAATCCAGGGTCGTGTCGTTGCGGTGCGGGTGGCCCATGGGCAGCAGGTGGAAGCGGGCCAGGTGCTCTTCATTGTGGAAGCGATGAAGATGGAGAATGAGATCACCGCGCCGCATAGTGGCACCATTGCTGAAGTACGCGTTGAGGTGGGAACGACGGTTGAAGCCGGGGCGATGCTGGCAACGTATCAGAATACGGCGAATAACACGAATGGCAAATAGGAACCTGTCGTGAAAACCGATCACACCGGTGGGCGAGGGATTTGCCTTCGCCCATTTTTATGTCAACTTCAACAGTCACATTATATCAAATCTGTCAGAATAGAGGGCATCATTCACCAGCCAACACTGACCCTGATGCTGCACCGGAACGATACAACGCCGGCACTGGTAGGGGCACGGCATGCCGTACCCCTACTGCCCGTGCCCGCACATCCCCATCATCATAGGCACGTACCGGCACAATGCGCACTGCAACCCGCGCCTGCGCGTGAGCATGGCTATGCGGCAGCGTGGCCACCGCACTCCATACCATGTGCCACGGGCACGTCCGTGAAACTGCACTACACCAGCAGGTGCATCCACGGTGTGTACAGAAGCCGGCGACTAACCCAATCGACTGATCGGGATCACTGCGCTTTGGATGCAGCCAGCGCAGCAATGACGGTACGGGCCAGATCAACCCGCATAAGCCAGTTGCGCAGATCGGCATCGAAACGCTCGATCCAGGCTTCTGCGCTACCAAGAGCCGCTACTTCATCGGTAAATCGATCAAGGGTCTCAAATTCTAACCCTTCCGTGGCCCGATACACCATAGTCAACCCTGCCTGCTGAGCCAATAGCAACCACGTACAATCGGCGCCGATACTATCATCCCGGCTGGTGGTCGCAATCAGGTGAGCTGCCCGCCTTGACAGACCTCTGGCTGCGGCCATCACATCCCACCCATACCCAGTCATGCGCCCAAACACCTCATTCACCAGCGACTCGGTCGCTACCTGTGCGCGCGGATGACTGGCCAGCGCCCGTGGCGTGCGGCCAAGCACTGTCACATCAGCCGCTGGTAACCCCTCCAGCGTCGCCATCAGCTCATCAGGCCAGTATTCAATCCAGTGCAACACCCGGTCGAGATCACAAAACAGAAACCAATCGGCATCAGGAAACGCCTGCAATGCCAGATCAACCGCTCCTCTCCGCCAGCGCCCCAGGTGCAAATGACCAATCGGCTCATCAGGCGGCGCCACGCGCAAGGTAATGTCAGCCTGCGCAAGCCAGCTTTGGGTCTGGGCGGCACTGGTTGGAGTCAAGAGAATGGCGATGCTATCAAAATACTGCCGAAGACGCGGAAAGGCACGTACCATCTGCGCATAGAGCCGACCATCAGGATCATGATGGGTGGCGGCCAAAGCGACATTCATTATTCAATCCTTTCCCAGAAGTGAGTATGCGAACACTTCGGCTCTCAGGCGTGACAAGATGAAATGTCTACTGCCGTAGGGCTGCTATCGAGCACAATGTATGCTACGCCTACACAACGCAAGGCATTCACTCAGATCTTAGCAGCGCGGCCAATGCAAGGCCAGGATTGCCGACAACGTATCATATCAAATCTTGACTGGTACTATGCATCATGCAGGTTGTCAGACCCGTGCTGGCTCGCTGCCAGCGTACTCTCGACAAGCCATTGGTGGTTCGTCAATGGCCCACAAACTGGTTCACGATCTGTTACACCCAAACACCGCACCAGTGTGATGGGTGGCGAGCGGGTGACGGTGGTGCAGTGTCAGTAGTGGTATACGACACTTCCTCAATGGGGGCGGGAACCGCCAGTGCCGGATGGTTCCCGCTATCGCGTGTTGATTCACGAGGGCGATACTGCAGGAAGCAGGCGCGGCAGGTCGTTGTAAGTGTTAAGCAAACCGGAGGCTCGCGTTGCCAGGACTGACAGTGCTTGCGCACCGCAGTGCGGCGCCCGCAGGTGCGGTGTTCAGGTGAGGTTGATAGCGTGCAATGACTAATATTAAACCAGCTCTGATATGAAGCTTATATCTGTCCATCGACAAACCTGAAAGTTGACAAAGAAAACGCCCCGCCGATAGGTGGGGCGTTGAGTGGTCAAGGCTGTTAGATGATTTTGCCGAACAACGTACTGTAAGATGAGGATCTCTACGACGTCGCGTTCAACAACTGGCAAGGTTGGTGCTACAATGTCTGGTGAGATAAAGCTGCAACGCTAGCTACGATGGTGGGCGAACGATTGTTGATACTCCGTAACGCCGTACTAACAACCTGACCTGGAGAACGGCGGAGTAGAATGTCAAATACGTTTACCGTTCAACTCTATCTTATCTTACGGCAACCAGCACTGCAATAGTGTGATAGTCCCGTTGAGGAACAAGATCAGTACTATCTTCAATCAAACCAAAAGTACTATAGCAAGTGTAGAACCATGACCTGTTAGCGATGGTCACATCCCGCACCTGTACGAGAGGCAGGGTAGACACTGGCACCATGCGCACGGTGCCAGTGCTATAACCTGGATTGAACAGCCAGCAACGAGCAGAGCGATAATCTTAGATGAGCCTAGCCACGGCCACGTGCCGCTGCCACAAACCGGCGCACCCGGTTCACATCCACCGGATTGGCAATCTCACCGTCTTGTTTGATACTGCTGCCAACAATAACCCCGTCAGCTACCTCCATAAAGGCAGCAATATTCTGTTCGGTAGTACCACTGCCGAGCAGGATGGGCGTATCGCCGGCCAGCTCTCGTGCCTGCCTGACCTTTGCAATATCCGGTGCATCACCGGTCATACGGCCAGAGACGATGATTGCATCGGCGCCAAAAAATCGTGTCCATTCGATATGGGTTACCAGATCAATGCCTGGGAAACGTACCGAATGCTTCTTATCAACATCGGCAAAAATCTTGATCGACTCGGCGTGCAGCTCTTTACGCCGACGCATCAGATCGGCAGCACACCCTTCGTCCCAGCTCCCGGCATCCCACACCCCGGCACCGGTGAACATGCACACACGAATAAAGCTGGCCCCAGCCGCAATAGCAATGCCCAGCAAAGCCACACCGCCATTGTGAACAAGATTAATCCCAAGGGGTAATTCAGGAACCGCCTGCCGCACGGCGTGAGCAACCACGGCCTGGGCAGCGATACTCTCTGGCGGGACGTGAGGGCCAGCACGAAACGGAATATCCCACATATTTTCGACAATTAAGCCATCACACCCACCTTCGGCAAGAGCTTCAGCATCACGAATAGCGTGCTCGATGATTGTTTGCATCCCATAGCCGGTATATCCGGGAGCACCGGGGAGAGGCCAGCAGTGAACCATACCGATGATCGGCTTGGCAGTACGAAACATCTCGCGCAAATCGCGCAAACGCAAGCGATCAAGATGTTCTTTCCACATTGGGGGCATATCTAAACTCCTTACCGTACCTTACGGTACAGACGGCCACAAGCGATCAGCGATAGTGACATTCAACCGACTCCGAATCTCGTCTGCTGCAGGAATTGCCTCAACTGCACCGTGGCGCGTCGCTGTTAGCGCACCGACCAGATTAGCAAGCGTTGCACTTTGCGACAGATCGAGACCGTGGATCAATGCCCAGGCATACGCAGCGCTAAACGCATCACCGCATGCTGTCGTATCAACGACTGACACCGCAGGCGGCAAAACATCGAGTCGGCGTCCCTGATTGTTGGCGACACTACACCCCTGGGCACCACGTTTGATCGCCACATGCTGCACACCGGCGCTCAGCAAGCTATCAAGTGCCTGGGCAATACTCTGACCCGGCAACAAGGCCCGCAGTTCATCTTCATTCATGGTCAGGAGCCACAACTGTGGTAAGAGCCGCACGATTAAGCGGCGGGCAACACGAATCGCCGGCAAACAAAGATCAAGCACAATTGGGCAACGCTGCTCGATTGCCAGTTCCATTGCCTGAAGTGCGGCTGAACGCTGTGGATCATCAAGTAGGGCGTGCGATCCAATCAGCAGCAAACGACTTGAGCGGATGAGCGAAGGCGTAATTGTAGAGGCATCACAAAAGACATTTGCACCGCGAAAGCTCAGAAAACTGCGCTGACCGCCAGGGGTCACCACAATACCACATAAACCGGTAGCAGCGCCCGGATCAACCTGGACTGTACTGACCTGCACACCATGGGTGCGTGCCGTCTGTAGCGCAAACGAGCCGGCCAGATCATTCCCAACCCGACCAATCAAATAGGGAATAGCTCCCAACCGCCCAACCGCAACTGCCATATTGAGACCGGCACCACCCCCACCCCAATGTACCGCCATCGCCGGATTGTCGTCGCCTTCGCGAGGAAAGTGCGGCAACAAAAAGCCGAGATCGACATTGATGTCGCCCAGCGTCGTCACAATTCGCCGCGTTTCCGCTTCCATGGCTATCCTTTACAAAGTTGCAGTTAGCATAGCTTCCATGTACAATTCTACACCAGAGTTGGTTATCGTTATATACTACTTACAACCTGACCAACCTCTCCTTACATGAGATCAAATCGGAACCTTCACCATGGAAGAGATCCTTGTGGTTGATGATAGTGAGCACGTGGGGCGCATGCTGGCCAACACCGTGCTGCCAGAGCTGGGCTACCGGGCGGCAATTGCCCTCACCGGTCAGGGTGGGCTGGCACGATTGCGCGCCCATCAGCCTGACCTGATTTTACTCGATCTTCAGTTGCCCGATATGAACGGGCTTGACTTTCTCCGCATCTTAACCCAGGAAGGGATCGATATTCCGGTCATTTTAATGACTGCTCACGGATCCGAAATGATTGCGGTTGAAGCATTTCGCCTTGGTGCCCGCAATTATCTCATCAAGCCCTTTTCCGATACTGAAGCCCGTGAAGCGATTGACCAGGCTCTACGCGAACGGCGCCTGAAGCGTGAACGAGATCGCCTGGTTGGTCTCCTCCAGCAGCGGGTGCAAGAGTTAACTGTTCTTACTCGCGTTGGCAAATCGGTCACTGCGCTGATTGATCAGCGTCAATTGCTGGATCGGATCGTGGAAGCGGCTGTCTATATCACGCAGGCCGATGAGGGAATGCTCTTTCAATACAGTGATCAGGGGAACGAACTCATACCCCTGGCATTCCGTAATGTCGCCGTTGAGTCACCGCACCAGCTCCGTCTCCAAGTTACAAATTCGCTGGCAGGTCAGGTTATTCAAAGCGGAAAATCACTACGCCTGCACAGTGGTGTGACCGGTGAACCGATCACTATTGCACCGGCATTCGTCGTTCAGGCAACACTCCAGACACCATTGCAGGTTGGAGATCGGATTACCGGCGTCCTGGTTGTCAATCATCGCCGAAGCAATCGCAGCTTCAGTGAGAGCGACCAGTATCTGCTCGCTGCCCTGGCCGACTATGCAGCGATTGCGCTCGAAAACGCTCGCCTGTACCAGGCAGCACAGCGGAACGAAGCACGTTATCGAACCATCTTTACCAACGCCTCCGATATGATACTGATGCTGGACGCGAGCTGGCGTATCATCAGTGGTAACCAGAGTAGTGCGCAGATTCTCGGCGTTGCAGAAAGTGATCTCGTTGGACAATCACTACAACGCTGGTGTCTGGCGCAGGAATGGCCCACAATTGCGCAAGCGCTCCAGCGGGTAGCGAGTGGTTTGCCACAGCCACCGTTTACCGTTTCACTCCAGCGTCAATCAAAAGAGCTGGCGATTGTTGAGATGAATGCACAACGCCTGAACGTTGACGACCAGGCAATGATTGTTTGTGTCGGACGTGACCTTACCGAACGGCGTCGCCTGGAACAGCAACTCATTCAGTCGGATAAACTCTCGGCACTTGGCCAGTTAGTCGCCGGCGTTGCGCACGAATTAAACAACCCGCTGGCAAGCATCTCTGGTTATGCGCAATTACTGATGCGCAATCGCACTCTGCCGGAAGATGTTCGTGCCGACGTTGAACAGATTCGTCAACAAGCCGACCGTGCCAGTCGCATCGTGCGGAACCTGTTAATGTTTGCCCGTGAGCACAAACCAGAACGCCTGCTCGTCCAGATAAATGAGGTTGTGCAGAGCACGCTATCGTTACAAGCGTATCAGTTGCGAGTAGACAATATCACTGTCCAGCTCGAACTCGATCCGGAGTTGCCGCAAACGCTAGCCGATCCCCATCAGTTGCAGCAAGTGCTGCTCAATCTCATCACGAACGCTCGCCAGGCAATGAGTGAAAAAGGCTCCGGTGTCTTGACCATTCGCACCCGGAACTGTGAAACAGGTGACGGTTCGTTCATTGAAATTACCGTTAGTGACACCGGTATCGGTATTCCGGCCCAATATCTCGATAAGATTTTCAATCCGTTCTTCACCACGAAGCCGGTTGGTCAGGGTACCGGACTTGGTCTCTCGATCTGCTATGGCATCATTCAAGAGCACAAGGGCCAGATTTGGGTTGAAAGCCATGAGGGCATAGGCACAACGGTCTTCATCCGTCTGCCGGTGATCAGCACATCGATTACCGAAACATCATCACCAGAGCAACCATTAGAGATAGAGAGTGGCCCGCGTCAACGGGTATTAGTGGTCGATGACGAAGAAACCATTCGGCACATGCTGCAACGCCTGCTTGGTGAACTGGGTCATCAGACAACAACAGTTGGCGATGTCGATGCGGCAATGAAAGCGCTGGCAACCCAACCGTTCGATCTGGTGATTACCGATCTGCGAATGCCGCAAAAAAGTGGTTTTGATCTCAGCGAAGCGATTCGGCGCACGTATCCACACCTGGCCGAGCGTATCATTTTTATCAGCGGTGACACGCTTAGCACACTGAAACCAGAACAGAAAGAGCAACTCCGTGGTAAATTGCTCTCCAAACCGTTTTCAATTCCACAACTGGCCGAACTGTTGCGCAATCTCCCTCACCGGCAAACAAATTAACGACTCTGAACACTACCAACCTGTGCTATGGTAAGATTCGGAAGGTGAAGGCTGGCAATGAAGCCAGTGATGTGTATTTGTTGAATGCCGGCACAGGAATTTCTATGGATCCATTTATCGCCCAATCCGTTGCCGCAATTGCAGCCGATACGGTCTCAGGTGCCGTAGAAATAGCCCAAAAATGTGCAGAGATACTGGCCAGGGCAGTACGTAGCCGACCGATGGCTGATCGCGCTGATGTGCAACGCGAGATACTTACCGTTGGGCGAGCATTAATTCGCAGCCACCCAACGATAGCGCCACTGGTGAATCTGGTCAATGGCTTACTCTGGCGTCTCGACGAGACAGACGAGAGTGAGACGGCGCTGCGATTGGTCGATGAAACGACAAATGATTTTCGCCGCCGCCTGCATGTCCATGAAGCAGCAATTGCTGAAACAACCCTTCGTCTGATTAGCGAGGAAGCCACAATTCTCACCATTGGCCGCAGTACAACGGTGCGAGCGGCGCTGCGTCACGCGCAGTGCGCCGGTCGGCGACCACGAGTCATTTGTACGGAAAGTCGCCCCGCTGGAGAAGGGAGAATGCTGGCCGGCGAGCTGGCCGCAAGTGGTATTAACACAACGCTTATCACCGATGCCTCAGCAGCCACACAGGTCGCCCACTGTCAGCTCGTCCTGGTTGGCGCTGATCTGATCAGTAGCGACGGCTTGATCAACCGCGTCGGAACATATCCGCTTGCCCTGGCCGCCCATGCGACTGATGTACCGTTTTACACGCTCTGTTCCAGTGAAAAACTGCTCCCCCCCGGCTATCGTTTACCACCACATCCATCAATGGCGCCATACCAGATCTGGCCAGACGCACCGCCGGGCATTACGGTGCAGACCGCGTATTCCGACCGGACACCTCTCGATTTGTTGACCGGCATTATCTCCGAACGGGGCATCTCGCCACCGGCCGGCATCGAGGCCTGGCTAGCGGCAACACATCTGCATCCTCTTTTACGCACCGAAATAACGGAGGGTTAAACAGTAGAGCTGTTGCGTTGCAGCAGCTCTACACATCCTCAGAATCGTCTGATTAACTGGCGGTAGAGGGCTAATGTCTGTTGTGCCGCCGTTGTCCATGAAAAGCGTGCCGCCTGTTGTGGCCCACGCCGGGAGAGTTCCTTCCGCGCCGAGTCGTCGTGCCAGAGTTTCTCGATCAGATCGGCCCAGGCAATTGGATCGAGTGGCGGTGCCAGCCAGGCGGCGTCACCAACCACTTCGGGCAGGCTGCTGGTATCGGCGACGATAGTTGGCGCACCGCAGGCCAGGGCCTCAAGGGCCGGTAATCCAAACCCTTCGTAACGCGATGGATTCAAATAGATACGGCAGGCTGCATACAACCAGTGCAGATCCTCACCACTAACGAAGCCAATCCGGGTGACCCGATCCTGCAAACCCAATTCACCGATCAGTGACAAAATCGGTTGATCAAGCCAGCCACGTGCACCGGCCAGCACCAGGTGATAATTGACCGATGGTCGGCGATCACAACAGATGCGCAGAGCGCGCAGCAGCGTAGGAATATTCTTGCGCGGTTCGATGGTGCTGACAAAGAGCAAGAACGTATCGTTTCTCAGCATCTGACCATCTATCGTTCGCGTTGCACCTGGAGGAAGGTGCCAGGGACGAAAACGGGCATCGGCTGCTTCATAAATGACCGTGATTCGTTCGGGTGGTACCCCTAGCCGATCAACAATATCATCACGAGTCGCCTGCGATACCGCAATAATTGCCTCGGCGCTGGCAGCAGCCTGATAAATCTGACCATAGTAGCGCCGTGCTGCCCGGTCGAGGATTTCTGGAAAGTGCAGAAATGCGAGATCGTGAATGGTAATGACTGATGGGAAGGTACGGATCAAAGGTGGAATAAAATCGGGGCTATGCAGCAGCGAGGGGCGACGAAACCAGACTTCGACTGGTAACGCGAGCTGCTCGAGTGGATGATGCGGTGGGGTGAACAACCGGCTCCGGCGTGCCGCAGTAACGAGCGAGGTACGGGCACGGACGTGCTCCAAAACGATCAACTCCTCATCATCACCGAGCAACGGGATCATGGCTGTCGCCAGACTGCGCGTGTAGTGGGTAATACCACCCTGACGGTAGGCGTGTAAGCGGGCATCGATTGCAAAACGAATCATCGTGTGTTATTCGGTAACAGCGGATCAAACCTCAATCTCAAGGCCATCGTAGGCGAAGGTCACCTCAGGCGGCAGGCCATAGTCGGCTCGATAATCAACAGAATGGGTCATATGAACCAGAAACGTGCGTTGAGCGCCGACTTCTTGTGCCACCCGACCCGCCTCGGCAATCGAGAGATGGGTTGGATGTGGCTCAGCACGCAGCGCATTAAGGACTAAAACTCGCACACCACGGAGTGCCATAACAGCGGATGGCGGTACCGTACTGGCGTCGGTTACATACCCAAGAGCACCAATCCGATAGGCAGTAATCATCCAGGTACCGTGGGGAACGGCAATCGGCACAACCGTCAATGGCCCGATCTGAAACGGTTCTTCCACAGCGTGAAGGGTAATCGAGGGGCGCGAAGAACCCTGTGACGTATCATCAAACGCATAGGCAAAGCGCTGTCGTACATCGGCCAGCGTTCGCGCACTGCCGAAAACGGGCAGTGAACCCTGCCGCAAACAGAACGGTCGTAAATCATCGAGACCAGCCACGTGATCGAAGTGAGCGTGGGTCAACAGTACCGCATCAATGCGTCGTAGACCGGCATTCAGCGCCTGGATGCGAAAATCGGGGCCGGCATCGATCAGAATCGTGAGACCATGACTGCGGATCAGCGCCGATGTACGTAACCGGTGATGGCGAGGATCGGAAGAGGTACAAATTGGACAATCGCAGCCGATAACGGGAACGCCCATCGACGTACCGGTGCCGAGAAAGCGTAGTTGCATGGCGCCGCACAGAGATGAATAAACAATGAATCCAAACACTCGACGGCATTATACCATGACAACACGACGAAAAGCGCTTTTGCGGTTTTAGCTTCAGATATCACAACGCATTATCTTAAACTATATCGTACTACAGGCTTTTCGTACATAAATAAACTGTTAGCCATTTGGCATCATAAAGGTATTCGCAATTGTCATAACCTGTCTTATACTATTGGTGAGCGACCTGAAATGGAGGAATGTATCATTCACCAGCGGGATGCACGTGGAAGTACAGTACGTCACTCAGACAGACAGGCTTATGACACGCATCCTTTTCGCTGTCGGACGACAAACCAACGTACTACAGGAAGACAGTCATGAGTCGGCTGATTGGCGAGCTGCAAAAACAGCTCAAATACCAGATTATCGGCCCCTTCCTCCTCCTTGCGATTGTGGTAGCAATCGTAGGATTGACGATTGTCGCTTTTTTTCTCGCCCGTCAACAACAGGATCGCTTTGACAACGAGCTGGCCGCAGCAACTCGCACGGTTAGCGATGCCTTTCTTGCTCAGGAACAGGCGAATCTCAACTTTTTACGCGAAGTAGCTTTCGCCCAGCGCAACGAGAGCATCAATGCACCGGCAGTGGCCGACGCATTCTATGAAAACAACGTTGAAGGTTTGCGGCTCGCCCTCGAACCTTTCTTCCTGCAAGGTACCCGTCGCAGTGATGTCCGCCTTGACCGGTTGATGGCATTTGACCGCAGCGGTCGCACGATTGTCGATTTTGAGCGGCCACCGCTCGCCGGTGAAGAGACATATATTACTCATGACTCAATTGATCTCAGCAGTGCCTGGTTTACGTCACGCATCCTCAATGGTGAGGCCGATGAGCGTGGTGATAAATACGCCGGCCTGATCCAGTTTAGCAATACGCAGACGCTCTACCTGGCAACTATCGCACCGGTACGACGGGGTAATGAGGTGGTTGGCGGCCTGATCGTAGCAATTCGTATCGATAACCTGCTCAACACCGTTGTACAACAATCCCGATTAGATGGAATCATTCTCTACGATCAGGAAGGAAATCTGATAGCCACTACCTTTAGCAGTCAGGCGCGACCTGCACCGCTGCGGCAAGAGCTGGTTTCACAGGTTAAAGCCAATCCTGATCCATATGGACAAACCCTCTTCACCATCGAAACGATCAATGGTGTCGAGTATCAATTTGCTTATGTACCGTTAACCATCCGTGGGGGACGTGCTGGTATCATGGCAACAGCCCGTACCCGCGAAGAGGTGCTGTTAACGTGGAACAATATCAGCCCATTGCTGGTACTGATCACCTTCAGCTTAGGCCTGGGCATTGCCGTACTCGGTTTGTGGGTAGCCCGTCGCATTACCCGCCCCCTCGAAGAACTGGCGGAAACAGCCAGTGCCATCGTGAACGGCGATCTGCAACGACGTGCGTCAGTGAATACGCAGAACGAGATTGGTGTGTTGGCTCGACAATTCAATCGAATGACCGAGTACCTGATTGAATTACTTGCCCAGGTACGTGCCGAAGCTCGCCAGCGCACTGCAATCGTCGAAAGTATCACCGACGGTATTATCTTTATTGATGTCCATGGCGAGATTCGTTCTATTAATCGCGCTACACGCCGCCTGCTTGGTTTGAGTGATGATACAGCCCTACCCAAACGCCTCAGTGATCTACCGCTCGAACCACTGACTGAAGGTATTCCGGGCTTTGGCGATCAACGTGCCCAAAATCTCTATACCCTTGGCGATTATATTGTTCGGCTGTCAGTCGAAGATGTACGTGAAGATGATGGGCATCTGTTAGGGTATGTCGCCGTCTTGCAAGACCTCACCGAAGAGGTGATGGTCGACCGGGCAAAAACAAACTTTATCGGTACAATTTCCCACGAGCTTCGCACTCCACTCACGGTCATTCGTGGGAACGCCGATCTGCTGGCGCGTGGTCTGGCCGGACCACTCGAAGATGAACAGAAGAGCTTCGTTGAAGCAATTCGGTTGCAGGCAAACAACATGACAAACCTGATTAGCAATGTCATCACCATTGCTAATCTCGACTCTGGTTCACTGAAATCCACTCTCGAACCGATTGAGGTGCAGCGGCCAATCGAAGATGCAATCTGGCAGACGCAAGGACAGATCAAAGCAAAGGGATTGCGGCTTGAAGTTGAAATACCAAAGAAGTTGCCAAAGGTCCTGGCCGATTTCGATCATGTCCGCACCATCATGCTTCAGTTGCTTGACAATGCCCGGCGTTATACGAGTGCCGGTACTATCACCGTTCGTGTTATGCCTCAACCTGATACATTGCGGATTGAGGTTAGTGATACAGGGCGTGGCATCCCACCCAACTTGCATCAACAAATCTTCGAGCGCTTCTTTCGCGGTGATGGGACAAGTGAGGGGATTAATTCCAGCGAACGTGGCATTGGATTGGGCTTAGCTATTTGCAAGCAACTGATCGAGCGTCTAGGGGGGACGATCGGCGTCGAGAGTGCGCCAGGTCAGGGAAGTACGTTCTTCTTCACATTACGGTACGCCGATGATACCGCCACTCCTGAAAAACCAGCAACCGGCCTGGAATCGGCTGCTTGACCGTGATCGTCTCCGACGACCATTGCCCTGGCTGATTCTCGGCTCTCTGTTGCTATTACTGCTGCTGATCTCGCTTGTGATCAACCTGATGATCGATCAGGTTGCGCCGCGCATGGAGTGGTTCAGCGGTGACGTGAGTAGCAGCGGAAGGGCTGATTATAGTTTCTGGAGCGGTGGCCCCCTGTTACCACCGTTCAACCCCAGTGTCATTGCTGCACCAGAAGAAGAGTCAACTCCGGTAACAACACCAGAGACCGAACCAACAGATGTTCCGGTCATCGTGATTGAGGTACCGACGGCAACGTTCACGCCAACGGCGACGGCCACCCCCACGGCAACAGCCACGCCAACGGCCACACCAACGAATACGGCTACTCCGACGAGTACGCCAACCGCATCACCGACGGCAACACCGACCCGAACAGCGACCCCAACCCGGACGGCGACCCCAACCCGGACGGCCACACCTTCGCCTCCACCAACAGTAGAGGCTACGTTGCCGCCAACATCGCCACCAACATTACCACCGGCAACAGCTACACCTACTGCCACGCCAACACGAACGGCAACAGCTACACCAACGGCCACGCCAACTCGCACGGCGCTACCAACGTTTACCGCCACACCTACCCGTACGGCAACACCGGTACCAACGAGTACGCCAACACCTCGCCCCGGCGAGTCGATCTTCTTCTTTGCGAATGGTAGTATCAGTGTGAACGAGAATGTCGGGACACTGACAGTCACTGTTCGACTGGGCGCGCCAGCCGAGCAGACGGTACGGGTGCGGTACGAAACGATTGCAGGTAGTGCTTTGCCCGGTGATGATTACACGACAACGAGCGGGCAGTTGGTCTTTGCCCTTGGTGAACAACAAAAAACGTTTACAGTTCCGATCATCGCTGATGATCTGTACGAACCGGCTGAAACTTTCACGCTCCGGCTCTTTAACCCAGAAGGCGGTTTCATAGGTATACCAGGCACAGCCAGCGTAACCATTATCGACACCAGTTCACCACCGGTAATAAGTTTTGCCAATGCCGTGAGCATTGTCGAGGAAGGGGATGGTCTGGCCTCGGTTACCATACGGCTGGATCGTCTGTCGGGATTGGATGCCCGTGTCAGTTACACGATTGCCGGAACGGCATCACTGGCCGATCACGGCTTACGCAGCGGAACGATTGTCATACCGGCAGGGGCCAGTTCCGCACGCCTACTGATCCCCATTATTGACGATCCAGAAGATGAAGCCGATGAGACTATCATCATTCGGCTTACTTCGCCAGTCAATGCGACACTAGGTTCACCTGATGTCCATACTCTCACAATTCAGGATAATGATCAGGCCGGTATCATCTTGCAACCCTCGCTCATAGATGTGGCTGAAGGTAGTCCAAATGGTACCTATACCATCCGATTAAGCAGCCGACCAACCGCACCGGTAATCATTACGCTAAATGGCGTCCAGGTGACGACGACACCGGCAACGCTCACCTTTACCCCCGACAATTGGGCTACTCCTCAAACGGTGACGGTGCAGGCCATTGACGATCGGGTCGCCGAAACGACACCGCATCCGGGAACGGTAAGTCACGCTGCCAGTAGTACCGACCCATTTTATCAGGGGTTAAGTTTACCGGTGTTGAGTGTACGAATCGCGGATAACGATACCGCAGGTATTGTGACGCTGCCCTTTAGCCTGACGGTCGCCGAGGGTGGAACAGAAGCACTCTACCAGGTGCGACTGGCAACCCAACCAACGGCAAATGTGGTGGTAACGATAACGCCGTCGAATCAAGTCTTGCTCAATAATCAGACCACCTCTGGACCGATTACATTAACCTTTACGCCGGCAAACTGGAATGACCTGCAAACAGTCCGGGTACGGGCAATTGATGATGAGATTGATGAGGGCATCAGTGAGGTGGTGCAGATTACGCATAGCGCCGCCAGTGCAGATACCTTCTACAATGGACTGACTGCCAATGTCGCAGTGACCGTTATCGACAATGATCTGGCGGGTATTGTGCTGTCGCCAGCGAATCTAACGCTTAACGAAGGTGGCACTGCAACCTACACTGTGCGTTTGAATAGCCAACCTGTTGCACCGGTGACCATCGCGATCACACCGGAAATTGTCAATCCGGCTTCACCGCTCATCGTGAGCGAAAATCAGGTACTCCTCAATGGACAGCCCACCCTGACGTTGACCTTCACACCCGGCAACTGGAACACGCTGCAAACGGTCAGTGTACAGGTTATTAATGACCAAATCGATGAGGCGCTCGATCCGGCAACAACCTACCTCGTCCACCTCCGTCACACGGCGACCAGCGCGGGGGATACGATTTACAACACGTTAGCGCCATCATTACTGCCGGTAACGATTATTGAGAACGATACCGCAGCTCTGATCATCAGTCGAACTACCCTGAGCATGACTGAGGGTGGTACCGACTCTTACACCGTGCGTCTGGCAACCCAACCGCTGGCGGATGTCACCGTCACCATCACGCCGGAACTGGTCAGCGCCGCCTCGCCGCTGGTCGGCAGCAGCGGCCAACTCCTGCTCAACGGCCAGCCCACCCTCACCCTGACCTTTACCCCGACCACCTGGAATACACCGCAAACCGTCAGCGTGCAGGCAATTGATGATAACGTCGTCGAGACCCTCACCACCACTTACGAACTTGACTTGCGCCACGACGTGGCGAGTGCCAGCGATCCGGTCTACAATGCCCTGGCCGACCGCCTCGTGCGGGTGACGGTGACCGAGAATGATGTGGCCGGGCTGATTATCAATCCCACTTCTCTCGCGGTAGCCGAAGGCGGACCGGCAGGCACCTACACCGTGCGGCTGGCGACCCAACCACTGGCGAATGTCACCGTTACTATTACACCAGAGCTGGTCAGCGCCGCCTCGCCGCTGGTCGGCAGCAGCGGTCAACTCCTGCTCAACGGCCAGCCCACCCTCACCCTGACCTTTACCCCGGCCACCTGGAATACACCGCAAACCGTCAGTGTGCAGGCAATTGATGATAACGTCGTCGAGACCCTCACCACCACCTACGAACTTGACTTGCGCCACGACGTGGCGAGTGCCAGCGATCCAGTCTACAATGCCCTGGCCGACCGCCTCGTGCGGGTGACGGTGACCGAGAATGATGTGGCCGGGCTGATTATCAACCCCGCCGCCCTCACTGTAGCCGAGGGTGGGCCGGCAGGCACTTACACCGTGCGCCTAGTCACCCGGCCACTGGCGAATGTCACCGTTACTATTACACCAGAGCTGGTCAGCGCCGCCTCGCCGCTGGTCGGCAGCAGCGGTCAGCTTCTGCTCAACGGCCAGCCCACCCTCACCCTGACCTTCACGCCCAGCAACTGGAATACGCCGCAAACCGTCAGTGTACAGGCAATTGATGATAACGTCGTCGAGACCCTCACCACCACTTACGAACTTGACTTGCGCCACGACGTGGCGAGTGCCAGCGATCCAGTCTACAATGCCCTGGCCGACCGCCTGGTGCGGGTGACGGTGACCGAGAATGATGTGGCCGGGCTGATTATCAACCCCGCCGCCCTCACTGTAGCCGAGGGTGGGCCGGCAGGCACCTACACCGTGCGCCTGGTCACCCGGCCACTGGCGAATGTCACCGTTACTATTACACCAGAGCTGGTCAGCGCCGCCTCGCCGCTGGTTGGCAGCAGCGGTCAGCTCCTGCTCAACGGCCAGCCCACCCTCACCCTGACCTTTACCACTGCCACCTGGAATACGCCGCAAACCGTCAGCGTGCAGGCAATTGATGATAACGTCGTCGAGACCCTCACCACCACCTATGAGCTTGACCTGCGCCACGACGTGGCGAGTGTCAGCGATCCAGTCTACAATGCCCTGGCTGACCGCCTGGTGCGGGTGACGGTGACCGAGAATGATGTGGCCGGGCTGATTATCAATCCCACTTCTCTCGCGGTAGCCGAAGGTGGGCCGGCAGGTACCTACACTGTGCGGCTGGCGACCCAACCGCTGGCGGATGTCACCGTCACCATTGACGGCCAGGGCCAGGTGACACTGAATGGGCAGGCAACGCTGGCCCTTACCTTCACGTCGGGCAACTGGAATACGGCGCAGACCGTCAGTGTCCAGGCAATTGACGACCAGATCGACGAGACGCCGACCGGTTCAAGCTATTCGATAACGCTCGGTCACGCGATCAATAGCCTCGATGACCCGATCTACGATGCTCTGCCGTCGGTTGGGTTGCCGGTAACCATTCTTGAAAACGATGTCGCTGCGGTCGTGCTTACCCCTGCCAGCCTGACGGTGAATGAAGGCGGCACCGTTACCTATGCAGTGCGGCTGGACAGCCAACCGACAGCGAATGTCACCGTCACTATTGACGGCCAGGGCCAGGTTGAGTTTAGCGGTCAACCGACCATCACGCTGACCTTCACAGACGCTGATTGGAATGTTGATCAGACCGTCACCTTTACCGTCATTGATGATCAAATCGACGAAACCATCAGTGGTGCCACATATCTGGTGACACTATCGCACACCGTAGCCAGTACCGATCCGGTTTACAGTGCTCTGCCGGCGGCTGCGTTACCGGTGACCGTGGTTGAGAACGATGTCGCTGCAGTTGTCCTTACCCCTGCCAATTTGACCGTGAATGAAGGTGATACGGCAACCTACGCGATACGGCTGGGCAGCCAACCGACAGCCGATGTCACCGTCACCATTGACGGCCAGGGCCAGATTGAGTTTAGTGGCCAACCAACTATCACGTTGACCTTTACAGAGGCTGATTGGAACGTTGATCAGACCGTCACCTTTACTGTCATCGATGATCAAATCGACGAAACCATCAGTGGTGCTACGTATCTGGTGACACTATCGCACGCCGTAGCCAGTACCGATCCGGTGTACAGTGCCCTGCCAGCGGCTGCGCTACCGGTGACCGTGGTTGAGAACGATGTCGCTGCGGTTGTCCTTACCCCTGCCAGTTTGACCGTGAATGAAGGTGACACGGCAACCTACACGGTGCGGCTGGGTAGCCAACCGACAGCGGATGTCACCGTCACCATTGACGGCCAGGGCCAGATTGAGTTTAGCGGTCAACCAACCATCACGTTGACCTTTACAGACGCTGATTGGAATGTTGAACAGACCGTCACCTTCACCGTCATTGATGATCCAAATGACGAGTCGCCGGCAGGGAACACCTATGCCGTGACGATAGGCCATGTTGCCGGTTCTACCGATCCGGTGTATAACGCGCTCGCACCGGCACCGCTGACACTAACCATCACCGAAACTGAAAGCGCCGGTCTCATCGTAACGCCTGCCATACTCACCGTAGCCGAGGGCGGGCCGGCGACGACCTACACCGTGGTGCTGACCAGTGAGCCGATTGCGAATGTCACCATCGCCATCGACGGCCAGGGCCAGGTGACACTGGATGGGCAGGCAACGCTCACCCTCACCTTCACGCCGGGCAACTGGAATATACCGCAGACCGTCAGTGTCCAGGCCATTGATGACCTGATCGACGAGACCCTGACCGGAACAACCTACGATGTGACCCTGCTCCACATCCTGGGTGGCGGTGATCCTGTCTACGCCAGCCTGCCATCGACACCACTCACAGTGACGATTGGGGAGAACGATACTGCCGGCGTCGTGATCGATCCCACGACACTCACGGTGGCCGAGGGCGGGCCGGCAGCGACCTACACCGTGGTGCTAACCAGCCAACCGACTGCGAATGTCACCGTCACCATCGACGGTCAGGGCCAGGTGACGCTGGATGGGCAGGCAACGCTCACCCTCACCTTCACGCCGGCTAATTGGAACATACCACAGATCATCACCATCCAGGCCATTGATGACCTGATTGACGAGACCCCGACCGGGACAACCTACGATGTGACCCTGTTCCACATCCTGGGTGGCGGTGATCCTGTCTACGCCAGCCTGCCGGCGGCACCACTCACAGTGACGATTGGGGAGAACGATACTGCCGGCGTCGTGATCGATCCCACGACACTCGCGGTGGCCGAGGATGGGCCGGCGGCGACCTACACCGTGGTGCTGACCAGCCAGCCGACCGCGAATGTCACTGTCACCGTGGACGGTCAGGGCCAGGTGACGCTGGATGGGCAGGCAACGCTCACCCTCACCTTCACGCCGGGCAACTGGAATACGGCGCAGACCGTCAATGTCCAGGCAATTGACGACCAGATCGACGAGACGCCGGGGATCAGTTACGAAGTTACGCTGCTCCATGTGCTGGCTGGAGGTGATCCGGTTTACACCAGCCTGCCGGCGGTACCACTTACGGTGACGATTATCGAGAACGACACTGCCGGTCTGAACATTAGCCCGACCAGCCTGACGATTACTGAAGGTATTGTGGGGACGTATGAGGTGAGCCTGACCAGCGAACCGCTTGCGCCGGTTACTGTCGTTATTAACGGTGCAGGATTGTTGCAGGTGAATGGTGGAGCAACGGCAACGCTGACCTTCGACGATTCCAACTGGAACAACCCTCAGACCGTTAGTGTGCTGGAACCGAATGTCGATCAGATTGCCCAACCACCACGCAACCGCACCATCACCCACGCCACAACCAGCGTAGACCCGGCATACAGTGGGTTGAGCGGTATCATCCTGGCGGTGACCGTAAATGATGATGATATTCCGGATATTGTGATCAGCGCCACTACCCTCACCGTTACCGAAGGGGGTAGTATGAATTACAGCGTTGCGCTGGCAACCCAGCCCACAGCCAACGTCACCGTCACCATCGACGGCCAGGGTCAGGTAACCTTGAACGGACAGGCGATCTTGAACCTGACCTTTACGCCGGCAACCTGGAACACGCCGCAACCTGTCACTATCGCTGTACCGGAAGACGCCATTGCTGAAGCGACCCAAACGATTGCAATCACCCATTCGGCAAGCAGCAGCGATCCATTCTACGCTGGACTGAATGGACCTGCGCTTGATCTCACCATCGTCGACAACGACACCGCAGGATTTGTGGTCACAGTTCCGCCGGCACCGTTGATTGTCTCGGAAAATGGCGACAGTATCGAGTTAAGACTGCGTCTCACCAGCCAGCCGACAGCACCGGTGCAGGTCAATATCTCGGTTAGCGACCCAACCGAGGGCAGTGTCGCCCCGACGAGTGTCATCTTTGACAATACAAACTGGAATATCGACGCAATACTGACGGTCACCGGCGTAGACGATCTGCTGGAAGATGGACATCAACCGTTTACAGTCCAGCTTGCGCCAGCGGTAAGCAGCGATCCCTTCTACAACGGCCTGCCGCCGACTCCGAATAGTGTAAACGTCCTCAACCGCGACAACGAGCCGGTGCGGATTAGCATCGACGATGTTACACGGTTTGAAGGTGATAGCGGTGTAACAAACAGTATCTTTATCGTGCGCATCAATCGGGTGTCGGATCGAGATATCTTGTTCGATTACACAACCACCGATGGCACTGCACTCGCTATCCTGGATTACGGTGCTTCAGCCGGCACCCTCACCATTCCTGCCGGTTCACTCCAGGTCACATTACCGGTGGGCGTGATTGGCGATACGCTGGCTGAAGACGATGAGTTTTTCACCGTCAACCTGAGCAACCCACGGGCCACTCTGCCCGGACAGCCAGCCACCATCGTGACCGATGAGATGGTCGTCATCGGTGATGGGATAGGCGTGGGAACCATTCGTGATGATGATCCTCCGGCAGTACGCTTTGCCACCGGTGATGTTGTCGTTAACGAGAGCGCCGGCCTGGTGACACTAACCGTCACCCTGAGCCGGGCAGCCACTGTACCAGTGAGCGTTGACTACGCAACCATAACCGGCGGAACGGCCCAGCCAGGTGATGGATCGGCACCAACGCACGACTATGTGCCGGTAAGTGGCACTCTGAACTTTGCAGTAGGAGAAACGAGTCGGACCTTCACGATCCAGATACTGAACAACGCGAGCAGCGATCAACCATTCGAGACGATTCTGGTAAGTTTGAGTAATCCAACCGGTGCGACATTGGGCGATCCGTCTACCACAACTGTCACCATCGTCGATGCGACACCGGTATTGCTAACCCAAGACCCAACGGCATTGCAAACTGCCGGCCCTAACTACACAACCTTCAACTGGAACTTCTACGGCATGAATGAAGGTGCCTCAATCGTCCGCATTGACGTACCGTGTGGCGTGAGCGGTCTGTTGGCGGTTGAATTACTCAGCCCGTCGATCAACCCAGCCACTAACTTCACCGATGCTATCCGAGGTGTAGCGGAAAGTACCACCTTTACGCTGTATCGCATGCCGGTTGGCTGGCAGGCCGGTGATGGCTATCCACCAACTGTTGGTACTCTGGTGACCAGTGCCACCTATCTCCCCAATACTGGCGATGCCACGACCTGGGTTGCTCTACCGGGCATTCCCGGTACGACCCCGTGCGGAGTCTATCTGCTTGTCGCGAGTGTTCCAGACGATGATACGAATGGATGGGCTGTGCGCAGTGGCTGGAGTGGCAGCGGTACACCTACCGTCGACTTAGATGGCATACCGGGAAGCGGCGACGAGATTGTACAGAGTATTGTACGCCAAACCCTACGCCATCCACCGGGAACACCGTTCTGTACTACCTTCTTCCAGTATGTAGCACCAGGGCAGAGCAGTGTCGCTTTCCACAACTTCGACTTGAACGATGTTGGTAGTGGCTGGGTACGCTACTATCCACCCGGATCAGTCTACGATCCCACCGGACAGAGTGGCGGGATTGCAGGTACCGCTTCGGCTGATGGACAGTGGAACAACGGCACAACAACAACTCGTGGCGGTGACGTTATCCTTTCACCGCAGCCGGGCTGGTGGCGGATTGTCACCTGCACGAACAGCGCTACGAGCGAGAACCACTTCATTCAGGAAGGGCAGACTGGCGTACCCCTCTACCTGAACATCCCACCCACACCTGATGTGGCGTTGCAGGCATCATCGGTATCTTCGGTATCAACCGGAAATACGTTCAATCTGGCTGTTGACTATACCAATCAGGCAAGTGGCATTACCGCCGGCGCCGCCCGTGATTTCCAGATCACAATCACCTTGCCGAATGGGATCAGCTTTGATAGCGGTGCCTGTGCAGGAACCCCTGGTACGTGCACCATTAGCGGTCAGACGATGACTATTGATATTGGCTTGCTGGCAGCGGGTTCAGGCAACACCTTCAGTATACCGCTGGTTGCCGGTGCAAATCCGGTGGGGGCAAGCCCAATCACGGTACAGGCGACGGCCACTGACCAGAGTGGTCAGCCGTATCAATGGCAAGACTATGTGATTGTGCGGATTGTACCGTGATGACGGAGGCTGAATTATCGGCCATAATGTCGTAAAGCGTGGGTTACAACCTGTTCATCATCAGGCGGGCCAACGCCCTACCCAACCGTATGCAACCCTCTCCAGAACTATGTAAGGGCACGAGCGACAACCACGCTTCGTTATCTCAGAACAGCCTGGCACCAGTGATAGGGCGATCTGCGGATATCCGCTACATCCGCGAAAATCCGTGGGGATCATCTGCAGAACACGGATGCACGCGGGTCTGACAGATATACGCGGATGGGCTATCTGCATGGGATATCCTTACCTGACGATACCCTCGGGATGCTATGGATTGAGATAGGATTGCAAACTCACCTGGCTTCATTCGGGCTGAAGCCCTGTTGCACGCCGGGCAAGTCGCCACGGAGCCATGAAATCTTGACTGACAATGTGCACCATGCGGGTGCGTAAGTAAGTACTGGAGCACTGTCAGGTGTTACCAGTCATCACCGGCAGTTGCGCTCAGGGGCAGCGCCAGGGTGAGGAATGATGCGCAAGAGGTGGTGGTACGCGACACGCCTGCACTGAGGGCGAGAACTCCCGGTGCAGGATGGTGCTTACTGTCGCGTGCTGGGTGATACACTGCTGGCAGCAGGTACAACACGCTGGCGCAGGTAGTGAAGCGCGCCGGAGGCGCGTGCTCACAGGGGATGCAGACACGAACCCACCCGCTCCCGCTAGCTATGCATTACTCACATGTCACGCTGCATTAGGCCGGGCTGCAAGTGCTTTCCGTGGCGCAGGCTTTCCGTGGCGCAGGCTTCCAGCCTGCGTGGAGGTATTCCTCTCAACCGCCGTCAGGTACTGGCCGTGGCCGCTGGTGCGCAGGCACGAACCTGGTACAACCAAACGTCTACGCACAGGTAGCTCATGCATGCCGGACCGACTCGATGATCGGCACGAGCACATTCAGCACCCTCGTGACCAGGATGGGCAACGGTATGCCACGCGCCGGATCGTGAGTACGGCTGGTGCGGCAGCATGGCTGCCGCACTCCAAACTGTGCGACACGCGCATAACGAGCGGGTACGGCAATCCATCCAGCCCAGCAGTGCCGGCACGGCTGGAGCGGCGCACTACCACCGGGCCAGTTGTCCACAACAGCACCCATGGTGATCATGCCTGCTGATACGCACGTGGTTGAAACCAGGTATGGGTAATGCATAGCCCGCTGGGAGCGGGAACCGCCGGTGCTGGATGGCGCATGCTGTCGCGTGCTGGATGATACACTGCTGGCAGCAGGTACAGCACGCTGTTGCAAGTGCTGAAGCGCACCTCCGGTGCGCGCTCCCAGGATGTCTGCCGGCGCTGGCGCATCGCGATGGTATCGCTCATGGGATCAGCTAAGAGTAACGGTAGATAGCGTGCGATGACGTTTACGACACCAGATTTGACACGAAAACTCTTCTAGGTGACGACTGCAAAGGTTGCCTGACAGGTATTCCCGTATCGCGAACTGGCATTACTCTGCGAATTACCGCGCGTTGGATCGATAGCTTGCCCACAAAGGCGTTCTAGTTTATGCTCCCGATTTGTAGACAATCTCCCCATCAGGGTGGTACGATAGAGCACAGCGCATATCTCATGACTGCAACAGGAGAACAAACCGATGTTTCCACTTGTTACCATTACCGGTGAGCCATTTGAGCGTGGTCAGCAGTACGGGGCAGCGACGGCAGCACTCATTCGCCACAGCATTGCCAGCTATGCCCGCTTGTTTGCGTATCGGCGCGGAATGGATTGGGAAGCGGTTCAGCAGGCAGCTCTGGCTTATGAACCACTGTTGCATGATGTAGCGCCTGATTTACTCACCGAGATGCGAGGGATTGCAGTGGGTGCCAGTCGCACTCTGGCTGAGATCATTGCGTTGAATGTGCGTACCGAGTTGCTGGCCGGTGTCGGGGTTGGTTTTCATCATCCTGAAGCAGCGGCTGCGCTGGCCCGCAATCGAGCGGCGGGGGTTCCCCAACATCAAGAGCAACTACCAGCAACACCGGCGACCGGCAGTGATGATGGTGAATGCACCACCGCTGCGGCTAGCCCACCGGCCACCGCAAATGGTCGCGTCTGGCTGGCCCAAACCTGGGACTGGCAGGGTGATCAGCGTGCCGCCTGTGTCTTGTTGCGCGTGAGCGGTCCTGACACACCTACACTGCTGACGCTCACCGAAGCAGGGATGGTAGCGAAAATTGGTCTCAATGAAGCCGGGATTGCTGTTGGCCTTAATCTGCTCCGTTCACGCGCTGACGGTCAACAGCAGGGAATGCCGGTTCACGTCCTGTTGCGGCAGATGCTACAGTCAACTGATACCGTAACAGCGCGCCGTCTGGTCAGTCAAATCCCAGCAGCCGGTTCATCGTGTATTACGCTGGCCGGTGCCGATGGTGAACTGGTTGCGCTAGAGTTGACCCCTACCGGTATTGCTGAAATACCTGCTCAAGAAGGACTGCTGGCGCACGCCAATCACTGCCTCGACGGAGGAACTGCCGCCGGTGAATGCCCGTTGGAACCAACCTCAACGACGAGAGAACGGTATGGACGAGCGTGGGAACTCTTGCACGCTGCGGCGGGCCAGATTGATCTGGATGTATTACAGGTAATTCTTCGCGATCACGACGGTGCGCCCCGCTGTATCTGCCGACACCCCGATCCGCGCGTGGCAGCGGTTGATCGCAACGAGAGCGTTTGTGGTGTCATCATTGATCTTCGCGGGCGTACAATGCACGTTGCCGCGAATATTCCCTGTCAGGCGCCGTTTGTGCCGTTCATGCTTTGAGGAGATAAAAGGTAGAAGATAGGAGATAGAAGATAGGAGATAGAAGATAGGAGATAGGAGATAGAAGATAGGAGATAGAAGAATAGAAGATAGGAGATAGAAGATAGGAGATAGAAGATAGGAGATAGGAGATAGGAGATAGAAAGTGAGAAAGTAGTGGGGAGCTGCAATCTGTGCGGCACGGGTGTTGGGGACGTTACAGGTAGTGAAGCACGCCGGAGGCGCGCGCTCCCAGGATGGCTGCTGAGGCTTCCCACGACGATGGATCGCTCAAGAATGAGTGAGAGTCAGAGATACTGCGTGCAATAGTGGATGCGAAACGCCCCCACCCGCACCTGCCACCGGTGCCGGATGGCCCTCGCTGTCGCTCGCTGATGCAGCGGTGCGCTACGCCGTTGGCAGGGGGCACACGGAGCGTTGCAGATGGTGAAGCGAGGGAGGCGCGCGCTCAAGATAGCTGCCAGGGTGGACGAACCACGCTGGAGCGCTTAAGGGTGGAGCGTGACGGTAGATTGTTGGTCACGATTTTTATCAAACCCGGTTTGATATGCCACCTACTGTGCAAGGCAACATCCGTTACCTTTTCATGCCATACCTGGTACCGGTGCACGATAGCGGCTGATCGACAATCTGGAGCAGCCTTTCAGGTACGGAGCAAAGCAGGGTTTGCAAGTGTGGCTTCCACCCTTCATAACAAACGTGGTGGGCAAGAGGCAGGAAAATTATCTGGCGTAGTGTTCTGTTCCTGAAGATGATGGAACTGACAGAGGTTCGGCAGCCGTTCATACCTGTCGGCAATCGCTTGTGATTGATGATACAATAGATGGCGATTATCGGCTATCGTCTATCGGCAACAGGTATTGCCAGTCGCACCTCGGATGAGGGTCGAAGCAACCGACGGCACATGCTACCAGGGACAACTCATGAGCGAACCAACCATTCTGGAACAGATATTAGCCCACAAACGAGTGGAAGTACGTCGTCAACAAGCCAAAATTCCCCTTGCTGCTCTGCATGACCGGATTCGGCATGCGCCACCGATTCGTGATTTCGCCGCTGCACTACGCCGGGGGCCGGCAACGGCCCTCATTGCTGAGGTCAAGAAGGCCTCACCCAGTCGTGGTGTGTTGCTGGCCAACTTCGACCATCTGGCCCTGGCCCGTACCTACGTGGCCAACGGCGCGGCGGCATTGTCGGTATTGACCGATCAGCGATTCTTTCAGGGGAGCCTGACCTACCTGGCCGGTATTCGTGCGCTGCCCGACATTCAGGCAGCAGGCACACCCTTGCTTCGGAAAGATTTCATCATCGATCCGTACCAGGTCTATGAAGCGCGCGCCTACGGTGCTGACGCCATTTTGTTAATTGTGGCTGCACTCGATGATCAGACACTGGCTGAACTTTTCACCCTAACCTATGAACTGGGAATGCATGCCCTGGTAGAGGTACACACTGTGGCTGAGTTGGAACGAGCACTACGCATCCAACCACCAATCATTGGGGTGAACAACCGTGATCTGCACCGATTCGTGACTGACCGCACGACAACCCGGAACATAGCAGATCATCTGCCATCAGGAACGCAACGACCACTGCTAGTCAGTGAGAGCGGTATTTTTACCCCCGACCACGTCGCCGAGGTGCGGGGCTACGGTGCCGACGCGATCCTGGTCGGAGAGGCATTAGTAACAGCACCGGATATTGGGCTTCAGGTGCGAACGCTAGCGACCGCATAACAGCAAGGAGTGTTTACTGTGCGACGATGTCCTGCCTGTGGGTACCCTGTTACCGGTACAGAACGATTTTGTCCGGCCTGTGGTCACGGGTTGTCCTCAATCGAGAGCAACATAACACCGGCTATTGACACAACGACCCCGCTAATGCCGGCCCAAAACAGCCGACTGGCCATTGCCAGCCTCATCTGTGGAGTGATGACCTGGATTCTCTTTTTTGTCCCGTTATTTCTGGCCATTCCGGCTGTCATTTGCGGCCACCTGGGGCACAGAGCAGTTCAGCGCGGGAACGGTATCGTCACCGGTAAGGGGATTGCCTTGATCGGAATGGCGTTAGGATATGCGCATCTCGTGCTCACCGGACTGGCACTGTGCGTGCTTTTGATCGTCCTGGTGGTAACGGTATAAATACAACGACGAGATATAGCTTTATCTCACCACAAAGGCATAGACCGCACGCAGGCTGATCACACATATTGTCAGTTGATAATCCCTTCACATAAACAATGAGTGCGGAAGGATTGCTTCCGCACTCATGTGATTACCCGATACTGAAGAGCACGCTGCATCGGGCTAACGGTTGGTATTAGCCAACTTCGGGAATAATCACACCATAATTCCCATCACGCCGTCGATACAGCACGCTGACCTGCATCGTTTCGGCATCCTGGAAGACGAAGAAATTGTGACCGAGCAATTCCATCTGCTCAATCGCATCATCAACGAACATCGGGCGGAGACGGAACGTTTTGGTGCGAATCACCCTGGCCTCTGATCCAACCTCAGTTGGGGTGGCAAGAGCTGCCGCTTCTGCCTCGGCGATAGCAACCTCTTCCGCCGGGGTTAACCCATTGGGAGCGCGCCGTTGTTCACGGCTTCGCCGCCAATACTTGTCTTTGTAGCGCGCAATCTGGCGTTGAAGCACCTCCTGTACTTCATCAATCGCGGCATAGAGGTCGGGTGCGCGCTCTTCGGCACGCAGAATTACGCCGTGCTCGGCAACCAGTGTCGTCTGCACACGATAGACCTCACCGGCATTGCGTTGTTGTTCGTGTTGGACTTCGACAGTGATACTGGTAATGCCGTGAAGATAGCGCTCAAGTTTCGAGAGCTTCTCTTCGATGTGTGCCCGCTGACGATCCGAGATTTTGCCGTTGCGGCTCTTGATGGTCAGTTCCATCGGTCTCCTCCATCCGCTGTTGCCCACCTTCAACAGGGGGCGGGGCGATAAAAAACAACCCGGCCCCCGCCATTGAGCACGGCGAGGACCGAGCTATTTCTCAAAAGGCAATGGTTTGCGAAATTGTCAGGCCGACCTGAAGGGTCATAGTGCCTCGCTTCCAGCAAAATCGCTACTACGATGTAGCTCCAACGTCGCAACCTTTCTCGTATTCTACTACGCCACTAGCCGTCACGCAAGACACGAACAGTGAGAAACTGTTTACCATGCGATATATTTACTCACACTACCAGTTCCATCCCTTCTGCAGCAGCGATCAATTGCAGCGGGCTACCTTGCGCAGCTAACATCTGCCGGAAGTGAGCAACAATCGCATCAAGTTCATCATCGGTGCGCATCGGGGCGTGATGAAACAGCAACAGGCGCTCAACGTCAGCAGCCTGGGCCATCTCAATAGCATCTTCAACCCGGCTATGACCGTAATCCTCTACCTGCTCATCCCGCAAATAGGGAGCACTGTGAATAAGGACATTGGCTTGTTTGGCAAAGGCAATCGCGGCTTCACGAATACCACGCTCACTATACCGGACATCGGTGATGTAGACCAAAGCCCGCCCACCTTCTTCCAGGCGGTAAGCCCAGATTGGTGAATGAGGGCGATATGATAGGGGCATTGCCCGAATAGTGAGTTGACCAACGATGAATGGTTCAGTTGAGATGGGGGTAAATCGATGGGTAGCACCGATATGAGCCAGTCCAAACACAGGTGAATAGACTGGCGAGAGCATGCCATCGTAGACCATTTGCAGGGAACCACGAGTGCTATCGGGGCCGTAGATATCGAGGCGGTTGCCGGGAATGTGAACAACGCCGGGGAAAGGCAGGCCGAGGATATGATCCCAGTAGGTATGGCTGATCAACAGAGTCAGTGTGCCACGACCACGACCGAATTCACCCTGCATCAACTCATCACCCAGCATGCAGAAGCCAGTTCCAGTATCAAGCACAATGAGTTCACCGTGTTCACCGGTAACTGAGGTACAACAGGTATTACCGCCATAGCGCAACATCGCTGCATTCGGTGTCGGTACATACCCCCGTACTCCCCAGAAACGAACCTTCATGGCTTCCTCGCTAACTCCATACCCTCAAACGCGGCAGAAATGATCAATCCAGGTACTGCGGCTGCCTGCTGCTCGGCAACGATCTGATCCAACTCAGCATCAGTACGGTGAGGATCATGGTGAAACAGGATCAACTGACGCACCTGGGCTGCTTCAGCAATTTCACGCGCCTGAGAAGCACTGCTGTGCCCCCAATGGGGAAAACGGGCATATTGGGCATCGGTAAACTGCGCATCGTAAATTAACCAATCAGCACGATATGCCAGCTCGAGAATCGCTTCTTTCATTGCCGCCAGTTCACGCAATTCGCTCTGGCTGCGAGCAGTGGGCTGACCAGTCCATTCGATGCGTTGCTCGCCAAAGAGCACCGTATGAAACGGCCCTGTATCGGGAATAAACGTCAACACACCCTGGTCAGTCTCTAACCGATAGGCTAATGCGCGGTACGGATGATTAGCGAGAGCAGTGCGTACCCGAACCGGCCCCAACTCAAGACAATGACCGGCACCAATCTCGAAGAAGTTGATCTGAGCGCGTAGATCATCGAGGGTGAGTGGAAGCAGAGGATCGCTCAATGCACCGGCCAGAGTTGTACGCAGACTCGACTGAGTACGGGCCAGGCCATAGATATCAATTTTTGAATTTGGGTCAAACAGGGGGGCGAAGAACGGAAAACCTATGATATGATCCCAATGGGTGTGAGTAATTAAGAGATCGAACCGGTTCGGTGGAGCATGCGATTGGCGAAGAGCTTCCCCCAACATGCGCAGACCGGTACCAGCATTAAGAATAATATGGTGGTCTTCGGCTTCCACTTCGACACACGTTGTATTACCACCATAGCGCAACATACTGGCGTTTGCGACAGGGTATGATCCTCGTGTGCCCCAGATACGAACTCTCATCCATGCACCTGTACAATATTATGTCGTATTAACGCAACCAGGTGCGCAATATCATGCAGCACTGCAACACACAGTTTACAGCATAAACGCAATTTGTGCAGGCTTTTTAAGTGTCATTTTGTTTATCGCCGCTTCACCAGAAAGGGCAAAAGATGTCTCGTTTTCGCGTTGGCGTTCAACTTCATCCACAACACACCACGTGGGAATCGTACCGTCAAGCTGTTCAATATGCCGAATCAATTGGCTGTGACACGATCTGGAACTGGGATCACTTTTTTCCTCTCTACGGGCCGCCAGATGGTCCCCATTTCGAGGGCTGGACGCTCCTGACGGCAATGGCTGTCATCACCCAACGGGCCGAGGTTGGATGTCTGGTCACCTGCAACAGCTATCGTAATCCAGCCTTACTCTCGAATATGGCAAAGACCGTCGATCATATCAGTGGTGGACGACTCATTCTTGGGCTGGGCGCAGGTTGGTTTGAAAAAGATTATACGACGTTTGGCTACGAATTTGGGACGGCTGCCGACCGTCTGCGCGCACTTCGGCAGGCGTTGCCGATTATCAAAGAGCGATGGGCCGCCGATCAACCGCCACCGCTGCGCCGCATTCCAATCTTGATCGGTGGTGGCGGTGAAAAGGTCACCCTGCGCATTACTGCTGAACACGCCGACATCTGGCACGGCTTTGGTCCGATTGAAAACTTCAAGCGCAAGAATGCCATCCTCGATCAGTGGTGCGAACAGATCGGACGTGATCCGGCAACCATCGAGCGTAGTGTGTCACCGCGAGCTGGTGAGCCGATTGAACCGTACCTTGAAGCCGGTGCCACCCACATCATCATTGGGATGGGTGAACCGTGGAACTTCGCACCGGTTGAGGAGCTGCTGAAACTGCGCGGTTAGAAGTTGACATAAATTACATAACCTGTATCACGTCGGGCGAGGTAGACGAAGGAAAGATTTTCGTCTGCCTCACCCGACAGGTTTTTGCAGTCCAACCAACACTGCAATCCTCAACCGAAGAGCAGCTATGAGTGGCCCGTACAACCTGAATTGCACGAATGGTTTGCACGATGTGATACACTTCATGGTATGAAACACCGCATATCGTCATTCATGCAAGCCGTCATTTCCCGTTATCAGCGAGCAGCATTAGCGTTCCTTGTGCTGCTCTCGCTGGTGGTGCTGGTTGTTGCTTTGAGTGCTCTGAGTGACCCGGTACTGCGGACGGCCTGGCCCCGACTGATCGGTATGCTGGCCTGTTTAGTGGGTATGGTTGGGCTGGCATGGATTACCCCCCTGCGCCTCCTGACCGTATGGGGACAGGTGATACTGATTGGTCTTGAGCTGGCCGCTGCGGCCGGTGCGCAACTACTGTACCCAACACCTTTGATTGACTACATCTATCTCATCCTGGTTCTGCAGGGCATTATGCTCTTCCGGCCATGGTTATGGGCAATAATGGCTGTCGGCATTTGGATGATCTGGGCAATCGTGCGTTACCGCCTCTCGCATGACCTGATTGGATGGCTAGAGAGTAACCTCGCGATAGCTTTCCCCGCTACCTGCGCTATCATCGCCGCCTTTATCTACGCCCGGCATCTCCGGCGCAGTGAACAGGTTCAGCAGATGCTACAGCAGATGCAGCAGCGCTCAGCAGCTTTCTCGACATTCCTCCGCGATGTTCAGCAGCGCGTGGCCCACGAAGAACGGCAACGGCTATTGCATCTACTGGCCGACGAAGTTCAGCAGGCACTGGCACAGGCCGAACAAAGTATCACGGGTGCGCTGGCGGTTGCCCAAACCAACTTACATCGCTTACATGCAGTGCTCGATCTGCCACGTGCCGCTGCCGCAACTGCAATTGATCGCCTGCGTGCCGCAGTCACTGCTCTCCGTTTCCAGAGTGACGATACCCGGCAACCAGCACGACTGGCACTGGCAAACACGTTAGAAGAAACCCTGATTGCACCTCGCCCATACTCTGTGCTGGCCTGGCTCCTACCATCGCTCTTTGTCAGTCTTTCGGTAGGCCTGGCACTTATCCAGCCCAATCCACTCTCGCTGCCAGCCTTGCTCTGGCTGGTGGTACTTGGTGGCCTGCTGATTGTAGCCAGTGCCTGTACCCAACACGTTCGGCAGACCATCTTCATCCAGATTGGCCTGGTAGTGCAAACGCTGACCATTACGTTGATGGCAGCAGTGACCAATCTGATACCGCTTCTCTGGGGATTGCTGTTGGTGGCATGGCAAATGGCCAGCCGGCTTTCGACCCTGCAATTGATCTTCTTCGGCAGTATCTTTCCACTGCTCTTGCTAGGCATCGGTTTCTGGCAATCGCTAACCCTTGATGCTGCCACCATTCTCGGTCTCGGCGTTGCCGTGGCGCTGGTAGGGGCACCGCTCATCCTGGCGCGCTATCAGTTGCGTCGGCGTCAGCAGGTCGAGTGGCAAATGCAATTACTCGCTGCCGAGATGCAGCAACAGGCAAACGAGATTCAAACCATTACGATTGCGGCAGAACGATCACGCTTTGCCCGTGAAATGCACGACGATCTGGGTTCAAAGCTGGTCTTGATAAACCTCGAACTCCAACTGGCCGCCGATCTGGCTACAGAAGACCCGACAGCCGCCCGTGACCATCTGGCGCATAGCCGGGAATTGCTGCACAGCGCCTGGCAAAGTCTGCTGGCAGTAGTTGACGCTGATTTATCCCTCCAGCCTGAAGAACTGACGCAGAACCTGCACCAGTTGGTACGTCAATGTGCCCAGAGTACAGGGATTACAGTTGATCTGAACCTTCATGGTGAGATCAATCAATTACCTGCTCCGGTAGCGCACTGTGTCTACCGGGCAGTCCAAGAGGGCTTGACCAACGCTTGCAAGCATGCCAGTGCCGATACGATTATCGTCTACGTCAGCGCCGAAGGTGGTTACGTGGTTGTAACAGTCACCAATAATGATCGTTCGGATCAACCACGATCACACATCGATCTGGGGAGCGGGAGTTTTGGGCTGGTTGGATTACGAGAACGGGCAGAGTTGCTGGGAGGCGGGATCGAAGCCGGTGCATTACCGGAAGGAGGCTGGCGATTACGGCTGGTGCTTCCGATTGACCACGAGGAATAACGATGACGATCCGCGTTCTGATAGTCGATGATCAGGCTCTCATTCGCACCGGTATCGCGACCTTGCTGTCGCGCAAAGCTGATATCGAAGTTGTTGGTCAGGCCGGGAATGGGCGCGAGGCGCTTGAGCTGGTTGCATCACTCGATCCCGATGTGGTGCTTATGGATGTGATGATGCCGGTCATGGATGGGGTAGAAGCGACGCGGAAACTTGCCGAACGCGGCCCACGCCCAGCAGTAATTATGTTAACTACCTTCCACGATGATGAACGGGTCCTGCAATCAATCGCTGCCGGCGCTCGTGGTTACCTGCTGAAAGATGTCGATCATCGAGTATTGGCCGATAGCATTCGCACTGTTGCTGGAGGCGGTGCGCTGATTCACCCGCAGATCATTGCGCAATTATTGCCACGCCTGGCCAGTCTGGCTCCCACACCAGTCACCGCTTCCTCATCGCCATCCGATGTTACCAGCATCCTCACACCACGCGAACGCGACATTTTGCGACTACTGGCCCAAGGCTACACCAATCAAGAGATCGGCGAACAACTTGCGCTGAGTGTAGGAACCGTTAAGAATCATTTAAGCGTGATTTTCGCCAAGCTGGCAGTACGCGACCGCACTCAGGCTGCACTCTGGGCGCGAGAGCATTTGTTGTAGGCAATGGGGATCGGGATCGCTCCCATATCGTCAGGGTAGAACTTGCTTCATATCCAGTTTCCGGTATTGCTCAAGATTTGATAATACAGCGAGAGAACGTAAGGAGAACTGGGGGCAGCAGGACTGCTCTACACTACAACCTGCAACTACCTCAGTTCTCCTCACTATAGCCATCGAACAATCTTGTCAAGCCAATGGAGCTTAGCAAAACGCCACCAGACTCACACCTCTTAATTAACCTTGACCCTATTCGCGCACTAATTTCGCTGCATCCTGGGAAACGATAGGTAAATACAACTGACCACCCATTGCACTACCGCCGGCATCATCATCACCGGAAAGAGCCGATTGATTACGATTTATTACCGGCAGGAAGAGCTGATACGTCGGTGGCGTAAACTGCCCTTTTGCCGTGTACATCACCGAATTACCGGCCTGATCAATCGCTGTAATGATGAGCCGTACATCAGGCCAGGGTCGTGGCACACTGGCCGTCCAGCGGCGTGGATTCTGGCTATCCTGCGAGAAAGTGAGTGGCGTCCAGGTCACATTATCATCGGCAAGATAGACACCTGTTAGAGTGACCTGTGGATTGGTGGGATTATCTGGATCGCTGACAAAGACCTCGATCAAGGTTGAGACACTTTGCAGATTTACATCCTGACCGGCGATGCGCACCCGCTCTATTACTGGCGGTGTCTGGTCAGCCAGCGCCTCTTCAGCATCTTCGGCCTCTGGATCAGTGTAGAGCACCTGGAAGACAAGCTGCGTATAGGTGCGCAACGTACCGGTAACACCATCGGTCGCCCGGAACTGGGCCGCAGTACTGATGAGGGTATCACGAGGGCCGTTGTCGCCCTCGGTGCGACTATGACCGAAGAAGCGATCAGGCACCCAGAAGCCAATCCCGGCGCTGAAATCGGGTTCAATCGTCGTGGTGATCAACGGCTCAAAAGTTTCGGTCACGATTTGTGTAATCGTTGGATTGAAATTGTTCACCGTATTGTACTGACCACCTACGAAGATAATGTCACGCACTACCAACGGATTACGTTCACTATCGTCATCGCTACCCGACAATGCGGTGATGTCGTAAGTAAAGGCGGGTAATCCCGGCATCCCGATCAGGTTATTATTAAGGATAGTAACCGTTGGGGTAACGTTAAAGGTACTGGCAAGTAAGAATGTATCGCTAATTGTAAAGTTGCTGGCATCTAGCCGGATACGCTGACCACTGCGAGTTGGTTCCAGATAGTTGGTGTCATAGTTGATAGTAAAGGTTATCGTGCGGGTGAGTTGACTACCGGCAATCGGCGTGGGTGCGGTACGGTCACCGGCGGGCAGCTCAGCATTCAGGTCTTCGACCGGTGCCGACAATGGGTTATCCACGAAGATACGCTTCCACGGCAAGCCGTAAAGGGTGGTGATTGCCAGCACCTTGTAGTCGTAGGCATTGAGACCGAGTGAGGTGCGCAGATAGCGGAGCTTCGCATTGACCAGCGCCTCGCCGATACTGCGCCCCACGTAGGTTTCACCGTTTTCTGCCATAGGGTCGGGGCGCACCTCATTCCGTACCAGCTCTTGGGTCAGCAACGCCGCCAAACGCTCACTGTAATCCACGCCATCAAGCGTCCCATAGCCATAGCCGGTATTCCCGATCCAGTTCCCGGCATGGCGATTGAACGCCTGGGCAAAATCGGCAGCGTAGAAATCGATACGCGGCCCAAGTGATTGATCGATGGCGAGATACGGCACATTGTACCCACTATGACAGCCCACTGAATAGTAGAGCGTGTTGTAGAAGAAGCCAGGGCAAATAGAAGGATAGAAGTCACACGAGCTAGACGGGATAGCAGACGGAAATCCTGAAGAATAACCCACCGACAGAATGCGATCGGCAGGGAAGTTCGGATTCCCACTACCGCTAACTGCCGGGATCAGTTGCCAGTGATCGAAGTGAGCATTGAGCGAACTGACGAGGGTCTGAGTATCAGAATAGAACTCCAGAGGAGAAGAAAAGAAGCCCGGTGTGTCAAGCGGTTGCTCAAGCCATTCGGCTTCAAACTGCGCACGATTCCAGGTATTATTGTTTAAGACCCGCTTCGTGACGCTGATACTGGTTGCCTGCTGCAAGGTGCGCGAGATTGCGTTAGCCCCGTCAATCAAGAAGTCGTAGCCGGTGATAGACAGGCTGCGTGGATAGTAGAAATCATCACGCAGATATATATTCTCCTCGCCAAATCCGGGTGCGTTGCGACGCAGAAAATCGGCAATCTCGGAGGGTCTTTCAACAATGCGGCCTACAGCCAGCCGCGGCACGAAGAGTGGAAACCCGTAAAAGCGGTAGGGTCGGTCGGCGCCATAGGGGTTATCACTAAGCAGCATGCGGTTGCGCAATGCTGCACCGAGTGGATTGTTGGGTGAAATAAGACTCGCACCGTTCGTATTCGGATCAATCGTCTTCAAATAGTCGAGGTAATCGGCTTCGTTGGCAATCGTTGTCAGATCGGGTAGACGGAAGAAGGGGATAATCTCATCCCCGCCAACCAACACGATATTGCGCACATTCGGGTATGGTGTTGTCTGGTTGGTTTCATTACCCAGATTGGAGTCGTTATTGGCTCGCATCCGGTAACGAACCCGCACATCACGTGAAAGACCATTCCCAGCAGGTGCGATAGCCGCTTCGATCACATGGTCAATGATCTGGGCCAGATAATTCGCATAGAGCGGATTTGATTGATTAGCCGGTTGCGACCAGTCGTTGAGCAATTGACTAAACGGCAGCGTACCGGTAATCACTTCCAGGTTTGCCAGATCGATGACGGCACCTTTCTCCAGGATCAGGGCATTTTCAGACTCACCCCAGACCAGTTGCGTAAGCCCAGAATAGCCAGTGGATGAAGAGAGGGTCGTCGTAATAGCATTAATTGCCGTAAGTTCACCAGGGTATACCCCCTGCATCCGAGCGGAATTGATGATGTAGAGCGTAGTAACATCAGGATCAGGTCTATCGGTCAGAAACTGCACGTGCGGTGCCGGCCCTAACGATTGCAATGTGCTCCGTTCGAGCGTAATGGTGAGTCGGTACGGTTGAGAGCTGGTTTCGCCAGCGTTGGAAGGAGCAACCGCGACAAAATAGCGCCCTGGCTGCCAGACAATAATCTCGATTTGCTCGTCATTGTTGCCCGGATTGACACTAATGGAGGCAATCTGTCCACCGATTGAGGCGATCTGACCGCCAATCGAGGCAATCTGTCCACCGATTGAGGCGATCTGTCCACCGATTGAGGCGATCTGACCGCCAATCGAGGCAATCTGCCCACCGATTGAGGCGATCTGTCCACCGATCTGGGTAACATCCTCTAAACCAGATTGACCGGCATCGAATTCAAAGGTATTCGTGGCACCACCCTGCCCGGTTGCCGGATCAACCCCACCACCGAAGACCAGATCGTAGTCAGCAGTCAAGTTGGTGAGTTCAATCGTCACCAGCGAACCTGGGGCACTAATATCGAAATAGAAGTAGTCAATATCGATAGAAGAGGTAATCACACCGGTAATCGGCTGTCGCCAGCTATCGGTGCGACCGGACGCAATTTGTTGGGCCGAAACACCGGGCGGCGTGATCCGGTTATTTGGCTCGATCTCGGCAATTTCCGGTAAATTGGTGATCTCAGTGAGACGCACCGGTGAAGGTGAAGCCGCGGTTGCCGGTTGCGGACGCATATCCAACGCCATCGGCGCCACAAGAAGAGCGAAACACACCAATGCGAACAGAAGGCGTTGCATAGGATTCTCCTTTACCCAGGGGAGGGTTGCTCTCAAACCGGTAAAGCATTGGTAAGCGCCAGATCGCGTTGGGCGTCGAGTTCGGTGAAGATAGCAAGTGCTTCAGCGCGAGCTGCCGCTGCTGTCGAATACTGTTTACGCGCCAACTCCAGACGAGCCTGTTGATAACGAACCTTACCGAGTTCATAACGATTGCCCAACGCAGCCAGCGTATTGCCACTCCGCTCGAACAATTCGGCAGCAGTTGACAAATCACCTGCCGCGAGGGCAATTTCACCCAACACCCGCTCTGCAATCGCCGCATCATCGGCCTGGCCTAATTCTTCGGCAATCGTTAGCGAACGTTGTGCGTATGCACGCGCACCTGCAACGTCCTCCAGTGCCAGTGCGGCCAGCGCCGCCAGTCGGAGAACTTCTGGCAGAAAGCTGCGGGCATTAATTGACTCCAGATCGGTAATCGCCGTGATGAACAGATCCAGGGCAGCAGCGGCATGTCCTTGATTGAGTAACACCTCACCGCGATTATAGCCCGTCACCGCTACACCCAGCCGGGAACCAAGGCGGGCGAAGAGTTCACCGGCACGCTGGTACAGCTTACCGGCCCGTTCGAGTTCATTCCGACCCACCAGCACAACCGCCAGATTATTGGCCGTGCGAGCCGTAGCCAGTACATCGCCAATGGCCTCGGAAATCGCCATTGACTGCTCAAACACCGCGATGGTCTCGGCCCAACGTCCGGCCTGGGTATAGACACGGCCCAGGTCATTGAGCACATCACACAAACCAGCCGGCATGTTCGCTTGTTCGTAAAGAGTACGTGCCTGATTGAGGGCTTCGACAGCCTGTGTCCGATTTCCCTGATCACTGGCGATATTGCCGATAATTTTGAGCGCTCTGGCCTGATCCGTCAGACTAGCACTCTCCACAGCCAGCCTGTAACCGATATTCGCCCATTCCATTGCGTGGGTATAATCGCCGGTGCGGTAGGCAATTCCGGCACCAAGCAGATAACAACGGGCGGTTTCGGCCAACAACCCTTGATGAGCGCGGGACATCCCTTCGGTTAACAGCGCAAACGCCTGCTGATAATTCGAGCGTCGCTCTTCGACTGAGGCCAGCATACGGTGCAGGCGCAGCCAGCGCTCGCTTACCGGTTGATCGGCAGAAGGCAGGCTTAACTGAAGTGCTTCGCGAAAATTCCGCTCTGCTTCATCATATTCACCCAATGTCAGATGAATATCGCCAATTGCTTCATGAATTTCGGCGACCCGGTCGATTAAGCGATTTGGGTCCCATACTGTCGCCAGGTACGGCGCAATTTTCAGGGCCGTTGTGTACAGCGCCAGCGCATCGCGATTGGCAAAGCGACGATGCGCCTGAGCGGCAGCCAGGAGATGATAATGTAGTGCCGGCTGCCACTCTTCGGCCTGCAAAAAATGCCACGCCAGCACTGCGTATTGTTCTTCGAGCTGATGCGCAGCAATCTCTTCGATCCGCCGGGCCACACGAGCGTGTAACATGCGCCGGCGAGCGTACAGAATGCCCTCGTAGGCAACATCACGCAACAGCGCATGCCGGAAGATGTAGGCCAGAATGCGCTCCTGCTGATCGGCCTGGATCAACTCATGATCGATCAGGCGCTCCAGGCTCTCATCGAGCACCGGCGGGTTAGAGTAGACGCCCTCTACCACCGGGCGCTGGAAACGTCGGCCAATGACAGAAGCAACCTGCACCAGCTCCTGGCGTGGTTCATCCAGACGGTCGAGGCGGGCAATCAGCAACCCTTCAATACTGCGGGGCAGCTCGATCTTTTCAACCGGACGAGCCAATCGCCACGCAGCACCTGCGCTGTCGCGAATCAACAGCCGATCACGAACTAATGCCCGTACCAACTCCTCGATGAAGAAGGGATTACCCTGAGTGCGATCCAGCAGCGGCAACATCTCTTCCGGCGGCGGTCCGCCGAGGAGTGCTTCTAACAGTGCCCGGCTGTCTTCTGGCCGTAGCTCACCTAATTCGATGCGGATGGTGTTGGGATGACTATCCCATGGGGCTGGTGATACCATTTCAGGACGGTAGGTGAGTAACAAGACCAGACGACGGCCTGAAACAGCCTTACTCAACCGCTCAAGGACCTCGAGCGATGGCGAGTCGGCCCAATGGCAATCTTCCAGGATCAGCAGAAGCGACTCACGAGTAGCCAGACGGAGAAAGATCTCAACCAATAGCTCTTGCAATCGATCATGGCGTTGTTGAGAGGACAACCCGCCAGTTAACGGCGTATCAGCAATCGGCAACGCCAGCGCATCGGCCAGCAGCGGTGCAAAGCGGCTGAGTTCCGGTACCAGGTGTTCAAGGCGATGAACGACATTGGCAGCTAATTGATCTGGTGCACTCCGTGCATCAAGACCCAGAGCACTGATCAATGGTGCGCGGATCGCCGCATAGGCAGTACGTTGTTCGTAGCTTTGACAATCGCCAAAGAGAATGGTGAACGGTGGCACATCCTCATAGTCATCCTGATGGACCGTCGAGTCAATGACCAATCGCTGAATTGCCTCCTCGGCCAGGCGTGATTTACCGGCACCTGCTTCCCCAACCAGTGCAATCGTGGCGCCACGTCCGCGCAGCGCAGTACGGGCTGTGGTTAACACCTGTTTCAGCTCGGCATCACGTCCAATCAGAGGTGCTACCGCCAGTTGCTCATCGTCATGGCGGTTGGAGACGGGGGCAATGCTGACAACCTGTGCCGGTGTAACCGGTTCACTCAGCCCTTTCAAGGTCAGCGGTGCAGCGGCCTGCAAGACAACCTGATCCTGCACGGCCATCTGCGAGCTTGGCGAGAGGTAGATAGCCCCCTCCGGAGCGGCAGCCATCAGGCGTGCGGCCAGATTCACCGCCGGCCCCATCACGGTATATTCATAACGTGCCGCACCACCAACCCGCCCGGCAAAGACAGTACCGGTATTAATACCGATCTTCTGAGCCAGTGGCGGGGCAAGGGTTCCCGCTAACTTACCGATCTCCTGGTTTGCCTCCTGGATGACTGTACGCAATTCAAGGGCACACCGCACAGCACGGATCGGATCGTCTTCGTGAGCTGTAGGTGCGCCAAACAAGGCCATGAGTTTATCACCGTGGGTATACATATCGACTTTGTTGATGATACCCTCGTAGTGATGAACCACTGCCTGCACACGTCGATAGTAGGCATTGAAGATAGCCGCAGCCAGTTCCGGATCGCTATCGAGCTTGATGAGATAGCGGGAAAAATCGTAGACGTTGGCGAAGAGCACGGTCACTGGGCGAAATTCACCCAATTCGCCGGCAGCAGGATCGAGAAAACGGCGTGGTAAGCGGTGGACAAGATAGGGCTGGAGAGCATTGAGCTGGCGGGCCAGCCGATTCAGCGTTGCCAGATCATCCGGGCCACTGAGCGACCAGGTTAACGACGGCACCGACGGGATTACTGTTGGTTGCAGATCGAGGAGATGATAAAACCCCGCCTGACGCGGTTCAACCCGATAACCTGCAATACACCGCAAGATTTGGTCACTGACAACAACCTCACCCGGTGCAGCAATCTCTTGCGCCAATGCAACCCGATTTACTTCCGGTCCGGTGACCACCAGTTCAATATGACTCTGATCGCCAACCTCGGCAGCAAAGACTCGCCCAGCGTGAACCCCAACGCGCAAACGCAAGGAAAAATTGTCTAGCCGCGTTGAGAGTTGGGCAAATTCCCCCATCCGACTCTGCATCGCCAGGGCGGCGGCGCAGGCAGCAAGCGCGTGATCATCGTTCAGAGTCGTTGCATCGAAAAAAACGGTCAGAGCATCACCACCAAACTTGAGCAACACCCCACCCCGCACCTGCGCTTCATGCAGCAAGGCGGCAAACAATCGGTTAACGATAGCCGAAACCTCTTCTGCCCCCTGGCGCCCTAACTCTGACAGGCGCTCCGACAGCGCGGTAAAACCGGAGAGGTCAGCGAAAAGGAGCGATCCTTCCCAAAACGAGCCACCGGTACGACCGGGCTGCGGATCGGCCAGTTGCTGGTGAACAATACGCGCCGGAATATAAGCAGCGTGCGCTGCCAGCCTGGCCCGCAAATCACTGCCCAGGCGCGCACGTACTCCGGCGGCTAAATCGCCGGTTGTGATCAAATCGGCAAGCTGATGTGGCTCAAGGTAGCCTTCCAGATCACGCCATTCAGTCAACTGCCCGGTCATTATAGTGTCCATATACTATACTACTCCGACGATGCGGAAGGTATTTACCTGTATATACCTAAACGACTCGTCGCCGAAGTTTGTTTCGAGGTTACGCCCGGCAGATGGCAACAGATGCAGGGGATGAGACATCTCTGCATAGCTACGATTCGCCTTGATAGACCTATTGTGCAGCCAAAGTCGGCAAAAGAGAAGGGGGAAAAAAGGGCTAGTTGGCTAACATTTTTGTTAGTGACCTCTTGACAATATCTCGTCGGAGGTGTATACTCATCGCAATTGTTAAAAGTGTAATAATAACACTAAATCGGAGAATATCTCATGGTCGCCCAGATCTACGAAACAACCGGTGAAACGGCTGCCAGCCTCATCGCCGAAATTGCTGACCTCCGGCGCCAACGCAATGCGATCATCCTGGCACATAATTACGAATACGGCGAAATTCAGGAGATTGCCGATTATGTCGGCGACTCGCTGGGTATGGCGCAGGCCGCAGCCCGGACCGACGCTGACGTCATTATGGTGTGCGGTGTCTACTTTATGGCCGAGACTGCCGCCATCCTTAATCCGCAGCGGACGGTACTCATTCCCGATGCAAACGCCGGCTGCTCGCTGGCCGACTCGATTACCGTAGAGCAGTTACGAGCGTGGAAAGCTGCGAATCCAGGTGCGGTTGTTGTAAGTTATGTAAATACCAGTGCTGCTGTCAAGGCAGAAAGTGATTATTGCTGCACGTCGGGCAATGCCGAGCGAGTTATTAACGCCATCCCCGCCGATAAAACCATCTTGTTTTTGCCTGATATGTTTCTCGGCAGTTATCTACGCCACAAAACAGGGCGACCGCTCAAGATTTGGGCCGGCGAGTGTCACGTCCATGCCGCCATCCGGCCAACCATGATCGAACAGAAGCGAGCGGCAATGCCTGACGCCGAGTTTCTGATTCACCCTGAATGTGGCTGTGTGAGTAGCGCAATGGATTATGTGGCTCGCGGCGCCATTGAGAGTCGGGGCACGCATATTCTCTCCACCGAGGGCATGATTGCGCATGTCAACCGCTCACCGGCCAGCCGTTTTGTGGTTGCCACCGAGATTGGCGTGCTCCACCGGATGCGCAAAGCCAATCCGGATAAGCAGTTTGTTCCCATCGATGAGTCGATAAGCTGTCGCTACATGAAGCTGATCACGCTGGCAAAGGTGCGCGACAGTCTACGCGACCTGCGCGAACAGGTGACAGTACCGCCGGAGATTGCCGAACGGGCCAGAATCGCCATTGACCGAATGCTGGCGTTGTAGGTCTGCGCAATCTTTGCACATTTGAAGTATTCACCTCACACCTGGCAGAGGAGCATATGATGGAAGCCCTTCCTACTCAACGCAGCATTCTGCAGCGCATGCCATCGGTACGCGACCGTTTTGTTGATGTCCTGGTCATTGGCGCCGGCGCAGCCGGTCTCACTGCAGCGCTGGCCGCGGCTGCCCGCGGTGCGCGCGTGCTCGTTCTGGCACGCGGTTCACTCCCCGAAAGTAACTCGGCCTGGGCCCAGGGCGGGATTGCTGCCGCGTTGGACCCGGCCGACTCGCCTGGCATTCACGTTGCCGACACGCTTACTGCCGGAGCCGGCTTGTGTGATCCGGCAGCCGTGGCAGTGCTTGCCCACGAAGCACCGGCACTGATGCGTGAGCTGGCGATGTTGGGGGTACCTTTCGAGCGCGATGCCGATCAATTTGCGTTAGGGCTGGAAGGAGGGCATTCCCGGCGGCGCATTGTTCACGTCGGCGACGCAACCGGGCGGGCTGTAACCCAGGTGTTGATCGAGCGAGTGCGTGCCACGCCACTCATCAGTGTGCGCGAGCAGGCCCAGGCGGTCGAATTGTTAACTGCCGATGAGCGCGTGGTCGGAGCGCTGGTACGCCAGGCTGATGGGTCGTGGTGGCGAGTGTTGGCGGCGGCAACCGTGCTGGCCAGTGGCGGCGCTGGTGCGTTGTACGGGCTAACCAGTAATCAACCAACGGCACTCGGTGAAGGCATTGCGCTGGCCTACCGCGCCGGAGCCGAGATTGCCGATATGGAGTTTGTGCAATTTCATCCTACGGTCTATCGCACCCGCGCCGGTTATGGCTTTCTGATCACCGAAGCTGCCCGTGGTGAGGGTGGATTGCTCTACACGCCAACCGGTCGGCGCTTTATGCCGGCCTACGATCCGCGTGCCGAACTGGCACCCCGCGATGTGGTAACGCGCGGCATTGTTGCAGCAATGCAGGAGGAAGGCTGCGATCACGTCTTGCTCGATTTGACCCATCTGCCACCTGATCAGATCGAGCATCATTTTCCGACCATTTGTGCCCGTTTACGGGCCGACGGTATTGATCCGGTGCGAGATCCGATTCCGGTGGCACCGGCAGCCCACTACCTCATGGGAGGGGTACGTACCGATTTGAGTGGCGCAACCAATCTGCCGGGACTCTTCGCTGCCGGTGAGGTCGCCTGTACGGGTGTGCATGGCGCGAATCGGCTGGCCAGCAACTCGTTACTCGAATGCCTTGTCTTTGGTCGCCGGGCCGGTGAAGCCGCCGCTACCTATCGCGGGCAAGCCGTTCCTATGCCTGATCCGCTTCCGATAGCACCAATTACCACGCCACTTCCTGCCGATTGGCGCTCTACACTGGCCGAAATCATGCGAGCCGCCGGGCCATTGCGAGACGGATCAACCCTTCGAAGCGCACTGGCAAGGCTGGCAGAGTGGCCAATCAGTGCCGGGCCAGACGAAGCCGATCACATCACTGCTGTTAATGCCGGACTGACGGCACGGCTGATCGTCACTGCGGCCTTGTTGCGTACTGAGAGCCGTGGTGGCCACTTCCGGCAGGATTACCCGCAATCAGAGGAAGCCTGGCGCAAACATACCATCCTGCGACGTGACGCCGAACCCGCGTTTGTGCCGACGATTGCACCGCCGACGGCGGTTAGCCACGAGCGACAGGGGACGCATGTCTTGATCTGATCAGGAGTTACGCAGTTGAGAGCTGGGTAGAGCGTGGATGAGCCAGGTAGGCTCGTATCGCCTCACGGACGATGGCGGCTGTGGCCTCAAACCACGACGTGCCTGTCCGCAACCGGTGCCATGCCAGGCGGAGGAAGGCCCGCAGCGCCAGACCGATGTGATTCCGCTGGGCACGAGCGGCGCGGTGCTGGGCGCGTTCAATGCCACAGTACTGCGTGATCCCGCGATGGTACGCTTCGATCCGCCACCGGTACCGGGCGTCCTCCACCCACTGGTCGGCACGCATCGCCAGGTCGCTCGTGGCCCAGTCGTCACTGCCACCGGCTGGGGTGGCTATCGCGACCACCTTGATGAAGCCATAGCCCTTCAGATGCACGATGGTGCCCGCAGCCGGAATCGGGACGTCCCGGATCGGTCGGTTGCCCGACCCATCAGGATCACCCAGGCGATTGGCGTTCAGGTGGGTCAGCCACTGCCAGGGCAGCGAGCGCACCAGCGTCAGGTTCTCCAGGCTCGCATACCAGCTGGCGAAGGCAAGCAGGCGAGGCTGAAACCCGCGTGCGGCCGCCGCCTGCACCATCGCCCGGACGTGGTCGTTCTTGGTCAACCCATCGTGGGCGTTGTCGTCGATACGGAAGTCACAGGGCAGGTGGGCATTCCCATCAGTCCACAGCATCCTGATCAGATTGATACCTACCACCACCCGCTGATGTTTCCCCGACCAATGGCGGGTAACCAGCTCCATCGCCCGACTATATGGCTTGTCCAGCGTCGTGTCGTCGATCATCAAGCAGCCCGTGGTCAATGACACCCAGGGGCGTACCTCGTCCCACACGGCAGTGCCATCCGCACGACACCGGTGCAGCAGACGCGTGGAGGCAGCATGCGCCGGACGGTTCGTGGGCGCTCCCGGATGGCAGCGTGCTGCTGCTGTATTGCTGAACACGTGCTGCGCTGCGACCAGAACGTGGATATAATCCAGTTCGTCACATTTCGGTGGGTTCATCAGCGTACACCTCCATCGTCAGCCAGAAACACGGGAGACGGAGCGACAAGTGCAACAAGTGTGAACACGGTTTATCGCCTCACGTATACTTCATCGGGAAGGAACTGCGTAACTCCTGCTGATATCAAATCTGGTTTGCCATATATCATCGCTCGTGGTTGCACCACCACGCCGACAACAGTGGTCCGAGCGCAGATACAGAGAACGGCAGTTACACTACCCACGCCGTGGTATCACACGCCGGCGTGGGTACGGTTTTCCGACCGGATTGCCCGTGGCGCACGGTTTGGCGTGCGAAAGCCAGGCTGCCGCATTCATCGCGTGTACCGGCAGGTACGGTTTACAGCACGTACCCGTGTCGGTACGTGCTCCTGATGACGGGGAAGCATAAGCGTGGCCTGGCAGTCTGCCCCATGGGAACAAAACGCCGTGCAGGGGCTGGGCTGACTAAGGACGATTGAGAGTCGCGGTGAAGCTGCACCGTATTGGTCAAGATTTGATCTGATGTGTTCAATTCTGCGGGTAAGATGGGCGAAAAGCCCGGCTTATATCAAATCTTCACTGATACTGTGCATTACTGCTCATCAGTCCGATGATAGCTATTGCCACACTCCGAGGGGTGGCCTTTCTACTGTCACAGAACGAGAGAAAAAGGTTGACAGGCAGACTGAACGATTGCACCCCAACCCACACCACCGCTCACACGCGGCAACTCATCACGGATGGTCAAGCCTGACAGACGTGTGATGACCACACTTGTTCTCGTGACTCACGGAGCAATCGCTGCCACTCGCACCTGATCGAAAGCACGGCTGCTGCGATAGCCGTGCTGCTGCACGCCAAACGCCACGACACAGGTAACCCTGTCTGGCAACGGTATCCACGCTGAAACGTGATCCCACTGTGTGCGGATTGTGAACGCTGATACGGCGCGTCCGCGGTGCAGAGAGAGGTGGTGCCCCTAAGCCAAGACTCCGCTACTTCCAGATGTGCTCAGGTCACATCTTCTATCGATGATGTCCGCACGGTGTCGCGTGACTCACGGAGCAAACGCCACGACCCGCACCGGAGCGAAAGCACGGCTGACGCGGCAGCGTGGCTGCCACACGCCAGGTAACGCGCCACGGGGAACTCTATCTGGCAATGGTATCCACACCGAGACGTGATCCAACGTTGGGCGGAGCGGGAACGCTGATTCGGCATATCGGGGGTGCGCTACTTCAGCCCAGAGGTATTCCCTGAACCAGGCCCACCTTTGCATAAGAGCTGGTATCACTCCCTGAAACACCCCATATATGCACGGTGCCACACCCTGCCCTAAGCAGAGGTCAAACCCCTATTTAACGGCTCACATATCGCCGGCAAGCAATTGCCAGGGAATCAATCGGCCGCAACGTCCCCAATGCGACCAAACTGCTCCTCGTCATGATCTCGCGGTGACCAGGCTTTTTCATCTACGATCAATTCAATCGTTTTGAAACGGCGACCAGTCTCGATATCATATCGATAGCGGACACAGACGAGACGATCCCCATACATTGCCTGTAGCTTCTTGGTGCCACGCTGACCGGGTTTCAGTTTGAGACGAGTGCGCATTGCAGGCTCCATCGAATGTCTACGACAAGTCTTGGTATCAGAATAGTGACACGGTGTTACGAAGTCGTTACCAAAAGGTTAAGATAGAGCCTGAAGTTTCAATTTTGCCCGGTGACACTAGAACTTATTCCAAAAAACAGCTACCAGAAGCTATCTCAATTTATTACTGACAGACTCGGTGATTGTGACAAGCCCCACAGTATCCTCGTCGCCAGCAGGATCAACGCCTGCCACGAACCGGATCGTGAGCACAGCCGTTGCGGCAGCATGGCTGCCGCACTCTACACCGCGCAACACGCGCATAACGAGCGGGCAAGGCAGCTAATCCAGCGCGTGATGGCACTGGAGACAGGCATAAACCCTTCGCGCTGTCATACCGGTAGACTGGGAGCAGGATATACTGTCGTTGGTGATTGGCAAGCGTTCATGAGCCTGTGTGATGGTTGGGTAGCATGATAGCGCAGCTTTTATGAAATAACCCAAATTGCTACCTTTATCACCACAGAGACACGGAGGACACAGAGGATGGGTATAACCTGGGTTACTACAGTGAGGCGTGACAAAGTGCGGCCATAGGAACTGGCTGCTCCTCGCATCGTTCATGCGGTTACGCCACACGGTGTTGCGTGCAATGTCGTGATGTTCCTGGCAGTCAGCCTCCGTGGCCTGCTCACAATATAGATAGCAACTCAGGTGAAATAAGTTCTACTGCGCCGCAAGTGCCACAACGACAGCCAGGATCAAAAAAATCAACAACCCAAAACCGGCATCTCCTTCCCCGTTATGAGGCGGTACTTCAGTCCGCACATAGATAACCGGCGGCGATACAGGGCGAGGGAGCGCTATCCCTACCACCGTTGCGCCCACGAATACGATGAGACCAAGCAGAGCAAGGGTTATCATAGCGTCCCTCCTTAAAAGTGTTATTTTAACACTATTTATCCCGATAAAAGAAAGAGGTGTTCGGCAACCTCTTATTGTCAATTATACACTAATTCACATGTGATGTCAAGTACAAATCAGGAGCGACTGTTACATCGCTCCTGATCGAGACGTGAGGTTCCTGATCCAAATGGTGCAGGCGATGTTACTCTCTCACAACCAAACGCGCGCAGAATAGATTAGCGCATGCTGCGGCGCACAGTCAATCCACCCACGACAGTTAATGCCAGAGCCATCACCAACAGAGCAACCAACGGCAGGGTATCACCACCGGTTGTCGGCAGAGCTGCCGGTGCAGCCGTCGTGACCGGTGCAGTCACCGCGAGCTGAGGAGTGATGTTGGCCACAAAGTTGGTGGCGAAGACACTGTAAATCTGACCGGCATCAACAGTGGTTCCCGGCAGGTTGATAACGACTGCGCTGCCACCTGCCGGCGTTACCTGCAAATCATAGGTCCCAGCCGGCACTTCGAGGTAGTCGCTGGCATTGGGGAAGGCCAGATTGCTGATCAGCGTGGTGCCATTCGCCAGCTTGACATCTACTGCCGGCGCATCGGGGGAGAAGTGATACACGCGCACTTTTGCCTGACCGGCCGCAGGAGCGCTCAGGTTATCGACAATGACCTGTGGTTGAATGCTGGCCACCGGCCCAACCGCAGCAACCGTGTAAGCACGACCAGCTTCAATGGTCAGATTCGCATCAATCACTGCCGAACCAGCACCGGCCCCGGTTGGGGCAACCTGTACCCGGTAAGTACCCGCCGGTAAGTCAAGATACGGGCTGGCGGCGAAAAAGCCGACGTTTGTGAGCACCGCATTGCCATTGACAAACACATCTACTGCGGGTGCATCGGGTGAAGCGTGAATGACGCGAACTTTGGCAGTGCCACTTTGGGCAAAGGCTGCCGGAACGATCAACAGAGCGAACAGTAACGCCGTGGTCAGAGCGGTGAACAGTTTACGAGCCATGAAACACTCCTCCTTGTACAATGTCGATCCCCTTTGTCCCAGAATTGCCAATCTTTTGAAAATTGATTGCACAATTTCTGGCTTCACCTCTCTTTACGCAGGAGGGTGATGAGTGGATGTATGCAAAACGTGAGTTCTTTAAATTCATCAAAGTGGCGTTACGTCGTCTGGTATATGCCAGGGGCGACACGACTCTCTCTATCGAAATCGAACGTGAGGTAGACCGGCTGAGCGTTCTGGCTTTGGTCGCGCTCAGCGAGGGTGGTGGTGCCAGGAATGACCTCAAATCTGGTGTAACAAGGGTCACGTACCGGCACCGGTACGCGCCGCGATCCACGCCTGTCAGTGCGCACGGTGGATGCGGCAGCGTGGCCTTCCGCACGCCAAACCATGCGTCACCGGCAACCCAACCTGAACACCATATCCACACCGGCAGGTCATACCACGGTGGGTACAGCCGAAACGCCGTTCTCTGTATCTGCGATCGCCGCCGGCATGATGGTGTGCTCACAAGTGATGACTTCTACATCAGGTGAGGTTGCCATTCAATGGAACGCATCGTTCGCAGCACGTAAAACAGGTTCTGGTATGGCCGGAAAACCTTCAGCAGGCATTTGCATCATGAGCCAAACTATGCTATAATGCACGGGCAAACGGAATACGACCCCGTAGCTCAGTGGATTAGAGCGTTTCCCTGCGGAGGAAAAGGTCGTGCGTTCGAATCGCACCGGGGTCGCCAGTAAGCCCACCAAATATGGTGGGCTTATATCTTTTCAGCAATGTCGCCGATCACTCCCTCTAGTAGCGCCAGGCAATGTATATGTCGTGCCTACGCATGCTCTTTTATGTCAAATTTTCATGAACATGGGGTCATCAATCGTCGTTGGGGCATCTACCCCTTCCCTCCGATCCGCGCACCCCTCACACACCGTTAGATTCACGCCTGGTCAGTCTGGTTCCATACGACGCGACTGCTCGTAGCGCCATCGCCATCCAGGGTACCGCTGTAGCCCGCATCTGATCGTGAGCGCGGCTGTTGCGACAGTATGGCTGCCGCACTCCAAACCAGGCGAATACGGGGAACCCTCTCGGTAACGGTATCCACTCCAGCGTGTGATCCCACGACACGTACAGCGATTACACTGGTTCCACGCCTCTGTGATCAGGTGCGGTACCAGCATGTATGACCGCTGTAGCACCAGATTTGATACTACAGAAGCGGCAGGAATACCCCTTCAAGGGCCAGCAACGCACGCTTGCGCTCGATCCCCCAGCGAAAGCCATGGAGCCTGCCATCGCTCCCCAGGGCACGATGACAGGGCACCACTATCGCCAGTGAATTGCTCGCACAGGCCCGTCCGACTGCCCGTGCAGCGCCGGTTGGTAATCCTAACTCCTGAGCTAGCTGACCGTAGGTACGGGTGCTCCCACGCGGGATCGTACAAAGCGCCTGCCAGACCAGTTGTTGAAAGGGGGTACCAATTGGATCAAGTGGGAAGGCGGGGAGCGGTGCCTCGTTGCGCAGATAGGCTGCAATTGCCGATGCCGCAGTCTCCGCCAGAACACCAGCGGCAGTGCCCGCTACCGGAAAGCTAGCGTGGAGTGTAGCCAGCAGTGCTGCGTCATCATCACCTAAATAGACCGCACAGAGACCGCTATCGGTCGCAGCTACCAACACTCGACCGAGGGGGCTATCTGCATATGCAACCTCTCGTATCGGTCTGACACGAGCAGCACGTTTATCATCTCGTGCTTGAGAGTCGTGATTTGGCATGGGGGCAACTTCCGATCAGCTATTGCCAGCATCACCCGACTGCAACCCCGTGCGATATGTCTCTGGCACGTATTCAACCATCGTTTGCCAGACAAGCCCATCATGCCTTCAGCTCACGGGGGCGAGGGTTGCGCTTTCACCCCCGTGAGCTGCGGCACGTACATTCATCTGGTGCAACACTCTAAGCTGCGAGCCAGCCTCTAGCCACCGGCCTGTAGCTCTTCGGCCAGATCAATAGCCCGCAACGAAGCGGCTGCTTTATTACAGCTTTCGTTAAACTCATACTCCGGCGTACTGTCGGCTACCACACCGGCAGCGGCCTGGGCATAGGCAATACCGTCTTTGACAATCAGCGTGCGGAGTGCAATGCAGGTATCGAGGTCACCGTTAAAACCGAGATGACCAACGGCACCGGCATAAATCCCCCGCTGCTCACCTTCAAGTTCGGCAATGATCTCCATCGACCGGATCTTCGGTGCGCCGGTCACGGTGCCGGCAGGGAAACAGGCTCGCAACGCATCGATTGGTTTCAAGTCAGCCCGCAACAGACCGGTCACTTCTGACACAATATGTTGAACGTGGCTATACTTCTCGATGGTCATGAACACCGGCACCTGAACCGTACCGGGCTGGCTGATGCGTCCCAGATCATTGCGTCCCAGATCAACCAGCATCAGATGCTCAGCCCGCTCCTTTTCGTCGGCCAGGAGATCGGCAGCCAGTTGTTCATCTTCAGCCGCATCACGACCACGCCAGCGGGTTCCGGCGATAGGGCGCGTGGTCACCTTCCCATCGCGGACCTGTACCAGCATCTCAGGCGATGCCCCAACCAGATCACCTTCGCCGGTACGGATGTAAAACATGTACGGTGAAGGATTGATCGTGCGCAATGCCCGATAGATGGTGAAGCTATCGGCGCTGGTGGCTTTGCTGAAGCGCTGCGAAATCTGCACCTGGAAGATGTCGCCGGCCATGATGTACTCTTTCGCCCGCAGCACCGCCGCCTTAAATTCGGCCTCGGTCCGATTCGAGACGATAGGGTTGGTCATCACCCGCGCCGGTGTGTTGTGTGGTTCGTAGTTGCGCAGGCTCAAGCCAATACCCGGCGGTAGCGGGCGTTGTAAACGTGCGATCAGGGTCTCGATCCGCTGCACGGCGCGCTGATACTCAGCGGCAAGGTCTTCGACATCGAGATGAACGTGCGAAATAACGATAATCTTGTGGCGCACGTGATCAAAGGCCAGCAGCGTATCAACAAACATCCACCAGCTATCGGGCATATCGTATGGGCGCACTGGAGGTACCGGCAGGCGCTCGAAGTAGCGCGCCGACTCATAATTGAGATAGCCGACCGCACCACCGACGAAGATCGGTAGATTGGGCAGGCGAATCGGGCGGTAGGCGTTCAGATAACTTTCCAGCACGATCAACGGATCGGTGTAGGTGAGGGTCTGCTTGTAACCGCCATGGGTCGCCTGGGCCACACCGTCGTGCATACGCAGCACCATATACGGATCGCTGCCGATGAACGAGTAGCGACCGATATTCTGACCACCGGTCACACTTTCGAGGAGAAAGCCCAGCCCACCCTGAGCGATCTTGAGATAGGCTGATACTGGCGTCTCCAGATCAGCCATAATCTCGCGATAAATGGGGCAGAGATTACCCTGCTGGCGTAACTCCTGTAATTGATCGAGGGTTGGATAGTACATACAATTCCTTATCTACGGTCATTGGGTAATACGAAGCCTACCCGCTCAAGGATAAGCGTCATCTTCGGTTCAGCCACGGCACGTGCCTGTTCGGCGCCAATCGCCAGTATACGATCAAGCTCCGCCGGATCGTTCATCAACTGGTAGTAGCGCTCGCGGATCGGGCGCAACGACTCAATCACTACCTCGGTGAGTTCTCGCTTCAGCGCACCATACCCCTTACCGGCAAAGTGTGCTTCGATCTCTGGTCGGCTACGCCCGGTCAGCAATTCATAGATTTGCAACAGATTATTCACCCCGGCACGATCAGGGTCATCGCTAAAGCGAATCTCGTTGTAGGAGTCGGTAACTGCCCGCTTGATCGCCCAGCGAATCTCGTCGGGATCGTCAACAATGCGAATCGCATGACCACGGGTTGTTTCCGATTTGCTCATCTTGACTGTCGGATCGTTGAGGCCCATAATGCGAGCGCCGCTCTCGCGAATGACTGGTTTGGGAATAACAAAGGTTTCCCCAAAGAGATAATTGAAGCGCTGCGCGAGATCGCGGGTCAGCTCGATATGCTGCTTTTGGTCCTCGCCAACCGGCACCTCGTCGGCATCGTAGAGCAGAATGTCTGCCGCCATCAAGACCGGATAGGTGAGCAAACCGGTCATCACGCTCTCTTGCTTCTGCGCTTTCGTCTTGTACTGGGTCATGCGTTCGAGCCAGCCAAGCGGTGTGATACAACTGAACACCCACGAACACTCGGCATGCGCCCGCACGTGACTCTGCACGAAGAGCGTCGTCTGCTGCGGATCGATACCACAAGCCAGCAACAAGGCGGCTAACTCGCGGGTCTGGCGACGCAAGTCGGCTGGGTCTTGCGGTACGGTGATCGCATGCAGATCGACGATACAGATGAAATTGGTCTTCTGGCCCTGCCCGGCAACCCATTGCTGGATCGCACCCAGATAGTTACCGATATGCAGGTTGCCCGACGGCTGGATGCCTGAGAAGACACGAGGTTTGCGCGTCATAGGGTTTCTCTCCTTAAGGCTACAATGCGAAACATGCTATACTAAGCAATGTCAGGTATCGCTTTCATATCAGGTATGCAATGAAACGATTTCTCTTCCTCTTCCTGCTGATCGTCGTACTTGGCACCGTGAGTACACCAACACCGCCAGTACGGGCAGAGAGTGGTGCCAGTTTTACCAGTCTCAATCCAACGGTACAACCATTGATCCCGGCACCAGTTGCAATTCGGATCGATGATTATACAGGGCCAGCCCATCTTATTGTGTTCGACAGCCGTGCGCGCTTTGCCGGTGCTTTTCCGCTGACAGTCAGCGATGGGCAGGGATGGGTTGAAGTGACGCCGCGCGGTGCGCTGGGTGCGCACTGGGCAGCTCTCTTCACTGCCGATGGCCAGATGGTAGCAAACGGAACACTCTACCGGCTTGAAGCCGAGACCACACTGCGCAGCGGCGTGGCCGGCTACGATCGGTTGTACCCGACTGTTCGCCAATTCATGGCAGCCGACAGATTGAGCTATCTGCTTGATGGACAACCCGTAGCCGGCTATCGTTCTCCCGACAGCCCGTTGCTCTGGTTGCGTGATCACTACTACCAAAACCGGGCTTTCCGCTATTTTGAGAACGATCTGCGCTCGCTGCCTGAAGCCTTTGCCCGGGTCCAGGCCGCAGATGGTAGCCTGCCGGACTTTCTGGCCCGCCCGGAATGGGGCATTCCCGCCTTCCGCACACCGGTCGAAGCTGATGTTGAATATCTGTTCGTTCAGTTGATCTTCGAGACCTGGCAGGTGACCGGTGACACTGAATGGATGTTGCGAATGTTGCCGGCAGCTCAACGCGCCATCGATTACACGATGCGTGATCCGCTGCGTTGGGATGCAACCCTGGGCCTGGTCAAGCGACCCTTTACCATCGACACCTGGGACTTTGAATATGGCTCGCCGATGGTTAACCCGAACAACGGCGAGTTGGGGCCGCGTCACTGGATCGATGAGCAGACCAAATGGGGCATTTTCCACGGTGACAATACCGGTCTGGCGGCGGCGCTGCATGCCCTGGCGCTGATGGAAGAGGCTGCCGGGCAGCGTGATCTGGCCGCAGTGCGCCGGATTATCGCTACCGATCTGATGACGCGCCTCAATGCGCTGAGCTGGAATGGACGCTTTTACACGCACCATGTGAAACTCGTCCCCTACGATGTACCTGGTGTTGATGAAGCCAATCAATTAAGTCTCTCGAACGCAATTGCCCTCAATCGCGGCGTTTTAACCGAGACGCAGGGGCGGGCGATCATTGCCGAGTATCTACGTCGGTTGAATGACCCCAACCGGATTGCCTTTGCCGAATGGTATAGCATCGATCCTCCCTTCCCGGCAGGCGCCTTCGGTATGAATGGACGCCTGGGTGAGCGACCCGGCGAATATGTCAACGGTGGTGTCATGCCGCTCGTTGGCGGCGAACTGGCACGCGGCGCGTTTCGCTATGGCTACGAAGCGTATGGCTTCAACATCTTACAACGCTACATTGACCTGATTGAACGCACCGGTGCCACATATCTCTGGTACTACCCCACCGGTGGTATTGCCCCGGTCAACGAGTTTTTACCAACCGACGGCTGGGGTTCCAGTGCGATGCTGGGAGCCTTGATCGAAGGCGCCGCCGGCATCGAAGACCGCTATATCGGTTTTCAGTCAGTCACCCTTTCCCCACGTTGGTCAGCCGATCCGATACACGAAATTCGTGATGTCTACGCTGTCGCCCGCTACGCCGCTAGTGATGGCTATGTCGCTTACCAGTGGCGGTTAACGCCGGCCAGTAATCTTCAACCGGCACGACTTGAGCTGACAGCAACCGGCAGTGGTGAATCATTTCGGTTACGTCTGCTCTTACCATCCAACACAGAACCCAGCATCGTGTTACTGAACGACTCGCCGTTACCGGTGCAGATCGAGCAGATCGGGTTTAGCCGTTATCTGGTCATCGATGCTACCGGCCCAATCATCAACGTCGCGGCCACGCTGAAACCCCGTCGCTAGTACCCGCTGTACCCCTGCTACCGCGAGGCGCACAACCATGCGCCTCGCGGCTAATCAGCTTAGGCCCCAACTGAAGGCAAACCGGCCAGCGCCATTGCCACCTCGGCGTCAGAATACTCGTAGTCACGCAACCGCCCCGCCTGATAATCCATGTAGGCCTGCAAATCGAAATGGCCGTGGCCGCAGAGATTGAAGAGAATAACCTCGCTCTTACCCTCTTCCTTGCAGCGGAGCGCCTCGCGGATCACACCGGCAATGGCGTGGTTTGCTTCAGGGGCAGGCAAGATGCCCTCGGTACGGGCGAACTGCACACCGGCAGCAAAGGTTTCAAGCTGCTGGATCGCAATCGCTTCAATTGCCCCAATTTCAAGCAAATGACTAACCAGCGGTGCCATGCCGTGATAGCGTAGGCCACCGGCGTGAATACCGGGGGGCACAAAGCTGCTGCCAAGGGTATGCATCTTGACCAGCGGTGTCAGATGAGCAGTATCACCGTAGTCATAGGCATACTTCCCTTTGGTCAGCGACGGACAGGCTGCCGGTTCAACGGCAACCACGCGCAACGGACGTTCACCGCGCAGCTTCGCACCGATGAAGGGGAAGGCGATGCCAGCAAAGTTTGAACCACCTCCGGTACAGCCAACCACCACATCGGGATAATCACCGGCCATCTCCATCTGGATCATTGCCTCCTGCCCGATCACCGTCTGATGGAGCAGCACGTGGTTGAGCACACTACCCAACGCATAGCGCGTATCATCACGCTGCGCAGCAACTTCTACTGCTTCAGAAATCGCAATACCAAGACTCCCGGTGCTGTCGGGGTCTTGCGCCAGAATAGCCCGTCCGGCAGCCGTCTCGGTGCTGGGGCTTGCCACCACCCGTGCGCCGTATGTTTCCATCAGCGCCCGGCGATACGGCTTCTGATTGTAGCTCACCTTCACCATAAAGACTTCAACCTCAAGCCCGAAGAGCGCACCGGCGAAGGCGAGGGAAGACCCCCACTGACCAGCACCGGTTTCGGTGACCAGGCGGCGGACTCCTTCTTGCTTGTTGTAATACGCCTGAGCCACCGCGGTATTCGGTTTGTGGCTACCGGCAGGGCTAACCCCTTCGTACTTGTAGTAGATACGAGCCGGCGTATCAAGGGCTTTCTCTAACCGGCGCGCACGGAAGAGCGGTGTTGGCCGCCACTGTCGATAGATGGCCCGTACCTCATCGGGAATTGGGATAGCGCGCTCGGTACTCACCTCTTGCTTAATCAGCTCCATCGGAAAGAGTGGCGCCAGATCGGCGGGGCCAATGGGTTGACCCGTCGCCGGATGCAATGGCGGCGGCGGCAGCGATGGCAAATCGGCAGCGATGTTGTACCAGGTCTCCGGCAGGCGATCTTCACTGAGTAGATACTTGACCGTTTCCACAGACACCTCTCCTTGCTGCAACAGACGAATAAAAAAATCTCTCGACCGAACTGGTCGAGAGACGGGAAAAACCGCGGTGCCACTCTCGTTCGCCGCCGCTCACGCAAGCGACGCACTCTACAGGTGCTGTCGGCAAAGCCGCTTCACACCTAGCGCCCTGATAACGGTGGCGTCTCCGGCAGCGACTACTGCGGGACAAACCCGGTTCGCCGTGCGACTCACAGGCCCATTCACGAGCGCCGAACGTGCCGATCTCACACCATCATCGGCTCGCTGGATTGTCGCCACACTCGCTACTCTTCCTGATCAACGTCGGTTATTCTTTTACGTGGCCGTAGTATACCATTCACGTTCGGGAGTGTCAATGCCGGTTACCTGCTGTGCTGCCACCGTGCTCACGCGCAATGGGATCGGACAGTTGCCAGCACTGATAGTTATAGTCAAAAACAAGTCAGATTGCTATAATAGCAAGCAACAGTATGCCCGCAACCATACTCCTGTCTGAATTGCTCAAGAGCGAAGTGCCAGAACATTGATCCAGGTCCTCTGCAATTCATCAGGCCGGCAACGGACAATGCTGTCGTGAACTGTGTTCTAATGCAGAGAAAGGGTCATCTTATGACTGGCGCCCAGCCTGAAGAGCTTGTCTATCCGGCACACGTCAACCGAGCGTGGCTATTCCAGCTTTACAACGACGCCTACTTTGACGTTGAACTGGACAGTGATGGTGATGTTTGTCTCCGTCAGGGTTTCCGGGTTTGGGTCTTTCCGATCCGTGAGGGCGAGCAAATTCGTTTCATGTCTCAGTTTCGCGCCAACCCTGACCGTGATCTGGCTGACCGAATACTGTACGTCAATCGTATCAACGACGAGCTGCACATTGTACGAAGTTATGTTGATCGCAGTGGCGACATTGGCTTCGACGGCTATCTCGTGGTGTCTGGTGGTGTCACGCGACGGAATATCATCTTTGCTACCCGAACGTTCATTGACCACGTGCGTGCGGCTCTGGCAAAGGATGAAACCGACGTGATTGCCTGATCAGGCGATCATCCTCTCATCACCGTACCACACAGCTCCAGACGGATCGGCCCTTCGGAGGCTATGAACCGGCTCCGAACCTGAGTTTGCCACATCTTCTATACCTGTATATGCACAACGAGAAAGGAGGATGCAATTCATGCTCCCTTCTCGCAATTCATGATCGTGGAAAACGTAAACGCCTTGCATTTCACGATATTCATGCCCAATGCGATACCTGCATGAATCGCAAACGGCCACCCACACATCGGTGGCCGGAGAGAGGGGGATGGGGGGCGGTGTGTAGATTAGGAGATTTTTGCCCGGCGACGACCACCGCAAATCAGATCGCCTGACGCACAGTATCGTAGCTTGCACAGATTAGCTCTGGATTAACCAGGCATTAGATATGTGTTAACGTCCAACGAACCAACGATCAGCATTCATGTTATCCACAAATTCCACCATTTATCCACAATCTCCTCAACATGTGAGGTTTTATTCGCCGATAACCCTGTGCATTCCCGGTACAGCAGGGGAAGGCATTGAGAAGCCAGACACATGTGGTGTGAATGGACGTTATACCCATCTCGTTACAACAAGAGACGAAGAGCTTTGCGATACAGTACATCTCTCCCAAGACAGACCAGGAGGACTGTTTTCAACAACCTCTCTCCTGGGGCCTCACTGGTGAGATGGAAGATCAACTACCCCAATCAGAACAACATCCGCAGAGAAGGACATTTTTCAGAGACTGCATGCCGTGGCAGGATACGATACGATGAAATACATCCCCCAGAGGCACCGTTATCAGGAGTTGTGGAAATCTGGTGGATGAGGTTAATAACCCGCCCCACTGCTGCCCCTCCTGATACGAGCCATTGTTGCCAAGAGTCACCCCGGTGTATTCGCAGCAGCGTCAGAAACACCCAATAGCCAGCGTGACCGGCTATCAAAAGCGGTGTATACTCAAACAGGAGTACATGTTTTCATCATCATATAGAGGAGTAGGGAGTGTCACCACGAATTGTTATTGTCGGCGCCGGCCCTGGTGGGATGGCTACCGCCATTCGCTTAGCCGGTCAGGGCTATCAGGTTGAAATCTTTGAAGCAGTTGATCGTCCGGGTGGACGCATGCGCGGCTTCTCACTCGGTGATTACCATTTCGACACGGGGCCAACGATCTTGCAAGTGCCACGGGTCTACGATGAGTTGTTTAGCAGTGCCGGGTTACGTTTCAGCGATTATGTCACGCTCATCCGGCTCGATCCAAATACCCGCATTCGCTTTTGGGATGGTGAATATCTTGATTTGACCTCAAACATTGCAGCCTTCAAAGCACAGTTGGCCCGCTTTGATCCAGCATTGCCGGCAGAGTTTGAGCGCTGGTATATCGAGCATATCCGTAAGAATGTGGTCGGTTATGAACCATACCTGGGCACACCGGTGCGCAGTCCACTCGGCTACTTGAAACCTCGCGAGATCGCGGCTGCGCTGGCCTTCCGCCCCTGGGAGAGCTTATACGATCACTTCAAGCGCTTCTTCCGCGACGAACGGGTCGTCTACGCGCTGTCATACCAGGCCAAATATCTGGGCATGCACCCAACCGCGTGTTCCAGCGTGTTCAGCCTGGTAACCTTTCTCGAATTTGCCGACGGCATCTGGCACCCGCGTGGCGGCTTCCGTGCCCTGGCCGCCGGCCTGGCGAAAGCTGCAACCGACCTGGGTGTTGTTATTCACTACAACAGTCCGGTGAAGCAAGTACTGGTAGAAGAGGGACGGGCCTGCGGCGTTGAGCTGGTCGGTGGCGAACGGATAAAGGCTGATGCAGTAGTCGTGAATGCCGATTTTGGTCACGCGCTCACTCATATTATTCCGCCCCACGCACGCGGCACATACACCGACCAGAAGCTCAACTCGATGGAGTTTTCATGCTCGACCTTTATGCTCTACCTGGGCGTTAACCGGCGTTGGGATCATCTGCCACACCATCAACTCTACCTGTCGGCCAACATTCGTCGCAACGATCCTTTGTGGGCGAAGAGTGCCGTTCTGGATGAAGATGACCCATCATTCTACGTATGCAACCCGACTATCGTTGATCCAACCAACGCGCCGCCCGGACACAGCACCCTCTTCGTGCTGGTACCAGTTCCTAACCTGCGCTATCCGGTCGATTGGGCAGCGGTCGAGCAGCGCTATCGCGACCTGATTATCCGGCAGATGGCCAAACTCGGCTTTGAAGACGTTGAACGCCACATTGTCGTTGAACGACGGTACACTGCGGAGACATGGCGTGACGAGCACCACACCTATCTGGGTGCAGTCTTCAATTTGATTCACAGTTGGAGTCAACTCGGCCCTTTTCGCCCGCATATCCGCCACAATGGCGCACGCAACCTCTACTGGATCGGTGGGGCAGTCCATCCAGGTAGTGGCTTGATGACCATTCTGGAAGCAGCGAAGAGCGCTGTACATTTTATCGGTGAAGACCTACCGCTTCACCAGACAACCGCGGTTGCCCATTAGCCTGCCAGGCATCAGCGTGGGCGTTGCCCCGGGGCAACGCCCGGCACCCATCCATTCAAAACCTTAATCGCGGGCACTGCCGTGGGCCAGTGCAAACAGCTCATCGACATCAAGCAGTAACGCAGGCTGCGGCAGATCACGGATCACACCGCATGAAATACCGTCGATGTGATCAACCGGTGCCAGGCCATCGGCACCCACCCGATGGATGCTCATCACCTCATCAACCAGTAGGCCGATTTCTGGCGGCTGATCAATATCTGAAGCAGCCAGCAGAATATAGCTACCGAGATCGTAGCCAGGTGGCTCACCGAGCAGCGAACGGCCATCGATAACCGGTACTGTCGCACTATGCACCGAGACCACACCACAAACGATTGCCGAGACATCGCTGGCAGGCGTTAGTTCAGCGAAACGAGCGGTATGAACTACTGTCTGCATTGGCAGTGCAACAAACCGGCTTCCAATCCGGCAAACGATGGTCATTGCCGTTGAGGGGGGATTTATTGTACCCATATTGACCTCCCTGTCGTTCAGATTTGACTATACTGTACTCTAAATAACCGGCTACCGGCGTTATAATCAGGCAACCAGCAATGAACGTTCCACCGACAACCATCTATCTCGGCCTGGACCTGGCGTGGTCAGAGCGCAATCCCAGTGGCCTGGCGGCAGCCTGGGGTACACCGAGTGGCGCGCATCTGATAGTTCGTCCACACCATTTGAAGACGACCGCAGAGATTGTGGCGACAATTCGCGCTACCTGTGGCGATGCGCCGGCCATCCTGGCCATTGACGCTCCACTCCTCGTACCAAATGAGACCGGTCGGCGTCTGGCTGAAGCCGAGTTAGCGGCAGCGTTTCGTCAGTATCACGCCGGGCCACACCCGGCAAACCGACAGTTGCTGCGACGTTACGGTGGTTTGCGTGGCGAGGAAATCATTGCTGCACTGGCCAGTGATGGATTCTGCTACACACCAACGATTGAGAGCGGGGGCGGCGGGCGATTGATTGTTGAAGTCTTTCCACACCCGGCAACCATCGTTCTCTTCGGGTTGCCCCGGATTCTGCAATACAAAGCGCGCCAGGGACGTTCCTTAGTCAGTCGGCGACACGAACTGCGGCGGTATCTCGACCTGCTGGGCAGTTTGATCCACGCCGATCCGCCGCTGATTGGCGTTGACCGCATCTGGGAGAAGGTTGATCTGAGCGATACAGGTGCAACGGCACTCAAAGCTATCGAAGACGAAGCCGATGCGGTACTATGTGCCTACATTGCGCTCTATGGTCATCGTTGGGGAGCAGCGAGATGTCGCAGCTTCGGCACAGTTGACGGTGGGGCAATTTTTACCCCATACTGGTACGAACAAAAGACCCCAGCAGCGCCGATCAATCAGGGATAGGCTATGTTCGACAGTCGAACCACAACCGAACTCTTCTATCAATTTGGCCTGGCCTTGCTCATCGGGGCATTGATCGGCTTACAACGCGAGCATGCCTACACCGGCGTTGGCGAGTTATTTGCCGGCGTGCGCACGTATGCCATCGTTGGTCTCATTGGTTGTGCAGGAGGGTTAGCAGGCATTACCCTACAGGCACCGATCATCTTTGCTGCTCTGATAGTCATCGTAGGGGGACTATTAATTGCCGCGTATGTTGTAGGCAGTGGTCAGGAAGGACTGGGGCTAACCAGTGAGATGGCGCTCATTACTACACTCCTGTGCGGTGGCCTGATTGCCTGGGGGTACGGAACACTAGCCACGGCTGTAGGGGTAGCAACTGCGGGCTTACTGGCATTGAAAAGTCGCCTACACGATTTCGCACATCGGCTCAGTACCCAAGACATGCAAGCGGCCCTAACACTGGCGGCAATCAGTGCGATCATCTTGCCGATCCTGCCCAGCACATCAGTAGCTCCGGCGCCATTTGATGTCATCAATCCCCAGAAGATATGGTTTCTGGTTGTCCTCATTTCGACCTTCAACTTCAGCGGCTATGCGCTACACAAGATCATTGGGGCAACCCGCGGTATTGCATTAACCGGCATCATCGGCGGAATCGTCTCATCAACGGCAGTAACCCTGAGTAATACACAGCGTAGTCACAGCGAACCAGCGTTGAGTCGGGCGTATGCGCTGGCCATTCTTCTGGCGTGGAGTGTTATGTTCCTGCGAGTGGCGATCCTAACCGGTGCGATTGCACCGAATGTCCTTCCCTTTCTATGGCCAATCATTGCCATCGGCGGCAGTGCTTGCCTGATTGGGAGTCTCTGGTTAGTAAAACAAGCGCAGGGCAACGATTCGAGCAGTCTAACGCTTAGCAATCCGCTGGAGCTACGGTCGGCTATCGGTTTCAGCTTACTGTACGCCGCCATCCTGATCGGCGCAAACCTGGCGCGAACCTGGTTTGGTGATGCCGGAATTTATCTCTCCAGCATCTTTGGCGGATTAGTTGACGTGGATGCGATAACCCTCTCACTCAGCGAGCTGGCAACAGTTAGAGACGGAATTGGCGAGCAGACCGCAGCGCGGGCTATCGGTACTGCCGTCCTGACCAACACCCTGGTGAAAGGAGGGATTGTCCTTGGCGGAGGTTCAAGCCTCTTGCGAAAGGCCATGGCGCCTATATTCACATTAATGACATGTGCCATGCTGGTCGGACTGCTCTGGCCATGGTAAGATCGCATATCGCTGATGACGACTACCATCACCAGATCCATGGAAACAGTCGCCAGGTGCGTTGTTGATACGTCTGGTAGTCAGCAAACCGAGACTGGAGTAACTGCTCTTCATACGTCAGCTTAGTGATGAGGACAATCAACAGACCAAACCACAATCCCCAGCGCCACCATACAGGCAACGCCAGTATCCAGCCCAGGGTGGCGAGGAGCAGGCTAGTGTACATTGGATGACGAACGAGACGATAAGGGCCGGAACTTATCAGTTCGGTGTGGGGCAAGGGATCAGGGAAGACCGAGAGACGGCGAAGACGCATTGTGAACAAAGCCCACAGGCCTAAAGCCAAACCGGCTACCAGCAAGCACAGTGGGAGTAGCGACGTTGGGATAAGGGGGCCACTCAGCACAATAACACCCAAACATCCAAACTGAGCAAGCACCAGACTTATTGAGTAGAATGGCGAACGCATCTTCACCCGAAACCTCTCTTCAAACAATAGTGTGTAAGGACTGCATAGTATGATTGCATCAATCCGCGGCATCATTCAGAGCATCGGTATCGACCACCTGATCGTCGAGACCGGTGGGGTGGGACTTCTCATCTACGCTCCGCGTTCTACTTTGAATGCTGTTGGTCAGATCGGTAGTGAAACATTCCTCTACACCCTGCTCATTGTACGTGAAGACGCGCTGACATTATACGGTTTTAGCGATCCAGCTCAACGCAACCTGTTCGAGCAGTTGATTGGTGTCAGCGGAGTAGGCCCCAAAATCGCCTTAAACCTGCTATCGAGTGGCTCTCCCGATGAGATACAAAAGAGTATTGCCGGTGGCGATATAGCACGCCTGGCACGAGTGCCAGGAATCGGCAAGAAGACTGCCGAACGGATTGTGCTGGAACTCCGGGGTAAGATCGATTTGCGCCAGCTATCCGGCACGACTCCAGGCAACGTGAGCACTCTCGACCGTGAGCTGACCGACATCCTGATCAGTCTAGGGTACAGCGCTACAGAAGCAGCCGCAGCAATTGCGGCCCTACCGGGAGATGCCCCGCCAACCCTGGAAGAGCGCTTACGACTGGCATTACGCTATTTTGGTAGTGCCTGAACAGAAGCAAAACTGACCGTGCGCTCTTTTTCCGTATCAGGGTAAGCCAATCAATATCTCTGTCATTCGCCCACGGGACTACAGGTTTCCGATAGGAACAACCTACCCGTCTGATTGTCCCGGCACAGATGATGGCCAGCCATAAATAAGAGGCCTGCCATCAACAAAGCGCGTAATCTGTGCCAGCGAGATGATAGGGACTCCCAGCTTTTGCAGCAACAACCGCCCTTCTTGAAACTGCTTTTCAACCACAAATGCTGCGGCAACCACAGTAGCTCCAGCCTCGTACACCATATCGGCCAAAGCCAGTGCAGTACGACCATTAGCCAGAAAATCATCGACAATCGCCACACGACTCCCCGCAGGAATAAAGCGGGCTGAGATTGCCAGTTGAACCTGACGATCACGGGTTGGTGAATGGATATGGCGGGTCAATGCCGGCACTGGAACATCGGGATCGTACTTTTTCGCATACACGAGAGGCAACCGGGCAGCAAGGGCTGTGGCCAGCGCCGGTGGAATACCACTTGCCTCTGCGGTCAGAATTAACTCAGCGGCAAATGGTTGTAAGCGAGTTGCCAGTTCAACACCAATAGCAGACATCAGGTCTGTATCAATCCGATGGTTGAGGAAGTGATCGATCTTGAGGATACGATCATTAACAACAACACCCTCCTGGATGATACGTTGAGCAAGCGGAGGAAAGGGTTCGCACAAAAAGCGTTCAACCAGTTGCATAGGATATATCCACACCACTATAAACAGGTAACTCCCTTAACATCAAAATAATAAAGCGCAAGAAGAAATTCGTCATGATCGTAGGCTTGTGGAAAGTGTGGACAGCAGTCTTTCCAGCTTATTCTAATGCCTCAAACCGCATGTGGACGACTTGTGAACGTCTATCCACAAAAGGAGTGATCAAAACAATGTACGAAGTGTCTTACGCAAATCCTCCACGAGCTATCAACGACTTGTTCCGCAGGTTATCCACAAACAGTCCAAGTTTTCCACATAATATCGCAAGTTATCCACAAGCCGGTCAAAATAACAGAGGGCGGTTTAACCGCCCTCTGTTAAACACCATCTAACAGACTTCAAGACTTCTCACCAGGCCGGTCACGGTCATTGAGATCAAGAGTATTAATGAAATTGCGGAAGATGGAGAGGGAGTCTTCATTCAGCTCAGGTTCAGGCTCAGAGGACGCCTCTGACGCAGGCTCCTCGTTGCGTGATACCGGTGTAGGAGGAACAGCATCATCTGACTGCTCTTCCTCATCAAAGAGGACCCCTGCCTGATCCAGCACATGAGCAGCAACAAAGATAGGGGCCTGTACTCGCTCAGCAAGTGCAATAGCATCACTGGGTCGCGCATCAAGCTCAACCGTCCGCCCGGCCTGATCGATCAGGATACGTGCAAAGAACGTATTATCGCGAATATCGCTGATATAGATTTGACGGACAAGTCCGTCTAACTCGCTGATGGCAGCCTTGAGCAGGTCGTGGGTCATCGGTCGTTGCGGTTCGTGACCCTGAATGGCCATCGCGATGGCATCGGCTTCAAACTGGCCGATCCAGATGGGCAGGTAGCGATTCCCTTCGGTTTCGCGGAGAACGACGACCCGGCTCTGCGTCAACAGGCTGACACGGATACTATCGACAACGACTCGTATCATTAGCCGGCCTTTCATGGAACGCCCATCACCGGAAGCCAAAGCGACGCCGGACTGGGCAGCGGAAAATTCTACGCTTATATCTTATCATGCGATGAAAGATGCCGTCAAGATTGACAAAGCAGTCTACTACGTGTATGCTCTACAGAGAAGGTGAGAGTAGAAGCATGCACGTAGTATTTCATCATCCTCCATGGTTAGAGCGATGGTTGCGCAGCAAGCGGCGGCTGGCTGCGGCGCGGCGGACTGTTCGCCATGTACGCGATGGCTACTGGGTTGCTACGCAACCCTCTGTCGAAGGTTCGATCCGGTCACGAGCGTTACGCTGGCAGCTCCGCCTTTCCCGGCAGTTAGCTCATATCTTGCTGATAGTTGGGGTACTTGGCGTTTTGATCGTTGATCGAACACTTCCTCTTCAATCGCTGACAAATCCCCGTGAGGTGTCTGACGCGATAGTGACGCAATTGTCTTCAGTAGTGCCGGCAGAGCAGATAGTACGAATTGCGCCGGCGGTACGTCATACCCCCTCAAAGACAGTCGAGCCAGAACCAATTGCGCCGGCGCTACGGGCGCCTCAGCCGGTATTGACCGCTTTTCAAACAACCCACATGCTGGCTGAGAACGAAACGCTGGCAGAGGTAGCCGAGCGCTATCAGATTCCTCTCAGCACGTTAGTGTGGACAAACCAACTGGATCGTGGCGATGCGTTGCGGGTTGGACAACCGTTGCGCATACCACACCTGGCTGGGTTAACACATACGGTCGTTGAAGGAGAGACCCTTGCGGGACTGGCCGAGCGCTACGGTGTGGCACCGGAAGCTATAGCCACTTTTGCACCGAATCGGTTGCCTGGCGGTCAATTGGTAATAGGCCGCGAAATATTTATTCCAGGTGGTCGATTGCCGTGGTCAAATGAACAGGAGGCTGCGTTTGCCCAGCGTCGTGCCGAGCCGGTTGGTATTGTACTGGTGGATGAAACAAATGTTCGATCCGGCCCAAGCACTGATCATCCACGGCAGGCGCAGTTGGCAGCCGGTCGGCAGGTGGCTTTGCGGGGGCGGTACAATGATTGGGTAAAGATTGAAATCGGCGATATTACCGGCTGGATTCGGAGTGATTTGTTAGAGGTTGATCCGGCGCAAGTCGCAGCCCTTCCGGAAGTCCGCGATTTTCCGCCGCCTCCACCGCGCTGGGTCTGGCCTGCACGAGGGGTGTTGACCTCTGGTTTCGGGCCACGTTGGGGTGGATTTCATAACGGGATAGATATTGCCAATCGTGCCTGGACACCAATCGTTGCAGCGAGTAGTGGACGGGTACGTGAGGCAGGATGGTGTAGTGGTTATGGGTATTGCGTCAAGATTCGGCATCCTGGCGGTATCGAAACGATCTACGGTCATCTCATTGCCCAGCCAGTTGTGCGGGTCGGACAGGAAGTGAGTGCCGGACAACTAATTGGCTATATGGGAAGTACCTATGATCGCGCTGGAGGCGGCTATTCAACCGGCGTTCATCTACACTTCACCATTCTCGTCAATGGGCGTGCCGTCAATCCATTGCGTTATCTTCCTTGATGTTGTTTTGTGCCTGCCTGTGGTACAATAGCGCTCAGAGTGGCTGCTTGAGGCAGGTGTTTCACGTGAAACAACATCTAACCCATTCACAACCACATATCATCGCGATTGCCAACCAGAAAGGTGGGGTTGGCAAAACGACGACCGCCGTTAACCTCGCCGGCGAACTTGCCCGGCGAGGCTTACGTGTTCTCCTCGTTGATATCGATCCTCAGGGGAATGCCACTACCAGCCTTGGGATTGCGAAGACCTCACTGACAGTAACGACCTACGATCTCTTGCTCGGTGGTGCACCACCAGAAACAATTCCTCGTTCAAGTGGCCGGGAAAGACTGGACATCATTCCTGCCGATCAAGAACTGGCAGGCGCTGCCATTGAGCTGGTAAACGTAGAACGGCGCGAGTGGCGACTTCGTGATGGCCTGGTGCCACTTTTGCAGCGCTACGACTGGATCGTTATCGACTGTCCACCATCACTTGGGTTACTCACTGTGAACGCGCTCTGCGCTGCCAGTGCCGTTCTGATCCCGCTCCAGTGTGAATATCTGGCCCTGGAAGGATTGGCACAGCTTAAGATGACCCTGGAACGAGTTCGGGAGAGTCTGAACCCTACCCTGCGCATCCTTGGTGTAGTAATGACGATGTACGATGGTCGTACCAATCTGGCGCAACAAGTGGTAGATGAGGTGCAACGCTACTTTCCCCGCCTCATCTGTCGTACCCTGATCCCGCGCAGTGTACGGCTTAGTGAAGCTCCCAGTCATGGACGTATCGCCTACGAATATGATCCGCATGGTCGTGGTGCACAAGCCTATTCCCTGTTAACCGAAGAATTGATCGGACGGGAGGAACGAGTCGTATGAGCCGGAAGCGTGGACTGGGAAGTGGACTCGATGCTCTCATTCCTGCCGCATCACTTGATCAGACACCGGTGCGGGAATTGCCGGTCTCGGCAATCAAGGCTAACCGTGCCCAACCCCGTACTGCCTTTGATGAGACCACGCTCGCTGAACTGGTGGCTTCAATTCAGACCCATGGCGTGCTCCAGCCGATCATCGTGAGTGAAGACCAGCAGGGGGGCTATGAACTGATCGCCGGCGAGCGCAGGCTACGCGCTGCCCGTATGGCCGGTCTTGCTACCATTCCGGCAATCATAAAAAATGCGACACCGCAACAATTTCTCGAATTGGCGCTAGTTGAAAATGTCCAACGGGCTGACCTTAACCCCCTGGAAGAGGCTCAGGCCTACGAAACCTTGCGGCGTGAGTTTGGCTTGAGCGATGAAGAAATTGCCCGGCGTGTCGGCAAGAGTCGCGTGGCAATTGTCAATAGTCGTCGCCTGTTGCGCCTCTCTCCCGTGGCTCGTCAGGCTCTCCTCGATGGCACAATTAGTGCCGGACATGGGCGGGCACTGTTGCGGATCGAGGACGCAACGGATCAGCAGGCTGCGCTTGCATTAATCAAAGAGCGTGCTCTCTCTGTTCGTGAGATCGAGCATCTTTGTGAGATCGCGGCTCAACCCGGCCTGGCAGCATCTACCCGTCATGCACTTTGCGCTGGTCAGCTTGAGCCGGCGCAGGCTCTCGCCCTGCTTCAGATCGGTGATGCCCAGCTTCAAAACGCCGCCTGTGAAGCGATTGTCACCCATCACCTTGGCTTGACTGAGACTGATCGGCTCTGCAAAGCGCTCACCGGTGGCGTTGATCTGGAAACGGCTCTGGCGCAGGTGGTAGAACCACTTGGCGGGAAGATGCCTTCTCCAGGCAGGACGATTTCATCACCAGAACGCCAACGCCTACCCGCTACTCGTTCACCAGAGGATCAGATGGCGCAACAGATGTTTGAAGAGTTGCTGCAAACGCCAGTTCAGATCGCCCGTAGCGGGCGCACGATTAAAGTAACAATTACCCTGTACGATGACGAACAGTTACAGGGTTTGTATGATCGTCTGTCTGGGAATAGTTAGTGGTAATCGTATGACAATGATTGTTGCTTTTGGAAATCCGGTATACGACGAGATTATTACACCGGTGGTGTCTACCGGCGGACGTGTTCTCTCTGGTTGTTCGACGAATGCCTGTCTGGCGCTCAGTCGCCTGGGTCGAACGACCGCGCTGGTTGGCCGGGTTGGACCTGATTATGCTGATCGGTTTCAGTCTGATCTGTTGCGCTACGGTATCACACCGTTTGTCTCATTATCGGCCCAGACTGGTGGCTTTAAGCTGGTCTATGATACGCGCGGAGATCGGACGCTTGATGTGCTCGGTGTTGCCGAGCCAATCCAGACCGTGCCTGACATCGTTACCAGTGCGTCAGCCGTGATTGTTGGCCCGATCTTGCAAGAGACGCCCCTTGACCTGATCCGATCTATTCGAGATCGAACTGATGCCCCGATCTTTCTTGATCCACAGGGCCTCCTCCGGCGATTTGGTGTCGATGGGCGGATCGAACACTTCTTGCCAGACGATTTTGCTGCCATTGCGCCGCTCTGTCACGTGATTAAGGCAAACGAGGTAGAAACAAAAGTGATTACCGGGATCGATCCGCGGGTCGATCCGGCAGCGGCAGCGCGTCGCCTACGCGAAACTGGTTGCGCGATTGCTATTGTGACAATCGCTGAGGCAGGTTCCCATATCGATGATGGTGAACGTTCCATTCCTGTCCCGGCTTATGCGACCGATGCCCGCGATCCGACCGGTGCTGGAGATACCTACATGGCCGGTTTTATTCACTCCTATCTCTCTGCACCACACGATCTCTTCCGGGCCGGTTGTACCGGTGCTGCGACGGCGTCAATCTGGATTGAATATACCGGACCTGATGCACCGATCTCCTTAGGAGAAGTAGAACGTCGGACAATGTCTTTGTTGTTACAGTCCAAGTTGTAAGGTGTAGTTCAGAGAGATCGTCAGTAAAGGAAGAGTGCCAATGATGCCATTTCTTGCTCGTTTTCGTCAGTTTTATGAACAGGCCTCGCTTCCGCTTGGTCATTTTTGCTCCCGTTTGGGGATTCACCCAAATATACTAACCTATCTGAGTCTGCTGTTCAGTGTGCTGGCCGGTTATCTGCTCTCGCAACGTGAGTTTTGGTGGGGCATTGTCGTTATCTTGCTCATGGGATTTGCTGACGTGCTGGATGGTGCAACTGCTCGCGCAAGTGGGATGGCCAGCGAGTATGGAACAGTGCTCGATCATGTGACCGACCGCTACGCGGAGGCCTTTGTCATGGGAGGGCTGATGCTATCGGGAGTGGTCGCACCGGTTTGGACGCTGTTTGCGATCTTTGGAATGGTGATGGCTAGCTACGTCCGTGCTCGGGCAGAGGCGACCGGGAAGCTTGCTTCCTGCAACGTTGGATTTGCCGGACGACAGGAGAAGCTCGGTCTGCTGCTCATTGGTCTGATATTGATGCCGTTTTTTCCTGATCGACCGGTGCTGGAATGGGCGGTTATTGCGGTGGGTATTGCATCCCACATTACTGCCGTACAGCGCCTGTTATACACTCGTCAGATGCTGGTTGGTTCGGCTCGCGATCCCAAACTGCGAAAGGAATCTGGGATTATCTAGTTGTAACATATAGAGGTTCCTATGGCGCTCTCTGAAGCAGAAGTTCGTCACGTGGCCCGACTCGCCCGGATTGCGTTGTCGGATGAAGAAATTGCTCTGATGCAGGCGCAACTCTCAGCGATCCTTGATTATATCGCGATGTTGCAGGAAGTCGATGTCAGCAATGTGCCACCAACTGCGCAGGTCACCGGGTTAACGACGGTCTGGCGACCTGATGTGGTAGGCGAGATGTTGACCCAGGAACAGGCCCTGGCAAATGCCCCCGATCAGCAAGATGGTATGTTTCGGGTACGGGCAGTGTTTGACGAGTGAACAGGTGCAACTTTTGCCCATTGGTGAACGTCGTACCGGCAGTAATAGTGATGTTATCCATTACGAAAGGATACGACGATGTACGGCAACTATGGTAATGGCCCACGACGCCCGTATGTTGTGATCGGCGGCTATCCGGTTAAGCCGGTATACCTGATCATTCTGGGCGTGATTGTTTTCGGGTTGCTGGTGTATTTTCTGATGCGGTTTTTTAACATCGGCCTGACGATGCATTTTGGCGCATTTGCCGGGCTGTTACTCCTGATCGCTAACCTTCGTGAATTGCTGGGATACGGGTATACTCAACGTGGAAGCACCGCGTTGCTCAATACCCTGATCGGTGGTGGTCTGCTCTTTGCCTGGCTGGCGCAGTTCTTCGTTCTCTTCTGGGTACCGGCACTTCTTGCCGTTGGTGCAGCGACGCCGCTGGCTTTCAATCGGGCTGGTGTCTATGCGGCATACCTGACCACTGCTCAACGTGCAGTCGAGCAGGTGCGGCGAACGGTGGTACGGCAGTAACATTTCCGGTTTGATCCCACGCTCTATCACAAGCTAAAACAGTCAGCGCGGAGGGGAACACTCCTTTCCCCTCCGCGCTGATTATTGTGTCTGGCTGCTTGATGGAAGTAGCTCTACCGGTCGTATCTCCTTTATGGATAGATGCGATACAGTTGGCGTGGGAACGGTATTGTTTCCCGAATGTGGCGAGTGCCGGTAATCCAGGCTACGACGCGCTCAATGCCCATGCCAAAGCCACTGTGTGGCACTGTCCCATAGCGGCGGAGATCGAGATACCACTCGTAGTCTTCAATGCGCAGACCGTGTTCACGGATGCGTTGCTCGAGAAGGATCGGGTCGTGAATGCGCTGTGAACCACCGATAATCTCACCGTATCCCTCCGGAGCCAACAGATCGGCACACAACGCAACTTCTGGGCGTTCCGGGTCCGGTTGCATGTAGAAGGCCTTAACCGCCGATGGGAAACGTTCAACGAAGACCGGGCGATCAAACTTCGAGGCAATCAAGGTTTCGTGAGGAGCACCGAAATCTTCGCCCCACGGCAATGGGTCGGCACCTTCCACTTCCCCCTGGTGCGCAGCGATCAACTCGATAGCCTCATCGTAGGTAATCCGCGGAAACGGCGGTCGTACCTGTTCGAGCAGGGTCGTGTCACGCTCCAGGGTCTGCAAATCGTCTCGTCGCCGCTCCAGCACACGGGCCACAATTGCGCTGACAAATTCCTCTTGAAGACGCATGTTGTCTTCGTGATCGGCGAAGGCTACTTCCGGCTCGATCATCCAGAATTCGGTTAGATGCCGGCGAGTCTTGCTCTTCTCGGCGCGGAAGGTTGGGCCAAAGCAGTATACCTTCCCAAACGCCATCATACCGGCTTCAACGTAGAGTTGACCGGTCTGGGCCAGATACGCTTTGCCCAGATCGAAATAGTCGGTTGCAAACAGATTTGTGGTGCCTTCAGCCGCAGTCGCGGTTAGGATCGGGGTGTCGAAGCGCACAAACCCCTGCTCGTTCAACCACTCCTGGGCAGCGGCAATGACCTCGGCCCGAATCCGTAGGATGGCGTGCTGCTTCGCCGAACGTACCCACAGGTGGCGGTGTGCCATCAGAAATTCAACCCCGTGCTCTTTGGGAGTGATTGGATATTCGTGGCTAGGGCCAATGAGTTCAATTGACTCAACATCAAGTTCGTACCCACCCGGCGCTCGCTCGTCGGCTCGCACGCTGCCGGTGATACGACAAGAACTCTCTTGGGTGAGTGATTGTGCGGTAGCAAAGGTCTCTTCACTGACGTTTTTCTTAAATGTGACACATTGAATTGTTCCACTACCGTCGCGCAAGAGAATAAAGATCAGTTTACCTTTCTCGGTCTTGTGGTAGACCCAGCCGGCCAGAGTAACGCGCTGACCAACGTAACGGGCAATGGTCGCAACGGTTGCAGTTGGCAACAGCGACATAGACGCTCCTTATCGCTATCTGTCTTGTCTTTCTACAGCGTCAGTATGCCACGATCTGGCATAGCTGGCAAATTGGTCGGCAGGTGTTCGCCCAGGCCACAATTGCCGGTGGCGAATGTGATTAGATTCCTTTGACCGATAATTTGCTGTATCAAATCCGGTCGGTAAAGTGTGGTTAGTGCTGATGGTATGATAATCCAGGTTGCCACCTACACTGTGAGCAGGCCACGTGAGGCTGACTGCCATGATGAACAGCACGACCCTGCGCCCCACATCGTGCAGCGTACCTGACCGGTATGAATCGTTTGGGTCGCAGCCCGTTTCGTAGACGCACGACGTCACGGCCATCTGGGATGCTCATCCGCCGTGTCGCTGTGGTGATAGAAGGGAGCACCCTGGGTGACGATCTATCCGCGTGCATCCGCCAAACCCGCGTCCATCCGTGTTCCACCCCTCTCCCTGTCGCGCTCAACGCTCCGCACCGCTGTGGTGACGTAAGATGGCAACTTGGATTATGATAATGATAATCCAGGTTGCCACCTACACTGTGAGCAGGCCACGAAAGACTACCTGCGATGATGAACAGCACGACCCTGCGCCCCACATCGTGCAGCGTACCTGACCGGTATGAATCGTTTGGGTCGCAGCCCGTTTCGTAGACGCACGACGTCACGGCCATCTGGGATGCTCATCCGCCGTGTCGCTGTGGTGATAGAAGGGAGCACCCTGGGTGACGATCTATCCGCGTGCATCCGCCAAACCCGCGTCCATCCGTGTTCCACCCCTCTCCCTGTCGCGCTCAACGCCCCGCACCGCTGTGGTGACGTAAGATGGCAACTTGGATTATGATAATGATAATCCAGGTTGCTACCTACCCTGTGAGCAGGCCACGTGAGGCTGACTGCCATGATGAACAGCACGACCCTGCGCCCCACATCGTGCAGCGTACCTGACCGGTATGAATCGTTTGGGTCGCAGCCCGTTTCGTAGACGCACGACGTCACGGCCATCTGGGATGCTCATCCGCCGTGTCGCTGTGGTGATAGAAGGGAGCACCCTGGGTGACGATCTATCCGCGTGCATCCGCCAAACCCGCGTCCATCCGTGTTCCACCCCTCTCCCTGTCGCGCTCAACGCTCCGCACCGCTGTGGTGACGTAAGATGGCAACTTGGATTATGATAATGATAATCCAGGTTGCTACCTACACTGTGAGCAGGCCACGAAAGACTACCTGCGATGATGAACAGCACGACCCTGCGCCCCACATCGTGCAGCGTACCTGACCGGTATGAATCGTTTGGGTCGCAGCCCGTTTCGTAGACGCACGACGTCACGGCCATCTGGGATGCTCATCCGCCGTGTCGCTGTGGTGATAGAAGGGAGCACCCTGGGTGACGATCTATCCGCGTGCATCCGCCAAACCCGCGTCCATCCGTGTTCCACCTCTCTCCCTGTCGCGCTCAACGCTCCGCACCGCTGTGGTGACGTAAGATGGCAACTTGGATTATGATAATGATAATCCAGGTTGCCACCTACCCTGTGCGCAGGCCACGTGAGGCTGACTGCCATGATGAACAGCACGACCCTGCGCCCCACATCGTGCAGCGTACCTGACCGGTATGAATCGTTTGGGTCGCAGCCCGTTTCGTAGACGCACGACGTCACGGCCATCTGGGATGCTCATCCGCCGTGTCGCTGTGGTGATAGAAGGGAGCACCCTGGGTGACGATCTATCCGCGTGCATCCGCCAAACCCGCGTCCATCCGTGTTCCACCCCTCTCCCTGTCGCGCTCAACGCTCCGCACCGCTGTGGTGACGTAAGATGGCAACTTGGATTATGATAATGATAATCCAGGTTGCCACCTACCCTGTGCGCAGGCCACGTGAGGCTGACTGCACGCTGCGCACAACACCGTGCAGCATAACTGAACTGTATAAACCATGTGGATAGCAGCCAGTTCCCTCAGACACGCTCCTTCACGCCTTACGGTAGCAACTCGAGTTATGCCCATCCTCTGTGTCCTCCGTGCCTCTGTGGTGATAAAGGTAGCAACTTGGGCTATGATACGTTCAGCTTCGGGCAAGACTGACAGCGAGGTGTTGCTTGTCGAACACCTTTGCGGGTGTTGGCATTCTGTGCTATATTGTCAGTCCAGAAATCAGCAGTGCAAAGCGGTGCAACGGGAACTATTGTATCAAATACCACACCCAGACGGTGGCCGGTTCGGGATAACAACATAGTCCGAGGGAACGTTATGATGATGTATGCTAGTGTGCGTTGATATGCAACGATGCGAGTAAAGATTGTTGGCTAAGCAATTCAGAGCGTTACCCATTGGCAGCTGTACTGCTTTGCTGAACAAAACAACCATATCACCTTTCGTCTGTGTTGCAACTTCCGAGTGTGGTTATCGTGTTGAGTCATATGAAGCGCAAGGGTCAGTTTCTTCCCGCGAAGCAATCTACCGATATGCTGCGTAAGGTGCGACGGAAATACGTCGTAAACAAGTTGTGTTTGCTACAAAAACATCCCGTGCCAGCCAAAAGATGATCTATTTCCGGAGTGAATTATCGAACAACAGAAGGATCAGGCGATGAAAGCTGTCGTTCAGCAATGGTATACTCACCCCGCTGTGCGGGCTGCTTTGACTGATCTTGCCGACTATCGGCCAACACTGGCTACGGCAATTGAAATTCAACAGGTTCCGGCGCCAACGTTTGCTGAACGACCACGCTCATTGCTTGTCAGCCAGCGTATGCAAGCCCTCGGTCTGCACGATGTCGAGGTTGATGATCTGGGAAATGTGTATGGCCGCCGCCCGGGTAGTACCGCACGTCCAGGACTGTTGATCTCGGCTCACCTTGATACCGTTTTTCCAGCCGATACCGATCTCTCGATTCGTTATGAAGGTGAACGAGTGTATGGCCCCGGTATCGGTGACAATAGCGCAGGTGTTGCCGGCTTGCTGCGCCTGGCTGAGATGTATCAGCGCTTTGATCTGCCCAATACCAGCGACATCTGGTTTGTAGCCAATGTTGGTGAAGAGGGTCTGGGCGATCTCCGCGGTATGCGCAGGGTGGTTGAGCGCTTGCGAACCCGTCTGAGTACGGTGGTCGTCATTGAAGGTTGCGATTTCGGGTCGCTTCACCATCAGGCGATTGGTGTCCGTCGGTTTCGGATTGAAGCCACCGGCCCTGGTGGTCACTCGTGGGGAAATTTTGGTACACCGAGCGCCATTCACGTTCTGGTTCGGCTGGCTGCTAGGTTAACCGAATTGCAGGTACCATCGTCTCCCCGTACTACGTTTAATATCGGTACCATCAGTGGTGGCACGTCGGTGAATACAATTGCCCAGCACGCCAACATGCTCCTCGATCTACGCTCGGTATCGTCGGCAGCGCTCACCGATCTGGTCAATGAAGTGTATCGTCTGGTCGAAGAAGTTGCGCTTGAGTACCCGGATGTGCACATTCAGCTTACTAAAGTGGGAGATCGGCCTTCAGGTGCTATCCCTCGTGAACATCCGCTGGTTCAGGCCGCAGTCGCAGCCTATCAAATGGTCGGTGCGCAGATTTCATTTCAGCAGAGCAGCACCGATGCCAATATTCCATTGAGTCTGGGGATGCCTGCGGTTTGTGTTGGTTTGACTGATGGTGGCAATGCCCATCGTACCGATGAGTATATTTTGCCGTTTAACCTGAGTCGGGGAATGCAGGCGCTACTTCTGCTTTCGCTGGCAGCAAATACCCTTGAAACGATATGATGAGGATGCGGATTCAATACATATGCGTAAACTGCTCGTTGTTCTCCTGATGGTGTTGATCCTCTCACCCGTGCCGGTTACTGCGAATACTGCTGCCGGCACGCCGATCTTGTTTCGTGAAACTGGTCATACGCTGGCGTATGCGTTTCGTGAGTTCTATGATCGACAGGGAGGGTTGCCGATTTTTGGTTATCCCCTCACCGAGGTGTTCATCGAAGATGGCCGCCCTGTGCAATACTTCGAGCGGGCCAGGTTTGAATGGCACGCTGAACTGGCGCTGGTGCAGGTTGGGCATCTCGGTCGGTGGGCGGCGGCGGCGCTGGCGACACATCCGGCATTTGCGCCACTTTCTGCCCCACCACCCAATGCCGATTTCTTTCCTGAAACCGGTCACAGTCTGAGTGGTGCGTTCCGTTCGTTTTGGTGGGCGAATGGTGGCTTACCGACATTTGGCTTTCCGCTTTCAGAGCCGTTTGAATACATCGACAACAACGGTCAGCCTCGTCTGGTGCAGTTCTTTGAGCGTGCCCGTTTCGAGTGGCATCCGCAGAATCCCCCCCGCTATCAAGTCTTGCTCGGTCATTTGGGACGCGAATGGCTGGCAGCCAATCCGGCGCCAGAGTGGGCTATGCAGGCGGTGGCTACCCCTGATGCAGCCTGGTCGGCGGTACGCCCTACCCGTGTGCAGGTGCCACGGATCGGAGTTGATACGGCTGTCGTGAGTGCTGGCTTTTCCTTTGGGGCCTGGGATGTGCCACGCTATACGGCTGTTCATTACTGGCCGATCAGCGGCTATCCCGGTACGACCGGTAATATTGTGATTGCCGGCCATGTCGGCTACCGGGGCATCATCTTCAATCAATTGCCCGCGATCACAGTTGGCGATGAGGTTCTGCTAACTGTCAATGGACAAATCAGGCGCTATACTGTCCGCGAAGTGCTCACAGTGCTTCCTGATGAGACGTGGGTTCTGGCGCCGACCAGTCGCGAAACGCTGACCCTGATCACCTGTGTGCCAATCGGCGTCTATTCACACCGCCTGATCGTTCGGGCAGCACCGGTTGCCGATTCGTGAAATTAAGATAATCCAGGTTGCCCCCTTACGTCACCACAGCGGTGCGGATCGTTGATCGCGACGGGGGGATGGGTGGAACACGGATGGACGCGGGTGAGGCGGATGAACGCGGATAGATCGTCACCCAAGGTGCTCCCTTATATCACCACAGAGACATGGAGGATGGGCATACCAGATGTGCGTGACGTAGTGTGTCTACGGAACTGGCTGCGACCCAAACGATGCATACCGGTCAGGTACGCTGCACGAGGTTGTGCGCAGCGTCGTGTTGTTCATCCTGGTAGTCAGCCTTCCGTGGCCTGCTCACAGCATAGTTGGCAACCTGGGTTAAGATAGAACTGTGACCTTCTCGCTATCCTTGTGGCCAACGACTTCTCTGACAACGTACAATACAATCATCCCCCCACTGGGGAGTTTGAACGTAAGATGAAAGCTGTCGAACAAATGGACTGCGATCTCTGATATGGCTAGAAAGGAGGAGCGGGCGTCTGCTGGTGTCTGACATCGCCAGTCATCGCCCGCGAATTCATATGGAAGAGCGTCGTCGTGGCTCAGGCTGGTTCGGCTGGGTTATATTTCTCCTGTTTGTGCTGGCCCCGTCATTTCTACCACCCCTGGCTCGCTGGCTCAGTTTTCAGACGGGTATACCGATTGGCACAACCGAACTCTTCATTGCGATTATTGTTCTTATCATCGTCTTCTCGATTGGGAGCAGCATCGTTGGTGCGCTGCGGCGGGCGGCTGAAGGTCGTGACTCACTACCGATACCGCGATCCGACGATACCTTCCGTATGCCCCCCTCATCGCCAGAAGAGGTTTTTCGTGTTCCGCCACCGCCACCTGAGCCGCCGCGCATGCCGACGTCTGCGACCCAGCTTCCAGGTGCGCCACGCTTTGAGCCGATTATCGATCCGCGCATTCTCCTCTTCGGGATTCTGGGCCTGATCGTGATTGGTTTTGTCTTTGGTGTGCTGTTTTTGGTGCTCAATCCATAGGCGATTAGTGACCGGCGTATTTACACCTCTCATCTACTTGAAATCATATGCACTTGTACGATCCATTTGCCCGCTATTATGATGCCGATTTTCGCCACTTTCACGACGACATTCCCTTCTACCGTGAATGGGCACGGCGTACCGGTGGGCCGATCCTTGAGCTGATGTGTGGTACTGGCCGCGTGCTGCTGCCGCTGGCCAGTGCCGGCTTTCAACTGACCGGCGTCGATCTCTCGCCGGCAATGTTGGCCCTGGCACGTGAACGATTGCATGCGGAAGGCTTACTCGACCGGGTAACACTGCTTGAAGCTGATGTGCGGAGTGTCATATTGCCTGAACATCAGTTTCCGTTAGCATTTGTGGCTGTAAATTCCTTCATGCATTTGACAACCATCGAAGATCAATTGGCCACACTGGCGGTTGTTCGTCGGGCATTGACCCGGCGGGGGACGTTGATTATCGATCTCTTCAACCCCGATCCGCTGGCAATCACTCGCGAAGATGGTCGGGTACAGCTTGAGCGCAGTTACGAACTCGATGGTTGTTTTGTGCAAAAATTTGTCGTCATCGAGAGTGATGCGGCGGAGCAGATAAGCCACGTAACCTTTATCTATGATGAAACCGCTGCGAACGGTACACTTACCCGACGCACGATGCAGTTCACCATGCGCTGGCTCTACCGCTTCGAGCTTGAACATCTGCTGGCCCGTGCCGGTTTTACCCTTCGCGCAGTCTATGGGAGTTACGATCTCGAACCATACTCGTCAGGCAGTCCGCGTCTGATTGCCGTTGCTTCTCCCCGGCGCTAAGCTGCGCCTGTAGTCTGAAGGAGTCTTGTGTTATGCTGTCAATTCAAGAGATCATGGCGCTCATTCCTCACCGCTACCCCTTTCTCCTTGTTGACCGGATTATGGAGCTAGAGCCGGGTGTGCGTGCGGTAGGTGAAAAGCTGGTATCGGCCAATGAACCATACTTTCAGGGGCATTTTCCCGGCAATCCGATCATGCCCGGTGTGCTGATACTGGAAGCACTGGCCCAAACCGGGGCAGTGGCTGCTCTGAGTGCACCGGAAAACGCCGGCAAGCTGGTGCTCTTTGCCGGTATCGATGGCGCACGCTTCAAGCGCGTGGTGCGACCTGGCGATACGTTGCGTCTGGAAGTGCAACTGGAGAAGATGCGGCGTGGAGTCGGTAAAGGCCAGGCCCGCGCTACGGTCGCCGATCAACTGGCCTGCGAGGCCGAATTGCTCTTTGCGCTGACCGATCCTTCGCGCTAGCAAGGTATGGGTTTGCGACTGGACGGCTTACGAATGTCTGTCTTTGAGAATTGACTCAAGCTACCTGTATCAAAGCGCCGATAGCGTGCGCGTCGGTTATACGCACGGTTGTTCATCTGGCTGAGTGATAACCCCCGCTCAAGTTGTCACCTACGCTATGAGCAGGCTATGGAGGCTGATGGTCAGGATGAATAGTACGAAGCCGCACTCAATACCGTATGGCGTAACTGCACGAACGATATGGGGTGCAGCCAGTTCCTGTAGACGGCTACGTCACATCTCTCGGAAGCAATCCGAGTTATCTACATCCTCCGTGTCTCTGTGGTGAAATAAGGTAGCAACTTGGGTTACCCTCGCTTGTTGTTGATGAACTGCCAACACGTGAGCAGGGGCACATACGCTGGCCCCTGCTCGACTTACGCAACAGTCTATGTTCCCTGGAACGCAGTGAACTACCCCTCAATCAAACGCTCAAGACAGCCTTGAATTGGCCAGGGCCAGCCTGCGCGCCGGAACTTCTTGCTCCATTTGCCGGGTAAGCTGCCAGGTTCCCAGACAGAAGGCAAGCTGAGCCAGTGTTTGCACAATCTGCTCGAACCACTGCACTGGAATCGTTTGTGGTACGTTATTTGCCATCTGCGACATACCGATGATGGTGAGGAGCACGATCACGAACACTACTGCCAGCGGACGCATATTGCGTCGCCAGGCGCCTATCGCCAGCATCAGTAAGAGAGCGGTGTTACCAAGCGTTGCCAGCATAATGAGTGGCACACGCCACGGCCCACCATTACTTGCAATCAATGCCGAACCACCGCCAAACAAAGCAATCACAATCAGTGGCACGAGCCATGGCCGGCGCAGTCCTGGTTTGCCCTGCAACTGGCGCGTATAGCTGTAGACTGCTGTGGCAATAAGGGTAAAGCCGGGAGCGATCATTGGAAAGAGTGCCTGACTGAAGAGAGGAATATCAGTGCCGTTGATTGCCATGAGTAATTTCCATGTTGCTTTTAAAACGCCACCAACGGCAAGTAAGCCCAGACCGACGTAGACCATGCTCCCCAGACCGCGGTCAAGTTGCGAGACGGTGCGAGCGATAAACCACACTCCAACCAGCGAGAAGATCACCGGGAGGTAATCCTCCAGCGCCAGCGCCAGCGAATATTCCATCTCCATTGCACGCCTCCCGTTATGTTATCCAACGCTTGTGAATGTAGTTCATTATATTGCATATCATACTCTTTGACAAGCCAGGTATTGATTGCTGCGACAATGAACGGGAGCGGTTAATCATTCTGATCAAGAGGCTGGCAGAGTGGTGAAATATAACGATATTGCAAATCATATCAAATGTGTGATCAGCGCACACGTGACCATGCTTGCCAATCAACACCGGCTCCGGTGCTGCACCTGAACGATGCAGCGCTGGCACCCAGCGCTGGTATGACAGGAGCGTAGGGGCACGGCATGCCGTGCCCCTACGACCACGCCGACGATAACCCACCGGTGACTCGTTGGTGACACACCTGAACGATGCATATTGTTGAGCAAGAGTTGGTATAATGTATCAAGAACCGCATCACTCTTGTTACGTACCAGCCGTGGCCGGTAGAGGGACGCGCAACCGTGCGCCCCTACTTTCTATCGGTGGGATAGTCGCTGGTTCAGAGCCGTTTTGCGGTTGTGCAGGCGTCTTCCCTGGCGATGGTCATCGTGAGGCCATTCGTACCTACGCAGTGAGGACGTTATCTGCATGATAGGTAACGAGAAGCCTCCAGCGGGAGCAGGTGCGGGTGGGGGTGGGTTGCGGAGTGCACAAACTGACCTGCCCCCTGGGAGCACGAGCCTCCGGCTCGGCCACCACCCGGCCCGGCAGGCACTGACCTGCCCTGCACCGTAAGTATCCGCTGCCGGCAGGGGTGAGTTATGGTGGGGGCGGGCCGCAGATCACTTCTGAACGTAACGAAAGTGTGCTGCACCTGAACACAGACGCACTAAACCGGCTCACCCGTGTCTTTGACGACCCACTGGTGGCTGTGGGTGTGGCAGCACGGGGATGGCATCTAAACGTTGCACGTCGTGGAGCAAGCGCTGGTATCAGTTCACCTCGCCGGAGTTGCTCTTTGCTCTACCGGTCACACGGTGATTGATGGCTTATCCATGCCGACAGGAGCGAGTTTACTCAACCCGCTCCTGCTGTATCTCATAACCTGCTATAGTGATAAGAAACCGGAAAGCGATTTATGCCAGTTCATACACCGGTGTACACCAGTGCTGGTATTTCTTCACCCGACCACGCACCACATCGGCGTAGAGATTAACCAGCATTCTCCCAATCGGCCCAACCGTCCCGTCACCTATCGGGCGCCGGTCAATCTCAACAATAGGCTTGATCTCAGCACCGGTACCACAAAAGAAGGCTTCCTCGGCCACGTAGAGTTCGGTACGGTCAATTGGCGCCTCACGCACCGGAATGCCCAATTGATTGCGCGCTAACTCCATCACCACCTGGCGTGTAATCCCTTCCAGAATATCTCCACTGGTCGGTGGCGTGATCAACACTCCATTTCGCACGATAAAGAGGTTCGCTGCTGATGCCTCGGCGACGTGACCATCATTACTCAGCACAATGGCTTCATCATAACCGTTCAGCAACGCCTCACTCTTCGCCAGCGCCGAATTGAGGTAGGCGCCACAGGCTTTGGCCCGCGAGGGAATGATGTTATCGTCGATCCGTCGCCACGATGAAATACAGGCTTTGATTGCTGAACCGGCCAGGTATTGTCCGAACCCGACGGCAAACATTGTGAAGCTGTCGGTCAGGCCGTGCAACTGAACGGCAATGGCCGGATCGCTCTTGTAGAGGAGTGGTCGGATGTAGACATCTTCGCGAAAGGCTTCTCGTCGCAACAGCTCAATTGTAATTTGACATAATTCTTCAGTGCTGTAGGGTAATTTCATCATCAAGATACGGGCCGAGCGATGGAGGCGCTCCATGTGTTCTCGCAGACAAAAGACATAGAGCTGTTGATGGTCAGGGTTCCAGTAGCCGCGTATCCCTTCAAAGCAACCGGTACCATAATTGAGCGCATTGGTCATCACACTGACCTGTGCCTGCTCGATAGGGACAATCTCGCCGTTGAAGAAGGCAAAACGATTGTTGGGCACGGCTTGTTTCCTTTCTAGTTAGCGCGATGTATACATCGGATATTGTACCTTGTGGTCTGTAGGTCTGTTCTGAATGCACCGTCTGGCTGCGCGGTTGTGGCGCCTAACGTTAGCGATGCATGCCAACCAGTTGCGCTGTTGCACTGCGCAATTGCAAGTAGTTGCCGAGTATTGTAAGCCCAACGGCGCTGATGAACCCAATCCCGGCAAACGCCAGCCATGGCAATGCGGGCAGATTGAATGCAGCGGCCAGATCGATCAACATGCCACCGCTCAGATTGCCCAGTCCACCACCTACCGCTAGCGCAAGTGCATTGACTCCGAAGTATGAACCGAGTGCTCGTTTGTCGGCCAACGCCGCTGCCACGCTCTGCTGCGCCGGTGTGGCGAGGAGAGTGCCAAAGGTGAAGATGATGACACATCCGATGAGGAGTGGAAAGGAGCCGGCCAGCGCAACCATCCCCAGGCCAAACGCCATCAGAGCAATGCCGAGGATTAAGATGCTAAGCGGACGCAGCCAGCGCTCGAATAAGCTAATGACCGGTATTTGTAAGATGACGGTCATTCCTGCATTAATGCCGTAAATCCAGCGCACAGCATCGGCAGCATTGGCCAGTCGTTCACCTACCAGTGGCAAACTAATCGTCAACTGTACCCACATAAACCAGTACCCCATGAGAAGGGCAGTGAAAGCAAGGAATGGCCGATCACGCAGTGCCAGCCCAAGCCCAAAACCGAGCCGATTACGGTCGGTCGCCGTTTCAATCGGTGGCAGGAACAGTGTAATCGCGCCAATGAAGGCAAAACAGGCGGCAGCAGCCAACGCGACGGTACTGAAACCGTAGTCGAGCAGCAGTGCACCGAGAAACGGGCCAATCACCATGCCCAGCCCACCACCGACGCCGTTGATGGAAAAAGCCCGCGCCCGCTCTTCTTCCGTGGTTAGCGCAGCGATCCCGGCGCGACTGGGTGCCTCGAAGAGCGCACCGCCGAGCGCCGAGAGCAACATTGATCCGAAGAGCAGGAGCGGTGTGTCGGCAAAGGCCAGGCTGGCGAAGCCGACGGCCCGCACCAGGACGCCGGCGGTGATCAGGCCGCGCCCGCCAAATCGATCCGACAGTACCCCACCGCCTACGCTGACCCCCTGCTGGACGAGTTGACGAAGTGCCAGCGCCAGCCCGACCGTCACCGCAGCAAAACCCATTGTTTGCACATAATGTACCGAGACCAGGGGAATGACCATGAAGAAGCCGGCATACATCATAAAGTTGATGACGATCAGGATGATCAATCCCCGATAGCGAGTTGAGCGCGAGAGGTTCATATCGGTTAACTTTCTGATGAGTCAAACAATTCTGTTCCTACGTTACCATATCTGCACGATCTGCGCTACAGATAATCGCGATTGGCCCATCGGGCATTTGGGTGAGGACAACCACCAGGTGTCGTTGCCCCGAACCACTGAGCTGACGGGCCAGGCTATCGGTGTCGAGTGGCGATCCGCGCTTCTTCACAGTAACAACACCGGCATCAAGCTCTCGGACTAATGCGCGCAGGCGTTTGAGTTGGAACGGTATCCAGGTGATAATAGGCCAGGCGCGGGCAAAAGGGGTTGGCAAGGCGGTATGAGCGGTGAGATAGGCAATATCGGGTGCCAGTTGATACGCACCGAGTTGATGTGCCAGTTCAGCCACCAATCCTGCCCGGATCACAGCCGGGTCTGGTTCGTAGAGCACGGCTAATGGTGGGCTTAATGATGGCGCTGTCGTTGCATCAGCGATCATGGTTGACATTGACCCGTCGCTACCCAGCACCGTTGCCCGCCGACTGGTGGTAGCACATGGCCCACACCAGATAACAGCCTCTTTCAGGTCGCCATCAAGCGACACGAATTCTACTTCTGCATCCTCCGGCACGACGCTACGTTGAATGCCCGGCGCTAATTTCACCGCCAAAGCCGGTGTGTGTTGCCGCCAGCTCAGTACATGGCTGAGCGGTGGCTGAAAATCATCAGGATCGAACAGGCGTCGCTCTCCACTCCGCCGGGCCGGGTCGCAGAAGAGTGCTGCCGCTAACGGTAGCGGCTCGCGCAGCAAATCACGCTCAAGAAAGGATACTCGCGAACCAAGCCCAAGCACTTCAACGTTGAATCGCGCCAGCGCCAACCTGATTGGATCGCGCTCGACGGCGATCACCTGCGCTCCGGCATCGGCCAGTGCAATGGTGTCACCGCCAATCCCGCAACCGAGATCGGCTACATTGCCGGCCTGGGCCAGCCGCCGGGCACGATGTGCGGCCACAGGCGCTGCTGACGCCTGTGCCAGTGCCTCGCGCGTAAAGAGCATCCGGTCTGCCTGGGGGAATTTGCTGATTGCCCGTCGCCGTAGCAATGCCTGCTCAATAGCAGCTCGTGCTCGCGCCGCCGGCAGTGAACGCCGCAGCCGATTGAGTTCACTCAGGATGGTCGCCTCACGTATGTCACGTATCGCCAGATCGGCCAGTACGGCGCTTCCTTCTGGCGAGCTGAGCCAGCGAATAAGGTCTTGATCCATAAACGCTTAACAACCTGTCGCCAACAATTACAAAATACTATACTCTAAAGTGAACTGAAGCGCGGTACAATAAAGTGTCTTCATCAGATTCTGTTCGGGAGGGTCATAATGCGTAGGACTGGCTGGTTTATCATCTTGATCGCTTTGATGCTGGTTGCGTGTACCAATCAACCAGCACCAACACCAACGGCAACGGAGGCAGTACCAACCGCTGTACCGGCAACAAGTGTACCGGTTTCTGAGCCAACACCGGTGACAACCGAGTTAACACCGGAAGTGGTCGCAGCCGGTATCCAACAGGCGCTTGATAGCTATATTGAAGCATACAATACCAATAATATTGAACTCCTGCGTTCGGTCGTTGATCAAACGAATGCTCCGTTCCGTCGGCTGGTCGAAGAGCGTTTCAACACCTTTCAAGAGTCGTCGTTCGCCGGCAGCCGGTTCGGTCGGATGCGCGTGCTTGAGGTCAAACCACGTGACCATGGCTTCTGGCAAGCGGCAATTGACGATGGCGGCTATCGCCGTGATATTCTCTTCCGCCAGATTGAAGATGGTCGTTGGGTGATGAGTGAGCCGACCGAGGAGCAGCTTGGTGAGAAGATTCGGATCGAAAACGAATACTTCACACTCAACACCTACGAATGGGCTGCCGAAGTCAACACAATCATCGAGGACATGGTTGTCCGAGCGCGACAGCAGGTGATCGATACGCTGGGCCGTACTCCGGAAAACAAATTCAATGTGTATCTCCGCCCGATTTTCGGCATTACGCCTCCCGTCAATCCAAACTCGCTGGCCTGGTACTCCGCCGGATCACGGCCACGGAATGATCGGATCGACATCTTTGCCCCCTTCTCCTACGCCTTCGGTTTCTACGATCCGAATGTGGGATGGGAAGCGGAACTCTACAGCACGATTGTGCACGAATTGACCCACTGGGCGTACACGCGGGCGTTTGCGCAGGAATATCGCATCACTGATTGGATGAGCGAAGGTTTGGCTGAATATGTCGCGAATAATCCGCGCCGGAATGCAGTGAGTGCTGCGGTGCGGATGGGGCGCATTATTCCCCTGGTTGATCCCAACGGTGGTGTCCGCCCACAGGATATGGATCATATGACCACCCTTGAAGTTGATCGTGGCCTGGCCTACGGGTTCGCTTATTCGCTGGTTGCGTACATTGTCGAGACGCAGGGTGGACTTGATGGGTTCTGGCGGTTTGCCGCTGCTGTGCGTGATACACCCGGTACCGGTATCGAATTTTATGATAAAGCATTGCAAAAAGCCTTCGGTATTACCTATGAAGAGTTTGATGCCGGTTGGCGCCAGTGGCTCCTGGAAAATTACTGATACCTGGCCGACAACACCCGCGTTCAGCGAGCTTTGCTGGATACACTTCTCATACATTCAGTAAAGCGTATACAACCGCAGTGCGGAAGTCGCGCTTCCGCACTGTTGTCTCATGTGAAGATGATCGAGTCGTTTACTAAGGCTCTGATAGGAAACATTACGGCTGATAGTCAAACCTGTGTCTGAGTTGTCCTTATTGCCAACATGTGATGATGAAGACGAAGGGTAAAGTAAGGGGCCGAATGGGTGAGACGTCTGTGTTATTTCGCCAATGCGGAGAGCAGATTATCTAAAACGGTAACCTGGAAAGTGCATGACCGCCGTCTGATAGATCTGCTCACTGTGAGGTTCTATGGCAACACCACGCCTGATTATTCCAGGTTTGTACGAACTGACCCTGCCAATGCCACTTACTTCGGTAAACGTGTTCTTTTTGCTAACGGCTGAAGGTGTGACTCTGATCGACACCGGTTATCCTGATCATGGCGCCGGTGTGCTGGCCGGGTTGACAGCACTGGACCGCACGCCGGCAGAGGTGAAGCATATCATCGTAACCCACCATCATGTCGATCACGCCGGTAATCTGGCGGTATTACAAAGATACACGCAGGCGCAGATTTGGATGCATCCTGCTGATGCCGACCTGGTTGCGCAGGGGCAGTGTCTACGCCCAACCCTGCATGGCTCTCCAGGTCTGTTCAATCGCCTGGCTTTCAGCCTTGCCAGGATGCTCTTGCCACGAACCATTCAACCGGCGCGGGTCGATCATCTCATCGCCGATAACGAGATCATCCCGGTGGCCGGAGGTCTCCAGGTGATTCACATCCCTGGTCACAGCGCCGGTCAAATCGGCCTGTACTGGCGCGTGCAAAAGACCCTCTTCGTCGCCGATGCTGTTATGCATCGTGATAAGTCGTTACAATTACCACTGGTCATTGAAGACCTGAATACCGAAATCAACAGTATTTCGCGCCTGGCACGCTACGACTGTACTACGATCTGTTTTGGCCACGGGCCGGCTATCACCGGTGCCGCAGGAAGTGCTCTGCAAGCCTACGCTGCGGCTGTGGCGAAGCGATGATGTACTACAAACATAACGATCTGAATTCGTTCATCCAGGTGCAAGCATCCGGGTTTTCGATGCCTTTCACTTGCTCCCGTCCAAGCATTAAGAAATTCCCGTGCGATATGACGCAGCTTGACATTGCTGCTTGCGAGTGTTATGCTACATAAATAAAGAGTATATATGTCGCGATCGCGGATGATCGTCGATTATGGAGGACGCGGCCTGGCGTTGCACGCCGGGCGTTTTTGATCAAGAATCACTTCGTATCAGATAGTAAAGATAGTCTTTGCGAGATTATCCGTGTAGCGGCGAAGTCGTGTTCAGATCATACATATTGGCATTCCATGTACGTCCGGCCTGCCCATTCACTGCCTGTAAACGGCAGTGAATAGTCTGCCTGGATAGGAGCGGATTATGGATGATGTAGCGATTACCGCTCATTCGCCAGAACTAACATTAACTTCGTCGACTCATACGAGGATGATGTCTGATTTGCCGCCATTATCGGCTGAATTGCTCAACCACCCGGTGATGTTTTCGCTTGTTGAACAACAGCAACGTCGTGGTTGTCAGGCATCACTCGAGTCGGTTCAAACAGCATTCATTAATGCATATCATTCACCTTCAGTTGAAGCTCTGATTTCCCGCCACCGAGAGTATCTCCCCTCAGCCGATTTCGATCTGATCCGCCGCTCGTATGCGTTCGCCGCTGTTGCCCACGAGGGGCAGCGACGGCAATCAGGCCAGCCGTACATTGATCATCCAATTGAAGTTGCCATCATCTTGCTCGATCTACGTCTTGACACCGAATCGATTGCCGCGGCCCTCTTGCACGATGTGGTGGAGGACAGCGGTGTCCCGATTTCGGTCATAGAGCAATTTTTCGGTCAGCAAGTCGCCAGTCTGGTTGATGGGGTGACTAAACTCTCCGGTTACGAGAGCAAGAGTAAAGAAGAGGCACAGGCTGGCACGTACCGAAAATTGATTATTGCGTCAGCCGACGACCCGCGGGTAGTTTTGATCAAGCTGGCCGACCGGCTCCACAATATGCGCACTATTCACGCCACACCGCCGCAAAAGCAGCAACGGGTGGCGCGGGAAACCCTTGAAATCTATGCGCCTCTGGCCCACCGTCTTGGTATGTGGCAGATGAAATCGGAGCTAGAGGATCTGGCATTCAAAACGCTGCATCCCGACCGTTATCAGGAAATTGCCCGTGGCCTGGCCATGCGCAAAGAGGCCCGTGACCGCATTGTGCAAAAGGTCATTGCCCAATTGAAAGAGATGCTTGCCCGCGAAGGTATTAAGGCAGAGGTTACCGGGCGCTCGAAGCATATCTACTCGATCTGGCGTAAGATGGAGCGCAAAGGGGTGCCACTTGAGCGCATCTACGATCAGCTCGCCGTGCGCATTATTGTCGATGATCCCAACAACGAAGTGGGAGCATGCTATCAGGCCTTAGGCGTGGTGCATGGCAAGATGAACTGGACGCCGGTGATGCAAGAGTTCGATGACTACATCGCTGCCCCCAAAGAGAGTTCTTACCGCTCCATCCATACGACCGTGATCCTGCCGGAGGGTTTGCACTGTGAAGTGCAGATTCGCTCGACGAAGATGCACGAAGAGGCCGAACACGGGATTGCTGCCCACTGGCGTTATAAAGAGGGCTTCAATTCGCGCAGTGATCGCGATTACGAAAACAAAATTCGCTGGTTGCGTGAACTGATCTCCTGGCGCAACGAAACTACCGACCGCGAATTTGTCGATATGTTGCGCGCCGAATTTGAAGAGTGCGTGTTTGTCTTCACACCGAAGGGTAAGATCATCGACCTGCCTGAAGGTTCAACGCCGGTCGATTTTGCCTATCGCATCCACTCCGAGGTCGGCCACCGTTGTATTGGGGCCAGGGTCAATGACCGCATGGTGCCACTTGATTATCAGTTGCGGAATGGTGAGATTGTCGAGATTTTGACCTCGAAGAATCAACGTGGCCCCAGCCGTGACTGGCTACGTTTTGTGAAGACTCCCTCGGCCCGCAACCATATTAAGCGCTATTTCCGTCGTCTCGAACGTGAAGAGAATATTATCGCTGGCCGCGAGATGCTCGAAAAAGAGCTGAAACGCTTTGGCCTGATGCAGGTCAGTTTCGAGAAGCTGGTTGAACTGGCCGGGCCTACAGTACGTTCGGTTGAAGACCTCTTCTATCAAATTGGGGTCGATGATCTGAACGAACGAGCGTTGGTGCAGAAATTGCTCGGTGCTCAGGAGACTGCGCCGCCGCCGTCGCCACCTGCGCCGACTCAGCCCATGGCGCGAGTCAGTGCCAGCGGCGAAATCTACCTTGAGGGTACCGGCAAAATTGCGTCACGCCTTGCCCGCTGTTGTAATCCGGTGTTCGGTGAGCCAATCGTTGGCTTTACAACTCGTGGTCGGGGAGTGACGGTTCATCGTACCGATTGTCGCACGATTCAGAATCTAAGCGCCTCTGAACGAAATCGCTTGATGCCGGTCTGTTGGGGGAATGGTTCTGGCCCCAATCAATGGTTCCCGGTACCGTTACGCATTGAAGCGTGGGATCGGGTTGGCTTATGGCGCGATATTTCAAATGTGATTGCAGACGCCGGGATCAATATTACCGATATCAATCAGGGGAAGCGCTGGGCCAATGGGCGTACTGTGTTGAATGTCACGGTTTCGTTGCAATCGATGGCTCAACTGTCACCATTGATTGAAAAGCTTAATCGAATACCCGATGTCATTGATGTCTACCGTAAAACATGATCATTGATCGAAATCTGATGCTAGCGGCTCTTCGTTCTGCACTGCTTGAATGGTTTGCCGGTAACGCGCGCGATCTGCCATGGCGACGTACTCGCGATCCATACGCGATTATGGTCGCCGAGATCATGCTTCAACAAACACAAGTTGACCGGGTTATTCCAAAATATCACGCCTTTTTAGCTACTTTCCCCACCCTGAAAGCACTGGCCTCCGCTCCAACTGCTGAAGTGATCCGGTTGTGGGCCGGTCTTGGCTATAACCGGCGCGCAGTGAATCTGCAACGGGCAGCGCAGATTATTGTCGAACAATACGGTGGTAAAGTGCCAGATTCGGTGGCGGTGTTGCGTACATTGCCCGGTATCGGCCCTTACACTGCCGGTGCGATTGCCTGTTTTGCGTTCGAGCAGGATGTCGTGTTTCTCGATACTAATATTCGCCGCGTTGTACGTCGATTATGTGTCGGTTCTGACCTGCTTCCGACACCATCCGATGCAGTGCTGCTGGTTCACGCCGAAACCTTATTGCCGGTCGGACAGGGCTGGATGTGGAATCAGGCTATCATGGAATTGGGTGCCCTGATTTGCACAACGTCCAATCCGGCGTGCTGGCGTTGCCCTCTACGTCAGTATTGTCGGGCTTACGCCGATGCGATTGTTGCGGATGGCGATCTGGTCAATACAATGATGTCACCAGTACCCCTGAAGCGGGTGGCTGAGTCACGGTCTGGTGAGACGTTTGTCGGTTCGCGACGCTGGTACCGTGGGCGTATTATTGCCGTGCTCCGCGACTTGCCGGTGGGAGATGTATTGCCGTTAGCCGAATTGGGTCAACGCTTACGCCCGGATTTCACTGCCGACCACGAGGACTGGTTACAAGGGCTGGTGACCGATCTGGCGCGTGATGGATTACTGATTATCACCGATCAGGGAGTGCGTTTGCCAGAGTGAAAGAGGGCATAACAGGAACCATTAACTGAACAACATATACAACGAGGAGTTGCCCCATCAACGTTCCGTTTTCCATCCTTGCCCGGGCAATTTCGCCATCTGTTGAGGAGAGAATTTCATGCACACCATTCCGTCATCCTTGCGTGGTACGCTGATCGGATTGTGGAGTGCTGCTGCGCTGGTCGGAGTCATTTCGAGTTTGCTGGCCCCGCCGGCAGCATTTGATCTGGCTGCCTGGCTGGCCACCATTCTGTTTGCCCTTGGACTTACCATCTTTGAGGCGTTGACGATTGTGCGCCAGCATGACCGCCCACTGGCCGTGACTCTGGTCTTGTTGATCAGTGCCATGATCGTTTTGCCATGGCCCCTCTTTTTGCTGGCAACTGCGATAGGGGCAGTCGCCGGCACCCTGGCGCGTCAGTCCCCATGGTGGCAGGCGCTGGCGCTGGCCTCTATTCGCTGGATCGCTCTTACCGCCGGCAGCGTGGTGCTTATGCTATTTGTGCAGCAGCATCCCTTTGGTGCTGATATTGCCTCACCTTTTGCTTTGATCGGCCTGATTGGCTGCGGCTTTGTGATCTATTCGATTGAACGGGTGGCCAGTGCCAGCCTGTCTTCTCCGGTCACTGATGAGCGTTTTCTGCTGGCATTGCGGTGGCGTATCGATGACGCTGGCTGGTATGCCCTGATCTTTGCTCCGCTGGGGGGGATGCTGGCTATTCTCTGGCAACAGGAGGTGTGGGCTTTTGCGTTGGGGATGGCACCGCTGGCGATGGTTCAAATCAGCCTGCGTCGTCAGTACAGGTTAGAAGAGGCTTTGCGCGTTGCTGATACGCAATTGCAAACGGCTAATGCCCGTCTCCGCACCTTGTCGCGTCAGACCGATCATTTGCATAGCCTGATTGTCGCACTCATGACCAGCCGTGATGTGCCGACAATGCTCAATCTGTTGGGTGAACGGTTGAGTGCTCTGATGGAAGCCGATTGCGCCTGGGTTACCCTTTACGATGACCAGGGTAACCTTCAGTTAGTCGCTTCCCACCATTTACCCGTCTCTACCGAAGGGGTCGGACCGCAACCGGTACCGCTCCCGCAAGCCTATGAAACAGCCCTGGAACAGAAGCGGGTGACACTCTTCACCAATCAGCAAGTTCAGATGCTGGCGCCGGTGGCTGCCTTGACCGAACGTTCAACATGGCAGGCAGTGATTATGCTTCCGCTGCTCGGCGAGCAAGCCCCACTTGGTGCCGTTTGTCTGGCATTTGAGACGGTACGGGGGCTGAAAGAGGACGAACAACGTCTACTGGCAGCGTTTGCCCGTCACGCTACTGCTGTAATCCAGAATGCCCGCCTCTTTCGTCGCTGGCAGGAATCGCAAACCGAGCTGGGGCGTTCGGCCAAACTGGCTGCGGTGGGTACATTTGCCGCCAGTATTGCCCACGAATTCAACAACCTGCTTTCGGGAATGCTGGGGTATGCACAACTCGGCCTGGCCGACGATGATGTCGAAATGAAGAACGAGGCTTTGAAGGTCGTGCTCGACACCTGTAAGCGTGGTCGCAGCATTACCGGCAGCCTGCTCACCTTTGCCCGCCGCCGCGACTCGCGTCGGGAATTGTCTGATCTGCGCGAAGTTGTTGATGGAACGCTCACTCTTATGGAGATAGAACTCCGTAAGCATAATATTCGCGTTGTCCGGCAGATCGATATGGTACCACCGACTATCTGTGATTCTGGTCAGATTTCTCAAGTCTTTTTGAATCTGCTCACCAATGCACGTGATGCGATGAAACCGCAGGGGGGGACGCTAACCGTATCACTGACCTCGGATAACGAATGGATTACCTTGCAGGTTACTGATACCGGTTGCGGCATCCCTGAAGCGGTACGTCGCCAGATTTTCCAGCCGTTTGTGACCACCAAGAATACCACCGGTAGTCAATCGGGTACCGGTCTGGGTCTGGCCGTTTCGTATGGCATCATCAAAAACCACAACGGCCACTTTGATGTCGAGAGCGAGGTCGGGAAGGGGACGACGATGACGATCCGTCTACCTATTGTGCAAGAAGAGGAAAGTGAAACGAGCAAGGCCCCGATCCCCTCGCTGCGCATGCTGGTGATTGATGATGATGAAGCTGCTGCCCGCACACTTACCGCCCTTTTGGAACAGGCGGGTCATCAGGTGACCTATTGCGCACACAGTGCAGAGGCCGTAGCCATCTATACCTCCAATCCGTTCGATATTGTTTTGACCGATGTCGTGATGCCCGAACTCGATGGGATCAGCCTCCTCAATGTGTTACGCACCTACGATCCTACGGCGAGTATCATCTTGTTCACCGGCCAGATCGAACCCGATCAGGTTGCGGCAATGGCGGCCAGCGGTGCGTATGCCGTGTTGCGTAAACCGTTCTCTGCCGAGGAGCTGATGACGACGGTTCAGGCAGCCTATCACGACCGCGAACGGGCCAAACGCGCATTGGCAGGCTTCGTCGAAACGGCGCGTTGAGATAAGGTGCGTGGTTGTCTTCTTTTCACTTCTGGTGCGGCAGAAATGATGACACGCCATCACTCTGGTACCGCATTTGATCGCGGATGCGCTGAACCAACTCTCTCGCATTGCGACGACCGACCAGAAGCCCGATGGTGCCATTTCGGTACAAATATGACGCCTGAACGATGTACATCGTCGATCACAAGAGTCAGAATCACCGTGTTTCAGATCATAATGTAGCGAGGGGCGGCTCCAGGCCACCCCTCGCTTGTATCTCTGGTTCAGGTCAGAGCGCCTTAACCGGCTGCGGCAATGCCCTGAATCCCGCCTTCGGTCATCTTCCGTACATCGAGGAGTTCATCGACCTGTTCGGCGGTAAGGAGACCCTTTTCGACCACCACTTCTTTGATGGTTTTGCCGGTAGCCATCGCCTCTTTCGCGACCGCTGCACCGTTCAGATATCCGATCACGGGGTTCAGCGCCGTTACCAGAATGGCATTCTTCGCCAGCCAGCCCGCCGCCTTCTCGCGATTGGCGGTGATGCCAACCACACACTTCGTCGTGAAGGCATTGATTGCGCCGATCAGCACATGCATCATCTCAAACAGGTTGTGCGCAATGATTGGCATCATCACGTTCAGTTCGAGCTGACCGGCCTGTGCCGCCAGGGCTACGGTCAGGTCACAACCCTGCACGTGGTAGCAGGCCATGTTCAGCATTTCGGCCAATACCGGATTGACTTTACCCGGCATAATCGAGGAACCGGGTTGGACGGCAGGTAGCCGGATTTCGTCGAGACCGGTCGCCGGGCCGGAAGAGAGGAGCCGGAAGTCGTTGGCGATGCGGCCCAGCGTGATGCAGAGGGTGCGCAGGCTGGCCGAGAAATCGGCGGGATCGGCCATGCTTTGCATCGACTCGAACAGGTTCCCCGACGAGACAAGTTCATGACCGGTGAGTTCACTGAGTTTGGCGACCATGCGGCTGTGGTATTCCGGGTGCGCGTTGAGACCGGTGCCGGTGGCTGTGCCGCCGATGCCTAGCCGACGGAGCCGATTGGCGGCAGTGACGATGCGCTCCATGTCGTTGCGCACGGCCTTGGCGTATGCACCGAACTCCTGGCCGAGCCGCACCGGAACAGCATCTTGCAGGTGGGTGCGCCCCGATTTGACGACATCGTCGAATTCAATCGCTTTTTGTTCAAGCGCATCGGCGAGGTCATCAATAGCGGCGATCAGTTCGGGTAGACGCCACAAACAACCCAGGCGGATTGCGGTTGGAATGGTATCGTTCGTCGATTGCGCCATGTTGACGTGGTCGTTCGGGCTGACCGGTTTCTTCGGATCGTCGAGGCTGTAGCCGAGAATCTGGTTAGCCCGGTTGGCCAGCACTTCGTTGACGTTCATGTTGTGAGACGTACCGGCGCCGGCCTGAAACGGATCGACGACAAACTGATCGGCGTGTTGGCCGGCCAGGACTTCTTCGGCGGCCTGAATAATGGCGTTGGCGATCTGCGGATCAAGCAGACCAAGGTCGCGGTTCACTTCAGCAGCGGCTCGTTTGATCATCGTCTGGGCCCAGACGAAGGCCGGGTAGGGCCGCATCCCGCTCACCGGGAAGTTCAGCACCGCACGCTGCGTTTGGGCACCGTAGAGGGCATTAGCCGGTACCTGCATCTCGCCTAACGAGTCGCGTTCAATGCGATAACCTTCAGCCATGAGTTCAGCTCCTTTCATGCAGCAGGAAGCGACCATGCATTCCTGTCTCGCATGGATTGTGTCGCGTTACAGGGCGATTGTATCATAACGCAGGCGAGATACAGTCGCACCGGTCGTGGTGCATTCCGTGCGTACTATTGCCGGTCAAATCTGGTAGTATACGATGCACATCATGGCGCAAGCGCCAGCGCGGGTGGTGGCGCTGGCTTCCAGCCTGCTCCACACCGTAGTACAGATGATGGACGAACGCAGGTGTGTCCCCCATCCCGGCAAGCGAAGTCGCTTGCGCTAACGACCAACCTCGTTGCGCACCTGAGTCAAGGCTGTGATCATCCCTAATGCCCGATCACGGTCATCGCCAACCATTTCTTTGCACAGCTCGATCAACTGATCAATGGCCTGATGGCGCTCGGCTGGTGGTAGAGCCATGATTGCCTCTACTGCGGCTGGCTCGCCACTGAGGACACTGCGCAGTCGGTCGTCACCGATGGGGGCCGCTCCCAACACACCACCGCGTTCACTCATCGCTGTACCGAGCCTGTCTACCGCCGCGGCCATGGTGCTGCGGGCATCAAACTGGAGTTGGGGGATGTCAGAGGTGCTCAAGACGGTGCAGGTGTAGAATAGATCGGTCGTGGGGGCAACCTCACTCTCGATGGTGGTGATCATTGGTTCAGCCGCTGCTGTCGAACCGACCCCACCCAACACCGGCGGTTCGCCTGTACCGGTGAGCATAGCGCCAATCGTAACGTGGCCGTAGTCGGTACCGTGTAACATCAATCGATAATCACCGGCGGTTGGATTGTCGATAACGACCAGATTGAGCGCCTTGCCCGCATGCCCATAATTTCGTGCTCGTACCCGGCGACTGCGACGGGCTGCGCGTTTTTCGCCGGTACCTAACACGCCGGCTGGTGCCAGTGGTTGACCGGCTGGTACCTCAACCTCTACCTCGACCGGCGAAGCTGTCATAATGATCAGCCGTGGGGTGGGGGATGGTGTTGGGGTAGGAGCAGCGCCTAGCACGTCGGGGGCAATGCCCAGCTCTCGGAAGATTAAGGACAGGGCTTGGGGACTATCGGGTAGCGCACCGTGGCTCACCGTAATTGCAGGGAGATTGTTGGCCTGGGGCACAGTCGCCATGCGTTGGAGTACAGTGCCGTCACCCTGCGCATCGTAGTGGCGCTGAAGCGGTACACCGTCGGCGTAGCGCAGTGGATGATCGTCTGGGGGTGGCCCAACCAGAATTGTGTTCAGCGTATTAAAACCGACACCGGTAATGGTGGTCACCGGAACACGCTGCGTCAGCGTGGTAATTGCCGTCACCTGATTCGCCATCTCTCCCCACAAATTACGGGAGACCATACTGCTCAGCGGTTTGAATTGCGGAGGGTTGCCACTTAACAGATAGTCTTCCACCGGCAGTAAATCGCGCACACCGGGCACCTGCGTGTGGATCGTCTTCACCTTGTCGAGTTCGGTCTGGATAGGGTGGATATGGCGCAAATACCACAGGTAGACGGCGAAAACGGTGCGCAGCGTCTCATCGGCGTGAGGTTCTGCACCGGCCCAGGCGGTGTAGGCTTCTGCCGAGCCGCGGTGCGGGGTGCCGAGTGTGATCAAGCGGGCTACATCATTACGTGCAGGGTATTCCGGTGACTGAATGTAGCTGCGGGCAACTAAACCACCCATACTATGACCGATGAGGATAACCTTGCTGGCATTGGCTGCTTTCTTTGCCCTGTCGATCCATCCAATCAGGTAGCGACGTGCGCTCTCTTCAACCGGTTTGCGCCAATCGTAGAATGCCACAAAGAGATCACGATTACGGCGATAACCGGCCTGAGTAAAGGTTTGCAAGAAGGTCTTCCCGTAATCAACAAATGGCGGAAAGTTCCATCCATTTAACGTCGGACCGCGCCAATCGAGCAGGACCGGCAGGTTGAACGAACCGGTGAAGCCGGGGATGAAGATCACGGGTAGACGCGACATACTGGCTCCTTGTCCATCTTCCATTGCGCGGAGGGGAGACGGGATTGTTGTGCGATCTGGTAGATTGCAGGTCTGCGATATGACCGATATGTTTGACGTAGTATCACCAGTATACGCGAGAGCAATGCTCGCTGCAAGGGGGAAAGTGTATGAATAGGGCGTTTGCGAGGATGGTGTGTTGCGATGTTTGGAGTGCGGGGGCTATGCCTCCGTCCCAACCGTGATCGATGCCCGTCTTGCGTTGCATTGTTCAATCTGCGGTCAGGGTGATACCGCATCGTGTGGCCATGTCGCTGAAACTTCGATGGTTTGCAACAGGTTCATCACTTCGGATGACACTCGCTGTCGTTGTCCGTTCTACTGCGCATGCGTTACGTTTGCCAGATTCCGCTATAATGCCTGTTATGAAACGACATTTTCTCTGGTTCCTGATCATCACAGTACTCATCAGTTGCAGTTCAACGCCTGAGCCGGCACCTGAAACAGTTAACGAGCCATTCCGTAGCGCATGGCAGGCAGCAGGCGGTACGCGAGTTGGCCCCCCCTTAAGCGAACCACGCTGGGTTGATGATGCGCTGGTCCAGTACTTTGCTACCATCAAAATTGTAGCCCTCGAAAATGGCGGTGCAGTCGCCGAGCTGCTACCGACGAACTGGCGCGAACAGATCCCTGCGGCGGTCGTTGAATTGGCTCCTGCGCCACAACGTGCCTCGCTAACGGTAGCCAAATCCGCGACGATGGTTCAGCCACTACAACCCATTCCCATCACAGTACAGGTTCCTGATTACAGTGGTGTGGTTGATGTCCAGCTCTACGATGCCAAAGCGCGTCTGAGTGCGCAAGGGCAAACTACCATCGTAGACGGCGTAGGGGAGATTGTGTTGCCGGCAGGAGGTGCGTTGGGGCCGCAGTGGGCGATAGCTCTGATCAATGGCAGGCTGGCCGGTGCTCGCAGTCAGATCGTCACTCTTGACGCCCAAACCAGATTGATCAGCGGGCAAAGTGACATCGACTCGTTATACCCACGTATTCGGCGACTGATGGCCGAGGCGCGGGTGAGCTATGAACTGAACGGTCGTCTCATCAGCGGGTATCGTTCGCCCGACAACCCGTTACTCTGGCTTCGTGATCACGTATACCAGGGACGTGGCTTTCGCTATTTCGAGCACGATGTCACCAGCCTGCTGGACGCTTTTCGTGATGCGCAGTTACCCGATGGTAGCCTCCCTGATGTGATCGATTATCCCGACCGCTATGTGCAGGCGTTCCGCAAAGAGGTGGAGTCGGATGTCGAATTTCTCTACATTCAGGGCGTATACGAAGCCTGGCAGATGACCGGTGATGATGAATGGTTGCGTAGCCATTTGCCGGCGTTGCGTCGGGCTGTCGACTACATCACTACCAATCCTCTGCGCTGGAATGCCGAGCGGGGATTGGTACGCCGTCCCTATACGATTGATATGTGGGATTTTGCCTATGGCCCCACCACGATCAGCCCTGATGGTAAACCGGCACCACGCCACTGGATCGAACCCGATACGATTTGGGGTACCTTCCACGGCGATAATACCGGGCTGGCTTATGCCCTGATGTTGCTGGCCCGCATCGAACAGCGGGTTGGCGAACAATCACGGGTCGAGCGCTATTTTCAGCTCTCTGACGAGATCATGCAGCGGCTGAACGATCTGGCCTGGAATGGGCGCTTCTTTACCCATTTTGTGCCAGAGGACCCCACCTTCGCTCCGGTTGGTGTGGATGCGTCAAATCAGATCAGTCTCTCCAATGCCTATGCGCTCAACCGGCGCGTGCTCTCGGTTGGTCAGGCTCAGGCCATTGTCGAGAGTTATTATGCCCGCCGTGACTTCAATCGTGCCTTCGCCGAGTGGTACAGTATCGATCCACCGTTCCCGGCAGGTAGTTTCGGGATGGCGGGTGGTAAAGGCGAACAACCCGGCGAGTATGTGAATGGCGGCATTATGCCGTTAGTCGGCGGTGAGCTGGCCCGTGGCGCCTTTACCTTCGGCTTCGAGCCGTATGGTCTCGATATCCTGCGTCGCTACGCCAATTTGCTCCGGCTGACAAATGCGTCGTATTTGTGGTACTACCCCGACGGTCGGCCCGGTATTTCCGGTCCTGATACGATTCCTACCGACGGTTGGGGGTCCAGCGCAATGCTAGGGGCCTTGTTTGAAGGTCTGGCCGGCATTGTTGATGAGGCCAGCCGCTACGATGACGCGATTATTAGCCCGCGCTGGCCGGTAGAGCCGGCTATCACCCGGGTTGAAGTGGTTGCCCGCTATCCGGCATCCGATGGTTATGTCGCCTATCGCTGGCAACGCAATGATCAGAGCATGCAGTTATATGTGACCGGGAGTGGTCGCACTGCCTATGTGCGCTTCCTCTTGCCCGAAACTGCCGGTGAAGCGATCACCATGACCGTTGCCGGTCAGCCGGTGACTCCGACTATCGAATATATCAGGAATAGTCGCTATGCCGGTGTGGCGCTTGATCGCTTGAATGTGATGGTCACTGTTTCGTGGTGACTTTCTGATAGGTCGATGTGGGTGGCGTGATCCGACAATCACTCTGCCACCACACCTGAGCCTGGAAACGCAGAACCAGCGGTTCCGCTCCACACGCAGCATGATCACGTTTCGGCGAGGAGACCGTTGCCGGATACATTGCTCGTGTCGCGCCAGCCGTGCTCACGATCAGGAGCGGGTCGCAGCGGTTTACCTGCGGGTCATAGCGACGACGAGCGGGCAGAGCAGGTCTGTCTGACGTTGCCATCCGCCTGGGCAGTAGTGTGAGAGGTTCGGCTGTTTAGCGAACCTCTCATCACCCGCTCCAACTACGGCGCGAAGATGCGCAGGTACGTCACCCGATACAGCGCTTCATCCGACAAGGGGTTAGCCGGTTCACCCCCTGGTAACGCCATCCCACCACTCACATTGACCCACACCTGATTGCTGGCGTTGTCTTGCCAGAAGCTGTTATCGGTTGTGAGCAGGGAAGCGAACGAATGAACTTGCGTCAGATAGCGTACCGGCGTTCCCAACTGCTGAACGTCCCAATACAACTCGCGGGTTGTGAGATACGCCTGCACAGTCCGGCTCCCGCTGAATGGCACGGCCAGAATCAATTTGTCGGCTGTCGTGTGCATGTTAGAAAGGTTCAGTTTGACCTCTTGCGTTGGGGGAGGCAGTGCTGTTACCGCATCGCGAAACTCTATCCGGTAGCGACCATTGGGCACAGCAGCGAAGTGGCGCATATGGGCCACGATGTTGAACGTATTGCGACTACCTCCGCTGCCATCCTCGACGATCCACTGATCGATGATCTGGTTGCCGGCATCAAGTCGGGAGATAGTCAGCGGCATTCTCGGCTCGAAGAGAGGACTTCCATCTACTCTGAAGCCAAAGACACCAAAGTATGGCCCGTTGCAACTCTTTGTATGATCTTCACCACTGACCGGCACACAGGATTTGCCTGCGGTCAGGAAAGGAATATCATACACCCAGTAGTTACCTGCCGGCCCCCAGTAGCCGTGCGGGTCCCAGAGTGCCCCGGCAATGGCCGCGTTACCGACCGGGGTGTTGATATTGGGCGAAATGACTCGGCGGCCCGGATGGCTGTTGATCAGGATGTTGTTGGGATTGCGTATCAGCCCCCGATCAACCGGACGGGTATAGTAGTCGTTGGTGGCAAAAGCACCGCTTGCCCGATCAAGACGAGGGGAAAGCGCAAAATTGACAATCACGTTGTCGAAGATGTCGAAGGTGCTGTGATAGCTGGCTACCGCCGCATTCGGTTGATCGTGGATCGGTGTTGGCGTTCGATTGCTCAGACTCACGCCAACGATGAGCGAGTCGCGAATGTTGCCATCATCGCCAGCGCCGGCAAAAAACATCCCGGTATTATCGGCTGAGACGAAGCGAACATAATCAGGCCAGGAGGTTCGATTCCACAGACCGTTGTCGTTGTTTTTGTACGTTGTGATGTCACTAAACGTGAAGCGTACTCGATTGGCGTTGTACCGATCTGGTCCTTCGTCACTGGTTGGTATGTACCTGCTCTCGCGTGTATTGCCCGCATCATCAAACGGCGCAAAGTCGAGATTAATGCCGGGCTTGCCGTTCGAGTGGGCAACGTTGTGACTGAAAATACCCAATCGCGTATTGGCGGGGCGGATCGGAACCAGTTTATTTGATCCGAGTGGACGTTCGGGAAAAGCCAGCCAGAAACCATTGCCGGCTGCATCTGCTGCCACATTCCCGCGCACAATGTTATCGGGGTTGGTGATCCAGAAACCGGACGGGCCACGGCGAAATGCTTCACGGTCGTGGTTCAACAGCAGTACAGGTGGTTGACGTACCTTCAAGACCAGGTTGTTCTCGATCAGGTTACGGCGTTCAACAGCATCCTCCAGGAAGATCGCGTGTCCGGCGATGTCGTAACAGATATTGTTGCGAATGGTGGTGCCGTTGGTACCGTGAATGGTGATACAGCGGTTGGCTGAGTTCCAGATGCTGGAATTCGCAACCAATTGCTGAGTTGCATCCCCGATCAAACTCCCATCTGCCGCATACGAGAGCATATGGAAGTGGATTGGGTAGCGCCCAAACCGGCCTCCCTGACCCATTCGACGCAGTTCAACCCCGTTGAGGCGCAGGACACCGTTTCCCATCACCATAATGTGTGCGCCAAAGCGATCATTGCGCCAGCGCTCATCATCGGCACCCTGGATCACAATCCGCCGCGAGAGTATCCCCACCTCAGCCCGTTCATCGAGCACCAGCGGGGTCACCTCTGTCGTTGGCGTCAACGTCATTCCGGTCGGACTGACATACTGCAACCGCCCCCAACGCTCCTTCTGCAACGGAGTCGTCAGCGCTACCTGCGTTTCATTCGCCGCCTGTACGGTCAACCGTTCAGTCTCCGCGACACCGTAGAAGTCGGTCGGCGCAATCACGATCTGATCGCCGGTCTGCCAGTTAACCGGCTCGGCAAGGGTGAGGGTTGTGCTTCCGGTAGCGGCGTGATCGGCCAGTCGCGTCCAGATACGATCTGGAGTCTGACCATAGGCTTCAAACGTTCCACCCATCAGCAGAATGCCACGGGTTCCCATACCCATCACATCTTCATCCAGGTTTGCCGCAGTCAGGGTAATGGTTGCCCGCTGGGTGAACGGCTCCGTCGGCGTACCGATCTGTAGCCGTCCGCGACCGTGCAGCATGATCCAGCCCACAGTGAGATTGAGATTTTGCCGATCAAAGCGCAATTCACCTTCGATCAACAAACTCTGCAACGGTGGTGGGCTGACATCAAGGAGCACCACCTTGCCTGCCGGGATGGTCACGGCATCCCCGGCCTGGGGTAACCGGCCACCCCACGTTGCCGGGTCAGACCAGCGTTCAGCGGTGATATTCGCCACGAGCGGGACAAAGACAGCGTGGGTAGACTGTACAACAATAGTGCCCCGCATGGCAGGATCGAAATCACACAGGAATGCCGACAAACCGGCTGTCGTGAACGGTTGATTGATCTGTTCGCCGGGTGCAATCACCGGCGTTTCCCAGCTACCATCAACCGCACGGAGGCGATGCGGCACCGAGTCGGCATTGAACCAGTTGATCGTAGTTCCGGCATTAATGTGCAGATCGTAGGTTTGCGCCTGACTGAGGGAGACCTGCGGTTTGGTCGGTGCGGCAATCAGCGATACGGACGAGCCGGCAATAACGGCGATCACAAGAGTGCAACAGGCAAGCAGAAGGCTGACGTGAATGAAGCGAGAACGAACCATGCCGTTTGCGCCTTTCCAGGGTTGTTGACAGATTGTGAATAATGACTTGATGCGGACAATACACCTCAACGAAACGTAAAGGCTCTGCACCGGCGCAGGGTGGAATGCGATCACATCATTGTGCGCTCACGGATCGTTCCGCTATCATCACACTCTCTTTTCAGCATAACGAACAATAATACGTACCGGCAATAGTACTTTGTGCGTCCTCTGTTTGATGACCCCTCGTATGTTGACCAGAACACAAGCGAGCCTTTTTACGTCTTTGTACATAGGAGCTACCGGCACGAATATCCGTCTGCGGACTGTTGACTATTGCCAGAGCGGTGTGCGTATCATACAGGCGGGAGAGGTGTCTATGCGACGCTTGCTTGTGATCGTGGTATTGCTCTGCCTGATCGGCGTAGATCACGCGGCGTTGTGGTTTAGCCCAGTCCATGCACATTCTGCCTGGCGACAGGTGCGTGCCGCGCCGCCAACTCGCCCTGGCCCGACCATAGAAGCATTCGTGCGCCCCGAATTTGCGGCCCGGATGCGGCGATTGCGCAGCACCATTTTGGATGCTGCGGCCCGACACAACCACCCCCATCTGTCAGGGATGAGTGATCGCGAGTTTGCGGTCGTGATTGCAACCATTCTTTACAACGAGAATTTTGGCTGGGCGGAAGAGCTGGTGCCACCGCTGCGAATGGTGACACCGCTCTACCAGGGTGCCCAACAGCAGCTCAATTTACACGGTTGGGGAGCCAATTTTAGTGTCTGGCCGGCCAATTTACGCCCTTCGGTTGCCGCCGAGATTCTGTCTGGCGAGGTACCACTCGCCGATGGTCGTGTGCTGCGTATCCCGTTGCAAGTTACAGGCAGCCAGATTGATCCGACGACATTTTCCGATCAGCGAGCTTTGTTCGCCGCATTGACGGCGGAGATCAGTAACGACGAACTGGCAGTACACTATCTGGCCGCGAACCTTGAGCGCGGGGTCTGGCGGGCGGTGATGGAGGGGCAACCGGTTTCGTGGCGAACGCTGGCCGCCTGGCACAATCAGGGCATCGTTGATCCGGTTGCCATTCGCAACAACCCGACCGCACGTGACTATGTGCGTCGTGCAGCGGCGTATGTACCATTGGCTAAAGCACTGTTTGCTTCTTCAGACCAGACTGGCTTACGGGCCGTGTGATGCAGCCATCGTATGATGTCCCATTGTACCTGGCGGTCAGGCACGCCCCGGTAAGCACTGCACATTAGGCAAAGCATCCAATCCGGCAATGGTGAAGATTGTACCCTCTCAACGTAGTAACGATACTCCTGGCTCGCTATACTACCCAATGGGTGCAGATGTTGCACGTCGCCTGCGTAGGCGCTCCGGCCAACACTGATGTGGCCCGGCTTAACCGTTGACATTTCGGCGTTGCGATGCCGCATCGCGTTGAAAGCTTCGGTTGTAGCGGGTGTGCCGATTGCCACGCTTGTCGCGTATCATCTGCTTCCCAATTACGGATACCGACAGGAAGAATACGACGCCGCTGGTCACAAATGTACCACGGCGTCGTTGCCTGTTTTAGGACCACGTTCGTTCTGCAGGACCGCGTTCGTTCTAGTGTAGCAAGGAGTAGACTTGTATGACGATGGATGCGAAGGGCGTTATCGAATTGATCAAAGCCAAGGGAATTCAAATAGTTGATACCCGCTTTACCGATCTCTTTGGTGGGTGGCAGCACTATTCGCTGCCGGCCTCGCGGCTGACTGAAGATATGATTCGCGAGGGTTTGGGCTTTGATGGGTCGTCGATCAAGGGTTTTCAAGCCATCAACGAGAGCGATATGTTGATGGTGCCCGATCCATCAACGGCATTTATCGATCCCACCCTCAGTGTGCCAACACTGGTACTGATCTGTGACATTATCGATCCCATCACCCGCCAGCCCTACAGCCGCGACCCGCGCACGGTTGCTAAAAAGGCCGAGGCCTATCTCAAGACGACCGGTATTGCCGATACCGCCTACTTCGGGCCGGAAGCTGAATTCTTCCTCTTCAGTGATGTACGCTTCGGTCAGGGAGCCAACCACGGTTTCTACTATATCGACAGCCCGGAAGCGGTCTGGAATACCGGCGCTGAAATACCGGGTGGCAACAAGGGCTACCGCATCCGCCACAAAGAGGGCTACTTCCCGGTTCCACCCACCGATACCCTTCAGGATATTCGCTCAGAGATGATCCTGAAGATGATGGAGATCGGGATCGAGATTGAGCTGCACCATCACGAAGTGGCAACCGCCGGTCAGTGCGAGATCGATATGCGCTTTGACTCGCTGGTCAATATGGCCGACAAGGTGCAGAAGTACAAGTATATTGTGCGCAATGTCGCTCGTGCGCACGGCTACAGTGCTACCTTTATGCCAAAGCCGATCTTCGGCGACAATGGATCGGGTATGCACACCCACCAAAGCCTCTGGAAAGATGGCGAGCCGCTCTTCTTCGATGAGACGCAATACGCTCTGCTCTCGAAGACGGCCCAGTACTACATCGGCGGTATTCTCAAGCACGCTCCGGCGCTGCTGGCAATTTGTGCCCCGACCACCAATAGCTATCGCCGGCTGGTACCGGGCTTCGAGGCTCCGATCAATCTTGTCTACTCGATGCGCAATCGCTCGGCGGCGATCCGTATTCCGACCTATAGCTCATCACCCAAGGCGCGCCGTATCGAATTCCGGGCGCCGGATGCGATGTGCAACCCGTATCTCGCCTTCGCTGCTATGATGCTGGCCGGTCTCGACGGTATCCAGAACAAGATTGAGCCGCCACCGCCGCTCGATGTTGACATCTACGAACTCTCACCGGAAGAGAAGGGCGACATTCGCAGCACACCCGGCTCGCTCACCGAAGCCCTTGATGCACTCGAACAGGATTATCACTTCCTGCTCAAGGGCAATGTCTTCACGACCGATCTGCTCGAAACGTACATCGAAACCAAGCGCAAAGAGGCTGTCGGTCTGTCGCTGCGCCCGCATCCGTATGAGTTCATGATGTATTACGACGCTTAATAGCCCGCTACATACGCAACAGAAGGGGCGCATTCCAGGTGCGCCCCTTCTGTTTTGCTCACGCGAGCCTGCTATGAATACCGCCCCCATCCGAAGCATTGTCGGGTGGGGTAAGTGACGACAATACCTCGCCTTCTGATGCGGATCGATTACGCAGGTATTCTCGTGTCGCGTAGTCTGGCGTGCAGAAGCCATGCCTTCGCGCCGCCCATAATGCTCTACTCCCGATGCGCGTTGTGACGGTTACGAGCATACCTGGGCGCATGGGAATATGATCCACGCTAACCCATTACCCTCCACCCCATCCTAAGCGCAGAAGTGGACCCGGCGCATCCCCAGCGTAAGCGGTGATCCAGCTATCCCTCTTCACACAAACCGGTTGCTCGAGTGTCCCGCTAGCCTTTGCCGGTTTGATTGATGGGTGGGCAGATATTCTCATCAAACAGAGAGCATAGAAACAATGCACGCCAGGTATGCACTCCCGGCATCACGCACACGGCGTCAGCGTTCGCAATTGCGCGACCAGATCGGGTAACAGATCGAGCAGAGTGTCAATCTGCTCATCGGTGGTCTGGCGGCCCAGGGAGAAGCGGATCGAGCCGTTGGCTTCGTCGGGTGAGAGACCCATTGCCAGTAAGACGTGCGACGGTTCGAGTGAGCCAGAGGTGCAGGCACTTCCTGAACTGGCACAGATGCCGCGCTGGTCGAGCAGCAGTAAGAGGCTTTCGGTCTCAATACAGGCGAAACCTACATTAACGATGCCCGGTAGTCGGGTCTGGCGGTCGCCATTCAGCCACGATTGTGGAATGCGGGTAAGCACCCCGTCAATCAGGCGTTCACTCAATGCTCGTAATCGATTCGCGTGCGCGGTACGCTCGCTCTCGGCAATGCTCAAGGCTTTGGCCAACCCCACAATACCGGCGATGTTCTCCGTACCGGCCCGGCGGCGGCGTTCCTGAGCGCCACCGTTGATCTGTGGCACCAGCGGTGTTCCCCGGCGCAGATACAATACACCTACCCCCTGCGGCCCGTAAAACTTGTGGGCGGTTAGACTCAGGAGGTCAACCCCCAACGCATGCACATCCAGCGGTAACTGGCCGGGTGCCTGCACTGCATCCGTGTGAAAGAGCACGCCACGCTCGCGGCAGATGGCTGCCAGCTCGGTGATCGGCTGGATGACACCCGTCTCATTGTTGGCATACATCACCGAGACGAGCGCGGTTTCGGGGCGGATTGCAGTACTGAGATCGGCAGGTTGGACGCGACCGGTGCGATCAACCGGTAGCAGGGTTACCGTAAACCCCTCATATTCCACCAGGTAGTCGAGTGCATGGAGAACGGCGTGATGTTCGATGGTACTGCTAATGAGATGGGTTTTGCCCTGGGCCCGTAGCGCCATGGCCACCCCTTTGATGGCCAGATTAATGCTTTCACTCCCGCCGCCGGTAAAGACAATCTCTTTTGGCTGACACCCTAACACCAGCGCTACCTGCTCACGCGCATCGTCCAACGCCTGCAATGCAGCCCGGCCAACCTGATGGATGCTGGATGCGTTTCCACTCATGCCGGTCAGGAATGGCATCATCGCTTCCAGTACTCGTGGATCGAGCGGTGTTGTGGCAGCGTAGTCAAGGTAAATCAGGCGACTATTCATAGACGGTTCTCCGGCAAGGTTATTGAGCACGACGGGTACGTGCTTCGTCGCGTAGCACCTGGAGATTGAGTATTTCGGCCACTTCGTAGCGAGGCGGCAACGAACCGGCTATTGGACGAATTCGCAATACCGGCGGGAAGTATCCCATGCGGCCATGCAGCTCGGCCAGCAGGGCAGCGGCACTGAAGTTGAGAGCTGGGAGATTAACCAGGATCGCTTCGCTCTGCCATTGCTGAGGCGAAAGACCGGCAGCATCGGCCATGGCGACGATTTGCGGGAGTAACGGCTGTTGCTGATCGATTTGACTGGGAATGTCAAGCAATCGATCAATGTGCTGGCCGGTCAATGCAACGATTTGTTCTTGCTGCGCTGCGGTGATGGGATGGGCATAGTTTAGGATAATCATCTTTCAATCCTTGTATGACGTATCTCTCTATCTATTGTAGCGCAGACTGATTGATAGAGTGCTGGCGATGGGTCGCTTGTTGTGAATGGTTGTGGAACATTTGCCTGTTGATTCACGTTTGGAGATTGACTGATAGCCTGACGTCACCGCCCAACAGCGAGTTCTGGGGAGACAGGCATCAACAGACACATCGCCGAATGTACCAGAACGATGAAAGGACATCTTCCTATGAGTGCAATCCGGGTAATAATGCTCCTACTGGTTATGTTCCTGGTAGCCTGTACGAATCGTAGCATACCCACCACTGATCTTACCAATAGACAGTGGCAGTTGATCGAACTTGAGGGTCAACCACCGTTACCATCAGAACAGGCGTTATCGATGGCGTTTGATAACACCGGACGTATAAGCGGATTTGCCGGTTGTAATTCCTTTAGCGGTAGCTATCGTGTTGAAGGAACGACAATCTCTATCAGCGACGTGGTGACGACTCTGATGGCCTGCGCCGATGATGCAGTGACTACTCAGGAGATGATGTTTCATCAGGCGTTGCAGGCTGTAACGCAGTACGAATTAAACGCCGGGACGCTGACCCTGCGCGATGAACATGGTGTTGTTCGTCTCCGCTTCCAGGCATTTTAATCCGCCGTTGCCCATGCGGTAACCGGACGGGTAATGTGCCGTAGAGTGAGGGGCATGCATCATTACCCCTCACTCGCGCCTATTGCCGTTGTTCTTCGAGAATCGTCTTGCCCAAACCGGTCAGACGGGCAATAAACCAGCCCAGTGTGAAGACAGGAATCGGTTGTGTCAATGGAATGAGGGCTTCAACCGCAGCTTTATTGCGTAAGCCGCGCAAGCCCAGTCGGTCGAGTAGCAGCCAGCTAACCGGAGCTGCCAGAATGTCAAGACCAAAATCGAGCAAATCGAGGGCAATGGGCAGTGCGATGGGCAGATAATGCATCGTTTCAAAAAAACCGGCATCCGGCGGTACATTCAGGTTTCGTAACCGTTGCCAGATCAGCCAGAGCACCGTAACCGCAAGCGTCAAACAAACCAACATGATGACGAGTAACCAGCTTAAGATTGTCGCAATTTGCTCACTCATTGGTGCTGCATCCTTCCCAGGCCAACCCAGATCAGGGCCGTCAGGCTTACAATCAAGACAAGGGTTGCTAGCGTGCTCAGTTCCAGAATTGCCCCAAAACGAGGTTGATCGCGATCCATCATTGCCAGTGCTGCCACGATAGGGTCGGTCAGATGGTAGAGCCAGGTCACCGCCGGGCTGTCGGGTCGGGCGGCCAGCAATTTCAGCACCAGCCGCACCACGAGTAAACCGCCAAGTGCACCACCCAGCAGGGCAATACCTTCTCGCAAGAGATCCAACAGTCGCCGATTCATCGCAATAATCCTATAGATGGAACTTTACAGAGCTATTGTACGTCTATTAAGCGCTACAGGCAGGCATTGTGCAGAAAATGCTTGTGAGACGAGAAAACTCCACAAGAGATTGTACCGTATCTGTTTCGACAGTAATGAGACCCTCTCATCTAAAAGATTGTTGCAACTGATGCGCTTTGGTCGGGTGGTGGTGTAGTTCTGATCGCGAAACTCACTTGATGTCATATCTTCGGCCACATCTGGCATCGGTAACGGTAGAGTGGTGAGATACGTTCTTTCAGATACGTTGATTATTCTCAGCAAAATATGACCGAAGACCTATGGCATTGGTTACGGTGGTTTGTTACACTATACTCACTTAACTTCCTGGCCTGCATGACAGTCACAAGAACCGGTATCCAGTCACGTGCACAAGGAAATCGTCATGATCAAGCCAATGGCGTCGGTTGGGGCAGAGCAGCGAATAACCATAACGAATCTCTGGCGATCAGGTCGCGCTAACCTCTTTTTTATCATGGTGGGGTTAGAGTTGTGCCTGCTACTAAGCGTACTTGTCTGGCTATTGTTATCCGCACCACCGCGCCCGTCGTTGACCACGACACCGGATTTGTCTCGGTTGACCGATGAAATTCAGGGTCGTCTTAGCGGATTGATCATCGATCCCGTCATCGAAGTCAAACCAGGAGTTTTCGTGCGCTCAAGTAATGTGCGGGGTTTCCACTACGAGGGCAACGTCTACTACTACTATATCGAGGGTGTGCCGAATTACGATCCCTTGTCGCGTGGATTACTCCGTCCTGATCAGGTAGAAATCATGCTTCGCGACGATAGTGGTGAGCAGACCATCGTCATCTACCGGGTGCAATAGCAGGTCGGGTGAGAGCGCAGGATACGCATTTCTCCAGATCAACGACGACGCCCTTCTTCCCAGTTCCCCCAATCCCGTTCTTCGGCGGCACGGATCGCTCGTCGCTTTAGTGCGCGCCGTGAAATCGGGATAACTTCGTTGAGCGTTGCCCAAAGCTGCTCTTCAAGCTGAGGTTGGGCAGCCAGTGCAGCCTCAATAGCCTGTACATCGATACCACGGGCATGCAACTCGGTCGCGATCTCGATGGCACGTGATCGATCACCGGCAGCGAGTGCTGCGATCAAAGCTTCTTCGAGCGTCATCGTTGATCCCCCTCCTGCTCAGGCCGTCAGAATAATCGGCCCTTCTTCGGTGATAGCCAGCGTATGCTCGAACTGCGCTGACCGCTTGCCATCAGCAGTGCGCACCGTCCAGCCATCGCGATCAACTTTAGTTGCGGCTGTGCCGGCGTTGATCATCGGTTCGATTGTGAACACCATCCCGGCGACGATTTTGCGGGTCTGCTGGGGATCGTCGTAATGCAGAATGGTCGGTTCTTCGTGGAGATTACGCCCCAGGCCATGACCGGTATATTCGCGCACCACCGAAAAGCCATTCGCTTCAGCGTGGCGCTGAATTGCGGCACCGATTGCCCGCAAGGGGTTGCCTACCCGTGCCTGCTCAATCCCCAATTCAAGGCAACGCCGGGTCACGTCGAGGAGTCGTTGCGTCTCATCATCAACCTCGCCGACAGCAAAGGTCTCGCACGCATCGCCGATCCAGCCGTTGAGGCGTAGCCCGATATCGATGCCGACAATATCACCCTGGCGGAGGCGATCACGCTTGCTCGGAATACCGTGACAAATCACGTCGTTAATCGAAGCGCAGATCGTGCCTGGAAAAGGGGGAATGTAGTTCCGCCGTCCGGCGGGTACATACCCTTTGTATACCGGCTCGGCCCCGTGCGAGCGAATGAACTCTTCGGCAATTGCATCGAGTTCAGCCGTCGTTACCCCTGGCCGAATATGCTCACGCAGCACCTGAAACGTCTGCCGCACCAGTTGACCGGCAGCACGTAGGAGTTCTATCTGGGCAGGAGATTTTAAAATGATAGCCATAGTGGTACTTTCATCGATCAGCATGTACTACATATGTTATAGCACATTCTCTTCGGTTGACGGTACCGGTGGCCGGGGTAACAGACCGGCCTGTTCCACGACCCGTGGAATCGCCCGCGTCCAGTCAACCGACATAATGTGAACGCCGGCCACACCTTCTACGCTGAGTAGCTCGTTGACCAGTTCGGCAGCCAGGGTGATCCCTTCCGCTTCGCTGTCGGTAGCCCGCTGCATTCGCTCAATCACCGTCTCCGGCATAAGGGTACCGGGCAGGTGATCGCGCAGGTAGATGGCCGAGTGCGGTCGACGCAAGATCATCACGCCGGCCAGAATATACGCCTGTTGGTGTAAACCGGCTGCGCGTACATCGGCCATCCACTGCCGGAATCGCCCGACATCGAAGATGAGTTGCGTTTGGACAAATTCGGCACCGGCCTCGATCTTTTTCTCAAGGCGGGCAGCCCGTTCAACATTGGGGTTCGCGACGCTGCCGATAAAGAATCGTGGCGCCTCTTTGAGCGGCGTACCGGATTGGAACGTCGCCTGATCGCGTAGCGTGCGTAAGACCCGGATCAGTTGGAATGAATTGAGATCGAGGACATTTTTGGCCTCTGGATGGTCGCCAATCCGGGGATGGTCACCCGTCATTGCCAGTAAATTACGAACACCAAGGGCCGCTGCACTGAGCGCATCGGCTTGCAGGGCAATCCGATTGCGATGCTGGCAGGTCATCTGCATGATCGGCTCAATGCCGAGTTGTTGCAAAATGACACTCCCACCCAGCGACGACATGCGGGCAATACCGCGCTGGTTGTCGGTCAAATTGACCGCATCGACATAATCGCGAATGTTGCGGGCCAATGCTTCGAGATGGCTACGTGCCGCCCCCTTTGGCGGTGCAATCTCGCCGGTAACGACAATCTGGCCGGCAGCGAGCCGGCGCTGAAGGGTAGAATGCATAGGTTATTCGTCGGCAAGAGCCTGTTGCAGATCGGCGATCAAGTCACTCACATCCTCAATCCCGCACGAAAGGCGGATGAGGTTGTCGCGAATACCCACCGCCAGCCGTTCTTCACTACTCAATTCATAGTAACTCATAAGTGCCGGTTGTTCAACCAGGCTTTCAACACCACCAAAGCTCGGTGCAATGTACGGCAGACGCAACCGGTCGACCACAGCCATGGCACTCTGCAAATCGCCGACTACTTCAAATGAGACAACGCCGCCAAAGCCGCGCATTTGGGCACGGGCGACGGCGTGGTCGGGGTGTTCGGGTAATCCCGGATAATGCACCCGGCTTACCCGTGGATGACGGGCCAGAAATTCGGCTACTGCCTGACCATTGTGATTGTGGCGCTCCATGCGCAGGGCGAAGGTCTTCAACCCACGACCGAGCAGATACGCGGTATGCGGATCACAGATACCACCGAGGATACCCTGAGTTTCGCGCAGCGCACTGATGATGGGTGGCCGACCAATGATCACACCGGCCAGCAGATCGTTGTGACCTGCCAGATATTTGCTACAGCTATGCACCACCAGGTCGATCCCGTATTCCAGTGGCCGCATATTGTAGGGGGTAGCGAAGGTGGCATCGATGAGCGTCTTAATCCGATGCTCGCGGGCAATGCTTGCCACGGCAGCCAGATCGATCACCCGCAGGTAAGGATTGGTAGGCGCTTCCGTAACAATCAGGCGAGTGCGTCCCGGCTCGATAGCAGCCGCAATCGCGGCAGGATCGGCGGCAGCTACAACGCTATGCGTCACACCCAGCCGGGCCAGCATGGTACGCACGAACTGGCGGGTGCGCCGATAACCGTCATCGGTCAGAATAACGTGGCTTCCTGATGGGAGAAGTGCCAGCATCACCGTCGTTAATGCATTCATCCCGGAAGCGCAAAGCAGTGCTGCGGCAGGTGCCGTTGGTGATTCGAGAGCGGCTAATCGCGCTTCAACGGCTCGTACAGTCGGATTGCCGTAGCGACCGTACTCTTCACGCTCCAGGTCGCCTGACTGGAAAGCGATCAACTCAGCGCTATCACGGAAGGTGTAGGTGGCACTGTGAACAACCGGTGGGGTGATGGCATCAAATGCACGCTGACGCGGTTCACCCGCGTGAACTGCGGCCGTACTGGGTCCGGTAAACTGATCGATAGCCATAAGAAAACCTCTCATCAAGGCGACGAGAGGTCAGATGACGTTCTTCTACCGATTAACGGGAAGACGCCGCTCTCCTCTCATCTGCCAGCTTTATGCTGCCGGAGTTGCCACCCGTCAGGTTCACTTCCGCCGGGTTGGCGCGGTTTCGCAGGGCCGGTCCCTCCACCGCTCTGGATGAGTGCAGCGTTCTGCAATTGGTGGTGAGTATAGCAGGGGAACAGGTTGTTGTCAATGGGGGAAGCACAGACAATTACCCGGGAAGTTTTGTGCAAAAGTAGATCTCTCCACTATCTTTGGTTAAACCCATCTGCACGGCTGCTTCAGGGTCGGGGACGAGATCGGTAACCGTGGTTGTTTGCACAGTAAAACCTGCCCCACGTAACCGGTCGGGAAAATCTCGTCCATACACACGAACATGGTCTTCCTGTCCAAAGGCAATAAATCGTGCTTGTGGATCGACAATGCTGGGATCCTCAAACGTCACTTCGGCCATAATCGGCACTAACAGGATTGCCCAACCGGTTGGTTTCAGGACTCTCCAGAACTCGCGCATGGCTTTTCGATCATCTGGCACATGCTCGAGAACATGGCTGCACAGTATCACATCAAAGGACGCATCAGGATACTGAATATTCGTGATATCCATTTTTACCATCACGTGATCGTCGTTCAGATCAGCCGTGATATAACCAGACCCTAGCTTTTGGTGAAAGATTGGTTTGAAACATGGTTCTGGCGCAATATGAAGAACATCCTTTGGTCTGCCATCAAACAAGTCAGTTTTTTGGGTTAAATAGAGCCATAATAGCCGATGACGCTCTAAAGAACCGCAATAAATGCACAAAGCACCTTTACGGCGTGACCGACCGTAAGGTGCAAATGCACGTAATGATTTCTGACAAACAGGGCAAAAATGGTTTTTGCCCTGGTATAACATCAGGTTTTTCACTCTAATCACAAAGTCACGAGCATTACGCAATGGCCGTTTTACGTCGTTGGGTAATACGCTCAAAAAACGTTTCATTCATAATCTCCGTAAAACATTGACAGGGAAAAGAGCCGCTCTTAATATCGGGTTCGTAACCTGCCACTGTGCCAGAGATGAGACGTGAGACTGTTGCTGCCTGTATTGGATGATCACACCTTCAAAAACGCCGACATAATCACCACATCGTGCAGATCGCCGTTGCGATCAATGGCGTGGCGTGTCAACTGACCTTCAACCGCGAATCCCAGGCGCGAGAAGATGGCCTGACCGGCTTTCAACGCCGCTAACATCGCTACTGTCACCTTTTGCGCACCTAAATCACGAGCTGCTTCGACAATGGCCTGCGCCATCTGCATGCCAAGGCCACAGCGCCGCCATCCCGGCTTGACGAGCAGGCGAAGTTCGGCGACATGGTTCGACCAGCCCGGTACCCGGCGTGCTGATGCATAGGCAGCGATTGAGCCATCATCGGCAATGGCCACCATCTGCCGCCAGTTTTCGGCGAACGAGGCATTTACCAGGCGGGTAATAATTTCGGGGTTGGTAAAATCTTCTTCCAGATAGAGGAGATCATCTTTGGGAAGACTTAAGCCAAATTCTGTCAGCGCTGCCCGGTCACTTTCCACGAGTGCCCGAATGGTGACCTGTCGATTGTCCTTTAGCGCTACATTGCTCATCGCTGCGCTGCGTTGAACCATGCCCGACCTCCTGCTGGGTTGATGAGGAAATCTGTTGTATGAAGTGTGTGAAATATACCACATGAAGTTACAGTCGGGTTACTCCCCGCCGAAATCGAAATGATCGGGCGTGGTTTGGCACGATGAACGATGACAGATCTTCTCAACCCATTCCTTGTTGCTAATCCTGATATAATTGTACGTGTTCCTTGAAGTTCGGCAAGTAACTGGCGGAGTCGCCCGGCGATCCGTCGCAAGGAGGTCGTCATGAGCGAGAAGCGAGAGGTCGTGGTGCTCAGCGGCGTGCGCACGGCCATTGGCACATTTGGTGGTAGTTTGAAGGATATTCCGCCAACCGAATTGGCGGCACTGGTTACCCGTGAAGCAGTTGCCCGCTCTGGCCTGCAACCAAACGAAATCGGTCATGTGGTCTTCGGGCACGTGATCAATACCGAACCGCATGATATGTATCTGGCTCGCTATGCGGCGGTACGCGGCGGTCTGTCGGTAGAGACTCCAGCCCTAACGCTTAACCGGCTCTGCGGTAGTGGGTTGCAGGCTATCGTGTCGGCGGCCCAATACATTTTGCAAGGTGATGCTGAAGCAGCCGTTGCCGGTGGTGCCGAGTGTATGAGCCGTGGCCCGTACAGCTTGCCGGCCATGCGTTTCGGTGCCCGTATGAATGATTCAAAGGTCGTCGATATGATGGTCGGTGCCCTAACCGACCCGTTTGACGATTGCCATATGGGGGTAACTGCCGAAAACGTGGCGGCAAAGTGGGGAATCAGCCGCGAAGATCAGGATCAACTGGCTTACGAGAGCCATATGCGCGCAGCGCGGGCGATTGACGAAGGACGTTTCGCCAATCAGATCGTGCCGGTTGAGATTAAGGTCAAGGGTGGTACCGCCCAATTCATGGTTGATGAAGGGGTACGCCGCGATACGACCATCGACAAGCTGGCCAAGCTCCGCCCGGTGTTTCTGAAGGATGGTTCGGTGACGGCCGGCAATGCTTCGAGCATCAATGATGCAGCAGCGGCGGTAGTGCTGATGGATCGGGCCACCGCTGAGCGGCGTGGCTACAAGCCGCTGGCGCGTCTGGTCGGTTACAGCCACGCAGCCGTTGAGCCAAAGTATATGGGGATTGGCCCGGTACCGGCTGTACGACGCCTGCTTGAGCGCACCGGCTTGCGCATCAGTGATATTGATCTTTTCGAGGTCAACGAAGCTTTTGCAGCGCAGGCGCTGGCTGTGATCCGCGATCTGGAGTTGCCGCCTGATCGCACGAATCCCAATGGTAGTGGTATCTCCCTCGGTCACCCGATTGGCGCCACCGGCTGTATTTTGACCGTCAAAGCAATTCACGAACTACACCGCACCGGTGGCCGTTATGCCCTGGTCACGATGTGTATCGGTGGTGGGCAGGGGATTGCTGCGATCTTCGAGCGAATGTAGGTGTGCTACAATTGTGAGGCTACGAGCCGGCACCCAGCGTTGGTGTTGCCGGCTCCAGGAACAAAAATCGCACGTTTTGGAGGTAGGAATGGGCAAGTTAACCGGCCGGGTTGCAATTGTTACCGGCGCTTCGCGGGGGATTGGACGGGCAATTGCGCTGGCGTTGGCCGCAGAGGGCGCCAAAGTTGCTGTCAACTACAATAGTAGTGAGGCCGCAGCACAAGAGGTGGTAGATACTATTGTCGCCAATGGTGGCGAAGCAATGCCGATACGGGCAAATGTGAGCCAGGCTGATGAGGCTCGCCGTATGGTGCAGGAAGTGATTGATCGCTGGGGACGAGTTGATATTCTGGTGAATAACGCCGGTATTACCCGCGACCGCACCCTGCGCAAACTGACCGATGAGGATTGGAGCACCGTCATTCAAAATAATCTCAACAGCGTCTACTACTGCACGACGGCCGTAATGCAGACGATGATGGAGCAGAAGTACGGCCGTATTATCAATATCAGCTCATTTGTCGGTCAGGCAGGTAATTTTGGTCAGGCCAACTATGCGGCGTCGAAGGGTGGTATCATCGCCTTCACCAAAACCGCAGCTCTTGAACTGGCGAAGTATAACATCACAGTGAATGCCCTGGCGCCTGGCTTTACAGTGACCGATATGCTGGCTAAGGTACCAGAGCAGATTCAGGAGCAGATCAAGGCTCGTATTCCAATGGGGCGGTTTGGTCTACCCGAAGAGATTGCCAAAGCCGTGGTCTTCCTGGCCGCCGATGGTGACTATATCACCGGCCAGCAGATCAATGTTAACGGCGGTGTGTATATGTAAACTGTGAGGGCGCTGAAGCTGAGCGCTCTGTCGGATAGAGCAGCGATTCACACGAAGGGCGGAAGTATAGCTTCCGCCCTCGCTGGCTCATCGAAATTTGTCAGATGGTCTGTCAGATGACAGCGCTACGTTTTATTTCCGCATGCGCTGGATGATGGTTTGAATATCACCCACGTATCCCTGCCACGCCTGCATCATCTCCTGGCTCAAGCGTTGCTGGGTGCGAATCGCGTCAGCAACGGCCTGTTCAGTCGAATGACGCAGACTACGACTGTAGTCCCAATGTTTCAGCACTAAATCAAATGCCATATCCGTACTGGCGGCGAGGAGTTCATTCCACGCCCGAATCGATTGAAACATTGGGTCGGTTATGTCCGGTGTGACCGATTGATCATTGCCTGGTTGATGGCGTTCTTCGTTGTTCGACATTGTATCTGACCTTGTGTACAATAGGACGTATTAAGAATCGGGTTACATATATACGATCTCTGCCGCTATCATGGTATCACAAGCGGTTACAGGTGAGTATAACGAATATCTCTTACGACCTCGTCTGCTACCACCGCCGGCGCCGTTGCACCGTATACGGCGGAGCCGCGTCGAACAACGTCTGGCGGTTTCCCTCGAAGCGCCACTCACGATAGTTGTGGCACCACCCGGTAGCGGGAAGACGGTGGCGCTGGCAATGCTGGCAACCCATGGCGGCTGGCCGGCTGCCTGGTGTCGTGCCGATGCGAGTGATGATCCCGCCAGCCTGCTCCGCCACCTGGTTGCTGCACTAAGTCGAGTTGTTGCTTTCGATACCGACAATCCGCCCGCGACTATTGATGCCCTGATCAATGTATTAACCAGCGAACTTGATGATGAGACGTTACTGGTAATCGATGATGCTCATCTGATCGACGAACGACCGGATCTACGGGCGTTAATTGAGCGCTTGATCGGTGCCCAGCCACCTCGTCTCCATCTGGTGCTGGCGGGTAGAAGCGAGCCGGTTTCACCGTTGATTGCGACAGCGCGGCTACGCGGCGAAGTGTTGTTGATAGAACCTGCTGACCTTGCTTTTCAGGCTGAAGAGGCGATGGCGCTCTGGCATCAGGCAGGTCGTTCAGCGCCGACCGACCTCGATGAACTGATTTCGCTTAGTGGCGGGTGGGCATTGGCTTTGCGCATTGCCCTTGATGCCACCGATTGGCGGCGTGCGCTTGGCTTGCGTGATCAGCCATCACCAATGCTGGATGAGTATCTCGAACGCGAGGTGTTTGCACCGTTGCCGCCGCTGCTGCGTCGTTGTCTGCAACGTAGCGCCGGTTTGCGCTGGATCGATGCCGATGCTTGTAGCGCTCTTGATCCATCCCTGAATGCCTCACAACTGATTGCCGAATTGCAACGTCGGCGTTTGTTTGTTACGCCATTTGGTGAACGGGGAGTGCAGTTTCAACCTATCATTGCCGCATGGCTGGCCCGCAAAGCTGCTGCTGATCCAGAATGGCCCCAGCTCCATCGCCAGGCGGCGATCTACTTCCAGCAACGTGGCGATCACGAAAGCGCGCTGTACCACCAGATTGCGGCTGGCGATCCGGCCGCAGTGGCAACCTTTCTCCCGCTTGCGCGCAAACTCCTGGCCGAACGGCGGGCCGAGGCAGTGTTAGATTGGATGCGACGCCTGGCTCTGTCCGGTGATGAGTCGCCTGAATTGATCGAGATTCAAGCCGCAGCGTTTCATCAACTGAATCGACTGGAAGCAGCACTGGCTGCGTATCGGCGGGCTGAACGCGCCTTTGCTGCCGTGAGTGATCGTTTCGGTCAGGCTCGTTGTCTGCGAGGCCAGGCTGCGATCTATCTTGATACAGTACAGCCGGCGCCAGCTACCGATTTGCTGCGCCGTGCCCTGAAACTACTGCCACGCCAGTTTGGTGCCGAACGCATTGAGTTGCTATTGATGCAGGCCGAAAATTGGGCAAACCGCGGTCGTGTCGATATTGGGCAGCGCCTGGAACGTGCTGCGTACAGGATGGCCGAGGCGTACAGATTAACAGATGTCTATCAGGCACGAGTCGAATCCCTGCAACCACGCTTATTGCTACGATCCGGGCGGTTGCGTGAAGCTCGCCAATTGCTCGAAGAGCGTCTTTGGATGGAGCGCCCGCTGGTTCGTGCCTCAGCCCATCGTGAGCCGCTGCTGTTGCTGGCACTGATACATGCACTCCTCGGTATTGGCCCCCAGGCCCTGGCCTTTGCACACCGTATGCTCAGCGAAGCTCAACAGAGTCATAATCCGGTGACCGAAGCGATTGCTGAATTACGCCTCGGCCACGCCTATCAGGTGATTGCCCGTAGCGACGAGCAGATCGCACGTCAGCATTACAGCCGGGGCTTGCGCCTGCTGCAACAAGTGAGTGTTCCACGGACCCGGGCTGAGGGTTACCTGGGATTGACGTTGTTGCACGGCCACGCCGGTGATCTGGCGCGTGCTGAAGCCGATGCACGCGAAGGATTGCTCCTGGCCGCCTCGGCTGGTGATGAATGGGTCGCTGCGCTCATCTTGCTCGCGCTGGGAAGTGTGACGCTGATGGCCGATGATCCGCGCGGCTACGAATGGCTTGATCAGGCCGAGAAACGCTTTCAGACCGGTCGTGATACGTTTGGCCTGTTTCTCGTTCATCTCTGGCGCGCGCTGGCTGCGTTACGGGCCGGACGGACAACAGAGGTTGATCAGCTTGTTGATCAAGTAATACGCGAGGCCGTCGAATATGGTTACGAAAGTGTCTTGATTGGACCCAGCCTCTTTGGCCCGCGCGATATTGCTGCGCTGGTACCATTGCTCTTACGGGCGCGCTCGATGCCGGTACATCGAGATACCGCCATGTACCTGCTCCGCCAGGGTTTTCCTTCCATTGCTGCTGATGATACGGTCGATGACTATCATCCAGGATTTACATTGCGGGTACAGATGCTGGGAGCATTCCGGGTCTGGCGCGGGAATCAGGAGATTCAGGCCCGCGAGTGGCAACGCGAAAAAGCGAAGCAGCTCTTTCAGCTTCTGTTAACCATGCGCGGCAATTGGGTGCAACGCGAACAGATTTGCGCCTGGCTCTGGCCTGACGCCGATCTGGAGGCTGCTGAACGTCAGTTCAAGGTGACGCTGAATACATTGAATGCTGCGCTCGAACCGCATCGTCCGCCCCGTGTTCCCCCTTTCTTCATCCGTCGGCAGGGGCTGGCGTACAGCTTTGCCCCTTCTTTTGGGGCGTGGATTGATGTGGATGAATTTGAGCTACGGGCCAGTGGCGCATTGACAAGTACCGATCCGGATTTTGCTCGTCGCAGTGCACAGGCCGCATTACAACTCTATCGCGGCGACTATCTTGCCGAAGCATTGTACGATCCCTGGACGATTGAGGAGCGCGAACGACTTCTGGCCCGGTATCTGGCAACGGCGGTCGCGTATGGCGAACAATTGAGTGCCGAGGGACGGCATAACGAAGCCATTCAAATCGCCGAACAGGTGCTCCGGCGTGACCGGGGTTATGAAGAGGCGTATCAACTGCTAATGCGAGCACATGCACGGGCCGGAAGTCGGTCACAGGCGATACGTTCTTATACGCGCTGTGTGCAGGCGTTACGCGAGGAATTAGGGATAGAGCCTCTCCCCGAAACAGAAGCCCTCTACCATCGTATCCGGCAAAACGAGCCGATTTGACAACCTTTGTGATAATTTGTACGATGAATTTGCTGAATGTATCAGCGCTGTCGAAGAGAAGACAGTGCCTGATTCCCTTCGTCTAAGGAGCATGATGTTATGGACCCAATCTTTGCCACCATTCGTTCCATTCACGCGATCTTCGGTCGCGAGGTGTTGTCGGTTCTGATAGTTGCCGCAGCCATCTACCTTGCCTTCACCTATCGCCCGAACGCACCTCGTAGTCCGGTGGCACGCATCTTCCCGGTGTTGATCGATATTCAGGTGACACTAGGTCTGATCTACTGGCTGGTTGGTATTTTTGCCGGTGTAGACTATTTTCTCAGCTTCCCCTTTATCCTCCACCCACTGCTTGGTTTTGCTACCGCCGTCGTTGCCCATCTGTTGATTGGTGCCCGCAGCCCCTTTGCCCGTCTCGGGCGCTGGGCAGCGCCATCGGCACTTGGCATCATTCTGGTGTTGGTGCTCAGTAATGTGATGATTGCGATGATGGCATAGCGCAGGTCTGATGAGCCACGCATATCGCCGCGCGTCCAGTGTCACCGGTTGGCCGTCGGGGCGAGAGGGGCTGTAGGGGCGGGTTCCAAACCCGCCCCTACAGAAAAACACAATTCACCAGTGTCACCCCAATGCTCCGGCCTGGGCAAGTAGCTGGATATCCTCGTCATCGGCGGGACCGGCGGCGAGCCACATGGTCTGTTCGGCCCATGCTGCCTGGGCCGTAGCCAGGTCAGTTTCAGCAAAACGTAGTCGGTCGTTCGGCAAGAGTTGTGCAGCCAGCGGCAGGTCGGCACCGATAACCACCGCAATCACCGGATAACCACCGGTCGTTTGGGCATCGGCCATCAACAAAATGGGTCGACCATCGGGCGGTAATTGGATTGCGCCCGGTATAACGCCAAATGAGGGTAGTGACAGGTGATGAACTGGAAGGGTCGCTCCGCTCAGGCGATACCCCTGGCGGCTGGCAGCCTGATCGAGCTGAAAGTCTTGTGAAAGGAGCGACTCCCAGGCCGTTGGCAGCAGATCACGTTGCGGGCCGGGGAGGACGCGCAGGCAGGGGTGGGCGCAGTACGGTGGACGCCGATCTGTCGGCCACCAACGGTATCCATTCTCTCCATTTAATGCGCGAGTCCGGACCTTGATCTGATCGCCAGCCCGTAATGCGCGGCCCTGATACCCGCCAAATCCACCGGCAAGACAGGTGCCTGCACCACCAACCGCCCACTCAGCTTCGAGATCGCCGGCTATCGCCAGATAAGCACGTCCGCCCCAGCTACCCTGGCGTCCGCCCAGGTTTAGGATGCTGCCTGCCGGGGCTACCACGCTTTGCCATGGTGCAAGTGGTATCTCGTTGAGCCGGGCCTGGAGATCGGCACCGGTCAGCGCTATCAGCATTGCACTGTTGAAGCGCATGCTCACCCCGCCGGCGGTCAATTCGAGCAGTGGTGCGTCTGGAAGATTGCCGGTCAGACGATTCGCTGCTACCAGGGCGAATCGATCCATGGCCCCTCCCGGTGGCACGCCGTAGCGTCGGGCTGTGAGCCGTCCACCATCTTGAATGGTTAGCAAGGGGCCACTGGCGATGATGTCAATCGTTGCGAGTGTCATAGGGCCAATCCAAAGTAGCCTGATAATAATAACCCAAATTGCCACCTATTCTGTGAGCAGGCCAAGGCTGACTGCCAGGATGAACAGCACGACGTCGCGTAACACCCTGCAGCGTACATGCCTGAACGATGTGGGTAGAATCCAGTTCCCATCGACGCGCTACGTCACGCCTCAAGGCTGCAACTCAGGTAATACCTATCCTCTGTGTCCTCCGTGCCTCTGTGGTGACAAAGGTAGCAACCTGGGTTAATAATAATTGCCCGGTATCGTGTAAATGATACCGGGTGTTGGCATATGCGCGACTCACATGATCGCCCCGATGCTCTCTTAGTCTATCCAGGCGAGCTTCGGGATCACGGCTCAGGCTGCACCGCACGCAATTTCCCGCGCAGGAAGGGGATACGTTCAATCACCTTGCTCAGCGCGTCTTTGATGATCGTCATATCTTCGTCAGGCAATGCCCGCAGTGCCAGTACCAGCCCCACGTATACGACTGCCCCTAATGGTACACCGAGGAAGAAGAAGGTCGAGTCACGTAGCCACCAGATCGAGAGAACCATCCCTACCCCGGCCATGCTCGTGAGTAATCCTGCTCGCCAGTTTTGGGCATTGAGCGTGCCTCTCGGCAGCAGCTTTATTGCGGCAATCAAGATGCCTAATTCAGTCACCGTGTAGGCCAGTGCGCCACCCAAAGCGCCGTTCCCAAACACCTGATCGGTCCAGGGCACCAGCACAAAATCCAACGGCAACGTCGCCACCGTCGCTGCGATCATGATCACATTGAGTGCCGCAGTTCGCTCGGCAGCAATCAACAACTGGCTCAGGACGGTGTTCAGGTAGGTGCAGATCAAGACCAGGCCTAACACCGCCAGCACCACCCCGGTTGGACGAAATGCTTCGCCGTAGAGTAATAGCGCAATCGGTTCGGCCAGCGCCAGCAATCCCAGACCGATGGGTATACTCAATGCCAGCATTATGTTAAAAATCGGACGGGCCGCCATCGTTAGATGTTCTTGGCCGGCGGCAAACCGGCGGGTTAAAGTTGGAAAGATCACCGTCCCAATTGCCACCGGAAAGAACATTAATGTACCGAACAGATTGACAGCAGTGCCATACCAGCCAACAGCTTCGGTCGAAGCAAACATGGCGATGAAGAGCCGATCAATCTGTTGATACACCATGAGCGTTAGTGCTGTCACCAGATATTGTTTCGAATCGAGCAGCATTTGCTTTGCTGCTCGCAGATCAACTCGCCACTGTGGTCGGTGTTGGCGAAAGAGGAAAAATGCGTCGCCGAGGAAAGCAACTACGGCTGCCAGCACATTCGCCCAGCCGATCCAAATTACATTAAAGCCGGCAAAAAGCAAGCCAAGGCTGACGACCGTCAGCACAATCTTGCTTGCCACCGTCACCAGCGATACATAATGCGTCTGCTCCAGACCGTTCAGGGTTGCAATCAGCCCACCACTCAACACCGAGAAGAGGGTCATGAGACCAATGATCCAGATCAGTGCCGTCTGGGTCGGATCGGCAGAGACGGCGGCCAGATCATAGCCAAAGACGGCCAGACAACCGAGAAGCCACAGAGCGGTGCGTACCAGCAGACTGGTTGTTACCAGGGTACCGGTACGATGGGGTTCACGGGCCACCGCCTTTGTGAGGTAGGTGTCCATGCCAAAGGTGATCAACACACCGACGATCATCCAGATCGAGAGGGCAATAGAGAGCTGACCGATTGCCAGCGGTCCCAGAATACGAGGCTGAAAAATGGCCACCAGGAACGCCATTGCCCACGTCAGCAATTGTGCTGCCATCATTGCGCTGGCATTACGGGCCAGCCGGGCGCCACTGATCGGCGCCGGCGAGGTTGCATGGCTACTCACGGTAAAACTCCCCTGTGTGATGGGTCGGCACCAGCCACCCGATCTGGTGCGATGTAGCAACACGTTTCAGGATTGATTTGGTAGTTCAGGCTTTTGCGTAAGCCAACGAAGGGGTAATAAAGCTGATCGAGGCCCAACAGCACTTTATCCCGGCGATGCCACTTGATAATTCCCGAAGCAATCTGGCGCAATCCCTGACTAAACAACCATTCGGCCAGGATCACAATGCCACCTGTATCGCCGCAGCGCAAATATTTGCCGGCAACTGCGCCGGCACCAATGCCGTAGGCGCGAAAGCTGCGTCGTGCACCTTGCCAGCTTTGCCAGTGGTGATGATAGGCGATTGCCTCTGGGGTGAAGACGATTCGTCCACCAGCCTTCAATGCTCGATACCCCAGGTCGCGCTCTTCCCAGGCACCCAGCGGCGCGCCGGCGCCGATCAATTCATCAAAGCCACCGAGTCGTTCAAAGGCATCACGGCAAGCACCCATGTTATGGCCATGACCGAACGCTAAATTGAAGCGATTGTGCTGAAAAACATGACGGGAACCATTGCACGTTCCCAGCACCAGTTCATCGGCACCCTCTTGATGCGGCCCCGGTAAAACAGCCCCGAATGCCAGCCAGGTCTGCGGATCGTGTAGCTCTGCAACCAGGGCGCCAATCCAGTTCGGATCGAGCACGCAGTCATCATTCGTAAACAGAATGTACGGCGTATTCCCCATTGCTACGCCGGCATTACGGGTCGCCGAAATGCCACGCACGGGTCGCCGCACATACCGGATACGCTCATCAGACTCGGCATGGGAACGTACACATTGTTCGGTTCGATCATCTTCGCTCTGATCAAGCACCCACAGGATGAATTGCGAATAGGTACTCCGCCGTAAGCTGGCAATAGTGGCATCAATCGCTGCCCCTCGCCCATACGTTGAGATCACGACATCTACGGTTGTCGTATTCATAACATTGCTGCCCGCCTGATCTAACCGCCGTTGACGGCAGCAGTGTACGGCTACAAGTTAACACTTTGCTGAAATGAGGGCTAGTCGTAGTTAACGAGACCGTCACCTGCGCTACAAAGCATCCGTTTGCTGGTTCACCATTCGGGTCAGCCCGTGTTTATGCAGTGCGCCGAAGTGCCTCGCCGCGGAGTTGCCGCTCTACTTCGTGAATCAGATCGTCCGAGTCGACCGGTTTGGTGAGGAAGGCGTTGACTCCAACGCCGGCTGCTTTTACTGCATCCCGCTCTTCAACACTACCGGTAACGATAATGACCGGTATACCACTAAAGCGTTCATTGGCGCGCATTTCACGTACCAGCTCAATGCCATCCATCCGCGGCATCGTCAAATCGGTGACTACCAGATCGACGGCATACGTATCCAGGTGACGTAAAGCCTGGACACCATCGATAGCGGTAACCACTGTATAACCGTACTGTTCGAGGACAAAACTCATCAGCCGATGGCTGGGAACGTAATCATCAACTATCATAATTGTCGTCATAACGTTTATCTCCCCGATACCAGATACTTCACCAAATGCCAGTAGTTACCATCCGCACGCGATGTATATGCAACGTGATCCATCAAGTGACGGATTAAGAAGAGGCCATAGCCATGAATTTGGGCTTCGACCAGATTGGGTTGTGGTACCAGCTCCGGATCAAACGAATCACCCGTATCATGCAACTCAATCTCCAGGCGAGCCGGCTGTGGATGCAAGACGAGTGTCACTCTGATCCGATCCTCACCGTTTTGCCGATTGTGATAGGCATGGCTAACGATGTTTGTGCAGACTTCGTGGGCTGCGAGCTGTATATTGTATACCAGCGTTTCATTGACTGCATCTACCTGTCGGAGCAACTCTGCAATTGTTTCGCTCAGGAGATGCAAATAGGCATACCGGGCCGGCAGATCGAGCCGGATCACTTCCTTGTGTTGCAGGCTCACAGCGCCGCTCCTTTGATTACGATGATTGTCTGATCATCATCCTGGGGATGACCGGCACTAAACCGATCAACCACGCTAAATAAACCATCGGCAATTGCCCGTGCCGGTTGTTCGGCCAGCTCATCGACAGCCGCTAACAGACGATCAATCCCAAACAGTTCATCATCGGCATTGCGGGCATCGCTAAAGCCATCGGTGGCAACAATCAGCAGATCACCCGGCCTCATCGCCAGATAACGGTTTTGAAAGTTGTTCACCGGCAGTACACCAACTGCTGTGTGGTCGGCTAACAGCAACTCTGCCTTACCGTGGCATGGCCGGTAGATGACCGGGGCATGACCGGCATTGGTATACATAATTTCACGATTGCTGTGGTCATACTGACCAACAAAGATAGTTGCAAAGACGCCGATCCGGGTAAAATCGTTGTACAGATCTTCACTGGATTGCCGCATCACCGATGCCGGCGTCGGCGATGGCATAAATTGCGCTTTGCTATGCAGGGCGGTGCGGGTCATCGACATGAGCAAAGCGGCAGAGACCCCTTTGCCACTTACGTCGCCAATCGTGAAGATGAAGGGGTGATTGGGGATGTTGATAAAATCGAAGAAATCACCCCCCACCTGGAGTGCGGGCCGCGAATATGCGTAAATGTCCAGACCGGCTACTTCCGGTAATGTGCGGGGCAAGAGATCGGTCTGGACACGCCGGGCCAGATCCATCTCACTGCGTAGTCTGGCCTGCTCAACCATTTCCTGGTACAGGAGAATCCGCTCAATTTGCGCGCTAGCCTGATCGGTAATCGCACGGCCTAATTTTAGCTCCGGTGTGCCAAAGCCTTCGGCACGATCAATAATCCCCAGGCTCGCCATCATCATGCCGCGCACCCGTATTGGCAGCAGCAGTAAGTTGTGAACGCCGGGTGGTCGTCGCAAATCGCCATCATCTTCTCTGAGCAGCAGTGGCCGATCTTCTGTCTGTAGTTGCCAATACAGGCGCCAGATGACCTCGTTGTTCAAGCCGCAGGCTGAAGATTGCACGACAATCGGTTCACCACCATTGGCAGCAACATACGTTGCAAACCCGGCTCGCCCTTTGAGCATGCGAAGTGCTTCATTGACGACGGCCTGGAGCGTTTCACGAATGGTTACCAGATCGCGCATGGCCTGGGTTAATCGATACAACGCCAGTTGCTGATCCTGACTGGTAACCAGATCGGCGGTCATGCATTGCAGTTCATGCTCAAGCTGGACGATATAGCTAATCAGCCCCGCCTCTGCCTGTAACCGCTGCCGTGCTGCCTCGTCGCGTAAGCCGGTCAGTCGCAGTTCACCGATGACTTCATCGTAGCGATAGATAGCCGCTGTCAGATCAGGCGGGAGCATACGCTGACCTGCCGGCCAATAGGCCAATGGACGCCCCTGTTCGTAAACGCCAAACGTTTGTGCTCCCTGCGCTAACCAGGCCTCGGCCATGGCCTGAAAGCGTGTATACTGCGAGCTGAGCAACGAGACGAGCATGGAAGTTCTCTCAGGCATTCAAAACGGACAGTGCATGATCGGCATCAACAAAAATAGTGAACGCTTTGTCGAGTCTGGTCAGTTCAAATATCATTAACACGGGCCGTCGCAGACCACACAGCGCAAATTCGCCTTGTCCCTGCTGGCAACGCTTCAATGCCGAAACCAGGGTTGCCAGAGCGGTTGAGTCAACAAACGTCGTTTCGCTCAGATCAACCAGTACCCGTGCCCCAGGTGCGCCTGTCGCCTGTTCCAGCCACTGTTGGACCGGTGGTACTGTATTGGCATCAAGTCGGCCTGTAATGGCAAGGACTGCCACATTCCCGACCATCCGTGGCTTCATTTCCATAGTCTAAATCCTCCTTAAGTAGCGCAAACTGCCGGTTAGTGACGGCGACAAACTGACCTATCGGTTAGGTGGCAGGGTCAGATCGGGTGTCAATGACGATCTGACAGTCTGATGCGCCTTTGTTACCCGGCGTAGCCAGGCAACCGGGGTCCGAACCAACAGGTCAAGGTCTCTTCGCCACGAGCGTGTCGCGCTATAGTATACATCGGCAATAATCACTGTATCGAGATCATCGGATGAAGCCTGAACATACCACAAACCGGTCACTCCAGGCGGCACATCGTGCCGTCGCTGCTGCCACTCTTCGTTTAACAGCGCTGCCTCATTTGGTGTCAGGGGTTTGACGCCGACCAGTTGCAAGTCGCCACGCAGGACACTTAAGAGTTCTGGTAAACGATGCAATTCATACGTTTCCAGCCATCTACCAAACCAGCGGTAGCGCCCGTCTGCGTGGCGCGTGTGCCAGCGCCAGAGTGTGAAAGGCCGCAGAGTCATGTGACCATCAGGCAAGATAATTCGTTCACCAATCCGTGCGACCCCCACCAGTGGTCGTCCACCACTCCCCAGAGCAGCCAGGATACCCGTCAGTAAAAACAATGGGCTGAGCAGGATCAAGAGCAGAAGCGCAGCGAGCCGATTCAGGAAACTGGCAAATCGCCCAACGCTAGCGGTCACTGCTGAAACCCGCCCGATGAGAAAGGCGTCGACAATTGCCGTCTGCTCACCGGTATCCGGGTCTACAATCATCCCAGGATAGACAATCCGTTGATTGAGATTGACCAGTTGTCCCACGTAGGTGTCGCTCCACACAATACTGGCCGTGACGGTGGCTTCATCATCGACCATACAACCGCTACCGATGACCGTTCCCGTGCCGAGTTCAGCCTCACGCCCGATCCAGCAGTTGTCGCCAATGTACAGGGGGGGCGCAATCCGTACACTCGGATGGATCGAATCGTTACGCCCAACCCAGATGCCTGGGGCAATTTTGCGTCCGCTGAGCGAAGGGTAGCGAACCGTGTCCGCAGGTCCGTCGGTGAGGTTGGGATCAAGTGCTCGATAGGCGCTGTAGAGGAAGACCTGTTGAGCTGCGTAATAGTCGGTCAGTGTCGTGAGCGGATTCCAGTAACCGCTGAAGGTAAAATTCTGTACCGGTGTTTGCCCGGCAATCAAGCGCGGTAGCAGATCGGTGGCGATAACACAACGACTGCGCAGCGGGATGTGTTCAATCAGCGCCGGCTCAACAATATACGCTCCGGTAAGGGCAACGACATCAGCCCCGGTTGGTGTTTCGAGCACGGCACCGATCTGACCATCAGCCGCGACCACGGCATATGGTGTGGCCTGATGCGGGTGAGGTTGATGGGTAATCGCCGTCAGCAGTGCTCCCTGCCGCTGGTGATGATCAAGCGCTGCTTCTATCGCAACATCAATAATCGCGTTTCCCGGAATGACCAGACAGGTCTCGTGAATAAGGGGCGCTGCCCAGCGCAGCGCACCGCCATCTGCCCACGCTTCGTTCAGTGAAACGTACTCGATATCAACACCCCAACGTCTGCCACTACCGAACACCGCAGTAATGGGAGCACTCTGTTCGTGGAGCGCAATCAGAATACGTTTGATACCGGCGCGGGCCAGAATTTCAATCGTGGTCGCCATCACCGGGCGGTCAACAATCGGTAATAACACATCAGGTGCAACGTCGGTTAAGGGGGCCAACCGACGCTCTTCAGCCGTAGCAATGATGAAAGCAATAGTCATCGGTTCAGGCTCCTTCAGTGGCTACAGAGGTGTCAGGCAAAGGTGCCGTTGTTGCCGCCGTGACATCTGGAAAGATGTGTAAGACCTGATCGAGGCGTACCAGTTGCAGTGTCCGCAGCACATCGTGTGAACAACCGGCAAGGCGGAGGGCGCTGTTGTGCTCGCGGGCAAGTCGGTCGAGTTTGACCAGCGCAGCCATGCCGGCACTGGCCATAAAGGTCGTACCACTGCAATCGATAATCAGACGTTCGCCTTGATCAAGTTTTGCGCTGGCTTCGTTCAGGAAGGTGGTTGCGGTTGCCGCATCAAACAGGCGCGGTGCAGATATAATCGTCCAGCCGTGCGTTGTGGTTGACGATGCCGGCAGGGGGTGTTGTTCCTGAGTGATCCGGTCTGCGATGGCCGACAAATCAGGAAAGCGCTCAAAGAAGCGATCCAGTTTGAGCAAGTCGAGAATGCGGAGAATTGGTTCCTGCACGTTAAGCAGGAACAGATCGCCGCCTTTAGCGCGCGCCTGCTTGGCCAGAGCAACCAGGGCGCCAAGTGCTGAACTGTCGAGAAATTGGGTCTGGCTCAGGTCGAGAATGAGATAATGCTGTTCACCCAACAGTCGGTACGCTTCCTGTCTGAATGACTCCAGGTTATTAACGTCAAGGCGATGCCCGACAGTCAGCACCGGCCACGGTATTGGTGGGGCTGCCGGCTCGATTGGTGGCGGCACCTGCGCTGGTTCCGGGTTGGGCACCATACTCAGGGCACTTCCCCGTTGCATTGCCCACCACTGCCGGAAAAAGAAATACCCGAAGTAGACAAAATCGTGAACATATCGCTTCCACAAGCGGCGAGGTTCCTGGACGAGTCGGTACACCCATTCCAGCCCACTGCGTTGCATCCACAGCGGGGCGCGTTTGGTAACGCCAACGATCATGTCAAACGTACCACCAACACCAATGGCAATTGGTACCCGCAGATCATGGGCGTACATGCGAATCCACTTCTCTTGTTTCGGGTTACCGAAAGCCACCAGCAAAATATCTGGTTGGGCAGCCTTCACCGTCTCGACAATCGAGCGATCCATTTCCAGGACTGAGCGGGGGGGTGGCGACAGAACACCGGCGACTTTAAGTCCGGGATACCGCTCTTGCAAGATAGCTGCTGCTTTTGCCGCTACGCCTTCCCGCGCACCCAGAAAGAAGATCGAATAACCGCGCTGGGCTGCCCGTTCAGCCAGTGCCGGCACCATATCGGCCCCGGTGACGCGCCCCGGCAGTGGCCCTCCCAATAGCCTTGATGCCCAGACCAGCGGCATCCCATCGGCAGTCGCCATATCCGCCTCTTGCAAGATACGCCGTAGTTCGGGATCGTGCAGCGCATTGACCACAAAATCGGCGTTGACCGTCGCAATCTGATGGAGACGACCGGTTGCCCGACCTTCCGCGATAAACTCATCGCAGCGATCAAGCGCCTCAGCCATGGTCAAGTTATCAATCGGCACACCCAGAATAACGAGCAGTTTGCGCATGGTGTTCTTCCCGGTCAGTAAGCACCTCGTCCCAGCAGAACCGCCGGAATGGTGCGTAACAGAATTTCAATATCCTTCCAGATGCTTTGCTCGGCAATATATTGCAAATCCAGCTCAACCCAACGCTTAAAGTCGAGATCGCTTCGCCCTGACACCTGTTGCAAACCGGTGATGCCAGGAATGGCGTGCAGGCGCCCGATCTGCTCATAGGTATATTTCGCGACTTCGCTCGGTAAGGCAGGGCGTGGCCCAACCAGACTCATCTCGCCTTTCAGTACGTTAAAGAGTTGTGGCAATTCGTCGATACTGAGCTTCCGGATCACCCGACCGACTCGGGTTACACGCGGGTCGCGCTTCATCTTGAATACCGGGCCATCGGCTTCATTTTTGGCCTGCAATTCGCGCAGCCGTTGCTCGGCATCAACGTACATCGAGCGGAATTTATAACAATAGAAATGTTCGCCATCTTTGCCGACACGCACCTGTTTGAAGATCACCGGTCCCGGTGACTCGAGTTTGATTAACAGTGCTGTCATCAGCATGATTGGCGACGTCAAAATAATCGCAATCACCGCAACCGTCACATCCAACACTCGCTTAAGACGTGAGAGCAGTTTGGTACGAATCACCCACCACGATAAGGCCAGTCGCAAACGCTGATTGGCGCGGGTGCGCTGAAAACGACGCTCGGCAAAGATGGTGAGCATGCGCTCTGTCTTATTATCAAGATGGTGCGATTTCGGTTTGACAACGTTCATAGCAGGGTACCTCACTCGTTTCGTGACCACTCTCACTATACCCCATCGAACGAACAAATTCCTTACAACGATTGAGTTATCAGTGAAGAATATGTCACTCGTAACACGCCATCACTGCCAGAGCTGCCTGTATCCTATGCTGAAGTGTATACATCTATAGTACTATGCAATTCGTACAAATGCAGTCTATATGACGAAGATTGTAGCCAGGCTATCAGTAGAAAACCAGGACCTCATTACACGTCTCTATCGGGTGCGTTGCGCGGGGCATTCCCTCTCCCGGTCGGGTTTGCACAAGCTACAGGGTATGTAGCGATGGTTAAACAACGCTCACGATCACCCCGTAGTTTACGATGAAACGTCGTAGTAATGTATGGATCGTCGCTTCTAAACCTTTTCAAAGGTCTGTCGTGAAACAACTTCTCTCCTCACCCCTTTTTCAGTGCTTTTTCTCTTTATCGAAAGATCCTCCAGGCTGGTTGTCTATCCACCAAGCATGCAAACTGTCATTATCGAACCTTACCGTTTCTTCATAAAACATTGTTCAAATATGGTCATTATTGCCCTGTTGTCGCATTACAATGCTATCTGGTCTACGTATATACCACTCAACCTCTAACCATTCGTTTGTCAGATTACTGTGGCACTGTATATATAGTCAGTGTATTATCGCTGTTACGCTCATTCCGGTTATCGTTGTAGTCAGATGGAGTTCTTCATGACATTCCTGTGTCGTTTCTATACGATGATTCTGGTGTTCATTTTGGCAGGGTGCAACGCTCCTGTTGCCACGCCTGGATCAACCACGACGCCGGTTGCTGCACCGACGGCAGTCCTACCGACCACGGCAGCTCCTACGTTACCGGCTGCAACCTCCATCAGTAACGTACCCACAATTGTGATCGATCCAACCACTGCGCAACCTTTTGATCGCCGGTTGCTGGGCACCAACGTCCCGGCGTGGTTGAGTCCTTACCGGCTGAACGACGAGACGTTTATTCAACGTACTGCCGATCTTGGACTGAGTCTGTTACGCATGCCAGGAGGAAGCTGGAGTAATGGCTATGCCTGGGCAGCCTGTGAAACCGGTGGTGAAGAGTGTTACTGGCCGTGGGCGGCCAAACCATCCGATTTTCTGCGCTTTGCCCGTGCAGTGAATGCTGACATCATCTGGACAGTCTCGATCAATGGTTCAGCGCAAGAGGCAGCGGCACTGGTTGCCTTCTTCAATGGCACCGTTGATGACCAGCGACCGATAGGGGTTGACGCTCGTGGCCGCGACTGGCAGACCGTCGGTTATTGGGCCAGGTTGCGCGCCGAGACCGGTAGCACCGACCCTTTCCCGGTACGGTATTGGGAAGTCGGTAATGAGGTGTACGGGGCAAAGGGCGAGGTTGGTCCAAATTGCTCTGAATGGGGGTGGGAAGACGTCTGGACATGCGATCCCGATGAATATCTGCGCGGCAAAACGGTCAATGGTATCGCTTATGATGGCTATCTGGCTTTCTACGACGCGATGAAAGCGGTTGATCCAACCATTCAGATTGGTGCCGTTGGCGTTGAAAAGCCTGATGAGTGGAGCGATTGGGGGAATCGGGTGATTGCTGGTGCCGGTGATAAGCTCGATTTTTATGTGGTGCATTACTATCCATACTTTCAGCCCCCAGAGAATCCGCGTGGTGCCCTCCAACAACCGCAACGAAGCTGGTCAACTATTATGACCGAACTTAACAACGCCTTTGAGCGCCATCTGGGGCGACGGGTGCCAGTAGCGGTCACTGAATACAATCTGATCGCCTTCCAGGACCTCGATAACGCTCAGTTGATGCGGCGGGGAGTTAATCTGCTCTTCATTGCCGATACGATTGGGCAGATGGCAACGCATGGCGTGGTGATAGCCAATCAGTGGGATTTAGCCAATGGACGTGCTGCCAACGACACCGATTACGGTCTTCTCCACGCCGATACCTTCGAGCCGCATCCTCAATATTACGCTCTGCTGATCTGGCGCGATTTCGGCGATGAGATGCTCTCTGTTCAGACAACATTTGATCCGGCGACAACGTTAAGTGTTTATGCCGGACGACACGCCGATGGAACACTGACACTACTGGCGATCAACAAAACCGACCAGCCACTTGTTGCGGCCATTGGCTTACCCGAAGCTGAATGGCAGGTGAAAGCCACCACCGTGAGCGCCAGCGATCTGTTAGCCGAGACCGTATCTGTCAATCGTGACGAAGCACCAACTGCCCATACTCCGGATCGTGTCTATACGTTTGCTCCATATGCGGTGACCTTCTTAACCTTTACCAGTCCATAATGCAGGAGGGAGGATCATATGCGACAACCGTTTATGGCGATCACAATCATCATATTATTGTGGGGTAATTCTATCGCTACCCAACCGGCCAGCGCCGCAATTCACAACATCGGCTCCGGTGGTTGTCCGGTCAACACCGTAGTGGGTGGAAACAACCTGGTACAGAACGGTGATTTTGCTCAGGGCGCGAGTGGTTTTAGCTCGGCACTCACCAATCGAGGTAATGGTGTCTACCCGGATGACACTGGCGGGGGTGGTTTTTCGATCCAGAATGGCAGTGTTGTATATCCTCCCTTTGAGAGTAATCCTTACCTCTTTGGCCGCCCTTTCCCAGGTGATGTGCAACGCGACGTGCCGCCGAGTAACACCTATTTTTATTCAAACCCCAGTGCTGCAAACTACAGTGCCGGCAATGGTCGGGTAAATCTGTGGACACAGGTAGTGAGTGTGGCGCCAAACACTACTTACAACTTCTTTGCCTACTTCGATAACCTGCTCGATCCGGTGAAGAGTGCTAACGGTACTGCTGATCCGATTATTGAGCTGCGTGTCAATAACACCTCGGTCGGCACAACCGTTGTACCAAAAATCCCAGATCGTTGGGTGCCGATACAATTTGCCTTCACCACCGGAACCGGTGTCACCAGCCTCACGCTCCAGATCGATAGCCTGACCAACAACACGTTTGGCGATGATTTTGCGATGACCCAGATCAATTTGAAGCAGTGTGTGAGTGGTGTAGGCGCTGCCAAGTACGCCTTTCCACCCCAGGTCGCGCAGCATCATGGTGAGGATGGGTATCGGTTGGAGTATCTGATCACAATCCGCAATTTGGGAGCTGATCCGGTCAGTAACCTGCAGGCCATAGATGATCTGGCCGCGGTTTTCGCCGATGCTGAGGCATGGGTAGTGATGGTCCTGGAAAATGTGAACGAGAGCGGTTTTGTACCATTAACGGTGAACCCGAACTTCAATGGTCAGACAGACAAACAACTGCTGGCACCTGGTCAGAGTCTGGCTGCCGGTCTCACTGCCCGCTTACGCCTGATCGTTTGGGTGCAACCCCCTGAGGGGCCAGTTGTGTTCGCTAATCAGGTGCAGCTTACAGCCGTTTCGGGAAATGTGATCGTGACCGACACGTCTAACCCTGGCCTCGATCCCGATCCTAATGGCAACGGCGACCCAAAGGAAGTGAATGAGAGTGGCACAACGGTGACAATCTTTACGCCGTATCAGTACTTTTTGCCGACAGTGCTGCGCTGAAAGCTGTCCTAAACCTCTGTGCCCTCTGTGTCGCTGTGGTGCAACAAGCCACTATCAAGACACGAGGGGCACAGTGGGATGGCGGTTAACAAGGGTGTCGGTGGTATTCTGAACCGTTCCGGCTGAGCGTGTCGCGACTTTGTACAATCTACTCACTCATCAAGCTGACGAATTGGCTTAGCCGGAACACCACCAACCAGCGTATTGGGCGGTACCGACCGATTCACGACACTACCGGCAGCGACGATACTACCGGCACCAATTCGCACACCGGGGAGGATTAGAGCGCGGGCACCGATCCATGCTCCGTTCTCGATCACAACCGGCGCTTTAGTTAGCGAACCGGCTCGATGTGCAGCACTACTGATCTGATGTGACGTGGTGAGAATCATGACTTCATGCCCAAGACTTACGTAATCGGCAATAGTAATGTGATCATTCAAATCGAAGAAACAATCGGTGTTGATGAAACAGTGTGATCCGATCTGAAGCCTGTTGTGGATTCCCCCAAAGCCGTGAAGCCTGAGTGGTCCAACGATAACGGTACCGTAACCAATCCGAAAACCGGCCAGCCTTAGCAGCACCGGACGCAGCCGTGAAGCGGTATAGCGTGGCAGTAGGTGGATCAGCCATCCGGCAAGCCAGAGTCGTGGTTGGGCAGCTCCTAACTCCTCGCCTAATACACGTAATACTTTCTGATAGATACGCTCTTTCATGAATGTATCCTCAAAGCAGCGATACCATTCAGTTCTATTGTGCCAGATTGGTTCGTCTTGTGCTATAAGATACGTCATGTCTGAAGAAACTGTTAACTATCTCCTGCCCAATTGCCATCCGCAACATAGCAGTCACTGGCCGGTTACCATCCGATATTGATGCAACATTCTGCAAATCACGAATGGCAACGGATCGTCTACTGAATGAACAATTAACAAACTGCTATTCACACAACACGAGATGATAGTTGGTATGATGTAGGCAGCATCTACAGAACGACAGATGCTGTCCTTGTAAGGAGAAGGTTGCATGGTACGGTTGATCGTTCTACGACTATTGGAAAGCTTCTTCCGCCGACCTTTGTTCAGTCTGGCACCGTTTGTGCTCGCACTGTTGATCGGTGTCGGATACATTTTGTTCTCACCGCCTGAATATCTCTCAAGTGGAAAGATTTATGTCGAAAAGGAGAGCCTGCTGGCGTCCTTAACCTCATCAAATAGTGATGTCTCATGGTGGGTAACTCCAGCTCAGGCAACCTCGAATGAGATTTACGAGTTGCTGGCGACGAACACCTTCGTTCGTTCAGCGATCCAGCAAACCAAGCTCGAACCTCTAATGGCCGGTGGACCAGATGTCGTCTGGGAGACGTTTACCTTCTTCCGTGAAACTATTAGTGTGAATACACTCGGTGATAAGCTGGTTGAAATTCGCGCTACCACCGATGATCCAGAGCTTTCGTATCAGATGGTTGTCGCAACGATGGACACCTATCTGAAATGGAAGATGAACAACGATTTTCAGGAAAGCATTGCGGCGCAAAAGTTCTTTGAAGAGCTGATTGCGCCGTATCAGGCCGATGTTGACGCTGCTCGCCAGGCATTGATCGATTTTCTCAGTGCGAACCCGGAACCGGTACGCGGCGAGCGGCCGCCCGGTGAGCAATTCCAGCTCGATCAGTTGCAGGCAGCGCTGGCCCGTGCCGAAGAACGGTTGAGTGCCGCCCAGGAGAACGAGGAGAGCGCTCGTCTGGCGCTGGTGAAAAACGAGAGTTTGATCCGTCAGACCTACCAGATTATCGACCAGCCTGAGATTCCATTGCGTGCCGAATTTTCCATCACCGGCTTCATCAGGAATATGGTGATATTCGTGGCGATAGGTGTCTTCCTGTCGGCCAGTCTGATCGGCGGTGGTGCGTTGCTGGATCGCAGTCTCCGCTTTCCCGTTGATGTGCAAAACGGCCTTGGAGTACCATTGCTGGCACTGGTGCCATTCAGCAAGGAAGTGTCAGTTCCTGCATCTACCACAGCACCGGTAGAAGCTGAACAACCTTCACTCCAACCACAAGTGTGATCCTGCTGTAGATGATGAGGAATAACCGTTTGCCATCATCCTAATATATTCTGATATGAGGCAATGCCATGTTTGGATTTCGGAAGAAACCGACCAGTGTAGCAGAGAGTGAACTCCCTTTGACCATTGAGGTGGTCGGTGAGAACCTGCGCCGTTCTTTTGCCGGATCGCAGGTTGATCAGATCCGACGCATGCTGACCGATTTGCTGGTCGAACAGCGTCTCCCCAGCCGTGTCGGGTTTACCTCAGCACTGCGCGGTGAAGGTGTCAGTTACATTACGCTGGCCAGTGCGGCTACGCTGGCTCACGATACCGGTAAACGAGTATGCGTTTTGGAACTCAACTGGCTACATCCGGGGCTGCTGAGTAATCTTAATCCACCCCCACCAGTCAGTAAGCGTGACCGTCGTCAGGCAGCGGAATCAGTGTCACGCTCATTACCACCACGTCCTGGTGTTGCTGAGGTGTTGCGTGGGCAGGCATCACTGGCAGAGACATTATTGCCAACCAACTATGCCGGCCTGTTTCTCCTGCCGGCCGGTTCAACAACTGCCGATCAGCGACCGCTCCTGGCCCGCAGTCCTGAATTACGGATGCTATTGGAAACGCTCGATGCCCAATTTGATTACATCTTGTTTGATATACCAGCGGTACTCGAAACAAGCGATACGTTGGCCCTCGTGGCGCTCACTTCTGCCTGCGCCCTGGTGGTTCGTCACGGTGTGACACCAATCACCGAGGTTAAGCGTGCTCTAAATGACATTAAACACGTACCGATTCTTGGTGTTATTCTTAACCAGGCGCAGATTGCAACCCCGCGCTGGATACATCGCCTGATCCCACAGGAGTAGGTATGACGTTCTTTGTAGGGTTTCTGGTATTGTGTCTGCTCATTGGTGCGCTCACTCCTAACTGGCGGATGCGTTATCTGGTGCTTGTGATGATGGGACTGAGCGCAGTAGTGGTTGCTGCCTACTACTTTCTCAACCTGATTTGACCGGTGAGCAATCTGCGTATCCGGTGAATACTTTATGCTTGATCTACTTGTTCCACGCTATCCCGATGTGATGACGATTGCCCGCCGCAATGAGCGGCGCTGGTGGATACTATTCCTGGTGGTTTGTGTACTCACCGGCGTGATTGTGGTGTTACTGCGTCGTCGGATGAGTCCTGAGTCAGTACTTGCTTTTCTGATCTTTGGCGGTGTCCTGATTGCCACTGCAATTCAGCCCCGTTTTGGTGTATATGCCATTTTAGGGCTGACGCTCTTTGGTGATCGCTCGCTCCACCCCTGGTACCCCTTTACGAAAAATCTGTCGAGTCCCGAGTCGATTATGTATGTCTCCGACTCGTTCTCACTTAGCCCCCAGGAGCTGGCAATCGTCTGGACACTTGTAGTCTGGCTGGTGCGAGCAGCGACAGAACGGCGCCTACGCATCCATTTTGGGCCTCTCTTTTGGCCGGCAGCGATTTTTCTGGTGTTTAACGCTATCGGATTGGTGTATGGTCTGGCCAATGGCGGGAATCGGGTGATAGCACTGTGGGAGGTTCGATCCATCTTCTATCTTCCCCTGATGTTGTTGCTGGCCGGTAATTTAATTGAAACCCGTGCTCACTTGAATACCCTGTTCTGGGTGGCGACAATTGCTCTGTTTGCGAAGGGGGTCGCCGGCGTCTGGTACGTCCACGATGTGTTGAAGTGGGATCTGGCAGGGGTGGAACGTATCGCCGAACATGCCATGTCGATCCATTTCAACTTCTTCTTCGTGCTGTTGGTTGCAGCATGGCTCTATCGCGATAGCGCGACCCGTCGTTTCTCGATGACTTTAATGGCACCGTTTGTGCTCTTCAGCCTGGTTGCCAACTTTCGCCGGGCCGGATTTCTCACCCTTGGCATGGCGCTCGGTCTGATAGTGCTGCTCCTCTACATCGAGAACCGACGCCTCTTCTTCATCATTGCCCCAACCGGTGCGGTGAGTTTGCTGGCGTACCTGATCGTTTTCTGGAATAATCAAGGGCCAATCGGCATTCTGGCCCGGGCTGTTCGCTCGGTTATTGGCCAACCCAGTGCCCGCGATGCGGCATCGAATGTGTACCGTGATTTAGAGAATATCAACATTATGTTTAATATTCGCATGTCGCCACTCACGGGTATTGGATTTGGTAATAAATTTCACATGATCGTCCCCCTCCCCGATATTAGTGTCTTCGAGTGGTGGGAATATATCACCCATAACTCAATTATGTGGGTCTGGATGAAGATTGGGGTGATTGGGTTTTACGGCCTCATCCTTCTATTAGCATTGACGATGCTCTACGGTGCCCGCATGGTGCGCCTGATGCCATACGGTCAATTGCGCGTCTTTGCTCTGACGGCCACCCTCTACATCTTTACCCACTTTGTCTACGCCTATGTCGATATGTCCTGGGAAAACGGTAGTATGGTCTTTGTAGGCACGATGATGGGAGTGATTAACGCCTTGCCACAAATTGCCACAGAGAAACCTCTCCCGGTTCGCCCCTGGCGAGTGTTTTCATCCCAACCGGTAACGAATAATACCGCCTGATGCCGATAATCGGCGAGAGCGGTATACTGCACGTGACAATGAAGATGAATTCGTGCTGGCAGGTTGCCGGTTTCGGCAGCAATGCCACCTGGAGAGTGAGGATTGTATGCACGTGCGGCTTGCCATTCTACTCTGCCTGATCGTTGTCCTGGCCGGCTGTGGCCGCCGTTTAAGCGTTGATACAGTACCTACAGGTTTTCCTACTCCAACAGTGGCGCCCTTTTTTCTGGAGCGCCCGACGGCAACTCCCTTCATTCCACCACCTACGCGCACCCCCTTCCCTACCCGACCACCGGTAACACCGGTGACGGAAGCTGGAGGTTCACAGGCGAGTGCGATCAGCAGCTTGCAGGTTCTGCCAGTGTACCGTGATGCGCTGAGCACCGGCTGGAGTATTACCAATAGTGCGTTACTGGGAAGTCTTACCCTCACGCAGACGAATGTGGTCGCGCTTGGTCAGTATGCGATTGCGGTGACACCCAGTGAGAGTACTGGTATTCTCTTCTTCACAATTACCCCGGACAGCGGCATCGAGCTACGCCGTGATCAGGTAGCGGCTTTGCGATTGAGGCTGAGCGGTGGTGATACGCCAATTGCCAATGATGGGATGACGATTTCGGTGGTGGGAAGCAATCGCGTACCCTACTGGGAACCCAATGACAATTCGGTAAGTCTGGAGGGGAGAGTGACCGATAGCACAGAACCACTCTTTCCGGAGACCAGGCTCTATTTTTTGGGTTTGAATCGGGCCATTGCACCCGGTGAGTGGGCTGAGATTTATGTCTGGCTGGATGATTTGATCTATGAACCTGAATATACGTATGTCACCGGTTTTTACCTCAAGACGAGTAGTGATCTGGTGACAAAATACTACGTCGATCAGGTTGAATGGCTGATACGTGACCAGCCATAATCCGACAGAGCCTGTTATGAATGTTGCACTATAAACCTGATGAAACTATTGAACTACGGCAGAAGTAGGGTTCATCCATACGTGCTGCTCGCCCTTCGACCTTCATGCCTGGAATTCAGAGATACAAGGAGCTACAGAATATATTCCCGTGACCATCACACTATCTGTAGCGCTCCTTAGATGCTATTACGAACTTTGGAACTTGAATCTCCTTAAACCCTCTCTGCACCATCGTGCCGGGCAAGATGGCGAGGGCGTTGTCTGGATCGACCCTTCAAATCGTCGCTGAAGTATCTAACTCAACCCCCCTTAAACCCTCTCTGCACCATCGTGCCGGGCAAGATGGCGAGGGTGTTGTCTGGATCGACCCTTTAAACCGTCGCTGAAGTATCAAAGCGGCCAGCACTTTGCACATATTATTCCAGAGCGCAACGCTACCCCTCCCTAGCGAACACAGATGAGCCGATCACCAAACAGTGCCTGTAACTTCTTGGTACCACGCTGACCGGGTTTCAGTTTGAGGCGAGTGCGCATTGCAGGCTCCAGCAAACGTCTATGACAGGGCACGGTCTTAGGATACAGAGGTAGGGTTACAACGTTGCTACCAAAAGGTTAAAACAGAGGCGTGGTGGTTTGGTCAGGTATGCACCGATGCTAGAAGTGCTATACCCTGTCCTCGAAAGCTGTTGCGTTGCAGAACCCACAGAGTGGTCTTAAGCCCGTGATACCTGTTGCAGATTTACGGTCATCACAGAAGTGAGGGAACCGACAGGGATAGGTGGGTGGCGGGGTGCGTTATTGGCGGGGTGCAATTAGGCGGCGGGTTGACCCCCTGCCTCAATGTGTGCAAGCCCCTGCGGGGCTAGCCCGGCAGCGGGGAGTGGGACCGGGCGAGAGCAGCGGGGGTTATCTCGGCGGGGTGCAGGGGCGGCGGATTGAACCCCTGTCTCAATGCATGCAAGCCCCTGCGGGGCTGACCCGGCGGCGGGGAGAGATGTGGCCGTACTGGAGGAGACAGCGGGCAGATCAATCGGTGGGTTAAAAACCTGCCTCCCTTTGAGGACGACTCTCTGGAACTGACCTGGCGGTAGGGGTATTCCTCGCGTGCTTCTGCATCGCTCTATCCCTCTTTCCTGTATGTACCGACATTAGGGGTGAACAGAAATACGAACTACTATCACTTCTCCTGCACCAGGCAGCCTGAAACCAGACTTCTGTTCTTCCCTCGCCCGTAGCACGGGCGAGGGGGTAAAGTTAGGGTGTTCAGGGGGAGCATCAAGCCCTCTCGCTTGTCTGCCCGTGCACGTTCTGCCCACTTGTGAACCGCAACGACAGGGTGGGGTGCACGCCAGGGCACTGCACTCCCTGGTTGTCAGCAGTGGTTCCTTACCCATACTGCCGCATCCCTCCACGTTCGTCGGCCATGCCGCCGGGGACGGTCGCGCACGGACTCGCGCTCACGCCATCGGTGGTGTCAGCGTGCTAGAGTCGGTGCTCAGCACCTGCATCTGTTTGCGCAGCGCCAGGACAGCCCGATAGAGGAGGGTCTTCGTCGCCTCCTGGCTGCGTCCCAGTTGATGGGCTATGTCGGGCAGGGCGAGCTGATACTGATAGCGCAAGAGGAGGACTTGCCGGTACTGGTCTGGCAGTCGCTGCAACGCCACGTACAGGGTCTGCCGATCGCTTTCCGCAATGAAGCGACTGTCCAGGTCAGATGATGTATCGGTCACCGTTGTGCCGGTGAGGGGTACCGTGCGCTGGGGATGACGCAGGACGTCGACGACCAGGTCACGCGCCACGCGGAAGAGCCAGGCGCCTACCGGGACACCACGGTCTTCAAAGGTGGGGGCACGTTCGAGCGGGCGGGCAAAGACCTCGTGATGCAGGTCGAAGGCCAGCTCAGGATCACCCAGGCGCCGCAGGATGGACGCATAGAGCCGACGAGCGTAGGTGGTGTATAGCCACTCGATGACGTGCGGATCCCGGGCACGCAGCCCAACGATGAGGTCGTGGTGGGTTGGGGGGCATACAAACCTCCGTGAGTGCTAAGCAACGATGATGGCTGATACGACAGAGTATAGGGAAATAGTGGGGGTATTTGGTAAAAAATTTGCATCACTTTGGTTGGGGCCTGGTGGAAAGACGCTTTGCAGAACTATGGGTTGAATCCTTGCCGCAGATACTCACCGCTCGGTACAGCTTTCGGAGCTGTTGGTTAGCGGCGAACGGGGAGTTCACACCCTACCGCACGATGTGGCAGGTCGACAGGGTTGAGGCTTTGTGCGATGGGGCTTGGTGTCGATAGTACGAGTGGGCATATTATGGTGTCACGTACACGTACAGTGTGGTTGTGCTCAGAGGAAGAACCTGAACAGATTGGTCCACGTGGGTGTACCTTTTTGGTTCATATTCCGGTTATATATGTACCAGCCCATGTTCTTGATCTTCAGACGAGGAAGACACCATGAAGCAGAACCTGTGCATTGTGCGTTTGCTCACGCCACCTGCCCCACCACCAGACACTTCGGATCAGCAAGGATGGTGGGCAGAGGAACAACTTGATCAAGATGAACGGGTGGCAGCTTCAGTGCCGTTCTGGCATCCGAAAGCGATCCGGCGTGCACTACGACTTCCAATAGTGTGAAAAATCTTCGGCGGGATAGAATTTTGCTTAATCTCCACAGGCTCCATAAGGGCAAAATTGAGAGACCAGAATTCATCCGACTAAGCCGGCGGGTTGAAAACCCTATCTCACTTCTGGCAAGTTCCTGCAAAGCTCGATGGTAGTAGCGACAGAGTGCACCTTTGCCTGTCACTCGGCAAACTTCGCATCGTTCAAGTTGGTAAACCAGAGCCTGTATGGCAACCGACGGGCCAGAGTGGAAACGATGGTGTAGGATCGCATCAGTGCAGCGAATGGAGGTATGCTAGAACCTATTTCACAAAACATCTACTAGAAGTTACCCCATTCATTGCCGACCGACTCCACAAATTGTGACGAGCACACCCTGTATCCCTGTGACCAGCAGGGCGTACTGAGTGTCAGGGGCCGGATCGTGAGCACGGCTGGTGCGGCAGCCATGCTGCCGCCCTGGACTTTGGCCCTTTCTGGGAGGGACGTGCCATGCGGGTACCAGCATGGTATATGGTATCCTATACGGTTATGACCATGACGAGCAGCCAGGAGGCACCCATGCCCAGGAAGCAGGCCCCTCCCCCCCAGGCACCTGTCTCGATGTTCCTCGCCACCCTGATGCCGATCATCGCGGCCCACCGCCCGGCGTTTCGTCAGGAGCGAACCTTCCGGCGGGCGGTGGCGCTGCTGGTTGGCGCGCTGGTTGCCTTTGCCAGGCACACCGTCACCCAGGTGCTGCTCGCGCTCGGTATGCACGACATGGACCCGACGGCGTGCTCCCGCCTGTTACGTCGGTCACGGTTCGACGAGGCAACCCTGAACGAGTGTCTCGTTCGTGAGACGCTGAAGCGGTGTTCCACGCACGATCCCGCTGTGATCGGGATTGACAGCACCCAGATTCCGCGGCGCAGGCTGACCTTTCCTGGTAGGAGCTGGCTGCGTGCACGCCACACCGCCGTGTTCCAGCGTGGCATCCACCGTGCCCACCGGTGTGTCCACTGCGCCTGGCTGCCACCGCGGGTGAAGGGGTTCACGCGGGCGATCCCGCTGCGCTTCCTGCCGGCGTTGCCGCCCACGGCTGCGCCGGCGGACGCACGCTCGGCGAAAGAATGGGAGGTTGGGTTGGCGTGCATCAGATGGATGCGGCAGCAGCGCACGGCGGCCGGCCGCGCTGCGCGGTGGGTGGTGGTGCTGGCTGATGGCGCGTGTGCCACCGTGGGGATGTGGCGCGGGGTGCCGGCGCAGGTGGCGCTGATCGTGCGTACCGCCCGCAATCGCTGTCGGTCGCTGCCGCCGCCGCCGACGGGCCGCGGTCGGCCGCGGCGGTACGGGAAGCGTGCCCCGCAGCCCGCGAGCTGGCTCGCAACGCAGGAGCTGTTCCGGCGGAAACGAGTGCTGGTGCGGGGGCGACGGATCGCGATGCGCTATCAGGTCCACGGGCCATACCTGTGCGACGGGGTGCCTGACCACGCGGTCTTCCTGATCGTGCTTGGCGGGGCGACCTGGCAGCGGGTGAAGCGCCGTCCGCGCCTGGGACGGCGTGAGCCGGCCTGCTCGCTGATCACGGCGGTGACAACGGACACGGACTGGGTGGTACCCCTGTCCGTCGGGCAGATCCTGGCCTGGGTTTGGCAGTGCTGGGAACGGGAGGTTGCTCAGCGCGAGCTGAACGCTGGCGTTGGGGTCGGTCAGAACCAGTGCTGGAACCAGCGGTCAGCGGTGGTCAGTGGGCCGTGGCGTGGCTGGGTCTACGCGGTGCTGGTGCTGGCTGGCTATCGCACGTGGGGATGGATCTGCGGCCCCACCCGACCAGAACGCTGGTGGCGGGGCGCACAGCGGTGGAGGTTCACCACCCGGTGGTGCAGCTACCGGGCTGCCCTGTGGGGCACGGCAGCATGTCGGTCGCTCTGGACGACGTCCGCGGACGATTGGCTGAACAAAGAGCACACGATCATCGCCCTGACCAACGCCGCACGCGCGGCGGCCAGGGCGTAGGGGGGGCTAGCGGCCTTCTACCCCCCCCCAAACGACCCATCCACCAGCACGCAACCGAGAGTCGCCAGCATCTGCTCCCGACTCTCGTCATCCCTCCTGCGTCCACGAAACAGCCAACCTCCAGTGCGGCAGCCATGCTGCCGCACTCCAAACGCTGCGACACACGCACGGCGAACGGGTAAGGCACCCAATCCAACGAGTGATGACCCTGGCGTCAGTCATCAACCCTTCTCTCCGCCATACCGGCAGCCTGGAAGCAGGATAGACTATCGTTCGTTGGCATTGGCAAGCGTTCATGCGCCTGGGTAATGGTCGGGTAGCACGGCAGTACAGCTTCTATGAAATACGTTCGGCTCATGTTCAAAAGTAGTGCATCCTAACCAACTGAGTGATGCACCCAGGAGCGATTCGTTTCTCATTGATACGAACCTCGCATATTGCCACAGACACAGCCAGATACGTTTTATGCACGCCACGAAACGGGCGCAGAAAATTGCGCACCTTTGTCCAAAGTCCTTCGCAGGTATTCACGTGTACCTCGTGTTTCCCATCACCATCGTCATCACGTGCCCACACGGTGGCCGTGGTCGACGGTATGATGCACCCGTGCACGCTGCGCATCGCCTCGCCATTCATCGGTACAGACGGCCGCCTGCACACAGGTAAAGCGAGTAACGTGGGCCGCCAGAATGGCGCGGCTGGTGCGCTGCACCACCCGTCGCCGTACCTGCCCGCTCGCCCGGCCCACCGTACCCACAATCGGCGGACGGTCGTGCTCTCCTGTTCCGTGCCCCCGCCGCCAGTTGGCCCGCCGTCGTGGTGGATCGGTCGGGTCGGGGCTTCGCTCCTTGTTTCCCCCGCATGTTGGAACATCTCATCGGTTTCGGTGTGCTGATTGTCTGGGGGGGCCGATTGCCGCGGGTGGGCGCTGTGCTGCATCGCCCGACGGAGGGTGTGGACCGTAGTGCGGCTAATCCCCAATTCCTTAGCCAGCACCGTCGACGGTTTCCCTTTACATACGTCCCGCACGGGCAGAATCACCTTCGCCGGGCGCCGTTGGTTCCCCTGGATTGTTCCCGTATAGACGTTGTCCACACGGTGACACTGACGACAGCGATACACCGTCACCCCACTCCGGCGGATGCTGAGTAGAGTAAGCTGCGGTCGGTCGTGCCATGGCGGAACATATCTGAGCACTATGGGCCGTGGAGCAGCATCTGTGACCGCTATCGCCGCTGGTGCCGTGAGGGGCGGTGTACGGTAATGCTGGTCGCGTTACGCACCGAGCTCGACGCGCTTGACTAGCCAGACTGGGCGCAATGGTGATCCACAGCACCCAGATCCAGACCTGCCACGACACCGGGGCGGGAAAAAGGGTCCTGCTGAGTACTCCCACGGTCGATCCCAGGGCGGGTATGGCACCAAGCACCACCTCCTCTGCGATGGGACGGACATCCCGCTGTGCGCTATTGCTGCCCGGCCAGGCCTACGAGTCGACCCAGTTCGAGGCGCTTGTGACCAGTGTGCGTGTGCAACGCCTGGTGAGGCACCCTCGCAGTCAATCCCGCCGAATTGGCGGCAGCGAGGTCGACCACACCTACCGCATCCGACAGTGGCGCTGAGATCACGGCATCGGCGCCGTCATCCCGCCCCGACGTCAACCCGGCCGCTGCCGACCAGGTCGCTTCGCCATCTATGACCCCGTCTGCTATTGCGTGTGCAACATTATCGAGCAAGCCGTTGGCTTCAGCTTTGAAATAGGTTCTAGTATGCCCTACTGCACCGAATTTGAAAATGAGACCGCATGGGTATTGCGGATTAAAAGCGTTTAGACAATCTCGCGGCACGCCATTCATACGCTCCACGTGTGCCTCATACAAGACACACAATGGACGCACTCAGGACTGGACGCATCGCTTCGCGGACGATTCGCCTATCCACCCGGTGCTTGACCGCTTGTGTCAGGCGCACTTCCTGCCTTAGCATCAAGGGGGGGATCCCACACTTACCCGTAAGTTGGGGATTGCGATACACCCGCACAATCGTCTGGGGATACGCTTGCCATCCGTCACTGACCCAGGGTAACCTAGCCTGCGCACGAGTAGGTCAACCGAACCCCATTAGACACTGCGGCATACTCCGATGGTTTAGACACCCATGCCACCCCAAACCGGCTGGCGCGGTCTGGCTCAGACGTCCTCACTGCGAACCCACCTCGCCCGTCGTGCCTGGCCCAGCGCCAGCGTTCCACAAGCTTTTTTAACAAACGACAAAAAGACAATCACGTCCGCCTGGTTCAAATGGAGGTTCCGGATCAGCACCTGGGTAATCGCCGTCACCTGTTTCATTACCGCCTGGAGCCAACGACCGGTAGCCTCGTTCTTGTGTCCCGTGATCTCCTCGGACGCACGCAAATTCCCCCGCCACATGACGACCAGTAGCGCTCGGGCTACTCATCTGGTGGCGTGTGCAGGTGCTCCATGGGAGTGACCCAGGTCAGACCGAGCGAACGTCTGCATCCGCGATACATCCACCGCCAGCATTCGCCTTTGCGACCGTTACGCACCATGTGCGTGTGGTCACACTGGGGCGGGGCGGGTTATCTGTCAAAGCTTTTCGTGCTTGAGTTTCCTCCTACCCCCTATTACAATCCTTACAAAGGAGAGTGACAATCTACTGCCATCTTGCACGCAGAAATCCCCATGTCGCCTTTTCAGCGAGCGTAAGCACAGCTTCCACCCGCCGCTGACAGATATGTGGCAGCGAAAGCGCTCGCTGTGTGGATGAACGAGAGACTGACGTATGACAGGCCGGCCTGACCGGTAAGTAACGCTCACATCGTCCTGGTATCAATCGGCTGCCACGTCACCGACGTGATCTACCTCATCATGCTGATCACGTGGCGACCACGCTTTCTCGTCAACAATCAATTCAATCGTCTTGAAGCGACGGCCAGTTTCAACATCATATCGATAGCGAACGCAGATGAGGCGATCACCATACAGTGCCTGTAACTTCTTGGTACCACGCTGACCGGGTTTCAGTTTGAGACGAGTGCGCATTGTAAGCTCCATCAAAAATCGATGACATGGCCTGGTACCAGGATACTGAGGCAGTGTTACAACATTGTTACCAAAAAGTTAAGATAGAGGCTTGACGTTTTGGTTTGGTCAGATATGCACCAATGCTAGAAGTGCTATACCCTTTCCTCATAACCTGCTGCGTCGCAGATCGCTTGAAGGAGGCTGAAGCCTGTGATACTTATTGCGGATTTGCAGTAATCACAGACAAGTTGTACTCCTGAGTGAAGGAACCGACGGGAATAGGCGGGCAGCGGGGTGCGTTATCGGCGGGTGCAATTAACTGGCGGGTTAAACCCCTGCCTCACGACGTGGAAGCCCCTGCAGGGCTGGCCGGGCGGCAAGTAGGCGATACTAGACATGCTCAACCGTAGTCCCGGCGGGTTGCAGGGTTGGCGAGTTAAAACCCTGCCTCAATGCGTGCAAGCCCCTGCGGGGCTGACCTGCCGGCGGGGAGGGGGGCCTGACGAGAGCGGCGGGGTTTATCTCGGCGGGTTGTGGGGGCGGCGGGTGGAACTCCTGCCTCAATGCGTGCAAGCCCCTGCGGGGCTGACCTGCCGGCGGGGAGAGTGCCTCTAGCCTCAGAGAGGCTTGCACGCTATCAGGCAGGGCTTTGGCCCGCCTGACAGCGAGGCTGACCTGGCGGTGGGAGGGGGCCAGACGTGCTCAACTGTAGCCCCAGCGGGGTGCAGGGGCAGCGGGTTGAAACCCTGCCTCAATTCCTGAAAGCTCCTGCGGGACTGACCTGCCGGCGGGGAGGGTTGCCTCTAGCCCCAGCAGGGCTTGCCCGCTGTCAGGTAGGGCTTTGACTCGCCTGACAGTGGGGCTGGCCTGGCGGTGGGAGGGGGGCCGGGCGATGAGGTGCCTCATTGGCGGGTTAAATCAGGCAGCGGATTAAAACAATTGGCTCATGTTCAAACTCGGTGCAATGTAGTATACTCTCATGAGACTCGTTATATCACCGGGACGCCTATGGAATTTCCGATTGATGACCTGTTCGATGAGGAACGCAGTGACCAGTGGGTGATGGCCTCTTTCCATCCCAACGGTGTGCCATGCCCAGGTTGTGGGCGTGGCATCGATGCGGCGCGTCGCTTTCGGCGCACGAGCCGCAGTAACGTGACGGTGTATCGCTGTCGTCAGTGTCACCGGGTGGATACCGTTTACACGGGAACCATCGTTCAGGGGAAGCAGCGTCGTCCGGCGCAGGTGATTCTGCTGGTGCGGGGGGGCAACGGGGAACCGTCGACGGTGCTGGCAACGGACGTGGGGAACAGCCGCACCACGGACCACACCCGCCGGCGGGCAATGCAGCACACCGCCCAGCACCGGCAACCGGATACCCCATTGGACGATCAATACACGGAAACCGATGAGCTGTTCCAGCATGCGGGGGAAACAAGGAACGAAACACGCCGACCCGACCGCCCCCCCCGCGACGGCGGGCCAACCGACGGCGAGGACACGGCACAGACGAGCACGACCGCCCGCCGATTGTGGGCACGTAGGTCGGACGAGTGGGCAAGGACGGCTCCGCGTGGTGCAGCGGACCAGCCGCGCCATCCTGGCAGCGCACGTGACGCGCGTTACCGGTGCGCAGGCGGTGGTCTGTCCTGATGAATGGCGCGAGTATGCGCAGCTAACGCAGGTGCATCATACGGTTGACCGCGGCCACCGGGTATGGGCACGCGATGCGGATGGTGATGGGATACGCGAGGTGCATGTGACCACCTGTGAGGGACGGTGGACAATGGTGCGCAATTTCCTCCGCCCGTTTCGTGGTGTACATAAAATGTACTTAGCCGCGTATGTGGCGATATGCGAGGTTCGTAGCAACGAGCAACGAATCACTCCTCAGTTCATCGCTCGGTTGGTTAGGCTGCACTACTTTTGAACATGAGCCAAGATTTTATCGTCTCTATCGTCCTTTCATCTATCGTCAACGCGCCGTAACCACGCTGCCACCGAAATTGACCATTACCACCCACCATGCGATTAATAGCATGAGCACTTGCACCTTTCACCTGCCGTACTCATTCTGCTACTGACAATCTCGGTGGAATAGATGCAATAATATGCACATGATCGTCCACATTTCCAGCAGCGTGAGTCTTTAGAGCCTGTCTAGTATTCAAACCATAGCGCCTCCAGATGTATGCAGCTTTGGTCAAACGGCGGGTGAGCAATCGGATGGAGGCAAGATAAAGCCAACATTCGGAGGAGCGTGGATTGTGGTCGTATTCCTTGCTCACCTGACGATTGCGCCCCATCCAGGCGTGGGTGCGCTCGACCACCCAACGGCGCGGTTGTACCTGAAAGCCCCGTTGTCCTGGCAGGCGCTCCACAATCTCCAGATCCCCGAACTGCCGCTCGTCCATCCATGCCGTGAGATCACCGCGATAGGTTTGGTCGGCCAAGACTGTCTGCAACCGGATCCCCCGCTGCGCTGTCGCCGTAAACACGCGCTTGGCGCCTACCCCATCGTAGACGTGAGCGGCATGGACGACCGCCGTCATCAACAACCCTAAGGTGTCGACCAGCAGGTTCCGCTTGCGTCCCGACACCAATGTGCCGCCATCAACGCCGCGCTCGGGACCGCCGGCTTCAGTACTCTTCACACGTTGGGTGTCGATCACGCCTGCTGTCGCCTCGGCGTTGTCACGCCCCTCGACCGCGATGCGCACCTGGCGGCGCAGGATGTCGTTGATATGCGCCAGCACCCCCGATGTCGTCCATTTCTGGAAGGAATACCTCACTGTCGAGCGCTTCGGAACGCCCGTGGGCAATAGGCGCCACTGATACCCGGTGCGCAGTGTGGAACAGATGGCGTCGAATACGTGCCGCACGTCAACCTTGCGCGCCGGTCCAGGTTTGGCTCGGATGTCGAGATGCGGACGAATCACGGCCCATTCGGCAGGCGTCAGATCGGTCTCGCCCGACTCGGATGACGATTGGACACATGGCTCTGCTCGTGCTACCATCATGGCACTCCCTTCTGGTCTGACTGGTTGGCTTCATCACCTTCAGTCTCCATCAGTGAGGGGGTTGTGGCGTTAAACGCTATATATGTTCAGTTCAGCACGCTCCCTTCCCTTACCATTGGAATATTAGACAGGCTCTTAGTCCTAACTCCTCTGCTTTGTGATATAACACGCCATAAAATATCTTTTCGCGTTCACCAGTCAAGATTGGTTGGCGATTATACGTTGACCAAATGAGATGATAATGAAGTTGCCAGTAGGTCATATGCTTTTACTCATTCCCAAAAAGGTTACTTCAGAGTAGGGTTTAGTCAGGCGGGTTGCAGCCTGGTCTGCCACCCTGACCTGATCTCTGCGACGTTTGCCGAGTGACGGGCAAAGGTGCACGCTATCGATGGCTATTACCACCGAGCCTTGCGGAACTTGCCAGAAGTGAGATAGGGTTTTCGCCCCGTCGCATCAGCAGGAAGAAGCCTGGTCTACCTATTTCGTCCTCATGAATTGTACGAGAATAAAGGTAAAGCTCTATCCTGTCAACGCTTTTTTTACACCATTGGAAGTCGTAGTGCACGCCGGATCGCTTTCGGATGCCAGAACGGAAGTGAAGCTGGCATCTGTCCATCTTGCTCAAATTGTTCCTCTGACCACCATCCTTGCTGATCCGAAGGGTCTGATGGTGGTGCAGGTGGTGCAGGTGGTGGCGGTGGCGTGAGCAAACGCACAATGCACAGGTTCTGCTTCATGGTGTCTTCCTCGTCTGAAGATCAAGAACATGGGCTGGTACATATATAACCGGAATATGAACCAAAAAGGTACACCCACGTGGACAAATCTGTTCAAATTCTTCCGCCGATCACGACCACATCATACATAGGAACCCGTAATATACACACCCGTACTATCGACATCCAAGCCTCATCGCACGAAATCTAAGCCCTATCGTCACGCAGCTCTGCCGATCTGCCACACCAGGCAGCAGGGTTTGAACCACCGATCACCGCCAGTGTCGCAAGCCGTACCGAGGTATCACTAGAATCTATTTCAAAAAATGTCTTCTTATGCTAAAATAGCGGTATGAGCAGACATGATCTCACCGACGACCAATGGGTGGTGATCGAACCGCTCATCCCCAAGCAACCACGTGCGCGGGGTCGTCCGCGCAACGACGACCGCCGGACCCTGAATGGTATGTTGTATGTGCTGCACACGGGCTGTGCCTGGGCAGACCTGCCAACGGAGGACGAATCTCCCAGCACCTGCTGGCGACGATGGCACGCGTGGTCGCAGGACGGGACGTGGGAGCGCATGTGTCGCACCCTCCTGAGCCGCCTCGCTGCGGACGGCACGCTGGCATGGGCACGTGCGTTACTGGACGGCAGCGTCGTTCCGGCAACCAAAGGGGCACTGGCGGAGGCACAACGAAGGTTGGCAACGGCGCCAAGGTGATGGTCGTGGTCGATGGCACTGGCGTGCCCATCGGCCTGCACGTGGCGAGCGCACACCCGCACGACCGCACCCTGGCTGAAGCGACGGTGCGGACCATGCGTGTGCCACGCCGACGCGGCCGGTCCAGCACGCGACCGAACGAACTGGTGGCAGATAAAGCCTACGACAGTGCAGCGTTGCGCAACGACCTGCGTCGGCGTGGGATCACACCCACCATGCCATCTCGTGAGCGGCGCAACCGTCAGCGTCCCACGCGCGGGCGTCCGCTGCGTACCGGCGCACGCTATCAGCATCGCTGGAAGGTCGAGCGGTGCGTCGCATGGATGGACAATGACCGTCGGTTGGTGGTGCGCTCTGATCGTTATCTGCATAGCTCTCGTGCGTTCTGTCTCGTCGCTATCATGTTGTGGTGCGTTGACCGAATTTTGAAATGAGTTCTATTGTGCGGCAGGCATGCAACCTATAGCTCTACAGCCCCCCTTCTCGCCAGGCCCAAACTAAAATGATACAAATTTTTTACCAAAAACTCTCCACGCTTCCCCTATACTTTGTCGTATCCGCATTCATCGTTGCTTAGCACTCACGAAGGTTTGTATGACCCACCCAACCCACCACGACCTCATCGTCGGGCTGCGTGCCCGGGATCCGCACGTCATCGAGTGGCTATACACCACCTACGCTCGTCGGCTCTATGCGTCCATCTTGCGGCGCCTGGGTGATCCTGATCTGGCCTTCGACTTGCACCACGAGGTCTTTGCCCGCCTGATCGAACGTGCTCCCACCTTTGAAGATCGCGGGGTACCGGTCGGGGCCTGGCTCTTCCGCGTGGCGCGCGACCTGGTCGTCGACGTCCTGCGTCATCCCCAACGCACGGTATCTCTCACCGGCACGACGGTGACCGATACGTCATCTGACCTGGACAGTCTCTTCATTGCTGAAAGCGAGCGGCAAACCCTGTATGTGGCGTTGCAGCGACTGCCAGACCAGTACCGGCAAGTCCTCCTCTTGCACGATCAGTATCAGCTCGCCCTGCCCGACATAGCCCATCAACTGGGACGCAGCCAGGAGGCAACGAAGACCCTCCTCTATCGGGCTGTCCTGGCGCTACGTAAACAGATGCAGGTGCTGAGCACCGACTCTAGCACGCTGACACCACCGATGGCGTGAGGGCGAGTCTGTGCACGACCGCCCCCTACCTGGGAGCACATATGGGAAACAGGGCTTAAGGGCATCCTGCGTGCGCTCACCTCTAGCCTTCTTTTATAGCGCGGGAGCAGGGAAGATCAGCAGCCTTAGCCAAGTTCTCCGGCTCATATTTTCCCTCCTCTCCTGAAGTCGTTAAAGACAGGGAGGAAGCACATCCACAAGCGACCCAATCCCGTCTTCAGATAGATGGAAGCTCTCTCTGACCACCGGCAGGGTGCTACAGGTTATGCAGAAGTACCCACGGCCCCACTCACTACCAGGTTAATCCTGCCAGCCTTTCAAGCCTTGAGGTTGGGTTGTAACCCGCCGATTGACCTACCCACTGTCTCCTCCGGCGCGGCTACCGCCCCTCTCCACCGCCAAGTCAACCCCGGAGGGGCTTTCAGGAATTGAGGCAAGGTTTCAACCCGCCGACCCTGCAACCCGTCGGGGCTACAGTTGAGCACGTCTAAGTAGGTAGCAAAAAGTACGTGCCACGTTCATTTGACAGCCGCCCACGTCAGCGCATGCGCAGGAGTCATGGCACGGAAGAAGCTGGCGACGCTATCCAGGAGGCAGTGGCGCGATCCGTGCAAGCGATTGGCGGCGATGTCGTTTTTGAGCCGCAGCCAGATAGTCTCGACCGGATTCACGTGCGCGCAGGAGGGTGGCAAGGTGACCAGGCGCAGCCGGGGCTGTGCTGCGAGCCAGGCGTAGACCGCGCCAGCCGTGTGGCGAGATGTAGTTGTCACCGATCACGATGATCGGGCCGCTGGCGGAGACCGTCACCAGGTGGTCCAGGACGGCACTGACGTCTTCTGTGGACAGATGGTCGCGCACCAGATGGGTCCACTGGCCGGTACGGATGGTCCGGGCACCAACCAGGCTGCGCGTGACAGTGCTCCCTGGAGTCGGCACCCGGAGCTGCTGGCCGCGCCAGTGCCCCATGGCACGGATCACTGGCAGCACCTGGATGCGCGATGCGTCGGCGGAGCGCACGATGACCTCCGGACTGGCGTCGCTGACCGCCTGCGCGATGGCCCACTGCTGAGCGGCTTTCTGGGGATCATTCGTGCGTGGCATCGCCAGCCGCGGTCGGCCCCAGGCGAGCGTGGCATAGGGCCGGGCGTGGCGGACCGTGCTGGCGCTCAGGGGCATACCCAAGCGCTCGCGCACGGCCACCACCAGCATGGCGACTGTCCAGTACGTCGCCAGCTACCCGGCGTGCGCAGGGTCGTGCGCCATCATCGCGATGCGCGTGGGACGCACGCGGTCGGTCAGCGTGTGTGGTCGGCCGCTCCGGGCCTCATCGTCCAAGCCACCTGGGCCGTGCGCAGCAGCGCGATGTATCCACGTGCGTACCGTCTTGTCCGTGACGTCGAACATGCTGGCAATCTCCGGCACTGTCCGCCGCTGCGCTGAGCGCAGGATCATGTGCGCTCGCGGCGCGACCCGTTCGATCGCGTGGTGGGTCATCCGTTTGATCTCGTTGATCTCGTCATCGGTTGGTGTTCTCACAGAGATCATGGCATCCTCCGCCGCTCGCAGAGCACACGAGCAGACAAAACGCCACGTACTTTCTGTTACTTACTTAGAGCCTGTTATGAACGTTGAACCATGAGCGAGACAAACCGATGGGCCACCACGATGGCAACAGCAACGACATGCAAGCCGGCCAGCGTCGCCGCCACACGGTCGTCGTCACGCACCAAGCGACGGAAGCGCGTCATCCAGGCGAACCTGCGCTCGACCACCCAGCGCCGCGGCAGCACGCCAACGCCGCGCGTGGCGGTCGGCAGCGTGACCACCGCCAGGCGACTGCCGTGGGCGGCGGCCTCGGCTGCCGGTTGCGCACCGGTGTACCCCTGGTCAACGACGGCCACCGCTACCGTGTCACCAGGTATCTCCTGCATGCGTTGCGCCAGCGCCGCCACCTGCGCCCGATCGTGGTCGGTGGCCGGGGTGACCACTACTGCCGGCAGGTGCCCCAGCGTAGCCACGGCCAGATGTACCGTCGCGCCGTTCCGGCGGTTGTGTCCATCGTACCCAGCACGGCCCCCGCGTTCCGGCGTCGACTGAAGCGTCCGGCTGTCCACCATGACGGCACGGGGCTGGGGCGCACGGTCGGTGATGTCGCGCAGCAGCATCCGCACGTCGTGCACCATCTGCGCACCCACGCCCGCTTTCAGCCAGCGCTGGGGCTGGTGATACACCACGGGCCACGGCGGCACGGCGGTGGGCAGCATTCGCCACGGTGCACCCGTGCGCAGCATGGAGCGCAGCCCGTTGGCGACGTCGCGCAGGGGGTAGTTTCGCTGCGGCGCTGCTTCGTCCATCAGCGTCACAGAGGGCGCGACGAATGCCCACTCTTCATCAGAACCATCACTGGGATAGGCTGTTCGTGTCATAGCGTCATGATATACGCGCAGAACCGAAAAGTCCATAACAGGCTCTAGTATCTCCTGCTTGCCGCCCGGCCAGCCCCGGAGGGGCTGCCACGTCGTGAGGCAGGGGGTTAACTTGCCGACTCTTCACCCCGCCTATAATGCACTACGCCGCCCGCCTATCCCTGTCGGTTCCTTCACTCAGGAGTACAACTTGTCTGTGATTACTGCAAATCCGCAATAAGTATCACAGGCTTCAGCCTCCTTCAAGCGATCTGCGACGCAGCAGGTTTCAAGGAAAGGGTATAGCACTTCTAGCATTGGTGCATATCTGACCAAACCAAAACGTCAAGCCTCTATCTTAACCTTTTGGTAACAATGTTGTAACACTGCCTCAGTATCCTGGTACCAGGCCATGTCATCGATTTTTGATGGAGCTTACAATGCGCACTCGTCTCAAACTGAAACCCGGTCAGCGTGGTACCAAGAAGTTACAGGCACTGTATGGTGATCGCCTCATCTGCGTTCGCTATCGATATGATGTTGAAACTGGCCGTCGCTTCAAGACGATTGAATTGATTGTTGACGAGAAAGCGTGGTCGCCACGTGATCAGCATGATGAGGTAGATCACGTCGGTGACGTGGCAGCCGATTAATACTGGGACGATGTAAGTGTGTTGATTGCCAGCCGGACTGGCTGGTCATGCATCAGCCTCTCGCTCATCCATATAGCGAATAGCGAGCACGTGGCTGCCACCTATCCCGTCAGCAGCGGGTGGCAGTGGAAGCTGTGTTTACGCTCGCTCAAAAGGTAACGCAAGCATTTATGCGTGTAGAGCCTGTTATAAACGTTGAACCATGAAAGAGACAAATCGATGAGCCAATACGATGGAGAAGGCGATGAAATACGACCCGGTCAGGGTCTCCACCAGGCGTTCGTCATCACGCACCAGGCGCCGGAGTCGTGATATCCAGGCGAACCTGTGCTCGACCACCCCGTCGAGGTAGCACGACAAAGCCCCGCCTGGTTGTCAGCAGCTTGACCACCTCCAGGCGAAACCATGGGCGGCAGCCTCGGCGGCCGGTTGCTCACCGGTGGCGCCCTGGTCGACGACGGCCACCTCCATCGTCTCACCGGTCACCTCCTGAATCCGTTGGGCCAGCGCAGTCATCTGCGCACAGTCGTGTTCGTTCACCAGCGTGACCACCACCGCCAGCATCTGCCCCAGCGTATCCACAGCCAGATGCACCGTTGAGCCGTTACGCTGTGTATGCCCATCGTCGCCAGCGCGTCCCCCGCTTGCTGGTGTCGATTGCAGCGTCCGGCTGTCCACTATCGCGGCACGGGGTTGGGGCGTGCGGTCATTGATGTCGCGCAGCAGCATCCGCACATCGTGCACCATCTGCTCCGCCACCCTCGCCGTCAACCAGCGCTGCGTCTGTTAATAGCCAACGTACCACAGCGGCACGTCGTTGGGCCGCATCCACCACGGCGCACTCGTGCGCAGCAGAGAGCGTAGTCTGTTGGAGATGTCGCGCAGGGAGTAGTTCCGCTGCGGTGACACTTCGCCCATCAGCGTCAGATAGGGCGCAACAAACCCCTACTCCTCATCGGAATCATCACGTGGATAAGCTGTTCGTGTCATTTCGTAATGATACACGAGCAGAACCTAAACACCCATCACAGGCGCTAAGGCCAGGCGCTATTCCGTCAAAGCCTTTTCACACCATCGGCAGTTGTAGTGCACGCCGGATCGCTTTCGGATGCCAGAACGGAAGTGAAGCTGGCATCTGTCCATCTTGCTCAAATTGTTCCTCTGACCACCATCCTTGCTGATCCGAAGGGTCTGATGGTGGTGCAGGTGGTGCAGGTGGTGGCGGTGGTGTGAGCAAACGCACAATGCACAGGTTCTGCTTCATGGTGTCTTCCTCGTCTGAAGATCAAGAACATGGGCTGGTACATATATAACCGGAATATGAACCAAAAAGGTACACCCACGTGGACCAATCTGTTCAGGTTCTTCCTCTGAGCACAACCACACTGTACGTGATACCATAATATGCCCACCCGTGCTATCGACACCAAGCCCCATCGCACAAAGCCTCAACCCTGTCGACCTGCCACATCGTGCGGCAGGGTGTGAACTCCCCGTTCGCCGCTAACCAACAGCTCCGAAAGCTGTACCGAGCGGTGAGTATCTGCGGCAAGGATTCAACCCATAGTTCTGCAAAGCGTCTTTCCACCAGGCCCCAACCAAAGTGATGCAAATTTTTTACCAAATACCCCCACTATTTCCCTATACTCTGTCGTATCCGCATTCATCGTTGCTTAGCACTCACGGAGGTTTGTATGACCCACCCAACCCACCACGACCTCATCGTTGGGCTGCGTGCCCGGGATCCGCACGTCATCGAGTGGCTATACACCACCTACGCTCGTCGGCTCTATGCGTCCATCCTGCGGCGCCTGGGTGATCCTGAGCTGGCCTTCGACTTGCACCACGAGGTCTTTGCCCGCCTGATCGAACGCGCTCCCACCTTTGAAGATCGCGGGGTACCGGTCGGGGCCTGGCTCTTCCGCGTGGCGCGCGACCTGGTCGTCGACGTCCTGCGTCATCCCCAACGCACAGTATCTCTCACCGGCACGACGGTGACCGATACGTCATCTGACCTGGACAGTCGCTTCATTGCGGAAAGCGATCGGCAAACCCTATACGTGGCGTTGCAGCGACTGCCAGACCAGTACCGGCAAGTCCTCCTCTTGCGCTATCAGTATCAGCTCGCCCTGCCCGACATAGCCCATCAACTGGGACGCAGCCAGGAGGCAACGAAGACCCTCCTCTATCGGGCTGTTCTGGCGCTACGTAAACAGATGCAGGTGCTGAGCACCGACTCCAGCACGCTGACACCACCGATGGCGTGAGCGCGAGTCTGTGCGCGACCGCCCCCTGCACGGCTAACGAACGTGGAGGGGGCGGTGGCAGTATTGTTGATGAACCACTGCTGACAACCGGTGTGTAAAGTGACTCTGGCGTACCACTCACCCTGTCGTTGCGGTTCACAAGTGGGCAGAACGTGCACAGGCAGACAAGCGCGAGGGCTTGAGGACGCTCTGAACACCTTCACCTTAACCCCTCGCCCGCGCTACGGGCGAGGGAAGAACCAGAAGTCTGGTTTCAGGCTTCCTTGTGCGACAGAAGTGGTGGTAGCTCGTATTTTCTGTCCTCCCCTGACGTCGATGCATACAGGGAGGAGTCATGTAGCGATGCAGAAGAACGCGAGAAACTCCCCCGCCGTCAGGCCGACCCCGCTGTCAGGCGGGCTAAAGCCCTGCCGCCTGACGCAGCAGTCCCGCTAGGGCTAAGAGACATCCATATCCCGCTGCCAGGCCAGCCCCGCAGGGGTTTGCACGCTTTGAGGCAGGGTTTTACCCTACCGATGGGTCTACCCGCCGTCTCCTCCAGCGTGTACTCCCACCCCGTCGCAAGGCCAGCCCCGGAGGGGCTGGCACGCCTTGAGGCAGGATTTTAACCCGCTAGCTCCTCTATGCACTTCACCTTTGCTAAACAACCGAAACAATAACGCTCAATCTCCAGCCGGTTTTGGGGTCAGTGCAGTATTACGACGGGCAACCGCAACTGCTTCAAGTACCACAATGATGACTGCTGCCAGGAAGATGCCGGCCAGGGCACCAATTGCAGCCTGAGTTGCCACTGTACGACCTATCGTTGCCACAGGATTGGTAACCGTACCGAGATAGCGTACCGAGACCTGTGGGGCTGCATCTGCGACTCGTAACTCATCGATACGCCTCATCAGGACTTCAATCAGCCCAAACGTAATATCGCGATTACGAGTCAATTCGCGCTGACGAGCATTTAGTTGTTCAAGACGAGTCTGCGCTGCGGCCAGACGGTTGTACAATGACAGGCTCGAGTCGGGGCTTAGCTCATTGGGTGGTAGCTCACTTAACCGCTCAGCCTCGCTGCGCACATCCTGATATTCAGCGCGAAGAGCAGTGATTAAACGGTCAAGATCGGCTACGGTCACGACGGCATTATCCGTCAGCGAGCTGTCGAGCTGTAAGATAGGACGATCACTGCCCTGATCACTCAGATTGCGAATCCGGAGCAACAATGCTGCTAACGCATCTGCTACATTGACTTCGTCGGCAGATTGATCGCCCAACCGCTGCCGCAAGAGCTGTGCATCGCGCAAGATTTGCTCAATATCATTCGCCCGCCGAAGGTAATCAGCGAAACGATCAGTACCCGCAGCACGGGCGCTATTCACCAGATCGCTCAGGCGGCGCACTTCTTGTTCGGCAGCGGCAAGTTCACCCTGAGCAATAAATGCTTCCAGTTCGGCCTGAGCCATTTGATAACGTTCGCGGGCTTCGGTCAGTTGTTGTTCGACCAGTTCCAACGAGCTGGTATCTCTAGTATAGGTTTCGTTCACCAGCCGTGTATACTCTTGTCCCCACAAAATCGCCAATCGGCGAGCATCATCGGCTGTGTCAGCACGCGCAGTTATCCGTACCAGATCGCCATCGGTTTCTATCGTTATGCGTTGGCTTAGATTGCCCAATTGATACCCATCTGGCAATCTTCCCTCGCTCTCCAGGATTGCCGCAACTCGTTCTTCAAGCGTTGCATCACGCGCCAGTCCCAGCAATGCCTCACGTTGGTTAACGGTCGTAGTGAAAAGCAGGGAGTCGCGACTGGTGAAGCGATTATCGAGCGTAACCTGGGCACTTGCCGGGACGATGAGGAGCGAGGTACTGGCAGTGTGGGGAGGCGTTCGTATCCAGGCCAGCACGCCTACCAGCAATGCTACCCCCAGGGCAGTACCGAGAATAATCCACCAGCGACGTAAGAGCGCTGACAGGTATGGCCTTAAATCAATCTCGTCATTCATAACTATAGACCTGACAGGTTTGTTTTGTTCACCAGGCGGGCTTTCTGATTGTAGCAGAGGCCACCTGGTTTCGTCAACGCAGATAGTAGAACGTTACTAACGTCGCTAATGCTGCCATATCAAACACCGTGATGATTGCAAGCAAGAGATAGGGTGTCAGAGGTTGCCAGCGAGCAGGCCAGAGTTGTTGCCAGCCGGCTGCCAGCAGCCAGATTGTGGGCACGATTGCCCAAAAGAGGTAGCGACCGCGGGGGATATATGGTATCTCTTGCTCGTCCAGAGGATGTAGCCGTCCAAGCAGCGTGAACCACGCCAGCCCCACTGCAATCGCGCACAGCCATAGCCAGCGTTGTTGCCAGTTCGGTAAAATAGCTGACCACTGTTGCGTTCCACGCAGCAATCCAATGATTGCCGCAATGCTCAAGCCGGCAAAGAGCCAGTCGCCAATCGGAGGCCAGACTGGAATGTGCCCCCAAGCCAGCCGTACCCAAAAGTGGTTGTGCGCGATCTCTACCGTGCGAATGTACCACGGCCACGCTCGCTCCCAGTTTAACCATGATTGCAGCCACACCACAATGTCCATCCGCAGATAGTCGCGTTCGATAGCGGCCAGCCAGGGTTGGGTGCGCAGACCAGCGGTATCGAAGGTGAAACCGAGCATCAGCAACGCGCCAGTACTGAGACCACCACCCACGAGGTAGACCCACCAGCGTACTGGACGACGGTACATACTCCACACAAGGGCCAGGAGCAGGGGGACAAGGAGCGGAATGGCCGTGCGTTTGGTCAGGATGGCCACGCCGGTTCCCAATACGGCCAGCAGCACGCCACTACCACACCAGCCGTAGCGGATCAGGATAGCAAAGCCCAGAAAGGCTGTGGCTGCGGCAAAGTTCATCAGAACATCGCTGTTCAGTGCGCTCATCAGATCGACGAATGCCGGCGTGCCGGCTACCAGTACAGCCAGCACCAGTGCCATCTGTGGTTCATCAGGCGCCATCGTCAGGCCAATGCGCCACACCGCGATGACCGTCAACATCATTAAGAATGCACTGAATACGCGACCGAGATAAAGCTGATATTCGACCGGCATATACCGGAACGGGCCGATCAGGGTTGCGATAACGCTGTAGTATAGTGGAGGATGGTGCCGTTGATCGGTTGGAATACCAGGCGGACGTGGGCTGAGCAAATCGGGGCGTACCCCAGGGGGCCAGAAGGCGTGACGGTACATCGAGTCGGCGACTTCTCGGGCAATCGCGACATCATCAGGGGCAGTGATTCCACCGCGCACAATGTACGCCGCATATAAAAAGTGACCCGGCTCGTCGTAATGTTGCCAGGGTGGCACCAGGAACACGTAGATCAGGGTGTGAATCAGCGCAAGTGGGGCCAGCCATGATACTACACGCCTTTCTGCTCCGCTGAGAGCCAGGAAACGTTGCCTTGGTTGTAGTTGTTCGCTTACCACTTGTTCAGGTAGTGCGACGATTGCCTCAGTCTGGGTCATGGAATTGTGCTCAGGATCGTTGTCTCACTTGCTATCAGTTCGGTCAGCACCTATCTCTAAGAGGTTTAGCCATTCACATTACGTCAGGTAGGTAGCGGCAAGGCTTCTGTACCGGTTGGAAGCCATCTAACTATCGGATTGGCAACCTTCTCCAATCAGCAACCCACGTGTTTCGTCACATGGCTACCTGGCAGCCACACATCAGCGCCAGCTCTACTACATACCGGATACGTGTAGGGTGCTGGTTCATCGACGACTTATCCCGCTGCTTGACCCTCACTGCTATTCGTCTGCCCCGATCCACATGCCTGGTGTTCAGGATGCTCTTCTGCATCACGACTGGCGAGCAGAATACTGCCTTCCATCATCTGCTCGATGTCGGGTAAAGACGTATCATCACAGAGCAACAGATCAATCCCGATGTCAAGTTGGCGCGAAAAGAAGAAGAAATACGGTCGGACTGCCTCGATTGGATTAGCAGCCCGCTCACTGACCCGCAGCAAGAGGGCGACATCGCTCGTGCCCGAGTGCGATCCTCTGGCCAGGGAGCCAATCAGGTACACGGCGCGCACATAAAGGTTACCAGTGCTGAGGTGGCAACCTCACGCAGGCGACGTATAATCTCAGCGCGATCCAGGGAGATGGCTTTCACAGAACCGAATGACTCGATCCGCCGCATGCAGTCCCTCCTGTGCCTGCGTTTCGGTAACATAATCGGCTGGCTTTCCTGAGGCAAAACCGTTCGGATAGCAAGGTGGGATGTAGTACAGGTCGAGCAAGCGAGCACTATCCAGCACCTCTTCTGGCACCGCCAGCTCCTGGTTCAGTCGTCTCAGCCTGTCTGTGAGAGAATGACCCCAAAGGGTCACACCCCTGGCCAGCCCCAACGCCTTAACCACCTTTTCAGACGCCTGTTGCAACGTGAAAAACGCCCACAATGCGCGTGTGTAATCACGCTTACCTTGCTCATACCAGTCGCGCCAGCGGTTCATCGAATGACACCTTCACGCCGTCTGTCAATGGGTACATTGTGCATCTACTGGTGATGATGCCGTGGGATGCAAACTACGCCTGTGCTGCTATTGTACGTGATCTTATCAATATGCGCCATGCCCCTGCCAGACGACGATCACCGTTTTGAGCAGGATGCGCAGATCGAGCCAGAATGAATAATTCTGGATGTAGTACAGATCATCTTCGGTGTGCAAATGCATCGGCTTATCACTACGACCATTCACCTGCCACCAGCCGGTCATGCCCGGCGGAACCCGGAAGCGCTGCCACTGCCACGGCTCATACTCGGCAGCGATATAAGGCATCTCTGGTCGCGGCCCCACCAGACTCATTTCGCCGCGTAATACATTGAACAGTTGTGGTAATTCATCGAGGGATGTGCGGCGTAATTTTCGCCCAATACGAGTGATGCGCGGATCATCTTTCATCTTATGAATAAGCCGACCGTGTTCATCACGCTGGGCTACCTCACGCCAGCGCCGATCTGCATCGACGTACATGCTGCGAAACTTCAGCATCTGAAAGCGTCGCCCATGCTCACCAATGCGCTCCTGACGAAAAATAATCGGCCCCGGCGACTCGAGTTTGATAAGCAGCGCGATCAGCAGCATTAAAGGAGAGAGCAGCACGATCAACAGCAAACTCACAACAATATCAAATAGACGCTTCACCACCCGTTGCGAGTCGGTCAGTGCCGACTCGCGGAGTGACACCAGTGGAATACCACCTACACTATCCACTGGAGTCCGGGCAAACGCCAGATCGAGCGCCGTTGGGACTGTGTGAATCATCACCGGCTCTTTGAGTAATTGCAACGACAACTCAACCACCTGATCGTAGCGTGATGGTGGCAACGCGAAGATCACTTCATCGATCTGACACCGACGCACCAGGGTCACGAGATCGTGTAAACCGCCCAGGCGGGGAAGGCTTGTTGGGGCATCGCGCTCATCAGAGGCATACCCCACCACTTGTACGCCGGTCCATGGCCGGCGCACAAATTCATCGGCCAGGCGGATGGCAGCATTCACCTCGCCAACCACCAGTACTCGTCGCCCATTTCCACGCTGCTGCCGCCAGCGGGCGAACGTCCGAAATCCCAGATGGATCACGCCCAGGACGACCAGATTAAGAATGACGAACCAGGTGAATGTTCCCCGATCAATAGCCACCCCGTTCACCAGATAGAGTAACCCGGCGAATGAGGTTGCCGCCAGCAGTACAGCGAGGAAGAGACGGGTAAAGGCTTCGAGAAGGGTGCGGGTGAACAGTGCCCGTTGTGGGGCCAGAACGATGAATACCAGTGTCCAGATCACAGCAACACCGCCGTAGAGCGGCCACTGGCGTGTAAGAGTTGGATCATTGCGAACGACGAGGGCGAGACACAGCAATGTTGCTATCAGATCCCACGCGAGAACGCTCCCGATCAGTCGCGTGCGCAGGCGTTCCAGCATGCCGGCTCCTTACGTGAAGGCGCCTGCCGGCGTCGTGGCCGCGCCTTCACACCATGTCAACCGGTACAAACCCATCCAGGGGGTATGCCGGTTGATAGTATAGCACGGATAGCGCTGAGAAGGCAAGTATAGGGGGTTATGACAATAGCTGATGGGATATCGTTTGGGAATGGAAAGTTAGATAAGTGAGATGTGTGTTGATTTTTTGCATAACAAAGATTAGAAGTCAATCTGCTTTTTGTAAAATGAAAGATGAAAGATGTGCAAGAATGAAATGTGTTGGACTGCACGAAATTAAATCGAAGCTGTATGTCTTCATACTTACAGAAATTTACTCTAATTCCTGCACGAGTAAGAAATTTAGTTCATTGGAACAGCCTGGGTATGTAATGTGTATTAGTTAATCCAGAGATGGTAATGATTGATATTTCGTAGGGTTATATCAAACCTGGTTTATTATGGCACACTATCTACCGTCACCCTCACGCTACGACCCTGAACACTCTGTTGTGATGAGCAAACGGGTATGCTCCAGGAGCACGCGACTCCGGATCGCTCACCACTGCACAGCACGCGCTCCTGAACCACACTGATCCCTTTGCATTCACCCCGGCGCTTTTCATTACCTGTACGGCGCATGGTAGCCGGTATAATGTATCACACCCATGCATTGCTCTGGTCGCATGCCAACAGGGATTGTCCTGACAGTGCCCGGTAGGGGTGCACGGCCGGGCATACCTGGCAATGCGTGTTCGGGAGGATAGAGCCATCTACGGGATACCGATGTCACACGGGTGGCAATCGTTGTTGCCCAATCAGCGCGCATTGCAGGCTTGACACCTGAAGAATGCACCTTGCTGGTCAAGAGTTGGTACTATCCGGCGAATCGCTGGCATACACTCTTCACGGAATCATGGGCCTGGCAGGTCCAGGATGACGACATTTTTAGCACACGCTTAACCCGATGTTGTGTCGTGCAGGTTTTGAAGGGTTCCTCTACATGTAGGACACCCTGTGGTACCACGGTGAAGCATTGCGATATGAGTTCTAATCTTTTGAACCGGGTAATGGGTTGCTTGTTTCCATAGGAATGGCATGTTTCTGGGTCATTCTTACAAACAGTGATTCAAAAAAGCTACCGAGTGTATAGCCCAACACTATGGCATAAAACGGTACAGCCGGTAAGTAGAAGCGATCCCAATTCAGGGGCGTCCAGGCAATCACTCCTGCCATTACGATGAAACCGTAGACTACAAATGGGTAATTCTGTTTGAGGTTTGCCTTCATCAGTAAACAGCCGGTTATCCATAGAGCCAGATGAAAGTAGTCACCGAAAACTCTGGCTTGAAAAGCTCTTAGCGCATCATTGATCGTCCAAAGGGCTTCATTTGGACGTGAACTTCGTCTTGCCGCAATAATTTGTGAATGCTCTAGCATGACCCTGATCCCAGTCAAAAGATCATGCCATATTTGTGGATTTACTACAAAGAAGATGAGTGCCGGAAGAATAAGATTAGGCAGAATAAACAATATATCATTTCTGGTTCTACGCAAATAGAGGTTGATGATACCAATCGTCAGGATTGAGATTACAACGAGTCCGGCATTTAGCTTTGCTGAGACTGCCAGTCCACTAAATAAACCACCGCCTATGCCGAATATGAACGCTTCCCTTCCTGAACGATAATGTATTCCACGCCACGCACAATATACTGAAACAAGACTGAAGAAAATAGCCGGTACGTCAAGCATTGCTTGCTTGCCTAAAACTTCGACTAACGGATGGGATAAAAAGAAGCCAACGATAAAAAGTCCATATATCCAGCCAAATGTTTCAGAGAAACAAAATCCGATCAGGAAAAGGATTCCGGCAGTGAGTGCTGTCAGTAGCACTATGGGGTATCTGCCAGCCCTTAATTCTGGACGCGGGACAGCATTTCCAGCATCAATATTCGCTTGCGTTGATAATGACCAGTCCCAGGACACTTTTGGAATGTCAGTAAATCCCTGCCAGTACAGCGATGCACCAATAATGATTTTGACCAGGTTCGGATTTCACATTCCAAAATGACTGAATAGTTCAGTGTATGTTTTTGTCCATTGTATGGAAGAAAAATCTTTCTCTATAAACATTTTCTGAAATGTCCACTGTCCGCTTCTGATCCAGAACGTTTCATCGGGGTGGTATATACGATACGAATCCAGGCTTCCTGAAAACAGAATAAGCACCAGTAAAAAAACCATACCGGTCATCAGCCATTTAGCAGATTTACGTAGAGCATTAGCAGCTAATCGCATATTAGCTCCTTCCTTTCCTCAGCAACACGCTCCGTACATCGGCGATCATCAGTGGTAACAATGCCCACGGCTCGATCAGATATCGCTTCCCCAGGCGGCGCGGTTCGCTGATGAGGCGATAGAGCCACTCTAACCCCAGACGCCCCATCCAGCGTGGTGGCGTGGGAATCGCGCCGGCAATATAGTCAAAGCATGCTCCAGCAGTTAGAATAGCATTCGCTGTAAGCTTGTCGAGATTGTCCAGTACCCAATGTTCTTGACGCGGCATCCCCATGCCAACCAGCAAGATATGGGGCTGAAAGGCGGCAATGGTTGCTAATACTGTGTCATTCTCTTCCGGCGGAAAATAGCCGTGGTGTGTGGCAATGGTAAGTGTCGGGTATTGCCGGCATACGATCTCTGCTGCACGGGCGGCTACCCCTGGTTTACCACCGAGGTAGAACACACGCCATCCTTCAGCCGTAGCCATTGCCAGCAATGGCTGAATCCAGTCAACGTACGTTACCCGCTGGTCACGTGACACCGGATAGCCTAACAGGCGCGCCCAGTAAACAAGGGGCATGCCATCAATATGGATAATGTCCGCTCGTTCGTAAAACATCCGCATTTTGGCATCACGATGATACAGGTAAACGCTGTGTAAGTTGTGATGAGCGATGATTCGTTGCTTATGCGAAGCAATGGCCTCGCCGATGTATTGGTTGAGAGCCGAGATCGGGAATGGGTCAATAACGGTTTTAAGTACTGAAATGCGATGGCAACTCATCTTTATTTGATAAACAGGTGCTTGATATATTCGTCAATCATTTGATTAAGATCATATTTTTTGGCATTCATCAGTGATAAATTTCCTAGTCTTTTGCGTTCTTGTTCATTGTTTGCTAGAGATTGAATAGCATCGCTCCATTCCTGGAAATCTGTGGTTGGCAAAAAAATACCAGCATCACCGATAATCTCATGATTAACGTCCAGATCACTTGCGATTACTGGTAATCCCATCATCATCGCTTCAACGGTTGCAAAACCGAACGCTTCAAATCGTGAAGGCAAGGCAAAAATATCGCTGGCAATTAACAGATCACCGATCTCCTCTGGGGATAGTTCACCCAGTAACTTTACGTGATCAGTACAATCATACTCATGGATCATTTGTTCAAGTTCACATCGTAGTTCACCGTCACCGGCAATCACTAAATACCAATTGGGGTTTGGTATACAACCGATAGCTTTGATCAATAATTGCTGATTTTTTTGCGCAGCAAGACGACCAATGTTCGTTACAATAATACGATCTACTGGCAACCCAAACTTGGTTCTCGCTGCTAATTTCGTACACTCCGTCCTTGGTTTAGATAGTCCATTGAGAACAACTCTGCTCCGATTCTTGTATATGTTGGGGTACGATTGAAAAGAGTCTGCTACACTGTGAGAGACAAAAATATTTGATGTGTAGATACCAATTGTACCCAACAATCGGTCGAGCCAACGGGCAATGACCGGATAACTCCAGCTTGGATTGCGTTGTGTCGCCATGCGGTAAGGGATGCCAGCCAGGTAAGCGACGGTTTGCCCGATAACGTTTGCATAATGTGTGTAGGTTATGACACCACTCGGTTTTGCGTTACGTAACCAATGATAGAGTTTGATGCAAAGCAGGATAAAATCATATACCGTCTTTGGTCTACCGTCGCAAAGCCATCGAATATGTGGACGATTAACATAAGTGTCGCGTTTTTTGTATAGAAACCAGACTTCTGAGGTGTATCCTCTTTGGATTAATCCTTCACAGACTTGAACGGCCGCCTTTTGAGCACCACCCGCTTCCATTTGCGTAACAATATTGATAATAAGTTGTTTTTTCATGGTAACTTCTCAATGTCAAAATAATCATCGATTAATGATGATATTCATCAACAACTTCATCATATAATGATTCTAATTTCGCATTCTGTTTCTCCAGATTAAATTCCTGCTCCACCCATTGTCTGCCCTGTACACCCAGCCGATGGCGGAGATCTGGATCGGCCAGCAGTATCTCAATGTAATGCGCCAGTTCTTCCACGTCGCGCTCATGGGCTAAAAACCCGGTTTGGCCATGAATGATCACCTCAGGAATACCTCCGCTGCGAAAACTCACCGGTGGGACTTGCATTGCCATGGCTTCAAGAAAGACCATACCCAGGGTCTCTGCTTCACCCGAAGGCATGGTAATACTCGGCATGCAAAAGATACAGGCTTCTGCCAGATGCTGCTGCACAACCTTGTTCGGCTGAGCACCGAGAAAGGTGACCCGCTGACCAAGCAGATCACGGCCCAACGCTTCATACTGTTGGCGCATCGGTCCGTCGCCAATAACTGTGAGCTGGATCTCTGGAAATCGATTGCGCAGCCGGGCAAGCGCATGTAACAGGAATGGTAACCCTTTCCGCTCTGCCAGCCGACCCACATATAATATCTTTCCCCAGACTGTCATCTGTGTCTTGGGATTGAAGCGTTGTACGTCAATACCATGACGGATACACACAACTTTTGCGGGTGCAAAACCGTGTCGTTCCACAACGATGCGGTGTAAGAAGTCTGACTGCACAATAACCCGACTGACCATTTGTGCCAGAGCACGTCGCCGCAACAGGTACAGACGATGTGCCATGTATGACGAACGCCAGATTGCCGTATCGGACATCGTTACATCAGTGCCATGCACACTCACCAGGAGTGGCAGCCCGCGCTGCCGTGCCAGTGGCATGGCAATAGCGCCATATGGAGCAAAGTGAGCATGAATCAGGTGTGGCTGTACCTGATCAACCAGTCGGTCGATATCATTCGGTACATAGCCAAGCACTTTGATCCCAATCTCGCGAATAGTACCAATGATCCCGCCTTGATTGATCAGATGAATATTAAGATGAGACACATCAATCTCCGGTCCTTGTGGATGTTTGATCCCTATAACGATGGGCTGGTAACGTTTCAAACCTGCGATTTGATTGTAGACGAACGTTTCTGAAATCGCTATTGGCTGGTTATAAAATACAATTACCCGTCTGCTCATCGTTCAACTCGCTTGTTCTTTTGGGTAACGAAGTAAGACCATGAAGGGATGATCCAAAAAATAGCCTTTCCCAGGTTAGTTTCAAGAAGGACAGCTTCAGCAAGATTATAAGTAATTAAAAAAACTGCAAGCAAAAACAAAAAATGCATAAAATATTTATTATTTGCTTGATTTGTTTGTGTGTAAAGTATGCCATACTGTACGATAAAAGTCAACAATGCGAAAACGATGCAAACACCGACTATCCCGAGCTCTAGCCAGACATCAATGTACCCATTATGAGCTTGCAAAGCCCACCAGAATCGCAAACGCATTAGCGCAATATCCACATCCATCATTCGAGATGGATCAGTCCAGAAAGCGCCAAAGCCATAGCCCGTCAAAGCCTGCTTCCAGCCTATCGGTAGCAATGCCTGCCACAATAGAAGGCGGCCCGTTAATGTGAGATCGCGGTTCAGCAACTGAGCAATGTCTTCACTGTAGCTCCACAACAAATAGCCAATAGGAGCTGCTATCCCCAGACTGATCATCGTCATTTGAAACTTTTCTCTGCGCGATGCCATACTAAATGGTATCAACACCATCCAGGCCAGGATAATGATAAACAGGATTACAGCGGCTGTTACTGATTGGGATCCAACAATTAGACCGACACAGCTCGCAATCAATACCCCCCATCCAATCCGCCATGGCATTGTAGTTTGATACATTAATACACCGAAAACAATCAGTGCTAACACGCAGATCCGCCCCAAAGCATTCTTGTGGTACATAATCCCTTGCCAGGCACCGGGATGTGGGTGACCCATAATTGCCCCTGGTGCGCCGAGACCGATCGCAATCAGGCTACTGACGACGATGATCGCCATCGCACTGCCGATTAAACGCAGCACGGTTGCAGGTGGGTAACGGATCGCCAGTAAGAGCCCGTATAAGGTTGCCAGAAGCAGGGTAGCACTGCGCCTGATGGTGAGGGCTGGTGCCTGAGACCAGAGGACAGAGAGAATGGCCCAGCCGATAATTACCCAGATCAGCCATCCTCGTAATGCAACGCTCACTGCCTGTTGACGGTACCACCACAACAATACCAAACCACTATAGCTGAAGAGGAGAACGACCTGTTGGATAGGATCTCCACTTGTCGCAATAGTATCTCCAAGAGTCTCTTGCCGCCACAACGGTATAAACGCACCAGACAATAGTGTCAGTGCGATCACGTGCCAGCCCAATTCGATGCGTTGTCGCAACATGTTCATATATCAACCGGTTTACGAGCGATACATACGTAGCCACAGGCCAGCCAATGGTTGATTTCAGTAAGCGTATTGTTGCGCTTGAATAGCCGGTCAAGCTGATAGGCAACATTCTCTGATTGGGTCAGATGACGGATTCGGTAACGTAGCGTTCGTGATAATGCCAGGTATGCCCACTGAGGCAGGCATATACACCAGCGTGCCCACTTACGTTCGTAGAGTGGAGGATCTATGCGGAAAATCTTACTAAAAACGTTCATAATGCGTACGGCAATATTGTGGGTTAAAATCATCATGGTGGTGATCACGCCCCCTTTAGAGTTGATTTCAACGATGTCCAGCCCATGATCCTGGCAGATTTTTTGTAAACCATAGACGGTAAAACGCCAGTAATCATGGGGTGCCTCGTGGATTGGATAGATAAAGGGGGTTGACAGGATCAGGTGTCCTCCCGGTTTCAAGAGTCGGGCCAGCTCGGTTAGCACCTGAAAGGGATGTCTGGTGTGTTCTAACACTTCTGTACAGAGAATAGTATCGAAAGAAGCATCAGCGAATGGCAGCTCTTCGGCATAACCGATCAGATCGGCGGCACCAGTACCGTGGGGGGAAAACTGTACTTCAGTACCGATGCTTAACTCCACGTGCCGTTCATAAATTAAAGCATAAGATCGCTTGCCACACCCAACATCCAATAGCCTGCCCCGCATATACGGTTGGGCAGCAAGGAGAAGTTCGAGCAATAACTCATTCGCGGCAATAGAAAGGCTTTGTTGATAATCAATGAAGTATCGTTGGTTCGCTTCATCGTAGACCAGGAAGCCTTGTTTACGCACCATGACGATATGAACCTGTTCTTTTTCTAAGCATTGAGCGGATGATCAAGAATCGCAGCCGGCTTGCGATGAACGTAGCGCCATAAACCGATCCCCAATCCACCCATTATGGTGACAACCCAACCAACCCGAAGTCCGATAATCTCCAGGTGAACATCTGGCCATACGGTATTGCTCCACCATAATCCGCCATATGCCAGGATACCACACCCGATCATCCCGCCAATGATTTTTAGGGGATATTTGATTGGGTAAATACGCAACGAATCAACGGCAATCAATCCCGTCCAGACCAGGTAGGAGACAACGGTTGCCCAGGCCGCGCCATTGATGCCATAGATGGGGATCCACCACAGACATAATCCGAGACAACTGACTGCCGCAATTGCCCCAATGATCGGCAAGTCCTGCGTCCGATCTTTTAACATAATGCCGACATTGAGCGGGTAACTCAATCCATAAATGATGTACGCCAACAGGATGATCGATACAATCTCTATCCCAGACCAGTATGTTATCGGGGCGATCAGTTTGTATATGAAGGGCGTTATCGCCATCACGATGAGGGCAAAGGTAGTAGCTACCCAGAGGTAGAGCAAGAGAATCTGGACATATGACTGTTCAGGATCGGGCAGGGTAGCAATCTTAAACCGGCGTGGTGCCCAATCCATAGCAAATGGGCGGGTGACAAAGACATCGAGGATCGTAGCTATTTTGTAGGCGAACGTGTAGATAGCGACTGCTTCTAATGAAAGCGCGTACTGGATGACGTAGCGGTCAGCCGCCAGTAAGATATAGGAGGCGATATTCGTCGGCAGTAGGGGTAGTCCATATCTGGCAATCCGCCAGATCGCAGTCTGATCAATACGCCACTGAATGAAACGCCGACCGATCACGAGACCGGCAAAAAACAGGATCACTGACGACAAAAGCCTGGCGGTGAGCGCACCGATCAAGCCAAAACCGGCGTACAGAAAACCAACGAGAAGAAGGGCGAATCCCCCTAATTGGAGGAAAGATAAGGTTATAAATATCCAGGGCTGCTCGCGAATCCGAAAGACAGAGAGTATCAATCTGAAACAGGCGTCGCTCCAGCCAATCGCGAGCACGAGGATCAGAGTAAGTGGTGATCCCGGTAAATCACTGCCTACCCCACTTAAGACTACCAATACACCGAAGCCCGTGATAATCGTTCCCAGTAAACTAACGGCAATAACGACTGTTCCAACCAGACGCGCCCGCAACGTTTCATCAGTTTGCTGCCAGTATTCCCGCATTAACCCGACTTCGAGTCCTGCGAGGATAAGCATGTTAATAAAGAAAATCGCGACCTCAAAAATTGACCATGCACCGTATTCTTCAGCGTTCAGCGTATTAATCAGGAATGGTACAATAATAAGGAGAGCTGCACTGTTTGCAGCGCTACCAATGGTGTATATGATGCTACTTAGTGAAACCTGTTTCATTGTTTGTACGCAAAAATATACTTGCTATTTGGAGTTTTCTGACCATACTTTGGACATAAAAACTTTCGGTCTAACCAGAGAAGTAATCGACAAATCATGCTATCTACGATTAGCCATCTTTTAAACTTAACACGTAACAATGATTTCCAGAATATAGTGATTACATTCCACAATAAGTGATGTCCATAGGTTGGCGACGGATGTGCGATTACAAAAATTGGTTCAATATATCGAATGGTTAAACCATTCTCCTGAAAGAGTCTGGAATATTCACTTTTAGATCGCAAACGAACGTGAAGTGCTGTCTGAGTCGTCTCTTGCGGAAGGATGTCTGATATAATTAATAGACCTCCTGATCTTAATACACAAGCTACATTTCGGATTACTGCTTTAAATTTCTCGTCATCGACAATATGAAACATGACGTCTGCAGCGAAAACAATATCGAATTTCCCTTCCAGGTGGCTGACATCTAATTCTGATATATCTGCACAAACAAACCGATGATCAGGGAATTGTTGCTGAAGGTTATCAATTGAAACTGAGGTTATATCTATACCAACATATTCTCTAACCTGATGCTGTGTGAAGAATTGCGTGTAAAATCCATTACCGCAGCCTATTTCCAGTACACGACTCTGCGAAATGTCAATTTTTGCCTGAGATAGTCTTGATTTTAACACTTCCAGGCGGCGGTTATAAAGTTGTATATTATAATCTAGGCTTAATCCTTTGTGTCCAACGCCACTCAAGTCAAAATCTTGGCTTAGTCGTTGCTCCCAATATTCGCCAGGTTTGTAGGTTTTCACTTCGTACACTCCTGCTGTACCTCTTCAACCAGCCCTTGCTGTTGCGCTTGCCGGCACAATGCTGCTGCCCGCTCTGGTTCCTTGACCCATCGCCAGAAGCCGATCAGGTTACGCCAGATAGCGGGATGTGGATCAAGTGCTAATGCCTTCGCAAAAGCCTGCTCGGTGAGATAAGCCTGATTCGGATCGGCAATGTATAAAATCTTGCCATAATGAATGTGTGCCCAGGTGCTCCGCTCATCGATTTCAACTGCCTTTGCGGCATAGGGTATAGCCTCAGCAGCGCGGTTCTGCCCCCACAGGGAAAGCGCCAAAAGGCGGTACACATCTGACCATAACCGCGTGGTTGATGGATTAATGTCAGGGGTTGTCACAATCAGGTGTTGTAATCCCTGTTCCACTTCTGCAAAACGCCGTTCTTCGTGCAGAAGTGTAGCCCACCGTAACCAGGCCCGTAGACGTAATTCAGAATTGATCCAGCCTTGATCAGATGCAACGCTCTGATCCAGGAGCTCCCGCTCATTGGTGATCAGGTAACGGGTGTACCAGCGCGTACTCGTGGTGTCGCCACCCATCATGGCAACCCGCCCATACCACCGCAGCGCCTCGTCGTACTGTTTCTGGCGAAACGCAACTGTCCCCCTATGCAGAAAGTCAGCAGCGGTAAACCCACCCTGCCGCCAGGCTGCGGCGGCACGTTGCAGGCAATCGTGACGTATACATGCAAGCGCTGCCTGGTCAATCAGCCGCAGATCGCCCCAACCGGCCGTTGTCGGGCTGGTCTGCAGGGTGATGATCACGGTCTGCCCGGCCCACGGCGCCAGATCGATGTACCCGTGCTGCCAGCCTTGCTCAGGCGCTGCCAGCTCAAATGTCCCTGCTACCTCCCCGTCAAGCATCACCCGGTAGGTTGCCGGTTGCGCTGTAGGTGTGCCCATCCAAAAGCTGAGCACAACCGGCTGGGCAGGCAATGTAATGCGCAGTGTGAGTTGCTCATTCGCGAAGACGGTGCGTGTGATCGGTTCAGGAGGGAGCCACCAGTCTGACGGTTCGGTAGTAGTGACCGGTAAGGACCAGTCCTGTTGGGTTGGCGGTGAGGGCAACCATTCCCAGCGAGTTTTATCTGGCTGATCGAATGTCAATGCCTCTACAACATGTGCCGGGGCAAGTTGTTCGTAGGCCATACCCAGCTCAAACCAGATCAACGGGCTGTCGGAACGTTGCGCAACTGCCTGCGAAAAAGCAGCAACCGCAATATCTGGCTGACCGGCCAGCAGTGCTGCACGGCCGAGCTGGCGGAGCGCTTCGGTATCGGAGGGAGCGGTCGCAGCCAGGCGCTGGGCTTCGGTGAGTGCCTGGTGCGCGACCGCACGGCCTTCTGCGGTGGTAAGGGGGACAGGGTCTCGCCACGGATCGTAAGATGATGCAAGACCCTCAATCTGAAGAGAATTGAGGGTTAATTGCTCGACGCGATGGAACAAGCGATATTGTTCCATCATGCTATGCAGTGGTTGATAAACAAGGCCACTGATAACGACAAGTAGTAGAATGATGAACAACCACCTGACATGTTGATGGAAAGGATAAGATCTACCCGTAATCACGAAGATTTATCCTTTTCGCTCACGTTCAGGAGGAGACCCTGTCATACGTTCACTTCCATTCACTCTCTAGCAGGTAATGGGATGTACACCGTCTGGAATATACCTCACCAGGAGCAGTATTCGCAATCGTAATTATCAAAACCTCATCCCTACCCCTCCCCCACCCGGCGCACCTCCATCCACTGCATTGGACCTGGGCGCAGGGTGGCGCGTGGGATTGGCCGTACCGGATAACCGGGAATGGCGCTGACCCGGAAGTGTTGCAGGATCATCGGCAGGATGAGTTGCATCTCCATCAGGGCGAAGTTGTTGCCGATGCACTGCCGTGGCCCGGTTATGAACGGTATGTAGGCGAATTTGTGTCGTTGTTCGATAGCCGTCGGACGGAAGCGTTCAGGATCGAAGCTCTCGGCGTTGGGCCAGAAGTCGGGGTGGCGATGGGTGACGTATGGGCTGAGAGCAACGACGGCGCCTGCCGGCAGTTCGTAGTCACCCAGTGTGTCGGCTTCAACAAGTACACGGCTGAGAATCCAGGTCGGAGGGTAGAGGCGCAGCGTCTCATCGATGACCATGCGGTTGTACGGCAACTGCGGTAGATCGGCCGGGGTGGGATTACGGCCACCGAGCACGGTGGCGTATTCGGCCCGCAGCTTGCGCTCGCTCTCGCCATGGTGGGCCAGCAGGTGCAATATCCACGAGAGTGTGCCGGCAGTGGTTTCATGTCCGGCCAGGAAGATGGTCATGACCTCGTCGCGGATCTGCTTCGGCGACATCTGTTCACCGGTATCGGCATCACGGGCAGTGACCAGCATTTCGAGCAGATCATCGTGTTCGCCCTGGTGCTGGCGACGTTCCTCAATCAGGCGATATACCGTGCGCTCCAGGAGTTCGAGGTTCCGTCGGTATTGCAGGTTGCCCGGGGTCGGCCAACTGCGCGGTGGTTGCCACCAGCGGAATTGCTGGCCAGCCGCCCAGTTGAGAGTGTCGTTGAAGGCTTTTCCTACCGCTTCCGCTTCATCATTGTTGAGCGATGTGCCGAACATGGTACGCACAATGATCTTCTGCGTCAGCAGCATCATCTCGTGTTGAATGTCCACCGGTTGCCGGGTACGGGCATAGGTCTCCCAACGGGCCAGCATCTGCTCAGCTTCCTCGACCATGATGCTCGCCATACGCGCAATACGCTGGTGGTGGAACGCCGGTTGCATCAGCCGCCGCTGACGAAGCCAGTGCGCACCGTTGCTGGTGACCAGACCCTGGCCAAGGATTTCGTCCATGGCCGGATAGCGCTTGATGTAGTTCTTCCAGTTTTCCTGTGTGATGCGCTTGATCATGTCGGGATGAATGGCCAGGTACATCGTGTGGCGGCCAAGCGAAAGCCTGACCAGATCACCATAGTGGCGCTGGATACGTACCATGAACTCAAGCGGATCGCCCAACAGACGCGGGGCAACACCTACCACCGGCAGGCCACGCGGGCCGGGAATTGCGCTTACTGGTGCTGTCATAGTGCTCTACTGGATGATTGTTGTTGCTGGCTGTAACTACCGATAGCATACCATACATAGACGTAGGCGGCAACTGGCGTAATAGGTCCGTTGATATTCAATCTTGACGGATGGTATGCTTTCGGCTAGGATCGAACCAACCCGATTAATATGGTGTGACGTTGGCGGGGAACGTCGTCCACAACAGAGGTAAGCATGGGCGTAGCGCTCAATCAAACGATTTTCCGGGCGTATGATATTCGCGGTATTGTTGAGGTTGATCTCGATGAGGCGATCTATGAACGGTTAGGGCGCGCAACCGGCACGCTCTTCCGCAACGAGGGCCGGCAGCGGATTGTCGTGGCCCGTGATGCTCGCCTCAGTTCACCGCGATTTCAAGCAGCATTAATTCACGGCTTACGTGCCACCGGGATGGATGTGATCGATATTGGTATGGTGGCAACGCCGGTGATGTATTTTGCGGTTGAGGCATTAGGGGCTGATGCCGGGGCCATTGTTTCGGCCAGTCACAATCCGCCGGAATTTAATGGTCTGAAGTTACGCCGCGCAGAACCGCGCTTTGGGTCTGAACCATTACCATCGGCTGCTATTCAAGAAGTGGGACGGATCGCCGCTTCTGGGGAGTTCGCTCAGGGGAGTGGTGGCTACGAGCAGGTGGACATCGGCCCGGCCTATGTCGAGTCGGCACGGCGCTGGATTGATTTCGGCGGTCGACGTCCTCGCGTTGTGCTGGATGGTGGGAATGGTGTGGCCGGGCCGCTGGCTGTCGCAATGTATGAGGCGTTGGGGATTGAGGTTATTCCCCTCTTCATTGAGCCAGATGGTACCTTTCCCAACCATCATCCCGATCCGTTGAAGGTCGAGAACCTGCGCCACTTGCAGGCCGCGGTCCGCGAATACCGGGCCGATCTCGGTATTGGGCTTGATGGTGATGGGGATCGGCTGGGTGTAGTTGATGGTCATGGCGAGGTGGTGTTTGCCGACCGCTATCTGATTGTGCTGGCGAAGGCGCTCCTGGCGAAGCGCAAAGGGCCAGTGGTCTTCGATGTGAAGTGTAGTGCGGTGTTACCCCAGGCTATCCGCGAGTTGGGTGGTGAACCGGTAATGTGGAAGACCGGCTACACCAGCCTCTCGGCGAAGATGCGCGAGATTGATGCCGTACTGGGGGGTGAGCTGAGCGGACATACGATCTTTCCGTTCCCCGGGCGGTACTTCGACGATGGCGCGTTTGCCGGTGCAGTGCTCTTGCATGCGCTGTCAGAGCTGGGGCAGACGCTCAGCGAAGCATTGGCACCGTATCCGGTATTGCCTTCAATTGATGAAGGACGAATCCCGTTTCCTGAAGAACGGAAGTTTGCAGTGATCGATTTCTTGCGCGAGCGATTTACCGGTAAGTATCCGATTATTGATATCGACGGGGTGCGCATCGATTTTGGTGATGGGTGGGGGCTGGTGCGTGCCTCAAATACCGAGCCGGCAATTACGACCCGCTTCGAGGCGCAGACGTGGGAGCGCGTTCAAGCAATTCGTGATGAGATGTTGAGTGTCGTCGAGGAGTTCCGCACACGGGCATGAGCGCGTATCGACGCCCTTTCCTACAGTCGTGGGAGGCAGCGTATACTGCCGGGTTCACGCTTGAACACCTGCGTCGCCGGGCGATGACGGTTGGTATGGCGTTGGCTCAACAACGTGCGCGTTGTTTGATCGGTTTTGATACGCGCTTTCTGGCAAACCTCTTTGCCCAGACGCTGGCACAAGACCTGGTGGCGCAGGGGGTAACAGTTCTGCTCGCCAGCACGCCAACCCCCCTGCCCGCCATCCACCACGCGCTCGATCAGAAGCAGGCCGATTGTGCATTGTATGTGTCGGCGCGCAATCGCCCTTACTATATCGGGGGGTTGCTCCTGATCGCTGATGAGAAGTCTGGTTTGAGCATTGCACCGACATCTGCTCCGTTGCCAGACGTTGAGTTTCCACCTGCCACGCCGAATATAGCGACTATTGATATTCGTACACCCTACATCGAGGCCTTACGTCAGGCGATTGATCTGGATGCTATTCGCCGCCTCCCGCTGACCTTTTTCGTCGATGCCATGGCCGGTACAACTGCCGGTATCATCACAACTCTGTTCGGTGAAGGGGGACAGACACGGGCAATTGAGATTAATCGTGATCCAGACCCGCTCTTTGGGCGTGGGTCGCCGCAGCCATTTGAAGCGAGTCTTCACCGGTTACGGAAGCTGGTGCGGGAGAGCGACTCACACCTCGGATTGGCGATTGCTGGTGATGGTACTGCATTGGCTGTGGTTGAACCGGGTGGTGAAGTGCTGGAACCGTTTGAGGCTGCACTGCTGCTGGCCGGTCACCTTGCTACCCACTACCGGCAGCGTGGCCTGGTGATTGCACCGCCACCAGCTCCAAATAGCCCGTTGCAGGCTCAGGCAAGGCAACTGGCTGCGTGGCAAGAAGCAACCGGGATGAAGCTCGAACTGGCCGGTGATGGTTTGTACACCGAACGGCAACCGGTTGTGGCAATGACGGCGAGTGGCGAAGTGGCACTGAGCCGCTGGAGTTCCTGCCCGGATGGATTGCTGGCCGGTCTGTTCTTTTGCGAAGCAGCGGCGCGGAGCAACGGTGGGCTGCGCACTCTGTACACTGCCCTACGCGCTCAATTTGGTGTTCAGTAATCCGTTGTAGAGTGTCTAATCCATGAAACAAATTGTCAGTCGTCTAAGCGCATTACGCCACCTGCTGCCATCGCTCTCCCTTACTTTTATCGGGATCGTGCTGCTCTCGCTGGGGGTTGCTTACCTCTTCATCCATGCCTATCGTACCGTCGAAGGGTTGCCCGACGTTGTCTGGTGGTTGACTCTGCAATTTCTGCCGCGCCCACTGCGCGGTGTTCTGCTGCTGGCGGTCGGGCTGATGGTGCTGGCGGGGGGTATCTGGCAGCTTAGCGGCGTGGTAGTCATTCCTCGCCCACAACAGTTGCCTGCCGATGGTGAGCTGGTCTTGGGATATGACCGGGCGCGTCGGCCACGCCGGGTTGTAGTTATCTCTGGCGGTGCCGGGATGTTGATTTTGTCGGGATTGAGCGATCAGGTTGATCGCATGACGTGTATTGTCCCGATCACCGATCCGGTTGAGTATTACTATCGTGCTTCGGGGTTGCTGAACCAACCGAATGTCTATTACGTCGTGCCGACCCCAGAACCGCTCGAAGTAATTGCTGAGCTTGATGATGGCACGCTGATCGATGTGCGTCACATTCACCTGCATCCTGAACTGGCGGAACGGTATGTGCGTCAGTTGCGGCTGAGTCAGGCGGCGCTCCCGCAATTGACGCGGGTAACCCTGGATGCGCTGCGTGAAGCTGATGCGATTGTGTTAGGGCCGGGAAGTCTCTTCGAGAGCATTCTGCCCAACTTTCTGCTGCCCGAGTTTGCCGAAGCGGTACGGACAAGTAGTGCGAAGAAGATCTTCATCTGCAATTTGATGACCGAGCCAGGGCGAACGAGCGGCTTTCGCGTCGCCGATCATATCCGCGTGATCAGAGAGTTTGCCGGTATCACCCCGGATTATGTGCTGGTCAATGCCCAACGCATTGATCCGGAGACGACGCGCATCTACGCCGCGGCCCATCAAACCCCCGTCTATCTCGATCCGAGTGATTACGAGGAGCTGGCAACGATCCCTGGCGATATGCATGGTCAGCGTGGGGTGATGATCGAGGGTAGTATGGTCATCGAGGCCGATTTGTCGGCAGCGGTCATTCAGTACACGACATCACTCGATAATCCACAGCAGAGCCGGGCAGTACGGGTGCTGCGCCACGACGGCCAAAAGCTGGCAGCAGCATTGCTTGAGTTGCTCCGACGGGCGTAGGGTGTTGGAGTTGCGCTGCTTCCAGCAGTGAGAGGCGACCCGCCCCTGCCTGCGCTGGGCTATGCATTACCCATAACCGGTGTCAACCACGTGCGCATCAGGCGGGTATGATCGCTATTGGTGCTGTTTTGAGCGACTGGCCCGGTGGCAGCGCACAGCTCTAGCCGTGCCAGCACGTGCCGGGTGGATTGCTGTATCCGCTCGTTATGCTCGTGTCGCGCGGTGTGGAGTGCGACACGCACATGACGAGGGGCAAGGCAACCTATCCAGCGCGTGATGGCACTGTAGATAGTCGTCAACACTCCTCAATTCCATACAGATGGAGTGGGAGCAGGAATCCTGTCGTTGGTGATTTGGTAAGCGTTCATGGACCTGTGCGATAGTCTGATAGTACGACAGCACAGCTTTAGTGAAATAAGTTCTAGTGTCCGAAGGTACAGCGCGACAGCGTGCTATAACTTCTATTCAACCAGATTCCGGGAAGAGGCAACATCGCTCTCCCCTTGGTACCGACAGTTCCGATGTTTAACCGTCAGGAAAGAAACGGCATAACCTGTTCTATAAACGCTTCTGGTTGTTCATCCTGCACCAGCAAACTGGCTCGATCAATCACTACCACTTTTGTTGCTACCCGAACCCGAACGAAACTGGCCGCCAACCGCAAAGGTGTGGTCGTGGCATCACTCCCCCAAACCAGAAGAGTCGGTTGGGTCAGGGTCGCGAAGGCTGAGGCAATATTACAGTTAAGCAGGCCACTAAGAAAACAGATCGGTGCATAATACGAACCAGGGCGACGGCATGTCTGATAGAAACCGTGCAGACGTTCAGAAGTAACATTTGCCGGATCGGCGTATGCCTGACTGGTGAGAAAAAGGCGAATGCTGGCCCGCGTGGTGAGTAATCGATACAGCAGCCGACCTATCGGGCTGCGGAGGATTTGGTAGAGGGTGTACGCTGCTACACCGGGTGGACGATCCAGTTGACCAATACCGGTAGGACAGATCAGCACCAGGCGATTGACCAGGTCGGGGCGGCGCACAGTAGCCATCACCGCATACGCCGCGCCTAATGAACTGGCAATCAGGGCAGCCGGTTGACCGATCCGTTCGAGGATGGTCGTGATCAGATCGATATACACCGCAGCCCGATAACGCCAGGGCGGACGCGCTGAATTGCCGTATCCGGGCAGATCGACCGCGTGGACGGCAAAATGCCGGCTCAGGCGTTGAAATGGTTCGCGCATCTCGAACACCGATGCAGCAGCATTAATGCTGTGAATGAGCAGGACGGGTTGACCGGTACCGGCCTGGTAGACGGCAATCGGCAGGCCGCGCCAGGTGATGTAGTCGGGCGACACCGGTAAGAGTGGTAAAGGCGATGCAGCAACCATACTGTATCCTGTGTGATGTACGTAGAGCAGGAGTTTTAGACTTCACGCCTGCTACCAATAGCAAGCACGTGATACCTGCACGATAGCGCCATTGCTGCTCACCTGAATGGCAGTGACGTATGAACAGCCGCAGCCACACTATAGATTATGCAATAACATTAAATGAAATGCAATAACTTGTTATATATGCAAAATTATAACCATCACCTGGCGAAGACTGTGTGGTGGTGAAGGGATTGCACATATTACCTGATGGCCGTCACCATGTTCCGTGGATGCTTTCCTACCAGGTGATTACACTACCGGGAGCGAGCACGTGGGCTAACCTACCACCTGGCATCGATTACGGGGGGAAGGGAAGCATGATTTCGACATAGCAGGTATCATGAACTGAACCGGAAATCCACCAGACCCGTTACGACAGAGACTTCGCGCTATAATGAAGTAACGTTACCAATGCAAAGCAAAGGAAGGTAGCATGACTCAATCTCAACCCAACCGCTTTATGCCGGCACCACTTGATGAATATGCGGTCAAGATTACGTATGGCCTGGCGTATCTTGGTGGGTTGCTGGTACTACCACAGTTTTTTGCCTACCTTGCCAATATCCGTTGGAACGGCTTACAGATACCATTGGGACTGGCAGCCGCGCTGGCACTCTTCCTCTTGCTGAGTTATGCCTTTCAGCCACGGGCGTACCGGATTGATGCCAACGCACTGGTTATCGAACGTCGCTGGGTACCGGCAATGATTATCCCGTTCGATCAGATCAGCGGGGTCTCGCTGGCTACTGGCTTAGCAGATATGCCACGCTTCGGATTGCGTTTTGCGTTCAACCCTGGCGTCTTCGGGTATCAGGGACCGTTTCGGCTTGATCCATACGGGCAAGTCGCCCTCTTTGCCACCAATCGCCATCGGCTGGTTGCCATCGCCCGCTATGATGCTTCGGTTGTGATCATCAGCCCTGATCGACCACGAGATTTCATTGCTGCCCTGAATGAGCAGCGGCTCGTAGCTGCAACCCGCCAGATGGAAGAGCGGGATGTTTCGGAGGTACAGAATGCGGTTTAAGGCGCTGGATCGGCTCTATTTGCGCTGTCGTTACGACCAGTTTATTCCAGGGGCATTGCACGAAGACGGTCGGCGCTACTTACCGCAGATTGTGGTGACACCGCTGGATGCCGGTACAGACACGGCAGTGGGAACGAGACTCTGGCTGGTTGACCGGCATCATCGGGTTGATCCAACGCTCGTAGGCCAAATCATTAATGTGCGACTGCTGTGTGCACTCAGTAGTATCAGGATGCAAGTTCCGCCGTTGCGAGCAGGTTTTATCACATCACCAAGCGAAACTGCCACTACGCCACTGAGTGAACCGGTCATCTACGGTCAGGTTGCCGATGTATTGACCTGGGAGGTGCAGCGCGAACATCTGCCGTTCGAGACCCTGTACACCGAACTGGTGATCAGGCTGAGCGAACGGGCGACAATCGGGCTGCGCACAACACTCAGTGCACCCCGAATTGCCGATCTGATAGGTTGTACTGAATTGCTTGCCGGTCACTGGATAGAAATTCAGCGATCCCGGATCGATATTCTCGCCCTTGAAACCGATTGTACCGAACCTGTACAATCAACGGGCCTGTAGAACCTGTTTCAAAAAACATCTACTATGAGGGTATCTCATTTGTTGCCGACCGGTTCCATGATCGTAACGAGCATACCCGGCATTCGCGTGACCAGCCGGGTCAACGACCTGACACGTACCAGATTGTGAGCACGGCTGGCGCGGCAGCATGGCTGCCGCACTCCAAACTTCGCGACACACGGATGATGAGCGAACAAGGCAACCAATCCGGCGCGTGATAGCATCACAGATGGTTGTTAGAGCGCGACAGCATAGCGTTTTATGAAATAAGTTCTACTAACAGCGCTACAGGGGCAACTTTGTTATCAAGATGGGCGCAGCGATCTGACCCTACGTGGTCGTAACACCTGTGCATAATACCCCATCAACTCTTGCATCACCCGCGGCCAGGAACGCTGTTCAGCAATTGTCCGTCCAACCGTACCCTGGGCCAGACGCCGTTCATCACGGGCAAGGACTTCGCGGAGCCGGGATCGCAGATCACTCACAACACCGGGAGTGAACAGGTAGCCATTCTGACCGTGATGGATGAGATCAAGCGCACCACCAGCCCGTGCAGCAACCACCGGCAGAGCCGAGGCCATTGCCTCCTGTACCACCTGACCAAAGGTGTCGGTATCAGACGGAAAGACAAATACGTCGGCGCTGGCATAAGCTGTTGCCAGGTCATCTCCTTTGAGATAGCCGGTAAAATGAACCGGCAGACCGGCACAACGGCGTTGCAATTCAGAGCGAAATGGACCATCGCCAACGATCACCAGACGGGTATTCGGCAGACCACGAATGGCCTCTGGCAACAGATCAACCCGCTTTTCGGCAGCTACTCGTCCCACGTAGAGCACAACTCGCTCACCGGGCTGCACACCGACCGCAGCCCGCCAGGTCTCGCTGCGATAACGGGGATGAAAACGTTCAATATCGACACCGCGGCCCCAGATGCGCAAGCGGCGAAACCCAGCGGCTCGCAGCACGTTCATCGTGAAGCGCGAAGGGCAGAGATTAATCCGGCAGCGGTTGTGAATCCAGCGCAACCAGGCATTGACGCCGTGTTTGAGGAAGCCAAATCCGTAATGCTGACTGTACGCGCCAAAATCGGTATGGTACGAAGCAATCAACGGTAAGCCGAGCCGCCGCACAATACCGGGCACGATAGCCCCTAACACTACCGGGCCAACCAGATGCACCAGATCAGGTTGAAACCGTTGCAAGCGAGCGGTTAATCCCGGCTGCGGAGGGGTAAGCTTTACTTCCGGGTAGAGTGGCAATGGCATACCATTGAGTGGCACAATCTCCGCACCAGCATAGCTAGAGGGAGCACCATGGGGGGCAAATAAGAGCACGTCGTGCCCCTGATACTGCAAATACTCAAGTAGCCGACAGAGGGTCGTCGTCACGCCGTTAACATCTGGGAGAAAGGTTTCGCAAATCAACGCGATACGCATCTGCTTGCAGCTCCCACCTCTTGGTTCTTTTCTCCTCTATGCACGATACAGGAGAGATGTTAAGGCGATATGCAAGGGGCGTTAAAGACTGACTAATGATTGACTAAGCCTGGAGTTACCAATAACCGGCCCTTTACGGGAAAGGTATCTCAATCCAAGTTGCCCCCTTACGCCACCACAGTGGTGCGGGTCGTTGAGCGCGACGGGGGGATGGGTGGAACACGGATGGACGCGGGTGAGGCGGATGCACGCGGATAGATCGTCACCCAAGGTACTCCCTTATATCACCACCGAGACACGGCGGATGGGCATACCAGATGTGCGTGACGTAGTGCGTCTACGGAACTGGCTGCGACCCACACGATGCATACCGGTCAGGTACGCTGCACGATGTGGTGCGCAGCGTCGTGCTGTGCATCATCGCCGGTAGTTTTTCGTGGCCTGCTCACAGCATAGGTGGCAACTTGGATTATCTTACGAAAGCCTGACATGCAGTACTACAATCGACAAAGCATGACGATACCGCAGTAAATCATCACCCTGGACTTACTGCAAGCGTGTCAGCCAATGATGATCACCAGAAGCGCAAGACAACCATCGCGCTTTTTCTCGATGAAGCCAGGTTAAGGAAACAACCAGGAATGTGAGCTAATGCACAATCAATCGTAACAACAACGGAGTATAATGATTAAGGAGCAAACTCATTTGCGCCATCTGATGAAGAAAACACGGTGAAATCGCACAGCCTGGCAGTGCACACAGGCTTCAACACGATAGACAGCGATCTGGCAAGTGGAGTTTGCAGGTATGACGAACGCAACGAACCATCACGATGCATGCTATCAGCGGCTACGAACCCTCTTTCCGGCCAGGGAACTGGTCTGGATTGAAGCAGAGGAGCATCTCAAAGACGATATTTTTTGCCGCATAACATTGCTCTGTCGCAACGAATTCGGACAATGGGAGCGGCGGCGCTACCGTTATGATACACTGAGTGAAGCACTATTTTTTATGGGGGCAACCCCGGTAAGCGAGGAAGAAGCCGCGCGCATCCGCCGCACCGCTCCCCGTTTACCGACAATCTCACCATCACCGGCGAGGGCTGCATGAAATCACAACCGATAGAATCAACACCGCGTCGCATAGGCAAGCGCAGTGTCGTAGCCATAGCGATGATCGGCATTCTGGCTCTTCTGATCTTCTTTGCACTGAGCTTAGACCCTGGCGAGCAGGCCCGGTTTCTTACCGGTGGCGGGAGTGTGCTGGTACTGGCCCTACCGGCATTCATCGCCGGAGTACTCAGCTTTCTTTCACCCTGCACGCTTCCCATTTTACCGGCCTACTTTGCCTTCACCTTTCAGGCCAGCGGGCAAGGTAAAGCACGCATCGCGATGATGGGCATCGCATTTTTCCTTGGTCTGGCAACGACCATGACCCTGCTGGGGGCAAGCGCCACTGCGCTCAGCGGTCTGCTCTTTGCCAACCGCAGTGCACTTACCTTTTGGGGCGGGCTAATCATCATTGGCTTTGGGATCATGGGCATGCTTGGCAAGGGATTTGCCGGGCCTCAACTGCAAGAACGTCCGGCAGCCACCTTTGCCGGATCCTACATCTACGGAGCCACCTTTGCGCTGGGCTGGACGGCCTGTGTTGGTCCGATTCTGGGTGCGCTCTTAACCCTCCTGGCGGCAACCAGTGATGTTGCCATCATTCAGGGCGCAGTCCTGGCCTTCATTTATTCGCTTGGGCTAGGTCTACCTCTCATCCTGATCGCGACCTTCTTTCACCGACTAGGCACCGGATCGCGGGTGTGGCGTCTCTTGCGTGGACGCGGCTTTACCGTCCACCTCTTTGGTCGTGAACTGTTTCTGCATTCGACCAGCCTGGCCAGCGGTGCCTTAATGGTTGTGATGGGGATCTTGCTGGCCACCGGTCGGCTCGAATGGATTTCGCAGCAAGCCAACGCCACCCCAATGGCACAGTGGTGGGTCGAGATTGAAGCTGCCATTGGCCGCCTGTTTGGGCTTTGAGGATTGTATGACCAGTAGCCCCATTCGTGCCGCCGGTTGTGTTGTGCTGGCCCGTGACCCAACGGGCCGGCTTCTTGTCTTATTGATCCAGGATCGGCGAGGGATATGGACACTCCCAAAGGGCCATGTTGATGAAGGGGAGAGTGACGAAGAGGCCGCAGTACGTGAAGTAGCTGAAGAGACCGGGATTCACTGCACGATTGCTGAACGGCTCGAACGGATTACCTATCCTATCTATCACCGTGGTCGCTGGCAAGACAAACAGGTCACCTTTTTTCTCGCCAGTGCTGCACCTGAACCACCGACACCTGCCGTTGACGAAGGAATTCGTACCGCAGCCTGGGTGCCCCTTGACGAAGCTCCGCCCAAAATCATCTACCGCCAGATTCGCAATCTGCTCCAGCGTGTTGCGCGCCGGCTTGGTCCGAACAAATCCAATTCACAATAGGCCCCAATCGCAACTTTTCGCCGCGTAATCTCTTCGCATAGACCAGATAGACGTGCTATAATGCACCATACAGCGCACCGATGTGTGCGTATTTTCGAGCAAGCAATAAGCCACTTCTGATGGCGCGAAGCGGTATTGTGTTTAAGGATACAACAGTGAAAGTTACTACTGAGAAACTACCAAAGAGCCTGATCGCATTGCAGATTGAGATCGACCGCGATCAGTTCGAGCGCAGTCTTGATCAGGCGGCACGTCGGCTATCACAAAAGTTTCCGATCCAGGGCTTCCGTCCCGGTAAGGCACCTCGTTTTATCATTGAACGCACCTTCGGGCGCGAGGCATTGATTGAAGAAGCGACGGAAGAGCTGATTAACACCGGCTATCGCAAGGCCATCAAGCAAGAAAACATCGAAGTCGTTGGTCCGCCAAATCTTGATAAGATTCATTCCATCGAACCATTTGTCTTCACCGTTCATGTGCCGGTACCTCCCACGGTTACGCTGCCCGATTACCGTAGCATTCATGTACCGCTAGAGGTAGAACCGATCACCGACGAGATGGTCGAAGCGGCGTTAGAACAGATTCGTGAAAAACACCTCACGTTGCAGGAACTTGACGAACCACGACCGGCTCAGCAAGGTGATCAGCTACAGGTGCGTTTGAAGACGGAGATCGAGGGAGAAGAAGAGGAAGCAACTGAAGAGCAGTCTGAAGAAGCTGCTGATGATTCTGAAGCCAAGGCCGAGACCGCAGCCGACACCGAACAGACCGATGACGAGGAGGAAGAGGAGGAAGATGACGAAATCGAGAATGAAGGTAGCGAAGAGACGTTACCTCTCGAACCGAATCGCCTCGTCCCCGAACTGTACGAAGGTTTGATCGGCACGAGCGTCGGTGAGAAGAAAACCATCGTTGCTGTTTTACCTGAAGATCACCATGAAGAGTCGCTGCGTGGTAAAAAGATAACCTTCCACGTCGAGATACTCGACATCAAACGACGGATCGTCCCGGCGTGGGAAGAGCTGCCGGCGCTTGAGAGCTTCAACGGCACATTTGAGGAATTTCGTGCGCATGTGCGCGAGAACCTCGCCAATCAAGAGCGCAAACGTGCCGAACAAGAGCAGCTTAATGCGTACATCGAGCAGCTCGTTGAGCAGACCACGTTTGATATTCCCGATGTGATGATCCGCGATGTTGCGCACTCGATGCTCCATGAGCAAGAGCAGCAGTTCGCACGCTATGGAATCACCCTTGACCAGGTCTTGCAATATCGCGGTGTGACCCACGATCAGGCGGTTGAAGAGCTTATCCCTGAAGCCGAGAAGCAGGTCAAGGTCACACTGGCGCTCAGTGAAGTGATCAAACAGGAGGGAATCACGGTCGGCGAGGATGAGATCGAGGCCGAGATTCAGACGATTCTGGAAAGCTACGACGAGAAGCAACGGCCACAGGTCGAGAGAACCCTGCGCGGTCAATTACGCTCGTCGGTAGCAAATGTAGTCCTTGATAAAAAGCTACGTGCCCGTCTCAGTGCAATAGCGAGCGGCAATTCAACAGACACCTCTGATTCCAGCCCTGCCGCTCCCGACGCAGAAGGTGCAACTGATGTTACAAATTCCGATGAACCGGTGAGCCGGTCATCGAACGAAGCATGAGGAGTGTCGTATGAATTGGTCGTCTCGTTACAGTCACGATTGGCGTAGTATGCCGGGACCAGAATGGCTCTCGCAACGACCGGAACTACTCATCCCGATGGTTGTCGAGAGCACGAGTCGCGGTGAGCGCGCTTTCGATATCTATTCACGGCTGTTGAAAGAGCGGATTGTCATCCTGGGCACACCGATTGACGATCAGATCGCGAATCTGATCGTTGCTCAGTTGCTTTTCCTGGAGAGCGAAGACCCTGATCGCGACATCTGGCTCTATATCAACAGTCCGGGAGGATCGGTTACCGCTGGACTCGGTATCTACGATACGATGCACCACATTCGTCCCGATGTAGCAACCGTCTGTGTGGGGATGGCCGGCAGTATGGCAACTCCCATCCTGGCCGGTGGTGCCAAGGGCAAGCGGTATAGCCTGCCGCATTCAACCATTCACATGCACCCGGCCGGTGGTGGAGCGCGTGGCTACGCTCCTGATGTCGAGATCATGGCCCGCGAGCTGCTCCGGCTCCAACAACTGGTACGTGAGCTGCTGGCGAAGGATACCGGCCAGCCCATTGAACGGATCGCGAAAGATTTTGACCGCGATCTCTTCATGACACCTGAACAGGCCAAAGAGTACGGTATTATCGATGAAATCCTCACCCGTGAGGATGTGAAGAAGTAATGACGCCCGGGTGGGAGCATGAACAGTGCCCACCCGCTCGTCTGGAGAAATCCCATGAGTCGAACGCGCAATTCTGGTCGTGATCCGTATGCCTGCTCGTTCTGTGGGCGCGGACAGGATGAAGTACAACGCCTGATCGCTGGCCCTGGTAACGTCTTTATCTGCGACGAATGTGTTGCGCTTTGCAGCGCCATCATTGCCGAAGAGAGCGATCAGAAGGCACCAAACGCCCGTCGCAGTACCCCTCCAGGCCCGACCCGTTTACCCACCCCTCGTAAACTGCGCGAACGACTCGACCAGTACGTGATCGGGCAGGATCGGGCAAAGATTGCGCTGGCGGTAGCGGTTTACAATCACTACAAGCGAGTACGGGCCGGTGCCAGGATCGATGATGTTGAGATCAGTAAGAGTAATATCTTACTGATCGGGCCAACCGGTAGTGGTAAGACGTTGCTGGCGCAAACAATGGCGCGTTTGCTCGATGTACCTTTCGCGATTGCCGATGCCACCGCTCTCACCGAAGCCGGGTATGTTGGCGAGGATGTGGAAAATATTCTGCTTCGCCTGATACAGGCTGCTGATGGTGATCTGGAACGAGCACAAACCGGCATTATCTATATCGACGAGATTGACAAAATTAATTGCTCGTAAGGCTGATAACCCCTCGATCACGCGCGATGTCTCTGGCGAGGGGGTCCAGCAGGCGCTACTCAAAATCCTGGAAGGAGGCGTTGCCCACGTCCCACCCCTCCCCGGACGTAAACATCCGCAACAAGAGTATATCCCGTTTGACACCACAAATGTGCTCTTTATCTGTGGCGGTGCGTTTGAGGGGATCACCAAAATTATTGCCAAACGGCTGCGAGGAAAACAATTAATCGGCTTTGGCAGCAATCCGGTCAATCCGGTTGAAGAAGAAGGTGCGTTACTGGCTCAGATCACACCTGATGATCTGATGCACTTTGGCTTCATCCCGGAGTTCGTCGGTCGCCTGCCGGTGATTGTTGCGCTCGAACCGCTCAGCCGCGAAGCCATGCTGCGCATCCTGACCGAACCGCGTAACGCGATTATCAAGCAGTATCAAAAGCTCTTCGCTCTTGATCACTGTGAATTGGAATTTACACCTGACAGCCTGGAAGCGATTGTTGATCGCGCGATGGCTGCCCGCACCGGTGCCCGTGCTCTGCGGAGCATTGTGGAAGAGGTGCTGCTCGATGTCATGTTTGAATTACCATCGCAAGAACACATCGGGCGCTGCATCGTTACGGCGGAAGTCATTCAAGGTCGCGGGCGTCCGATCCTGGTGCCGCGTGCCGATTACCGTCGTCGGCTTGATGAAGCAGTATAACTGTACAGATAACGGCAGCAGTACGTTTCGTGAACGAATAGGTCAGTTGTAAGTTGTTCATACACGCCTATGCCACTCTTTCATCGCACGTCACAACGGTCTGTTGATCAACCACCACCAAAGCGGCGCATTCTGGTGGCCGATGATGATCCTTCCATTGGCCGTCTGATCCAGACTGCACTGCCTACCCAGCAATATGAAACAACAGTGGTAGCCAACGGGCTTGAGGCGCTAGAGGCATTTGAACGTGAGACCTACGATCTGATCTTTCTGGATGTGATGATGCCTTTCGTCGATGGCTTCGATGCGTGCGAGCGCATTCGTGCCAAGAGTGACGTACCAATTGTGATCATTACGGCACGCGAAGGTACCGACGATATTGTGCAAGACTTTCGGCGCGGCGCTGACGAATATATCACCAAACCTTTCAAAGTTGCCGAATTTGTGGCCCGCGTTGAGGCTATTTTGCGCCGGGTCGATATGCAAAAGGCGCGTACTGCCCCAACCTTCGTACAGGTAGGGGAATTGGTGATCGATGCGGCGGCACATAAAGTAGCAGTACGCGGCAAAGAAGTCAAATTAACACCAATGGAGTTTGAACTCCTCTACTTTCTGGCAGCAAATGCCGGTCAGGTCTTTACCCGTGAAGTGTTATTTCGCGAGGTTTGGGGGTACGAGTACGTTGGTGAAACGAATCTGGTTGATGTTTGTGTACGTCGTCTACGTGAAAAAGTTGAAGTTGAACCATCAAAACCAAAAATTATTACAACCGTGCGCGGGGTAGGGTACAAACTTGAACGGCTTTAGGCCAATAATCACCCGATCAACACCACAAGCGTCGAGTGCGGTGCTTCTGTATACCGCAGGATAGGACTATGTCTTCAGCAGTATTTGTATCACGGCATCCACTGGTTCAACATAAGCTGGCCCTTTTGCGTAGTAAATGGACTGAACCGAAGAAGTTTCGCGAACTGGTACGTGAAATTGCTCAACTGTTGTTCTACGAAGCCACTCAGGACCTGGCACTGGCACCATTAACGGTTGAAACACCGCTAGCGACATGCGCCGGCTATGAGGTGGCTGAACGCATCGGGATCATTCCGATTCTGCGTGCCGGTTTGGGCATGGCAGAGGCGATTGTCGAGATTTTACCGACCGTTCATGTATGGCATCTCGGCCTGTATCGGGACCACGAGACCCTGCAACCGGTAACGTACTATAACAAGCTACCGAGCAAGCCGGACATCGATCTGACGATTATCGTCGATCCAATGCTGGCAACCGGTGGTTCGGCGGTTGCTGCGGTAGATATTCTCAAGCAGTGGGGTGCGCAGCGCATCAAGTTTCTGGGCCTGATTGCTGCTCCAGAAGGGGTTCGGGCACTGAGCGAAGCCCACCCCGATGTTGCGATCCATCTGGCCGCGATTGACAGTCATCTCAACGAGCGGGGCTATATTGTGCCGGGGTTGGGAGACGCCGGTGATCGTCAGTTCGGGACGGGGTAAAAAATAATATCCTACGGAGCGGGTTTCCGGAGAGATTAGGTTCCGAAGGCGGGCACGGGCGCTTGCCGGTGCTACGGTACCAGCGGAAACAGTAGCACCATCACTATGCTAACCATCCTTGCCATCTCAGGCACATTTCTGATTGCCTTTGCAATCACTGCGCTGCTTGTCCCACCACTTATCACCCTGGCTCGCCGTGAGGGATGGGTTGCCAACCCCGGCCCGCGCCATGTGCATCGCGAGCCGACGCCGGTTGTGGGTGGGCTGGCGATGATTGCCGGTCTGGTTGGGGCAATCGTACTGAGCGCAGGTTTCGAGCAGATCGATCCGGCATTACGCCGTTCGGCGTTTGAGCAGTTACGCATTGGCCTGTTGCTGATCGGTATCTCAATCATCGCTCTGGTCAGCTTCTTTGATGATCTCTACGATCTCCCGGCTTTACCGCGTTTGGGTGTGCATATTATTGCCGCATTGATTGCGGTAGGACCGTATCTGTGGGATCACACACTCTACCCCGACGTGCTCGGTCAACCGACTGAAGCGCGAGGGATTATTCTCACCGCGTTTAACTTTCCCTTTGTTGATCAGATTCATCTGCATAACCTCAGCCCGTGGCTGGCAATTGCAGCTACGGTGCTTTGGATTGTCGGCATGCAAAACATGGTGAACTGGATCGACGGTCTTGACGGCCTGGCTGCCGGAGTGACTTTTATTGCGGGTATGGTGCTGGCCATTCATACCCTCACCCTCGATCCACCGCAACTGACAGTAGCCCTCTTGCCATTAGCCCTCAGCGGTGCCTGTGCGGCATTTCTCCTTTTCAATACGCATCCGGCCCGCATCTTTATGGGTGATGTCGGCGCCATGACCATCGGGTACACGCTCGGGATTTGTGCGATTATCGGTGGCGCCAAACTGGCAACGGCCCTGCTCGTGATGGGAGTGCCCCTGGTCGATATGGCCTGGTTGATCCTTTCCCGCACCCTGCGCGGTCGTTCTGCTGCTCAGGCGGGGCGCGATCATCTTCATCACCGTCTGCTCGACCTGGGGCTAAACCAGCGTCAGGTTGTTGGTTGCTACTACGCATTAAGCATTGCGTTCGGCTCGATTGGCCTGTTCGACTTCTTCACACCGTTGTTCAAGCTTATCGCATTACTCGTTCTGGGTGGATCGATTTTGATCGTGCTCTTCTTCCTGCAACCCAAAACCCGGATAGCCTGAGCCGGACAGAAGGTATTATAGGGGAACGATCTCTTCCACTGGAGCGAGGCGGAGATTCCCAATCGGACAGGCAGTCACACAGGCCAGATCAGTGTACCCAAAGCACAGATCACACTTATCGGCGCGGTGAGTTGGGGTTGTCGGAGTCAGGGGAATGGACGGCCGTACCCGTTGCTGCAAACGACGAAAGAGTTCCCAGAGCGGACCGGTAGAGTGCCTGGTACGCGGCACCGAAGTTACGGCATCGTAAGGGCACGCACTCACACATTCACCACAACCGGTACAGCGGTTAGTGATGCGCAGGGCACCGGTATCAACACGCTCGATAGCATCTTCAGGACAGACCTCGACACATTCGGCACCTACACTACACTGTCGGCAATGGTCGAGTACATCGAAGCGATCTATCGGGGTGCCATTGAGATGAAGACGTGCGTGACCGTGGCGGGTAGCACAACCGGTTTCACATAACCGACAACCAGGCGGACAACGCGCCGGGTCGCGTACCAGGACGTAGGGAGCGCGCAGCAGACCGTGATTGACGGCCATCTCGATATCACGGGCACGGGCTGCATCACTGCGCACTGCGGAGAGATGTTTGAGTCGTCGCTCGGCAATAGCGCGCAAATCGGCCTCAAGCGCCGGGTATTGTTGCAGCAGCCGGTAGAAATCGGTACCGGGCAACACCAACAGATCGGTCGTTGTTAACGTTCGTGCATTAGCCCGATGCGTATCTCCGGTTAACAACGAAATTTCACCAAACAGATCACCTTCGCTTAGACTGGCAATTGTCTGACCATTATGCTCGATAACGACCTGACCACTTTCAATGAGGTAGAGCGAGTCGGCTGGTTCACCCTGCCTGACCACGAGTGTACCCCGTGGAACGTGACGGGGTTGCAAACGCGAGGCAATGGCAATTCGCTCTAACGGCAGCAACTGACCCAAGACCGGCATCCGGGCCAGCGTTGCCTCGATCATCCGTCGGCGATACACCTGGCGGAGCGCCGTGGTCAGCAAGGGGAGTGAGGCCAGATCATCACGCAGCGTTGCAATCTCAATCTGCAACAGATAGCAGGCCGTTTGGGTGAGCGCACTCATATGGCGAAAGAACTTACCAAAGAGTGGCCCTTCACCGAAACAATCGCCTCGCCCTAATATTCCCATCAAGACCTCGTGACCATCCTTGTCACGTAGTCGTAGCTGTAATGAACCGCGTAGCAGAAAGAAGAGGTAACGAAAACCGCGTCGTTGGCCTATGACTGTCGCGCCAGCAGGGAAGGCGCGGAACACACCGCGCTCGTACAAGATTGACAATTCAGTTGGAGAAACGCCCCGCAGACAATCGAGCGCCGCCAGCGCAGCAATCGCCTCTTGCCGGCGCTGTTGATGCTGAGCAGCACGTATCTGATCGAGATGATTGTGCAGGGGGCGCTTCAACGACGACATATGCAGCTCTGCGGTACAATACAGGGGTGAAGAATTATTGAGCTACATTGTACCATACTGATCGTTCAAGAGCGGTATAATAGAACGGCGAAAATCGCACCATACAGGATAATCGCATGCCGTTGCGTAGTCTTACCGTTGATCTTGCTCGCGGCCACGCCCGCCAGACCTTACCCGATGAAGTCGAACGAGACTACCTCGGAGGTCGTGGCGCCATTGCGTGGTTACTCTGGCACCAGCTCGAACCCGACACACCACCACTGTCGGCAGACAACCTTCTGATCTTTGCAGCCGGCCCACTAGCCGGAAGTGCGGTGTTTGCCACGGGAGGCTTTACGGTCGGTACCCGTTCACCACTCACCGGCGGCATCGGCTACGGCTGGGCACCGGGGCATTGGGGTGCCGCCCTACGGCGGAATGGGATTGATGTGCTGGTGATTCGTGGCGAAGCACCCGACTGGTGCTACCTGCTTATTGATGGCGACACTGTGCGGCTACGTTCGGCTCGCCATCTGATCGGACGTGATACGGTAGCCACAACTGCCGCCCTCAGTCAGGAGTTAGGCAGTGACGTGCGGATTCTGGCAATCGGGCCGGCCGGTGAAGCGGGTGTTGCATATGCCAGTATTGTCGCGGAAGGCCAGTATCTGGTTGAACCGGCCGGTACCGGCGCTGTCATGGCCGACAAAAAGCTCAAGGCGATTGTCGTGCGGGATCGTGCACCGTTACCGGCAGTCGATCCAGCCCGTGTACAAAGTGTTCTCCAATCGATCCGTCAACGCGGCGAGCAAAACCAGACGGCAAATGCAATTCGGACAATTGGAAGTGCTGGACTCCTGCCGGCAGCGATTAAACTCGGAGCGTTGACCAGTCGTGATGCGCGGGTGCCGGCTGACGGTGTCGCGATTGCTCGCATGTTTAGCGACATTGCCCGGCGGGGAGGCAGGCTGGAGCGCGGGTGTGCACAATGTCCGTTGCCCTGTTACATAGACTTGCGCACGAAGAGCGGCGAGACCCATCCGCTGCCGGGGCTGGAACTGATCGCCGGTTTTGCGGCACGGGTTGGCATCACCGACGCCGATGCAATGCTGGCGATTTCTGACCGTTGTCTACGACTAGGGCTTGACCCGGCAGCAACCGCAGCGGCGATTACCTTCATGACCGAAGCACAAGACGAGGGATTGGTCCGTCAGCGTACCCTCAACTGGGGTGATGGTGCAGCCGTCATTGCTGCCCTTGATCGTATCAGTCAGCGACAGGAGAAGCGTGACATTCTCTCCCTCGGTGTGGGCGAGATGCAAGAGGCCGTTTGGGGATCGGCAGCATTTGCTCCCCAGGTCAAAGGACTGGCAATGCCGGCCCTTGATCCACGAGCACTCACCGAGATCGGGCTGGCAATGGCAACTAGCCCAATCGGGGGCGATTATCGCTATGCCATGGCGTTTGAAGAGCTGGTCACCGACCCACCGGCCTGGCTGCCGCCACCAGCCAGCGGTCCGCGCGAAAGCGAAGGCAAGGCGTTACGGTTGATCTGGCACGAACGGTTTGCGGCTGCGCTTGATGCAAGTGGGTTTTGCCGGCGTCTCGGCCTGATGGCCTATCAGATTACACCCGGTGAATTGATTGCTCTCCTCGGTGCAGTCAGTGGTCGCACCATATCTGGCGCCGATCTGGTACGAATTGGGGAGCGGATCGTCACCCTCGACCGGCTCTTTACCCGTCGCTACGCCAGTAACAGTCAGGACACGCTTCCAGATCGTTACCTGCGCGAGGCATTGAGTAGTGGCCCAACTGCCGGCCACACCCCACCGCTGGAACAGCTTCTGGCCGAATATTATGCCCGTCACGGCTGGGATGCTGCCGGCGATCCGACGCCGGCCCGACTGGTCGAGCTAGGCATAGCGGTATAAGAGCATCGTTTCGCACGCCGGTGACATCCGATACAGGCAGGAAACGAAAGCCATACAACCTTCAGGCATGCAACGGGGCGAGTATGAACTCGCCCTCATTGTTACAAAGCAGCGAATGTAGAGCAGTACAGATTATGAGCCGATTCGTTGTCAAACTAGGTACAAGCGTCTTAACGGCCGGCACAGATCGCCTCCATCGCCCTTACTTTGTCGAACTGGCCCGCCAAATCGTTCGTCTGAAAGATGCCGGTCACGAAGTCGTCCTTGTCTCATCAGGGGCTGTTGCCGCAGGCAAAGAACGCCTTGGTGTCAATCCTCATCACCGCAGCAATATTCCCCTGAAGCAGGTCTTTGCTGCGGTCGGTCAGAGTCGCCTGATGCACATTTACGAACAAATCTTTGAGTTGTACGGTTTACAGGTTGCGCAAGCCCTGCTCACCCGTGACGACCTGCGCGACCGACGGCGTTACCTCAATGCCCGTAATACGCTCACCCTTTGCCTGGAGCAGGGTATCGTGCCAATCATCAATGAAAACGATGCTGTCGTCACTGCCGAGATTCGAGTGGGCGACAACGACAACCTCTCAGCACTGGTGGCCGGCTTGATCGACGCTGACCTGCTCTTAATTTTGACCGACATTGATGGGGTGTACAGCGCCGATCCACGCAGTGATCCAAACGCGGAACTGATCCGCGAAATACCAGTTATTGACGAACGTGTCTGGGCGATAGCCGGTGGCAGCGGTACCCATCGTGGCACCGGCGGCATGCAGACGAAGATTCAGGCTGCCGATCTGGCCACCCGTTCAGGCGTAGCTGTGGTGATTGCAGCCGGCCACGAGCCAGATGTGATTGTACGGGTGGCGAATGGTGAACGTATCGGAACCTTCTTCCCGGCTACCACAACTCACCCCGATGCGCGACAGCGGTGGATTCTGGCCGAAACAGTTCGTCATTCGCGCATTGTGGTGGATGAAGGCGCAACGACCGCGCTGACCCGACACGGCAAGAGTCTGCTGGCCGCGGGTATCTGCGAGGTGAGTGGTGAGTTTGACCGCGGGCAAACTGTGCGCATCTTTGCCCGCGATGGGCGCGAGATAGCGCGCGGCCTGACCCAGTACCGATCCAGCGATCTCCGTATGATTGCCGGTCTCCGTTCATCACAGATCGTTTCCGTTTTAGGGTATGATTATGGGCCGGAGGTCGTCCATCGCGACGATATGGTTGTACTGAGTGGGTAGAAATCTACGCAGACGGTGTCGTTGAGAGGATATTGGCCAATAAACCAGAAACAAACATTGCGAGCAGACACCACAGCACGTACAGCACAGAGAGCTAACCTATCACAACAAGGAGCATTCCATGAGTTCCATCGAAGGGCCGGTGCGGGTGCGCTTTGCACCCAGCCCAACCGGTAGTTTGCACATTGGCGGTGTACGCACTGCCCTTTTCAACTGGCTCTGTGCCCGCCACTACGGGGGGCAATTTATTCTACGGATCGAAGATACCGACGAAAAGCGATTCGTGCCGGGCGCGGCTGACGACATTAGCGCCTCACTGCGCTGGGTGGGTATCGATTGGGACGAAGGGCCAGATGTGGGTGGCCCTTACGGCCCTTACGTGCAATCAGAACGGTTTGAGCAGGGAATCTATCAGCCATTCATCAACCAGCTTCTGGAAGCCGGTCTTGCCTACATGTCGTTTACCACCGAAGAAGAACTGGCTCAGATGCGGGCCGCAGCGGAAGCTGCTGGCATCAAGGCATTTCGCTTCCGTGGCCCGGAGCGTGACTGGCCGCTTGAGCGCCAGCGTGAAGAGGCGGCCAGTGGCAAGCCGTACACCATCCGGCTCAAAACGCCCCTTGAAGGCGAAACTCGCTTTCGCGATCTGATCCGCGGTGGTGACGAGATTGTGGTGCAGAATAATCAGTTGCAAGACATTGTGTTGATCAAATCGACCGGAATGCCGGTCTACCACTTCGCCCATCTGGTCGATGATCACTTGATGAAGATCACTCACGTTATGCGTGGCGAAGAGTGGGTACCCAGTACCCCGTACCACGTTCTGCTTTACGACTTCTTCGGCTGGCCGCGCCCGGTCTTTGCCCATTTGCCGGCGATTCTGCGGCAAGATGGCCGTGGCAAGTTGTCGAAGCGCAAAGACGATGTAGCGACACAGCGATTTCGTGAGCGTGGCTACCTGCCGGAGACAATCTTCAACTATCTCGCCTTGCAGGGATGGAGCTACGATGGCGTGACCGAAATTATGACGCGCGACGAGTTGATTGCGCGTTTCACGCTTGAGCGAATACAACCCTCGCCGGCGCGCTGGAACCCTGAGAAGCTGCGCGACATGAACGGTATCTACATCCGTAAACTGACGACAGAGCAGTTGGCCGAGCGCGTGCTGCCGTTCATGCAACGAGCGGGTCTGATCGGCGATCCGGCAAGCGAGACGGAACGCGCGTATCTCATCAGTTTGATCCCATTGATTCACGAGCGGCTGGAAGAGTTGCAGGAAGCGCCTGATCTGCTGGCCTTCTTCTACCAGGATGTGGTACCCGGCGAGACGTACAACCCTGCCGATCTGATTCCAAAGAAGCACGACGCGGCGCAAACCGTCGCCTTACTGCGGGCTGCGCACGAAGCTCTGAGTCAGCAAACCGATTGGACACCACCCGCGCTGGAGACAACGCTGCGCGCCCTCTGCGAACAATTGCAGGTGAAGCCGGGGCCGCTCTTCGGGGCGATTCGCGTCGCCATTACCGGGCGCAGCGTGGCACCACCGCTGTTTGATACGCTCGCCGGTGTAGGACGCGAACGGAGTCTCTCGCGACTGGCGGCGGCGATTGCCGCACTGGAGAACCTGGCATGAGCACTGTACACTGGGAAACCAGTATTCATCACGACGGATCACCGATGTATCTGCGCTTCAGTGGCAGACCAGGTGACACAGCGGTATTTCGGCTCCGTATGGCCGCAGACGCACCGGTCAGTGGGGTCTTCCTCCGCACCTGCCCGGATGGGGAACAGCATTTTACGCCACTGCGCGATCTGGGAGTGCGCGGGGTGTGCCGGTGGTGGGAAGGTGAGCTACCGATCCGCATGCTCCGCACCAATTACCGCTTCCTGATCCGCGCAGATGACTGTTCGCGCTGGTACAGCGCTGGTGGCATCACCCGTCACTACCCCACCGACGCAAATGATTTCGTGGTACTGGCCAACTATCACGCGCCAGCCTGGGTACGTGATGCGGTCTTCTACCAGATTTTTCCGGATCGGTTTGCCGATGGCGACCCGACGAATAATGTCCGCGATGGTGCGTATCTCTACCACGGACGACCGGTTGTTGCGCGCCGCTGGGATGAACGACCCAACCGGGCGACCGGATCGATAGAGTTCTACGGTGGCGATTTGCAAGGGATCGCGCAGCGCATCGACTATCTGACCGATCTGGGAGTCTCGGCACTGTATCTCAATCCTATCTTCCGAGCACCATCGAACCACAAATACGATGTCGAAGACTATACCAGCATTGATCCACACCTGGGAGGTGAAGCAGGGTTACTCCGCTTACGTGAGGTACTCGACGAGCGAGCCATGAAGCTGGTGCTTGACATCGTACCGAACCATTGTGGAGTGACCCATCCGTGGTTTGTCGCTGCCCAGGCCAACCCACGAGCACCAACAGCCGAGTTCTTCATGTTCCGTCGTCATCCCGACGACTACGAGAGCTGGCTGGGGGTCAAGACCCTGCCCAAACTCAATTACCGCAGTGTCCGCCTCCGCGACGTGATGTACGCAGGCCAGGATGCGATTATGCGCTACTGGTTACGACCACCCTATCGGATCGACGGCTGGCGGATTGATGTTGCCAATATGCTGGGGCGGTTGGGGACAGACAACCTTGGCCACAAGATTGGACGCGGGATTCGGCGGGCAGTGAAGGCAGAGCAACCGGAAGCCTATCTGCTGGGTGAACACTTCTTCGACGGTACTCCCCATCTGCAAGGTGAAGAGCTTGATGCCACAATGAATTATCAAGGCTTCACCTTTCCCATCTGGCGCTGGTTGGGAGGGTTTGAGTTCAATCCGCAGCGGCCTGAAGCCGATCCACGACCGATTGCAACCGAGACGGTCGTTGCGCAATGGACGGCATTTCGGGCAGCGATACCGTGGCAGATCGCCAGTCAGCAATTCAACCTGTTGGGAAGTCATGACACCCCGCGTCTACGGACAATCGTAGGCGATGATCTGGCGCGAGTGCGGGTAGCGATGACGTTACTCTTCTGCTATCCGGGGGTGCCGTGTATCTACTACGGTGACGAAATTGGACTGACGGGCGGCGGTGATCCTGATTGTCGGCGACCGATGCCGTGGGATGAACGAGAGTGGGATCACGACCTGCGGGCGTTCGTGCAACGGCTGGCACGCTTACGGCGTCAGTCGCCGGCGTTGCGCTGGGGCGGCTTTCAGCAGCTCTACGCAAACGGGGAAACGATTGCCTTCCAGCGCGAAGCACCTGAGGAGCGCATGATCATTGTGGTACGGCGCAGTGATGATGGGCAACGCCTGCTGCCGGTGCGTCACGGCGGGCTGGCTGATGGGGTTCACCTGCGGGAACTCTTCAGTGGTGCCGAGACGGTTGTACGCAACGGGATGCTGGACATTGGGAATTTGCCGGCCACCGGTGCGCAAATCTGGCAAACCACAGACAAAGACAACGTGTTCTGAGGGATTGGCAGGCAGCGGTCAGCAACGGGCAAGCGCAACCACTGCGCTCTGCGTAATAAGGACGGTCGGTGCGTGCGGCAGTTACGTTGCCGCACGTCCAGGTACGCGACACGGACACCTCGACCTCTAAAATGGTGGCGGTTGGTACTGCTGTGGTGGTACTGGCTGCCCATTCCGATAGGCAAAATAGGCCCGCACCTTTGGCTGATCATACAGCACCAGGCTAATGATCCCAAATGCCAGCGAGAAGATATTACCGGTGATGATATTGGCGATTTGCATAATCGCCAGCGTCTTGTTCGGCTGTATCGGCTGTAGCGGACGACTCAGCAACCTGTAGGCATACGTACCGGCCACCGCCGCTACGATAATTGAATAAATACCAAGTGGAATCCCGCAAAGAGTGAATATCCAGCCCACACCAGCCAGACCGCTGATCACCGCATCAACAATCGCCATAATCGCAATGGCCATGACTTCCGAGGGATGTTCCTGTGCTCCAGGTACTTGCTGGTATTGAAGCTGATAGGGTTGATAGGGCTGCTGCTGGTAGGGTGGCTGACCAGGTTGATAGCTACCGTACTCTTCCGGGCGCTGCGGATCACTCATAATCGGTTGTCCTTTCTGTCATGGGTGAGACTATCAACGAATGGGCGAAGCTATTCGTGGACGCAGACAACAAACGGGATACAACAACCTGCTCGTTCTTAGCCAACAACCGTACAGCCCTGGAACAAATGAACAGTAACGTCGTTGGCGCACTCAGCGTATACCTTGTCACTTTGGGGACGGCAACCTCGTTGAACGCAGGACTTATTTCTGATACTGCCCGAAGAACTTCATCTCGACATGATGTACGATCTGCATACCAACCGGGTTTCCAGAAAATGATAGCACATCGAAGCCCGGCATACCATGAGAAGGCAGATTACAATCTTCAGAGATAGGCTGACACCCAGGTTGTCACCTTATATCACCACAGAGACACGGAGGACACAGAGGATGGGTAAAACCCACTACCGTAAGGTGTGACGGAGCGCGTCGATGGGAACTGGCTGCTACCCACGTGGTTCATGCAGGTACGCTGCACGGTGTTGTGTGCAGCGTCGTGCTGTTCATCCTGGCAGCCAGCCTCACGTGGTCTGCTCACAGCGCAGGAATATCACCACAGAGGCACGGAGGACACAGAGGACGAGTATAATCCGAGTTGCCACCTTGAGTCGTGACGGAGCACGTCGATGGGAACTGGCTGCTGCCCACATGGTTCATACAGGTACGCTGCACGGTGTTGTGTGCAGCGTCGTGCTGTTCATCCTGGCAGCCAGACACGTGATCTGCTCACAGTGTAGATGGCAACTTGGGTTATGAAACCAGATTTGACATCACGCAGTGAGACACACTAAACGATACCGGCTGTTACCGGGCATCCAGGAAGCCTCAACTGTCGTGATACGATCTATCGAGATTTGATCTGAACATCCTGACCCGAATGATAACCCACACCGTACCTGCTCATTGCATACACACACCGGCGCATGTAGCAATCTTACCCTTCAGAATCGCCCATCCTGTGTGGTTTGGACGGGCAGCACAACCGCTATCACCGGCCCACATGCACTCACCATAATCGTTTGACACAACGCAACAGGCATGGTACATTTCGGTCAATCTGTGCTGTAAATCACAAACGGATTATCAGGCAAACCAAAACGACAGCAAAGGAGTGCACCGTGAGTGAACCCTTGGGAAGCGCCCAGCGCCCACTGCGTGTTGCAATTATCGGCGCCGGTCCTGCCGGTTTTTACACCGTTGAAGCGCTACTCAAACAAAAAAATCTCGTTTGCCAGATCGATATCTTTAACCGCTTTCCCACCCCTTACGGCCTGGTACGCGAGGGAGTGGCTCCTGATCACCAATCCATTAAAGCAGTAACCCGCATTTACGATAAACTGGCAGCGCATAACAACGTGCGCTACTTTGGTAATGTGACTTTCGGTGTGGACATTACCCGTGCCGATCTGCGTGCCCGTTACGATCAAATTGTGTATGCAGTCGGTGCCCAATCAGACCGGCGGATGGGCATTCCCGGCGAAGACCTGTTTGGCAGTATGCCGGCAACTGCGTTCGTGGGCTGGTACAACGGACGTCCCGATTATCGCGATCTGGAAGTAGATTTGAACGTCGAGCGGGTTGTTGTCGTTGGCAATGGGAATGTGGCGATGGACGTAACCCGCATTCTGGTCAGCGATCCCGATGATCTGGCGAAGACTGATATTGCCGATCATGCGCTGGCAGCGCTGCGCCAGAGCAAGGTGCGCGAAGTGGTCATGCTCGGTCGGCGCGGCCCGGCGCAAGCCGCATTCACCAATCCCGAATTGAAAGAGTTTGGCGAGTTGCGTGGGGTAGACGTGATTGTTGATCCGGCAGACCTCGAACTCGATCCCCTGAGTGAAGCGGCACTGGCTGAAGACAAGACTGCGGCAAAGAATGTTGAGCTGCTACGCGCATATGCCGCCCGTGGCGACACCGGTGCACCGCGCCGGATTGTGATGCGCTTCCTGGTTTCGCCAATTGCAATCCACGGTGTTGATGGACGGGTAACGGGTGTCACTATTGAGCGCAACCGCCTGGTACAGGCTGCTGATGGCAGTTTGCGCCCGAAAGGAACCGGCGTGACCGAGGAATTGAGCTGCGGGATGGTCTTGCGTTCGGTTGGTTATCGCGGTGAACCACTCCCAGATGTGCCATTTGATGAAGCAAGCGGTACGATTCCCAATCGTGATGGGCGCGTGCTGAATGGGCCAAACGGTGAGCCGGTCTCCGGTGAATATGTGGTCGGTTGGATTAAACGCGGGCCGTCAGGGGTTATCGGTACCAATAAGCCTGACGCAGTGGCAACCGTCAATAGCATGCTGGCCGATCTTCCCGCTCTGCCCGGTGCGCCGCAACATGATGATATTGCCGATTTGCTCCGTTCACGTGGTGTTGACTTCGTGACCTACGCCGACTGGCAGCGGCTCGACGCCTATGAGACGGCACAGGGTGCAGCTCAGGGCCGACCACGGGTTAAGGTCACGCGAGTTGACGAGATGATGGACATTATTCGCGCTGGTCGCTAATGCGAGTCACTATGATTGCGCCCTTCGGCATCAGGCCGAAGGGCACATTACTTGCCCGCATGCTGCCCCTCGCCCAAGCCTTGCAGCAACGCGGGCACATCGTTACGATTGTTGCGCCTCCGATCCATAACCCTGCCGATGGTGGTACGGCGCGTTACGCTGGTGGGGTGATGGTTGTGCATACCGCGACCCCACCGATTGGCGGTCTGGCTGCAGCCATCTGGCACACCGTGGCCCTGTGGCAATGGGCACGACGGACTCAACCTGATGTGATGCATCTTTTCAAGCCCAAGGGGTTCGGCGGCTTAGCGGTTCTGGCGCGTGGTCGCATTCCCCTGGTGGTTGATTGTGACGATTGGGAAGGTCCAGGGGGTTGGAATGATCTGTTACCCTATCCACCACTGGCTAAAGCCCTCTTCGCATGGCAAGAGCGCGATCTACCGCGACGAGCGAATGCGGTCACGGTTGTGTCTCACACATTGGAGACATTAATTTGGGCAATGGGCGTACCACCCGAACGTGTCTTCTACCTGCCGAACGGCGCACCGCATGTTGAGACTCCTGCCCGATCAGCATCATCGCAACCGACCATCGTTCTCTACACCCGTTTTTGGGAACTCGACCTGGCGGAAGTGGCAACAGCGCTGGCAATTATTCGGCGTAGCCGGCCTGACGCCTGTCTGGTGCTGGTCGGTAAGGGAGAACGGGGTGAAGAACAGCAACTCCTGGCACTTGCCGCCGATCAGGGGTGGGCCGACATGATCGATTATCGGGGCTGGCAGGAGCCAACAGCTATTCCAGCCATTCTGGCCGGGGCTGATGTGGCGTTGGCCCCGATTCGTGACACGCTGATCAACCGGGCGCGTGGGATGGCGAAACTGGTCGAACTGCTGGCAGCCGGGTTGCCAATCGTAGCGAGTGATGTCGGTACTGCCCGCGATTACCTTGCACCTGATGCAGGTTTGCTCGTCCCGCCGGGTGATGCATCGGCACTGGCGGCAGCTACGCTTCATCTGCTAGCCGATGAGTCAGCACGCATGCGTTTGCGGATGGCTGCGCTGGCCGCTGCCCAACGGCTACGCTGGGAGAACCTGGCACCAATTGCCGAGCAGGCATACAGGTATGCTGTTGCTCAATCGGTGTTGCGATGAGCGGCACTGTTCTCCTGACACACGCTTGCAGGTCACGAGCAGAGGCGCAAGGCAGGGCGGCGCTACATTACCACTGTTCAGATGACGGTAGATGATAAGCGCACCGGAGGCGTGCGCTCCCAGGAGTTCTAAGCAACCTCCACCCTAGCCCGCCCGCGCTGAAAGCGGGGATGAACGGTGCGGGATGGAGCAGAAGGGTTTGGTGCGCGGTGGGGAGCGCGCCGGAGGCGCGCGCTCCCAGCGTTGCCAGTGAGTAAGCCGGAGGTACGCGCTCCCAGGGGTTCTCACCCACCCCCACCCCCACCCGCCCCCGCTGGGCTATGCATTACCCACATGTCACGCTGCGTCAGGCCGGACTGCAAGCGCTCCCCGTGGCGCAGGCTTCCAGCCAGCGTGGAGGCATCCTCGCCACCGCCGGCAGATGCTGGCCGTGGCCGCTGGTGCACAGGCACGAATCTCTTGCAACCAGCACCCCCGTGACCAGGATGGGTAACGGTATGCCACGCGCCGGATCGTGAGCAAGGCAGGCGCGGCAGCATGGCTGCCGCACTCCAAACCACGCGACACGCACATGCCGAGCGGGTACAGCAATCCATCCAGCACGTGCCGGCACGGCTGGAGTGGCGCCCTGCCACCGGGCCAGTCGCTCACAACAGCACCCTTAGCGATCATCCCCGCTGATACGCACGTGGTTGACACCAGGTATGGGTAATGCATAGCCAGGATGGGTAACGGCGTACCACGCGCCGGATCGTGGGTACGGCTGGCGCGGCAGCATGGCTGCCGCACTCCAAACTGCGCGACATGCGTATGATGAGCGGGTACAGCAATCCATCCAGCACGTGCCGGCACGGCTGGAGTGGCGCCCTGCCACCGGGCCAGTCGCTCACAACAGCACCCTTAGCGATCATCCCCGCTGATACGCACGTGGTTGACACCAGGTATGGGTAATGCATAGCCAGGATGGGTAACGGTATGCCACGCGCCGGATCGTGGGTACGGCTGGCGCGGCAGCATGGCTGCCGCACTCCAAACTGCGCGACATGCGTATGATGAGCGGGTACGGCACTCCATCCAGCACGTGCCGGCACGGCTGGAGCAGCGCGTTGCCACTGTGCCAGTCGTCCACGACAGTACCCATAGCGATCATCCCCGCTGATACGCACGTGGTTGACACCAGTTGTGGGTAATGCATAGCCAGGATGGGTAACGGCGTACCACGCGCCGGATCGTGAGCACGACTGGCGCGGCAGCATGGCTGCCGCACTCCACACCGCGCGACACGCGCATAACGAGCGGGTACGGCAATCTATCCAGCACGTGCCGGCACGGCTGGAGTGGCGCCCTGCCACCGGGCCAGTCGCTCACAACAGCACCCATAGCGATCATCCCCGCTGATACGCACGTGGTTGACACCAGGTATGGGTAATGCATAGCCAGGATGGGTAACGGCGTACCACGCGCCGGATCGTGGGTACGGCTGGCGCGGCAGCATGGCTGCCGCACTCCAAACTGCGCGACATGCGTATGATGAGCGGGTACAGCAATCCATCCAGCACGTGCCGGCACGGCTAGAGCAGCGCGTTGCCACTGTGCCAGTCGTCCACAACAGTACCCATAGCGATCATCCCCGCTGATACGCACGTGGTTGACACCAGGTATGGGTAATGCATAGCCAGGATGGGTAACGGCGTACCACGCGCCGGATCGTGGGTACGGCTGGCGCGGCAGCATGGCTGCCGCACTCCAAACTGCGCGACATGCGTATGATGAGCGGGTACAGCAATCCATCCAGCACGTGCCGGCACGGCTGGAGTGGCGCCCTGCCACCGGGCCAGTCGCTCACAACAGCACCCTTAGCGATCATCCCCGCTGATACGCACGTGGTTGACACCAGGTATGGGTAATGCATAGCCAGGATGGGTAACGGTATGCCACGCGCCGGATCGTGGGTACGGCTGGCGCGGCAGCATGGCTGCCGCACTCCAAACTGCGCGACATGCGTATGATGAGCGGGTACGGCAATCCATCCAGCACGTGCCGGCACGGCTGGAGCAGCGCGTTGCCACTGTGCCAGTCGTCCACGACAGTACCCATAGCGATCATCCCCGCTGATACGCACGTGGTTGACACCAGTTGTGGGTAATGCATAGCCAGGATGGGTAACGGCGTACCACGCGCCGGATCGTGGGTACGGCTGGCGCGGCAGCATGGCTGCCGCACTCCAAACCACGCGACACGCACATGCCGAGCGGGTACAGCAATCCATCCAGCACGTGCCGGCACGGCTAGAGCAGCGCGTTGCCACTGTGCCAGTCGTCCACGACAGTACCCATAGCGATCATCCCCGCTGATACGCACGTGGTTGACACCAGTTGTGGGTAATGCATAGCCAGGATGGGTAACGGTATGCCACGCGCCGGATCGTGGGTACGGCTGGCGCGGCAGCATGGCTGCCGCACTCCAAACTGCGCGACATGCGTATGATGAGCGGGTACGGCACTCCATCCAGCACGTGCCGGCACGGCTGGAGCAGCGCGTTGCCACTGTGCCAGTCGTCCACGACAGTACCCATAGCGATCATCCCCGCTGATACGCACGTGGTTGACACCAGTTGTGGGTAATGCATAGCCAGGATGGGTAACGGCGTACCACGCGCCGGATCGTGAGCACGACTGGCGCGGCAGCATGGCTGCCGCACTCCACACCGCGCGACACGCGCATAACGAGCGGGTACGGCAATCTATCCAGCACGTGCCGGCACGGCTGGAGTGTCGCCCTGCCACCGGGCCAGTCGCTCACAACAGCACCCATAGCGATCATCCCCGCTGATACGCACGTGGTTGACACCAGGTATGGGTAATGCATAGCCAGGATGGGTAACGGCGTACCACGCGCCGGATCGTGGGTACGGCTGGCGCGGCAGCATGGCTGCCGCACTCCAAACTGCGCGACATGCGTATGATGAGCGGGTACAGCAATCCATCCAGCACGTGCCGGCACGGCTAGAGCAGCGCGTTGCCACTGTGCCAGTCGTCCACAACAGTACCCATAGCGATCATCCCCGCTGATACGCACGTGGTTGACACCAGGTATGGGTAATGCATAGCCAGGATGGGTAACGGCGTACCACGCGCCGGATCGTGGGTACGGCTGGCGCGGCAGCATGGCTGCCGCACTCCAAACTGCGCGACATGCGTATGATGAGCGGGTACGGCAATCCATCCAGCACGTGCCGGCACGGCTGGAGCAGCGCGTTGCCACTGTGCCAGTCGTCCACGACAGTACCCATAGCGATCATCCCCGCTGATACGCACGTGGTTGACACCAGTTGTGGGTAATGCATAGCCAGGATGGGTAACGGCGTACCACGCGCCGGATCGTGGGTACGGCTGGCGCGGCAGCATGGCTGCCGCACTCCAAACTGCGCGACATGCGTATGATGAGCGGGTACGGCAATCCATCCAGCACGTGCCGGCACGGCTGGAGCAGCGCGTTGCCACTGTGCCAGTCGTCCACGACAGTACCCATAGCGATCATCCCCGCTGATACGCACGTGGTTGACACCAGGTATGGGTAATGCATAGGCTGAGGTCGGGGGTGACCGGTGTAGGGCGAAGCAAAAGGGGCTAGGTGCGCAGGTGATGAGCGCGCCAGAGGCGCGCGCTCCCAGCGCTGCCGGGTTGAGTAAGCCGGAGGCGCGCGCTCGCAGGGTGCTCACCCACCCCCACCCGCCCCTGCTGGGGGCGGGAACCGGCGGTGCCAGATAGTGACCGCGGTCGCCGGATGGCGCAGTAATGAGCGCGCCGGAGGCGCACGCTCCCAGCGCTGCCGGGTGAGTAAGCCGGAGGCGCGCGCTCCCAGGGGTTCTCTCCTGCGCTGAAGCACCCTCGCTATAAACGGCAGGGCTGGCAGAGGCGGGCCTGGTTCAGGCGCCTGGGCCTGCCAGCGTGACCGTTATGCCGTCGCCCCAACCATATGTGGCAATTGCGTGGCGGTTGCAACTGACGACTCGCCGCGCTGAAGCACTCTCGCTATGATCGGCAGGGCTGGCAGAGACGGGCCTGGTTCAGGCGACCGCGCCTGCCAGTGCGACCGTTATGCCGTCTTCCCGACCATATGTGGCAATTGCGTGGCGGTTGCAACTGACGATTCGCCGCGCTGAATCACTCTCGCTATAACCGGCAGGGCTGGCAGAGGCGGGCCTGGTTCAGGCGACCGCCCCTGCCAGTGCGACCGTTGTGCCGTCGCCCCAACCATATGCGGTAATTGCGTGGTGGTCGCACCTGACGACTCACTGCGCTGAATCACTCTCGCTATGACCGGCAGGGCTGGCAGAGACGGGCCTTGGTTAGACGACCTCGACTTCGAGGGCGACCGCTTCACCACCTCCCAGACACAGTGCGGCAATCCCGCGCTGGCCGCCGCGCTGGCGTAACGCTGAGATGAGTGTCACCAGGACACGTGCTCCGCTGGCTCCTATCGGATGGCCGAGAGCAATCGCGCCACCGTGGACATTGACCCGGTCTGCATCGAGGGCCAGGGCACGCAGGTTCGCAATGACCTGGGCGGCAAAGGCTTCGTTGATCTCGAACAGGTCGTAGTCGTCGAGGGTACGGCCTGCCCGCTTCATCAGCCGTTCGATGGCAAACGCCGGTGCGGTGAAGAGTTCAAGCGGCTTGACGGCGGCCTGGGCGGCTGTGCCGATGCGGGCTAAGGGTTGCACCCCCAATTGGGCTGCCCGGCTGGCTCGCATTAGTACGACTGCTGCCGCGCCGTCGGTAATGCCGGGGGCATTGCCGGCAGTGACGGTGCCGTCGGTGACAAATGCCGGTTTGAGCTTTGCCAGTGCAGCCAGCGAGGTGTCGCGTCTGGGGCCTTCGTCAGTCGTCACCAGATTGACCTGGCCTTTCGGCCCTGGGACGGTTACCGGTGCAATTTCGGCCTGGAAGGCGCCGCTGTCCTGAGCGGCTACTGCGCGTTGGTGTGATTGCAATGCGTAAGCATCTTGCTGTTCGCGAGTGACATTGAAGGTGCGCGCAATCCATTCAGCGGCCACTCCCATGTGATGATGCTCAAAAGCGCACCACAGACCATCGTGAACGACAGCGTCGATGATCTGGCCGTGGCCGAGCCGGTAGCCGTGGCGGGCCTGGGGAAGCAGGTATGGCGCACCGCTCATGTGCTCCATACCGCCGGCGACAATGACATCAGCTTCGCCGGCTTTGATCAGGGCGGTGCCGATCATGACTGCCTTGAGGCCACTGCCACAGACCTTGTTGATGGTCAGGCCGCCAATTGTATGCGGCAAGCCCGCACGCAGAGCTGCCTGGCGTGCCGGTGATTGTCCCAGGCCGGCGGTGACTACGCAGCCCATAATGCATTCATCGATGGAGTCTGCCTCAATTCCGGCCCGTTGGACAGCCGCTTGCACGGCGGCTGCACCTAAATCGATGGCACTCAATCCGCTGTAGGCGCTGTTGAAGCGCCCGATTGGGGTACGCGCTGCACCAACAATGACGACATCGTCCATAGTTTGTTTCCTCGTTTGGCTTAGACTGGTGACACTCTATAAGATGTTGACTATTATAACGGGTTTCATAACAGGCAGCTTGAGGTGTCTCTTAGAAGCCTACCACACCGGTCTCATACAAGCGTCCCACTACGATCAGTAGCATGACCAGAATGCCTGCGCAGATCAGCCCCACTTCACGCGGTGATCGTCCACGCAGGGCGGCAGCGGTTGCCGGAATTAAGCCGACGGCCACCACGCCGTAGATGACGTGCAGCGCCATGCGGAAGAGATCAGCCTGCCAGAGGAGAAGCAACCCTATCACGGACTGGGCAATAATGAGCAGTTGCAAGATGCCGAGTGGCGCCTGCATGCTGCCCCGATTGCGCCAGGCTACAATCAACGCCCAGATCAAGCTGACGACGATAACCAGCGTTATGGTGAGCTGTAAGCGGCTGTGTAAAGCAAAAAGTCGTTCCATGGTGGGATATTGTAGCACGGTATGCGCCTTCGCCCGCACGCGGCTGATGTGGATGGAGTTGCACTGTCGTGTAACAGTGTCAATCGCCGCCGGCATCATTGCAGGGTAAATACGGTATACTGGCATTATGACGGACCTCCCGTCGGTTACATACTCCAAACATATGTCAACAATAGGTTTCACTGAGTGTCTCATTATTTTGCTGCTGGTAGCCGTTGTGGCGGCTCTTGCCTTTCGTGCCGGCTATTTTCGTGGGCGTAATCGGTGATGTCTTTGGATGCATCGCAACGATTGTTTCCGGGAAATCCGGTAATGCTTTGGGCAAGCGATGGTTTCGCAAGAGTGGCTTCTTCGCTTCAAAATGCGACACATGCATTCTGCTGGTATAGCGCCGTGCCGGTATGACGACACCATGAAGTAAGGATACGGGCTGTGGGCATCATCTACGGGTTAATCGCAGCATTGGGTTGGGGGACGGGTGATTTTTTGATTACTCGTGCCTCGCGCCAGATTGGCTGGCAATGGACAATAGTATGTTCGCAACTATGCGGGATTGTGGCGATTGGGCTGGTATTGGGAATTCGCCATGATCCACTACCACCGCTGGGATTGGCATGGCTGGTTGCGATTGCCGTGAACCTGCTCAATCTGACCGGTACGCTGTTGCTTTATCGAGCATTCGCCATTGGCACGCTCGCCATTGTCTCACCGATCTCGGCCAGCTTTGCCGCAGTCACTGCGGTGCTGGCGTTTTTAGATGGTGAACAGATAGGCTTGCTAACCCTTGCCGGTACGGGATTGGTGATTGTCGGGGTGATGACTGTCTCGCGTGGGCCGGGCAAGGTACGCGCCGATCTGCGGGGTGTGCCAGAGGCAATTGGGGTTGCGTTGAGTTTTGGGTTTTTCTTCTGGCTCGTCGGTGATGTTACGGCAACGTTTGGCATTGCGTGGCCGGTACTTATCGGGCGCGTGCTCACGTTGCTGGCCGGGATTGTCATTATTCTGATCGCCCGGCATCCAATCCCGCGCCTGAGCGGTCGACATCTGCGTTTGATCATCGCTGCCAGCGCACTCGATACGGTGGCATTTTTGAGTTTCAATACCGGTATTGCCACTGCGTATGTCAGCGTCGTGACCGCGCTGGCCTCGATTTTCAGTGCGGTTACGGTGGTACTGGCGTGGCTGATTTTGCGTGAGCGATTGGCACATAGCCAGTGGGTCGGTGTGGCCGGGATTCTGGTTGGTGTGTTGCTGGTGAGCTTGCCGTGAGCGACCGTGACTCACACGTTCAACATAGGTCGCCAGCAACCGTTTGGTTGGAGGGGATGGATATTCTTCCTGATAGCACCCACACCGACAGGGGCGAATGGTCATTCACCGCTTTAACATTACCAGACAGGCATAATCGGTCTCAAATCTGGTGTAAGAGATGACAGGCTAGAAGTTATCTCGTTTATTCCTGACCAAATCTATGATTGTAACGAGCACATCCAGCACTCCCGTGACCGGCAGGCTTAGCGACGTGCCACGCGCCGGGTCGTGATCCTGACTGCTGCGGCAGCATGGCTGCCGCACTCCACACCGCGCACCACGCGCATGACGAGCGGGCAAGGTAATCAATGCGGCGAGTGATGGCTCGACTGGAGCTGTTCTCTGCCAACGAGCCAGAAGCAGGGTAGGCTATCGTTGGTAATTGGCAGGTGTGCATGCGCCTGGGCGACAGTCTGGGAGCACGGACGAGCACCCACAGCATCCTCTTGACCAGCAGGGTCAACGGTGTGCCACGCGCCGGGTCGTGATCCTGACTGCTGCGGCAGCCATGCTGCCGCACTCCACACCGCGCACCACGCGCATGACGAGCGGGCAAGGCAATCAATGCGGCGAGTGATGGCACGACCGGAGCTGCTCTCTGCCAACGAGCCAGAAGCAGGACAGGCTGTCGTTGGTAATTGGCAGGTGTGCATGCGCCTGGGCGACAGTCTGGGAGCACGAACGAGCATCCACAGCATTCTCGCGACCAGCAGGGTTAGCGACGTGCCACGTGCCGGATTGTGAGCACGGCTGCTGCGGCAGCATGGCTGCCGCACTCCACACCGCGCACCATGCGCATGACGAGCGGGCAAGGTAATCAATGCGGCGAGTGATGGCTCGACTGGAGCTGTTCTCTGCCAACGAGCCAGAAGCAGGGTAGGCTGTCGTTGGTAATTGGCAGGTGTGCATGCGCCTGGGCGACAGTCTGGGAGCAGGATAGCACAGCTTTTATTAAATCACCCAAGCTGCCACCTATGCTGTGAGCAGGCCGCGTGACTGACTGCCAGGATGAACAGTACGACGCCGCGCACAACATCGTGCAGCGTACCTGTAGGAACGATGTGGGTAGCAGCCAGTTCCCATCGACGCGCTACGTTACGCACGCCTGACGGTAGTAAATCAGGTTATGCCCATCCTCTGTGTCCTTCGTGCCTCTGTGGTGACAAAGGTAGCAACCTGGGTTAGATAAGTTCTATAGATAACTGACATAAAAATCGTTCATTTGCGTACCGTGAAGTCTTCCGCACGCAGCGCTGAACTGAAGTTCTGCATCCAGAATGATTGTTCGCTGTTGTCGCTTACCAGGCATTAGCACGTTCACATCACCCCCAATGTATGCACCTGCTGGATTCAGGATTTGATATGATCTCCGCCGGCCAACTGGATCAACACCGGCTCCTCGTCACCGCTGATCAGGATTGCCCGACCTGGAGGCTGCTCACTGGTACGTTGTTCAGGGAGCGGTAAATTCAGACCGAGCAGCCGTGTCCCCGACTCGTAGCGTCCCGGCCAGATGACAAGACCATTGCGACTGCTGTCCAGAGCACGCAGCAGTGGATCGTCGGCATACGTGATCCCGGCAGCAACAATTAGATGAAACGGCTCATTCCCGGTTTGGGCCAGTTCAACGAGCTGTTGGAACAGGTTTGGGGTTGCGCTGTAGCTTTGTGTAAAGTGGTCACGCCAGCGCTCGCGACATAGGTGGTAGTCATCGATAATCACGAGATGGCGAGCAGTCGGATTGCGGCGCAACCCGCTCAGTTCTGCGCTCAAGGTTGCGATTCCCTCTTCGTCGGCAACGTAGCGTACCGTCTGTGGCAGGGTTTGCAAGTGGTGCAGGCTGCGTCGTGGGCCATCAATGATCACAAAGCGAAGTGACGGCTCAACCGTTTGCGCACTCCGCACGATGATCCAGAGCGCTGTGCTCTTCCCGCTGCGGCGCGGCCCAACGATTAGTGCATGAGGTGCCTCTGGGGTCAGACAGATATACACCGGCCCCGGTGGTTCGGCAGCCCAACCACAGGACAGGCGCAGCGTAGTATCGCGATAGCTGGACGGTGGCAGTTGAGCGAATGGCAATTGTTCTGGCAGTAAGGCTAACGGTGGTGGTAGCGTCGTAGCAGTGTTACGTGTTGTTGCAGTCAGTGCTGCGATCTGCGTGCGCACGGCAAGTGCCAGTTCACGGCTATCACTGCTGTCACCACTTCCCACCGGCAACGCAACCTGCACCTCCAGCAAACCCTCATCGGGATGGAGCCAGTACCCACGACCGGGAAGATGGGGTGGGAGCTGAATGGCAGGCCGTAGCCCGAAGACATCGGCATAATCGTTCAGATCGGGCAGCCGTAGCGCCAATCGTTGTGTGAACTGGGCAGCCAGGCGATAGGGAATGTCGGCAGGTCGATCCGCAGAGACCACCAGATGAAAACCTGCATCACGACCATTCCGCGCCAGACGCACCAGATCGGATAGATCGCTTTCGCCGGCAGCATCGCGCAACTCATCACGCACGGCGGCCAGGCGATCCACCACCAACAGCAACGCCGGACCTGGTGATTGACCGGCAGCGATCCGCGCACGCCGCTCGCGTACTTGATGTTCGAGCTGGCGGAAGAGTGACACCATGGCTTCGCGCTCGAAGGGACGTACCAGCGCACCCACATGCGGCAGGTCGGTAAACAGGCTTAACAGACGACCATCACCGTCGATGATGTAGCACCAGAGGTTGTCTGGCGAAAGGCATCGCGCCAGTTCAAGCACGATTCGGGCCAGGGTTGTGCTCTTGCCACTGGCCGGTCCGCCAAATACTGCTACATGGCCGGCCCGCAAGTCAATCACGAGCGGTGCTTGCCGACTCTGTTGCGGTATATCAAGCAGACCGATCACGGTGTGCAGATCGGATGACGGGACATCTAGGGTTAATCGGGAAGGAAGTGGTGGTTGCCAGATCGGCGTTGGTTGCCAGTTAAGCTGATCGAGATAAGCACGACCGGCGTGGATGAGGCGCTGACCAATGAGTTCAAGATCGCCCGGCCCGTTTGCCTGCCCACTCAATCGCGCAACCTGAAGCAATCGGACATCACTACCACTACGCATGTAGGCACGGCCCGGCAACTGCGACGGCAAAAATGCGGCATCAGGCCGTTGCAACATCTCCCGGCTATCATCACTGCTACCCAAACGGAGTGCGATAAAGTAACTCAATTGACTGCGAATCTCATCACTGACGACGCGGGCCGGTTGTTGGGTTGCAATCAGCAGATGCACTCCCAGCGAGCGACCCTGTTTCACTACCCGCACGAGTGCGCTGACAAAATCGGGACAACTGCGCGCCATTTCATCAAACTCATCGAGCACAATCAACAAATTGGGTAGTGGTTCCAGGCGCTGACGATTGGCCAGATCACGATAGTCGGCGATATTTTCGATATGAACCCCGTAGCGTTCGGCGACTGTGCGTAACACAGCCTTGCGACGGCGCAACTCACTGCTAATCGCGGCGATGGCACGTGCCGCCAAACGTCCATCAAGGTCGGTCACAAAGCCTGTTGTATGCGGCCAGGCAGCAAACGGTGCTAACGCAGCTCCGCCTTTAAAATCAATTAACAGGAGATTGAGCCGATCAGGGCCATGGGTAACTGCCAGAGCGGTAATAATGGTCTGTAACAAGACACTTTTCCCGGCACCGGTGGCACCGGCAATAATGCCGTGCGGACCATGTTGTTGTTCGTTGAGGTTGAGATAGCACGGCTTCCCTTCGCTCAATGCCCCAATTGGCACATCATCATGCCAGGACATTGCAGGTTGTTGCTGCCAGCGCACGGGTACAGGCTGGTCGTCTGGAAGCAGCGCCGATAACAGATCGAGGAGGCGTACCTGGCGCGGTAGATGATGACCGGCACCGATCTCATTGAGACGCACGGTTGCCAGGCGAGCGGCTAACCGTTCAACCTCGCGGCGATCAAGTAGATCGGGCTGGAATGGGGTTACCGGCCACGCCTCACCGGCCCGCGTCCATCGCCCCATGCGTTGATCAACTTCAACCATCGCCGCACAATGCTCAGGAATGTGCGACCAGTCATCGGTTAATACCACAACGATGAAGCGATGGGCACCACCATCACGTAACAACTGACCGAGTGCAGTATGTGTTGTGATGAGGGTGGCACTATCCACAACGATTAAAAACGGCACCTGATGATTTGTGGGCAATTCACGGCGACGACTAAGTTCATCGAGCAGGCAGGTTAACAGCGACTCGGTAGCCTGTGGTTCGGTTGCAATCAAAGATCGAGCAACCGAGGTTGCATCGGGAGCCTGACAGTGCGGCAAGCGAGCAATCCACTGCCAGTCGGCAGCAGTGGCGAGGCCAGCAATCACACCAATCCGCAACTCAGTTGGCGCGTGCAACACCGCAGCCTGGGTGAGCATAGCGTAGGCAAGCCCCAATACTGCCGGACGTGGCCCGGCAATGCCGAGCGAGCCAAGCTGGAGCAGTGGAATGTACACCGGCACCTGATGGAGGCTGGCATACTCGGCGATGACCTGATCGATCCGCCGGTCAGCCGGTGCACCGGACGCAACTACGGCCCGCGCCGACGCCGGCAGCGTGCCGCAACCCACGCGCAATTCCAGCGCATCGTCATCACTCAGACGCCGTTCCCACAATCGCGGTTCGGGTGATCGCGACCGCTCATCGGCGCCGGCAATCCGTAACAACTCCACCGGATCGGGGGCCAGATAACGCCGGGCAGCCCGCTCCTCCTCGTGCAGGCGACGCAGGCGCGACCGGGCCATGGTGAGCCGGTCAACAAAGACTGCCTGCTGTTCAGCGTAGGTCTGCGCCTGCCGGCGCGCCGTATCATGTTCGTGAAACAGGGTTACACCACCACTCAGTACTGCCAGCACCAGCGCCGGCACCGCTGCCAGCCACGATCCGTACCCAATCAGCGCTGTGGCCCCAAACAAGAGCGCAGCGATGATCGGAAGGAGTGCCTGCAACCAGACCGTATTCGGACGCGGTGATGGTGGCGGTGGTGGTGCAGGTAAATCAATCGTTTCCACGCTCCAACGCGGACGGAGACGGGGTGGACGATTAAAGTTACTGTCCGGCATTGTGCATCACCTGCTGTAATGAGCGTTCACGGTTGATCCGGTCTTGCTCGGCCCGTGCCCGGGCACTGGCCTGAGCAATCGCCTGTGCCGCCTGTAAACAACGATCACGCAAGCTCGTGGCGGTAACCTGCAGGGAAGCCTGCCGCAAAGCCCATTCCTCCTGGCGTGGCCCTTGCCAGGCGGCGAGCAATTCGGCAGCAGCCCGTGCGCGTTGCCCGGTCTCTTCATCAAGCACAGCCGCCATGCGTCGCAGCGCACCGATAGCATCATCAGATGCCCGCCAGTTCCACCAGACATCAGGGCGTCCCGACATAGGCACCTCCTTGTGGGATAACTCGAACTACGTCACAACACAATCACAGATCAGGATCATTCATGCCCACAACGGGTCGACAACCACATCAACTTCATCAAACGGCAGTGGCGGTATCTCTACCAGGCGGAAGTGGGTCGGATCAACCGTAAACGGCAGCGTTTGGGCAGTTTCCGGTAATTGGGTATAGTCAGCATCCTGGTAGGCACTATGGACAATCATCGGCTGATTGATGCGGTTATTGTCCAGCATGTATACAGCATCGCGATACTGCTCATCCTGGTGCCCTGCCCCAACCGACAATGCCAGTTTGTCATCGCTGTCAACGTAGTGACGTACAGTCACCGGTTGACCGTTGATCACAGGTGGCACATCGTCCCATTCGCCCTGCGGACGCACGGCCCCCTGCGTGGTCACACTGGCTAACTGAATATTGCGCTGCGCCAGAGCTGCCTGCACTCGCGGATCGTTGCTCAGCAGAATACACATCCCACCACCCATACTGTGCCCGGTTAGATGGAGCGTACTGCCTTCCGGCAACTCGTTGATCAAACGCAAGACACGTCCGATAACCGTCTGATAGTACCGGTTCTGCTCGATATATTCCTTGCCCGCTGCGGTATCGATCACCGAAACCAGACCATTGGTCCCAACAGGCATGTTGTTAAGGCTGAGACCGTTAATGCCAATTGCAAACTCGTCCTTACCCACCTGAGCCGCCCGCACCTCCTCGCCATAATAGGAGCTAATCAAGCCGTGGGCATTTGCCTGCAATGCCGCTGGAGATACCCGGTACGGTTGCTGTGGGTTGGTCTGATCCTCCAGCGGTGGAAAAACGTCGGTGACTGCTGCCTGACCGTCAGGCTCGGCCTCTGGGCCTGCGGTAGGGCGGATCGACACCAAAAGCCGAAGATCCCTTCTGACTTTAGCATCGAGTTGTTCCAGATTCATGGCCAGTTCCCGCATTTCGGCAAGGGTAAGATACTGAAATGCATCAATCCAGAAGCCGCTCTCGGTGAACGCCAGAATGTCTGTCGGACTTTGGATTATTTCCGGTAGACGAGGAGCAGCACTGAATCCTGCAGCAGCGCTGAACTGTGCCAAAAAGATTGACAGAAATTGCTGTTGGAAGCCCATCTGTAACATCACATCGGTGTTCCAAATCATACTCTGATTGAGCAGACGCCACATCTGGGCCTGGCTGGGAATAAATGGCCTCAGTTGCGTCAGATGGTAGCGAACCTGTCGCTGCCAGTGTTGCCAGAGCAAATCGGCAGCGAAGGCGGATGCACGAAGCGTAACCTCAGCGATCTGCCTGTGTACAATTGACCGGAAGAGCGCAGGTTCCCACACCATCATCCATCCCAGTGTCCGCAGCGATGGCGCAAGCTCACGTTCGACCTGCCGGAGATGGTGAATAACCGCCTCAAAGCGGTACGTGCTCCCCAGCAGATGGATCGCTATTGGCAACGGCTGCCAGGGAAGCAGAAGCGGAGTGTAGATCGATACCCGCCAGAAGAACGACTGCACCGCCAGAGTACGCGAGCCGGGCCAGAGCAGATTGAGCCACCAGCGTTGTAAAGGCGGCAGCTTCTGCACCATCCAGCCTGCTGCCAGGCAGGCAGCCACTCGCAACACGGTCTTGTGATGGGGGGATAGCGATGGTGGAGAGCGGAGTTGCCATATCACCCGAAACGCTACCCGTGCTCCAATATCAAACACTGGCCCATTGAGCGAGGTCAGACGACGCAGGGCAACCGTCCCGAATGTGGTGAGCGCGACGGTGCTTACATCCCAAAAAGAGGGGTGCCGGAGTGTCCCCCGATCAGCCACTTCGAGGCGGTCAGCGGTTGTGCGCACCCACTCAACCATCTCGTTAATCGCCCGGCAATGCGCAAACAAGGCATCGCTGAGGCCGTTAAGGTGCGGAACCGTATATTCACGACACTGGCCGGAGAAATAATGCAAGGTATTGGCCAGTCGCCCGGCTTCCGCGTGCAAACGATCATGACTGGTGGTTGTTACAACCGCGAAGCGCCGTAAATGCTCTGGAATAGCAGCAACGGTATTCATGACTTATGCAGCCTCACAGATCCAGGCTCCAAACTCACTCATTTTTGCCCGCAATCCCGGACCACCAGTCGGCCACAACGCCAGCAGATCATCCCGATCAGATGCCGGCGCAACCCACCAGCCCCCATACCGTCCGGCAACGATGATTGCCCCACGAGCTTCTGAGTCAGGCTGACGCAACTGTCGGATCGCCGCCAGCGCGTGGCGGGTTGGTTGGGGACCAATCATCTCAATCAGTGGACGCACCTTCGCCGGAGTATGGCCGTGCCGTTGAAACACACGTGCTGCGGTATCAAGATCATCGTGTTGCAGAGCATTGAACGCGGTCAACAATCCCTCACCATCCAGCATGAGCGGCTCTGTACTGACCGGTTCAGGAATGTTCTCCGGCATCACCATCGCCAGCATCGTGTCGATAACATGCCCGGCACCGGGAAGTGCGGCAAAGCGATGTATGTCTGGCGCTGGGCTGGAGTGCAACACAAAGTTCGCGCCGGCGCGACTGATATGGCTAAGACGTGTGGGTGGGCCGCTGGCGACAATCATCAGACTATCGGCGAGCGCCGCTGTACGCAATAACGTCGCCAGACCGGCATCAGGTGTCGGTAGGTGATCAGGCTGGGCCGGTAATTTCAACAGGTCACGCGCTGCCAGACTGCCAACTGCCGCACCGAGTACACCTTCAAGCACCGGTCGCTCCGGCAACACACTCGGCCCCAGCGCAAAAGGCCGGGGCAATTCGAGTAGACCAAGCAACAAAAGTAGCTCGGCATGGCTGATCTGAAAGGTGAGTGACATACGCTGCTCCAGTTTCCTTCTTGTTCAGGCCATATATCGGACCAACCAATTGGGAGGAAAGCCGGTGAGAGGCCGACCCAGGAGCGCACATAAACTTGACAGCCTCTCACCGGAGTGAGGCTCTAGCGCTTACTGACCACCGGCCTGCATGATGTTCTGATTGATCTGGGCTACCTGCCGGCGCAGATCCTCAAGCGCATCGCGAATTGCCAGCAGCTTCTGATGCGTCTCCGCCCAGTGCGAGCGAAACTGAGCGGCCAGACGACCATCCCAGTTGTTGGGGTCCGAGAGCAACTGTCCCTCGCGATTCAAATCGTTAATTTGCTGCAACAGCGGTCCCTGCACAATGCGCTGGAAACGCTCAATAGCTTCGCGGGCGGTAGCGGTCGAGAGTACGCGGTCGCTCATGGTGTCCTCCTTTGCAAGATAAAGAACGGTTGCATATATAGAACCGTAAAAAGGGGCCAAAAGGTACGCGGGAAAAGAAAAATTCATCAAAATTGGGGTGATAGGAGGGAGAAAATAGGGCATAGGACATAGGAAATAGGGAGAAGCGCAGGTAGGTTTCCCTGGGCTATTTCTGATGACGGGTGTGGACATAGGAGGCAGAAAATAGGGCATAGAAAATAGGAAATAGGGAGAAGCGCAGGTGGGTTGCGCTGAGCTATTTCTGATGACGGGTGTGGACATAGGAGGGAGAAAATAGGACATAGGAAATAGGGAGAAGCGCAGGTAGGTTTCCCTGGGCTATTTCTGATGACGGGTGTGGTGCGTTCAGTGGTGTGATCCGCTGTCCGGTTCCCTGCTACTGGCAGGTTTAAGAACGGATAGAAGAGAATAGGTCTTGAGGACGCCTGAGTGCCCTCGCTCCCGCCCTCTCTCCCGCTTGCGCGGGCTATGCATTATCCGAGTTATGGGTAATGCGTAGCCACACAACCCTGACACTCCGAATGTGGCAGGAATATCATTTCGTGGAGTGGGTTCTCTGGATGAAGAGCGTTTACTATCACGTACATCACAGGCTCTAACTCGCGTTACCGCAAGCTGCAATCGCTACCATTTGGTGGTATGCTACCAGCGGGCAGCCAGTTGCCATCACGTTCCTCGCAGAGGACTCTGCACATTGAAGTGACGGTTGACAACTTATGAGCAACGACATCCGTTTTCCATCTGATTTTCTTTGGGGTGCAGCAACGGCGGCGTATCAGATCGAGGGAGCCTGGAATGAAGACGGCAAGGGCGAGAGTATTTGGGATCGCTTTGTCCGGCGACCTGGTGTTATTGCTAACGGCGATACCGGTGACATTGCCTGTGACCATTACCATCGCTACGAAGAAGACCTCGATCACATGGCAGCGTTAGGATTGAAAGCGTACCGGTTCAGCATATCGTGGCCACGTATCTTCCCAACCGGCTCTGGGCAGCCCAATCAGCGCGGTCTCGATTTCTACCGGCGGCTCATTGATGGTCTGCACCGACGACATATTCTCCCTGTGGCTACCCTTTACCACTGGGATCTGCCGCAAGCCCTTGAAGACCGTGGCGGCTGGACGCAGCGCGACACAGCACTGCGTTTCGCCGAATATGCCGATTACCTCTTCCGCACCATTGGCGGTGAAGTAGCCTTATGGGCGACGCATAATGAACCTTTCATTCAGGCATTTTACGGCTACGGCAATGGCGAGAATGCACCGGGAAAGCGTGTGCCGTGGCGAGTGCTGGCTGTAGTGCATCACTTACTGTTATCACATGGCCTGGCGGTCAGTGCCTTTCGCGCCGCCCGCCCCCAAGCGGTGCGCAGTGATATGCCATCGCCTCAGATCGGGATTGTGTTGATGATCTGGCCGCAGTATCCGGCCAGCCAGCGGATTGCCGATCAGAAAGCAGCGCAGCGGATCGATGGGATTATGAATCGGCTGTTTTTAGAGCCGCTCTTCTGTCGGCGTTATCCCGCTGATATGATCGATCACTTTGCCCGTCGGCTGGTGTTTGCCCCAATTCAGCCGGGTGATTTCGAGATTATCGGTCAGCCTATCGATTTTCTTGGTATCAATACGTACACCCGCTTGCTCAATGCCTTTACCTGGCGGGAGCCGTTTACTATGGCAAAACAGGTACCAGGACCACTGCCGAAGACGGCGATGGGGTGGGAGATTTACCCTGACTGCATCGTTGAGGCATTACAGAAGGCGCGCTCGTACACCTCTCTGCCGCTGTACATCACTGAAAATGGCGCGGCGTTTGACGATCCGGCACCCGGTCCCAGCGATCAGGTTGTCGAAGACCCGCAACGTGTGGCCTATTTGCAGTCTCATATCGAGGCATGTAGACGAGCAATCGCCGCAGGGATTGACCTGCGTGGCTATTTCGTCTGGACACTGCTCGACAATTTTGAGTGGGCAAAGGGCTACAGCAAGCGCTTCGGCATCATCTATACCGACTACACCACGCAGAGGCGCGTGTGGAAGCGCAGCGCATTTGTCTACCGTGACATTATCGCTCGCAATGGTCTGTTCGGTAACGAGTCGTCATGAACGCCGATCAACGCTACCTCGCAACAATCGGCATGCTGACCGCCGGCCTGACGGTAGGATGGTTATTTGCGACCATCGCGTATGCCGATCTTGGCTATACCACCTATCGGCTCTCCATACCGTTTGCAGGTGATCTGGCCTTGATCGGTTTACTCAACAGTGTATCGGTGCTGGCCGGTGGATTGATCAGCCCCTTTCTGTGGCAGCTTGTGCGGCAGATAGGAGCGCGACCGGCAATGATCGGCGGTTGCCTGCTGCACGGCCTGGCACTGCTGGGATTATCACTCGCACCACCGGCATCAGCCCTCTCCCCATTGACGGCGTGGCTGTTACTGGGATGCGTGGCCCTAAGCGGCCCAGCCAGTGTCTTATTTACGTTGGCCGGGCCACCACTCATGATGCAACTGAGTGGCGCTAACGGCCCTGATCGTCTGTTTGCTCGCAGCGCCGCACTCAGTCTGATCATCAATGGTCTCGGTAGTCTGCTAAGCGGATCACTGACAACGGTGTGGCGACTCTTGCCGGTTGAAGGCGATGCGCTGACCGCCTATCGGCTGAACGCCGTATCAGGTGTTGTCCTGGTGATGCTGGCCGGAGTGCCGCTCCTGGGTTTGCCGGTACGTCCTCCACCAACAGTCCCCACCGGTACCAGGCGCAGCCAGATAAGCGACCTCTGGCAGGCCATTCGATATGGCCTGGCGTTCGTACCAGGGCCATTGCTAATCTCCCTGGGTGCAGCCCTCTTCATACCCTACCTGGGCTTGTTTTTCCGCCAGCGTTTCACCGCCAGCGATGCCATGATCGGCCTGATCCTGGCACTAATCAGTCTGGCTACCGGTCTGGCAACACTGGCAGGCCCGTACCTGGCAAAGCGGGTAGGCAGGATGTCCGGGGTGGTACTCACACAAGCGCTGGCGATACCGTGCCTGATCGCGCTGGCCTTCGCACCATCGCTACCGGTGGCCGCAGCAATAGCGATGGTGCGTGGCATGTTGATGAATATGGCAACGCCACTGTTTGATGCACAGGCGCTCGCCCAGGCCCCGGCCCATCACCACCCCACCATCATCGGCATGATCCGGGCAGCAGCGACAGTTGGCTACATTGCCGGCCCGACGATAAGCGCCGAATTGCAAAGCAGCGCCGGGTTTGCTCCTATTTTCCTCATTGCCGCGCTCTGTTACACGGCGGCGGTGGTAGTTAATGCTGTCATCTTCGTGATCGGGAAGAGTAAGCAGGCGACCTTGTGATGCACAAGGTGATCGTGGGGAGAGGGAGGGTTGGCGTGCCTGTGCCTCTCACACCGTTCTACGCATCACCTGTTACCGGCACCACAGTGACACCAATCACCTTTGACGATCCTCTTAACGTGATACTGGGATCGTTAGTGTTGGCTTGAGACCTTAACCTTTGGGAGATGAGATATGTGAGGTATTACTTCCCGCGAACAAACGCCTGTACCAGGGCTTCAATCGCTCCAGGACGTGGCGTCAGTGCGTAAGGATCACCCTCGATCAGACCCTCAAACACACCATCCGCGTCCAACGCAAAGCGTTCAACACTTGCCAGGTTGACATCCCGCAATGACCAGACCAGCCCCAGGAGATCGTCTGCACTGAGATCGGTTCGGATGTGCGGACGTAGAGCAGTGGTAACGTGTGCAGCCAGCTCGACCTGGCGAACGGGGTCTTGTTCGCGAATCCGTCGGGCAATCGCCAGCAAAATCATCTGCTGGCGCGCCTCACGGGCATAAGCGCTATCAGCGTGGCGTGTCCGGCTCAAAATCAACGCCTGAGCACCATCAAGCCACTGCTTTCCTGCCGGAAAGTAAACCGATGTCACGCCATAATCCATCGTGGGATACAGGGGGTCATAGATTGGTTGCGCCAGCTCAACTTCGATGCCACCGATTGCATCAACCGCGGCCATAAAACCGGTAAAGTCGGCCCATACGACGTGATCGATGGGTAATCCAAGAAGCTGAGAAACAGTGCGCCTGGCCAACTCAGCACCGCCAATGGCCGGATTTTGCTCGCCGTACACGGTGGCACTGTTGATCCGCCCGTACCCGTAGCCGGGAATCGCAACGATCAGATCGCGCGGCAACGAGAGCAAAGCCACCCGGCGCGTCGCCATCTCGATCCGTACCACCATGATGGCATCGGCACGGGTTGCCCATCCTTCACCGGGACGCCGATCACTCCCCAACAGCAGGATATGGATCACGTCACTCGATGGCAGATTGACCCCCACTGTTGGCATCAAGGTCGGCACCGGCATCCGCCCATCAATCCCCGGCAAGCGGATCGGCGTTGCTGAAGCAGCAATAGTTACGTCACGCACAATGGATGTTGGTGTGATCGCCGGCGTAATGGCAGCCGACACTGCGGTCGGAACGACTGACGTCGGTTGGATAACATTCAACGGCTGTGGTGATGAGAGAGGGGTAAATGCTACCACCGACATCGCCGGCGTCGGTGTGGCTACCACTGTCGGCAACCGCATCGCTTCCAGATTCTGCCGGATAGTCATCGCTGCCCAAACCACCCGGCCGGTCTGGAAGCCTAACCAGCCGGCGAAGAGTGCCAGGAGTGCAATCAGCACATACCGTAACCAGGGGCGTTGCGATGGTGATTGCTCAGAAACAACCGGTTGAGTCAGTAAGTTTAGTAAGAGATCGTGGTCAGTCTGATCATGCAGAGTACGACAGGCAGAACAATGATCAAGGTGAGCTTTCAAGCGTAATCGGGTGCTCGAAGCAGTGCCGGGACGAATACCGGCTGCCAGGAGCGCACGTGCTTCACTGCATGTCATACGTAAGTCACTTGATCACCGATTGGCAATGTTCGGTAATCACTATTGGCAAGGAGACCACATTGTTAGCGGCTATATTTGATCAATAAAACCTTTTTACAATTTGTACTACCCAGTATACCATTTTGCCTGTTCATCTGCTATGATAAAGAACGTGGCACTCACTGCCTTTTACCAAAACAGGAGTATCAATATGCACCTCTCCCGGCGGCTATGGTGGATCGGCCTACTGGTCGCAATGCTTGGTCTGATCGCCCCGGCCACTGCTGCACCCATCCGTAACAACATCATAGACGTGGATCAGTTCGGTGACGAATCTGACCTCCCACCCAACCTGCTCAGTGACGAAGAGATTGAACGCATTGATCGGTTGCAGAACGATGCCACCACCCCGCTCGCCATTAGTGACGTCAGCCCTGACGATGGCGCCGTCCTGATCAGTTCAGCAAACCAGTTTGGGTTTCTCGATATCGAAACCGGTGATACGGTGCCGGTGGATGCGGCAGTGTTTGACTTCTTTGTTCCCCTGCCCTTCCTGGGCTTTGGACAGTTTAGCTGGCAAGACGAACGTACCCTCGGTGTATTGGCAGTCAACTTTTTCGCGGTCGGTAACGAGGATGCTTTTGTCACACTCTCTATTGACCGGTATACTGGTGAAGTGTTTGCTACCGCGGTTGGTATTCCCGATGAAAACATCGGGATTGTCTCGGTTGCCCCTAACCTTACCAGTTGGCTGATTGTGCGCGAGCCGCCGGAGGCAGAGGAAGTTGAGGCGGAGGGATTCACCATTCGGCATACCCTTGGGCTGCCTTCCACAGTTGCGGCACGGGTCAACCGGATCGAATTGCCTGCCCGTTTACAACGACGGGTTGATCTCCTGCGGCAACAACGGCCTGATCTTGTCAGTCGGCTGCTCTTCCAGCAACAGCAAGATGGAAATACCGTCGAAGCGACGCGCGCACCTTACGACCTCTTCCTGTACGATGCTACGACCGGCGAGGAACGGTATGTTACCAGTATTCCATACGCCTCTGGCTTGCTCAACGAAACCTGGACGAGCGATTCGGCGTATCTGGCAGTCTCGTTTTTCGGTGTGCCTGATGCTGAGGGGCGTAGCTTCTACAACGGCTCACTCTTTTCTGAAGAGATCTATCGCGATGTGACCGGTAACCTGCCACCAGGCCAGAATCCGGTCATCCAGAACAACAATACGTATGTGATCGATTTCGCCAGTGGGCAGACACAGGTGATTCGACCCGATCCCGCTCTCGGTGCTCCTATTCTTGAAGCGCACGATTGGGCGCCGGGCGGCCAGTCACTGCTGATCAAGGCCCACCATCCGGCCTACCTCCAGGGGCGAACCCACCCTGTCTACTATCCACGGTTCTCCTCGCGTACCAGTTTCCGCTTCTACGACCGGGGCAGTGATGGCCAATTCCGCCAGACCGGAACGTTCGAGCATCCGATGCTCTCTGGTGGTGATGTTGCCTTTGCGTTCAGCATTGCCGATTTTGTCAGTCCCGATGAAATCATCGTGCGTGGTGTAGTAGGTAGCAATCGCCATCCCTACTACTACAACCGCGTTTCAGGCGAATTGCGCAATCTGGCCGACCGTGCCGGTGCCTATTACAACGTTGTGTCAACCAGCAGCAGTACACGCCAGATCGTCTTCACCCACACCTCTTACACCAGTCCACCGGACATCTACCGTCTACGTTGGGATGGAACGGCACTGGCTCGTCTGACCTGGGAGAATGAAGAGTTGCGGGTGGAAGCCAATTTACGACAAGACCCGGTGACCTTCACCCTCCGGAACGGTCAGGTGCGGGTAGGAACGCTGATCCAATCGGCAGATGCGCCCTTCCCACCACGCGATGTGCGCCTGATCGTCTGGCAAGAGGGCGGGCCAAACGTGCCAATGATCAATCAGTGGCAGGCCAACGTTGAGAACCCGTATGCACTCTTGCCCTCATTTGGCTTTGCGTTGCTGATTACACCGGTGGCCGGTCGCCACGGCTACACGCCGGCTGTTTACAACTCACTGGTGGATCGGGGTAATTTCGGCCAGATCGATATCGATGAGCAGGCCGAGATCGTTCGCCAGGCAATTGCGCGGGGCTGGACATCAGCCGGCAAGATCGGGATTACAGGATGCTCGTATGGTGGCTATTTCGTCTTGCAGAGCATTGTGCGGTATCCCGATCTCTACGCTGCCGCCAACCCACAATGTGCGTTCATTGACCTGATCAGTGATTGGGCATTAGGCAGTGGCCCGCTGGTGCCGTACATGGAAGGTTTACCCCCGTACAAAGCCATCAGTGAGTACGTCAAGGACTCGCCGAGCTACGGTGCTGATCGGGTGAAGGCAGCAGTGCTCACCTTCCACGGCACCGATGACTTCCTGCCGATTGTCCAGAACGAGAACTTCCATTTACAACTGGTCAACCGTGGGGTACCGGCTCGAATGGTACGGTTCATCTTTGAAGGTCACGGGTTGTCGATGGCAGAAAACCAGCTCTACGCCGCACAGGAACAGATCTCCTGGTTCCGTACCCATCTTAAGTAGGTGCTTGCAGGTAGCATAGACAGGGGCAGATCGCTCCTGCCCCTGTCCATGCTTATCCGGTTGTGACGAGAGGTCTGTATTAGTTGTAGTAGAACAATGCGCCGACCATTTTATTACCGTTTGAGTGAAGGGATGCGGATCAGTGTGCGTCCCCAATACCTACCGGGGCACTCATTCCCGCCACTACAACGCTTCGTCTTCGCCTACGATGTACGAATTGAAAATATTAGCCGACGAACAGCGCAGTTGATGAGTCGGCGCTGGCTCATTTACGACTCGATTGGTGAGGAACTGGAAGTTGTTGGTGATGGAGTGGTTGGGTTACAGCCGGTGCTCGGCCCCGGCGATGTCCACGAATACCAGAGCTACTGTGTGCTCAAGTCGCCACGCGGCTGGATGGAGGGAGAGTACTTTTTTCGCACCCTCGATAACACGACGTTCGCCGCCATCATTCCGCGTTTCGACCTGATCGCCGATGCGGAGATGATCGATGATGAGGAGAGATTATGAACGAGATCGTCTCCGCTCGCGCCGATAGGTCGTAATGAATACGACGGCGAGGAGAGGCAACAACCATGGCCAATCGCGACGTTCTTCGCGCAGGAGCCGCCAGGTAGCGCGAAGCTGGATTAACCAGGGAAAGCGGGCCAGTTGTACCTCAAGAATTGCCAGGAGCCGGCGCTGCCACTCCGGTGTCTGATCGGTCGTCATAGGTGCTGGTTTCCTTCCCCATCCTGGCAGTGACAGTCGCCATCCCCTTGCAGCATTCTTAGCGTTTGTCGAAGGTTTTGGCTTCACCATCGCTACCATATTTTCAGGCTTTATCCCGTCAGTGTCTGTGTTTCCTCTTGCGTGCACAACCCAAACAATCTGACGATAGGTGTGCTGCTGTCTGTCATTATAAACGAGGACGGCACACAGCGTACTTTACAACCTTTCCCCTTTGCGGCAGCACCGGTTAGAGGTGAGGTGTACGGCAAACGCGGAAGCGTGGCTTCCGCACTCCAAACCGGGCGCTACAGGCAAGCCTGCCTGAAACCAAAATCCCCTCGATGTGTGATCACACGGCGTGCACAGCGAGAACGCTGTTGCCGCATGTCTGTGATCAAGTGCAGTGCCGGTGTGATCGCGTGGATAGAACCTGTTTCAAAAAACATCTCCTATGAGAGTATCTCATTCGTTGCCGAGCGATTCCATGATCGTAACGAGCACACCCGGCATTCGCGTGACCAGCCGGGTCAACGACCTGACACGTGCCAGATCGTGAGCACGGCTGGCGCGGCAGCATGGCTGCCGCACGCCAAACTTCGCGACACGCGGATGATGAGCGAGCAAGGCAACCAATCCAGCGCGTGATAGCACCACAGATGGTTGTTAGAGCGCGACAGTACAGCGTTTTATGAAACAAGTTCTAGTGTGCTATGAACCCTACCACACCAGCCCGTTCTGTTGGCGTCCGTTGTCGAAACAGGTTTTCCAGGCGATAAAACACCTTGCGGCAGCCCGGCTGCCGCAAGGTGTCTGTACCATCTAGCCGGCTATCAGGCAAGATAGCGTGTCCGCTTTGAGACTACCCCTCGAAGAACTTGCGATTCTTCTCAATATAGCTCTTCCACTGCTCCGGCACCGAATCATCGGCGAAAATCGCCTCGACCGGGCACTCTGGCTCGCAGGCACCACAGTCAATGCACTCGTCGGGATTGATGTAGTACTGATCATCACCCTCGTAGATGCAATCAACCGGGCAGACGGCAACGCACGATGCATCCTTGGTTCCGATACACGGCTCAGCGATAATGTACGGCACTGATGTCTCCTTCCTGTATCTGTGTCAGCGGTTACACAATGGTTGTTTGGTTTCAGACTACTACAGGAAGGAGGTGTCTGTCTACCACTTTTGTACCACTTCGCCACAACGTTGTGGACGCACGCGCAATGTACGTTCGGGATGGTAGCTGACCAGACCAATCGGCCCACCGGGGATTTTACGGACTGCCCGTCGGCGACAGAGATCGACTTCTACCGCCGTATCATCACGCGCCTGACTGTAATACGCTGCCAGAGCGGCTGCTTCATAGATAGTTTGTTCAGGCGGATGATCGGCCCGAATAATCACGTGAGCACCGTGAATATTGCGGGCGTGCAACCACCAGTCGGTTGGGCGAGCAATCCGAAAGGTGACTTCTTCATTCTGGCGTGCGGTACGCCCAACGTAGATCGGTAGGCCATCACTTGAACGGATCAGGAGTGGACGCGACCGCACGGGTGGGCGACGGGTGGCTGAGGAACGCAGATAGCCGGCCTCTTCAGCCTCGGCGGCAATCTGATCGATCTGGTTTGAGTCATCGGCTACCGCTGCCAGGGCAATGAACTGGTCGATACCGGCCAGGCGTTGTTCAATCTCAGCGAGGCGTTCGGGCAAGATAGCACGTGCGCTCTTGGCTTTCTCATACGCCCTGAATCGCTCTTGGGCCTGTTCGACCGGCGAGCGTTTGGGGTCAAGCGCAATCCGTTCCCCCTCTACCACCAGCTCAGTAGCCTGGGGTGGCAACTGGTGAAGAAAGGCAAAGATCATCTCACCCTCCCAGCGCAGGCGATCAAGTTCGGCGGTACGCGCCAGCTCGGCAGCGATTTGATCACGTTGCCGTTCGATATGCTCACGGCTGGCACGCAAACGGTTCAGCAAATCGGCCCGACGCTGATCACGGCCCAGGGGCTGCTGACGGGCAGTGTAAAAGGCTTCCAGCGCCGCACTCATCCCTGGCATGACAGTGATAGTCGCACCATCGCCGGCGAGATGCGATGGATAATACGGCGCAAAAGCCACAGGACCCTGCTCGTTCCTAACCAGATGGGGGGCGGGTGGTTCGGCGAATATCTCACGCAACCGGGCAGCAATGGTGTATGCCGGTAATGCCAGCCCGGCTTGGGGGATGGAGCCACAGGCTCGCGTCAACACCTCACGGGCGATCTGGGGTGACACACCACGATAGGCGTTGACTAACGCTTTTACCGGTTCACCCTTGCCCAGCAGGTGCTCGATCTCGGCTGCACTTGCCCGGAGAGGGTCACGTTTATCTGGTGGTGGAGGCAATTCGTACACCCGGCGGGGCAAGACAACCCGACTGCTCATACGGGGAGAAACCCGCTTGATCGCGTCGAGAATAATGTTATTATCATCAACTAAGATGATGTTGCTGCGCCGATCTTGCGGCTCAACGATGAGATCGCAATGCAACAGATGATCGGCATCAGCCGTCAGATCGTCATCATTGTCATCGTCAGCGATCAGCTCATCGGGATCAAAGGTCTGTTTGCGTGACTCCGTTGGTTTCGTTATACTGAGCACAACAACTCGCTCGTAGGGAGGTTGTTCGATATTAACAATCCGCCCACCGAGCACATATTTTCGCAGCAACAGCAAAAAGGGCGTTTCGCCGTCAACGCCGCGGGTTGGGCGCTGACTGATCAGGTGAATACGGGCCATTTGCGCATCGGCGGAGGCGAGCAGGTAGTGGCGCCGACCCTGTCGATACACTTCCAGTCCAATCGCCAGCGGCCCAACCAGGACAACGCGCTGGATGCGACCATCGAGCACCGTTGCGCGCAATTCTTCCACGACGGCAGTCAAAGTCAGGGCATCAAAGTACATATAACCACAAGTAATACGAGAACCGACACCTTTGGCAGGATACCACAATCGGGTACAGGCATGGAACCATTTCTCAATCCGATTTTACAGGGCAAACCACCACAGCCACTGCTCGTCGTCATTTCAGGGCCATCGGGTGTGGGCAAAGACTCGGTCTTGATGCGCATGCGCGAGCTAGGCTTTCCGTTTCACTTTGTCGTCACGGCGAACAGTCGACCGCAGCGACCGGGCGAGATTGACGGTGTTGACTACCATTTTGTCACGACCGAGCGTTTTCGCGAGATGATCGAGAACGATGAACTGCTGGAGTGGGCCGAGGTCTACGGCCAGTATAAAGGGATTCCCAAATTCGAGATTCGGCAGGCAATGGCCAGTGGTCGCGATGTTATTCTACGAATTAACGTTGATGGTGCAGCAACAATTAAGCGGTTGGCTCCCGAAGCCGTCTTTATTTTTCTGGCGCCGGCTTCGCTCGACGAGCTACGCCACCGGCTCTTGCTCCGCCGAACCGAGTCGCCGGCGGAAGTGGAACGGCGGTTAGCCATGGTTGCCGATGAATTGGCCCAGTTACCCAATTTCGATTACGTCGTTATCAATCACGCCGACCGACTTGACGAAGCGGTTGGTCAGATCCGTGCCATTATTAGCGCTGAAAAGGCGCGCGTGTACCCGCGTCGAATTTCCCTCTAGCTTTTTGAACCGGGGAGTACTACAATGAGTATTCAAGAGCGCTTAACGAATGATTTGAAAGAGGCAATGCGTGCCGGCGACAAGGTTCGCGTAAATGCGATCCGGGCAGCGCGTGCAGCCCTACAAGCTGCACAGCTCGATGCCGCCAAGCAGCGGTTCGATGCGGCTGTGGCCGAGATTGAAGCCCGTCACGCTGGTGATCCGGCAGCCATTGAAGCGGCCAAGGCTAATCTCGCCATAGACAGTCATGCGGCCCTCAGTGATGCCGAGCAGGAAGCAGTCATTGCCCGCGAGATCAAGCGTCGGCGTGATGCCGCCGAGATTTATCACAAGGCTGGCCGTAGCGATCTGGCCGCTGCTGAAGAGGCGGAAATTGCCATTCTGAGTGAATATCTACCCAAAATGCTCAGCCCTGAGGAATTACGGCCACTGGTAGCAGCGGTGATTGCCGAATTGGGAGTAAGTGGCCCAGCAGCAATGGGCAAAGTGATGCCTGTTCTGCTCGAACGCTTCAAAGGTCAGGCCGAAAACCGTACAATCAGCCAGGTTGCGCGAGAACTCCTGAGTTCGGCGTAACCCACCCATGTACGAGACGCCTATGAAAGCCATTTCACACCACCGGCTATCACGCTGGTTTGTTCGTCCACAGTGGTTATGGCTGTCGCGCAACCAGTTACGACAACTGCTGGCGGCACTTTTGTTGTGGACTGGCATCTGGTTCGTATTGACCTTTCGGTTGCCTGGTGCCGATGGCTTGCAGGTGGGTCAACCCAGCCCGCTGAGCATCACGGCACCAGAAGAGGTAACCTTCACCAGCGACGTGCTGACGGCAGAACGCCGTACTCAGGCGGCAAATAATCCTGACAACCTGGTTTATTTTAATGACCCGAAGATACCGATTGACCAACGACGCAATCTGTTCACCTTGCTGGAAACCATTGGCCGTCTGCGTAACGATCCGACGCTAGATGAAGCCGGTCGGCTGCGAGCGTTGAGTAATCTGCCCAGTGCCGATGTACAACTCAACACCGACCAGGCACGCCTGATCCTTGCCCTCGATGATGAAGAATGGTCGTTGCTACGCACAACCATTCTAAACCTTTATGATCGGGCAATTGAACGGTACGATTACGCAATCGATGAGCGAGCACTCAGCCAACTGCGCGATCGCTGGTTGAGTTTCTGGCTGGCAACAACCTCGCTCGATACCGCGCAACGGGAACTCGCGCAACAGATCACCTCGGCCTTTCTGCGCGTCAATCGGACATTAGACAATACAGCTACCGAAGAACGGCGGGCGAAGGCGATGGCCCAGGTCGAACCGGTTGAAGTAAAGGTGCTGGCCGGCGAGATGATTATCCGCGCAGGCGAGATCGTAACGCCGGCCCACATTGAGAAATTACAGGCAACCGGAGCAATGCCGCGCCCGCTGGGTTGGTCTGAACTGCTTGGGTACGGCTTACTGGCGGCGATCCTGACCGCAGGTATCAGTGGCTATCTCCACGTATTCCAGCCTAAACTGATGACCCATCCACGCGCACTTACCACCTTAATGTTCAGTATTGTAGTGACGCTGCTCCTGGCACGTCTCACCTTGCTGGTCTACAATGAACGACCCATCTTCTTCCCGCTGGCAGTGCTGGCAGTCGTTACTACGATTGTATTTACAGGTCAGATCGGCTTTGCCGTTAGCCTGCTGGCAGCGGTAGTGATTAGCGTGATGGAAGGGAATGATCTGACGCTGGCCGCAACCCTGTTTGCCAGTTGCACCAGTGCGATCCTGCTGACACGTCAGGCTGATCGGCTCCGTTCGTTTTTAATCGCCGGTTTCGGAGTTACGGCGACAATTACGATCCTGGAGACAACCTTCTGGCTAAGCCAGCAGGCCATCTTTACCCTTTCGGGCTTCAGTGGCTGGATCGCAACCACAGTGTTATCGGCACTTGCCAATGGTGGATTGACAACCATTCTCACCTTTGGCCTCTTTAATGTGGTTGGCCGACTGGCCGGTCAGGTAACGGCATTGCAGTTGATGGAACTGGCCCATCCATCACAACCACTCTTACGTAAACTGATTCGGGAAGCTCCGGGCACCTATTACCATAGCGTTGCGGTGGGTAATCTGGCCGAGGCCGCTGCCGAAGCTATCGGCGCCGATGCGCTCTTACTGCGGGTTGCGGCGTATTACCACGACATCGGCAAAACGATACGACCGGCATTTTTTACCGATAATCAAATGGGGCGTGAGAACGTCCATGATGATCTCGATCCGTACATCAGTGCCCAAATCATCATCGACCATGTACGTGAGGGGATCAAAATGGCGCGAGCTGCCCATCTTCCAGAGCAGATTATCGACTTTATCGCTACCCATCATGGAACCGGCCTGGTGCGCCATTTCTACCAACTCGCCTTACAACGTTACGACCACGTTGATGAGCGTGATTTTCGTTATCCCGGCCCACGTCCCCAAACCCGCGAACAGGCTATCCTGATGCTGGCCGACTCGGTTGAAGCGACGGTACGGGCCAAAGCCCAACACGGCAAACTCATCGCAAAGCGCAATGGCGACACGAGTGAACGAACAACGCCTGGCGCGGTAACGCTCGATGAGCTGGTGCAATCCATCATCGATGCGCGCGTTCGTGAAGGCGAACTCAACGATGCTCCGCTGACGATGCGCGAACTAGGGCAGATTAAAACCGTCTTTGTGAATAATCTCCAATCCATCTACCATCCCAGAGTGGATTATGCGCCATCGCTCGTGCGAACCTGAAGGAGTAGAGTTGTGATGTACACTGCCGACAGCCCAATTCTTGGCCCGCAAACCGCGGCAATGGATCAGATGAGCCGTTATATCCTCAGTCGTCCACACGGTGAGTATACCGAAAAGGATATTGCCGATGTGATTATTCCGGCGTATCTCCGGGTCTGTATCCCGGTCGGGGTTGATCCGGTGCTGGCAGTGGCCCAGATGATCCATGAGACCGGCAACCTTACCAGTTTCTGGAGCCAGCGCCCCCAACGGAATCCGGCGGGAATTGGGGTAACCGGGCAGTGGCAACTTCATCAGCCGACCGATCTGCGCGGGTGGGCGTATAATACCCAACGTCAGCGTTGGGAAGCCGGGGTAAGTTTTGCGACCTGGGCGGATGATGCGATTCCGGCCCATATTGGTCGTCTACTGGCTTATGCTCTGCCTGAAGGAAGTGAAACCCCACCGCAGCGGGAACTCATTGCCAAAGCGCTCAGCTACCGGCCATTCCCACGGGCGTTTCGCGGGAGCGCCCAAACCATCAAACAACTGGGTCGCGCCCACAATCCACTTGGTGCCCAGGGGGCCGGTTGGGCCAGTCCTGGCCATACCTACGGTGAGGCGATTGCGCGCCTGGCCAATCAAATTCTGGCTGTACCGCTGGAATGAAACCGAGAGGTATGCTGCGTTCTGGTATGGTTCGAGAAAACGCGAAAGTTCTTTGGTGCGGAAGCACTGCAACCCATTGATGTATACAATTACCTGCGAAGATATACCACATGCATCGTCAATCCATCACCCGTTCAAGCCATAGGAGGAAGACTGGTATCATTAGAGCAGCTATTTGACTTGTCACTAAAGCCCGGCAATATGTTATACTACGGCCAGCACCTGCATACAATTCCACTACGGTGACAGGAACTCGTTCCTATGAACAACACATTCGTCGCAATTGCCGATGCACTACGAGCACATCTTCCGTCGCTTCCCCCAGCCGAACGTCCATTGCTCGTCGCATTAGCCGATGCGTTGAGTACCGGTGATCCCTCGCACCTGTTGACTCTGCTGCGTAACGGCGGATCGATCAGTGCCGGTTTCAACCGCCTTGATGCAGTCCGTCGCCAGGCAACCGGCTTACTGGCCGATAACCCGGCAGCAGCGGGGCCAATTGCCGACATTGTGGCCGAGGCGCAACGAGTGTTAATCGCGGAAGAAGAGACGATGCTGCGACGCGAGCATATGCTCAATCAGCGCCTTGAACAGAGTTTTCTGACCTCACCGCTGGCAACGCTCGAAGCTAATGAGTACGGTATCATTACCCGCTGGAATTCGGCTGCCGAACGTATTTTTGGCTGGAGTGCAGCCGAAGCGGTTGGCAAAAATGCTATTGAACTGCTGGTCCCGAACATTGCCCGCGAACACGTCGAAGCGATTGTCCAGGCTCTCCTGAGTGGTCAGGCAAAGAATAGCCGCAATGAAAACATCACGAAAGATGGCCGCATTATCATTTGTCAGTGGTACAACGCGGTTTTGTACCATCCTGATGGAAGAGTTGCCGGCTGGTTGTCGCAGACCGAAGATATTACCGAACAGATTCGTGCCGAAGAAGCCCTGCGCGAGAATCAACGCCGCCTCGATAGGTTAATGCGTAATTTGCCCGGCATTGCATATCGATCCCGCAAGGATGGGCGCTGGACGGCTGAGTTTATGAGTGAAGGGGCGCTTGAGGTTACTGGTTATCCGGCCAGCGATTTTATGCCGGACGGTGATCAACCGCTGCGCCGTTATTTTGGTGATCTCATCCTGCCTGAAGACCGCGAGGCAGTGAAGGAGAGTGTGCAGACGGCAATTGCTCAGCAGCGCCAGTTTGAGATTACGTACCGGATCCGTCACGCTGATGGCAGCATTCGTTGGGTGTGGGAACGCGGAACAGGTGTGTTTAATGAGACGGGTCAGTTGGAAGCTATCGAAGGCTTCATTACTGATGTCACTGCTGAACGGCAGGCTGCTGAAGAGCGCCAGGCGTTAAACGAGCGTATTATTGCTGCGCAAGAAGCCGCCCTCCGCGAATTAAGCACGCCAATTGTCCCGATCAGTCGAGGGGTGATTGCGATGCCGCTCATCGGCAGTATCGATAGCACTCGCGCCCAACAGGTGATCGAATCCTTGCTGGAAGGCGTGAATACAAGTGGGGCCCACATTGTGATCCTCGATGTAACCGGTGTACCGGTGGTTGATACACAGGTTGCCAACACGCTGTTACGTTCGGCTCAGGCTGTACGTCTGCTCGGTGCCGAAGTTCTCTTAACCGGCATCCGGCCAGAAGTTGCCCAAACCATTGTCGGATTGGGGCTTGATATGAGCCACATTCGCACGCTGGCAACGTTGCAAGATGGCATTACATATGCACTTGGCCGGCAATCCCTCGGCCAGACCATAGTCCACCGCATAAGATAAAGGAGTCGATGATGATGCTCGAACGTGCCCAGGCGTTGGCGGATGAAATTATTCGCATCCGCCGTGACATTCATGCCCATCCCGAACTCGGCTTTCAGGAACATCGTACCGCTGCGCTCGTTGCCGATACGCTCCACGAAATTGGCGGAATTAAGGTTACTACCGGCGTCGCCAAAACCGGTGTAGTCGGTGAGTTGGGTGATGGTGATGGTCCGGTTATTGCCATCCGCGCCGATATGGATGCGCTCCCGATACAGGAAGAGAACCAGGTTGAATATGCTTCAACGAATCCAGGCGTCATGCATGCCTGTGGCCACGATGCCCATACCGCCATGCTGCTCGGTGCTGCCCACCTGTTGCGTGAGCGCTTTGCGGCTGAACAGTTGCGTGGCCGGGTGCGCTTCCTGTTCCAGCCGTCTGAAGAGGGTTGGGATGATGAGGTAAAGAGTGGTGGTTTGCGGATGGTTGAAGAGGGTGCATTGGATGGGGTTGATGCCGTTATTGCCCTGCACGTCGACTCAACCCTGCCCGTTGGTCAGGTGACCATCCGCGGCGGTTGGACCTCGGCTGCCGTTGATGATTTTAAGGGCTATATCCGCGGTACCGGCGGCCACGGTGCATACCCACATCTCGGCACCGATCCGGTGTTTATGCTTTCACACGTTCTGAATGCGCTGTTTGGTATTCGCGCCCGCCTGATCAACCCGATGGAACCGGCTATTCTCAGCGTTGGCACCGTGCGGGGTGGCCATGCTTCCAACGTTATTCCGAGCGAGATCTTCGTGCAGGGAACCCTGCGTAGCTTCAGCGAAGAAGTACGCGCTAAACTGGCCCGCGAAGTTGAACGCGCCTTCGCAGTGGCGGAAGCATTTGGCGGGAGCGCTGAAGTCAAGATCACCCGCGGCTATCCCGCTGGTTGGAACGACGAGCGTGTAGCCGAGTGGATGAGCAATGTTGCCGGTGATTTTCTTGGCGCTGATGCGATTGATCGTTCGCGCACCGGGATGGGAGCAGAAGATTTTGCCTACATGACGAAAAAGGCACCAGGTGCCATGCTGATGCTCGGTGCCGCGATCAATGACGGCATCGTGCGCGGGCACCATACCCCCATCTTCGACATTGATGAACGCGCACTCCCCATTGGCACCGCTATCCTGGCCGAGACCGCTCTCCGCTTTCTGCGCGGAGAAGTGAAACTGTAGTCGACTACTACCAGGGAGGGTAGAGAAACAACCTGCCCTCCCTGATCTTCACCCTGCCAGTCCCCCTAGCTTCTGCCAGTAACGAGCCAGACCACGCCAGCTCAATGTTAATGGGCCGGTCTGCTGAATAATTGCCAACTGTTCGGCTGGCGAGAGCGTAGCCGCTTCATTCGCCAATGCCGCTTCTAACACAGCCGTTCCAGTCTGTTCATCATGGCCGGCAATCAGACTTTGGCGGACAATCTCGGCCCATTGCTGCAAGCGCAGCCGGGCATCGGCCAGATGAAAGGCGACATCGTCATAGGCACCAAAGTGGGTCAGACACAACCACTGCGGACGCAATTGCTCAATCAAATCGTGAGTGCGCGACCACGCTTCCAGATCGATATCAGGCGGCGGTGTCGCCGGCCTGGTCATCCGCACTCCCGGTAGGCGGACACCGGTATTATCACCCACAAAGGCAGTACCATTCGCCTCGTCAAACCAGATCAGGTGATGTTTCGCGTGCCCAGGAGCATCAAATGCGCGCAGCGGATGACCTCTGAGGTATAACGTCTCACCACCGGTGTAGGTACGAATCCGTTCGTGAGCCACCGGACGCACATCACCCCACAAAGTTGCCATGCGATCAGCGTAAAGCTGGGCTGCGCTATTGAGCAACCGTGAAGGATCGATCAAATGTGGCGCACCGCGCTCGTGAACATGAATCGTCAGATGCGGATTCTCTGCGGCAAGCAGACCAGTTGCGCCGGCATGATCGAGATGGATATGCGTTAACACAATCGCTCGCAGATCGGCGACCGTCAACCCGTGCGCACGTAATCCGGTACGCAGGGCTGCCAGCGTACTGGCCGGCCCCGGATCAACCAGCGCCGGTTCGTCACCCAACAGCAAGAATGTACCGATCACATGAGGCCGACCAAGATGGTGAACATCAATTAAGGCAACGTTATGTGGTGTCGGATAGATTTCCATAAGGTTGTAGATAAACCTCAACGACAATTTTGCGATATAAGTATCTGCATTGTAACATAATGTCAGTTCGGGTTGAGTCGACACGGGGTGAAGTCCGGCCATTGACGTTCCTTCACGGTAGCGATTGCACGGCTGTGGCGTCACATATCGCCGATTGCAGATCTGTCAAGCGACTCGATACCGCTTCACCATGACCATCCGGCACGACTCGAACGACCGGTGTGAACATTAGCGCGCCTGTGGTATGCAGGTGTCGCAACCATTCCAGGGAGCACTCACTGCTGCCGGATAGAATCTCCTCAACGTGCAGTTCAGGGGCGGATGAAAAGTTCTACTTCATCAGGAAGCTCTGAATCAAACCTCTAACCTCTCCTCTCCCGTGCCGCGAGGGGTCAATGGCGAGGGCGGTCAGGTTGTCCGCAAGACGCTCTCAAACGCTGTCCGCCATTGAATCACGGGCAGGAGTATCTGTGCCACAGGTCTGGCGTACAGTACCACTACTTCCGATCCACCACACACCCCAGAGACGCACAGTTGTTACGCCAGTGCAGCATCTGGAGACTGCAAACGATAGCGGTTATCGACAGATCGCGGCGAACAACGCATGGGCTGCTGCTATCTGCGTTCAACTCACACTTACCGACCATCGTGCGTTGCAGGCTTGCCCAGAAACGCCTTATCAGGATGGCATGGAGATTGGCGGTTGTACCTCTCACCCAATACCGGAGCGCGTTGGGGGCAAAAGCGTGGCTTCCGCACTGCAAGTGATGCAACCCAGGCACTACAACAGGAAAAAAGCCTATTTAGTAGCGCGTTCTCTGGATGCAAGCTACGCCTGTAGAGGCCTGGCACCAGGGTATGGGTTATACTCAACCGCCGGGGAGAAATACATCACGACAATTCTTCATCAAATCTACTCAAATTCTCATCAAGTTCTGCACAATACCGTGCTACAACTCTCTCGAAGAATAGTATTCGCAGACGTGAGGTACCCAATGGAACAAGAACACCGCGATCTTTTCGACCTTGGCCTTCAGGCCGATCTGACCATGCTGCAACAGTCACCGCTGACTCGACGCCGTCTCTTAAAGTTGGGGTTGGTCGGGATTACCAGCTTTCTGGCCGGTTGTACACCCTTCGCCGGTCAGTCATCTACGCCAACAGGTGGGCCAACGTCCACCTCTGTGGCAGGTTCGGGTAGTGTATCCAGCCCGACAGCGCTACCAGCCAGTCCCACAGCACTACCGGCCAGTCCAACGGTAGCCGCCACTGTTAGCACGCCTACCACGGCAGTCACTCCAACCTCAGCTCCGGTTGCCGAATGTGTTTCACCGATTCCAACCGAGACTGCGGGCCCCTTCCCTGGGGATGGCTCGCAGGGGGCAAGTCTCAATGTGCTTGCCCGATCCGGTGTGGTACGCCAGGACATTCGGACGAGCCTCGGCACCGGTAACCTTGCCGCCGGCATTCCGCTCCGTCTGGAATTGAAGCTGGTGCGGGCCGGTGGCGATTGTGCGCCACTCGCCGGTTATGCGTTGTACGCCTGGCATTGTGATGCGCAGGGACGCTATTCAATGTACAGCAGTGGGGTGGAAGGCGAGGATTATCTGCGCGGGGTGCAGGCTGCTGATGCGAACGGGATTGTTGTCTTCCAAACCATCTTCCCCGGATGCTATTCTGGACGCTGGCCGCACGTCCACTTTGAAATCTATCCTTCGCTGGATCAGGCCACCAGTGCACGCAATGTGGTGCACACCTCACAACTGGCTCTCCCGGAAGATATTTGCCGGCAAGTCTACGCTGATCCGCAATACGGTAACAGTTTGAATAATCTTGGTCGTATTTCGCTGGAGCGCGACGGCATCTTTCGCGATGGCTGGCAGACCCAGATGGCAACAGTGACCGGATCGCTGAACGATGGCCTGGTAGCCCGGCTAACAATTGGTGTGCCGGGGGTGTAGAGATAACGGACGAAAGAGTAAAGGACTACACCTCACTCATCATTAGCCAGACACCTTAACTCTCGCGTAATCGGTCGGGAAGTGCAGTGCGGAAGCCCGACTTCCGCACGCGACCCGGCTGGGCATGGGTGATTGTTTGTGTCATCACGCAATGTGATCGGTCATAGCCTGACAGGAAATCGCTGTTTCCAAATACAAAACAGCGTTATCCCAACTGTCATATCTTGATGAAAAAATTGCCATCCTATCGCCCCTACTGCTCTGCTATCATATACTACAGGTTGTACGCAAACAGCTCAGGAGATACGGCTCCCCATCCTGAGAAATCTCCCCCCAGAGTGCGGATCTCCGACAGCCATACCACACATTGATGAGGTGATCAACATATGCTGATCCGCTCTTGGCGCCTGCTATGCGGCACGATCTGTCTCGGCCTCTTGATCATCGCCACCTTGCCCCGCCTGCCTGCACCTCCACTCCTTGCCCAATCCGACCCGATGCAACAGGTGATCGAGCTGACCAACCAGATACGGATGGCCAACGGTCTATCGCCACTCAAGCGGAACGATAACCTGCAACAGGCAGCGGTGTTCATCGTCGAAGACAACGCCAGTCGCAACCTCCTCTCACACACCGATGTCCAGGGACGAAGTATGGGTCAGCGCTTTATCGCCTTTGGCTACAACTACTCCATAGCGGCTGAAAACCTGGCGGCAGGGTATGGTTCCCCGGACGCTGTAATCAATGGCTGGATGAACAGCGATGGTCATCGGGCAAATATTCTGCGGAACGGCCTGTGCGAGATGGGTGCCGGTTACACCTACCGCAGTGGGACAACCTACGGCCATTTCTGGTCGCAGACCTTCGGCTGCCGCTGGAATACCTATCCGGTGGTGATCAACGGCGAAGCGGCGACCACCACCTCATCAACGGTGCAACTGTACATCTACGGGGCAGGATGGGCCGAACAGATGCGATTGAGCAATGATGGTGTGACCTGGACGGCGTGGCAGCCGTACAGCACCACCTACACCTGGACGTTAGCCAGCGGCAGCGGTGAACGCACCGTCTTCGTGCAGATCCGCCAGGGTGCGACAACCTACCAGGCGAGTGATACGATTGTGGTGCAGCAGGCCAGTAGCTCACCAACAGGGATACAAGTGCATATTCCACTGGTGGTACGATAAATCATCTGCGGAGCAGGATACGCAATCTATACGGCGATTAACCGGCCGTTGTTGGATTTGGTCGTATCCTGCTCTGTGTTATGAGAAGCTATTTCAAGCTATCAGATTTTGGGCAACCAGGTCTCATTTGCCCTACGCTTCCTGATACGTTGCCAGACAGGAAGCATTGCACTTGTTTATCAATCCAAACCATAAATCCATGTAAAACATTTGTTCTAAAAACCCTTAACACACCCACAAACCCATGTGGGATAATGTGGGATAGTGTGGGATAATGTGTGATAACTGGTGTCAACCGATTCTGCCGATCAGGTATAATCTGTTACGTGGTCATCAGTTTATCACGTATGAAATAAACTCTGTGAATACACCATCTTCGACCTCTGTCGCCAACCTGCTCGCACTGGCCGATTTTGCCGAACGTGTGCGGGCAAATGTTGAACGGGTTATTATTGGCAAAACGGCAGCGATAGACTTACTGCTCATCGCTTTGATGTGTGGTGGGCACGTGTTGATTGAGGATGTCCCTGGGGTGGGCAAGACGATGCTGGCCCGCGCCCTGGCTCTATCGCTGGGATTGCGTTTTCAACGGGTTCAGTGTACTCCCGATCTGTTGCCCAATGACCTCACCGGTGTCAGTGTCTACCGCCCACAGAACGGGCAATTTGTCTTCCAGCCCGGCCCACTTTTCAGCCACGTGGTGCTGGTTGATGAGATCAATCGCGCAACGCCGCGCACGCAGAGCGCCTTGCTCGAAGCGATGGGGGAAGGGCAGGTGAGTGTTGACGGTGTGACGCATCGTTTGCCAGAACCGTTTCTGGTGCTGGCTACCCAGAATCCGATTGAGTTTGAAGGTACCTTTCCCTTACCCGAAGCGCAGCTTGATCGCTTTCTGCTCCAGATTCAGCTCGGTTATCCCTCACCGGCTGATGAGTTGCAGATGTTGACGACGCTCGCCGGCGATCATCCCATTACACAAGTGACGGCAGTGGTTGACGGGTCGCAGATACCGGCACTGCAACGAATAGTCTACACCGTGCGCGTCGCACCGTCACTGCGTGAGTATCTGGTGCGGCTGGCGCAGCAGTTGCGCAGCCATCCCGATCTGGCGCTGGCGATGAGTCCACGAGCGACGCTGGCGCTGTTTCGTGCCGGGCAGGCGCGGGCAGCGCTGGCCGGACGCGATTATGTGTTGCCTGACGATTACAAGGCGCTGGCCGAGCCGGTGTTGAAGCATCGTCTGCTGGTGCGTCCGGCAGCCGCAATCCGTGGCCGCACCAGTGCTGACGTTTTGGCCGAGGTGTTAGCCAGCGTGGAATTACCGCTAGAGTAGTGCTGTTTCGCCTGGAGAAGGAGCAACCACGATGGCAGTGTTGACGCTTACCCGTGATGGCCCGATTGCCACCCTTACGCTACAGCGACCAACCGTTCACAATGCCTTCAACCCCGATGTGATCGCCGGAATTACTGAGGTCTGCACCGATCTACGCGATGATCCTGCCGTGCGAGTGCTGATCTTGCAGGGAGAGGGGCCGTCATTCTGTGCCGGCGCCGATCTCAACTGGATGCAGGCCAGTCTCAACTATTCACGTGAAGAGAATCTGGCCGATGCTTCTCGCCTTGATGCGATGTTCACGGCCCTCGACACACTGCCGCAAGCGGTGGTTGCCAGGGTACACGGGGCAGCGCTCGGTGGTGGGGTGGGGCTGGTCTGTTGCGCCGACTATGTGGTTGCGGCTGAAGAGGCTGTTTTTGGGTTAACTGAGGTGCGCCTGGGTCTGCTGCCGGCGGTTATTGCCCGCTTTGTGACCGCGAAAATCGGCTTTGGGCATGCCCGCGCCCTGTTTGTGACCGGGCGCCGGATCAAGGCAGCGCAGGCGCTGGCGATTGGGCTGGTACACGAGGTGGTACCGGCTGATCAACTCGATCAGGCTGTTGACCGTGTCGTGCGCGATTTGTTGCAGGCCGGACCACGTGCGATAGCGATGAGTAAAGCGTTGTTGCAGGTGGTGCGCACCGGTTCACTCGACGAGGTGCGACGGCTGGCAATCGAAGCGATTGCCTCTGCCCGTACCGGTGCCGAGGGCCAGGCCGGGTTGCGGGCGTTTCTCAATCGTCAGTCACCACCGTGGGCACCAGAGCAGAAATAGACAGGCACCGACCCTGGACTGAAGTTACGCTGGTACGGAAATGGCGCACCGGCTGATGCCTGTACTATGTGAATGATTGAATGAGTCAGGCCCCGCGTTTGCCCCGCTCCTGCGGCCGCCGGATGAAAAGCCTGCCATTCGTCGGAGAGAGAGGGCTGGCGCGTCAAACACGCTGAGGTTACACTGGTACGGGAATGGAGCACCGGCTGATGCCTGTACTATGTGAATGATTGAACGAGTCAGTACTCGCGTTTGCCCCGCTCCTGCGGCCGCCGGATGAAAAGCCTGCCATTCGTCGGAGAGAGAGGGCTGGCGCGTCAAACACGCTGAGGTTACACTGGTACGGGAATGGAGCACCGGCTGATGCCTGTACTATGTGAATGATTGAACGAGTCAGTACTCGCGTTTGCCCCGCTCCTGCGGCCGCCGGATGAAGAGCCTGCCATTCGGCGGTGAGAGAGGGCTGGCGTGTTAAACACGCTGAGGTTACGCTGGTACGGAAATGGCGCACCGGCTGATGCCTGTACTATGTGAATGATTGAATGAGTCAGGCCCCGCGTTTGCCCCGCTCCTGCGGCCGCCGGATGAAAAGCCTGCCATTCGTCGGAGAGAGAGGGCTGGCGCGTTAAACACGTTCACGGTGACTGCTACGGTAGATAGTGAGAGCCATCCTGCGATGGAGTATCCGGTGTGACGTATCCAATGAGCTTTGGTCGTAATCGCAACATCAATGCTGCTTGAAAAGGTGCTATCGTATGCCTGCATTCATTATTCGCCCCGCCATTGGCACCGATATACCTGATTTAGCCCGCTTGATCGTCGAATTGTATCACTCTGAATTGCCAGGTGCGCTCAGTGGCTGCCGGGCCGGACAAGAGCGGTTGTTAGCCTATACGCTGCAAGCCAATGGCGAAGCGGCCCTCACAAACAGACTGGTGGTATGTGACGATCAGCAACGGGTTATCGGTACCGGCATGCTGCAATTCCCCAACGAGCCGGCTTACGAGCGAGCGCCACGGGGAACGATTGCAGCAGCAGTGCGTGAGCTTGGGATCGGGCCAACCCTCAAACTGGCAAGTGTGGTGGCGCGTAGCCTGATAGGTGTGTATCGTCATACCGATCCGCAGAGTGCCCTGATCCATTCGGTCGTGATCACTGCTGCGGCCCGTGGTCAGGGGGCCGGGCAGACATTGATGGCAGCCCTCGAGGAGCAGATTAGATCACGTGGATTGCCCCGATCCCGTTTGCAAGTGCTGGCGAACAATACTGCCGCCCAACGCTTCTATCGGCGGTGTGGGTATGATGAAATCTGGCGACTGGATGGCTGGCGTGCTCGCCTGGGCTGGCCGAGCCTGGTGATGGAGAAGGTGCTGGTATAAATCACTGCTGTGTTGTCGGTATACATCCGGCCAGATCGTCATCAGGTTGTCGTCGCCGAACAAAACGTGATTGTAAACGGTCGCCCAATGGCTCCCGTTGGACAATAACTCTCGCAGAGCGGGCAAAAATTGCAGGCATCGGCATTGACAATCACTGCGTATCCATCACGGACAGCAACCGCATGGGTTGGGCAGAGTGCTACACAGAGACCACAGCCGTTGCAACGGTTGCGATCAATCTCAGGAAGTTGTGGTACGTGGATTGCAGATTGAGTTGTGTTCATAGTATTTCTCCGGTTCATCATCTTCTGCAATCCACTATAATGAGAACGACGGTACGGTTGCAGTGACAATCGTCACAGCGCAGGTGGTCATTGGACAACGAACGCATCGCTCAATTGCGCCGGGTGAGTTTTTGCACTCACCTCCCTGATACAGTATTGCAGGCACTGGCAGCCACGGCCTTCCCACGCTCGTACCCCGCCAGTGCATTGATTGTCCTTGCCGGTGAGCCACCACAGGCAATGTACGCCGTGGTAGCGGGACGGGTCAAGCTAACCCGCATTGCGCCGAGTGGCCGCGAACAGATCGTGAATGTCATGGGGCCGGGTCAGCACTTCAATGCGGTACCGATTTTCGATGAAGGGCCTTGCCCGGTGAATGTGGAAGCGATTACTGATGTTGAGGTGCTGGAATTCTCCATCACAGCAATGCGGCAACTGGTGCATGAACACCCGGCGCTGGCGATGGCCCTGCTCCGGGAGTTTGCCACTCGCCTGCGCCACATGGTCAATCTGATCGATAACATTGCGCTACACAGTGTACAAGGCCGTCTGGCGCAGTTGCTACTCAATCGGGCAATTGCTTCGGAAAAGGGTGAGTTGATGGCACCGTTGACACAGGCCGAAATGGCTGCCATGATCGGTACCGTGCGCGAGATGGTGAGTCGGACACTGCACCAGTTTGAGATGCAGGGGATGATCCGTATCGAACGCGGCGCAATCGCGATTTGCGACCGCGCCGCGCTGGCTGCCTGTGCTGAGACCTAGATTCAGATTAGCCGCTTACACGCTGTAATGCCGCGATTGCCCCCCGACTGATCAGATCACTGTCGTTGACAATCGTGATGAACCGAAAGCCAAGCGCCGCCAGATCGGCGGCCCATTCCGGGCTGGCGTAGATGCCGGCAACCAGGTGATGCCGTCGACAAACCTCAACCACCCGGCTAAGCGCCGCTCGGAAGGGTGGGGCTGCGAAATCCACCGGTACGGGAAGCCCTAAACTCAAGCTGAGATCAGCCGGCCCGACATAGAGGCCATCAATGCCCGGCACAGCAGCAATTGCCTCAAGCTGGTCGAGGGCGCCGGCCGTTTCGATCATCGGCATAATGAACGGCAGGCGCGCCACCATGGCCGGTTCGGCCACCCCATACACAACGCCAACCCGCACCGGCCCATAACTCCGGATGCCCTCTGGAGGAAAACGACAGGCAGCAACCAGCGCCTGGGCATCGGCTGGGCCGGTAATCAACGGCGCAATAATTCCGGCAGCACCCCGATCCAGAGCGCGCATAATCGCTGCCGGTTCGTTCCACGCTAAGCGAACAAAGACCGGACACCGTCGGTCAATGGTATGCAGGATTTGCAATGCGGTTGGATCGTCGATCAAGCCGTGCTGCAGATCAATGGTGAGCGAGGGAAATCCGGCTGCGGCCAGTAGCTCAGCGCTCCAAGGGCTGGGAATGGTGAGCCACGCATTGTAGATCACAGCGTCGCTTGCCCAGCGTTGGCGAAGGTGATCAACCATAGCTTGTATCTCCATACTATCAGCGAACATCTGCATGGTAGCACGGTTGCAGAGTGGGGAAAAGGGTCAGCGTAGGAGCAGAAGTTATCTCATTGATCACTGGCAGAATGATCGTGACGATCATACCTGGCATCCCCGTGACCAGCAGGTCAACGGCGTGACACGCGCCTGATTGTGAGCACGGCTGGCGCGGCAGTGTGGCTACTGCACTCCAAACGATACGACACGCGCATGACGAGCGGGCAAGGAAACCAATCCAGTGGGTGATGGCACCGTAGGCGGTCGCCAGCGCTGCTCGCTGCCATACCGGTGTGCCGGGATCAGGATAGGTTGTCGTTGGTGATTGGCAAGCGTTCACGAGCCTGTGCGACCGTCTAGTAGCACGACCACACAGCTTCATGAGATGCGTTCTCAACACATCACTGTAACACCCATTGAAAAAGAAGTTGTGACTTCTGTCACATTAACAATGAACGCTCTTTGCTACGATTGGCTCAGTAAGGCACAGGCTTAGACAGAAGGAGAAAACAAATGGTTCGCTCACTGATTATTGCAGTACTGGTTACCTTACTGGCCGGTTGTGCGACTGCTCCTACTCCTACCGGCGTCCAAATGCCGGTCGTGCCGACAGTTGCTCCAGCCATGGAAGTGACTAATGAGGTGATGTTGCCGGCCAATGCAGTTCCGGCGCCGGTTGGTTCCCGCCCGGCACAGACGGTAACCGTAGAGCTGACGACTCGCGAAGTGGTAGGTTACCTCGGTGATGGCAGTACCTATACGTTCTGGACGTTCAACGGCACGGTTCCTGGCCCGATGATCCGGGTACGGGTCGGTGATACCGTCGAACTCTCGCTCACCAATGCGCCTGACAGCCAGTTGCCGCACTCGATTGATCTGCACGCAGTGACCGGCCCGGGTGGTGGGGCGGTGGCGACGCAGGTTGCTCCTGGTCAGACCAAGAGCTTCCGCTTCCAGGCGCTTAACCCCGGTGTCTACGTGTACCACTGCGCAACGCCGCATATTCCGTCCCACATCGCCAATGGGATGTACGGGCTAATCGTCGTGGAACCTGAAGGTGGTCTGCCGCCGGTTGATCGCGAGTTCTACATTATGCAAGGTGATTTCTACACCCAACAAGATCACGGCACCAAGGGCCATCTAACCTTCAACCCACTGGCAGTGAAGGACGAAAACCCGACCTATATCGTCTTCAACGGCCGGGCTGGCGGTTTAACAGGCGATAATGCGATGAAGGCACGGGTAGGCGAGACGGTACGGCTGTTTGTTGGCGTAGGTGGCCCGAACGTGAGCAGCAACTTCCACGTGATCGGCGAAATCTTCGACACCGTCTACGTCGAGGGTGGTAGCCTGCAGAACCACAATGTACAAACGACCCTCATCCCGGCAGGTGGAGCGGTCATCATCGAGTTCAAAGTGGAAGTGCCGGGCACCTACATCCTGGTCGATCACGCCCTCAGCCGCTCGATTGACAAGGGTGCAATCGCCAAAATTGAGGTCAGTGGCGACCCCAATCCGACGGTCTTCGACGCGCCAGAACTGAACACTGCCGGCCACTGAGATCAAGGTTCAGGTTCGTCGGTCACCGTCACCCCCAGCGCCCGCTCGATCCGGTCGAGACGGGCGCTGATCGTGCGTCGCCACGCCTCTTGTTCGACCAGATTGACGCGCGTGCGGTAAAGTATCTCTTCCTGTAACCGGCGTACACCCCCGACCCGGTCGGCCAGTAAGCCGATGAGAAAGATAATCAACGCCATTAAAATCAGGATACTCCCCACCAGCAAAGACTGATCATTGGTGGCCGAGAGCACGCCCAGGCGCCGACCGATAAAGACGAACGCAGCCCATCCCAGCAACACAATGCCTGGCGTCGCGAAGAAGAGCGCAATGTAGCTGAAGACTTTGAGGGGTTCGTAGGTCGTGTAGGTGCGGGCGATGATGGCGGCCTGCCGCTTGATAAAATTCCAGTTGCCGCGGTGCAGGCGAGAGGGACGCTGCACAGGATTGGTCTTGATGGGAACCGCCACAATTGTGAGCCGCCGTTTACCGGCCTGGATCAGATTTTCAACCGTATACGAAAAATCGGAGGTTACAAAGGTGCGCAGCGCAGCTTCGCGTGACAGCGCCCGAAAACCCGACACGGTATCGGGCACATTTGTCTCGGATGCCCAGCGTACCACTGCACTACCGATATGTTGTAACGCCTTTTTCAGAGGGGAGAAATGCTCAATCTGATGCACCTGCCGGTCACCGATCACAATGTCGGCCTTGCCGGCAAGGATCGGTGCAATGAGATGCGGAATTTCGCTCCCTGGATACTGGTTGTCGGCATCGGTATTGACAATAATATCAGCACCGAGACGCAACGCGGTATCGATACCGGTCTGGTATGCGGTTGCCAGCCCCTTGTTGGCAGTATGACGTACCACATGATCAGCACCGGCATTCAGAGCGACTGTAACCGTATCATCGGTACAGCCATCATCAATAATCAACACCTCAACCTGATCCACGCCGGGGATCTGCCGGGGAACAGCACGAATGACATCGGCGATAGTATCGCGTTCGTTGAGGGCCGGAATCTGCACTATCAGTTTCATGCCCGTCCTGCTTGAATATTGTCCGGTGTCGTAAGCCGGTGAGGGCTGCCACGCAGAGTTGCCCTACCGTGCCTCGACGGGCAGCCCTGGTGGTTGCCCCTACCCTGGCTGAGAGGGACGCCACCAGGGTTGCCCCTGGCTTGCCTCAACGGAGGAGAGCCTCACGGATTGTCCCTACTTGGCACCGACCTCACCACGAATAAAGCGCTCGGTCAAATCGCGCGCTTCATAGTCGGTGAACTGGCGAGGCGGTGTCTTCATAAAATAGCTGCTGGGGCCGTAGAGTGCGCCGGCAATCCCCCGATCAAGAGCCAGTTTAGCACAGCGAATGGCATCGATCACCACGCCCGCCGAGTTGGGCGAGTCCCACACCTCCAGTTTCAGCTCCAGATTGAGCGGCACGTCGCCGAAGGTGGTGCCTTCCATACGGATGTAGCACCACTTGCGATCCCCCAGCCACGGTACATAGTCGCTCGGCCCGACGTGTACCTGTTCAGCCGGCAACTCGTACCCCAACTGTGAAGTGACGGCATTGGTCTTGCTGATCTTCTTGCTCTCCAGACGCTCACGTTCGAGCATGTTGAGAAAGTCGGTATTGCCGCCGAAATTCAACTGGTAGGTACGGTCGAGACGAACACCACGCTCCTTGAAGAGGGTTGTCAACACGCGGTGAGTGATGGTTGCACCGACCTGACTCTTGATGTCATCGCCGATAATCGGCAGCCCCTTCTCCTCGAATCGGCGTCGCCAGTATTCCTGGCTGGCAATGAAGACCGGAATGCAGTTGATAAATGCACAACCGGCATCGAGTACCTGTTCTACGTACCACTTGGTTGCCATCTCACTGCCGACCGGCAGAAAATTGACGACAACATCCGTTTTTGTCTCGCGGAGAATGCCCACAATATCGTCGGTATCGCGCTTCGATTTACGGATCACCGTACTGAGGTACTTGCCGATGCCATCGTGGGTCATCCCACGAGATACCGGTACACCCAGCTTCGGTACATCGGCGAAGCGATAGGTGTTGTTTGGTTCGGCGAAGATCGCCTCGGACAGATCACGATCAACCTTGGTATCGGCAATATCAAATGCCGCCGAGAACTCGATATCGCCAATGTGGTAGCCGCCCAGGTTGACGTGCATCAGACCGGGGATGTCATCGCCATCACGGGCATTGCGGTAGTAATGGACGCCCTGTACCAGTGAGGAGGCGCAATTGCCAACGCCAATAATCGCAACGCGGATCTTCTTGCTCACAGCGCTTCTTTCCTTTCAACACAGCTTTATGAGGCAGTAGCCGCAGCGTGGCGGCGTGGATCAACACGACATTGTACTCTTGTCGCGACACTTTGTAAAATGCCGCGTTGTGGTGCGGTGCAGGTAAGGGGGTGACCGGGCAGGAATGCGTGCAGCCTCTACACAGGGCGATGTGTTGTGCGATGCGCAGACGTTGCGCGAACGCTGCGATGGCACCTGGATTGCGCGAAACGACCGTGAAACCGTGCGATGGACGTGCATCTATACAGCGCACAGGCGTGCAGAAGCAACAAATCGGACGCGCTGGATGCCAGAGGGATACTATCCAGGCAATGCCACATCAAATCTGATACAGCCCAGTACAGGACACACGATCCAACATGGAGCCTTTCTCTCGTATGACAATGTGAACGGCCCATGCACCGCCCGTAGGGGCGGGTTCGGAACCCGCCCCTACGGGACCTGTACCTCTGTATTATGCAAGTGATTCCTACGGATCGTCGCAAATAGGATCGATAGTCACGGAGGGCCGCCTATCCGGTGCCAGGCAATGATGCACAGTATCACTCAAGGTTTGCAGACCACTGCGGGGGTAGAACCATCAGCAAGGCTTTGCTGTGAAAAAAGTCACAGCGAGCTTTGTTGCAGCATCTTATGCTGGAACACAAGGAAACTCACTCGAACCACGTAGACAGCCTGACGGTAGTGTTGATAGAGACAGGTTCACAGCAATGGGGAGATACGCCATGACCATATCAAGGTATGCTTTTGGGTTGCGGGTAGCATTCGCTGCCGGCGTCATGGTGATGCTGGTTAGCGCGCTCTGGGCAGGCTTATTACGGATCGGCTGGGCTTTACCCTTCTCACCCATCGCGCTGGCTGCGCTCCACGGTCAACTTTTCGTTGGCGGCATGCTCGGTACAGTCATTGGGCTGGAACGGGCGGTAGCGATTGGGCGCCCCTGGGCTTTTGCCGGGCCACTGTTGACTCTCAGCGGTGGATTGGGATTGCTGCTGGGATTGCCGACTACCCTCGGTGCGTTGCTTATCAGTAGCGGCAGTTTTGGCCTGCTCATCATCTTTGCCACCCTGCTCAAGCGCCAACCGGCTCGTTTTCTGATTACGATGGCGCTCGGTGGGCTGGCGTGGTTCGGCGGTAACCTGATCTGGCTTAGTGGCAAACCTTTAGCGCTGGCCTCACTCTGGTGGATCGGCTTTCTGACCCTGACCATCTTCGGTGAACGGCTGGAACTGGGCAGGCTGCGCCAGTTGCCGGTTCATGCGTTCTGGAGCTTTAGTCTGAGTGTCGGGTTGATCTGGTTGGGGCTGTTATGGTCATTGTTTGATTATGTCAATAGCTCGCGCATTGCCGGCCTCGGCCTGCTGGGCAGTGGGTTGTGGTTATTAGCCTATGACATCGGACGCCGGACGATTCGCCGGCCTGGATTACCCCGCTTCAGCGCGACCTGTATGCTCTCAGGCAGTGCGTGGCTGGCAATTGGTGGCCTGCTGATGGTGATGGTTGGCGGTGTCTATGGCGGCTTTCCTTACGACGCCATCCTGCACAGCGTCTTTGTCGGCTTTGTCTTTGCGATGATTTTTGGACATGCTCCGATCATCATTCCCGCTCTGCTGAAGGTGCCGTTGCGCTTTAGCAACTGGAGTTATCTGCCCCTGGGATTATTACACCTCTCACTGGTACTGCGTATGACCGGTGATCTGCTGATGGTGATCGAACTACGGCGCTGGGGTGGGATGTTGAATGCGGTGAGTATTGTGGTGTTTCTGTTGATCACAGCGGGGAGTGTACTCGTCGCCCGCCAACAGCGGGTGGCGGTAGCGCATGACCAAATTGGGGTTCAGTGATGAGCAGCTACCTGCTGCCAACGATGAATGTGCATCCAGGCACCAGGCTTCTCTTTCCGCCGTAATGTCATTATGCGATGCAGGTATATACTTATCCTTGATTTTTGATCTGTTCAGCAAACTGTTGAAAATCACTTATTCGATGAAGTAATTCATACAGTTGTTCAAGGTCAACAGAAACGTATTCAGGCACCAGAATATTGCGTAATCCGACTATACCACAAAGTGTATTGGCCAGATGATGATCAACATAGCCGGCACAGTGTAGAAGGTCTATACATTCAGCATATGTGGAGGGGATTCCCAGGTTATGCCGGCTAACAATCTGGCAACTTATATCAATTACCATCTGAATAGCTTCCAGAAAACCATAGCGCAGTGCCCACTCCAGATGTGTGTTCTGTCGCACATCGGCGAGAGAATACGTTTGCGCAAAACGCTGAAGCTCGCGCACAGTGGTTTCCAGCCGCTGTAATCGCTCTAACACGATCATCCCCCTTTGCCGAACTGCCCGCTCTCCAGACGCTCGCGAAAGGCATTCATCACCATCGTCCGTAGAAAGGATGTATCCAGATAGTGCAAGATAATCCTGGCCTTAACATCAGCAAAGATGTCGGGGTCTCGACAAAACAACAGTTTCCCTTCGGCAATAACCCGGTAGGCGAGCAGGGGATTACGTTCAAGCGCCACGTTTAGCACACATAGATCAACGGTTCGACCGAGCGCTGTCTCCAGGGAAGCAGCGAGTTTTCCCGTTTCCAGGAGTGACCAGGGACGGGTAACGTAGATGCCAATATCTGCATCGCTCCAGGGGTGCGCTGTATTTCTCGCCAGCGAACCGAAGAGCATAGCAAAAACAATTGAGTCATGGGCTTCCAGCAGATCACGCGCTTGTTCCAATTGTGTCATTGCCTCAGACTGTTCTATACTGAATAATCACTGTTCGCGAGAAGCGAACAGGTTCGCCGCTTTGTAGATGCTCTAAACGTGTTTAGCGCAACAACTGGCGATAGTTACCGGCGCTTTGCTCCATCGTTATTCGCCAATACCGGCTCATTCCCCAGGCATCTACGGTGTGTTCAGTATAGCGCTTCTCCACAACTGTGGCAATTGCTACGCTGGAAGCCTGATCTGTCGGGCAGCGCAGGTCTACGCCTGGTAGCGCGAAGTGGCCGGCTCACCGTAACCTATCCCACTCCAGTCACAGAGATGAACCGGTGCGGAAGTATTGCATCCACCCTCGATGCAACATCGGGTTCTGACGACTGATAGATTACCCTGATCGCCTAGCCACCGTCCGGGGTGGGCGTCGGCTCGATTTCCGGTGACGGTTGGGGAGAGGGTGATGGGGTCGGGGTTGGCGTCGGCTCTGGGATAATCACCACTGTCACGGTTGGCGCTTCACCCACGATGCTGACCCCATCAGGCAGCAGGGGTTGGACAGGGAACTGATAGGCACCAGGAGCAAGTCCGCTGACGTTAATGGTTGCTTCCAGCGGCGTCGCCGCCAGGGCATTCAGTTGGGCACTGGTACCGGCGAAGGTTATCTCAACGACCTCTGGTGATACGGTGACAAGGAGACCATTTTCTAAACCGTCGATCACAATCTCGACCGGTAAGCGAATCTGGAATGGCAAGGTAATTGGTGTGATCTCAACCGTTACCCGCACAGCGTTCGACTCGCCCTGAGCCGGCGAAGTACCGGTCGGGATGATTAACGGTACGATGCGCACCACCGTCTCACGAGCGTTGGCGATATCGATAGCTTCTGTCTGCAACAGGTTGATCGCGTCAAGCGGGCCAGAACTACCGGTAAGGGTGATTAATGGCGGATCAACCTTGATATCGGTGACGGCAAATCCCGGCGCCGGTGAGCCGATGATAATCGGCGAAACCGGCACCAGTCGCAGACCAACCACCGGATTAATCGGGATAACGACAGTCACCGTTGCCGGTCGAACCTGCACTCCTTCAACCGGCTGATTATTGTTATCAACCGGCGTCAGGTTCAACGGTGCAACATACGATGCGCGAAGTTGCGCGATATTAGCCACAGTCCGCACCGCCGCTACCCGCACAACCCGACTTTGCGGACCACTCACCGTTACGGTGTCGATCAAATTACCGTTGTAGCGTATCTCTGGATCACCGCGCTCAAAACTAAATGGTGGCGAACCAACGATTTCAAGACGAATGGGGACGGTCACAGTTTCTACAGGCTCGATACGTATACTGATAGCAGACGGTTCGATCCCTCCCGCCGGCACACTGAACGAGAGGTTGCTGCGCGTTGGTTGAACATTGATCGGCACCAGGTGATCGCCGGGACCAAGATTACTCAGATCGGCCACAACCCGGATATCAACCGGACGTAACTCCGAGCGCTGTCGGCGATCAGTGCGGAGGGTGACGTCAACGAGTGGAAACGAGGTTGTCGGCAACCCATTCGCATCAACGATCACCATATCTTCAGCCAGGCCAACGATCTGGAGCGTGAGGTCCTCGAAACGGGCCGTCTCTTCAGGATTCTCGCTGAAAGAAACAAACGACCAGAGGGCAAAGCTCAGACCAAAGGCCAGGAACGCCCGCAACACGATTGAACGCACGCCATTCATGCCGCCCTCTTCGCTTCTTTCTCAAGCGGCACCTGCATCAGATCGGCCAGCATTGTCCGCAGCCGTGTCTCGGTTAAATAGCTCACCATGCGGCCATCACTGACGAGCGAGATAGCACCGGTCTCTTCTGACACAACGACGGCCAGTGCATCAGTCTGCTCGGTAATCCCCTTGGCCGCACGGTGGCGCGTACCGTACCGTCGTGGACCGGAAATATCTTCGCTAAGCGGTAGCACAACATTGGCTGCCAGAATCCGATTCCCGCGAATGATCACTGCCATATCGTGCAAGGGTGAGTTAGGAAAGAAAATATTGAGCAAAAGCGGCGTGGAAATACGCGAGTCGAGAATCACACCACGGTCGGCAAATTCCTGCAACTGGGTGCGGCGTTCAATCACAATCAGTGCCCCAACCCCCTGCTGCGAGAGCTGTGCTGCTGCGCGACTGATCACCGTAATCGTCTCCAACAGCTCAGAGCGATTGGCACCACCAAACGGTCGCCCGAAGAGGTCACTCGACCGACCAAGGCTCTCTAGCGCCCGTCGCAACTCCGGCTGGAAAAGGACGGGAATAGCCACGATCAATGCCGGCGAGATGACATTCACAATCAACCAGGTGAGGAGCGTAAGCCGATCACTGGCGATAGCAGGCATCAGAAAAGCGATAGCCAGCAAAATACCAACCCCGCGCAGCAACTGGACAGCGCGCGTGCCACGCACAATGCCCAACAGCCAGTAAAAGAAGGCTGTAACAATGAAAATGTCGATCAGCGCGAATGGTGAGGTAAGCGGATTTAACCGCGTCCAGAGACGCTCAAGCTCTATCATTGTTAACTCTGTGGCGGCGCCGACTTACGTTGCTCTAGCATACGATTGGCGGCACTTAACATAGCTTCTACCCGTTCTGTTTCGATTCCCGGCATCTTCAGCATTCGCCGGCAGAGCTGGCTGGCCTGGCCGTATTCCTCGCGCCGCATCAGCATGTCGTAGAGCATGTAGTAGGCTTCCAGGTCTTGTTGATCAAGCCCAATGATCTGATGTAGTTCAGCGATAGCATTATCGTAATCGCGTTGTTGGGCAAAGATACGGGCAATCTGCTTCTTCTCGCTGATAGCCTCTTTGGTGCGACGGGCCAGCGTATGCATGAGTGCCAGCCATTGGCGGGCATCAATGTCGTTCGGTGCGATCTGAACAATCCGATCATACATCTCTCGCGCCCGCTCGTGATCGCTAAGCATCCAGTAGGTCTGGGCAACTTCTTGCAACGAGGCGACCGCATCTTTCAGTTGACCGGCCCGCTTTTGTAATTCACTCACCCGTACCAGACCGGCCAGCCCTTGATCGAGATAGCCACGGCGCAGTTGCATGCGAGCCAGGCGACTACCCATACCGATATGGTTTGGCGCCAGCCGTACCGCATATTCGAGCATTTCAATCGCCCGATCAAGCTGTTGCCGTTCCTCGTAATAGGTAGCCATTTCATCAAGCTGCGCCAGCGCCTCGGCCAGTTTTCCCTGCCGGAAATAGACTTCAGCCAGCTTGGTATAGATTGCACGGTCGTAAGGCAGCAATCGCTTCGCCTCTACCAGTGCCTGTTCAGCGCCGACCAGATCGTCGCTCATCGCATAGGCTTCGGCCATTCGTCGCACCAGAGCGGCGCGTGATGGCGGGATTGCAAAAGGATGGCGAAGGGTTGGATTGGGTGAAGTCTGGTCGGCAACAGCCTGGCCACGGCGGAGTTGTTCAAGCGCTTCTTCTGCCTTCCCAAGCGCAATATAACTATCGGCAGTTGCCTGATAAACCAGGGCCGGCGGGAGCATCGGATCGGGTTCACTCGCCAGTAAGGCTTGTGCCTGATCCAGCTCCAGTAAGGCCATATTGTGTTGTTCGTGCTGTTGCTGAATAATTGCCAGCATGTAGTGCAGCAGAGCGCGATCCTCAATCAAGAAGGCAGCGCGATACTCTGCCTGCACAGCGGCAAACTCGCCTGGCTGTTTCTTCAGTTCGGCCAGCACCGTCGCCAGCGAGTCCCAAATAACAGCGGGTTGCTCACCCATCAACGCCAGCGTGATATTCAACCGCGCCAGTGCGACAGGGTCATCGGGGGAACCCAATTCCAGCGCTTGCCGAAACTCATCGAGGGCAGCTTCAAACCGTTCGAGTTTGAGCAGGGCCAGACCGTACTGTGCATGTACGTCACGATGTTTTGGCGCCCATTGCAGCAAACGCCGAAACTCTTCCAGCGCTTTATTGGTCTGTCCAAGCCGAAAATAGGTATTTGCCACCTGAAGCAACTGCTCAACTGCCTCGTCAATGCGGCCAGTTTGCTTCAATAACTCGGCCAGTTTCGAGCGCGCATTGACCGTGTCGGGCGATAATTCGATAAAGCGAAAGTAGACGTCAATCGCTTTTTCTGCCTCACCACGCACACGGTACGTCTCGATCAGAAGTTGATACTTGGCAAGCGCCTCTTCAGGGCGACCCTGCCGTTCGTAGATTTCACCCATCCGTAGATGGATCGGGAGATACTCAACGTTGTGATGGATGACCTCCAGACATGCATCGAGCGCCGCGTCGAGCAAGCCCTGGGTGAGATAGGTTCCACTCAGTTCGAGCCAGCCGGCGGTCACCTCATCAAGGCCGGTGGGATCGAGTGGAGTTGGTGGTGGGAATTCAGGCGTTGCCAGCGCTGTTGGTGCACTCATCCGTTCGAGCAGTGGTAACTGTTCGATGGCTACTGGCTCGACTGCTGGTGCCTGATCGTTATCGGGGATGTTTCCTGAACGGAGAAAATCCGTAATCGGTCGAATCTTCCCCCATCGCCCGGTATCCGTATCAGGAACAGGAGGCTCAGGTTCAGCCGGTGCCGGCTGTGGCTGCAAGACACCCGTCCCAATGGTTCGCAGCTTGGCGAACATATTGCGGTCGGCCAGCTCTTTTGCCCGATTCTTGAATTCGACTGCTCGATCACGCCCCCACCGCTTACTTGCCAGAAAATCGGCCAGTGTGCCGTAGAGGGTTGAAGCCCGGGCCAGATCACCAATTTGCTCGTAAACTGTTGCCGCACTCTCGTACATCGCAATGAGATCATCGGCCTCCGCTTTACCGATAGTCTCAAGATCAACCAGGCTAATCGTCAGCTCGAACTCTTGCGCAGCCTGGGGTAATTGCCCAAGGTCACGATAGACCTGTCCCAATGCGAAGTGGGCAGAGAGTGCATATTCGGGATCGCCGGCGGCACGGGTCAACACACCCACCGCCGCTTTGAGATTACCCCGCGACTGGTAGAGTAAGCCGAGTGAATAGAGCACATCCGCTCGTTCGAGGCCAGCCTGCAGTGCCTGTTCGTAAAGTTCTACAGCCCGATCCTCATCACCGGCTTGCTGACATGCCATAGCCTCGGCAATGAGATGTTCTGGTTGCGACGCCGAACCCCTAAGGGCACCGGTTGGGAGTGACGGACGTAATCCACTCGTGCCACGCATGGCAACCGATGCCACCGGTTGCGTACCGAGCTGTTCACGCAGCCGGGTCGCAAGATCACGGGCAGCACGTTGATTGGGCACCAGGCGGAGTGCCCATTCGACCTCTTGTAACGCTGCGGCCAGATCACCCTGAGCAATCAGGCGCTGGGCCAGTTCCAGATGGGTATCGGCAGCTTCGGGAAGTGCACCAATGTCTTCGTAAAGCTGCGCCAACCGACGGCGTTGATCATCAAGTTCCGGTTGAAGGGAGAGCAGTTCACGCAATGACTCGGCAGCCTGTAGCGAGCGACCCTGCGCACTATGGAGATCGGCTAACGCTCGATAAGCATCAGCCGCCGCCGCAACGTCACCTTGCCGCTGATAGCATTGAGCAATATAGCTGAGAAAAAAAGCATTGGTGCGGTCAGTTTCGTACAAATCGCGAAATGCCTGCAACGCCTTGTCAAACCGGTTCGTCTGAAAGAGGGCGACGGCTGCGGCGGTGCGTGCTTCGAGGTCTTGTGGGAACTCTTGCAATGCCCGTACCGCTGCCCGTAACGAGTCTTCCCAACGACCTTGTGCCGATGCGTCCCGACACTGCTCCATTGCGCGATCAAAGATTGCCCGGTTGCCTGCCATAGCGTCTTTCCGCATGCTATCGGCGCTACTTCCCTAACAAGAACAAAATGAGCGCCTTTTGAACGTGGAGTCGATTCTCTGCCTGCTCAAATACGACAGATTGCGGCCCGTCGATAACCTCAGCCGTTACTTCCTCACCACGATGCGCCGGTAAGCAGTGCATCGCCAGTGCGTGTGGTGCCGCATGGGCCATAAGCGCTGTGTTTACCTGATACGGTGTAAAGACCGGACGACGACGTGCAGCTTCGTGCTCCTGCCCCATCGATGCCCAGACATCAGTATACACTGCATCGGCTCCGCTAACCGCTTCGACCGGAGAAGCTGTAATGGCGAGCGTGGCGTCGTGTTCCTGGGCCAGTCGTTCCGTTAGTTCGATAATGTCGGGTGCCGGTCGGTAATCGGGTGGACACCCAATCCGCAGGTTGAGACCCAGCGTTGCACCCAATAACATCAACGAATGACAGACATTATTTCCATCACCAACATACGCCAGGGTGAGACCCTGTAAGCGTCCGAAGCGTTCACGGAGCGTCAGCATATCGGCCAGTGCCTGACATGGATGCTCACGATCCGAGAGTGCATTAATAACCGGTACCGTCGCATAGCGCGCCAGAGTCTCAACCGTGGCATGCTTGAACACCCGTGCCGCGATAATTGCCACCCAGCGACTTAAATTGCGAGCAACGTCAGGAACACTCTCACGCCCGCCCATATCAATGTCATTTGCCGAGAGATAGGAAGGATGTCCACCGAGCTGGGTCATACCGGCTTCAAAGGCTACCCGTGTGCGCAGAGAAGGCTTTTCAAAGACGAGAGCGAGTGTCTGGCCTAACAAGGGCCGATCATTGACCTGGCCGGCGCGCCATGCCGCTTTAAGCATTGCGGCCCGATCAAGCAGGGCTTCCGCCTCAGCACGGTTAAGATCGGCTGCGGAGAGAAAATGTCGTAATGTCATGGTAACATTCTTTCTTTCTATTCAGGCACAGGCAGGTCTGGCAAACGCCGACAGGATTGTATGCGCCGTAGCGTGTATTTCACTCAGTTCATTCCTGAGTCCTGGCGCGAGAGCTGTCGCCCCGGCGTCGGCGTGAATGATACCGCTGTTCAAGACTCAGACGGCGATAATCTCCTGCTTCGATGATAATCCGTTCCCGACAGATAGCGGTATCGTACATCCGGGAAAGAATGCGCGGATCGATATCCTTCGGGTCACGATTACTGGTGATCACCGTCGGTAGAGCATAATTATACCGATGGTTCATGATCTGGTAAAGTTTTTCTCGTGCCCAGGGGGTCGTATTTTCGGTGCCCAGGTCGTCAAGGATCAGCAATGGTACATCGCGCACCAGTTCAAACCGTTCATCGTAGGCCGTCTCAGAATTAGGGCCGAAGGTTGAGCGAAGGTGGTCGAGCAGATCGGGCACAACGGTAAAAAGCACCGGCGTATGACGGTCAAGAGCTTCGTTTGCAATGGCGGCGGCCAGATGGGTTTTACCGCACCCATACCCACCAAACAAAACCAGCCAGCCCTGGGGGTTTTGCGCATACTCATAAGCACGGGCAAATGCCCGCTGTACGCCGGGTACAGTACGGTCAAAGGTGGCAAACGTCTTATCACGCAGCGGTGCCAGGTTTGAGAGTCGCTCCAGTTCTTCGTAGCGTCGGCGTTCTTTCTCGGCCTGTTTGCAACGACAGGTGATCAGAACGCCAAAATTGGGATCCCCATACGGCACGGCCAGCGTGTAGTAGCCAACACCGCGACAGATTGGACATACCTCTTCAGAGGTCGCTCTCGTCGCTTCCGCGGCGGAAGAGGTGTCCGAGTTGCCCGCTGGTATATTTTTCAATATCGATAGGTCGTCCGGTCTGATACGACGCAGGTTCTCGTCCATTGGCGGCCCACCTCTCCAGCATACGCTGAATATAACGCCACGAACGTACATTCGCCCGTACTGCCTCGCGAATGGCATCTTCGAGCCATTCAGCGGGATAGCGGGCACTGGCCTCACGCAATTCCTCAAGTAATAATGGTGTTACCAGTCCAATATTTTGTTCGTACAATTCTATCAGACCCGGTCGCTCGCCAATCGCCTCATCGGCTGGAGGAACGAACCCACTCGCTCCGACTTGTTCTGCCCATGCCCGGTTGGCCGGTGTATTGATGAGATACCAGTTCCGTACCCGGCCATCGCGTGGCTCTACCAGATGTAAAACGGTGCCCCGACGTACCGCTGCTGTCAGTCCTTCATCGAGCAGCTCCTCGAACGAACGTAGGGTACTGAGCGACTGCAACGAGCGCCTGAGTAGATCATCATTGAGGAGATCATCCCAACTGAGCCGCCGTGGTCGGCTACGCAGGCGACTGATGCGGTAGAAGAGATGCAGCGTCACTTTGATCTCGCTCGGCTTTGTGATAGCCGGCAATATCTCGGTGAAAAACTCCGGCGGGATGCCGGTTAGTCGTTCAGTTGTGAAGCCACTGAAAGTCATACCTTCTCACCGCCTGATGCGACCGGTGAATCTGTTCCTCTCCCCATGATACACCTTATGCAAGCATCTGATATGACGCAATAGAGTCTGTTTTGTCCGTACAACGCGGATTCCAGGCATCGTACAAGCCGGGTTGGCTCTGCGGCATATACAAGCGCATTTTGATCCATGGTACCATATCTCGCCGGTGCACAGAATTACGACAAAATCTGTGCAAAGTATTGACAAAAACTATGAATCGTCATATCATTTGCATGGCAAACTTTTCGACTTGCTATTTACTTCGATAGATCGGGAACTGGCACTATGAAATCACGCTCGCCGCTTGTCTTTATCTTTCTGACCATTTTCATTGATCTGCTCGGCATCGGTATCGTCTTACCGTTGCTGCCTGAATATGTCAAAATTGTTGAACAATCAACATGGCCGTGGCTGGCCGAAAATCGAGCATTCATTGTCGGGGCGTTAACCGCTTCGTATGCGTTGATGCAATTTCTCTTCGCCCCGGTTTTGGGCGCACTTGGTGATCGCTTTGGCCGACGGCCGGTACTACTTCTGAGCCTGGTTGGCGCTGGGGTGAGCTATCTGGTCTTTGCTCTGGCCGAACAGTTAACGTTTCTCGGTGTTGAGACGGTGATCGGGCTGTTGTTTCTGGCCCGCATCGCCGCCGGAATCACCGGTGCCAGCATCAGTACAGCTCAGGCATATATTGCCGACGTCACACCACCAAACGAGCGTGCTCGTGGTTTGGGAATGATTGGTGCCGCCTTCGGTCTTGGCTTTATGCTTGGCCCGGCCCTGGGCGGGTTGCTCGCTAATGTCAGTTTGCACGCCCCAGCCCTCTTCGCAGCAGCGCTCAGCTTTGCCAACGCGACCTTCGGCTTCTTTCGTCTGCCTGAGTCGCTGCCACCGGAAAAGCGAGTACAGTCGCACGTCCGTGATCTCAATCCCATCAAGCGGTTGCTGGCCGTCGCCGGTGATCAGCGTGTTCAGCCATTCATTCTTGGTAGCGTCCTGTTCAATCTGGCCTTTGCCGGACTGCAAAGCAATTTTCCGGTCTATAGCGACGAACGTTTTGGTTTCAGTCCACAGCAAAATGCGTTTGTATTCGCATTTATTGGCCTGATTGCAGTCGTTGTGCAGGGATTTTTGATCAGGAAGCTAGTGGCCCGCTTCGGTGAAGCCCGCCTGACGATAGCCGGTCTGATTCTGATGGCAATTGGCTTCGCGGCTACCGGTCTGGCTTCCGCCGGATGGATGCTCTTCCCGGCTATTGGTCTGGTGGCTCTCGGTGGCGGTATGGTCACCCCGTCACTGACAAGTCTGGTATCGCAGTCGGTATCAGCCCAGGAGCAAGGCGCGACCCTGGGTGGTGTGCAGTCGTACAACAGTTTGATGATGGTAGCCGGGCCGTTGCTGGCCGGGATGCTATTCGATCTGGTTGGACAGACTGCACCCTATTTGATCGGTGCCGGTCTGCTGGCAGCTTCGCTGGTGGTGTTGTATGGTACGTTACGTGAGCGGTTTACCGGGACACCACAGCCGACTACTACCACCGTTTCTACCGAGACGATGGTGCAGGTTGAGTAACTCTCCTCAGCTCAGCACCATTGATCATGAGTGAGCAGGCACCAGACAAGGCCAATCACATCCTTGCCGGGAACCTGTTGTGAGCGTTGTAGCCTGGATGTGGTGAGATTTTACGGAGACGTTTCAGGCCGGCAACATACCACCGGGCAGCTCCCTGTGCGGTTCAAGAGCAGACAAAATACGCGAGATAACACAACTTCTGCTATATCAAGATGCCCAAATGCAGGCTTGTGCTCTCTCCTCGCTCACGTGTAGGTGAGGAGAGAGATCAAAGACCAGTACCAGGGCGTCTCGATGAGGCAAACATTGCGATTATGTATCCGTCTTTGAATATTGAGGAGCGGGTAGTGAACCCGCTCCCTTCACCCCCAAATACACCACGACAGGACTGGTATGCTATGTCTCCTGCATAGCAACGGCGGTTGTGACTATCTGTGCATCCTATTCCTCCTCCTCACTCTCGTGGCGGTTGTTTCCACCGTCGAGAAAGATAATCTCGTCAGCGCGAACGTATGTCCGTGAACGGGTTTGTCCACTCTCCTTGTCCTGCCAGCTATCGGTGCGCAGGCTTCCCATCACCATAACCCGGCGCCCCTTCTGCAAATAGTTACCACACACCTCTGCCAGCCGCTCCCACGCTTCCACCGTTGTCCATTCGGTTTCACTCTGCCGCTTCCCTTGTTCGTCGGTTCCGCCCGGACGATTGGTTGCCAGACTGAACCGACAGAACGAAACACCATTACCCACTTGCCGTACCTCCGGATCGGCTCCCAATCGCCCGATCAGCTCGACCCGATTCACCGTACCGCGAAAGCTGCGCATCACCCACTCCTTTCTGCTTTCAGCATTGCACCGGTTGTATTTCTGTTGTCATGTAATAAACCGTGATCAGTGCCCAAAAGTGTCGCGGGAATTTGCGCCTATTTTTGATAACAGGTATCAAAAAAGTGTCAGAACGGATAACAAGGAGTATAATGAGAGCTATGACACACTGGCTCGATTCACCCAATCTATCTACCGGTACTCCCGGCATCACATCACCGATTGCGACGATCCTCGCGCTCAGCAAAACGGTGCTCTCGTCACTCGATCTGGCTGATGTCTTGCGGCGGGTGCTGATTGCTACCCGTGAATTGACCGGTGCCGATGTCGTGTCGATCTGGCTGCTTGATGAACGTGGTGAGTGGCTGACCAGTGCAGCTACGTTGGGGCTTGAAGAACGTAAGGAGCAAGATCGCAACTTTCGATTACGGGTTGGGGAAGGAGTCGCCGGTTGGGCGGTCGCCAATCGTCAGGTCTTGCAACTTATCGATCCAGCTAATGATCCGCGCTACATACAGCAACTTGATCGCCACCCCGCAGTGATTCTCGCCATTCCGCTGATTGTCCGTGAACACTGTTTCGGTGCACTGAGCCTGTCCCGGTTTGAGCTGTCGGCACCATTCAGCCAGGAACTTATTGAAACTATCTCGATCTTTGCCGATCAGGCAGCGATTGCTATCGACAACGCCAACACGGCCCAGGCTTTGCGACGGTCTACTGCCCGCGAGCGAATTCTGGCAGCCAGTGTGGCAACCGATGGTGCAGAAACCAGGATATTACAGGAGCTGGCAACCGTACTCGGTACCACACCGTGCCTGATCACGAGTATCGCAAACGGCGCAATGTTTGATCATACCGGCTGTCCGATTTCTGAAAGTGATTTTGCCCGTTGGCGACGTGAGGGGGCATTGATCGTTGATTTACGCCTCGATGGCCTGCCGGCCTGGCTGGTGGTCGATCAATCGGGGCATTACTGGACACAGAGTGATGCCGATCTGCTGGCGTTTGCTGCCGTCCAGATCATGTACGCCCGCCAGCGGGCATACGAACAACGCTCGCATGCCCGTGCTGAAGCTCTGAGTCATCTGGTGGCGTTGACTAATGCGCGTATCGACCAGGTGAGCGTTCTCGATCACATTCTGGTAGAACTACACCGCTTTATCAATTTTGACTCGGCCTGTATCTTTGTCGTCCACGACGAAGAGTATGTTCGTCTGCTCGCACAACGCGGTCTGCGCAACCCCTTCGATCAGATAACCCTCTTTGCCGGTGCGGGGTCGCTGATCAACGAATTGCGGCGTTTGGGTACAGCTATCTATGAGCCTGATGTTCAAAAGCTCCCGAACTGGCAAAAAGTTCCTGATAGCGACATTATTCGTTCGTGGATCGGGGTACCGCTGCGGGTTGATCAGACGACGATTGGTGTCCTGACCATTGACAAGTGGACACCCAATGCTTTTACAGCAGAAGATGTGGCGACAGCGCAGATGTTTGGCGAGCAGGTGGCAGTTGTGATCAACAATGTACGCCTGCTCCGCGAAGCCCAGGAACGGGCGCGTCAGTTTCAGGTACTGCAACAGTTCAGTGTGCGCATTGGTACGCTCGATGAGATTGATCGTCTGCTCGATGAAGCTGCGCAACTCCTTCACCAGTCGTTCGGTTATTATCAGGTCTTAATCGGCGTCATCGAAGATGATCGACTGGTAATACAGTCGGCAGCAGGTCATCTCCGCAAAGACCCCCAAACCTTTCCACCCACCCCACTCAACATCGGCATCAGCGGTTGGGTGATCACCCACGCCAGACCGGCTATTGCGAATGATGTAGCCCGCGATGAGCGGTACATCAGTCATCCCAGCTTACCGGCGACTGCTGCCGAGATGGTTGTCCCTATTCTGGTTGATGAGCGTGTGTTCGGCGTGATTATCATTGAAAGCGCAGTCAAAGGTATCTTCAGTCAAGGTGATCTGGAGCTGGTGATGGCAATGGCTCATCTGATAGGCGTAACCATTGCCAATTTGCGTCACGATGCCGAATTGCAGCGGGTACGCGATCAGTTGGTCGAGCGGGATCGATTGCGTGCCCTTGGTGAACTATCGAGTGGTGTCGCCCATGACTTTAACAACCTGTTGGCAAGCATCCTGGGTCATGTACAGTTATTGCTGGCTGAAAACCACGATCCCGGACTTGAAGAAGGGTTACGGGCGATAGAGCTGGCTGCCCTCGATGGCACTGCAACGGTCAGACGATTGCAAGGCTTTGCGCAAAGCAGTCGTTCGACACCGAATAGTGCGGTGAATGTGAATCAGATCGTTGAAGAGAGTTTAGCCCTTACCAGACCGCTTTGGCGCGATGAGGCCCAGAGTCGTGGGGTTGTGATTACCATCCGCACCGATCTGACACCATTGCCATCAATCATCGGCGATGCACCAGCCCTGCGTGAACTGGTTATCAATCTCATCCTCAACGCTCTTGACGCAATGCCGGAAGGTGGCACAATTACCCTCCGCACCGCTCTCGCCCCACCCCAACGTCTCGGCGAGGCAGCCGTGCTACTAGAAGTCAGTGATACAGGGATTGGGATTGATCCGTCCATTCAAGAACAAATCTTTGCGCCCTTCTTCTCGACCAAGGGGACACGTGGTACCGGGATGGGGCTGGCAATTGTCCGCAGTGTCGTGCAGCAACATCGAGGGCGGATTGAGCTTGAGAGTGCACCTGGCGCAGGGGCATGCTTTCGTATCTTGCTGCCAGTTGGCACACCTCCCCAAAGTGAGGTAGTACAACCAAAAACGCCTGAAACACCATCTCTCAACATCCTGGTTATCGATGATGAGGAAGCCGTGCGTAACGTATTAGTGCGCATGCTGCAACGCCTCGGTCATCAGGTAGACAGTGCAGGCTCAGGTGAGTCTGCTCTCAGCCAATTCGTAGCCGGTCGGTATGACCTGGTATGTACCGATCTCGGTATGCCGGGTATGTCGGGCTGGGAAGTAGCCGCGCAGGTGCGTCGAGTTGATCCGGCAGCCCGTGTGGTCCTGGTTACCGGTTGGAGCGAACAGATTGATCCTGACGAGGCTCGTGGACGGGGAATTGATGCGATACTGGCGAAACCGTTTACCATTCAACAAGTCCGGTCCCTACTCGCCAGCATACTGTTGGATAGACGGTGAGTCACCTCTACCTCCTGCAAACATCTTCCGCTACTGGGTGATTTATGCGAGCCAACTGCAATATCGCGAACATGACACACGGTACACAGGTACGACTTCCGATATAACCAGCAATAAAACCCATTCAGGTTGATATACGTGCTGAAGCGCCACTGGCGAGCGCTTTGTAGATCGTCGCAGTGCGAGAGCGTTTGTTATACCCTTCCGCGCCAGGTACGCCGTCAGATAAACTGTGGATAGTGTGTCGTAACTTCCATTACACCAGATTTGATAGCACATCATCTCGCGTTACATTTGTGCGACAGACTGATAAACATTATCAGATTCATCGATAGTTTCTTAGACAAAAGTTCCTCGTGTTTAACGCGCTGCCACGAATAACCGGCAACGCACGTTTGCCGCAAAGCGTCATTTTTTATATCAAAACATTTAACAGTCAAACACGAATCAAATATACACCCGTTGGTCAGATCAGGCACTACAAAGAAGAAAAATTGAGCAATCACCACCGGCTATTGACAAATGACGAAAAATATATTACTATTCCTCTACTTTTACGACGCTACGCTGTGATACGACTCTCGAACGACAGCACAGTGTGAACGCCGGCAAGAAGCTGAAGCTTGACTGATAACAACCTGACATCAACCTCTACGTCGGCTTCGCTTCCTACCCTGCCGACCTCCGGCGCCACCAGGTGTGTGGTATTGGTATGAACCTTTATGCCGGTGGTTAGGCAGCGAGAAAGAGGAAAGACGCTCCATGATTGAGCTACATCACGATCGCTCTGGTGATCTACTTCCGCTTGAATTGCAACGTTTGCGTGAACGAGCAGTTCATCATCGAAGTAGATACTTACGACAATCGCGACCGTTTGCTACAATCGCTTCATTTGCCCGCTCTGCGCCAGAACTACAACGCAGGCTTCGCCAACTTCCCTCTCGGTATCTTCTCCACTCTGTGGTAACTCTCCTCTTACCGGTCGCCCTTCTGTTAGGGCAATTGCCACTTCGACCGGTGAAGCCAGTCGTCACCACCCCCACAACGACACCAGGCGAGATTGAGGGTGCAGTGCCGATGTATATACCCGGCCCACTGAATCTTGATTCGACTCAGACTGGCGAGATTGTGGGCGATCCGCCGCTCGATACCGACGAGGCATTACCGGTGCCATTGACCATTCTCTCGCGCAGCGAGATGACAGCACCGCTGATCGTGCCGGCAACCGTGATTGCCGATACTGCCAAAGTCCGCAATGGTCCCGGTCTCGCGTATGATGATATTGCACGTCTCTCTAACGGGGCAACAATTGAGGTCGTTGGACGCTATGGCGAATGGCTGCGGTTCCGTACTGCCGATGACCCTTCGCTCCGCTGGATTGCTGCCGAGCTGGTTGATTTACCTGAAGCAGTCTTCTACAACTTGAAGCCGGTGGCTGAAGCTGAGATTCCCCCGCCGCCACCACCACGGGTCGCAACGGTACGCGAAGATGGTCTCAATCTCCGTGATGGCCCCGGCACGAATTATGTCAGCATGAAGCGCCTCACCGCCGGGCAAGAGTTGAACCTTGTTGAGCAATTCAATGGCTGGTTCCTGGTTGAGACTGGTGGCTTATTCGGATGGGTGACTTCTGAATTTCTTACTATTGCCCCTGGCGTCGTAGAACGAGTTCCAGTGGCAGCAAGTATTCCTGATCCTAATCCACCACTTGTTGGTTCGGTTCTTGAGAACTCGGTTAACCTGCGAAAGGGTCCTGGTTCAGCCTACGAGCGGATCGGTGCAGTCAATGCCGGGACGGAAGTGAAACTGCTTGCCCGTCACAAGGACTGGTACCGGGTTGAGCTGGCCAATGGCACCAAAGCCTGGGTTTATGCTGAGCTATTAGGTGTGACGCCGATGGCTGCCCGTCGGGTTCCGTACACCAATGACATCCCAGCTCTCCCCAACCGTAATCGTCTGGCCAATAGTGGGCCTGTGAATGTTCCTGCCAGTGGTGATGTAGCTAGCTATGCGGTACAGTTCGTTGGGTATCGCTACGTCTGGGGTGGTGCCAGCCCGCGTACCGGTTTTGATTGCAGTGGTCTAACATCGTATGTTTACCGTCAGTTTGGGGTCAACTTGCCGCGTAGTGCTGCATCTCAGTTCAACACCCGTTACGGGGCAATGATTGGCAGTATGAGCAATCTTGCACCCGGTGATCTGATGTTCTTTGCTAACACCGGCGGTCGGCGCGGTATTACCCACGTTGCCATCTACATTGGCAATGGTCAGATGGTACACGCTATGACGCCGGCTTACGGGGTGCAGATTTCGAGTATCTGGAGTTCTTACTGGACGAGCCGCTTCGCCGGTGCAATCCGTCCGTACCGCTGATAAGACAGCGTTCTCGCTGGAGGGGCAGGCTGCCAGCCTGCCCCTCCAGATTCATGTACCGGTAAACGTATGCGCTGCCCACGCTCGCCAGTACGTGCAGTGGTGCGAGCGTGTGGCTTCCGCACGCTAAACCATAGGTGATGGATAATCCGGCCTGAAAACCATATCCACGCCGGCGTGTCATACCACAGTGTGTGCAGTGGAAACGTCGCTCTCCGTATTTGCGGTTGCCACCAGCGTGATGGTGCGCTAACGAGGTAGGGGCACGGCATGCCGTGCCCCTACCTCCTCGTTACGCTAATCTTACAGTTTAACGAACGCGCGTCCGACCACGAGCGCCGATGAGCAGCAGCGCGGCGAGAATGATCGTTGACAAACCGATAAAAAGCGCTGCGGTGTCAATCGTCAGCACTCCCATGCGGACGAATGCCCCGAAGCCGGGTATCATCCAGACCAGCCAGCTACAGACGATCACGGCCCGCTGTTCAATTGGTGACAAACGGCGAGCACCAAGCGCCAGCACCGCCGTGGCAGCCCACCCAATCAATCCGATTAGAAATCCCTGCACTTCCATCGCTTCCTCCGCGCTGCTGCGTTGCAACCCCGATCAGCTCTCCCTTGAGACTGATGGTGCCATCACTCGATGGCTGTCTGCTCGCATCATAGCAGAAGCTTTGGATGATTTCAACAATTAAAACGGTATATTATTTGTGCAAAATGTCTAAATTTCACAACCGTATGTAGCGAATCATCAGTGCGATAGCCGTAATGATAATGACCAGCAGCAACGAGAAGCGGCGAATAGCCGGCAGAATGGGATCAGCGCGCACGATAGCCTCAGCAGGAGGAAAGAATTGTGCCAGGTGGAGCAGTCCGAGCAAAATGATCAGCGAAGTAAGGACCAGGCTCCCGGTCAGCAGCCAGGCAAAGCAGAGGAGAAGCGTAATACCGATAATACTCCAATAGGTCAGATGGTTGCCCATATCCGGGCCATCGCTGCGCTGTGGTTGTTCCATAGGAAACTCCGGTTTCGAGAAATGGTGGGATACATTCAGTATACCTGAATTAGCATTGGCTGGCATGGATGTTAAGAGAAGGAATGAGCCGATGGTGTCGCAGGTAATCATTGCACGCCATCTAACTTCACCCTCACACTGCGTCCTTAAGCGCTCCCTTCTGGTACGTGCGAGTTCGTAACCCCTGGGAGCGCGAGCAGGAAGCTCGCTCGAGGGGTATTGCCACCCTGAACCGGCGCCCGACAGTAGGAACCATCCGTCACTTGTGGTTCCCGCCTCCAGCAGGGCGGGTGAGAGTGGGGTGGGTTGGTACACTCTGGAAGAGCGAGCTTCCGGCTCGCTCAGAGAGTATCGTCACCCTGAACTGGTGCACGACAGCAGGAACCACCAGTACCGGATAGTTCGCTGTCAGGTAACCGGCAAAAAATACCTTGCTGTTCATACCCACTGCAACTGCTTCTGGTTACGAACCTGAGCTACAATACTATGGAACGTATGATCGCTACCCTGTCACGGTTAGGCTGTGATGGTGAACACGATACTGTGAGTAGTTCATGATTGAAGCCATTCAGCTCGGTAAGCAATTTGGTGATTTTGTTGCGGTACGTGACCTGAATCTGGTTGTGCAACCGGGTGAGCTGGTGGCACTGTTGGGGCCAAACGGTGCCGGGAAGACGACAACGGTGCGGATGCTGGCAGCCATCCTACCGCCGGGGAGTGGGCAGGCGCGCATTTGTGGCTACGATGTGGTCAGCCATGCACAACGGGTGCGTGGTATGGTTGGTTTGCTCACCGAATACCCCGGTCTCTATGGCCGCATGGCCGCATTGGAATACCTTGCCTTCTTCGGTGCATTGCTCGGTGTCGAGGCAACGTTGTGTCGTCAGCGGAGCGAGGCTCTTTTGCGTCAGTTTGGTCTGTGGGAGGTACGTGATCGGCAACTGGAGAGCTTTTCCAAGGGTATGCGGCAGAAGATGGCGTTGATCCGGGCGCTGATCCACGATCCGCCGGTGCTCTTTCTCGATGAGCCGACGACCGCTATGGATCCGCAGAGTGCGCGCACGGTACGCGATGCAATCGGTGAGTTGCGGAGTGCGCAGCGCAGTATTCTGCTGACGACCCATAATCTGAGTGAGGCGGAAGAACTGGCCGACCGGATTGCGATTATTCGTGGCGGGCAGATTATTGCCTGTGGCTCGTTTGCCGAATTGAGCCGGCAGTTGCTCGGTGAGCCGGCGTTTGAGTTGAAGCTGACTAATCCAGCCGATCAACCGCGGGCAGTTGCGGTGCTGCGTGATCTGGTTTCCGTACAGGTGTTGGATGCCGACCGGCTGGGCTGGCAGACTGCTGAAGCACACTTGCTGCATCCGGTACTGTTGAACCGGCTGCTTACCGCCGGTATTGGTGTGCATAGTCTGGCTGAACAACCACGCCGACTGGAAGACCTCTATTTGCGCATTGTTGCTGAAGACGAAGCCGTTCCGAATCCACGATCCCGGTGAAGGTGATGAAACGATTTTCGCTCTCTCGTCCGACGATGGCCACCTTGCCGGTACAGCCGTTGCCGGCGTGGTGGTTGATTACGCGCCGTGAATTACGCGATACCCTGACCGATTGGCGCTTGCTGACGCCGCTCGCGGCGCTGGCGCTGGTCTTGCCACTGCTGGTAGCGGCTGCGGCACTGGCGCTCATCCGCTTTACTGAACAGGTTGAGCTTGCCGTTCAAATCATTCCGTTCGCGATCTTGCTGGTTGGCTTTTTGCCTGCCGGTTTCTCGTTGATCCTGGCGCTCGAATCATTTGCCGGTGAGCGCGAACGCAATACGCTGGAAACGCTGCTGGCTATGCCGTTAGGGGATCGTGAGCTGTACCTCGCCAAATGGACAGCGGCACTGGCTCTGCCACTGATCGGCGCTCTGCTCAGTCAGATGGTGTTTGGTGTCACTCTGCTGGTGTTTGCGCCTGATGTAGCTCTGGTCGCATTTCAACCACTCCGCCTGTTGCTGTTACTGGTGCTGGTGGTGACCATGGCGATGGTCATGGTGAGCGGGGCGGTGATCATCTCTGCCCACGTGACGACGGTGCGGGCGGCAAGTCTGCTCTCCAGTTTGATTCTGGTGCCGCTGGCGTTGGTTGTGCAACTGATCGCCTTTCTCATCGTTGGTAATCGCTGGGATGGAGTGATCGGTATCTGGTTGGGATTGAGTGTGGTTGTCGTGCTGCTGGTTCACATCGGTATGCGCTCGTTCAGTCGCGAAGAGCTGCTGGCCCGCGAAGAGATTCGTAAACCCTGGTTTGGCTGGTTGTCCCGACGACCACGCCGACAGATTGCGTGGTTTGGTGGTCATCCGGTATGGGTAGTTGCCCGGCGCGAGATGGTGGAAATCACGCGCGATTGGCGTTCGCTAACGTTGCTCGGGTTTCTGGCATTTCTCATGCCCACCGGTTTGACCGCTGCAATTCATGCAATCTCGCCCCAACTTGATAACCCGCTGGCCCTGGCACCGCTGATCCCATTCGCAGGCGTCCTGGCCGGCTTTGTCCCGATCAGTTTTGCGCTGGTAGCCGCACTGGAGTCGTTTGTTGGCGAACGGGAGCGTAATACGCTTGAGGCACTCTGCGCATTACCGATCTCTGATCGCCAGCTCTTCCTGGGTAAACTGGTTGGTACGCTGTTGATCCCTCTGCTGACAGCTCTGATCACACAGCATCTCTTCTACGGATTGGTAGCATTCAACTTTCCGACGCTCTACGCTGATGGTATGTCGCTCATCTTACTGGGCCAGATGAGTCTGATGACCATTATGGTCGCGGTTGCCCTGGTCTCAGGCGCAGTAAGCTTCTCTATCCATGCCGGTAGCGTGCGGGAAGCCTCAATGATGGCTTCAGCGATTTTGCTGCCAACCACGGCAATATTGCAGGCTCAGGCACCCTATTTCATTGCCCGTCGGTTTGACGTAGTCTGGCTGGCAATCGCAGGGTTGCTGGTCGTGGCACTTGCCTTTTTGCGCAGTGGGATGCAGACGTTTCAGCGGGCTGCCATCTTTTCGCGGAGCCGGGAAGAGATGAGTTTACGACGGATATGGTCGGTCTTCCGGCGTTTCTTCAACGAATATCAGCCGGCTGGCACGCCCCTCACTGCCTATCGCGGCTTGCCATTCTCGCCGACACGTTTCTACCGTCACGAATTCCCGGCACTGCTGAAAGAATTGCGTCTGCCACTCCTCGTCAGCCTGCTGGCCGCAGTGGGTGGAAGTGTGTTTGGGCTGACGTTAGCGCGCACGCTGGTGTTGCCCCCGGTTGAGCAGGCGCTCGCCACGCTTGCCTTCGGGCCGACACCGTCGTTATTCCTCGTCCTCTTCATCTTTGCCAACAACCTGCGCGTATCGATTCTGTCGAACCTGCTGGCGCCGGTGAGCCTGGGGGTGTTCCCATTTCTGGTACCGGCCACTGTCTTTGCCCAGATCGGGTATGTCTGTGGACGTTTATTCATCAACAGTGGCGGCTCATTGAGTGACCCGCTGATCTTCGTCAGTGCGTATCTGCTGCCGCACGGGATCATCGAGCTACCAACCTTTATGGTTAGCGCGGCATTGGGACTGCGGATGGGGGCTGCACTGTTGAGTACGCCGGGCGATTTCAGCGTTGGTGAAAATCTGCTTTGGGCAGCAGCCCAGACCGCGAAGGTCTGGCTCTTGCTGATTACCCCACTGGTCCTGGTTGCGGCTATTGTTGAAGGACTGGTAACCCCGCTGGTGATCAGGCTGGTATATTGAGATCAAGCACTACTATCGGTATGGTACGCCCGGCCCGTTGCGCATACGCAGCGAAGCCGGGGTAATAGCGGACTGCCCGCTCCCACAGCTCCAGATACTCGATACCGGAAACCTCGTATGCCCGGCAGGTGAAGGTGCGTCCATAAATGTTCACCTGAGCGACCGGATTCTTCTGCAAGTTGTAGTACCAGGCCGGATGTTGCCGCCGACCAAAATTCGAGGCGATCAGCACTACTCGATTGCCATCGGGAAAGAACAGCAGTGGTGTGCGACGTTGCACACCACTACGCGCACCGGTAGTGATCAGGGTGAGGGTAGGGTAGACGAGGGAGACGACACCGAAGCGGCCACCGCTGATCCGGAGCAGAAAGCGGTCAAATGGTTGGATACACGTGCGGACAAACCAGGCACCGGGGCGGGTAGCCGAAAGACGGGCGACGATCAATTGAAAACGGCGAAAGATTCGCATCGTATATCACAGGTTTTTGATCAGGTGAGGATAACAGTGTATGCGTTAAGTGAACAACGTAGTTACCGCTGTTGCGATACACTGTGATGACTTTAACACGTTACCGGCGATCTGTCTACTTTGACTAACAGAGACACCTTCAATCTGCTGAAGGCGAGAGCGCTATCTCTGCATGTATCCCCTGCAATGATTTGCGAGTGTGTGAGAGATAGGTCTTGGGGAAGCCATGCAAGCCCTCACTCCGCCCCATCTCCCGCTACACGAGAGGGGAGACGAAAGGTCCAGGCGTTGTGCTGGTTTTATTCTGTCCGCCCGAGCCCAGCGCAGGTAGTAGGGGCGGGTTCTAAACCCGCCCCGCCAGCACCCGCCCCGCCAGCACCCGCCCCGCCAGCACCCGCCCCGCCAGCACCCGCCCATCTGTATCACGCCGGTGAACCCCGTGGATCGTCGCGCATGGGATGGATAGTCACAGATCACCGCATATCCGGTGCCAGGCAGTGATGCGGCGCATCACGCAAGATTTGATAACAAGCGATGCACCGGCAGCACGTTGCGCTTCATCAAACCCTATTCCTCTACGCTCTCCTCGCTCTAACAGTATTTGACAAGACAAAATCTTTTATAATACCAACAGCATACACTTCGTCACGGAGATCATCGCATGGAACAGACTATTCTCGACCACGCCGTCGTCACTCGCCGGATTATTGGGGCGCTCTTTGTGACCCAGAGCCTGGCATCAGCGGCATTTATTGCCAATATCGCCGTTAATGCGATAGTTGGCGCTCAACTGAGCGGCAACGACGCCCTGGCCGGCCTGCCGGCAACGCTCATGCTGGCGGGAGCTGCACTGTCAGCATATCCGGCCGGGCGAGCGATGCAGCGTTTTGGTCGGCGTCCGGGATTGACAGTTGGGATGCTGTTGGGCTTAGCCGGAATGCTGATCGATGGGGTGGCGGTGATCAGCCACTCATTCTGGCTCTTTCTGGTTGGTCTGTTTCTGGTTGGTATGGCCCGCGGCATTACCGATCAGAGCCGATATGCGGCAGCCGATGCAGTGCCACCCGCCCGGCGGGCGGGAGCCATCAGCACCGTTGTCTTTGCGGGCACGATTGGTGCAGTTGGTGGGCCGTTGCTGGTAGGACCGCTTGGCCGGATCGCAGCAGCAGGTGGCTTGCCAGACTTGACCGGACCAATGTTTGGGGGTGCGCTGCTCTTTGCCCTGGCAGCCCTCATTCTGTTCGCTTTTTTGCGCCCTGATCCACGGGTGCTGGCAATACAACAGGCGAATCAGCCGGTAACGACCACGATGACACCGCTGACGGCAACCCGCTCATTACCCACGATCCTGCGCGTACCACTGGTGCGAGCCGGATTGATCAGTATGGTCTTGGGACAGGTCGTCATGGTACTGGTGATGAGTGTCACCTCACTGCACATGAGTCATCATCATCACGGGCTTGACAGCATCTCGCTGGTGATCGGCGCTCATACATTCGGGATGTTTGGTCTGTCGATGATCACCGGGCGGATTGCAGACCGGTTAGGCCGGCCATTAACCATCATTGCAGGCGCTTTTTTGCTGATCGCCGGTGCGCTCATCGCGCCGGCTTCACTGCTCACACCCTGGCTGGCGTTGGGGTTGTTTCTGGTTGGATTGGGGTGGAACTTTTGCTACATTGCCGGTTCATCCCTGCTGGCCGATGCGATCACGCCTGGTGAGCGGGGTGCAGTCCAGGGCGCCAGTGATCTGCTGGTCAATCTCGGTTCGGCGCTGGGCAGCCTGAGTAGCGGTTTCATTCTGGCCGGATTCGGGTATCTGGTGCTCTGTATCATTGGAGCTGTTCTCAGTTTAGCCCCCTTGAGTGCTGCACTCTGGTGGGGGCAATCATCACGACAGGTTGTGACAGGGGCTGATTAACCATGAACACACGACGCTTTCCTACCGTCTGGGACGCCATACGACGACCACCAGCACGAGCGATGATCTGTCGCTTACGCCGAATCCATCACGAACCTGATAGCCGGCGCAGCCCATTGCTGTTGTTACACGGTTTTCCCGACTCTGAGCACATGTACGATGACTACGTGACACCGAAGGAACGACGCCAGGACTGGCTGCGCGGGCGAAGTATATATGCGATTGCATTACCCAACCGACGGACAAATCCAAACTGGCCCTCATTGTCCGATCTCTGGCAGCGCCGTCTCGAGCGTGAGGTAGCAGCTCTGATCGATATTGTCATTGCCGCCAGCCCGACCGGCAACGTTGTGATTATCGCTCACGATTGGGGAGCAACATTTGTCTGGGCACGTGTTCGACAGCGTCCCGATCTGCCGATTGAGCGCATGGTGGCCCTTTCGGTCGGATCATCGTTTCGTTACGACTTTGGTGAACACGGCATTGGTGCGTTGGGGTGGTTGTACGGTATGCTGTTTGGGTTGCCGTACTATCTACCACCGGCACGTTTTTTTGTAGCCGCAATGCTCATGCTTAGTGGGTATCGAGCGCCGGATGCGCACAACGCGGCCTATGATAGCTTTCACTATTGGGATTGGCCATTAACGCTGCTGCGCCTGCCATTACGGTTGGCAGGTTATTGCCAGCAACCACCGTTCACCGATATTCGCTTTCCAGTTCTGTTTATACGCTGCCCGCTTGATCGAATCGCCACAACCGCCCGTTTTGAACAGACGTTACGACAACGAGCAGATTGCATCGTGCACATGACCGCTAATCCACACTGGTTTCCTGAACAACGTTCGGCAGAGGTGTTGGAATTCGTGCGATCATTTCTGGCCGGGTAAGCTGATGTCTTACGTAGGACAGGGCAAATTGATGGCTCGCCAAACCTGAATACGAAATGGTATGATGGTAGTGGTAAAAAACACCTGATCCGTTGTACGCGACAGCATAGTCATTGGATAACGGAGCAGCGTGGCGTGGTGGAAGCATGTAACGCGCATCGTCAATCAGGCAGGCCGTGATGACTGAATTCGGGTTGCAGCTATCCACCCTGCTCTCCACTATCGGATGTCGTCAATACATATCTCTACATTCAACAGTGGATAAACAACATTATGCAGTTGTGGAACTGGTTGCTGACAATACCTCATCCTGATCCAGAGACACAACGGCGTGGTCAAAATCTGATCATCGTTGGTCTGGGACTGGCCGCTATGTCGGTGGTGGCAATTCCATTGGTGCTCATTCAGCCCGATCCACTTCCCCAACTGATCGCCAACCTGATCGGCCTGGGGCTACTGATAGGGGTTCTAGGTATTGCCCGGTTTGGGTTGATTGATCAAGCGGCCAGTGCCATGATTGCACTGTTGGTGATCAGCTCGGCCATTATTCCCTTCGGCACCGGCCAGATTGGCCTGGTACCCATTTTTGCGTTGGTTGCAGTCATCACAGCGACCGATCGGGCAAGAACATCACGTTGTTTTTGCAGTTGTGTTCGGGATTGCCGGTATGACAGGGCAGTGGTTTGGGGTGTCAGGCCGACCACAAGTGGCGCCATCGGCGGGAGAAATTGTCATTGTTGGCATACTTCTCTCGCTGGTCTTTGGATTAATTGGAGGCATTGGCACTCGCAGCGTGCGGCGGGCAATCGAACTGGCACAACAGGCTCAATCTCAGGCTGAAAGCCTGGCCCGTCAGTTGAGCCAGGTTAATCAGGCTCTAGAGCTGCGTGTGGCCGAACGAACAGCGGCGTTGCAGGCTGCACTGGCTGAAAGCGAACAACGTCAGGCAGCACTCACGACGGCGTTGCAAGAAAATGAACGGCAACGGCGAGAAATACAGGCGCTGAGTGTACCGATTTTAGCGGTGCGTCATGACATGTTGGTGATGCCGCTGATTGGTGCACTCGATGGCGAACGGCTGTCGCTTGCGCAACAACGTGCACTCAACGCCATAGAGCAGCAGCGCACCCGTTTCCTGCTAGTCGATGTAACCGGTGTGCCGTTCATTGATCAGACGGCTGCTGATGGATTGATTGTTCTGGCGCGCAGTGTACGCCTCCTCGGTGCACGCCTGTACCTGATTGGAGTCAGTCCTGATGTTGCGCAGACGATGATCGGATTGGGGATCGAGCTGCAAGAGATTGGGGTCGCCCGTGATCTTCGCGATGCGATTATGCGTCTGTAACACCGTTACTACAACGACCGGTACAACTCAAGATGCGCAGCAGCAATATTCTGCCAGTCAAAGCGACGGGCAGCCTGACGAGCTGCTTCACTCAGCCGAAGTCGGGCATTGGGATTGCTGAGCAGAGAGATAATCGCAGTTTTCAACGACTCAGGGTGGGCAGCGGCAAAATGAACAACACCGGTTAAAGCAGCCGCGGTTGCCGGTGAAGCAGGTGGAGTGGTGATGACTGCACAGCCGTGGGCCAGGGCGGCGAGCAGGCTACCGCGACGTAAAGAGGCTCCGTCACGAAAAGGAAGTACGATCAGGTCACAGGCATGTAAGTATGCTGAGACTCGTTCAGCAGCAATATGGCCGGTAATGATTACGCGATCCCGTAACGAGAGCGTCTCAAGACGTTGCTGGATTGTTTTGGCATACACCCGATCAGTCGGTGAGGTTGCAGCTCCCCCGATGATCAGCAAACGCCAGGCAGGCTGATCGGCAATCAGATCAATCAGCAGATCGATCCCTTTACCTGGCGATAAGAGACCAAAATAGGCAATTAATGGCATCTCGTCGGAAACACCCAAATCGGCCCGCCAGATAGATCGGTCATACCCCTCTGGTAAAACAGGATCAATATTGGCTCCTATCGGGATCAAACGCGGCCTCACTCGCGCTGCCCGCAACGTCGTCTCGTCTTCAGGATTGGTGACAATCACCGCTCGCGCTGTGCGGGCCGGGAGCAGGGTTACCCATTCACGTACCACTCCCGCTTTGGGAAAGAGGTACGGCGGCAACAGATCGTGATAGGTAATAGCCGTTGGCAGACGAGAGCGCCGCAAAAGCAGCGGCAAGAGGTTCACCCCGATCTTCATCTGATAAGCACCAGTCTGGTACTGGATGTGACACCAGTCAGGGCGCAACTGGTGTACCAGCCTGGTCAGTCTGCCAAGTGAACCAATCCCCCAACCGGCTCGACCTGCCGGTGCCGGTAGTGCTCGATCCCCGTCGCTCGTTATCTGCCAGATCTGCCATTTGCGTTTGACAACCGTCACAACGAGAGCCTCGTGTCCGTTACGAACCAGCGCCTGCCCCAACCGCTGGGTATAGTCGCCAACCCCGCCCGGCTGCGGCGGATACTCACCGGTGATGAACAGAATGCGCATCTCACTGCTCTCCTCGTAAACGCACTGTCTGGCATACAATACCATAAACCGGAAATAACATTGTTTTTGCAGTCGTGAAGAGTGACAGGGATCGCTCGTGATTAAAGAGCGATCTTTCGGTACAGGGTAGAGATTGAACAACCCAAACCTTGCTGTGATCGTCGCCGGTAATGTGACTTTGTCACTGATCGACGGTCGATTATTTGCTATCCTGCAATCAGGAACACCAGTATGCAGGAGTAAGGAGGATACGATGACACCGAACATGGGGAATATTGATCGCATTGTACGTGTTGTGGTGGCGCTGCTGGTAGCGGTACTGATTGTCACCAATGTGTTGTCGGGCATCTGGGCATGGATCGCCGGTATTCTGGCAGTAGTCTTTCTTGCCACCAGCGCCATTGGTTTCTGCCCGCTCTATCTGCCGTTCCGCATCAAAACCCGCTAAAGCGTGAGAGCCACGGCAGCTAACCCTGTTGGCAAGAGAAACAATCATCGGGAAAGGGCACGGTACATCGTGCCCTTTCTGTTTGGATGCAGAAACGGCGTGCTGTATCCCTGCATCCCAGTGTGTGATAGCGACAATGGCGTCTGGGAAAGCAACGGATACTGTGATCTTCCTGGTATAGGGGTTGCCTGGCCGACGTTCGTTCTATTCACGCTGTCCATAATCACTCACCTTTCTTCACAATTCGTCAGCGTACCGGCTATTACCGGTATCCGGGCTGTATCGCGCCATCCGCAGATACATCCAGGTAGGCGAGATGACGGCCTAATGGCGCATCAGCCCTGCTTTCCATCCCCTTCTGGTAATCTGGCAGTGAATCTTCATAATCCTCTTGCAGCACCTCAACAAGTTCTTCACAATCTCCTCCCATAATCATAAGTGTAAGAACAACCACGACTCACGAGGAGATGACCTTATGAAGCAGATAAAGCCAAACCTGATGAACTTTCTGATCGACGGTGCAATGTTTCTGGCCTTTCTGATTGCGACTGCACCACGCTTTAGCGGATTAGCGATCCACGAGTGGTTGAGTCTGGCGCTGGCAGCAACCATCGTCACCCATCTGTTGTTGCACTGGCAGTGGATTGTTGCGATTGGCAAGCGCTTCTTTGCAAAGACGACATGGCGCTCACGACTGAATTATCTACTGAATGCACTGCTGTTTGTTGCCTTCACTGTCACTATTGCCACCGGTATCCTGATCTCGCGCGAGGCATTGCCGTTCTTTGGTCTCACGATGACACGTGATCGGACATTGGAACTGCTGCATCATCAGGCGTCTGATCTCACTGTGCTGCTGTTGGGGTTGCATGTGGCCATCCACTGGAGCTGGATTGTGGGGATGGTACGCCGAATCCTGCCTCAGCGACGGTTATTACGCAAGCCGGTTGTTGCAACGAGTCGGCTTGAGGAGGTACAACAATGAAACTGCTGGGTCGTATTCTGATAATCCTGGGAGTCGCCTGGTTGATCGTGATGGGGATGAACTGGCTTGTTGCCCAACAGCTCCTTCCTGTCAATGGCAGTGCATACCCAGAGCGGTTCGTCGGTGATGAGCGTGGTGAAGGGTTCAGGTGGGCTGAACGTGGTGAAGGGTTCAGGGGAGCGGAACGGGGTGGCAGTGAGTTTGGTGAACGAGGTGAGCATATCGCCGAAGCTCCATCACCGGCCAGCGCAGGCGACTTGCTCGGTACGCTGGCTAAGATCGGCATTATCACCGTGATTGTGGTAGCGATTGATCAGGTCATTCGGTTCTTTCGGCACCGTTCACGACGGCAGACGGCATCGGCAGCGTGATCATACGCCGGCATGCTTATTGCAGGGTGAAGGGTCTGCCTTCACCCGCTTTTCTTCAGGGTTGCCAGTAGACAAAGCGAAACGAGCCGCTTGAAAGCGTAGAAGACAGCCATCCAGTGCATGTCTCCGCCGGCGAAGGTAAGAGCGGCTTCGATCCTTTGTACGACACGGTGCGCAGAACACAGCAACAACACGCGGTAACATCTGGTGCGGTGTTCAGTGATTCTATTGCGTCATCCCGGCGCGCAGGCGTTGCCAGACCCCAACCGGGTAGCCAATCATCTTGGCGAGATCGCCGGCCAGGCGAATGAATGGAACCAGGATCAATGCGAGTAACTGCTCACCAACTGACCGACCGCGCAGGCGGACCCAGAGCCGACGGTAGGGGCCACGAGTATAGGCAGCTACTCCCAATCCAATCAAAAACCCGATCGGAATCCGTAGCTGAGGTCGGGTCAAAGCCACGGTCAGTAACGCACTGAGGGTGGCGTAAACGGTGTAGCGAAGCGCGTGGCGCAGTGGCCACAGGCCGGCCCGTCCATCGCCGCGGGCATAGGTGTAGTACTGGCGGAGGAAAGCACGCAGGGTGGGCCGGGGAGCAAAGTGGACAACGGCTGAGGGGACGAAGGTGCGCCGAAAGCCGGCCTGCTCGACTGCCAGATCGAAGAGCAGGTCTTCGCAATGACTGGCCCATTCGGGAAAGCCGCCGACCGCTTCCCAGACCTCTTTGCGAAAGGCCATTGACTTGCCAAACGGCAGGAAGGTGGCCGGATCGATCTCACGACTGCGCCGGTAATTCGTCTCACCCAGCGCCAGGGCAAACAGGGAGCCAGGCGTGGGATGGAAGAACCCGCCCACCAGATCGGCTTCACCAGCTTCAATTGGGGCCACAATCCGGGCCAGCCAGTACGGATCGAGAATCAGACCGGCGTCGGTACTGGCGATAATCTGACCACGGGCATGCCGGATCGCGTTGTTACGTCCCGACGAGATATTATGACCACCGCGCACCAGGCGAATCTGCGGATACCGCGCTGCGTAAGCGGCTACGATGGCCGGCGTCTCATCGACGCTCTGACAATCGTTGATCACTATCTCGTCGGCAGCGCGGGTTTGGGCGATCATCGAGTCGAGCAGCGCCGCAATGTTGTCTGCCTCATCACGCACTGTGCAGATGATGGAAACAGTGGTTGCCATAGCCTTCAGGAATCAAAACATTCTGGTACAATATTCTTGATATATCTGTACCCCACACAAGCGTATTGTACCAGACGAGGTTGTCATGTCGAACGAGCATGGATTTGAGCTGCTGCGCGATGAGTTTATTCCCGAACTCAACACGCGCGCCCGCCTGTATCGCCACATAAAGACCGGCGCTGAACTCCTTTCTCTCGAAAACGATGATGAAAATAAGTGCTTTGGGATCACCTTCCGTACCCCACCGCGTGACTCAACCGGAATTGCCCATATTCTCGAGCATTCGGTGCTCTGCGGTTCGCGCAAGTATCCGGTGAAAGACCCCTTCTTTACGCTAGTGAAGGGATCGGTACATACCTTTCTCAATGCGATCACCTTCCCCGACAAGACGGCGTATCCGGTTGCCAGCACCAATCTGAAAGATTTCTACAATCTGGTTGATGTCTATCTCGATGCGGTCTTCTTCCCGCGCATTACCCCTGAAATTCTCAAGCAAGAGGGCTGGCACTTTGAATTACCGGCACCTGATGCGCCGATCAGCATCAAAGGGGTGGTGTATAACGAGATGAAAGGGGCATACTCATCTCCTGATGGCATGCTCTACCGCTATTCGCAGCAGTCACTCTTCCCCGACACTACCTATGGCTACTCATCGGGTGGCGACCCGTTGGTCATTCCCGATCTGACCTATGAAGCCTTTAAGCGGTTTCACGAGACCCTGTACCATCCCTCGAATGCACGCATCTTCTTCTACGGTGACGATCCGCCGGCAGAGCGGCTGCGCAAACTCGATGAGTATCTCAGCCAGTTCGAGCCGATTACACCACCATCGCAGATCGAGAAGCAAGAGCGCTTCACCGCGCCGCGCACCTTTGAATACACCTTCAGCGCTGCCGATAACGAGCAACAGAAGGGTATGGTGATGGTCAATTGGCTGATCGACGATAATCGCGATCCGACCCAGTTGATGGCGCGTGAACTGCTGAGCTATATGTTGTTGGGGAATGCCGCCGCTCCCTTACGCAAAGCCTTGATCGATTCGGGGCTGGGTGAAGAGGTCATCGGCGGGTACGAGAGTGATCTCCTGCAACATACCTTCTCGGTCGGTATGAAAGGGATCGACCCGGCAAACGCCGAACAGGTCGAGGCACTGATTTTGCGCACGCTCAACGAACTGGCCGAACACGGGTTTGATCCGGAGACGATTGCGGCGGCGTTTAACACCTTCGAGTTCAGTCTACGCGAGAATAACACCGGCAGCTTTCCGCGTGGCCTGGTGTTGATGATGCGAGCGCTGAGCACCTGGCTGTACGATGATGATCCGATTGCGCCGTTGCGCTTCGAGGCACCTCTGGCAGCGGTGCGCACCGCAGTCGCCAACGGCGAGCGTCTGTTTGAACGTCTGATCCGCGAATTACTGCTCGATAATCCACACCGCACCAGAGTCACGCTGCGCCCCGATCCTGAATACGCCGCCCGACTGGCTGCCGCCGAGCAGGCCCGGATCGAGGCGTTTGCGGCCACGCTCGATGATGAGAAGCGGGCAGCGCTGATTGCTGAGACCCAGGCCCTGGCGGAATGGCAACAAACTCCTGATCCACCGGAGGCACTGGCCACGATTCCGACCCTGCACCTGACCGATCTCGACCGCGAGGTGAAGCGCATTCCAACCGATATTGACGAGATGGCTGGCGTACCGCTGCTGCGGCATCCTCTCTTTACGAATGGCATTGTGTATCTCGATCTGGCCTTTGACTTGCGGGCACTACCACCACAACTCTTGTCTTTCGTCCCCCTCTTTGCCCGTGCGCTCACCGAAATGGGTACTGCAACCTCCGATTTTGTGCGGCTGTTGCAGCGGATTGGTCGCGAGACCGGTGGTATCTCGGCGGCGACAATGACCGCGACCGACATAGTGACGGCAGCGCCGGTCGGTCGCCTGGTTGTTCGGGGCAAGAGTACGCTGGCCCAAACGACAGAGCTGATCAAGCTATTGCAGGAGATTCTGCTGACCGTAAAGCTCGACAATCAAGAACGCTTCCGCCAGATCGTGTTGCGTGCCCGCGCAAACAAAGAGTCGTCGCTGGTGCCGGCCGGCAATGCCTATGCCCGGCAACGGCTCGCGGCCCGGTTTTCTCCCGCTGAATGGGCCGATGAACAGATGGGGGGCATTTCGGCCATCTTCTTCCTGCGCGAACTCGAACAACGGATTCAGCAAGATTGGCCGGGGGTGCTGGCCGATCTGGAAATGGTGCGCACCTCGCTGATCAACCGGCGGGGTCTGGTGGTCAATCTCACGCTCGATGCCGATGGTCAGAAGACCGTGTTGCCGCTGCTGCACGATCTGATTGCCAGTTTGCCAGATCAGCCATACTCGCCAGCATCGTGGCCGACCAGCCGTATTGATGATGGCGAAGGATTGATCATTCCTGCCCAGGTGAACTACGTCGCCAAGGGCGTCAACCTGCACGCCCACGGCATCCGCCCGAGTGGTGCGGCGATGGTTGTCTTGCGCCATCTCCGGATCGATTATCTGCTCGACCGGATTCGGATTCAGGGTGGTGCCTATGGTGCCAGTGGCAGCTACGACCGCAGTACCGGCTTGTTCATCACCACCTCCTACCGCGACCCCAACCTGCTCCGCACGCTGGATGTGTACGATGAAATGGCAACGTACCTGCAAACCATCGCTCTTGACTCAACAACCGTTGAACGGGCGATTATCGGCACTATCGGCGACATGGATGCCTATCAGTTGCCGGATGCCAAAGGTTACACAGCACTGGTACGCTACCTCACCAGTATCAGCGACGAATATCGCCAGCAGATACGCGATCAGGTGCTGGCAACGTCGCCGGCAGATTTCGTAGCTTTTGCCGAAGCGGCAGCAGCACTACGCGATCATGGCCAGGTGGCAGTGCTTGGCCCGGCAGACTCTATCGAGGCCGCCAATCGCGAACGGCCTGGATTGCTCAAACCAGTGAAGGTACTGTAGCGCCTGACAGGCTATCCCTGCCCAACCCACGTGAGCCGGGCAGGGATAGTTAATATTATCTGCCGGTGATGCCTGGAAATGAGGATGCTATGACGTTCAACGATCCCACCAGTTCCATCGGAACGCTGGCTTACGAAGCGACCATTGCCGATCTTCAGGCGGCAATGGCAGCCGGTACCCTTACCGCAGAAGCGCTCACAATGGCCTGCCTTGAGCGGATCAATGCGCTGAATCGGGCCGGGCCGTGCCTGAATGCGCTGATCGAAGTCAGCCCAAGCGCCCTCGAAACCGCAATTGCCCTCGACGCTGAACGTGACGTGCGCGGCCCGCGCAGCCCGCTCCACGGCATTCCAATCGTGCTCAAGGACAACATCGATACGCTCGACGACACTGCCACGACTGCCGGTTCCCTGGCCCTGATCGGCTCGCGACCGGCTGCTGAAGCAACGGTTGCCGCCCGTCTACGAGCTGCCGGTGCCGTGCTGTTGGGTAAAGCTAACTTGAGCGAATGGGCGAATTTCCGCAGTACCAGCTCATCAAGTGGCTGGAGTGCGCGGGGTGGTCAGGCGCGCAACCCCTATGTGCTGAGCCGGAGTCCGTGTGGCTCCAGTTCGGGGTCGGCCATCGCAGTGGCAGCCAGTATGTGTGTAGCGGCGATTGGTACCGAAACCGATGGTTCTATTTCGTGCCCATCGGCGATGTGTGGTGTGGTGGGAATTAAACCGACGGTTGGCCTGACCAGCCGCGCCGGTGTGATCCCAATCAGCTCCACCCAGGACACCGTCGGCCCGCACGCCCGTTGTGTAGCCGACGCCGCCACGGTGCTGGGGATCATTGCCGGCCCTGACCCGCACGATCCGGCGACCACAGCCGCCGCCGGACACGTTCGCCCGGATTACCGCACCTGTCTTCAGGCCGATGCACTGCGTGGCGCACGGATCGGGGTGTTGCGCAGTGATCGCTTCGCCGGCTTTGGCCGCCACGTTGAACAGGCATTTGCGGCAGCACTGACAGCAATGCGCGATGCCGGTGCTCATGTGGTTGATCCTGTGACATTTCCTGATGAGTTGCTGGCATTTAATGAAGCCGAGTTAACGGTTCTGCTGTACGAATTCAAAGCCACGCTCAACCGCTACCTTGCCAGCCGCGTGCCTGATCCGCAGGCAGCCACCCCTGCGCCACGTTCGTTAGAGGAATTGATCGCCTTTAACGAACAACAGGCCGAACACGAGTTACGCTTCTTCGGTCAGGAACTGCTTGTCCAGGCCGCCGCCGTTGGCGACCTCGATGATCCGGCGTATCAACAGGCCCTGGCTGCCAGTCGTGATGCTACTCGTCAGGCGCTCGACGCCCTGCTCTACGAACAGCAGCTCGATGCCCTGGTCGCGCCGGCAACCGGTCTGGCCTGGCCGATTGATTTGATCGGCGGCGATCGCTACCCTGGCGGGAGCAGTTCGCTCGCGGCGCGAGCCGGCTATCCAATGGTGACGGTACCGGCAGGGATGGCGTTCGGTTTACCAATCGCGATCAACTTCATCGGCACCGCATGGTCTGAACCGATGCTGATCCGATTGGCTTACGCTTTCGAGCAGGCAACGAAACTCCGGCGACCACCGGTGTATCGTCAATGGATTGTTGGCGATGAGTAGGGGGTAGGGGGGAGGAGATAGTAGATAGGAGATAGGAGATAGAAGATAGGAGATAGAAGATAGGAGATAGAAGATAGGAGATAGAAGATAGGAGATAGAAGATAGGAGATAGAAGATAGGAGATAGAAGATAGGAGATAGAAGATAGGAGATAGAAGATAGGAGATAGAAGATAGGAGATAGAAGATAGGAGATAGAAGATAGGAGGTAGAAGCAAGAGTACTGATAGATGGTGCCCTTCTCTCGTCTCTTCCCGCCTAGCGGGGGAGGTTGGGAGGGGGGGCGGGAGCAAGGTGACCGGAAGTCATCTGGAGCATGCCCATTTCCACTTCCCACGTCTCCTCCCCCCAACGAGGAGAGGTCGGGAGGGGGGCGGAAACAAGGTGACCAGGCGCCATACGGAACATGCCAATTCCCCACTCCCTACTCCCCCACATATGCGTCGGCGGGGCCTATCTATCTTCAGCGCACCTCAAACACCTCTTTGTCAACCAGCTCAACCTCAACCGGGTATTGACCGGTGAAGCAGCCGGTGCAAAAAGTAGAAGGATCACGTCCGGTTGAGCGAATCAAGCCTTCGAGGCTCAGGTAGGCCAGGCTGTCGGCACCGAGATGCTGGCGAATGCCTTCGATGGTCAGGCGATGGGCAATCAGCTCAGGATAGGTTGCCATATCGACGCCAAGGAAGCAGGGGTGGCGAATGGGTGGTGACGAGACGCGCACGTGAACCTCGCGCGCACCGGCCTCACGCAGCAGACGCACGATTGGCCCACTGGTGTTGCCCCGCACGATACTATCATCAACCAACACCACCCGTTTGCCGGCCAGATTATCGGTCAGGGCGTTGAATTTGAGCGCAATACCAAGCTGACGCAATCGATCATCAGGCTGAATGAACGTTCGTCCGATGTAGCGGTTCTTAATCAACCCTTCCGAGTAGGGGATACCCGACTCTTGTGCATAACCGATTGCTGCCGGCGTTGCACTGTCGGGAACCGCAATCACAATATCGGCATCGCACGGCGCTTCGCGGGCCAGTTCTCGCCCCTGCGCGACCCGGATGGCGTGGAGAACCGTTCCATGCAGCATGCTGTCGGGACGCGCGAAATAGATGTACTCAAACAGACAGGCTGCCGTGCGCAGCGACGGTTGGTGCGAGATGGTCTGGGGGCCGTCAAGCGTAATTTTGACAATTTCACCCGGCTCGATCTCACGCACGAATTCAGCGCCAATCGTCCCCAAAGCACAGCTTTCCGAAGCCACCACCCAACCATTGTCACTGAGCTGACCCAGGCAGAGCGGGTGTAATCCCCACGGATCGCGCACCGCGTAGAGTGCATCGCGGGTCAGTACGGTAAGACAGTACGCACCCTGTGCCCGTACCATGAAGACCTTGAGCTTCTCTTCCCAGGTACGCCCTTCGCCACCGGCCAGCATTTGCGTAATGACTTCACTATCGCTGCTGCTGGTCAGACCGACACCGCGTTGCAACAACTCACGTCGTAATGCGGCAGCATTAGTCAGATTACCGTTGTGACCAACCGCCAGTGGCCCTAATGCACTCTCGACAACGAACGGCTGGGCGTTTTCCAGCTTTGATGAACCGGTGGTTGAATAGCGCGTATGCCCAATCGCCATATAACCGCTGAGCGGGCGCAACTTCTCTTCATCGAACACTTGCGCCACTAAACCCATGTTTTTGTAGTAACGAATGTTCCGCCCATTGCTCACCGCGATACCGGCACTCTCTTGACCACGATGCTGAAGCGCGTAGAGACCGAAAAAGGTGAGGCGCGCAACGTCAGCATCGGCAGCGACAATGCCGAAAACACCGCACTCATGACCCGGCTTGTCATCAGATACAGTGGGAAGCATACATTGAGCGGCAATGGTATCATTACGATCAGGTACGCCGGGCAGCGATTGATCGTTCATGAGAAGTTATCCTCCTGCGCGCAGATTTGGGGACAGTTCGCATCATTGCTGATTAAAGTATATCACGGATTATGAAACCTTCAGACAACCTAACGACAGAGCAATATCAGCCATCCTGGGCTACCGGATGCCTTCTGATTGCGGTAGTTACCCTTGGGCTGGGCATCAATGGATTTTTGCGCCTGGTCGAAATAGGCGTAGGGCTATTTGGCGTCGATAGTGGTGGTCGTATCATCATTGTCTGGATCAGTCTGGCTATCGGTGCGGCGATGGCCGGCATCTGGTTCGGCTTAACCAGCGGTACCCTACGGCATACGGCTGTGCGCTGGCTGGCCGGATTGCCCCTCCCGGCAATCCTGGTCTTAACCAGTCTCCTACCCTCTGCCGAGAGTCAGTTACAGATGGTGATCCAGGCGGGGATATGCCTCGGCTACGCCCTCATCATTACCCGCCTTACCCGTTGCTCTCCCTGGCAATGGCGTTGGTGGCCCGCTGTCTTCAGCAGCGGTCTGCTGCTGAGCCTGCCCTGGCTCGCTATTGGCACCCCCGGTTCGTGGCTGGATACCGGTCTGGCGCTACTGACCGGTGGGCTGGTTGGCTGGGTTGGCGGATGCCTGCTGGCCTGGCGACCACCGCAGAGCTGGCAACAACCATCTGTCTCGATCACTATCCGGCTGATTGAGGGGGTCGGCCTGAGTGTGCTACTCCTGATACTCAGCCGTGCACTCGGTGTGAACAGCACCGCACTACTCTTCCTGTTTAGCGCACCGGTTGGTGGCTGGCTGCTCCTGAGCCTTGGCCGGCACACAGCAGTTGCTACGGTCGTCCCAATGACCATCCTCTTCGGGATGTTCTTCTTTGGGGTACCACTGGCCCTCACCGACTCCGACACCCTGATCACCCTCTTGCTCTTCAGCAGCTTTCCCGAAGGCTTTCACCTCGCGGTACTGGCAGCAATCGGACAGGCGCTCCTGGCCCTGATCGCGATTCTCCTCGTGCAGTTCGTTCGCAATCCTCGCATCCACGCGGTTGGAGCTGGCGCGATGGCGGTTTTCGGGCTAGCGCTGATCATCGGTGGTGGTCGGGCAACACCACAGGGTGACCGCTGGTTTGTGGTGTTGCGCGATCAGGCGGTGCTGGGCGATCTGGCGACCATCACCGATTACAATCAACGACGAATGGCCGTCTACCAACGACTGACGAACCATGCCTTGACCACCCAGACCGATCTGCGGGCGACACTCGACCGGATAGGAGTACGCTATACGCCCTACTACCTCGTCAATGCGCTCGAAGTCGAGGCCGATCTTCCTGTGCGGTTCTGGCTGCAACAATTGCCGGAGGTAGCCGAGGTGATGCCTGCACCGCATCTGCGGCCATTGCCGGTCGGATTGTCAACGTCTGTTGGGAATGAACCGCCACCAGATGAAACACCGTGGAATCTGGTCGCTATCGGCGCACCGGAGGTCTGGGCACTTGGCATTCGCGGCGCAGGGATTGTGATCGGTCAGGCCGATTCGGGAGTTGATGGCGCACACCCCGAATTACGTGATTCGTATGCTGGTCAGACACCCAATGGTATCGATCACGTCTACCACTGGCTCGATCCCTGGACCAATGCGCCAGAACCTTACGATGCCAGTGGTCACGGCACCCATACCCTGGCAACGATCCTCGGCAATCGGGTTGGTGTCGCACCCGAAGCAACCTGGATCGGGTGCGTGAATCTGGCGCGCAACCTCGGCAACGCTCCGCGTTATCTCGACTGCATGCAATTCCTCTTCGCTCCGTACCCACCCGCTGGCGATCCCTTCCGTGACGGTGACCCGACGCGAGGGGCGCACATCTTGAACAATTCGTGGGGCTGCCCGACGGACTTTGAAGGGTGTACACCGACTTCCTTACAACCGGCAGTACAGGCATTGCGAGCGGCTGGAGTCTTTGTGGTTGCCAGCGCCGGCAATGATGGCCCGTCGTGTAGCTCACTGAATGCGCCACTCGCTATCTACGATGACGTGATGACGGTCGGTGCTGTCAATAGCGCAGGCCAGCTTGCACCGTTCAGCAGCGTCGGGCCGGTCACCAGCGATGGCAGTTTACGCCCCAAACCCGATCTGGTCGCGCCGGGAACCAACATCCTCTCGGCCTTTCCCGAACAGAGCTATGCCTATGCCGATGGCACATCGATGGCAGGACCGCACGTTGCCGGCGCTGTAGCCCTGATCTGGTCGGCCAACCCTGCCCTGATCGGCGATATTGAGACCACGGAACAAATCCTGCGCGAGACGGCCAGACCTTACACCCACAGTGATGGTGATCGGTGTGGGGTCGGCAACGGTGTTGGTGCCGGTCTACTCGACGTTGCCGCCGCCGTACAGCGAGCACTGAACCGATGACGAAAGCCGTAGACGCGATGCTCTACCTGGAAAGACGCGCCGCCGGGTATGGTCACTGATGGCAAATCCTGGCGTGCGGTTACCCATCCCGCCAACGAACGCCACTACCACGCACGGTTGCCGGTATGGAGGGAGAGCGAAGCTGGCGTTCACGGCAGCCATCCTGAGGCACAGCAAGGTTTACTGTATACCCATTGCAAAACAAGCACGGGCATCATCCAGCCGGGCACAACACTAAAGGCGAAACGTATCGTCATTCCTGCCATTGTGCGGTAGAATGCACCCGGTAACAATGATACGACGACGAGGTGGCGTGTGAACGAAGGGCGCAAATGGTGGGCATTAGCAGCGGTCGGCACCGGTGTGCTGGTTTCGACCATTGATGGCTCGATTGTCAATATTGCTCTGAACACCCTGGTACAGGCGTTTGCCAGCAATCTGAATGTTGTCGAATGGGTGGTCTTGGGCTACTTACTGACCCTGGTCTGCACACTCTTGATCATGGGTCGTCTGGGAGATATGTATGGCAAACGCCGGATGTATCTGATCGGCTTTGCCCTCTTTACCATCGCTTCGTTGCTCTGCGCCACCGCGCCGTCGATTGCAGCCCTGATCGGCTTTCGGGTGCTACAGGGAATTGGGGCCGCAATGATTCAAGCCGTCGGCCCGGCATTGCTGGTAACTGCCTTCCCTGCCCGTGAACGTGGCATGGCGCTGGGAGCGATTGGCTCCTTCGTCGCCGCCGGTATTCTAATCGGGCCGGCCCTGGGTGGCGTGCTGTTGCAGTACGTCGGCTGGGAAGCGATCTTCTTCGTCAACTTGCCGATTGGTGTGCTGGGCTGGTGGCTCACCATCCGCTCAATCGCACCCGACCACACGACGCGCCCCGGTCAGCGGTTTGATCTGATCGGAGCGGTATTGATGGCTGTCACCCTGTTTTGCCTCCTGCTGGGGCTGACCGAAGGGCCATTGTGGGGATGGGGTGATAGTCGCGTGATCGGCCTCTTTGCAGCCTCGCTGATCGGTGGAATACTGTTTGTCTGGTGGGAATGGCGTCATCCGCAGCCAATGCTGCAATTGCGCATGTTCCGCCGACTGGCCTTCTCGCTCAATCTGCTGGCCGCGCTGATCCTCTTTCTTGGTATTTCCTTCAACCTGCTGCTGACGCCACTCTTCTTTCAACTGGTATACCAGTTTGATCTCCAGCGCACCGGCTTGATGCTCATGGCGCTCCCCATTGCCCTCTCGCTCACCTCGCCGATCAGCGGACGGCTTTCAGACCGGTTTGGGCCGCGAGTGTTGACTATCGTCGGATTGCTGGTGACCGGATGTGCCTTGCTGGGCCTGAGTACGACCACACCGGTCACACCACCGCTGCAAATGTTGAGTTTTCTGATATTACTGGGATTTGGAGTAGGTTTGTTCCAAAGCCCGAATAACAGTACAGTGTTAGGCAACGCCCCGCCAGAGGCATTGGGGGTGGCGAGTGGTTTACTGGCGGTCGTCCGCACTGTCGGCCAAACCGGTGGCATTGCTCTGGCCGGTGCGATATGGGCATCGCAGATCTTTGCGTTGAACGGCGGCCCGGTGACTCCCATCACTGCGGCACCGCCACCGATTCTGGCCGGCGGCTACGATATAGCAATGCGCGTTGCCGCGTTGCTTGCTGCAATCGCGATTGTGCCATCGTTGATCGGCGGCTATGCACTTCAACGTCAAATGGCACCGGCCAGACCGCCGGTTGCCGATTAATATACGTCGATGCAATCTTCACACCTGACACCCTTACCCCTCAACCGGATGCTTCATAACAGAGCGAATCTGGGATGAGGTGAGGGTAGGTAAACACGGGAGATCACTATGCATGATCGTGTGTGGCGTACAGTACGCCCTCTGACCGCGATGATTGGTATCGTGCTATTCTGGTTTGTAATCGGTGGCTTGAGTGGCTGCACAGCAGCCCCCATCCTGGGGGAAGTCAGCGCAACCGCCGAACGGTACAATCCGGGTCGCGATACCCCATTAGCGATTAGCTATGAGATTGGGCGATCCGCCCTGGTTGATATCTACATCCTCGATGCGAATGGACAACGGTATGACCTGCGCCGGGCACAGCCACGAGCAGCCGCAAACGATCCATACATCCTGCGCTTTGATGGCAGTGTTCCAACCGACGACCCGCAGGTACTACGTCGACTACTACCACCTGGACAATACACGCTGGTTGTAGCTGCCCGTGCGGCTGATGGTAATGACAGCGATGAACGCCGTCTGCCATTGAGCATCGAAGGCGATGTGATTGCTCCACCCGAAATCGAAAATCTGATGGTCTGGCCGCCGGTTATTTCACCCAACGCTGATGCCATAGATGATGTCGCCGAATTTACTTATCGCCTACCGGTCAGCGCCACCGTCAATATTGAGGTACAGGCACCGAACGGCGAAATCATTCCGGTCGTCACCCGCGAAGAAGAGGGGCCATACGAGCAGCGTCACGTCTGGAATGGCAAACGCCCCAACGGTTCGCTCCTCGAAGCCGGTGTTTACACCTACACAGTACGGGCAGAAGATGGCTTCGGCAATGTGGTACAGCGTCAGGGGCAAATCACCCTTGCCGACGTTGGTCAACCCGAAGCACGGATCGTCTACTCGATGATTGCCCCCCAGCGCGTTATGCTAGGCGAGGTCATTACGGTCACTATCCGGGTACGAAACACCGGCACCGTGCCCATCCGCACCTACGGGCCACCGAGCGGCTACGAATACACGACCGATGAAGTCTTCTCTTCGGTTGAAGACGGCATCTACGCTGCGCAAGCCGGTGGCTTCTGGCGAGTGGGCATGGATTGGGACGCCAACAGCGGTGGTGGTCCCAAACGCTACCCATACCGGTGGGCTATTTCACCCCGTCCGCCCGAAGAGTGGGCAAAACCGTTTGTCGAAGACTTCCTGTACCCAGGCGAAGAGGCCGAGATTATTGGCCGGGTGCGTATCTTACAACGTGAAACACGGATGGGATTCTACGTCGGTCTGATACAGGATGGCGTTGGTTTTTTCCAGGATCGCACTGGACGAACCATTATCGATGTTGGTTTCTAGGATGCAAAAAACCTGCCCCCTCGTTGTTGAGGGGGCAGGTCACGAACCGTTCAACCGCTCTAGCGGTCGGCCACCTTAAAAGTTGCACTACCGATTGAGAGTAGATCGCCATTCTGCAAACGTTGACGCGAGCTAATCCGCTGACCGTTGAGCGCAACCAGGGCACTGCCGTCGAGTGGCGCGACAAACCAGCGCTCTAAAGCCTGCACAATCTCGGCATGGCGTTCGAGGACTTGCCGGTCATGCAGCACAATGTCGCATTGACGGGCACTCCCGATCACCATACTGCGTCGGTTGACCACGATCTGTTGCCCGGTTCGCGAACCGGACACACCGATGAGGGTTAATTCCCGACTCATACCTGCCTCCAATGAACATAACTATTGCGAAAAACTATATGACATTATGATTCTCATCAAAAACTCATTTTGTCAAGAGTGACCTTTGTACCATGTACGCTCGTAGTCTTGTGAGCGACAATAGAAGTTGTTACTACCGGGTTCAGATGAGGCAAGATCGTTCCAAACAATCCACATATCAATCCGGTTAAGGAGAACAATATGGCGGCTCCAGCAGTACAACGGGTGCGAATCTACTTGAACGGCGAGGATCGGAGCGGAGATCGTCCCCTTTACCAGGTAGTATTAGCCGAATTGCGCCAGAGTGGGGCAACCGGTGCGACAGTGATTGCAGCCCTGACCGGCTTTGGGCCACGTCGGCAGGTACCTCCCCTTGCCGACCGCCAGCCGGTAGTGATTGAGTGGGTTGATCACGCCGGTCGCATCAAACGGCTCCTTCCCCTGATCGGCGAGCTGGCACCTTCAGCTTTAATCACCGTTGAACCGGTCGAGGTAGTTCAGGGTGCTCTACGTCCGGGCGGGCCATTCGGGGCTGAACAGATGGTATCCGATCTGATGCAGGTGCCGTCCAGAACTATTGCGCATAACGCCTCGCTTATTGAGGCCCTAGAGCACTTTGTGACGGCCAGGGCAGAGGTACTGCCTGTTATTGACAACAACACGGTGATCGGTGTTATCTCGACCCGTGAACTGGCGTGGCGGGCAGGGTTGCGCCTGGCTCCAGAATTGCTCAGAGTACTGGGACCGGCGGAAGGCACTGCACTGGTGGCAGCGTTGAAGGGACGAAGCGTAGGCGAGATTGTCAACCGCGAGGTGTGTGGAATTGCGCCGACAACACCAATCCCCCAGGCGCTCACGATGATGATCGAATGGGGATATACCGAGATACCGGTTGTTGATGATCAGGGCCGCCTGGCCGGAGTCTTTGGTCAGCGCGAGGTCTTACAGGCCGCAGCTCGAACACTCACCGCTGTCCAGACTTCAGAAGGTGTGCAGGTTCGTATGGTCATGCAGGCCGCTACCGCCCGGATTGCGCTCGGCCAATCACTGGCAACCGCGCTTGCGCTACTTATCACAGCACCCGGCCAACTCTTGTTCGTCGTTGATGAGGCCGGTCGTCTGGTCGGCACCTTACGCCTGGCCAGTGTCCTCAATCATTTCCAGGGTGACGAGCGGAGTCTACTGTTAGCAGCAATTCAACGTGCGCAACCAACGCCGGCGACGGCACTGCCCGGCGCTCGCCAAACGATAGACACCCTGGTCGAGCCACCTCCATCTACCGTCGCACTTGATGCCAGCCTCGGCTCAGCGGCACAACAGTTGCTTGACCATAACGCCGAGCGCTTACCGGTCGTTGATCACGATGGTCGACTGTCGGGTATAATCGCACGTGGTGCCCTGATCAGGGCCTTATTACAACAAAGCGAATAGTAGGACTGGTAACCTATGGCTGATCGTGTCTTAATTACTGGCGGAGCCGGTTTTCTGGGCATTAACCTGACGCGCTACCTGTTAGCGCGAGGGTATCTCGTGCGCTCACTTGATATTGCCCCCTTTGATTACCCCGAACGCAACCAGATTGAAGAGCACACGGGTGACATTCGTGACCGGGCTGCCGTTGATCGGGCGATGAAGGATGTGCGCTTCGTCGTTCACACCGCAGCAGCTCTGCCGTTGTACTCGCCGGCAGACATCTTCTCAACCGATATTGATGGTACGCGCAACGTCCTCGAATCGGCTCGCGATCACGGGGTTGAGCGCGTTGTCCACATCTCCTCAACCGCCGTGTATGGTATTCCTGACCATCACCCGCTGCTGGAAACCGATCCCCTGAGCGGCGTTGGCCCCTACGGCGAGGCGAAAGTGAAAGCCGAAGAACTGTGCCTCGAATTCCGGCGTGCCGGTATGTGCGTGCCAATTCTCCGCCCCAAGTCGTTCGTCGGCCCAGAGCGGCTGGGCATCTTCGCAATGCTGTACGACTGGGCAATGGATGGGCGCAACTTCCCACTACCGGGGAACGGCAAGAATCGCTACCAGCTCCTCGATGTTGAAGACCTTTGTGAAGCGATTGTACGCTGTCTGGAACTTGACCGTGATCGGGTCAACGACACCTTCAACATCGGTGCCAAAGAGTTCGGCACGATCAAAGAAGATTTTCAAGCCGTACTCGATGCCGCCGGTCATGGCAAGAAGATCATCACCTTCCCGGCAGCACCGATGGTGTGGGCACTGGCGATTTTAGAGAAACTGAAGCTGTCGCCGGTGTATAAATGGGCGTATGGCACAGTCACCGAAGACTCCTTCGTATCGGTGGAAAAAGCCGAGCGCGTCCTGGGCTTCACGCCGAAGTATTCCAACAAAGAGGCGCTGGTGCGCAACTTCCAGTGGTACGTCGAGCACGCTAACCAGTTTGGTCAGCAAACTGGCGTCTCGCACCGGGTGCCCTGGAGTCAGGGTATTTTGCGGTTTGCGAAGCTGTTTTTCTAATTCGCCTACAGCACATAGCTGACATCCTCAACAGCCGGAAAACAATGGTCTGGTCGGGGTGACGTAAGCGTCGCCTCGACCGATAATCACCAGGACGCGCAAGCGCCGGTATACCTCCTGGGATCGTAAACATTCGCCCCATCCACTACCTGCGCAGCACGCACTCCCTCACCTCACTCCCCAGCCCCGCTCCCGTTAGGCTATGCATCACCCATAACTCGGATATTACATAGCTCACGTGTGGGAGCGGGTCGGGGGAGTGATGACGGGTGTGCTCCCCAGCCGGGAGCTGGGAGCGCGCGCCTCCGGCGCGCATGGTGCCGGTACCAGTGCTGGAGGGAGGAGCCAGGCGCAAGCTCCCATCCCTGGCGGCATTCACGGACGGCCAGGATAGATGAACGAATACAACGTCTACCCTATCAGGAAGCCCTGGATCACACGTCTGCCCTCCCCGCTCCCGCCCCCGCTATGCATTCCCCATACCTGGTATTAACCACGTGCGTATCAGCGGGTATGATCGTTACGGGTGCTGTTGTGGGCGACTGGCCCGATGGCAGCGCGCCGCTCCAGCCGTGGTATCACGTGCTGAATGGGTTGCCTTACGCACGCATCATGTGCGTGTCGCGCGGTGTGGAGTGCGGCAGCCATGCTGCCGCGCCAGCCGCGCTCACGATCCGGCGCGTGGCATACCTTTACCCATCCTGGTCACGGCGGTGCTGAATGTGCTCGTGCCGATCATCGAGTCGGTCAGGCATGAATGAGCTACCTGCGCGTAGACGTTTAGTTGTACCAGGTTCGTGCCTGTGCACCAGCGGCTACGGCCAGCATCTGCCGGCGGTGGCGAGGATGTCTCCACGCAGTCTGGAAGCCTGCGCCATGGGGAGCCGCCAGGGGGAACGCTTGCAGTCCGACCTAATGCAGCGTGATATGTGGGTAATGCATAGCCCAGCGGGGGCGGGCTGGGGTGGGGGTGTTCTGGCCCCCTCACCTCACTCCCCAGCCCCGCTCCGCTCCCATCGGGGAAGTGGGGAGTGAGAAATGGGCGTGCTCCAGATGGCTTCCGATCACCTCGCTCCTGCCCCCTCACAACATCTCCCGCTGAGGGGATGAGTCGAGGGAAGAGCGGACAGAACCCGCGAGCGCGGGCACGGGTTGCTCTGTACCCTCCGTGTCTCTGTGGTGCATTTTCCCAACCCTCCTACCCACACCCACCAACAGGATTGTATGAAAAAAACCTTCCATTCACGCATTCATACGAGGTATATGCATCTATAGGCGTCACGCTCTGGCGTCTGAATCTGGTATACTATCAGTACAGGGTTGTGTGAACGTGAAGAACCCTGCCCTGGCAGGTTTATCATCATTGCAGGGAAGGAGGAACTCCCGACAGCACTGCATCATCTTGAGAAGAGACGGCTAAAAACGAAAAACTTATAAAAACATGTTTGATAAAGATCTGAATGTCTAAGGTTTTAATGATATGACAACAACAGGAGAAGAGCGCAACGAGATGCGCTGGATTCGGGTTGATTTGCATCTACACACGCCTGCTTCTGAAGATTACGCTGAACCAAACGTTTCGTACCTTGATATTCTCCAGGAAGCTGAACGTCGTGGTCTTGAGATCATCGCATTTACCGATCACAATACTGTTACCGGTTATGAGCAGTTCCAACGTGAACTGGAATTTCTAACCACCCTGGAAAAAGCCGGTCGGCTAACCAGTGAAGAAGCTGCCCGTTTAGCCGAGTATCGGCGTCTACTTGAGAAGATTACTGTCCTGCCGGGTTTTGAATTCACGTCGCATTTTGGGGCGCACATTCTCGGTATCTTTCCGCCGAATCGCCCGCTCAGTTTGATTGAAGCTACGCTGCTCCAGCTCGGTATCCCGGCTGAAGTACTCAAGCACGGAGTGTGTAGTGTTGCCAACACCCGGCATGTCACCGAAGCCTACGAGATCATTCATCGTGCCGGTGGGATTGTGATTGCTGCTCACGCGAACGGCCCGAATGGTGTTATCACCGAAACTTTGCGCATGGGCACGAGCGGACAGGCGCGTGTGGCCGTGACACAAAGCCCCTATCTGCACGCTCTTGAGTTTATCAATTTCTACACCGACCACGAGAAGTTTACCTCGCCTGGTTTTTACAACGGCAAAACCGAACACTACGAGCGCCGCATGTTCTGCATTCAGGGAAGCGATGCCCATCGGCTCCGTCGCTTAGCCGAAGCAGAAGCCCAGGTCACGCATCGCCACGGCATCGGTGATCGCTATTTCGAGGCGTTGCTTCCTGATCGTAGTTTTGAGGCGTTGAAAGCCCTTTTCTCAAGTCAGGATTTTGATCGGGTACGGGTACCAAAACGCGATCAAAAGCAGTGGTCGCTTGATGTTGCTCGCTTCAGCGGTAGTACGGAACGTCAGGTACTGCGCGCTGTCAACGATCCATCGGCAACTGCTTCGCTCTGGCCTGATGTGGCTGCGTTGGCGAATATCGGCGGTGGTGTGCTGATCATTGGCTGCGATCCCGGCGGTAAAGTGATCGGTGTTGATCGGCCCGACCAGGCGACCGAATCGTTGCGGCAGAGTGTCGCCGAACATCTTACGCCCCAACCATATCTATCATTTGAACTTATGCACTACGAGGGGCGTGACGTGATCCGCGTTGAGGTCAAAGCCCAAGACCCGCCACCCTACGTTGGCAGCAACGGCGCAGTCTACATCCGCCGTGATAACGAGACGGTGGTAGCGAATCGCAGCGAGATCATTCAGCTCTGTCGCCAGGCGATTGCCGCCGGCGAACCATCCCCGCTCGACAACGGTGAAACTCTCGAATTGCCGCGTTCGGGGGTCGAGATTGTTAGTAGCCAGCGTCGCGGTGGTTCGTGGAGCTACGAGGTTCGTGATCTCCGCACAACTGCCGGTGTCACCCGTGACCGGGCCCAGGGCTTGTGGGCGTATGCCATTAGCCGTCACGAAGATTTACGGGAAGGCCGCATCGATCTGCAAAGCCAGGTACGCTGGCGCGGGCGACTCGGTCTCTGGCGCGCCTATCGCCAGGGCGCTCGCGTCAAATACGATCTCGTTCACCGCGACCAGAACGGTGTCATTGACCATATTTTCTACGGGGTTAGCGATTGGGGCCTCGGCGAAGCATGGATGAGTCTCTTGAACGAGGCCGGCGCCCGGATTGAGACCGACGCGGACGATTTTGATCAAGAGGGAACGCTCGACCCAACCCCACCTCCTGACATTGAAGCCTGGGGAGAACGCCGGGTGCGCTGGCGCGGACGAGGCGGTATTGTGCGCATCACCCTTGATCCCGAAGGTCAGCCACGCTTCGATCTGGTGATGAAGGACAAAGACACAGGCGCAATCCAGGAATATAACAACGTGCCACGCGAGAAACTCTCAGAGGCCTGGCTGGCGCTGATTCGGGTACCACGTCCGCGCACCGGTATTGAGGTGGTGAATGCGACACGCTCTGAAGATGGTGAGTGGTTCTATACCTTCCGCAATCTTCGTACCGGTGATGTGAGTAGTGCGCCGTGGCGCTTGCAAGACATTGAACCGGGGACGGTGCGTGAATATGCAGCCCGGATGTACCACCAGGATATGCCGCTCGACGAAGAGAAGGTTCGTTGGTGGGGAAACATCGGCTACCTGCGTCCAATGCGTTCACAGGTAGACCTGGTGTACATTGATGAGCAGGGCGTAACCCACGTTTATTACGCTGCCCGGCGTGATGAACTGGCCGGTGAATGGCGCGAATTGCTCCAACTGTACGGCGAGTAGGAATGGCGCGAAGAGGCCTGATTTCTCAGAGATGTTTGTTCGCTTGAATTGGTATCCGAAACATACAATGCATGGCACACGCCATTCCCTCGTTCGCTGCATCCCTACAGATGGCATTGTGAAAGGCTATCTGTACCGGCTGTAGGGACGGGTTCCGGGCGGGTTTAGAACCCGCCCCTACACGTTCATCCGTATCATACAGGTGAAATCTCCGGCTCGTCGCGAATGGGACAGATAGTCACGATTCGCCGCATATCTGGTGATAGGCAATTGCTATCGGTACCGGTAGGCTTGCACGGCCGTGCGCCCCCACCGACTCAAGCTTGACCCCACACTACCTCCAGAACATCGCCGCTACGGTCACCACACGGATTATCGATAACAATCCTGTCCGTTACTGTCAAATCGTGATAAGATGCATGTAGTAACACCGACGAAACGCCCGGTGATGTCGTCATCGCATCAGTCCTACGGTCAATCATCATCGTGCCTATCGTGTCATTCCTGCGACCGGGAAAGAGAGCGAGACCGATCACGCATCACCGATGTTCTTCCAATGGAGGATGTATGAGCAATCCAATCACCATCCTTATTGCCGATGATCACACCATGTTTCGGCAAGGATTGCGCGAGATTTTAGAACGCAAAGGTGGCTTTCAAGTGGTGGCTGAGGTGCGTGACGGGGCAGCCGCCGTTGAAGCGGCCAGCACTACCAAACCTGACATCGCGCTGCTCGATGTCTCGATGCCGGTCATGACCGGTATCGAGGCAGCACGCCAGATTGCACAGGTCAGCCCGCAAACGCGCTGTGTTGTGCTCACCATGCACCGCGATGAGCAAACCGTTCTCGAAGCACTCCGTGCCGGAGCCAATGCCTATCTGTTAAAAGATGCCGACGCCACCGAGTTAATCGAAGCGATTCACGTCGTCTACCGTGGTGAAGCTGCCCTGGCCGGCAGTGCTGCTGCCCGGGTACTCGATCTGCTGCGTCGTAACGATACCTCACCGGCGCTCAACGAAGTGCTTACCCCCAGAGAACGCGATATTCTGGCCCTGCTCGCGCAAGGTGACGACAATCGGGCAATTGCGCTCAAGTTGAGTCTGGCCGAAAAGACGGTTGGTAATCGCTTGAGCGAGATTTTTCAGAAACTCGGCGTGAGTAATCGTACTCAGGCGGCTATCGTCGCAGTTCAGCGTGGTCTGGTACCACCCCCAGATCTGCGTTAGCACGCCTTAGCTAGAAAGTCATTTCAACGTTATGCTTCAACTCACAGGCATTCATCACGTCACTGCCATCTCTGCACGCATTCAACAGAACTACGATTTTTATACCCGTGTGCTTGGGATGCGCCTGGTCAAGCGCACTGTCAATCAAGACGATACCAGTGCCTACCATCTCTTCTACGCCGATGGTGCTGGTTCACCCGGTAGTGATCTCACCTTTTTTGACTGGCCATTACCCCGTGAACGACGCGGCACCCACAGCATCGTTCGTACCGGCTTGCGCGTCAATGGTGCTGAGACGCTCCAGTGGTGGGCCGAACGCCTGCGCACCGAGGGTGTTCCCGTTGGTGAGGTTGTGCTGCGCGATGGCCGACTCACCCTCGACTTTGAAGACCCGGAAGGTCAGCGCCTGATGCTCGTTGATGATGGCGGTGTCGGTGAGTTTGTTCCCTGGCAGCAGAGTCCGGTGCCGGTCGAACACCAGATTCGTGGGCTGGGACCGGTGATGTTAAGCGTTGCCCGACCCGGTCTGACCGATGCCGTGCTCCGTATGGTTATGGGAATGGAATTACAGCGTCGTTATCCTCACCCTGAATACCCTGACGACACCGTGTACGTTTACGCTATGGGGACAGGTGGCCCGGCAGCCGAGGTACATGTCGTTGCCCAGCCCCACCTCCCCCCGGCGCAACCCGGTGCCGGCGGCGTACACCACGTCGCATTCCGGGTGCCAACGTTTGCCGAACACCAGGCCTGGGCCCAGCGCCTCCGCGAATTACGCATTCCGAACAGCGGTATTGTGGATCGCTACTATTTTCGCAGTCTCTATTTCCACGAACCAAACGGTATCCTCTTTGAACTGGCCACCGACGAGCCGGGTTTTGCCGTTGATGAGCCTGCTGATGCACTGGGCGAACGACTGGCATTGCCCCCCTTCCTCGAACCGCGTCGGGCACAGATTGAAGCGGGACTGAAGCCGTTATAGCGGCGATGCCTGCATCTACCCGCTGTCACCCTCGCCTCCCCATTCCCTGCTATCAATCAAAGGTGAAGAGTGGATTGGGAAGCGGGAAATAGCTGGATATACCCACTCCCTGCCCCAACCGTTCAGGGTGCAGGGCAGGGATGTATCTCCCTGTTCAGAGGCTGGTATAGAGATTGAAGCCCGCCGTACAGTAGCGTCCCTGCTACTGGATACTCTATGCCCTCCGTGTCTCTGTGGTGCATAACCCCTGCCCTAAGTTCTTCGCTCACAGTCTTCCTACCGCTTGGGAACTTCTCCCCAATGCAATAGGAGAGGCCCCCCCTTTGGTAGAACGTTGCGATGCAATATACTGGCAGTGCGAAAACGACATCCTGTGCAGGATCGTAGTATAAAGTGGAGGAACTGCCGTGACAATGCTGGTAAATAGTTTGAAGACCGTTGGTTTGCTTGGACTGCTCACCGGTCTCTTCATCATGATTGGTGGTGCAATTGGTGGTCAGATTGGGATGATCATCGCGCTCGTTCTGGCTGTCGTGATGAATATGGGTGCCTGGTGGTTCTCCGACAAACTGGCACTCAAGATGAGCGGTGCGCAGGAAGTGACACCCGATCAGGCACCTGAGCTTCATGCGATGGTGGAAGAGCTATCACGGCGGGCTGGTATTCCCAAACCGCGCGTGTACATCATCGAAACTGACGCTCCCAACGCCTTTGCTACCGGTCGTGATCCGGCGCACGGCGCAGTAGCCGTAACCACCGGGATTGCACGCCTGCTCACACGCGAGGAGCTGGCCGGCGTCATCGCACACGAGCTGGCACACATCAAGCATCGTGACACCCTGATCTCATCCATCGCAGCCACTATTGCCGGTGCTATCGGTATGCTGGCCGATATGGTGATGTGGAGCATGATCTTCGCCGGTTTCGGTGGTAATGATGAAGAAGAAGGTGGTGGCGTTGCCGGACTGGTTGGTGGCATCCTGACGGCCATGCTGGCACCAATTATGGCCCTTATCATTCAGATGGCAATTTCGCGTTCGCGTGAGTACATGGCAGATGCCGGCGGCGCGCAGATTCTCGGCAATCCATTGCCGTTAGCCAGTGCCCTTGAGAAGCTGGAATGGGCTGCTGGGCGGATGCCAATGGATGAAGCACGTCCGGCGACGGCACACATGTACATTGTCAATCCGGTGCTGGGTGGCCTGGCCAGCCTCTTCCGCACCCACCCCGAAACCCACAAGCGTATCTCGCGCCTGCGTGCGATGGCCAATCGCAGTGGTAACACAGCGATGGCGGCGTAAGTCACATCTGCGCAGCGCGTTGACATAGATTTCCTCCCTATTCCAGGCATCACTCAATGGCGAGTGGTGCCCTTTTTGCGGTAGAATACTCTTGTCTGGAACAGGCACGTTCTTGTTGTTTGCAGTTCTGTCGCCCTTACACAACAAGGTAGTGCTGTTTGTGTTAGCCCATTATCAGCGAGGTACTTGCTCGACAATCCCTTGCGGCAGCACGCCACCACCCAATCAGGTTTCAGATGAATGTCTCTGCCCAAACATGTTCCGTTGCTCGGAATAATGCTTGACAGGGTGCGTAAATAACCGGCCTGGCTGCAATAGCAGCACCGACTCTAACTCCTGGCAAACGATATACTCACAACAAAACAACTTTACTGACAGCTCTGCTATGCTGAAGGTGGTTATAAAGGAAAGACCTCTCTGTTTCCAGCTTTAAACTATGGCATCACCGAAATACTGATTGCGTATCACTATGAAACGAACCTCGCTGATAGTTGTTATAGCGCTCGTACTGCTCAGCAGTTGTCTGTCGCCAACTGAAACACCGCCCTCTACCCCAGCCACAGTTATCACGCCGGTCACCGAATCGACTGCCGTACCACCCCAGCAACCAACCACGGTCATCACACCGGTTGTTGGATCGACCGATGCGCCACCCCGACCACCAACTACCGTTGGCACGCCAACCACGTCTGAAGAGCAACCCAATGAGGACGAGATAGCCCTGCTCGATGCAGTCAATCGCCTGCCCCGTGATCAGGTAGAGCTGGCTCGCCAGCTCGGTGCCTGCCGGCCCGCCCCCGCCGAGTGCCCCTACGTGGCCCGTACAGAGCCACTTACGGTACAGGTCGGGGAACGGCGTTCGTTCTTCGTAACCGATTTCAGCGACGACACCCAGTATGAGATCACCGCCGAGTTGCGTTATGCCGGACCAATTGTCTTGATGTATGTTGAGGAGGGGGTACCCTACAACCAGGCCGCTCTCGAACGCGCTGCCCGTACCTTTGAAAACGAGATCTATCCGCGAACACGCGAAATCTTCGGCAGCGAAGTTCAACCCGGTGTCGATGGCGATAATCGGATTACCATCCTGAATGCTGTTGAGCGTAGTCGTCAGATTCTCGGCTACTATTCGTCGAGCGACTCGCTGCCACGTCAGGTGAATCGCTACAGCAACGAGCGCGAGATGTTCTTTATGAACATCGAGTTGATGCCGTTTGACAGCGATACCTACCTTGATGTACTGGCGCACGAGTTCCAGCACATGATCCATCAGAATGAACAGCCGGGCAGTGCGCTGTGGCTCAATGAAGGGATGTCGCAGTTGGCCGAAGACCTCAACGGCTTTCAGAGCGAGGGCTTTATTCCGGTGTACCTGCGCAATACCGACCTTCAGTTGACCGGCTGGGGTTTTGCTCCCGGTCAGTCAGGTGCGCATTATGGTGCAGCCCACCTCTTCATGCGCTACATTTATGCCCAATATGCCGGCGAGGAGCAGTTACGACCGTTGATTCGCGCCAACGCCGGCAATAACCTTGAGGCGTTTGTCGCGCTGGCAGCACCCATCCGCCCCGACATCACCCACTTTCGCCAGTTGATGGCCGATTGGGCGGTTGCCAACCTGATCAACGATCCACGGGTTGCTGATGGACGTTACACCTACGACACCGGCACCGAATTGAGTAATCTGTTACCGGCAAAGGTGCGCCCCACGTCAATCGACAATCGCTATAGCGACGATATTGTCCAGTTTGGTGTTGATTACCTCGCTCTTCCCCGCAATACCCGCACAGTGACCTTCCGCGGCGATCAGACGGTGCGTATCGCCGGTCAGATGCCACGCGGTCGCTACGCCTGGTGGAGTAATCGCAGCGACGATAGCGTCGCCACGCTCACCCGTTCTGTCGATCTGCGCGGTGTGAATACTGCGACACTGACGTTCGATACCTGGTTCGAGATCGAAGATGATTACGACTACGCCTTTGTGACCGTTTCAACCGATGGTGGGCAGACCTGGGAGACGCTGCCCGGACGCTGGACGACCGATTACGATCCGCAAGGAGTCAATTACGGTCACGGCCTCACCGGTGTCTCAGGCCGTCCCGAGGCAAACGTTGAAGACGGGCTGCGCGGACGTTGGGTGACCGAGCAGATGGATCTGACCCCCTTTGCCGGTCAGGAGATTCTCCTCCGCTTCTGGTCAATTAACGACCAGGGAGTCCACGCACCGGGCATCCTGATCGACAACATCGCCATTCCCGAAATCGGCTTTCGTGATGATGTCGAAGCCGGCGCCGGTGATTGGGAAGCGGCAGGATTTGTCCGCATCGACGGTGATCTGCCCCAGTTGTGGGAACTACGCCTGGTGCGCACAGCCGCCGATGGTCAGATGTCAGTTGATGTTTTGGAAACAGATGCCGACGGAGTCGCAACCGCAACCCTCAACGCCGGCGAGCGCGGCGTTTTGGTCGTAATCGCAGCGACACCACACACCAGCGAACGGGCACGGTACGAGGTCATCAGCGAATAAGGAGCGTGGCTAGGCCACAGATAATGCAATGGGTTTGGGATCACGTTGGATCACAATCGCTCTTTTCCTGATCGGCCTGGCGGCGACGATCATCGTTGTGCGCATGCAACAATCACCGCCGCGCCTGGCCCCACTCGTTGCTGAAGCCAATGTCGTCGCTGCGGTACCAGTGCTTAGCGGTGATGCTCTGCCACAAAACACTGATCTGCTACGCATCACGGTCGCACCGCAGGCACTGCCCGCCAGCGTCAGCATTGAGACCATCACCGCCGATCTCTATGCCGCACTGGCGTATGTCAGTGAGCGCACAGCGATCAACCTGACAGCACCGATTGCAGTGCGCATCAATGCTTCACCGGATTGCGCATTGCACGGCGTGGCCTATACCGATATTCGGGAGGTGCAGGTGTTTACCTGCTCTGCCCTACCACCCTCGCGTGCCGTCAACATCCTCGCCCACGAGTTCGTGCACCAACTGGCCCACGACTACTACGGTGCTGCTCATCTCCGAAGCGATCCGATCTTGCTTGAAGGCTGGGCAACCTGGGGGGCAGGGCGCTACTGGCTGGGACAAATGCCTGATTTTCGCACATTTGTCGGTACTCGGCCATCGCTTCCCCTGGTTGCCAGCCACCTCGGTCGACCAGCAGCCGAGATGAATACCCTCTATTACCAGTGGGCCAGCTTTGTCGAGTATCTGATCATCACATACGGTCGGGCAGCTTTTGATGATCTCTACCGTAGTGGTGCAGGCACACCCGGTAGTGCCGACTATCAGGGGGTCTACGGGATTGATCTGCCAGCGCTCGAAGCGCAATGGCGCACGTGGTTGAACAATGGCGGTTCATAACCTCGCTACACCCAACGATGATCGTGGCGCGTAAGTTGACGTGCGGCAGCCGTGCTGCCGCACGCCCATGCTCGATACCGGTCGCGTGTCGCACCGTTCAACCCGCTAATCACCCGGCATATGCGTTCGCCGCGCCACCCCTTCAGCAATCGCCGCCTGTGCCACAGCCGCAGCAATGGCCGGCACAACCTGCCGGTTAAACACACTAGGCACGATGTAATCTTCATTCATCTCTTCCGGTGGAATCACCGTCGCCAGTGCTTCGGCGGCAGCGAGCCGCATGGCCGAGGTAATACGCCTTGCGTGTACATCGAGCGCACCACGGAAGATACCGGGAAAGCTGAGCACATTGTTAATCTGATTTGGCTGATCACTGCGGCCAGTTGCAACCACACGTGCATACTGACGCAACATATCAGGATCGCCTTCGGGGATCGGATTGGCCAGCGCAAAGACAATCGGATCACTACTCATCACCCGAATATGGTCGGGCGTCAGGATATTGCCCTTCGAGACCCCAATAAAGACATCGGCACCGCGCAACGCCACCGCTAAATCACCGCGCCGTCGTTCCCGGTTCGTCTGTGAAGCAATAATCCGCTGCATCGGGGTCTGACGGGCATGATCACCTTCGACCAGGATCCCAAACCGATCCACCGCAGTAATTTCGCCAACCCCGGCTTCGATCAGCGTGCGAATGATCGCCGTACCGGCTGCCCCGATCCCATTTACAACCACACGCACATCTGCCAGTCGCTTGCCGACAATCCGTACCGCATTGCGCAGCGCGGCCAACACCACCACCGCTGTCCCGTGCTGGTCATCGTGCATCACCGGCATATCGAGACTCTCTTCGAGCCGACCCTCGACAATGAAACAATTTGGAGCAGCAATATCTTCGAGGTTAATGCCACCAAAACTCGGCGCGATCTGCTCAACCGTCTGCACAATCACATCAGGGTCTTGCGAGCGCAGACAGATCGGCACCGCATCGATGTTCGCCAATTCTTTAAACAGAATCGCTTTGCCCTCCATCACCGGCATCGCCGCTTCCGGCCCCAGGTTGCCCAGCCCCAAAATGGCCGAACCATCGCTCACGACGGCCACACTGTTGCCTTTCCAGGTCAGTGCGTACACCTTCTCCGGATCATCGGCAATTGCCCGACAGACACGGGCCACACCGGGAGTGTAGGCCAGCGAAAGATCATCGCGCGTCTTCAGAGGTACGCGACTCTGCGTGGCCAGCTTGCCGCCGAGGTGGGTAAGAAAGACACGGTCACTTACCTGAAGCACTTTGATGTTCTGCAACGTGTTAATTGCTGCTACCAGTTGCTCCCCGTGTTGCTCGTCTTGTACGCGCACCGTAATATCGCGAACCAGAATGTTCCGTTCAGCGCGCACAATGTCAATCGCACCGATGTCACCGCCGACTTCGCCGATCAAGGTGGTCAACCGCCCCAGCATCCCAGGACGATTTTCAATCTGGCAGCGCAACGTCAGCGTGTAAGCCACCCCAACGGACATAGCCCTCACCTCGTTTTCTGAAATAAGCACACAAAAATGCCCGTCACCACGACGGGCATCATCGCCTTATCATGGTATAGTACCACAAGTCTTGATTTGTCAGATTGATGGATTTAGCCCAGCACCGCCAATTACCTCGCCCAACCAGGCGTGGTGGCTGTAGCACAGCCTGACAGCTTGCGAGAGATCGCTGGCGCGCCATTACGCACGGTCTACCCCCGGTGGGGGATGTGGTGGGGTGACTTGATGGATTTGATCCAGCACCGCCAATCACCTCGCCCAACCGGGCGTGGTGGCTGTTGCACAGCCTGACAGCTTGCGAGAGATCGCTGGTGCGCCATTGCATGGGCTACCCTCAGTAGTTCCCGCCCCCAGCGGAGGCAGCGCAGGGTGGGGGCTATCCCCTGGGCGCGCTCGCCACCTGCACCAACCCGTCGTGCCTGCTTCCAGCAGGGTAGCATATCAAACCTTGCGTGATACAGTGCATCACTGCCCGACCCCGACTATGCGGGCATCCGTCGCTGGCCGTCTTCTCCGGTACGATCCGTGGGGTCATCTGGATGATTGCGGGGGAGCGGGTTCCGTAGGGGCGGGTTCTAAACCCGCCCCTACGCACCTGCCCATCAAGCATTGTGTTTTTCAGATTTGGTACTACCACTCCGAACCAGTGCGCACCAGCCGAACCATCTGCCACCCATGGTTCCCGCCCCCAGCGGGGGCGGGTCAGGGTGGGGGTGAGACCCTGGGAGCGCACCCCTCCAGCGCGCTCACCGCCTGAACCAGTGCACGCCAGCGGCACCTTCCGCCACCCGTGGTTCCCGCCCCCAGTGCCAGTCAAGATTGGAAAATCTTGGTGACACGAGTGCAATCACGGTCAAACCGCTCGGTGAACGGATGTTGTTCAGCGCAGAGTACTCTCGCCTATTGGCGACGAGCGTCGATGTAACGGGCATTTACAAAGGCGACCTTCATACTATCGCCGCCAGCACATTCATTCTATCCCCATTCACATCAGCCTGACGCTTACCACCGGGCGGGTTGTCCGTGGTACAATGCTGAAAATAGAAGACCGTAGGATCAAGGTATGAGTCCTGAGCTTATTCGCGTTGTTGTTGCGCTCGTCATCGGCCTGCTCTTAATCGATCAATTCCGCCGCAGTGCGGTCGGATCGCGTCGCCGATGGGCATTTGCGCTCGGCGCAGCCGCAATGGTGGTTGTCGCAACATCCAACCTCTTCGTAGGGGCGCTCTTGCCGCTGATGATCATTGGCGGTAGTTTGGCCCTGGCGGCGGTCTGGTTGCTCTGGCAGGCATATCAACGCGGTGAACTGGCAGACCGCTTCGAGCGCGCCCGTGACTACCTGGAATCGGAACGACGTCGCTATGACGAGCAGGATCGGGGAGGATCGCACGATGGTTGACCTGGAAGCAATTGGCCGCCGGGCAAAGACGGCGGCTCGTGCGTTGGCGAAGCTCTCAACTGAACAGAAAAATGCAGCCCTGTGCGCAATTGCTGATGGATTGCTGGCGAGACAAGATAAGATTCTGGCTGCCAACGCTGCCGATGTCGCCGATGCAGAAAAGGGTGGGACGCCACCGGCGATTGTTGATCGCATGCTGCTGACGCCGGCGCGTCTGGCGGCGATTGCCGGCGATTGTCGGCAAGTGGCATCTTTGCCTGATCCAGTTGGTGAAATCTTTGATCGGCGTGAACTGCCGTCCGGGTTGCGCCTCTATAAACGGCGGGTGCCGATTGGGGTGATCGGTGCGATTTACGAAGCCCGCCCAAATGTGACCGTTGATATTGCGTCGCTCTGTCTGAAGGCCGGTAATGCCGTTATTTTGCGTGGTGGGAGTGATATTGCGCGCAGTGTGGCGGCAACAACAGAGGTGATTGCGCTGGCGTTGGAACAGGCCGGTTTGCCGGCGTTTGCTGTGCAAAGTATTATCGATCCCGACCGTGAACTGGTGCGGCAATTGCTACGCCTCGACCGTTACGTTGATATGATTATCCCGCGCGGCGGTGCCGGTCTGCACCGTTTCTGTGTCGAAAACGCGACGGTGCCGGTGATTGTTGGGGGAATGGGGGTCAGCCATATCTATGTTGAGCCGAGTGCCGACTTTGCCCGCGCTGTACCGGTGATTGTCAATGCCAAGGTGCAACGTCCGGGTGCCTGCAATGCACTTGATACGCTTCTGGTGCATCGGGCGGCGGCATCGACCTTTCTGCCGCTGGTAGCCGCTGCCCTCGCTCAGCACGGCGTGGAGTTGCGCTGTGATCTGGAAGCCCTGGCCATCCTCGCCGATGCGCCTGGGCACGAAGCCTGGAACCTGAAACCGGCCAGCCCAACCGATTTTGGCTGCGAGTTTCTGGCCTTGATCGTTGCAATCAAGATTGTAGGCAGCATTGATGAAGCACTTGATCATATCGCTCTGTACGGCGGTCATTCCGAAGCCATTCTGACCGGCGATCCGATCAGTGCTGAGCGCTTTACCCGTGAAGTTGATGCCACTGCTGTCTTTGTCAATGCCAGCACGCGCTTCAACGATGGTGGTCAGTTTGGTCTGGGTGCCGAGGTGGCAATTTCAACCAATCGCCTGCACGCACGTGGCCCGATGGGGTTGCAGGAATTGACGACCTATACCTGGATTGGTGAAGGCGATTATCTGGTGCGAGCCTGAACGTATGAACCTAACCCTGCGTTTGGCCCATCTCTACCCGGAACATATGAATGTGTATGGCGACCGTGGCAACGTGATCGCGTTGCGCCAGCGTTGCCAGCGGCGTGGTATTGCGCTGGAAATTGTTCCGGTCAATCCCGGCGACACGATTGACTGGCAAACCGTCGATCTGGCCTTCTTCGGTGGCGGACAGGATAGCGGGCAGGCTTTGATTACAGGCGATCTGATTGAACGGCAGGGGCCAGGGTTGCGGGCAGCTATCGAAGCTGACCTGGTGGTGCTGGCGATCTGTGGTGGCTATCAGTTGCTCGGTCACTACTTTTTGACCCATACCGGTGAACGTCTACCCGGTCTGGGTGTGCTGGATGTCCATACCATAGCCGGCAAACAGCGGATGATCGGCAACATTGTGATCGAAGTGCATTTAGGGGCAGAGCCGTGGCAGTTGGTTGGCTTTGAGAACCACAGTGGCCGCACCTTTCATGGCCCCGGCGTCAAGTCATTGGGCAGAGTACTGGTCGGCTACGGCGACAATGGCCAGGATCGCAAAGGGGGGGTGATCTATCGCAATACCTTTGGTTGTTACCTCCATGGCGCGCTGTTGCCCAAAAACCCCCAACTGACCGATCACCTGATTGAGCTGGCCCTCCGCCGACGGTACGGCTCCCAATACGTCTTACCGCCGCTACCGGCAGAGCGCGAACTGGCAGCCCAGCGCGCAATGGTACAACGTTTATTGACACGTTAAGCGAACCTCAGACGATGAAGGAGCATGTCGATGCAGATCACAACCACCGGCACGCCAACCGCGGAAGAGGCCGCAGCCGCAGTGGCAGCGATCATGGTCATCCTGACGGAAGAGGCTGCCCAGCCGGGTGAGCAGCCCGTAACCCTGCCGACGCGCTGGCGCGACTCGATGCGGCTCATCGCTCAGGGAATGCAACCTACCCGTGTACCGGTACCCCCACGCTGGTCAACCATCGAGCGGATTCGACGCGCCGGACGTGGTGGGATGGGCATTGTGGGGATGTGATCGACGAGGATCGTACATTTCACAAAAAGGGATTCCACAAGAGGGGCGACGTATGATTCGTCCCTTTTGCATCTCTCCGTGATGCTTTATGTCAAATCTGGTGTGATAGCGCATCTTGAGTGAGATGGGCATCACTGCCCGTCACCGGGTATGCAGTACCGTGACCAGTCGTCCCATGCGCGACGATCCGGGGGTATCTCCTGTATGATAGGGAATGGGCGTGTAGGGGCGGGTTTGGTAGGGGCGGGTTTAGTAGGGGCGGGTTTGGTAGGGGCGGGTTTGGTAGGGGCGGGTTTGGTAGGGGCGGGTTCCAAACCCGCCCCTACATCTCCACGCTGAGGAATCACGTTTTGGAGCAGATTGCCCGTGGCGCGTGGTGTGGTGTGCGGTAGCCCTGATGCTGCACGCCAAACGTCGCGATACACGCATGACGAGCGGGCAAGGCAACCAATTCAGCGAGTTGATGGCCCTAGAGATGGTCGTCAGCCTCCTCGTTTCCATACCGGCGGGCCGGGAGCAAGGTATACTGTCGTTGGTGCCTGGCATGCGTTCATGCGCCAGTACGATGGTTGGGTAGCACGACAGCACAGCTTTCTGAGGTAAGTTCTAACCTACAACAACCTTATGACGATCCAACAAGCCATTCAGCACGCAATCACCCAATTGCGAACCATCTCGCCGACCGCCCGGCTTGACGCCGAACTCCTGCTTGCTCACATTCTCGGCTGGTCGCGGGCAAAAGTAGTTGCTGAACGGGATCATGTCCTGACGCCAGAGCAAGAGATGGCCTTCAACGCCTTGATCGAACGTCGGGCCAACCGTGAGCCGGTTGCGTACCTCATCGGCCATCGCGAGTTCTTTGGCCTTGATCTGTTCGTTGACCGTCGCGTGCTCATCCCGCGCCCGGAAACCGAGTTGCTGGTCGAACTGACTCTCAAGGAAGCGCAACGCTTCAACCACACCCCACTGATCATTGCCGACATCGGCACCGGTAGCGGTGCTATTGCAATTGCACTGGCTATGCACCTGCCGCACGCCCTGATCTACGGCGTTGACATCAGTCCTGATGCGCTGGCAGTAGCCGCCATCAACGTTACCCGCTATCGACTCGACGACCGGATCAGGCTGCTTGAAGGTGATCTCTGCACGCCACTCCCCGCCCCGGTCGATATTCTGGTCAGCAACCCACCATACACGATCCTGACTGAAATTGACGAGGGCGTCTATCGTCACGAACCACACCTTGCCCTCGATGGCGGCAGCGATGGCCTCGACTGCTACCGACGCCTGATCGCTGCTGCTCCGACCTATCTCAAACCCAACGGGGCGATCTTGCTGGAAATCGGTTCAACCCAGGCTGCATCTGTGGTACACTTACTACGTCAGGCGTTGCCGATGGCAGAAACCGGTATAGAACGTGATCTGGCCGGTCACGACAGGATCGTTTGGGCACGTAATCGATATGTCATCCACTGATCTGGCCCCTGGTTCTATCTTGTCGATATACTATGGGTAGAGATCAGGAGGATTGCTATGACTGCACTCTTTGTCGCCCTTGGCATCGCCATCATTACTCTTCTCTTCATCCTGCTCTGGTATGTGCCGCACCTTTTGCAGCAACAGGCCGGACGCAGTGCCAGAGAGGCTGAACAGCTACGCACAATGCTACTCGACATGCTCAACGAACAAGAAGCGGTTACGCAGCGTCAGTCCCAGCTCAGCTCGGCGATCACCAGCCTGCAACAGCAGCTCACGCAACTGACGACATCGCCACAACAGCGATTAGCCGCCGATATTGATGTACAGGCGATCCGGCAGTTGGAAGAACGGATCACCGCTCTCCAACAGCAGATACAACGCTGGATCGAGTCGCGTGGGCAGCAGCAACGTCAGCAAGACGTATACGACAACGAGTCTTGGGCCAACCTGCTCAGCCTGCTTGCTGCTATTCAGGAGCGCATGGCAGCCTTATCCGTCGAGCGGACAAACGTGTCGGTTGGCCTGCAAGCGCGTACTTTACTGGAAGAACTTGAACAAGAGATGGCCCATCTGCGCAGCATTTCTGAAGATATTGCAACACTACAGTGGCGGTTACGCCGATCTCTTCACGAGCGCGAATCCAGCGTGGCTCAACTGCGCGCCCGTGCGGTCGGCACTTCCTCAACGGCGAGGCCAGCATGAGCATCATCGTTATCGACAACCAACGGGTTCACTACGAAGTGTTTGGTCGCGGCAAGCCGGTCGTCTTCCTCCACGGCTGGTTAGGAAGCTGGCGCTACTGGTATACCTCGATGGAGATCGTTGCCCAGCACTTCCGCACCTACTCCTTCGATTTTTGGGGGTTTGGTGAGTCGCGCACGAACGAAATGCCCACGATCCAGGGCTATTCCAACCAGGTTATCCGCTTTCTCGACGCCATGGGGATTGACCGGGCAGCGCTGGTTGGGCATTCAATGGGTGGCATGGTTGCGTTGAAAACGGCACTCGACCATCCTGGACGGGTAGTACGAGTCGCTACGGTAGGTGCACCCATTAATGGCAACTCGCTCTCGTGGATGCTAAAACTCGTGGATCGTCCCTTCTTCGCCGAATTTTTCGCCCGCCGGCCCTGGCTGCGTCGATCACTGTTCCGGTTTTTCTTCGGCGACTCTCTCGATCCCGAAGTTGACGAAGTATTTGAAGATAGCACCAAATCAACTGCCGACACGATTCGGTCGGCGATCCACTCGATGTGGCGAACCGATCTCACCCCTCTGCTGGATCGGTTGCAGGTTCCGGCGCTGGTTGTCCACGGTGCTCGCGATGAGATTGTAAATCCCAACCAGCTTCAGCTCTTCGTCCATGTCCCGATGGCGCAGGTCGTTCGGATGGAACGGAGCCGTCATTTTCCGTTTGTTGATGAAGCGGAGCAGTTTCACAACATTCTGCTCGACTTTCTCAAGCAACCCGATCCGATGGCGCCAACCCGCAAAGCAGCAACGACACCGAAACCCGATCCGGTACCACCACGACCCGAACCACCGACACTGTCGATTAACGGGAATGATCATCTGCCGTCGGGACACGACACCCCCCACCCACAATCACTACCTTCGCCGTCACGTTCGATATTTCCACCGGGAAGCTGATTGGCTCACTGTCTGAGCATTAGCGCGCGGCAGCCGGCGCTGCCGCGCTGCTGTTTGTGCCTCGCGTAGTCCAGACGTTATATCGAATATGGTGTAAGTCGCGAAGAGCGGATGCTCGCACCCCCTCACCTCACCCTCAGCTCCGCTCCTCTCCCACCTGCGGCGAGAAGCGGGAAAGCGGCGACGGGCCTACTCCATACGGCTCCCGTCCACCTCACCCCCGCCCCCTCCCAACCTCCCCCTGCTGCTATGCATTACCCACATGTCACCCAGCAGTCGGTATGACCCCTCATAGCACCTTGTGCGGGACACGGCGTATCGTGAGTCACGTACACCATGTGGTCAGGCGCTCTTCAGTATCCTGCGGTGGTATAAGTACGACAGCGAGACCGTTCCTGTGGTGCAGGACTCCCGTGACGCGGGCTGCCAACCTGCGTTGCAGGCATTCCCACCACCTCGTCAGGTGCTCGCCATGGCCGCTGGTGCGCAGGGTGGATGCCTGTCCCATCCTCCGTCTCACCCAACCCACCAATTTGGTCGAGCGGGCTGACGCACTCCCTCACGACGTGGCAGTCCCGCTGGGGCTATCCATGTGAGCGCCTGGCACCTGCTCCCCGTCAGCAGGCCAGCCCCGCAGTGGCTTCCACGAATTGAGGCAGGGTTGTAACCCGCCGACTCGCCGGCCTCCACCCCTGACCTGCTCCCGCACCCGAGTTGTGCAGTATCCGACTTATGAGTAATGCATAGCGCGTTGGGGGTGGGTGAGAGTGGGGGTAGGTCACATATCTGGGAGCGCACGCCTCCGGCGCGCTCAGGGGCCATCCGGCATCGGTGATGCCCGGCCTCAGCGGGGGCGAGCAAGGGTGGGGGCGGGTCGCATGCCTGGGAGCGCACGCCTCCGGCACGCTTCCCACCTGCACCGACTCGCGACAGCGGGAAGCATCCGGCACCGGTGCCTCTCGCACACCTCCTGCCACCCTGGTACTACACGTGTGTGCGACGGCCCTGAACCGGTCAGTGCGTCTGCGACAACCGATGAGCAGCGCGCTGGCATGGCTCTGCCAACCTGATGAGTATATATCACTGCCAGAGTGTTGTCTGGTAGCGAAGCTTACGCAACAGCGTGGTACAATTGTCTCGTGCCGATTGGCAACGATCTATGACACCGCTAAGCGGGTGGAATGGGCCAGATAACGATTGACCTGACGACGGCATCTCCATAGCCGTATGGTGAGTCATCAGGCTGGATCAGAAGCAGAAAGATGCTGTAACTCGCCGGCAAAGAGAGCATGAATAATCGTATTTACGTTGCTATTGATGTCGAGACCACCGGGTTACAGAGTGGCCTCGATGAAATTATTGAAGTCGCTGCCGTAACCTTCCGCGGGCACGAGATTCTCGACCGTTTCGAGCAACTGGTACGTCCCCGGCAGGCAGTACCGCTCAAGATTACCCGTCTGACCGGGATCGATCCGGCGGCGCTGGCACAGGCTCCCCGTTTTAATGAGATCGGTGCTGATCTGGCCCGCTTTATCGGGAACCGGCCAATTGTCGGGCACTCGATAGGCTTCGATCTGACGATGTTGCGTGCCCAGGGGATGCAGTTTAATCAGCCCGTCTACGATACTTTTGAACTGGCTACGCTCCTTTTGCCCCAGGTCAGCAGCTACAAACTCTCGGCACTGGCTGCTCACCTTGGTATTCCCCATCCTGATGCCCATCGTGCGCTCAATGATGCGGAAGTGACGGCACGACTGTTTGCGATGCTGAGCGAGCGGATGCTGCAACTTGACCTGGCGACGTTGAGCGAAATGGTTCGCTTGATGGGCAAAATCGGCACACCGCTACGCGATCTGTTTGAAGAGGCGCTGCGGCAGAAGGCGCGCAATGCTTTTCGCGATCCAATTCTCGCGCAGCAGTCAACTGGTACAATCAGCGCCGAGCCAACACTGTTCTCGTCTGCACCTGATACTGGTAGTCCTGAGTTACCCCCTCTACGCCCTACCGGCGATACCCGGCCTCTTGATCTTGACCAGATTGCTGATCTTTTCAGCCCGGAAGGCGTGTTTGGCCGAGCGTTTCCCGGCTACGAACCACGTCCGCCGCAGATCGAGATGGCCCGTGCAGTTGCCACGGCCTTCAATCACAGTGAGCCGTTAATTGTCGAAGCCGGCACCGGTACCGGCAAGAGTATGGCCTATCTGGTACCGGCCACGCTGTATGCAGCACAACGCGGCGAGCGGGTGGTGATTTCGACCAATACCATCAATCTGCAAGATCAGCTCTACAATAAGGATATTCCCGATTTACAGCGTATCTTTGCCACAGCCGGCCTGCCTACGTTTCGCGCCGCACTTTTGAAAGGTCGCAGCAATTATCTCTGTCTTAAACGCTACCACGAGCTACGTCGGCTTGAGAACCTGACCACCGAGGAAGTGCGGGCGTTGTTGAAGATTCAACTCTGGTTGCCAACCACAACTAGCGGCGACCGTACCGAACTGCCGCTGGTTGATCGCGAGCAATCGGCCTGGAATCGAGTGAATGTCTCGGTTGAGACCTGCACAGGTGCGCGCTGTCCACATTTCCGCGAATGCTACTTCTTCCGCGCCCGTCGTGCAGCCGAGTCGGCACATCTGGTCGTGGTCAATCATGCCTTGCTGATCGCTGATCTGGCTGCGGCGTCCCAGGTCTTACCACCCTACGATCATCTTGTCATTGATGAAGCGCACAACCTCGAAGACGTTGCAACCGATCAGCTCAGCTTCAATCTCGACCAGGCCAGCTTACTCAAGTTTCTCGATGATCTGTTCCAGACCGGTGGTGCGCAGGTCGTGAGTGGTCTGCTCAGTGAATTGCCGGCAGTGCTCAGCGAGATTGGTGGTGGTGGTGCCGCCGGTGAACGAATTACGGCTGCGATTGAGCGGATGCGTCCGTCTTTGATTCGGGCCCGCACGGCAGTGTATGAGTGCTTCAATCTACTCACCCGCTTTGTACAGCTCGATCCCGAATCTGGAGGTCAGTATGATACCCGCCTGCGTCTGACCAAAGGAGTACGCCAGCGTCCAGAATGGCAGGAGATTGAACTGGCCTGGCAGAACTTGAATGATATTCTGGCCTTAATCGGCAATGAATTAGCAGGTATCGAAGTGCAGCTCCGTGAGCTGGAAGAAGCGGCGGGTGGTCTTGACGATTTGTTGTTGCGGACAGAGGTGTTGCGTCGTTTCGCAACCGATGCGCGGGTGCGTAGCGGACATGTGATCTTTGGTGATGATGACAGTATTTGCTGGCTGACCTATGATCGCCAGCGGGATGTGCTAACCCTTACCGCAGCACCGCTTAGTGTTGCCGAGATTTTGCAGAGCCAGCTCTTTGCACAAAAACAGACCAGTATCCTCGCGTCGGCGACATTGAGCATTGCCGGCACCTTCGATTTTGTGAAGAGTCGGATCGGGCTGGAAGATTGTCAGGAACTCATGCTCGATTCGCCGTTTGACTACGCCCAGCAGGCATTGGTCTACATCCCCAACGACATTCCCGAACCGAATCAGCGTGGCTATCAGCCAATGATCGAGCAGGCAATCATCGATCTGGCAATTGCGTCGGGTGGACGCATGCTCGCGCTCTTCACCGCCTCAAATGCCTTACGTCAGACCTATACAGCCATTCAAGAAGTTCTGGAAGATCACGGTATTGGCGTCATGGCACAGGGTATTGATGGTTCGCGCAAAGCACTGGTTGATCGCCTGAAAGAATTTCCGCGTTCGGTGTTGCTCGGCACCAACAGCTTCTGGGAAGGGGTTGATGTCGTCGGTGATGCTCTGTCGGTATTGGTCATTACCAAATTGCCGTTTGCGGTACCGACCGATCCGATTGTAGCCGCACGGAGCGAACTGTTTACCGACCCGTTCAACGAATACAGCGTCCCGCAGAGCATTCTACGCTTCAAACAAGGGTTTGGGCGCCTGATCCGTTCACGTGAGGATAGAGGCATTGTTGTCGTGCTTGATCGCCGGTTACTGACCAAAAAATACGGCCAGCAATTCCTCGACTCACTGCCACCTACGCGAGTACGTACCGGCACCCTGGCGAGTCTCCCCGGCCTGGTTGCACGTTTTTTGCAGAAAGTCAATGGCTCGTCGGGATAGGATCAGCCGTACACATTCACGCCTGCTAGCACACCTGACAGAAGGGGCGACGCATGTGTCGCCCCTTCTCGCGCCGGTGGCATGCCTGAACGTTGAGCAGGAATTGGCACAACACGCTTCATCTCCCTGGTGCCATACCTCTATGCATAAGATAGGGCATACCCCTGGAAGCGCGAGCCTCTGGCTCGCCCATAATCTGGAACCACACGCCGTACCGACCCCGACTGCGTTCGCTCCCGTTCCCAACGGGGTTGGGTAAGCTGAGTCGGCGCACGACAGCGGAGACATTCTGCATCGGTGATTCCGGGGTTTGGGGTGGGGCGTGTCTTACATCTCCTCTGTGAGAAGCAAAAGCGTGATCTGCTACCTTATTCGTCGTCCTGGCGCTGCACCTGGTCGCAGATGCACTGAACCAGCGTACTCGCGAGGGCGACGACTCACTCAGGAGTATCAGGTTTCGGGCCTGACACCATCAATCTTCCTCGCCGGAACCGGGTTGAATCTGCTGCGGCGTCTCGATCCAGCCGCGGCGTAGTGCAAAAATCACCGCCTGAGTACGATCATTGAGCGACAGCTTGCGCAGGATTGAGGAGATATGATTCTTCACCGTTTGTGTACTAATCCCCAGGGCATCGGCAATCTCTTTATTGCTGTTACCGGCTGCGATCCGTTCAAGCACTTCGATCTCGCGCTCACTGAGTGGCGTGAAGACCTGTATCGACGGATCACCGACCAACATCTGCACTTCGGGCAAATTGCGAAATTGCGACAGAATGCGACTCGCCACCCGTGGCTCTTCCAGCAAGACATCGTTAATCACATACTCGCCGTGGGCTACTCGTCGCAGAATATCGGCCAGGGCAGCGGGTTTAATATCCTTCGAGCGATAGGCAGCAGCACCGGCGCGCAAAGCATTAAAGGCTGCCTCATCATTCTCGTGCATGCTCAGCATCACCACAGCGATACTCGTGTACTGCCGACGAATCTGGCGTGTCAACTCCAACCCACTCATTCCCGGCAAATTCAGATCAACCAGCATCACATTTGGCTCAGAACCGGCATCGACCTGGGCCAACCAGCGCAATGCCTCTTCACCATTGGCTGCTTCACCAACAATCTGAATGCCCGGTTCATTCGATAATGCCCACCGCACTCCTTGCCGGAAGAGTGGATGGTCATCGACGATCAACAGCTTTACGGTTGGGTTGGCCATGGTGCCGGTTCCTTTCCCTGACTGCGTAGCCATTCGTCGTATGCTTTCATCGGGTCAACGGGTGGTTCAATGCCGACAGCGCGCAAGAGCCGGGCCACTGCTGGCAAGGGTAATCCTACCACATTGGTGTAACTTCCTTCAATCCTGGTAATCAGTGCCCCACCACCACTTTGCAAACCGTAGCCACCGGCTTTATCCAGCGACTCACCCTGGGCAACATACGCAGCGATCTGCTCGTCACTTAATGGTCGCATGTGAACCTGACTGGCCACAAGATCGAAGAGGACTCGTTTCCCATCATAGAGAAAACCGCTGGTATGAACTGAAGGCGGCGTCACGAGACAAAGCCCGGTGAGCACAGTATGTGCCCGCCCAACCAACCGGCGAAGCATCTCGTGCGCGTGTGCTTCATCGCGCGGCTTTCCCAAGACCATCCCATCAATAGCTACCTCGGTATCGGCAGCGAGAACAATGGCATCGGGGTGTTGGTAGCTAATATCACTGGCCTTGCGCCAGGCAACCAGCGTCGGGTGGGATTCTATCGGTAACGGGATGGGCAATGATGGTAGATGACTCAGTAACTCAGCTGGTGGGGGCAGCGGCTGCTCTTCAGCCTGACTGGCCACACGGTGGTAAGAAACACCAAGCCGGGCCAGTAATTCACGTCGGCGTGGTGATGCTGAAGCCAGAATAAATGGGTGGGTAGTTGCTGAAACCATAACTCTCCGCAAATACGTTTTTGTCGGCCCATCGATCATAACATGCTCGATAATGACGCGCAAGTCAAACGTTTCTGAACTAATTTTCTAAGAATCGGGATATTTTTCGGTTGACAGTAACCATCACAACGGGTATAATCCCGCCTAACGATGTACAGTCTCTCGTAGTTCTTAAACAGTCGCCGTCGCACCACGCCTCATGCGATTTCGTCCACAAATACGGGTTTGTATTGTCTCAACCACAGCTTATTTGTGGTTGATAATGCAATCGGACAGACAGCGTGTGGGCACTGGAAAGGGGGTGATGCGGCGCAGAACAAACGCAATGGCGCGGCCCGACTGTTTGAGCATATGTAAGGGGCTGGAAGTCGTTGGTTTCGTTGCCCTCAAGTATTAAGGAGGACACAGACAGATGGCTGGTTTTACCAAGCGAGTCGTTGCCGCTCTGATGGCAATGACGATGATCATTCCGATTCTGGCAGCTTGTGGCGGTGGCGCAGCTCAACCACAGGTGATTCGCGAAACGGTTGTGGTTGTGCAGACGGCTGAGCCGGTACGCGAGACAGTTGTCGAGACCGTTGTCGTGACGGAAGAGGTTGCTGCTGAGCAGTACACCACACCCCACCCCATTCTGAGCGATGTTCGGGTACGCCAGGCAATCGCTTACTGCACCAACCGTCCTGAGCTGATTGCTTCGGTTTATCCGTTCCTGACCCCAGAGCAGCAGCAGAACCTGCTCATGGACACCTTCCTGCCCAAGGCGCACTGGGCGGCAGCAAAGGAGAACATCACCGTTTACCCGTTTGATCCCGAAAAGGGTAAGGCGCTGCTCGAAGAGGCCGGCTGGACAGGTGAGCCAATTCGCAGCAATGCCAACGGCGAGCCACTGTCACTGAGCTTCACTACCACTAATGCTCAGTTCCGCCAGACCTGGTCGGCAGTCTTCATTCGCCAGATGGCGGCATGTGGTATCCAGATTATTCCGACCTACGCCCCGGCTTCCTGGTGGTTCGGTAGCAGCACTGGTCTGAGCCGCCGCGACTTCGAGCTGGGTGCCTTTGCCTGGGTTGGTCAGGCCGATCCGGGTGGCCAGACCCTCTACGCCTGTAATCAGATTCCGCTGCCTTCCAACAACTGGGAAGGTCAGAACTACATGGGCTGGTGTAACGAGCGGGCCAGCCGGGCCATCATTGCGGCGAATAATACGCTCGACCGCGCTGAGCGCATCCGCCAGTATGCCATCGTTCAGGAAGAGTTCACCAAGGATATGGTGAGCCTGCCGCTCTTCAACCGCCTCGAGGCGTATGCGGCCAGCAACCGGCTGCTGAACTTCAAGCCGAATCCCACCGAGTACTACACGGCCAACGCCGATGAGTGGGAGCTGACCGATGGTGGCGATACGCTGGTGCTCGGTTTCACTCAGGAGCCGCAGACCATGTGGAGCCTGATCGAGAGCGCGGCAGTGCAGCGGGTGGCTGTGAATCTGCTCGGTGTTCCGGCGGCCACTACTTATGACTACGACTATCAGCCGGTTGGGCTTGATGGCCTGTCAACCATCGAGAGTGGCCGGGCGACGAATGTCGATATCGAGGTAAAAGAGGGCGACATCGTCTGGAATACCGATGGTGAGGCAGTGCCGCTGGCTCCTGGCGTCGAGATCGTGAACGCTGCTGGTGAGACGATCACCTATCAGGGCGGCACGGTCACGATGAAGCAACTGACCGTCACCGACAAGTGGATCTCAGGTATCACCTGGGAAGACGGCGAGCCGCTCAAGAAGGCTGACTTCGAGCTGGCGTATAAGATCAACTGTGATCCTGAGTCGGGTGTAGTTTCGTTGACCTACTGCAACTCGATTGCCAAGATCGATTTCACCAGTGACACCGAGTACACCGTCACCTTCCACCCCGGTGTGCAGTGGCCGACCTACTTCGCCGGCGCTGGCCTGGGTGCCTATCCGTCGCACCAGGTGCTGAGCGATGGTCGCCGGCTGGCCGATGTTCCGGCGGCTGAGTGGCAGACCCTGCCCGAAATCATCGAGCGCCCGCTGAGCAATGGCCCCTACGTGCTCAAGGAGTGGGTCAAGGGCCAGAGCATGACCTTCGAGGCCAACCCGAACTACTACAAGGGTGAGGTCAAGATTAAGAATGTCATCATCAAGTTCATTGCCGATACCAACCAGGCCGTTGCTCAGTTGTTGACCGGTGAGGTTGACGTGCTGGGCAGCGAGACCCTGGGTGCCGGCGCTGAGGTGCAGACCGTGATCGAGGCCGGTAACCGCGGTGAAATCCAGGCCTTCGTGGTTGCCAGCCCGACCTGGGAGCACATTGATATGAACCTCTTCACCAAGTAAGCAGGTTCAGTTTGCCGGTAAACGGCACGGCGATGGGCGAACCCGCCCATCGCCGCCTCTTCTGTCTTTGTAGCGCTGACCTCACGCTGTAAATCGCGATAGGTCATTCCCCATTGCTGAGGAGCATAGCTATGGCAGGTTATCTTGCCCGCCGTTTTTTACAAATGTTTTTAGTGGCATTAGTAGCTGCAATCTGCGCCTACGGCATGCTGTACCTGGTGCCTGAGCCGATTGATCAGTTGCTGGCTGAACGCCAGAATGCCGGTCAAAATCGTATTTCAGAAGATGATATTCGCCGTGTGCGCGAGCGTTTTGAATTAGATATCTATTTGCCATTTCGCTTCACACGCTGGTTAATCGGCTGGCCGGCTGGGCCATTGCCCGGTGGCCTGGGCGCCGATTGGCAGGTGGGTTGTGCTGTGCCAGGGCAGGTGCGTCTGCGCTATCCCGATGGCCGGGTAGAGGTAGTTGAAGAAGGGTGTGAAGTACCGGTGACGATGGCCGATCTCGAAGGTCGCAAGGTGAGTCGGGGCATTGTCTTCGGTGATTTTGGTATTTCGCAGGTGATGTTGCGGGGTCGTCCGGTAACTGACCTGATCATGACCCGTCTTCCCTACACCCTCTACCTGATGGGGGCATCAATTCTGCTCTCAATATTGATCGCTGTTCCTATTGGTGTCTACTCGGCGGTACGTCAGTATTCTCGATTTGACTACATCATGACGACGCTTGCCTTTATCGGTGCTTCACTGCCGAGTTTTGTGTTCGGTATCTTTGCGATTTTGCTCTTCTCGGTGCTGGCAAAGAATGCCGGCTTGCCCTATCTGCCACCCGGTGATGCGGTTGGTGTGCGCGATTATACGGTGCCACTGCTTGGTACGGTGGAAGCCGGTTCTTTCCTGGATCGATTTTTGCGCTTCCTGATGCCGTGTGGTGTGCTGACCTTTATCAATATCGCCGGCTGGAGCCGTTTTGTACGCGGTAGTATGTTAGAGGTGCTGAGCCTCGACTATGTGCGTACCGCACGTGCCAAAGGAGTTGCTGAGCGGGTTGTGATTTTGAAGCACGCGCTGCGTAATTCATTGATTCCGTTTGTGACCCTGCTGGCCGGTATTCTGGTTGCACTCTTCAGTGGTGCTCTGATTACCGAAACCGTGTTTAACTGGCCGGGTATTGGTCGTCTGTTTATTGATGCCCTCGGTCGCAATGACTATAATGTGGTAATGGCACTGCTCATCATTAATGTTGTGCTGTTGCTGATCGGTATTCTGATCACGGATATTCTATACACGGTTGTTGATCCGCGTATTCGACTGACATAAAGTGCGTTATCATTATGATATGGCGACCGACAATGGCGCCGGTCGTATGCAAGCATTTCACGAGGAGAGGTTTGATGGCCACCAGCACGACTGCCGTGCCGCTTGAAGAGGCCGCACCCCGACGGTCGGAGGGGCAATGGGCGATTGTCTTTCGCCGTTTCCGCCGTCACCGTCTGGCGATGTTTTGTGTCGGCCTCCTGACAGTGTTACTTCTGTTGTCGGCGCTAGCGCCGTTAATTGCTCCCTATCCACGCGATGAGCCTAATCTGGGTGGTCGTTTCTTGACACCAATGGGTGTTGATGCTGATGGCGGTGTCCACGTTCTTGGCACTGACCACCTGGGCCGCGACTATGCCACTCGTCTGCTCTACGCATCACGGGTGTCGCTCGGTACGGCCTTCCTGGCTACCGCTGTTGCCTCGACTATCGGTATTTTGTTGGGGATGCTGGCCGGTTATTTCGGTGGCTGGGTTGATACGCTCATCAGCCGTTTTCTCGAAATTGTGGCAACATTCCCTACGCTGCTGCTCCTGCTTATTCTGGCCTCAATTCTGGTGCAGAATATCAATGCTATTCCAATCCCTGACTGGCTGGCATCATTTCTGGCCTTTATGTTTGCCGTCTCAGAACGGGAAGCCCGCATTATCATTGCCGTGATTATGGTGCTGGCCTTTTTTGGGTGGACGGGAACAGCCCGTTTGATGCGCGGTATGGTGCTCTCGGTACGTGAGAACGTCTATATCGAGTCGGCGCGTGCTCTGGGCGCCAGTAATGCGCGTATCCTGTTTCGCCACGTCTTCCCCAATGCCCTGCCACCGATGATCGTGGACTTTACCCTCGGTGTTAACGGTACGCTGGTGGCAGAGTCAGCGCTCAGTTTTCTGGGCTTTGGCATTCAAGACCCGACGCCAACATGGGGCAATATGCTGGGCTATGCCCAGAGCTATATGTTTCAATATCCGTGGATGCCGCTGATTCCGGCACTCCCAATTCTGATTGCTTCGATTGCAATCAACTATATTGGTGATGGGTTGCGTGATGCGCTCGATCCGCGTCAACGCGGCTAGGGAACACGGCGCAAACGCTTGAGGAATAAAGATACGGAGCAACTGTGGCAACCGAGTCTCGTGTTGTAGCGGGTGCAGAGCGCCCAACCGCCCGCCGTGGCACCGAATTGCTACGTGTGGAAGGTTTGAAAACCTATTTCTTTACTGAAGAAGGCGTTGTCCAGGCCGTTGATGGCGTCGATTTTACGCTACGCCGTGGCGAGACGCTGGGGATTGTCGGCGAGTCAGGCTCTGGCAAGAGTGTGACATCGCTCTCCATTTTGCGTCTGGTTAGCCCGCCTGGTCGGATTGTCGAAGGGAAGATTATTTTCGATGGTACCGATCTGCTGACGCTTGATGCGGAAGCAATGCGTAAAATTCGTGGTGATCGCATCGCGATGATCTTCCAGCAGCCGACGACGGCGTTGAATCCGGTGTTTCGGATCGGCGATCAAATTATCGAGACCCTGGAAATTCATCAGGGTCTCAAGGGTGAAGAGGCAGCCAAACGCTGTATTGAATTGCTATCGATGGTTGGTTTGCCCGATCCGCAGCGCCGAATGCGTCAGTATCCCCACGAGCTGTCGGGTGGTCAGTGCCAGCGGGTGATGATTGCGATGGCGCTGGCATGCAATCCTGAGTTGTTGATCGCCGATGAACCCACGACTGCGCTTGATGTTACCATTCAGGCGCAGATTCTCGATCTTATGCGTGAGCTGCGTGAAAAGATCGAAACGGCCATTATGCTGATCACCCACGATATGGGTGTCATTGCGGAAATGGCCGACAGCGTCGTGGTTATGTACGCCGGTCAGGTCGTGGAGTACGCTGATGTGCAATCACTCTTTAGTGACCCGAAGCATCCGTACACCAGAGGTTTGCTCAATTCGATGCCGGTGCTCGGTGATACCAGGGAAGAGCTGGAGGTCATTCCCGGCACGGTGCCAAGCCTGATTAATCCACCAAAGGGTTGTCGGTTTGCTTCACGTTGTAGCAAACGATTTGATAAATGTGATCAACCGCCACCAATGGTGGAATTGGGTGCTAACCGACGAGTACGCTGCTGGCTGTATGAATGAGTATGGTAGCACGCGAAGGTCGGCTACCTGACTTGCGATATATGGAGTATGAGCATGACTTCTCCGGTGCTACAACCGGCAAATGATACCTTGCTAGAGGTGCGTAACCTCAAAAAGTATTTCCCCATCAAAGGGGGATTTCTACGCCGGACGATTGCTGAAGTGCGGGCAGTCGATGATGTGAGCTTCACCGTCAAACGCGGCGAGACGCTGGGGCTGGTCGGTGAGAGCGGCTGCGGTAAGACCACGACTGGCCGTACTGTGCTGCGCCTCGAACGTGCGACTGCGGGAGAAGTGATTTTTGAAGGTCAGGATGTGATGCGGGCCAGTGGCCGAACGATGAAGGCTCTGCGCCGTGATATGCAGATCATCTTTCAAGACCCGTATGCCTCACTCGACCCGCGGATCACGATTGGTGAGAGCGTCGCTGAAGGGTTGGTGATCCACGGCATTGGCACTCCCGCTGAACGGCGGGAACGGGTGCGTGAAGTGCTGGCAAAGGTTGGGCTGAGTGCATCGCACATGAGCCGCTTTCCGCACGAATTTTCCGGTGGGCAGCGGCAGCGTATCGGCATTGCCCGTGCTTTGATTATGGAGCCAAAGCTTATCGTGTGCGACGAGCCGGTCTCTGCACTCGATGTGTCCATCCAGTCGCAGGTGCTCAATCTCTTGCGTTCGCTTCAGCGCGAATTCGGCCTGACCTATCTCTTCATCGCGCACAATCTGGCCGTGGTCGAGCATATCTCGGATCGCGTGGGTGTGATGTATCTTGGCAAGATGGTCGAATTGACGACCAGTGAGGAGTTGTTCCGCGAACCGCTGCATCCCTACACTAAAGCGCTCATTTCAGCGATCCCGAATCCCAATCCGTTTGCCAAACGCGAACGGATCGTGTTGCAGGGTGATGTACCAAGCCCGATCAATCCACCCAGTGGTTGCCGCTTCCATCCACGCTGCTGGATTGCGAAAAGCATTTGTAAAGAGCAAGAGCCGGTGTTTGAAGAGAAGCGTAAGGGTCATTGGGTGGCATGTCATTTTGCCGGCCAGTTTTAGCCGGAACGCGCATAGATGTAACGGGCAACTGCTTGCAGTTGCCCGTTGTTGTTTTAGCGAAGGTGTCACGGCATACATGCTTCGTCAGGGTAATCGTCTGTAACGGTAATGCCCTTCAGATACAATTATCTCTGATGCAGTTCGGGCAGATAAGCTCCGTTTATAATCTGCGGTGATGCTTCGCTGGCAGAACGAGGTGGCTATGATCCGCATGTTGCACCTGGCCGATCTTCATCTTGGGGTTGAAAATTACGGCGCTCTTGACCCACGACGCGGATTGCATTCGCGATTGATAGATTATCTCGACCGGCTTGATGAGGCGATTACTATCGGTCTCGATCATCAAATCGATCTTTGTCTGATCGCCGGTGACGTGTACAAAAACCGCTCGCCGAATCCAACCGTGCAGCGTGAATTTGCCACCCGGATTCGCCGCCTACGCGACGCAGGGGTCGCTGTCGTGATCCTAACCGGTAACCACGATATTTCACCGGCGCAGGGTCGTGCGCATTCGGTCGAGATCTTTGCTACCCTGGCGTTAGAAGGGGTAACGGTGGCTGATCGACCACGAATGCATCGCATCGAGACGCGCAGCGGGCCGCTCCAACTGATTGCAGTACCCTGGGTCACGCGCCAGATGTTGTTAACCCGCGACGAGATGGTTGGGGCGTCGTTTACAACCATCGAATATGAGATACGTCGTCGGCTTGAACAATTCATCGAACGCTCGGTTGCACAACGTGATCCCACGCTTCCCACTGTGCTGGCGTTTCATGGTACCGTCGAAGGCGCCCAACTTGGCGCCGAGCGTGCGATGATTCTCGGTCATGATCTGAGTCTTCCCAGTTCAGTTCTGGCGCAGCCGGGGATTGATTACGTTGCCCTTGGTCATATCCATCGCCATCAGGTGCTGACCAGACAGCCACCAATGGTGTACCCTGGCAGTATCGAGCGGGTTGATTTTGGTGAACGTGACGAACCGAAGGGGTGTGTTCTGGTCGAACTGGCACCGGGGCAGGCAGACTGGCGATTTGTACCGTTAGCGGCGCGCCCCTTTGTCAGTATCGAACGTGATCTGCGACGGAGTAGTGATCCGGTGCAGGCACTGCAAACCGCCATCGAGCGCCATAACCTGCGCGATGCCGTGGTGCGGGTAGAGGTTGAACTGACGCGCGAGCAGGCAGCTCTGTTGCGCGAAGAACAGGTACGCGAGTGGCTGCGGGCAGCAGATGCTGCGGTCATTGCAGCAATTGTGTTCAATGTTGAGCGACCGGCCCGGCAACGTTTCGCCGGTGTTGCCGAAGCTCTGGATGAAGGACTAACACCACTCAAAGCCTTAGAACTCTACCTCAAAAGTAAACAGGTGCCACCGCAGCGGATTACTCAATTGTTAGCTGCTGCTCAGGAGTTGATGGATGGTGTTGAGTAGAACCTGTTTTAAACTCTTGAAGTTCCTTGCGTGACTGGCCGGGAAGACAGAAGCCGGTCTACGTGCTGTGTGTGCTTGTCAGAGTCATGTGGGCGGCTACTGGATCAGGGCAATAGTTGATCCGGCTCATCAATCGTTGACCAGCCAGAAGATGATGCGTGAATCGCATGTCGTAGCCGTAATTAGCAGATCGACCGATGCCGCAATCGACCTCACTGGAGCACGACTGTTGCGAAAGTATGACTTACACACTCCGAACCACACGAACTACACATCCCTGGACGTGAACAGTATAATCCAGCACGTACTCGCCGTGGATGTATGACACAGCTTCCGTGATGTGTCTCAGGGTGCTTTCCGCGTAGAACCGGAAGCTCAGGTTTGCACTCATCACGGGATTGACATATCGATGATGAATTTTGGGAATTAAAAATCTGATCAAACATTTTTTTGATTTCTCAGTAATTATAACGAACCTCTCATACCCACTGTTACTTCATTCACAAGTTCATCATCTCGTGAGACTATCATTCCAGGTGCAAGCAGCCGAAGGCTGTTCATATCAAAGCTGAATCTCTAAAGGCAGGTGTCATCATGGTTGGCATTGGCGTCATCGGGTATGGCTACTGGGGACCCAATCTCGTCCGCAATTTTGCTCAGGTCGCCGGAGCACGGGTTACCGCGGTGTGTGATCAGCGTGCCGAACGACGGGCGCTGGTCGAACAGGTATACCCGTCGATTCAAACCTATGCTGATGTCGCTGATCTATTGCGTAATCCGGCTGTCGACGCGGTGGCCATCGCCACGCCGGTTTCCTCACATTTTGAATTAGCGCTGATGGCCTTGCAGGCCGGTAAGCACGTGTTGGTTGAGAAACCATTTACTGCTACTGTCATTCAAGCCGAGCGATTGGTAGAGGAGGCTGAGCGCCGTGGATTGACACTGATGGTTGATCACACCTTTATCTTCACCAGTGCGGTGCGCAAGATTAAAGAATTGATCGATAACGGTACGCTCGGCACGCTCTACTACTACGATTCGGTGCGCGTGAATCTGGGTCTCTTCCAGAATGATGTCAATGTTCTCTGGGACCTGGCAGTACACGATCTGTCGATCATGGATTATCTGGTCGGGGCAATGCCGACGATGGTAGCTGCTACCGGTATGGCCCACGTGCCGGGAAAACCGGAAAATATGGCGTATCTGACCTGTTATTTCGCCCATAACTTGATTGCCCATTTTCATGTGAACTGGATGGCACCGGTGAAAATACGACAAACGCTCATCGGTGGTTCGGAGAAGATGATCGTCTATGACGATATTGAAATGAGTGAGAAGGTCAAGGTCTACGACAAGGGCATCATTGTCAGTGAAAGCGAAGATGCGGTGTATCAACGCCATGTTGGCTACCGCACCGGTGATATGTGGGCACCACGACTCGATAACATCGAGGCCCTGCGTATCGAAGCAGAGCATTTTGTGGAATGTGTGACAACCGGTCGCCGTCCACTATCCGATGGTCATGCTGGTTTGCGGGTTGTCCGCATTCTGGAAGCAGCTTCGCAATCGATGGCGCAACGAGGACAGCCGATTGCGCTCTCTTGAAGGAATGATGCGGTGGGCTGGTAATACAGAGGGCGTATGATGGTGTGTAATCATGATGGTGAAGGGAGAACCGTATGATCCCGTTTGTGGATTTGAAAGCCCAATATCTCTCGATCAAAGAAGAGATTGATCGAGCGGTTCTGGATACGCTGGCCAGTACTCAGTTTGTGTTAGGAAAAGAGGTCGTCGCATTTGAAGAGTTATTTGCTGCTTACACGCAGTCTCAGTATGCGTTGGGTGTGAATTCCGGTACCAGTGCGCTGCATCTGGCCTTGCTGGCCTGTGGTGTTGGTCCTGGAGACGAGGTCATTACGACACCACACACCTTTATCGCGACCGTTTCGGCGATAGACTACACTGGTGCGCGACCAGTGTTTGTCGATATCGATCCGGTGACGTTTACCGTCAATCCGGCGCTCATTGAAGCGGCCATCACTCCGCGCACAAAAGCGATTATTCCGGTGCACCTCTACGGTCAGCCAGCCGATATGGATCCGATCATGGCAATTGCCCGCAAGCACAATCTGGTGGTGATCGAAGACGCAGCGCAGGCTCACGGTGCAGAGTATAAAGGGCGCCGGGTCGGGAGTATTGGTGATGCAGGTTGTTTTAGCTTCTATCCCGGTAAGAATTTGGGGGCGTATGGCGAAGGTGGGGCAGTGACCACCAATAACCCTGAAATTGCCCGCACTGTGCGGATGCTCCGTGATTGGGGAGCCGAGCGGCGTTACCACCACGATCTCAAAGGATTCAACTATCGAATGGAAGGTGTTCAGGGTGCCATCCTGCGGGTGAAGATGGCGTATATCGAACACTGGACAGAGCTGCGGCGAGCGGCAGCGGCACGTTACGATGCAATGCTGGCCCCACTTGGGATACAAACTCCGGTAGCACTCCCTGATCGTCGTCATGTCTATCATATCTATGCTATTCGCGACCGGCAGCGTGATGCGCTGCAAACCTATCTTCACGATCATGGGGTAAGTACCGGTATCCATTATCCAATCCCGGTTCACCTGCAAAAGGCGTTTGCTGATTTGGGTTATCGAGTCGGTGATTTCCCGCAGGCCGAGCTGGCGGCTGCCGAGGTCTTGTCGCTCCCAATGTTTCCTGAGTTGACTGTTGATCAACAACAGGTTGTGGCTGAAGCATTGCAGGGATGGATGCAGCAGGTTGCTGCCGGTTGCTAGACAGTTATTGCTACACACAAACGATGTATACCAACAGCAAGCATCTTTAGGGAAAAGACCATGACCGCAAAACGTATTTTGGTAACCGGAGGCGCGGGATTTATCGGTAGCGAACTGGTAACTCAACTGGCTGCTGCCGGACATCGGGTTGTCGTCGTTGACAATTTAGTCAATGGCAAGCGGGCGAATCTGGCCCATCTCGCCGATGCCGATGTAGAGCTGGTCGAGGTTGATATTCGTCAGCGCGAGGTGATTGCTCGCTTAGTGCAGGGCGTGGAGATTGTCTACCACCTGGCTTGCCTGGGTGTTCGCCATAGCCTGCACGATCCGTTTGAGAATCACGATGTCAATGCGACTGGTACCCTGATCTTGCTCGATCTGGCCCGCCGTGCCGATGTCCCGCGCTTCGTCTATGTGTCAAGTTCGGAAGTGTACGGCACTGCCCGCTGGGTGCCCATGACGGAAGAGCATCCAACCTATCCGATGACGGTGTACGGTGGCGGAAAGCTGGCCGGTGAATGTTATACGCGCGCCTTCTGGGAGAGCTATCGCTATCCGACGGTCGTGGTCAGACCCTTCAACAGCTTTGGGCCACGCAGTCATCACGAAGGCGACAGCGGTGAAGTCATTCCCAAATTTATGTTGCGGGCAATGGCCGGTCTGCCAATGGTGATCTTTGGTGATGGGACGCAAACCCGCGATTTTACCTATGTCAGCGATACCGCTCGTGGCATCATGCTGGCCGGTATGGTCGATGCTGCCATCGGCGGAACGTTTAATCTGGGGCAGGGACGCGAAATCTCGATCAACGAGCTGGCCCGTACTGTGGCGACGGTTGTTGGCCGGCCTGATGCAGCGATTGTCTACGATATCCCACGTCCAGGTGATGTGTTACGCCTCTACGCCGATAGCACGCGCGCCCAACACGTTCTGGGCTTCACACCAACTGTTTCACTCCAGGAAGGGCTACAGCGGTTACAGGAATGGTACCTGAGCCGTGGCGTGGCCATTGCCGATCTATTGGCTGAAGAGCGCGTACACAACTGGAAAAAAGAGGAGAGTGTCAACCTATGACGACAACGGCAAAGCGGCATATTCCGCTCACCAAACCGGTGATGGGGCAGGCAGAAGCTGAGGCAGCCCAACGAGTGATTTTATCGGGATGGATTACCCAGGGTCCTGAAGTCGCTGCCTTCGAGCAAGAGTTTGCGGCTTACACCGGTGCTGCCTACGCGGTGGCGGTATCAAATTGTACGACCGCCCTTCATCTCGCTTTGCTGGCCGTAGGCGTGGGTCCGGGCGATGAGGTTATCACAGTTAGTCATTCCTACATTGCCACCGCGAACAGTGTTCGCTACTGTGGTGCTGAACCGGTCTTCGTTGATATTGATCCGGCAACCCACAATATGGATCCGGCCTTCATCGAGGCTGCAATTACGTCACGCACGAAAGCCATTTTAACCGTACATCAGATGGGGATGCCGGCCGATCTGGAACGGATCCTGGCGATTGCTAATGCGTATCAACTGCCTGTGATCGAAGATGCTGCCTGCGCGATAGGGAGCGAGATTTGGTGGGGTGAGCGCTGGGAACGCATAGGGAAGCCGCACGGCGTGATTGCCTGCTTCTCGTTTCACCCGCGTAAAGTCCTGAGTACCGGTGATGGTGGGATGTTGACGACCAACAATCCTGAGTATGCCGAGCAGTTTCGTTTACTCCGCCAACACGGGATGAGCGTCAATGATCGGGTGCGTCATCTGGCTAATCAGGTAATCTTCGAGGAATACAATGTTGTTGGGTATAACTACCGCATGACCGATATTCAGGCTGCGGTTGGCCGCGAACAGTTGCGGCGTTTACCCGAAATTATCGCTGTACGCCGCCGGTTGGCCGACCAGTATGCCAGCTTGTTACGTTCAATTCCAGGGGTGGGTATACCGGTGGAACCACCGTATGCACGAACCAACTGGCAAAGCTACCCAATCTATCTGCCGGAAGGATGCGATCAGCGTACTGTTATGCAATATATGCTCGATCACGGCATTGCCACCCGGCGCGGCATCATGTGTGCGCATCGCGAAAAACCGTATTGGCGGCGGGAAGGGTACCATTTACCACAATCGGAATATGCCAGGATCGTAGCATCCTGTTGCCCTTCTACCCGCAGATGACTGCGGATGAGCAGGAGTATGTGGTTGCGACGCTGGCAGCAGCCTGTACAGCGTAAACATCAGGGAGCTGGCAATGACAGCCAATCATCAAGTACCATTATTATCGGTCACGGTTCTGAATTACAACTATGGGCATTTTCTGGCGAACTGCCTTGATTCAATCCTGCATCAGAGCTTTACCGATTTTGAAGTCATCCTGATCAATGATTGTTCAACCGACAATTCGCTGGAGGTAATTCAACCGTATCTGCGCGATCCGCGAATCCGCTTGGTCAATCATACGCAGAATAAAGGCTTCGTGGCTTCGTTGATCGAAGGAATGGCATTGTCGCGGGGAACCTATCTGAATGTGATCTCGGCTGATGACTGGGTTGTTTCGCCGCATGCGTTTGCCCGTCAGATCGAGGTTCTCGAACGCCATCCACAGGTGGTGATGGCGTTTAGTGCCTATGGCCTGTACGCCGATGAGCAGACGCTGAGCTTTGTCAGTCGGTTGGCCCCGGCCAGCTATGTGCGCGATGGGCGTGATGTCTTCACCGATTTTCTGCTTAAAGGGTATCCCCAGCATAGTGGCACCATGATCCGCAAGAGCGCATATCAGGCGATTGGTGGTTATGATCCAACGCTGCGCTGGTCGCTTGATGCTCAAATGTGGCTGGGATTATGCCATTTTGGGGATATTGCCTACATTGATGAGATGCTCTACGCCTATCGTCGGCATCCATCCAGCATGTCGAAGGATCCTACCGCGTTACGCAATGCCATTCTTGAACTATTTCGTATCTTTGACTGGACATTCAGTCTGATGCCAGAAGAGGAACAACGTAAACGGCAGTGGTTATACCGTAAAGCACGCCAGCGTGCCCTGATTTCGTTTGCTGCTGATGCTGTATTCAGCGGGAATATTCCGTTGGGCTGGCAATTTTACAAGGTCGGTTTGCAGGTAAGCCCCTGGGAGACCTTGTTCCAAAAGGGATCGCTGGCAATTGCGTTACGTGCACTGCTTGGCGCCCGGCTCTATGATCGCTTGTTCCGTCGTCAGCCATCGGTTACTTCTGAGCAGACAATGGCATCGGCTTAACCGGGGATTGCTATGAATGTACGTGCGGTGGTTAGTAAAACTATCGATCAGGTTGGGAATGTGTTGTTAAGTCCACCGTATGGTGGGTTTGGCTACTACTATAATCACGGGCCGCGTACCCGGCGGGCGGTTGCTTTTACCTTTGATGATGGGCCGTCGCGCCCGTGTACCGAATGGCTGCTTGATACTCTGGGTGAACTTGGCGTGAAGGCGACATTTTTCTGTGTTGGCCTCAGCGTACAATGGCATCCCGAAGTGGTGCAGCGGGCGTTTGCTGAAGGGCACGTGATCGGCAACCATTCGATGATGCACAGCCGTAAAGCAGGTTTGATGCTACGGGGTGGTGCGCATATCGATGAGGCGACGACGGCGATCTCCCAGGTTATCGGTCTGCGACCACGCCTCTACCGGCCACCGTGGGGGTGGTTGACACCATGGGAAGGGCAGCGTTTGCATCAGCGTGGCTATGCGGTGATCGGTTGGGATATTTATCCTGACGATTGGAAGGTGCCGGAAGTCCCTGCAGAACGTTTAGTTGCCCAGATCAAGCCATTGATCAAACCCGGCTCGATTATCTTGATGCACGACTCAGTCTCGAATCAGATTCGTTGGGAAAAGACAGAGACGGCACGGGCTGTGCGTTTATTGACTCCATGGCTCCGTGATGAGGGGTATGAGATTGTAACGATCCCGGATTTACTGGGTCTACCGGCGTATGCCAGGGTGTAGGCAGTGTGGATTTCTACGTCAGAATATCCGGTATGAGAGTTTACATAACGTCCTGATGCGACGAGGGCGTTAGTAGGGGGAGGGGATGAGTTTGCCGACGATTAGTGCTGTTATCTGTACTCGCAACCGGGGCGAGCGTATTCTGGCCGCGGTCGAAAGTATTCTGGCTAACGATCATCCCGCTTTTGAACTGATTGTCGTTGATCAAAGCACCGATGAGGTGACGGGAACTGCGTTACGGCGCTTCCACCATGATCGGCGTTTACGTTACATCACTACGCCGACCAAGGGGTTGGGGCTGGCCCGCAATATTGGTTTACAACTGGCTCGTGCACCGCTGGTGGCGTTTACCGATGATGATTGCCGGGTGCCATCAGACTGGCTACGTATCATTGAAGACGAATTGCGACGTGAACCGCAGGCGGCAGTGCTGTTTTGTAATGTGTTTGAAGGGCCACACGATACCGGTGCCGGCTTTGTCCCCGGCTACCAGCTTCGTCAACGTGCTGTCGTGAAGACGTTCTGGCAAAAATGTCGTGCCCGTGGCATTGGTGCCGGGATGGCGGTACGTCGTGAGCCGGTGCTGGCCATGGGTGGTTTTGATGAGGTGTTGGGTGCCGGTGGGTACTTTCCATCCGCAGAAGATGCCGATATTGCAGTACGGGCCATTGCACACGGCTGGTACGTGCTGGAAACACCTGCAACCTTTGTGATCCACGATGGCTTTCGTACCTGGCGGGAAGCCAGGGAACTGGCTGCACGAGATTGGGAAGGTTTGGGCGCTGCCTATATTAAGCCGTTAAAAGCTGGTCGGTGGCAGGCCGGGATCGTGCTGCTGTACGAATTGCTGGTACCCGCGCTGATCGAGCCGCTATTACCAGTTCTCCGCTTGCAACGACCACGTGGTTTAGGTCGGCTCGTGGCTCTGGTGCGTGGTTGTCTGCGCGGTCTGGCCCATCCAATAAACCGTGCGCAGCTTGTCTATCAAGGGGTAACAGGGGTGCCGGCAATCATCGAGCGATCACTGTAGTGTGGAGAGAATATATGCTGGTTTCAGTCATTATTGCAACAAAGCAGCGCCCACAGCCGTTATACGATGCGGTGCAGAGTGTTTTTCAGAGCACGTATCAGGAGTTTGAGTTGTTCGTGATTGATCAAAGTCCTGATAATGCCAGTGAGATGATTCTCTCTCCATTCCACAGCGATCCGCGCTTCCACTATCTGCTCAATCGGCGCCCCGGCTTTGGGGCGGCGAGTTCGCGGAATCTGGGAATTGCGGCGAGTCACGGTGAGATTGTAGCGTTGATTGATGATGATGTGGTTGTGAAACCCGATTGGCTGGCCCAGATTGTTGCCGAATTCAGTGCTGATCCAGAGCTGGATTTTATTGCCGGAAGACTCAGCGCATCACCATACGACCGGACGGCCGGCTATACGCCGGAATTTGAGGCATGGCCGTACCTGTCGCGCTGGCACTTTCCGTTGCACGCTTCAGGCGCTAACTTTAGTATGCGACGACGCCTGTTTGATCGAGTTGGTGGCTACGATGAATTTTGTGGCCCTGGGAGCCGTCTGCGGGCATCAGATGATACCGATCTGTGCTGGCGAATTGTGCGGAGTGGCGCTCGCTACAAGATTTGTCCGCATATTGAAGTGGTGCATCTCCATGGATTTCGTCCGCAAGCTGAAGCTGAAGCGCTCTTTGCCCGCTATCAGTATGGCAACGGCGGCAATTTTGGGCGATTTACCCGGCGTGGCGATCTGTTCGCCGGTGCCTGGTTTCTGGCTCGTGAAGTAAAACATCTTGTGCGGGCACTGCCAGCCCTACTGCGTGGAGATCGCCGGGAGTTGATGTACTCGCACCAGCGGTTACGTGGTTTCTGGGATGGTTTTCGGCTGCCTCCGAATGAAGGTTTTGTCAGTGGTGAAAAATTGCGTCAAATGATGGTATCCCTATCTGAGACTTCCTCTGCATAATACACTCGTGATGGAAATAGAGCAGTTGCTGTCCGATCTTTGTTTTAGTCAATGCTCTTAGATTCAGTGCAGAAGACTCAACTATGTTGCTCCCTACTATAAGCGTGGTCATCTGTACGAGTGATCGTGGTGGGACTGTTGCGGACACCGTTGCAAGTATTCTCGCAAATGATCATCCGGCCTTTGAGGTGTTCGTGATCGATCAGAGCAGTGATGCAGGCACTTTTCAGGCATTACAACAGTTTCATCATGATCGACGCTTGCACTACGTGCCTGTACGCTTCAAGGGTTGGGCGAAAGGTCACAATCTCGGTCTGCGTATCGCACGTTCACCCCTGATCGCAATCACCGATGATGATTGTGTGGTACCACCAGATTGGTTGCGAATTCTGGAAACCGAGATGGGGACTGAGCCGCACGCAGCCGTGCTCTACTGTAACGTTTTGCCAGGTCCCCACGACCCCAGCGCCGGGTTTGTCCCTGGCTTTCAATGCACCAGACGTGTCGTCGTCAATACCCTGCGCGAGAAATGGTATGTACGGGGGATTGGTGCGGGCATGGCCATTCATCGAGAACGAATTCTGGAGATAGGCGGTTTCGACGAGAGTCTGGGGCCGGGTGGTACGTTTAAGTCGGCAGCGGATGTCGATATTGCCATTCGCGCTATCCTGGCCGGCTGGTCTGTAGTCGGAACACCGGCGACATCAGTCATTCACTACGGGTTTCGGACCTGGCAAGAGGGCCGCCGTCTGACAGCGCGCAATTGGGAAGGGTTAGGTGCGGCATTTATCAAGCCTGTAAAGGCCGGTTACTTCGAGGCCGGTATATTGCTCTGGTATGAGTTGCAGCCGGTATTGCTTGAGCCGCTGTTATCTCTCTCACATTTGCAGCGTCCTCACGGTTTAGGGCGCTTTGTCGCCTTTATGAGAGGGTGTCTGCGCGGATTGCTTCATCATATAGATCGGAAGCGATTGGTTTACCTATAGCTAAAAATGAAATGAGGAAAACTGTTGAATATCTGGTCGATTAATCTGTGTGACCAAATCGTTATCTCATTCATCAGAAGCAGTGAATGTCACAGCAAAGATTGCGTCAGCAGCCACCGGTATCTCGCTTGCAGTTACCGTTGTACTGGTGGGAATAAGAGAGCTGGTGGTCTGGTTCAGTGTGACCTCTATTGCAGCCGGCATATTGCTCAGTGTGAGGGTTAGTGGACGGGTTGTGGCATTGCGTCCGATGATGTGAATTGTTCCGGTGGCCGGATCGCGAAAGGCGACAAGCGGTAAGGCTGCATCGGCTGAAACCCCTATCTGTACCACTCCCGGTGTGACGAAGCGGGCAATCTGCGCAATAGCAGCAAAGCGTGGCCGGACCTGAAACTCGCCGCTCGTCGGATCATAGGCCAGGGCGCCCCAATAGTCGAACGTGCCGTGGTGGGTGTAGAAGCCATCAACGCCATCGTAGAGGAGTGCCGCGTGTACACCCTGCCGCAGGTAACGGATCAGAAATTCGGCGCTATCGGCACCAAATGACCATTCGTTACTGCGGGTTGGTTCTTCATTGCACGCGGTGCACCATTGTGAAAATTCAGTCACCCAGATTTCTGGTGCCGATACCGGCCATGATATCAGGTCTGGACGAATGTCACTCAATTGTCCGGCATAGTCGTGCATGGCAACCGCTTTCAGCATCTGCGTTACTGTCGGTTTGTTTTTCAATGCACGCAGGTAGGCATCGGTAGCGCTGCTAAAGGCGGTTTCCGGTCCGATCAGGCCAATCTCACCATAACCATTGGCTTGCAACTGCACTGCTAATTGTTCCATCACCTCTGCATACCGGTCTGGGGTGAGTTTTGGTCCTTCGGGTGGTCCGTAATCAATTTCGTTGAGCGGAGAGAACCATTGCAATGACACTCCTTGCTGGCGACCGGCTGCAATGAGGTTATTCATGGTCTCAACCCATCGTTCAGTGTGTTCGGAACTCGCCTGACTTACGTCCATCCATGCCGGTGGCTCACCCATGACACTCAGAATCACGTGGGTGGCGGGTTTTTGCTCCAGATAGTGCATAATTGCCCATACGCTGTCGAATGGTGGCATGCGATAATCAATCGGTGGTGGTGTTGTGGCCGTAAGGTCGCCCCACGCACTCGTTTCGACAATCACGCGAAAGATGCGAGCACCCAGCTCGTTGTAGAGTGTATCGAGGGCGGGAGCAAATGTACCGTCGTGCCAGTATGCGCCATTGATATTGACACCAATACCGGTGATTGGTTGTCCGAGATCGGTAGTGTCAATAACCACTGATATGGTGTCTGGTAACGTTGGGGTAGGAATTGGTTGCCCGAAATCACTCTGGTTGGGCTGGCGTATCCAGCTACAGCCGCTGGTTACGATGATGAGGAGCCAAAAGAGAGAGACAAGACGGGGTAGAGGCATACATACTCCATAACTACATAAACTTTCAACTCTACCGTATCACTGAAAGCTGAGATTTAGATAAGAACTCAGCAACGAAACTGTCAGCTTGCAAGAGCAGTTTGTTTAGAATCCGTTCATCTCAGTTGGGTAATGTAGACATGGCAGAATAGGGAGGAACAGCTATGCCATCACGTCCGCTAACCGACATTGTGAGCGATATTCTGGCTGTGTTGCGGGCACGCTGGTATCTCCGTAGTGCGACATTGGGGCCACGAGTACGGTTGTGGGGGCGTCCGGCAATCAGTAATTATGGCCAGCTCATCATCGGTGAGCGAGCGCGATTGGTTTCAACGATTGTGCCACTCGAGCTGGCAGTAGCTCATGGGGCGCGGTTAGAGATTGGTCAGGGGACGTTTATCAACTATGGTTGTTCAATTGCGGCAACTGAACTGGTACGTATCGGGCCGCGTTGTAATATCGGTACCTACGCCATGATTATGGACAACGACTTCCACCGTCTGGAGCCAGAGCGGCGCCAGGAACGTCCACCATCAGCCCCAATTATTCTGGAAGAGAACGTCTGGCTCGGTGGGCGGGTAACGGTATTGAGCGGTGTGACGATTGGCGCTGGTAGTGTGATCGGTGCCGGTAGTGTGGTGACCAAGAGCATCCCGCCGCGTTCATTGGCAGCAGGAGTCCCGGCACGTGTGATTAGGCAGTTATAAGCGTATGAATCAGAATCCTTCACTCAGTGTCAGCATTGTTATTCCAACCTATAATCGGGTAGAGCGCTTGCAGCGGGTGCTGGCGGCTGTTAGCGGCCAGCGTTACCGGCACGATCAGTTTGAAGTGATTGTTGTCTCGGATGGATCTACCGATGGGACGGCTGAGTATGCGCAGCGAGCGCACTTTCCTTTCAAGTTCACCTTTATTCAACAAGACAATGCAGGTCCGGCAGCGGCACGGAATCGCGGTGTCGCAGCGGCCAGTAGCCCTCTGGTGCTGTTTCTGGATGATGATGTCGTGCCGGCACCGGATTTAATCAACGAACACCTTCGCTGGCATGCCGAACATCCCAATCGCGTTGTCCTTGGCACGATGATCACACCGCCCGATGTCCGTTTATTGCCCTGGGTGGCCTGGGAACAGGCGATGCTGGAGAAACAGTATCGGGCGATGACCAGTGGTATCTGGCCGGCAACGGCACGCCAATTTTACACCGGCAATACATCATTGTCCCGTCAATTGATTCTGGATGTGGGCGGGTTTGATGAGCGCTTTCGGCGCGCCGAAGATATTGAGCTGGCATACCGGCTGGCGAAGTTAGGGGTTGAGTTTGTCTTTGCGCCGCAGGCAACCGGCTACCACTACGCCGAGCGTAGCTTTGCCTCGTGGCTGGCCACACCGTACACGTATGGACGTAACGACATTATTTTCGGTCGCGAGCAGCAGGTTGATCTGATCGATTTCGTGCGTCGTGAATTTGCGCAGCGTAATCGGCTTACCCGCTGGCTGGTACATGCATTGCTTGATCGCCCACGGGCCAGTGCTGTGGCATTAGCGGTGATGCCGCGGGTAGCACTCCTGGCCCACCGTCTGCTGGGAGAACGAGGGAGTCGTCCGATCTACAGCGCCATATTCAACCTCCGTTACTACCAGGGCGTGGCCGATGAATTAGGTGGACGTGATCATTTCTTAACAGCGCAACAGGTGATGAAAACGGCTCAGACCTGAAGGAGTGACCGATGATCGATCTCTTTCTGCAAGATGTACGACGTTGGGTGATTCCTGGACAGATTAGCACAGAACCGCTGCGCCTGCGCCAGATTTTGCGTCTGTTGCTTACTCATCTTCCTCTACGGGCAATGCTCTGGTTTCGCTTCGGTTCGTGGTGTAAGCAGCGTGGGATTCCGTTCATTCCCGGCTACGTTCAGCGTCGAATCTATCGACGATACGGATTGGAGATTGTGGTTGGGGCCGATATTGGGGGTGGTTTATACATCGCTCACCCGGTAGGCACCGTTATTGCGCCGCAGCGGATGGGGCGCAATTGTTCGGTCATCGCTGCGGTGACGATTGGGATGCGTAATGAGTGGAAGTTTCCTGTCATTGGCGATGACGTCTTCATTGGTGCTGGTGCCCGGGTGCTGGGTGGAATCACCGTTGGTGATAGGGCACAGATTGGGGCAAATGCAGTTGTGATTCGTGATGTGCCGGCCGGTGCAACCGTCGTTGGGATTCCGGCACGAGTGGTAAAGAGTGGGGCTGAATTGGCTAATAGTACAGTGTTTGATTAGATGCCTCTTCAGTCACAATCAATGCCGTAGGATTGTTTTGATGATACGTGGCCTCTTCATCCTGGAACAACATCTCGGCCATCAAACATACGCCGAAAACCTGCGTTTTGGTCTGGCCTATCAGGAGGAAATTGATCCCTGCTGGGCGGCAATAACGTATGCAGGGAATGGCTGGCTTGCGCGTCTGCCGTTGCCACAACATTTACGAGGGACGCTGCGCGGGAGACAACAGGTTCGGCATATGCTTCGTACCACCCGGTATGACGTTGCCCTGTTCAATACCCAGGTGCCGGCGGTGCTGGCCGGGAAGATGGTAACGCAACGACCGTATGTAATCGCAACCGATATTACGCCACGGCAGTATGATGCGATGGCAGCGTTCTATCACCATCGTGCTGATCGCCCAGGTCTCATTGCTGCCATGAAACATCATCTGAATGTCCAGGTATTTCAACGAGCAGCGTGGGTTCTGCCCTGGTCGCAATGGGTACGCGATTCACTTATTCGCGATTATCACGTAGCTCCAGAACGTATTCGAGTTATTCCACCGGGTATTGATCTGACACGCTGGCAGCCTCGCCGCGAGCGAGCGGCTGGACCTCTGCGAATCCTTTTCGTGGGTGGTGACTTCGTGCGTAAGGGTGGGCCGACATTGCTGGATGCGGTCAGGCGGTTAACGACTCCGGTGGAGCTGCACATCGTGACGCGCAGCCCGCTCGATCCGGCAGAGGGTGTCTTTGTGTATCACGATGTAACGCCAAATTCACCACGTTTGATAGAGTTATACCAACAGGCTGACTTGTTTGTTTTTCCGACACGGGCTGAAGCGTTCGGGATTGCGGCACTGGAGGCAATAGCGTCTGGGGTGCCGGTGATCACAACGCCGGTTGGTGGCTTGCCCGATATTGTGCGGGATGGGGTCAATGGTTTTCTGGTGCCACCTGACGAACCAGGAATGCTGGCTGCACGTTTGCAGTTGCTGATCGATCAGCCAGACCTGCGCTTGCGCATGGCAGCAGCAGCACGGCGTCACGCCGAAATCTATTTCGATGCGATCAAGAATGCAGCCCAAATTGCCGAATTGATGGTGCAGGCAGTAGCGCAGGCCAGGAGAGTTTGGGCCACCCATCCTGGCAGATGAAGTCGGTATTGAGCCAGGATCGTTACCCTATGCTTCCACCGCGTACTTGTCTAACCGTGTCTCGCACAACGTATACCGTTAGTAGCAGATCACCAGCGCTTACAACATCATCCGCGAGTATCCGCCATATCCGCGTCCATCCGTGTGCCGCAGGGGTTCAACACGGATACTCGCGGATGGAGCGGATATTCGCGGATTGCACCATCGCTACTGCCTTTCCATAAGGCACCGTATCGCAGCAACCGATCACCAGTACTTCCGCCAGTATCCGCGTGCCTCCGCCATATCCGCGTCCATCCGTGTGCCAAAACTCAGCACTACGGCAATGCCCATACACTGATCCCGCGCACGTGCCAGTCTGCCCCCCACCAGCGATCACCGCGAAATTCGATCTGCGTGACCCCGGCTGGAATGGGCATCCAGAAGTTGCGGAAGTGTTCGTCTTTGAAATAACGGCTGTCTTGAGCCTGTAAGCGCGCCGGTTGCCAGGCACCGCCATTAAATCGAACCTGAAGATTAGGACCGATGCCACTGAAGCGCAGGTAGGCATTGGCAGGGGCCGGTGCCGCTAGCGTGACCGATGGATTGGCGCGATCAGCGTAGCGACGATTGGCAGCGATCATCGTAAATGGACGACTCGGGCTGATGGTGACATTATCCCAGTGCCAGGTACCCGGTCGACAGGATGATGTACAATCTTTGAGCGGATTGTATGAGTGATGACCAAACTGCACGACCCCCTGATCCCATCCCAGATCGGCAATGCTAGTATCCACCCAATAGAAATTGTAGGCCGGCATCCCAAACCTGATCCTGGTACGCGAAATCTGAAGCTCAAAGGTGTCGCGGCGGGTTGCGCTTGGTTCCAGGAAGCGCTCATACGGAATAGCAACGCCCTGGATAACCGTGGGCTGGAAATTGCGGTAGACGATCACATCGAAGAAGTTGCCACTGAGGTCCATCCGCACCTGTACACCATTACGTGGCGGCCCGCTCAAATCAACTTCCATATCAAAGGGCAGTTGCAGGTGATCGTTGTACGGACTGATCCAGAGATCGATCCAGTCGCGCAGACTGGTGCGCAGGGTAGAGACATCGAAACGGATGGTCGCAGTACCACCGCTGAAATCAACCAGATGGTTGGGGGTGAGATAGATCAAGCCATAGCCGCTGGCTTTGATCGCCGTCATAATGTGGTTGCGGCACTGGTAAACAGCATCTTCGTAACGATTGATAGTATGGGTTGCCGGGGCTGGTGCGCAATCATGGCCGTGTTCGGCGGACATTTCCTCAAGCTGATACCAGGTATTAACATCGCGTGAGTGAACAGCGACATCCCAATGATTGGGGTCCCAGCTTTGCGGTTGTGCCGGTTCACCGGTGAAAGTTTCAGTAAATATCGATGGCTTTACGATGATGGGGATATATTGACGATGGCCTCCGTTTGCAATAACAGTCAGAGAAGGTTGCCATGTCAACCAGAGCAGCCCACTCAGTAGGCAGATGGTTGAAACAATCAGCCAGTATCTTCGTTGCATCAAAACCTCCGTCTGCATCACCAACAATGCCCTATCGGTGTTTCGGCAAGACCTGCATTGTGGTGGTGATCGGTAGTGATGCTCAATATCAGAGGGGGAGGGTGGATGATACTGGTGCATCACTACCAATCTCTACGTCGCGGCTAACGATTATAAGTAACGGCTATAATCGAAATGTATCCGAACAATCCTTGATCATCGTGTCGTTAAGGGAATGTAGACACGTACCGGTAGGGTTGAAGGCGAACGTAGAATCTGTACCTCATGTGGTACGGCATTGCTCAGGCTACGCACCGCTGCCTGTGCATCCGACCATTGTCCGGTGCCATCGTTCACGTTGAAATACGGCCATACCCATGCGCCGGCATAGCAATTCGCATGGAGTTCGGTCAGGAGTTGGGCAGGAGTACGATTCGTGCCGCCTGCATTGGCGGGTAGCTCACCAACGACGACCGGTTTGTCGAAGCCCGCCTCGTACCAGTCGTTGAAGAGAGGCGAGTAACTCCAATACTGCTCATCGCCATTCATCCAGCCGTAGTAATGAATCTGGTAAAAGTCGAGATACCCTTGCGGGTCGTATGCGGTCAACGCTGCATCACGCCAGAAATTACCGCTGGCACCGAGGGCTGTGCTACTGTTCCATTTCATCGATGCACTACCGACAGTTGTCAACTGGTTTGAATTGCGGTGAATAGCGCCGGAAATCTCGGCGATAAATCGCTGCATTTGGGCCAGCGTCACCGGTTGCGCAACCTCGCCGGACGGTGTGAAATGCGGCGGTTCGCTAATGCCAAATTCCGGCTCATTGAAAATATCCCACGCCAGCACGTTTGGATGGGTGCCTATCGTATAACCACTGTTGCCAACCGGGTAGCGCAGCATCGGCAATAGCGCGTTGTTGATAAAAGAGGCACGTTTGGCACTGTCCACGATCAGATCGCGATGACCACCTGCGTGATCGCCGCGTGCCGTAGCCGTTGAGTCGGCGAAGAGCATATCAAAGCTCCAGAGATTGAACACAAGATAGATATTCTCTTCAGCCGCAATTTGTATCGCGCTGGCCAGACTGGGGAGAAAGGTAGCGTCAAAACCGGTGACGGCACCACCGCTACTGGCATTAAACTCAGGTGCGCCACGGCCATCGGCGAAGAGCCACCAGCGTACCGTGTTTGCCCCCTGTTGCCGGAGGGCACGGAACATGGTACGGGTGGCGTTGGCGTCGTAGGTGTGCTGCCCCCATTCTTCCACAGTGCCGAAATCGGCACTGTAGCCACCGTTGAGCCATGGGACATTCGCCCCTAGTAAAAACCAGCGACCATTAAAACGCGGGATCAGATGGGAACGATCAACCGGGCAGTTAGCTGGTGCGGCAATAGCTGTTGGGATATGAGGTAGGGTAATCAAAACAAGCAGTATACAAAGTGCCAGGTGTAGTGTGCGGGCCATATGAGCCTTTCCTGCGATGCTTGAGTCACACTCATCTGCATGCCCGCAGCTAGATTAGCACTTGATGAATAAAATGTCATTATGTCGTGGCTAGGTATATAGTACTGAAAACATCGCTCATGTGTTTGCCTGAGTGTCGGCCAGTCGCTGTAAAGCGGCAGCAACCCGATCCAACGCCTCATCGAGCTGGGCACGTGGGCAGCCAAAGTTGATGCGAACAAATCCTTCACCACCAGGGCCGAATGCCGCGCCATCAGAGAAAGCTACCCGCGCTTCGTTGAGGAAGAAGCGATATGGGCTGGTTGACAGAGGCAATTCGCGGCAGTCAATCCAGCCGAGGTAGGTAGCCTGGGGGATAGTGCAGCGAAGCGGAGCCAGTTCGGAGGTAACGCGCCTGACATAGTGATCGCGATTCGCTGTCAGATACTCCAACAACGCAGCCAGCCATTCAGCCCCGTGCTCGTAGGCAGCCAGTGCGCCGGCAAAGCCAAACACATTCACGTGCGGCACAATTCCGGCTGCGGCCCGACTCACCTGACGGCGCAGTTCGGGATTGGGAATGATCGCCATACTGCAACCGAGTCCGGGTAAATTGAATGTCTTGCTGGGTGCCATAAGGGTGATAGTGCGGTCGGCGATGGCCGGATCGAGCGCTGCCAGTGGGGTGTGGCGTGTTTCACCGAGCAACAAATCGCAGTGAATCTCATCGGAACAGATGATAACGTTACGGTCGAGACACATCTCGGCCAACCGGCGCAGGGTTGGTGGATCGTATTCGAGACCGACCGGATTGTGTGGATGGCTGAGCAGCAAGAGTCGAGTGCGTTCATGAATTGCCGCCCGCAAGGCATCGAAATCGATAGCGTAGGAAAGGATAGAACCAGAAATGCTGAGTGACAATTCACAGGTGTCGATCTGTCGTTGTTGATTACGGGGTGCGCTCAAGAAGGGTGGATAGGCTGGCGTGAGGGTCAGCACGCTATCACCGGGTTCACCGAAAGCCCGGCAGAGGACATTAATCGCCGAAACCAATCCGGGCAGGAAGAGGATGTGTTCCGGTTGAATTTCCCATTGGTACAGATGAGCCATGCGCTCACAAATAACCTCTGTCAGGCGTTCAGGATGAGCGGGATACCCAAACACTGCGTGCGCTGCTCGTTCGTGCAGGGCTGCGACCACGGCCGGCGGTGAGGCAAAATCCATATCGGCGACCCACATCGGCAAGACATCAGCCGGATACTGTTCCCACTTGATACTCCCGGTTCCGCGACGAGGAATGATCTGATCGAAGTTGAATCTGTTCACTGTTCCATCCTCTTGCAACAAAAGGCGCGTGGCAGCCGAACGTTCAGGCCACGCGCCAGACAACCATCACCTGTTCATCACTACATTCGACCAAAGAAATCCATTTGTTGTTCCTGGTACTGACCCATCGAGCGATACTTTCGATATCGTTCGCGCAGCAGGGTGTCAATATCGCGTTGTTGCAGATCGGCCAGATGCACACGCAGACGTTCGCCAACAGTGGTAATTGCGGTTAAACGATCTGCGTGGGCGCCGCCTGGTGGTTCGGGGATGACCTCATCGATGATCCGTAAATCGTAGAGATCGGCGGCAGTTAGTTTCAATGCCCGCGCTGCTTCGGGTGCTTTTGCGGCATCACGCCACAGGATCGAGGCGGCTGCCTCTGGCGGGGCCACGGAATAAATGGCGTTCTCTTGCATCAAAATGCGGTCAGCGACACTGATAGCCAATGCGCCACCACTACCACCTTCACCGATCACAACCGCGATGCTCGGAACACGCAGCGTTGTCATCAGCATAATGCTTTCAGCAATCGCATTCGCCTGACCACGCTCTTCTGAACTTTTGGTGGGGTCGGCAGCCGGTGTATCGACGAAACAGATGACCGGCAGGCCAAACTTCTCGGCGTGGCGCATCAAGCGTTGCGCTTTGCGATACCCTTCGGGATGGGGCATACCGAAGTTGCGCCGCATATTTTCACGGGTATCGTTGCCCTTTTGATGCCCGATGACCATCACCGTTTGACCGGCAAAGGTTGCCATTCCACCGACCATCGCCGGGTCATCGCCAAAGCGGCGATCTCCATGCAATTCGACAAAATCCTCACACAGAGCAGCAATGTAATCCAGCGTGTGTGGCCGTTGTGGATGGCGAGCCAGTTGTACGCGATCCCAGGGCGTCAGCGATTGAGGGATAGCAGTTTCTTCCATTGTATGCCTCACACGCAGTTACATAATCGGTTGCGGTAACGTTGCTCGTCGACCGGCAAGCTCAGCTTTAGCGGGTGATGTTGAGCGCTGGCGGTAGAGACGCAGAATACGGGCCAGTGTGTCACGCATCTCGCTTCGCGGCACCACCATATCGATCATGCCATGTTCGAGCATAAACTCGGCGGTCTGGAAGCCGGCTGGTAACTTCTGGCGCATGATCTGCTCGATTAAACGCTTGCCGGCAAAACCAATGTTGGCTCCCGGTTCGGCGATGATAATATCGGCCACCGAAGGATACGAAGCCGTCACACCGCCGTAACAGGGATCAACCAGCAACGCAATATGGGGTTGACCGGCATCCGCCAACCGGGTGAGAGCCATTGTTACCTTAGCCATCTGCATCAGCCCGATCACCCCCTCTTGCTGACGAGCACCACCGGATGTATTGATGGTGAGCAGAGGGACACCCAGTTCAGCAGCCCGTTCGGCGGAGCGGGCCATTTTTTCGCCGTAGACACTGCCCATTGAAGCGCCCATGAAGGAGAAATCAGCCACTGCGACGCAGATCTGCATGTTGCTGATGGCACCAATGCCGGCAATCACTGCATCGGCCATGCCGGTGCGTTGTTGAGTTTTCGCCAGCTTGGCTGCGTAACTCTCCTCGTCGGTGACGAAACCCAGGGGATCGGTCGGCAATAGATTGGCATCCATTTCGCGGAACGAACCGACATCGAGGAGACCGAGCCACTCGTGGGCACTCAGGCGCATGTGATGACCGCATTTGGGGCAGACCTTCAGGTTATCGTTGAGCTGTTTTTTGTAGATAAGCTCACGACAGGAACTGCACTTCACCCACAGATCATCGGGGATTTGGGCGCTGTCTTGATCCTCACGCCCGGTAAACCCTTTTCGACTTAGGCGGAAGAATTCTTTCACGGTTCCCTGCGCTTTCACTTGGCGCGTATATGCGCGTCTGCTGGTGATTTTATTCACAGTGAGTTCATTGTTATCTATTATAGCATGAGCCGCAAAGGGGGATTGAGGTAGAAACGAGAGTTTGCTTTTTTGATACTTCTGTATCAGATGTCGTTGGCTTTACGGTTCGCTGAAGAGGGTAACTGGTACTGCCAGCAGTAAGATCTTTTCCGGGAGCGAACGATCTTGCTGGGTGAAGAGGGACAAAAATCTCAAAATCACTCTCAGCACATAGTCTAGGGAGATCGCGATATTACCTCATTCTGACGGGATAAATCTGATTGCGCTGTGCCCGCTTGACAAAACCGGCAGCTCTTGCTATACTCTCACCCGTCAATCGCTCCGGCGATGACACGGAGGACGGCCCAGCCGGGCACGCTCCGCAACCAATTGGCCCGTCGTTCACGGCGCAGCGCAGTTTGCCTGCACCGCTTTTTTTCGCCACGGGCCGGTCGTACCTTGACAACTCACGCGATTGTTGAGAGAGAACCTGCATCATCACCATCCCTGGTGCGCGTTGTCCACCCGTGCACCAGGCGCCGTTCGGCCCATTGGCCGTGACGGACGGAAGACATGATGAGCACACGATGGATGCCATGGCGCTGCGTGCCGAGGAAGGACGGGGCACGGCACCGATATGCTCCGGGGAGCCGCGTGCAGGCTGTGATCCGGAGGTCTCCGAATGGGGCAACCCGCTGCCATCTGGCAGCGCTCCGCATGCGCGGAGCGGGAACCCGGCCAACTGAAACATCTCAGTAGCCGGAGGAAGAGTGAACGACACCCGTAGTAGCGGCGAGCGAACCGGGTGAGGCCTAAACCGTGCGCGTGCCAAGGGAGCAGCCGTTGCGCGCACGGGGTTGGAGGACGACCCACGCCCATCCTGCTCGATGGGCCTCACGCGACCGCGTTCAGCAGAAGCAGTGTGGAACCCTGCACCAGAGAGCGTGAGAGTCGCGTATGCGTGCGCCTCAGCGTGAGGGGTCGTTCCTGAGTAGGTCCGGGCACGAAGAACCCGGGCTGAAGCCGGGCAGACCACTGTCCAAGGCAAGCTACACGCAGTGACCGATAGCGCACAGTACCGTGAGGGAACGGTGAAAAGTACCCCGGTGAGGGGAGTGAAAGAGACCCTGAAATCGTGTGCTTCCACGCCGTGGGAGCCGGGCAACCGGTGACCGCGTGCCTTTTGGAGTATGATCCGGCGAGTAATCCTCGGTGGCGTGGTTAAGGCAGTGCCAGCCGGAGCCGGAGTGAACGCGAGCCTGAACAGGGCGAGCGTCGCCGGGGATTGACCCGAAACCGTGTGAGCTACCCATGGCCAGGCTGAAGCGTCCCTAACAGGACGTGGAGGGCCGCACCGGTGTCTGTTGCAAAAGGCTCGGATGAGCTGTGGGTAGGGGTGAAATGCCAATCGAACACGGAGATAGCTGGTTCTCCCCGAAATGTATTGAGGTACAGCCGCGGCAATGGCACACCCGGAGGTAGAGCACTGTTGTTGTGCGGGGGCTTCACCGCTTACCAAGCGACGGCAAACTGCGAATGCCGGGTGTGTGCACCGCGAGTGAGACGGCGGGTGCGAATATCCGTCGTCGAGAGGGAAACAACCCAGACCGCCGGCTAAGGTCCCCCAGTGGTCGCTAAGTGGGAAAGGTTGTGGCGCCGCTTAGACAACCAGGAGGTTGGCTTAGAAGCAGCCATCCTTGAAAGAGTGCGTAACAGCTCACTGGTCAAGCAGCGCTGCGCCGAGGCTGTAACGGGGCAAAGCGACCCACCGAAGCCGCGGGTTGACCGGAAGGTCAACGGTAGGGGAGCGTCGTGACCGCAGGGAAGGGACGGCGGAAGCCGCACTGGAGCGGGCACGAGTGCGAATGCCGGAATGAGTAACGGAGAAGCGATGTGGCAATCATCGCCACCGAAAGTCAAAGGGTTCTGCCGCACGGATGCACCGCGGCAGGGTAGTCGGGCCTAAGGGGACGGCCACGGCCAGACCCGATGGACAACAGGTGAATAGTCCTGTACCGTGGAGTGGTCGCTTGACCAATGCCGGATGCTGAGGGGTAGTCGCCGCGGCGAGACGAGCGCCGTCCAAGCCGGTAGGGAGCAGGGCGAAGGAAATCCGTCCTGCGCTGACCGAGAGGTGAGTGAAAGGGGGTTGGGGAACCAACCGCCAATGGCGAGGCGCCTGTGCAGCCACGAAAGGCCGGCTCGGGAGACCACCCACGCCCGTACCGCAAACCGACACAGGTAGACAGGTCGAGGAGACCAAGGTGGACGAGTGACCCCCGGTTAAGGAACTCGGCAAATTGACCCCGTACCTTCGGAAGAAGGGGTGCTGCGTGTAGGGTGAAGCCCCTGGCGGGTGGAGCCCGAGGCAGCCGCAGGGTCCAGGCCCGGGCGACTGGATACCAGAACCACAGCTCCCTGCTGAAGCCGGAAGGCGACGTATAGGGGGTGATGCCTGCCCAGTGCCGGAAGGTTAAGGGGAGGGGTGAACGCTCCAAACCGAAGCCCCGGTAAACGGCGGCTGTAACTATAACAGTCCTAAGGTAGCGAAATTCCTTGTCGGGTAAGTTCCGACCCGCACGAAAGGCATCACGATCTGGGCACTGTCTCGACCGGGGGCTCGGTGAAATTGCAGTGGCCGTGAAGATGCGGCCAACTCAGAGCGGGACAAAAAGACCCCGTGGAGCTTTACTACAGCTTGCCATCGGGCCGTGCAGGCGGATGCGTAGGATAGGTGGGAGGCGGAGAAGGCGGACTTGCGGGTCTGCTGGAGCCGACGGTGAAATACCACTCTTCGGTCTGCGCTGCCCTCACCGGCGGAAGGCTGGGACGGTGGCTGGCGGGTAGTTTGACTGGGGCGGTCGCCTCCTAAAAGGTAACGGAGGCGCGCAATGGCGCCCTCAGGCGGGATGGTCATCCGCCGTGGAGTGCAACGGCAGAAGGGCGCTTGACTGCGAGGCAGACGAGCCGAGCAGGGATGAAAGTCGGCCGTAGTGATCCCACAGTACCGGGTGGAAGGGCTGTGGCTTAACGGATAAAAGCTACCCCGGGGATAACAGGCTCAGACCGCCCAAGAGTTCATATCGACGGCGGAGCGTGGCACCTCGATGTCGGCTCGTCGCATCCTGGGGCTGGAGTAGGTCCCAAGGGTTGGGCTGTTCGCCCATGAAAGCGGCACGCGAGCTGGGTTCAGAACGTCGTGAGACAGTTCGGTCTCTATCCGCTCTGAGCGCGTAGAGCAGTGCGCGGGGCTGGCCCTAGTACGAGAGGACCGGGCTGGACGGACCGCTGGTGGAGGAGTTGTGGGGCGGCCTGCAAGCTCCGTAGCTATGTCCGGGAGTGAGAACCGCTGAAAGCATCTAAGTGGGAAACACGCCGCAAGACGACTGCTCTCACAGCGCAAGGCTGGTAAGCCCCCCGCGAGATGAGCGGGATAAGCGGCCGGAGCTGGAGGCGGGGTGACCCGTAGAGGCGACCGGTGCGCAGGGGCGAGGGCTTCCGTCCGTCGCGGCGAGGGGGCCGGGACGGGAGCGTGGTGATGGTGCAGGCAGCAAGAAGGACAATCGCGTGAGGGGTGAAGGGACGACCTTCAACCACTGGGTGTGTGAGGAGCGCGGTGGACCCACCCCGATCCATCCCGAACCGGGTCGTGAAACATCGCAGCGCCGATCCTACTGGCGGCTCTCCGCTGGGAACCTAGGTCCACGCACCCTGCCAGTGGGTGACAGCCTAAAAACTGTCACCCTTTATTATCGCGGCGTGGAGCAGTGGCAGCTCGTCGGGCTCATAACCCGAAGGTCGCAGGTTCGAATCCTGCCGCCGCTACCAGTGAAAAACCCGCAGGTGTATACCTGCGGGTTTTGTTGTTTATGGCTCGTCACACCTCCGCTTGCGTGACGGTATGGATTGTTCAGGTGTCGTCCTTTTGTTGCAACGCTGCCGGCATACCCTGTCCACGCCTCTTTTTGGTCGGTGAAGGGTAGGAGTGTTAACCTAACGCGTCTGTGTACAGGTGCAGCGCCAGCGTGAGGTTTTGGCATCGCGCAATGCGTCCCGATGTACCGCTCACCGGTGCGACACACATTCTGCGTGGATTGCGGTGGCTGGAGAGGCATGACTTCCGTATGACGAACAATGCGACACGGGGATCACTGTGTGTGAATGGTATCCAATCCGGCACGTGATGCCTGTGTGAATGGATGGCAAAGTTTCTCATCATCCTGGGAGGATGAGTCTTCTCCCGCAGTGATGTCATATCAAATCGGAAAAACACGGTGCAAGGTATGCGAAGCAAGACGGTCTCTGTGTTCGCCGCATCCCTCGTATAGTAAGGTGAACGGTGATGTGCGCTGTCCGTAGGGGCAGGTGCTGAACCTGCCCCTGCGGAACCTCCCATCTGTATCCAACAGGTGACATCCGCGGATTGTTACCTGTGCATTACCCACATGTCACGCTGCGTTAGGCCGGGCTGCAAGCGCTCCCTGTGGCGGCTTCCCATGGCGTGGGCTTCCAGCCCGCGTGCAGGCATCCCCATTACCGCCGGCAGGTGCTGGCCGTGGCCGCTGGTGCGCAGGCACGAACCTGGTATAACCAAACGTCTACGCACAGGTAGCTTATTCATGCCCGACCGACTCGATGATCGAAACGAGCACCTCCTGCACCTACGTGACCAGGATGGGTAGCGATGTACCACGCGCCGGATCGTGAGCACGGCTGGCGCGGCAGCCTGGCTGCCGCACTCCAAACTGCGCGATACGCACATGATGCGCGTGTAAGGCAACCCATCCAGCACGTGCCGGCACGGCTGGAGCGACGCGCTGTCATCGGGCCAGTCGCCCAAAACAGCATCCATGGCGATCATACCCGCTGATACGCACGTGGTTGATACCAGGTATGGGTAATGCATAGGATTGTTACGGAGGGGATGGTTCATCGTATATCCGGTGCCAGGCAGTGAAGCACCGGATCACTCAAGATTTAATGTCACTCTTTTGCTCAACGAGGTGCATCGCGATACGACATGTACAGCAGGTTGTGCCAACGTGAGTCTGACAGATGGTGTACTGGCTCAACATCCAGGTGTGGCGTTCATACCCGACTTGCAAACAATACTCGACACGTGGTTCAATGATGCTATGAACAAGAGAGTCTATGAGCACAGTTCAGGATTGGCTGAACTGGCCTGGAAGAGAAAGGGTGTCTTCTATGCGGCAAGAAGACCGGTTAGCGTTGCGACGTTTGATTGATGAACAGCAAGCGGCAGCGCTTGGTACTGTAACTCCTGATGGAGCACCTTTTGTCTCTTACGTCCTGTATGCAGTTGAACGGCGCGAAGGATATGCACCGGGTCTATTGCTCTTGCTGAGCCGTCTGGCAGCGCATACCGGTCATTTACTCGCCGGTTCACCACTATCACTTCTGATTACTGCGGCGCCACATAGCGTGAGCGATCCCCAGGCGTTGGCGCGAGTAACATTGCAGGGTCGTGCACTGGCAATCCCGCGTGATGTGCCCGATTATGCAGCGGCTCAGATGACGTATGTACAGCGGTTGCCGACGCAGCAGCATCTTTTTGCCTTGCCGGATTTTACGCTGTTTCGCGTAACGCTACACGAGGCGCGCTATGTTGGCGGATTTGGTCGAGCATTTACGCTCGATGCTGCGGCACTGGCAGCGGTATTGACGATGAACGTAGCCGGGCCGGCATGATCCTGGAGGTTCGCGGGCGAACAGAATATGTGAGTGTACAAGCGATTGGGGTTGGCGAGGCTCTGAACGCCCCAATCCTTATCCGCTCTTTGCAGAGGCAGGAACCACCGGTGCCGGATGGCGTCCGTTGTTGTGTGCCGGTTCTGGTTTGCAATCCCCCGCTGGAAGCAGGCACGGTAGGCGGTGTCGGTGGTGAGCGCGCCGGAGGCGCACGCTCCCAGGAGATGCCGAGGTGGTGTCGGTGGGGAGCGCGCCGGAGGCGTGCGCTCCCAGGAGATGCCGGGTGGTGTCGGGTGGGGAGTGCGCCGGAGCGCGCACGCTCCCAGGAGATGCCGAGGCGGTGTCGGTGGTGAGCGCGCCGGAGGCGTGCGCTCCCAGGACGCGCCGGAGCGGTGTCGGGTGTGGTGAGTGCGCCGGAGGTGTGCGCTCCCAGGACGCGCCGGAGCGGTGTCGGGTGGGGAGTGCGCCGGAGGCACGTGCTCCCAGGGGATAGTGGCGCGCCGGAGGTGTGCGCTCCCAGGAGATGCCTGAGTGGTGTCGGGTGGGGAGTGCGCCGGAGCGCGCGCTCCCAAGGGACGCCTGGTGAAGGAGCCCTATGCATTACCCACATGTCGCGCTGCGTTAGGTCGGGCTGCAAGCGCTCCCCGTGGCGCAGGCTTCCAGCCTGCGTGCAGGCATCATCGCCACCGCCGGCAGGTGCTGGCCATGACCGCTGGTGTGCAGGCACGAACTTGGTGCAACAATACGTCGCATGTGCCTGACCGACTCGATGATCGGCACGAGCACATCCAGCACCTCCGTGACCTGGAGATGTATCGGCGTTCCACGCGCCGGATCGTGAGCACGGCTGGCGCGGCAGCATGGCTGCCGCACTCCAAACTGCGCGACACGCACACGATGCGCGTGTAAGGCAACCCATTCAGCACGTGATACCACGGCTGGAGCGGCGCACTGCCACCGGGTCAGTCGCTCAAAACAACACCAATAGCGATCATACTCGCTGATACGCACGTGGTTAACACCAGTTGTGGGTAATGCATAGGTGAAGGAGCCGGAGGCGTGCGTTCCCAAGGGATGCCGGGTGGTGTCGGTGGTGAGCGCGCCGGAGGCGTGCGCTCCCAGGAGATGCCTGGTGAATGAGCTGGAGGTGTGCGCTCCCAGGAGATGCCTGGTGAATGAGCTGAAGGCGTGCGCTCCCAGGAGACGCTAAAGCGGTGTCAGGGGGGCGCTGAGCGCGCCGGAGGCGCACGCTCCCAGGAGATGTCGAGACGGTGTCGGTGGTGAGCGCGCCGGAGGCGCACGCTCCCAGGATGCGCCGGAGCGGTGTCGGGTGTGGTGAGTGCGTCGGAGGTGTGCGCTCCCAGGATGTGCCGGAGCGGTAGTGTACCGCGAGAGGGTGACGGTAGATAGCGTGCCATTATCTTTATCCAACCAGATTTGACATAACTTTTTTGGGGGAGACGCTGTTCCTGGATGGCGATGGGAGGATACGCTCGTACACGATCTAATACCATCAGAATCGTGGCCGGCGATCCGGCATGGTTAGGGACAGGAGAGGTGATCCATTACGTTTCCCCTCCTGAAACGGGTTGTGATTTGTGGGAGTAGACTCTGTGGGCTAGCGATGGGTTGTTGAGAGGGATTACCCTGGATGCGATGTGGTCTGGTTACGTGTATCGAAGATGGCCATGCCGCATCCTGCCAGACCCGCTACCAATGCACCACTACCGAGCAAGATGACCGCAAAAGCAGGAAACCATAGCTCGAACCAGGAGTCAATTCTAGCATCTTGTGGGAATTGAGGATCATACAGGATGGCTACTTGTTGGCCGACTCGGTAGGCGAATTGACTGCCACCGGTTTTTTCCTCAAAACGAATGACTTCACCCGCTGGAGTGCGGAATTCAATGACCGGGTAGAATCTGGGGTCTTCGCCAATCTCGTCAACTTTAATGATCTCAACAACCGTGCCTGTGCCACTGATCATCGTGTTCAACTGCTCGCGGATTGATTGTTGCAATAGCCATCCTACAAATATAACGACAGCGCCGATGATTGCGAAGAACAGACCGATGAGCAAGGCTCCCGTCCTTGATAGAGGTTTCGGCTCCATAACGAGGCTATCCCCTTACGATAGGTAAGATGTCATTGTCGAGAAATGTTCTCTGTCATATAAACATATTTGCCGATCAATATCAATCGGTTCTATATTCTTTTTTTGAGGGTATTTTTGTGTTTTAATAAGAAACATAAATGTAGACACTACCGTTATGCGCGCTGAGCAAGAGAGCGACAGTCTTCGAGGTGATCATTATGTTATACGAGACGGCTACCAGAAGAAGTTGTTTATTTCATTGTTGAAAAGCTATGCAATGGTGAAAGGATTGCTCTCTAACCGTATTGGATGTAGGAGACCACGGTGAGTATTGCGGGCAGAAGTGACCGATGGATTTGGTGTGTGTCACACGCACTCGCTGTGAAGCACGTATCGTATCAGCAGCGTGGCTGGCCCTGGCTTCACCCGACCAGCCCGCTCTCGCCATATGGTGGGCGTTGGATTGATGACAGGCACATATAAGCGCAATCGTGCAGGAGACTGAGGTCAAACACTTTTTCCCAACAAATAACATAACAATGTGCTGGAATGATCGCTGGTGATTGATTATCCATTGAACTCGCATTGTGCAATAATAGGAGACGAAGCATTGCGATGTCGGGCTGGAAAGTGGCTTTCATCCAATGGCTGTTCAGTGTTCCTGATGCAGGTGAAGGTGCCGGGATAATCACCTATGACCATCGAAGTACAGGTTGCCGTTTTGCTGCTCTGGGGCAGTGCTGCGCTGACGGGGAGTATTGCGTATTACGCCTTTCGTCACCTCACCCGGCCTGGTGCGCTTACGTTAGCGTTGCTGTTGACGGCAATGAGTGGGTGGTCACTGTTGTATGCGGCTGAGTTACAGGCACCTTCGTTGGCGGCGAAAGTGATCTTTGCCAAACTGCAATATCTGGCCATTACCACAATTTCACCATTGTGGCTAATCTTTGCTTTGCAGTACACCGGACGTGATGACTGGCTGACGCCCTGGCGACGACGGCTTTTGTTTGTGCCGGCGATTGTGACCTGTTTGCTGGTGTTTACGAATGAATGGCACGGCCTGATCTGGCGCGATGTGGCCCTTGATCCGAGGGGACATCCAGAACTGTTGGTTGTTGGGCGTGGGGTTGGGTTCTGGTTTCATGCGGCGATTGCTTATAGCCTGATCATCGGCGGTATTGTGCTCTACATCGTGTTTGCAATACAGGTAGCGCGTTTGTATCGCTATCAGGCGCTGATGATGGTGGGGAGTGCGCTGGTGCCGCTATCGAGCAATGCTGTCTATTTGTCAGGTGCATTACCGCTGGGTTGGGTTGATCCAACGCCGCTTATTTTCGCCGGTTCGGGTCTCTTGCTGGCGATCGGATTCTTTCGGTTTGGGTTGTTTGACATCACGCCCATTACTGCCCGTACCATTGTTACCCATCTGCAAGATGCGGTCATGGTGCTCGATCATTTGTACCGTGTCGTTGAGTTCAATCCTGCCGCGCAACGTCTCCTGCAGATTGACGAACAGATCATTGGTTATCCGCTCAACAAATTGGTGCAGATACATCAATTCATTCCAGACAAAGAACCGGCAGAGGGTTCCTATGAGATTGTGATTGGCACTGAAGCCAATCAGCGCGTCTTTCAGCTCAGTGTCGCGATGGTTCGCGAGCGGCAGCATGTGCCGGTGAGCTACATTCTGGTCTGGCGTGAGACGACCCGCGAGCACGTTTTGCTGACTACCGAGCGGCGGCGGGTGGAGCGACAGCGCCATCTGGTGCAGTCAATCGGTGAGTTGCTGGCTGCAACCGACACCGCTGCTTTTTACAGCACACTGATGGTCGCGGCACAAAAGGTGTTGACTGCGGATAGAGCGGCAATCTACCTCTATGATCGGACAACCGACAGCCTGAGCTGCCCGTATGCAAGTGGGCTTTCAGCCGAGTACGTGGCTACGATTAACCGGTTTTTTCATAATGTCCCTGGGGCACAACTACTTCAAAGTCCCCAGCCTATCGTGGTTGTTGATGCCCAAACCCATCCCGGTTTAGCGCCACTCCGCGAGGCAGTCGTGCGGGAAGGATTTCACTCCTATGCAGTCTTTCCGCTGTTTATGCCGGATGGCCTGGGTGGAGCGTTTGTAGTTTACCGGAATGTTGTCAAGCCATTTTCAGAAGATGAGATCAATGCCGGTCAGACGCTGGCGTATGTTGCCGCTGCGATGCTGGAAAACAAACGTCTCTTGACGGGTGCGCGTCGCCATGCCCGTCAGATGACGTTACTGAATGAGATAACCCGTACAGCGCTTGGGATCGATGATCTGCACGAGATGTTGCGGCTGCTGGCAAACCGACTGGGTGAACTGTTTGAAGCGGATGGTGCATATCTCGCGTTGTGGGATGAGCATCTGCAACGTCCAGTGCCGGCAGCGGCCAGCGCAGGATTGCACGAGCGGTACATGCAAATGCGCGCTGAGGCAGGGGAACCAACCCTCACTGAAAGTGCGTTGCGAGCAGGTCGGGTGTTAGCAATTGAGGATGTCTTCAACACACCCTACTTGAGTCGTCGAATTGCCAATCTCTTTCCTAGCCGCTCTATTCTTGCCTTACCGCTGATGGTTGAGCAGCAGAAGCTTGGTGCAGCATTGATTGGGTTTAATCAACGGCATCGGTTTACCGACGAAGAGATCACGCTTGGCGAGCAGGTTGCAGCCCAGCTTTCGCTGGCCATTGTGAAAATCCATTTGCTGGCCGCCGAGCGGGAACAGCGGCGGTTGGCGGAAGCGCTGCGCCAGGCCGGGTTGGCGCTGAGCGAAAGCCTTGATGTCAATACGATTCTGGATCGGTTGCTCGACGAGATACAACGAGTGGTGCCGTATGATTCGGCGAATGTGATGATCGTCGAGTATGACGAACAGCAGCAGGCGCAGCGGGCCAGGCTTACTCACCTGCGGGGATATGACCGCTTTGGCGAAGCGGTTGCTCGTGCGGCGGCGGCAGTGGTGTTCGAGGTTGCCAGCACGCCCAATTTGCAGCGGATGCTGACCACCGGTCGGCCTTTTATCGTTCCAGACACTGCGCAGGAGCCTGGGTGGGTAGATATCGAAGCGGCTGCCCATGTTCGTTCGTGGGCCGGGGCGCCAATCATCATTCACGGTCGGGTAATCGCATTTTTCTCGCTAGACAAAACTGAGCCGAATTTTTACCGGCCAGAGCATGCCGATTACCTGGCTGCCTTTGCCGGACACGCTGCGCTGGCTATCGAGAATGCCCGTCTCTACAGTGAAGCCCAGCGTCGTAGCGAAGAACTGCGTATCCTGTATGCCGCGAGCCGTGATTTCAGTGCTGGTCTCGACGAAGGAACCATTCTGGATGCAATCGTACATCACTTGGTAGAAGCATTTCAGGCGGCGCGCTGTGTCATCTTGCGTCGGGAGCCAAGCGAACCTCCTTTCATGCTTAACCAAACGCCGAATTTCAGGCGGCGCGCTGTGTCATCTTGCGTTGGGAGCCGCTGCAGGAGCAGATTGTGCTGGCGTTTGCCTGTACGGCGGCGACGACCATGGACGATATTGAGACAGGGAGGGTGTACTCGCTGCGCGATGTACCGGTCTTGCAACAGGTATTGATCAGTGCTGAGCCGGCTTTCATCAATGCCGACCAGGATGTTGATAATACGTTTCTCGGCCAGTTAGATTGCCCAAAGCTGTTGATCTTGCCGCTGGCGACCGGTCTGAAAACATCGGTGTATGGTCTCGTTGTGGTTGGGCGGGCACGCAGTGATCCCGATTTTACCACTGCCGAACTCCAACTGGGCCAGAGTCTGGCGACACAGGCGGCGACTGCGCTGGAAAATGCACGGTTGTACGCCGAAGTAGAAGCACTGGCAGTTACCGATAGTCTGACCGGGATTGCCAATCGGCGTGCTTTTGATCGGGCGCTTGAACGTGAGTTTGTGCGGGCGCGTCACTACGGTTATCCACTGGCGCTGATTATGGTCGATATCGATTCATTCAAACACTACAACGATACGTATGGTCATCTGGCCGGTGATGACAGATTGCGGGCAGTGGCACAGTTGCTGGCGCAATCGGTACGTGAAGTAGACTTTGTCGCCCGCTACGGTGGTGAGGAGTTTGCGATTATCCTGACCAATACCGACAAGCAGACGGCGATAGCTGTGGCCGAGCAGATACGACGTAAGGCTGAAATGTCGTGTCCTGAACCACTGAATGGGCTACCGGTGTCCGGCTACACCCTCAGTCTCGGTGTGGCAGCTTTCCCGGATGATGCTCAGACACCCGTGGCGCTGTTGCTGGCTGCCGACAATGCCGAGCTGGCGGCCAAGCGGGCTGGGAAGAACCGGGTGTGGGTGGTGGGGTATGAGATGGAGGAAGAAGGGTAAGATTAGTTGCTGGTATGAGGAGAATCATACTATCAAATCTTGAAAATACGTGCATTACTGCCTATCCCGGATATGCGGTGAACCATGACAATCAGTGGGGATCATCTGCATGGTACGCAGGGTGGATACCGTAGGGGCGGGTTGGGAACGGGCGGGTTAAGAACCCAGGGCGGGTTTGGAACCCGCCCCTACGTGCAACGCGGTGGGGGTGGGTTGAGAACCCAGGGCGGGTTGAGAATCCAGGGCGGGTTCCAAACCCGCCCCTACGTGCAATGCGGTGGGGATGGGTTGAGAACCCAGGGCGGGTTTGGAACCCGCCCCTACGTGCAACGCGGTGGGGGTGGATTGGGAACGGGCGGGTTGAGAACCCAGGGCGGGTTTGGAACCCGCCCCTACGTGCAACGCGGTGGGGGTGGCTTGAGAACCCAGGGCGGGTTGAGAACCCAGGGCGGGTTGAGAACCCAGGGCGGGTTTGGAACCCGCCCCTACGTGCAACGCGGTGGGGGTGGGTTGAGAACCCAGGGCGGGTTGAGAACCCGCCCCTACGTGAATCGGGTGCCATGCAGTGTTTTTTCAGATTTGATATAGCCCCTCTTTCGCGGGCGTCCGTGTAGGCTGAGGTAGACTATCTGTCGGATTGAACATCATCCTCACCTCTGGGTGGCAGACCAGAGGTGAGGACGGTATCAACGAACTGTGTCAGGGCGTATTCCCACCACCGAAATCATCGAACGTGGCGTTTGCCGTCTTGTGGTACCAGACCCCAATACGACCACCCCGGTTGGCAAAGAAGCTGGTGGTTGAGGTAGCGCCGATCAGGACGCCGTTCCTGTACACGCGGACTGAACCGTCGGCCAGCGCACGTGCGCCGAGAACGTCGCCGTTGGCAAGAGTAACCGGAATGGTGAGATGGGTTGTCCAGTTTTGACCAGGCTGGATGCTCTCGACCACGACCTGCTGATTGACCGCATCATACGAGACGAGGATCATCCCTCTCGCATAGTTGTGCGTAGCCTGCGCCTTGAGGATGAGCGAATGATGCTTGCCTTGCGGGTCGATGGTCGTCAGTTTCACACAGGCCACCTGATCGGCACCGAAGGTGCGTGGTGCTTTATTCCAGAAGATCGCACCTGCGGTTGTGAAGGGTTGAACCTGGTTGCTCAGGATGCGGTAGGTGCTGGTTGCGCCGGTCCAGTTCTTCCCAAGCCCTTTCGTTGTGTTTGCCCGATTGAAGTCGTCGAGCAATGGACAGGCCAGGGCCGGCCCGACATAGGTGTTCTGAACCGTTACCTGCGCCGTTTGGTCGGGGTCAACATTCGCCGGTGAGCCGGTGATGGTAACGATCCAGTCGCTACCCGGCGACTCGCTCACGGTGTAGGTGCCCGGTACCAGTGGCCCGAAGGTCAGCGAACCGCCGCTCGTGGTCTGGCAGAAGGGGGTTGGATAGGAAGGTCCGCTGATGCAGATGTTGAAGATGGTGGGAGTGGGTGTAACACCTTGCCAGTTGATGGTCTTGTTGACGTTCAAGCTGCCTGGACGAAGCGTGTTAGTGACCGTCACAGTGACCGGCTGAGCATCAGTGATACTTACGGTACCGGGCAGAGACACATCCCACGCTGGGCCGGGATCGGTCTCGGTAACGGTATAGTCGCCGATCAGCAGGTTGCTCCAGGTTACATTACCGCCACTCGTGGTCTGGCAGTTCCCTGATGGGTACGACGGGCCGGTGATGCAAATCTCGAAGGTCTGGCCGGCTACCGGTGGCGCACCGCTCCAGTCGACGACCTTGGTGACGGTGAGTTCACCCCGAATATCAACCTCAAAATTGGCATGCACCTCATCGTTGCCCCACTGCAACGTGACATTATCGACGAAGCCGCGGAAGGTAGCGCCCCAGCCGGAGCCAACCCCCACATTCACCCCGAAAACGATTGAAAACTGGTCAATATTGATCGGTGCCGGGTCGCCCGGCTGACCGAGCGGCGAACCGGTAATCCAGTCGTTGAGGGTGGAGTTGAAGTTCTGGACAACACCGCTGGGGATTGATTGACCGGAAGGAACGAACATCCAGAACTTTCCATTCAGGATGTTTTGAGTAATCCATTGATCGGTCGGTATGGGAGCTGCGCTGTTATAAACAGGCTCCCAGATCAGGAGCGCGTACTTACCGAAGGTTGGGGATAATGGGTTGGCATCGCCGACGTACAGGCGTAAGACCGGAGCGAGGTGATTGGCAGTCGTGCTGCTGCTGGAGCGGTAGTACTCGTAGCTCAGAGCAGTCAGACCGGCCAGGGTGCGGTTGGGAAAATTGACGGGATTCCAGCGCTTCTCGTAGTCGGCTTTGTCCTGGCCTGGTGTAATGGTATTGGTGGTAAACTCTAGCGAGCCATTGCCGGAACGGGGCTGGGCAGTGGTGATGGCGACAGTGGCATCAGCGCGTACATTGGCAGGTGCCCAGCCGTCGGGTGCGCTGGGTGTAACGACAATCGCCAGCGCAGTGGTTGTTGTCAGACCGAGCAGACATAAGACGACGATGAACGTCCATACCATGCGTCGGTAACGGTAGAAAAGATTCATAGACCCCCCAGGTTCCGTGAACTGTTGCTACTGTGCGTATGACCGACAATACCGGATGCGATGAGCGCGTGATGTTACGGATGCGAGCGTTTCGTTGCAGCGAGTCACCTCCTTCGGCATAGTGGCAAGACGTTATTAGCCGACCGATCAAGTAGGGACGATGCCGGGATGATGGGTTCAGGATTGGGTAGCAGAGACGCAGAGTAGATCGAGGACATCAGGAAATACGCAACACCTCATAGCGTGCCAGGCTATGCTGGTTGGGCTGTATGTCCCGGATTGATGGTGAGTTGCCGTGAGCAGATGATGTGGGGTGTGACAGTATCTGAAACGTTGTTCTGGTCTACCCAGAACCAGCACACAGACTAACGCTTTGTACCGTCGTATATACCCGTCATGACGTTGAAGTAGTGTGACGACAGGGATGTATATTTTTAACTGAAAAACAACTGCGTATATCATTATATTCTCAGTACTCACGATATGATCTGAAAAATTTTTTTCATCAGAACGATAACAAAATAGTCATTTACGACTAGTTAAGTAGCAGCAATAAGCTGTAAAAATGTTCTGAAAGTAATGTCAATAACATTACTTTAAATAGTGTAGAATAACAACCTGTTTTAACCACTACCTTCGGTTCCTGTGTGGGCCAGTGCAACGCTCTACCGTGACATCGGCGTAACCGTGGTATCATGGGATAGTGAATGTACTGATGAACGTGCAATCGGTTTGCCCGGAAGAACGAAGAACAATTGCACGCCCGATGTGATCCAGCATAGATGGCAGGTGTCGTTGTGCCAAACGAAGAACGTCGCGTAACCACAGTTCTCTTGATCCGCCACGGGATGAATGACTGGGTGCATGGCCGGTTAGCCGGCTGGCTACCGGGGGTTCATCTCAGTGAAGAGGGACGCCGACAGGCGGCAGCGCTGAGTGAACGATTGGGGGATTTACCGATTACCGCACTTTACACCAGTCCGCTGGATCGGTGTATAGAAACTGCCCGGGCAATTGCTGAGCCACGTGGTCTGCCATTGCGGATCGTGGAGCAGATTGGCGAGGTGCGTTACGGCGATTGGGAAGGCGCTGAGTTGAAGGAGCTGTACAAGCATGAGCTTTGGCCGGGAGTACAGCACTATCCGAGTGGCACCCGCTTTCCGCGTGGCGAGACATTGGGTGAGGCGCAGATGCGCATGGTTAGCGCCATTGATCAGTTGCGTGCCCGTCATCACGGTGAGCTGATTGCCGTGGTTTCACACGCCGACTTGATCCGGCTGGCACTGGCGTATTATATTGGTGTCCACATTGATCTGTTTCAGCGGCTAGTGATAAATCCTTGCTCGTTGAGTGCAATCGCATTTGAGCCGATGGGTCCTCGTTTACTGGCCTACAATGAGACCGGGTCGCTTGATCATCTGCGCCCCAAACCGTCTTCGCCGCCGGACTCACCGGCGACAGCGTCCCCGTCATCAACGGAGGCAACGTAGATATGGCAGAGTTTACCTTTGATCTGGAATCGGTGCATCGCATTACTGCCGGGGCTGTTGGCCCACGGGGTCGGCGCGTGTTTTACTTGCAGGCCCGGCGGGGTAATCGTTTAGTCACCCTCCTGGCAGAAAAGGAGCAGATCCGCGAGCTGGCGAATGCGATTAATCGCCTGCTTGAAGTGATCGGCGAGCGGAACCCCCGGCTGGCAACCTCTGATGATTTGCTGGTGACCGATATGAGCCTTGAGGAGCCGCTCGAACCGGAGTTCCGCATTTATCAGATGGGGCTGGGCTACGATAGTGAGCGTGATCGGATTGTGTTACTGGCGCAGGGTATGCCGGAAGGCAACGATGAAGAGCCGCTATCGGCACGTTTTTCGGCGACCCGCGAACAGATGAAGGCGCTGAGTATTCACGCTGAACAAGTGGTGGCAGCTGGTCGTCCAATCTGTGGGAATTGCGGTCGCCCGATTGACCCCAGTGGTCATTTCTGCCCGCATCGCAACGGTCACGGCCCGGTGTATAGCTGATCAGGTCTGATCAGGAAAAGGTAGCGCAAGCGACCAGGAAGCAGGAAACCCATACGCTATCGTGAAAGGCAGAGTATGGAAGGCGGTCATGCACGCGAGTTGAGTGTCGCACGGGTCCTTACGGCGCTGGCACAGGGTACGATGAACGTTGAAGCAGCCATGCCGTATAGCAGCAATTATACGCTGCTGACCAGTATTGTTCACGATGATCTGCATCTGCTGGCAGTGTATAAGCCCCAGCGTGGCGAACGCCCGTTATGGGATTTTCCGCGTGGCACACTCTACCGGCGTGAGGCCGCTGCATATCTGGTGAGCGAAGCGTTGGGCTTTCATCTGGTGCCGCCAACCGTTGTGCGCGATGGGCCGTATGGGGTTGGCATGGTGCAGTTGTTCATCGATAACGATGAAGAGGTACACCTGTTTACAATGTTGAAGCAGGGTGGGTACGAGCGCGAGATCAGACTGCTCTGTGCGTTTGATTGCCTGGTCAACAATGCTGATCGGAAGAGTGGTCACTGTCTGCAAGGGCGTGATGGCCGATTGTGGGCAATCGATCACGGGATTTGTTTTCACGTCGAACCCAAACTGCGAACAGTGCTCTGGGATTTTGTTGGCGAGCCGCTTCCAGATGAGGTGATCGCCGCTTTTACCGATTTTCGCCAGCAGCTTGATCAGGATGAGCGGTTAAATCAGGCCCTGCACACCTTACTTGATCGGGCTGAGGTGCGAGCGTTACGGCGGCGATTGAACCGCTTGCTGGAACAGGGTTGCTATCCGCCCCCTGGCCCCGGCCCACACGTGCCCTGGCCACCGGTGTAAGCAATTAGAGGACTTCCCGGCGGCCAGACGGTGCAGCTTAAGAGTGACTCACAGCGATCACGTTGATCTGCCAGCACGCAATTCCACCGGCTGATACCCTTTTATTGTTCTGCAATGTGGGCCTTTCTACGATGGCCCTATTACCCGTGCGAGCTGTTGATCCATAACACCTGTTTTTATAGCGGACAGCAGTAGATCATCTGTCAGTAGACCTCTGCGCAAGTTCAGGGATGGATTGGGAAGGGGTGAGGGTGTTACAGCTTCTCTCTCCCGTGCGTACTCGCGAGGATTGTCCGTTCTCCCTCACCACGCTTCCTAAGCTACCAGATTCCATATTATCCAGCTAGATTTATAAACAACCTCTCCACTTCGTTGCAATCGCTATTCTCGAGTGCTATCATACGTCTTGAACAAATCGCTGCTGGTAACAATGCTCATAAACGTCTACATCTCGCGTCTGACAGGCTTTTGCTGCTCTTTCATGGGTGGTCTGGTGCCGGGCGTGGGGTCAGTTGCCAGAGGTGTGACAGAGAACTCCATGTATTCACGCCAGTTCTGCGATCAGGATAGGCATATACATACACGGATAACTACATGGAACTCCTCGCCATTCTCTTCACCATTGTTATTCTCGTCGCCAGCATTGTGTATGTTTTGTTGCAAGATTATCGGGCAACGGCGAATCGTATTTTTGCCCTCTTTACTACCGCTTCGCTACTGTTAAGTTGTGCCGGAGCAGTGCGATTTGCCAGTCGGAGCCAGACCGAGATATGGTTGTTGTCCGGGCTGCTGACCTCGCTGCAAGCAGCGACCTTTGGTCTGTTGATCTGGTTGATACTCATTCTCTTTATGCCGCATCGCTATAATCAACCGGCGATCCGTTGGGCTACGATTTCACCATACATGGTGATGGCGATCGGTCTGGCAATTGACTGGTACGGTCGGTTTGGGTTTGTGGGCCGTGATGTCTTTCGCGAAGAGAGTGGTATTCTGACGTTCGTGCGTGGGCCGGCTTTTTGGCCGGTATTTGCACTCTACATCATCGGTTGTATCGTTATACCGGTGACGATGCTGGTGACGCTCGCGGTACGTCATCCTGCCGTGCGAAGTCCGACGATCTGGCTTACCACAGGGACATTGTTAACCCTCGTGACCGGCTATTTCTCGCGGGAGATCGGTCTGACTGCGCTGACCTATGCCAGTCTGCTGCCTATCCATCTCTCGTTTGGTTGGGTTACGATAAAGTATGGTCTTTTTCGGCCTTCACAGGTTGCCCTGCAAGCAGCCGTTGAACATTTGCCTGATGGGGTGTTGGTGCTCGATGCCAAACATCGGGTACGGTTTGCCAATCGTGCTGCACAGCAATTGGTGGCGCTGGAGATAGGATGTGGTCTGGAAGAGGTGCTACACGAGGCAGGCTTTGTCGAGCAGAATACCGTTTCCGATCATAGGCCGGGCTATCGTCGTTTTGTGCGGGGAAATGAGCGGGTGCTTCTGCTTTCCGAAGTGGTCATTCGAGACGAGCGTGGTGGATCGAGCGTTGTGCTGTTGCGTGATGTGACGATTGTTGAGCGGCAACAGGCCGAGCTGCTGGCGTCGCAGGCGATCCTGTCCGAACGGAGTGCAGCGCTGGAACGGTCCCTCGCAGAGCTTCGCCAGCGCGATGAATTATTGCGACGGTTAACGTTGCCGATCATCCCGCTCAGTTCAACGACGCTGGTGGTGCCTTTGATCGGGATGTTTGATGCTGAACGGTGTCAGACGCTGGTGCAGTTGATCCTGAACGAAACGGCAGCCCGTCAGGTGCGGGTGGTGCTGATTGATGTGACTGGACTGACGGTGTTCGATCAGACGCTTGCCCACACGTTGAACCAGCTTAACCAGGGTGCCCGGTTAATGGGAGCGCAGATTGTCCTGTGCGGAATTCGTCCCGATCTGGCTGAGGTGATGATCCACACCGGCTCGATGTGGGATGGCATTCGTTCCTTCGCAACGCTTCAGGACGGTGTTTCAGCGTTGCTGGTTGCCAGGTAGCCGGCAGCATGCTGATGCTAATGTTACGGTGATCGCCAGCCTAACCCGTCAAGCGCCTGCGGAACCGTCAGCCAGCCCTGACCGGGAAACAGCTTGGCGATCTGCGAGGAAAAGATGAGACTGTTGCCGAGCAGATCGGCAGTCGATCCCTCCACTACTACCTCTCCCTCACTCAACAACACTACCCAATCGGCGCACGCGGCGACCAGTTCGACATCGTGGGTGGCCATGATCACAGTCCGCCCATCCCGGCATAGACTGCGCAGCGTGTCGATCAGGGCATGCTTGGCGTGGTAGTCGAGGCCGCGGGTCGGCTCGTCGAGCAAAATAAGCTGCGGATCACCGGCCAGGCTAGCGGCTAAAGCGGCCCGCTGCGCCTCACCGCCGCTCAGGCTGCGCGGGTAGCGGGCTATCAGGTGGTTGATACGGAAGCGCGTGAGGATGTCACGAATGGCAGATTGGGTGGGGGATAGCCTGCGCCCACGCAGACTGAAGGCAATCTCTTCCTCAAGCGTGTCGTGGAAGAGGATGCTGCGCGGCTGTTGCGGTACATACGCAACGTGTCGGGCAAGTTCTTCGACAGCCAGCGGGGCAATGTCGCGCCCTTCCAGTTCGACGCGCCCTTCACTGGGGCGAACGAGGCCGATCAGTGTCTTCAGGAGTGTACTCTTACCACTACCGTTGCGTCCCATCAGGGCGATGAGTGCGCCACGCGGTAGGTCAAGCTGTACCCGGTAGAGTGCTTCGTGCTGTCCATAGCGTACCGTGACATTGCGCAACCGTGCAATCGGTGCGGTGGTGGTTGGTGGTGACGGCGATGCAGGCGAGGTGAAATCGGGTAGGTCGGATGGTACGAACTTTCGCCCTTCTTTGATCGTCAGCGGTAATGGCTGCCAGCCCAACACAGCACCGAGATGCTGAAGTGGTGGCCGGAGATCGATTCGACTCAGCACCTCGCGTGGTGGGCCGAGATCGCTCTCACCGTTTGGTGACAGGTAGAGGATGCGATCTGCGTACTGCACGACACGTTCCAGCCGATGTTCACACAGCACGATGGTAATGCCCAGGTCGGAATTGAGCTTCTGGAGTGCAGTTAAGACCTCTTCCGCGCCGTGTGGGTCAAGCTGACTGGTGGGTTCGTCGAGCACCAGCACTCGCGGTTGGGCAGCCAGTGCTGCGGCAATCGCCACTCGCTGTTGCTCGCCGCCGCTGAGGGTCGCCACGTGACGGTGGCGCAGGTGAGCTATCGCCAGTTGATCCAGTACCTCCTCGACCCGTCGCCGCATCATTGGGGGTGGCACACCCAGATTTTCCATCGCGAAGACAATCTCGTCTTCTACTCGCTCAACCACGAACTGGCTCTCCGGGTCTTGCACCACAAATCCAACCAGGTCGGCCAGATCACGGGGTTGGTGCTGGAGCGTGTCGCGTCCCCACACACGCACCCGACCGCGAAAGTGTCCGCCGTAGAAATGGGGCACCAGGCCGTTGAACAGGCGTAGCAGCGTACTTTTGCCAACCCCACCGGGGCCACAAACCAGCAAGAATTCGCCCGGTGCAATCTGAAGACTCAGGTTGCGTAAGATCGGTTCGGTAGCGCCGGGATAGGTGTAGCTTACGTGGTCGATGTCTATCATGATGTGCTCAGTACGGCTTGCAGGCCGGTCAACAATCGCTCAACATCTGCCGGTGTATTGTAGACCTGGATGGAGACGCGGATCAACGGTCGTCCTTCCCAGGTGAAACATGGTACCTCAATTCGCCACTCGCGCCAGAGGCGGGACTGAACCAGTGTCGGATCGCACGGTGGCAGGGGCAGTGCCCGCATCTGCACCCACCAGCCTGGATCGTCAGGGGTAAGCGGTGGTATATCGCTGAGTGCGAGGATGTGCTGCGAGGCGGTACGCAAAAGTTCGTGGCACGCCAGCCGCATTGCGCTCCAGTTGTGGCGACGTTGAAATTCGATGGCTGCCGGGACAGTGAGAAATGCCGAAGGGTCATCGGTGCCCATCCATTCGTAATACGCCTGTAGTGGCCGTCCCTCTGGGTAGGCAAGAAAACTGCCCTGGAGTGGGGTGGGTGGCTGCCATCCCCAACTTACCACCAGTGGTTCCAGTTTGACCTGATGTTCAGAGCGAACGTAGAGAAAACCGGCCCCTTTGGGGGCGCACAACCATTTGTGACAGTTACCGGCGTAGAAATCGGGGGCTAACTCGTGCAGATTCAGGTCGATCTGACCCGGCGCATGCGCACCGTCTATCACGGTGAGAATCCCTGCTGCCCGTGCCCGCCGGCATACCTCTGCCACCGGCATCACGATTGCCGTTGGCGAGGTGATATGGCTGATCAACATAACCCGTGTGCGCGGAGTGACTCCCTGCCAGATCTGATCGATGATCTCATCAGACGTCGTTACCGGCAGTTCAACCGGCTGGTTCCTGTAAGTTGCGCCTCGTTGCAGACACACGTAGCGCCAGGTACGCTCGATAGCGCCGTACTCGTGCGTGATCCCCAAAACTTCATCGCCTGGTTGCAAATCCAGCGAACGGGCCACAATGTTGAGCGCGTAGGTGACGTTTGGGACAAAGACTACATCCTCTGCTGCTGCACCGACGAAAGCTGCCAGTTCAGAACGAGCGCGATACAGCAAATCTGATAAACGTCGTCCGAGAAACTCAACCGGTTGTGCTTCAAGCGTGCGCTGCCACTGCTGATAGACGGCAAAGACCGGCTGTGGACAGGCACCGAAGCTGCCGTGGTTGAGAAAGGTCATATCGCGGCGGAGCAGAAATTGTTCGGCCAGTTCTGGTATGGGCAGAGAGCAGGTTGTCGCTGTCATGGTCGATCCTTGATCGTGGTTGTAGTGTCAGCCTCTATTATCGCCGATAAATGGCGAGCAGATGATCAACCCCCTGATCATACAACCTCGCCCTAATTCCTCTCTTCTTTGCCTGCACCCCACTACCCGCTCTCTCCTATTTTCTCTCGTATTTTCTCTCTCCTCACCCCTATTCCCCCTTCCCTCCACCTGCTCACTTCTATTTTCCTATCTCCTACTTCCTATCTCCTATTTCCTATCTCCTATCTCCTTGACGCATACCGCAACCGCTTCTACCATGCGCATCTGATGCAAAGGAATAGTATCCGGTTAGGATGGATCATATGTGGCTCATTGTTGGTCTGGGAAATCCGGGGGAGCGCTATGCAAGAACCCGCCACAATATCGGTTTTCGGAGTGTGGACACGTTAGCCGAACGGCATGGTCTGACCTTTCGCCCACAACGGGCAAACAGTCAGCTTGCCGAAGGGAACATCTACGGTCAGCGCGTGGTGCTGGCAAAACCCCAAACTTACATGAATCTCAGCGGGCAGGCAGTGGTGGCACTGTGTAACTGGTACAAAATCGATCCGGCTCGCGAGCTGTTGGTCATCTACGATGATCTCGATCTACCGTTCGCCAAACTGCGCATCCGTGAGCGTGGCAGTGCCGGGACGCACAATGGCATGCGGTCGATAGTCGCCCAATTAGGAACGACCGAATTCCCCCGGTTACGGGTCGGGATCGGTCAGCCCCCTGGCAAGATGGATGCTGCCGATTATGTATTGGGACGGTTCACGCCTGATGAAGAGGCTGCTCTTCCCGATCTGCTTGGGCGAATTGCCGATGCAGTTGAGGTGATCTTACGAGAAGGTTTAACAACAGCGATGAACCGCTACAATCCGCTGTAGCACTCTTTGCCCGAAAACCCGCCATCCATCGCCAAACTGCGGTAGACTACAAAGAGGAAGCGATTACGTAGACAAGGAGATTCGGTATGCCTCTGGAGACAGCTACGCTGGCTGGTGGATGTTTCTGGTGTCTGGAAGCGGTGTACGATCAGGTGAGCGGCGTGAAGGACGTGGTGTCGGGATATACCGGGGGGTATGTGCCCAACCCGACGTATCGCCGGGTGTGTGATGGCAATACCGGCCACGCGGAAGCGGTACAAATCCAGTTTGATCCCGAACAGATCAGCTATCGCGAATTGCTGGAAATTTTCTTCAGTATTCACGATCCGACGACGCTGAACCGACAGGGAGCTGATGTCGGCACACAATACCGTTCAGCCATCTTCTACCACTCTGAGGAGCAGCGTCAGGTGGCCGAGCAACTTGTGCGTGAGCTGACCGAACAACAGGTATTTCGCGATCCGATTGTGACGCAGATCGTCCCGGCTACCACTTTTTATCCGGCTGAGGAGTATCACCAGGAGTATTTTGCCCGCAATCCCTATCAGCCCTATTGTCAGTTTGTGGTGGCCCCGAAAGTGGCGAAGTTTCAGAAACTCTTTGCCCATCGGGTTGCCGGTGAGAAGAGCTGATCGAAGGGGGGCGAACACTATCGCTCGCCCCCTACCGGGTGATCACCACACCTCTTCAAGCATAGCAAGTAACTCTTCAGGCGTTGCCGGACGGGGATTGTTGAAAATGGCCGGTTCAACTGCCGCCAGTTCGGCCAGCTCCGGCAGCGCTTCACGTGGGACACCGACTTCACGGAGCGTAGTGGGTAACCCGCAGTCGGCAGTCAGGGTGCGTACCGCCGCAATACCATCAGCAATCACCTCGGCGTTGCTCCGGCCACCAACATTGACTCCCATTGCCCGGGCGATGCGGACATACCGTTCCGGCACTACCTCGCTGTTGAAGCGCATACCCGGCGGCAAGAAGATCGCGTTCGCCGTGCCGTGATGAACGGGGAATTTGCCACCCAGTGCGTGTGACAGCGCATGCACAACCCCAAACAGGCTATTACCACAGGCAATACCGGCCATCGTCGCCGCAATCAACAACTGGCTACGGGCCTCCATATTTTCGCCGTCGTGGACTGCATCGCGTAGATAGGTGGCAATCATGTCAATCGCTGCCAGCGCCAGACTATCGCTCAAGGGGTTGTTTTCGGTTGAAACATACGTCTCAATCGCGTGCGAGAGCGCGTCCATTCCCGTGGCCGCTGTCAGGCGCGGCGGTAAGGTGCGGGTCATGAGCGGATCGAGAATGGCCAGGGTAGGAGTCACATAACGGCTCACAATACTTATTTTACGTTGACCTTCTTCATCAAGAATCACAGCAATTGGTGTCACCTCACTACCGGTACCGGCGGTTGTTGGGATTGCTATCAGCGGTGTGAGCGGAGTTTCAATCACATTGTAGCCTTCGTAATCGGGGATTGATCCGCCCAGCGTAAGGACGATACGGATACCCTTGGCCGTATCGATGGGGCTACCGCCACCGACTGCAATCAACAGGTCGGCACCGGCTACACGTGCCAGTTCAGCGCCTTCTGCGACTTTTGCCACCGACGAATTGGCCGGTACATCGTCGAAAATACCGACCAGCTCTATAGGTGCCAGGCCGGCCTGTACCACTCCCTTATCGGCCACAATAAAAGCCCGCCGTTGCGGCAACGCATTGCTGATGACCTGCCCTAATTCACTGGCCAGACCCATCTGGTATAACACTCTGGCACCAAGACTAAATTCAAAAAAGTCTTGCATTGGCTTACCCTTTTTTCTGCATAAAAGACCCCTACGTTTATTATACGACCGCGAGGCAAGAGGTTCAGGAAATGGTTGTGTTCTAACCACCTCATCACAGGTTGCACATCAGGGGGTTGGCGATACGGAACAGGAGCGCAGGCTCCTGCCTGTAACCTGCATCTGTCTCCCTGCGGCGAGCCTGGTTCACCTTACCTGTCATTGTCCGGTGCGTCTCTCGTGCTGGTGGACATCGGCAAGCCTGGTACGGAGGTACGGCTTTCGGGAGATAGAGAACGGCGTTTCTGCTGCAAACACCGGCGTGGATACGGTTTCCCGGTCGGGTTGCCCGTGGGGCATCGTTTGGCGTGCGCAAGCTACGTTTCCACACCCACCCTGGCACCGGCAGGCGCGGGGTGTATAGTGCGTACCCGGAAAAGGGATATTCACGATAGCCACTGGCTATAAAAAACCGAAGAGGCACTGCATTGCAATGCCTCTTCGTTATCGTGTCGGCGATGAGTGCTGTGTGGTCTAACGGCGCTCGCGAATCCGGGCCGCCTTGCCGGCACGCCCACGCAGGTAGTAGAGTTTGGCCCGTCGCACTTTACCCTGACGAATAACCTTGATCGAGTCGATCCGTGGGGCGTGCAACAGGAAGGTACGCTCAACCCCAATCCCGTGCGACGCAATGCGGCGGACGGTGAAATTCTCGTTGATCCCTTCGCCACGGCGGCGAATAACCACTCCCTCAAAATCCTGAACTCGCTCGCGATTTCCTTCGACCACTTTTACGCCGACGCGCACCGTGTCACCGACGCGAAATTCGGGAATATCGGTGCGGTACTGGCGCCGGCCCAACTCTTCTAGCAGTTGCTGCGACACGGCGTCGCTCCTTTCGCATGATGCCGGCAGGCGCCCGCATGGCAGCGGGACTGCACAGCGCGCTGACACACAAATTTGGCAGGCGGATGGCTTGCCGCCTGCCAGATCGGCTCTGTTCCGCCTGCGATTATAGCACAGTCATTGTATACCGGCAAGTAGCTTGACTGATGCGTCTGCTTGCCGTATGCTCACACATATTACCGGAGATTCCGGTCATCTGGTGCTGATACAGGATCTATGCAATCATTATCGGGCCAGTCTCAAACCTCTGTATATCTGTATGTGCGTCTGGCAGCCGAGCATGTTGCTCTGGTCGGCACGGCGGTGCGAGAGATTATGCGCTGGCGGACACCAACACCGGTTCCCGGTGCACCACCAACCATTCCCGGTCTGATCAATCAACGAGGGCAGATTCTGCCGGTGATCGATGCGCGTCTGCTTCTAGGCCTGCCGGCGGCGTCTCCTGATCGGACAACTCGTCTGATCTGGGTTCATCACGAGCAGATAGATGCTGCGCTTCTGGTTGATGCAGTGGTGGATTTGATTACGATTGAGGCGGGGCAGATCGAACCACCCCCGATCAACCTTGTCGGAGCGGCTCAACGGGCGATACAGGCCATCTATCGCTACCGTGATGATCTCTCCATCGCTATCCTCGATCCGGCAGCGTTGTTTGTGCTTGTGCAGGAGGTGCTGTGATCCTGCTCATCGAGACGATCTCCCGTCGCTATCTTTGCCGACAGAACGATGTTGACGCGGTTGGTTTTCCTTCGACTGCTGACCGTGATGATCGTGGGCGACCAATCATGCGGAGTCAGCTTGGCCCCTTACTCGATCCTTCCGATCCACCAGCTTCTGGACGCTTACACGCGCTCACTATTCATCTGCGGCGGCGGGTTGTAGAATTATTGGTGGTACGGATTGATCTTCTCGCTGAACCGCCATCGGTGGTACCGCTCGCACCGTTTCTGACAGCGTGCTTGCAGTTACCATGGGTGACCGGTGCAGCGTTACTGGATGAACAGCCGGTTTTAATGCTCGATCTGCGACGATTGGCTACCGATCTCGCCCTTGGTCTGCGCCTGAAACATGCTGAGGCTGCGCTATGAATTCGCGAACTACCACTTTTTCGTTCTCTGAACTGTCGGCTCTCCGTGAAAATCGTTTGCTTCTGCAATGGCTGGTTGTAGCTGGTGCGATTGTTCAGCTTCTGTTCTGGGTTATCGGTCTGGTTTTTTGGCTGACCGGTAATGCAGAGCTGGCTTCGTTCGTGATCGCTAGCCTGATCGCGTTGGTGGGACTGTCGCTCTACGGGCTGGCAAGCTGGTCATTCCGGCAAGGGCGAACACTCTCTGGGCGGCGCTGGCTGTTTCTGGCGATGACATTTGGATCGATACTGGTTCTGCTCCTGTTTGGAGGAGTTGATGGCGCACGGGTCAGCGTGATGTTTGTCGCCATCGTCAGCGCTGGCCTGCTGGGTAGTGGGCAGGATACATTTCTGGTCAGTTTGGTCAATCTGGCCGCTTACCTGTTGCTGTTGCTGGCCGAGCAATTCTGGGGATTGCAACCCTTCCATGCCGGAAATCTCTTGATCGATAGCGGTTTTCTGGTGATTGCCGTCGTCTCGGTCAGCACACTGGCCTGGCTGAGTAGCCGTGATCTCAGCCGCGCCCTGGTTGAGTCGCAATCACGGGCCGAAGAGCTGTTACGGAATACTGAGCAGTTGATGGAAAAGAATATCCAGCAGGTCGAGTTGGGGAGTGAACTGGCAGCGGCTGCCGCTGAATTGCAGGCCAATTCGCAGCAGCAGGCCGGTGGCGCCAGCGAGCAGGCCAGTGCTGTCTCAGAGGTCTCGACGACGATTGAAGAGTTGGGGAGTACTGCCCGTCAGATCGCACAGGCGGCTGAACATGTATCCGAAGCGGCGCAACAGACGCTGGAACAACTGAGTAGTGGTCAGAATGCGGTTGATGAGAGCATTCAGGCGATGGAGCGGATTCGCCAGCGCGTGCAAGACATTTCAACTCGTGTGCTCGGTTTGGGTGAGCGTTCACAACAGATCGGCGAGATTATCGACCTGATTGATGACATTTCTGATGAAACCCATCTGCTTGCGCTTAATGCAGCCATTGAAGCTGCTGGTGCCGGCGAGTATGGCCGCCGCTTTGCAGTGGTTGCCGCTGAAGTGAAGAGTCTGGCCAATCGCACGCTCGCCGCGGCGAAAGAGGTCAAGGGGGTGATTGCCGAAATCCGCCAGGCCACCAGCGCTGCAGTGCTGGCTGCCGAAGAGGGGAGTAAAGAGGTTGAACGTGGGGTTGAGCTGGCACACCGCGCCGGGCAGGTGATGGATAACATCGTGATGGTGGCCGAACGTACAGCGCAAGCGGCTGCCGAAATCGGTCTGGCAACTGCGCAGCAGCAAAGCGCCAGCGAGCAGGTGGTTGAGACAATGCGTGAAATTGCTGAGGTGGCCCGCCAATCGGCGCTCAGTGCACGCCATATGGCCGAATCGGCAGTCAAGTTGAATGCGATTGCAGCCCGTTTGCATGGACTGGCTTCTTCTGAACATTAGCAGCCGTCTCGTGCTATGCTTGAAAAGCCAGCGTCTGTCATACAGAGCTGCCGTTGAGTGTGGTTTGAGCGAATTGGAAGCCTTTGCTCCAAAACGGTGAAGTGGCTACCGGTGAAGTGCGGAAGGGTTGCTCCGGTGGGGTGCAATCTATATGGATGGGAGAGACATTTGCGGAGCGACCTACGCTGTCATTGAACAGGCCAGTATTGCCCAGACTCTCAGTGAGCGCCGTGTTGAGAACAGTTGTACCGTATGGATTTGACCAGCTTCTACGATCAGTTTCGTGATGAGACAGCCGAAAATGTACGGGTGTTGAACGATGCCCTCTTGAACCTGGAGGCGCAGGTTGATGATGGTCAGCGGCGGGCAGCCCTGGATCGGGCTTTTCGCGCAGTCCATACGATTAAGGGGTCGGCGCGCATGCTGGGTTTTGATCCGATTGCTCAGTTGGCGCATGCACTGGAACATGTCTTAGGTGATCTGCGAGAAGGTCGGTGTATACCTGAACGAACACTGATCGATCTGCTGCTGCAAGGTGGCGATCTGGTTACCCGGCTGACCGCTGAGATTCCTCAGTTGTCGGCAGCAACTCTCGCCCATCTGCCAGATTTTTTGCAAGCGCTAAGGGCAATCTCTCCGGCAATCCCTTCCGTTTCGCCACCCACTCCACAACCTGCTTCGCCAGAGCCGTCGTCGCCAATCGACACACCACTGCGTACCACACGCCAGACAGTGCGAGTGCGTGTTGATCGCCTCGACCGACTGTTTAATCTGGCCGGTGAACTTACCATCGAGCAACAATCGCTTGCCGAACTCGGTACGGAATTAGAACAGTTATACGCACTGGTCTCGCGCCAGCAACGTGCACTGCTGGCCCTTGAACAAGAGCTGGCCCGTCTCCGTTTCTCGTCAACTCAGCGCCAGGCGCTTGATGCGCGTCTGTCCACCTTGCGTGATGTGCAAGTGATGCTCGTTGATCGTGTCCAGAACCAGCGCGAGAACCTTGATCGTTACCTGTCGCGTCAGCATCTACTGGTCAAAGATCTGGAGCAAGAGGTCATGGCGGTGCGCCTGTTACCGATTGCTACCATCTTTAACTCACTCCCCCGTCTGGTGCGTGATCTGGCAACGGCGACCGGTAAACAGGCAGTGTTGGAGATCCGTGGTGAAACGACCGAGCTTGATCGTAAAGTGCTGGAGTTGATTAGCGATCCGCTGGTTCATCTGATACGGAATGCAGTTGATCACGGTCTCGAACCACCGGATGAACGCATTGCGCAGGGCAAACCACCAACAGGTTTGATTCAGGTCAGTGCCGAGTCCTCGGGCAATGAGGTGCGGATCAGCATTCAGGATGATGGTCGGGGAATTGATCCAGCTCGCATCCGCACCCGGGCGATAGAACTCGGTCTGTTAACTGCCGGTCGAGCCGATCAGCTCGATACGCAAGAGACGCTCGATCTCATTTTCCAACCCGGCTTCTCGACGGCAACGAACGTTACCGAAATTTCCGGGCGTGGAGTCGGTATGGACATCGTGCGCGCCAATCTGCTTGAATTGGGCGGGCAGGTGCGCATCGATTCGACCATCGGCCAGGGTACGACCATCACGCTCACGATCCCGCTCACTTTAATCACCAGCCGGGTTGTGGTTGTGCAGGTCGGCCAACACCATCTGGCGCTGCCGGCAGTGACTGTTCGGAGTATCTTGTGGGTACAGCGCGATCAGATTCAGTTCATTGATGGTCAGCCGACATTCGCGCATCAGCAACGCACGATCAGTCTGCTCGCTTTGGCCGAACTACTGGCTATTCCCGCGGAGTCGCCACTCACGCGCTACCGTCGTGTACCGGCTGTATTACTCAAGACGCGACAACATCGCGTTGCCTTGTTGGTTGACGACGTGATCGATGAGCGCGAGGCTGTGATTAAGCCACTCGGCCCTCTGTTTGCTCGCCGCCCGGCCTTGAGTGGCGCGGTCCAATCGGGAGATGGTCGTCTCGTGTTGTTAATCAATCCGCTCTACCTGGTCGAAAGGAATGGCTATCGGCCAAAGCCTGCTGCTACCGCAATCAAGCCGGTAGCGGAACCAACCCGAACGGCACGCCTGCTGGTTGTTGATGACTCGTTTACAACACGCGAATTATTGCGCAGCATTCTCCAATCGGCTGGTTACGATGTTACGGTGGCTATTGATGGGGCAGATGCTCTTGACAGGCTCCGTTCGACGCCATACGATCTGGTAGTAAGCGATATCGAGATGCCTCGTGTCGATGGCTTTACCCTCACGACTCGCATCCGAAATGAACTGGCCCTCGTTGATCTGCCGGTCATTTTAATTACCAGCCTTGCTTCCGAAGAACATCGTCGTCGCGGGTTGGAAGTGGGAGCACAGGCCTACATCGTGAAGAGTCAGTTTAACCAGGACAGTTTGCTGAACGTGATTCAGCAACTGCTCGGCCACGAGGAGTAGCTATGCCAACCATTCTGGTCGTTGATGATAGCCGTCTCGTTACCGACATCGTCAAGATGCGACTCGAGATGTATGGCTATACTGTTCGTCTCGCCCATAGTGGTGAGGAGGCGCTGGCCGCGATTGCTGCCGAACCGCCTGATCTGCTGGTGCTCGATGTGCAGATGCCTGGTATCGATGGCTACGAGGTGTGCCGTCGTATTCGTGAAGATCCGGCGCTCGATGATCTGCGTATCATTATGCTAACCTCATCTGATGACAAGCGCGCAGCGTTTGAAGCCGGGGTTGATGATTATCTCAACAAAGACATTGATCTCCTCAACCTGCCTAATCGGGTGCGACTGGTACTGGATATGGAATAACAGGTTACCTTCGCTTAGCGGCGCAATGATGGGGTAGGGGTGTATGACAAACCCTCTGCGCGTCCTTGTTGTCGATGACTCGGCGCTGATGCGTCGGTTGTTGCGGCAAATGCTTGAAAGTGATCCGACAATCCGCGTGGTCGGTGAGGCCGGTGATGGTAAGACGGCTATCGCGCTTACTGCTGAGCTGCGGCCTGATGTGATCACCCTCGATGTACGTATGCCGGTGCTCGATGGAGTCGAGACGACGCGCCAGATCATGGCGTACCATCCAACACCGATTCTGGTTCTATCCGCAGCAGTCAGCGGTCAAGACGCCAACATCTCGTTTGAGGCGCTGGCTGCCGGTGCGCTTGAGGTGATGGAAAAGCCAAGCCTGACCGATCCTGACTCGCTCGATCACCTGCGGCGGGTGCTTATCAGACGGGTGAAGCTTATTGCGCGGATCAAGGTCGTAACTCATCTACGCGGTCGTCGCCAGCCCCCACCTGTAGAACGTGTCTCTCTCGGTGATACGCCGCACTATGTGCGTACCCCGCGCATTGCCCCTGGTCAATTTCCGGTGCTGGTAATCGGCGCCTCGACCGGTGGGCCGAAAGTGGTTCGTCAGTTATTAGCCGGTCTACCCCGTACCTTTGGGGCAGCGGTCATCGTAGTGCAGCACATTGCGCAGGGGTTCGGGGCCGGAATGGCCGAATGGCTGGCCGGCGCAAGCGCACTTCCGCTGGAACTCGCTAGCGAGGGAATGCTGCTGCGACCCGGTCATGCTATTCTGGCCCCTGATCGTGCCGATCTCCTTATCAAACCTGATGGCACTGTTCATCTGAGCATGTCACCGTTGTTGCTCCAACGCCCTTCGATTGATATTACGATGACGGCAGTTGCCGAACTCTATGGAGCCAGTGCAGCAGGTGTACTATTGACCGGCATGGGGCGTGATGGGGCGGTTGGCATGCGGGCGATTCGACGGGCCGGTGGGCTGACGATTGCCCAGGACGAAGCCAGTTGTACCATTTTTGGTATGCCTCGTGCGGCGATTGAGTTGGGTGCTGCCGAGCTGGTCTTGTCACCCGAAGAGATGATAGTGGTATTGAGCGAGCGTTTTGCCGGATCTGCGAGTATGCCATGACGCTATCTACAGAAGCTCTTGTTCCGCTTCGCGATTTGCTGGCGCGCTATTGTGGCGTCCTGCTCGATGATGCGCGTCTGGTTACCCTCCGCAGTGCGGTGGAACGACGGGCGGCGGCGGCGGCTCGCACACCGGCGCGCTACCTGGCCGATCTGGTGTTAGATGCTGACCGGACTGAGTTACAACAACTGGCCGAATTGCTCCTCAATCACGAGACAATCTTCTTCCGCAATCGTCCGCACATGGACGCCTTACGTAAAACGTTGTTGCCGTCATTGCATGCCACGCTGCCACCGGGGATGCCGATCAAAATCTGGAGCGCCGGGTGTGCTACCGGTGAAGAACCATATTCGATAGCCATAACTGCGCTGGAAGCTCTCGGCGATCCCCTCCCACGTCCAGTTTCGATTCTGGCGACCGATCTCAGTGCGTCGGCATTGGCAAAGGCCCGGCAGGGAGTGTACCGCGGGCGAACGATCTCCAATCTGACTCCGGCCCAACGCGCGCGCTTCTTTACCACCACCGATGCTGGCCTGTCGATTCACGAACGGGTACGGCAACTGGTCACATTTGTCCAACATAATCTGCTCGAACCCTTTCCGGCAGCGGCTTATGGCACTCATATCCTCTTTTGTCAAAATGTAACGATCTACTTTTCGCTTGATACCTGTCGTAGCCTGATGGCCCGCTTCTACGATGCACTGGCAGATGGCGGCATCCTGTGCCTTGGCTTCTCCGAAACGCTCTGGAACATTTTCGACCGCCTGACACCGGTTGCTGTTGATGGTGCATTTCTGTATCGCAAAGATCCGCCGCCGGCCCGGTGGATGCCGACGACCACCGGTCAACGGTTGCCGGCACCGGCTCTGCGTACTCGTGCGCCGCGTCCGCTCGAACGAAAAGTGACATTATTTACCGAGGAAGCCGTCGTTCAGGAAGGTCGCCAGTTGATCGAAAATGGCCAAATCGATACAGCACTGGAATTATTCGCCCGTGTGCCATTGGCCGGTCGTCATGCACCCATGGTGTTGGCTCTTGCTGCCCAGGCCCATGCCAATCGCGGCGATCTCGATCTGGCCTTGGCCGAAGCACGGCGTGCGCTGGAGCTGAATCCACTACTGACCGAGGCGTATCTCTTGCTGGGTTTGATCTATGAGCGACAACAACAAATGCCTCTTGCCATTCGGCACCTGGAGCGGGCACGGTATTTGAACCGCGACCATCCATTGGTGGCCTTCCATCTGGCCGAGTGCTACCGTCAGAACCGACAGATCACCGAGGCTATCCGCGAATATCGAAATGCTGAACGCTTATTAAACAATCTACCACCTGATCAGCTTCTGGAAGGGGTTGCAGTACAATGGCTGATTGAGAGTTGCCGGCGTTGGATCGGCCGGCTTGAGGGAGAGCGTTAAATGCCCGTCCGTCATGATCGTCTGCTGCCAGCACTGCCCACACGGCGCCGGGTCTGGCCGAGTCTGTTAAGTCATCGCCAGCGCAGACGAATAGTTGTGCCAAAACGTCAGTCGCCAGGAGAACCTGCTCTTCATGAACCGGTAGTCGATGAGGCTGCCCAGCAGCGTGCCCGTGAGATTGAACAGGAGTTGCAGCTTGCCCGTGATATTCAGCAGGGCCTCTTGCTAGAGGCGGCGCCTCATCTCCCCGGCTGGGAAGTGACGGCGATCTCATTGCCGGCTCGTGATTTAGGTGGTGACCTCTACGATTTTCTCCCTCTGGCTAATGGCCTGCACGGCATCATGATCGGTGATGTCAGCGGCAAAGGTTTGCCTGCAGCTCTGCGTATGGCCGTGGCACGTACCGTCTTTCGCCACGAAGCCCGTCGGTATGCCGATCCGGCATCGACGATAGCTGCCGTAAATCGTGGTATCTTGAGCGAAATTCCGCATGGCATGGTCACGATGCTGTATCTGCACCTTGAACCGCATACGGGAGCGGTACGTTGTGCGAATGCCGGTCATACCTTTCCGTTGTTGATTACCGATACGATCCAGGAGCTAGAGATCAGCGGCTTACCATTAGGGGTTGATAGCGAGAGCGAATATACCGAATTGAATGCGGTCATTGCACCGGGTGAAAGCCTGCTGTTGTACACCGATGGTCTGATCGAAGCCACCCGTGCGGATGGTGCGATTTTGGGTTTCGAGCGTCTGGTCGAACTGATAATGGTTCAGCCACAGCGTAAGCCTCGTGCGCTAGCTGCGGCATTGGTGCAAGAGGTTCGTACCTGGACGAATGGTGTGCTCAGTGATGATGTGACCCTCGTGATCCTGCGGCGGCGGTTGCTCGATCTGGCAGCCGAAATGCGCAGCGTAATTGTCGATGTGATTGGGAGCGAGGCCATGCACACGCTTTGGGCAACGGCTTTTGCCGATGGGGTGCCGGCTACAGTTGAAGCATGGCGCGAGCGTCTGCCTCAATTACAATCACTGGCCCAGGCTCAGTTTGGACGTGGTCTGGCCCGCGAGCTATTGCAACAGATACGACTGACGCTCGATGACTATCGCGAGCATGTTTGAGCGAGTGAACGTAGGTGATTCCATCAGAGTTAGTAGCCATCTCATCCATCCACCAAGAGCGCGACCGCCAGAAGATCACGTTGCGGCGAGAATACCGTTGCCAGACCGGATTGCCCATGGCGCGCAGGTTGGAGTGCGGCAGCCGCGCTGCCGCGCAGCCGTCCTCACGCGCCGACGTGGGGCGCAGCGGTTTGCTCATCGGTCACTACCCGCCGCAGCGATCCGTGGGTGTCACCTGCATGGTACAGATGGGTGGATTCCGTCGGGGTGGGTTCAAAACCCGCCCCGACCTTACCATGCATGGGATGCAGCGAACGAAGGGGTGGCGGAAAGGTACGTCTTGAATCGCATGCCATGCATGGTATTTTTCAGATGTGATATACGCAGTCCGCAAGTGGAGAAGCCATGCTTCCGCATTCATCGTAAACCCTTTCGAGTGCCTGTGCCCCAGACCAATCCCTGATCGCTCGCATAAGCACGCTTGCTATCGAGAGTGGGTGATATGAACATCATTAGCATCTTTGGGCTGCCGGGTCGTTCTGCGCGATCCATTTTATTACCTTACAGACTCTTCACAATCTGGTGCAGTTGCGCGAAGTGCATCGTTTGATATATCCTTCAACGGCAACCTTCTCATGTATTCTTCACAACATACTCGCGGATGAACAAAACTACATATTGTCGTATTTTTCTGTATGACGATTCTACCATATACGAATGACAAGGGGCATGTTATAGTAGAGATCAGTACATTTTGGTTGCCGAGGTGCACTATGGCGTCAACCAACGAACTACAATTCATGCCCCTCGATCTCGACACCTTTACCGGGAGCGAGCGCTTCATGACCGGAACGCGGCTGGGTGCTGCGTTCAGTCAGGGAATGCGTGCATACCTGCGAGCGGCGTATGCTGATGCGATTGAACATTTCAAAGCTGCTCTGATAGCCGCGTATGTGGACGGAGAAGAGCAGGCGCAAATCTACGAGCGTGAGCGGGCGATTATTTACCTCTACATTGGTAATTCGCTTGCCTTTCAAGATCACTGGGAAGAAGCGTTACGCGAATATCTTGAAGCGGTACAGACCGATCCCCAGTTAGCCGAAGCGCATTACAACCTGGGGGTCGCGTTTGCTGCTCTCGGTCAGATTGATCGGGCGATTGCTGCATTTAAAGAGACGCTTGAGCACAATCCCAACCTCTACGAAGCCCACTTTGCGCTTGGCCGCTGCTACCAGCGGATCGATGATGCTGGCCGGGCATACATTCATTTCAGCAGCGCCTGTAATGCACGTCCGCAGGCTGCCGAACCTCGTTACTACATGGGCTTGATGCATCAGAGCCACGGTGCGCACGAGCTGGCGCAACGCTGTTTTGCCGAAGCATTGCGGGTCGAGCCAACCTTTGTTTCGCCGGAGCCATTACCCGATGAACCACTGGTGCAGCGCAGTGAAGAAGAGGTGGCCCAATGGTATTACCGGCTGAGTCAGGCGCTGAAACAGCAGGGGTACGAAGAAGAGGCTGAGCGGATTTATCGAGCACTGTTGCAATGGCGTCCGCAAGAGTATGCTGCTCGCTATCTGCTGGGCAACCTTCTGGCCCGCCAGCGTCGGTTTGAGGAAGCCTACGCCGAATACGAACAGATACCACCCCAGCACCGCCACTACGTCGATGCCCGCTTGCGCATGAGTGCCATTCTGCGCCTGCAAAAGAAACCGAAACAGGCGTATGAACTGCTCTTTGCCTGTGCCCGGCTCAACCCGCATCACGGTCAACTCTTCTTGCACATGGGTAAGCTCCTCTACGATATGGGGATGAATACTCAGGCAGCCCGTGCATTCGAGCGTGCCGTTCAACTGATGCCAACCGATGCGCAGGCTCATTATCTGCTCGGTTTTGTCTACAATACATTAGGGCGTGACACCTGGGCGCTGGCGGCCTGGCGGAAAGCTGTACAGTTGGCTCCCGAAGCCCATTCGCTGCGCTTCGATTTGGGCTACATGTACATTCGGCGTGGTCGTTACGACCTGGCGGCGGCAGAGTTTCAGCAGGTCCTCGAACAATGGCCAGACGATCTGGAAACCCAGTTTATGCTGGGTTTGTGCTACAAAGAACTTCTCGAACCGGCGCGGGCAATCCCGTTGTTTGAAAAAGTGCTCCGGCGTAACCCTCGTCACGCTCAGGCATTGTATTATCTCGGTGCTTGCTACCTGCAAGTAGGTAATACCTCGCTTGGCAAGGCGTATCTGCGTCGCTATGATCATCTCGTTCGTCAGACAGCAACGATGAATGGTAATTCCCGGTCGCGTCCGGTGCCTTCATCGCGCCTGTCATCGTGAATGGCAATACAATGGTTCGCTTGAGCCAGTACACTATAATTGGTGTAAGGCTGAACGAACGATGTGCGTAGAGGCAGTGGCATGCAACGAGTAGAGTTACGTATTCCATCAATCCCTATCTTCGAGCGAGTGGTGCGGGCCAGCGCTGCTGAAGTTGGGAGTGCCGCCGGTTTTAGCCCCGAGCAGGTTGAAGATTTGAAACTGGCCGTCAGCGAAGCGGTCAACAATGCGATTGACCACGGGAATCGTGGGGATGTAGCTAAACTGGTTGCAGTAACGTTCGAGATCGACGGTGAAAAACTTGAGATTCGGGTGAGCGATCAGGGCGGCGGCATTGAACGAATCGATGTCTCGCGGCGCGTTGTTGATGATGCTACCCTTGATGCCGGCTATCTGCGCGGCTTTGGCATGTATCTGATCAGTGCGTTAGTTGATGATTATGAGGTCGATTCATCGCAACAGGGAACGGTGTTAACCCTTCGTTTGTATCGGAAGGATCGGCAACAATGAGCGACATTATTCGACGAGAAGAATTTGGCGACGTCGTTGTGCTCCACATCTTGACCACCAGCGTTGATGCCATCTCGGCTGCCGCTATTGCTGCTGAGTGTCAAGAGATGCGTCCGATTACGGTGCTCGATTTTAGCGAGGTTTCGTTTATCAATTCAGCCGGCATCTCAGCATTGCTCAAGTTTGTTGTCAGTGCACGTAAATCGGGGTATCAGCTCTTTGCGATGAACGTGACCCCTCATCACCAGAAGATTTTTAAGATGGTTGAGATGTCACGCTATATGCCGACTATCGATGAACGCGATCTGGCGGCGTACCGCTGATCCCCGGTGGCTGCCTGACCAGATCGGCGCAATAACACCTTTCGACGAGTGTGATCTGGTGGCACGCTGTTTCTACTGTCAAATAAACATGTTTCCAGTCCTGGAGATAAAGAATCCCTCTTACCGACCGGGTTGCGTGCCGACCTGGTAAATACCTCTGTCTTTTTCATATACTGATCGGGTGGAAGTAATCTCATCTATCCAGGGATCAAAGATGACGCTGGATACTACCTCTTCCATCCCCAATGTACCCTTGCGGTGCTGTGCGGAATGCGGAAGCCGGGCAGTTGCATTCTCCGTGCTCGTGTGAAACTGAACCACTCACCATGCGAGTGTGCGTCTACATATAGGCACATGTTTGTCAACAGACGATGCGTGCTATCAGGGTGGCTATTGATCACGCTGTACGATACCTGTGCCATCCCACGCTCTTATCGTAGATGTACGAGATGAATTCTGGCGTTGTGCGGCGCTATATCCCTGTAATCTGAACCGGATACGCAATCTCTGGTGCGATATGGTATGATAAGAGCGAACAGAAGGAGTATGCTATGAGTTTGCGTAAACGCACCGGTAAAGTTGGCGTCGTCGGAACAGGCATGGTTGGTACCTCCTTTGCCTATGCACTGATGCAGCGCAGCCTGGCCAGCGAACTGGTGTTGATTGATATTGATCATGCCCGTGCAGAAGGGGAGGCGATGGATCTTAATCACGGCCTGCCCTTTGTTCGCCCAATGCGCATCTATGCCGGTACCTATGATGATCTGGCCGGCGCCGACTTGATAGTCATCGCTGCCGGGGCAAATCAGCGGCCTGGCGAGACCCGGCTCGATTTATTGAATCGGAATGTAGCCATTTTCCGTGAGATCATTCCTCCAATTCTGGCAGCCAATGATGATGGAATCATCGTTGTTGCCACTAATCCAGTGGACATCTTAACCACCATTGGGGCACAGATTGCCGGTCCCGCAGCGAATCGAGTGATCGGATCAGGGACCATCCTTGATACGGCACGCTTTCGCTACTTGCTTGGTCAGCACTACGGTGTCGATCCCCGCTCTGTGCACGCCTACATTGTCGGCGAACATGGCGATAGCGAGTTAGCGCTCTGGAGCCTGGCAAATATTGCCGGAGTCAGGCTAGTTGATTTTGTCGGTGCAAATGGTCAGGGCTACAATCAGGCAGCGCTTGATGCGATTCTCGAACAAACCCGTAACGCTGCATACGAGATTATTAAGCGCAAGCGGGCAACCTATTATGCTATCGGTCTGGGACTGCTATCGATTGCCGAAGCAGTGCTGCGTGATCAACACACGGTGATGACGATCAGCAGCTTGATGAACGGTCAGTATGGAGTAAGCGGGATTGCAATCAGTCTACCAACAATCGTTGGTCGTGATGGTGCTGAGGAGGTGCTCAATTTACCATTGTCCGAACAGGAGATTGCTCTCTTTCAGCGCTCTGCCGGTATTCTAAAAGAACACCTGTCTCACGTTCAGTAAAGAGATCGCTGTATCGTGTACACTTGAGGAGAGTGCGCCGTGCCCCACACCATTATGGTTGTTGAAGATGATGCTGCTACTCGCCGGCTTTATCGTTTTCTGCTACGTAATAGCGGCTACGATGTGATCGAAGCCGAAGATGGAATCGACGCGCTGGAAAAGCTGGCCGTGCATGATTGCGATGTGGTTATTACCGATATGAATATGCCACGCATGGGTGGTATTGAGTTGGTACGCACTCTCCGCCAAAATCAATCACAAGTGTACGTGATCCTGGTCACCGCTTTCGGTACTCCCGATACCGAAAAGAATGCGCTGCGTGCTGGCGTTAACGAATATTTAACGAAACCGTTTGACTTCGATGAGTTAGAGCGACGACTGCAACTCTATTTCTCCCGTCGCGCGCAAGGCGGTTCCTGAGCATATGCTGCACCTACAGGTGTTGTAGCAATAACGGTTGAGTTTGCCCTGGCATCCATTACTCAATGACAATTCTGTTACCGACATGACGGTCATTGTAGCCTTTATGCAAACTTAGCTTGCTACATTACAAACGAAATAGCCGGCAATCTGCTCTGTGCAGATGTGCATGTCTGGGGAGCCTGATCTATGGCGGACTACGCAAACTCTTCCCCTGAGCGCCCCCGGATTCTCATTGTGGAGGACGAAGTCAATATCCGTGAATTCTGTCGTCTGCTCCTCCGTCGGCATTACGATGTCGTTGCGGTTGGGGATGGTCTCGCAGCGATAGAGTTGCTGTCTACGCAGACGTTTGATCTGGTGTTGACCGATCTGCAAATGCCGAATCTGGATGGGATTGCGCTTGTTCAATACTTGCGTGCCCATCATCTGGAAACCGATGCGGTCGTTATGACGGCACATGCGACGGTCGAAACTGCACGCGAAGCACTTAAGCTCGGTGCTCTTGACTACATTGCCAAACCTGTTGATGCCGAGCAATTACAAAAGACAGTACGAACGGCACTGGAATTGCGTCGTGTGCGCCGCGAGAAGGAGCGTCTCTCCGACCTGGTGCTAATGTATCAGTTTAGCCAGGTGATTACTGCTTCGCTCGATGTTCAGGAACAATCCGCTCACCTACTTGAATTCGTCGGTCGTCGTTTTGCCCCAAGCAACATCGGATTGTCGCTAATTGACGCTGATGGTGATACGCTGGTGGTGCTGATCGGTCCCGAACCCGGCCAGAGTCTGTCCCTGAGCGAACGTGACGAACAGAGTCTGCGAGCGGCGCACTACCAGTTGATCGAATGTCCGACCACGTCATCAGATCGCCTCATCGAAGTAGTCTTGCGGAGTCGCGACCATGCCATTGGCTTCCTCAATTTGACCCGCAATAGTGAACAACCCTCGTTCGATGCCGCTGATCGGCATCTGATCGAAATTTTTGCTTCGCAGATTGCCGCTGCGCTGGACAATGCGCGTCTGTATCGTGCCCTCAAAGATCAATACGAGCAGATGATTGCTGCGCTGGCCGGGGCAATCGAAGCCCGTGATGCCTATACCTATGGCCATTCGCGCCAGGTTAGTCGCTACGCTGTCCGCCTGGCGCAAGAATTGGGTCTCAGTCCTGCGGAGATTGAGCGCATTCACTATGCCGGTCTCTTGCATGATATTGGTAAGATTGGTATTCGCGACGATATCTTACTCAAACCGGGTCCTCTTTCACCTGAAGAGCTGACCCAGATGCGCCGCCATCCGCAAATCGGAGTACGTATTCTTGAGCAGATCAGTGGCTTACGTGATATATTGCCGATTATCGCTGCCCACCACGAACGTTTCGATGGTACCGGCTATCCATACGGTTTGAAGGGAGAAGAGATACCATTCGAGGCGCGTATTCTAGCGGTGGCCGATACCTTCGAGGCGCTAACCGCTGACCGCGCCTACCGTTCGGCGATGAGTCCTGAAGCGGTGCTCCAGATCATCCAGGATGGTAGGGGTACCCATTGGGATCCGCAGGTGGTTGATGCTTTTTTGCGACTGATGCGCCGTGAGCGGTTATGGGAACAATCACCACGGTTGCGGCAGGTGATACAACCACCATTGTCGGTAGAGTCAATTTCTTCGTGACATAAGCTCATTCCGCGTTAGCGACCATCTACGATGCAATCAGCCGCTGGATTGGTTGCCTTGCGCGCTCGTCATGCCCGTAGCGTATCATTTGGCGTGCGACCGCCCCGCTCCCGCGCCAGCCGTACTCACGATCCGGCGTGTGGTATATGCGGTGCCCTGATGATACGGTAGTTCAGCAGCACATCAGAATATCACCACAGAGTCACAGAGAGCACAGAGGGGGACTGTGTCACTGTATCAGAACGGTTGTCTCATCATCTGCGGTTGACAATGCCCCACATTTGACCCACCGAACCAGCGCTTCCATTCCGCAAACCAGCGGGGACACTGCTTTCCAGGTCGGATTGACTGTGGCGCATAGCCTGGAGTGCGGTAGCCATGCCGCCGCGCCAGCCGTGCTCACGATCCGGCGCGTGGTACGCCTTTGACCCGGCTGGTCACGCGGATACAGGGTGTGCTCGTCACAATCATGGAGACTGTCAGCCATCAATGAGATAACTGCTAGCGACTAAGATCTGATATGACCTGGCGATGAAGCGCGACTCCCTCGATGATCCCCTGGCGCAATGTGACCTGCTGCGAAAAGATGAAACAGTCCCTCTTCACAGGCATGTACTGCTCATATCTGTACGTGCCATTGTCGTAATGGAATACGTGTAAGATATGTCTGGTTCGCGCTTTTGATAACGATGAGGCCTTACAATGTTCAAACGTTCCCGCAAAAGGCTTGTCGATGGTTATGTTACTCAATTGATCGTAGTTGCTCTTGTATCGCTCTGGTTCTACTTTTCCGCACTAACCATCTGGTGGCAAGTAACCATCGTTACCGGACTTGTTTCCCTCTTTATTCTGCTCTTTGCATGGTGGAACGATCACCGTCAACGCTCACTACGTCGCAAGCAATTGCTGGAATTATCTCCCGCTGAATTTGAAGAACGTGTTGCGCAGCTTTTACGCGATCTGGGATGGCAGCGCGTACAGGTACGAGGGGGCAGTGGTGATCGCGGGGTAGATATTACTGCCGAACGGAATGGTCAACTCTATCTTATTCAATGTAAGCGATATACCAAACCGGTAAGACCAAATTATGTGCGTGACCTGGTCGGGGCGCTGCATATTCAACGGGCTAACCAGGCAATTCTTGTCACCACAAGCGGCTTTACCCGTCAGTGTTATCTGGAAGCCAAAAATCAACCTGTCCAGTTGTGGGATGGCCGCAAACTCTTGCGCTATATCGACATCGCAGAACACCGCGGAGCCGTTCGTTTACCTGTGTGGCAGCAGTGGCCTTTTTTAATCGGTACAACGCTATTGGGGGTGAGTCTGATGTTGGCCGGTGTAGCCATCCTTATGGGACCTGCCACACAGTCGGTTGTCACCACCCAAATCAGTGATCAGCCGAACCAGGGTGTCCTCTTCGATGTGAACAGAACGGCCACAGCAGAGACCATCCCGGCCACGCCGACGGTTATGCGACAGGATGTACAGCCAACCCGGCCGGTGCCCACTGTCCGTCCAACTGACCTGCCGGCTCTGGCGACTGTTTTCAATGGTGGTAATGTGCGATTAGCGCCAAATCTACGCGGGACGGTGATCGACCAGATTCATGCCGGTGAGGCTGTCACCCTTCTCGGTCGCAGTCCTGATGGCGAGTGGTTGCGGATGATTAATCTACGCCAGACAGAAGGTTGGGTACACCGTTCACTGCTCACCATTGATCCGGTCGTTGAAGCGCAGTTGCCTATCGTTGAACCGTAGATTGCAATAGCAAATCCAGTTTATCTCTCAAGCTGTCGTACTACCAGACTGTCACCCAGGCCCATGAACGCTTGCCAATCACCAACGACAGCATATCCAGGTCCCGGCGCGCCGGTGTGGAAGAGAAGAGCGCTGGCGACCATCTATGGTGCCATCACTCGCTGGATTGGTTGCCTTGCCCGCTCATCATGCGCGTGTCGCGAAGTTTGGCGTGCGGCAGCCGTGCTGCCGCGCCAGCCGTGCTTGCGATCTGGCACGTGTCAGGTCGTTGACCCGGCTGGTCACGCGAATGCCGGGTGTGCTCGTCACGATCATGGAATCGGTCGGCAATGAATGAGATACCTTCTAGTAGATGTTTTTTTGAAACAGGTTCTAGTGTCCCTGATGGTAAAATCTGATACGGTTGTTCAGAGACACACTATATCATCACAGAAGCACAGAGGGGTGCTGTATCAAATCTGGTGTCCTGAAGGTCTGAACGTGCGGTCTGACAATGCACCACTCCCAAGCGTGGATGTGCTGAACCAGCGCTCCCATTCCATGATGCACTGTATTATGATGAGGGGTCGCTCGCCGGGTTGGCCCCACCTGAGCTTCAGTGCCGTAAGGCGGGCTTTCAACCTGCTGGCTCATCGCCCATCGTTTTCGTGGCATTGTGTCGCTTCATTTGACTCCCACTCACAGCGACAGGTATAATCTGCCGGGCTGCTTGAGTGATTGTATCAGTTGTTAACTCGCTTTTAAGCCACATATCAGCCATTCATCAGCCATTCGCTATGTAAGTCTCGCTACGGTAGCGGTTATGACATGTAGTAGTGATTCGATGGTGAACACAGTGAGTGAGGGGGTTGTTGCATGACACGACGGATCTTTGCTGTACTGGGCTTACTGGTGCTATCCGTTTCATTGCTGGCCTGGCCACGACCCGGTGCAGCGCAGGGCGGTGTGCCCGATACGTATCCGCCGTATCAGGCGCGCTATTTTCCCGAGACCGGCCATAGCGCGGTGAACTGGTTCCTGGAGACCTGGAAAAATACGCCAAATGCGCTGTTTGTGCTAGGGTATCCCATTTCGGAACCGTTTATCGAGGAGAGCTTTACCGAGCCGGGTAAGTTTTACCGGGTGCAATATTTCGAGCGGGCTATTCTCGAAGAGCATCCTGAAAACTTCGGTCAGCAAAATAACCGGTACTATATCCTGGGCCGCTTGCTTGGTCGGCGGTTGGTTGAAGGCCGTGAGAATGAACCGCCGTTCCAACGGGTTGCCGATCCCGGTGACGGTACGTGGTTTGCCGAGACCGGCCACACCTTACGCGATAGCCCGGCACCGTTCCGCACGTTCTGGCTCAACAACGGTGGTCTTGAGGTCTTTGGTTATCCGCTCTCCGAGCAGTTCCAGGAGCGTAATCAGGCCACCGGTGAAATCTATTGGGTGCAGTACTTCGAGCGGCAGCGCATGGAGTGGCATCCCGATGAACCCGATCCCCGCTACCGCATTCTGCTCGGCTTGCTGGGCAATGAGTATCGCGATTTGCGACACCGCACAAATCCGGCATTTAACTACCGGCCACCCGATCAATCATTGCCGCGACAATTCATTTATGGCTTCAATGCACACCTCTACGGACAGGGGACAGCCTGGCAGGATCGCAACCGCGTCTTGCAAATGAGCCGTGATGCAGGTGTCTACTGGATTCGGCAACAGGTGCGCTGGATGGATCTGCACGACCGTTCAGGTGCCATCTATTGGGCCGAACTTGACGACATTGTGGCCGATGCGAATCGTCAGGGGGTGAATCTGTTACTGAGCATTGTCGCTGCACCCAGCTGGGCGACGGCAAACGGTAGTAACGGTATGCCCAGGCGCGAAAACTTCAAGGATTTCGCCTACTTCGTCGGCGAAATGGCAAAGCGTTACAAAGGGCGAGTTCAGGCGTATCAGATCTGGAACGAGCAGAATCGGGCGTGCGAAAATGGCGGTGATTGTGCCCGCGATGGAGGGGTGGGTGGCCGGGTGGCCGATGCGAGCTACTACGTTGATCTGCTTGAGGTTGCGTACAAGGCGATCAAAGCCAACGACCCGATGGCCATCGTGGTGAGTGGTGCGCCAACCAGCACCGAGACGAATGATCCTAATATCGCGCTGAGCGATACATCGTATATGCGCTCGATGGCCTCTAACCCCAAGTTCCGGGCCAATGTCGATGCTATCGGTGTGCATCCCGGTGGTCACTACAATCCGCCCGATACCCTCTGGCCTAACCGACCCGGTCCTGGCCCGCAGTGGCGTACAAGCCGTGAATTCTACTTCCGCCGGATCGAAGACATTCGTAACGTGCTGGTAGAAAATGGCCTGGGCGACAAGCAAATCTGGATTACCGAATTCGGCTGGGCAACCCGCAATAACACTCCTGGCTATGAGTACGGTAATTCGATCACCTTTGAACAGCAGGCCGAGTGGATTGTGCGTGCGTTCCAGATTGGGCGCCGCGAGTATGCACCGTGGGTGGGGGCCATGTTCCTCTGGAACCTGAACTTTGCCGTGCCGTGGCGTGCGCAGGGTAATGAGTTGCACGAACAGGCATCGTTTGGGGTGATTAATGGTGACTGGAGTCCCCGTCCGGCGTGGTTTGCCATCCAGGCAATGCCAAAAGATTAGCGAAGAGCAGGTGAGCGGTATAACCCGCCGGGTTGTACCGCTCTACAACGTGTAAGAAGGAAGAATTCGTATGACTCGGAGATGGAAGATGCATCGTATCCGGCGCTGGCCGGCTCTGATCCTTTGTTTGATGATTGTATCCGCGTTGTTGGCTGCTTGTGGTGGTGAGCCAACGACACCGCCGGTGAGCAATGTGCCAACGGCAGCAGTGGTGGCGACTCCTGATACTTCGACGCCACCCACAGCAGTACCGACGACTGCACCGGTTGAGCCGACTGCGGTACCGGCTGAGCCAACCCCGGTACCGGCTGAGCCGACCCCTGTACCGATTAACCCTGATTATCTGGAGTTCGGTATTGTTGGTCACCTCTACTACACCGACCGCGACCGCGTCTTGCAACTGGCGAATAATGCCGGTTTTGACTGGTTCCGCCAGCAGGTAGTCTGGAAAGATATCGAAGACCCGGTAAAGGGAATCTACGGTTGGGATGAGCTGGATCGCATCGTTGAGGCGGTTGATCGATCTGGGATCAAGTTACTGGTGAATGTGGTACGTTCACCGACCGCGTATAACGCGACCAATGGTTTGCCCGACGATCCTGAGACACTGGCCAATTTCCTGGAGCAGATGATACGCCGCTACGGTGATAAGATCCATGCCTATGAGATTTGGAATGAACCGAACCTGGCGGTTGAGAATGGTGGCGAGATTGTGCCGGAAGATGTCGGGCATTATGTTGAGATTCTGAAAGCAGCCTACACGCGGATTAAGTCGCTCAAACCAGATGCAATCGTGCTGGCAGCCGCCTCTTCGTCAAGTGGTGTGACCAACCCGGCAATTGCGCTTTCTGACCAGGAATTCTACCGCCTGATGTATACCTACAACAACGGTGAAGTACGCAATTACTTCGATGTTCAGGCGGTCCATCCGGGTGGCGCGGCTAATCCGCCCGATACCCTCTGGCCCGACAATCCGAGCTACATTCCCGGTTGTCAACCGGCGCCTGATCGCTGCTGGAATGACCACGAGACGCACTATTTCCGGCATGTCGAGAATGTGCGGAAGTGGATGGAGCAGTATGGGATGGGCGACAAGGAAATCTGGATTACTGAATACGGCTGGGCAACGGCGAATAATACACCGGGGTACGAGTTTGGCAACTACGTGACACCAGAGCAGCAGGCGGAATACATTCGCTCGGCGATGCTGCGGGTTTACGATAATTATCCGTTCGTTGGTAATATGTTCCTCTGGAATATCAATTTTGCCGTGCTCTGGGGTGAGCAGGGTAACCCGAACCACGAACAGGCGGCATTCGCCATTCTCAATCCCGACTGGAGTCCGCGGCTGTCGTATTTGCGGGCGCAGGATACGATTGCCCAGATCAAGATGTGGCAGGGGCGCTTTGTTGCGCCGTAACGTGTCTGGAACGTAAGCACGCAGGGCTGTGTAGCCCGACACCGGGAGGGGCAGGCTGTATGCCTGTCCCTCCTGATTATGTATGGCGTCAATTTGGTGTTTATTGACATAACGTAAACATCGTCTCTGCATCATGCTGTGATGGGCGTGATCGTGGTGTGATTCTGCCGGGTGGTGCTAAGACAGAGACCGTACATCGAACTGAGACTGCGTATGTCTTCAGGTGGTCAGGTTGTATGTTGAATCAGAAGAGAACCTATGGGCATAGGCTGAAGCTCGTGCTCCATTCGGATGACAATTATTTGACAGCCTTTCATTGGTGTTCGGAATAAGACAGTCATATCTACTGAATATCATCCGTACAAATCTGTGCCATACGACACAAGGTTGTCGCGGAAGGTTGTGGTATACTACCTCTCAAACACAAGCACAGTGTGATGCCAGCAGGCCACGATGCCGGTGAATGATCCTGGCAAATGGGGGTGAAGTGGTGCGATGTACGATGGGCTTTCACCAACCGTCGTACCGCAATTCGCGTTACTCAGAACTGGGGTGCAACCAGTTGGCAGGAGTGTTCAGGTGAGCGACTCGATCGCAATTGAACTCCGTGACGTTGTCAAACGATTTGGCGATGTCGTGGCCGTCGATCACGTTAATCTGCAAATTCGTGACGGCGAATTTTTCTCTTTGTTAGGGCCAAGCGGTTGTGGCAAGACATCGAGTTTGCGAATGATCGCCGGGTTTGAATTGCCAACCGCCGGCAGTATCCTTATTCACGGTCGTGAAATGGGTATTACGCCACCACACCTGCGACCGGTGAATACGGTGTTTCAATCGTATGCCCTCTTTCCACACATGACCGTTGCGCAAAATGTTGCCTTTGGCCTCGAAATGCGCAAAACGCCGAAGGCCGAGATTGCCCATCGTGTTCGGGAAGCGCTTGAACTGGTGCGCCTGACCGGCCTGGAAGAACGGCGACCGCGCCAGCTTTCCGGTGGTCAACAACAGCGGGTTGCGCTGGCGCGTGCGCTCGTTAACCATCCCGAAGTCCTGTTGCTCGATGAGCCACTCGGTGCGCTTGACCAAAAACTGCGCAAAGAGATGCAACTTGAGCTGAAGAGCCTTCAGGCGCGGGTGGGTATTACCTTCGTGTTTGTGACCCACGATCAGGAAGAAGCCTTGACGATGTCGGATCGCATTGCGGTCATGAACAAGGGCAAGATTCTGCAAGTGGGAACACCAACTGAGATCTACGAGCGGCCAAATTGCCGTTTCGTTGCCGACTTTATCGGTGAGACCAACTTTATCGATGGCGTGGTGATCGGGCGTGATGGCAATTACACGGTGTTAGAGACGCCAGAGGGTTTACGCTTTCGTGGCCTGGCCTCTCGTCCATTGAGTGAAGGGACAGCGGTTACCTATTCGATCCGGCCCGAAAAAGTACGTTTACTGGCTGCCAATGGTGAGTTGCCGATAGATGGTCTGGCCGGTACGGTGATGAGTGTTAATTATATCGGTAGTGATACGCGAATTACGGTTCGCATTAACGAGCGCCGCACGATTGACATCTGGGAACAAAATACCCGCTCGACGCTTGACCGTGATGAATACTGGCAGCCGGGCGAAGCCGCCATCATTGTCTGTCCACCCGACAATGCATTGGTGCTCAGTGAATAGGAGGGCGCGATGACCATGCTTCAACAGCAACAACAGCGTCGCGACCGTGTCCGGCTCTTGTTGCTGCTCTCTCCTGGTCTGCTCTGGCTCTTACTCTTCTTTGCGTTGCCGTTGGTCATTATTCTTGTCTACAGCTTTATGACCAACGATGCATTGGGACGGGTTGTCTATCAACCAACGCTCGATAACTACATTACGATCTTCACGCAGAGCCTGTACGTTAACGCCTACTGGCGCTCGATCTGGACCAGTGTCCTGACGACGGTGATTTGCCTGTTGATCGGCTATCCGCTGGCGCTCTTCATTGCCCGCAGTCCGCAACAATGGCGTATGCCGCTGCTGATGCTGATTCTGATTCCATTTTGGACCAACTTTCTGGTGCGTATCTATGCCTGGCAGATCATTCTGGCCAACAATGGGATTATCAACGGTTTCCTTGAAATCATCGGGGTCGGTCGGCTCCCTTTGCTCAACAACGAAGGCGCTACACTCCTTGGCCTGGTCTACGGTGAATTACCGTTTATGGTGTTGCCACTCTATGCCGCACTTGATCGTTTCGATTTCACGCTGATGGAAGCCGCTGCCGATCTTGGCGCAAACAAGGTACAGGCTTTTCTGCGCGTGATGCTGCCAATGACGATGCCAGGGATCGTGGCCGGATCGGTGCTGGTCTTCATTCCAACCCTCGGTCAGTTCGTTGTCTCTGAACTCCTCGGCGGGGCAAAGGTTGACTACCTGGGTAATCTGATTCAGCGGCTCTTCCTGCGGGCAAATCCGATTAACTGGCCACTCGGCTCAGCAATGGCTGTGCTGATGATGATCGTGCTGCTGGTGCTGATTATGATGTACTTCCGCGCAACAACGGAGGAAGAGCGATGATCAAGACAGCACCCGCTTCAACCACGCTGACCCGCGCCCGTGGTGCGTTTGCTGAGGGGCGCCTGACGTGGAGCGGTGTGGGATTGACGATCTTCTCAATCCTGGTCTATCTGTTCCTGTATGCGCCGATTGTCATTCTGGTCATCTTTTCCTTTACCCGCGATGAGTTTGGTGTGCGTTGGACAGGCTTTACACTTGACTGGTATATCCGCCTGTTCAACAATCCACGTATGATGGGGGCCGCCTGGAATACGTTAGTCGTGGCCAGTGTGTCAACGGTTGTGTCAACGATCATCGGTACCTTGCTGGCGATGGCGATGGAGCGCTATCGGTTTCAGGGGCGGGGAGCGATGGAAGGGTTGATTTATCTCCCGATTGTGGTGCCCGAAATCGTGATGGCGGTCGCTCTGCTGGCGTTCTCGGCAATTGCCTTTGACCTGATCAAAATGGTGACCGGTGAGACGCTGCGGCGTAATCTCACCACGGTGACGATTGGCCACATCGCCTTCAGCATCTCGTTTGTCGTGGTTGTTGTGCGTACCAGCCTCAAAAATTTCGACCGTCGGCTCGAAGAAGCAGCAGCCGATTTAGGGGCCGACAACTGGAACATTTTCTGGCGCATTACCTTTCCGCTGATCTTGCCCGGTATCGTGGGTGGTGCTTTGCTGGCCTTTACCCTCTCGCTCGACGACTTCATCATTTCGCTGTTCCTCTCCGGGCCGGGAACTTCCCTCCTACCGGTGGAAGTGTATAACCGTGTGCGACGAGCAGTGACGCCAGAAATTAACGCTATTTCTACCCTGATGCTGCTGTTGTCGATGGTGCTGGTCGCACTGTCGCAACTTTTGCAGCGACGACGATAGGTCTGGATACACAGTAGTGAGGGAGGTTGAGAATGCAGATGCTTCGATTGCTGGTGCTGGTGCTGCTTCTGATACTAACGGCGTGTGGTGGCGGTGGTGCAACCACCAGTCCCGGTAACGAATACGGTACCGGCAGCGGTGATACAACGCAGACAACCGGTGATGGTGTTGATCGCAGCAGATTGTCAGATACGCTCTACTTCTACAACTGGTCAGATTATATCGATCCGGCGATCCTCGACCAGTTCAAGGCCGAGTATGGCGTTGAAGTCGTGGTTGACACCTACGACAGCAACGAAGACATGCTGGCAAAGGTGCGGGCCGGTAATTCGGGGTACGATATTGTCGTTCCCTCGGATTATGCGGTGCAGATCATGGTGGCAGAGGGATTAGCTGCACCGATAGACAAGTCCTTGCTCACTAATCTGGTGCATATCGATCCCAACCTGCTAGATCAGTACTTCGACAAAGGAAATGCCTATTCGGTGCCGTACATGTATGGCATTACCGGCATTGCCTACAACACGAAATTCTTCCCGAACGGCATCGATAGCTGGGCTGCGATCTTTGAACCCGATCAGATTGCTCAGTTTGCCGGCAAGTTTAGCATGCTCGATGATGCGCGTGAGACTCCGGGGGCGGCGCTACGCTATATCGGTCAGTCACTCAATTCCACCGATCCGGCGGCATTAGAGCGGGTTAAGGAGATTCTTCTGACCCAGAAGCAATACCTGGCAGCCTATAACAGTTCTGACGTGAACCGCAAACTTGCCAGCGAGGAATACGTTATGGCCCATGCCTGGAGCGGAACGGCTATGCAGGCGCGCAATGGGTTGGGTGACGAGTTCAGCGGTAATCCGAACATCGCCTTTGTGATCCCCAAAGAGGGTGGCATGATCTGGATGGACAATCTCGTTATCCTCAAGGACTCACCCAATGCCTATACGGCCCACGTCTTCATCAATTTTCTCATGCGACCGGAAATCTCCGCTCAAAATACCGAGTATGTCGGCTATCTGACCCCCAATAAAGATGCGCTGCCACTCATTTCCGCCGAGGTGCGTGAATTGTACGCACAAGGCTTTGCCCCCGATGACGCGATGTATCAGCGCCTTGAGTGGGCAGTGCGTAATGAGGGCACGACTGCCTTCGATGATCTGTGGACTGAGATCAAGGGTGAGTAGGCAGTACGAACATGTCTGATTGCAGGAGAGGAGTATGCACTGGCATGCTCCTCTCTGATTCTTCAGGGCTTTGTCTGTGCTTCAGGCCCCTGGTTCACATCCATGCAGGCGATGGCGCGGGGGATGTCGTTTACACCTCTCCGATCAGTGTTCTCTGTGAGAAATAAACCTGCTCTCCCGGTTCCACTTTTTTCATCACACACGTTTATTACAACGACGGTAACATGTACGGTCGGTCTGTGGTATCCTACACCTATTCGCAGATCACAGGCGTGTAGAGGAGGAAGGCATGGAGATCCGCGACCGCTCCGACCACGATCCGGTTGCCGATTTGCTATTGGTTGATGCGTATATGCGTTGGGCATTACTGGCAGCCGAAGAGGTGATCGGGCGCAACGGTCTGGCCGTCGTGCTACGACAAGCCGGCTTAAGCCATCTGATCGGCAATTATCCGCCGGAACAACTGAAAGCCACGACCGGTCTGACATTTTATCACTATGCGTCACTCAATGCCGGCCTGATCAATTTTTTTGGTCGTTCGGCGCGTAGTATGGCGTTGCGGATCGGGCGGCAGACCGCGCGTCTGGCCATCGCAAACCAGAGTGCCTTATTTGGGACGGCTGCGCTGATTGCGTCAAAGGTCTTGCCCTTTGCTACTCAGGTGAAACTGGGGCTGTCGGCAATGCAGGCCGGTTTACGTCGCCTGAGTCAAGCCGTGAATCAAGATCGCCGGCTGGCGTTGGAGGATAGGGGGGAAGCCTGGGCCTATATTGACTACACCTGCTCGATGTCGGCTGGGAAGCAGGCCGATGAACCTATCGGTTATATCCAGTGTGGTGTATTACAAGAGGCTCTACACTGGCAAACCGGTCGTGAATTTGCCGTAGAACAGATTGCCTGTCGTTCAATGGGGGCGCCGGCGTCGATCTGGCTGGTCTCGAAGACGCCGACGCTGCCGTACAACTGATGTGTAAAGGAGGGCCGTATGGCCGACCTGACTCCTGAACAGATTTTTGACCTCCTCAACCGACCTGGCCCGTTGTGGCTGGTGGGGGCGAATTTGAGTGGTGCGAACCTGAGTGCTGCTAATCTGAGCAATGCCAACTTAAGCGAAGCCCAATTGAGCCGTACCCGCCTCACCGATGCCAACCTGTACCGGGCCGATCTGAGTGTGTGTGAGTTGGGTGGTGCCAATCTGAGCTGGGCCAATCTGCGTGAAGCGCGATTGAATTGGGCACAACTGGTGCGTGCCGATTTGAGTGATGCTGATTTGCGTAAGGCCGATCTGAGCTGGGCTAACCTGGAATTTGCGTCGCTGGTTGGCGCCAATCTGCGCGGCGCTAATTTAAGTGCTGCCGACTTCAGTGGGGCCAATCTGTACGGGGCAAACCTCAGCCTGTGCAATCTCAGTGGTGCCGATCTGCGCGATACGGTGATGATCGGGGCAAATCTGAGCGAAGCACAACTGCGCGAGGCGCAACTGGTGAATTTGAGTGGCGCAAATCTGAGTGGTGCTATCCTGATTCGGGTGAGCCTCAATGGCGTCAACGGCAACGGGGCCAATCTGGCGAATGCCAATTTGATGCACGCCAATCTGCGTGAGGCGACCTTCGATGAGGCAAATTTTATCGGTGCCAATCTCAGCGAAGCCAATTTAGGCGAAGCCAGTTTGTGTAATGCCGATTTCAGCGAGGCGAACCTTAGCGGTATTTACCTCAGCGGCGCTAATCTCCGCGGGGCGATCTTCACGCGGGCCAATCTGTCTCGTGCGAACCTGAGTGGGGCCAACCTGCGTGGTGCGAACCTGCGTGGCGCGAACCTGCGTGAAGCGAGTCTGGCCGACGCCGATTTGACCGAGGCCGATCTGACTGATGCCGATCTGACCGATTGTGATCTGACCGGTGCGAAGGGGGTGGCGGGATTGTAGTCAGAGAATCGTTGCAAGAGTTACCAATTTGCTATGCCATGGGCTATCAAACCTCGCGAGCCAATCATATGCCGGACATAGAGTACGGATGACTGTGCTCGCGGGTTTGCTTTTTCTAACTATGCTACTCGTATGGACCCAGAAAGCGTTCCCCATTAAAATGAACAATATGACCTGGAGACTCTGCTATCCAGACTTCCGTTGCCCAGGCGATTTCTTGAAGATACTTTTTCATTACTTTTCGTGTAGGAAATGCTGTTACAAACACTAAAGGAGATTTACTAGCTCTAAACAGATCTTTGAGTTCGTTATGGCGTTTCATATTGATCGGGCCATGACTGGTCACTGCTTCGATGAGAACAAGCCAGTTTTGATCTGGTACATGGATAATCACATCTGGCATCTTGCTGTGCTCATTCACATGAACACCCAATTGTTCAAAATATGTTCGCTCAAATAGCTTGAACTTGTCACCGGCGTCGCCCACGTATATGACAACTCCCCCCGGTGTAAAACGCGGACAGAAATCCTCGATAATCTGCTTAATGAGCGTATTTTGTCCTCCTGCGGTTATGTTGATTTCGCTACCATCCGGCAATCGCACAGGGATTAATGCCTGAGACCGTTCCCTTTCGCGCAGGCGTTGCAGTCCCTAAGCAGTCGCCAGATAGTTTCTCAGCTTGTTTTCCCATGCATCTGTACCAAATGACTTGATTAATGCCAGAAGGTTGGATTCCATCTGATAACGTGTCTTGGGGCTGTTGATAGGTCTATCCGGGTCGTCTGGATTAGGAATGACGAGATTCATCTGCACAAACTGATGAATGGTCTGGCGACGCACAGTTTCGCGCGTGTTTGGTGCATACGTGATACCAAATTGATCTCGGAAGTAATTCATCATTTCTGTTATGCCATACAAAGGAGCAGATGCATCTGCCCAATCGCTGTCTGGTCTGACGTTTGCGAGTGCAAGCAATGTGAGAGCAGAGCGTTGATTGATCAGGACCCTGGGCACCTGAAGTGCACGAAGAATTTCCATCGCCTCTTCAATCTTTTTTCTGGCCTGCAAATCATTACTCGTTGTGGCCATGCCCAGCCTTTCTATCACGAGATCATCCAGTTGTTGTTGCGGTGGGAATGTCTCACCAATACTTTCACCTATTGCAATCAATTGATCTTTTGTTGGATACCTGAAGTTGCGTAAATCTGTGGCATTGACCTGAGTATGTCCACTGAACTGTCTGAAATATTCATCTGCGATTGTAGAATTGAGGAAAGCTGCAATCCCTTTCGCCAGAGCCGGCAATAAGCCATGACCATCTTGATGATAGTAATTCAAGTGATTTTCAAATCCCGTAAGGTCTGCATCAATTCTGTCAGGGTTATATACTGCTGCAACTAATCTACGCTTTTCTTCTTTTGCAGAAAAGCGCTTAACCAGAACATACCAGCCACGTGGAAGTAACAGACTCGCTGTGGCGGGGTGGATTTTGATAGCATTTGGTTTCTTTCCAGGTTTACCGGGCCATGTGATGTATCCTTCCAAAAAATTGTTTGGATAAATAAGGGGAGCCTTTTCTTCCCCATTTCCTTCACAGAGAAATTCCTTAACGCGAAAATCAACCACTCTCCCGGTTGAAATCTGAATACCTAACTCGCTGAGCGATGTTGAAAGCCGCTCTACATGCTGTCCTATGTGTTGATGCAATGTGTCAGGCACAATCCGAATAAATAGTGCTGGATCATCCGGTTTCACAACCTGATCGAAAGTGACTTCTCGTATAGACATCCATGCATCATCAGGCCCCTCGCTGGCAGAGATGGCAATCTTGTTGCGCTGTTGGGATTTTACTGCGTGTACGATGATGTTCTCTTGAAGGACATCTTCTTCGTGGAAAGCTCTATCACGATGCTCAAAAACGTGAATTCTTTGAATAGACATTGTAGATAAGAAGGCTTTTCTGAACGGAAGAAAATAAGGCCCATTGCAGAAACTTCGCGGGGTTATGGCTGCAATTTGTCCGTTAGGCTCAAGTAGTTCGAGGGCAATCCAGAAAAAAGCGGTATATAGATTGCTGGTTTCTATGCCGGCTTTTTGTAGTAGTCGGCGAGTGCGTGATTTTCCGTGAATTTTCTTATATGGAGGGTTCATGATAATAGTGTTAAAAGATTTGCAAAGTGGAGCAAAAAGGGTTTTATTGCTCATGAGCATGTCAATGCCTGCCTCAATAAAGTCTTCTGGGATAATCTCATAATCAAAATCAATATCCTTTTGCCGACATATCTGGCAACAATGCTCCAGTGTCGATTGCAAATATTCTCGTAAGACTGGATCAATTTCGTAGGCAGTAATCTTGATCCGGGCAGGTGGTGTTTGCCACGTGCAGGCTGCAGCAACCAGGGCCGCTGATAAAGAGCCGACACCTGCACCGGGATCGAGGACATGTAAGGTGTCAGGTCTGTGCGTGAAAAGGCCAGCCATGAATTGCGCGATACCTTGAGGGGTAAAAAACTGTCCCTTCTCGGCGCGATTGGCTTCGAGCTGCTGACTGGCTTTCAGGCGCAGTAATTCGACCCTTTCAAGCAAGTGTTCGTGTTGAATAGGGTTTATAATCAATGTGTCCGTTGTCATCTTGATGGTATTCCTGCGCACCGATCAAGGGATGTGTGGCATTCACCAGACAATTATTCAACCACCGTTGCCAGATCAAGAATGTCGCGTAGAAATCGTCCGGTATGCGACGTGGGATGGCGGGCAACCTCTTCCGGGGTGCCCAGAGCGACCACTTCACCGCCGCCGTCGCCCCCTTCCGGCCCCATATCGATGACATAATCCGCCGTCTTGATCACGTCGAGGTTGTGCTCGATCACGACAACCGTGTTGCCGGCATCAACCAGACGGTGCAACACCCGCAGCAGGTTTTGAATATCGGCAAAGTGTAAACCGGTGGTTGGTTCATCGAGAATGTAGATGGTGCGACCGGTTGCCACGCGCGCCAGTTCCTTCGCCAGTTTGACGCGCTGGGCTTCACCGCCAGAGAGGGTGGTCGCCGGTTGACCGAGTTTGATGTAGTCGAGGCCAACATCGTGCAGGGTTTGCAGAATCCGGCGTACCCGTGGCACGTTGGCGAAAAACTCCAGCGCCGTTTGCACATCCATATCGAGCACGTCGGCGATGGTCTTGCCTTTGTACTTCACCTGCAACGTCTCGCGGTTGTAGCGTTTGCCCTTGCACTCGGCGCAGCGTACCCAGACATCGGCCAGGAATTGCATGTCAATCTTGATTTCACCGTTCCCCTCACAGGCTTCACAGCGTCCACCTTTGAGGTTGAAGCTAAAGCGGCCTGGCCCGTAACCGCGCAGTTTGGCTTCGGGCGTTTCGGCAAATAGCTCGCGCAAGAGATCGAACAGCTTCACATAGGTCGCCGGATTTGAACGCGGTGTGCGCCCAATCGGCTGCTGGTCGATGTTGATGACCTTGTCGAGCTGCTCAAGTCCGTACAGGTTGCGGAAGGGGCCGGGTTTGAGCTGGGCACGGTTGAGGCGATTAGCCAGGGCCGGGTAAAGTGTTTCGGTAATGAGGGATGATTTGCCCGAACCGGAGACACCGGTAACGGCGATGAAGCAGCCAAGTGGGAAACTGACGGTGACATCGCGCAGGTTGTTGAGCGTTGCTCCTTCCAGCGTCAACCATCCCTTCGTCGCCGAACGACGGCTGGTTGGGATGTGTATCGTCAGTCGACCGGAGAGGTACTGCCCGGTGAGCGAGGTTGGATGTTGGGCAACCTGATCCGGGGTACCGGCAGTAACGATCTGCCCGCCCTTCACACCGGCTCCGGGGCCAAAGTCAATGATCCAGTCGGCGGCCTGCATCGTTTCCAGGTCGTGTTCGACGACGATCAGGGTGTTACCCAGATCACGTAAGCGCAACAGTGAGTCGAGGAGTTTGCGATTATCGCGTTGATGCAAACCGATACTCGGCTCATCGAGAATATACATCACGCCAACCAGCCCGGAACCGATCTGTGAGGCCAGCCGAATCCGTTGCGCTTCCCCGCCGGAGAGAGTTGGCGCGGCCCGGTCGAGGGTCAGGTAGTGCAGACCAACGTTGTGCAGGAAGCCGAGTCGTTCGCGAATCTCTTTCAGCACATCACCGACGATTGCCTGCTCGGTCTCGTTGAGGTGATGGGGTAACTCACGCGCCCAATCGAGGGCTTGCGCGATATTCATCCGGGTCACATCGCGAATCGTGCGGCCAACCACGCGCACGGCCAGACTTTCCGGGCGGAGCCGGGCACCCTGACAATCCGGGCAGGGCTGCTCGCTCATATACTGCGTGTAATATTCGCGCATGGTGTCTGAGCCGCTCTGCATGTAGCGACGCCGGATTTCGCTCGCCAGCCCTTCCCAGGTGCGATAATACTCGCCGCGGGAACCATGCTCATTCGTCCACGAAAACCGGATGCGTTCCTGACCACTCCCGTAGATGATGGCATCGCGTTGACGCTGGGTCAGCGTATGCCATGGCGCGTCGAGATCGATCCGGTAGTGGGCGGCAATCGCCTGTAACGCCTTATACGCCCAGGTGTCCTGCTTCTTGCGCATTTCGCCCCAATAAGTGACTGCACCATCGTGGATCGAGAGCGCGTCGTTGGGCACCAGCAGCGCCGGATCGACCTCCAGCCGTGCGCCCAGGCCACTACAGGTCGGGCAGGCGCCTTGAGGCGAGTTGAATGAAAACATCTGCGGGGTCAGTTCCGGGAAGGAGATACCACACGACGGACAGGTATTGCTTTCGCTCATCATCCACTCGCGGGGTTGAGCAGGATCGGCAGGCTCGTCGGCCAGGCTGATGATGACTTTTCCTTCGCCTACCCGCAATGCGGTTTCGATGCTGTCGGTCAGGCGGGTGATAAAACCTTCCCGATCACCATTATCACTTGCCGCCGGCAGGGCCAGACGGTCAATGACAACCTCTATCGAGTGTTTGACTTTCTTGTTGAGCTTGATCTCTTCGTCGAGCGAGCGGATTTCACCGTCTACCCGCACCCGCACAAAACCTTCCGCCTTCGCTTCGGCGAAAATGTCTTTGTACTCACCTTTGCGTTGCGAGACAACGGGGGCCAGCACCATAAAGCGGGTGCCCGGTGGGAGTAAGAGCACCCGATCAACCATCTGTTGAGCCGATTGCGCAGCGACGGGTTGACCACAACGATGACAGTACTGATGACCAATGCGGGCGAAGAGCAGACGCAGGTAATCGTAAATTTCGGTAACGGTGCCAACGGTTGAGCGCGGGTTCTTACTGGCGCTCTTCTGTTCGATAGCGATTGCCGGTGACAAGCCTTCGATCAGATCGACCTGCGGTTTTTCCATCTGACCGAGAAACTGGCGTGCGTAGGCCGATAAGCTCTCGACATAGCGTCGTTGACCTTCGGCGTAGAGCGTATCAAACGCCAGCGAGCTTTTTCCCGATCCACTGACACCCGTCAATACCACCAGCCGGTCACGCGGAATTTCAACATCAATCCCTTTGAGGTTGTGCTCGCGGGCACCCTTGATTACGATTGTCGTCCTGGCCACGACTGTCTCCGCTGTTATACAGACGAAACAAGAGCGTCGTCCCTGTACGACGACGCTGACCTATCTTTTAGTATACCACTCTTTGGTAGAACAAACGAACTATGAATCAGAGATTTTCGCAGGGTAATGACTCCAGCCTACGATGATTCCGCTGACTGATGTGATCGCCGCTACCGATTCTTCCACCAGGTTGCACTCTCTACAAACAACGGCGTATCGGGCTGCAACTGCGCAGCGCGGTCGAGATCAGTTGCAATCGCGGGATCAGTTGCATCAACCAAAAATCTGCCCCATGCCTGGACGAAGAAAACCTCTGCGCGATCCGGTTGGATTGCCAGTACTCGTTCAGTTGCCGAGATCAAATGCTCACCCAACGTAGTTTCCCAGCCCTCTGCTACCGTCCCCACGATGAGCGGCGATTTGGTACTGAAAATCTCAGCCGGTGCGGTTTGTCGCATCTGATCAACGACACCGTTATAATCGCCGTAAAACACGCGGTTCAGCAAGGGGAAGGCGCTGTTCACAATCGCCTCCAGATGAGCATCGTGCATCTTCTGGATCAGGCGCTGATTCCAGCGGAGTGATCCGCCGGTCGTGGGCGGATCGGCACTGCCGGCAGCGGCGACTGCTGCGTTGATCGCGGTTAAAGCCTCTGCCCACAAATCGGTCTGCGCAAATGTGACGGCCTGGCCGTTCTGTTCGGCATACGGCGCGGTTTGATATTGGGGCACCAGCTCGCTTATCGTGCGTTCAACCATCGAGCCGTTTTCCCAGGCGTAGACCTGATAAAAAGGATAGTAGACGCCACAGGCATAGCAGAAGATGTAGCGCTCCGACCGATCAAGAACCACCTCGGCAATTCCATCGCCATCCAGGTCTGCGATGGAACCCACCCCAGGACTCGATGCATAGGCGGCAAGCTCCAGGCGCAGGGTATCAGCGGCAAAACTGAACAGGTGATAACTACCGCTGTGCGCACCCAGCCCCCCTTCGACCTGCAACCAGATGCGATCTGGGCTAATCTTGACCTGGCGAACAGCCCCGATAAAGTCTGGTTCGAGAGAGGATCCGTCCTCTTCTGATACTGACACCAGGTTCTGCCGACTAAGAAGTTGCCAGTGCTCGTTGGTGTAGGCGTACACCGCAATAAAATGCGGTACTGGCGGATCGAGATCGAAGTTGCGCATGCCGGTGCTGTACACCGCCCACAATTGCCGCTCAGGGGTGGAAGGCAACGGTTGGGCGGCAAACGAATCAAACGCCTGTGGTGGTAGTTCGGCCTTCACCAGGGCAAACAGCTCGCGCACAACCGGATCGAGAGTCGTTGTATCGCTGACGGCATTTGAGTCGATTTGGTACTGCTGGCCCGGTGCGCATTCACCGCGTAGAAAGGCCCACTCTTCGCATACCGTTCCGTCATTGAACACACATAAGCCCAGTTGCGCACCATCAGCAGTGGTCTGTATCTCTACCTGCCCACCCTGTTCAATGCAGTATCTCGCCGCCGGGTTGGCAAGACCGATCATCGGCGCTACCGTTGGGCGTGGCGGTTCTGGTGTGGGTTGGCGATCTGGTGTAGCAGTGGCAGTGATTGGTTGAGCGGTTGGTGAGGATGTTGCTGCCGGTGCCCAGGTACAGCCGGCACTAAACATAAGAAAACTTATGATCAGGCCGAGCAGAGAATAACGAGAGATCGTTGCCGGGCGCATAATAATCCATCTCTACCGGGGTGTGGCCCGGAAAATGAAGATCAGAGAATATGGTTCCCTCACCGGCCCATCGTATAGAACTCGTCGTTAGGCCGCAGCGCACTCATATTGGCCAGTCGGTTACTCATTGCGAAGAACGCCGCTATCGCACCGATCTCCCAGATGTCGTCGAGGGTCAGGCCGTGCGCCATCAGCGGTTGCCAGTCCTCTTCGCTGATGCGGGCCGAATCCAGGGCCACTTTTAGCGCATAATCGAGAATGGCGCACTGACGGGGCGTAATCTCGGCGCGTCGATAGTTAGTTGCAACCTGCTCGGCCAGCCGCGGATTTTTACTGCGGATACGCAGAATGGCGCCGTGGGCAATCACACAGTACAGACAATCATTGGCCGCCGAGGTAGCGACGACTATCATCTCTTTCTCGGCCTTGCTCAGGTTTGAGGGGCGCTCCATCAGCGCATCGTGGTAAGCAAAAAAGGCGCGAAATTCGTCGGGGCGTTGCGCCAGAGCCAGGAAGACGTTAGGGATAAAACCGCTCTTTTCGGCTACCTTTTCAATACGTTCACGAATGTCAACCGGCAAGTCGTCGAGTCGCTCAGGATAGGGAAACCGACTAATTGGGCGCTCACTATGATCCATAGGTTTACTCCTTACGTGTCCGGGCAACAAGGGTATTATACTGCGCGAATGCCAATGCGTGCAGTACATGGTGATGATGATGTGGTGAGAAGAGATTGTAACAGGGTGGACATTCACCCACTACCAGTGCGCTCTGGGGTGTTACGGCGGGTGGGTATGTGGTAGAGCGATACTGGCGATGGTGAGTTCATGCTGCCCTGTCAGTAGGGGCACGTACCGGCCAGGGAAACCACTACCATCCGCACCTGGTCATGAGCACGGATGGTGTGGTCGTGTAGCTGTTGCACGCCACACGATGCGACACGGAATGTATTTTCACCGGCGCGTGATACCACTGCGTGTACGGAGGAACTGTTGTTCTCTGTACCGTATTCCACCGCCGTCCGAGGGGCAGTAGGGGTGGGTTCTGAACCGCCCCGCCCTCACCCCCGGTCCCTCTCCCGCGCACTAGCGCGGGAGAGGGGAGAGCAGCAGTCTGGATCGGGACATCCTGGTGAGATAGTCGCTGTGTCAGGTCATACTTTCTGTTCATCCCTGAACCCTCGCCGGGATGAGCGCACGGTGGTGTGCTGAGCATAGCCGGGCGAATGGTGGCGGGCTTTTCCGGTGAGGGTTGAGAAGAATTTATCTCATTAATTACTGACAGACTACATGACATGACGAATGCACACACATACCCGTGATCAGTCGGGTCAACAGCCTGACACGCGCCTGGCACGAAGCACGGCTGGTGCGGCAGCCATGCTGCCGCACTCCAAACGTCGCGACACGGGCAACCCAGTCGGCAAACTGTATTTTCACCGGCGCGTGATACCACTGCGTGTACAGCGAACCGTTGTTCTCTGTACCGTATTCCACCGCCGTCCGAGGGGCAGTAGGGGCGGGTTCTGAACCGCTCCTACCTGAACGTTCGTGTGCTGAGCATAGCTGAACGAATGGCGGCTAGCTTTTCCGGTGAGGGTTGCGTCGTGTATGGCGCAAGGAATGCGCTTGAACCGATTCTGAAGCGGTTCAAGCGCATTCGTTATGTGTGGGGCCTATCCTTCCCACTCTTCAAGGCGTTTTTTCACCGTTGCCAGGAACTGATCGGCGGTCGCGCCATCGGCAATCCGGTGATCGAAGGTGAATGAGAGGTAACAGAGCGGACGAATGGCGATTGCATCAAGCCCGTTTTGCGTGATCACGACCGGGCGTTTGACAATCGCGCCGACGCCGAGGATGCCGGCCTGGGGCTGGTTGATGATCGGGGTGGCGAAGAGGCTGCCGGTCACACCGTGATTGGTGATAGTGAAGGTACCACCCTGGGTCTCTTCCGGGCGCAATCGTTTGGTGCGAGCGCGCTCGGCGAGGTCGCTGACGGCACGGGCCAGACCGAGCAGATTCTTCTCGTCGGCATCAGGGATTACCGGCACCAGCAAGCCTTCCTGCAGCGCGACCGCTACGCCGATGTTGATCCGCCGATGCAGGATGATCCCCTGGTCGGTGAAACTGCCGTTGAACACCGGCACTGCCTGGAGGCCGGCAACTGCTGCCATCACAAAATAGGGGGTCATGGTCAGACGCACACCCTGGCGACTGAACGCTTCCTGGTGGGCGGCGCGATGGGCAATGACGCGACTCAGATCGACCTCCATCACCGTGGTCACGTGGGGTGAGGTGCGCACCGAACGTACCATATGTTCGGCAATACTGCGTCGCATCGGGGTGAGTGGCACCAATTCTGCATCCGCAGGAATATCGAAGGTTGCCGGTGCAGGGGCTGGTGCCGGGGTCGGTGCCGGGGTCGGTGCCGGGGTTGGACTTACCGGTGCGGGGGCTGGTGCCGGGGCCGGCGAGGGTGCGACAGGGGTGGGAGCGACCGGCGCCGCCACCGGCGCAGACGGTTGTTGTTGTCGTTCGGCCAGGAAGCGCAACACGTCCTGCTTGGTGATACGGCCACCCTGACCGGTACCGCGAATCTGGCCGGGATCGAGGTTGTGCTCGGACAGTAAGCGGGCAACCACCGGCGAAAGATAGGTGTTACGCCCATCTGCTACCGGTGGAGCTACGGTAGCCGTCACGGTGGTGGTAGCTGATGCCGTTGCGGCGACGGTGGTTGCGGCTGGTGCCGAAGCCGGTGTTGCAGGTACCGTTGCGCCTGCCGGGGCCAGGCGCGCGATGACCGTCCCGACCCGCACTGTCTCCCCCTCCGGTACCAGAATCTCGTGGAGTACGCCGGCTTCAGGAGCCGGCACTTCGGTGTCAACTTTGTCTGTCACCACTTCGAGCAGCGGTTCGTATTTAGCGACCGGATCGCCGGGCCGCTTGAGCCAGCGCCCAACTGTGCCCTCGGTGACACTCTCACCGAGCTGAGGCATTTTGATATCGATCATGAAGCTCACCTGCTACGTAACTCACGAAAGAATGTGTCCACTCTCCAATCAGTCGCAGGACTAATGACAGCCATCAGTAAGCGGCCAGCCGCCGCATTGCTGCTGCAATCGAGGCCGGAGAGGGCATAAACGCCGCTTCCAGCGAATGAGCAAAGGGCATCGCCGGCACATCAGGGCCACCGATACGCACAATTGGCCCATCGAGATACTCAAATGCGTGTTCGGCAATGATCGCTGCTACTTCACCACCAAAACCGCCAAACAGATTATCCTCGTGGACGATCAAGACCTTGCCGGTACGGCGGACACTGGCGAGGATCGTTTCGGTATCGAGTGGTCGCAGGGTGCGTAGATCGACAACCTCTACGCTCACCCCTTCTGCGGCCAGGGTTTGGGCTGCTTCGAGGCAGTAGTGCAGCATCAGTCCGTAGGCAAAGACTGACATGTCTTCACCGGGACGTTTGATGTCGGCGGGGCCAATCGGCACTCGATAATCTTCTTCGGGCACAAACCCCTTAATCAGCCGGTAGGTCTTCTTGTGTTCGAGGAAGAGGACTGGATTGGGGTCTTCAATCGCGCTCTTCAGCAACCCTTTTGCATCGTAAGGGGTAGCCGGGGTCACGACCTTCAGGCCGGGCACGTGGGCGAAGAAGGCTTCCACGCTTTGGCTATGGTAGAGTGCCCCGTGAATACCGCCGCCGTAAGGCACCCGAATGACCAGCGGTACTTCCCAGTCACCATTAGAGCGGTAGTGAATACGGGCCGCTTCCTGCACGATCTGATTAAAAGCTGGGGCAATAAAATCGGCAAACTGAATCTCGGCGATGGGCAATGTATCGTTCATTGCGGCGCCGATACAGGCGCCTACAATGACACTCTCGGCCAGCGGCGAGTCAATGACGCGCATGGGGCCATACTTGTCGTACAAACCTTCGGTGACACGGAAGACACCGCCGCGTTTGCCCACATCTTCACCGAAAATGAATACCCGTGAATCGGCAGCCATGGCTTCATCGAGGCCCTGGCGAATAGCTTCCAGCAAGTTCATCTCAGGCATATTTATCCTCCCCGCATATCAGCGACGCTGGCGCAACGGCGCGTAGACGTGGTCGTAGAGGGTTTCCGGTTCTGGCATCGGTGCTCGCTCGGCCTCTTCGGTGGCGCGATCAACGATTGCCTTCACCTCGGCACGCATCTCTTGTTCTTCGGCTTCACTCAAGATACCGTGCTCACGCAACTGGGCCACAAAGCGCACAATTGGGTCTTGATGACGAACAAGGGCAATCTCGTGCGGTGGGCGGTAGGTGCGGTCGTTGTCGTCACTGGAGTGGGCCGTCATGCGCACGACTCGTGCTTCGATCAGCGTAGGGCCATCACCACGGCGTGCCCGTTCAACTGCACGGCGAGTCACTTCATAGACGGCGAGGACATCGGTTCCATCAACGCTAATGCCGGGAATGCCGTAGGCCGCAGCCCGTTCGGCAACGCTGCCAATGGCCATTTGCTGGCGTTGATGAACACTGATCGCGTATTCATTATTTTCGCATTGGAAAATAACCGGCAGCCGGTGGACGGCTGCCAGATTGACTCCTTCGTGAAAATCACCCTGGCTGGTGGTGCCCTCACCGAAGGATACCCATACTACCGCGTCACCGCCTTTAATCTTTTCGGCCAGACCAATCCCTGCCGCGTGCGGTATCTGGGTGCCGACCGGCGAGGATTGGGTCACAATCTTCAGGCGCCGACAGCCGTAGTGGGCCGGCATCTGTCGTCCACCTGAACTGGGATCGGTGGCGCGGGCGAACAGACCGAGCATCACTTCCGTCGGTGTCATACCCATCACCAGGACGGTTGCCAGCCCGCGATAGTAGGGCAGAATGAAGTCTTTACCACGCATTAAGGCAAACGCGGCGCCAACCTGAGCCGCTTCGTGGCCCTGACAACTAATCACAAAGGGCGCTTTGCCGGCCCGATTGAGCACCCACATACGCTCGTCGAGCGCTCGCGCCAGCATCATATACCGCAGCATATCGCGTAGCGTGTGCGGTGGTAGATCGTGCCCAAATCCTGGATCGGTGCTAATTTCATTGATTGAGAGGGTCATCGGCGCTCCCTTTCTCTAAACGGATATCCTGAAAACGAAAGTCCCGCCACGGTTCGCCGTAGCAGGACGCACCAACGCAGGCGTATGCTGTCTCACGCTTACGTTCCGTCCCCATCGACGGCGAGCAAATCATCAGCTAATCATGAATAGTATAGCCGAAAAACAGGGTTGATGCGAATAGATGGTATTGGTCTTTTGTCATAGTATGGATTAACATAACGTCAGTTTAAGATGCGAGACGTTGTTTTCGCTCCGGGCATCGTTGCTACCGCGCTATCTCCGGCGTCAGGTAGTATCGGCGGTAGGGGTGCGTGATAGCAGCCTGGAAGTTATCTCATTCATTACTGACAGACGACAAGATCGTGACGATCACACACAGCATCCCCGTACCAGCGGTGAACGGCGTGACACGCGCCCGGCACGAATTATGGCAGGGGCAGCAGCCACACTGCCGCACTCCAAATGAGGCGACACGCCCATGGCAAGCGTGCAACGCAACCAGTCCAGCGCGTGATGGCACTGGAGATGGTTGTTAGCACTCCTCGCTGCTATGCCGGTGGAGATACTGTCGTTGCTGATTGGCAAGCATTCACGAGCCTGTGCGACAGTCGGGGAGCACGACGGCACAGCTTGAGATAGTTCTACACCACGCCGACGTTATGGGCTAACGAGAGTCCTATCGAGCCATCCTGCCGATTTGGGAAAGCCAACAGCATTGCTTTCGCCTAACCGGTGGTACAGATCGTGCAGGCATCGACCCGACCACGCGCCATATGTGGCGTTGGGGATTTGCCTACCGAATGGTGTACGCGCTTATCAAACTCTCTTCGCCTAAGAGTTGAAGCTGGGCCTGGAACCCGACCTGTGCTCGTTCGATAAACGCTCGTGCCTCTTGAAAACGCAGGGCAGCGCGATTGGCATGAGCGACATCATACGTGCTGTAAAACTCCAGAATCGCATCCAGCCCGGCCAGTTCCAGCTCAAGGCCACGGCGGTAGTCTTCGTGGGCCGGCAGCAGGACACCCGGTACACGTAGCTCTCCCAAATTGGCCAACGCCTGCGCAACCGTTGATCGCAACCGTTGCGTGGCTGCAACGTGGTTAACTGAGGCGCCGCCGGGCTGGCTGGTCTCTTGACGATACGTCATCGTCGCTGTGCGGAGATCGGCACGTATCGCCTCAACTGCACTGAGGTAAGAGACGGTCAGACTCTCAACCACTGCCAGTGGCTCTGCTTCGAGTGCCGGGATAGGCGTAGGGGTAGCAACAGCTACAACTGATGGTGACTCCACAGTAAAAGCCGACGCTTGTTCGGCAGCCAGCGCTGCCAGCGCTTGCTCGCGGGCAATACTCACACTTTGATGCAGGAAGACTGCTACTGACAGCAACACAATCGGCAAAATCCAGAGCACGAGCCGCACCCGTGATGTTTCGCGATGTTGCCAGCGCCAGTGCAACCACCAGTCGCGGTGTGCCGTATCTTTCGCCGGCGATGTTGCCGGCGTAGCAGGCGTTTCAGTCGTTGTTTCCGGTGCAGCCGCCGGTACACTCAGATCGGCTATCGGACGTGCGTTTACCGTTCCTTGTCGTTCGAGGTAGGCCAGGCCACGGCGGGCGTGAGGGTTTTGTGGATTGATACGCAACACGGCCTGTAAGCAAAACGCACGTTGGGCCGGATCATCAACGACACCGCTCAGCCACAGCCATGCCCGTTCGTCGCGCGGATCGAGCTTCAAAGCACGTGCCAGCAATCCCGCCGCAACACGGCGCTGACCACCGCGTGCGGCGGCGATCCCGCGTTCGACTAATTCACGCGCTTCAGCCGGATTGGCTCGAACACCAGATTCATTGACAGTGGTTGTCATTGCGATCTCGTTATGTAGCGCTGCCCGCCATGATATGTTATGGGTTACTGTAACATATCGGTTATCGTGGGCAACGAGATTGCACATCTACACCAGGTAAACGCAGAAATTGGTCTCAATCACACAAGTATAGTCTGATCAGAACACTTATGCAATGCATACGCTCAATGATCAGGGAGTAATTCGTTGAGCGCTCGCTGGATCAGGGTCGAGTCTTGCACAAGATTGGCTCGTACCGTCTGCCAGTATTCGGGCCGTTCATAGCCCAATTGCCAGATGGCAATCCCGGCCAAATCGAGCTTCTGTACAGTTGCAATCTTATCGGCCAGACCGGTATCGGTCATAAACCAGACGGTGCGGGTACCGGCACTGGTGCGATAGGTAAAGGTGCTCTCTCCCACCCGACCACGGGCATTACGTTCGATAAAACTGACCGTTGGCTGGTACTCGTTGATAATCTCTTCAATCACGCGCCACGGACGAGCAGTGGCATTGCCGTTCGGCGGCCAATCGTAGCCGTAGAAGTGAACGCCGATCAATACTTTCGCCGGATCAACAACCTCACGGGCATAACTGGCGACCGCTTCGATCCAGTAGGCCGGTGCTACCGGGCCAGGGCCGGAACCGCGCCAATGATAGTCGTAGGTCATAATCCGCAACTGATCGACGTGTGGCCCAATGGCTGCCCAATCTTGAAATGCCCCTAAACCACCGTCATCCCGATCCTTGGCGTGGACGGCTACCGTCAGCAGCTTGTTGTGGGCATGCAGTGCTGCGGCCAGATCAACGATAAACGCGGTATAGTCATCGCGTAGTGATGGTGCCAGTGACTCATAATCGATGTCAATGCCATCGTACCCACGGGCCAATACCTCATCCACAATATTCTGGATATGCCGCGCCCGCAGTTGGGGATTGGTCAGCACCGGAACCACCGCACCAGGATTATTAACATTGTGAATGGAGGGGATAATCCGCACATTGTTCTCGTGCGCTATCCGCACCAATTCGTCATCGCGTTGTCCATAAAGACGGCCACTGGCATCGGTGGTGTACCAGAATGGGCTGATGTCGTCGATAATGTCAACATTCGCAAAGAACGACTCGCGGGCATCACCGGTAAAATTGGGCGGTAACCAGACAGCGATATAACGCCCGCTCTTTGGGTGGTAGCCGGCCATATCCGGTTCGGGAGGAGCCGCAGTTGGTACCGGTGTGGGAGGAATCGGCGTTGGCAAAACCAGCAAGGGGGCTGCGGTCGCGGTTGGTTCTGGGGCAATCGTCGGTGAAGGAGCGGTAGCCGAGAACGTGATCAACGTACTCGACATTTGCAGGGTCTGCCAGAGGAGCACACCGGCAATGACCAATGCACTGATGTAGATAGTTCCAGTAATGATCGTGCCAGCTCGCACGCTCGCCTCACTCTCCTGCTATCATGCCTGGACTAGTAAGCACCCAGCTCTCGTAAACGTTCATCGCTGATGCCGAAGTGATGAGCTATTTCATGCAACACCGTGCGCCGTACCTGTTCGCGTAGGGCTGATCTGGTGCGAAAATCGCGTTCAAGAGGCTCCTGGAAGATGGTGATGGTTGCCGGCAAGAAGATACCATCGCTATGTTGTTCAGTCAGCGGCGTCCCTTCGTAGAGACCGTAGATGGTCTGCCATGGGCGTAAACCGAGCGCCCGGCGCTGTTCACGACTTGGACGCGGAGCAACCACGACCTCGACGGTGTCCAGGTGGCGGGCAAAAGCCGGTGGCAGGCTCTTGAGAACGTCGGCAACAAGATCGGCAAATTCTGATGTGTTCATCACGTTGACAATATTTGTGTTTGATAACATATCAAAGCTCATTATACCGGTTGCGTTGAGATAGCGTCAAGCATTTTACCGATTTTGAACGCAAAGTACAGGATGCATTCGCAGGTTGTGGGTCAAAAACCAATAACACTAATGATGCGTTATACTAGACACAGGTACAGGCAACCCTGTTTTATCTACGAGAAGGACGTATGGAACTTGCACAAATCTCCTTTCTGAAACGGCTGCTCGCTACGCCTGGCCCTTCGGGTGACGAAGATCAGGCAGCGCGGGTATGGCGGGCCGAAGCGCGCACGTTTGCCGATCAGGTCTATAGTGATGTGCTAGGCAACAGCTTTGCGGTGTTGGAAGGCAGTGGGCCACGGATTCTGCTGGCTGGTCATATCGATGAGATTGGCTTGATGATCAGCCATATCGACGATCAAGGCTTTCTGTTCTTTAGCCCGATTGGTGGTTGGGATGCGCAGGTTCTGGTTGGTCAGCGTGTGCGCTTGCTGGGCAAGAACGGTGACGTGATAGGGGTGATCGGGAAGAAGCCGATTCACCTGCTCAAGCCCGACGAACGCAATCAGGCCACGAAAATCGAACAGATGTGGATTGATATTGGGGCGACGAGCAAGAGCGAAGCCAGTGAACTGGTTCAGGTCGGCGATGTTGGCGTCATTGACGCACCGGTCTACGAGCTACCGGGGGGGCGCATTGTCAGTCGCTCTATCGACAACCGGATCGGTGCCTTTACCGTTCTGGAAGCCTTGCGTCTACTCAGCCAGAATCGGCCCAACGCTCACGTGGCGGCTGTTGCCACAACTCAGGAAGAGATCACCTTTGGCGGAGCAACGACGGCGGCGTTCAGTTTCGATCCACAGATTGCGCTGGTGGTAGATGTCACTTTTGCTACCGACCACCCCGACTCGGATCAGCGCCAGTGGAACGTGGTCAAACTGGGTGGTGGCCCGGTGTTGTCACGCGGCTCAGCCAACAGTGGTCGGGTTTTTCGGCGGCTGGTTGAGCTGGCCGAGCGCGAAGCGATCCCGTACAGTGTGCAAATCTCGCCACGGTACACCGGTACCGATGCCGACGCGATCCATCATGTGCGAGGAGGTATTGCCAGTGCCGTCATCTCTATCCCCAACCGCTATATGCATTCGCCGAACGAGATGATTGCATTGCACGACGTGGAGTGCGCAGTGCGCCTGATCGCCGCTTTTGTGCATTCAGTCAGTAATGTGAACGAATTTATTCCACAAGATGAATAAAAATTATAACGTATCAGCTATGGCACCGTGGTACAATAGGGGCTGTCGCGCCGGCGTTGTCGCGACCGGCCAGCGTTGGCCGATTCTACTCATCGTTGAGGGGTAAAGGTCATGGTGATGACAGATATTGAACGATCTGCCGCCGCGCCTTCTGAGAGCGTTGATCTGCTGAACATTGTGCAGCAGCATTTTGATCAGGCGGCTGAACTGCTCGACCTTCCGGCACGTCTCCGCGGCATTTTACGAGTGCCGCAGCGCGAATTGACCGTCAACTTTCCGGTGAAGCGGGATAGTGGACGGATCGAGGTCTTTCAGGGCTTTCGTGTCCAGCACAATCTGGCCCGTGGCCCAACGAAAGGCGGCATTCGCTACCACCCCAATGTCACGCTTGACGAGACCCGCGCCCTGGCCATGTTGATGACCTGGAAGTGTGCGCTGGCCGGTTTGCCATACGGCGGTGCGAAAGGTGCGGTGATTGTTGATCCCAAACAGCTTTCAGTCGGTGAAATCGAACGCCTGACCCGGCGTTTTGCCACCGAGATTAGTGTTGTAATCGGCCCTGAGCGCGATATTCCGGCGCCCGATGTCGGTACCAACCCCCAGGTGATGGCGTGGATTATGGATACCATCTCGATGCACCAGGGCCATACCGTACCGGCAGTCGTAACCGGGAAGCCGATCAATATCGGCGGCTCGGAAGGGCGGCGCGAGGCTACCGGTCGCGGATTAACCTACGTGTTGACGGCTGCGGCCCACCATCTCGGTCTGAATATCTCGGATATCCGGCTGGCGATACAGGGGTGTGGCAATGTTGGCTCAACCGTGGCCCGCGAAGCAGTCGCGCTGGGGATGAAGGTCATTGCCCTTAGTGACAGCCGTGGTGGAGTCTACAATCCGCACGGACTGGATATTGAGGCTATCCTGGCTCACAAAGCGCATACCGGCAGTGTGGTTGGTGCCGTCAATGCCGACTCACTGACCAACGAAGAATTGCTGGAAGTTGAATGCGATGTATTAGTGCCGGCAGCGTTGAGTGGTGTGATCACAGCCCAAAACGCCGGTCGGATCAGAGCGCAGATCGTCGCTGAAGCGGCCAATGGCCCCACCACCAAAGCTGCCGATGCGATCCTGTATGATCGGGGATGCCTGGTCATTCCAGACATTCTCGCCAATGCCGGTGGTGTCACCGTGAGCTACTTCGAGTGGGTGCAGGGTTTGCAAGAGTTTTTCTGGAGCGAGCGGGAAGTCAACACGCAGTTGCGCCGAGTGATGACCAATGCGTTGCAACAGGTCTTGCGGGTCTCAGCCGAGCGACAGGTCGATCTGCGCACGGCATCGTATATGCTGGCCGTGCAGCGCGTGGCCGATGCCGTCACGACCCGCGGTATTTATCCGTAGCATGGGCAGGTTATGGACGAACTGGATGCAATGATCACCGACCTCGTTCCGCACCCGATCAGCGGAAGGCGGTTTCTCTTCGGTCTCCTGTTAGGCTTCGCCGGGGGCGCAAGCGTCGCTGCGCTCCTGCTTCCCCGTAGTGGCCCGGCGCTACGGCAGTGGCTCAACGAACGCGCCACGGCGCTGGTTGGTCAGATTCGGCATATCCTGGCCGGTGAGGATAAGCTGGGGTATAGTTGATTGTCGCGTTATTTCTGCCTAATCCGTCCGGTGGTGTAGTGTATGTCGCCCAGGCCATCAGCCTGGGCGATAAGTTGTCTTAACCCAAGTTGCCATCTATGCTGTGATCAGGCCGCGTAAAGCTGACTGCCAGGATGCACAGCACGACGTTGCGCACAACATCGTGCAGCGTACCTGTGTGAACGATGTGGACAGCAACCAGTTCCCATCGACGCACTATGTCACGTCTTACAGTAGCAACCTGGGTTATGCCCATTCTCTGCGTCCTCCGTGCCTCTGTGGTGATAAAGGGCAATCTGGGTTATGTTACCCGTTCCTTTGCGGCAGATTTTGCAAAAATCCAACATTCTACCAACATCCGGTTGTCATTCAAGAGTGGTATACTGTGCGTAGCATTGAGACACATTACATTCCCTCTGAGGAGGTCGTCTATGCCGTTCTTTTTCGATCCAACTTATCTGATCTTTGCCGTGCCGGCGATGCTCTTTGCCCTTTGGGCACAGTTTCAGGTTCAGTCGGCCTTTAATAAATGGTCGCAAGTCGCCAATATGCGCCGCCTGAATGGGTTTGATGTGGCGCGGGTGTTGATGCGTAACGAAGGACTGGATCATGTCGGGGTCGAGACGATTCCCGGTATGCTAACCGATCACTACGATCCTTCCAGCAAAGTCATCCGGCTTTCGCAAGGGTCATTGCAGCCGTCAGTCGCAGCGATGGCCATTGTCGCGCATGAGTTGGGCCACGCCGCACAAGATAAAGAGGGCTATGCCTGGTTGCGGGTTCGTTCCGGGATTGTCGGTTTTGCCAACATCGGTTCTCAGCTTGGTACCTGGCTCTTCTTTATCGGGATGCTGCTGAGTGCTGCCGGAGGCCGGGGGTTCGGTTTCCAGTTGGCCGTTGTTGGGGTCATTCTGTTCAGTGCAGCGGTAGCTTTTACGCTGGTTACCCTGCCGGTTGAGTTTAACGCCAGCGCTCGTGCCCGTGAGATGTTGCAACGGGCCGGTCTGGTCACTGTGCAAGAGGCCGAAGGCGTGAACGCGGTGTTGAATGCAGCGGCGTTAACGTATGTTGCTGCCGCAGCACAGGCTATTGCGCAGTTGCTGTACTTTGTGACTGTTTTGATGCGACGGAGGGAATAATCGCATGACGGAAGAAGAGTTGCGGCGAAAGTTAGTCCACGGGTTGCTGAGTCTGGTGCTGAGCCTGGCAGCAGCATGGCTGGCGACGTATCTGACGAATAAGCTGCTGGGTGAACCACCAAAATCAGAATCGCAGACAGTGTAAGATGACAATCATGGTTAACTCGTGATCAACCTGTACGGGATGATGTCGATCACGGGAGCGGTAGATACTGCCGGTTTCTGGTATCGTACATCTCCCTATTGAGGTTCTGGCGTGGGGCGTGCCCGGTGGAACGCCCCTTCTTCTATGTTTGAATGATGTTCTACGGCGTATGAGTACCTACCCAATCATTATCGGGGTCGCCGGTGGCAGCGCCAGCGGCAAGACAAGCGTTGCGCAGGCTATTTTGCAACGAGTCGGTGCTGATCGGATTGCCCACATCGACCACGACCGCTACTACAAAGATTTGAGCCATCTGCCCCTTGAAGAACGGGCAAAGTTCAATTTCGATCATCCCGATGCGCTTGATAACGATCTGCTGGTTGCCCATCTCGATGCGCTTTGTGCCGGTCAATCGGTAGATTTGCCGACCTACGACTATGCAACTTACGTGCGTCTACCGCAAACCGAGCGGATCGAACCTCGTCCGGTGATTCTGGTCGAGGGGATTTTGATCTTCTACGAGCCGGTGTTACGGCGGCGGATGCAAATTAAGTTGTTTGTTGATACTGACGCCGATCTGCGCTTTATCAGACGGTTGCGTCGTGATATTGTCGAGCGCGGTCGTTCGGTCGAGTCGGTGATCGAGCAGTATCTGGCGACAGTGCGTCCAATGCATCTTGAATTCGTGGAACCGACCAAGCGGTATGCGGATGTGATCTTCCCCGGCGGGGGGCGAAATCCGATTGCGATTGATATGGTGGTGGCCCGCATCGAAGCCGCACTGCAAGCAACGCCTTGACAGCGACTCATAACCGGGCGCAAACTACTAACAGAACCCGATCTGGCTGTTGGCGTTAAACCGGTTGTGAATACGTATGCCACTTACCCCCACCCTTGCTGATGAATTACCGCTCAGTTGGACACGGGCCTGCCTGCCGTCACCGCGCTGGCAGGCCATTCGCTTACCATTTTCTGGTTTCACCTGGCTGGCCTACGCAACGCTACCGCCCGACTACACGCTTGACCATCTCCAGCGCGAGTATCTACCGGGAACACGGCTGCTGTTGCGGGGTTGTTCTGCCAGTCTGGCCGGTCAACTGGCGATGGCCGACTGGGAATGTATCCGGGTTGGGATTGAAGGTCTGGTTGACCTGCGCGGCCACAGCCTGCAACGGCGTTCAGTACGCAAGATGGTTCGTGCTGCGAGTCGGTATGGGTACGTGGTCGAGATGCCGTGGAGTCCATCGGCAGTGGCTCATCTGCGCTGGCTGGCCCGTGAAGCGCGTTACGGGCAGCGACCGCAACTGCGCTACCTGTTTCGCACCATCTTTGAGCCTGAGACTCGTCTGTTTGTTTTTGTTGACGCCGATGGCATCTGGCAGGGTGCGTTGCTGCTCACGCAGCCCTCGGCGACAACTGCGGTGACCGAACTGATGTTGCGCAGGCAGCAGGCTCCTGCCGGTGTGATGGAAGCGCTCTTTGCAACGGCTGGACAGACGTTACAGGCTGAAGGGTTTCACTTCTTGAGCCTCAATGAAGTGCCGTTCCACCATCTCGATCACCGTCTCCGACCGCTGGAACGCCTGGTGACGCTGGTGGGGCGGCAGATGGGTGCCGTCTACGATACCAATGGTCTCTACCACTTCAAGGCCAAATTTGCCCCCGTCTGGCGACCGGTCTACATTTGTGCGCAGCCACGCCTTTCCCTGCTGGCCTTTGTTGATCTCTTCACGGTGTCTGGGTGTCTGGAGCTGGCGGCCAGTAGCCTCTATCGTCAGCGGGCGGCGTAAACTGACTGGATCGTCGGCGACGAGCCAGTATTTGCTCGTATGCCTGAAGTTGACGCAGTTGACGCCGGTTAGGCCGAATAATGGGACGTGCCATGCGCAAGGTGGCGAGTGCCGCCCGATGACCGATACCATGATGGGCCATCAGATATGCCGCCGTCATCAATGGTGCTCTGCCGACACCGGCGTGGCAATGGACAAACACCGGTAAGCCATCGCTAATCGCCTGAGCAATAAAATGCACCCCTTCATCAAGCTGTTCAATCGTTGGTGGATGGAAATCTGGTACCAGTAACCGTAAACTGCGCGCCGGCAGCGGCTCGCGAAAGGGATCAGCTCGCTCGGCTTGTAGCGAGAGCACTGCCCGCACACCGAGCTGATGAATAGCAGGCCATTGTTGAGCACTAAACTGACCGCCGACGAAGAGCATTGGGGTAACGAGAGAGATATTCAAACCGAAAAACCGTTGCCATTGGGTGGCAAGATAGGTACGCACGCGACGAATCATAAGACTTCTCTGGTACAATACAAACTCAGACTCCGTAAGTATGGTAACACAGCTATGTGGCCATTTCGAAAACCTGTCGATCTCCAGGCAACAACGATTCGTCCGGGCCAGCCAGCCGATGTGACGGCGGTGAGCCTGCTCTTTCGGCAGGCTGGACGCCGCTTTCTGGCGACGAACGGGAACGAATTGTATACCGCCGTCGAAGAGGGACGAGCGGTCGTCCTTCAGCTCGATCACGATCTGCTGGCCGTGGCTACCTTGAGCAAGCCGATTGATCGAGTTGTCTGGTTGCGGTCACTGGCAATCAGTGAACGTGTACCGCCGAAAGAGGCGTTGAAGGTATTAACCCCTGCTATCGAACAGCTCGCCCGTGATCGGTCTATCACCCACATCTACTATGCCGGCGATGAGCAGACCGATCAGTGGTTGCGTCCGCTCCTCGAAGCTGCCGGTTACTACCATCAAACTGATGTGGTCGTCTATGAGAAACGGGGCTGGGAAATTCCGGCAACCGGCAATCCCGATGTGCAAGTTCGCCCTGCCCTTGCCGTTGATTTAGCCGAAGTGTTGCGACTCGATACGCGCTGTTTCGAGCCGCAATGGGTCAAGAATGAAGATATTCTGGCACCGGCTATCGCCGACGGCTCGTTCTTTGTGATGGCCGAGATCGATGGTGAGGTTGTGGGGTACAGTTACGCAACCAGTCATTTTGGTGGCCGACTGATGCACCTGGTACGAATTGCCGTTGATCCGGCATTGCGTGGCCGTGGAATTGGTGTGCGGTTGCTGGCAGAATTCGTGACCTATGCGGCTGAAGCCGGCGCCGGGTTGCTCACTCTCAACACACAGGCGTACAACCATCATGCCCAGCGGCTCTACCGCTGGTTTGGCTTTGTGCCAACCGGCGAACGGCAGCCGGTGCTGTGTCGCTGGTTGTAGAGAGGGAGAACCGTGCCACCAAAAACTGATCCACGTGACTGGGAGCGGCTGTTTGAAGGGCGGCGGCGGCGACGTGGGCCGCTGCGTATCGTGATGATTGCGCTGGTCGCCGGCATCCTGACTCTCGGACTGATCGGAGCGGCACCGTTTGTGCTTGATCAGATCGAAACAAGCCGCATTATTGCCCGCCAGACCCAGATTGCATCGCAAACCCGCGAAGCTCGTGCAACAGCGCAACAGGCAGCGATGCAGAGCGCTATTCCCACGCAAACTCCATCCCCTTCGCCCACCGCTACACTGCCATCTGCGCCCACATCAGCGCCGATCATTGGCCGGGCGCAAGTCATCAATGGCGGCAACATTCGCAGTGCCCCTCGCGTCAGTGCCGAGACTGTCATCGGTCAGGTCTGTGTTGGTGATCGCGTTGAGTTACTGGAAGAACAGACCATCGGTGAAAACAATCGCTGGTATCGCTTGCGCGTCGTCGCAACCGCCGATGACTGTGTCCCACAACGGGTCAGCGCAGGTACTGAAGAGTGGGTTAGCGCCACGCTGCTGAGTCAGCCGGAACCGTGATCCGATGCTGGTTGGGCCAGGGATGACTTTGCTACAAGCCCATCATTGTGTTGTCGCAAGGTAAGGTGCCGTGTGCGAACAGGGTACATCACCAGTTTGTGTTTCTCTCTGTTCGCACACGGCATACCATCCTGACTCACCTTCATTTGAGCCTGTCATCTGGCCGCGACGTGTTCGTACACATCCAGCGTGGCCTGGGCCGTGGCTCGCCACGAAAAGCGCGCCGCCTGACGCTGCCCGCGCTCGCGCAGAAAGCGGGCCAGATCGGGCGAGCGCAACACGCGCAAGATGCCCTCGGCGATCTCGTGCATGTTGTGCGGATCGACGGTGAGCGCCGCTTCTCCAACGACTTCCGGTAAACTGCCGGCATACGCACAGACCACCGGCGTGCCGCAAGCCATGGCCTCTAGCGGTGGCAGGCCAAATCCTTCATACGATGACGGAAATACAAACAGTAAGGCACCGCTGTACAGGGCCGGCAGGTCATCGTCACTCACCCCAGGAAGAATCTTCACCCGCTCGCTCAAACCGCGCTCGTTCGCAATCGTTGCAGGTAGTGGATAGCGCGGATCGAACTTACCGGCAATGACCAGTACCGTATCGGTGAGCGACGCCGGCAGTTCGGGGATGACGCGCTCCCAGGCTCGCAGCAGCCGGTCAATGTTCTTGTGCGGTTTGTTTGAGCCGACGTACAACACATAATGGCGGGGAAGCCCATACCGCAAGCGCATATCGGTGATCTCATCGACCGGCTGGGGAGTAAACGAAGGCGCCGCAGCCAGCGGTGTGACCACAATCCGTTCGCGAGGAATGCGCAGATGAAACGCAAGATCGTCGCGCGAAACAGTCGAAATAGTGATCAGGCTGCGCGCACTCCGCGCAGCAAGGCGCAAGGCCAGCCGGTAGAAGCGTCGTCCGCGTGGGCTAAGCGTGGTCGGGTAGCGCAAAGGCAAGACATCGTAAATGGTGACAACCGAAGGACAGGGGAGGAGATACGGCTTCACGATGTAAGGGGAATGGAGTACATCGAGCTGTAACCGGGTTGCCAGTAACGGTAGTTCGAGCTGCTGGGTGAGCGCAAAGGGTGTACTCCGCACAGTAATCCGCTCGACACTCGTGCCGTTCAACGGTGGCAGTGCTTGATCGGCATTTACCAGCACAAACAGATGATGTTGGCGACTGAGAGAACTCAGCTCCGGTAGCAGGGCAGTGATATAGCGACCAATGCCGGGAAAATGGTCGCCGATATAACGGGCATCAAAGCCGATCCGCAGTGATTGCATCAGTGTTCATTATAGCCGGGATGAGGAGAGTAAAAACAGGGTGCGTGCTATATTCTGTGCGTCTGGTATCGAGGGTGGTGTGATCTGGCACAGCAGTGTCGTATCACCAACGCATTGATAGGGGCGCACGGCCTGCCGCACCAGCCATGCTCTCGATCAGGCACAGGGCATAGTGGTTCCTTGCAAACGCCTGGCTTGACCATCCGTGATGAGCTGATATGACATCGTGACTACCACCATTCATAATGCAGGTTGTCAGATCAATGCAGGAACGCTGCCGTGCGTGTCATCGGTGAGCCGCCGGTGCGTTGTTGTTGGTGCAGGAGTCCTGACCGATTCACTGCATCCACTCTCAGGTGCAATGTCAGGATGATGGGATGGAAGCGTGATACGCTACTTCTGCTGCCGGTAGGGGTATGCGACCCGCCCCCACCCTCACCCGCTGGGCTATGCATTACCCACATGTCACGCTGCGTTAGATCAGGCTGCAAGCGCTCCCCGTGGCGCGGGCTTCCAGCCTGCGTGCAGGCATCCTCTCCGCCGCCGTCAGGGGTTGGCCGTGGCCGCTGGTGCGCAGGCACGAACCTGGTTCAACAATACCTCTACGCGCAGGGATCCCATGCATGCCTGACGGACGCGATGATCGGCACGATCCCATCCAGCATCCCCGTGACCAGGATGGGTAACGGTATGCCACGCGCCGGATCGTGAGCGCGGCTGGCGCGGCAGCATGGCTGCCGCACGCCAAACTGCGCGACACGCACATGATGCGCGTGTAAGGCAACCCATCCAGCACGTGATAGCACGGCTGGAGCTGCGCACTGCCACCGGGCCAGTCGCCCACAACAGCACCTATGGCGATCATACTCGCTGATACGCACGTAGTTAACACCAGGTATGGGTAATGCGTAGCCGGGTGGGAGAGGGGAGGGCAGACGTTTGATCCAGGGCTTCCTGATAGGTTAGACGTTGTGATCGATCATCTGTCCTGGCCGTCCGTGACTGCCGCCAGGGGCGGGAGCTTGCGCCTGGCTCCTCCTTCCAGCACTGGTACCGGCACCATGTGCGCCGGCGGCGCGCGCTCCCAGCTCCCGGCTGGGGAGCACACCCGTCATCACGCCCCCGCCCCGCTCCGGCACGCGGGCAATGCAGTATGCGAGGTATGGGTAATGCATAGCCCGCCGAGGGCGGGAACCACCGGTGCCGGATGGCACCCACGGTCGTGCACTGGGCGGTGTCAGGTGATGAGCGAGCCAGAGGCTCGCGCTCTCAGGCGATCCGGCGCGTGTGCATCACGATGGTACACTGACAGTCGCTACGTAAGGGTAACGGGAGCGAGTGGGCAACGACTGTTATTGCATCAGATTCGATATGATACCAGTTTGACGCAGGATATACGCATTGCGGCAAGCAAACACTCTCTGATGGCCGGGGGCGTTTTCGGCTGATGTGCCGTACTGTACCGTGCGGTATGTTTGCTACGAGTTGGCATAATGAGAAATATCTCATTTCATTTGACAAGTCAATAATTTGTCGGCTATCATACTGTTAGTTCGTCTAACTAATGGTTGATGTTCATGGATCAAACCACTATCGCCAACGCCCAACGCTTGCTCACCCTGCTCGACTGCATGCGAGCGAGACAGCCGCGTAGCCCTCTGTTCGATCAACTCAATGAATGGGGGTTATCGATCTCGCACCTGCGCCTGCTCGGTTTGCTGGCCCCTGACCGGGAATTGTCAATGCGCGAACTGGCTGAAGCGCTGAATATCAAGCCGCCATCACTGACGGCCCTGACACGTCGCTTGCTGCAGAATGGGTTGCTTGAACGCCGTCCTCATCCCGACGATAGCCGGGTAATCCTGCTCTCGCTAAGTGAGGCTGGTCGGCAGCTTCATCGCGATCTCGAACGCGAGCGGTTGAGTCAACTGGTACATCTCCTGTCCGGTTTGAGCCACACCGAGCAACAGGTGTTTCTCGATCTGCTTGAACGGGCAATGCGGGCGTAACGGGTTTCGGTTTCGATTAGCAAAGGTTCAGGAAAGAAACAGGTATGCAGGCTCAGCGTGGAATGACTTCCGTACCGGCTCAGCGCCCGGCTTCTGGTGCGTTGATACGGGCCATTCGCTATCTTGGCCGTCAGCGACGCACTGTGCTGATCGCCTACGGTTCACTGGTGTTGGCCACCCTGGCTCAGTTAGCCGTACCACAACTGGTACAAAATATGATCGACGCGGTCACGCGCAGTATTGTCGCGACCCGGATTTTGACGGAAGTGCCGGCGGCATTTCAGGCTGCGGCAGCGGCACAGCTTGGTCTGACCATCGAAGCGTTGCAGCGTGATGCGGCAAATGCTGAAGGGATTGTGCTTAATGCCGCGCTATTGATCCTGGTCTTCGCCGTCATGCGCGGTGTCTTCTCGTTTTTACAATCGTTCATGGCAGAGCAGACTTCGCACGGTCTGGCTTTCGATCTACGCAATGCAATCTTCAGCAAGATTCAACGCATGTCGTTTAGTTTCTATGATCGCAATCAGACCGGGCAATTAATGGTACGTGCTACCGATGATGTTGAACGGGTGCGCACATTCGTGGCTCAGGGTCTGGTGCTGGCTGCCCAATCGTTTCTACTGTTAATCGGGGCGTTGATTGTGCTGGCCTTTACCAACTGGCAATTAACGCTGGTTATTCTGCCTTTGTTGCCAATTGCGCTTGCTGTGTTCTTTGTCTTTGGTCGCATCAGCCAGCCACTCTTCCTGGAAGTGCAAAATCGGCTTTCCCGTCTCAACACGATTTTGCAAGAAAATATCGCCGGGATTAAGGTCGTGAAGGCATTTGCCCGCGAGCCGTATGAAGAACAACGGTTTGATCAGGCGGCTACTGCGCTGATGGAGCAGCAAATTCGGGTGAACCGGATTTTTGCCTTCCTCTTCCCGGTGATATTTTTAATTGCCCAATTAGGCCAGGCCGCCATTCTCTATTTTGGTGGTCAACAAATTCTAAACGGAACGCTGGAACTCGGTGAATATCAGAAGTTTAGTCTCTATCTGGTGTATGTCTTCTTCCCACTCGGTCAGCTCGGTTTCATTATCGCATTGCTGGCCCAGGCCGGCGCCTCAGCCGGGCGCATCTTTGAAGTGCTCGATGCGCAGAGTGAGATTGTCGAACGACCAGACGCTATCGTGCTGCCACCGTTGCAGGGGCGGGTAGAGTTTCGCCATGTCACTTTCCGTTACTTCAACAGCAGCGCTCCCGTGTTGCAAGATGTCAGTTTTGTGGTCGAGCCGGGACAAACGGTTGCTCTGCTCGGCGCAACCGGCAGTGGCAAAACGTCGATCATCAATCTCATCCCGCGTTTCTACGATGTCAGCGAGGGGGCTGTGCTCATCGATGGCTATGACGTGCGCGACGTCACTATCGACAGTCTGCGCAGCCAGATCGGGATTGTGTTGCAAGAGAGCAATCTGTTTAGCGGAACGATCCGCGAGAATATTGCCTTTGGCCGCCCTGATGCCAGTGATGACGAGATCATTGCCGCAGCTAAGGCCGCGGCTGCACACGATTTCATTATGAGTTTTCCTGATGGCTACAACACGCGGGTGGGTGAACGGGGGATGACGCTTTCCGGTGGGCAGAAACAGCGGATTGCGATTGCCCGTGCGCTCTTGCTCGACCCACGGCTGCTCATTCTCGACGATAGCACCAGCAATGTTGATGTGGCAACCGAAGCACTGATTCAGCGGGCGCTCGACCGTCTGATGCGTGGCCGTACCAGTTTCGTGATTGCCCAACGAATTAGCACCGTGCGCAACGCCGATCTGATCCTCGTCCTCGACAAAGGGCGACTGGTGGCCAGCGGTACGCACGCCGAATTGCTTGAACAAAGCCCAATCTACGCCGAAATCTACGCTTCGCAACTGATTGAAGACGCCCCGCTACCCTCTACGAATGGTCAGGGTGAAGAAGGAGTGACAGGACGATGATGGGAGGACTGGGCGGCCAAGGCCGCATGCTGAACACTGATGTCCAGAAGCCGAAGAATGTACTGGCGACGATTGCCCGCTTCTGGCCCTACTTTCGCCCCTACTGGCCGGTCGTGGTGCTCACCTTCGTCTTGATCACCGCCAGTGCCCAGTTGCAGGTCACTGCTCCTGAACTGATCGGTCAGGCGGTTGACTGCTACCTCTTCCCGCGGGCCGATGCCTGCTGGTACACCACGGTCGATGCCGCAGCAACGAATGCCGACCGTCTGAGCGGGCTGACCGGCCTGGTCGGTTGGTTGCTGGTTGTGTTTGTCGGTGGTGCTTTTCTCCAGGGCCTGGCCTTCTTCAGTATGAACTGGGTTGGGCAGCGAGCACTCCGGCAGATACGAGAGGATGTTTTCGCGCACATTCATCGGCTCTCGCTGGGTTATTTTGCTCGTAACGAAGCCGGTAATGTGATGAGCCGGATCACCAGTGACACCGATACGATTCAGCAGGCCCTGAGTTTTGCCTTGCTGAGCGTTGTCAGCGGCTTCTTGCAGATTGGTTTGACCATCAATGCAATGGTTCTAAGCAATCTGCCGTATGCGCTGATCAGCCTGAGTGTGGTGCCATTTATGGTGTTGGCGACCTTCTATTTTTCCACCCAGGCCCGGCGAGCGTTTCGCGCCAGTCGGCAACAAATGGGCAATGTGAACGCCGGTTTGCAAGAGAGTATTGCCGGCGCTCGCGAAGTACAGGCCTTCAACCGTGAGGCAGAGAGCATTGCCCAGTTTGAGCGGACCAATGCCGCCAACCGCGATGCAAATATTCGAGCAGCCAGTTTCACCAGTGCCCTGAACCCGGTGCTGGAAGCCCTGGGATATGTGGCCATCGCCATCGTTGTGGTTGTCGGTGCGCTGAGTGCGCTGCGCAATGTGCCCCTCTTCGGTACCGGGATCATTTCACTGGGAACGATCTTTGCCTTCATTCAATACGTGCAACGCTTCAATCAGCCCATTCAGCAAATTGCTTCTCTCTGGACAAATGTCCAGAACGCGATTGCCGGTGGTGAACGCATCTTCGGGCTGCTTGATGTGCAACCCGATCTGGTTGATGCACCGAATGCGTATCCGCTACCGCCGATCCAGGGTCGGGTCGTCTTCGATCACGTCTGGGCCGAATATAAACCGGGTGAGCCGGTACTGCGTGATGTAAGTTTTATCGCTGAACCGGGACAAACCATCGCTATCGTCGGCCCGACCGGTGCCGGCAAGACCACGCTGGTCAATCTCATCCCGCGTTTTTACGATGTCAGCGCCGGGCAGGTGACAATTGACGGTCACGATGTACGTGCGGTGACCGCCGCCAGCCTGCGTTCGCAGATCGGCATTGTGCTGCAAGACACCTTCCTGTTTGCCGATACGGTGATGAACAATATCCGTTATGGACGCCTGTCTGCCACCGATGACGAGGTCATCGCTGCGGCTCAACTGGTCGGCGCGCAAGAGTTCATCGAGCGGTTACCCGACGGCTACCAGACGATCCTCGGCGAGCGAGGTACCGGCCTTAGTCAGGGGCAACGGCAACTGATCGCGATTGCGCGCGCAGCGTTGGCCAATCCCCGCATTTTGATCCTCGATGAAGCGACCAGTAGCGTTGACACCCGCACCGAGCGGATCATTCAGCGCGCGTTTGATCAGATGCTGGCGGAACGAACCAGCTTTGTGATTGCTCATCGCCTGAGCACAATCCGTAATGCCGATCTGGTGCTGATGGTCAAGAATGGTCAGATCGTCGAACGCGGCTCGCATCAGGAGCTGTTGGCCTTGCGCGGCGCGTATTACGATCTGTATCAACAGCAATTTGCCGCCGGGGTAGAGGCAATTTCCTGAGTAGAACCTCTCTCGCCAACTGGCAGCCACGCAGGCTGACCGCAGCCGGTCTTATCCGCGCCGGCATAAGGGGCGGGAGATGATTTATTCCATCCTACAGAGTAGGGTAGGTGCAGTCAACGCCTGCGCCTACCTCTGTAGAGAGCGTGCAGGACTCCCTGTGTCGCACTGTTTAGTGCAATGGTCAGCGGGCAACGATGGGTAGATAGCGATCATACGCCAGTGGTAGTCCGGTAATGAGCGGGAACGGCGTGCCGCCGGTCGGGACATCAGTGACGCCGCCAATGCCGACTGGTCGATCTGTTGCCAGGTATTGACGAACAAAGGCGCTCCAGTCATCGTTCTGGCCGCGATACAGCAGATATTCGACCAGCAGCGGTTGGGTGCCCAAGAGAGCGTGGTGAGGGAACAATTCGGCCAGACCAGCGCCGATGGGTAACTCTGGTAGCCCGACCTGTCCGTTTGCCAGGCGGCGGGTGGCTATGACCAGTGGTGTACTTCCACCAAGGGCATTTCGCAGGTTCAGGGTCGCAGTACGGGCTGCCGCCAGATCGGCGGCCTGTAGCGCTGGTGCATTAGCCAGAGCTGTCGCAAAATCACCGAGATCGATAAAGGCATCTTCCGGTGCCGGGAAGCGCTCTCCAAGTGAGTCCCGCATTGCATTGATCAGCCCATTTCCTGAGCTATCATAGGCTGTACTGCCGGCACGCACATCCATCAGCAACAATTGCATTATGGCGGCGCGCTCATTGAGGACACGTGTTAATTCAACCGCCAGCGCATCGCGTGCCGCCTTCACTTCATCAGCACGCGCAAGGTCAAGGGCCGTCAGCGCATATTCACGCAAAACACCATCGGCCCGCACGGCGTTGCCGTACAATGCCGGCAGATCAATCGCAACCTCCCGCGGCGTGTTGTTAGTCGCGTTTAGCCGATTCAACACGCGGTTGAGCCAGGCGGTGCGCCAGATTTGTCCGGGTGGTGCAACCAGATAATCAGCCGCCGGGGCCAGGGCCAGTGCTGTGTTCAGATTGGCCGTGAGAGGGGCCTGCATCAGGATCAGATCGAGGCGTTTCGCTGCGGCTGTGGTGGCATTGGTCAGCGCCGTACCGAGATCGGCCATCGTCATGGCCGGTATATTCGCGACCGACTCATCACTGCCAAAACCGAGTGCCGGGTGAGCCGGGCCAACGAGCACCAGCATAGTGCGAGTAGCCGGAAATTCGGTCAGGCCAAATCTAACAAATTCGCGCAGAGTCGCCGGATCGGCACTGTTTGGCTCTAATCGGTTCCGGCAATCAACGGCACTGCCACGCAAGGCACACATCTGACCACCGGTACTCCCATAACCGTCGTAGAAGGTCACAATCGAAAGATTGGGATAGGTCGTCGCCAATGAGCGCAGGCGCTCTAGTTCGAAATCCGGGCGTGCAACAGCACTAGTGCGCAATGGATCGCCGAGTGCATTATCAGCCGCAACGTAGATCAACACCGTCCAGCTCGCCGACGGCAGACCATCCGGCAATCCCTCATCATCGACCGGTCGCACCGGCAGCGAAGGAGGTTCAGGCAGAAATGTGATCGTCCGTTCGGCAAAGCTGTAACCGTAGGCGGGCAACTGCTCTGTGCCGCGATTGTCGTGAACGATAGCGTACCAGCGATACGGATGGCCGTAGCGCAGGGGGAAGGTGGCAAAACTGGCCGGCACGAGATCAATGTACGGTTCATCCGCGGTGAGCAGTGGACTGCACAATTGCGGTGGTAAGCCGGTTTCCGGGACAATCACCACCGGATCGTAGAGACAAATCTGATACAACTCGTCTTCGCTGCCTCGCGGTTCGATGGAGAGACGCACCGGACTGTCCTCGCGCAGCACCAGGCGGGCACCAGGTTGTGGATCAAGCAGGCGCGGTGAACTAAGCTCCAGGTCGAGGTCGAGAATCTCTTCACCGGCGGCCAGTTCGCTAACAACCGGACCGGCCAGGAGGCCAAGACGACGCTGATCTCGACTCCCACTCAACGGCTGATTGACAAACCAGACCTGATACCTTTCTCCGTCCGCGAGCGGCGGCACATCGAACTGATAGCGAAACCCATCATCGGCAGGGGCTACATCGGCGGTGGCAACAACCGTCTGACCGTTCGTGTCGGAGCGTACCAGAAGAACCTGCACATCGCTCAGATCGGCTGTGTCCCGGTTGAGCTGGCTGACCCGACCACCCAGGGTCGCCAGTGTGCGTGTGCATACCTGGGCTTCAATGTCATCGAACGAAAGCGCGAGTGCGGTACCGTCATTGACGCCGCGCATCGTGATCTGCAACCGCGCAGCGCCTTGATCGACCAGCGATGCCACGTCGGTGGCTGCCCAGGTGAAGCTGCGCCAGTTACCATCGGCCCGGCCACTGAGCGGAATATCCACGGCAAAGACACGTCCGGCAGGTGTAGGGTCATCGGGTAGATTGAGCGAAATGGTCACACTATCGTTTGGGCCGAGGGCATCCGGCACAATCCGGTACCGTAATGAACCAATTATCTGTTCGGTAGTTGGTGGTATTGAAAATCGTTGCCCGAAGGCATCAACATCGATGCCACCATCACCGTCGCCATCGTCATCCTCGACCAGAAAGATGGCCTGGGGTGGTGAAAAGACGCGGGCAGCCGCCGTGGTAAAACTGACCTCGTTTCGCAGTGGTCGCCAGGGGGAGGAGGATGGCGAGCGATCAATAGCCGCGTCCTCAGTCGCATCGAAGCAAACCAGATTTGCCAGAGTTGCTGATGGCTCATCGTGCGCAGCACCGGATTGTGCCGGCCAGGCAGTCATCAGCAACATGAGGCAGAAGAGTATTGAAAGCCGGCGCAGCCAGTACGCAACCCGCCGGGTCGAAGTCTGGTACACGAGAGTCACCATGCGTTGCTGCTCCACTACAGGCGATATACCATATCACCCCGGTATCCTCAAAGTCGTTCTCGCTATTGGTGACATCGTAGCGGACACATTACCTGATTCCGGTATCAGCTTTGGAGTGACGTTGTGCAGGTCGTGATACCAATCGTGACACCTTTTATAGCGTGACCGACTCGATCCTCCATAATGCGCTGGTTACAGGTGTCAGATTCTCACTATGAGTTCATGCTACTACATCCTACATCGTTGTGGCTGCTGAAGCCAGTACAAATTTGGTTAACTTGAGTACCAATTGTTGGGTAGCACCGGCTTCGGTGCGGACCCCCGATCCTGCGCGTATCAGGTGGGAAGCGCGCCTCTGGCGCGCTCCCAGGGGGAGTACCGGCTTTAGGAAGGGTTACCGATCCTCTATGAGCGCGCCAGAGGCGCACGCTCCCAGGGGGCACTGGCTTCAACCTGGACTCCCGATCCTGCACAGATGGTGGATGAGTGACCATGCAGCCGCAGGGTTTCCCCCTGACACATGTTCGTCATTGACAGGCCAGATGATCGTGATGAGAACACATGTTGTACCCGTAAACTGAAGAGTAACCGGTGTAGAGGACGTGGATAGCGTACTTCCACGCGTCAGACTACGCTACACGTGCATGAGTGCGCGAGAACGATGTCCCATCGTAATTGCGCTGTGGATGGACGAAATAGCTTTAGGCAGTAATGCAGGGTACAGGAATGATTTATGAGTGAGTACACTCAGCCACTGTTGGTCAGGTAAGCCGGGTCTCCTTCAGTCAGGCGGAGCAGTGGATGAGATGCTGGACACGCATTGTTGCATGCATAAGACCAAATCTTACTCAACAATGTGCATCGTTCAGGTGTGATCCTCGTGCTGAGGCATTGCCAGGTATGTCACCGGCGAGTCGGTTAGTTGTCGTCTACGTAGGCCGTAGGGGCACGGCATGCCGTGCCCCTACTGGAGTCCAGCGGTGTATCGTTCAGGTGTGTTCTTCATGTTGAAGTATTACCGAGGCCGTAGGGGCGACGCATGCGTCGCCCCTACAAGCTAACGGATTTGATTTGATACAAGATTTTCGCAGATCGTCCTGTTCAGTAGCCTGATGGACCCTCTCTCTGCCTGGGCGAAGTCTGGTACAATAGAGCGACTATGCGCCACGACTCCACTGGAGGCGATATGACTGAACTACACCATCTCACCGTCACTGCTGCACAAGCAGCACTCGCTGCCGGCGACATCACGGCGGTGGAACTTACTGAAGCCTGTCTGGCCCGGATCAACGCTACTGAACCGACAATCCGTGCCTTTCTTCATCTCACACCAGATGCAGCCCTGGCTGCGGCACGGGCTGCCGATGAGCGGCGGCAACAAGGACGCTCACTTGGACCGCTCGACGGCATTCCCATCGCGATCAAAGATGTTATCTGCACCGATGGCGTTCCGACGACTGCCGGCTCACGGATTCTGGCCGGTTTTCGCCCCCCGTACAATGCCACAGTGATCGAGCGCCTTGTTGCGGCGGGGGCCGTTCTGGTCGGTAAACTCAACTGCGATGAGTTTGCTATGGGTTCGAGCACCGAGAATAGTGCCTATCAGATTACCACCAACCCGTGGGACCCAACCAGGGTCCCAGGCGGGAGCAGTGGTGGTAGCGCGGCAGCAGTCGCTGCCGGGCAGGTGCCGGCAACCCTGGGGACCGATACTGGCGGCTCGATTCGCCAACCGGCTGCGCTCTGTGGGATCAGCGGTCTCAAGCCGACGTATGGCCGGGTCAGCCGTTACGGTCTCATTGCCTATGGATCGTCACTCGATCAAATCGGGCCAATGGCCTGGACAGTTGCCGATCTGGCGGTACTGCTCAACGTCATTGCCGGCCATGATCCACGTGATGGTACCAGTGCTCCCATTGACACTCCCGATTACACCACAGCTCTGACCGGTGACATTCGCGGGTTGCGGATCGGTATTCCCCGTGAATATTTTGTTGAAGGGATGGAGCCTGGTGTCGAGTCGGCTACCCGTACCGCTATCGAGGTGTTGCGCGATCTGGGTGCGATCCTGGTCGATGTTTCGTTGCCACACACCAGATATGCGTTGCCCACCTACTACATCATTGCCCCCGCCGAAGCCAGTGCCAACCTGGCCCGCTTCGACGGCGTGCGCTACGGCTTCCGGGCCGAGGGTGAAACGATGTGGGAGCAGATCGAACAGACCCGTGGTCAGGGATTTGGTCCCGAAGTTCGGCGTCGCATCATGCTCGGTACCTATGCTCTCTCCGCAGGGTATTACGATGCCTATTATCGACGGGCCCAGCAGGTGCGCACGTTAATCAAGCGCGACTTTGAGCAGGTGTTTACGCAGGTCGACCTGTTGGCAGCACCGACCTCGCCAACCGTTGCCTTTCCGATTGGTCAGAAGATTAACGATCCGCTGGCAATGTATCTGAGCGATGTCTGTACGTTGCCGATCAACCTGGCCGGTGTACCGGCGCTGGTCGTCCCATGCGGTTTCAGTGAGGGGCTGCCGGTAGGCCTGCAACTGATCGGACGCCCCTTCGATGAGGCCACGCTGCTACGGGTAGGTGATGCCTACCAGCGCCTGACCGAATGGCATACGCAGCGTCCCAGGCTAGTGGTTTAGGCAGCCGGCGTCTTTGCGCACTGATCGGTCAAGATATGGTATACTAGAAGACGGCTTAAAACAAATATGTCGCGTCGAAAGATATAAGGAGAGAGACAATCAATGAGTCGTTCGCGAGCTTCAGGTCGGCCTCGTTCGCGCCGCCGCGAGTGTGAATTCACCAAGCTGGGCATCGTCCCGGACTACAAGGATGTCAAGCGCTTGCAGAAGTACCTGACGGCGCAAGGCAAGATTCTCCCCCGTCGCCGTACCGGCGTCTCGGCTAAGATGCAGCGCCGTCTGGCGGTTGCGATTAAGCGAGCACGTCACCTGGCCCTCTTGCCGGTTGCTCCATCGCATACGCGCTAACGCACCGTGGTGTAACGCCTGTTGGGGCGGCCCTTGTGGCCGCCCTATGTCCATCGTATACGCGCTAACAACAGTGGTGCGACGCACTTGCTGAGAGCGTTGCACCTGGATGCAAAGCACTATGACCACAAATGCTTCCTCATCACCCCAACCGTCGCTTGATACACAGGCCTGGCTCAATAGTGTTCGGGCAGCATGGCAGCGTACCGGTTTGCGCATTACGCTTCCTCGCATGCGGGTGATTGAAACGATTGCGTCATACCGTGCTCCTTTCAGTGCCGAACAGCTTTACGCCGATCTGTGTACGCACAGTGAAACTCCTGGCCGGGCAACTGTTTATCGCACCATTGAACAACTTCACGCCAGTGGCTGGTTGGCCCGTATTCATGGGCCGGTCGGCGAAGAGGGGTATGTACCTTGCCATCCTGGTCATCTTCACCACCTGGTCTGTACCAGGTGCGGTGCGGTCACCAGCTTTGAAGGGTGCGATCTCGATAATTTGCTGAATCGGGTTGCGGCTGAAACTGGCTTTAGCGTGGAGGGGCATCTCTTGCAGCTCTTTGGCCGTTGTGCGCGCTGTCAGGCCAATTGATACAAGCTTATCGAAGTAACTGTGTAGAGGAAGAAACGGCGAAGGTAGTGCTTTTGCCGTTTCTTTGTTTGGGGGTTGAACAGGAACTAAGGACACCCTCGACAAAGGCGAAGAGGCGGTATGGTTACGCCATACCGCCTCTTCTCGTTTGAACTGACATCTCGATGCTACGGTATGGTAATCCCGAAATCGAGGAGACGGGGGCGAACGATATCGAGTGCGTTCATGCGTTGGAGACGCATAATCAGATAATCTATATCAAGCTGGTGACGCCGGATGATCCCAGCCGCATCCTGCGTATCGTGCTTACCCTGTTCAGGCCCACGCTGTAATAACAATTTGTGGGCCACAATATCTTCGGGCGCAGCCAGAAATACCTGGGCACCGAGGAGTGGCGCACGACGCCGTCGTTCCTGCATGAGATCGTCAAGCCAGAATGGATGACTGGTTCCGGATCGCCGCACGCTAAGGTCCTCAAAGACTTTGATACCACGCCAGATCACGCGCGAACCATCAGATTGCACCGCTTTATGGGATTGCTGCAATAGATTGACGATCCGCGACAATGCCTGTCGTTGCACCAAAATATCTACGTCATTCAGAGGACGGCGGTCACCATACACATGAGCTGCTGCTCCACCGATAACTGCCCAGGCTATCTGATCGCCGTCGAGTAAACGTTGGACGATTGCAAGATTTCCGGCGATGAGTGACATGATTCCCTCTTAAATAAGCGCACCACCGGCGGCTAGCCACGCCTCGCGGGTTAATTCCATCTCGTAAAACTCAACCTGTGCATCGAAGCGATTGCGCCGAAAATAAGGGCGCAAGTGTTGATACTGTTCTTCATCTAACAAGCGTAACACTGGCTCATTACCAACATGGCGCCATTCGCTGCCTAAACCAACAAAACCCAATCGCTGATAGCAGCGCACTGCCCGTCGATTGAAAGCCGCCACATCGAGAACCATACGCTGGTAACCAAGCGAGCCAAAGTAGTAGGCCAGGAAGAGGCGCAGTGCTTCCCCACCGAAACCCTGACCAACATACGGCTGGGCCAGGGAAATACCTAACCGTGCCGACTGACGTTGGCGATCAATTTCACGTAACGATAAGCGACCGATCAACGTTCCTGACCTCAACTCAATGGCCCACGCCTCAGTTGCACCTGTCCAAAACTGATCATCGCGATCAGCCTGATATGGACGCGGGATATTCCACAAGGAACTGAACGGTTCACTATAACGCGGCCAGCGCTCTTGCATCAATGTGTCGGCTCGTCGCCATGGACGAATTTTTACCCGTTCACCGAGCAATTCGCGCTTCTCCGCTTCCTGCTCCACACCGCCTCCTATCATACCACGATTAAACTACGCTTCAACGCTGCTGGAACTTACTGCTGTCGACGCAGATAGTTCATTGACATCCAGCCTTCAATCACCTGGCCGTTGAGTTCAAACTGCACTTTTAACCATGGAATATTATCGGCCATCACCGGGCCTTCCAGCTTACGCACGACCGTGCCGTTGGGGACAACCATCATGATTGTCTCCGGTCGAGTATCTGGTGCAGAACGTAAATTTAAGCCCTCATTGATATTTACGACGTATAGTTCCTGGGTGTTTTGGTCGGCAAGGTTCAGATCGGGCCACTGCCATGCGGGTAATTCCGGCAGGCGTGGCGCACTTAGATTCAAGCGATCAAAGGCCCAGGTTACTGCCCAATACGATCCAAAGGCAACGGCGAGTAACAGCAATATCATGATAAGCCAGCCGGTCAGGCTACGCCGCCGATCCTGGCGGCGAAATTGATCAATGTCGAAGGCAGCGGTTATAGCCTGGCTGAAGCGGTCACGCAGGTCTTGCGAGCGCGAAGGAGCCGGTGTGCGAGCAGGGTTGGTACTGCCGACCGGCGCTGCTGTTCGTTCTGGTACCGGCAATGCAACCTGTGCCACTTCTGGTCGGTTCACAGCGAGTCGGCGCGTAGGCACGGTCAACTGATGCCAGAGATTGTTGATAGCAGAGCCAAACACCTGGGCATCGGCGAAGCGTTGCCCTGGTTCGCGAGCGGTCGCCTGGGCAATAAGATCGTCAAGTGAAGGTACGTGCATTGTCGGGCGTACCTGTGACAACGAAGGAACCGATTGCGTGAGGTGGGCCAGTGCAGTTGTTTTGGCATCCTCACCGCGGATCGGTCGCTGGCCGGTAATCAGTTCAAAGAGTAAGATGCCCAATGCATAGACCACACTTGCCGGCTGGGCTGTCTGACCGGTGCTTAATTCGGGTGCCCGATAGTAGGCCAGATCGGCGGGTACCAGGGCAGGTGCAAGGAGCCAGCTCTCGACGAGTTTGACCTGATTATCACCGACAAGTAACAGGTTCGCGCTGCTAATGGGGGGATGATACAATCCCAGCGGGAGTTCGGCTGAACGTTGGCGCTGACAGAGCGCAATAGCATCGGCCACCTGGCGCACAATGCTAAGAGCCTGGGCAACGCTTAAGGCACCAATTCCGTACAGTGGACGGCCTTCGGCGGCTTCGGTAATCAGGAAGGGGCGACCATTGCTTTCACCGCTGTCGAACACTTCCAGGAAGACGGGGTGGGATCGGCGGGCACTTTGGGCCGCTTCAGCGAGAAACTGCTGCCGCTTCTGTTCATTACCGAGCAGAGACTTTCGTAACAGATGCACAAATACCTGTCGCTGAAGCCGCAAATCGGTTGCTTTGTACACCACCGCGAGGCGTGTCTCTCCGAGCGCCTCGTGGACCTGATAACGGCCAAAGATGACTGGCGGATTTGTTGTTCCAGGTGAGGTCATGCGCGAGACCTGTCACTCGTGTCTGACAGTATCGTTTTAACTATTACCAATAGTGTTGCTGATCTTACTACAAGTCTTTCAAGTCGATCAGCAGATAACTATACTTTACCCGCTCCGGTAGCGTTTTGGGATAGGCTCTACATCTCTACTCTTAGTATACCGCTGTCGCGCAAAATGTGCATCATCTAACCCGGGATGAGGGCGTTGCCACCAGCTTATTTTTGCATACGGGGCAACCCACATGTACCGCGGGTTGCCCTCCTTCTGCCCAGGCTACGCAGTCAGACAGGCTTCAATTGCCAGTGCAAACCGGGCTACGGCCTCGTCGGCCTGAGCTTTCGTCAGGGTCAATGGTGGGCAGAAGCGGATTGTTGAGGCACCGCAGGTGAGTACCAGCAGTCCTTTGCGAAAACTCTCGACCATCACTGCCTCGGCCAGCGCACCGGCGGGATTGCCCTGACTATCGACAAACTCGACACCGATCATCAGGCCGCGCCCGCGTACTGCTCCGATCTGCGGGAATCGCTGCTGAAGGGCTTGCAGTTGTTCGAGGAGATAGGCACCAACCGTGGCGGCATTGTCCATCAACTCCTCTTCAACCATCGTGAGCAGTTCATACGCGACCGCACAGGTCAGACCATTCCCGCCATACGTATTGCCATGCGAACCGGGTTGCCATTTGCGGGCCAGCTCGCTGCGGGCGATCATGGCACCCAGCGGTAAACCACCGCCCAGTCCCTTGGCCGAAGCCACAATATCGGGCACAATACCCTCGTGTTCAAAAGCCCACATCTTACCGGTACGACCCACACCACTCTGCACCTCATCAACGATGAGCAGAATGCCGTAACGATCACAGATCGAGCGCAGACGAGCCAGCGCTCCGGGAGGCGGCACTACATAGCCACCCTCACCCTGGATCGGCTCGATAATGATGGCGGCAACTTCTTCCGGGGGGGTTGTGGTCTTGAACAACGTGCGCTCGATCAGATCAAGACAGGCAATGTCACACTCTGGAAAACGAAGATTGATCGGGCAGCGGTAACAATTGGGATAGTAGGTATGGCTGACGCCGGGTAGCAGCGGGAAGAACCCCTGGCGCTGGCGTGGTTTGGACGCGGTGAGCGAAAGGCTGCCGTAGCTGCGACCGTGAAATGCGCCGTAAAAGGCAATAATGTTCTGGCGACCGGTTGCATAACGGGCCAGTTTAATACTGGCTTCAACTGCTTCCGTGCCACTGTTCGTGAAAAAAACCTGCCAGTCCTTGCCGCCGGGCATCAGTGAGACCAGCTTCTCGGCAGCGCGCACCATTGGTTCGTTGTAGAAGTCGGTGCCTGCCATGTGGGTGAAGCGTTGAAGCTGTTCCTGGGCAACCTGGATCAGACGCGGATGGCAATGACCGGCAGCCAAAACTGCAATGCCTGCATTCATATCGAGGAAGCGATTGCCATCGACATCCCAGACCTCGCAGCCCTGCGCATGGTCAATCACCAGGGGGTACACCCGTCCGAGTGGGGCAATTACAGTGTGATCGCGAGCCACCAGCTCCTGCGCTCGTGGGCCAGGAACCGGGCCCGGCATGTAATCGGTTGGCAACCGTGCCGTTTCAGTGTGTGTGGTCATGATGTGCTCCCTTGCGGCTAACTCCAATTGTCAGGGTCATCATTGTAGCCGACGTGCAGATCAGGCGTCAAGCATTGTCAATGGCGGTATAGTTCAGGCGTTGAGATTGTCCTCACTTACCTGTGGCTATCGTTCCTGTTTCCTATTTTCTATCTCCTGTCTTCTCTGCAACATACACATTAACCCAAGAGTCGGCAATCCTGGACATACCTGTTATGATGAGAATGCGATATTTCTTGCTCGTTTATAACGATGACATCTCATCGTGAGCAGTTGTATGACACCATTGTTGAATTCTCATCATCGCCTCTGGACAGCCATAGAAGAGCAGATAACTACACCTTCTGCGCAGCGGCGTTTGTTATACCAGAGTTTGCAACGTCGGCTACACTCCACGCCTGCCGGGGAAGGTGGGGTATGGAGTATTCTCCGCCAGCGCGCTGATCCGGTGCAATACCGACCGCAGCGCATCGATGGAGTGATCGAGGAGACCGTCCACGAGGGTGACCAGCAGGTGACGGTGTTACGCAGTCCGGGCGGACACTACCTGCGGCTCAGCCCTACCGAACGTGAAATCTGGCAGGCGATGGATGGCACGCAAACCATCGCGCAGTTGGCGATGATGGGTTTTGTGCGCTTCAAACAGTTGTTGCCGGTTGCCGGACTGGTCGAGACGTTACGGACACAGGGATTTCTCGTTGATCGCCCGGTTGGCATCTATCGACACATACGCGCTCGCCTCGAACAGCATACGGCTGAAGGCTGGGGGCAGCGTCTTTTACGCCTTACCCATGGCCATACGTTTACCCTGTCGCATACTGATGGTGTGTTTGAATTGCTATACCGTTGGGGCGGACGGTGGCTCTTCAATCGTGTGTTTGCGATATTGCTCGGCATTATCTGCGTGATTGGGTTGCTTTGCTACTTTTTGCCGGGTACGCAGATTGAACTGATCAGCAATGAATCGTTTGCCCTCGACGTTTTGTTGTTGGGTGTGGCGTTGTTTGTGACCCTTACGTTGCACGAGATCGCCCATGGCCTGACGGTCAAACATTTCGGTCGTCAGGTATCGCGAGCCGGGATTATGCTCTACTTCGGGATGCCGGCGGCTTTTGTTGATACCAGTGACATCTGGCTGGCCCCACGCAATGCCCGTATTCTCGTGTCGCTGGCAGGGCCGCTATGTGACTTGCTGGTCGGTTCGCTTGCTGCGATTATTGCTGTCTTAGCACCCGAAACAATCGGTGGAGTATGGATGCACCGGATTGCAACCGCTTCATATCTCACGGCGCTCTTCAATTTCAATCCACTGCTCGAACTTGATGGTTACTTTATCCTGGTTGACGCCTTGCGCCTGCCCAATCTGCGTAAGCGGGCACTGGCATTTATCAGTGGGCCATTCTGGCAAAAGTTGCGTTCCGGGGTCGCGTTGAATCGTGAAGAGCGGATTTTTGCCGGTTATGGGCTGTTAAGTGCGGTTTACACGGCGGTAGCCGTCGTGATGGCGATTCTGTTCTGGCAGCGACAGTTTGCCGGTATGCTCAGTAACCTGTGGGCCGGCGGTTTGATCGGGCGTCTGCTGGCAATCGCACTCGTTGTCCTGGTCATTGGGCCATTACTGATCGGTGTTGGCTTGATCGGTTGGGGAGCAGTGCGAGCCGGCGCTGCCTGGCTGAATCGACGTGGTTATGCCCGTAATCCATTGATCGTTGCCGGTGCATTTGGCTTACTGGCGCTGATGGTCGGTCTTCTCCCACTACGCTTTGGGTTGAGTCTGGAGATTGGCGTTCTTCTCACCTCGCTCTGGATAGCCGCTGTGGTGGTGCAGTGGTATCTACAACGTGATTACGAGGGAGCCTGGATCAATCGGGCACTGGCCAGTTTTTTATTGATAAGTGTTATCGAACTGATCGCACAGGCAGGCTATCTCATCGCGCCGGCAGCGGCCCGTCTCTGGTCAGGAATGGAGGTTGTGGGCTATGCGTTGTTGTTGTTCGCGGGGTTTGTCGCTCTCCTTGATGTTGATCTGCATCAGCAGCGCAGCGGTGAACTGATCGCCAGTGCGTTACTGCTTACCATTGCCTTTCCAGCCGGTGCACTTGCCGCCGAACTGATTCGCCAGACGCACCCAGAGTACAGCCCATGGTGGGCATTGATTGCTGCGGTTCCGGTGTACAGCGGGTTGATCGGACAGGCATTGCTGTTACCACTCTTGATTAGTTTACGCGATGCCCGCCTCTTCTGGAGCTGGTTGCTGCTCTGGTTTGGTATTCTGGTTCAGATTGGCAGCTATTTGCTCGAATTGCTGCCAATGTGGCGCAATACACCACCAGCCTTGACCCTGCTGGTTTTGGCCGCAGGTTTGTGGGCAGCAGCCTGGGCAACGCATCTGGTCACACTGCGTAATATTAGCCTGCATGAGTTAAGCTGGCCGTTGGAGCCGGCGCTGGGTGAACGTGTCCGCTTGCAGGATGGCTTTCGCCATGTCTATGTTGGACTATACCGGTTACTCCGTAACAATTATGGTATTCAGCGCACGACTGCACTAGACAATCGGATGGATGTGCTGGCGGCAACTGCCAACTGGGAGATCACATTTGATCGCGATCAGGTACGGATCAGCCCGGTGGTGATGGAACAACCGCTCGATGTGCAGGGCACCCGTTATGCCGAGGTCTTGCGCTATGCGATAAAGACGCTGGAACAGCTTGCCGGTCGCACCTTCGCCCGACAGGCGCTCGTAAAAGCGTATGATGCACTGCCGTGGCCAGAGCGGGAGGCACTTGAACGCCATTGTCTGCCCCATATGCCGTGGGCAAAGGATATTTCACGTGCTTTTGGCGATGCTCGTGAGGCGCGTATGCGATTGCTGCGCCAGATTGAGTTATTCGTGGCCTGCGATGACCAGGAGCTGCAAGCGCTGGCTGCGGCCTTTGTGCCGCAACGGGTTGGCGCCGGCGAACTAATCCTGCGCGCCGGCGAACCACCAGATGGCATCTGGGTGATTGAGACGGGCGAGATTCTGGAGCGTGATGGTGATCGGGTGCGTGAATTGCACCGTGGCGACTATTTCGGTGAGCTGCAAGGGCCAGAGGTGACGCAGTGTGAATATCGGGCTACTATCGAGAGCGAACTCCTCTATTTACCGGCAGGTGAGTTGCAACGAATGTTGCGTGAAGCGGCACCACACACTGCTGAGGGGGCTGAACTATTGGCCCGCATGCGTCTACTCGAACGAGTTCCGTTGCTCAGTGACCTGTCACGGGCCCAATTGCGCGAGTTGGCCCGGCAGGCCGAACGGATAACTGTTGATGCACGTCAGGTGATCATCCGTCAGGGTCGCCCTGGCGGAAAACTCTACGTGATCGCACATGGTCAGGCAGCCGTGTTACGGCAGGAAGAGACGCCGCAAGGACCACGGGGACCGGCTCGTTTGATTGCCCGTCTGGGGCCGACCGAGTTTTTTGGCGAGATGGAGTTTCTTCGCAATACCCCGCCGGTTGCCAGTGTTGTGGCTGTTACTCAGATGGATTTGATTGCACTGCCGCATCAGGCACTAGCTCAATTGATGCTGGGCGGTGATCGGGTCATTCACCGGCTAGAACACCTTGCTGGCGGTCGTTTGCTTGAATTGCAGGCAAAGTCTTGAAGAGCGCAGTGCGCTGCAACTGGCCCCATCTCCACCCGCCCCCGCTGGGGCAAGAATTGCCGATGCAGGTCAGGGTTGCGATACACCTTCGGAAGCAGGCATGGCGGGCGATTGCCAGTGATAGGCGCGTCGGAGGCTCGCGCTCCCAGGAAACAGTCAGGCGCGTGATTCCGATTGGATAGATAGAATAGCTATGAGTCCGCATTGTCTGATGGTGGGCAGGACAAACCGAATTGTTTGCCGGTCCCGCCATTACCATTCCCGGCAACATTTGCTATGATGTTGACCTGAGCCTTCGTTGATGAACGTCTGAGGGAGCACATCTATGACTCCTACGATTGTGGTTGTCGGTAGCCTGAACATGGATCTGGTAGTGCGCGCACCACGCCATCCACAACCGGGAGAGACGGTTATTGGTAGTGATTTTCAAACCTTTCCGGGTGGTAAAGGGGCAAATCAGGCGGTGGCCGCAGCCCGGTTGGGAGCACGTGTTCACCTTGTCGGGCGGGTGGGAGTAGATGCGTTCGGTCATACCCTGCTGGCGACAGCCCAAGAGCACGGCGTCGATACCACCTTTGTCCAGCGTGACCCGACGGCACCTACCGGTGTTGCGCTGATTACCATTGACTCTCACGGTCAAAATACGATAGTTGTCGCGCCGGGTGCGAATATGCAGGTAACGGAAGCGGATGTGCTACGTGCAGAGTCGGTGCTGGCCACGGCTGATATGCTGTTGATGCAACTTGAATGTCCGCTTGAGGTCGTGATTGCGGCGGCCCGCCTGGCTCATCATCACGGTGTTCCGGTGGTGTTAAATCCGGCCCCGGCCCGTCCGTTACCGGTTGATCTGTTGGCGCTGGTTGATTTCCTCATTCCCAATCAGCTTGAATTGCAAGCCCTTGCCGAAGGTGAAGCCGATCTGCGCACCGCAATTCGCTATCTGCAACAACGTGGTGCTCGCAATGTGGTGGTTACCCTGGCTGAAGCCGGCGCGGTCCTGGCCGAAGCCGATCAGATCATCCACGAGCCGGCGTTCGAGGTACCGGTTGTCGATACGGTGGCGGCGGGTGATGCGTTTGTTGCTGCTTTCTGCGTTGCCAGCGCCAGCGGCAAATCGCCGCAGGAGGCTGTACGTTGGGGAAACGCAGCCGGTGCGCTGGCAGTCACCCGTGAAGGTGCGCAGCCGTCATTGCCGGCCTATCGAGAGGTGCTGCGGTTGTTGAAGGTTAGTGGGTGAGGGAATTTGCCCGGCATAACCCAAGTTGCCACCTTTATCACCACAGAGACACGAAGGACACCGAGGATGTGGATAACCGGGGTTGCTCCCGTGAGGTGTGACGTAGCATGTCCATGGGAACCGAATGCTACCCACATCGCTCATGCGGTTACGCCACATGGTGTTGCGGGCAACGTCAGGCTGTTCATCCTGGCAGTCAGCCTCCGTGGTCTGCTCACAATCATAGGTGGCAACTTGGATTAAATTACCGACAGGATGATCGTGACGAGGACACACATCATCTTAGTGACTGGCAGGGTGCATAGCATGATACGAGTCAGATCGTGAGCACGGCTGCTACGGCAGCATGGCTGCCGCACTCCAAACGTCGCGCCACGCGCATGATGAGCGGGCAAGGCAACCAATCAAGTGTAGATGGCCGCAGCGCTGCTCGTTTCCATACCGACATGCCGGGAGTAGAATATGGTGTCATTGATAATTGGCAAGCGTTCATGAGCCTGTGTGATAAGCTGGTAGCATGACCTCATATTTATTGAGGTACGTTCTAGTAATTGTTCATCATTCTGTAGCAGTTTTTCGACCACGTCAGGAATTGCGTTGTAGAACTTATTTCAAAAACCATCCGTGACCGGTAGGTTCAACGGCGTGCCATGCGCTGGAGCGTGAGCACGGCTGCTGCGGCAGCATGGCTGCCGCACTCCAAACGTCGCGCCACGCGCATGATGAGCGGGCAAGGCAACCCTTCCAGTACGTGATGGCATGGCTGGAGCTGCGCTCTGCCAACGGGCCAGGAGCCGGGTAGGTTGTCGTTGGTGCCTGGCACGCGGTTATGCGTCTGTGCGATCTGAGCACGATAGCACGGCTTTATGTAATTAGTTCTATTCTATCAGGTAAGTTTCTGCGCGAGCGGTAGGTGTAAATAATATCTGGAGTGTTTCGTAGCGTTTCTATTCATTATCGGCTTGCGCAGAATAAGGACATGCTCTGCCAAATTCTGCCTGGTGACAGTAGCACGCCGGGTGCGCCACAGCTCAATACCTTCCAATTCATATCCAACGCTGTGAGCAACATCAGCTAACAGGTGTGCGGTGGGAATATGCACCCGGAAAAATGACATTTGATCGCCAACAACATACGCACAACGTGCTCCAGGCCGTAATTTTGGAAATAATGCTGCCAGATGGCGGTACATGCCACCAAAGTAAAGACGAACCACCCGATGATACAGTCGTTCAAATCCTGATGTTTTGCCTAATGCAAGCCGTCGTTCTTCAACTTCTTCGGCGATGCGCACAATGGCCGGAATATCTTTAATATAGACATCGTCGTTATCTCCGGCAAATACATTCCGTGAGTTGCTACGGAGTAGATTCGCTTTCAGTGCGCGCAGCTCTTGTTTCGTTTGGATCAGGCCAAGCAGAACACTCTCCAGGCGAGTGCTGCGCGTATAGTCTTTCTCGTTTGGGTAAGGTGGCGAGGTAATCACAATACCAATCGGTGGACAGTGGTCAAGACGCGAAAGCGATCGCGCATCATCCTGGTACATATATGCAGGTGGAAATGGCAGCGGTCGGTTTTTCCGAATGGTTTGTATGTCTGCAAGCATCCGCTCAACAGTGCTGGCAAATGCGCCAATGACATCAGCATCTTCACGAGGCGGCAGACAGTATATCTCCGGGCCGAAGCCAATATTACCGGCTTTCGTAACAATCACATGGGCCAGTGCTAGGCGCATAAAGTCTCGAATACAATCTTCAGCAACTGCCTGTTCGATGGCAAATCGAATGGCCAGCACTCTCAGCAGAGGCTTCGGACTTATAAATCCTTTCGGTATCAGCGTGGCTACTGAAGAAGGAAGGATTTCATCTGGATGAAACTGTTCGGCAATATGCCTGTCCGCAATGGCATTTCCCTTCGATAACAGCGGTGTAAACAGGTCTAGTTGATGATTGCCGTCTGGAATTGGCTGTAAACCTACCCGACGGAGACAGGCGATTGCCAGTTCTAACGTATCATCAAGGCAGCGCAGTACCGCCGCAACATCGATATCCCACGCCATCTTGACGCGAGTTGCCAGCAGTGCAACAGGATTGGCATCACTACTGATAGTAGGAAAACCCTGTAATCGAGCCTCTACCGGTGTCGTAGCCGTGCCGCAAAACGGATCAAATACCCAATCTCGCTCAGCGTCAGCATTAAGGCGATGTAAATATTCACGTACTAAATGAGGTGGATAACCGAGAATGAAGCGATACCATCCATGAATTGGTTCGTCAGCCGGCTGTAACTGATTCTTCGCAACATACTCTGCTGCTGATGGCCCGGCAATGGTTGAACTATGCGGCATGGTTTCTATTTTTCGCATAAGTATTGCCTTTGTCTGTGCTGGTGAAATCATACACGCAATGCCGATCAACAGCCATGTCTCATAGTCCAAATCTGAGTCGCACCGGTTGGATACCTCTCGCAATGGACCGGGCAGGGCAGGAAGTTACCGGGCAGGCGATGAGCGCAATGAAGTGTATCTACGGCAATAAAAACATCTGAATCTCACCATTGCGGGCATTACGGGCCGTGATCCGATACCGTATCTGCCCCTGTTCGTCGCTGCGTAACGGGCCACTGCGCGTGACCTGGGAGCCGGGCCGGGCGGCCAGGACGAATGATACCGATCCGTCGGGTTGGATGAGGGCGATTTCTAAGTCTCCCGACTCGACGGCAACCATGACGATGGCCTGGACTTCGGTGTTGGCCGGTAGGGCCGGTATCCGGTATTCGTCGCTCCCTTCCGCGCTGACGAAGGTGGTCAGGATGTTGGCGGCACCGGCTTGTTGTGAGATGGTGGTCTGTTCGCCACTGATGAGCAGGCATCCGGCGAGCAGGGTGGCGAAGCCGATGAAGGCGATGATTGCACCCGCTCGCCGGATGAGCGCTGACAGCTTGACAGGGCCAGTTGGGATTGAGCGGTTTTGGTGATCAGCCATACGACTCCGGACGGTAATCCACGGTGTAGGTGGCTTCTTCGGGAACCAGCTCTACCCGCAGGGGGCGTCGTGAAACCAGGCGAATGCTGGCGCCACAGTTCCGGTTCGCACAGACGACCTGTCCACCAACCGGAACGTAAGGAAAGATGGCCAGTTTTTGTTTGCAGGATGGGCATTTGACGATTTCAACCGACATAGTGTCACCTACAGGTCTGTATCTCTGAACCTGAACACGCCACACGTATCCCTACGACCCGCTTACTCGTTTGGTGAGTAAGAAAGGTCGGTTAGCGCATTGCTTTGCGTGCTATTTGACTTACTACTTTGAATCGGCAAAAAGTGCATCAACGAAGGTTTGCGCATCAAACAGCGCCAGATCGTCCATCTTTTCGCCGGTGCCGATGTAGCGAATTGGTCGTTCGATGTCCTGGGCAATCGCGAAGGCAATGCCTCCCTTCGCTGTGCCGTCCATTTTGGTGATGGCGACATCGGTGACGCCGGCAGCTTTCAGAAATGCCTTCGCCTGTAACACGCCGTTCTGGCCGGTTGTGGCATCGATCACCAGGATGGTCTCGTGCGGTGCTCCCGGTAGTTTGCGGCCAATGATGTTGCGGATTTTTTCCAGTTCTTGCATCAGGTTGTATTTGGCGTGCAGGCGACCGGCAGTGTCGATAATCAGCACGTCAACGTCTTGTTCGAGCGCGGCATCAATGGCCTTGTAGACAACGGCAGCGGCGTCGGCACCCTGGCCGAGGCTGACACACGGCACGCCGGCTCGCTCGGCCCAGGTTTCGAGTTGTTCGGTGGCAGCCGCGCGGAAGGTGTCTCCTGCTGCCAGCAAGACCTTCTTACCGAAACGGTTTTTGTAGCGATGGGCCAGCTTCGCGATCAGGGTTGTTTTGCCGGCACCGTTCACGCCAACGACCAGAATCACGTAGGGTCGGGCATTGGGGCGCTGTTGACCGGCGTACTCGGCAAAGGTACGCACCATTTCGGCTTTGAGCATCTCGCGCGCCTCGCGTGCCTTTTTGACCCCGTGACGATTGACCCGGTCAATGGTGCGGTTGACCAGATACTGGGTTGTCTCCAGCCCGACATCGGCCTGGATCAATGCCTCTTCCAGTTCGTCCCACAGCTCATCGGTGATAGGATCGTCACCAGCGAAGAGTTGCGCGATCCGGCCAAAGATACCTTTGCGCGATTTTTCCAGTGACGCAGCAACCTGCTCTTCTTCGCGCGCAGCTTCTTCTTCGCTGCGCGGTGCATCCTGAGCGCGACCGAATAGACGGCGAAACATACCGGTTCCCCTTATGCGGTGCGAACAACACGCTGCTGGCGGTTGTTCGCTGATTAGCTGCGGATTGTGGCAGGTCAGCTCCGTTGGGCAACGTAACCAGATGGTTTGACCTGCGTCTCTTCTTGATTATAGCTGATCACGAGCGGAGGTGCGGCAGCAAATGCAATCGCAGCCTGCCACCAGACGGCTACAATCGCCGGACTGGAACCATACCAGAGGCGATCTGGTCGTGGGTCGTGGCGTAAGCCGGGGATGATCAGGTGCAGTGAGCCGGGCAAGAGGCCGTAATCAAGTGGTACGACGCCGTCTCCCCACTGGGCACCCTCGCCACTGAGCAGGCGATAGCTCTGATAGGCGCCACGTTCCGGCGGGGGGCCGTCGGGATCGCCGAAGATGCTGCGGCCAATGACGCTTACGTAACGCACGTCTGGCCAGTACGCACCCGGGTAGTTCTGATCAGCCCAGCGAATCTGACTCAACCCACCAATCCGACCGTCACGAATGGCCCGTTGCGGTGTGCCAAGGGTCACCAGCATGCTGATGCGCTGATAGCCATAGTAAGCGCGCCGGCGATACGGTTTGTCGCCGAGAAAGATGCGGGCCAGAACCCCACCCGCACTGTGGGCGACCAGTATCACCTTATCGCTGCCGGTGGCGGCCAGGGTCTGATTGACCGCTCGATCAAGTTTCTCAAGTAAGCCGGCATAACTATCGAACACCACCACCTGTGCCCAATCCAGGCGGTTGATGGGGGTGATGAAGACAGGTTGGCCACTGATGGTATGCAAATGGGCACGCAGTGGCTCGTAGAGCAATGGATTGCTGCCAAAGCCACCAACTATCAGAATGGGTTGTTTCTGCACCGATGTTGTCATCGATTACGCCTTTTGACGATAAACGGGAAAGCCTGCGCTTCCCCGACGGTGATTCGTTAACATGCCGGGCAACGTTCAGATTCACCGTCTGCACCTGCCGCCAACGTCATTGTCCGTGGGCAAGCGCATATCGGTTACTAACGCCCTTGCCGTGACTCTGCCGTGCACTGGTAGTATACTATGAACAGGTATTGCACGACAATTGCACCAGAGGATGATTATGGAATTGACGATCAACGGTCAACGTTACACGGTCGCTGATGAACCGGCCCGTCCGCTGTTGTACGTGTTGCGCGATGAGCTGGGGCTGACGGGAACCAAATTTGGGTGTGGCGCCGGTATCTGCGGTGCATGTACCGTCCATGTGAATGGCCAGGCCACTCGCAGTTGTCAGACGATGATCGCGACGCTGGCCGGGGCGCAGATTACGACCATCGAGGGATTGGCCGATGGTGAGCGTTTGCATCCGGTACAACAGGCATTTCTTGAGCTACAGGTACCGCAGTGTGGCTGGTGTATGAGCGGGCAGATGATGACCGCAGCCGCATTGCTGGCCGCCAACCCTACGCCGACGCACGAAGAGATGATTGCGGCGATGCGTTATAACTACTGTCGTTGTGGCACCTATGCCCGGATCGGGCGAGCAGTGATGCGGGCGGCAGAGCTGATGAAGGAGCGGGCGGGATGAAGCAGGATACATCACCAAAACGCTGGCGGATGACGCGACGGGGTTTTCTGATCGGGATGGGGCTGGCTGGCGGTGGGTTGGCGCTGGGCGCAATCTTTGGTCTACCGGCGGCACGGCTGGCGCTGGCCGACATGTTCGCTGATGTGATCAATATTCCGTCGAATATGCCGCGCGAACCGCAGCTCTGGTTCACGATCCAGCCCGATGGCCGTGTGACGATGACGATGCCCAAGGTGGAGATGGGGCAGGGTGTGCATACGGCGCTGGCTCAGATTGCGGCTGAGGAGCTGGGTGTGAGTTGGGAACAGATGCAGGTGGTGCAGAGCAGTTCGCTCGGCCCGGTTGCCGATGGTGCCGGTACCAGTGCTTCCTATTCGGTGATCTCACTCTTCCCGTTGCTCCGCGAGATGGCGGCGACGTTGCGCGAGATGTTGCGCACCGCCGGTGCCGATCAGCTCGGTATTGCACCGGCGCAAACCCGAATTGAGCAGGGATTCGTGGTTGATGCCGATCAGCCGGCACGCCGGATCAGTTTCGCTGAACTGGTCGCCCAACCTCGTAACTGGGAGACTCCCACCGAAGCCGCTCCGCTCACGCCACCTGAGCGCTGGCAGATTATTGGTCAGCCAGTGCCGCGGCTCGATCTCCCGGCCAAGATTCGTGGGGAAGCGGTGTACGGCTACGACGCTCGGATTGAGGGGATGCTCTACGGCGCTGTTGCCCGACCACCGCGTCTGGGGGCAAAGCTGCGGCGGGCAGCAGCGGGTACGGCTCGCAACCGACCGGGCGTGGTTGAGGTGGTGATTCGCGATGGCTTTGCCGGCGTGGTCGCCGAGTCGCGGCTGACGGCGTATGCTGCACTGAACGATCTGGAACTGGATTGGGAACTGCCGCCGCCGTTCAATCTGGCAGAGCTTCAAGCCCGGCTCGCAGCGCAGGCCGGATCGGGAACGGTGATTCAGCGGCAGGGTGATGCTGCGGCAGCGCTGCGCGGTGCCGGCGTGATTGAGGCAACCTATCAGACTCCTCTGGCTGCACACGCCAATCTTGAGCCGCAGGCCGCCCTGGTCGATGTGCAACCGGATCGGGTTCGAGCCTGGGTCAGCACACAATCACCGGTGCAGGTTGCGCGCACCATAGCCGAGGTGATCGGTCGTAAGCCGGAGACGGTTGAGGTTACGCCAACCTACCTGGGAGGCGGATTTGGACGCAAAGTGACCACAACTGTTGCCACCGAAGCGGCACTGTTGTCGGCAGCGGTTGGGCGTCCTGTTCACGTTGGCTGGACGCGCACCGAGGAGTTTCGCTACGGGTATCTGCGTCCACCGACCTACGCAACCTTTCGGGCTACCCTCACGGACGATGGTCGGATCGCCGCGCTTGTGCAACACCATGTGAGCGGGAACGTGTTGTTTGATCTCTTTCCGCCGCCACTGCGCTGGCTGTTCGGTAGTGATTTTGGCGGTTGGCGTGGTGCCCGGCTTATCTACGACATTCCCAACCTGGAAGTCAAGGCGCAAACGGTCGATCTGCCGGTGCCAACCGGCCCCTGGCGGGGGTTGGGTCTACTGGCGAACGTCTTTGCCGTCGAAAGTTTTATCGATGAACTGGCGGTGGCTGCCGGTAGCGATCCGCTCGATTTTCGCCTGCGGCACCTGCCCGATACTGCGACGGGCAATCGCTTCCGTGCCGCGTTGGAGGCAGTTGCTGCAATGGCCGGCTGGTACGATCAGCCACCACCTGGCCGGGCGCGGGGGATTGCCTGTAGTATTGATGCCGGCACAATAGCTGCCCATGTCGCTGAGGTGGGTCTGGTCGAAGGCCGGTTGCGGGTCTATCGGGTGTGGGCCGCTGTCGATCCCGGTGTCGCCATCAACCCCGACGGTCTGGCGGCTCAGACCGAGGGCGGCATCATGATGGGGCTGAGTGCAGCACTGTTCGAGCAGATTACGATTGCCGATGGGCGGATTGAAGCCGGTAATTTTGATCGCTACCCGCTCTTGACCATCGCCGATGCGCCAGAGGTGTTTGTGCAGATTCTGCGCAGCGGCGATCAACCGTTTGGCGGTGGTGAACCGCCGATGGGGCCGATTGCGGCAGCGGTAGCCAATGCGCTGGCTCGCTTAACCGGTGAACGGCGTCGGCAGTGGCCGTTGGTGTAGGGGGGTGGTTAGGAAATAGGATGTAGAAGATAGGATATAGGGTGTAGGATATAAGATATCGTGGGGCTGAAGCTCTTGCTCACGATGTGCAAGTTCCTGCGGGACCTATGCATTACCCATAACTGGTGTCAACCACATGCGTATCAGCGGGTATGATCGCTATGGGTGCTGTTTTGAGCGACTGGCCCAGTGGCAATGCGCCGCTCCAGCCGTGCCATCACGTGCTGGATGGATTGCCGTACCCGCTCGTCATGCGCGTGTCGCGACGTTTGGAGTGCGGCAGCCATGCTGCCGCGCCAGCCGTGCTCGCGATCCAGCGCGTGGCATACCGTTACCCATCCTGGTCACGGGGGGGCTGGATGGGATCATGCCGATCATCGCGTCGGTCAGGTATGAAGGCGATCCCTGCGCGTAGAAGTGTTGTTGTACTTGGTTTGTGCCTCTACACCAACGGTCACGGGCAGCATCTGCCGGCGGTGGCGAGGATGCCTCCATGCAGGCTGGAAGCCTGCGCCACAGGGAGCACTTGCAGCCTGGCCTAACGCAGCGCGACATGTGGGTAATGCATAGGCGTGTCCAGGGGTACCGCTCTTCGCCGTCAGGCCAGCCCCGCAGGGGCTTTCACGACTTGCGGCAGGGTTTTAACCCGCCAGTTCCTCACCGGCACCCCGCCTATGCATTACCCATAACGAGAACTTATTTCATAAAACGCTTTACTGTCGCGCTCTCACAACCATCTCCGGTGCCATCATGTGCTGGATGGGTTGCCTTGCCCGCTCATCATGCGCGTGTCGCGACGTTTGGAGTGTGGCAGCCATGCTGCCGCGCCAGCCGTGCTCGCGATCTGGTACGTGTCAGGTCGTTGACCCGGCTGGTCACGCGAACGCCGGGTGTGATCGTCATACATGACGATGTGATACGAGGCGTCATACCGACTGCCGTGTGACATGTGGGTATTGCATCGTTTTCAACGATGGATGCAGCAGCTTCTTGAATCGTTATCCCGCTACCGTGTCCGATCAATCCCTGAATGATGATACAATAGACATACTAAAGCTACGAAACACCTTCATCAGTGTAGCTTTGGCAAACATATTTCTCGGTTAGGAGCAGGTGTGGAGTACCAACCCGACGTAAAACGCATCACCGGTGAAGGTGGAGTGATTGCCCGTGTCGCAGAGCAGAGTCTGGGCGAACACATCGGTCTGCAAGCGGGTGACATCATTGTGGCGATTGATGGTCAGCGGCTTCGCGATGTGATTGATTATCGCTTTGCGATTGCGGAAGAGCGCGTAACCCTGTTGATCCGCACCGCCACCGGTGATGAACGCGAAATAACGATTGATAAAGACCCCGACGATGACCTGGGTATTGAATTTACCGAACCGCTCTTTGATCGGTTGCGTACCTGTAATAATAAATGCCCCTTCTGTTTTCTCACCCAGATGCCGAAAGGCTTTCGCAAAACACTCTATCTGAAAGATGACGATTACCGGCTATCGTTCCTCTACGCGAATTTTGTCACCTTTACCAATCTGACCGAAGCCGATTGGGAACGGATCGAGCGTCAGCGTCTGTCGCCGTTGCACATTAGCGTCCACGCCACCGATCCCTTCTGGCGGGCGATTATGCTGGGTAAGCGCGATGTGCCTGATGTTCGTGAGCAGATTCGCCGCCTGGGCAAGATGGGCATTCGCGTTCACACCCAGATTGTGGCCTGTCCCCAGGTCAATGACGGCGAGGTGTTGCGGCAGAGTATTGAAGACCTGATCGCCCTCCATCCTATTGTCGAGTCAATTGCTGTGGTGCCGGTGGGTCTGACGAAGTTTCGCTTTGAAGGCAAAGCGCCGAAGACGATTCGGGCCGCGATCCAGATTCACGAGACGCCAGAGTGGATTGATACCAACTGGGAACGTCAGCCGCTATGGGAAGACCCCACCGCAACCATCCCTCTTCAGTCGGGGTCACAGCCGCTCCACAACCCGGAAATGGGTTTCTGCTCACGGCTCGGTGCGGTGACCGATATTCCGCTTCGCTGTTATACGCCGGTCGAGGCAGCCGCCGTGATCGATATGATCGAGCCGTATCAGCGCCGCTGCTATGAGCAATTCGGCTTACACCTGGTGTATGCTTCCGATGAGTTCTACCTGCTGGCCGGGCGCCCGATTCCACCTGCTGAAATCTATGACGATATGCCGCAATACAGCAATGGTGTCGGAATGGTGCGCGACTTCCTCGATACCTGGATGCGCGCCCGGCGGCGCTTGCCGGCTCGGATCGCTCGCCCCACGCAACTGGCGCTGGTGTGTGGCACGCTGATCGCACCGGTCATGGAGCAGATTGCCAACCGCCTGAATCGGATTGAAAACCTGACGGTCAGGGTTGTTCCGGTCGTCAATCAGTTTTTCGGCGAAACGGTAACGGTGAGTGGGTTGTTAACGGCACAGGATGTGATTCCTGCCCTTCGTGCATCTGGTTGTGACCGGGCATTACTGCCACGGGTGATGTTCGACTACACAGGTGAACGATCTATCGACGATTACTCACCGGCCCAAATCAGCCTGGCAGCAGGTATGCCGGTGGCTATTGCCGGTGAGGCCTCTGAACTGGTGCGCTACGTACAGGCATTGGCCCGCAGTGACCAGGAGTAGTAGGTGCTGGTCACATAAGTTCTCGCGTGCATCTCAGCTATGGGTCAAGAGGGGGAACTGGTTATGAACGATCAAGAACAAGCACCTAAACGCTACTTAGAGATTATCCAACGTGCCAATCAGATTGCTGCCACAACCCAACTTGATGATCTCCTTGATCGTTTGCTCGATCTCATTATCGAGATCACGCAATCAGAAGCCGGTACCCTCTACCTGTACGATGCCGCAACCGATGAACTCATCTTCAAAGTCGTAAAAGGCAGTCCTGCCGGCGAGGCGCTGCTCGGTCGCCGCCTGCCGGCCAATACCGGATTGGCCGGTTATGCCTTGCAACATCGGCAACCGTTTTTCGTCAACGATGTCGCGAATGATCCACGCTGGAATCGAACCTTCGGCGAAATGGGTTCACTCGATCTGCGCACGATGTTCTGTGTACCTTTGCTGTTACGGGGCGAACCGGTGGGCGTGGTGCAGGTCTTCAATGGCGCGTTTGAGGCGGTTGATGAACAGGAAGAGCTGCTTCTGATCGATTTGCTTACGTCACGGCTGGTGACTGAAATCGAAAAAGCCCGGTTGTTAGAGGAGTCGCAACAGCGCGAACGCCGCCAGCATGCGCTGGTCGAGATCGTCTCACATTTGACGACCACCCTGGAACGTGATGAGTTGTTACGCCGGATCATGAGTTACGCCTGCGAACTGCTTGAGGTCGAAGCGGCATCGATCTGGCTGATCGATCATGAGCGAAACGATCTGGTCTTGCACATTGCCGGCGGTGAAAACAGCGAGCGCGTAGAGTCGTTACGTGTGCCACGCGGACAGGGCATCATCGGTCACGTGATTGAAACCGGTGAAACAGTTGTCGTTAATGATGTCCAGCGCGATCATCGCTTCTACCAGGGACTTGATCAACGGAGCGGATTTCAGACCCGTGCCATTCTCTGTGTACCGTTGCGCTCGCCCCAAATCATTCTTGGTGGTGAACGTGGTGAAGTGGAGGGGATGATCATCGGTGGGTCGCAAGCCCTCAACCCAAAGCACGGTCGAACATTTTCTAACGACGATATTGTTCTGTTTCAAACCCTTGCGTCACAGGCAGCAACGGTGATTCGGCTGGCTGAACTGTATCGAGAGACGGATAGCCTGTTTACCCGGATTATTGCCGCCATCACGGGGGCGATTGATCTTAAAGACCCGTACACTCGTGGACACAGTCAGCGGGTCAGCGATTTTTCGGTAGCCATTGCCCAAGAGCTAGGGCTATCACGGGAACAGATTTACCAGTTGCGCATTGCCAGTAAGTTGCACGATGTTGGCAAGATTCGTGTTCCTGACCATATCCTCAAGAAACCGGGTCGGCTTGACGAGGAAGAGTTTGCCGAGATGCGCCGGCATCCTCTCTACGGCATCGAATTTCTCCGCGATAATGGGTTGCTCGAACTCGATCTGCTGCGCGAGTCGTGGACGGCACTGGCTCAGCACCACGAACGGCTTGATGGCCGTGGCTATCCATACGGTCTGAAGGGTGAAGATATTTCACTCTTTGGCCGCATTGTCGCGGTTGCCGATGTGTTCGATGCGATTACCAGCCATCGACCATATCGGCCCCCAATGCCCATCGACGAAGCCCTGGCACTTTTGCAGCGCGGTGCCGGTACGGAGTTCGATCCGGCATGTGTGGAAGCGCTGATTCGGGCACGGGCGAAAGGGGCTATCCTGACCCAAGATGAACGTGAACAGGCAATTGCATCGCAGACGATGGAGTGATAATTATGCGCGTTCTCCTGATCGACAACTACGACTCGTTTACATACAATCTGTACCAGTATCTTTGTGAACTGGGCGCTGACGTTGAGGTGGTGCGGAACGACCAGATAACCGTTGCCGATGTCGCATCCCGCGCTCCTGACCGAATCGTGATTAGCCCTGGCCCCTGTACGCCGGCAGAGGCGGGGATCAGTGTTGACGTGATCCGCCAGTTAGGTGGGCACATCCCCATTCTCGGCGTCTGCCTTGGGCATCAGGCCATCGGCGCTGCCTACGGTGGAGCAGTCGTGCGGGCACCACTGGTGATGCACGGCAAACTATCACCCATCTACCATCAGGGTCAGGGCGTGTTTGCCGGCCTTCCCTCGCCATTCCGCGCCACCCGTTACCATTCGTTGATCGTGCGCCGTGAGGATTTGCCCGCTGAACTAGAGGTCACCGCGTGGACGGACGATGGCATCATTATGGGTCTGCGCCATCGCACATTACCGGTAGAAGGTGTCCAGTTTCACCCTGAGTCGATCATGACCGAGGGTGGAAAACAGATGCTGGCCAATTTTCTAAATCACGGTCGCTGATGGGTTGGTTAACGGTCGTTGCATGATCGTGGTGTACGTACTGAGGACTATTGACCGCAGCGGAAAGGGGCGCACAGCCGTGCGCCCCTTTCCTACGCACCGGCGGGATAGGCGCTTGCAGTAGATCATTCAGGGTGCGTGGAGCACGTCGTGTCATCGGCAGGGTTGCCCACGCTCGCCTGACTGTTCACGATTGACGAACGACTTCTGGCAAGATTGTTGCCCCGGTGCTTGCTCATCATCCAGGCCGGTCAAGTTCTGCCAGAGCGGTCAACACCTCCGCACGCGATAATCCACCGGCATCCAGCACCTGATCGTCCTGGCTGAGCAAGCGGGTATAGAACGCACGGGCCGTTGCCAGCCAGCCGGCCCGGTCACGGGAGATCAGCTCGTGGAGAAGGTCTTCGCTACGCGCCAGATCACCGTTTTGCTCGCAGAGGGTGAAGAGCGCCGCCAGGGTTGGCGTCGGCAGCACATAATCGCGCAGCAGATCAAGCAGTACGGCATAATCCGGAATATAATCGGGCACATCCTCCGGGGCAGCCAGTCGGCACTCAATCACCAGTTGCAACGCCAGCAGTGCACGTGTTGCGGCTTCCTCCATCTCCCCATCATCGGCGAACAGACGCGACTCGGTTGTGAGGAGTGCCGCGAGGTATGCCCCTTCCACCCACCATTCCTCGCTCCGGTGATGAAAGCGAAGCAGTGCCAGTAATTGTTGATCACTCAGCGTCGCTATCCGATCACTGCCCACCCCTAATCGGTCGCGGTATGCGTTATCGATAGCGATGCGCACCAGTGGCGATTTACCCTCGCGGTAGAGACCGAGAATATGACGAATGATCGCTCCAAACTGGGCAATCATACGCAGAATGTAGTCGTCACGGTACATAATGGGAATTCCCTCGAACTTATGCGAAACGATATACTTATGGTATGATACCGCATGCAGAGACTGGCTAGAGGAGGAACTCATGGAGCCACCTTTCATTGGGAAGGTTGCGCTGGTCACCGGCGCAGCAGCCGGTATTGGTCGTGCTTCAGCACTGGCGTTTGCCCGTGAGGGTGCCAAGGTTGTCGTTGCTGATGTGAATGTCGAGGGCGGGGAAGAGACGATTGCGCTGTGTCGGGCTTTGAATACCGATGCAATGTTCGTGCGTTGTGATGTTTCGCAACGCGATGAAGTGGAGCGATTAATTGCTCTGGCAGTTGACACGTTCGGTCGGATCGACTTTGCGCACAACAACGCCGGGATTGAAGGCGTGCAGGCAATGCTGGCCGATTATCCCGAAGAGGTCTGGGATCGGGTGATCGAGATCAACCTCAAAGGGGTCTGGTTGTGTATGAAGTACGAAATCCGGCACATGCTCAAGCAGGGTGGCGGTGCGATTGTGAATACCTCATCGGTCGCCGGTCTGGCCGGATCACGTGGCGTTTCGGCGTATGTAGCCAGCAAGCACGGTATTGTTGGTATTACCAAAGCGGCAGCCCTTGAGTATGCGCGTAACGGTATTCGTGTCAACGCAATCTGTCCAGGTACGATTCATACTGCGATGATCGACCGCTTTACCCAGGGTGATCCCCAACTGCTTGCCCAGTTCGCTGAGGGTGAACCGATTGGTCGGCTCGGCTCGCCTGAAGAGGTCGCCAATGCGGTGATCTGGCTCTGCTCAGATAAGGCTTCGTTTGTGACCGGAGCGACACTGGCGGTTGATGGTGGCCGCCTGGCGTAACCAAGAGTTTGTCTGACTTGCCTGACACCACCGTAGCGTCAGAAATTGTAGAGGGATTGCCGATATTGTTGCATCCCTCTACATATGTTGATGAGATCATTGTCTCAAGACCATCCTGCAATCGCGGAATAGCCAAACCGATGATCGCCTTCAGCCCGTCACCGCCGAAGCAGCGTTGAGATGAGCGTTAACAGCGAATCGCCCTATACAGCCATTTACACTGTTGTGAAACGCATTCCGCCAGGTCGCGTCTGTACCTATGGGCGCATTGCTGCCCTGGCTGGATTTCCCGGCCAGGCCCGCATGGTCGGGTATGCGCTGCACGCACTGCTCGGCGACAACGATGTACCCTGGTGGCGAGTGATTAATCGGATCGGTCGTATCAGCAATGTCTACGCCGCCGATGAGCAACGGGCGCGCCTGGAAGCTGAAGGTGTGCCGGTGAGTGATGACTATCTGATTGACCTCAACCGGTTTCTGTGGGTAGGCGATGATGATGAGGAATGAGGAGTTTCTCGCCCCACAACCTCTCCCAGGCCGTCGCACGTAGCGCAAACTGACGCCTGTGCTACCCCAGACACGATGATGAGTAATTGCGCATGAACGCTGCTTCAGTTACCTCTCGCCGCACCTGGACAATTGCCCTTTACTGCGCCGGTGTGATTGTCTTCTCGGACATGTATCTCACCCAACCGATCCTGCCCCAGTTGTCGGTGACCTTCAATGTCGCGCCGGCAACGGCGGGTTTGACCGTCTCGGTTGTCGTTCTGATGATTGCGCTCGGTTCACTGGCCGTTGGCCCGCTCAGCGACCGGCTGGGCCGTCAACCGGTAATGGCCGGCAGTTGTCTTCTCCTCGGTTTGCCGACCCTGCTCTGCGCACTGGCGCCATCGTTTGAACTGTTGCTCTTCTGGCGGGCGCTTCAGGGTCTGTGTATTCCCGGCTTAACTGCGGTAGCCGTAGCGTACCTCGGTGATCATCTGCCGCCATCTGCACTGGGGCGGGCCGTCGGCGGCTGGATTGCGGCAAATGTGGCCGGTGGCTTGAGTGGTCGAGTCTTCGGCGGATTGATCAGCGATAGCCTGGGCTGGCGGATGAGCTTTATCGTCTTTGCCGGACTGACCCTGGCAAGCGGTATAGGATTGTTGCTGACCCTTCCTCGTGACCAACCCTCATCGGTGGGCGGCTGGCAACAGGCGTATCGGGCGATGATCGCCCATCTTTACGACAGACAGTTGCGCTATGCCTACCTGCTCGCCGGCACGCTCTTTTTTGGCTTTCTTGGCATATTCACGTATCTACCCTACTACCTGAATGCACCGCCCTTTCAATTGCCACCGTCAATTGTTGCCCTGGCCTACATCAGTTATCTGGCCGGCGTGATTGTCTCACCCTGGGCAGGCTCCCTCTCAGCACGCTATCCCCGTCAACGCCTGATTGCGCTCGGCCTGCTGATCGCCATGAGCGGGATTGCCCTCACGCTCATCCCCAACCTGCCGGTCATTGCGTTGGGATTGTGGACGTTGTGTACCGGCATGTTCATCGCCCAATCCATCGCGCCGGCATTGGTCAACCAACTGGCGCAACAGGCCAAAGGTGCGGCAAGTGCGCTCTACCTGGTCGCCTACTATATCGGTGGCACCCTGGGCGGAGTGATCCCCGGCCTCGCCTGGCAGATGGCCGGCTGGGTTGGGGTCACCCTGATGTGTCTGGGGGCGCTGGGGCTGGCGTTATTTGCAACTACGCGACTGGCAAAATAGCCGGATGGGCAGGTTGCCATCACCACTGGTTGGGTGTGGTGATCATCTGGTATGTTGTTAATGTTGTCGTCTCTGCAATCGACATAGCCTGGGTAATGGTATGGGCAATACACCGCTGGTCGCCAGGTAACAGAGGGTTAACACAGGCCGAGTCCTGTGTTTTCCCGTAAAGATGCGGCAGGTATTGATCATCGTCTGGTATGTTGTTAATGTTGTCGTCTCTGCAATCGACATAGCCTGGGTAATGGTATGGGCAATACACCGCTGGTCGCCAGGTAACAGAGGGTTAACACAGGCCGAGTCCTGTGTTTTCCCGTAAAGATGCGGCAGGTATTGATCATAGTCGGATAATCACAGGTTGCCGGGTACCTGATCACTGGCGCAAAAATTCGAGCAAGAGCTGATGGAAGCGATCTGCCGCTTCGATCATCGGAAAATGACCGCAATTCGGAATAATCTCCAGTCGGGCGTGCGGGAGAGCACGTTGCGCTTCGTAGGCGTAGCGTACCGGGAAGAGCCGATCTTCAGCCCCCCACATGATGAGCGTCGGCTGCCGGATGTCGGCAAGTCGCGGCCAGAGACCACTCCCGCGCAGATCGTTGGCATCAAAATAGCGACTCAGCGCCACCATGGTGCGTCGAATCTCAGGATTACCCAGGGTTGCTGTGCCACGAGCGATCAGATCAGGGGTAATGTAGCGATCAGGATTGGCAAACGCCGTTCGTAACTGCATCCGCACCACAAAGGGCAGCGCCGACAACCCGACCAGCGCTTCACCGAGGAATGGTATTGCTCCCCCTTTGCGCATAAACAATGGAAGCTGCATGAAGCCTTCGCTATCGGCAATGACTAAGCGCGAAACCTGCTGTGGGTAGAGGATAGTCGTTGCCAGCGCATGTTTCCCGCCCATTGAATGACCGACAACCGCTGCCTGATCAACCGCGAAGAAGCGCAGTAACCCTGCATTGAGATCGGCATATCGACGCAACGTGTAGACGGCACCGCCTGGCTTATCTGAGGCACCAAATCCTAACGCATCGGGAGCAATCGCCTGAAAACCACTCGCCGCTAACAGACGAATGGTCGGAATCCAGTCGTCAGCACTCACGACGAAGCCGTGCAGCAAGAGCACGGCTGGCCCCTGACCGGCGGTCAACACACGCAAGCGAAATCCATCAATAACCACATGTTGATCAGTAATCGCCACCTCAGTTGTTGCTGGCATACACTCGATACTCCTCTTTGCAAAGCGGAGAATACGAACTGCTCTTTGTCACGATCTCACTCTAGCAAATAACGCTCGCAATGTCAGGACAAGACCCGACAACGGTAAGTAAAAACATCTATGGTACAATGCAGCCGCAGCCTGGTCTGCACGACATTTGGTGTACAATGACAAGCAACCCATGATTTCACGTCAGTTTGCATTAAGCGCTATTATCGTATCTTTCATTATTGGCGCTGTCGGGGTCTTCCTCTTCATCAGTCAGCGACTTGAACGTTGCGCTGCACCCCCCTTTGTCGATCCAAACCTGTTGCCCAATGCCAGGTTTGCCACACCCGGTGATGTTGTCGGTCTGCCTGAAGGGTGGGGCCGCGGCGCCGGTGGGGTTGAAGTGCGTGGCCCGGCAGTTGATGGTCAGGGCTTCGATCTTGATGGTGATGGGCGGGCGTTGCAATTGATCGGAATCGCCAATTATGCGCTAACGCCCCCGATTGGGGTGCAACCCGGCACGTCCTATTGTTTCACGGTTGCAACCCTGACCGACTCATTGCTGCGTTCGCCGACCCGTGCTCGCCTCGTTTTCGAGTGGTACGACGATCAGGGTGTACTGCGTGAACGTTCCGTCACCCCCTGGCAACCGGTTGTCTTATGGACGCCGGAGCGTCCGCCGACTGCCTGGACAACGATTGCCGGCTATGCTCGTGCTCCACAGACGGCACGCATACTGCGGGTACGCATTGAACCGTCTTCCGACGACCGTATCTATCTCGATATGCCGCGCCTGCAACGTGGTGGGCATACGCTGCCGCCGGCGCAGAACGCAGATGTCTCGCCGCCGTTGACCATCGCGCCATGGCCTGAAGGGTACCGTGCCGCAGTTGCGTTCACCTTCGATTGGGAAACCGCGATGGGAGGATTGATCCACTCACGCTCGGTTGATGATCCGCTGGCCGACGAAGACCCCATTCAACGCGGGATGCGCATGCGTACCGGTGTTGAGACGAGCATGAGCATTTTTGCCCGTTACAATGTGCGGGCGACCTATTTCGCGACCGGTTATAACTTCTTAATGGGGAATCGCGAGCAGCGACGCTTCATGAACGACCCGGTCTTCACCTGGGCTTCGGCAGCCAATGGCTGGCGGAGTGATCGTTGGACAAACCGACCCTGGTTTGCCGATGACCCGTATGGCACGGTTGCCACCGATCCGGCCTGGTACTTTGGCGATCAGATTGAGCCGTTGCGCGCCGCCGGTCACGAAATTCAGAGCCATACCTTTAGCCATTTGTACGGCGGGTATGCCGATGCGGCTACCTGGCGAGCTGATATTGAAGCATGGAATAGCGTTGCTGCCGAGCGTGGAATTGGTATTGCCCGTGCGCTGGCGTTCCCGTGGAGCAGTAGTGCCGGTATGAGCGACGCGAACTGGGATGTCCTCGAACAGGGCGGCATTCGTGCAGTTACACGTCTGAGCGACTATGGCCCCTATAATCTCTTCCCCCTTGATGAACGTGGTCTGGTGCGCGACCCGCACTGTCGCTGGCTCCCCGGTCGTGAAGGACGAATCATCGCCTGCCCGGATTTTTATCTGACACCGGCACGGGCAAAGCTGGCTGTCGCGCAGATTGAACAAACGGTAGCCGCCGGTGGCATGATCGACATCTGGTCACATACCGAAGAGGTAACCAGTGCCGCACAGCAGGCGGCCTGGGAAGATGTGGTATCTTATACTGTCGGGCGTGGCGATGTCTGGGTCGCGCCATTTAGCGAGATTGCCGGCTGGCAAATTGCTCGCATGACACTCAATATAACAACGCTGACCGAACCAACCGCGAGTACTGATCGGGGGCGAAGCACGGCACATCGCTATCAGGTGCAGAACACATCACCCTATCATCTGGTGGGAATGATGATCGATCTACCGCCTGATACGACTGATGTCGCGATCAACAACGACATCGTGCCACGGGAACAGTGGCAGCATAGTGGATGGCTCCGGATCGATCTGGCTGCCGGTCAGACAGTAGAGGTGACATTGTGGCCAACACGATCAAGCAGCCGCTAAACCGGGCGACAGGCTGGCGTGCAATCGGCGATCTGCTAACGAGGCAACGCGGAGCGCTACGCTTGTACCAGTGGTTGTGGCTGGTATTGTGTATTGTGGGCGCGCTGAGTATCGCCCTTCCGCCAATCCTTACGCGACCGATCATTTATTATGCCAATGCGGTAGTTCGCTTCGACATGGCGCGCTATGGCCCGATCTATCAGCCGGTTGGGCCAAACCTGACCGGGATGGATATTGCGATTGCCGATGCCACGGAAGCGTTACGCCTCTCGACATTAGCGCGGGCCGATGTGCGCTTCGGCCTACCCAATTTTCGCGTTGAATATCTCTTACAGCAACCGGGTGAAGTTCTGGTGCGCGGGGTTGCCGATAACGCCACCGAGGCGAAGCTCCTGGCCGATGCCGGTGCTGCTGAACTGGTACGCCAGATCCGAGCTGCCGGTGGGCGCGAAATTTTACGCAACATGCTCGGCTGGCAGCTCTGGCAGGCACTCAACGGCACGACGCCGCCCGCTGATGACCGTTTTGCGCTGCTGCTGCGCGATATTCTGCGTCTTGAGGCATTGCCCCTCTCGCGACCAATAGAACCGTTTAGCACACCACGCACCCTGAGCGATCTCTCCGGTGAAGAGATTAGTGATGTTGCGCGGGCGCTTGAGTCACGTTACGACTTGTGGCGATTTGCGATCAATACTCGCAACGCGACCCTCGATGCACTCTGTGGCAGCGCTGGTCTAACCGATACTGCCACTCGTGAAGCAACCTTGCGCGACTGTGCCGCAACGAATCCGTCCGCTGCCGCTGAGCTGGCGGCGCGTGATCGCACTATCGCCCAATTACGCAGCATTGAAGCAGCACTTACCTATATGATTCGGGAAGCGGGTGCCCGCTTCAACGCCGACCAGGAGAGCGCAGCATTCCGCATTCCAGCAGCACTGCCTGCTGCGCCAGAACCACGTTATGAAATACCGCTGACTGCGCTGGCAATCCTGTTTGGCACGGCCCTTGGCCTGGGGGGGATTGCGCTCGACCGCAGTGCCGGCGTACTCCCGAAATTGCAGGAATTGTGGCAATACCGCGAGCTGATCCGTAACCTGATCCTGCGCGATCTACGTGCCCGCTACAAAGGTAGTGCTCTCGGCTACCTCTGGACACAGATCGCACCACTGGGGATGATGCTGGTCTACGTCATCGTCTTCAGCTTTCTCCTGCCCAACGGACTAGCGATGTTTCCGGTCTTCGTGATTGTCGGATTGCTGCCCTGGAACTACACCGCAGAAGCGGTATTGAGCGGTACCCGCAGTATCATCGACAATGCTGCGCTGGTGAAAAAGGTCTACTTCCCGCGAGAGGTATTGCCCCTGGTAGCGGTTGGATCGAGTCTGCTCAATTTCATCCTCTCGCTACCGATGATGGCACTGGTGATCATTGTTGTACAACTCGCTACCCTGGGCCGCCTCAACCTGAGCTGGAGCATCGTCTACCTGCCGGTTATTATGGCACTTCAGACCATCTTTCTGGCCGGCCTGGCGCTCCTTCTCGGTGCGGGTGCCGTCTTCTTCCGCGATGTTGTGCACCTGATCGGTATCGTAATCAACATCTGGTTCTTCCTCACCCCGATCATCTATCCACTAAGCACAATCAGTGAAGGGCTGGCTGCCCGTCTAATCCGCTGGTTTAACCCACTCGCCTCGATCATCGAGTTCTACCGCGAGATCATTTACGGCAACCCTGTGCCGGTTGGTCTGATCCCAACACCGGGTGTACCCGCGCTTAGTGCGATGCTCCGGGTCGGTCTGACCGGACTGATCATCCTCGCGTTTGGCTACTGGGTGTTCCAGCGCACCAGCCGCCATTTTGGTGAAGAACTATGAGTGTCGTGATTGAGTTTGACAAGGTTTCACGGCAGTTTGTCCGTCGCCAGAACGCCTCGACTATTCAAGAGCGTTTTATGGGCCTGATCCGGGGGCTACCGCCGGCAGAAGCCTTCTGGGCCGTGCGTGATGTGAGCTTTGCCGTTGAAGAAGGGCAGAGCATTGGTCTCGTTGGGCACAATGGTGCCGGCAAGAGTACCATTCTCAAATTGATGACCCGCGTACTTGAACCGACTAGCGGTCGGGTAACAACCCAGGGTCGCATCGCGGCCCTGCTCGAACTGGGCAGTGGCTTTCATCCCGAACTCAGTGGTCGCGAGAACGTCTTTCTCTACGGATCACTGATGGGCTTTGGCCGCAAAGAGATGCAGCGCAAACTGCCAGAAATTATCGAATTCTCCGAAATTGGGCCGTTTCTCGATACCGAGGTCAAACACTATTCGTCGGGAATGTACACCCGGCTAGCGTTTGCTGTCGCAACCGCCGTTGATCCCGACATCCTGATTACTGATGAAGTACTGGCCGTCGGTGATGAGACCTTTCAGCGCAAATGTATTGATCGCATCTATGGCTTTCGACGGGCCGGGAAGACCATCGTCTTCGTCTCGCACGCGCTTGACGTTGTGCGCTCACTTTGTGATGTCGCCGTCTGGCTCGACCACGGCGAAATGAAAGCGTATGGTGAGGCTGGTAAGGTGGTTGACGCCTATCTGGCCGATGTGAACGAGCGCGAACGGGCTGAGTTTGAGGAGCGTTTGCACAGTGAAGATGACGATCAGATTCGCGAATCGCGCATGCGCCGTGGTAGCCGCGAAGTTGAGATCACGCGCGTGCAACTCCTCGATGCGCAGGGGCGTGAACGTATTACCTTCCGTACCCACGAACCGCTCACCATTCGCATTCACTATCTCGCCCATCAACGGATCGAGCGCCCGGTCTTCGGTGTGGGGATCAACCACGAAAGTGGGCCGTGGTTGACCGGGCCAAATACCGGTTTTGATAAATACCATATCCCGTTCATTGAAGGAGCTGGTATCATCGATTATCACATTCCGCGCTTGCCCTTCCTTGGTGGACGCTACCTGGTCAGTGCCTCGGCCACCGATTCCACACAGTTGTACGAATTTGATGTTCACGACCGCATGTATCCTCTGGTCATCCATAGTGATGGTCTGAGCCAACGGTACGGCATGGTGTTCTGCGAAGGGAACTGGAGCTGGCACGGATGAGTGATCTGCTGATCATCAGCCATGATGTCGTTGGTCAACGAATGGCTGGACCTGGCATTCGGATGTGGGAGCTGGCACGAACGTTGGCCAGACAGATTCCGGTGACCTTGATAGCACCTCGCCCTATTGATTTGCCGTTAGCGCCGGGGATCACGTATGGACATTACACCTGGGGTGACAAAACCTCGCTCACACCGTATCTGAACGGAGCGACCACAGTACTGGCAAATGGTTTCGTTGCCTCTGTTCATCCCGAACTGCTTACGTTTCATGGCCGATTGATAGTTGATCTTTACGATCCTATCGTCTTTGAAAATCTCGAACTGTTTCGCCAGCGACCGATTGCCGAACGGGAAGCACAGACACAACGTGACATAACGTTATTGCGAGGGCTGCTCCTGCGTGGCGACCATTTTCTCTGCGCTACCGAACGGCAGCGCGATCTGTACATCGGCGGATTACTGGCGCTTGGCCGATTGTCACCTGCGATGGTTGATAGCGATCCGCTGCTACGTGACCTGATCGACGTTGTGCCATTCGGGGTGAGCGATGATCCGCCGCAGGCAAGTGGCCAACCGGCACTACGTGGTGTCCTTGATGACCTGAACGCCGATCATCAGATCATTCTCTGGAGCAGTGGCCTCTGGGACTGGCTCGATCCGCTGACAGTAGTACGGGCGATGCCGGATGTGCTGCCTGTTGTACCAAAAGCCCGCCTGGTCTTCCTGGCCGGACGACATCCAGGCCAGGTTCCTGAAATGACAACCCTCCAGCAAACTCGCCAACTGGCTACCGACCTGGGATTACTCGGCAACGGCATTCACTTCTACAACGAATGGATACCCTACGCACGACGCGCCGACTTTCTGCTGGAAGCGGCGATTATGGTATCATTGCACCAGGAACATTTAGAGACACGCTATGCCGCTGTAAGGTCGCGTATTCTTGATCATTTCTGGGTAGGACGCCCCAGCATTGTCAGCGCCGGTGATGCTGCTGCCGAACTCATCAGGGAACATCAGGCCGGAGAGGTTGTTCCGATTGGTGACAGTCAGGCGGTCGCTGCCGCGCTTATTCGTTTACTAACCGATCAGCAGTACTGTGCACATCAGAGTGCTCAGGCCACAGCCCTTGGCCAGCGCTTGCGCTGGTCCCAGGTGGTAGCGCCGTTGTGGCGTATGGTATCATCTCCTATAAGGAAGACTGAATGCAGCACAACCGAGAAACGGCAATCAACCATGGATAATCTGCAAACCATTCTGCAAGAGCGCAATGCATTAATCCACGAACTGGAAAAGTACTGGCAGGTCGCTCCAGATTCTTCCCAACCAGGCTCAATGCTCGGGCGCGTAAAGCAATGGCTGCAACGACGAATAACTGGTTCACTACACGCCGACCTGTGTCGAATTGCGGATCAGCAACGGGCGTTTAATGCAGCATTGATCAATCTGGTATATCGTTTATCCAGTGCTTTCGATGAACAGGCGCGACGAACGGAAGAGCAACTGCATACGCTCCGCTATGAGACAACGCTCTATCAGCAGCATGTAGCAAATCATCTGGCGTCGCTCACCCAACAACTTGCCGAGATGAAGCCGTTGCTGGAAGTAGTCAGACAGGAGCAGATTACACTCAATACTGAATTACAAAAAGCTCGCGACACATTACCACCACTCCATCAACACATTATTGATCTCGAAACACGTATCCTTGATTTGGATGAAGTGCTCTCACAAGTGGCACAGCGATTAAGCGATCTATCTCTCTCTTTATCAAAATGAAAGCAAGCGTTGTTATTCCATTGTTGCAGGGTGGGTTATACATTCGCGACTGCCTGCAATCATTGCAACAACAGTCAGAACAACCGGCCATTATTGTCGTGAATAATGGTAGTAGTGATGATGGGCCAGACATTGTTCGTCGCGAGTTTCCTGATGTAACACTCCTGGATTTTGCCCGACCACTCGGCTTTGCCGGTGCAGTCAATGCAGGTATACAGGCCGCTTTAACCACAGTCGAACCTCCCGATGTAGTGATTGCGCTAAACCAGGACACAGTGGTTGATCCCGGTTGGCTGGCTGCAATAATGTCGGCGTTCGTCGACCCGGCGGTTGGCCTTGCAGGCTGTCTGGCCCGTTTTCCTGATGGTCAGATTCAGCATGCCGGCGGCACCCTGATCGAGCCACTCTGGTATGGACGGAATCGCCACTCGATTGACGATCCCGCGCCGATACACTATCTGGCTGCGCTGGCCCTGGGTATGCGCGTGACAATGCTCGATCAGATTGGATTATTTGATGAAGGATTCTTTCCGGCTTACTACGAAGATGTGGACCTCTGCCTGCGTGCGCTGGCGCAGGGCTGGCGTATCGAACTGGTACCCGCAGCAACGCTGATACATCATGAGGGCGCATTGCAGCAGACATCACCCAGACATACCTATATGCTTGAGCGCCAGCGCTGGCGCCTGCTCTTGAAGCATCGTTCCATCGCCGAACTACACGAGATTGTCTTTCCAGCCGAGCATGCCTTGTTGCAAGAGCGTGCTGCCGCAGGGATCAGTGACAGTCTGCGCGCCGCCTATTTGCAAGCGATTCTTGCCTTGCCTGAGATTGGTCGGCAGCGTGGCTGGACAGCCGAGGAGATCAGTGTCATCCGTGGTCGATTAATTGAATTGCGCTCTGAAGCGATTGCCCGCGAACGTACCAGCCGCATTACCGGCTTACAACAGGCATTGCATTCGCATGTGTTGCCGTATGCATCGGCACCTGCTGGTACCGATGAACGTGTGATGGCAGAAATTGTTGGATTATCACCTGCTACATTGCCGGATGGTGCAGAAGCGCCTTCCCGTGGTGAGCATCCGGCGACAATAGCAACGGACAACAAACAGGGTACAGATGACACAGGGGTATCTGCCGTCACCGATCTCCCCCAGCAATCCACCAATCCGAGGCGACCTCCCTTCCAGCCCGGTACACGTCCGCCGGTTGCTATCGTGATACTCACATGGAATGGGTTGGCGCTCACTCAACGGTGTCTTACCAGCCTGCGTGCAAACACCCGTGATGTAGCGTATCGGTTCATTGTTGTTGACAACGGGAGTACCGACGGTACCGTGGAGTGGCTTCGTGATCAACCCGATGTTACGCTGATTGCCAATAGCGAAAATCGAGGTTTCGCGGCAGGCGTGAATCAGGGCATTGCCGCAGCCCCTCCAGATCACGATGTGCTCCTCCTCAACAACGACACCGAAATCATTGAGGAGGCATGGCTGGCCCACTTGCGTGATGTGGCAAACAATCATCCCGACTATGGGATTGTCGGTTGTTTGCTCCTCTTCCCAAATGGCCTCTTACAACACGCCGGCACCTATATGCCGCAACATAACTTCTGGGGCTATCAGATCGGTGGTGGTGAACCGTTTATCGGCCAGTATCCCGGCATCCGCGAGGTTGAAGGGGTCACCGGTGCGTGCATGTACATTCGGCGTGATGTGATTGCCACCATTGGCGGTCTGGACGAAACCTACTTCTCGTATTACGAAGACACCGACTATTGCCTGCGTGCAATGCAGGCCGGATTCAAAGTTGTTTGCACCGGCGGAGCCAGGGTCGTCCACCACGAAAATTCGAGTACAAAACTTAACAACGCCGACTGGTGGCGTATGTTCAGTCATGGACAACGGGTTTTCCTGTCGAAATGGCGTGATTACTACCGGCAACGCTACCGTTATGGTTTGGTCTGGCATTCGCTCATCGCCCATGCCACCGGGTACGCGACCTCGTCGCGTGAATTTGTCCGCGAGCTGGATCGGCGTGGTGTCGATATTCGGCTGGCCTGCATCTTCGGCACCGATTACACGGAACCGCCGACCCGCGATCCGCGGCTTGATCAACTGCGGCAGCGTCCCAAAGATACGTCATTGCCCCAGGTTGTCTACAGTCAGGGTGATGCCTTTATCAAAAACAGTGGTCGGTACCGGATTGGGTTTACCATGCTGGAGTCTGATGCCCTGCCTGCCGATTGGGTGCATCAGGCAAATCAGATGGACGAGGTGTGGGTGCCGAGCCACTTTACCCGTGATGTCTTTGTGCAATCCGGTGTACGACGGCCAATCCATATTATCCCGTTGGGATTTAATCCCAACTATTTTCATCCGGGTATCCAGGGGCATAAACCAACTGACTCGTTCGTGTTTCTCTCTGTTTTTGAATGGATTGAGCGGAAGGCACCCGAAACCTTGCTACGCGCATACGTGAGTGAATTTAAGCGTAGCGATGATGTGGTGCTGGTACTGAAGATTTTTAACCATGATCCACGGTTCGATGTTCATCAGCGTATCCACGAGATTGTCAACCGTCCCGATGCACCCAGAGTCGTGGTTATCCTGAACCAGGAAATTGCCGAGCACCAGATGGGGAGTTTCTACCGGAGTGCCGACTGCTTTGTCCTGCCCACTCGTGGCGAAGGATGGGGTATGCCGATACTTGAGGCCATGGCCTGTGGCTTACCGGTCATTGCAACCGACTGGGGTGCTCAGCGTGACTTTTTCAACGACCGGTTAGGATACCCGCTGCGGGTTCGTCAGTTAATACCGGCAGTCGCTCGTTCCCCATATTATGCCGGTTCACGCTGGGCCGATCCTGACATAGATCATTTACGTTATCTTATGCGGTACGTCTACGAGCATCCAGCAGAAGCACGTGAAAAAGGAGCACAGGCTGCTGTTGAAGTACAGCAATGCTGGACGTGGGAAAAAGCTGTTGATCGAATTATCGAGCGCTTAGCAGACATTACACATTCGTGAAGTGAGGCAATATGAGCATTTACTGGATTCGCTTTCAGGGTGACAGTGCGGCAGAAGCAATGAAGGCTGTTGCCGACGCATTGTACCAGGGTGAGCATGGTGTTGCGCCCGATGCCGGGTACAGTGAGAAACCGAGGACAGAACCTGAAGTAACGACACCCGGCGAAGACTATCTCCAATCTAACCTGCAAACGCTGCACACGTCCTGGTCTGTTGATCCGTTGCGTGCCGAGCCTCCCGCCGATCAACGACTCATCAGCCGACTGCGTGTACACGTTCAACATCTGATACGTCGGGTGACCCGCTGGTATTTCCTTGCTCCATGGTTGCAAGCCAACGAATTTCACGCCGCCGTGGTACGGATTATTGAGGTTCTTTTAGCCCGCCAGCAACAGTTTCAACAACAGATCAACGATTATCACTACCGCCTGCATGCGGCAGAACAGCAGATTCATCTGCTGCGTAATGAACTGGCAATAACTCGTCAACACCTTATGGAGTTGAAGCAGTATCAGGCGATGCACCAGGCTAAATCAGAGTAGCCTTATGAAAGAGTATTCTGCGTTACAAGCTATCTGGCAGTCACGGTGGGGTTTGCCGATAGGGTATTCGGTGAGTTCGGAAGAACTGGCTCTCCACCTCGATCAGGCAGGAGTGGAGTTATTCCACCGACCTACACCCTGGCATATGCCTGCCAACCTTTCGCATCCACGCCTGCGCGAGATTGCCGCACGCTCGTTGCCCGAAGGCATTCCACAAGTGAGCTATGATCAGGCAGATCTCTTTTATACTGAACACCGCGGCTACCGTATCGGTTATACCATGCTTGAAGTCAATGGATTGCCTGCTGATTGGGTGGCAGCCTGCAATCAGATGGATGAAGTCTGGACACCGAGTCATTGGGGGGTCGAGACCTTCGCCGCGGCTGGCGTGATTCGGCCACTGCATGCAATGCCACTTGGCTATGATCCAACACAGTTTCATCCTAGAGTGCCGGTACACCGTCTGGATAGTCGTTTCACATTTCTCTCGATCTTCGAATGGGGTGAACGAAAAGCGCCCGAAATTTTACTTCGCGCATATGTGAGTGCGTTTCAAAACCATGATGATGTCATTCTTATTTTACGGATCAACAATTTTGATGCATCTATCAGTGTTTCTCAGCAAATTGCCAGCCTGAACTTACCAGCCGATGGGCCACCGATAGCAATTCTCTACAACCAGTATTTGAGTCGTGCCCAATTGGCTTCGCTTTATCGTAGCGCAGATTGCTTTGTGCTGACCAGTCGTGGCGAAGGATGGGGGCTGCCCATTCTTGAGGCAATGGCCTGCGGCGTCCCGGTCATTGCAACTAATTGGAGCGCTCAAACCGAGTTTTTGCACAAGGGTGTTGGTTATCCACTACGGGTCCGTTCTCTCGTTCCGGCTGAGGCGAAGTGTCCTTATTATCTGGGCTGGTCGTGGGCCGAGCCTGATCTTGACCACCTCGTCTACCTGATGCGGTATGTCTATGAGCATCCGACCGAGGCGCGTGCTATCGGTCAGGCAGCGGCAGCCGAAGTTGTCCAACGCTGGACTTGGCAACATGCAGCCCAACGGATCCGACAGCGATTGGCGGCGATTATGGGGTAATTTGGTGATGGATCAATCCTGTCTACGGGCCAGAAATCTGGACTACAGGTCGTTCAATAGGCTGACTGCAAGCAATTGGATAGTCCACATGGCCGTCGGATTGCTTAAACCTCTCCATCAGCGACATGCAGAATGCGGTTAGAAGAGGCTTTCTTCTCGCCTGACAGTCCTCTCCATGTCCCTGAAGATGGTATCAGTGTGAATGTTCACGGATCGTTCAGTACTGTTCTTGGGGCAATCTGGTAGCTGATTGCCCTGCGCCAATGATAGAGCGCAAGAGTTATCTGGAGGCAGCTCTTGCTTTCTGTGGCCAATGTACGGTGCTGTCATAGTGCTGCCGACGCTTCGGAGTTCTTCCCGGTATAAGCCAGCTTGATGTGGAAGCCGCGCTTCGCCTCATCGTCAGAGACTGTATGCAGAGTTCGCAAAGAGTTGTGCGTGAACATACAGCGGTACGTTCTATTCCTGATGCACGACCTGAGTTTTACCCTCGTTGATCCTGCCGACTGATCCAGCAGTAACCACCATTGGTAAGAGATTGGTAATTCAGAACCGTTATAGTACGCCTGGGTGTTTGAAATCGGAACTGATTTCATCCAACAATGCCGAATCTCTCAATTCTAAACCGAAATATAACTTGATTTAATCGTTTGGGTGGATAGATTGATCTTCACAGGTGCAATTGAAATATATACACATTATCAGGGAAAGGATATGATCCTATGACACGCCTTCGGTTTTTCTTCGTTCTAGTTGTTGTACTACTCATTGCACCATCGCTCGCCTTTGCGTTTTATCGGAATCCGGTCAATTCCCAACCCGGTTTTTCACGAACCGAAATTTTACAACAGGACGACAACCTGGCCGGGAAGCAACTGGATGGTGCCCGAATTATTCGTAGTTCACCGGTAGTGAGTGATCTGGATGGCAATCCCAGCAACGGTTTGGAGATCGTGATTGGGGATCGCAACGGGAAGTTGTTCGCTCTGCGCAACAATGGTCAGGTGATGTGGACGACGCAGGTGGCAAGTTGTAGTGTGACCGGTGATGATAGTTTGCTCAACGGTGCCCCCTCCCTGTTCGATCTGAGACCCGATTTGCCCGGCCTGGAAGTGATTGTAGGCTACGGCAAAATTCTGGCCGACCCGAGTTGTCCCGGTGGTATCCGTGCTTATTCGGCTACCGGCCAGCCATTGTGGAATTACCAGATTCCGATCAGTTCGATTAGTGGTCAATCGGGTGTTTTCAGCACACCATCGGTGACCGATGTAAACGGTGCAGGCGACATTATTATCGTTGCCGGTTCAGCCGACCTCTACCTTCACGTGCTGAATAAGGATGGCACGTTGCGCTGGAAATACTTTGCGATGGACTCGATCTGGTCATCACCGGCATTTGCCGATGTTAATCGTGATGGACGCAAAGACATTATCGTTGGCACCGATTTTACGCCGGGGATGGTGTGCAATCCCAATAGTATCACACCATTCCCTGAGACGAATTCGTACTATGAAAGTGCAAAGGGATTCCTCTACGCTTTTCCCGCCAATCCGACCTTTGTGGCTGATCCGATCTACTGTGCAAGGGATGGTGGTAACGTGATCGGCTTTGGCAAAGGTTTTCTGTGGGCTGTGCGCTTTGACCAGTCTATCTACTCGTCACCAGCAGTGGCCGATCTGGAAAATGATGGTCAGCTTGAGGTGATCGTCGGTAGTAGCTGTTTTTACGGGGGTAATCCCAAACCGGGTCGATGGGTGAAGATTTTCAATGCAGCGAACGGCACTGAAAAGATGACACTTAATGCGCCAGAATGTGTTGCTTCATCGCCGGCCATCGGTGATATTACCGGTGATGGTAAGCCGGAGATTGTCGCTGCTGTTGCCTCTGGCGGTTCGATTAATCCACCCGTAGACACGCCCCGTGAAGGTGGTCGACTGGTAGCGTGGACCTATGACAATCCCAATCCGATCTGGAATATCGTCGTGCGTGGTTCCACCCAGGAACAGGCCGATATGTCGGAGGCTTTCAACAACCCGCTGATTGCCGATATTGATGGTAACGGTTCGCACGAGGTCATTATTGTTGTCCAGAATTCGGTGATGATCTACAACGGTGCCGGACAGGAACTTACGCCAAGTTGCCCAATTGGTGGTCTCGAGGCCCAGGCCTGTATGCCCCGGAAGTCGATGTTTATGTGGATGCCAATCCGCAATACACCAGCAATTGCCGATATTGATAACGACGGTAAGCTGGAAATTGTAGCTGCTGGATCACACACCAGTTATGATCAGCCGGCTATGCAGAATCGAGCTTTCGTCTACGTCTGGCGCGATCTCGAACAGGCGATTACCAGTGCGAGTGGTCCCTACCAGCCATACAGCACGCCGTGGCCGCAGTTTCAGCGTGATCCTGCCCATAACGGTCTGTTCCTCGAACGCAGGATACGTCCTGGTGTCACCAGTATGGCGGTATTGATGGAGGCGAATCAGGTGCAACAATACACGATTAGCCTCTATTCAAACGATGGTTCACCAATCAACGTAACCATTGGGGAGGACGATGCGAGCGGTGTTATCCAGCTTAGCCCGACCAGCGTATCACTTAGCTCAGCTACCGGCAGTTCATTCAGTGTGACGATTAATACCAGTAGTAAAGCTCCCGGTACCTATAATGCAAGAATACTGCTCAGTGGTAATGATGTGCCCAACGTCGAGATTCCAATCACGGTACGAGTAGCAACTAACGTCTACACGACGTATACCCCTCTGGTCCTTCGTTAATAATATCCTGGCCAAACCACCCTCTGAGGAAGAATCGGTCGGCTGATTTGCCGACCGATTCATTGTATCGTTATAATGATGAAGCCTGAATTGAAATTACGAAGGAGCAGGCTGTACGATACTATAAACGCTATGAAAACATCGTTCCACCTCATCACCGGCGGTGCCGGGTTCATCGGTTGTAATCTGGCTGATTATTTGCTGGCCCGTGGCGAACACGTCACGATTGTTGATAATCTGAGTCGTCCACGAACCCCGCTCAATCTGGCGTGGTTGCAGGAACGGTACGGTAGCCGGCTTCGCTTCGTGCAGGCCGATATTCGTGATGCCGCGGTGATGCAGGCTGTGATCCCCGGTCATCGGGTCGTTTACCATCTTGCCGGTCAGGTGGCAGTGACGACATCGGTGCAGGATCCGCGCAGTGATTTTGAAATTAATGCGCTCGGCACGCTGAATATCCTCGAAGCAGCCCGGCTGGCGAGCGAGCCACCGATTGTCTTTTTTGCCTCTACCAACAAGGTCTACGGCGGGATGGAGACCGTTGCCGTAGTGGAAGATGAGACTCGCTACCGTTACCGTGATTTGCCGCATGGAGTACCTGAACATCAGTTACTCGATTTTCATTCACCGTATGGGTGCAGCAAAGGTGCTGCCGATCAATATGTGCGTGATTATGCCCGTATCTACGGTTTGAAAACGGTGGTCTTCCGCCAGTCGTGCATCTATGGCCCGCGCCAGTTTGGGGTTGAGGATCAGGGGTGGGCTGCGCACTTCGCGATTGCCGCACTCTTGAACCGTCCCATTACCATCTACGGCAACGGGAAGCAGGTGCGCGATATGCTCTACGTTGATGATCTGATCGCAGCCTATATGGCGGCACTGGACCGGATCGATCAGGTGAGTGGACGGATATATAATATCGGTGGTGGTCCGCAGAATGCACTTTCCATCTGGGCTGAATTTGGCCCACTGCTGAGCCGGCTGATCGGACGAGAGATTCCGGTGCGTTATGGCGACTGGCGACCCGGCGATCAGCCGGTCTACATCAGTGATATTTCGCTGGCGCAGCGCGATCTGGCCTGGCAACCACAGGTGTCGGTGTACGAAGGGGTGGAACGGATGGTGGGCTGGATTCGCGATCATCTCGATCTGTTCCGTTAGCGATGTCTGATCTACTCTCTGTAAGCGAAACGTGAGTGGTTATGAGTATATCAAGGCCGGTCATAGTTCATCCACAAGACGATGAGCCGTTCGATGTGGCAATTGCCCGCGCATTGCAGCAGTCTGCCCACAACCAGCATCAGATCACGCTCCTCAATGAGTTGTTGAGTCGCGATGCGTATCTGGCTGAACAACTCGGGATATTGCAGGCGACGTGGGCACTCACCCCACCACCCGCAACTTCACTGCTGGCACGATTACGGCGCTGGCTGGCCTGGCGGTTGTGTGGCCCTGAATTCACCCATATCAATGCTACTCACGCTACGCTCACCCGTATCATCGAGAGCCTGATTGCTCACCTCGATGCGGAACGGGATGCCCGTCAGAAGCTGGCCGAACGCCTCGCTGCCCTCGAACGACTATGACGCAGCTCGTCTGGCATTCGACGTTTGCCTCGCCGACCGGTTACAGTAGCTCGTCACGGGCAATTGTGGCCGGTCTGGCGGCCACCGGTCTGGCCGTCCGGCCGCTCTATCTCTTCGATGCCGACGATGCCGAGCGCATCTATGGGACTGTTCCACCTGCTATTCACGCTCTGCAACAGTTGCCAATTCGCCTCGATGTGCCCCAGGTTGTCTATGGTCGGGGTGAGCTGTTCTGCAAGAATAGTGGTTCCTATCGGATCGGCTTTACCATGCTGGAAACCGACCGCCTGCCCACCCATTGGGTTGCCCAGGCTAATCTGATGGATGAAGTCTGGACGCCAACGGCATGGGGGTGTGCGGTCTTTGCCGCCAGTGGTGTCAGGCGTCCCCTTCACGCAATCCCACTTGGGGTTGATGTGAGTGTCTTTACACCTGGTACGCCACGACGCGAGCTTACTGACCATACAGTGTTTCTGTCGGTGTTTGAATGGAGCCAGCGTAAGGGCTGGGATATCTTGCTCTCCGCCTATCGGACGGCCTTCAAGCCGACCGATCCGGTAGTGCTGGTGTTGAAGATTGATCACCGCGTTGCCGGTAATCCGCTCCGCGAGCTGGCAGGCATCCTCAGCGATCAGGCACCGCCGGTGGCGGTGATTTACAACCAGACGTTCAATCCGGCGCGGATGGCCGAACTCTACCGGAGCGCCGATTGTTTCGTCTTACCCAGTCGGGGTGAGGGTTGGGGGATGCCGGTGCTGGAAGCAATGGCGTGCGGTCTACCGGTCATTGCCACTGCCTGGAGTGGACCAACCACATTTCTCGATGATACCTGTGGCTACCCGCTGCCGATTCGCGGTCTGGTGCCGACAGGCATCCCCACCGGCCCATACGCAGATGCCTGTTGGGCAGAGCCTGATTTCGATGCGCTGGTGGAGTTGCTAAGGCATGTGCATCGACAACGCGACGAGGCCCGGCAGCGCGGGGGACAAGCCGCATTGCGTGCCCAGGCCTGGTCGTGGCAAAACAGCACGCAGACGATCCTGAACCGTCTGCGTGCTATCGGTGTCGAAGTGGTTGATGAGAAGCACTAAGGCTGTATAAACGTATCGGATGGCCTGTCTGCCGCTCAGTGGGTTGCCGCATCAAGTGCTTCACCGACCCGCAACACCTCATCGAGCGTATTGTAGAAGTGGGGGGCGATCCGCACGCCGGCTCCCCGCGGAGTAACAACAATCCCGGCCTCGTAGAGGCGTTGTGCGACCACAGCCGGATTCTCGACCATCGCGACCACAATGCCACTCCGGTGTTCTGGTTTGGTACTTGCAGCCAGTTGATAGCCGCGCTCCTGGAGATCGTTGATCAACGCATCCACCAGCGTCGCAATCTGGTGCGTGATCCGCTCAATGCCAACCTCTTGCAGCAACGTAACCGCAGCCAATAGGGCGAGATTGTTGGCGACATTTGGTGTTCCCAGTGTAAACCGCTCGGCAGTTTCAGGCAGGGTTAGATTGTAGTCGAGATAGTTCATCCCGCTCACACTACTGGCGGCGCCGACATAAGCTCCTGGCACCAGATCGCGAATCAACTCACGGCGCACGTAGAGGAAGCCACTGCCGGGTGTTGATAGCAACCACTTTTGCGAACCACATGCCAGCATGTCGATATGGCATTCCTGCACATCGAGCGGAAATGCCCCCAGTGTCTGGATCGCATCAACCACAAAATAGATGCCTCGCTCGCGACAAAGCTGGCCGACGGTCGCCAGATCATTGCGAAACCCGGTCGCAAACATCGCTGAGCTAAGCGCGATCACCCGCGTCCGATGATCAATGCGTCGCACCAGCAGATCGAGATCGAGGCCACCCTGATGTTGCGGCACGACCTTTGTTAGCACACCACGATATGCCAGTTGCTGCCACGGGTAGATGTTAGCCGGATAGTCACCATCAAGCACCAGCACATTATCACCGGGGTGTAACGGCAGGCTAACGGCTGCGGTGTTAATGCCGGCAGCCGTATTGGGCATTAGCACTATCTCGTCGGGCGAGCGGGCGTTGATCAGCCGGGCCAGGCGCTGCTTAAGCTCGGCAAACTGTGCCATCACCTGTGGAAAGACGGCCAGAAACGGCTCACGGGTGGCATGGTCAAGGTAGCTCTGCACTGCTGCCTGCACATGCTGATGCAACGGTGAGACAGCCGCGTGGCTAAGAAAGGCGTAGCGTTCGGTAATCGGAAATCCAGCGCGATAAGCGGCCAAATCGACAGTCATACAGCCCCATCCTTCAGAAATTCGGTCAGAATAGCGTGGTATTCGTGCGGTCGTTCCAGCATTGGCAAATGACCACACTGCTCAATCCAAACCAGCCGGCAGCGGGGGATGCGCGCAGCAGCAACCGGTGCACCCGGCGGTGGCATAATCTGGTCGTGACGGCAGGCGATCAGTAGTGCCGGAGCGCGCACCGCGGCCAGGGCAGCGCTGATCGTCGGACTTCCTGCTCCCCGTGCGGTCTCCAGCGCTGTGCGTTGTTCCATCGCCAGAAAATCGGCAAAGGTCTCGCGCAGCAGGGCGTGATCAGCAGGTAACCGGTAGAAGAAGCGACTACCCACCAGACGCATCAGGGGCTGGACATCGAGCATCCATGGGCGGCGTAATGCTAACCAGAGGGCCATCAGATGGTGGATCGACGCCACAACCCGTCGTTCACGTTCATCGCGAAAGGTGCTGAAGCTGGTAACAATCAGATGGGAAACCCGTTCGGGGTAGCGCGCAGCAACGTGAACGGCGACAGCAGCACACAGCGAATGGCCGTTGATGGCAAACCGTTCCAGACCAAGGGCATCGGCAAACGCAATCACCCAATCGGCAAGCCGTTCGAGCGACAACCGACCGCTGAGCGGAGGTGATGCCCCAAAGCCGGGCAGATCAGGGGCGATCAGCATGTACCGATCCGCCAGATCGCGCAGCGTATAGTGCCACAACCGCGACGAGCCACCCCAACCGTGCAGCAAGAGGAGCGGATAACCCTGCCCGGCACGACGAAACGACGTGCGCAGGCCGGCAACGGCAGTTTCAGCAGCAGATGCAGTATGTGTGGTCATAGGGAAATAATCCCTCGCAAGAAGTGTCTACATAAACTATGATACCACATCGCATGGTCATCGTTTCACGCTCAAAAATACACGTGTCGCAGGTTTGGCGTGCGGTCGCCATGCTGTCGCGTCAGCCGTGCTCCCGAACCGGCGCGTGGTGCAGCGGTACACCTGCTGGTCATGGGGATGCGGTGTGCGTTTGTCACGATCATGCAGTCTGTAGGTGATAAATGAGATGACTTCTAATCACGTCGGCACCGCACCTGATCTCGGATACATAAAACCGGCGTTCCCGCTGCGCATGCCGTGAGATCACACACCGGCGTGAAATCGGTTTATGCTCAAAAATACACGTGTCGCAGGTTTGGCGTGCGGTCGCCATGCTGTCGCGCCAGCCGTGCTCCCGAACCGGCGCGTGGTACAGCGGTGCCCCTGCTGGTAATGGCGATGATGAGCAGGCGCGTCGTTTGCAACGGGCCTGACCACTCGTGAGTCTGACGGTGCGTGAGCGGGGATGCGGATCGGAAGGTGCCGCGTGCCAGGGTGATGTGGTGTTAGTGCAGGTGATGCCCCAACGCAGGCTGGAAGCCTGCGCCACTGTGGTGCTGTGCTGACAACGCAGGGGCATGCTATGCAGTGGAATACCCCAACTACCCCACGTTGGTGATGGGTAGCGCATCGATTGGGCGAGAGACGGTTTCGACCGATATGTCTACCACGTCTGCAAGTTTGGTGGCAGGTTGAATCGCTCTCTGCACAACGGCCCGCCGATACAGACGGGCACCCCGGCAGCGCGAACGAAACAGGCAACGGATATTAATGATCATCCCCAATATCCAAGAGCCATAGCGTGAGGCATAGGAAGGCAAACTGGCGTGGAGCACCCGGTTTATTATCGTCAAGTTTGTAAAAGATTTTTGTAATCTTTCCCCGCTTGACACAACGCCGATTACTATGCTAAACTAGCGAAGCGTGCAAGAATACCAATATATGCACTCTATCAGCCGTAGTACACACTAGATATAGTATGACGATCTAGTGCTCATTGATTGTGACCTGATTTGTCGTTAATAAACCTTTTACAATTAAGTGCACCCCTATTGGTTCCTGCACGTGTGAGAGGTCTGTCCTGAAGAGGAGCATCCAACCAATGATGAAACAAGAGCTTGCCCCCGCCAATCTGACCGACATTGCCCGTACTGTGCTCAAAAAGCGCTATCTGTTGAAGAATGAGCACGGTGATGTGATCGAAACCCCCGAAACGATGTTTTGGCGGGTGGCCGAGACCATCGCCGCCGTCGATGCTCGCTACGGGGCGTCAGCCGAGCAGGTCGAGGAGCGTGCCGAACGATTTTATCATCTGATGACCCAGGGCTATTTTGAACCAAACAGCCCAACCCTGATGAATGCCGGGCGGCCATTGGGGCAATTGAGTGCCTGCTTCGTCCTGCCTATCGACGACAATCTGACCAGTATCTACGAGACGCTCAAACATCAGGCACTGATCCATCAGAGTGGTGGCGGGACCGGCTTTAGCTTCTCGCGGCTGCGTCCGCGCAACGATGTGGTGCGCAGTACGATGGGGGTGGCCAGCGGCCCGGTGAGTTTTATGGATGTCTATAATCACTCCACCGAGGCGATTAAACAGGGTGGAACGCGCCGTGGCGCAAATATGGGTATTCTGCGCTGCGATCATCCTGATATTCTTGAGTTTATTACCTGCAAACTCGATACAACGAAAATCACGAATTTCAATATCTCGGTGGCGATTACCGATGCGTTCATGCGTGCCGTTGAGCGCGACGAGGAGTATGACCTGATCAACCCGCGCACCGGTCTGGGGCAGATTGCGTCGCGTGATGGTCTCAAGCATCCGCTCACCGGCGAGGTGCTCGTTCCCGCCGGTCAACCGATGCGCTTGCGGGCCCGCATGGTCTTCGATCTGATTGTGCAGTGCGCCCACGCCACCGGTGAACCCGGTCTCTTCTTCATCGACCGGGCCAACGAGTACAATCCGGTACCCCACCTTGGCGAATACGAAGCGACCAATCCCTGCGGTGAACAACCGTTGCTGGCCTATGACGTGTGCAACCTCGGTTCGATCAATCTGGGGAAATTCGTCACCGATGCCGGCACCATTGATTGGGAATCGCTGCGTGACGTGGTGCATGAGAGCACCCGCTTTCTCGATAATGTGATCGACGCCAATCACTATCCGCTCGAACAGATTACGCAGCTCAGCCAGCGGATTCGCCGCATCGGCCTTGGGGTGATGGGATGGGCCGATATGCTGGTGCGTCTGGGCATTCCGTACAATTCAGCGCAAGCGATTGATCTGGCGCGACAGGTGATGCGCTTTATCGACGAAGAGAGCAAAGTGGCGTCCGAGCAGCTTGCCCGCGAGCGTGGTCCCTTCCCGGAATGGGAGTACAGCATCTGGGGACCTGATGCGACCTGCGCCCGTCGCCCCGATGGATCGCGCATTCGGCCCCAACGCCTGCTCCGCAATTGTAACGTCACCACCGTTGCCCCAACCGGCACGATCAGCATTATCGCCGGCTGCTCATCCGGCATCGAGCCACTGTTTGCGATTGCGTTCTGGCGCTACCAGGCCGACACCCGCATGCTCGACATCAATCAGGACTTTGTCGCCCAGGCCAAACGTGAGGGATGGTACAGCGATGAACTGATGGAGCGGATTGCGGACACCGGTCATATCCATCACCCGGAAGTACCGGCCTCGGTGCAGCGGGTGTGGGTCACTGCCCACGATATTGCCCCAGAGTGGCACGTGCGCATGCAGGCAGCGTTCCAGGAGTACACCGATAGTGCGATCTCGAAGACGATTAACTTCCCGCACGAAGCAACCCCCGACCAGGTTCGCGAAGCCTACGAGCTGGCCTTCCGCCTTGGCTGCAAGGGGATCACCGTCTATCGTGACGGATCGCGCGCAAACCAGGTGCTCTCAACCGGCTCAACCGGTAAGAGTGCGGAGCCGGCGCCGGCCTCCGATCAACCGGTGGAGCTGAAGCCGCGCCCGGTCCCGGCTGAGGGATTGCCCAGCCACTCCTTCCCTGTTGTTACGCCACTCGGCAAACTGCGCCTCTTCGTGACCGAGCTGGACGGGAAGCCGTTCGAGGTCTTTGCCATCATCGGGCGCGCCGGCAGCGATGTTACCGCCTTCACCGAAGCCATTGGCCGCCTGATTTCACTCGCCCTCCGGTGTGGAGTCCCGGTGAAACTCATTGCCGAGCAACTGCGCGGCATCGGTGGTTCGCGCTCGGCGGGCTTCGGCCCGGATCGGGTACGTTCGGTGCCTGACGCAATAGGCAAGGTATTGCTCGATCATTACGTGAAAAACGGGAACGGGAATGGCAATGGGAATGGCAACGGTAATGGGCATGACTACGAGTACGGCAACGGCGAAACCGATACGAGTCGGACGTACACCAATGGAGCCAGCGAGGCTACAGCCACAACACCGGTAAGCCATCCCCATAGCGATCATGGTCACGGCACAATTGAAGCCGCCGAGATTTGCCCTGAATGCCAGAATGCGACCATGCTGAACGAAGAAGGGTGTCGGAAGTGCCACTCGTGCGGTTATAGCGAGTGCTAATAGCATGTCGTGAAACACGTGTGCCGGGGTGAGAATGATCATCCCGGCACGTTATATAACCCGAGTTGCTACCTTTGTCACCACAGAGACACGGAGGACACAGAGGATGTGTGTAACCCGGGTTGCTACTATGAGGTGCGCCGTAGCGCGTCCATGGGAACTGTCTGCTCCCCATATCGTTCATCCGGTTACGTCATACGGTGTTGTGCGCAATGTGCTGGCAGTCAGCCTCCGTGGCCTGCTCACAGTGTAGGTGGCAACTTGGGTTACCATATAATGATATTGATCAATGCTGCTGTACGGGTTATTGGATACATAATAACACATCACGTTGCAGGTCATCGGTATACATTTCTGGTCATTAACCTTTGAAATGGCGCATGTAGAGTGCATCTGTCATTGACGTCACGCTACATTGCTGTCACCGTTACGTGCACAGCAAAGCAGGAAGCCAGCGTTGCAACAATTGCAAGTAGTGCCTTCTCTCTTTGCTGGACACGTTGCTACCAGAGTCTGCTTCTCTTAATCCCCCACATTGACCACAACGCATCGGATCGCTACAATACAAACGCAGTGCGCATGACGAGCCAAAGGAGCTGATGATGAACATCCGCGAAGCGATTGCGGCAGTGGTCGCCCGGCGAGATTTGACCCAGGCTGAAGCAGCGAGTGTGATGGAAGAGATTATGAGCGGTACGGCCACGCCGGCCCAGATCGGGGCGTTTCTGACCGCTTTGCATATGAAGGGTGAGACGGACGCTGAGATCGCCGGTATGGCGGCGGTGATGCGTGAAAAGGCAACCCACGTCTATTTTGATGGACCGGTGATTGATACCTGCGGTACCGGTGGCGATGGGGCGCATACGTTTAACATTAGCACGACAGCAGCATTTGTGGCTGCCGGTGCCGGGTTGACGGTGGCAAAGCATGGGAATCGCGCTATGTCGAGTGTGTGCGGCAGCGCCGATGTGCTTGAGGGTTTAGGAGTGCAGATCGAACTCGATGCCGAGGGTGTCGCCCGCTGTTTGCGCGAGGCCGGGATCGGGTTTATGTTTGCCCCTAAGTTCCATCCGGCTATGCGGTTTGCCGGGCCGGTACGCCGCGAGATTGGCATTCGCACGGTGTTCAATATTCTCGGCCCGCTGACCAACCCGGCTCGCGCCCGTTATCAGGTGCTGGGCGTCGCCAGTGCTGCCCTGGCCGAAAAACTGGCTTACGCGCTCAGCCGGCTTGATACGGTGCATGCTCTGGTGGTTCACGGTGATGGTGGTGTCGATGAGCTGACGCTATCCGGGCCGAATCTGATTTTTGACGTTCGCGCCGGTCAGGCACCCCGGCAGATGCTGGTTGCGCCCGAAGATGTCGGGCTGCCCAGAGCACCCCAGGATGCGCTGCGCGGCGGTGATGTGGCGTACAATGTCGCAATTGTACGCGCCATTCTGAGTGGCGAAGAACATGGGCCGCGTCGCGATGTTGTGCTGTTCAATGCGGCGGCAGCGATGGTCGCCGGTGATCTGGCCCCCGATCTGGCTACCGGTGTGGCGATGGCCCGTCATAGTATCGACAGTGGCCGAGCGCTGGAGCGGTTGAACCAGATGATTGCTGTCAGTCGTGGCGAATGAAGGCGACGGTCGTGGTATGGCTCAGGATGTACGACTGACACGGTTACGTCGTCGTAGATTTGCGCTCTGGCGCCTGATAGTTGCGAATCTGCTTGACGATCTGCGCGTGCTGCGGGAAGCCTGGTTTCCCCTCACAGCGCTTGCACTGGTGCTGACCAGCGGGGTGTTGTACCTGCGCTGGTTTTATTTGCCACCTGTCTGTGGCTGTAGCCCTGATCTTGAAGTTGCCCTCTTTGAAACGCTGAAGCTGCTCATTTTTCAAACCGACCTCGACCTGCCGACCGATCCCGCCGGTCGCGTGCTCTTCTTCCTCATTCCACTCCTTGGTCTGTTCTTCCTGTTGCAAAGTGCGGTTGATATAGGGCGTCTGCTGGTTGACAAACGCGCACGTCCCGAGCGATGGCAGGAAGCGTTAGCTGCAACCTACCGCCGACACATGATCGTCTGTGGTCTGGGCCGGGTGGGGTATCGGGCTGTGCTGCAATTGCTTGATTGCCGACGTGAGGTGGTCGCGATTGAGCCTGATCCGGGCTGTGAATTTTTGCCGATCCTGTACCAGTTGGGTGTGCCGGTCGTGCGTGGCGATGCCCGCGATCCGGCAGTACTGGTGAGGGCAGGTCTGCGCCGTGCCCAGGGGTTAATTGCCACCATTGATGATGACCTGAAAAATCTGGAGATCGCACTGGCAGCCCGCCGTATTCGGCCTGAATTGCCGACGGTGCAGCGTATCTTCAGTCGCGCCCTTGATGCGCGCATCGAACGCTCGTTTGGCCGGAATTCAGCCTTTAGCCCGGCAGCCCTGGCTGCGCCTACATTTGCCGCTGCCCTCTTGAGTTCCAATGTCCGTTATGTGCTTGATCTAACGGCGGGACTCTTGGGGATAGCCTTCGTCAATGTGAGTGATGATAGCCCACTGATCGGACCGGTCGCCGATCTGGAAACACGGTTTGGTGTCCGCCGCTTGCCCGGTCCTAATGCCCATCTCCCAATTCTGCCGAGCGAAGAGATTGCGCTGATTGGCCCACTCCCTGCTCTTGAGGCAGTGCAGTGGGCTAATCGACCTCATCCCACTCGGCGCAATGGTGGCCTGATCGTTTGTGGGTTGGGGAAGGTTGGTACCCAGGTCGTGCGACTACTCAGTCGGCGCGAACCACGTCCTCCGCTCACCGTCATCTGCACCGTCGAGACACCACTGCGCTACGTTGAAGCCTTGACTGCCCAGGGCATACGGGTCTTGCGTGGTGATGCTCGTGATCCGGTTCTGCTTCGCGAAGCAGGAATCGAAGAGGCAGCGGCACTGGCCGCGCTCTACAGCGATGATCTGCTCAATTTGCAGATCGGGCTGGCCGTGCGCAGCATGTATCCTGATGTGCATCTGGTGCTGCGCGTCTTCAGTGATGTGTTGGCCGACCGCCTCGTTGATCTGTTTGGAATCCATACTGCATTCAGCACCTCGGCTCTTGCCGCTCCCAGCCTGGTTGCGGCTGCCCTGCTCCCCGACGTCGAGGCGGCATTTGACGTTGGCGATCACCTGTTGGTCGTTCGCCGTCAGATCATGACTGATGGTCGGGTCGGCCAGACGGTAGCCGAATTACGCACTGCCGGTCAGTTACCACTCAGTCTGCGCCGCGGTGAACAGTATCAATGGTTGCCACCAGATGAAACGGTGATTGAGGCGAACGACGAAGTTGAATTGCTTACGTTCCTGACGTAAACACCCGTCCACTGCTGTCCTTAGCGGGTAAAGACAATCCGCCCGCCAACCATCGTCAACATCACCCGCGTTGTCGCAATCTGATCAGGTGGGATCGTCGTAATATCGCGATCAAGCAAAACCAGATCGGCCAGGTAGCCAGGAGCCAGTCGCCCCAATTCGTGATCACGATGGCCTGCATAAGCGGCCCAGGTCGTATACCCGGCCAGGGCTTCGGCAATTGTCAGGCGCTGATCTGGAAAATCGCTATCCGCGGCACTTCCATCAAGTTTTCCGCGTGTACAGGCTACCTGTATCCCACGCAACGGATTCGGATCGGCGACCGGCCAGTCGCTCCCCAGAGCCATACGCGCCCCGGCCTGCAACAGGTCGCGCCAGGGAAACCCGTACCGCAGACGCTGCTCACCAACCAGTCGCCACCAGGGGTTGTCCCGATCCATGCCAAAATCAACGTGGAGCGGTTGCACAGAAGCAATGACCCCCAGGTGGGCAAAACGGGGCAGATCGGTTGGATCGACAATCTCGGCGTGCTCGACTCGATGCCGCGCGTCGCGCTGCCCGTTGATCTGTTGGGCCTGTGCCAGTGCATCGAGAGTCTGCTGGACGCCGCCATCACCAATCGCATGCACACAAACCTGAAGACCAGCCGCATCGGCGCGGGTGACCAGCCTGATAAACTCATCGGCGTCGTAATTGGCGACACCACAATCGCCACTGCCATCGGCATACGGTGCCAGCATGAGCGCAGTCTTCGCTTCCACCACACCATCAATAAACAGCTTCACCGCATCGGTCTGTACCAACGTGTTGCGATACTGACGCGCATCCATCGCCCAATCTGTGATACGAGCCGGGTCAGTATCCGGCGATACCGAGAGTGGCAACCTGATGCGCAGGGTCAATTCACCAGCCGCTGCCAGATCGCGGTAGCGCGTGCGCTGTGCCTCATCGCCGTCCATGTTGTGGACGCCGGTCAACCCCAAGGCTGCCAGCTCACGAAGCGCACGCCGTACCGAATCCCGAATCTCAGCTTCGGTCGGTGATGGAATACAGCGACGCACCAGATCCATCGCCGGTGCTTCACGCAATTCGCCACTTGCCAGCCCATCATTGCCCATCACCACTTGACTGAATGGATTGCCGGTATCGGCACCCGCCAGAATGCCGGCAATCTGCAAGGCTGCCGTGTTGGCCCAGGCAGTATGGCCATCAAATGCGGTGAGCAGCACCGGTCGATCAGGGACGACTGCATCGAGGAGATGGCGGGTTGGCAATTCGCCGGGTGCAAACAAGCGGTACCGCCAGCCCCGCCCGATAATCCACGGCAGCGTAGGGTTGGCAGCGGCATAATCGGCCAGGCGCGTCTGGAGATCGGCGATACTCTCGGCCTGCTCTAACCGCAACACACTCAGCGCACGCGCACCGTTGTGCAAATGAAAATGGCTATCGGTGAAACCGGGGAGCACCAGCATCCCGGCACCGTCAATGATCTGGGTTGCCGGTTGTTGCCACTGCGCTGCATCGTGATCGGGACCAATCCAGGTAATGCGTTCACCGCGAATCGCGATAGCCTGGGCAACCGATTGACCGGGAAAGCGAACATTGCGCAGAATGAGATCCATCGTACCTTCCTACCGTACCAGACTCAACAACACACTCAGCGTTACCAGACTGGCAAATGATGAGACTACAACGGTACTTACCACCAGTTGCGGTCGGGTGTCAAACTCAATTGCCAGAATCGTCGTATTGACTGCGGTCGGCATCCCGGCCATCATCACCCCAACCCCTAATGCCACACCATCCATTCCAAGCAGGCGTCCCAGGCCAAACGCCAGTATGGGTGATACAACCAGCCGGATCGCAGTAGCGAAGGCCACCATCGTCGGTTGTACAATCGGCGCCCCGGCTCCCAACTGCACCCCAAGAATGAGCAGCATCACCGGCAGCGCCGCTTCACTGAGCAACGCCACGCCTTCAAAGAGACTACGGGCGACACCGGTTGCAGTTGCTGGATGAAATCCCAATCCTCGCAGCAGCAGTGCTCCGGCAACGGCGTAGATTTGGGGCATATGGAGCAAACGGTTGCCAACCTGACGCCAGGCCCGTCGTCCACCCCCGGCAGCACCCGCAGCGGCCACGCCTACCCCTAACGTTTGGGCCATGATTGACTGCATGATAAAGTAGAAAACACCCAACGTAAACCCGGTTTCACCGAAGGCAAAACGTGACGCGGGCAGGCCGTAATTCCCCGAATTCATGAACATGCTGGTCAGCAAGAGCGCCGTTACCTCTTTGCCACGCAGGCGCAGTGCCATAGCGCTCAGCCAGACCGTGATCGCCATCAGCCCAATCACGCCAACCGAAAAAAACAGCATACGCCCGGCATCCGGCCCGCTGAGATCGGCGCGGAGCAAAGCGACAAAGATGAGGGCCGGACTGAGACCGTAGATCATCAACCGATTAAGCGTCATCAGATCGAGCGGTAAGGCGCGACGGAGCGCAAATCCTGCGCTTGCTACGACAGCAATCGGCAAGAGGACATCAACTAAAACGGCGATCATGGCATCCCCGGTCAACAATATCTTACAAGTCAAATATCATAGCATAGATCGGTGTGTCAGGTGATGGGAATGCCAGGGAGATGCTAAACCCTGCCTCAGCATTCCTATGGAGCAGATGGTTTGCTCGTGTCAGTTGTATCATCTCGTTGCCTGCATAGAAATAATGTGAACAAACAGACTTATGTTTCCCTTTCATACCTCTGTGAATTACCGGATGGCTATGTGCGTTTGGCAACTATCACCTGCTATCCTGACGCCTGTAATAGCCTATGCATTACCCACAACTGGTGTCAACCACGTGCGTATCAGCGGGGAGGATCGCCATGGGTGCTGTTGTGGGCGACTGGCCCGGTGGCAGTGCGCCGCTCCAGCCGTGCCGGCATGTGCTGGATGGATTGCCGTACCCGCTCGTCATGCGCGTGTCGCTCGGTGTGGAGTGCGGCAGCCATGCTGCCGCAGCAGCCGCGCTCACGATCCGGCGCGTGGCCCACTGTTACCCATCCTGGTCACGGGGGGGGGCTGGATGGGATCGTATCGATCATCACGTCGGTCAGGCATGCTTGCGATCCCTGCGCATAGATGGGTTGTTGCAATAAGTTCGTGCCTGCGCACCAGCGGCCATGGCCGGCCCCTGAAGGCGGTGGCGATGATGCTGGCACGCGGGCTGGAAACTCGCGCCACGGGGAGTGCTTGCAGCCCGGCCTACCGCAGCGTGACATGTGGGTAATGCATAGTGTGATAGCGGGGATGTGTATGGTTCAGGCGACCACACGCCTGCGTTACAGACGCAGGCGGTTACTACCTGCGCAGCGATACACGCGAGTGGTGCTGTAATGATTTCTGCACTCAATCCAACGTCTTATGGTATCCAAATGGTATACGGTGCGTGCTACACTTTGTATGAGATGTTGTTTCTACAGGATGTGTCTTCTTTCAAGGAGTGGATATGGTAATACCACGATTGTTTTGGTTTGTGATGGTTCTTTCAGCACTCATCATCTCACCTTTCCAGGGCACCCCAATAGTTGCTGCACAATCCGCAACAATCGACCGACCAGCTTCAGCGCGTGTTAACGATACGTCCGTAACGGAGCCTGCTGCCGCACCGGCGCCAATCACCGTCACTCAGAGTGGTGTGAGCGTTTCAATCCTTGCCTCACCGGCCCGATTACGGGGTGGTCAGGATTTGATCTATACCGTTTCCTACAGCAACAACAGTGGGACAACCCTCAGCAATGCCCGGATCAAGATTACATGGAATTTCTGGATTACTTCCCGACCAAATACCCTGAACGCCGACAAATATCAACAGTATTGTCGTGATCAGGGGGTCAATGCCTGTGCCCCCCTTGAGGTCAGTGGGCCGGCTGTTACCCGCAGTGCTACCTCTCATTACAACTCGACGACCGCGGTCGGTGGATATACCTACGACATCGGCAATCTCACCAACGGCACCAGTGGCAGCTTCACGATAGCCCTGCGCGTACCGGAAAATGTTTATCCTGTTTATGGCAAAGACCCACGCCGTCCGTCGGCTTCTGCCGAATTCTTTGTCGGCAGTGAAAGCACTGCACGGGCCATTGCCAACGCCTCAGCACTGGTCGAAGGGCCGCTTTTCGAGTTACGGAAGGAACGCACGGCCAGCGGTCTTACCCGCGCATCTTTCCGACCCAAACCGGCGAGTATCGTTTGCGCCTGACCAACGTTGACCGCGAAGACTCGATCACGGCAACAAACGTGAAGCTGACCGATATTGTGCCAGAAGGTGCCGAATTCGTCAGCAGTGTGCGCGGCGCGGAACGCACCAATTTTCCCCCTACGCAGACGATCATTGATGGTCGTCCGGCACTGGTCTGGACAATAGATCGGCTTGAGCGTGGACAAACGGTTGACATCTTCGTCACGTTCCGCAAGCTCGATCTCAGTCCGTGTGATCGTATGAAAAACGAAAAAGCGGGCTATTATGTCACCAGTGATGAGATACCATTCCAACCTGAAAGCACTACTGACCGCTATCGGGTTCCACCTCAGACCGGCGACGTGACCTACAATGTGCGGCCACCGGTAGATGTTGTATTTGGTTCAACCCAGACCGTAATCTTTGGTGAACGTGGAAGCTTTAGTTTCAAAGTGCGTAACTATTGGCCGGCGGCCCTGAATGGCTTACAGGTTCGGATCGTTCTTCAGCCGAATGTACGCTACGTGAACGGAACCGCATCACCGGTTGGTACATTTACCGCCCTGCCTCCCTCGTCAGGCGATGGTGGCACGTTAATCTGGACATTCAACATGGCGGCGGGGAATATCAATACCCCGGTCGAGCAGAGTTTCTCTTTTGAGGTGACCGCTCGCTATTCAACTGTGGGTAATGGGAGTGGATCGGGGACAACCTATGCCAGTGTTGTCGTGCCCAGTGGTGTACCATCCAATTGTAACGATGGTGATGGTGGTGGTTTTAAGGTTATGCCTCGATTAGAGGTAGCCAAGTATTCAGAGGCTGATCGCAGCGGAACGAACTACATTGCCCGCAATAATCAGCCATTCCAGTACATTATTTCACTCACTAACATCGGCTCTAGCCAGATGACCGGCATTGACGTCTACGATCTATTACCCACCGGAAATCAGGCTGACTTCACCTACGTAGCCAACAGTGCCACGATTGACAACGGAAATATTGATGATGGTATCCCCTTTGAGCCGACAGTTAGCTCAACCAGTACCAATTCTGGTGTGCGTACAACCCTGATCTGGTCAGATATTACGCTGGCACCGGGAGAGACGCGCTACATTCGCTACAATGTGATAACGCGCGGTGAGTTCAACCGCACCTACTGTAATGACCTTGACCAGCAACGCATGGAAGAGGCGCTGATTAACCCTGACACGAATCAGCCTGGCGAAGATATTACCTTCAAGAGTGCTCGTGCCTGTGTCAGAATGATTCCCAACATTCAAGTCAGCAAGGTGTTTAGCGATCAGAATGGCGCCGATCTTGGTACAACCCGTATCATTACCGGTCCGGTACCAGCCGGAGGGCAGACGATCTACTTTACCCTGACAATCACCAACGCCGAAACCACCAATACCTACACGGCTGGCCTGGTCGATTTTGCCCCGCAAGAGCTGGCCTTCCAGGCGGTTGAATTCAGCAACCTACCGGTTGACAAGCGTCTGCCGGACATCAGCGGTAGCAACCCCTGGACATGGCCAACGCTGTCAATTGCACCCGGCCAGAGTTACACGGTACGGATACGCGCTCTGTTCAATCCGCCATGTGTGACTGATGAATACAGTAATCGGGTAGGCTACTCCTTCTTTGATCCCTCAACCGGACGCACCACCGTGGTGTCGCCACGCCCGCCGATTGAAGCGGTTATTGACTATCGCTGCGGCAGTAACCGGCTCGATTTCGATATTAAAGCCGAGCGCACAACCTTAGGCTTGCGTGATCGCGGTCTCTTCACGCTTACCGTGCGCAATCTCAACACCACTGGTACTTTAGACGGTGTCAGTGCCTATGCTATTCTGCCACCGCGCTACCTCTACAGTGAAACGGTTAGCAGTTCGCTCTACGCCTTTGCCGGTCAGCGCCCATTGGCTGATGGTCGTACTGAACTGCGCTGGCTGGTTGGCTCGATTCCGGCTGGCGGCCAAGTCGAGATTCTCTTCCGTGCTGCTGCCGCCGACATTATTGGTACAACTGAGGTGTACGCCCACGCCACCGCCAGTAATCTGCTGTCGGCAAGCTGCCGCACATCATCACGTTGTACGACCTATACCATTGACAATCAACCATACACAGTTGCCTGGGAACGAGTGACAACCCAGCCACTCCATACGTACACGCCGCGGATTGAGGGTCTCAGCCAGTGTACATCGGCTGGTGACGAGCGTGTCTACACGCTCACCCTGCTCAATACGAATGTGATACCCTACCGCAATACCGTGGTCACGCTGACCTTACCCATCGGTTTGCAGTACATACGTCCCGATACCGGTTCGCCGGCACCGAACAGTATCATTCCGATTACAAGTGGTTCGCTGGCCGGCTCTACCCAACTGGTCTGGCGCGATCTAACCGTACCGGCCAAACCATCTGGCAGCAACGTCAGCGAGTTGTCGCTGGCAATCTGGCTGCGGGTTGGTCAGGTCTGGAGCGATCAGGGGACCAGTGCCGAAGTGACTAGTCCTGATGGGATTATCCCGATTACCGACGGCGAAGTGAACCCAACAGTACGGATCTGTGTCGATGGGCCGGCAGTCGCCAAGACAGCGAGTATTACCACACTGCCACCGTACAATCCGGGCGATCCCAATCCGACCTTCTTCTACCAGATCGAGGTCGTCAATCCAACTGCCAGTGCGTTTACCATCACATTGCGCGATGTCTTACCTGCCGGTTTGACCTTCAACGCAATGGTTAGCGGAACAGCACCGCAGATCAGCACCAGCGCTGGCCGCACTGTGCTAACATGGAACAATCTCAGCGTACCTGCCCAAAGCGGCGACACACCTGGGCGGCGCACACTGCTCTTCCGGGTAACGGCGAATCCGAGCCAGATCAGTGGCAGTCTCACCAACACTGTTGAGATTGTGAACAGTTCTGTCCCGATTGGATCACAACTCCTGGAAGCCCCGGTTTCGCTGAGTGTACCGCGTCTGTGGGTACCGCTGGTTGCCCGCTAACCGATATGGGGGTGTGCTTTAGCAAGCGCACCCCCTTGCTCAACGGAGCTATCCATGAACTGCTGGCATTGTAACCGTCCGGCCCATGGCACGTGTATCTTCTGCGGTCGTGCGATTTGTCGCGATCACGCTCAGGAAATGCCGCATATCGTTGCCCTCTTCGCCGACCGCAAAGGGGGACACAAAGCAATCGTCACAGCGCGTGCCCTCTTCTGTGGTCTGTGCGAACCTCGCGAAGATCCGATTGAACTGCCTGAATTGCGTTAGATGCTGCTTAAGAATCAGCATCGGCAATTCATCGCGAAGATTTGCGTAAAGTTATCGTGAAGATAAGTAAACCGTTATCCCATGGCCATGATCAGCGTGGTATAATGCGGGTGGGCCATGTCCGCCCCAATCCTTTCCCCTGACGTCATGAGGTGAACCTATGCCAATGTACGAATATGGCTGTCTGGACTGTGCGCGCCAGTTTGAACGGCTCCTGCCGATGAATGCGACCGATCAGCAGATTGTTTGTCCATTTTGCCAGAGCACCCATGTCCGGCGTCGGCTCTCTGTGTTCGCGACGCAGAGCCGCGGTGATGCAGCCGTTGCGGCGACGACGACGACAACTGGTGGCGGGTGCGGTTGCAGTGGCTGTAGTTGTGGCTCAAGGAGCTAAAGTATGCGCGTTATGATCCTGACAGCCGGCCTCGGTACTCGCCTGCGCCCACATACCTTTGTGCGTCCCAAGCCATTGGTGAGTGTTGCCGGAAAGACGGTGTTGGCTCACATTATCGATTATCTGGCCCCCCTTCAGATCGACGAACTGATCTGTGTGGTTGGTTATCTGGGTAACCAGATCGAAGAGTTTATGCGGGCCAACTACACCTATCCAATGCGCTTCCTTGAACAGAAGGTAATGCGCGGGCAGGCCGATGCTATTGCTCTCGCCCGCGAGCTGACCGGGCCGCTGCTGGTGGTGTTCGGCGACGGGTTGCTGGAGTTTGATATTGAACAGCTCAATCAGCATCCCAATTACGGCATTATCTACTGCAAGGAAGTTGACGATCCGCGCCGTTTCGGTGTTGTGGTGGTCGAACAAGGCCGTATCGTGCGGCTGGTGGAGAAGCCGAGTGAGCCGATTTCCAATCTGGCTGTGGCCGGTATCTATTATGTACCAGAGGCTGCCCGGCTGATGTCAGCGATCGACTACATTATGCAGAACAACATTCAAACCAAGGGCGAGTTCTATCTGGCAGATGCTCTTCAGGTAATGATCGACCGCGGTGAGGAATTACGTGCTGAAACGGTGCGAACCTGGTACGATTGCGGTACGATAGAGGCATTACTCGATACCAATCGTTATCTGCTCGATCACGGGCACAATCAGGCTGCTGAGTATCCCAATGCCGTTATTGTGCCGCCGGTGAATATTGCTCCGACAGCAGTCATCGAACATGCAGTCATTGGCCCGTATGTCTCGATTGCTGATGGTGCCGTCGTGCGGCATGCGATTGTCCGCGACTCGATTATTAACGCAGGCGCACAAATTCAGTCGGTTATTCTCAATCGCAGCCTGATCGGTGACCGTGCTTCCGTTAATGGTGTCAGTCAGGAGTTAAACGTCGGCGATTTATCTGATATTCGTTTCAGGTGAACAACTATGATTGCTTACAACTTCCATGCTGCAAGCAATGGCGCTCGCGGCGAGGCCGAGGATGGCCGTTGGGAGTTGGCTTCGCCTGGTAACAGGCATATGCCAGCAATAGCCACTGCTGATCACGCTCCATCCTTAAGTGCTGAACAAGAGATCATTCGTCGTCTTACGGTTGCTGCCAGTCCTGCAGAAACACGCCTCTTAACCGCAGTCTACGTCTCACTCAAGACCTATCCGTGCGCGGTACTCAGTGGCAGGGCTGGAGCTGGTAAGGCAGTGTTGGTTCAGCATCTGGCCGCGGCCATTATTGGCCACACCCCCGGCCAGTTGATCCGTATCGGTTCGTCACACTGGGCCAACCACAGCGGTCAGCGTGAATACTACCGCGATCTGCACACCCGCTTTGGTGATAGTCAGTTGAATGAAGTACTCAGTGAAGCCCAATCACCGCAGGGCGCGGGGAAGCTGTACCTCGTTTTATTTGATGGCCTGGCCCCTGATGAACTCTTCCACTATCTGCACAAACGTCTGCAACTCTTGCCGGTGTCCACGCCCCCAGTAGCACCGACCGCTCCGCCGCCAGCTAATGTCTGGTTCATTGCAACCTTCCACCAGTCGCATCGGCTGTCGGTTCGTGATGCGCAAGTGCTGGCTCACGCGCATCAGATCAACGTTACTGCCTATCGCCGCTCGCTCCCATCACTTCCCCCGCCGCCGGTTGGCTTACAGCGCGCCGTGATCCGTGACTCCTTGCACGATGTCGTCGCAGCTCGTGATCGCTTGCGTACCGTGTTTGGCAGCACGCAGTTGCCTCAGCTCAGTCCTTCCGCGCACATTGCCGGCTTTCTGCGCTGGTATGGGCTGACGCCCGATACCACTCTCGATAGCGATATGTGGCTGTTCCTGGCTAACAGTTTCGACCGCCACGGCTATGGCTTGTTTGATACCGATGTGTATCGCAATCTTCAAATTGCTTATGATCTGCGGATGGTGCAACGCATTATGGCCCAGCTCGACCCGGCGAACGCAGCACTGCGGCCTGAACTGGCCCGAGCGGTTGGATGTTAGGCAGAGTGATTAACGACAGATGAGGTTGCTTGATGCAGCTTATGGCCCAGCTCGACCAGGCGAACGCAGCACTGCGGCCTGAGCTGGCCCGGGCGGTTGGATGTCAGGCAGAGTGATTAACGACGGATGAGGTTGCTTGATGCAGCTTATGGCCCAGCTCGACCCGGCGAACGCAGCACTGCGGCCTGAACTGGCCCGGGCGGTTGGATGTCAGGCAGAGTGATTAACGACGGATGAGGTTGCTTGATGCAGCTTATGGCCCAGCTCGACCCGGCGAACGCAGCACTGCGGCCTGAACTGGCCCGGGCGGTTGGATGTCAGGCAGAGTGATTAACGACAGATGAGGTTGCTTGATGCAGCGTGAGGGGCGCATGACCGTGCGCCCCTCCTCTATGCACTGCCGGGGAATGGTGATGGCATACCACATCGTGTATAAAACCTGCCGCAACGTTGGCAGTGCGGCGTTAGCACGGCACACCGGCAGCAAGATGCAAGATCACGCTTGCCATCTGAACAGTGTATCATGACGCCATCTGTGACAGAATACATCTGCTGACAGAGCCAGCCTGAACCTCTACACCTCACCGCACCAGTGCCGCCAGTGTTGCATCATACTGCGCAACCAGGCTTTCCCAGCGGTAAGGGCGGGCCACTGCCGACCAATCGTAGCGCGTCAGCCGTGGCAGGTCGCCGATCAATCGCGCAAGTGCGTTCGGCAAATCGGCATCGTCTGCGTAAAGACAGTCGGCGTGCCATTCCGGCGGAATCAGATCAGGGTAGTTGAGCCGTGCCGGCAAAAGTGGCACACAACCACAGGCGATTGCTTCAAGGATCGCAATCCCAAAATATTCCTGAATCGCTGCCGACACAACAATATCGGCCTGACGTAATAATGCGAGGTATGTCTGGCGATCTCCGGCATAGCCCCAGTGAATGGTGTGATCTGCCCAGCGCCGGCGGGCAGCTATCAGATCAGGGGCAGTTGGATCAATATGCTCACCGGTCACAATCAGGCGAAATCGTACCCCACGCTCTGCCAGATATTCCAGAGCAGCCATTACAACGTGCGGCTGTTTATCATACTCCCAACGGGCATTCCAAAGGATAACCGGTGGTGCGGTTGGGTCACGCGGTTGCCGTGGCGGTAGCGGTGGCAGATCAAGACCGGGTGGTAACACCTGCGCTTTTGCCGCAATCTGCTCGACGGTCTGTAGTTCGTGGTAATCGTGATAGCGGCGGAGCATGCCCGGCAGCGCCGCCAGCCAGTCTCGCCGATGAAAAGCGGAATTGAACAACACGGTATCGGCTACCAGAGCACTGGTGAAATTGATCCAGGCAAATGTGTAGTCGCGCTTGCGCTCTGGCGGGATGGGATACGTAAGCTGGTTTTCGTGAAAATAGAGTGCTACCGGAATGTGCCCCAATTGGCGATAGGTCAACGCCCGAAAGGTCGCCAGATCGAGCATATCAGTGGCAACGATGACATCAGGCCATTCAGACAAATCGGCTACCAGGCGAGCCAGGGTCACTGCCCCGCCGCGCATTCGCCAGCGCCATCCGCCGGCCTGACTGAGGGTGATGAGTCTGACGCGGTGGGTGCTATGGGCAGCATAGCCGCTTGCTACTGCTGCGTGTGACCCACCATGAAATGGATCAAGCCACCAGATCAACATGTCCCGGTATCTCAGTGAGTCCTGGCGAAGGTTGTCACTCAATATCCACCCGCATCATATAGCGATTCACGCCTTCGATACCTAATTGAGCCTCAAGCTGAAGGAGATAGCGCAGCGGTTCGTGATACGGGTGATTTTCATCGAGCATCCGTGCTGCCGCTTTGTGGCTGCCAAGCTGCAAGAGGTGCTGATAGGCCACCCATTCGGCATGCCCTTCCCGCAAGAACTCGTTGCGCAGCAGGGGGCAATGCTCGGCTTGCCAGGCATGGGCATATTCATGAGCTGCTGTGATGCGGAAGATGAGTGTCGGCAGGCCATACAGCAGATAGATCACACGCACATGATTCTGGCGGCGGTATAAGCCGAGAGTATCCTGTCCAGGTGGAGTTGGACCACGCAAACGGGCCATTGTTGGTGCATCAACCAGCCGGAACGCCACCCCCACATGAAGCCGTAATCCCATGCCTTCAGCCAGCATACCCGCAGTTTGTTGAAACAAGTGTTGAGCCTGTACCGGATCGTAAATCGCGACCGCGTGGCAGGCATCGCATTGCTGGCGGCCATCGTGCAGTTTCCAGAAGTGGTTCCCCAGCGGTGCGCCACAAGTGCTGCATCGTGGCCGCGTCGCAATACATTGAGGGCAAAACCGTTCTGGCCGGTTGATCAAGACATAATAACTACCAGTAAGCGGCTGTCCACAACTGGCACAATGCACATGATCAGCGGCCATAGCCTACCTGCCTACGCGAGATCGTGCGGTGGCGGGGCGTCGAGCTGTTCGGCCAACCAGTGCTGCATCAGGCTCAAGCCATTTGGATGCAGACTGTGTCCTACCGGGTCTTCATGATAGCGATGGCGTGGTGCGTATTGGGCCAGCACATCACGGGTCGCTCGTGCCTGTTCAACCGGAATGACTTCATCGTAGGTGCCGTGCAATTGCAAGATCGGCAGACGGGCAATGCCGGCAGCGGGTGGTTGTGTGGTCAGGGCCGGATCAAGGTAGCCGTTCGCTGCAATCACGCCGGCCAGGTGTTCGGGAATGCGCCAGGCCAGCGCCATACTGAGAATCGCCCCCTGGCTAAAGCCGAACAGATAGGTTCGCCGCGGATCAGTTCCGATCCGGCCAGGCAATTCGCTGACAAACTTGATCAGCAACTCGATGGCCTGCGCCCGACCCACCGGATCGGGAACGAGCCGACCGGGTGTACCACTTAGCTCATACCAGGCAAAGCCGCCCCACGGCAACGCAATCGGTGCCCGGGCACTCACGATATGCATCCGGTCGTCAATCAGATCGGCAAGCTCGAAGAGATCGCGTTCGTGACTCCCGAAACCGTGCAGCATCAGTAACAACGGTGCCGGTCCGCTCTCGATAATTGGCCTGCGTTCAATAGTACGAATTGTTGTCATGGAATCACCAGTTCCTGTCCAACTTGCAGGTTATCCCCCTGGGCTGGAGTGAGATTATTGGCTTGCAAGAGTGCCTCAATTGTAACCCCAAATTGCTCAGCAATCGTCCGCAATGTATCACCGGCCTGCACCGTGTACCGTCGTGGGCCACTTTCCGTTGGGGCGAGGGTAGGTGTCGGTTCCGGTGTTGGTTCAACGGTTGGCGTTGGTTCAGACGTTGGAGATGGTTCTGGTGTTGCGGTTGCCGTTATCGTGACCGTTGGCCGTGGTGTCAGGGTTGGTAACACCGGCAATGTTGGCATTATCAATGGTTCTTCACTCATTGTATCAACGACCGGCGGCACCCACGCCGGGAGGATCGTTAGATCGCCGATCCGTAGTGGCGGTAACGGGTTGCGGGCGATAGTCAACAGGGCAACGGCTGCCATCACAAGGATGGTCGTCATCCCGGCGGCGATGCCGATGCTACCAATCAAGTGCTGCACCATTCGCAACACGAGGGCGCCGACCAGTGGTGCCAGCAAGATAAAGAGGAGTAAGAGCCAGAGTGTCGTTTCAGTCAGCATATAATATGCTCAATCCCAGGTCATTGCTTGACAAGAACGTACTGTTATGGTGCCATTGCCCAGGCTGGATCGTAATCCTGTCCGATCAACAACACAATATCCGCTCCCAATGGTTGCGGGGGCGCATCGTCTGGTGGTGAGGCAAAGACCTGGCTGGCCGGTAACCCAAGATGCCCGGCAAGACGGGCCAGTGTCGCCGGTTTACCGGTATAGTCGATCAGAATGGTTGTTTCTCGCCGATCCGTGTTAGCCGCCGGAAGGGTCTGAAAATTGGCGTTAGCAAGTGCCCGACTAATCCGGGCTGCCAATCCATTCACCGGCGTGCCATTCAACACCTGTATCCGCGCCTGTTCAGCATTGATCCGTGGCCCGGCCCGCAATCGTTCGACCATCGCTGCTACATCCCGGCGGTTCCAGTAGATGTCTGAACCAATTTCAGCGACAATCGCCACTTCGCGTGGGTTGATACTGAAGGTAGCGATACGCTGACTGTCAATCGTCTGGGCCAGCGTCATCAGTTCACGCAGGGCCGCTGGATCATCGATAGGCAGCGTCGTCTTCACACTACGCCGGGCTTCGTCAATCAATGCTGTTAACAAGCTGGCCTGTTCAAACACTCCACGCGTGCGGACGGTTTCCAGCACGGCGCGCAACAGCATCTGCTGCCGTCGGGCGCGCTCGAAGTCGCTCGATCCGTGGCGTGACCGTGCATACTTCAGCGCTGTCTCACCATTGATCACCTGTAAACCGGCAGGAATGAAGATCCGTTCGTAGCCGTAATCTGCGGTTGGAAAACTACTATCGAGCACCGGGTACGGAACATCAATTACTACCCCACCGAGTTTATCAATGAAGCGCTCGAAACCGGCAAAATCAATCTGAGCAACATAATCAACCGGGATGTTCAGGAACTGAGCCACCGTTTCGGCGGTCAGCGCTGCCCCGGCGGCTGCCGGATCGGCATCTGCGCCGTAGAGTTCGGTCGCGTGCTGATAACCATAACTATACGCGACGTTGATCTTCTGCTCACCCAGGCCGGGAATTGTGGCAACCGTATCGCGTGGGATCGAGAGCAAACTGGCCCAACGTTCTGTCGGATGCACGTAAGCCAGGATCAGGGTATCGCTGCGAACGCCTTCGCTGCCATCAGGGCGACGATCAACTCCCAGCAATAATACGGTAAACGGCTGACGAAACACTGCGTTCGTCGGCACCACTGTTCCGGCAGGTCGTAGATCGGGTTGCCGCATTCCGGCAACGGTTTGCCATAGCCAGCCGGCACCGGCCAGCGCCAGCAAGAGCAACAGCACGATACCACCTGTTACCCACAACCACCGCCACCGTCGTCGGCGCTGGGCACGCAGCAAGGCAACCCGCTCGCGTGCACTGCCCTGGGGCGATATGCGTCGCTGTTTTTGTTCAGTGCGCCGTGGTCGCTCCATCCCTATCTAACCTGTACCTACTCATCAACCATTTCCGGTTCATCGGGAGGTTCGTATTGACCGGTCGCAATAATCGGTGCACTGACCGTCATTCGTCGTAACCCAGGAACGCCACTGACCGGCAGAATGCCGAGCACCACAATGCTCATATCATCAACCGGCTGACCGTCGTCCAATTCAAGCGCCTGATTCATAATGCTATCAACCAGCGTTTGCGGATCGCGTCCCTCGTGCGCCGGCCAGGCTGCCAGATAGTTCGGGAGACCAAGGTCTTCGCCGCGTCGTTCACCTGCACGTAGTAAGCCGTCGGTAAACAGAACAACATAAGTATAGGCGGCAATTGGTATCTCGCTGATTTGCGGTCGTATCAGTGGATGTAAGCCAATCGGGGTTGACGGCGTATTAAAGCTGCGTAACTCTTGTGGCGTTATAACAAAGAATGGCGCTGGATTATTGCGCGTCACCAGAATCTTGGAGCTGGCGAAATCAACCGAAAGGATATTCAGCGTTGCTGATGCCTGGCCCATCCGATAGGTATAGAGATAATCGTGGACAGCCCGCGCTACCGCTCCATCACGAGCGCCATCTTTCAAGAGGGTAATTGCCCGCGTTGCAACCAGATGCGATAACGTCTTGGCACTTCGGCCATTCCCCTGCCCATCAACCAGCACAAACGAGAAGCCGCCACCCGGACGCTCTATCGTCTCGAGCGTATCACCACTCTCCCGATCTCCATAGCGGGGAACTTTGGCAACTGCGACACGCATTTCCAGATCGGCCATCACGCTCATCCCCTTTAGCTTGCACCTTATCCGTAACAGCATACCATAATTTGCCTCATGCTATAATCACCCTAAGAGCCTATCTGATAACGGTACCGCGGTAGATGAAGGTGGTGACCGCACTTATATTGGACAGGCTCTCACCGGTGTTCAGATGTTTGTTGTATGGTTGAAGGAGGACAAGGGTGTCCACACCACGTGTATTTCACAATTTGATTGGCGGCGAATTCGTGCCTGCGCAGAGCGGAAAGACCTTTGAGCGTCGTAATCCGGCGGATACCCGCGACGTGGTAGGCATCTTTGCCGATAGCGATGAGCGCGATGTGCACGCGGCTGTTGAAGCAGCCAAGGCGGCATTTCCCCAATGGAGCAAGGTACCGGCGCCTAAGCGCGGCGAGATTCTGCTCCGGGCAGCCGAACTCTTACAGGCGCGCAAAGAGCAGTACAGTCGCGACCTGACACGCGAAATGGGGAAACCGTTGTTTGAAGCCGGCGGCGATATTGTTGAAGCCATCGGGATGGCCCAATACGCCGGTAGCGAGGGGCGTCGGATGCATGGTGTGACGACCCCTTCCGAATTACCCAACAAGTTTCAGATGAGTATCCGGCAACCGATTGGGGTGGTGGGCCTGATTACGCCGTGGAACTTCCCGATGGCAATTGCATCCTGGAAGATGCTGCCGGCGATTGTCTGTGGCAACACAGTGGTCATTAAACCGGGAGAGGATGCCTCGGTCAGCACCTACAATCTGGTGCAATGTCTGATGGAAGCCGGCCTGCCCCCTGGCGTGGTCAATATCGTCACCGGATACGGGCCACGAGCCGGGCAACCACTGGTTGAACATCCCGATGTGCCGGTGATCTCGTTTACGGGTAGCACTGAAACCGGGCGGCTGGTGTACGAATTAGGAGCACGACGGATCAAACGGGTAAGCCTGGAGATGGGTGGGAAGAACCCGTTGATCGTGATGCCTGATGCCGATCTCGATCTGGCTCTCGATGGCGTATTGTGGGCCGCTTTTGGGACGACCGGCCAGCGCTGTACGGCAACCAGCCGTCTGATCGTCCATCGTGCCGTGGCTAAAGAGCTGGTCGAACGGATTGTAGCTCGTGCGCAATCCTTGCGGGTAGGTAACGGACTTGATCCGGCAACCGAAATGGGTCCGCTGGTCAACGAGAAGCAGTTGCAGCGTGTGCTGAACTACATTGACATCGGAAAGCAAGAGGGGGCAACGTTGTTGTGCGGCGGCTATCGCCTGACCGGTGGTGACTACGATTATGGCTACTTCATTGCGCCAACCGTATTTACCAACGTCACCTCCCAGATGCGAATTGCCCGCGAAGAGATCTTCGGGCCGGTACTGAGCGTGATCGAAGTTGATAGTCTCGATGAGGCTGTTGCCATTGCCAACGATGTCGCCTACGGCCTCAGTTCGGCGATCTACACCCGCGACATCAACGCCGCGTTCCGGGCAATGCAGGCGTTGCAGGCCGGGATTGTCTACATTAACGCACCAACGATTGGCGCCGAGATCCATCTGCCTTTTGGTGGTGTCAAAGCCACCGGCAATGGACACCGCGAAGCCGGCCCGACCATGCTCGATGTCTTCTCCGAATGGAAGAGTGTGTACATCGATTACAGTGGTGCCTTGCAACGGGCGCAGATTGACAATGCCGATTAACAGTCATTGCGGCGCCTGAACGACAGGTTTACACAAACTATCAAAGATAATACTACGTATACGGAAACATTTCCGCGGCGACGCATGCGTCGCCGCTATTTTTGTTAGAACTTATGCCATAAAAGCGGTACTGTCGCTACCTGGCCATCGCACAGGCGTATGAATGTTTGTTAATCACCAACGATAGTCTATCCTGCTCCCAGGCTGCCGGTATGTCAGCGAGAAGGGCTGACGACCATCTCCAGTGCCATCACTCATTGGATTGGTTGCCTTACCCATTTGTTATAAGCTTGTCGCAGCGTTTGGAGTGCGGCAGCCATGCTGCCGCACCAGCCGTGCGCACGATCCGGCGCGTGGCATGCTGTTGACCATACTGCTCACGAGGATACTGGATGTACTCGTTGCGCTCATAGAGTCGGACAGGACTGAATGAGATACTTTTGAGATAGGTTCTACTGTGAGCGAAACCTGGTATATGTTTTAAGCGTGCGGATTCGTATGTAGATTTTTAACAATTTTTCGCGACGAATATAATGAAGTTAGTGACAGATAGGGTCGCTACATAGTAGCTGTGTACTGGAGATGAATAATTTTTTGCAAAAATAATTTTTACAGCAACATCTGTTGCTGGTAACATTGTGGTAATGCCAGGACGGTATATATCGAATGTATATGCAGTCGTCACGTGGGGAAAGTTCATACCGCTATGCGAATACTGTTTATCATGGCGAGCCTGTTGCTCGCGGCGTGCTCGCCTGGGGCTATCATCAACCCGGTCTCAACTCCTCCCAAACTGACGGTGACCGGTTGGGTTGGGTATATGCCTCAAGCCATCATTGATGCATTCAGTGCTGAGACTGGAGTGAGCGTCGAATATATTGGATACGACACACCCGAAGAGGCATTGATCGCCCTGGAACAGGGTGCTAACTACGATTTGATGATCATGGTCAATTCCTTAGTACCCGATCTGATTGCTGCCGGTAAACTTGCCCCCTTAAACTACGCGAACATTCCCAATGCCCGCAATATCAGCCCTAGCTTTCGCGATCTGATCTTTGATCCTGGGGGACGCCATTCAATCGTCTATCAGTGGGGCACAACTGGCTTACTGGTACGTACCGATCTGGTTGAACAACCAATCACACGCTGGGCCGATCTGTGGAAACCAGACCTCGCAGGGAAGATCGTGCTCTGGCCAATTCCCCGCGATACCATCAATGTGTTATTAAAGTCGCTTGGCTATTCGATCAACACTACTGATCCCGGCCAACTTGCTGTAGCTCGTGAACGGGCTGCCGAACTGGCTCACCGGGTAACCCTGACCCAGGAAGGTGATGAGGTTGTGACGCCCTATCTCCTGTCTGACGAGCACGTGGTTGCGCTCGGTTGGACGTATGACGCATTTGATGCTCAGGCGCAGAACGAGAATATCGCATACATCATACCTGCTGAGGGTACCATTCTCTGGTTTGACAACTTTGTCATTCCGACCACCAGCTCAAACAGGGCATTGGCCGAACGCTTTATCGATTTTGTGTTACGACCCGAGATGAGTGCACTTGTAACGAACGAACTGGCGGTAGCAACCGGTAACGAAGTAGCCTATCCACTGATTGATCCTGCTCTCCGTAACAACCCGGCTATTTTTCCATCCGGTGATGTCTTACAGAACGCTGAAATAGAATTGTCACTTGACCCGACAACACAAGCAATACATAATGAAATATACGCAGCCTTCATATCAGCAAAACCGTAAATGTATGATACGACCACTAACACTATGTTTGTTGTTACTCACGTTGGTTGCCTGTAGCACATCAGCACCTGCGCCTGTAGCAGACAGATTGGTCATTACGGGTTGGGCCGGCTATATGCCGCAGGCGATTCTGGATGCCTTCCAGGCTGAGACTGGGGTTACGGTTGAGTACCGTATCTATGAAGAACAGCCCGCTGCTATCGAGCAAATGCGGGCCGGCGCCGATTACGACCTGGTGGTCATGGGGAGTTTTTTTGTACCGCAACTGATCAAGGATGGTCTGCTTGCACCGATTGATTATCGTCAGATTCCCAAATTCCGCTATGTCAGTGCGAATTTTCGCGATCTGAGTTACGACCCCGGCGGGAAACATTCAATTGTCTATCAGTGGGGGGTTGGAGGATTGGTGGTACGGCCTGATTTACTTGAGCGACCGGTGACGCGCTGGGCCGATCTGTGGGATCCGTCTTTGGACGGTAAGATTGCCATGTGGGTGACAGAAGATGACTTGTTTGCCATTGCCCTCAAATCAATCGGCCAACCCCTGGGTACGACCGATCCGGCAGTACTAGACCAGGCTGCCGAACGCATTCGTGAACTACTCCCTCGGATTGTTGCCCTCGATCCCACGATGCCTAATGCCGCAACATTGTTGGCTGACGGCACCTATCCGATTGTGTATGGCTGGGCGTTTGATGCACTGGAAGCACAGTCGCTCAATCCGGCGGTTGAGTTTGTATTGCCGGAAGAAGGGGCCATACTCTGGATCGATACATTTGTTGTACCGGCCAGTAGCACTCGCAAGTCACTGGCGTGGCAGTTTATCGATTTTGTCTTGCGTCCAGAAATGAGTGCCCTGATTACCAACGAGATCTTTGTTGCTACTGCGAATGAATTTGCGTCGCAATTCATCGATCCAGCATTGCGTGATCATCCCTGGGTCTTTCCCAGTGGAACCGATCTGATGAACGCCGAATATCTGGAAGAACTACCACCGGACATCCTCTCTTATCGCCATCAACTCTGGCAAGAATTAGAGAGTATCACTACGAGGTGATCTGTGCACTCCCTGCGTCGTCGCCTACATCACTTGTTTACTCACTTTAACACCAGCTTGCAAGCCAAACTGGTGCTCTTTACGAGCCTCATGCTAACGGCAATTCTCCTGATCGCCGCTTACGGTGTCTTTCTGTTTATCGAGTCGATTGAACAAGAGGGATGGGCGGGACGTCAACGCGAAGCGGCGCAGAATGCGGTGCGTACCATTGATGATTTTTTGCTGCGGGTTGAAGATACGCTGGTACTGCTCGGTTCCCTCTCGGCTGAACAGATCCACCAGTCGCCCGACCTGGCTCCAGAGCTTCTCAACCGGATACCGGCGTGGGTGGAAATTGTTCGTGTCGATCCAGATGGTCAGGTTATTGCCTCAGCGACACGTGATCGCGCACTGCTGGCTGACCTCGTCACCATACCACTCTCCAACTGGTTTCGCGAGGCACGCAGCGGTAAGAGTTATCTTGGCCCTCTCTACATCACTGCCGATAGCGAACCCTATCTTATTATGGCAGTACCGGCCAGTGATGGTGGTGTCGTTGCCAGTCGATTGCGGGCAAATTTGCTCTGGGAAACGGTGGCAGCAATTCGATTTGGGCGTACCGGCAATGCGTACATTGTCGATGAATATGGCACCATCATCGCACATCCTAATCCGCAGCTTGCCCTCTCGTATACATCGATTAGTGAGCGCCCTGAATTTCGTAGCTTTCCCCCCGATGGCGAGCAACGCTTTTACATTAATCTCTTCGGTGAGGAGACGCTTGGGGTAGCACTTGCTATCCCCGGCACGCCATGGCGGCTATTCGCCGAAATTCCTGAAGCAGAAGCCACCGAGTTGTCAACCCAGGCTGGTATTACCTTTACATTCAGCCTGATAATCTTTGGCGTCGTTATGGTGCTCGCCGTCAACTACCTGCTCAACCGCTTTGTTTTTCGCACTTTGGAGGAGTTACAGCAGGGGGCTGAACGGATCGGAAGTGGTGATTTATCACACCCCTTACCTGTACCACCTGAACAAGAACTGGCTCAGGTTGCTCAATCCTTCAACACCATGATGCATCAGTTACGCACGCGCAATACGGAGATTGCCCGTCAGACGGCAAATTTGAAAGCTGAAATTCAGGAGCGTCGTCGGGTCGAACAAGAATTGATCAAAGCCCGTGACGCTGCCGAGGCGGCATCACGCGCCAAGAGCACGTTCCTTGCCACGATGAGCCATGAGTTGCGTACCCCATTGACGGCAATTATTGGCTATAGTCAGCTTCTGGAACAACTGGTGAGCAAAGGGATATACGATACAGTAGCGCACGATGTTGGGCGTATTCGGGCAGCCGGTACGCATCTGCTTGCCCTTATTAATGATATCCTCGACATCTCGAAGATCGAGGCCGGTCGGATGACGGTGAGTGTCGAGTATGCGGATGTGGCCGATCTGGTGCGATCTGCCGTGAATACGATCATTCCCCAAATCGAGAAGAATCGCAATCGGCTCCATGTCCATTGTCCGCCGGACATAGGCATTCTGAACAGCGACGCAACAAAAGTGCGTCAGGCTCTGATTAATCTGCTAAGTAATGCAGCCAAGTTTACCGAAGACGGTGAGGTCACTCTGACTGTCAGCCGGTATCAAAAGGATCATCAAACCTGGTTCCGTTTTGTCGTTGCCGATACCGGTATCGGCATTCCGGCTGACAAGCATGATAAGTTATTCAAAGCATTTTCGCAGGTCGATGACTCGCCAACCCGTAAATACGGTGGCACTGGCCTGGGTCTGGCATTGAGCCAGCGGTTGTGTGAGCTTATCGGGGGCCGGATTACGATGGAGAGTGCCGTTGGGGTTGGTTCAACTTTTACGATGGAAATTCCTGAAATCCCTGGCGATCCTCTAACAACGTCTACATTGGATTTAGATGAACTGCCTTCTCAAATGACAAGTGAACAACCGGTTGCCATTGACGCATCGGTACCGGTGATGCCGGTGAGTAATGCCATCATTCTCGTCATTGATGATGATCCGACAGTCGGAACGATGATTCAGCGTCTCATGGCGGCAGGTGAGGCGTATGTTGTGACAGCGACAACCGGTGCAGAAGGCTTGCGTCTGGCAACCGATCTTGTTCCCGACCTGATTGTTCTCGATCTCAAACTACCCGATCTCCATGGGCTGGAAGTTCTGGCCCGCCTGCGCGACAATCCTGAACTAACCAACGTTCCGATAGTTGTATTGACTATCGATGAGCAATCACGGCGCAGTATTACCTTTCCCATTGCCGAGTATCTCGTTAAACCGGTCGCACTTGAAACGCTCCTGGAGGTGGTTAAACGCTATTGTCGACCCCAATCTACATCCTCTACTGACCATATCCTGCTGGTTGAAGACGATCAGAGGTTGGCTGAACTGCTGGAACGAACGTTACGCACTGCTGGCTGGTCGGTTGAAGTAACCTTTGATGGCGAGGCTGGTCTTGCCGCAGCTCTGGCTCGACCACCAGGATTAATTCTGTTAGACTACATGTTACCGAAACTCGATGGTTTGCAATTCCTTGCTCAGTTGCGCGCTGATCCGGTTGGTCAGACTATTCCGGTGATCTTGATGACTGCGCGTGACTTGTCTACCGCTGAACGGCAGCAACTGGCAGCAAGCGCGGATGCTATTCAGTATAAGGCTGAATTGGATATAGAGACGCTTATTACGCATATTCGCAACATGTTGACGCACGCTCGCTCAACTTCTGCTGATAGTACTATTTCGGGATAATCCCCTTACTATCACGGTGCTACCGGGTACACCTATGGCAAAGATTCTGATCGTCGAAGATGATAGCAATAACCGGGACTTGATCGCACGTATCGTTGAACTCATGGGACATCAGCCAATTCTGGCAATTGATGGGGCGCAGGGTGTTGCCCTGGCACGTAGTGAACAACCTGACTTGATCATCATGGATATGGGTCTACCAGTGCTCAATGGCTGGCAGGCAACTCACCGTATTAAGTCGCAACCGGCAACCAGGCACATCCCTGTCCTGGCCCTCACGGCATACGCGATGAATGAAGATCGGATACGGTCGTTGGTTGCAGGTTGTGATGATTTCGAGACCAAGCCGATTGATTTCAATCGCTTCCGTGAAAAGGTAGATGCATTACTTGCACGGCGGGTAGACTAGCGGCTGGTATGCTTGCCTGTGGTTGCCGTATATGGGTTCACCACAGAGGCACGGCGGGCACAGAGGTATATCGTGGTCGCCCCGTTTCCTGTACGATGGGGGCGCCATTATCGCACTATCATCACATCGCACAAGTTGACAAATACCGGATGCTATGGTATCTAAGTGAAATGCATGAGACCCGCTGCGACGGATCAGGCAGCCAATAATCATCAATACACCTGCAATGCTCCGCTCGAACAGGGTCTGTCTCACCGAAAAGGGCAGGTCGCATAGTTGGTCTAGTGCGCGGCACTGGAAATGCCGTACAGCGGCAACGCTGTCGTGGGTTCGAATCCCACCCTGCCCGCCATATCTTATGAGGAATACAGGGAACACAATCCAATGTGCTACCTGTATTTATTTTTACGGGTCATTGGAGAAGCCTTCCAACAACCATTCTCTCGCTTGTCCGACATCTGTACCACTGCTCCCCGATCCGCGTCACCGCTCACGCGCAAGCTCATCACGGATGGTTCAGCCTGATGGACCTGCTCTGTACGCATAGTGCCTCTGTGTTCCGCGCCTGATCGTGAGCACGGCTGGCGCGGCAGCCACGCTGCCGCACTCCAAACTCTGCGACACAGGAAACCCTGTCTGGCAATGGTATCTGCTCTGAAACGTAATCGCACCCCTCAATAAAGCATGTGCTACATCGCACAATGAATTATCGCAAGCTGGATCGTCTGATGACGATGTTTGTGTTGCTTTGTCACCCTTTTCGCCATTGTGCTACCATACCCGTCGATCTGCTGTATAATCAGTCAGCGTCGCCGGGGCGCGCGCATGTGTCCACCGCGGAGGAGTTTGAGAGAAGATGCCAAAGCGCACCGATTTACATACCATCCTGATCATCGGCTCTGGCCCAATTGTGATTGGTCAGGCCTGTGAGTTCGACTATTCCGGCACCCAGGCTTGTAAGGCGTTACGTGAAGAAGGGTATCGTGTCGTCCTGGTCAACTCGAATCCGGCTACAATCATGACCGATCCCGGCCTGGCCGATGCAACGTATATTGAACCTCTAACTGTTCCCAGCCTCGAGCGGATCATCGCCCGTGAACGACCAGATGCGATTCTGCCTACTGTTGGTGGGCAGACGGCGCTGAATCTGGCAGTGGCTCTCCACGAGGCCGGTATCCTGGAGAAGTATGGCGTAGAACTGATTGGCGCCTCTGTTGAAGCGGTACGTATCGCCGAAGATCGGCAACGCTTCAAGGACAAAATGATCGAGATTGGGTTACAGGTGCCACGTTCAGGGACGGCGACCACGCTTGAGGAAGCGTTAGCCATTGTGGCGCAAACCGGTTTTCCGGCCATTATTCGCCCATCGTTTACGCTGGGTGGTGAAGGTGGTGGCATTGCCTACAATATGGAGGAGTTCCGCACCATTGTTGAACGCGGACTCGATGCCTCTCCGGTATCACAGGTCTTGGTTGAAGAGAGCGTGCTGGGCTGGAAAGAGTTTGAGCTGGAGGTGATGCGCGACCGGAACGATAACGGCGTAATCATCTGTTCCATTGAGAACATCGACCCGATGGGTGTCCATACCGGTGATAGCATTACCGTTGCGCCGGCGATGACGCTCACCGACCGCGAGTATCAGCGCATGCGCGATATGGGGCTGGCGGTGCTGCGGGCGGTTGGTGTGGAAACCGGTGGCTCGAATGTGCAATTTGCTGTGTCGCCAACCGATGGGCGTATTTACGTGATTGAGATGAACCCTCGTGTGTCTCGCTCGTCGGCACTGGCCTCGAAAGCGACCGGGTTCCCCATCGCCAAGATCGCGGCCAAGCTGGCCGTTGGCTATACCCTTGATGAGCTGCCCAATGACATCACCCGCGAGACACCGGCGTCGTTTGAACCGACCCTCGACTATGTGGTGGTGAAGATTCCGCGGTTTACGTTCGAGAAGTTCCCCCAGGCCGATCAGACCCTCACCACGTCGATGAAATCGGTCGGTGAAGTGATGGCAATTGGGCGTACCTTCGCTGAAGCGTTCCAGAAAGCCTGGCGTTCGCTCGAACAGGGACGTGCCGGCTGGGGAGCAGATGGTCGCGATGCGATTGAGCCGGAACGGCTGCGCGAACGGTTGATTACCCCGCATCCTGATCGCATGTTTTACATCCGCTACGCCTTGCAGAGTGGGATGTCGGTTGAGCAAATTAGCAATCTGACTAAAATCGATCCGTGGTTTATCCGTCAGCTCGAACAGATTGTTAATCTGGAAGGACGTTTGCGGGCGTTCGATCTGGCAACCATCCCGCCCGATCTGCTCCGTCAGGCCAAACGGATGGGATTCAGCGATGCGCAACTGGCTCATCTCCTGCGCGTGCCTGCCGGCCCGCAGCGCTGGTCTGCCGAGTTGGCTGTTCGCCAACGCCGGCTAGAGTTGGGCATCCGGCCTACCTATCACCGGGTAGATACCTGCGCTGCTGAATTTCCGGCCTTTACCCCCTATCTCTACTCATCGTATGAGAGTGAAGACGAGGCCGAACCGACTGATCGCAAAAAGGTGATCATTCTCGGCTCCGGCCCCAATCGGATCGGCCAGGGGATCGAGTTCGACTACTGTTGTAGTCACGCCGTCTTTGGTCTGCGTGCCCTTGGCTATGAGACCATTATGGTCAACTGCAACCCGGAGACCGTTTCCACCGACTACGACACAGCAGATCGGCTCTATTTCGAGCCGCTCACGCTGGAGGATGTGCTTAACGTAGTCGATGTTGAACGTCCCGACGGCGTCATCATCCAGTTCGGTGGTCAGACACCGCTCAAACTGGCGCGGGCACTCGAAGCAGTTGGTGTACCCATCTGGGGTACCGCACCCGAAGCGATTGATCTGGCCGAGGATCGGGATCGCTTTGGGGCGTTGTTAAAGGAGTTGAATATTCCCGCACCTGAGCATGGCAGTGCTACCTCGTGGGAAGAGGCATTGACCGTCGCCCGTCGGATTGGGTATCCGGTCGTAGTACGTCCGAGCTATGTGCTCGGCGGACGGGCAATGGCAATCGTCTACGACGATGCCGCACTCGAACGCTACATGCGCGAGGCTGTCGCTGCCTCGCCGGAACATCCCGTCCTCATCGACCGTTTTCTTGAGGATGCCTTCGAGATGGATGTTGATGCCGTGTGTGATGGTCATACGGTCGTGATTGCCGGCATCATGGAACAGATTGAGCTGGCCGGTGTCCATTCCGGTGACAGTGCCTGTGTGATCCCCACATACATGGTGGCGGAAGAACACGTCGTGACCATGCGGCATTACACGGAACGGCTGGCGCAGGCGCTGGGTGTGGTCGGGCTGATGAACATCCAGTACGCGATGAAAGACGGGGTTGTCTACGTTCTGGAAGTCAATCCGCGTGCATCGCGCACTGTGCCCTTCGTCGCCAAGGCTACCGGTGTGCCGTGGGTGCAACTGGCCGTGCAGTGTGCAGCCGGTGCCCGGCTTAAGGTTGATCAGGATCAGGTGTATGTTACGCATCCCGTCCTGCCTGATTCACCCCGCTATCGCCTGGACGTCAGCAGTGAGCAACGCTTTCATGTCAAAGAGGTGGTGCTGCCGTGGTCGCGGTTTAGTGGCGTTGACACACTGCTCGGCCCTGAGATGAAGTCGACCGGTGAAGGGATGGGCAGCGGGGCGACCTTCGGGGAGGCATTCGCCAAAGCCCAGATGGCCTGTGGTAGCCACCTGCCGACGAGCGGTAACGCTTTCTTGAGTGTCAATGACCGTGATAAGGCGACATTGCTACCGATTGCCCGCGAACTGGCCGCACTCGGCTTCAATTTGCTGGCAACCAGTGGTACTGCTGCGTACCTTCAACAGCACGGCCTGAAGGTCACACCGATCTACAAGGTGAATGAGGGACGGCCAAATGCGGTCGATTACATCAAGAATGGCGAAATTGCGCTGATCGTCAACACCCCGCTCGGCAAAGTAAGCTTCTTCGACGAGGCGGCGATCCGGCGGGCAGCGATCACCTACGGCGTGCCGACGCTCACGACACTCTCTGGGGCGGCGGCGGCTGTGCAGGCTATTCAGGCGTTGCGGGCCGGGCAATGGACGCTCCAGTCATTGCAGGAACGGTCGGCGCTGGTGGTAGACGAATAATCTGGTAGGGGTCAGTTAAACGAGCAGTATCAAATCCTGACCGACACTGTGCCTCGTTCAGGTGGTCAGACCCGTGCTGGTGCGCTGTCGGTGTGTTCCCGGCGTATTGCTGGTGAGTCGGCACAGGTGCACGAACTGGTTTGCGTACTTTGCCAGCGTGAAGGGTGGCGAGGGTGTCATGGTGGTGCTGCATCCAGTGGTGGTATGCGACACGCCCCCACCCTCACCCGCCCCGCTCTATGCATTACCCACAACTGGTGTCAACCACGTGCGTATCAGCGGGTATGATCGCCATGGGTGCTGTTGTGGACGACTGGCACGGTGGCAGTGCGCCGCTCCAGCCGTGCCAGCACGTGCTGAATGGGTTGCCTTACACGCGCATCATGTGCGTGTCGCGCAGTTTGGCGTGCGGCAGCCATGCTGCCGCGCCAGCCGTGCTCACGATCCGGCGCGTGGTGGAGCGGTGCCCCGGATGGTCATAGCACGAACAAATAGCTGTATCTCGTTCCCATTCCGCACACCGGCAAGGATACCGCTTCCAGCCCGGATTGCCCTCGTATGGCGTGCGGCAGCCATGCTGCCGCGCCAGCCGTGCTCACCATCCGGCGCGTGGCATACCGTTCCCCATCCTGGTCACGGAGGTACTGGATGTGCTCGTGCCGATCATCGAGTCGGTCAGGCATGTATGCGATACCTGCGCGTAGACGTATTGTTGCACCAGGTTCGTGCCTGCACACCATCGGCCACGGTCAGCACCTGACAGCAGTGGAGAGGAATGCCTGCACGCAGGCTGGAAGCCTGCGCCACGGAGAGCGCTTGCTGCCCGGCCTAATGCAGCGTGACATGTGGGTAATGCATAGCCCGCCCCCGCTGGGGCGGGTGAGGGTGGAGCTGAATGGCTTCCGCTCAAGACCTAATATCCCGCCAACCTCGCGCTTGCCGCGTCTCTCGTGTGGCAATGTTAAACAGGAATATTCACGTCCATCCGTAGGGGCGGGTTGTGTAGGGGCGGGTTTAGAACCCGCCCCTACTTCTATTTCCTATCTCCTATCTCCTATTTCCTACCTTCTACTTCCTCCCCACCGGCACTACGCCGCATCCCTCCGCCCGGCGGCCTCAATATATTCGAGGCTCTGATGGCGAAAATAGGTGTTGTAAAGCTCAGCATAATGCCCGCCGGCAGCCAGCAACTGATCGTGGGTGCCCTGTTCGAGAATGGTGCCATGGCGGAGCACGATGATCCGATCCACCTCTCGCACAGTGCTTAGCCGGTGAGCGATAATGATCGCGGTACGTCCGCGCATTGCCTCGTCAAGCCCCTCCTGGATCAATGCCTCGGTGAGCGGGTCAATGCTGGCCGTCGCTTCATCGAGGATCAGAATCGCCGGGTCTTGCAATAAGACCCGCGCCAGGGCAACCAGTTGTCGTTGGCCCATACTCAGGCCACTGCCGCGCTCGCCTACCGGTGTGTCCAGTCCGGCTGGCAGGCTACTCAGCCAGTCGCCGTTGCCGACACGCTGTGCAGCAGCCATCACCGCCTCATCGTCAGCATCTGGTCGTCCGTAACGAATATTCTCGCGCACCGTACCGTCGAACAAGAAGGGGATTTGGGTCACCATCCCAAGCTGACTACGGTAGGCATTCAGATCGAGACGACGAATATCGTAGCCATCGATCTGAATCTGACCACCTTGAAATTCGTAGAAACGAGCAATCAGCTTGGCAATGCTACTCTTGCCCGAACCGGTGTGGCCCACCAGTGCTACCCGTTCACCCGGCTTGATATGCAGGTTGAACTGGCGCAATACCGGTTCACCCGGCTTGTACGCAAAATCGACCTCGCTAAACCTGATCTCGCCACGGAGACGTCCCGGATCAAGCCGGTCAACCTGCACTACTCGCGGTTCAGCGTCGATCAGGGCAAAGACCCGCTCGCCGGCTGCCAGACCGAGCTGAAACTGGCTCCAGAACGAAGCGATACTGGTCAGCGGAAACCAGAAGCTTTGCAGACCTTGAATGAACAGGAACCAGCTCCCGGTGGTGAGTTCACCGGCATACACTGCCTGTCCACCCAGATAGACCAGTAATGCTGTCCCAACTGCGGCCAGCAGATTGAGCAACGGAAAGATGCTGCTAAAGGTATAGCGCGTGCGGAGATTGATCCGTCGACTCTTCTGATTCACATCGAGGAAGTCAGCGTAGACGGCTTGCTCCTGGCGAAAAGTTTTGGCCACGCCAATACCACTCACCGTCTCTTGAATGTGGTTGCTGACTTCAGCATTGACCCGGCGCGATGCGGTGATGACCCGGCGGGCAATGGCGCGAAAAGCCAGCGCTGCGCTGATGATCAATGGGGCCAGTCCCAGCAATATCAGGGTCAATGACCAGCTTACACTGGCCAGATAACCGATTAGCACCACGACCAGCAAGAGCCGGCTGAGCAAATCCATCGTCAACGTCATCACCTGTGCGAACGCAGCGGTATCAGAGTTGACCCGACTGACAATCTTCCCGGATGGAAACTCATCGTAGAAGCTCAGATCACGGGCCAGGACAGCATCGGCAGCATCGCGGCGCATTGCCAGTACCACTTCACCAATCGCCCGTACCGACATCGTCTGGCGGATCAGGTTAAATACCCACGAGAGACAGGCAATCAGAGCCAGTGCACCGGCCAGGATACCCACCCGATCCAGCGATGTTGCCGTCTGTATCTCATCGATACTGCGCGAGATAAAGATCGGGATCAGCGCCTCGATCAGCGCCGTTGCACTGATCATAAGCGCTGCGGTGATGATGCGGGGCGCTTGTGGGCGAAAATAGCGCAGAATACGCCGCACCAGTTCACGATCACTGTATTTGCGGTCGTAACCCTCGGCGTCGAGGCCATCAAACAGAAAACCCATACTATGCAGCCCCTTCTGTTGAACGAACAAGATCGGTCAGCGTGGCGGTATGTTCGTAGCGCGCAAAGATACGACGATAGTGTGGTGATGTGCGTAACAGCTCTTCGTGAGTACCGGATGCCACCAGGCGCCCACCGTCGAGGACAAGGATTTGATCGGCCCACCGAATCTGGGCCAGGCGATGGGTAATCAGCAGTACGGTGCGGCCCTGTTGTGCCTGCCGAATCGCCCGTTGAATCTCGTCTTCAGTCGCGCTATCAATCGCGCTGGTGCTATCGTCGAGAATGAGAATGCGGGGATTGGCAAGGAAGGCGCGGGCGAGGGCAATGCGCTGGCGCTGACCACCAGACAAAGTGACGCCGCGTTCGCCGATCACTGTCTGGTAACCATGCGGCATGCGACTGATAAACTCGTGGGCCTGTGCTGCCCGTGCTGCTGCTTCGATTTGCTCCGGTGTGGCCTCTGGTGCGCCGAACGCAATATTCTCAGCGATAGTGCGCGAGAAGAGAAAAATATCCTGCTCGATTTTTCCGATCTGCGAACGCAGCGCATCGAGATTCCAGTCACGCACATCAACCCCGTCAATCAACACCCGTCCGGCAGTAGCGTCGTAGGTACGGTTAACGAGTTGGGTAAGCGCACTCTTCCCGCTGCCGGTCTGGCCGACGATGGCGACTGTCTGCCCGGCAGGAATATGGAACGAGATGTCGTGGAGCACCTGATGGGGTTCTTCACCAGGGTTGGCAGCAAAACTGAAGCTGACATGCTCAAAGGTGATTTCGCCACGCAGCGGTGCCCGATAGCCATCCGGGTTCTCATCGAGATCGGTTTCAGCGTTGATGATGGCGAGAATACGTCGCGCACCGGCCAATCCGGCCTGAAAGACCGAAAAGGCGAAGAGGGAAATAAACGTTGGAAAACGCAACACATTCATCAAGCCAATGACCGCGACCACCTGCCCCAGACCGATGTCACCTGTACTGTACAGCCAGAGGGCATGGAAGAATTGAGCACCCAAGGCAATGCCAAACAGCAACAACGGTAAATAGCGGGCCTCGATCCGACCCTGTTCAACAAATAGATCACGGAAGCGTTGGGCATTGCGGAGGTATTTCGAGCGTTCGAGTGCCTCGCGAGCGCTGGCCTTCACCACTTCAATACCGCTGATGGTCTCTTCCAGACCGGCATTCATCAGTCCATACTGCTCGCGCTGCTGCTGAATCACCGGCATCAGGCGGCGCAAGTAATGGCGCGCCGTGATGATATAACCGACCACAAAGATCAGTGGCACAACCATCAACCGTGGCTCGGTAAAGAAGATAAACGTTAGAGGGACGACAATCCCTAACACCGTTTCTGAAATCAGGGTTGCGCCGGGCACGATCATATTGGCCACCAGATTGGTATCGTCGGTGGCGCGGGCCATCAAATCACCGGCTCGTTGCCGATCATGAAACGCTTTACTCTTGGCGAGCAGGCTCTCGTAGAACTCCTGGCGCACATCAGCTTCGACCCGTGCTGCCACATTCTCGGCGGACAGACTTCCAATCAGTGCGCTGATACTGTCGGTAATCATCAACGCCAGCACTCCCAACGCCAGCGCAGTCAATGCAGCATAGTCAGGAGTGCCACTGAGCACATCAGCAGCACGCCCAATCACCGCCTGTGCTCCCGAATAGGAGGCCCATGCCGTGATGAAACAGAGATAAAACCCCAACACAAACGGCCAGTAACGAGCAGCATGCGAGAGGAGCCAACGCGCAACACTGCGTCGGTCATAAGAATAGGCAGAAGCCACAGAAAATTCACTACGCTGCACGAGGATTTGCTCCTTTCGCGGCTAAATAGAACATGGTTGCTAGTATATCTGATAGGAAACTGAAAAAGATCGGTCAGAAGGTGGAATGTCGCAGGCCTGTCAAGGTTCTTCACGAGAAGGCACTGGCCGTGTTCAGTCCGTTTCATTTGCTCTATCACAACATTGCTTTGGCGGTAAGTGAAGGCATTCACCAGATGTAACCTTTTTCCTATATCCAACGTATTGATAGCGTGCTACAATGCGAACGTATCTGCGTATCGTTACGGAGAAACAGCCCTATGACAGCACGTGTCGTCGCGGTAAGCGGCTCCCTTGCGGGTCGCTCTATTCCGCTCGGTGACATTCCAATGACCTTCGGTCGTGCCCCCGAAAACACGGTCGTCATTGCCAGTCAGCGTGCATCCCGTCGGCATGCCGAGATTCGACGTGAAGGCGGTGTATATCTTCTGATCGATCTGGGAAGTTCCAACGGTACTTTTCTGAATGGTCAACCTGTTCAACGCCAGATATTACGCAACGGCGATACATTTACTATCGGTGACGAGAGCTTTCGGTTTGAAGAATTAGCTGTCGGCCTCGATCCGACGGTGCCGATCGGCTCATCACCACCCGCGACGCCACCGGCTGCGCCCGGCTGGTCGGCGCAACCACCGCCCGCGACGCCACCGGCTGCGCCTGGCTGGTCGGCGCAACCACCGCCCGCGACGCCACCGGCTGCGCCTGGCTGGTCGGCGCAACCACCGCCCGCGACGCCACCGGCTGCGCCTGGCTGGTCGGCGCAACCACCACCCGCAGCACCGCCATCTGATGGTGGTTTTCGCTTACCACCCACCCCACCACCTGTTGCCCCACCCCGACCACAACCTCGTCGCTTTCCAATCTGGTTACTGATAGGTGGATTGTTTACCTGTATCATTCTGGCCGCAGCCGTGGCCGGTGGGGTCATGTTCCTAAACCGTGGTGGAACAATTGCCGGTGGTGGTAACAATACGGATAACAGTGGTGGGAGCAATATTGTGAACACGTCGCCCACCACGGCACCGCCAACCGCGCCCACTCGCGAGCCACCACCTGATGCTGCCGAATGGACAATTCTCGTCTACCTTGATGGCGATAATAACCTGGAAGCTGATGCCATTGACGATTTTCTCGAAATGGCACGAGTAGGATCGACGGAGCAGGTTCATATTGTTGTCCAAATGGATCGCATTCGCTCGCCGGAAACGTGGGACGATGAGCGTTACAATAATTGGGATGGATCGCTGCGCTTCCGGGTGGAGAGTGGTATGGAGCCTGATCCGGCAAATGCGCTCGCTGATATTGGTGAGCGAAACATGGGCGATCCGGCGACACTGACCGACTTCCTGATCTGGGGGATTGAGACCTATCCGGCGCGTCGCTACGCGATCATTCTCTGGGATCACGGTGCATCGTGGTTGGGCATTGCTAGCGATGATACCGATGGTGATGTGTTGAACTTGCCTGAGATTAGCTCGGCGTTGCAAAATGCGCTGGAACGCACGCAGATCGGCGGTTTCGAGCTGATCGGGTTTGATGCCTGTCTGATGGCGCAGATTGATGTATTACAAACGGTGGCACCGTATGGGCGAGTCGCAGTGGCTTCAGCCGAATTGGAGCCGAATAGCGGTTGGGCATGGGATGCCTGGCTCGAACAACTGGTTGCCAATCCGGCTCAGGATGGCGCGGCGATTGCACCGGTTATTGTGCAGACCTACATAGATTCGTTCAGAGACAGCCGTGCCGATGAAGTAACCCTCTCGGCATTCGATCTGACGCGCATCAATGATATTGTCAGGGAACTCGATGGCCTGGCACAAACACTCCAGCGTGATGTGGAGCAGAGCTATACTGCCATCGGCCAGGCTCGCTCTTTCACCAACGTCTACGCACCTGCCTACTCAGAGGATTTTAATGCTATTGATCTACCGCATTTTCTCGCCCTTCTCCCTCAGCAAGGTGCGAGTAGTGCTATCACGGAACAGGCGGGGCAGCTCTTGCGTACTATTGAATCAGCACGGTTGGCAAATGGCGTAGGCCGCTATCATCGTGAAAGCGGTGGTCTTTCGATCTACTTCCCGCAATTAGTCGATCTTTACGCTGAAGCCTATGAACGGGCGTCGCCATTACCACGGGCTACCGCATGGGAAGAGTTTCTGAACGCTTACTATCAGGCCGGTAATGTTGTTGTCCAGCGGCCAACCATCAGCGACTTGCTGATCAATCGAGAGGTAGTGAGTATTAATGAACCGGCCAGTCTCACCGGGACAGTTGCCGGGAACGATATTGCTTATGTCTTCCAGTTCATCGGCATTCCCAACGACCGTCGTGATACGGTCGATCTGATCCTGGTTGATTTTATCTATCCACCTGGAACGATTCCCGGTAACCAGGTTCCAAATTGGGACGCCGGCGAGTATAATATACGTCTGAACTGGGATGCGACGAGCTGGTATCTGAGCAATGGCAGTGACGTGATTGAGGTCTTACTCGGCCCAATCAAGTATGGTTCAGAGTTCTACGGCGTCGAAGGCATCTACACCTCAACGGCAACCGGAGAGCAGATCAACGCTGGTCTCATCTTTTCAATCCAGGGCAACGAAGCCCAACTGGTGCGCATCTGGGGCTTTCCCCGGGCTGCCGGCAAGCAAGAGCCACAGCCGTTCGAGTTAATCCCGCGCGCAGGTGACACCTTTACCGCCTATTATCGCTCGTACACCGATACCGGCAGCGGGTTGGAGGCGAATCGGTTCGAGGGTCAGACCATCACCTTCGGGGATGCGCCGATGAAGGCGCTACGCGGCCCCACACTCAACGGGAATTACGTGATGGGCTTTCTCGTGCGCGACATTTCCGGCAATTATCACTATGATTACGTGGATGTCACTGTAGACAATACCGGTGTTCCGGTTGATTCGGGTAACGTTGTTGTGCCAACACCCGGGACATCGCAGGCCGGATTCCAACGCTATGAAGGCACATTAGGCTTTACCATCGACTACCCGCAGGAGTGGCGAGCATTTGATACTGGTGATGATCGTATCATCTTCTCACACCGCGAAAACGATGACGGTGTATACGTTGTTGTGGATGTATATAAGTTTATAGACAGCGACCCGGCTGTCGCTACCCGTACCCTGATGGAAGAACTTAAACGGCTGGTCGAGCAAAATGGTGAGTTACGTGTCGATACAACCGATTTTCGTGCTGCCGGCATCGACGGTCTGAAGATCGAGTATGTCTACCCCAATCAGCGGGGTGGCAACAGTTATGTGGTCGCAATCGTGGTCACCAGTCCAAATACCGGCTGGACATACCTGGTCATGTTTGAAGCACCAGAGGAGAATTTCGACCGTCAACTCGATCTCTTTAATCAGATGCTTAACAGCCTCGTAATAGGGTAGTTCAGGCCAGACTACGCAGCGAGGAAGGAACGAACCGTGGGGGGGCGCAATCAACGTGAACTTGGTGGAAGGCAGGCAGAGAAGACGACGCCAGATATTCTGGAGCTACGCGCCTGTCTTCGGATGGGGGTAGCAGGCGGCTATACCCCAGCGGCTCTTATTCAACTGGCACAGGCATTAAGCTATGCCACACTGAGCGAAGGCGGTTCGGTGTTAGTGGCAGGTGCCGGTGGTGGTCATTGGGCAGATCTGGCACTCCAGGATATCCATCTACCGGTTCAGCGCAGCAATCTGGTTACGCGCGGCAAAGGGGTGGCGCTTATCGGTTTAGGACCACGCTATGGTTACGCATTGGCCGCGATCCCGATGGAACCACTCGAAGGCGATGCCGATTTGCAGTTGCACGATGCACATTGGAGTTGTGCGCCAGAAGATTTGCTGGCAATTGGTGAATTGCTCGATGGGGCCATTCCAATGATGCAGCGCGCTGCACTCCTGCGACTCCAACCTCCACCATCCAGCATCCTCTTGCAGATTGCTAACCAGGCACTCGATTTTGCGGCACGCCAACATATCACGCTCGCCCTGGCCAACCGCTCTCTGAGCGAGCGTTTACGGAACCACGAGGATCAAACGCGCATGGTCGTACACGATATGCGGGCACCGCTGCATACGCTGCTGATTAGTCTGAAAGCACTTGAGCGACAGGGGTTTGATGCCGGTGCTCGCCAGGAGTTGCTGGAAGTTGCCCGGGAAAGTTCCAATTATCTGCTTGGCCTTATCGATACCGTGCTTGATACGGCGCGTCTGGAGACCAGTAGCTGGGCTTTGCAATTACAGCCGACCAATCTGGTTACTCTGATTAAGACGGTGTGTGAACCGTTCCGACAACTGGCGCATCCCGATCAACCGACAGTACGGGTGGAAATACCGGTAGAGTTGCCGACAATTGTGCTGGATAGCCATCTCATTGAGCGGGTGATTGCCAATCTGGTCTCGAATGCGATCAAGTTTACACCAGCAGGTGGTGAAGTCAGGATCATGGCTCAGCTCATCAACGATGGTCATACGGTTGAGATTCGGGTCAGTGATACCGGTTATGGGATACCACCCGAAGCGCAACATCATATCTTTGAGCGCTTCTATCAGGCTCGCGAACATGATCGGCGCCGTGGTACCGGGTTGGGTCTCTATTTCTGTCGGCTTGCTATCGAAGCGCACGGTGGCAGCATTGCGTTAGAGAGTGAAGTAGGGCGCGGGAGTACGTTTATTGTGCAGTTGCCGGTGGGAGAGTAGGTTGGTGGGGAGGAGGAAGTAGGAGATAGGAGATAGGAGATAGGAAATAGGGGATAGGGGGATAGGAAGTAGATTAGGTAGGGAAAGTGGGGTATTCCTGTGTATATTTGGGTAGCTCAGGCAAGAGCCTGGGCTACTTTGTTCTGTTTGTGGCCTGGCGGGGGGGGCAACAGTTGGTGGAACCATCTCCTTATACCAAAATCCTGACCAATTCTGGGCCTTATCACTGCGGCTATCAATACTCAGCCCCTGCGCTGGATTTTCAGCGATGCACCGGTGCAGTTCGATCTGAGGCGGAATTCCAGCCCGCGTTGATGCTTCCCCGTTACCAGGGTCACGTACCGGCAAGGGAGGCCGCTGCAACTCGTGCCGGATCGGGAGCGCGACTGCTGCGGCAGCCACGCTGCCGCACTCCATATCACGCGACACGGGCAATCCAGTCTGGTAACGGTATCCTCTCCGAAACGTGATGCTATCGCGTGCGCAAGGGGAATGCTGGTTCGGCGTATCCGCGCTCAGGTATGGTGCCAGGGGGATCGTTGGATCGCGTCTCAGGAACGCTATTCCACCAGATTTGATAATACGCGGTGTGTTCTTGCAACTGCGGGAGCTGTGTTTTCGTAGCCATCGTGCAACAGTGCCAATTCTGTATCATCAACGACTGACAGCTCCTCACGCTGCTACCGTAGGAGCGTGAGAAGCTGTGGAGTCAGGCAGGCGGTATGTTCTGGTGTGATGACGCACAGTTTCGGCTACGAGGTAGTATTGCTCGCTGCATACCGTGCGCCGGATAGAGCACTATACCGGTTCCCACTGAAGATTGCCGGCGTACTTGTGGGTGACGACTCCCCGATCATCAAGGGCAAACAGGTAGAGCCAGCCGTTATCGAGCAGTTGCCGCACCTGCTCGTGTTTGGCGATGATGGCTGTCATCGCCGGGATGGGGGCTTCAATCAGCACGTGGAGCCGCATCGGTTCGTGGACATAATTTTCTCCGTCGTGCACTGACTGCCAGGGTAATCCAACCCGTAAGTCACCGGCATTGCCCTCAAGTACGCCGAGTGTGCCGACAACGTTGTGTAACGTTTTGTTGCCACTGCCGAACAACCGGTTATCGACGGTCGAGCCGTAGTACTGGAGGTTGATCCAACTGGCCACAATCATCGGTGCCGTCATGATCAGCTCCAGGACGCTGAAGTCGCTGTCTTGCTGCCAGGTGTACGAGTGAAGGAAGGAACGGCCATCGAGTTTGATCCCGGCAGTGCGATCCCGTGGTGCGGCAATAAATGCTGCACAGCCGGCCAATCCCCATTCGGGTCGTACCTGCGACCAGTCTTTGCTGCGCTGACGCACTTGCCGATCAATGTCGGCCTTGCGATCAATCTTGAGCAGGGCTGCACGCTCGGCACGTGCCAGGCGACCGGCGGCAGCCAGGTCGGCCTCTAACCGCTTGAGATCGTCGGCATGGCTGGCCGGGATCATGTGCTTATCGAAGATGGTGATGTCGTCGGTGGTAGTGTCGTGCAGGGCGGCCACAAACACGGTGTCGTCTGGAATGACGATCCCCTGCTCCTTGAGTTTGGTCCGTACTGCCGGATCGTTCAGAATACGCACAGCGACCCGCACATTCGCTTCACCGGTATGACCACCACAGGCACCACAATCGAGGCCGGTGGCGTGCGGGTTGTTGACCGTTGTTGAGCCATGGCCGGCCAGTAAGACAATGCGGGCGAAGTTGTCGGTCAGCGACATTGCCTTGAGCGCACCGGCGGCGGCAGCGACCCGCTGTTCCAGCGTCATGCCGGTAGGTCGGTCGCCGATCAAGCCCGGTTCAAGAATGGGGGCCACGTGCTCGCGTGTGCGGGCATCGAGACCAAACTGGGCCGGGTGTGGCACCGGACGGGTGATGCCGAGCGTATCCAGCACCAGCTTGCGCAGATACGCCAGTCCCACCGGGCCAACGAAGCCGAAACAGGAGATCGGGGCGAACTTGAACATGCGCCATGCCTTGGCAACCCGTTGCCTTAGAGCGCGTCGCTCTATGATCTTTGCCACTTCGTCTGTCGATGCACCATCCACTGCTTCCGCGATCACAAACTGAGGTGTCAACAATACCGGACACTGGGCACCGCCGTGGACTTCAGCCAGTGGCACATACTCGATGGGAAAGCCGAAGAAACCGGCGAAACCGATGGTTTCAATGTCATCGGTGGTGGTTTCAAGCGCACGTCGAAAAATTTCAGAACGTACATCGATGCAGAATGCCGCCTGCACTCGCTTGCGCTGTGGGGTCGTTGCCGGTCTGGCAGTGCCGAGACGGGCAAACAATTGGCGTTGATACGACTTCTCGAAGGCACGCTGGAGCAGTATGTTGCCGGCCAGCGCATACCGGGCTGTTTCCGTCAGTTGTTCGTTACTCAGTTCAGGCTTGCATTTGTGCCACGCCTCGGCGACACCCCGGTCGGCAAAACTATGCCAGAGTGCAACTTCCCACACCAGACGGATTGCCAGCAGGTCGGTCAGCGTGTGATCCTCACCGCCGTAGAGTTCTGCATCCCAGCGCAGGTAGCGGGCATAGCTGGCCCAACCGTGAATCGTCAGTAACAGTCGGTGCAGATAGGCTTCCAAACCTTGTTCAGGGATGTTGAGCATCTTCACCGCAGTGACAATCGTCTCAAGCGCTGTTTCAGGTAGTTCGCGGAGCGCCCGGCGCATGCCATGCACACCACGTGCCTGCGCAGTGCGGTCGTGAGCGGCCTCGGCCCGCCAGGCAGCATAAGCCGGCAACTGCGCCCACGGTGAGCGCCAGTAGGATTGACCCAGATCGAAGTATGCGCCGGCCCAGGTGGAGATTGCATCGGTGACGAAATCTGCCCAATTGATACCGGTAACAGTGGTCGCGACATCAGCAATAGTAGGCAGTGGTGTCGTTGCCGGGTCGGGATCTTTGCTGAATGCGAACTCCTTCAGCGCAGCGACGCTTGCCGGGGCCGGAGAGGGCAGCTTCTCGTCAGCAATTGCCGCAGCAAGATCGGCATCGGTGATGCGCCCACTCTTGATGGCCTGGGCGTAAAAGTCGCGGGGTGCCGTCATACGGGCATCTGTTCGCCGGGCCAGCAACTGCGCAGCATCGGCAAAGGTGTGATCGATCAGCCCCAAATAGGGATTGACTGCCACGAAGTAGCGTAATGGCCATAGCGGAGCAATCCGCTGTTCGGCGCGCTTTGTTGCCGCGATAACCGCATCAATCGTCAGGTCGCGGATTGGCTTCGTGGTCACCAGTAGCGAGCGAAGCTGCGTTTCAATCATGGTCATTGGTATTACCTCCATTGCAAGCGAGTAATCCCCATTCAACGATTAACGGGCCAGGCGAAACGTATCGATGAAGCGGTCAAACAGCGTGTTAGCGTAGAAACCATTCTTGAGATGGACGTAGAAGGTGCGCCAGGCCGGACGATCCTTCAGGATCGGCAGGTAGACGCTGAGGATCATTACCAACGCAAACGCGATCACCGACACAATCACCATTGTGAAGGTAGTCGGATCAAGTGGTGGGTAGACAGCAACCGCCGAACCGAATATGGCTTCAGCGACAACTTCGAGGATGAAAAAGGCGATGGTGACCAGGGTTGCCATACCAATGGTGCGACTCGCAACGTACAGCGGGGCCTGGCCGGTCGTGCCTTTGACAATCAGATAGGCAACCGCGATCATAAAGATCGTGATCATTGCGGTCTCGGCGGGGCGTTTGGTGACATCAATCCCCAGTGCTGTCGCGACTGCCAGGAAGATGGCGATTGCCAGCACGATATTCACCAGCAACTGCAACGGATTGGGGACTTTGTCGAGTTTCTGGATGCCGGTATTGCGCACGTATTCAATAATGCTGCCCGACGACAGGAAAGCGTGCGCCTTGTAACACGAGTGGGCGATCAGGTGCATAATCGCTACTGTGTGCGCGCCAAACCCACACAGCATCAGCATAAACGCCATGTGTGCAGCACTGGAATAGGCCAGCGAGACCTTCACGCTGCTCTGAGTAATCATTGCCGATGAAGCGAAGATGGCGGTAAAGCCACCAATCACGATCAGCAGGATCAGTGCCGGGGTGGAGAGAAACACCAGTTCACCGAAACGGACAACCAGGAAGATGCCCGCATTCAGCAGACCGGCGTGCAGCAGTGCTGAAACCGGCGTAGGTGTCTCCATCACCTCAAGCAGCCAACCGTGGAAGGGAAACATCGCCGATTTCAAAGCTGCGGTTATGACAATCAAAATGGCAGCGATGGCTGCTCCGGTTGGGATAACGCCTGTGGCAAGAGCTGAGGCAGCGGCAGCCCGGATCATGCCGATGTCGGTCGTGCCAAAATCCGAGGCAAGGAGAACTGCCGCAATGATAAGGCAGATGTCTCCGATCCGCGCTACGACAAACTTCTTGCGGGCGGCCCGGATGGCGCGTGAGCGTTCGGGGTAGAAGACCAGCAATTCGTGCAGGGCAAGACTGGTACCAATCCAGGCCAGCACCAATTGCCAGAGATTGCCGGATGATACCATCAATAACACTGTACCAATTGTTAGATAGAGACGAAGAAAAAACACCTTCTGGCGTGGATCACCATCGAGGTAATTACGGCTAAACTGGATCAAGAGCGTACCCAGCAAGATGACCAACCACGACATTACGACACTCAGTGCGTCAAACCTGGCGACAAACCCGATCTCACCAACACCGATGGTTGGGCTTACTATTGGCCCAGAAGTAAAGACAACAATCCCAATACCGAGGAGGATCAAAAATGAACCGATCCCGATCAGCCGTCCGATCTGAAATGTCAGATGAGTCGACGGCAACAGATTGATGGCCGCGAGCAAGGCCACGGCCATCAACAACAGTGGTGGGAGATACCCCAACAGCGCCAGGTTACTGACCAACACGTCCATACTGTCGTTCCCTCCTTCACAATATACTCGACATCTCGATAGTAGCATGTGTTAAATAATCAGTAAAATATATGTATCTGTATAAAACGTTCTACTAAGAAGAACGTTTGATAACCTGCTCTGACCATCATCGGGATGGTATAACCAGGCTTTCAAACATTCCTGCGCAGCGTGGAGTAGCCAGGGAGGGGGCAGGCGACACGATTCTGAAATAGATTGCACCATCTCCCTCTCAGTCGTGGTGCATCCGCAACGATACGTCGGTATGTGGTTGTCAGGTTCTTCCTCGATCATGAGTGACGCATTGCCACCTTCATCACCGGCGAATCACCTGCTACCCAGCGGTGGTATATTGGTAGCATCTGGCAAGAACGAGAGCATGTACCAATACGAGACCTGGCAATATGCTGAACTACCATCACCTCCGATATTTCTGGATCGTGGCTCATGAAGGTAATCTGACGCGGGCCGCTCGTAAACACAACATTGCCCAGTCTGCGCTTTCGATGCAGATCAGCGCGCTCGAAGAGTATCTGGGCCAGCCACTGTTTGAGCGTGCCGGTCGTCGTCTGGTGTTGACCGAAGCCGGTCACATTGCGTTGGACTTTGCCGACGCGATTTTTGCCAAAGGTGACGAACTGCTCGGTACCTTTGGCCGGCTGGCAGAAGCACACCAAAAGGTCTTGCGGGTTGGTGCGCTGGCAACCTTATCGCGCAATTTTCAAGTGGGGTTTTTGCGTCCTTTGTTTGCCGATCCCGAAATTACCGTGATTGTCCGTTCCGGCACGCTGGACGAGCTACTTGGGAGTCTGAAGCTCTACGATCTGGATATTGTGCTGGCAACCGGTGTTCCCAATCGCGACCACGCTACGCCGTGGATTGTCCATATCATCGATACGCAACCGGTAGGGCTGATTGGACAGCCGCGATCAGATCGGTATCAGCAACCTCTGGAGGTATTGCTCCAGCGTGAACCGCTTATCGTGCCATCACCGGAGTCTACGATTCGCACCGGCTTTGATGCGCTTGTTCATCGGCTAGGTATTCGCCCTCGTATCGTGGCTGAAATCGACGATATGGCGATGATGCGTCTTGTGGCGCGTGAACACAACGGATTAGCAGTCATTCCACCAATCGTCGTGACAGATGAGTTGCGCAGCGGGATGCTGGTGGAATACGCTGAACTGCCAGAGCTTGTCGAGACCTTCTGTGCGATTACCATGCCACGGCGCTTTCCCAATCCTCTGCTGCGGTTGGTGCTACCCGGACACACAACACCGGAATAACTGTCATTCTGACCGATTATCATTAACCCAAGTTGCTACCTTTGTCACCACAGAGGCACGGAGGACACAGAGGATGGGGATAACCGGAATTGCTACCCTGAGACGTGCGTGAAAGAGCGCGTCTATAGGAACCGGCTGCTATTCAAATCGTTCATACAGGTACGTCGCACATTACTGTGCGCAGCGTCGTACCGTTCATCCTGGTAGTCAGCCTCACGTGGCCTGTTCACAGCATAGGTGGCAACCTGGGTTATGAAACTATATTGTGGATGCATCAACAGCACCGTAGCGGCATATTTGTCTATCCTGTCCTGTATTGAATGCCATGAACACTGTGGAGAACCATCATGAAATACTGGCTCTACCTGATGCTGGCAATTCTGACCGAAGTTGTGGCTACCTCAGCGCTCAAAGCCAGCGCCGGCTTTAGCCGTCCCTTGCCATCACTGATCGTTGTAGCGGGCTATGCAATCTCGTTTTACGCGATGTCGCTGGCGCTGGAGGCAATACCCGTTGGCATCGCTTATGCAGTCTGGTCGGGAATCGGGATTGTGCTGATCACGGTTGCGGCCTGGTTCCTGTACGGCCAGCGGCTTGATGTATGGGCACTCATTGGGATTGGGTTCATTATTGTCGGGGTGGTTATTTTGAATCTTTTGTCAAAAGTTGAGGTGCGCTAATAAACTAATGTTTATTGATTTCGATCATCACAACTGCTAGAATGACAGTGTTCAATAGCAGATCAATCGTTCCGGCACTGTGATGAAACTAACCGTTTTACAGCAGGCGATCAGGCTTTTGGCCTACCGGCGCATGTTTCTCACCAATCTCACGCCGGTTGATCAGGTACGAACCCTGATCCGTCAGCTCCATCCACTGACACCCCCGACACCCTTCATCCGGCTCGGCCCTGCCGGCGATGGTGGATACCTCGTACCTGACGATCTGGCAGGAATTACCACCTGTTTCTCGCCTGGGGTGGGTGGAATTGCCGGTTTCGAGCACGATTGCGCGAACCAGGGAATGACCGTCTTTATGGCAGATGCCTCAGTTGACGGGCCACCATCGCATCATCCGGCATTTCGCTTCTGTAAGCGCTTTATCGGCGCATTGACCGACGAGCAGTACATCACATTAGACGATTGGGTGCAGCAATCGCTGCCGGCAGGCAATACTGGCGATCTCTTGCTGCAAATGGACATTGAGGGATCGGAGTACGAAGTACTGCTGGCAACACCGACCGACCTGCTCCGCCGGTTTCGGATCATCGTGATCGAGTTTCATTATCTGGATCAGTTGTGGAATAAGTTCTTCTTCCGGGTTGCCGGTCGGGCAATCGCGAAACTGCTCCAAACCCATGCCTGTGTTCATATCCATCCAAATAATCAGCGTGGTGCGATGACGCTGAGTGACATTACTATTCCCCGTACCATGGAATTTACATTTCTCCGCCGAGATCGGTTAACCGGTGAGCACTATCGCCGTGATTTTCCCCATCCCCTCGATCACACGAATACGGCTCGTGATGGGCTTTCGCTGCCGAAGTGTTGGTATGGAGGAGATAGGAGATAGAAGATAGAAGATAGAAGATAGAAGATAGAAGATAGAAGATAGAAGATAGAAGATAGAAGATAGAAGATAGAAGATAGAAGATAGAAGATAGAAGATAGGGGATAGGAGATAGAAGATAGATAGGGGATAGAAGATAGATAGGAGATAGGGGATAGATAGGAGATAGGGGATAGGAAGTAGGAGGTAGATTAAGTAAGAGTATTGGTGCAGGTGATGGGAAGTGATTTCATGTGTTTAGTGAAGAGTGATCCTCTGGATTGTGCCCTTGCCTACGCGGGAATGCATGAGTTGGGTGGTTGTGCAAGTGAAACAAACTAACCCATCTGCTATTGCTACCCGTGGCCTGTTCTCCATTCATACCTTTTCAGCAATTGAAGACGATTTCTAAAACGGCATGAACACTGGTAGCCGGGTGTTTATGCCTCGTGGTTGTGCCGGGATTTGGCGATACCTGATAGCGTGCCGGCGTCCGCCAGTCGTACTCTGGGTATGAAGGCCGCCGTTGTGGGTACCGCGTACATTGTCCGAAGCGATGGACGAGCCGGTTAGAATGTCTTCCGATTCCCAACATTCCATCCCCAACTCCACAACATATTTCTCCTAAATGTACTCCTCGTGTGATACAATTCCAGGCCAGACAATACACAACGACAGTGAAGGGTTTCTGGCTTGCCCAACTGTTTGACCTACGCACCAGAACATATTCCCAGCAACACTTTCCGATAGTCAGTTGGCAAGAGAGTGTGACTTCTGGATTGCGAGCGATTTTCATCGTATGAGCGCGCCATCAGCATCGTTTGGTGCGGGCAGATTTGCCATTGATTCGGTGGCTGATGAACTGCAACCTGCTCCCGACCCGTAGTGTGGCAATGGAGGAAGTATGCAAACCTCACAGTCGCTCCTCGATCAGTTTTTTCGCCAGATTGCACGCAGTATTGCCTTGGGGATCGGAGTGATTGCCGCCGTCGTTGTGCCGATTGAACTCATCAGTTTTGTGCTGACAAACAACACCTTGCTGGCGATTGCGGCGGCGATCAGTACAACAATAGGGATCGGGAGCGGGTGTACGGTATTTTTGCTGGATCGGGGACAACCGCTCTGGCAGGGTATTTTGCCTTTTGCAGTCCTGATCGTGGTTGCCGAGATCATGGTTGCGCTCTGGCTGCCAGAACTCTACGTTTCTGCAGCGCCGTTTATTGTGGTTGCGATTCTGCTGGCCAGCCTGATCAATCGGCGGGTATTTACTATTAGCGTTCTGGTGATCTGTATTGTGGTAACGGTGGTGCTGCTGCTCATCAGTCAACCGGCTCCTGAAGCGAAAATTCCTGCCCCGATGTTTAGCTTTTTGCAGGCCAGCAGTCTTGCAGCGCTGTTTGTTGCGGTCTGGATATTCCTTGATCGGATTATCGCCGCGCAGATGCAGGCGTTGCAGATCGCCGATCAGCGGGCCGACGATGCAGAAGCGGCCCGTCAACAAACCGAACTGGCACGTCAGGAGGTTGAACGACGGGCCAGCGAACAACAACGTCTGCTTGAACTGGTAGCAGTACTTGAACTGCCGATTTTGACGATAGATGATCGGGTGCTGCTGGCACCGTTGGTCGGTAACCTCGACAGCCGACGGGCCGATGCGTTACGGCAGCGGGTGCTTGAGCGGCTCGCCGAACTGCGTGCTCATACAGTTATCATTGACATTACCGGTATTACGGTGATAGATACTGCGGTGGCGAAGGCGTTGATCGACACGGCTACCGCGATCCGTCTGCTCGGTGCGCGCACGATTATCAGTGGGATTCGTCCGACAGTCGCGCAGACGCTGGTTCATCTTAACACTGGTCTCCACGAGATCACGACTGCTCCCAATCCTGAAGCGGCGCTTAGACTTGCCCGTCCGGCGGTGATGATCTGAAGTCTGCGGTCTTCGTTAGGTGGAAAACGGCGCAAACATTGTTGGGTGGAAAACCCGCAATGTTTGCGCCAGACAGACGCCACGTTGGTCTATGGTTTTCAGTCGGGACGTTATCCTGGTCGCCGGCGCAATGCCAGTTTGGCCAGGGTTTCGGCGTGGCTGGCCTTCGTAATCGGGTAGAAGGCGGTCAGGATCATGCCACTGATCAGAATGAGCGTGGGTAAGGGGCCGATCAGCAGGCGGATCGCAAGTAGTGCGCTTTCGGGTTGCTGGCCAGGTTGCAGGTTTTCGTTGAAGCCGGCGAATTGCAAGGCCAGACCGACAAGAAATAATCCCAGCGCTAACCCCATCTTTTGCAGCAAAACCATAAAACCGTAGAACATCCCCTCGCGGCGCTGCCCGGTTTCAAGTTCGTCAAGCTCGATCACGTCGGGCATCATGCTCCATGGAATGAGATAGGCTGTTGCTACCCCGGCACCGGCAATCACACCCAGGATGATTGCCAGGTCGAGTTGTTCAGGTTGCAGGAAGAAGAGAAATGCCTGTACTCCGATCCAGATCAGGCTGCCGATCATGTAGACGGCTTTCTTGCCGATGCGACGGCTAACCGCGCTCCAGATAAAGAGGAAGAGCAACGCTGAACCCTGTACGGCAAAGAGCATGATGGGGATGACATCCTGGACGGTATTGAAGGTCAGGCCAAAGCTGGTACGGGGAAATTGGGGCACACTGCCCAGCCAGAAGACGATGAAGAAGGTCAGGACGCTGGACGTGACCTGGACGGCCAGCCAGGAGAACATGTAGATACCAACGACGAAGAGAAAGGGGCGGTTTTTGAACACATAGCGAATCTGATCCGGTAAGCTCAGTTCGGCACTGCCGGGTTCTGGTTCGTAGCGTTCACGAGTACCGAAGAAGCACCAGAGAAACGGTAGGGCAATGATGACACCGGTGATTGCACCTGAGACCAGATAGCCGGTTTGCTGATCGGTAAATTGACCGACAATGATTTGATGTAAAATGCCGCCGAGCAGGCTCCCACCGATGCTGAAGGCAAAGCGATACGAATTGAGCGAAGTTCGCTCATCATAATCACGGGTCAGTTCTGGGGTAAGCGCCGTATATGGTACATTCACCACGGTAAAGGCGGTATCGAAAAGCAGGGCAATCGCGAGGTAGTAGATAAACTTGCCGGTCACGTCAAACGGGGGTACCACCCACTGCAAAAAGAAGAGGACACCAAATGGTACGGCACCGAACAGCAGCCATGGCCGCCGCCGTCCCCAACGGGTCTGCGTTTTATCGGTGAGCCAGCCGATGATAGGATCGTTGACAGCATCCCAGATTTTCACGACCAGCAGCACTGTCCCGGCCAGGCCAGGGGGGAGGCCGGCGATGGTGGTGAGAAAGTAGAGCTGGAAGAAAGAGGCGATGATGGTGGCGATAGCCGGGCCGAGATCACCAGCGCCGAAAGCAAGACGGGTTGCAAGCGGCAAACGCTCTGAACGTGCCGACGTCGAGGCGGCCATAGGGAACTTCTCCTCTGGGTGCAAAAAGGCGACCGATGCCTCATATTGTAGCATTACTCGCCATGTTACGCGAGATGGTACGATAACGGAGATAGGTTGAGCAGACTTGAAATCGATGTAAGGAGTCTTATGACCATCATTGAATTGTTGCAAGTCAACCTGCTGTCGCCGATGGTACTCGCCTTTGCGCTCGGTATCATCGCCACGCTGGTACGCAGTGATCTGAAACTACCCGATGAGTTGTACACGACGCTTTCCATCTATCTCCTGCTGGCAATTGGGCTGAAAGGTGGCGTGGCATTGGCCGAAACCAGTCTGGCCGTCTTTTGGGCACCGGCGCTGGCAACGCTATTCCTCGGCCTGATTATTCCAGTGTTTGCCTATAGCGTGGCCCGCAAGATTGGCAAAATGACCATTGCTGACGCAGCAGCACTTGCTGCTCACTACGGCTCGGTGTCGGCTGTGACGTTCGCTGCGGCACAGACCTTTCTTGACGCTGTAGGTATTCGTTATGAGGGCTTTATGCCGGCGCTGGTTGCGATTTTAGAGGTGCCGGCGATTGTGATTGCCCTGTTTATTGCTCAGGTGGCCGGTGGGCCGCAGGGGGGAGATTGGCGTGAGGCACTCCGTGAGTTGATCACCAGCAAGAGTATTTTGCTGCTCGTTGGTGGCATGATCATAGGTTGGTTGACCGGCCCTCGCGGCGGGAAAGAGGTTGCCCCGTTGTTTGTGGATTTATTTAAGGGTGCCTTGACCTTCTTTCTACTTGAACTGGGCATGGTGGCGGCCAGACGATTCCGGGATTTGCCCAGTGCTGGCCTGTTCCTGTTAGGATTTGGTATCATCATGCCAATACTCAACGGTCTGCTCGGAGTCTGGTTTGGCAGTCTTGCCGGTCTATCAGTGGGGGGCAGTACTATTTTGGGTGTCCTGGCGGCCAGCGCTTCGTATATCGCCGCACCGGCCGCAGTGCGTATTGCATTGCCCCAGGCCAATCCTGGATTCTACCTGACGGCGTCACTCGGGATTACGTTCCCGTTTAATCTGGCAATTGGGCTTCCACTCTACTACACGCTGGCGTTGTGGATTGTTGGTGGGCAATGATCTGGAAAGGTAACGCCATGGAATTGACAACCGTCAAGCTGGTTACCATTATTGCCGAGGCCGTGCTGGAGGATCGTCTGTTGCACGATCTACGTCATCTCGGTGCCCGTGGTTATACCGTTGGCACGGTGCGCGGTGAAGGAACACGGGGTATTCATGCCAGTGAATGGGAAGGGAAGAGTCTGCGTATCGAGACGCTGGTGAACGCTGAGGTGGCAGAAAAGATTTTGCAGCATCTGGCGACAGCGTACTTTCCGCACTTCGCCGTGATCGCGTATGCGATGGATGTGCAGGTGGTGCGTGGGGCGAAGTTTAAGGGGGGAGGGGGGAGATAGGAAATAGGAGAGAGGAGATAGGAAATAGGGGAGAGGAGAGAGGAGATAGGAAATAGGGGAGAGGAGAGAGGAGATAGGAAATAGGGGAGAGGAGAGAGGAGGGAGAAGGTAGGGGGTGGGGCAAGAGGCATGGGGGTGTGCTTGCGGTTCTGAGGCGGTCACCGGAACACCTGTTATGCGGATGGAGTGGGCATGCGCTGGTAATTGGAGAAAGCGTGCGGAAGTCTGGCTTCCGCACGCCAAACTGAGCGGCTGATGTCGCTGAGAGTCATCCGATCAGCCGGTCGCTTGATCGTGGCGATCAAGGGCGATCTTCCACAACGCCAGGCCAAGGGTTTGCGGATCGTGGCGAATGGTATCGGCCTTGTTCCACAGCTCACGTGGCCCTGGATCAGGTTCGGCCAGGTCGCGTACCAGTGGTTCAACGCCGAGCGCCCGGATGGCCTGTCGGTCAGTCTCAGTGACGATCAGCGGCGTGAGACCAGCGGCACTGTAGCGCGCTACGACTGCCGGATGCAACCCACTCGCATCGTTGATAAGTGCAACATCAAGCACACCGGGGCCGATCACGTCAACCAGGCGGGTTACGTGATCGGCGATGCTCATGCCATCGGTCTGGCCGGGTTGGGCGGTTGTGTTGCAGACGAAGACAATAGTTGCTGATGTTTCGCGTAGTGCGGTGACGATGCCGTCGAAGCAGAGCGTTGCCAGCAATGAGGTGTAGAAGCTCCCTGGCCCAAGCACCACCAGGTCAGCAGCCATGATCGCTTCCAGTGCAGGTGGATAGGCCGCTGCCGGTGGATCGAGGAAGAGGCGACGAATAGGCGGTTTGCCCAACGCACGCACTGCAATCTCTTCCTTCACGACTCGACCATCAATCAGCTCGGCGCACAGATGGGTATTGGTCGTTGCTACGGGAAAAACCTGTTCTGGACATCCGACCATCTGGCGGGCCAGAGCAACAGCCGCGGCAAAATCGCCTTCCATTTGGGCCAGACCACCCAGGATCAGGTTGCCCAGCGCCATGCCATCGAGTAAGGGCACTGCCGGACTGCGCAGGCGATGCTGCATCAGACGCGGTAGTATGGCATTAGGGTCGGCAGCAAGGGTCGCCAGCAGGTTGCGGAGGTCGCCGGGGGCGGGAATAGCGGCAATTGTCCGTGCGGCACCGGTACTACGACCCGAGTCGGTAACTGCAATCACGGCGGTGCGTTCGGCGAAGAAGGGACGGGTGCCGAGCAAGACCTGGGCACTACCGCCGCCGCCCCCAATGGCGACAATGCGAAGGGGTGGAAGGTTTGTCAGTTCAGCCATGCGTAACTCCTTACGGAATGGTGATCGGTGTGATAACGTCCATGAGCGATTGTAGCGCACGTGCTGCCAGGATGCAGCATAACACCTGTTGCCCAACATTGCCGGGCTGTTAGGTTACTTTTGCGCGAAGATGTGTATCGTTTGGGCGGAAGGGTCACTGGTGGGCCGTTAAGCGGCACTGCGTAGTGCCGAAGTGCCGGTTCAGCGTATGACCTGTGCGCTGTACTCAGAGGTGCTGTGCGACCCGCCCCACCCCATCCCGCCACCGCTGGGGGCGGGAACCGGCGGCGCCGTATGGCGCTCGCAGTCGAGGGATGGTGCAGGTGATGAGCGCGCCTCCGGCGCGTGCTCTCAGCGCTGCCGGTGAGTGAGCGGGAGGCGCGTGCTCCCAGGGCGTACCGACCCGCCCCCACCCTACCCCGCCACCGCTGGGGGCGGGAACCGGCGGCGCCGGATGGCGCTCGTAGTCGTGGGCCGGTGTAGGTGATGAGCGCGCCGGAGGCGCGCGCCCAGCGCTGCCGGTGAGTGAGCGGGAGGCGCGTGCTCCCAGGGCGTACCGACCCGCCCCCACCCTACCCCGCCACCGCTGGGGGCGGGAACCGGCAGCGCCGGATGGCGCTCGTAGTCGTGGGCCGGTGTAGGTGATGAGCGCGCCGGAGGCGCGCGCTCCCAACGCTGCCGGTGAGCGAGCGGGATGTGTTCGCTCCCAGGGACGTATCAGCACGTGTGTGCAGGTGAGTGGCTGGCGTGGCAAGATTGCTACCACACCAGATTTGATATGTTTCCTCTGTGATATGTGAAAGAGCTTTCGGTCATTGTGGACAATACGAGGTGATGTGTCTATGCAGCAACCTGATAACTATCAGCGCTTTGATCGCTCAACATCGCTGGAGAAAGCCAATCTGGTTGGTGGCTTGTTTGGTCTGATTCCGGCGATTGCCCTATTCGTCGGTCATCTGCTCTACAATGGTGAATTCACGTTGACTTTCAATCCGAATGACTGGTTTGGTATTATTCTGCTCATCATCATCGTGATCGGTGGTGTTTTGGTTCACGAATTGCTGCACGTTATCGGGTGGATGCTGGCCGGGCGGGTATCACTCTCGGCGATGAAGCTCGGCTTTGATCGCAAGACGTTAACCCCATATGCCCATATCCGTCAGGCACTTCCGATCAATGCCTATCGCTTCGGGACAATCCTGCCAGCCATCGTTCTCGGTTTGCTGCCGGGATTGATCGGCATCGTGAATAATCTTCCCCCGTATACCGCATTTGGCGTCTTCTTCACGGTTGCAGCAGGAGGCGATATGCTGATTTTGTGGTTGCTTCGTCGTGATCCGGCTCAGGCACTGGTGATCGATCATTCGGATCGGGTGGGTTGTGAGGTACTGATCCCAAACGAGAGCAACTCACGGTAGAGCTGAAGTGTTTGCGCAGCCACAATCGGCCAGTCGAAGGTCGAGCGCACGATCTTTTCGCTCTCGGCTCCCCAGGCTGGCCAGCGATCACGGGTGGCGAGGGCGGCCTGAAGCTGAGCGGTCAGGTCATCAACATCGCCGGGCTGTACCAGTAAGCCGTTACGCCCGGGAAAGACTTTATCGGGGATACCACCGATAGCGCTGGCGACAACCGGACGACGGTGGATCATTGCTTCCAGGGTGACCAGTGAGCTGCCTTCGTAGCGGGTTGGGTGAACGAAAAGATCGATCTCTTCGTAGAGGCTGTGCAGTTCCTCATCGTTCAAACGTCCGACAAACAAGGTGTGTTCAGCAATGCCGGCTGCCTGCGCCTGCTGTTCAAGCGCAGCACGCGCCGAACCATTACCAACTACTATCCAGCGCCAGCGGGGTGGTAGTTCGTTGCGCAGGCGGGCTAACGCAGCAATCAGAATGTCAAACCCTTTGTTCGGTTCGAGACGACCGACACTGAGCAGAATTGGATCACTACTTCCCAAACCAAAGCGAAACCGGAGCGCTGTACGCAGCTCACTTCGTACCTGAGCGAGGCATTCTTCGACATCAATCGCCGACGGAATGACGACGACCCGATCCGGATCGACCCGGAGGTAGTGGGGTATGTCGTCTTTCGTGCAGGCATCGGTGGCGATCACGCGGTCGGCCTGGCGATGACCATAGGCGTAGAGCCAGCGGAATGGCGCATACGCCAGCCATTTGCGTCGATCCGGCGTGCGAAATTCCTCCATGCCGTGCGGATTGGCAACAAAGGGAACGCTGCGGAGTAGCGTTATCCGATTGCGGGCAACCGCGTACCCAAAGGCACATAATCCCTGCGAATGGACGACATCGAAATCGCCGTGTTGCACGCGCCGGGCTGCCCGATGGCCGATCCGCCAACTGTAGATTGGAAAATTGATCTGGCGGCCAATCACGCCATTTGGGGCCAGCAGCGGTGAGGTATAGTCGTAGCGCAGTGTCTCGATGGCGTGCGGTTGGAGATCACCCTGTTCGGCGTTGTCTGGCGGCGATTGTACGTACAGGGTTACCTCAACTCCCAGGCGGGTCAGATATTTGGTGAGGTGGTAGACGTGACGCTCGATGCCACCGTAGCCGTGCAGAGGGAAGACGGCGCGAGCCAGCATCGCCACCCGGATAGGGCGGGGATGGTGTGGATGGGTAGCGTTCATGCGTGACGATCCTCCCTCAACTCAATCACATTATGTCAGGGCGATGATACCATAAGTTAGGCGCGGAGAAGTGGGGGGCGGATAAGTGGCAGGAATATCAGATCGTGATTGACACTGCGCACTATTCAGGTTGTCAGGCCTGTGTTAAGACCTCCACTAAGCGTACCTCTGGCCTGCCGCTGGCACCGAATATGCGGATAGCCGTGACTACCCTCCCCCGTCGTGACGATCCGTCGGGATCACCTGCATGATGGCTGGTTCCGTAGGGGCGGGTTCGGAACCCGCCCCTACGGACGGTGTATGCGCCCGTTTACGTTGCTCCTACCGGGCACGGTAAGGCTATCTTTCACCCGCCCCCGCTGGGGGTGGAAACCAGCGGGGACGGATGGTTCCCACTGGCGCAAGCCGGTTTAGACGAGAAGCAGGCAGGGAGCTACGTGTTGCAGGTGGCTAGCGAGCCGGAGGCTCGCGCTCCCAGGGTCTGACCTGCCCCCGCTGAAGTTGGGAACCGGCGCTGTCAGATGGCTCCCACTGGCGCAAACCGGTTTAGACGAGAAGCAGGCAGGGAGCTACGTGTTGCAGGTGGCTAGCGAGCCGGATGTTCGCGCCCCCAGGGGGCGATACATTGCGGAACACAGGTACGGTGGGCTGGTGCAGGTTTGGGGGGCGAGCCGGAGGCTCGCGCTCCCAGGCACCCTGCGGGACGCGGGGACAGTGGGCTGGTGCAGAGGGATGTGGTACCTTTTCCAGCCCATAGCGGCTCTAACCGTGCATTGTCAGGAGATCGGGTTATCCACGGTTCTCCCGGTTTTGGGGATGCGAGTGGGTCATTCGACTACCGAGGGCGGGATGTTGCCCGCCCTCTCCTGTGCAGTCCTGCGCTGCGCCATTCTACATCTGGCGGAAGAGTGAGCCGCGCTGGGCCCAGGCCCAGGCGTTGTTTGGATCAATTTCAATCGCCCTGGTCAGATCGATGTACGCCTCTTCGTAGATTTTCAGTGACTGATAGGTTGCACCTCGCCGGCTGAGTACCCACGAATCGTTGGGTGATAGTTCAAGCGCACGATTAAAATCTTCCAGCGCCTCGTTGTAGTTGCGGAGCAGGCGGTGGGTTTCCCCCCGTTCAGCAATCACCCATACCATATCTGGCTTCAGGGCCAGCGCACGGTTGAAGTCGGCCAGGGCTTCGTCGTAACGAGCCAGCACGCGATAGACCTGGCCGCGACTACCCAATGCCCAGGCGTGATCGGGTTGGAGTTCGATGGTGCGGTTGAAGTCCCGCAGGGCTTCTTCGTAACGACGCTGCAAACGGAACAGTTCACCGCGTTCGGCCAGGGCAGCTATATAGTTCGGTTCCAGTTCGATAGCACGGCTGAAGTCAGCAATTGCCTCGTCGGTACGATTGGTGTTACGGTGGAGGAGACCACGCTGAAAGTAGACCCAGGTGTAGCCTGGATCTAATTCCAGCGCTCGATTGAAATCGGCCAACGCTGCGTTGAGATCGCCGACGGCGCGAAACGCGGCTCCGCGACTACCAAATGCCCAGGCGTAAGCGGAATCAAGTTCCAGCGCCCGGCTCAGGTCGGCAAGGGCACCCTCAAAGTCATCGGCCAGCCGACGGGTTTCACCACGCTCGGCGTAGAGCCAGGCCATGTTGCCCTGCAAGGCAATGGCGGCGTCGAAATCGGCGATAGCTGCCGGGAAATCGCGCATCTCGCGATAGGTGATCCCCCGATGTCCCAATGCCCAGGGGTAGGCCGGATCGATGGCTAACGCCCGACTAAAGGCTTCTATTGCTTCCTGATGCTGATTGAGCGCCCGCAGTGACTCGCCCCGTTCGGCGTGGATCCACGCCAGATTGGGATTGAGCGCCAGGGCAGCATCGAAGTCGACCAGGGCTTCGTGATGGCGCCGCAAGGCTCGCCAGACCTGACCACGACTGCCTAATGCCCAGGGGTATTCTGGACGGAGGGCAATGGCGCGTGAGAAGGCCTCGATGGCCGCTTCATGCCGCCGTAACATGCGGAGCGTCTCGCCGCGTTCGGCGTGATACGCCGGATCGTCGGGTTCGAGGTCACAGGCTCGCGTTAAGTCGTCCAGCGACTCTTCGAGACGTCCCAGTTCGCGCAGTACTTGCCCGCGCTGAAAGTAGGCCCAGGCATAGTTTTCGTCAATGGCGATTGCCCGATTGAAATCGGCCAGTGCCGCTTCCCGACGGTCGTTGTAGAGGTTTTCCAGACTCATGGCCCCCCCTTTCAGCGTAGATATGCCAATACAAAGGCTATGACATAGTACGAAACAACGTGAAGAATTGTTACACCCTGTGCCGCCATCAACCGCGGCGCGCTGCTCCGAGCAGACCGCCTGGTCCTAGCGCCACAATTTCGCGGCGCCCGATCCGTTCGTTGGCCATCAGGCGCGGTAGGATAAGATCGACGATGTTTTGATCGCGGGAACGCACGCAGCCGGGAGCACCAATGAGCGGAATACGGTCATCGGCAGCGTTCAGGTAGGCCAGCAAGAGCAAATTACCCGGCTCGACCGGTGCACCGTAGTGGGCAATCTCGCCACCGATCCGACGCACGGCACGGGGAATGACATCGTCGCGGTCGACAACGGAGGTTTCGCCGGCGGTTATGATCAGGTCGGCGCCGGCAGCCAGTAGTTCGTGCAGACTGGCAGCAACTTCTGCTTCGTCCGGCGGTACGTGACAGCAGCCGATCATGGTTGCGCCCAGATCGGTGATCCGACCGACAATTGCCGGTAGCATGCCACGTTCAACTCGTGCCCGTGCCGCCGGGCTGCTCACCAGGGCAACGCCAATGCGGCGACGTACCATCGGGGCAACACGCAATACACTCTGGGCATCAGCGGCGGCACCGGCTTGCGCAAGATCTGAAGCAGGCACGGCGAAGGGGATAATTTTGATCGTTGCCAGCATCTGATCAGCGGCAACCAGGGTGTACGGTGGTAGGGTGGCGACTGTTAAGCCATCAATCAGATTGATCGCCAGTAATGCTTCTGTATCAATCATCAACGGGCCGGCGTAGGCCGAGCGAAGATTAACGCGACCGGCGTGCGGTTCGCCAATGATGACGCCCGGCCCGGCGACGATCTGGGCCAGGCGCAGCGCAGCTTCGTCTTCGTGAACATCATCAGGCTCAAGCACCGCAACGCGCACTGTGGCAACCCCAAGCCCGGTGAGCTGGGAAATGTCCTCTGGCCGCAGCCGTCGTCCTTTGTTGAAGGCTTTACGCCCCTGATCATCGGCAATATTGTGGCACAGAATGTGTCCAACTGCCGCTACCACCGGTAGGGTCTTGATGTGCATAGCTGCCTGCCCGTTGTGTCGTGATTGACAATAATCGTGATACCGTCAATATTTCTTGCTAACGTCGATCTACTTTTTCTAGGGGTTTGTTGCGCACGGTTACCAATCTCTACCCACCCCTTCAGCATCGGTGTCGGCACCGGCGATCCTTTTGGCGATACATTTCCAACCACGGTACAATAATGCTCGTTGCACCGATGATATAGTTTTGTCTAACCCAGGTTGCCACCTATCCTGTGAGCAGGCCACTTGAGGCTGACTGCCAGGATGAACAGCACGACGCTTCAGGCAGCATCGTACAACGTACCTGTACGAACGATGTGGGTGGCAGCCAGTTCCTATAGACGCGCTACTTCACGCACGTTTCTGAGGTAGCAACCCGGTTTGTGTCCATCCTCTGTGTCCTCTGTGGTGACAAAGGTAACCAATCAGGTTGTACACACTCCTGATCTGGCGACTCTGGATTTTGGATTGATAGACTCATGGTACCATGACGATGGTGTAGACGAATCACTATTTGCAACAGTTATGGCAGGTATGATCAATTCTTCAACACTACCTCGCGAACGCGGTCTTGGGTATGCCCTGGTTGGTGGCCTGGCCATTACGCTGGTTGCCGCCTTGATCGGTGCGCTGTTCGTTTACTGGTTTGTGACCGTGCAACAAGGGCCGGCTCCTGCTGATCTGTTACCGGCGGATGTGCAATTGTACGCCAGCCTGTCGCCGACCCTGAGCGATGTGCCTGAACAGCCGCGCATCGAGCGGGCATTGAATGAGGTTTTTGGCCTGACGATGCCGTCAGACGCCGCAGCGAATGTGGCGGCACTACTGGGGGTTGATCTGGATAGCGATGTTGTGACCTGGATCGGCAGCGATATTGCGGTGGTCGTGCGTGATTTCACGCCGGTGACCCGTGATGTAGCCGCTGACCTGGTGACGAATGGTGAGGTGCTGGTGTTTCTCGCTTCGCGCAACGATCCGCAGGCGCGTCTGTTTTTGGAGAAGCATCTGACGGTGCGTCGTAATCGTGGTGAGACGATTAACGAGCAGCGGGTAGGCGAGGCTATCATTTACAGTGGTGAGTTGAACAGTCCGCTGCGCGCCGTCGGTCTGATCGAGCACTATGTTGTCTTCTCCAATCGCCAGGAGGCGCTGATCGATCTGGCTGCCGGTCCGGATCGGCCCAACCGCCTGGCCGACCTGCCGGCATTCCAGCAGTTTCGCGAGACGATAGCCGCAGTGCGTTCGGGGGCAATCTATACCGATGGCTCGCCTGAATCGGAAGCGGCCCGCGCCGCAGTGCGGGCCTGGCTGGTGCAGATGTTAGGGCCTCAATAGGCTGCGTCGGTGTCGATCACCTACCGCTGCCCGATCACAGTCAGTAGGGCTGATTGATCGATGACGGTGGCCTGGGCGGCGGTACGGTGTCGGATTTCAAGCTGATTCGCGGCCAGTAGCTTCTCACTGATGACGACGCGCCACGGGGCGCCGATCAGGTCGGCATCGTTGAATTTAACTCCGGCCCGTTCATCACGATCATCAATCAACACATGCCAACCAGCCGTTTGCAGCATCGCCGCCAGTGCGTGTCCGGCGGTAACTACTGCCTCGCCGCGCCCCAGGGTGACGAGGTGGATGGCGAAGGGGGCAATGGCCGCCGGCCAGACAATCCCGCGTTCGTCGTGATGCTGCTCAACCACCAGGTACAGGAGCGGTTCCAGATCGATTTCGAGACCCGTAATGATGAGTGGCCGGTTTTGGCCCTCTGCATCTTGCACGAGCAGCGCAGTTGGTTGAGGGGCTGTTATAGCGCCGATAAGCGCACCCCGCCCTTCAATCCGGGCCGTTCCACACCATGGGCATGGATCGCCGGCCTCGGCCTGGCTAATGTCGGCGACCAGGGTGGCCTGCCAGTCACGGCCATAGACCACATCGCGCAGATGGTAGCCAGCCCGGTTTGCGCCCGCCACCAGTGGCGCCCCAGTGGTGACCATTGGGTCGGCAACGACGAGCACATCGCGCAGGCCGACGGGTGACGCATAGCCGGGAACGGCTCCGCACGCTCGAATCTGCGCTTCGTCGGCAGGAACCAGCTCGTCGGCACCGACAACGGCAGCCAGTTTGGGTAGACTTGCTTCCCGGTCGCCACGCACCACGGCGAACACGAGGCGCCGGTCGTCGGCACAACGGGCATCGAAGAAGAGCGCTTTTGCCGTCGCTGCGGTGGGAATACCGAGGTACGCTGCCAGGGCAGCAATCGTGTTGGCGTTGGGGGTTTCGACCAGGCTCATCGCCGGAGTCGGCCCGCTGTAGGCCGGTGGTGGCGCCATTGGCGCCAGTTCGCGCGGTGCTCGCCGGTTGCAGGTGGGGCAATCGAGGGTTGTTAACGGCCCACTCGCACTGTCAACGATCAGCGGCGCAGATTCGGTGGCCTGCAAGGCATCGGCGACAATCGTTAGCCCACACTCGTGCAAGGCGTGGCGCAGGTGTTGCAGCGTCGTTTCAAGCAACGCCTGGGCCTGCGAGGCGTCGCGCGCCAGTCCGGCCCAGCTCAACGTCGTGGGTGTGGGCAGTTCGAGCAGGCTGAAGCGCTGACGGGATTGCGGTCGTTTGCGCCGACGCTGACCCCAGATCGCCTGGGGAAGCTGGCGGTATGAGTCGATCTCACGCCGGGCCAGCGCAGTCACGGTCGCCGGCCAGGTGGCTGTGGATGTGTTTGGCAGATACACCTCTTGAGCACCGCCAGCCTGGATCGCTGTGGTCAGATGGTGGCTGAGCCGGCGCAGCACCGCACTCCCCAGGGGTAACAGGGCCGGTTCACCGTTATCCAGGGCGCGGATCATCCCGGCGCGCCAGAGTAGTTGGGCTGCCCGCGTATCAGCTTCTGCGGGCGCCTGGCGTAACGTTCGCCCAAACAGCGTGGCAAGTTGTATCATTTCGTCCTCGTTCGATCACATCACATAGGCGAAGGGTTTAGCCAAACAGGTTGAGCTGAGCCGGTGTGGTCGGCGGTTCGTTATCTCTCTCAGCCAGCGGCGCGCCGTGGGCACGCAGCCGGGCCGCGATCTGGCGGCAGAGAGTGGGAGATCGCGATTCATCAGGGCAATGCATAAACAGATAGATTTGCGGGTCGGTGGTTGCCCATTCGGCGATGCGAGCTGCCCACTCGGTGAGAAACGGTTCGTTGCGGGCCAGATCGGGATGGCCGATGTAGCGCACCAGCGTTGGCCCGCCACCCCGGAGTGGCCGCAGTGGAACATCCGGTTTGCGCTCGCGAGCATCGGCGAGGAGTGTGGTCGGCGGTTCGGCGGGATCGCGGATTGGGCGCACGTCCATGATTACTCGCCCGATCCGGTAGCGAGCGAGCAGCTCCATCAGCGGCACTTCGCCAACCGGCAGATACCAGTCGGGATGGCGCACCTCAAGTGCCAGAGCCACATCAGGTGGCCAGCCGGCCAGAAACCGCTCCAGATCGGCGAGCCGGGCCGGGCCGTATGCCGGTGGTAGTTGCAGAAAAAATGGCCCGCAGCGCGATCCCAGCCCCTGCATCCGTTCGATGAAAGCACGGGCCTGGGCCAGCTTGTCGGCCAGCGGCCCGGCGTGACTTACGTCGCGTGGCAGCTTGAAACAGAAGTGAAAGTCGGGCGGGGTCTCTTCGGCCCAGCGCGCAACCGTAGCCGGCGTTGGCGTGGCGTAGAAGGTAGTATTGCCTTCCACCGTCGTCAACTGCCGGCTATAGAGCCTGAGAAACTCGCTGTTGCGGGTGCCCGGCGGAAAGAGATCGCCGACCCAACCGTTGTACGCCCAAACTGCACAGCCAATTCTGATCATGGGCAACCGTTAAAAGCGCTCACAGATTACCTTCGGCTGGGTGAAGAGCCGCAGGTAATCGCTACCGCCGGCCTTGCTGTCAGTGCCCGACATATTGAAGCCGCCGAATGGTTGCACACCAACCAGCGCACCGGTACACTTCCGGTTGAAGTAGAGGTTGCCGACGTGGAACTCTTCACGCGCCTGTTCGAGTCGTTCGAGGTTGCGGCTGTAGAGACCACCGGTCAGGCCATATTCGGTATCATTCGCAATCGCCAGTGCCTCGGCAAAATTTGCTGCCCGAATGAAGGCCAGCACCGGCCCAAAAATCTCTTCTTGGGCGATGCGGGCGTGCGGCTTGACATCGGCGAAGATGGTCGGGTTGATGAAAAAGCCGCCATCCTTGACCAGTTCGTGATCGATGACCTCACCACCGGTCACCAGCCGACCTTCTTCCTGACCGATGGCAATGTACTGGCTGATGGAGTCGAACGCCCGCTGGTCGATCACCGCGCCCAGATCGGTCTCTGGTTTGGTCGGGTTGCCCAGCCGCAGCGCCTTCGTCTTCTCGATCACCCGCTGCAACACCTGATCGTAGACCTGATCAACCACAATGGCCCGCGAACAGGCACTGCACTTCTGCCCCTGAAAGCCAAACGCGCTGACGACAATGCCGGTCGCTGCGGCTTCGAGATCGGCGGTTTCATCGACAATAATCGCATCTTTCCCACCCATCTCCAGAATCGCCCGCTTGAGCCAGTTCTGGCCGGGTTGGCGCACGGCTGACCGTTGGTGGATGCGTAATCCGACATTCTTCGAGCCGGTAAACCCGATGAAGCGCACCAATGGATGATCGACCAGAAAATCACCCAGCACCGCATCTTCCCCGGTGACCAGATTGACCACACCGGGAGGCAGGCCGGCCTCTTCGAGAATTTGCACCAGAATACCGGCAATAATCGGCGCACGTGGTGATGGCTTTAACACCACGGTATTCCCGACCACAATTGGGGCGACGGTGAGGGTTGTGGTGATCGCTAGCGGGAAGTTCCAGGGCGGAATAGCCAGTCCTGGGCCGAGGGGAATATAGCGCAACTCGTTATCTTCGCCGGGGTACGGCACGAGTGGCTGGCGTTCACCCTGCAATGCCAGTGCCTGACGGGCATACCATTCGCAGAAATCAATCGCTTCGGCGACATCGGCATCGGCCTCGACCCAATTCTTGCTGACTTCGTGCATCATCCACGCGGCCAGTTCTTCTTTGCGCCGGCGCATAATCGCTGCGGCCCGCAACAATACCTGGGCCCGGGCACTGACCGGTGTGCGTGACCAGGTGCGGAATGCGGCATCAGCAGCCAGCAACGCCTGGTGTGCCTGTTCTTGCGATGCGCTGCTGGCGTAGCCAACCACCTTTTTTGGCTCTGCCGGGTTGATGGAAGGTAACTTGCGCTCGGTCACAATGTGTTCTCCACCGATGACCAGCGGATAGGTTGCTCCCAGTTGTCCGGCAACATGGCGAATAGCACGTTGCATGGTGGCCCGGCGGTCGCCACTATCGAAGTTGCCGAAGGGTTCATTTTGAAACGGGGTAAGCATAGATCGCTCCTTACTACGCCATGTGGCTGCTGTTGATTGTCATTGTACACGGATCTGACCGATCTGATTATCGCTACGGCCCAATCTCGCGGGGTACGCGGGGTAGGATACCGGTCAGCACTTCGTAGCTGATCGTGCCCAGCCAGCCGGCGATCTCATCAACCCCGATCACGGCATCACCCTGCCGCCCGATAATCGTGACCGCATCGCCGCGCCGGACACCGGGAATGTCGGTCACATCCACCATTGCGTAATCCATACAAATGCGTCCGACAATTGGGGCGCGCTGCCCCCGAATCAGCACTTCCCGCCACGGTGGTGAGCGCCGCAAACCATCGGCATAGCCAACCGGAATCGTCGCGATGCGCGACGGTCGCGCGGTGACGAAGGTACCGCCGTAGGAGATGGGAGTACCGGCTGGATGATCCTTGACCTGGGCTACTTCGGTGTAGAAGCTCAATGCCGGGCGCATACCGGGCAGGAGTGGAGCAGCCGCACCCGGCGCCAGCCCATAACAGGCCAGGCCGGGGCGCACCATATCGAAGTGTGTCGCCGGAAAGCGCAAGGTGGCTGCGCTGTTGGCAGCGTGAACGCACGGCGGACGCAGGCCGGCGGCAGTTAGATCGGCCAGCACCGCCTGAAAGCGGGCCAACTGTTGTTCGGTTGGCGTCGGATCGGCTTCGTCGGCGCGGGCAAAATGGGTGTAGAGGGCAACCGGTTCAATGCCGGGTAATTCCCGTAGCCGGGATAAAAACGGGGCGACTTCAGCGGGCGATAAACCTAACCGGGCCATACCGGTATCAACTTTCACATGCACCCGGGCGGGACGACCGCATTCGAGGGCGGCGGCGTGCAGGGCCTGGGCCGTATCATCGTCGAAGAGGGTCAGCATCAGATCGAGTCGAATCGCCTCGGCTGCCTGCCAGGGTGGTGTGTAGCCCAAGACCAGGATGGGCGCCGCAATCCCTTGCGCACGCAGTGCCCGGCCTTCACCGAGCGTCGCCACCGCCAGCATCTCGGCACCGGCCTGTAGTGCGGCCCGGGCTACCCGCGCAGCCCCGTGGCCGTAGCCATCACCCTTGAGCACGACCATAAGCGGGACACCAGCATGGTTGCGCAACGCACGCACATTATCGGCAATCGCGGTCAGGTCGAGATGCACCCAGGTCGGTCGTCCCGGATCACCGATCCGCACACTACGCCACGCCGGTTCCTGGCGTACCAGATATTGTTCTGGCGGCCAGCCGGGGGCCAGCAACGGGGCTACCACCTGTTCGAGGCGTTCGCCGGCACCCCCCGACACCAGTACGACATCCTGATCGTTGCGCGAAGGTGGCAGCGCTGCCCGAATCGCCTCGTTGGTGTCTACGACGTGAATGGTCACCGTTGGATTAGCCAGCCGGGCGGCCTGAGCCATTGTGGCGGCTCCCATGCCCTTCAGTACCAGATACTCAGCGCTGCGGGCTGCCTGCATACCCAGTTCGGTGAGCAGGGGCGTGGCATCAACTGCCGGCAATTCGGTTGGTGTTCCCAGAACAGCAATCCGGCGTCCGGTCGGGATGGCCGCCAGCGTCTGCAAGGCTGCCCTCATCGCTTCCGGTGTCGCATTGAAACTATCGTCCAGAATCAGCTCGCCATTGGCCCCCGGCAGCGGACGAAGCCGGCCCGCCGGCGCATCCAGACCGGCCAGGGCCTGGCGGATCGCTGCCGGTCTCACCCCGTAGTGCAGACCAACGGCAACGGCGGCCAGGGCAGCGGCTACACCGGGTGGGCCAGGTAAGGGGATGGTGATCGGCAGCTCAAGCCCCTGGCCGATCACCACACAATCAACGCCATCCCGACGGTAGGAGATAGCCGTAGCACGGATGGCACACCCACTCCCTGTGCCGAAGGTCAGATGAGCCGACGATACGCCTTCGGCGGCAATAACGGTCACTCCCTGGCGAGCCAGAAATCTCGCTGTGGCATCATCGGTTCCGGCGGTCACGACTGCAAGCCGGGGTGGGAAAGCCGCTGCCAGCGGGGGCAGATGTTCGCCGGCAAATTCGAGCACCGCATACTGGTGATCACGCTCAAGGCGGGCCAGGGCAATCGGCAGCCCCAGCAGAGAATTGAAATTGCGCCGGCTTTGAAACGTGGGAGCGTGGGTCGCCAGCACAGCGGCAATGGCCCGCCGGGCCAGCGTTTTCCCGATACCACCCGTCACGGCAATGACGGTGGGTTGCAACCGCTGCAAGCGATTGCTGGCCCAGCGCAACAACAAAGCCTGGGGGTCGGGGCAAACGACAACCGTGGCCGTACCGGCGTCGTGCGGTGGTCGCGTACACAGAATACCGCGGGCACCGGCGGCCAGCGCCGCCGGAATATAGTCGTGACCGTCGGCCCGTGTGGTGCGCAGCGCGATAAAACACTCACCGGCCACAGTCAGCCGCGAGTCGTAGCTCCAATCGGTAAAGGTATCGGCGTGGATCGGCCCGATCACCGTGCCACCAGCTTCAATAAGTTCGGCGAGTTGAATATCCATCGGTGTATCCTGATTGGCTGCAAGACAGGCCAGATGGCAATGCTTCGTATCAAAGCATACCACCGGCGCAGTCGCGCAGGTGTGGATGAGTGGGATGTTGTGGAATGTTCAGGCAGCGTCTTAACAGCAGGCGAGTTGCCTGTTGCCACTATTGTGCACTACGTAAGCGGTTCACGTCAATTGTTGGCGGAAGTTGCTTTGTGCGGGTGAGAGTTCAGATCTGAAGTGTAGTGTAGTGGGACGCACCTTCGCTGAGGGTGGGATAATGCCCGCGAATCCTCCCTCCAGCGGCTATGCATTACCCATAACTCGCATACTGCATTGCCCGCGTGTTGGAGCGGGTCGGGGGAGTGATGACGGGCGTGCTCCCCAGCCGGGAGCTGGGAGCGCGCGCCTCCGGCGCGCATGGTGCCGCAGCAACAAGTCTGATCACAGCCCCCGCAACCCTATCTTCTACCTCCTCCCCCCGATTTCCTATCTCCTCACTCCTATCTCTTACCCTCTCACTCCTATTTCCTATCTCCTCACTCCTATCTCTTACCCTCTCACTCCTATTTCCTATCTCCTATCTCCTCCCTCCTCCACCCTCCCCCCTATTTCCTATCTTCTCTACCCTATTTCCTATCTCCTCCCCCTATCTTCTCCTTTCTATTGACAAGTCAATCTTTGCTATAATGTCCCCCATGAACAACGCTTCTTCGACCGCAACCACAACAACGCGCACCGGTGTCTCGTGGCTCTGGTTAACGGTTGCCCTCTTCGCCCACACCGGCTGGGGTGCCTACCCGGTGTTAGCCCGTTACCTGCAAACCATCAGCCATCTGCCGAGTATGGCGATCCTGGCGTTGGGGAATGCGCTGGCGCTCGTGGTCTATTTGCCGTTTGCGTATCGCCACATCAACGCCAGCCTTTGGCGGACACCGATTATCTGGCTGTTCGCGCTGGTGGTCAGCATCCGGGCAATGACGAACCTGACCTCGGCTCGCTTTACGCTGGCAATCTACGTGCAACTGATTACCCTGCTCACACCACTCATTGTTGCGCTTCTGAGCAAGCTGCTTTTTCGCGAAAGGCTGCCGCCATTCACCCTGCCTGCCATCGGCTTATCAATCTTCGGCTCCCTCTTGATGATGAGCGGTGATGTCAGCAGCGGCGTTATCTTACGGCTCACCGGGAGCGATCTGATCGGCATCGCGATTGCGTTTGTCTCGGCCTGTGCGTTGGCGCTGTATATGCTGCTGATCCCACGTGCCACCAGCGCAGGGCATGTCAGCGCAGAGGCGATGTTGTTCGTGCAACTGGTCGCGCTGACGATCACCTGTGGCGCGATGAGTCTGTTGCTGCGCGAACCCTGGAGCCGATTTGCTGCTATCGGACTGCTGGACTGGATCGTGTTCGCTGCTTTTGTCATCTTTGTCTTGCTCGGTGCCAATCTGGGCCAGATCGTTGCCTTGCGTCAGCTTGGCGCACCACTGGTGAGCAGCACAATGGGCTGGCGCCTGATCAGTGCGCTGGCGCTGGCCGCATTCCTGCTTGGCGAAGCATTGCAGAGCGTCTGGCAGGTGTTGGGGGCTGTGATTGTGCTGGTAACGATTACCGTGTATCTACGCCGGCAGTATCGCGTCTGAGGTCAGCTTGAGGAACGTATGAGTACCGTCATTCGCACATTATCCGTTGCTCCGCTCGACATCCCGCTGCGCAGTCCGTTCGGGATTGCCGGCGGTGCGCAAGAGGTGGCGCGCAACCTGTTGGTCACAGTCGAACTGATGAACGGCGTCCGGGGCTACGGTGAAGCGGCTCCTTTTCCGGCTTTCAACGGTGAAACGCAGGAAAAGGCACTCCAGGCGATAGAGTCGGTTCGTTCGGCGGTAGAGGGTGGTGATGTGCGTGAATGGCGGGCCATCGCCGGTCTGCTCCGCGACCGCATTCCCGCCAGTGGGTCAGCCCGGTGTGCGATTGAGACGGCGATCCTCGATGCCTTGACCCGGCACTATCGACTGCCGATGTACGTCTTCTTCGGCGGGGCCGGTCACACGCTCGAAACCGATATGACGATCACGACCGGCACGGTGGAAGAAGCTGCGCTGGCGACGCTAGACATTCTCGAACGCGGCATTCGTCAGATCAAGGTGAAGATCGGCGGCTATGATGTGCAGCACGACCTGGCCCGCATCACCGCGATCCGGGCGCTCGCCCCTGATGCCCCGCTGATCCTCGATGGCAACGGTGGCTTCACCGCCGAAACAATGCTCGAACTGCTCGGTGCGCTCAGCCTTCAGCAGATCGTGCCGGCGTTGGTGGAGCAACCGGTGGCCGCCGACGACTGGCCGGGTTTGCGGCAGTTGGTACAGTGGGGCGGCGCACCAATCGCCGCCGACGAGACGGCGAGCAGTTCGCTGAACGTGCTACGGATCGTACAAGAGCGTGCCGCGCATGTCATCAATATCAAACTGATGAAGACCGGCATTGTGGAAGCGCTTGAGATTGCGGCTATCGCTCGTGCTGCCGGACTGGGATTGATGATTGGGGGCATGGTCGAGTCGATCCTGGCCATGACCGTATCGGCTCACTTCGCTGCCGGCTTAGGCGGCTTCCGTTTCGTTGATCTGGATACGCCGCTATTTCTGGCCACGAATCCTTTCCAGGGCGGATTTGAGCTGCGGGGCGGCGTGATCGACCTCTGCCACATAGCGACAGGCCATGGGGTAGAGCCGGCCACACTGCTGGCGGCATAACAATCGTCACTCCCATCCATAACGGATTGTACAATTCAACCATAGTCTTCCCGCCGGACATCTTCTATACTGCGTATAGACGTTATATTCGCATTGATGCCACCTGCACGTCGCACTGCGGCGACGGCAGGTGCTTATTGTTTTGGAGCACGCATGGCAGCGCGACTCTTAATTGCTGATGATGAAGCTTTGATCAGATTCCACCTGCGCGAAGTGTTGCTCGCGCTTGGCTACCTGATTGTCGGTGAAGCGGCTGATGGTCAACAGGCGATTGCTCTGACGCGCCAGATGCGACCCGATCTGGTCTTGCTCGACTACAAAATGCCACATCTCGACGGGATAGAAGCGGCGACCGTACTTCACAACGAAGGGCTGGCGCCGGTCATTCTCCTGACAGCTTCGGCTTCGCGCGAACTGGCTGAACGCGCCCGTGCAGCGGGTGTCTTCGGCTACCTGATCAAACCATTTCGCGATGGCGAACTCTTACCGTTGATAGAGGTCGTCCTGGCCCGCTGGCAGGCGTATCAGGCGCGGCGGAAAGAGATGCTGGCGTTACGCGAACGCCTGGAGACTCGTCAGGAGATTGAGCACGCGAAGCACGTCTTGATGGAACAGCACGGCCTGACCGAAGGCGAGGCATTTCGGCGTATCCAGCAACTGGCGATGCGCAATCGCAAAACCATGCGCGAGGTAGCGCAGGCCATTCTCCTGACCCATCAATTGTCGAGTGGGCAGAGGTGAGGGGGAGCACTCCCCACTCCCCGCCCCTTCATGGTATCCTACAACCGAGTGTGCGCACGCCGGTGAGTTGCAACAGTAATGTGCGCACGGGCTTGTAGGAGAGAGCCATGTCTAGTGCCAAACACGCCGTGATCCTGGTTGCCGGTGCTTCGACCCGCACGCGCCCGTTGACCGACCAGCGTCCGAAGCCGCTGATTCCGCTGCTCGGTAAGCCGTTGCTGGCCCACATCCTCGATGAACTGGTCGGGCTGGTGGAACGGGTGACGCTGGTGGTTGGCTATCGCGCCGATCAGATTGTCGCGACCTTTGGTGAAACATACCGTGGTATGGCAATCCGTTATGTATACCAGACGACCATCAACGGCACGGCGGGCGCGTTGCTGGCGGCGGCACCGATTGACGAGCCGTTTTTTCTGTTGTACGGCGATAATCTGATTGATCGCGCCGATGTAATCGGGGTCGGTCAGTTCCGCTACGCCCTGGCCGGGCTGCGCCTGCCCGATCTGCGCTCGTTTGGTGTGCTCGATGTCCACGATGGCCTGGTGCAGCGGATCATCGAGAAGCCGACCCAACCCCCACCCGATGCCCTTGCCAATCCCGGTATCTACCATTTCGATGCCGAAGTCTTTCCGCTCCTGCACCGGATCACGCCTTCCCCACGCGGTGAGCTGGAGTTGACCGACCTGATTGCGCTGCTGGCTGAACAGCATCCGGTGGCCTGCCACGTCTGTACCGGGCACTGGCTGCCGGTCGGCACCCCGTGGGAAGCGCTCCTGGCCGCCCGTTTTCTGCTGGCGCGGCAGGCCCACACGCAGCCCCTGCCGCAGATCGCGCCGAATGCCCACATCGCTCCCCAGGCCGATCTGGAAGGGTCAGTCGTGGTGAGCGACGGAGCATCCATCGATCAGGGTGCCCGCATTGTTGGCCCGGCCTGGATCGGGCCAGGCGCAGTGATCGGGTCGGGTGCGCTGATTATTGCCTCGGTGATCGAAGCCGGCGCCACGATTGGGGCCGAAGCAATGATCGGTGGCTCGGTGATCGGTGCCCAAACAGCAGTTGGTGCTCAGGCGTCGATCAGTCACTCCTGGCTTGATGAACGGGTGCAGATCGGCTATCAGGCTGTGTGCCAGGCCGCTGAATACCGCGATGCGCCGGTCAACGTCGTTGTCAATGGCTTGTTGACAGAAGATGACCTGATCACCCGTGGGGTGGTGGTTGCTGCTGGGGTAGCGATTGCCCCGCAGAGCGTGATTGCCGCAGGGAGCATTGTCCGTCTGTGACCGATAGCAACCCTCACACCGGTTGCCCAAAGACCTCGCTGATGATCTCCTCGATGGGTGGCTCGGCGATGTTGACATCGGCAACCGGTAGCGCGGTCAACAGCCGGGCACCGATTCGGGTTGTCTCGTTACGCGCAACCTTTAACTCGACCTCCAGTCCATCGCAGCGTTGCACCTCACCGAACTGCGCCAGCGTCTCGACCGGTACCGGTTCGTGTAAGACAAGGTGAATGATCTTGTGCGGTGCCACCTGCTCGACCATACTCTGGAGATTGCCGTCGTAGAGCAGGCGCCCGTGATTGATCACAATCACCCGCTTGCAGAGTGCCGTCACATCGGCCATGTAATGGCTGGTGAGCAAGACCGTTGCGCCGTAACGCCGGTTATACTCGGCCACGAATTCGCGAACTCTGGCCTGCATCGTCACATCAAGCCCAATCGTCGGCTCATCGAGGAAGAGGACACGCGGACGGTGTAACAATGCTGCTGCCAGCTCGCACTTCATCCGCTCACCCAGGCTGAGCTTACGCACCTGTTTGTTGAGCAGATCACCCAATTCGAGCAGCTCGATTAGCTCGTTCAGCGTCTGCCGATACTCGTGCTCCGGTACCTCGAAGATGACCCGATTCACCTCGAAGGTCTCGATGGCCGGCAAGTCCCAGAGCAACTGTTGTTTCTGGCCCATCACCAGCGTAATCTGCTTGAGGAACGCGGTCTGCCGGGCAAAGGGGGTGTATCCCAACACCCGAACTTCGCCCGCAGTAGGGTGCAGCAAACCGGCAAGCACCTTGAGCGTGGTTGTCTTGCCGGCACCGTTCGGGCCAAGAAAACCCACCATCTCACCGGACTCAATCGTGAAATCAATGCCATCCACGGCTTTGACCGTCTCGTACTGACGACGGACAAACGCCCGGATTGATCCCATCAAGCCGGCTTCTTTGCGATGCACCTGATAGTACTTGCGCAGACCGCGAACTTCAATTGACATTGGTTTCAACCACGTGTGACGGTGAGAAATTGTTCGGCAACCCGCATCCAGTCAAACTGAGCCACATAATCGCGCCCAAACGATCCGTAGCGCCGACGCAACGACACATCACCAAGCAGAGTGGTCAGCGCGTCGGCCAGGGCCGCTACGTCAGCGGGCGGCACCAGCAAACCGGCCATACCGTGCGGTACAACTTCCGGGATCGCGGCTGCCGTGGTCGCCACAATCGGCAAACTGGCAGCCATCGCCTCCAGAAACACAATCCCAAAGCCCTCCTGCACACTCGGCAGACAGAAGAGATCGGCCCGGTAGTACCACGACCGCACTTCATCATCAGACGGTAACGCACCGAGAAGCTGACAGGACGCTCCCAAACCGAGCGTGTGGGCCAGAGTTTTCAGATTGGCGTGTTCCGGGCCATCACCAATAATGACCAGACGGGCGTCAGGTAGCCGCTGCCGCACCTGCGCAAATGCCCGGATCAGGTCGGCAATATGCTTGCGCGGGTATTGCCGCGCCACACAGAGAATGGTCTGCCCACCATCACGTGCCACAGGTGCCGGCCATTGCGTCAAATCAATCCCTTCCGGCACCAGCCGAATCCGCTCCGGCGGCACACCGTAATGGCGGTGAATACTCTGCCGACAATAGTTGCTCGTGGTAATAATCAGTGGTGACTGACGGGCATTCATCCGTTCGAGGCGCGACAGCAACCAGAGCAAGCGGCGGACATTACCACGTTCGTGTTGCAGCTCTTCAGCGATCACACCCTTAATACTGCACACATAGGGGGTGGTGACGCGCCCGGCGACAAACACCCCATCAATATCCACCCCCACGATCAGGTCGTAGGGCAGCGTGCGCAGCAGCGCCGGCACGTACAGATTGAACAACAAGCGCCGCAACGTCAGGTTCGCCGGCCAGGCCACCGGTGGCGCAATCCGGGCCACATGATGACCATGGGCACGCAGAGCGCGTCCCAGCCCGCCAATCGCGGCGGCGGTACCACTCCCTTCAGCCACGTGCTGAAGCCATGAATCAAGAAAAGCGATGCGCATTGATGTTTCTCGCCCTTGCTATCAGGGCAGGCAAGCGTAGTCAAAGCATTCCGCTTAGGAGTATATCACAGAACGCCTGTCACATCACGGCAATGCGTGTGTACAGCATCTCATAGCAATCACGGTATCATCTCTATGATGATTGCAGCCATCATCTGGCAGCGCCCATCCTCTTCGCGCCGGGTAGCCAGGCCTGTGCCTGCTGCCCGGCCCGTCAAACAGAGAGGACTGAAGGCGCCATGAAACACCCGTATCGCCGGTGCGGAAGCCTTACTCCCGCACCCGGCCTGCTCCGTAGCCGATGCGCGTGGTACGTACCGGCTTTCGCTAAAAACCGGCACTCCCTGCGATCAACACAGTATCTTCTCTTTGGCTGGTCGCAGCCATCATCTGGCAGCGCCCATCCTCTCCGCGCCGGGTAGCCAGGCCTGTGCCTGCTGCCCGGCCCGTCAGACAGAGAGGGTTTGATAGCGCGAACGCTAAGCAGTTGCCAGCTCGCGCAACACCGCCAGGAACCTGTCAACCTCTTCCGCAGTATTGTAATGAACAAGGCCAACCCGTACCATCCCACCGAGTGGCTCAACGCCCAACCGTTCACTCAAACTAAGCGCATAGTAATTGCCGTCCCAGACAAAGATGCCACGTTGAGCCAGCGCAGTTGCTACTTCGCGTGGTGAGCGGTTGGCCAGGCGGAACGAGATGGTTGGGGTGCGCTGACCGAACCGTTCTGGCTCGCGAATCCCGTAAAAGGTCAGACCGGGAATAGCGAGCACGCCTTCGATAAGCTGTTCGGCCAGCGTGCGTTCATAGGCAACAATCCGGTTCATCGCCTGCACCAACGCAGTACGCCGGTCGGGTGCCGGTTGACCCAGTCTGGCCAGATAGTTGACGGCGGCGGTCACCCCTGCCAGCCCCTCGTGATTTTGCGTGCCGGTCATCCAGCGTTCGGGAACGGTATCGGCTGCCGGACGAACTTTGTACGGCTGGAAGCGTTGCAGATGCTCGCGTTTACCGTAAACAACACCAACGTGAGGGCCGAAAAACTTGTAGACACTACAGGCCAGAAAATCACAGTCAAGTCCTTTGACATCAATCGGGCCGTGCGGCGCGTAATGAACAGCGTCAACAAAGACCAGTGCCCCCACCCGGTGTGCCCATTCGACAATCTGGGGAATATTGTTGATGGTACCAACCGCATTGGAAGCATACCCCACTGCGACCAGCTTCGTGCGCGGCCCGATCAGCGCCGCCATATCGTCCATCGCCAGCGTACAATCTTCCGGGTCAATATCCACCTCACGAATCACAACCCCACGCTCGCTCAGTGCTCGCCAGGGGGCAACGTTAGCATCGTGATCCAGGCGAGTAACCACGATTTCATCGCCGGGCTGCAACACCCGTCCAATCGCCCGACTCAGGGCAAAAGTCAGCGATGTCATATTTTGCCCAAAGAAGACCTCATCGGGATCGCACCCCAGCAAATCGGCCATTGCCGCGTGAGCTTCGGCAATCACGGCATCGGTGCGTTGACTGGTGATAAATGCACCGTGCGTATTGGCATTACTATGTGCCAGGTAATCACTAATCGCATCAATAACCGTTTGCGGAACCTGCGTACCGCCAGGACCATCGAAAAAGATAGCCGGCTGCCCGGCAACGGTTTGGCTCAGAGCAGGAAACAGTGGACGAATGGCGTGTGGGTCGAAGTTCATACATACCTCCATGCAATGCGGCTCGCACTGATCATATCAAATCTTGCGCGATACAGTGCATCCCTGCCCGCCACCGGATATGCGGCGAGCTGTGACGATCCGTACCATTCTTGTAGGGGCGGGTTCAAAACCCGCTCCTGCGGCCTCCGCTCTTTCCACCACACGCCAAACGTCACTCCTGACACACCGGTCAACGATAACCCCGATACTGCACCAGAACGATGCAGCACCGCTGACGTGATTAGTAGGGGCACGGCATGCCGTGCCCCCGCGCTACCTGCCACGATAGAACGACCCGCTCACCTTACCTCTCTGATACGGTCGAGCGCCAGTGCAATCCACGGATCGGCCTCGAAGCGAAAGCGAGTCCAATCGCTGGACGGTTGAATATCCGGCTGTACACCCTTGCCTTCAAGGTCACTACCATCGTTGAGGCGAAACACCTCTTGCGCAACCCACAGCCGGGCACCGCCGGTAATCTCATAAGCGTAAATGGTTTCTGTATTACCGGCTGATGGTCGCCCAATGACTGTAGCCTGAGCCTCTTGCTGTAACACGGCTGCCAGTAGCTCGGCGTATGAGGCAGTACCACGATCAACCAGGATCACCAGCGGCAAACCCCGGAGATCGGGATTGCGCGCCGTGACCACCAGTGGTGTAGCTCCTTTGCGACTGATGAACGCACCTACATCACCGGTGACAAAATGACCGAGTAGACCACTGAGCACGTCGCGCCATCCGCCTGGATTGCTGCGCAGATCGAGGATCACTCCCCGCAGCGGTCGCTCAGCCATCAGCCGTTGTAGCGCCGTTGCTACCTGCTCGTGCATGTCGTTGACCCACAGCGTACTGATGCCGACGTAAGCCACATCATCGCTCAGCCGACGTATCAGTGGCTCGATACGGCCTTCCACCCGCTCTCGGATCAGTTCAAGTTCGCGCGAATCACCTTCTGGCTGTACGATCAGCAACCGCACGCTACTCCCCAACGGACCTTCAATTGAACCCAGATTGAATGAAAGGCCATCAATCGCCACAATGCGATCACGTGGCTGCAAACCGGCCCGGGCAGCCGGACTGTCGGGGAAGACGTGCTGAATCAGCAAGCCGTCGCTTAACGGGAGAGTACTGACACCGATGCCAACCTGCTCTTCACGTCCTCTGGTCAACTGATCTTCGGCGATCACCGCCTGCGGTGGCACAAAACGTGAATGGTCGTCGCGGAGTAGTCTGACCATAGCGCTGATGACAGCGAAGAAGGATGCATCATCCTCGGCGGCCAACGCTCGTGCTCCATACTCTGCCCGCACACGTGCCCAATCCACACCGTTAAAGGTGGGATCAAGGTAGTGTTCGTTGATCGTTGTCCAGACCTCTGTGAAAATTTGCTGCCGTAGCGTCGCGTCAAGCGGTGGTCGCGGTGTCGGTGTTATCAACGCTGCGGTCGGTGTTGGTGAGATTGCAGTAGGAGTCGGTGCAGGTTCACGGACTTCCGTTGACGCAGGTGTGCATGCCCACAAGAGCGCACACAGGAACCATATCGACACCCAGCGAAAGCTCATACGTTCCAGCATGTATTCAAACCAGCAATTTACTTACTCTAACGCGAAAGCAGCAGCCAATACCTCGCCGGCCAGCCGGGCAGCTACACCGCTACCTTCGCCACCCTGCTCGATGATGACCGCTACTGCGTAGCGTGGTGTGTCGATTGGGCCGAGCGCGATAAACCAGGCGTGAGGTGTCGCACCGGGAATATGCTCCGCAGTACCCGATTTTCCTCCCACCGGCCAGTTAACATATTGCGAGATGCTTCGTCCAAAGCCATATTGAGCTACCGCAGCCATATAGCTGCGCATGCGATTAGCAGTTTGGCTTGACATAACACGACGCAGGCTATACGGATTGGCCTGCCAGATCGTACTCCCGTCAGGGCGGGTTACCCGCTGAACGAGGTAAGGTTGCATCATGACCCCATCGTTACCGATAGTGGCTGCGACAAGTGCCATCTGCAACGGTGATACCAGCAGTTGGCCCTGACCGTAGCCGGTGTCGGCCAACGCACGGGGCTGGTTCAAAAAATCGTCCTGTACAGATAGTAAAGACGGCTTTGAAGGCAGATCGCGCAGGGGCTGAAAACCATTCGGCAGGCGGTTTGGTGCGAAGATATTAAAGCGTTGTGCAACTTCGGTTAATCGTTCGGCACCGAGGCGCACGGCGTATTGGGCGAAGGCCGTATTACAGGAAAATGCATACACCCGTTCCAGAGTTGCCGGTTCACCAATTTGTGCGCCCAGATTGTCCACCGCATTGACAATTGGTGGCGCATCAGGTTGCGGATAGAACTCATTAGGGCAGGTAATCTGATCCGGTCGCCCTTGTAGCCAGTATTCCAGCACTGCCACCGCCGTTACCGTTTTGAAGGTCGATCCGGGTGGGTATCGGCCCTGAGTTGCCCGATTGAGTAACGGTTGACCAGCATCGTCACGGTTGAGAGAAGCCCAGTAATCACTTACCCGCTGGCGTTCTGCTGCCAGATCAGGTGCTGCTGGATCGACCACGAGTTGACCTGGATCAAAGCCAGGTCGGCTGACCATGGCCAGAATAGCACCGGTACGCGGATCGAGCACGACCACTGCGCCGCGGCGGTCACCGAGTAAAGCAGCCACTCTTGCCTGAAGTTCGGCGTCAAGCGTCAGCGTCAACGAATTGCCACGCTGTACTTCGCCAGTCCATTCATTGAGCAGCACCTGCCACTCGTTGCCGCGTTCCCCCGACAGGTATTCATTGTAGGTGGCTTCCAGCGCACTCTGGCCGTACCGTGGGCTAAAAAAGCCGAGAACATGACCGAACGCTGTCATATCGTATTGCCCTGCCAGTGGATATACCCGGCGGGCGATACCGTTGATCATTGTGCTCTCGGCCAACACACGTCCGCGTCGATCAACAATCGCGCCACGCAACACTCGCTGCGTCATCAATACCGGACGTACATTACTGATTGTACTGCCATCAGTACTGGTAACAACATGGTTACTGATAGCTCCAGCCTGCACAAATTGTTGACGGAGTAGTTGCAGGCTGAGCATTAGAAAGCCGATAATAATCACGACCCCAACCCGTGAAACTGTACGGGCCAGATCGCTTGCCGGTGGTGTATCGTGTAGCCAGCTCAACAGTACGATGCCGGCCAGTGGGCCGCCGATCCAGAGCAACAACAGCCAGCGTGACTCTTGTTCAACCGGCAACCAGATACCGTAGCCGAGCAAGACCAACGCAATGACCAGTACTGGCGCATACCAGAAACGGCGCCGTCTCATGCGATAACACTCCTCATCCATTGCTCAACTGCGCCTACAGCGAGCACACAGTGTTATGATACCGCACATTTAGGGTTCGAGGGGAAGTGTTACTCGCACGATCAGCCCGCCTCGTTCACCTTCAAAGACAGCCAGTTGACCATCGAGTTCAGTAATCCGATAGCGGAGAGTGCGGAGCGCGTGGAAGTGAGGTCGCTCGTAGGTGCCATCTAGCAAACCCACCCCATCGTCCTGGATTTGTAGCGTTGCTGTCCGTTCATCAACCTGCAACACAACCTGACACGACGAGGCATGGGCATGGCGACGCACGTTTGACAATGCTTCCTGAGCGGTGCGAAGCAGAACACTCTGCTGTACAGCGGTGAGGCGTTGGATGGCACCTTCAATCTGATACTCAACCTGCAAGCCCCCGCGTTGGCGTTCACTATCAACCAACTGTTTAATCGCCAGTTGCAGGTCAGGCCGTAACGATACCGTTGACGTTGTGCCGACCGGACTTCGGCTCCCAACACTACCCGCCGATGAATACCATTCTGGCGGGCGTCGAATGGTATCGCTCGCACCTAGCGCAGTTTGACGGACATCAACCATTCTGGTTGCAGGACGGATTGGTGAATCGCTGGTGTCCGGCGACCGGTTAAGTGACTGTTGCCACCATTCTACCAGGCCAGTCCAGGTCAATGCGAAGAGGAATGGTATCCCGATGTGCATCGGCAGCGATGATGGATTGCCGGTCAAAATGCCACTGCTCAGGTACAGCAGGGCACTGCACAATCCGGCACCGATTATGGCACCGCGCCATCCGAAGAGCAATCCCGGCGCGATCAGGCTGCCGAGTGCGTTCATGCCGAAGGGAAGAAATGTATTGCCGCTCAGTACCAGCACCAGCCAGCCGAGCACAATATCCATTGCCAGCAGAGGGGGCCGGCGCTTCATCAATTGTAAATATTGCCGGGCCTGCCGGGTAATGAACACAACGATCAGGAGTACCAGCAAAAGCAGGCTGGCGTTCAAGGGCAACTGTTCAGTGGGGCGGTTGGGCAGAGTCAGCGCGATGCCGGCGCTTAACCATGCCAGCCAGCGATACCCAACGAACAGATGAATGGGTTTCAGACGCTGCCGCCACGAATCTATAAAGTGTCGCACGCGCATTCTCCCGGCGGCGGCCGGAAGGAGGAGGTCGCCGCGATGTGCCTGCGGACAATTGGGTAAGACATGAGTAAGTGTAGCAGAAAGCAGACGGTGCGGCAAGACCTATCATCACAATTTCGGCGCGTTTCGTTCAAGCCACTATCGCCGGTCGTTACCTTGCAATATGAGTGATACCAAATCTGGATAGGGGTTCTCCCCTGGGATCGCGAGCCTCCAGATCGCCCTACTCTGAGCGGGGTAGCGCAATCCTGAAATGCACGAGAATAAGGAAACACCCTGCACCGGTGTCTCCCACCTCCGGCGGGTTCAGGTTTAAGAGCGGGCAGCATACGTAAGCTAACGCAGCTAGAACTTACTTCATAAAAGTTGTGCTCTCGTGCTACGAGACCGTCACCCAGGCGCATGAACGCTTGCCAATTACCAACGACAGTCGCCCCGGCTCCTGGCCCGGTGGCAGTGCACCGCTCCAGCCGTACCATCACGGGCTGGATGGGTTGCCTTGCCCGCTCGCCATGCTCGTGTCGCGACGTTTGGCGTGCGGCAGCCACGCTGCCGCACCAGCCGTGCTCACGATCCAGCGCGTGGTGCATCGTTACCCATCCTGGTCACGGGGATGTTAGATGTACTCGTGACCAGCATAGAGTCGGTCAGGAATGAATTCAGATAACTTCTAGTAAACGTGTTTGAAATAGATGCTACTACCGCATCAGGAAGCCAGGCACAGCTCTCTATGCTCCCCTTTCTCGCACGGCGGGAGCAGAGTCGGGAGGGAGGACGTTCAGCTCATCTGCAAGCCCTATTTAGCGTATACAATCGCATGTGCTGTCCAATTAGGGTGGCAACGTGTTGCATACTGACTCGTCAATGCTGAGCGAGATAACTTCCAGCCCGATTATGGATCAGCGGCACCTCACTGCAACGACAGAAAGGCGACACTACCGATCAGGACGCTCCCGACAAGACCATATTCCAGGATTAGCCGCCGATTGAGCTGACCGATGCAGGCATGGCCGAGAATCCCAATTACCACATACAACACCGCCAGCAGAACCACACCGGCCAGTAAGAAGGTCGTTTGCCAGTAGTTCAGTGCCCACATTAACTCGGCAATCCCAAAACCGGCAATCAAGGCAATGCCTACCGATACCGGGCGACGTTGAAGGTTAAGCAGTGCATAGATGAGCGCTCCCGCCACCAGGGCAACCATTGTCGCTGAGTAGAGAGTGCGGTAGCGAGTGTAGTAAATAGCGCTGAAAATACTAAACGCGATGATGTAGCCGATAACATGGAGCACAATTTGTGCTGGCATGTGTATCTCGGCCTGGCGATGAAAATTGAAATATTGGGCTACCAGGATGACAACGAGTGTCCCAGAGGATACAACCAGTGTCACTAAAAAGACAGTACTTCCCAACACCGGATTGAAGAGCTTTAAGAACGCATATGCGGCAATAATGTTCAATCCAGGTAATACCCATAAAGCTGGGGTTACATTGCGTAGTGGCCCTACTGATCGCACAATCCAGGCATGTGGGTGAGGATGAATGCGACAGATCCACTCGGTTGCTATCGCTGCTAAAGCGACTAGTGTCCCGATAATCACCCACGACAAACTGATTTCCGGGACATCACCACCAAACACAAAACGGGCATTTACCGGACTACTATCCATTAAAAAGACAACGGCAAGGCCGATGGCGTTTACGAATGCCATCGTCACGATCTGCTCGTAGCGCGGTTGTGGTATTTGCACATGGCCCCCTTTGCAAGTTGAAACTGTTTCATTTGAAACAAGATTGACATACAACCAAAAACCATGATATAGTTAAGACGAGAAGGAATTATACGGCAGTCACCTATTATCATCTACTCATAAGTTTACGCCCTTGCGTCTCCAGCGCACTAGTGAGGAGAAAGCCATGAGCGTCTCCACCGAGCCTACCGGATGGCACCAGAACAGTGAGATGACGCCTGAGCTTGAGGCTTACACCTTGCTGCGTCAGGTTCACTCGATGCTTGAGATGTATAATCGCTACGATCTGCGCGGTGAGGATTTGACCGTTCCTCAATTTATGATCCTGAATTATGCCTCACGTAGCGGCGTACCATTGAGCGAAATCAGCGCCCGCATGATGTGTGATAATTCAAATCTGACCGGTATCGTTGACCGTTTGATCGCTAAAGGGTACGTTGAGCGTCGCCCTGATCCCAACGACCGCCGGGTAAGTCTGATTTGTCTCACCGATGCCGGTGCCGAGAAGTTGCGTAACTTGCGCCCGCGCCATCACGAACGGTTGCGTAAACGGATGCGATCACTGTCGGAACACGAAGTGAAACAGTTGCGGGCATTGTTACAATCTCTGTACAGCGGTCTGATCACCTCACCCGAAGATGAGGGTGATGGACAGTAATCACGTGATCTGGTTACCCCACCCCCAAATAATCACGGCCGGGCTGGTATCCCATCTCCCCAAGCCAACCAGCAATCAGATCGCGAGCGCCGTGATTGGTTACATAGACCAGTACGAATGGACGCGGTTGTCGATTTAGCCAGGCTGGTGCATGTACCGGTGCTCCCCAGATAGTCTGTCCAATCTTTGCCGGATCGATGTCGATCCAGGCAAATGGGGGAAAGCCCCGTTCGATCAGGCGGCGGGCACGCTGCCGGGTGACCCGCCCTGCTCCCCAGTATACCAGTGGTCGTCCACTATGCAGACGGGGATCACGGGCCAGGTATGTAGCACGCAGGGTGTCAAAGGCGTCTCGTGCATACCTTGGGTCTACTCGGGTTGCTCGCGTTGGATGTTCACGCCAGGCTAGCAGGTTGCCTGGTAGCTTGTGCATCCGCATCCCAGCAGCGTGCATCCGCAGCCATAATTCGTAGTCTTCCGGCCAGGAGTGATCGGTATAGCCACCCAATTCTTGCACGACTGCCCGCCGAAACATTACCGATGGATGGACGAACGGAGCCTCAACGTAAATTTCGGCAGCTATTTGCTCCGAGGTTAACACCTGATTCTGCCAGCGCAAATATTCGCGCAGGCCGGCGCGTATTGCACGCGCCGGAAAGGCGACCACCCGACTTGCAATCAGCGCCAGATCAGGATTCACCTGGAGGGCGTGGTATTGACGTTCTAGCCGGGTTGGGTGCATCGCGTCATCTGCGTCCATCCGGGCAATAATCGGAGCACGAGCTAATGTCAACCCAAGATTGAGGGCAGCAGGCAAGCCAATTCTGCCGGCAATAATCGGCACAATGCGGGCATCGCGAGCCGCTGCCGCTGCGATGATCATCGGTGACTCATCACTCGAACCATCATCAATTGCCAGTACTTCGTAATTGGTAAAGGTTTGCCGGGCCAGTGATTGCAGGCACACCGGTAGTGTTGCAGCGGCGTTGCGAATTGGCAGCAGAACCGAAATAAGCGGTTTGATCATTGCAATGGGATATGACCCCAAATTTAGCATAGGCGTCTGACGAGACGCTGCTATTCTCCATCATACCATAGCCGTTGCGCTGGTGGTGCAACCTGCATCAGGTGGTGACAATACCAGACACATAAACCTCGAGTCTGCTACTATGAGGATAGGTTTCCACCCCGCCCTGCCAAGAGTCCTGGCACCTCCCTGTATGTCTTACGACCAGATGACTGTCACGATGTAGGAGCGGGTTCCCACCCCGCCCCCCGTGGCGTCCTAACACCACCCTGTATGTCTTACGACCAGATGACTGTCACGATGTAGGGGCGGGTTCCCACCCCGCCCCCCGTGGCGTTCTACTGCTGCCCAACGTGGGAAGCGGAAAGATTGTCTTTCCGCTCTTGAAGGGCTTACCCTGCCTGAACTGCGTTGCCGTCGCCCTGGACACTCTCTAATAATAACTCGGCTACGTCGCGGCGCTGGAGCGTTTCGGCGCGTCCAGTATTCTTGGCGGCGTCTTCAAACATCACCATACAAAATGGACATGCCACGGCCAGTGTCTGCGGTTGAGCTGCCGTGAGTTGTTCAAGCCGGATGACATTGACGTTCCGTTCACCCCACCGTTCGAGCCAGACATTCCCACCGCCACCGCCGCAGCACATTGCCCGTTCGCGGTTGCGCTCCGGGGCTTCCACCAGCTCAAGGCCGGGAATGCTTGCCAGCAGGCTGCGGGGATCGTCGTAGATGTCGTTGTAGCGACCGATGTAGCACGGATCGTGGTAGGCCACTCGCTCGCGGATTGGGGTGTGGGGCTTGAGCCGCCCTTCACGCACCAGGCGGGCCAGAAACTCGGTGTGATGGATGACCTCATAGTCAACGCCGGCCCGACCACCAAACTGCGGATATTCATTCTTGATAGTGTTGAAGCAGTGCGCACACGTGGTAACGATGGTGCGAAACTTGTATTGATGCATCGTTTCAATCGCCTGCTGGGCCTGGGATTGGAAGAGCAGCTCTTCACCCATGCGACGGGCCGGATCGCCAGTACAGCACTCCTCTTCGCCGAGGATGGCAAAATCGACGCCGGCGTGCTGTAACAGTTGCACCATTGCCCGCGCAACTTTGCGCGAACGCTCGTCGTAGCTTGGCGCACAACCGACCCAGTAGAGCACCTCCACCTGCTCTTTTTCGGCCAGAACCGGTACATCAAGCCCTTCCGTCCAAGCGGTGCGTTCACGGGCTGGCAGCCGCCAGGGATTGCTCTGCCGTTCGATCCCCTCCAGCACCCGCTTCACCCCTTGCGGTACCTCGCTGGCAATCATCGTCAAATAACGACGCATATCCACAATATCATCAACGTGCTCGATCATTGCCGGACATTCGTGGACGCAGGCATTGCAGGTTGTACACGCCCACAACTCTTCGGCCTCAATGATCGTACCCACCAGAGGTAGCGTCTCGGCGGTAGTCCCATTCTCACTCAACTCGGCCAGGGTGCGCACAGTGCCATCTTTGAAGTGGATCGGATCACCGCGCTGAAGGTCGGCCATCTTCGTAATCAAATACTTGGGCGACAGCAGCGCGCCACTGGCATGCGCCGGGCACACACTCTGACAGCGCCCGCACCGCATACAGGCATCGAGATCCATGCGGCGCTTCCAGGTCAAATCGGCCAGCGTGGTCACGCCGAGTCGTGGTTCATCCTTCTCGATCTCAGCTTCGAGATTCGGGATAGGATCGAGCGCGCCTTTGGGCTGGAGATCGCGAAACAGGGTATTGAGAGGGGTATACAGAATGTGACGAAACTTACTGAACGGTAGTGAGGCCATAAACAGCCCGGTTGCCGCGGCGTGGGTATACCAGAGGATCGGATGAATGGCCAACGCCACCGGACTACCATCACCTAACCCAATCGCCCGGAAGAGGGTCGCGAGGGCAAATCCAACATACGCCAGCCTGGCCCAATCCTGTTCGTATACCGATACCCCGCCGATGGTCTGGTTCGCGATCCGCAGACCTTCAATCAAAAAGCCCCCGATACCGAGGAAAAGCATCACACCGAGCACCCAGGCATCGGTTCGCCGATTGTCAAGCCGGTCGGGCCGGGTGCGGTAACGGCGCCAGGTTGCCCATAACAGACCTGCAACAAAAGCCAGTCCCAGCGTATCGAGGATAAACTCGTAGCTCTTATAGAAATCGCCGACCAGAATCTTACCGGCCTGCTCACCCATCAGTGGAATGGTGAAATCTTCTTCTACCGCAATAATATCGGTGCCAATAAACAGAGCCAGAAAACCGAAGAAAATCAAGGCATGCATCACACCGGCCCGCCGGTCGCGCAATACCTTTTTCTGCCCTAAACTTTGACGGGTGAACTCAAGCAGTCGCTCCAGTAGGTTACCAATGCGGTTCGCAGGTTTACCACGTCGCCAGCGAGCAATATCACGCAAAATCCCCCAGGCCATGACCACTGTTGTGACCAGCGCTGTAAGATAGAGAAAAGTTGCGCCGACCGTGTGGTCAATGTTCCAGTAGATCTCGCGGATGGCAATAATCTGTTCTTGCTCCATTGCTTTTCTCCGCACAAACACCGTTCTTCGGAACGCTGCTGATCATAGCATTCGTGCTGCATAGCGTCAATGCGACAGGGATGACGGGGGAGGGCGTGGAGAAGAGGTTGTGAAGGGCTGTATAATGGATTGATTGTTTGTGGAGAGACAAATTCCCTTGCGGACATGTGTGAAGCATTTGCTATATCACCAGTGATGTAGCAGAATGATGCAGTGATTTGATATAATTATTATCAGTATTAATAATCGATATTTCTGTAGCGCTATAGTCTTGCCCTTCTACACATATAACGTCTCATGGTTGTGGTATGCGAAAGACGTAGGGGCGACGCATGCATCGCCCCCTACTGTCAGATGCCAGTATCATGGTCTCGGTGCGATTGCGTCGATAAGGAGGCAAACATTGGCGAAACGAAAGAACCATGCCCAGGCTATCGAGACGACCGGCGCTAATTTAGGGTTCGAGCCCCAACTCTGGCAGACTGCCAATGCTCTCCGCGGCAGTATGGACGCGGCTGAGTATAAGCACGTTGTATTGGGTCTCATCTTTCTAAAATACATTTCCGACGCCTTCGAGGAGCACCGTGAGAGGCTTCAGAATATCCCCAACGCCGATCCAGAAGATCCCGATGAATATCGGGCAGATAATGTCTTCTGGGTTCCACCTGATGCCCGTTGGGTGGAACTCCGCAACAATGCTCGCCAGCCAAACATCGGCGAACTGATTGATCAGGCGATGATAGCGGTGGAACGAGATAATCCCTCTCTCAAGGGGGTTCTCCCAAAAGACTATGCTCGCCCTGCTCTGGACCAGCAGCGTTTGGGTCAGCTCATCGACCTTGTCTCGAACATCCCGGTGGGCACGGCCTCTGCCCGCTCCAAGGACGTGCTTGGGCGCGTTTATGAATATTTCCTCTCGCAGTTTGCAAGTGCTGAGGGTAAGAAGGGTGGTGAGTTCTACACTCCCCGGTGCGTCGTGCGCCTGCTGGTGGAAATGTTGGAACCCTATCAAGGCCGGGTTTACGACCCTTGCTGCGGATCTGCGGGGATGTTCATACAATCTGTAGAGTTTATCGAGGCCCATGCTACGGGAAACGGCAATGGTAGCCGCGCTCGTGCTCGCATCAGTATTTACGGACAAGAGCTTAACTATACTACCTGGCGTTTAGCAAAGATGAATCTGGCCATCCGTGGTATTGATGGACGGATCGAACAAGGCGATACCTTCCGCAATGACCGTTTCCCCGACCTCAAAGCCGATTACATTCTGGCAAATCCACCCTTCAATATGAAAGAGTGGGGCGGTGAGCAGTTGCGCAACGACAAACGCTGGCAGTACGGTATACCGCCCGTTGGTAATGCCAACTTCGCCTGGGTGCAGCATATTGTGCATCACCTTGCGCCTGCGGGAGTGGCCGGTTTTGTGCTTGCGAATGGCTCGATGTCCTCCAACCAATCTGGCGAGGGTGAGATTCGCAGGAAACTGATTGAAGCCGATCTTGTCGACTGTATGGTAGCACTGCCGGGCCAACTCTTCTACTCGACTCAGATTCCGGCTTGCCTGTGGTTCCTCGCCCGCAATCGAAATAATGGCAAGTTCCGTGACCGTCGTAAGCAGATTCTCTTTATCGACGCCCGCAGGCTGGGTCGCATGGTGGATCGCATCCATCGCGAGCTAACCGACGAAGAGATCGAACGAATCGCTTGTACCTATCACGCCTGGCGAGGGGAATCGGACGCTGGGGAATACCGGGACATCCCCGGTTTCTGCAAGAGTGCGTCGCTGGAGGATGTGCGCAAACACGGCTATGTGCTGACTCCGGGCCGCTATGTTGGCTCCGAGGTGCGGGAAGATGATGATGAGCCGTTCGCAGAGAAGATGCAGTGGCTTGTTGCCCAGCTCCGTGAGCAACAGGCTGAGGCGGCGAAACTCGATGAGGCGATTGTTGCCAATCTGCAAGAACTGGGCTTTTGGGAGCAGAAGAGATGAAGATACAGGTTGCTCCTGCGTTATTACGTTGGGCCTGTGAGCGAGCAGGTTTTCGTGAGGAAGATCTGAAAGGAAAATTTCCCAGGCTCGACCGCTGGCTCAACGAAGAAGATCAGCCGACACTCAAGCAGTTGGAGCGTTTCGCTCAGGCCACGCATACGCCCATTGGGTTTTTCTTCCTATCGGAACCTCCAACAGAGGCGATCCCGATCCCGGATCTTCGAACTGTTGGAAACATCCGTGTCAGCCGCCCAACGCCTGATCTTCTGGACACCATCTACCTCTGTCAGCAACGGCAGGAGTGGTACCGCGAATTTGCCCTGATCGCAGGCGAACCTCCGCTGTCGTTCGTTGGTTCAGTCCGAGTTACCGACGATGTTGTCGCCACAGCAGAACGTGTTCGGCAAGCCCTGGGCTTCGATCTTGAAGAGCGTAGACAGCTCTCCTCCTGGACAGATGCCCTGCGGCGATTCATCGAGCAGGCAGACGCTCTCGGCGTACTCGTTATGGTGAATGGCGTCGTTGGCAGCAATAATCGCCGCAAGCTAAACCCTGCGGAGTTTCGCGGCTTCGCACTCTCAGATCCTCTTGCCCCTTTGATTTTCATCAACGGCGCCGATAGCAAAGCCGCTCAGATGTTTACGCTGGCCCACGAACTCGCCCACCTGTGGCTCGGCCAATCCGCTTTGTCCGATGTAGGACCGACAACTACACCAGAAAACGACGTAGAATGGTGGTGCAATGCGGTTGCCGCTGAGTTGCTCGTGCCGCTTGCCGCACTCCGGTCGGAACTGTATTCACGGGAAGAACTGCGTCACACACTTGATCGCCTTTCCCGGCAATTCAAAGTGAGCACCCTGGTGATCTTGCGGCGGCTGTATGACGTGGAATATCTCACGAGAGAGCAGCTTTGGGCGGAGTACGAAGTAGAGGTGGATCGTCTCAGCCGGATTTCCGCTGCGAGCGGCGGCAATTTTTATTCGACAACTGCTGCACGGGTCAGCAAGCGCTTTGCTCGCGCGGTAGCGATTTCTGTCTGGGAGGGACGTACCTCTTTTAGCGAAGCTAGCCGATTGCTTGGTTTCAAAAATATGTCTACCTTTCGTGAATTTAGCATACAACTGGGAATAGTTGCGTAATGGCCTACCTGCTCGATGCCAATGTCTTCATCTCAGCAAAGAACCTGCACTACGGACTGGATTTTTGTCCAGCATTCTGGGATTGGCTTGTTCGTGAACACCAGGCAGGAAACGTTTTCACTATCGAAAAGGTGATCGACGAGATTAAAGCAGGACAGGATGAGCTTGCCAGTTGGGTGTTGCAATTGCCCGATTCATTCTCCCTCAAACCGGATGCTTCGACTATACAATCACTTGCAGTGGTTGCTCGATGGGTTAACGCTCAAGCCAATTACAGCCCGGCGGCCAAAAGCATGTTCTTGCAGATTGCCGACTACTACCTGGTAGCGCAGGCACTGGCGGCAGGTCACACCGTCGTCACCCATGAGATTCCGCAGAATTCTGTGCATCGGGTCAAAATCCCGAATGTTTGTCTCGGACTGAACATACGATACATGAGCCCCTTTGAAATGCTGCGGCGCGAGCGGGCCAGGTTTGTGCTGGGAAGCACGCCGTGAAGACAACGGTATTGAGAACAAAAATATCCAGGAGTGAGAATCTCTGGCAAAAAGGAAATAGCTGGACTGCACACAACCGACGCTTATTTAACGATCTGCGGTTTTCGTTTAATAGCAGCCTGGCTTATTTAACGAACGGAGAGTAAGAAATGCGTTGTGGATTGTTAATCCATGATCGCGAAGCGACTGGCAACGCCGTAATAGGTGTTAGCCTGTGAACTGCACGTGAATATCTTGAGTGAAGAGAGTGAAGTGTTGTGAAATGGGAGTTAAGCTATGGCGGATAAGTGGGGGACAGTGAGGCTTGGAGATGTGGCTACGATCAATCCAGATGCAATTGGTGCTAATTGGCCCTTCTTACACATAAGATACATAGACATTTCGTCAGTAGGTGAAGGAACAATCATTGAGAAACCAAGTCAAATCAGCCTTTCAGAAGCTCCAAGCCGCGCCAAGCGTCTAATTCGTGAGGGTGACACAGTTCTTTCAATGGTACGCCCCAACAGGCGCTCAAGGTTCTTCGTCACTACGTTTGAACCTGACTTGGTTGTGTCTACTGGATTTGCAGTCCTACGACCAAAACCCAAAGTTATTCATCCCCGTTATCTGTACGCTTGCGTGTTCGATAGAGCTTTCACTGACTATTTGGTTTCAAGGGAAAAGGGTGCTGCTTACCCTGCAGTGCTATCGGAGGACATTGCGGATGCCAAGATCCCTTTCCCCCCCCTCCCCGAACAACGCGCCATTGCCCACATCCTCGGCACGCTGGACGACAAAATCGAGCTGAACCGGCGCATGAGCGAGACGCTGGAACAGATGGCGCGGGCACTGTTCAAGGCGTGGTTCGTCGACTTCGAGCCGGTGCGGGCGAAGATAGAGTGCCGCTGGCAGCGCGGTCAATCCCTGCCCGGTCTGCCTGCCCATTTCTACGACCTGTTCCCCGAACGCCTGGTAGACTCGGAGTTGGGGGAGATTCCGGAGGGATGGGGGGTGGGGAGGCTGTCAGAACTAATCGAATTGAACCCACCGCGAGTACTAAGGAAGGGTGAAGTTGCTCCTTACCTTGATATGGCAAATATGCCAACTCGTGGTCACGTCCCTGGCGATGTTGTTGATCGTCCATTTGGATCAGGCACCCGTTTCATAAACGGTGATACGCTCCTTGCCCGAATCACTCCATGTTTGGAGAATGGGAAGACTGCATTCGTTGATTTTCTCCGAAATGGGCAAGTTGGTTGGGGTTCAACAGAGTACATTGTACTAAGACCGAGAGAGCCTTTGCCTGCCGAGTTTGCTTACTGCTTGGCACGCAGTGAGAATTTCCGTGACTTCGCCATTCAGAATATGACTGGCACAAGTGGTAGGCAGCGGGTACAAACAGAAGCTATTGCTCATTACCTGCTTGTCGCACCACCTGCTCCTGTGGCCGAGGCGTTCGGCAGAACCGTAAAGCAGCTATTTGCCAGGGCAACTAGAGCATCGTGCGAATCCCGCACCCTCGCCGCGCTGCGCGATGCGCTGCTGCCGAAGCTCATCCGTGGTGAGATACGAGTGAAGGATGCGGAAAAGTTTTTGCAGGAGAGGGGGTTATGAAGTGGGAGGTAAAGCGTTTGCTGGAGAAGGCGCTTGATTCGATTCTGCTTGCTATTGAGATCTTCAATCGTCCCTATGATCGAGGAAGAGTCAGCGCAACGCTAATTATGCTAGACCATAGCTTTGAAATGCTGATGAAGTCTGCCATCCTCCATCGCGGCGGACGCATCCGTGACAAACGTTCCAACGAGACGATTGGATTTGATGCTTGTGTGCGGCGCTCTTTAAGCAATGGTGAGATTAAGTACTTAACGGAGGAGCAGGCTCTTATTTTGCAAATGATCAACGGACTCCGAGACGCAGCTCAGCATCATCTGCTTGATATATCCGAAGGACAGCTCTACCTGCATATTCAATCAGGTGTAACGCTGTTCCAGGACTTGTTGAAGAGTGTCTTTGGCAAGGAGTTTGCCAGCTACCTTCCGTCGCGTGTGTTACCGATTTCAACAGTGGTTCCTACAGACCTTGTGACCCTATTCGAGTCTGAGGTTGCCGAGATCAGGAAGCTTCTGGAACCAGGTCGGCGAAGACAGGTTCAAGCACTGGCACGCATCCGTCCGCTTGCAATCCTGGATGCCACCCTTAAGGGCGAGAAGGGCCAGCCGAGCGACGAAGAGCTGCGACAGATCGGGAAAGAGATAGCGCATGGCCGCTCCTGGCCTGAGTTATTTCGGGGTGCTGCCGCCGTTGAGATTACGTCGGATGGAACGGGATTGAGCCTATCTCTCCGCTTATCAAAGAAGGAAGGGGTTCCAATTCAGCTCGTGCCTGAAGGTACTCCTGGAGCTTCAGTTGTGGCTGTAAGACGTATCAATGAACTGGATATATACAGTCTTGGGGCGAAGCAGCTAGCCGAGAAGGTTGGACTGTCTGTACCGAAAGTTGTAGCGGTCGTTGATTATCTTGATCTACGGAGAGATCAGAAATACTACAAGGAGTTCATTATCGGTCGTCAGGTACATAAGCGGTATTCTCCAGAAACAGTTGAAAAAATTAAGGAGGTGCTCAAAAACAAAAGTATTGAAGAAATTTGGCAGGAGTATACAGTAAAGAGAAGAACAACCTAAGTAAGATCGCCAGATGATAACTGACCTTCAGGATGTGTTTGACGATAAAACATTGCTTTCGCGAAATTCTTCCGAGTGGTGTGATTACAGACAGATATTTTTTGTGCAACGTGCTCCTGTCGAAGTTTATTCTTAGGTATATCTGAATAATGCGGAATGGTTTTGGTAGGGGCGATTATGACAAATCAAACCATCACGCATATTGGTTTCAGCGACGAGTCCAACTGGAATACGGGGCGATTTCGCAGTCTTGGGTTGGTGACTTTGCCAATCTGCCATCTTGATAGCTTCAATCGTGAACTTTGCAGTCTTCTCAGAGAATCTCAGATACACGAGTTCAAGTGGAACAAGGTAAATGGTGCCAAAGAGCGATTTGCAGCGCAAAAGATGTGTCATTTCGCAATTGAAAAGGCGCGAAATGATCAGTTACGTGTAGATGTGCTCATCTGGAATATTCAAGACAGTCGGCACAGCATCAAGGGGAGAGACGACGTCGCTAATCTCGAGCGGATGTATTATCATCTTTTTCGCAATGTGATGAGGGCACGATGGCCGAATAATGCCGTTTGGAGACTTCATCCCGATGAGCACACTGGCTTTGATTGGAAGACAATTCAGGACTGCCTTAAAGCCAAAAGTGTGACTTTCAAAGAAGAACATCCGCTCTTTAGCGGTGGTTTCAGAGTCAGGCTACACCAGGAATTTGGTATCGAAGAGATTCGACAGGTATCGTCTCAGCAACATCTACTGCTGCAAATTGCCGACCTGTTCGCCGGTTTAGCCGTGTTCTCCTATGAAAAATATGAGAAATACGAGCAGTGGATCAATACTCAATCGTCCCAGTTGACTTTATTCGGTAACGAGCAGCATTCAGCGAACGAATCACCAACACGCAGCGAGAATGAACGCTTTCAAGTTCTTAAGACGTTTGATGATCGATGCAAACAGCTCAAGCTTGGGGTCAGCCTTAAGAGCAATCGCGGACTACGGACACCTGATCCGAACAATCCGATTAACTTCTGGATGTATGAACCACAACATCCCGAAGACCGCGCACCTGTAAAGAATACGAAGTCGTAGGAGCGACGCATGCGTCGCTCCGACCCTGAACGGCAACGCACAATCTAGGGACGACACGTGTGTCGTTCCAATCCCCGGAGGACGTATGGCGCATTTGACCGAATCAAACATCGAGACCGTCGCCCTTGACTGGTTGAAATCGCTGGGTTGGCAGGTCGCGCACGGTCCTGGTATCGCTCCTGGCATGTCGGCAGCCGAACGTCAAAACTACGGCGAGGTCGTGCTCGAGCAGCGCCTGCGCGACGCTCTTGCACGTCTCAACCCCGACCTGCCAACCGAGGCGCTGGACGACGCCTTCCGCAAACTGACTCAACCCGAAGGGGCTGATCTTCTCCAGCGCAACCGCGTCGTTCACCTCATGCTGGCGAACGGCGTGACGGTGGAATACCGTCATCCCGACGGCGGTATTCGCGGCACACAGGTGCGTGTGATAGATTTCGACGACCCCGCCAACAACAACTGGCTGGCGGTGAACCAGTTTAGCATTGAGGAGAACAAGCACAACCGCCGCGCCGACGTGGTGCTGTTCGTCAACGGTCTGCCCCTCGCGATCATCGAACTCAAAAACGCAGCCGACGAGCACGCAACCATCTGGAGTGCATTCCAGCAATTGCAAACCTACCAGGTAGAGATCCCATCCTTGTTTGTCTTCAACGAGACGTTAGTTATCTCTGATGGTCTCGAAGCGCGCATTGGCACACTGGGTGCTGGTCGCGAGTGGTTTAAACCCTGGCGCACCATCTCCGGCATGCAGGTAGAGGATGTTGGTGTACCACAGCTAGAGGTTGTGCTCAAGGGTGTGTTCGAGAAAAATCGCTTTCTTACTCTCATACGTGACTTTATCGTGTTTGAGGACGATGGTAGTGGACGGTTAGTGAAGAAGATGGCTGGTTACCACCAGTTTCATGCTGTACTGGTAGCGGTGAAGGAAACCCTACGCGCCAGCGCAGTTGTTTCATCCAACCGTATGGCGGAGTCGGGTGGCGTCTATGAAGCAGGACGCGAACCTGGCGGTAAGCCTGGTGATCGACGTATCGGTGTTGTCTGGCACACGCAAGGTTCGGGAAAGAGCCTGACGATGGTGTTCTACGCGGGGTGCATCATTCGCAAACCAGCTATGGAGAACCCTACCATCGTTGTGCTTACCGACCGTAATGATCTTGACGACCAGCTCTTCAACACCTTCTCACGCTGTCAGGATTTACTGCGCCAGCCGCCCGTGCAAGCTGAAAGTCGTGTACACCTACGCCAGCTCCTAAGCGTGCAGTCAGGCGGTATCGTTTTTACCACTATTCAGAAATTTCTACCCGAAGAGAAGGGCGACCGTCATCCAGTATTGTCCAACCGTCGGAACATCGTCGTGATCACTGACGAGGCACACCGCAGCCAGTACGACTTCATTGACGGTTTTGCCCGCCATATGCGCGATGCACTACCTCAGGCATCCTTTATTGGTTTCACTGGCACGCCGATTGAGAAGGCGGATGCCGATACACGAGCAGTTTTTGGAGATTACATCTCAATCTATGATATTCAGCGTGCGGTGGAAGATGGTGCGACCGTATCGATTTATTATGAGGCACGGCTAGCAAAACTCGATCTTCCTGACGAACTCAAGCCAAAGATTGACGATGAGTTTGAGGAGATTACAGAAGGTGAGGAAGTTGAGCGTAAAGAAAAGCTCAAAACCAAATGGGCGCAGCTTGAATCCATTGTCGGCACTGAACAACGGCTGAGACTGATTGCCAACGATATTATCGAGCATTTTGAGCGGAGACTGGAGGCAATCGAAGGTAAAGGCATGGTTGTCTGCATGAGCCGGCGCATCTGTGTTGAGCTGTATAACATCATTTGCACTCTTCGTCCCAACTGGCATCACGAAGACGACGACAAAGGTGTAATAAAGGTAGTGATGACCGGTTCTGCCTCCGACCCGGTAGACTGGCAGCCGCATATTCGCAATAAACAACGCCGCGAACTGCTGGCGAAGCGCTTTCGTGATCCGAACGATCCGCTTAAATTGGTCATCGTGCGTGATATGTGGCTCACCGGATTTGATTGTCCGAGTCTACACACGATGTACCTGGACAAGCCGATGCGCGGCCACGGGTTAATGCAGGCAATTGCCAGGGTCAATCGCGTCTTTCGCGATAAGCCGGGTGGTCTGGTGGTGGACTATCTGGGCCTTGCCCACGAATTGAAGGCTGCACTGGCGGTTTACACTGAAAGCGGTGGTACTGGTAAAACCACTATTGACCAGGAAGAGACTGTTGCGTTGATGCAAGAGAAGTACGAAATCTGCTGTGGAATCCTGCACGGCTTCGATTGGTCGGATTGGGCAAGTGGTGATGCACATGCACGCATTGGACTTTTACCTGCAGCTCAAGAACACGTGCTGGCACGCGTGAAAGGAAAGGAACGATTTGTTCAGGCGGTGCGTGATTTGACAAAAGCCTTTGCCCTTGCAGTGCCGCATGAAAAAGCGCTTGAGATTCGTGATGATGTGGCATTTTTTCAGGCGCTCTCTGCGGCGCTGACCAAACGCGCACCCGGCGATGTAAGAACTGAAGAGCAGCTAGATCATGCCATTCGGAGGATTATTGCGCAGGTAATTGCGCCTGAAGGCGTGGAGGATATTTTTGCTGCGGCAGGGCTGAAAAAGCCGGATATCTCCATCCTCTCCGATGAATTCCTGGCTGAAGTGCGTGGTATGCCGCACAAGAATCTGGCAGTTGAAGTTCTTCAGAAACTGCTTAACGGTGAAATTAAGAGGCGTAGCCACAAAAATATCGTTCAGGCACGCTCATTCGCTGAACTGTTACAGCAAGCCCTTCACCGTTACCAGAATCGTGCAATCGAAGCAGCACAGGTGATCGAAGAATTGATAACTTTGGCGAAGGAAATGCGTGAAGCCGACCGGCGGGGTGAAGTATTGGGCCTTTCGGAGGAGGAGCTGGCGTTTTACGATGCGCTTGAAACAAATGATAGTGCTGTGGCTGTGTTGGGTGATCAGACTCTACGCACCATTGCCCGTGAACTCGTCGAGACCGTGCGTAACAGTATCAGTATTGATTGGGCACAGCGGGAAGATGTACGGGCGAATCTACGCAGATTGGTTAAGCGCATTCTTCGCAAGCACGGCTATCCACCAGACAAGCAGGAGAAAGCTACGCAGACTGTATTGGAACAGGCGGAAGTGCTTTCAGCAGAATGGGCCTAAATATTTCTCTATCAACCTGCTCATGCCTTTGCGCAAGGGTGAACAGAATATCTGGTCGAATACTATGGTTGTTGGCGATACAGCGTCGCCCCTCCGCTCCGGTAGGCGGGTTCCCAACTCGCCTCCAAGGGTATCTGATGCTGCCCAAAGTGTTATCTGGCAGATTGTCTGTCCGCTTCTAAACGTGCCTCCGGTATTGGTATCTCCACAACATCTTTATCGAAATACGGAATATGAGTAACAACATTCTCGTGAACGTTGTTACTCATTTACTTCCCACCGGCAGAGAGCATGGTATAGTTGAGCATAGAGAGCAGCGAAGGCGCTGTTCGCGATGAGGCAGCAGGGAGGTGCCTGTATGTTTGTTGGCGAGCGAATGTCGCATCCCCCGATTACTGTAACTCCAGAAACATCGATCCACGACGCAATGCATCTTATGCGTACCGAACACATCCGGCGGGCACCGGTCGTCTCGCATGGCCGTCTGGTGGGTATCGTCTCGCTGAAAGACCTGATCAACGCTTCACCGTCGCCGGCCACTACATTGAGTGTGTGGGAATTGAACTATCTGCTGAGTAAGCTGACCGTCGAACGGGTAATGACACGCGATGTCTATACCGTAACCGTTGATACCCCAATCGAAGAGGCTGCCCGGATTATGGCCGACCGCCGTATCGGTGGGTTGCCGGTGATGAAGGGAAATGAGCTGGTTGGAATTATTACCGAGACTGATCTGTTCAAAATCTTTCTTGAATTGATGGGTGCGCGCAATCCTGGTGTGCGGGCTACGGTGTCGATGGTTGACGAACCAGGCGGGCTGGCAAAGTTGACGGCGGCGATTGCGAATAGCGGTGGCAATATCATCGCCCTCGGTACCTTCTCTGGTGAAACTGCCTCAATGTCGGAAGTGACGTTTAAGGTGAGCGGGATGACGGTTGATCAGGTGCGTGAGGTGGTTACCCCGGTGGTTGCTAAGGTGATTGATGTGCGGGAGAGTCATCCGTAAGTCTTGACGGAGCGAACCAGATTTTAGAGCGTTTTACCGTCGTCTGTGTTGCCCTGGGAAGGTGAGTAAGAGGTCCCAGCTCTAGCGACAGAGTATACACGTTCATCACGGGTGCGCAGCGCATAACACTGCGCACCCGTTTTCTTCTTTACCGTCCACCGGCCAGGCATCTATCTCACCAGTTTGCTCTATCATCAGGTCGTGTACATCACGAACGTATCGTTTGCCCGGTCATATAGGATGGCCTTGTATGGTTGATTGACCCTGGCTTTACCTTGCAGACGACAACCAGTATGCGCAGCATGGTACGATACCCACATATGACCAGGGAGGTATCGCAATGTCGCAAAATACACCCGAACCGACACCACAGTTTCCGCATGACGATCCATATTACTACGGCTGGCGTTTTGTTCGTCGTCCTACACCCGACGATCCAGACAACTTCGACCAGGTGCCGCTCACCCTTGAAGATGTCCTTCACCCGGAAATAGGCGATTTTGTTGTCAATACTGCAATGCATTTTACTGACAGGAGCTATCTCACTCAGGTGTTGAAGGCACGGCTTGAAACAACCGGACAGGCTATTGTGTTTAGTAGTTTGCGGGTGGTGTGGGATGTCCCCGGTCTGCGACCGCATAGTCCAGACGTGATGGTTATTCCCGGCATCACCAAACGCTACGAAGACTTGAACGCATTCGATGTTGCGAAGGAAGGGCACCGTCCAGCGTTAATTATTGAAATCACCTCACCCCATACGCGCGAGATCGAGCTTGTGCGAAAAGTTGAGCATTATGCACGGGCTGGAGTACAACAATACGTTATCGTGGACTCAGTATCGCAGAACGAGCCACGACAGCTCCGCCTGCTCGACTACCGGTTGGTAAACAATCAATACCAGTTGCAGCCACCGGATAACCTGGGGCGCGTCTATCTGGAAATTGCACACCTCTGGCTGGGTGTGAAGGACGGTCGTGTCGTCTGCTACGACGACGTCAAAGGCGCACTCCCTGATTACACCACGTTGGTGCAACAGCTCAAAGAGGCTCAAGCACGGCGCCAGGCTGCAGAACAGGCACGCCGCGACGCCGAGGCACGGCGCCAGGCTGCAGAACAGGCACGCCGCGACGCCGAGGCACGGCGCCAGGCCGCAGAACAGGCACGCCGCGACGCCGAGGCACGTGCTGCTATTGAAGCGCGTATTCGCGAGCTTGAGGAAGAATTGCGTCGCTTGCGGCGGGAGCAGTATCCCGAATAGGCAACACGACAGACGTTCGCGATTAGAGACATCTGTCGTCGTGCGCCCTTTAGACCATCACCCCATCTCCCACTCGCGGCGCCCCAGGCTGCTCATCCGCCCCCAGAACACGGCGAGGGCGGCAATGGCAAACGGCATCATTTCCACGGTAGACATCAGTGCGATGTCTTCGGCAATCGTGGTCTCTTCATCGAGAAAGCGGAGTACACGCTGGATTGGATTGTGGCGGAAGAGGTTGGCAAAGAAGCGATGACCAGGTGTACGACCCGCATCGAGCACGTTCAACAGGATGCTGTCCATCAGAGCGTGGCGATTGAACAAAGGCTGGCGGTAGAAGGGGTGACCCTCTTTCGTCAAACTGGCCACGATTTGCCGCGTCTGGCGTTGAATACGCTGGAAGGTGTAACCCGTGGATGGTTTGCTCATCCCACCTGCCGTGCCAATATTGAGCACGTGGGGGCTGGGGCGAAGCGGCAATGGTACATCACTCATCGGGATGACCCCATATTCAACGTGGGTGATCTCGTAGCGGTCGATCCCCAGTTGTTCGGCAATATAGCGCTGTAACCCGATCTCATACTCGGTCTGACTGACCAGTTGCGGCGAGAAGATCGTGTATTCCACCAGAGCTGTACAGGTGTCGAATGGCAAGACATAGCCAAACCGAACATCACCGGCCTGGGGAATCCGAAAATCCATAAAGGTTGCCGCTTCGGCATCAAATACCGGTTGTGGCGTCTTGATAACCCATCCCTTGAAGTGTTGCAGCCAGGTGTGGTAGCCCGGTGGCGTTGGGACTGGCCGATACACGCTATTAAAGGCATAACGCGCCGTATATTGCCTGCCACCAACGACAGCAGCCACGCCCTCCGGCAACTCAACCAGACGATCCACGCTACCCTGAAGGCGGGTAATATTTGGCCGCTGTGCCAGCCAGTGATCGACAAACTGATAAAAATCGATGCCCTGAATCAACTTATAGCGGTACGGCGCAATTGCCATACGCGCCGACCAGTGTTTGTCGTAGAGCCAGAGATGCTCCCAGCGGCGTGAGACCACGGCTTCAAATGGGCCGTCACCCACTTCCCAGAAGCACCATGTGCGGTCATTTTGACGAGTATGATTGGGGTCGATGATAAGAATTGTTTGATCGGCTAAAGCACTCTGCCCAAGGTGATAGGCCAGGCTGAGACCGGCGGCCCCTGCGCCGACAATGATATAGTCGTAGTCCATAGGCTGTCTTCTCCCACGGCCATTTGGCCTGCTCTTTTTGCATTATAACCCGGAGTGCTATACTAAACATGGTAAAGTCAATAGTCTTATTGACTGACCATCCATGCCGTTGTTGATAGCGAGAGGATGTGTATGGGTACAGTAATTCATGCCAGTGTTCGCCTGCGTGAAGGTCTCCACTTTACCGCTGTAGCTGATTCAGGGCGGGCCATCGAACTCGACAGTCCCCACGAAGGTAATACCGATCTGGCGGGGCCTTCACCGATGGAGACGGTGTTGATGGCGCTGGCTGGCTGTTCGGCAATGGATGTGATTAGCATTCTGCGCAAGAAGCGGCAGCCGGTTACCGGTCTTGAGGTCAAAGCGCAGGGTGTGCGGGGTGATGAGTACCCCAAACCGTACACGAACATTGAACTGGTGTATCGCTGTTCCGGCGAGGTTGATCCGGCTGCCCTCGAACGGGCGATTGAGCTGTCCCGCGAGCGTTACTGCCCGGTCTGGCGGATGCTAGGCGCAACCGTTGACATTCAGTACCGGTACGAGATTGTGCCGGCACTCGATTAGACCATCGTCGTTTTGGGGCATACACCGGGGAAGCGCGATGAACCGATGAGTAGATCAACGTTCACGCTCCTGTTCACGCTGTTGTCTACGCCGGCAGGTTATGCTGCATGGCGTAAAGCATTGTAGTTTGACAGGAGTATGTCTCTATGACCTGGGTAATCGACGCTTCCCATTCAACAATTACGTTTTCCGTTCGCCATATGATGATCTCCAAAGTCCGTGGCCGTTTTACCCGTTTCGACGGCACGGTTGATTTCGATGAGCAGAACCCGACTAACTCGAAGGTGCAGGTCACGATTGATGCCAGCAGCATCGATACTCGTGACGAACGGCGTGACGGGCATTTGATGTCGCCTGATTTTCTCGATGTCGCCAACTACCCAACGCTGACCTTTGTCAGCAAGCGAGTTGAGGTGATTGACGAGAGTCACGGTCGCATTATCGGTGATCTGACCATTCGTGGCGTTTCCCGCGAGGTCACCCTCGATGTCGAATACAATGGTCAGTCCAAGTCGCCCTGGGGGACGATCAGCGCCGGTTTCAGCGCTACCACGAAGATCAATCGCAAAGACTGGGGCTTGACCTGGAATGTGGCGCTGGAGACCGGTGGGGTGCTGGTCGGTGAGGAAGTGACAATTGAGATTGAGATCGAGATTGTCAAGCAGGTACCACAAGAGGAATCGGTTGCAGCGTAATATGACGTTGCCAGAGGCTGCCTGACGGTTACACATGTTGTCATCGAGCAGGCATCCTCTAAGGTTAGAAAAACTGGTATACTCAAAGATGAAGCCGCATTGTGCGGCTTCATTGTTGTTGCGACGAGAGGAGTGTATGACCACGCAATCCATTGTTGTCTACGGTACCAACTGGTGCCCTGATTGCCGTCGTGCCCAGCGCGTGCTTGATCAGCACGGCGTACCGTACACCTACATCAATATTGAACACGATCCGGCTGCGGCTGAATTTGTGATCAAGGTCAATAATGGCAATCAGAGTGTGCCAACCATTGTTTTTCCCGATGGTTCAATTCTGGTTGAGCCGTCAAACCATCTCTTACAAACGAAGTTGAACCAATTGGGATAGTTTATTGATAACCTATCGTGAGAAAGGGCGACCAACCGGTCGCCCTTTCTCACGTGCATCTCATTTTTTTGCTTTATTGTTGAAACGTGTGGTAGAGTGCTCACGATGGTTAACACAAGTGGAAGTTACTGTTCAATGGTACGTCGTCTTATCTTATCATTCATCGTTTTACTAACAGCCTGTAGTGCTCCGGCGGCTATGTCGCCGACGGCGACTCCATCACCGGTGCCTACCCGTGCCCCAACATCAACCCCAACGACAGCCGATAGCACGCCGGTCGTGGCTGGCTATTTTCCCGATCTGCCGCGTGGTCGTACCCCAGAGGGGTATCACTACCTCGGTAGACCGGATGCGCCGGTAACGATGGTTATCTATTCAGATTTTCTCTGTACCTCTTGCGCCATCCATACCCTCGATGTTGAACCACGCCTGATTGAAGCATTTGTGGCTACCGGTCAGATGCGGCTGGTGTATCGGCACTTGCTGCAATTGGGGGAACGTTCGCAGATACTGGCCGAGGCAAGTGAATGTGCATCCGATTTTGGGTATTTCTGGGAGTTGCGCCGTGAGATTTATGCGCGGTATAATCAACTCTACTTCAACACTCGCGAGACGGTGATCGATCTGGCTGCTGGTCTTGGTATTCCAAGGGATGCTTTTACTACCTGTCTTGACTCACATACGTATCAGGCGCAGGTTCAGGCCGATTACGCCGCGGCAATTGAAGAAGGGGTCTATGCTCGCCCGGTGTTTCGGATTGGTACGGAAGTCATTGTCGGCTCTCAGCGCTTCGAGACCTTTGCCCAGGTGATCGAGCGGGTCGGACAATGGTAACCCTTGCAGGCAGAGGACGTTCATGGCACGGTCACGCTACTTCTGGCCACTAAGCATTGTAGTGATCGGGCTGGTTTTCACAGTCTGGTTGGCGCTATCCACGCCACCAAATATGTCGCTGGCTCAACCGAGCTGTGACGAACAACCGCTGTATCCGGGGTGTTATGAACCGCCAGTTGATTGTACATATGTAGGGCCAAATGAGTGTAGTCAAACCCAAACAGCAGTTGCGCAGAAACGCACTGCAACCGTTAGATCGTTACTCACAAGAACAGCTCAAGGCCAATCAAACCAGCAAGCTGCGACGGCGACCCCGACCTCAACCTTTACCGCGACAACCGCAGCGACCACACCGACCACCGGCGCCACGTCTACTGCCACCTCTACGCCAACCGGTATAACCGCAGCACCGACCGTACCGGCGCTTCCTACCCAGACCCCACCCACAGTTTTGCCAACGGCTACCTTTACCGCCACTCCACTGAGTCAGGAGATGCTACGTTGCGCACCGGGTGATCTAATTGAATTGACGGGTACCGCTCGCCCGCAAACCGCATTGCTGGTACTCTTCGATGAGCGACCGGTCGGGGGCGGAGCGAGTGATCGAACAGGCGCATTCCGTATCGTGTTGCGGATCGGTACCGAGCGAACCGGTGAACACGAGATCATTGTCCGCGAACGCGAACGTGAACTCATTGTGGCTGAGTATATGTGTATCACGCCACCACCACCGACACCGACAGCAACCTTTGGCCCAATTCGGGTTACTCTATCGCCGGTGCCGTAATCGTCAGGTACCGTCTGACAGCCGCCGGACGCAGTTATGCCAGCATCCAGCCTCGCTTACAGCAGCAAGGCTGGATGTTCTTTGATCACAGAAATATCAAATCTGGTTCAATAAACGTCATAGTCCGCTATCGAGCCTCACCCTCACGTCGTGCACTGCAACGCTTCCTCGTGGTGCGCACGCGCTGGGAGCGCGCGCCTCCGGCGCGCTCATCACCGGCAACGCTTCCTCGTAAGGCGCAGACTGGGAGCGCGCGCCTCCGGCGCGCTCATCACCGGCAACACTTCCTCGTGAGGCGCAGACTGGGAGCGCGCGCCTCCGGCGCGCTCATCACCGGCAACACTTCCTCGTGAGGCGCAGACTGGGAGCGTGCGCCTCCGGCGCGCTCCCCACCGGCAACATTTCCTCGTGAGGCGCACACTGGGAGCGCGCACCTCCGGCGCGCTCCCCATCGGTAACACTTCCTCGTGAGGCGCACACTGGGAGCGCACACCTCCGGCGCGCTCCCCACCGGCAAGAACCCACCGTGCCTGCGTCTCCCGTCTTGCCACCCTGAACCGGTGCGCATAAGCGGGACCCATCCTGTACTGTCAGTTCCCGCCCCCAGCGCTATGCATTACCCATACCTGGTGTCAACCACGGGTGCACCAGCGGGCATGATCGCCATGGATGCTGTTGTGGGCGACTGGCCCGGTGACAGTGCGCCACTCCAGCCGTGCCAACACGTGCTGGATGGATTACCATACCCGCTCGTCATGTGTGTGTCGCGTAGTTTGGAGTGCGGCAGCTTGGCTGCCGCGCCAGCCGTGCTTGCGATCACGTGGAGGTCGCAGCGGTTACCCCGCAGCTCTGCGCACAGTGGGTTCACGTTTCAGTGTCGATACCGTTGCCGACCACCATTACCCGTGTCGCGCGGTGTGGCGTGCGGCAGCCATGCTGCCGCGCCAGCCGTGCTCGCGATTCGGTGCGTGGCATACCATTACCCATCCTGGTCACGAGATTGCTGAATGTGCTCGTGCCGATCAGCGAGTCGGTCAGACATGAATGCAATCCCTGCGCGTAGACGGTTATGTTGCACGAGATTCGTGCCTGCGCCCCAGCGGCCACGGTCAGCATCTGCCGGCGGTGGCGAGGATGCCTCCACGCAGGCTTCCAGCCCGCTCCACAGGGAGCGCTTGCAGTCCGGCCTGACGCAGCGTGACATGTGGGTAATGCATAGTCCAGCGGGGGCGGGTGAGGGGGGGCGTTTCGCAGTGTACTGCTTAGCACCACCCTCACCTGCTCACCTCCATGACACTGGTGTTGCACCTGAAACTGCCCGCGAACCATTTCCGTGCGCCTGTTTCGCACCACCAGCGACTCATTACAGCGTGCGCGGTTCTGACAACCTGAATGACACACGGTACCGGTCAAGACTTGATATAAAGGCATCGACTCAGTTCACGTCGGTCTCAGGTGTTGCCGACTTCTCTCCGGCCTGTTCGGCAGGAAGAGATTGCTGGACGGTCTCCAAAATCAGTGCCAGTGCCTGTTCACGCGAGCGGGTAAGGATTTCGAGTTCGGTGAGAAGAAGGGTGAGGCGGCGATAATCGCGGCGGATGGCCTGTTCGTCGGCGGATGAGAGGCCGGGTTTGACGGTCGCCAGCCATTCGTCAAATGGGGTTCGGCGACCAAGCAGATCGGGTGAACCAAATTGACTGAGACGTCGCCATAAACTGGCAGCACTATCAGTTAACAAGCGAAGACTATCTATCGTCATAGTATCAGTGATACCGTACCTGTCTAAGTCGGATCCAAACGTCATTACGCACCCGTTGTTATGGTAGTCGCCGATCAATTCGTTGCGGATCGGTCGTGAGATTGAGTTTCGCCTCTGGTATAATCAGTAATAGGAATACTGGCAGGATATTATGCGTGAACCAATCTCTGTACAGGTAACTGATACCACCAACGCCGTTCCACGGCCAACCGAACCACCGCGCTTCCGTCCGCGCGAGCGCTTCTTACGGGTCTCGTCGTTTTTTCTTGGCGTTGTCATTCACATCTACATCTGGGATATTTTTCTTGCCCGCTTTGCCATCTTCCGCTGGTATGTTCAGCGCACCATGTTGCGGCGCTGGGTGTCTATTGCTCGCCGCTTCCGTATGATGGCGGTTGAGCTTGGGGGCATGCAGATCAAGCTCGGTCAATTCCTCTCATCGCGGGCCGATATTATTCCCGATGTCGTGCGCCGCGAGTTGACCGGTCTCCAGGATGAAGTGCCCCCCGCACCCGCCGGCCACGTGCTGGAGGTGATTTTAGAGGAACTCGGTGCGCCACCCAGCGAGATCTTTCGCAGCTTTGAGACCGATTGTGTCGCCGCCGCATCGCTAGGACAGGTGCACTATGCCGTGTTGCACGATGGCCGTGAGGTGGCGGTAAAGGTGCAACGCCCCTGGATAGATAAGATTGTCGAGGTCGATCTGAGCGCAGTGACCTGGGTCGTGCGCCTGATCAAAAACTATCCGCCCATTCGCCGGCGTGCCGACCTGGAAGCGTTGCTGGCCGAATTTGCCCGTGTGCTCGTGCAGGAATTGGACTATGTGCAAGAGGCGCGTTCGGCAGCGACGTTCCGCCAGAACTTTGCTAACCATCCGGGGATTTACATTCCCGAACCGATCTTCGAGTTAACGACCCGGCGTGTGTTGGTGATGGAACGGATCAACGGGATTAAGATCACCGACCTGCATACCCTCGATCAGTTGGGTGTCAGTCGGGTTGAGCTGGCTGCCCGTTTGAACAATTGCTACCTGAAACAGTTTTTCATTGACGGCTTCTTCCACGCTGATCCGCATCCCGGCAATCTCTTCGTGCGGGTAGAAACTGCGCTGGCGCCCGTTCAGCCATCACCACCGGTAACATCGGTTAGTCGTAATGGCCACCTCTCGATGGATGCGGTTGAGGCCGGGCTGCCGATTGACACTCCTCCAGATGAAGTGCCAGCCGGCACACCCTTCACGCTCATCTTTGTCGATTTCGGCATGGTTGGTCGTCTGCCACCGCAAACGATGGAGATTATGCGGCAGGGTGTGTTGGGTCTGGCAACCAACGACGCCGACCGGATTCTGAACTGTCTCGAACAACTCAATATGATCCTGCCCGGTGCCGACCGGCGGGCAATCAAGACGGCTATCGAGACGATGTTGCGCTACTCGTTCAACCGCACCGTGCGCGAGCTGACCAACCTCGATGTCGAGGCGATTATGGCCGAGACGAAGGATTTAATTTACGATCTGCCTTTTCAGATTCCCCAAGACCTGCTCTATTTGGGGCGGGCGTTGAGCATGGTTGCCGGTCTCGCCACTGAGATTTGCCCTGACATCAATCTGTTCCATGAGCTACGACCATTCGCACGAGCGATGCTGGCTCAAGAACAACGCAATGGCAATTGGGTTGAGAAGTTGCAGCAAGAGCTAACTGAACTTGGTCAGATACTGATCGGGCTACCACGGCAGATGGATGCCTACTACCGGGCGGCAAATCGGGGCGAATTGCAGACCCGTTCCGATCTGAGCCGGCTTGAACGCAGTATGAAACGGGTTGAGCGGGCGACTGACCGCTTGATGGGGGGAATGCTCGCAACCGGCCTGTTCCTCGGTGGCGTGCAGCTCCGCACTCGTGGTCTGGAACGGGAAGCCAACCGGGCCTGGTGGGCCGCAGCAGCGGCGATTGTGTGGGCACTCTGGCCGCGCAACGAGCGCTGGTAGTGTTCTCCAACAGGTATAGGCTCAATCCCAGAGCAACATGAAGGCAACTACATCCAGTTGCCTTCATGTCACCACCCGTGAGTCACTTAGTGACGCCAACCCTATTCGTGCCGCACGAGCTGATCTTTCACCGCCGCCACAACCCGCTCGACGGTCAGACCGAATTCGGTGTAAATGCGCTGGAATGGCGCAGAGGCACCGAAGCGATCCACCCCGATAATCGCGCCTGCACAGCCAACATAGCGCTCCCAGCCGATTGAGCGCCCTGCCTCTACGGCCACCCGCGCTCTGATCTGCGGTGGCAGCACCCGATCACGGTAGGCGGCATCTTGTTGATCAAACAGTTCGCGACAAGGCATACTGACAACGCGCGTGGCAATGCCTTCCCCGGCCAGATGATCGGCGGCTGCCAGGGCCAGCGCCACTTCCGAACCGGTCGCAATGATCAACGCCTGAGCCGCGTCCGCATCACGCAGCACGTAGCCACCGCGCAGGGTGCCATCGGCGGCACCAAGCTGCGTCCGGTCAAGTGTCGGCACGTTCTGCCGGGAGAGGATGATCGCGGTTGGGCCATCGCTCCGTTGCAGTGCCAGACGCCAGGCCATTGCCACCTCATTGGCATCACCCGGTCGCACAACCAGCAGGTTGGGAATGGCCCGCAGTGCCAGCAGATGCTCTACCGGCTGGTGGGTCGGCCCATCTTCGCCAACACCGATACTGTCGTGCGTAAAGACGTAAATCACTCGTAACCGCATCAAGGCCGCCAGCCGGATGGCCGGGCGCATGTAGTCGCTGAACACGAGAAAGGTGCCGCCGTAAGGAATAATCCCACCGTGCAGCGCCATACCGTTGAGAATGGCACCCATCGCGTGCTCCCGCACACCGAAATGCAGGTTGCGCGCACTGAAATCCTCACCGTTGATCGAACCCAGTCCTTCCAGATAGGTAAAGTCCGAGGTGTGCAGATCGGCTGAACCTCCCAGCAGACCGGGGATGATCGGAGCGAGTGCCTGCAACACGGCTCCCGACGCGACACGGGTACCTTTAGCTTTCGGATCGGGGGCAAAGGTCGGGATGGCCTGTTCCCAGCCTGTCGGTAAACCGCCCTGCTGCATCAAATCCCACTGCGCGGCCAGATCGGGGTACGACGCTCGATACCGCCGAAACATCGCCTCCCATTCACGCTGGCGGGTCTCACCAACTTCGACCGCCATCTGCATATGTTCGTAGACCTCATCGGGCACGTAGAAAGCCGGTTCCTGCGGCCAGCCTAACGCCTCTTTGGTCAATTTCACGCCTTCGACGCCAAGCGGCTCACCGTGGGCCTTATGGCTGCCGGCCCGTGGACTGGCATACCCTATTACGGTGCGGGTAATGATCAGGGAAGGTCGTTCACCATCGACAATCGCTTCGGCCAGGGCCAGCGCTACCGAAGACATATTGTGCCCATCGGCGTACAACACCTGCCAGCCGTAAGCGGCAAACCGATCAGCAACCTGTTCGCTCCAGGCCAGGCGGGTTGGCCCCACCAGCGAAATATCGTTGCTATCGTACAAGACGATCAGTTTCCCCAGCCGTAAATGGCCGGCCAGACTGGCCGCCTCGTGGGAAATGCCCTCCATCAGATCACCATCGCTGGCAATGACGTAGGTGTAGTGGTCAACGACCGGAAACCCTACCCGATTAAATCTGGTCGCCAGCCAGCGCTCGGCAATTGCCATCCCGACCGCCGTCGCAATCCCCTGACCGAGCGGGCCGGTCGTCATCTCAACCCCCGGCGTTTCGTGATACTCAGGATGGCCGGGTGTGCGACTCCCCCATTGCCGAAATTGCTTCAGGTCATCCAGCGACACATCGTAACCGGTAAGGTGGAGCAGGGCGTAGAGTAACATCGAACCGTGACCGGCTGACAGGACAAAGCGATCCCGGTTCGGCCAGTGTGGATCGCTCGGATTATGCTTCAGAAAGCGCGTCCAGAGCACGTATGCAGCATCGGCCATCCCAAGTGGCATACCGGGATGGCCGCTGTTAGCTTGCTGAACGGCATCAATCGCCAGCGCGCGAATAGCATTGGCACATAACTGGTCAATCGTGGTGATCATCGGGTTATTCATGCACAACAATCTCCTCTAATGCGAACATCGCCAGCTTCAACGCTGTTCGGTTATTCCCCACTTCTCTCCATCATACCACTGTATGCGTTATTTACTGTTCGCAGGCTGTGATCGGCGACGATTAAATTGCACGTGATGATCGTGGACTCGCGGTATCATAGCACGTATGAAACCTAGCAAGCGAAGTGAGGCATTATGTCACAACCAATACTGACCCTGGAGACCGATCCTGCGATTGAGGGACTATGGATTGCCATCGAAACTGCCCGTGCCCAGAGCTATCCCCTCACCGGAGCAGTATTTCGCCTGCACCAACCCTCGACCGATCCACGCGACGCACTCGATGCGGCGGCTCGCGAACTCGACTTCCAGCCCCTTGGGCAGCACTGGATCGAAGTGCCGCGCCGGATCGCAATAAAGATCGCTACCAACCTCATCGCCCACGACCTAGCCTACCCCGACGAGGTCGTGCCCCAGGCTCAGGCCGCCGACCTGGCCGGCAGAGTACTGGCGTTACTGGGGCCACAGGCGCGCTATTTCACCAACGGCGCAGTAAGTGGCGATTTTGCGATCTACGACATTCAGGGCAACGAGGTAGTTGGCTGGCGCTCACTGAGTGATGCCCCACTCGATCACGGCCTGTTTGCGATTGACGATCAACGGGTCGTGGTCTTGTGGGCCGAAGATGCACCGTAGTTCGTGACAACTGCCGGCGTCGTATTATGCGCCGGGATCGACAACGGGTTGTATAAAGCCGGGTGCTTTTTTCTGGTGGGAGTGACCGAATCACGGGCGTATCCGTCCTGGCAAACGCTTATAGACAGGCCGGTGGCTACAGGCGCCCGTACATTGGCGAGAGCAGATACCGCAAACTTCAGCTATAATACACAAGCTATGAGTCAGCGCCAAATAATCAATTCAGCCAATATCACCGCACCGTTTCGCGTCTTCTGGCAGGCACTACGCGACCTGTTTGATGAATTTCTGCTGCTCACGTTTGCCAACATCATCTGGGCCGCGCTGAGTGTACCACTCTTCAGTATTGCCTACGTTGCAATGGTGAGCAACGCTGCCCTCCCCGCAGCAGCGGCGGCACTGGTTGGCGTCTTACCGGCAGCACCGGCATTTGGAGGTCTGTACGCGCTGAGCAAGCGAATTACCGAAGGCCGGGCCAGCAAATTAACCGATTTCTTCGCCGGTATGCGGACGTATGCGCTTCCGGCGTGGCGTTTATACGGTATCTGGATGGCAGGTCTAGCCCTGATTTTATGGAATCTGGCCTTCTACGCCGGCGTACCTGGTCTGCTTGGTGGACTCCTGATCGGCTTTTTTCTCTACCTGTTCATGCTCTGGTCGGCAATCATCATCTATGCTTTCCCAATGATGGTGTTACTGGAACAGCCTTCGCTCCGCCAGATTGCCCGCAACGCTCTGATCTTGATCGTCAGTCGCCCCATCTATACACTGATCACCATGCTCTTGATGGGCTTTATCTTGTTTGTCAGCAGCCTGGTGCTGGTCGTCCCGTTCCTGCTCTTCAGCGTCTCACTCCTCGCGGTGTGGGGGGTGCGTGCGACCCAATTTCTGATCGATGACGCACAGGCCCGGCAGGCAACAGACGCGGAACCTCCGGCACCGGTAGAAGAGCGTGGTCGGCGTGGGCAGGTACGGCCAAAATAGTGATTGATGCGTACAGGAAGGTGGTCGCGCACAACAACGACCACCAACTCAGCGATGGTTTACAGGCCATTACTGCGATTTCCGAACGTTACCGGGGACGAACATATGCTGACGCGACGAATCATTCCCTGTCTTGATGTCAAAGCAGGACGTGTGGTGAAGGGCGTGAAATTCCTGAATCACCGTGATGCCGGTGATCCGGTAGAGCTGGCGGCTGCCTACAATGCTGCCGGGGCCGATGAACTGGTCTTCTACGACATCACGGCATCCAGCGACGAGCGGGCCATTATGGTCGAGGTTGTAGAACGCACGGCTGCCGAAGTATTTATTCCGCTCACGGTTGGTGGTGGGTTACGCAGCGTTGACGATATGTACCGCATGCTGCGGGCCGGTGCCGACAAGGTCAGCCTGAATACAGCAGCGGTCTACAACCCGCAGCTCATTGCCGAGGGCGCCCGGCGGTTTGGCAGCCAATGCATTGTGCTGTCGGTTGATGCCAAACGGGTGAACGCGCCAGGCGAACCACCACGCTGGGAAGTCTTTACCCATACCGGGGCCAATCCGCGCCCGACGGGGCTTGACGCTATCGAGTGGATCAAGCGAGGGATCGATCTGGGGGCCGGTGAAATCTGTATCAATAGCATGGACGCCGACGGTGCGCGTACCGGGTATGATCTGGAGCTATTACAGGCGATTACCGCCATTTCCCCGGTACCGGTCATCGCGTCCGGTGGTGTCGGTTCGCCGCACGACATGTATCGCGGCATCGTCGAAGGCGGTGCCGATGCGGTACTGGCCGCGTCCATCTTCCACTTCGGCGACTACTCAGTGGCCGATGTCAAACGCTACCTGGCTGAACGGGGGGTGGCGGTGAGGATGATATAAGGAAGTTTACCTGCTTCTACCCACCCAATTCCTCATCCTCATCCACGTGCTGCACCCGTAGTTGCCAGAGCAAACCGCCGAGCACCGGGCCAAAGCGATCAATCAGGCGCTGGCGGGTTTGTCCTTCCTGATACCGTTGACGGGCAAAGCGTTTGATGGTTTGCTCGTCATCGCCAACCCGCATCGTCTGCATCAATTCAAAAGAGACATCGTTAAGGCTAAACGTAGCCGCAACATCGATCAGGCGAGCGATGGATTCGTAAGGCGGTTCGAGCAGGATAGTCGCGTGGGTGTAGATACCATGCTCACGGATAGTAGTGAGCAGTTTACGCGCCTGGTTACGCCTGCTGGCAGAGTCAAAAATGCTGGTAGCGGCAATGACAAACGTCAGTGCTTCACAACCGGCCTGAGCCAGCCGCGGAATCGTCTCTTCGTCCAGGTGTTCGAGGGCGACCGCTGCCTGCCATTTGACATTCAAACTGGCGCTTATCAGATAGTTGAGTAGTTCAGTAAACCACTGTTCATCAATGGTCAATGCCGGTTCGCAAAACAGTACGTGGCGGATTCCGGCCTCTTCCACCAGCGTGCGCAGCTCCTGACCGATCTGGCGGGGCTGGCGCATGTGCCATTGCCCATTGATATGCCAGCCGATCACAACGGGGGTTTGTAGCTCTCCACCCGGTGCACGGAGTGCGTAGTGCTCAAGCGACAACAGATGACGGGCCGGAAAGGGGACATCGTTTGGCAGGCATTGATTGACCGTTGCTACGCCATCAAGCCAGGCCAGGACACCGGTGATGGCTGCGGGTGCATCAGTACCGTTGCGTTGAACCAGCAATGGCAAAATGTCAGGATAAGACTGATGAATCTGCGCGACTGCCTGTTCAATCGTGCGGCTATCTTCACCGCCGACGATGACACGTTGGGGCTGAAACGTTTGCAGGCGACGCCGAATATCGTGCCAGCTTCCCGTTGCATCCAGGGCATGGTCGTACATGCGCACAATGATGCGACGTTGTTCCAAAACAGCCGCCACGTAGGCCAGAGTCAGCGGCGGCATCTGATTGGTCTGTTTGCCGGGTAGAGCAATGAGTGCAACCTTCACGTAGTTTCTCCGGCCAACCTGTCTGGATAGCGACTACTATGTCAGAAAGGGCTTCGCCAACTGTGAACAAGAATCTTCACTAGTGATCAGACTACTCGATTTAGCGTCCTCAAAGCTACATATTGCAACAAAATATTCTTATGGCAAATATAGCACATTTCAACAGCAATTAAGATAACGAAATATTCAGAAAAGATTTCATTTACGCAGTGGTTTGACTGCCGGTTTTAATCGTTTGTTCGGTCTCGGGCATTATGGGGAGGGAAAAGGTAAAGCGTGTTCCTTTCCCGACTTCACTGTGCGATATCCAGATTCTGCCATTGTGGGCTTCTACAAATTGTTTACAGATTGCCAGCCCAAGGCCGAGGTGTGTGTTTTTCGTCTCGCGACCATTAACATGGCTTGGTACCTGATGATAGGGCAGAAACACCTTTTCAATCTGATCGGCTGGAATACCGATCCCGGTATCGGTCACGTGCACCAGAACATAATCTTGCTGTTGTTCGGCACTCACGGTGATCTGACCACCATCGGGCATTGCCTTGATCGCATTCTCAATCAGATTTGTCAATACCTGACCAATCCGTTCCTCATCAAGAAACATATCGGGTAACTGATCTGGCACCTCCCAACACAGATCGACGCCGTGAGATTTAGCTGGCTGTTGTTGTTGAACGCACGTGTTAATAATAATGTCAATAATATTTGTGCGCACCGGGCGCAGCTTCAATTGACTGGTGCCATTACGATTGATCTCTATCAACTCCTCGATGCGTTTCCACAAGCGCTTATAACTGTCTTTCACTTCACCGAGAAAATAGCGTTGCGCTTCGGTAAGCGTACCGACTTTATCACTTTCCTTAAGGACAATATCAAGATTACCGTTAAGAACGTTCAGCGGATTACGCAGCTCATGAGCAAGTTTGCCAATAAATTCCCGGCGCTGCCGCTCCTGTACTTTCTGGTCGGTAATATCGTGTAACACCAGCACAGCCAGGCAAGTATCGGGTGACGGATTCACCAGAGTGGCGTGAATCTGGTACCAGCGAGCCTGCTCGGCTTCTCCGTCGATAATTTCTTTGCTAAACGAAACCTTGCTCTGGTAAAGCTGACGTGCCGTATCGATCAGATGATCGGCCAGTCTGCCATTGTAAGCAGCACTATGCGCTATCGCCTGTCGTGCTACGGCGTTGTCGAGGTAGACGTTGCCCGCTTCATCGTACACGATCAGACCATCGGCCATATCGTGCAGAATGGCGCTGAGCATCGCCTGTTGCCGACTCAACTGAACGTGGAGTTCGGCGTTCCGAATCGCAATCATGGCCTGGATGCTAAACGAGGTCAAATGACGCTCTTCAGCCGGAGAGAAGGCTTCACTCTGCCGACTCACCACACTGAGGGCACCGCGAATCCGGTCAGGCTGATCGGGATCGAAGAGAGGAACACTGAGCGCGGCCTGCCATTGCTGATCGGCCAGGGAATGCCATACCGGTTCTTGCGCTATCTCGTGGGCGTCCAGCAAGACGGTTCGTTTTTCGGTAATAACGACTTGCGCCAAGGCGGTTGCCCAGTCCGATTGTTGTGCATCGTTGTGCAGAATCTGGTGTTCAAGGCCGTTATCGCGGGCCAATGTCAGCGCCACATTATCGATGCGCTGCACGCCCAACATATGGGTCAGCGAGTCGAGAATCTGGCGCAGCACATCATCCAGGCTCAGCGAACTGCTGATAGCACGCAGGCTTTCGCCGAGAGCCTCCATCCGCCGTAGCCGCTCACGTAGGTCGTTGTTCGAGGCTTCCAGGCCGGCAACCTGCTGTTTTTGTTCGCGGCGAAGCTGATCGTACCGTGCCCTCCAATCGAGCGCTACCAGATTGCGTCGCTGCCCAAACCAGACCAAAGCCAGAACAGTAATGATGCTTAACAGGAAGCTTCCAACCGGCACCAGCGTGGTCAACGTTAGTGGATTGTCTGTCCAGGGCGAAGGAGTGGTAAACGGGTAGAGCAGGCCAATCAACGCCGGCAGCAGTGCCGGCCAGAATGAATGGAACCGGTAGCGCCATGCGCGCAAGGCACCCACCCCTTGAACAACGGCCAGCAGCGGGCTGGTGCTGATCAGGAAGATCGACCAGATGATCATGAGCAAATCGCTCAGGCCGGCGAGTGTCAGGAGGCGGTTAGTCGAAGTTGGGTGATGGCGAAGGAGTAGTAGTAAGGCAACATTGACCAAACCGTAACCAATCAATCCACCCCAGGCGGCAGACGGTAGACTGAATTGGGTTAGCAGCCAGCTTAACCCCAATGCCGGCAACGGCAAGAGGCGACGGATAATCGTTTGCAGTTGCCAGGTGTTATGCTTCATGGCAATGGTCGACGCATCTCAAACTATGGCTCAAACTTATAGCCGAGATTACGTACTGTAATGACGTGACGTGGATGATCCGGGTCTTCCTCTACCTTTGTACGCAGACGGCGGATGTAGACGGCGACCAGATTGCTTTCACCTTCGTAGTCGTACCCCCATACTTTACTCAAAATTTGGGTTACGTTCAAGATGCGTCCCGAATTCTTCATCAGGTAGTAGAGCAATCGAAATTCGAGTGGGGTCAATTCCACAACGCGACCGTCGGTGAAGAGAACTTTGTGTTCGACGGGATCGAGCGTGATATTGCCCTGACTGAGACGGGTCGAGGTGTTGAGCACATCGGCGTTGCGTCGTCGTAAGACAGCTTCAACACGCGCCAGCAATTCCGAAGGTTCAAACGGTTTGACCAGATAGTCGTCACCACCGATTTGAAGCCCCATCACCCGATCCTGGAGTTGATGGCGAGCCGAGAGGAAGATGATCGGAATGTCGGAGTTGCGTCGAATCTGGCGACAAACCTCGAACCCATCAATTTTAGGCATCATGACATCCAGCAAGATGAGATCGGGATTGTGTTGCTCGATCAACTGGAGAATGTTGGATGCATCGTGTGCCCGAAATACACGATAACCAGCTTCTTCAAGCAAGTAAGAAGTCATTCTTGCACTGGGGATGTCATCATCAACAACCAAAATATTCATGCGGCGCTCCCTGTTTGCTTTGCTGGTGGTGCAACAATACGACCTCTACAACTACGGCGCATTAATTGTACCACTTATAGCTTGCTTTTGGCTAGAGTTGAAACATTAAAAACTGGTATAGTGATGTAGTGACGATAACATCGACTGCCGTTGTGAAACGGGATATGGTTGGTGTAGAGGTCGAAGCCGCCATGTGTTGAACATGCTGGTATCCTCTGTGTCTGTCGTGCACGTTGTCGCTCTAATGCCCAGGCTTGATTGATCCTGCGCATCACCGCATGGTATCGGCAGTGTGGTTGTCCGTGAGTATCCGAATCCACTCTTGCGGAACCGTGGGGATAACCTGCGGAATATGCACAAACATAGGTCTGGTGGATGCGCGCGGATATGCTGTATGTACCGCTGTTCCACCCCTGCCGGTTGACATCGCACGGGATGCGGATGGATACAGAGGTGGCAGAAGCTATGCATTACCCACAACTGGTGTCAACCACGGGTGTACCAGCGGGTATGATCGCTATGGGTGCTGTTGTGGGCGACCGGCCCAGTGGCAGTGCGCCGCTCCAGCCGTGCTATCACGTACTAGATGGGTTGCCTTACGCACAAATCATGTGCGTATCGCAGGGTTTGGAGTGCGGCAGCCATGCTGCCGCGCCAGCCGTGCTCACGATCCGACGCAGATTGCAGCGGACACCCGTGCCGGTATGTGACTCTGATGATGGCGATGGCTGAACGCAGGCCGCCGGCCTGCCCCACCGCGTGCTAGTGCCGGTGGTGTGTAGAGGCGGATTCCGTAGGGGCGGGTTCCAAACCCGCCCCTACGGACGGTACCTGTACCGTTCACCTGACTATCCACGGGATGCGGTGGATGGGAATGTCTTGCATCGCGTGCCATGGGTGGTTGTTCAGAGGTGATCGCAGCCGCTACGCGCCCCGCTCCCACGCAGCGCTATGCCTTACCCATACCCAGGTAGTCACCTTCTTCGTTGATGAGCAGCACCTATCTCATTGTGCGCGACCCTGGGCACTATCGCGTTGCATCGCTGTCGCGTGGGTCGCACGTCACGGATGGGCAGCGGATGGTCGCAGTGGTAGCGGCGGTAGCCAGTGTATCAGACCGTGGGGCAGGATTCCAGTCTGCCAGCGGGACCAGCACCTGCCGGCGGTGGCGATGATGCCGGCACGCGGGCTGGGGAAGCCCGCGCCACAGGGAGCGCGTGCAGCCCGGCCTGACGCAGTGTGACATGTGGGTAATGCACAAGTGGCAGAAGGGAGGGTTGATTGGTGCGCGTTTCATGCCTGGCATCTTACCAGATGTGAGATGAGAGTGGTCACCGCATCCCCACCCAGGCATTTCGTAGGGGCGGGTTCCAAACCCACCCCTATGAACCCGCCCCTCCCACCCAGGCGTGGCACGCGATGCGTGATGAATCCATGCATCATGTCGGGAACACCATTCGGTCATTCGCTCTCCGGCGTCTTGTGTCATCATCAGCACGGTACTGATACTCTTGCTGAAGGATAGCGCATCACAGGTGTTACACGACGCAGCAATGACCGACAGACACATCACTCCAGCTCTGAATGAACTGGTGCAATCCTGATGGTCTGGTATAATCCGTCCGGCAAACAATGCAGGTGTGAACGTAGTTCAACCTGCTGCCGGGTGAGGCAACCGTCTGGCTGTGAACCGGTGGGGTAGCGGTCGCATTGCTGCACGTTACCCACTGCTGATCGACATACATCATTCAGCAAAGCATTATTGTCTAACAGCTTCTAGCAAAACTGGCACGATATGGAACAACTCAACCTGCTGAATCCCGCCCAGCGCGCGGCTGTTACTGCCCCAATTGGGCCGATACTGGTCAAGGCCGGGGCCGGTAGTGGCAAAACACGGGTCTTGACGCTGAGGATCGCCTATCTGATTACGCACTACGGGGTAGCGCCGCAGCAGATTCTGGCGGTTACTTTTACCAATAAGGCGGCACGCGAGATGCGTGAGCGGTTAAGCAATCTGCCAGGGCTGCGCATTCGTGGTTTGACCAGCGGTACTTTTCATGCCATCTGCACACGTATCCTGCGCGAGTCGATTGAGGGTCGGCTGAAAGGATATACCTCTTCGTTCTCGATCTATGCCGGCGAGGAGCAATTGCAACTGGCGGCTGAGGCATTGGCGGGCGTAGGCGAGACACCACCCCGGTTGATCGAAGCCGATGAGGTGTTGCGGCTGATTTCACGGGCTAAAAGCCGGATGTTGACCCCACGCCTGATGGCACGGTTCGCCACCGACCCGCTTGATCGCTTTATCGCTGCCTGTTACCGGCGCTATCAGCGGGCACTCGAACAGGCGAATGCCCTCGATTTCGATGATCTGATCCTGACCGCGTATCGCCTGCTGAGCGATGATCCCGATTTGCTGGCAACGTATCAGCAGCGCTGGCAACACGTGCTGGTCGACGAGTACCAGGATACCGATCCGAGTCAGCACGCGCTGATTGAGTTGCTCACCCGGCCAACGGCGCAGCGTCCGCGCTCGCTCTTCGTGGTTGGCGATGCAATGCAGAGTATCTACGGCTTTCGCAACGCCGATCACAGCATTATCAACCGCTTTGCTACCGATTTTCCCGATGCTCGTGTGATCGAGTTGACAACGAACTACCGTTCGCGCCAGCCTATTCTCGATGCGGCTTATGCAATTATTCGCCACAGCCGCAGCGTGGCACCGATGGAATTGCGTGCTGCGGCACGGAATGTTGATGAACGTTGTGTGTTGATCAGCGAAGCCAGAGATAGTCGTGATGAGGCCGATCAGGTAGCTCGTTCGATTGCCGATCTGCAACGGCAAGGGCGACGGTTGCGCGATATTGCCGTGCTCTACCGCACCCGTCATATGAGCCGACCGTTCGAGCAAGCCTTGCGCCATGCCCGGATTCCGTACCAGGTGCGCGGTGGAGTGAGTTTCTTTGATCGGGCGGTGGTGCGTGATGCCCTGGCCTATCTTCGCTGTATTGCCAATCCGGCGGATAACCTCAGTTTGACGCGCATTGCGAATGTGCCGGCGCGAGGGTTAGGCGGGCAGGCGCTGGCAACCATTGCCGCCTATGCGGCAGCCCAATCGTTGCCGATCAGTACAGCTCTTGGCCATGCCCGGAATATTCCCGGTCTGAGTCCACGGGCGGTCGAGGGTGCCCATCGGCTCTTCGCATTGTTGCAACGCTGGTGGCGGTTGGCCGAAAGCACCATGCCGCCGGATCACGTGCTGGCCGATGTGCTGGAGCAGAGTGGGTATATGGCGGCATTAGCTGAACGTTTCGACGCCGAGGAGCTGGCCGAGGCGCGTGCCCATTTGCAGGAGTTGCTGCGGGCAGCGGAAGAGCACACTGATCTGCGTTCGTTCCTGCAAGAAGTTGCGCTGATGACGAATACAGACGATGAAGATGATGAGCGTGATCGGGTTCAGCTCTTGACGATCCACGCCGCCAAGGGGTTGGAGTGGCCATTTGTGTTTGTGGTGGGCTTAGAGGAGGGAACGCTGCCGCACGAACGGAGTATCGGCGATCCGGCGGCTATCGAAGAAGAACGGCGCTTATGCTATGTGGCGCTGACCCGTGCCGCCGAACGGCTCTATCTCTCGTGGACGGCAAGCCGGCAGCGTGGTCAGCGTCTGAAACCGTCGCGTTTTCTCGATGAGATCATTGCATTTGGACGAGAACGTGCGCGAGGGCGATGAGGGAGCGAGAAGTCATCTCATTCATGGATTAGGCAAAGTGCGCAGAGTTGCAAGGCAGATGCAGCGACTCCCGCCCCAGCGGGTTCAGGGGTGGACAGAACACGCGAGTGTGTTCGAGAGATAGGGCCTGGAGATGACCTGAACGTCCTTACCTCCATCAACAAGGCAACAGGTAGATCGCCAGGCAGGCAAGGGTATCATCCAGCCAATCGATGTGTGGTGAGCCACCTGCTGCGCCTATTCATGGCCATCCGCGAAGGCTATAGCCAGATCGTCACCAGTGTTACTGTTATCACGATCACGAGCAGGATGACCGATACAATCAGGGCAATGCGTTCGATATTCCACAGACTAATTGTGCTCACCAGCGTATCATCTGGGCCGATGAGATACAGCTCGCATTCCTGACCATCAAGCAAGCCGTTGATCTGCGTCATCGTCACGCCCCTGATGCGGAGTTTGGCACGTATCGGTCGGGTATGTTCGCCGGCGTTAGCAATTGCTCTGTCTATCAGATCACTCAGTGTTCCGACACTTCGCCATTGGCTATCAAAAAGATCGATCTCGGCTTCGTAGACCGGTTGAGCGCGCTGGCGTAGCAGGGTGCGTACGTTATTGGGCAACCCTTCGCTATCGTCATCATTCTGGTGCTCAACCGCCCGCCGCGACCAGTGAAACACCTTTTCTTCGACCAGATTGCCGTTCCCGGCACACTTCTCGCACCGCACTTTCCCGTAGCCTTTGCAGCGATTGCAGGTCTGATCAACCGGATCGGTCTCGTCATTGCGCGTCTTCCGTGGTTTGATCGTTCCTTTACCCTGACACTGTGGACATACCAGTTGACCCGATCCCTGACATTCAGTGCAGGTAAAAAAGCGCCGTGATCCTGGAAGAACGATGTCACCGCCTTTTTCCGAACTAAACTCCTCTGCTATCGGTAGTGGCACGCTCCAGAGATCAAGGGCCGGTTCGGCCTGGGGTCGTTCGTCAAGGTTCATGGGCCGAATCTTCACTTCTGGCTTTGTGCGTGTCTCGTAGAGAACATGTAATTCGTAGAAATAGATATTGAAGCTGGCAATCGTCTCAAGCTCGATCAGTTGACCGAGTGAAGAGCGCCGAAAACGATTTTTGCGACTCCAGTTGTTGAGCCACTGCCGCACATAGTTGCGCCGGTGCCACTTATCTGCCCGCTTGCGAGACTCGCTGAGAAAATCGTTGAACTGGTCGGCCAGGTTCGAGAGATCGGTGCTGAGCGCCAGTTCCAGCGGATTTTCAAACCACTCGGCACAGGCTTCCCAACGCGACTCCTCCATATCGGTGGTAGACTGATCGAGCAGGGTACGCAGTGCCAGACGGAGGGCATTGGCAGCAGCGCCGGCCGTTGTGAAACGCAGATTAGGTTGCGGTGACAGCATACGCAAGAGCACCCGTTCGGCCAGGGTCAGAGGCGGTGGTTTACCGACTAGATCAAGTTCGGCGATCAGACCGGTGGGAGGAAGTTCACCACTCAGCATATGGTAGGCCACGGCACCCAGGCTATAAATATCGAGCGCCGGATGCGCCTCGTGCTGAATCAGGCGCAGTTCAGGTGCTGAATAGGGGGTTACATAATCGGCTTCCTCGATCTGGCTCAGATCAGGGGCATCAGGAGCAGCAGCAAGGCTTAGGTTGGTAAGATAGGCATTGCCCTGCGGCGTGACCAGAATGTTCGCCGGTTGCACATCACGATGAATGATCTGCTGCTCGTGGAGATAGTCGAGAGCGGCGGCAATCTGGCTAATGATGCGCATAGCCAGTGGCAGTTCCAGCGGGCCTTCAGCCAGTAGATCACTGAGCGGACGGGCATCGACATACGGCGTTACCATATAGTCGCCGTAGCGCTCATCGTGACCGGCATCAATCACCGGCAACAGATGGGGATGATTCAAACTTGCTGCCAGGCGGGCGGCCAGTTGAAACCGGCTACTGGAAATCCAGTCGTGGCGTCGTAACAGGGAAATATACACCGGACGGTTCAGCGTCTGATGAATGGCCCGGTAGATGATAGCCAGTTCATCCTGTCCGATGCGTTCGAGTAGCCGATATTCGCGCAGCTCAGCGCCATTCTCTGCCCCCTGGCGTCGTTCGCTGCGAATAAAGGGGCGTGGATTGTTCATAGCCACCTCAGACCCCCACCTGTAATAGAACTTGTGTTCGTATTATACCGTATCTGTCAATGGTAATGTCTCTGACCCGCCGCCTCATAAACGATGCCAACGAGCAGAGCATTACAGCTCAGCCTTTGACTGGCTATCATAGCACAAAGCGTCAACTCGCTGTTGCGAGTGAGGAAATCGCTACCGATGGTAGCTGCTCGTTTCCTGTTGCCACGCTGCATCATTGCTATACTGTGATTGTGCCGTTTGGCGGCGGGCAACCAAGAGAACCGGATACGCGATGACGTTCATCCGTATCCTTCCTGTCAGCCAGGATCTCTGCCTCCCCAATTCAACCTCCACGGCGCCCTGCACGCCGTTTCCTCGCGCTTGCCCCTTTGCCCGCCGTCCGGTCTACGGCCCCTTAGGGGGCCGTTTCTGTTTCTGCCGGCGGTGGTGGTGCGGTTCCGTTCTCTAATAACTGTAAAGCCCAGTAGAGTTGAGCATCAGCACAGCTCGTATCGGCGGGACGATCAGGGACGCAGGGGACAGGGTAAGTCGCCTCATTCGAGGCCGGTACCACGTGCTGGGGGGTAATGCCGACACCGTTAATGGCTTCGCCAGCAGGGGTTAACCAGCGGGCAATGGTGATGCGTACACTACTCCCGTCGCGTAACGTGTAGATGTTTTGCACCGATCCCTTGCCGAAGGTGCGCTCACCGAGCAGTACGGTGTTGGGCCGTTGATCGCGTAAGGCGCCGGCCACGACCTCGGCCGCACTGGCCGATCCACCATTCACCAGGACAACCATTGGTATGTCGTAGAGCCGGCGGTCGGGTACGGCAGTGATAGTACGCAGCTCCTTTTTGACCCCGCTTCGTTCCTCTTCGTAAAGGGCGATGCCGTCGTAAAAACGACCCAGGACTTCTTGCGCAGTGGTTAAAAAGCCGCCGGAATTGTTTCTCAGATCAAGCACAATGGCGCGTGGCTGTTGCGGCCGCAGTTCGGCAATTGCGGCATCAAGCAACTCGGTGGTGGTGGCTTTGAATTCGGTGATCTGGATGTAGGCAATGCCATTCGGCAGCATGGTGCTGTTAACGGTGATCAACGGGATGGCGGCACGAGTAATGGCAACGGTAAAGACGCGATCCTCTGCCGGGCGACGCAGGGTCAGGCGAACGACGGATCCGGCCGGGCCACGGATCAGGCTGACGGCACGGGCACTGGCGTCGTTCTCGTTCAGGCCAGCGATCAGTTCAGCCAGTTCCTGATCATCGACGGCCAGGATAATGTCACCCGGTTGCAGGCCGGCCTGTGCTGCCGGCGAGTTGGGGATGGGGCGGTCAATCACAATCATCCCATCCTCGACCCGCAGGTAGGCACCGATCCCTTCGTAACGGCCTTCCATTGACTCGCGATTCTGCTGTGCCTCCTCTGGCTCCTGGAAGAAGGTGTAGGGATCGTCGAGGGTGGCCAGCATGCCACGGATGGCACCGTAGATCATGCGCTGCCGATCAATACTCTCAGGACGGTAGAAATTGCCTTCCACCAGGTCCCATACATCCCAGAACACGGCAGCGTATTGCCGGCGGTCACCGGGGGTCAGCAGGCGGGCGTCAGCATTGGAAACGCCGGTAATAAAGACATCAATCGGCGAGACGCCGACGATACGGCCGGTAATCCACCCGCCGAGAAACGCCACGGTCACGACAGCCAGCCATTGCACGATTTTGCCGATAATTGCCCACACCCGTTCCATAGCAGTATCTTTTCTAGTATTGAAGTGCATATTGAAGCATGGCCAGTGCTACCAGCGGTGCCGTTTCGGCCCGTAAAATGCGTGGTCCCAGTGACACCGATTGAATGCCGTGCTGATGCGCCGCCGTTCGTTCGGCGGGATCAATGCCACCTTCGGGTCCCGAATAAATGGCAATCTGGCGTAACGATGGTTGTGGCGGCAGCACTGTGCGTAGATGCACCGTTGCCTGTTCATCGAGCAGAATAGCCAGGTCGGCGGTATGCGCTCTGGTCAGTGCCGCCGCGAACGACTGCGGTTCAGCGACAACCGGCAATCGTCCGCGTCCGGCCTGCTCGGCTGCTTCGGTAGCAATGCGTTGCCAGCGCGCCAGACGATGTTCGTCAATCCGACCGGTGATGAGCGAACGGGCGAAGGTCACCGGTACAATCCGGTATACCCCTAGCTCAACAGCTTTCTGGATTGCCCACTCGAAGCGCTCAGGACGGATGAGGGCCAGATAGAGATCAAAGGTCACAGCCGGCTCGCCGGAAGCCTGGCAGCGAGCCACTACCTGACCGCGAGCGCGTCGCCGATCAATGTGAGTGATCTCAACGATTGCCGCCAATCCCTGTCCGTCGAGCAGCATCACCCGATCACCGGCGCGGAGGCGTAAGACACGCTCCCATTGATGAATGATGGCCGCATCATCAATCTCTACCTGATCGGTGCGTAGCCAGCCAGGATTGACGAAGAAGCGGCGTGTGTTGGGAATTGCGAGTGTGTCATCAACCATCGGCTTTAGGGGAAGATTGGACCGGTACCCGGTGATACGCCAAGTGTGCTGATTAACGCCGGTATATCGGGAATATATGAACGCAACAGGGTTGCATCATCGGCGAGAAGTCGGTACGCTCCCAGGGTTGCCGGCAAGAGGACCGCCGTTCCGCGTGGCAGGTCGAGGGTAAGCTGTTGCCAGGTAAGCTGTGCCGTCCCGCCAATGACGGTGAGGATCTCAAGCGAAGCGGGGTCGGTCTTCGCCGCTACTTCTCCCTGCACGCGCCAGCGTTCGAGTGCAAATGATGAGCAGGCTACCAGCAATTCGCGTTGTGCATCGAGCGGCAGTGGACGCAACCGGGCAGTGTGCGCCGGTTCCAGCCGACTCACCGCCAGCGCCTGCTCGATGTGCAGCGGGCGGAGCTGACCGGTACGGGCATCGCGGCGGTTGTAATCGTACAGGCGATAGGTAAGATCCGATTTCTGCTGAATTTCAAACAGCATAATCCCGGCGTTGATGGCGTGAATCGTCCCCGCCGGTACGAAGATCAGGTCGCCGGACTGAACCGGCCGCTGCGCCAGGAGGGTTTCGACGGTACCATCAGCGATTGCCCGCGCCAGTGTCTCACGTTCCAGCACCGTGGACGTGCCCAATGTCACCGTTGCCCCCGGTTCGGCAGCCAGAATGTACCAGGCTTCGGTTTTGCCGTGGAAGCCGGTATGCGCCTCAAACGTATGGGCATACTCATCGTCGGGATGCACCTGTACCGAGAGGCGGTCGGCGGCATCAATGAATTTCGCCAGCAACGGTAGATCGGCACCGTAGCGGGCGAACGGTCGGGAACCGACCAGGGCGGTGCCGTAGGCACGGGCCAGATCGGCAATCGTTGTGCCGGCCAGGGGGCCGTTGCTGACCCGATTGCTATCGAAGACCAGCCAGATTTCACCCAGCCGTTCTGGATGGGGGTGCGGCAGATCGAGCCACGGTGCCAGTCGTTGACCACCCCAGAGCGGTTCAACCAGGCGCGGTTCACAGAGAATTGGATAGAGTGTCTGCATAGGTTTGCGTCTTTATCGAAATCAGGTCTATTGTGGGCGACGGTGAACCAGAGCCACCCACTCACCCTCAACATGGCGTTCGATCTGTTGCAGACCGACTGCGGCGAAGGCCGCTACGACCTCTGCCTCTTTGACATCAATGATACCACTACTAATCAGTAGACCACCGGGTTTGAGAGCTGTCGCCAGATCAGGCGCCAGCAGCACCAGGACTTTCGCGATCAGATTGGCCGCGATCAGATCGAAGGTGGCCTGGGGCGTGTTGTCGTGCAGGGTGGGATCGGGTGTTTCCGGCCCAAAATCGCCAGACAGCCAGTGCCCCATCGCCTGCCCGGCGCCCAGGCTGCCTTCGGCTACCGTCACCAGGTCTTGCACCTGATTGCGCTCAACATTTTCGTGCGCGACCCGTACCGCTATCGGATCGTTATCGAGTGCCAGTACCTGACCCGCACCGAGTTTTGCCGCAGCAATCGCCAGAATCCCAGAGCCGGTGCCGAGATCGAGCACCTGTTGTCCGGGTTGCACCAGCCGTTCGAGCAGGTGCAGGCAGAGACGGGTGGTTGGGTGGAGGCCGGTACCAAACGCCATCCCCGGATCGAGCAGCAGGACAACATCGTTCGGCTGCGGCTGATATTCCAGCCACGACGGCACAATCACCGTGCGCTCGCCAACGCGCAGCACCGGGTAAAACTGCTTCCAGGCGTTCGCCCAGTCTTCTTCGGCCAGTGTGCGAGTCTGGATCGGGCCGAGCGGGCGAATCTGGTGGACGTGCCAGAGGGCATGTTCGATCTGCTGACGGGTCTCTTCGGCCTGCGCGTCGAGTGGCAGATAGGTACGCAACCAGACCGGTCGGTTGGGATCGTACTGGAATTCTGGCCCTTCATCGCCAGCGATCCAGCTCTGCTCGACCACGACACCACCATTGTAGCCGTAACGGGCCAGGATTTCGGACACCGTTTCCACGGCTTCCGGGTCAACTTCAACTGCAATTTCGAGCCAGGATGTTGTTTGCATGAATGTACGTCACCTCTCCCACTTCCATCGCGTGCCCTGCGGGCCATCCTCAAGCGTGACACCCAGATCGCTCAACCGGTTGCGCACCATATCGGCCAGGGCGTACTGTTTTGCCTTACGCAACTCGCTCCGCACCTCGATCAACAACTCGATGAACGGAGTGGCTTCGGCACCGGTTGTGCGTTGCCGTGGTTGCAAGCGCAGACCGAGCACACCGGCCAGCTCTCGCAGGGTCTGCTGCCCAATTGCCAGCGCATCGTTATCGAGACCGGCGTCGCGTGCTGCATTGATGGCCCGTACCAGGTCGAACAGGGCAGCGAGGGCTGCCGGGCTGTTGAAATCATTGTCCATTGCCGTGATGAAGCGTTCACGGGCAAGTGCTGCCGCCTCGCGCAGGGCAGTCACTGCCGGCCCTTCGTGTACCGTCCCGGTGGCCGGTGCCAGGGCCGAGAGCAAGCGCTCGAGTTTGCGTTGATTATCGGCGGCAACCTCGTCGTTGTAGGTCAGCGGGCTGCGGTACGAGCTGCTCAACACGATCAAACGGAAGACATCGGCGTCGTAGCGGCTCAGAAAATCGGCAATCGTCACTACATTGCCCAACGACTTCGACATCTTTTCGACCTGGCGCGTCTGCGGATTGACCAGTTGCAGCATGCCATTGTGTACCCAATAGCGGGCAAAGCACTGCCCGGTCAAACTCTCGCTTTGGGCAATCTCGTTTTCGTGATGCGGGAAGATCAGGTCGGTGCCGCCACCGTGAATGTCGATCTGTGGGCCGAGGTGTTCCATCGCCATCGCCGAGCACTCGATATGCCAGCCAGGCCGGCCCGGCCCCCACGGACTCTCCCAGGACGGTTCGCCGGGGCGAGCGGCTTTCCAGAGCGCGAAATCAGCCGGCGACTCCTTACGTGGATCGACCTCGAAGCGGGTTCCGCTCAACATCTCATCGAGCGAACGTCCAGAGAGCTTGCCGTAGTCTTCGTCGCGGCGAACACGGAAATAGACATCGCCATCAACGACATAGGCATAGCCGCGCTCGATCAAGCCCTGCACAAAGGCGATAATCGCCGGCATCGTGGTTGATACTCGTGGATAGGCGGTTGCCGGCAAGACATTCATAGCCTGCAACTGGGCGAGGAACTCGGCGGCATACTGCCCCGACAACGTCAGGGGGTCTTGACCGAGCGCATTGGCACGGGCGATCACCTTGTCATCAATATCGGTAAAATTGACGATATGCCGCACTTCGTAGCCGCGAAATTCAAGATAGCGCCGGATGACATCGAAGACGATGGCCGACATTGCGTGCCCGATATGGGCTTCGTCGTAGGGAGTCACGCCACAGACATACATCCGTACCACGCCGGGTTCAATCGTCTCCAGCGGTTCGAGGCGGCGGCTCAGGGTATTGTAGAGTTGAATCGTCATACGAACTCACTATGTTGCAAACAGTTGTCTCCCGGTTTCAGATACCGGCACCTTGATTATACTCTTCTTCAACCGACGATGAGTCATTCAAGAGCGTTTGCCAGAGCTGATCGGGCAATGCGTCGTATTTGAGGCGATGCTCTTCGTGATGAACATGGGTAGCTGCCTCCAGATCGGCGATCCGCAGTTCGAGTTCCAGCACCTTATCGTGCAAACCGCGCAGCATCTCGCCTTCGGGGTCGGGCAATTGCTCAACCCGGCGCGACAGACCGGTTACCGGATCGCGGCGAGCCACGATCCGTGCCGGCACTCCCACGGCGGTCGAGTGCGGTGGCACATCTTTGACCACAACGGCACCGCCACCGATACGGGCACCTTTGCCAATCGTGATAGCGCCCAGCACAATCGCCCCGACGCCAATAACCACCTCGTCCTCAACCGTTGGGTGGCGCTTACCGGTTTGCTTCCCGGTTCCCCCCAACGTCACCCCTTGATAGAGCATCACCCAATCGCCGATCTCGGTTGTTTCGCCAATCACTACTCCCATGCCGTGATCGATGAAAAATCCGCGACCAATGCGGGCACCGGGATGAATTTCAATCCCGGTGAGAAAACGGCTTATCTGCGAAATCAGGCGCGGAATGAAAGGGATATTGCGCCGGTAGAGGGCATGGGCCAGGCGGTGCAGAATAATGGCATGCAGTCCAGGATACAGCAATACCTCGGCCAGATTACGGGCAGCGGGATCATTGCGAAAAATGGCGCGAATATCATCGCGCAATACACACAGTGCATGTGACATACGCATCGACATTACCCCGGTAATAATAACCTCGTAATAACCTCGTGAACAAACAGGACACAAACAGACACAAGAGGAAACTGTGCGCAGGTAGGTGCGCGTCAGCGCAGATGCAGAAGGGGCGCTACCGGATCAGGCAGCACCCCTAACGACAGTAGCAGGCAGCAAGAGGAGAAAATGGAGAAGGGATACGGAAAGCCGCACCCTGAACAGCAATGTACTGATGCGAACGGGTGCGGCACAGCGGCGTGCAATATGATGTGAACGAATGTCTAATCGTCACCGGTGTCACTCTTGGTATCACTCTTGTTGTCCTTGCCGGCGTCGCTACTCGTCACCGAGCCACTGCTGGAACCACGGCTGTCGGTAATATACCATCCCGAACCCTTAAAGACAATCCCTGCCGGTTGAATGACCCGGCGTACCCGGCCGGCCTGACCACAGAGACAGACGGTCAGTGGTTCGTCTTTGAAGCTCTGGAATTGTTCAAACTGTTTGCCACACGCATCGCAGGCGTACACGTAGGTCGGCATAGCGCTGTTCCTACCTCCCTTTGGTTATTGTTTGATGTATCACACAAGGTATTTTACTCCAGAATACCAGGACACGCAATAAGAGGAGTGTTAGCGTTGTCTTATTGCGTGTCCTGGTATCACCGTTCAGTGTGTGTCATGTGAGCACCTGATAGCAATACCAGAACAAAACACCCAGATTGACAAATACTACCAGCCAGAATACCCGTTGATACGACGCCTTTCGATTCTTGTGCGAAAGATACCACTGCGCAACCAGTGCGCCGGGCCAGCCACCGAGCAGTTCAAGCAGGTGCAGACTGCGTTCGGAGATGCGGCGTCGGCCCTGGCGGGCGTTGATTTTGTCGAACTCATAGGCGATGAAGGTGATACTGCTGAAAAGTGCATACAGAATCAGTAGCAGTGGCGAGATACCACCGATGAAGGTGATGAGAGCCAGGGCAGCGAAGAAACTACCACTTACCAGCAAGGTAACCACAACGAATGAAACCGGCTCATTACCGAAGCGGACATCGATAGCCTGCACTCTGCCCTTGTCGTCGTTGCCAAGGGCATAGGTAACGGAAGTATTGAGTTCTGGACGCCGTTGCCGATCAGCGAGATGACGGATATGAAAGAAGACTCTATCGCGACCATTGGCAGACTCAATAAATCCATACCCTTTATCGTCTTTCCAGACAACGATTTTACCTTTGTGGCGCTTTGCCATGACGAAAACCTCTGCGTTGTCGCCGATGCTTCCCGGTTGTGGGAAAGCAAGGAACCAGTTTTTATCCAGTATAGTGAGTATGCGTACCGTTATGTATCCTTTCCAGATTGCCCCCCGGCTAACCTGTCAGGGAAACTGTATTTACGCCGGTGTGTGATGCCACGTGTGGAGCAGAAACACCGTTCTCCACACCCGCGCTCAGGGCGACGCTGATGCGACGCCACGATCACGAGCGATGACTTTTGTTAAACTAGATAGGATATTATCAACAGACAGCCCCTGTGCAGAAAAAATCACAGGGGCGCATGCCCTGCGCCCCTGAAAACAATCCCTCTCTGACCATGAAGCCGTTGCTACACGATCACCGAGTCTTGCTGATAGACCCCGAACACTTCACGCAGCACATCACACATCTCGCCGAGTGTACAATACGCCCGTACACAGTCGAGGATTGCCGGCATCATGTTCTCGTTCCCCTGAGCGGCGGCGCGCAACTCTGCCAGCCGGCGAGCGACCAGCGCCTGATCGCGCTCACGCCGCACCCTATTCAGTCGCTCCAGATGACGCTTCTCGCCCTCCGGATCCATCTGCAAGATCGGAATCGTCAGCGGCTCATCATCCTGGAACGCATTCACTCCCACAATAATGCGCTCCCCACGGTCGATCTCTTGCTGATAGCGATAGGCAGCATCGGCAATCTCGCGGTGATAGTAGCCGTTGCGGATCGCTGCAATCACCCCACCCTGGGCATTGATCGCGTCAAAGATCTGCTGAGCTTCACGCTCCATGCGGTCGGTTAACGCTTCGACGAAATAGCTACCGCCGAGTGGATCAACCGTGTTGGCAACACCACTCTCGTAGGCAATAATCTGCTGCGTGCGCAGAGCAATCGTTACCGCCTTTTCCGACGGCAACGCCAGCGCCTCGTCCATCGAGTTGGTATGCAGGCTCTGTGTGCCACCGAGCACGGCTGCCAGCGCCTGGATCGCCGTGCGGACGATGTTGATCTCAGGTTGCTGGGCAGTGAGCGAGCAGCCGGCGGTTTGGGTGTGGAAGCGCAGCCACCACGAGCGCTCATTCTTCGCACCGTAGCGTTCACGCATCGCCCGCGCCCAAATGCGCCGGGCAGCGCGATACTTGGCAATCTCCTCGAAGAAGTCATTGTGGGCATTGAAGAAGAAGCTGATCCGGGGGGCAAATTCATCAATATCGAGACCCCGCTCCAGCGCCGCTTCGACATAGGCAAAGCCATCGGCCAGCGTAAACGCCAGCTCTTGCACAGCAGTGCTACCAGCCTCGCGGATGTGATACCCACTCACGCTAATCGGGTTCCATTGTGGTACGTGGCGAGCGGCAAATTCGATGGTATCGACCACCAGCCGCATACTCGGTTCAGGTGGGAAAATGTATTCGTTCTGGGCAATGTACTCCTTCAGAATATCGTTCTGAATCGTACCCCGCAACTGGCTCCACGGAATGCCGCGCTTTTCGGCCACCACCAGATACATGGCCCAAATCATCGCCGCCGGCGAATTGATGGTCATTGAGGTGCTGACCTGATCCAGCGGCAGATCGGCCAGCAAAATCTCCATATCGGCCAGTGACGAGACAGCCACCCCACACTTGCCAAATTCACCCTCAACCAGCGGATGATCCGTGTCACGCCCGTACAACGTGGGCATATCAAACGCAATTGACAATCCGGTCTGCCCTTGCTCGAGCAGATACTTGAAACGGGCATTTGTCTCCTCGGCGCTACCGAAGCCGGCAAACATGCGCATCGTCCACAATTTGCCGCGATAGCCGGTCGGATGAATGCCGCGCGTGAACGGATACTGACCGGGGTAGGCGATGTTGCGCAGGAAGTGGTCGGTCAGGGTTTCGCCATCACGAGTGAGATCAAGCGGGGTGTAGAGACGCTCAATTGGTGCACTACTGGTCGTCATAAAGGGGCCAGAACGTTCAGGCGTGCGGCGCAGGGCTGGCCAGAGGCACTGCTGTTCCCATTGTTCGTGGGCGGCAGCGAGCTGCTCGATGTCAGACATCATCGTCCCTCCTGACTGAGAATGGTAGATTGCCGAAGCGCACTCTGTGCGCGTATACTTCTATTGTACAACGGAGTCGTCAATCAGCGAACGCGCCAGCGCAATCGCCCCAACCGATTGTGCCCCGGCTGCACGCAGAGCAGCCGCGCAGGCTGCCAGGGTCGCCCCGGTGGTAAAGACATCATCAACCAGAATCAGATGTGGTGGTGGGGGAGTTGGTCGGTTCCAGGCGAAAGCTCCGGCAACGTTTGCAGCGCGGGCATTGGCCGCCAGCCTGGCCTGGCGTTGGGTAGAGCGTATCCGCACCAGCCCCTCAATCAATGGCGGCCCACCGGCTTGCCGAAGCCGGCCTGCAAGCTCGGCAGCCTGATTGAAACCACGTTCACGCAATCGGTCACGGTGCAATGGCACCGCAATCAGCGCATCAGCCACCAATGGCCCGGCAGCCGCAGCCAGCAGATCGCCCAGGGCATGGGCTACCCGGCGTCGTCGACCATACTTGAGCTGGTGAATAGCTGAGACCAGCGCACCTTCATACCGAAACGCCACCCAGGCCCTGTCGAGGCCAGCAGGCGGCGGAAAGGGCGGGAAAGGCCGTAGTCGCTTACGGCAGGCGGCACAGAAAAGATCGCCGGTCAACTGCCGGCAACCGGCACAACGGTCGGGAAAGAGCCAGTTCAGTACACGGTTGAACATAGCTGGCGTAGCGTGATACATAGCCTGCTCCTGTAGTCAAGTGAGACATCAACCCGAACCGGCCCGGTTGCCGGCACAAAAATTCGAGATCGGCTATCGTGCTCACTCATCAGACTTACGGTACTATGCTCCTGTATATATAACCGTTCTGCGAGGCAAAAAGGTACGCCGTTATGGCTAGAACAAAATTGACCAACGCTACGATCCATACGCCAAAGCGTAAAGGGCAACTACCAACCAAAATCTGCGCCGTTTGCGGACGACCGTTTGAATGGCGCAAAAAGTGGGCACGCTGCTGGGACGAGGTACGTTACTGTTCAGAGCGCTGCCGGCGCGAGAGTCGCCGTTCACAGGCATGACAGCGTTGCGGCATCTACGCCACCCGTTGGTGAGGCGATCCGCAATCTGGAGTTCGGTGGACGTCGGCACTCCCTGGCAGCAATCATTTGCTACCCGGAGCGAAAGTGGGATACGATGTTCCGCCCTGGCGTGATTGGATGGAAGTGAGCATGCTGCATCTCTGTAAGTCTCGTCAGAGATGCGCTAAAGCGTGGCTCGGTTTCACCCTGTCGGTCACGTGGGAGAGCGATCTATTCATAAAAGCGGTGCTGTCGTGCGCCCAGACTGTCGCACAGGTACATGAACGCTTGCCAATCACCAAAGACCGTTTATCCTGCTCCTGTCCTGCTGGCAAAGCGCAGCTCCGGTCGTGCCATCACGCGCTGGATAGGTTGCCGTGCCCGCTCGTTATGCGCGTGTCGCAACGTTTGGAGTGCGGCAGCCATGCTGCCGCAGCAGCCGTGCTCACGATCCGGCGCCTGGCACGCCGTTGACACCACTGGTCACGGAGGTGCGAGATTGGATTGTTTCAATCACAGAGTCGGTCAGGAATGAGATAACTTCTCGTAGACGTTTTTTTGAAATAGGTTCTAACAAGAGAGGGCGGATAGGAATGAGGTGTGCTCGGCAATTTACCCCATCACCCGGCCTACCGCACACTACTGCTGTGTCCCTCTGTTCCACTATCGACCGGTGAATCGGTACATTCCACGGATTGGTATCACGCAGCGTGGTCGATACAGAAGTCTGGCTGCCGTCCTCCCAACACCGGAGACGCGAATTGATCGGCGATTGACAGCAGGTTTAGCAGACACAGGTTTTGAGCGCGCCGGAGGTGCGCACTCCCAGGGTGGTGAGAAGTAAGCATGCTGCATTCCGGTCAGTCTCGTAAAAGATGCCCTGAAATGTAGCGTGGTTTCACCCTGTCGGCCACGTGGGAGAGCGATCTAACAAGAGAGGGCGGATAGGAATGAGGTGTGCTCGGCAATTTACCCCATCACCCGGCCTACCGCACACTACTGCTGTGTCCCTCTGTTCCACCATCGACCGGTGAACCGGTGCATTCCACGGATTGGTATCACGCAGCATGGCCGATACAGAAGTCTGGCTGCCGTCCTTCAAACACCGGAGACGCGAATTGATCGGCGATTGACAGCAGGTTTAGCAGACACAGGTTTTGAGCGCGCCGGAGGTGCGCGCTCCCAGGGTGGTGAGAAGTGAGCATACTGCATTCCGGTCAGTCTCGTAAAAGATGCCCTGAAATGTAGCGTGGTTTCACCCTGTCGGCCACGTGGGAGAGCGATCTAACAAGAGAGGGCGGATAGGAATGAGGTGTGCTCGGCAATTTACCCCATCACCCGGCCTACTGCACGACACTGCTGTGTCCCTTCGTCTACCATCGACCGATGACCGGTGCATTCCACGGATTGGTATCACGCAGCATGGCCGATATAGCAGCCTGGCTGCCGTACTTCAAACACCGGAGACGCGAATTGAATCGGTGAGTGTCGGCAGGGTTAACGGACACGGGTTTTGGGCGCGCCGGAGGCGCGCACTCCCAGGGTGACGGCGTCGAAGGCTCGTGCGCCCAAGGGGATGGAGCCGGAGGCTCGCACGTCCATGCTCACAGGTGAACAGAACATATCAGCTAACGCATCAGGATGCCCTGGAGAAGACTTCTGTCGCCCCTCTCCCGCGTGCGCTATGCATTACCCATATGTCACTCAGCAGCCGGTATGACCCCTCATAGCGCATCGTGCTGGACACGGCGCATCGTTCGTCACGCACACCAGGCGGTTATGGGTTCCGCAGCGTCCTGCTTTCCACCGCCAGGCCAGCCCTGCGCTCGTGCGGGCTGACGCTCGCCCTCACGACGTGGCAGCCCCGCTGAGGCTACTCATGCGTGCGTATGGCGCCTGCTCCCCACCAGCAGGCCAGCCCCGAAGGGGCTTCAAGGAAGTGAGGCAGGGTTTTAACCCGCTGGCTCTGAACCTGCCGACTCGTCGCCCCTCATCCCCAGCCCCTCTTTCCCGCATACGCTCGCATATATCGCCCGTCTCTACGGGCATGGAGATAGCGGACGTTCTCGTCACGATGATCGAGCCTGTCAATAATGAATGAGATGACTTTTACAACCCTGCCTACCCTGACCGGCGACCATCCCTTGCCCGCTGAGCCATCTGCCACTCATTAATCAGCGTGGCTGCCTGTTCGTTGGTAAGCTGAGCGACCGGAGCCTGAAACCGACGCTGTGCTTCGGCGTCGGGATCGAGTGAGAGGTCACGGGCCAGTGAAGCAATGGCGTTCCGCTGCTTATCGGTGATCGGCTGATTTGCGTAGCGCGCACGCTCTTCGGCGATGACAACCCGCTGGTGTTCATCACTCAGACGCTTTAGCTCATCGATGAAGGCCGATGCCTGGCCTTTGTTGAGCGAGACCAGATCATAGCCATGCTGCTGGGCGAAGCTGGCGAGTTGCTCACCCGACCAACCCAATGCCTGTTGCAGGGCAGCGATGAAGTTGCGCTGTCGCTCACTGGCCGGTGCATCGGGATCGCGCACTGTAATGGCCGTTGCCGGCGTGTATTGCTCGCGAATGTGGGCGATCTGTTGTTCGACTGCTTCGCGTTGGCTGCGAAAAATCCGCCAGCCGAGATCAACGGCCTGCTGAACCATCTGATCATCAGCATCAATTGGCAGGGTAATCGTCTCTTCGATGGTGATAAAGTCGTCGCCGAGTTTGATCGCTGTACGATAGGTGCGGGTGACACTGCGTTCGCTCTGTGGTTTGGCCGGCATGGCTTCCTCCTCTAATTCTCCGTACCGATTCGTCCCTTTGCGCCTGGTGGCTATTGTTGTGCAATGCCGGCGCTGAGACTATTATAGCACAAATGTTCAATTTTTGTCAATCTTGAGATTTCCGGTTACAATGCCCATAATAACCGAAGTGCAATATCAATATAGAGAAACGTTATGTACGATCTTCTTGTTCAACGCGCCGACGTACTTCAGATCGCCAACGGCGTTCCTTCCGTGCTGCCGCAACACGATATTGCGATTACCGATAGACGTATCGTCGCCATCGCTCCCGACATCAGCCCCGGTCTTGCTCGTGAAACTCTGGCCGCTGATGGTCTGCTTGCTATTCCCGGTCTGATCAATAGTCACTCCCACACCGCGATGAGTCTGTTTCGCGGTGTCGCTGAAGATGTTCCCATCGAAGAGTGGTTCAACGGCATTATCTGGCCGCTGGAGACCAATCTCACCCCTGAAGATGTCTATTGGGGCACATTGCTCGGTCTAGCTGAGATGATCGAAGCGGGTGTGACCTGCGTCGCCGATCATTACTTTGCTATGGATGCAATTGTCCAGGCGGTGCAGGAGTCGGGGATGCGTGCACTGCTGGCCTGGACGATCTTTTCGGGGGCTGATGAACACGAACAATTGAGTCAGGCACGTCAGTTTGTCGAGCAGTGGCACGGTGCTGAGGCAGATCGGATTCGGGTCTGGATGGGGCCGCATTCACCGTATACCTGCACACCATCGTTGTTGCGACGGGTGGCCCAGACAGCGCGTGAACTCGGCGTCGGTATTCATATTCACCTTTCCGAAACCGCAGCCCAGGTGGCCCAGAGTCTCGCTACCCACGGCTGTTCACCGGTCTCCGTCGCCCGCAACGCCGGCCTGTTCGACGTACCGGCCCTGGCAGCGCACGTTGCCCACGTGTCACCAGAGGATATTGCGACCCTGGCAGCCCATGGTGTAGCGGTGGCCGTTACTCCGAAAACCGAGATGAAACTGGGCATCGGTGTTGCGCCAACGCTGGCAATGCGCGAAGCGGGGGTCACCGTTGCGCTTGGGAGTGACGGTGCGGCAAGCAATAACACCTACGATATTCTGGAGTCGGCTCGCCTGCTGGCCCTGCTCGAAAAGCTACGCCAGAGTGATGCCCGTTGTATGCCAATCGGAACTACGCTCGAACTGGCTACCGGCGCCGGTGCCCGCGCGTTGCAATGGGACGGGATCGGTGTCTTGCAGGTTGGTGCCCGTGCCGATCTTGCCCTGGTACAATGCGCAACTGCCCATACGCAGCCGCTGCACAACCCGGCAGCAGCGTTGCTCTACAGTTCGCAGGCTGCCGATGTTGATACAGTGATCGTTGATGGTCGCATCCTGATGCACAGGCGTACCCTGCTTACCATCGATAAACCGCGAGTGTTACGCGAGGTGGCTGCGCGGATCGAGCGTCTCACCCAACGCCAGGGCGAACGACGGATTGCGACGTACCCTGAAGCGCAGGCGAGCCGGTAGCCGAGTAGATGATATCTGATGGCAGAGTCGATATGCCAATTCCCGATTTCCAAACGATCATGCTGCCCATGCTACGGGTGATGGCCGATGGTCAAGAGCACTCGATCCAGGGTTTGTTGGATCGTCTTGCCGAGACATTTTCCCTAAGTGAAGAAGAGTTACGCGAATTGCTGCCGAGCGGTAAGCAAACCTTGTTTTACAATCGCGTCGGCTGGGCCAGAACGTATCTAGCCAAAGCAGGACTGCTCGAAACAACCCGACGCTCATACTACCGCATTACCGCTCGTGGTCAGCAAGTTCTGCAACAAAACCCTTCGCGAATTGATATAAGATTTCTGGAACAATTTCCCGAATATCTTGAGTTTCGGCGACGACCGAAATTAACAATCTTTGAAGAGAAAGAACAAACACCTGAAGAGGTTCTTGAAGATGCCTATCAAGAGATCAGAAATAACCTGGCTCAAGAATTGCTCAAACTGGTAAAGCAAAGCCCTCCGGCGTTTTTTGAACGACTTGTTGTCGAATTACTCGTGAACATGGGGTATGGTGGCTCGCGGCGTGATGCCGCACGGGCCGTTGGCCAGGTTGGAGATGAAGGAATCGATGGTATCATTGATGAAGATCGGCTGGGTCTTGATACGATTTATATTCAAGCAAAACGGTGGGATAACGTTGTTGGCCGCCCAGAAATTCAAAAATTTGTTGGCGCTTTGATGGGAAAGCGAGCAAGAAAAGGTATTTTCATTACAACTTCTACTTTCTCGGCTGAGGCTATTAATTATGTTGCAAATATTGATACGAAGATCGTCTTGATTGATGGAAAACGTTTAGCGGAGCTTATGATCGACTACGATGTAGGCGTGGCAACCGTCTCTACCTATCAACTCAAACGAGTTGACTCCGACTATTTTGGGAATGGATAACGTCCAGACCATTGTTCTCAGTGACAAGCGCATAGGATTAGCTGACCTGAGCGATCTCTCGCCCAGGCCAGGCCGGCAAGCGACGCCTATCTGCGCGTGCTACTTTATAAGCATTGCCAGGCCACAAATCAAGCCCCCCGCCACCGTTATCACGATCAGATGAAGCGCGAGTGGACTTCCGGCCAGGAGGAAGGATATGGCAGTCGCGACGATGCCGACGATAACACCAATAATGATTGCTTCACGTTCCAGTACGCTGAACATATCAATCATCGCTCTCGTTCACCAACATCGCGTCCCTGGTCGAGCGAGTAGCTACCGTAATCCTGTGTAGGCGGTTCAGCCGCTTTCTTTACAATCACGCCAATCTGGATTAAAAACCAGAAGATACCTGAGACAATCAGGGCGACTACGATCAAGCCGCCAATGATAATTGCGATCAAAAACAATGTGCTCATCATGGTTTTCTCCCCCTGACTATGACACTATATAGCAGGTAGTTTTAGCGGAGATGCGGGAATTATCCCTCGCTTATGATACGAGTGAATAGCAGGCAACGTTGCAAAAGTTCTGACCGGGCCGTACCAGATCGGTGCCTGACATTGATTTGCAAACAATAACGTGAGCGGTTCTGCGCTCTGCTGTTAGCGGCAAATGATGATTGTGGTATACTGACCCCAGGAAGAAAGTATCTAATATCACCATACCATAGGGGAGGATGGTAGGGAGCCAGCATTGCGGCAGAAGGAAGCGTTATGAGTGAGTTGGGCGCGCGTCTACGACGGGCGCGGGAAGCGAACGGCATTTCACTAGCTCAGGCAGCGGCTGACACCCGCATTCTTCTGCAATCGTTGCAAGCGCTAGAGGAAGGGGCGTTCGAGCGTTTGCCAGGAGATGTTGTTGCCCGTGGCTTTATTCGGAATTATGCCCAATACCTGGGGTTGTCCCCAGATGAGATGATTGAACTCTACCGGCGGGAACGTGGTGCTACCGACAAGATTCGGATTGTTCCGGCAACTAACCCTCCCCGCACGCGCATGTATGTGCTGCCCAGTTTTTTTGCCATCTTCTTTATAACCCTGGCGCTTGTCGGTCTGGCCTATGTCGGCCTCAGCGCTCTGGGTCGGATTGGCGAGCGTGCCACTCCTCCAGCCGGCATCGCTCCCTCACCGACAATTGTGCCCCCTTCACCGCTACCGACGCCTAGCCCACCACCGACCACAGTCAATCTCGTCGCTACGCCAACTCCTTCGCCCGTGGTGCTGACCCCGGCAATCTCACCTACTCCCGAACCGGAAGCAACTCAGTCCGCGCCAATTGTTGTTGAAGTACGGGTTCCCAATGTGCGTGGCAACGAGAATTCCTGGGTACGAGTACAGGTTGATGGGAGTACTGTCTTTGAGGCGATTATGCGTGCCGGTGATCAACGCACCTTTACAGCCCAGCGTCGCGTCTTTATTCGGGCTGGAAACCCTACCGATGTGGAAGTGACGGTTAATGGGCTGCAACAGGGACCACTCGGCACCGTGCCCGGCCAGCCGGTCAACTGGTCATGGCCACCAAATTAGTACATTCTGATAGGGAGTAAGTCCATGCCCGCCGAAAATAGCTTTGATATTGTGTCAGATTTCGATCAACAAGAACTGGTGAACGCGGTTGACCAAACCCTGCGTGAAGTTCAAACACGATACGATCTGAAAGATGCTGGTGTAACAATCACCCTGACGAAAACAGAGCTGATCATTGAAGCTGACAGCGAGATGAGCCTGCGGAGTGTGCGTGATGTGCTGGAGACAAAAGCGCTGCGCCGCAAGCTGTCACTTAAAATCTTTGACTACGGCAAACCTACCGATGCCAGTGGTGGGCGGGTACGTCAGGTGGTGACGCTACGCCGTGGCATCGATAGTGAGCTGGCAAAGAAATTGAGCAAGATGATCCGGGATCGCTTTCCCAAAGTGCAGCCCCGCATTCAGGGTGATTCACTGCGCGTCGCCGGGAAGAGCCGTGATGAATTACAGGCGGTAATCGCATTTCTCCGCGAACGCGAAGGCGAGATTCCAGTACCTTTGCAGATGACCAATTATCGCTAACCATATTCCCTGGCGGTGCCCGGTGTGATCCTCCTGATACCTTCATGCTCAGCGGAGGTTTTGCGCGATCACGGTAAAAACCCTCTCGCCAATGGCACGGGCGACCGGCCCTGGTACACGCTCGCGCTGAAACTCGATCTATAATGGAACGAGAGGATGCTGTATCCTTTTACAAGAATGTACAACAATATATAGAGAACGTAACCAATGAAATATCACATCGTTACGCTGGGATGCCCCAAAAATGCTGTCGATAGCGAGGGAATGGATGGGCTGCTCAGCACACAGGGTCATCAGGCAGTTGCTTCGGCTGAAGAGGCCGATGTTATTATTGTTAACACCTGTAGTTTTATCGCGGCTGCGCGTGCCGAAACCCTTGGTGTCCTGAAAGAACTGGCCGGGCGTAAACGCCCCGGTCAACGGCTCATTGCCGCCGGTTGTATGGCGCAGAGCCATCCACACGAGGTGGCCGGTGTGCAAGGCGTAGACGCAACGCTGGGTACGCAGCAGTGGACGCAGATCAACGCGCTGGTCGGGCAACTGGAACGCCCGGTTATTCCGTTGACGCCAGGGCAACCGGTGGCCACCATTCCACTGACGACGACCACAAACGGCCAGCCGACCTCGTATGCCGATTGGCGCACAACGCAGATTCGGCGCACACACCAGACACCCTCCGCCTACCTCAAAATCTCCGATGGCTGCAACCTGCGCTGCGCCTTCTGCACAATTCCCAGCTTCAAGGGCGATATGCGCTCGAAGCCGGTCGGTGCGGTGCTGGCGGAAGCGCAAGAACTGGTTGCCGGAGGCGTCCGGGAGATTGTGCTGGTTGCGCAGCATCTGACCGACTACGGACGTGATCTTGGTTTGAAAGATGGTCTGGCCACGCTCCTGGCCGAGTTGTGTCAGGTAACGCCCCCAGAGACCTGGATTCGCCTGATGTACGCTTACCCGCACGGTATCAGCGAGCGGCTGATTACCACGATGGCCAGCTACCCTCAAATCTGCCACTACCTCGATATGCCGTTGCAACATGCGCATCCGGCTACGCTGCGGCGGATGCGCCGGCCACCGGACACCGACCGCACCCTGCGGATTATCGCTGAACTACGGGCTGCGATGCCCGATATTGCCATCCGTTCAACATTCATTGTCGGGTATCCCGGCGAAACCACGGCTGAATTCCACGCCCTGCTGGAGTTCTTGCAAACTGCCCAACTCGACCGGGTCGGTGCCTTTCGCTACTCCCGCGAACCAGGAACACCAGCTGCCGAATTGCCCGATCAGGTACGCCCCCAGGTGATCGAGCGGCGCTGGCACGAGCTGATGCGTCTGCAACAAACCATCTCCTATACGCGCAATCAGCGCTGGGTGGGGCGAACGATCAAGGTGTTGATCGAAGGGAATGGCACGGCAGATGATGGCAGTGCGCTGAGTATCGGGCGCTCGTTCCGTGATGCACCTGAGATTGACGGTCAGGTGTTTGTCTGGGGCAACTATCCAGCGGGTACAATGATACCGGTACAGGTTACCCAGGCGACTGCGTACGACTTGTGGGGAGAGGCTCTGTCGTAGATGAACAGCAGCGAGTGGCGCGGATGTCAATCCACGCCACTCACCGTTTGGGAAAGCGATTACTTTGTTCCGTTTAACCGCTGACTAATCTCACGCTGGAGGCGACGCAATTCGGCAGGATTATTTTTTGCCAGATAATCAACCATGTACGAAATGGCAGTATCGCTATAATCATCAAGTAGGCCATCCAGAACCTGTCGTACAACCAAATTAACAAATTCATCTTCAGAGATAACCGGGGTGTACACGTATGCCAGCCCGTCGCGCTCACGATTCAGGACACCCTTATCGGCCAGGCGACTCATAGTAGTCATAACGGTTGTGTACGCAATATCGCGCTGTTGGGCCAGCTTCCGATGTACCTTTTTCACTGTACTCGATCCCTCTTGCCAGAGGATTTGCATAATCTCTGTCTCGAGTGGACCCAGTACCTTAACCAGACCATCTTTCGTCGGGCTGAAGCGGAAACGCAGGTTGAACGCCATAATACACCCCTTTACGTGCGTTGACGGTAGCGATAGCACAGCACTTCTTGAGAGCGAGTGTACGGCGTTACAGGCATTTCGAGAAGAGGAAAACATTACACGGCGATGACTCATCGGTAGTACTATTTCTCGCTTATTTATACGACAAATCGTCGTATTCGGCTGTTAGAATTGTAAACCATTTGTAATGAATATGACAGCAACACCAGACGTTCGTTATCAAATTCAGGCGGAAATGCGTGCTGCATTTCCGGTGGTCGAAGGGCGGTTGAGCCGGTTTTACGCCATGCAGGAGTACCATCTCGGCTGGCGCAATGAGGATTTGACGCCGGCGGACGCCGATCCAGGCAAGTTGATCCGGCCACAGCTCGTATTACTGGCCTGTGCGGCTGCCGGTGGTGATCCGCAACAGGCGTTGCCGCTTGCCGCCGGTATTCAGTTATTGCACGACTTCTCGCTCATCCACGATGACATCGAAGATGACAGTGCTATGCGGCGTGGACGGCGCACACTGTGGCACATCTGGGGGCTGGCCCATGGCATCAATGCCGGCGATGCCATGTTTGTCATCGCTCATCTGGCTATTCACCGCCTGAGCGAACGCGGCTTGCCGGCAGAGCGGGTGTTATCGATTCTGCGTCGTTTCGATGAGATCATCCTCCGCATCTGCGAAGGGCAATACCTTGATCTCAGCTTTGAGGGCGATCTGAGTATTACTCCCGCTGATTACCTGACGATGATCGGTGGCAAAACTGCCGCTCTCATCGCCGGCGCTGCGGAACTCGGTGCCCGTGCCGCCGGCGCTGACGGAGAGACGGTGGCTGCACTGGCCGATTTTGGGCGAGCGGTTGGCCTGGCCTTCCAGATCGAAGACGATATTCTCGGTATCTGGGGTGCTCCCGAACAGACCGGTAAACCGTTCGCTGCCGATCTCTACCGCCGTAAAGTCAGTCTACCGGTTGTGCATGCGTTGACGCATAGCCCTGAACGCGAGCGTCTGGCTGACCTCTACCGCCAGCCCACACTCGACGAGGCTGCTGTGATGCAGGCGATGGCTATTCTCGATGCTGCCGGATCACGTGCCTTCTGCGCTGCAATGGCAAATGAACATCATCAGGACGCCTTCAAAGCCCTGGATCGCCTGAATCCGGCTACCGCGGCGGCAGCCGCAGCCCGTAATCAGTTACGTTCACTGACGCAACGTCTGATTGGGCGGCAGGCGTAGGTGGTCTCTCTGCCGTGTATGAGCGTGGTCATGACAGAGTCTGTGCCACTCGCTTGATGTCATCGGGCACAGAACCTAATCTGTTTCTCTTAAACTAATGACATGCTCGAATTTAGAACTCTCAACCGTCTTTTCATCCGGCTGCAAATGTGATACACTATAGCCGTTACACAGCGTCACGTCGCCGCGAGAGTCCGTTCGTCCGTTTGAGGCCCGATCGACTCCCCCGTCCGCATGACCTCCACGCCTGAGGAACAGCACGCGGCGCTGTGGGCCGCCGTTCGCTCTGAGGCGAAGCGTCCGGTGTTTGTTTCGGAGGCGTGGTTTGTGGGCATTAGCCCCGTGAGTGACTGCGTTGATCAACCAACGCGGAGGGAGTGGGACCGGAATGTACGTGAAGCTTTTTGTCGGTAATTTGGCCTGGAGCGTTGATGATGCAACGCTAGAGGCCTTCTTTCAGGACTACGGCGATGTACGTAGCGCACGGGTGATTAACGATCGCGAGACTGGTCGTTCACGTGGATTCGGCTTTGTCGAAATGGAAGTCGCTGATGTAGCGACTGTGATCAGCCAGACGAACGGTCGTCCGATCAACGGGCGTGAAATTCGAGTCAATGAAGCCGAGGACAAGGGTTCCCGCGGCCCTCGTTCCGGCGGTGATCGCGGCGGCTTCGGCGGTCGGCGTTACTAACGCTTCCCTTCGAGCCGGTCGCGCCTCAACTGGCTCGTGTGCGGGATCCTCTGCCCCCTGTCATTGACAGGGGGTATGTTGTGTCAGGATATAGATTATGGTTGTCGTTCTTTTCATCGCAGGCATTGTGCTGCTTGTATTGGGTGCCGATCTGCTGGTGCGCGGGGCAGCCAGTCTGGCTGCCGGCCTGGGTGTCTCTTCGCTGATTATTGGTCTGACCGTTGTTGCCGTTGGTACGAGTTCCCCGGAAATTGCCGTTAGCCTGCAAGCTGCGTTCGACGGCCAGGGCGCCATTACACTCGGCAACATCGTCGGGAGTAATATTGCCAATGTGATGCTCATTCTGGGTGTAGCGGCGATGTTTGGCTCACTGCCGGTTGATCAGCAAATTTTCCGCCGTGACCTGCCAATTATGATCGGCGCCTCTCTCCTGACCTTTTTGCTCGCCCTTGATCGCACGTTATCGTGGGTTGATGGGATGATTATGCTGCTGGCCTTGACAGGCTATGGATGGATTATGTGGCCGCGAAATAGCACTCACGAGACACTGCATCATGCTCGAACTACTCAACGGCACTGGCGTGCGATTGTTCTCCAACTGGCAATGGTCGTCGGCGGCCTGGTATTACTCATTCTGGGTGCGCGCTGGCTGGTCGATGGTGCAGTTACCTTTGCAAGCTGGTTTGGCGTGAGTGAGTTGATTATCGGGCTGACGATTGTCGCTGTTGGTACCTCACTCCCAGAGATTGCGACATCGGTGATCGCCGGTTTACGGGGTGAACGTGATATTGCGGTTGGGAATGTGATCGGGAGTAATATTCTCAATCTGCTCCTTGTTCTGAGTACGACGATGATCCTGTCACCACAACCGATTGCCGTGCCTGAAGCAACGATCTGGCTTGACCTACCGGTGATGCTTGGGGCAGCGATCATCTGTTGGCCGATTTTCTTTACCCGCCGGATGGTGTCGCAACGGGAAGGTAGTCTCTTACTGGTCTATTACCTGAGCTATACGCTGTATCTGGTTTTGCAGGCAACCGGCAGTGCCGGATTGTCGATCTATACTACAGTTGTAGGTCTGGTATTGATTCCTCTCACTGTCGCTCTGTTGGTTGTTCGAGCCTTGCGCTGGCTGGGGGAAGAGCGTCGCCAGCGTCAGCTTTCAATGAATGCTTCGGAGTAGATGCGCGCCTTTTATTCTGATACGTTTGTCTTGCCACTACCGCCAGGGCACCGTTTTCCGATGGAGAAGTATGCGCTGCTTCGGGAGCGGGTGCTGAGTGAGGGGATTGTAACGCCTGAGCGGTTGCACGTTCCCGAACCGGCCAGTATCACCGAGCTGTGCCGGGCGCATGACGCGAACTACGTTGAGCGGGTCATCAATGGACACTTGACCAGTGCCGAAATTCGGCGCATCGGTTTTCCCTGGTCGCCGCAGATGGTCGAACGCTCGCGGCGTTCGGCAGGGGCAACGATAGCCGCCTGTCGGGTAGCCCTGAGCGAAGGGGTAGGCGTGAATCTGGCCGGTGGTACCCATCATGCCTTCGCCGATGCCGGCGCCGGCTATTGTGTGTTCAACGATGCCGCCGTCGCCGCACGCGCCATGCAGTCCGAAGGACGTGTTCAACGCATTGCCATCATCGATTGCGATGTGCATCAGGGTGATGGCACTGCGGCCATCTTCACGGGTGATCCAACCGTCTTTACCTTTTCGATTCACGGCGCTCACAATTTTCCTTTTCGCAAACAGCAGAGTGACCTGGATATTGCCCTTCCTGATGCTACTGGCGATACGGCCTATCTCGATGCGCTGGAGTGGGGGGTGCGCCAGGTCTTTGCAATTGCCCGCCCTGATCTGGTGATCTATCTGGCCGGTGCCGATCCCTATTACGACGACCGGCTGGGTCGGTTGAGCCTGACCAAAGCCGGTCTGGCCGAGCGCGACCGTCTGGTCTTTAGCTACTGCCGGGCAGCAGGCGTACCGGTTGCGGTGACGATGGCCGGCGGCTATGCCCGTCAGATCAGTGACACTGTTGACATTCACACCCATACCATTGCCACTGCTGCCGGTTTACGGTGATCTTTCCAAATTCCTGGCATAGATGTTCCGATCCTGACATCCAAAATGGCAAAACCTTCGCACAGATAGATGAAGGCGCATGCACGGGCATGCACCAAACATCATCTGAAAGCGGAGGTAAGACAGTGACAGCCGAACAAACAAATCAGGGTGTCTTCTCTCGTCGGAGTCTGATTAAGGGCATTGCCGGTATCGGTGGCGGTCTGGTTGTTGCCAGCTTCGCCAATCTGTTCGGGATTCAATCTGCCTCAGCCGGCCATGATCGCAAAGACGATCCACAGCTTATTCTGAACCTGGCTGCAACAGCCGAGACACTGGCAACCACGTTCTACTACGCTGCGTTAACCTCAGCCCAATTCAAACTGCACGAAGAGGACATTCTCTACCTCAAGCTGGCCCTCGATGCCGAGAAGTACCACCTCGATTTTCTGGTCAGCAACGGTGGTCAGGCTTTGACCAATCAGTTCTATGTTCCGGCCAATTTGCTACGTGACCCGGCCCTCTTCGTTCAGGTCGGAGCAGATGCCGAGACCGCGTTTGTCGGAGCTTACCTTGCAGCCACACGCCGCTTTGCCGAATTGGGTGCTGATCGGCTGGCCGGCACCACGGCCCAGCATGCGTGCAGCGAAGCGCAGCACCTGGCCTTGATCCGTGACATTGGCGGCTTTGCCCCGAACAACCTGCCCTTACCGCTACCGATTTACTACAACGTTTCTGATGCAGTGCCCACGCTGGCACCGTTCTTGCAAGGCGGTCAGGGCTTCATCGGGCCGGTCACCGCACCCACTGCTGCTCAAATTGCGGCCGTTCTCGGTGGTGTGAAGTCCGATCCAACCCAACCCTATACCAGGGTATTCTAAGCGCGTCGTGTCAGGCAGAGGCCGGGCCTGCCAGGGAGAGCATCTCCTGGCAGGCTTGTGTATGTTTAGCGGCTGCACAGGAGAGGGGAACAACTGTGGGTGGGCAATCATTACTTGTGCCGGTCAATTCAGCTATAATACAGTATCGCCATAGCTCTACTGAACAGAGGGTCTCGTATTCAATGCCATCGCAACCACCTGAAGATACTGGTCTCCGTGGTCTGACCGATGAATTGCTCATCGACTTGATTGTTCAGCGTGAAGAAGCTGCACTCGGCGAGCTATATGATCGGTACGCTTCATTAGTATACGCGATTGCGCTGCGTATCACCGGTGATCGGCAGACGGCCGAAGAGGTTATGCAAGACGTTTTTCAGAATATCTGGCAGACGGCAGGTGGCTTTCGTCGCCAGGCCGGTGCCGTGGCGGGTTGGATTATTGGTATCAGCCGCCATCGGGCAATCGACGCGCTCCGCAGTAAACGTGAACGAGGGCGCAGCCGTGAATTGACCGGCATTGATGCTACACCTCATCCTTCAACATCCTCAGACATTGAACACGATGTTGAGCAACGCATCTTGCGTGAAGCAGTGCGCGCAGCCCTGGCTGACCTGCCATCACCACAGCGCCAGGCAATTGAGATGGCATATTACGGTGGTTTGACGCAAGCAGAGATTGCCGAGCGACTTGGTGAACCACTTGGTACTATCAAAACACGATTGCGACTTGGTTTGACAAAATTGCGTGAACTGTTGCGAATGCTGGCGGAGTCGTAGCATGGAACCTTCATCGGAACGATCTGACGATATAACCGAGTTGCTGGCGGCTTACGCACTCGATGCGCTCGAACCGGCAGAGCGCGAACGGGTGCAACGTCTGCTGACAGAGCAACCGGCATTACAGCAAACTCTGGCCGAGCTGCGTGCGGCTGCTGATTTGTTGCCGTATGGTCTCGAACAACCGAAACTACCTCCAGAGTGGCGCCAGCGAACCATCGATTATGCCGTAGGACGTCGCTCAACACAGGTCGAGAAATCTTCATCCTACCGGCATTGGTGGCGAAGCTGGCAGGCAGTTCTCGGCAGTTTGACGGTAGTCCTTGCCGTCGCTGTCTTTGGTCTGGTCTGGTACATCAACAGTTTGCAAGCTCAACTGGCAACGATCATTCAACAGCGCGATCAGGCGCAAATGATCGCTGCGACTGCGCAGGCTGCATCTCAACAACTGGCCGCCGTCCTTGTCACGCCAGACCCTCTGGCTGCACTGCAAGGGGACAATGGTCAGGGATCGGTATTTCGTGATCCAGAAGGGAATCTGGTAGTTATTGCAGCCCTACCACCTCTTTCCGCCGATCAGGTCTATCAGCTCTGGCTCATCGAAGGTAATGCTGCTCCTGTCAGTGGTGGTGTCTTTACTGTTGACCCGAATGGCTATGGCTTCGTCCGCTTGCCGGCAGCACAGGTGGCGAGTGGCGTGACACTGGCCATTACGGCTGAACCGGCTCCCGGCAGCCCTGGCCCCACCGGTCCGGTTTTGATTGCCGGCCAGATAAGCTGACCTTTGAACCGGTTGCGAGCTGCCATCAGCGCAGCCAAACGGTGAGATGAATGTCGCCGGTATTGACCAGATGGTCGAATACTCTGCGCTTGTCGAAGGCTATGCCTGACAAGCCAGGCAGATCTGCTGAAGAGCACTTGCCGACCTGGCAAGACTAAAGCCCTATCTGGCAACACCCTGACTCTGCCGGTGCTACCCCGACGCACGGGGTTGTTTTGCCATGCCTTAAGTTCAATCCTGACACGACTGCAATAGTTTAAGACAGGGTTTGTCATCCATCGGCCACTGCCTGGTCAGTGGGTGAATACCATGCCTCGCGCCAGAGCAGCCCGTGTCAGATGATTACCTGGAAAGGCAGGTTCCGAGTCAATGCAGATAGGCTCTTCCCAACTACAGAAATAGTACTCACTCCGAAGACGAGAGAAAAACCGTTTCAGACGTGTTATACTACTAATCGGAACTTCCTGTCAGGGAGTGTTTATGTCCGAATCAGCACACATTCTTATCGTTGAAGACGATAATGACATTCGTCGTATTTTTCAAGCTATTCTCACCCGCCATGGCTTCCGGGTTTCGGTAGCAACCACGGGCGAAGAGGCGCTGAACTTTCTCCAGTTAATCACTCCCGACCTGATCTTGCTCGATCTGGCGCTTCCTGGGGTCGATGGAGGCGAAATAACCCGCCGGATCAAAGCAGACCGCACTAAACCATTCATTCCAATCATCATCGTCTCCGCCCATGCCGACCTGAACACCAGCGTCAGTCATCTCGATGCCGGTGCAGACGATGTCCTGCTTAAACCGGTTGACCACACCCTGTTGCTGGCACGAGTACGCGCCCTGCTCCGTCTGCAACGTGCCCAACGCAATCTCCAGCAAGAGCAGCGTAAGACGGAATTGTTGCTGCATCTTTCGCGTGATCTGGGTTCCAGTATCGAATTAGATGTTCTTCTCACAGGTTTTCTCAACCATCTGGCCGATGCGATTGGCGCCATTCGTGCCAGTATCATTCTGACCGGTTTCATCGAGGAAAAGGTTCTCCTCTATTCAAGCAGCCAGCATCCAGCATCCGGTGAAATCCAGGACATTTTGCGTTACGGTGTGGCCGGTCTGGCATTGCGGTCGCGTAGCCCAATCCTAATCACCGATACGCGCACCGATTCGCGCTGGCTGGTAACCTCCGAACGCCATCAGGACGTGCGTTCAGTAGCGGCTATGCCGATCATCCGTGACAACCGCGCGTGGGGGGTTATTACCCTGGTACACCATACCCCTGGTCATTTCACAAACGAACATCTGGAACTACTGTCATCAGTAGCTGCTCAGACTGCGGTGGCGCTGGAGAGTGCTCGCCTCTATCGTCTGAGTGAGCAGCAGAAAGAGCTACTGGCCCGTCGTGCCGAAGAGTTGCGCCAGATCAACGAGATTAACCGGATGCTCTCTGAATTGATGCAGATGGATCAGTTGAGCCGGTTACTGGTGCAGATGATCCACCATCAGTTCAAATACCCTCTGGTCGCACTTTTACTACGTCAGGACAATCAATTTGAGCTGCGTGCGATTGCCGGGGTTAATCTATTAGGTGAAACGAAGGTAGTCACCAGCCTCGAAGAAGGGTTGAGTGGATGGGTGTACCGCCAGCAACAACCACTACGGATTGATGATCTGCGCCAGGATGCGCGTTTTGTTCCAGTATTGCCGGGTGAAGCACTGGCGCGTTCAGCACTGAGCGTTCCGGTCCTGTTGGGTCGTGAGTTGCTGGGCACAATTGAGGTACGTAGTCCGCAGCCAGGTGCGTTTACCGGCAATGACGAGGCTATCTTACAGGCAATTGCCAACCAACTGGCGATTGCCATCAGCAATGCGCGCCTGTTTGAGAGCGAACAGCGCCGCATCAGACAACTTAACGACATTAACCGTCTCTCCCTTGCGTTAACTGCTCAGCTCACTGCGGCTACTGATATGCAACTGATTGCTAAGGCAGTTACGCAGATTTTTCAGGCTAAATGGACTGCTATCGTTCTGTTTGGCCCCAAACCTGCCGATACAATCGTTGCATCGTATGGTCAAGAATCATCATTCGATCAAGAACTTTCTCGTATACTGCAACAGAATCCTTACATCGCCGCCAAAATTGCGATGGTGCAACAGCCATGCTATGTAACTGATCTTGCCGAACGATCCGATCTGACTCTGGCATCTCTGCAATCGATCTTTACAGCTCAAGCGTTGGATAATCTCTTGCTGGCACCGCTGAGGGTGAAAAAGCAAACACAAGGTTTTCTATGCCTGGAAGTGAATCGGCGTGCGCAGTTTGGGCAGGCTGAACTAGAATTGCTCACCACGGTGGCAAGTCTTGTTGTCCAGATTGTTGAAAATGCCCGACTGTACCAGATTGTAAATGACGAGCGTTCAACACTCAATGCTATTTTGCAGAGTGCAACCGATCCTATTTTGCTCATTGATCCGCAGGCTCGCCTGTTGCTGGCCAATTCAGCGGCCCTCTCCCGTTTGCAGATCGACCAGAAAACGCATTATGGTCAGCCTGTTGATCAGTTTCCGGCGCTGCGCGCCATCTTGCCTGCGCTTGACCAAGAGGGATCGACCGCGCTTGAAATCGAACCGCAGCCACACCTGCACTTTAGTGTCAGTATTGCTCCGGTGCGTAGCGTGGACCGAAAAACCCTGGGGCGGGTCGTCGTCTTTCGCGATATTAGCCCAATCAAGCGCCTGGAACAACAGGAGCGTGAACGGGTACGCAGCGTTTTTCGCCGCTACGTATCACCGGAAGTCGCTGAACGGCTGCTCAGTGCGGGTAGCGATTTCGGCACACCAACGGAACGCACGGTTGCCGTGCTCTTCGCCGATATGCGCGGCTTTACAACCTTGACCGAGCAGTTGGACGCTCATGTGCTGGTGGAACGTGTCCTCAACCGGTTTTTTACCGCGATGACCGATGCTCTCTATGCCTATGATGGCACTATTGATAAGTTTCTGGGTGATGGCTTGATTGGCGTCTTCGGTTCACCAATCAGCCATCCCGATGATCCTCAGCGTGTCGTGATGGCTGCGGTTGCTATGCAACAGGCATTTGCCCGGCTGGCACAAATTTGGCGAGAAGAACTAACTTTCGAGATTGGCATGGGTATTGGGATTAGCTATGGTTCAGCGGTAGTCGGCAATATCGGTTCAGATCAGCGTCAAGACTATACACTCATTGGTGATGTGGTAAATACGGCGTCACGTTTGTGCAGTATTGCTCAAGCCGGTCAGATTATTATTTCATCAAACTTGATGCAAGCACTTGGCAATCAATCGCCTTATGAGTTGCGTGAATTGGGTGCCGTGCGCTTGAAAGGTAAACAGGAACCTCATGTTATTTATGAAGTGTTGTTTGATCAGTCGTTGGTCAACGCAGGGAAGTAGGAGATAGGAAATAGGAGATAGGAAATAGGAGATAGGAAATAGGAGATAGGAAATAGGAGATAGGAAATAGGAGATAGGAAATAGGAGATAGGAAATAGGAGATAGGAAATAGGAGATAGGAAATAGGAGATAGGAAATAGGAGATAGGAAATAGGAGATAGGAAATAGGAGATAGGAAATAGGAGATAGGAAATAGGAGATAGGAAATAGGAGATAGGAAATAGGAGATAGGAAATAGGAGATAGGAAATAGGAGATAGGAAATAGGAGATAGGAAATAGGAGATAGGAAATAGGAGATAGGAAATAGGAGATAGGAAATAGGAGATAGGAAATAGGAGATAGGAAATAGGAGATAGGAAATAGGAGATAGGAAATAGGAGATAGGAAATAGGAGATAGGAAATAGGAGATAGGAAATAGGAGATAGGAAATAGGAGATAGGAAATAGGAGATAGGAAATAGGAGATAGGAAATAGGAGATAGGAAATAGGAGATAGGAAATAGGAGATAGGAAATAGGAGATAGGAAATAGGAGATAGGAAATAGGAGATAGGAAATAGGAGATAGGAAATAGGAGATAGGAAATAGGAGATAGGAAATAGGAGATAGGAAATAGGAGATAGGAAATAGGAGATAGGAAATAGGAGATAGAGAGCAAAAACAAAAATAGTCTATCAATATTGATTTTCTAACTTCTAACTCCTAACTTCTAACTTCTAACTCCTAACTTCTAACTCCTAACTTCTAACTCCTAACTTCTAACTCCTAACTTCTAACTCCTAACTTCTAACTCCTAACTTCTAACTCCTAACTTCTAACTCCTAACTTCTAACTCCTAACTTCTAACTCCTAACTTCTATCTCCTATCTCCTACCTCCTATCACCTCTCAATCACTTGACAGCCGTCTATCGGCACTTTAAGATACGTTCAATCGGTGTTTGCCGAATGATGGCACGTTTCATTCCAACTAAAGGAGTCTGCCAACCATGGTGTTGTTCTCGCGGCGAACTGTTCGCCTCTGGTTACTCTGTTTGCTCTGTATCATGATTATCACTGGCTGTGCATCACGGCCAGTTGTATTAACTGGAACAGTTACCGATGCCTACACCGGTGCACCCGTTCCCAATGCTACGGTAGCGATTGGCGATCTGACCCTAACCACTGATGAACAGGGGCGTTTTCAAACCGAACGCTGGCGACCCGAAGACACGCTGGCATTACAGGCACCAGCGTATGAGCCGATAAGTCTACCCCTGGCCAGTCAACCCGGTGTGGGTGAGAGCGGTGTCTTTACAGTCACGATTACAACAGCGCTTCGTCCCAACGTCCTTAGTGGTCGGGTAACCGATGCGTACACCGGCGCGCCGGTCAGTGGGGCCGAGGTGCTGTTGAATAATGACGATACCCTGCGCACAACGACTGATGCCGATGGGCAGTACACGCTAGCCGGTGTGCCTGAGTCGTTTACCGTGACGGTACGCGCACCTGATTACGCTCCGGCGAGCGAGACAATTTCACGCGCGACCAGACTCGACGTCAGTGTGCGCCCGAACACGTTGCGCGGCCAGGTCACCAATGTGTATACCGGCGAACCCATAGCTGGTGCAACGGTGACACTGGCTGATGTGCGAACGACGACGGATGCCGAAGGGCGTTATCTGCTTCGTGATCTTCCTGCCGAACAGGGTGAGATCACTGTCGAAGCCGATGGTTTTGCAACAACGACACAACCGTTTACCCGCACGACAAGTCTCGACGTCACGCTTCGTCCCGATACGCTCATTGGACAGCTTATCGACGCTACTACCGGTAAACCGGTGCCCAATGCGGCGATTATCGCCACCGAGACTCTGACCTCAACTGCCGTTGCATTTACTCGCATCAACGATAGTATCGAGGGTCGCTTCCGACTGCCCGACCTGCCTGAACGTGGTTTTGTGCAGGTACTGGCTCCGGGGTATGCCAAGCGGGTGATCCCGATTGAGCCTGGTAATATGCCGCAGCAGATTGAGCTGGAACCCTTCTACGTGCGGGGAATCTACATTACGGCAGCGGTGGCATCGGTGCCACGATTGGTTGATCGTTTTCTTGATCTGATTGATCGTACCGAACTAAATGCGATAGTGATCGATATCAAGAGCGATCTGCGCGATGATCTGGGCATGGTCTACTATGACTCCCAGGTACCGCTGGTCCGTGAACTGGGATTGAGCACGCCAAGGGTCGATTTCCAATCCATCCTGGCTAAAGCGAAAGAGCGTGGCATCTACACGATTGCGCGCGTCCAGCTCTTTTCGCACGATAATGCGTTATCTGATGCGCGCCCTGAATGGTCAATCCGCCTGCGCTCAACCGGTGAGGTGTATGCCGACTATCCAGGACCTGGGATTCGTTACGCCTATCTCGATCCGACCAATCAGAATGTCTGGGATTACAATATCGCGCTGGCAGTTGAAGCGGCTCAGATGGGGTTTGACGAGATCAATTTTGATTACATCCGCTTCCCGGACTGGTTCGGTACCAGAGAAGAGTTTCGCGATAAGCTGCTGTTCAGCGAACCAATCGATCCGGTCGGCAATCCAGGTCGCATGTACGATGTCATTATCGAGTTCATGCAACGTGCCCACCACGCAGTAAATTCAGCCGGTGCCTTTATGTCAGTTGATGTCTTTGGGCGGGTAGTGAATGGCCCTTCGCTCACCATTGCGCAGGATATGGCACGGATGGGTGAGCATACCGATTACGTTTGCCCAATGCCTTATCCATCGCTGTGGTGGGGTGGACTGGAGAACATTGCGGTGCCGGTCAAATTTCCGTATGAAACGCTCCAGATTGCAGTACGGAATGGTGGCCGTCAGATGGCAGGCAGTTATGGACGGCAACGCCCATGGCTTCAGGATCACACCGATCCCTGGTCGCCGGTAGTCGTCGAATACGGCCCGGCTGAAGTGCGTGCTCAGATTGACGCCACCGAAGAGCAACCGGAAGCTGCATCGGGTTGGCTACTCTACGACTCGGCGAATATTTACAAAGGTGCCTTCAACGGCGCCGTGCGCCCAACACCATAGCAACGGAGGAGTCGTCGACGAGTTTGCAGCGGGGCATTACTTATGATCCGACACACAGGGCTGAGACTAAGCCTGCTCATCGCTCTGGCCGGCATGCTGGTATGGACGCTACCGGTCATTGCTCGCCCAGTCGCGCTGACGGCACAGGTGTCGAGCTGGCGCCTGAGCAGTGTGCGCGACTGGCAGGCCGGTGAGAGTCAAAATCTGCTGGTCGTGAACAACGCTGGTGGTGAATTACGCCTGGCAGCCGAGGCAAACGAGGGCAGTTTTCTCTCGGCGCCGTTTGAAACAGCGTTTGCAACCAACGCTGTCGGTGCTGTCTGGCGTGCCGATCTGGTTACCGGCACCGCTGTACGGTTGGAACTGCGTGCACGCACAACGCCACCTGCGAATGGCGATGAGGGCTGGGGGCCATGGCAACCGCTCGTCGTGGCCGATGAACCACCTGCTGCCGATCCAGATGCGTTTACGACTGCGGCTCCGCTGGTACTGCCAGACGATACCCGCTATCTGCAATTACGTGCGACCTTTACCAGCGAGGTACCACGCGCTTCTGCAGTGCTCAATGAGGTGACGATCACCTACCTGGCAACCCAGATTTCGCCACCGGTCTTCGCCGCCGGTTTACCACAACGGCCAATTCTGTTTGGGAAGCCCGTCTTGACACCGCGCCCGCTGCACATCGCTCGTACCGATTGGGCCGAACCGGCAGCGGCCCGACCTGATCGTCGTGATCCGCGAGGGGTCGTCATCCATCAACTGGCTGTCGATATTCCGCCATCAGCGACTCTGTCATATCTCCGTGCGTTGCTTATCTATCAGACCAGCGTGCTCGACTGGGACGATCTGATATATCACTACATTATTGACAACGAAGGGAATCTCTTTGAAGGCCGGCTGGGAGGGCCAACCTCGCTGGTGCGCCAGGTTGCCGGTAGTGAGGCGGATGTGCATGTTGCGCTACTCACGCCTGCCGATCAGGCACCTTCAGCCGCTGCCCAATCTCGACTCGTCGCCTTGCTGGCATGGCTCACCCAGACGTATGCCATCGCTCCTACTGATCTGCAACCGACCGCAACTGACGGGATATTACGCCCCGCCATCGCCGGTCATTTCGAGGTCAGTGCTACGGCGGTTGATCCGTACCCGCCAACGCGCGAACTTTTGCCATTATTGCGTACACAGGTTGACAGATCAACAGTTCGTGCACGCTGGTACTTCGCTGAAGGTAATACCGCAGGTTACAGTCAGCGGCTGAGTATGTACAATCCCGCACCACGTCCGGCTACAGCACGGGTGACACTCTTCCCCCCAACCGGGCAACCGATCATCCGTGAAATCCAGGTACCTGGTGGTGGTCGAGCTGACGTGAATGTGAATGAGATTGCTCCGAACGCAAGTGCGCTGCCGGCAATTGTTGAAGCCAACGAAGCGATTCTGGCCGAGCGCTCTATGGCTCTCACAACCGACATAGATAGCGGGCCTGGTATTGACCGCCTATCGCGGGTCTGGTATTTCGCCGAAGGGAGTACAACCAACCAGACCCAAACTTATCTCATCATCTTTAATCCGCAACCCAACGACACCAGAGCGCAGATCACGTATATGCGCCGCGATGGAACCGTCTTCGAGCAAGAGGTGCAGATCGGCGCCCAGAATCGTCTGGTGGTCGCGGTACACGATATAACGCTCCCCGATGGCTCTCGCCCGCTCGCCGATGCGAGTTTTGGGATGCGGGTCATTGCCGACCAGCCGGTTGCGGTTGAGCGCACAATGCGTTTTGGCCCGAATGGAAGCGGTTTGCATACCGGTCGAGGTATCGATACGCTCTCGCGGCGCTGGCTGTTTGCCGAGGGTACTACCGAAGGCGAGTTTCGCACCCAGTTTTTGGTGCTGAATCCGAACAATCAGCCGGCCAATGTCGAAGCAATCTTCCGTGGCCCGGATGGGATTGCGGCTACTCGCCGTTATGCAATTCCTCCACGGGCACAACTGGCAATTGATGTCAACGAAGTTGTTCCTGATCTTGGCTTCGCCACCGAAGTCATTGCGGATCGTCCCGTTGCGGTGGAGCGAGCAATGTACTTTGCCGGTGGTGCGGTCGGTACCATTGGCACCGGTGCCCAGTCTCCGGCGTACCGCTGGGTATTTATCGATGGCCGTACCAGTGATGCCAGCTACTATCTGTGTCTGTCAAATGTTAGCCCATTGTCCACCATTGCCACCATTGAGGTCATTTTTGGCGATGGAACAAAGACCAGCCTGAGTGTGCGTATTCCGGCGGGTGCCCGTTACACACTGGCGCTCCAGGAGGCATTCCCCGATGAAACGGCTGTGGCTGCCATTGTGCGCAGTAATCAGCCCATCGTGGCCGAACGCTCGATCTATCCCGGCAATGGTGTTCGTGGCGGTAGTACCTCGCCTGGTATTCCACTGCCGTAGGCGGGCAGAGGTTGTTAGCGTCTGTGGTTGCTATGAATGTTGCAGTCTGAACACCATACCTGTGGAGTGTGCCTGGACTGCAACATTCATGGTATTCTCATAACCAGCAGTGTTCCTGCTCTTACCCGTTCTCTTCCCCTATTCCCACTCAGCTCGAACCAGTTGCCGCACCCTTCCCGCGCCGCGTGATCGTGGTATACTGCTTTTGCATCCGACAAATAGTCATCTGAATTGAGGTACCTGTGGAAGAGGTTCAGCGTATTGCTGCACGTATTGTCAATAATGTCGAACAAGTCATCGTTGGAAAACGGCGGATCGTTGAGCTGGTACTGGTTGCGTTGCTCTGCCGTGGTCACGTCTTAATCGAGGATGTTCCCGGTACCGGCAAGACCATGCTGGCGAAGAGCATCGCACGCTCGATTGGTTCGAGCTTCAAACGCATTCAATGCACGCCCGATCTGCTACCGGGTGATGTTACCGGTGTTTCGATCTTCAATCAGCAGACCCGCGAGTTTGAATTTCGGCCTGGGCCGATTATGGCGCAGATTGTGCTGGCCGATGAGATAAACCGGGCAACACCGAAGACGCAGTCGGCGTTGCTTGAGGCGATGGAGGAGCGCCAGATCACGGTTGATGGCGTGACACACGCTCTGCCGCAGCCGTTCATCGTGCTGGCTACCCAAAACCCAATCGAGTACGAGGGCACGTTTCCTCTCCCGGAAGCCCAACTCGACCGCTTTCTGTTACGAGTGCATTTGGGGTATGCCGACCGACTCGATGAGATCGCGATTCTGAAGCGGCAACGTGAAGGCCATCCGCTCGAAACGTTGCCAACAGTGGTTGATATGAACGATCTTTTGCATCTGCAAGAGGTGATCAAACAGGTTCATGTGGATGACCTGATTGTTGAGTATATCGTGGCGCTGACCACTGCAACCCGCGATCACGGTGATGTGTACCTCGGTGCCAGTACCCGTGGTGCGCTTGCCCTCTATCGCGCTGCGCAGGCCTGGGCCGCGCTCAACGGACGGGATTTTGTGACCCCTGATGATGTGAAGGTCCTGGCCCAACCGGTGCTCAGCCATCGTTTGATTGTCAGTCCGGCGGCACGAGTACGCAATGTGACGGCGCAGACGATTATTGATGAGGTCCTGGCGGCGGTACCGGTGCCGGGGGCGCGGGCCGGTCGGCGCTTTGAACGGATGGCTGCCGGTTGAGTCACCGGCAATGAGGGGGTCTGGCAATGGACGATCAGAAAGAAGGTGCCGTGCAGGCCGGTCGGCGTGCTGCGTTGCACCTTGCTCTCCAGCGCATTGTGTTGTTGCGTGAAACCGGCCCCAAGAGTGCAGCGTGGCAACGGGCACGGATGAGAACGATGTGGCGATTACAACAACAACTGGCCGCCGACGATGAGGCGGCGACACAATCAACGCGGATTGAAGATGATCACTGAACTGGCGCACTGGTTGGTCAATACCGGTGATCTGCTATACGGTTGGGCACTGGCATTGACCCCCGATGAACGAACGGCCCGCCGCCTGCTTCAGCGGTGGTTGCAATCAGTACGTAGCGATCCACCCGCGGTCTGGCGTGATGATGACCTGCTGGCCCGGCTCTACCAGGTTGCGGGAGCCAGTTTTGCTGACCAGCCGCTGCGGCGATTGCCGGCCCCGCCAGGAGCACCGCTCCTTGGCCCCTTACGGGCCTTACCCCTCGACCAGCGGGTAGCAGTGCTGGCATATAGTTTGCCCGGCGTTGATCAGGGTCGGCTTGCTGCCATTCTGGGGATACCGTCCGATAGCGCAATGACAACCCTTGTTCAGGCGATGCAGGCATTGGCACCAGCGCTTGGGCATACCCTCCCCTCTGAAGAGAGCAGTCGGGAGTGTTCGCTGATCCGCCAGGCGCTCATTGATCCAACCCAACATCTCCGTATCTTCGAGACGATCCGCCGGCACTTAACTGCCTGCACCCCCTGCCGACAGTTCGAGCGTGAATGGCAGGCGGTTAGTCGGGCGTTGATGTCGGCGATCCGTCATTATCGCAATACCACTGCATTACCTGATAGTGTTCGTGCCCAACTGTTGAAAACGGCACAGACACCGCAACATCGGCTTGCCCGCCTGTTACCGCTTTTGCAACTGGTAGCACTCATCAGTATTGTTGCCGTACTCGTTTTACCGGGACTGATCCGCAATCCCTTTACAGTGGTGACGACGAGTGCCGCCGAACCTGCACTGAGTGCCGCTGCCCTGATTGAACGGGCACTGGCGCACGGTGGTATTCCCGAACCAGAAGGCCCCCCCGTCTGGCAGGCCCGGTATCAGACCCTGTGGTATTTCAACAATCGCACCATTGCCCCGCTCTTTGCTGAAATCTGGCATGACCGCGATAATCCTGCCCGTCACCGCTTGCAACTGCGCCACGTCGAAGGTGGTGCGCCTTACGAATTTCAGCTCGGTGATGGGAGCCGGCGCTTCTACTATGCGCTCGATGGCGCTTATGCACCGACGTTATACGGTGATCTGCCGGTACGGGCCAATCCCAACGAGCCGGAGCTGGTGATGAGTGTGTTAACGCCTGAACAGCAAGAGGCGGCCTATCGTGCCCGTCTCACCACCGGGCCATGGGCTATCGTGCCGGCATACCTGCGTCAGGCGTCGACTGCCCCCGATCTGCGGTTGTTAGGCCAGCAACGCATCGGCGAGCGCCTGGCTTCCATCGTCAGTTTTCGCGGCATCAGTCCACTCGATCTGCCGGCAGAATCTGCCGAGTCGGTGCTGGTTTTGATGGCGATTAGCGAACAAGACGGGCATGTGCTGAGTATTACCGAGCTGGTCGGTCCGCCCGGTGGCACTCAGACCAGCCGCGTGGTCTGGCGCCTGGTTGCGTTTAACTGGCTGGTGACCGGTGAGCAGATTCGCGATGCGTTCACGTTCGAGCGGGCCTGGAATGGCAGAGCAGAAACTGAGGGCTTAGCAATTCAACCAATCGCCGATCCGGCATGGCCACTGGTGCGCGAGAATAATGTGATCGATGTTGGGGCAACGAACCTTCAGCGTCTTCCCGAAACGTTCGTACTGCCGGCGGCGATACCTGCCGGGATCGAACGTGAGCTACTGGTGCGGTTTCGTGGCTCGACCATCAACGGCGTGCTGTACACCGGTGATGGCCGTCGGTTGATCCTGACCTACGACCGCTTGCCGGGCCTCGATACGACCATTCCGGTTGAGGTGATCGGCCCCTGGCGGGTACGGATCGAACCGGTGCGTGGCCAACGTTATCGGGTAGCGATTGAGACAAATAATTCCCGACGTAATGCCGGGGTACGGCTTGCACTGGATGCGTCCGGTTTTACTATTGATGAGTTACGCACGCTGATTGGCTCGCTGCAACGGATTGACCGACTCGATGTGATCACTCGTCAATCACGCTCTGGTCAGTCGCGGTAATGATGCCCTGACAATTGAACGTATCTCGTCGCTTCGACAGTGAAGGGACGCACCCTGTGGAGTGAGCGCAGCCTTTGCACCCTATGGTACGCCGACCGGTCTCGTTGGGGTGAGAGGCCATCCAGCAGAAGGTGCCGGGCAATACTCGCCGTCATCCGAACTCGTGGTATACTCGATAAGAGCAGTTGAGCTGAAACCAATGCAACTCCGTACCGATCTGACAACCCGTGAAGAGCAGGCCGCTTATCTGGCGGAAGCGCTGGCCGGCCTTTTTCAAGGTCCGGCCCAACCGTCGCCGATTCGTGGCGGGCGGCGGGCAGCACTCCGTCGGCTGCGCGCATTTAACGTTCACCACTATGCCCGTACTCGCAATGATGTGGTGCAACGCGGCGTTTCCATGCTCTCGCCATACCTGCGCCACGGGATGCTAAGCCTGGCCGAAGTGCGCGATTCGATATTGGGCCGGTTTGGTATCACTCCAGACACCGAAAAATTTGTCAATGAGCTGGCCTGGCGGGCATTCTGGCAGCTTGTGTATGCCCATCTCGGCGACCGGATTCACCACGATACGATATTGAGCCGGCAAAACACAAAGCTCGTGTGCCTCGGCGTCGTCTACCACCAGACGTGACTGCGGCGACCACCGGTCTGGTCTGCATCGATGAATCGCTCCGCGAGCTGTACACGGTCGGTTATATGCACAACCACGCCCGCATGTGGGTTGCGGCGTATCTCATTCACTGGTTAGGGGTTGACTGGCGTGAGGGTGCCGATCTCTTCTACCGTCATCTGCTCGACGGAGATCCGGCCTCGAATAGCCTGTCGTGGCAATGGGTGAACAGCACGTTCAGCCATAAGCCTTACATCTTCAACCGGCAGAATGTCGAACGGTTTAGCGCCGGCACCTTCTGCGCTCGCTGCCCGCTGGCAAAGGTGGGCTGTCCATTTGATGACAGTTATGAAAACCTGGCCTGGCGTCTGTTCGGGGTGACACTGGCCGAACTGGAGGGAAGGCGATGAGCGGCGGGATTGTCTGGCTTCACGGCGATAGCCTCAGCCCAACCGATCCGGCGCTGGTCGCCAACCCAACGGCGCCGGCGGTGTTTGTGTTCGATGAACCGTTTCTGGCGACGGCGCAACTGAGCTTCAAGCGGCTCTTTTTTCTGTACGAATGTGCGTTAGAGGCGATTGCCGGACGGGTCGGCAGTATCCGGCGCGGGGTTGTGGTTGACGAAGTACGCGCCTTTGCGGCTGAACACCAGGCGCTGACGGTGCATGTCACGGCCAGCGTTGCGCCGCGGTTTCGTGAGTATGTGGCTGCGTTGCGGGCCGGCGGGTTACAGGTTATGATCTACGAGCCACCGGCATTCGTGATGTGGCGTGGCGAACCACCACGCCGGTTCAGTGCCTTCTGGCGACGGGTGGCAGCCGAGGCACTTCAGGCGGGGAACTCAGCACCATCATTGCCGGCCACAGAGGAAGAGTGAACCATGGACTTTCAAGGCAAAATAGCCATCGTTACCGGCGGTGCGCAGGGGATCGGGCGCGCAACCGCTCTTGCACTGGCCCGTGAAGGGGCCGCAGTGGTAATTGCCGACCGTGATGAAGCGGCTACCACGGCACTGGTTTCCGGTATCAACGCCTGGGGCGGGCGGGCGCTGGCCGTTATCGCCGATGTCAGTGATGAAGCCGATGCGGCCCGGATTGCCAATGAAACAGTGCTAACGTTCGGCGGCATTGACCTGTTGGTGAACAACGCCGGGATTCAACAACCGGGGACAATTGAAAGCACGACCGTTCAGCTCTGGCAAGAGATTATTGCCGTGAATCTGACCGGTGTATTCCTGGTTTCGCGCTTTGTGATGCCCGAATTACGCCGACGCGGCGGTGGGGCCATCGTCAATGTTGCTTCGGTCTACGGGTTACGGGCCGAAGCTGGTTGGGCCGCTTACTCAGCCTCGAAAGGTGGGGTCATTGCGCTCACCCGGGCAATGGCGCTCGATGGCGCTGCCGATGGGATACGGGTGAATTGCGTCTGTCCCGGCATGATTGACACCTCACTGCTCCGCGCCAATGCCGCTTTGCTGAACGCACAACGTCCCGATGAAGCGTTACGCAGCTTTGCGCGGCGGGTACCACTTGGGCGCCTGGGCACCCCAGAAGAGGTGGCCAGTGTCATCCTTTGCCTGCTCAGTCCAACCGCCGGCTATCTCACCGGGGCCGTCATTACCGCAGATGGTGGCTGGGAAGCCCGGCTCTAGTCAGGAGGAGGCTGATGATTACGGTTACGGTACGCTTCTTCGCCGGACACCGCGATATTGTTGGGCGTAGCGAGGCCAGCTACACTCTGGCTGAAGGGACAACCCTCGGTCAATTGTGGGAACAACTAACTGCCGAATATCCCCGCCTGACCGGTTATACCGGACGCCTGCTCTTTGCCGTGAATCAACAGTTTGCCCAACCGACGACTGTGTTAGCCAACGGCGATGAGGTCGCCTTTATCCCGCCGGTAAGTGGCGGACGGAGTTGATGTATGGTCGAACCGTTTGTCATTACCACAGAACCGCTTGATCCAGCGCCACTGGTAGCGGCAGTCCAGACGCCCAATGATGGGGCTGTTGTCACCTTTAGCGGCGTGGTTCGCAACCACTTCGGTGGACGGCCTACGGCATTTCTGGTGTACGAAGCCTACACCGAAATGGCCGTGCCGGTGTTACGCCAGATTGCCGACGAGGCACGAGTGCGCTGGCCGATTGGGCGGGTCTGTGTCCACCACCGGGTCGGTCGGCTAGAGATTGGCGAGACGGCAGTGCTGGTTGTTGTTGCGGCTCCGCACCGCGACGCCGCCTTTGCGGCTGCGGCCTACATTATGGATCGAATCAAAGAGATTGCGCCCATCTGGAAACAGGAGCATTGGGCCGATGGTGAAGCCGAATGGCGTGAATAGGTAACGTACTATGCCGGAACTTCCTGAAGTTGAAACTGTTGCCCGCTCCCTCGCCCCGCAGCTTCAGGGACGCACAATTACCGGGCTGGCCAAACTTGACTGGCCAAAAATGCTGACACCGTCACCTGATGAATTCGCCGCACTGATTGCCGGACGGCGCATCGAGGCGATTGGGCGGCGAGCAAAGTGGCTGCTGCTGTCGCTCGATGGTGAGTGGACTCTGGCCATTCATCTGCGCATGTCGGGACAATTGCTGGTTGCCGAACCGGAGACATCTGAGGCACGGCACGTCCATTTTGCCCTCGATCTCGACAACGGGCGGCGACTCATCTTCAACGATCAGCGGAAGTTTGGCCGCGTCCACCTGCTCGACCGGCAAGGGCTGGCCGCTCTGGATGCAGTCCACGGCCCAGAACCGCTCGCCGCTGATTTTACTCCCTCTGCATTAGCCGAACGCCTGCAAAACCGCCGGGCACCGATCAAAGCTTTGCTGCTCGATCAACACCTGATCGCCGGCATTGGCAACATCTACGCCAATGAAGCGCTCTGGCTGGCCCGCATTCACCCGCTGACTCCAGGCGCAATGCTTACGCCGGAACAGATCAACGAACTACACCATGCCATCCGGCACGTGCTGCAGGAAGCTATCACCAACCAGGGCAGTTCGTTGCGCAACTACCGTGACGGTTATGGCCGACAGGGTACGCAACAAGAGCATTTTAATGTCTACGACCGGGCCGGTGAGCCGTGCCCGCGCTGTCAGAGCACGATTGAACGGATTGTGGTCGCTCAGCGGAGCACCTATTTCTGTCCGACCTGTCAGATTACCATGCAACAACCGGAATAAGTGTGTACAATACACACAGGTTGAAGATTGGTTTAAGAATTACCAGGGCCGGCTCTCCTGTGGCCGGCGGCTGCCACTCACATGATGGGGTAATCCGGTGCAAGAACCAATTCTCCTGGTGGAAGACGATCAAATCCTGCAACTCACCCTCACCACAATGCTGCGGCGCGACGGTTATGCCGTAGATACTGCACGCAACATTGCCGAAGCTCGTCTGGCGATCCTCTCGCGTCGGCCAAGAATCATTCTGCTTGACCTCGGCTTACCCGATGGCAGTGGGTTTGATATTCTCAACTGGTTAAACCTGGAACCAGATCGGCCACTCATTATCGTCACGACTGCAAACGATTCGCCGAAAGCGGCGCTTGAAGCCCTGGGACTCGGTGCCTTCGACTACCTGACAAAACCGATCAACCACGAAACCCTCCGGTACACGCTCCGTCGTGCGGTCAGCTACGATCAGCTTCGGCAGCAAGTCCGTAACTACGAAGAATTACGCAGCGAAGTGGATGAAGCGCGTCTAACCGTGCGCAGCGCAGCTCACCATATCAGCCAGGCCTTAACGGTGATCATGGGAGAAGCGCAACTGGTACGCGAAGAGATATCTGATCCAGCCCTCCGGGTCAGCCTGGATCGGATCGTGCGCATGGCCGAGGAAGCAGCCCAGACCCTCGCTACACTGCGCACGAACCGCCTGCTTGCACCGCGCGAGGGGAGTGTTGAGTGAGAGTCTGCTGCAAGACGTGCGCACCGTACAAGAACAATCATATGTCGCCAGTAGAAGTAAGGGCACGGCATGCCGTGCCCCTACTGGTGTCCGGTGATCATCGTTCAAGCGTGTCACCGGCGAGTTGATACGTGGTCGTCGGCGTTGTAGAGGCGACGCATGCGTCGTCCCTCCTGTTGTCCGGTGATCAACCGTTCAGGTGCAATAGTATTGACTGGTGTGGTATAGCTTCTATTCTACCAGGTGTGATATGAGAGGCGCTCAACGTCAGGTTGTTGCATAATGCTACGTTGGGATGATGGTTGAGAGTTATTCAACCGCAACACGTACTGCAATGACGGGTAAGATGCCTTCCAGGAATGCGTTATGGCAGTGGCCTGCCACCAAGAATATTCTTTTCCCACAAATCACCCAGCCCGTAACCGTCGAGCCACGTCTCAGTCTCCTCCATCGTCAAGCGTCTACAGACAGGCTGACCATCCTGTCGTTCAACAACAACGATGTCTTCCGGCTCAAACTGGTTAACGAGCGTTACCGATTGAGTAGCCACAATGACTTGCGTTTGCGTGGCTGCACTATGTAGCAATTCGGCCAGTACGTGTATGGCGTAAGGGTGTAACCCCATCTCTGGTTCATCAAGTAAGATGATGGCCGGAAACTTCCGTGCCGGTTGGAGGAGCAGCGTTGCCAGGCAGATGAAGCGTAGGGTTCCGTCAGAGAGAGCATAAGCATCAAAGTAGGTATCGCTGCCTCGCTCTCGCCATTCCAGTTTTATTTTGTTAGGGTTAAACGGACTGGGTCGGAGCACAAAATCATCGAAAAAGGGGGCAACCATGCGGATAACATCGACAATATTGCGATAATGGTCTGGCGCTTGTTGCTGTATATAGTACAGATATGCGGTCAGATTCGATGCATCCTGACGTAACCAATAGTTATCGTCAATATCGCCAGTTTGTTTCACTCTAGCCGAATCACTGGTATCGTGAAAGTGATACACGATCCAGCTTTGCATTGCCTCGAAGACATCCGCCGGGATACCTCTGCCGTAACTGGCCGGTAACAGACTCTCTTCGTGACCGGAACCCAACAGTGTTTCAACGGGCTTCTCGTAGCGGCGGTCATGGAAGAATGCGCGTTCCTCGGCAAACACGAAGCGATCTCCTACGGCTGGAACCAGCGCACAGCGATATCCATTTGCGATGATATTCCCCCTGGCCCGCCTATTTTTCTTCGTAAACCACAATTCAATTTGCAATGAGTCGGTGTTTTTTTGACCGAAGTGGAGTATGCGATCTGCCCCGCCGGCTCGGGCAACATACATCTGTAAATGGCGTTCAACCATTGCGCGGAGAAATGCAAAGACGCCTAAGATGTTTGATTTTCCGCTACCATTCGCACCGATCAAGATATTGAGGGGGCGTAGCGAAAATTCCAGTTCGCGGATTGATTTGAATCCCTGAACCTTGATGGTTTGCAGTTGCATGTGCCCATCCTTCCTCATGTCTTTCCCGGCACCCCGCATCCGCAAATGACCACAACCCTACCCGCCCAAAGGTTCTCTCAGTGCCTCGGTAGTGCTACGATGTCTTTACAACGTCCCTTGCCTCAGCAATTGTGTTATTCTGTATAATACGAAGCTCAAGTTTGGTACGTGATCGCGAGGGAAAGAGAGTAGATTGTTCTCTACCCCTGTATTGTACCAGAGTACACCAGTGGTATATCAAATCTTAACTCATACTGTGCATCATCGCCGAAGCGCTCAATCGTCATTGGTCAGCCCTACCCCTGCACGATGTGTTGCTGCATTATCCGCAATGCACCGGCAGTTCCCGGTGAAGCGCGCTTCCAGCTCACGAGTCATGCCCTTCACTCGGGTTACGTATCGGTACAGGTATGCACTGCGCCCCGCGCCTGCTGGTGCGCATGCCAGGTGCGGAAACGTGGCTGCCGCACGCCACACGATGCGTCACGGGCAACCCGCTCTGGAAACCGTATGCACGCCGCGTGTGATACCACTACGGGCGTAGCAGAAACGCCGTTCTCCGCATTTACGCTCAGGTCGCTGTCGGTATGAGCGATGACGTTTCTTGAACTGGATTTGACTTAGTCATTGTTGTTACCTATACACGATTGGCAATCCCATGCATGTATCAGACATTTCTGGAAAGAATCACATGGAATCACCTGCGTTAAGTTCACTTATCCCGCATCTCCTGGCACTCAAATTGCTGCCGCGCACCGGTTGGTTACAACGTGGAGTACGTGATGTCGAAAGTGTTGCCGAACACTCGTTTGGAGTGGCGGTTCTCTGTCTGCTGATCGGGGATCAGATTGCCGACATTGATCGCGGGCGATTGCTGGCAATTGCCTTGTTGCACGACCTGGCCGAGTCGCTGTTGAGCGATTTGCCGGCATCGGCCACTCGACTACTTGGCAAAGAGGCGAAGCGCCAGGCCGAACGGGATGGCCTGGCGGCGTTGATCGGTCATCTGTCCCGCAGTGATGAGTATCTCACGCTGTGGGATGAGTATGTTGACGGTACCTCACGGGAGGCCCGGTTGGTCAAAGCGGTTGATCGGCTTGAGCTGATGGCTCAGGCGCTGGCCTACGAACGCAGCGGTGTCCGCGGTCTTGACTCATTCTGGCCGCTCGATGACGAGTGGGCAACAGAGTTTCCGCCAGTCGCCGCGTTGGCCGCACATTTACGTACCGAACGCAGCCGGTCGTCCGGTTGATCCTCACTGTGCGGCCCGTCGGATCGCTCCATCGAGATCTGCCCAGAGATCATCAACATCTTCAATCCCAACGCTAAGCCGCAGTAGCGTGGGTGGCAGATGCTCTTGCCCGGCAATCGCAGCCCGTCGCTCCATAGTTGACTCAACAGCTCCCAGGCTGGTTGCATGGCGGATCAGGCTGACATTGCGGCAGACTGCATCGGCAAATGTGGCATCACCGCGCAGGTCGAACGAGATAATGGTTCCGAACCCCTTCAATACGCGACAGGCAATGGCATGGGTTGGATGCGTTGGCAAACCCGGATAACGGACACAGCTAACCAGCGGGTGGTGGGACAGCCGTTGGGCCAGCTCCATCGCATTGTGCTGCGCCCGTTCCAACCGCAATGCCAGCGTGCGCGCACCACGCGCCGCCAGAAATGCCTCGAAGGCGCCAGGGGTGGCTCCGGTCAATTCACGCGACCGTCGCAAATCGTGCCAGAGTTGTTCATCACGAGTCGTTACCACACCTGCGAGCAAGTCGGAATGTCCGCCGATAAACTTGGTGGCCGATTGAATGGAGAGGGTTGCCCCAAACTCGAGTGGCTGCTGGTTCAACGAGGTGGCGAAGGTATTGTCTACCGCGACGATGGTACCGGGCTTGCGCGGCGCAGCACAGATTGCCGGGAGATCGGCAACGACGAGCAACGGATTTGAAGGCGACTCAAGCCAGACCAGATCGGCCACGGCACAGGCTTGCTGCCAGCCTTCGGTATCGGTAAGCGCCAACCGGCGCACTGACCAGCGTCCACGCGCTTCCCCGGCCATTGCTAGCCCGGTCACACCCTGGTAACAATCGTCCGGTAACACAACCTGTGCACCGGCGGGCAATTGATCAAACACGGCAGCAATCGCCGCCATTCCCGACGCAAACGCCACTGCTCGTCCGCCTTCAAGACCACCAACAATCTCTTCGACGGCTTCCCAGGTTGGCGTTGCATCATTTCGGGCATATGAACGCCCTTGACCGATAAGAAAATTGGATGCCGGAATTGGCGGAACATTGAGCGGCGCACCGGCTTCAATCGTGCGTCCGGCTGCTACCAGCCATGACTCTGGTTTGAGATGCTGAGAATGTCGTGCCATACTACACCTTACGTTCAGAGGCGGCTCTTGTAAGAGAAGGCCATGCCCAGGAGACTACGGTTGTGCGGGTGATTATCACATTGACGACGAAGAGTGTCAATTGACCAGTCAAGCGATTGACGGAATTGCGAATTGCGGTACAATGTTGTAACAATCGCTCCAACAATGGCTATTATTAGAGCAATAAACCGCGTAGCACCAATTCCCCTGCCTTTGCGAATTGTTGAGGAGTTTGCTGTGCAGATCGTGATCAACGGCAGCTTTTGGTCCCAGCCGACCGTGGGCATCGGCCAGTATCTGCATCATTTACTGCCCTGGTTGCATCGTCTGGCACCACAGCATCGTTACCTGATGGTAGTACCGGCTGGTACCAAAACTCCTGCACTTCCGGTTGGTGTTGAGGGGATCACGGTAAAGATTGGCGGCCCACGCCAGATCGCAAAGGTCATCTTTGAACAGATTGCCATCCCTGTCATCACCCAACGCCTGGCTCGCAACGGCGAACCGACAGTGATCTTTGTGCCCTACTTTGCACCACCATTACGGGCACGTCAACCGGTCGTCACCACTATCGGCGATCTGATACCGTTGCTCTTGCCGGCCTACCGGGGAAGTTGGGCAGTGCGGACCTATATGGCATTAGTTCGGCGCGCAGCTCTGCGCAGTGCGCATGTGTTAACTTTCTCGACGTTCAGCCGGAGTACGATTTTGAACTACCTGGCCATCCCATCTGACCGGGTTACGGTGAGTTATCTGGCTGCCGGTGATCAATACCGTCCAGCCGCTGATGTACACGCCGCTCAGGCGCTGGTTGCCGCCCGTTATGGTGTGCAACCGCCCTTCATCTACTATGTCGGTGGGCTTGATGAACGAAAAAATCTGGGAACGTTGTTACGTGCGTTTGCGCTTGTACATGGCCGGCATCCCCACTGTACGCTGGCGATTGCCGGGAGAGCGTTGGGACGTGATCCCCGCCTCTTTCCCGATATTGATCAATTGATCCGCGATCTCGATCTGACGAAGGCTGTCCGTCGCATTGATGTTCCGGTTGACGACGGCCCCCTGCTCTATCAGGCATGCACCATCTTTACCTATCCATCGCGGTATGAAGGGTTTGGCTTGCCTCCCCTGGAAGCAATGGCGTGTGGTGCACCAGTGATTGTAAGCGACGCCAGTTCATTGCCGGAGGTTGTTGGAGCCGCCGCACTCCGCATCGCACCCGATGATGTGGCCGGTTGGGCAGCCGCAATCAATCGTCTCTTGAGCGATGAGGCGCTACGATCCGATCTGCGCACCCGCGGACTGGCCCAGGCCGCCAGTTTTTCATATCGGCATACGGCTACGATTACGCTCAACGTTCTCGAACAAGTAGCGAAAGCAGCACCGGTTGTTCGCCATCGGTAACAATCGGTGAAATGCGATCACGGAATGACTTTGCTGATTAAGATATGGATACCGAACAATACACGCAGCTTCCAATCGATCAGATCATTTGTGGAAACTGTCTGGATATTTTGCCAAAACTTCCAGATCAGTCTGTTGATCTTATCTTCGCCGATCCGCCCTATAACCTGCAACTGCGTAACGAGTTGCGGCGACCAAACCAGACCCTTGTCGAAGGGGTAGATGATGAGTGGGATAAGTTTACTGATTTGACCGCCTATGATGCCTTCACCCGTGCCTGGTTGCGCGAGTGTCGGCGCATTCTCAAAGATAGCGGCACTATCTGGGTGATTGGCACCTACCACAATATTTTTCGCGTAGGTGCCATTATGATGGACCTCGGATTCTGGATTTTGAACGATGTGATCTGGCATAAAGTGAACCCAATGCCCAATTTTCGTGGTGCCCGCTTTCAAAACGCGACCGAAACCCTTATTTGGGCAAAAAAATCGGCTGATCAGAAGACCTATACGTTCAATTATCAGGCGATGAAACATCTGAATGATGATAAATAGATGCAGAATGTCTGGCATATCCCACTCTGTACCGGTGCCGAACGGATCAAAATTGATGGCCGTAAAGCGCATGCCACCCAAAAACCAGAAGCTCTGTTGTACCGGGTCATCCTTGCTTCATCACAACCGGGTGATGTCGTGCTCGATCCATTCTTCGGTTCCGGTACCACCGGCGCAGTTGCCAAACGGCTACACCGGCACTATCTGGGGATCGAACAAGACCCGACGTATGTTGCGATTGCCCGCGACCGGCTGGCTGCCATTACGCCGGTGGCGGTCGATCACCAGCTCTTGACCACCCCTTCAAAACGGGATGCGCCGCGAGTGGCATTTGGTCAACTTATCGCGGCGGGCTATATCGCGGTTGGTCAGCAACTCTCGAATCGTGACCGCAGCGTTATCGCTACGGTCAAGGCTGATGGCCATGTCGTGTGGAACGGGGTTAGCGGATCAATTCACGCCATTGCCGCCAGGGCCCAGAACAAACCGGCGTTTAACGGCTGGGAGTACTGGTTTGTTGAGGAAGTCGATGGTTCCCTGATCAGTATTGACGAGCTACGCGAACGATATCGGGCGGAGCATTTGTGATCGAGGTGATGGTTGTATCAAGGCCGGGTAATAGTGTTCGAGACACGCGACTCAACGATTACCCCGACACTACGACTGTGCGCGGATGCGCCGAACCAGCGTGCTGACTTCGTGCACAGTGTGATCATCCCTTGTCAGACAGGGTTGCCCGTGGCGCGTGGTATGAAGTGCGGCGGCAACGTTGCCGCGCCAGCCGCGATCAGGCACGGCAGCGCAATGGTTTCCCCATTTTGCTCAACGATGGGAGTCATCCAGATGTGCCGACGGCGCATCGGTGAGTTGTAGTCAGTAGGGGCACGGCACGCCGTGTCCCATTAGCGCCAGCGTCTGGCAGTGCGTCGTTCAGATGCAGTAGATTTGAGATTACCGGCGCTATAGAAATCCCTCTTCCACACCGGTGGAAGAGGGATTACGTGGACACAGTGGATAACGAACAGCCTAACGAGTCGTCGCCGGCACAATCGGCGTATTCGGTTCAATACCGCGAAGCGCTGCCATCACCAGATCGCGGTTGAGCTGGGCAATCGTCTCAAGGCTGATCTCCTTGGGGCAGACCGCAGCGCACTCACCGATATTCGTACAATTGCCGAAACCCTCGAAATCAGCCTGTGCCACCATATTGACGACTCGCTGATACCGCTCTGGCTGGCCCTGGGGCAGCAGCGCCAGGTGGGTGACCTTTGCCGCCGTAAACAGCATCGCCGAACCATTCGGGCAGGCGGCCACACAGGCACCACAGCCAATGCAGGCTGCGGCGTCCATTGCCCGGTCAGCAGCTACTTTCGATACCGGAATGGTATTGGCGTCGGGTGCCGATCCGGTGCTAACACTAATGTATCCGCCAGCCTGAATAATCCGGTCAAACGCACTCCGGTCAACCACCAGGTCTTTCAGGATCGGGAATGCCGATGCACGCCAGGGTTCGACCGTAATGGTATCACCATCTTTGAAACTGCGCATGTGCAATTGACAGGTGGTAATGGCGTTCTTGGGGCCGTGGGCAACGCCATTAATCATCAGAGAGCACATACCACAGATACCTTCCCGGCAATCGTGATCGAACGCTACCGGCTCTTCACCCCGCGACATGAGATCCTCGTTAAGCACATCCAGCATCTCGAGGAACGACATATCGGGGTTGACGTTATCCATGACATACGTCTTGAACTCGCCGGGAGTATTGCGATTCTTCTGCCGCCAGATCTTCAGCGTGATCTTCATACTCTATCTCCGGCCACCGATTGCTTATATCAACCGGCAGCAGTTAAACTGATAGCAACAGGAACCTGTCCGAACATCGCCAGCATCCAACCGGATCACTTATAACTGCGCTGGGTCGGCTTGACATACTCGAAGACGAGCGGCTCTTTGTGCAGGCGAGGTTTCGCCAGATCGCCGGTAAACTCCCACGCAGCCACATACGAGAACTGCTCGTCGTTGCGGAGTGCTTCGCCGTCGGGTGTCTGGTATTCTTCGCGGAAGTGGCCGCCACACGACTCTTCACGGTGCAGCGCATCCAGACACATCAACTCGGCCAGTTCGAGGAAATCGGCTACTCGTCCGGCCTTTTCCAGCGCCTGATTGAGATCGTTGGCCTCGCCGGGCACATTCACATTCTCCCAGAACTCGGCGCGAATCTCAGGGATGCGCTGCAACGCCTCGCGCAGGCCGGCCGCATTGCGTGCCATACCGCACTTATCCCACATCAGCTTGCCCAACTCGCGGTGGAACGAATCGACGGTTCGCTTGCCGCGAATGCTGAGCAGGCGTTGAATACGCTGGTTGATTTCGGCTTCGGCCTCAGCGAACTCAGGACGGTCGATGCTGACACCACCGGGCTTAACCTGGGCCAGGAAATTGGCGATAGTGTAAGGCAGAATGAAGTAACCGTCGGCCAGACCCTGCATCAGCGCCGATGCACCCAACCGATTGGCACCGTGATCCGAGAAGTTCGCCTCACCGATCACGAACAGGCCGGGGATCGTGCTCTGGAGGTTATAATCAACCCACAGCCCACCCATCGTATAGTGGACGGCGGGATAAATCCGCATCGGCGTTTCATACGGGTCTTCGCCGGTAATCTGCTTGTACATATCGAAGAGATTACCGTAGCGTTCGGCAATCTTCTGTCGGCCCAGGCGCTTGATCGCATCGGCGAAGTCAAGATAAACCCCCAGACCGCCAGGACCAACACCGCGCCCCTCATCACACACCTGCTTGGCAGCACGAGAGGCAATATCACGCGGCACCAGATTACCGAAGCTGGGATAGCGCTCTTCGAGATAGTAATCGCGCTCTGATTCGGGAATATCCTGCGGGCGGCGGGTATCTCCCTTCTTCTTCGGTACCCAAATTCGGCCGTCGTTACGTAACGACTCCGACATCAGGGTCAGCTTGCTCTGGTATTCACCACTGACCGGAATACAGGTTGGGTGAATCTGGGTAAAGCAGGGATTACCGAAAAACGCCCCCCGGCGATGAGCGCGCCAGATCGCTGTGGCGTTACACCCTTTGGCGTTTGTGCTCAGATAGAAGACATTGCCGTAGCCACCGGTCGCCAGCACAACCGCATCGGCAGCGTAGCGCGTGATCTTGCCGGTTACCATATCGCGGGTAATGATCCCTCGCGCTCGCCCATCAACTACCACCAGATCAAGCATCTCGGTACGGGGGAACATCTTCACGGTACCGGCGGCGATCTGGCGACTCAGGGCCTGGTACGCGCCGAGCAGCAACTGCTGGCCGGTCTGACCACGGGCGTAGAACGTGCGCGCCACCTGGGCACCACCGAACGAGCGGTTATCAAGCAAGCCACCGTACTCACGGGCAAACGGCACACCCTGGGCCACGCACTGGTCGATAATATTGACGGAGACCTGGGCCAGGCGGTAGACATTACTCTCACGTGCCCGGAAATCGCCACCTTTCACGGTATCGTAGAAGAGGCGATAAATGCTATCGCCGTCGTTGCGGTAATTCTTGGCTGCGTTGATACCACCCTGAGCGGCAATGCTGTGCGCGCGACGCGGACTATCTTGATAGCAGAAGCAAAGCACGTTGTACCCGGCTTCACCCAGCGTAGCGGCTGCCGACGCTCCGGCCAGTCCAGAACCGACCACAATAATCGTGTATTTTCGGCGGTTGGCCGGATTGACCAGCTTCATCTCAAAGCGATGCTTATCCCAGCGCTGCTCAATCGGGCCAGTCGGGACTTTCGAGTCAAGGACACTGACATACTCAACCTGCCGCGTCCCGGTACGAACAGTCGTCTCGTTCTTCGTCTCGCTCATGCGAATTTCCTCGCTCTTCTAGCGTTGGTCGGGACCATCTACGCGACAAAGCCGAAATAGACCGCCAACGGGAATGAGATATTGCCAATGAAAACGGCTGCTGCGACAACAATTGCCAGACCGCGCAATAACCGATCATAGGTGCGGTTGTTCCAGCCCAGCGTCTGAAACATACTCCAGACACCGTGGTAGAGATGAAGGGCCAGGAAGACCATGGTCAGGAGATAAAAGCCAACAATCAGTGGATTTTGAAAGCCATACACTACATTATTGTAGGTTTCGTACACATCACCGTGGGGATGGATGAATTGTCCGGGTTCATAACCGACGACGCCGAAGGTCAGATGCAGGATGTGATAAATAATGAAGAAAAAGATCAACACCCCGCCAAAGCGCATCGTATAATCAGCATACCCTGATTGGCGCTTGTGCTGCCCATAACGGCGTACCGTTGAAATACTGCTCGCCTGCAAACTGCGCCGGCTCTGGAGGGTCAGGCTGGTGGCGGCCCAAATATGTAAAAATACCGAAGCCAGCAAGATAAAGCGCGCTATCCAAAGCAAATGCTCGTGACCGAAAATGGGATAGCCAAGTTCGCGCAGACCGGCCGCATAAGCGTTGTACACTTCAGGGCCTTGATACATCTTCAAATTACCGTACATGTGAAAAACGACAAAGCCAACGAGAACGAAGCCGGTCAGCGCCATAATCACTTTTTTGCCGACCGACGTGCGGGTGAGGGTGAGCACTCCTGTCATCGTTCCATCCTTCCCGAAACCAAGCTCTGCGCAAGATACAGACGATAATTGACTGCCGGCCAGAGCCGGCAGTAGCAGGAAAATATCCGTGATTTATCCTACAAAGTATCTTACCGCTACAGAATTATAACGGAATTACGATCAATTGTCTACCGCTTGCAACCATTCAATAACTTCTTGTGAAGAAAGGTACGAGGCTTGTTGAAGCCATAAACAACCATCAGCCCTGAGCGAATGAATGCAGCAAAGAACGATCCGATCTTGAATCAATAGCAAAAAAGTCTGTAAGAAGGCGCAAATCTGGCGCAATCGGTTGTGGGTGGTCGATGATGTTGGGCATGCTGCGGAATTATACAGGCATCAGAGGCAGGCTATCATAACCCCAGTTGCTACCTTTGTCACCACAGAGACACAGAGGATGGGTATAACCTGGGTTGCTGCCACGAAACGTGACGAAATGTATCCATAGAACTGGCCGCTCCTCACATCGTTTATGCGGTTACGCCACACGGTGAGGCGGGCAACGTCGCGCTATTTCTGGCAGTCAGTCTCTGTGGACAGTTCACAGTATAGATAGCAACCTGGGTTGGGATTACATTTCGGAGGCGATACCGTTGCCAGATAGGGCTACTCGTGTCGCGTGGTAAGGCGATCTGAACAGGTACATGCAACGTCTGTAGGGCGGGTTCTGAACCCGCCCCTACTCACGATCACGTGCAGGTCGTAGCGGTATTCATGCCGGTTTGTGCAGCGACAATATTGCTCTTCGTCTCCACACTCAGGTCGCCGCCATTGTGATGAGGTGATCACGAGCGATGATTTCCATCAAACCAGATTTTATAATAGAACCTGTTTCAAAAAACGTCTGCCAGGAGTTATCCCATTCTTGACCGACTCTATGATCGTAACGAGCACATCCGGCATCCCCGTGACCAGCATGGTCAACGGTATGACACACACCGGATCGTGGGTACGGCTGCTGCGGCAGCATGGCTGCCGCACTCCACACCGCGCACCACGCGCATGACGACCGGCAAAGGCAACCAATCCAGAGCGTGATGGCACGACCGGAGCTTCGCTCTGCCAACAAGACAGAAGAAGGACAAACGATCTTTGGTGATTGGCAAGCGCTCGTGCGCCTATGCGACAGTCTGATAGCATGATAGTGCAGCTTTTTATGAAATAAGTTCTGAACATCCTCCGTGTCTCTGTGGTGATCGTTGTACTACAGAGGCAATGAGAGCACGGATGGTGGTGTAGGACAAATTAAATTAAGGTGGCAACTTTGGTTATCTATGCATCATTATGCATTCCTCACCCAAAAGGGACAGGCACAAGGCCTGCCCCTAAGGAATGCTACGCTGATAGATGCGGACAAAGGTTCAATGGTTACCGGTCATCCTTACATTGCCAACCGGTCAATCAGAACCAGATAATATGTTCGTCTAAAGATCCAACCGCACCTTAGCACCAAAGTTCTTCTTCTCCTTGCTGGGGAAGTACGAGAGGCAGGCGGCATCGAGCAAGTCCGGGCTAAGGGTTGGGGTCTCCATGTTGTAGCGGGCAATTGCGATCAATTGGTCGAGAATATCGCGCGGCTGACACATCCGAAACGGCCGCTGATCGGGGCGAAACCACTTGGCGATCAGATAATCAATGCTGCGATCATCGTAGGGAACTTTGCGAACCCGACACATGATCTTCCAGATTTCTCGCCATTGCTCTTCGGTTGGATCGATAATCTCGATCTTGAACTTGATACGACGGAGCAAAGCATCGTCACCCAGGTCTTTGGGATCAAGGTTTGTGCTGAACATAATGAGCTGATCGAACGGAATCTGAATCTTTTGCCCTGACACCGTATTGAGAAAGTCATAACGCTTTTCGAGGGGCACGATCCAGCGATTGAGCAGATCGAACACGCGCACCTGCTGGCGACCAAAGTCGTCGATCAAAAAGATGCCACAGTTGGCTTTCATTTGAAACGGCGCCTCGTAGACCTTTGAGGTCGGGTTGTAGATCAGATTGAGTTGTTCGAGCGTTAGCTCACCGCCAACAATAACCACCGGTCGACTAATCCGAACCCAGCGCCGGTCGTATTCAACATCTTCTGGTAGAGGATTACGAGGCGGCTCGTGAATAACCGAGTCGTACATTTTGATGATGGCGCCATCGGCATACACCGCATACGGAATAAAGATGTCGTCACCCATCAGATAGGTAATACGCTCGGCAATCGTTGTCTTACCGTTGCCGGGATATCCGAAGAGCATCACCGATGATCCGGAATTGACCGCCGGCCCAACCATATTCAGAATGGACTCATCGATCACCAGACCCTCGAACGCATCGCGGATATTCCGGCGCGTTACCTTAACGTTCTTCACCGTCTGCGCTTTCACCGACTCGATCCAGCGTTCAAGCGGTACCGGGCAGACACCGGTGTACTGAACCTTTTCCATCGCCGCCTGCGCTGCCGTCTGTCCACGTGGCGTCAGCACGTACTCGTAGTTAATATCGCCGAAACCACGTTGACCGACAATATCAATCTGTTCGACATTCCGCAGGTCGATGATGATTTGCTCAATCACCCGGTAGAACAGCCCCATCGCTTCAGCCAGCTCCATCCCGGTTGCTCGCCCTTTGTTGTAGAGAATGCGCAAGAACTGCTCGGTAAGGAATGTACGGTTGAGACCGGTTTCTGCCGGCGTTGTTGGTTGTGCGGGCAGAAATGAATTATTGAGTTGCGGACGCGCTTCATCTTCAGTAGGGGGAGGATCGCCCAGCATGCGGAGCGTTGCCACGTTTTCACCGCGGGCACGCGCCTCACCGATCAACCGTTCAAGATCGGTAACGTGCATCTGAAGGTGGAGTAATGCGTCAACATCGTTCTTTGCCTGCGCCTCTTTCAGACAGGCATATACGGCACGGGCGACAGTGTATTTGACGCCATCGATGTAGAGGTGATGACAATACTCCTGATTGCGCACGTAACAATCACGCGGGTGGCTCTTGCGCGCTAACATTTCGTCGTAAGAACGTTGATCGAGTAAATAACGCATAGCGCCTCTTCTTCGTCATCAGGGAGAACGTTCAGCATAGCCGTTGCCTGCGGGGGAACGGCGGCCCGGCAACTCTGCCAGCATGTGTCACTGTTTTCATTGTAATGCTGATAGCGAACCATCGTACTACCAGCAACATATTTTGTTGAACGATTTTCATCATCAGAATGAGAAAAGAGAGCTTGACGACGGTGCCGATCTTTGGTAGAATTAGAACACTTGTTCTATTCAGTGTTGAAAATTTCGCCAACATCCATCTACATCAAGGCATGGCCCGGCGGCAATACCTGGCAGATCGTCAACCGGTTAGGGACGATATGTGGAAGGATTTATTCCCGAATAATGATGATCAGGTGCAGTCTTGTAAAGCTCGCAGAGGAGTGCTGGCATGGCAACTACCAGTCGTGAACTACACCGGGTGCAACGAACCTTCAGAATAGGCCGTATCATACAGGGAGCTGTGATCGCGCTAGCGATTGGCGCGCTTACCATCCTGGTTGGAACTATCACCGACGTTGGTCGCACAATCATCGACGATTGGCATTATGGGAGGCCACGAACCACCCATCTGACCGGCTATGCCGGATTACCTGCCGAGCGCTCCGGCCATCCTTCGCGGTTTATGGCGCTCAATCTTGATCGGCAAATTGTGATTATGGTTATTCCGGGTGGTGACACGAGCCAGATGCAGACCTGGCAAGGCCCATACTTGTTTGGGTTAGGCGAAGATCTGACGCCTGTGGTATTATCATTAGAAGATGCCGACAGCGATGGGTTGGCCGATCTGGTCGTGACAATCCATCAAGAGCAACTGGTCTATCTTAACCGTGATGGTACATTTCGTTTGCCAACGCCAGAAGAGTGGCATCGACTGGCACAGGAGTGGGGCAAGTGAGCACGTTCTCCAATCGCAAGAGAGGGCCACGACGGCCAGGCCAGCCTCTCTTTCCAATTGAGGATCCGGAGATCGTGCATGCGCCGACGCAGCCGCTGGCCGATCTCACTGCCGATCTTGATGCGGCACTGGCGGATCAATCATCTGTATCGCATACGCCGGTCGAACCGCAGGGTTTGCGGATTCCCGATGAGGTACGGGCTGCTTATGAGCGTGCCCGACAATCAGCTCGATCAGCGCCTCCGCTTCATCCAGGCTATCGGCGGACGCCTGAGCCGGCCCGGAACGCTCAACCAACAGCAGGCAAAGAGTTGACCCCGCCGGTTCGATCCGGTGGATCGATGAGTAGACCATCAGCGCCGCCTCATCCCAGAATGAACAGACCAGAACCGGCGTCGTTATCAACCGGGCGGGTTGTTCCCATTAGTGCCAGACACAATCTACCAGCGGAGCATCCATCATCGGAGCCAAAGCGAGCACCGGTTACAACCGTCGTTAGTCAAGTACCTCGCTTTGAGCGGCAAACAACGTTCGTGCCTGTACCGGCGGAGCTTACCGACGAGTTGATCTTACCACCACCGACATACCGTCGGCATGAACCACTTACGATTGCCGATTGGTTTAATCAACCGCTCGTGCTGCTGGCAATTGCCGTTACCAGTATTGTTGTTGTTGGATTGTGGTTCAGTCTGGCAGTTGCATCACCATTTTTGAGCTTTCAGTACGCAAGAGTGAATGATAGTTCGGTAGCCGCCAGTATTGCCTCAGCAGCCATTACGGTTCCTGCGCCTGGCGATTATCGGCTACGAACTGCACCTAGCCTGTCACCAGCACAGATTGATCGGATTTTGCAAAGTTACGGTTCACCGGCGACCGGTACCGGCGAAATCTGGTACCGCCTTGGTGTGGAATATAACATTGATCCAGCCTATGCCCTTGCCTTCTTTATTCATGAAAGCGGGGCCGGTACCAATCCGAACTGGGCCGGCTTTAAGCCAGATGGTAGCACAACCCACAACGTTGGAAATATTATTTGTGCCGGCTACCCAACTTGTTATGGCCGGTTTCGCGATTACCCCAACTGGGAAGCCGGTATTGCCGATTGGTATCGCCTGATCGATGTGGAATACATTCGTGGCCGCGGTCTTCAGACAGTGGCTGAAGTCATCCCGATTTACGCACCGTCGATAGAGAATGATGTTCAGGGATACATCAATGTCGTTACGCGGCTGGTTGATCAATGGCGCGCCGGCAATATTCCATGAGTGATCGATAACTAAACAGGTTCACGTTTATCCAACATCTGCGGTAGAAACACACTATGCGAGTCTTTTTTCCTATCTTTGTCTTTGCTGCCATCGTACTCCTGGCATTTGTTGCCTTCAATACGATGAATCGATCTAACCAGCCTGTGCTCAGTGGCTGGCGCGGTCCGGTACATGCGAGTGCATCCCTGGCAGCGAACATTGTCGGTAGCACTGATGTGTCGTCCCAACAAGGACTGATCGGCGTAGCCGAGCCGCAGGGACGGGGACTCAGCGATTCGCTCGTGCCCACCGGAAATCCGCTCGGTGTTGCCAATACCGTTATGACGCAAGGTTATGGTGTCGGCACCCACGCGCCGGCAGCGGTTTGGGGGGCGATTGATCTGGCTATCGATGGCAACGGTGATGGAAAAGCCGATCCAGAAGGTACCTGGAATCAGCCGGTCTACGCCACCCATGCCGGTCAGGTCAAGATCACATCGAATAGCTGGCCTGCCGGTAACCATGTTTGGGTTACTAACGAACTCTATCGCACCGGATATGCTCACCTGTCAGGCTTTGCCGTCAGTGATGGGCAATGGGTCAACCCCGGTGATGTGATCGGATACATTGGCTCGACCGGTATGTCGAGTGGGCCACACCTTGACTACCAGGTTTGGGTCTGGCGTGATGGACAGTGGGTCAATCAGAACCCTCTCGATTACAATGTCTTTGCAGCCTCTGGCCGTTGATGAGAACCAACCGGTTTTAAAACGGCTCTCGCGCAGGTAATGACGAGATGGCAACCAGGCCCTGTTCGGTGTCGTTTCCGGGGTCGCGCACCGGACCATCCATCTCGCCGTAACCGATCTGTTGATGGCACTGATCTCGCCATTCCTTTGTCGGTCTCTGGATGTTAACCTTCAGGCGGGCTAAAGCCCTACCTGACGACGTGGAAGCCCTGCTGGGGCTAGGCCGAAGCACGCCTGGAACCCGCCCCGTCAAGCGGGCTGAAGCCCTACCTGACAGCCTGGAAGCCCCGGTTGGGGCTGGGGTCGGGAGCACGCGCAAGGCTCCGCTCCATCAGGTGGGCTAAAGCCCTGCCTGACGCCGTGGCAGCCCCGTTGGGGATAGGGGTAAACCTCCCTGCTGTCAGGCCAGCCCCTATGCATTACCCATACCTCAAATACTGCATTGCCCGCGTGCCGGAGCGGGTCGGGGGCGTGATAACGGGCGTGCTCCCCAGCCGGGAGCTGGGAGCGCGCGCCTCCGGCGCGCTCCTTACCGGCACCAGCCTGCGCTAGCGGTCACCACCCGACACCGGCAGTTCCCGCCCCCAGCGGGCTATGCATTACCCATACCTCAAATACTGCATTGCCCGCGTGCCGGAGCGGGTCGGGGGCGTGATGACGGGCGTGCTCCCCAGCCGGGAGCTGGGAGCGCGCACCTCCGGCGCGCATGGTGCCGGTACCAGTGCTGGAGGGAGGAGCCAAACGCAAGCTCCCGCCCCTGGCGGCATTCACGGACGGCCAGGATAGGTGATCGAACCCAACCTCTACCCTATCAGGAAGCCCTGGATCACACGTCTGCCCTCCCCTCTCCCACCCGGCTACGCTTACCCATACCTGGTGTCAACCACGTGCGTATCAGCGGGGATGATCGCTATGGATGCTGTTGTGGGCGACTGGCCCGGTGATAGTGCGCAGCTCCAGCCGTGCTATCACGTGCCGGATGGGTTGCCTTGCCCGCTCGTTATGCACGTGTCGCGCGGTGTGGAGTGCGGCAGCCATGCTGCCGCGCCAGCCGTGCTCACGATCCGGCGCGTGGCCCACCGTTCCCCATCCTGGTCACGGCGGTACTGGATGTGCTCGTGACAATCATCGAGTCAGTCAGGCATACATGCGATACCTGGGCGTAGCGGTGTTGTTGCACTTGGTTCGTGCCTGCGCACCAGCGGCCACGGCCAGTACCTGACGGCGGTGGCGATGATGCCGGCACGCGGGCTGGAAGCCCGCGCCACGGGGAGCACTTGCAGCCCGGCCTAACGCAGCGTGACATGTGGGTAATGCATAGGCCAGCCCCGGAGGGGCTTCCACAGGCGGGGTTTCAACCCGCCGAACGATGAACCCGCCGCACCATCATCCCGCCGCCAGCACCCGGCCCCTTCCCGCCGCCAGGTCAGCCCCGAAGGAGCTTCCACGCATTGAGGCGGGGTTTCAACCCGCCGAACGATGAACCCGCCGCACCATCATCCCGCCGCCAGCACCCGGCCCCCTTCCCGCCGCCAGGCCAGCCCCGGAGGGGCTTCCACAGGCGGGGTTTCAACCCGCCGAACGATGAACCCGCCGCACCATCATCCCGCCGCCAGCACCCGGCCCCTTCCCGCCGCCAGGTCAGCCCCGAAGGAGCTTCCACGCATTGAGGCGGGGTTTCAACCCGCCGAACCAATCTGCCGCTCTGCATCTGCGGCACTTCATCCCGAACGTGAACGTCGCTTGCTTGACATTTCCTCTAACGAAGTTATCACATCAGTACCGCCTACTTCATGGCTTGCCAGCGGCTGATGATGTCGCGAACGATGCTCCTCAATGAAACCAAGTGCAGCCGCTCGCCAGGCGTTGGCAGCACACGGGCCCCTGGGATCGATTTTGATGCTGAGCAAGAATTGATCGCGGGCCATATCGTGTTTGCCACAGGCGGTCAACAATTCGCCGAGACGGTAATGAAGCTGCCCACGACTGGCCGGAGGACAGGCCGGCACAAGAGGTATCACCTGAGCCAGGAAAGATTCTGCTTCACTACGCCGTCCTATCTCAATCAAATAATTAGCGAGGGCACAGCAGGCAACAGCACGCTCAACCGGACGTCGAACAGTATTGATCATCTGACGTAAATAGTGTTCGACCTGTTCACTATCTGGTGTACAATCGCTTAGCACCATAGCTGCACCATACAATCCAGGGTTCATTGCAAGCGCTTTTTTTGCATACTGAATAGCCAGCTTTGGCTCTTCAGCTTCAACGAACGCTGCACTCAACGCTGCATATACTTGGGGATTGTCAGGATCAAGCCGGCACGCTTTCTTCAAGTGGTCTATCGCTACCCGTGGCCGATTGCGCTGGAGTGCGATGAGGCCCAGCAGCCAGTGCACGTCAGCCGAGAACGGATTGAGCGATTTGGCTATCTGGGCGAGCCGCATTGCCGAATGGTACTGCCCGTTATTCAGCAGCCGGTACGTCTGGCGGATGAGCAGGTATCGACTCAGGAACCAGAGGCTGCACAATACTGCCGGTAGAGCATTTATCAACACAACGCCACCAAGAACCATCCACAATAAAACAGCGATGATCCCGGGAAGCTCTGGAGTACGCAGAAGAACTTGTCCGATCCAGTGATGAGCGATCCAATACGGTTGCAGTTGCTCCAGGTCTGATGATTGAAAGCCCATAGGTAGCTCCTTCGCGCAGCTGGCTTCGTCTCAGTGATGGCGCAGGGCTGCTCACTGTACGTGGCTGCGATACCGTGTCATCCCGATACGTGGGTCTGCGATGTACGTTCGTGCGATATAGCTACGTACAGCATAGCAGGGAGTTGTGACATCTACGGTCACATTGGGCTGCCTCCTTTCAGAAAGCTGGCATTTGAACAGAACACCGGTTAGCCTGTGTGATCATGCTGTGTGAACCAATTCTGCTCCACTATCAGGTCATGATGGTGTGTATGGGTGCATCACACGCTCCTGATAATAGAGATGACAGAGGCAACCGGTTTTTGGCACAACAGTATTTATCGGTCACTCGAAATATCACCGATGAGTGACAGCAGGCGACAACCTGTATGGGCAATCACCCTGTACATGTGTGCCAAAATCTTGACTTTTGCTAAAGAAACATCTTTGAAATTAAAGAAAGAGGGTATTATTTACAACAACGGCAGCGGGTCTGCATCTGAACATTTGTACTTCAGAACTTTGACCATCCGTGTTGAACGTTGCAGTTGACTAATCATGCTGTAAAGAGTTGCGATCAAATCTCGTAGATAGATTTAATACGGTTTTGCTTTACAGTATCGAGTAGTATTATAGATGCTAACTAGAAACGCTTTCAAGTGTTCCACTCACCAATTTTGGTGAGTCAAGTCACCATTTCTGGTGCCACACGAATATACGACAAATTGTAGTAGTTTCTTATCATCGGCAACCAACAGTCTGAGAGTTTTGCCATGATGTCAGAAAATCCTATCGTAAAAGATGAAGTGTGACCGTGGATTGATAGCCTTTCGCAAACGAACAGCGCGGAGCATATCGCTCCGCGCTGTGGTGTGTGGTGGAGATGGGGGGAGTCGAACCCCCGTCCAGAAAGCTAGACCGCAGACATCTACAGGTTTAGCCCCTCGTTTCATCTCACCCGCAGTCGCACGAGTGGCAAAGCGACCGTTGGGCCAGCCTGATCTCTTAGCCGATAACGCTCAGGCAGGCGTTACCGGAGCACCCGACTGCTGACGCTCGACCCGTAACCATCGGGGGAGCTACGGCGAGCGCGCCGCTATTATTAAGCGGCGAGGGCCAGGCGAGCCTGGGCCCGAGTGTTGGTGTTGGCAGTTGTTGCCTTGCCCCTTTTACGTGACTGGGCGGCACGACCTGCAGTCTACGGCGTTCACTCCCTGTCGAAACCAGAGCATCCCCGCAGGCTGTATTCGTAGTATATCTCGCTCAACACGGTTGTCAATCAGTCTTACGATAGAGATTTGTTAGTTGTGAGGTGTATCGGCACCACTTTCACTTCTGCTGATGTGCGTTGCATATTGAGAGCGCAACGCTGTAGAACCTATCTCAAAAAGCATCTGCTAGAAGTTAGCTCATTCACTTCTGACCGACTCTATGAACGTAACGAGCACATTCAGCATCCTTTGGCCCAGCCGGGTCAACGGCGTGCCACGCGCCGGATCGTGAGCACGGCTGCTGCACTCCAAACGCTGTGACACGTGCCTGACGAGCGGGCAAGGCAACCCATCCAGCGCGACTGGAGCTGCTCTCTGCCAACAGGCCAGGAGCTGGGGAGACTGTCATTGGCGATTGGCAAGCGTTCATGCGCCTGGACGACAGTCTGAGAGCACGATAGCACAGCGTTTATGAGATACGTTCTAGTGATGGGATTGCCTTGCGCCAGGGGATGAACTTCCCGCCTGCGCTTGTCCATCACCAGTACTCACGAGATGAGCATGGGAGGGACAGGCCAGACGCCTGATCCACGATCCGCACCGCACTTACACGCAGGCAGCTCTTCCCGAACCGTCAACCCGACGGACGTGCTCTAAACGCACGTTGTCTCTGTGCCACGCGCCTGATCGTGCGGTCTGTGCGGCAGCCACGCTGCCGCACGCCAAAATGGCGCTGGTTTCCATCGGGGAGAGTGCTGCTAGAGTGAGCGCAACGACGTTCAGCTACACCAGTACTACCCGCCAACGATAGACGACAAAACCGGTATAATACAGTCAACAATTTCCGCGACTGTATCACATTAGACGCCAATGCATGGCAGGGAGTCTGCGCCTGATGCAGACCTCAGCAGGTGTGGCAAACCGCACGAGGAGGTGTGTCCGATGCACATGTATGAGCTTGGCCTGGACAAGAACGCAGCAAATTACACGCCCCTGACCCCGCTCTCGTTTCTTAAACGAACTGCGATGGTCTATCCCAATTTGCCGGCAGTTATTCACGGTGAACGGTGGTATACGTGGGCACAGGTCTACGAACGATCACGACGGCTTGCTTCAGCCCTGCGTGCGCTCGGTGTCGGCTTCCGCGATACGGTCGCTGTCGTTCTCAGCAACACACCCGAAATGTACGAGTGTCATTTCGGTGTCCCAGGAGCTGGTGCTGTTCTCAATACCATCAATGTCCGGCTTGATGCCGCAACGATTGCTTTCATCCTCGACCACGGTGAAGCGAAAGTTTTGATTACCGACCGCGAATTTTCGCCGGTGGTGAAAGCAGCGTTGGAACAGTGTAACCGAACGTTGACCGTCATTGATGTAGACGATCCTTTGTACACCGGCCCCGGTGAGCGGTTGGGTAGTCTTGAATACGAGCAGTTTCTCGCCAGTGGCGATCCTGAATTTGACTTGATCTATCCTGCCGATGAGTGGGAAGCAATTACGCTTAACTACACGTCAGGCACAACGGCCAATCCGAAAGGTGTTGTCTATCACCATCGTGGGGCTTATCTCAATGCCCTCTCCAATATTGTTTCGTGGGGGATGCCCCATCACGCCGTCTACCTCTGGACGCTGCCGATGTTCCACTGCAACGGCTGGTGTTTTCCCTGGACGATAGCTGCGAACGCGGGTACCAACATTTGTCTCCGTAAAGTTGATGCCGGGTTGATCTGGCAGGCGATTGAAACGTACCGTGTCACTCATTACTGCGGTGCCCCGATTGTTCATTCGTTGATCGCCAATAATGCCCCTCCGCACTGGCGCGAAGGCCGGGGCACCCATAAGGTCAGCGGTCTGATTGCCGCCGCGCCACCGCCGGCAGCCGTTTTGCAGGCAATGGCCGAAATTGGCTTTGATATTACCCATGTCTATGGCCTGACCGAAACCTACGGGCCGGCAGCGGTATGTGCAAAGCAACCCGACTGGCATACGCTCCCGATTGCCGAACAGGCGCATCTCAACGGACGCCAGGGGGTAACCTACCATGCGCAAGAGGCGATTAGTGTGCTTGATCCGGCGACGATGCAGCCGGTGCCGTGGGATGGGCAGACGATGGGTGAAGTGATGTTTCGCGGCAATATCGTTATGAAGGGCTATCTCAAGAATCCAGCCGCGACCGAAGCTGCTTTCCGCGATGGCTGGTTCCACTCTGGTGATCTGGCGGTAGTACATCCAGATGGCTACATCAAGATCACCGACCGTGCAAAAGACATCATTATCTCTGGTGGCGAGAATATTTCTTCGATTGAGGTGGAAGATGCTCTCTACAAGCATCCGGCAGTGATGCTGGCTGCGGTGGTCGCTGCGCCCGATCCGAAGTGGGGCGAGGTACCACATGCGTTTATCGAGCTAAGGGAAGGGGTTACCGTCACCGAGGAGGAGTTACAGCAGCACTGTCGGCGTTTTCTGGCCGGTTACAAGATTCCCAAGAAGTTTACCTTCGGCCCCTTGCCGAAGACGTCAACCGGTAAGATTCAGAAGTTTATTTTGCGCGAACAGGCCCGGTCACGACAGGCTATCGCCGAAGCGTAGTTTTGTATCTAATCGTGACTGACACTAGTGCGCTGCGATACACCCTCACCCTGACCCGTCCCCGCTGGGCTATGCATTACCCACATGTTGCGCTGCGTTGGGTCGGGCTGCACGTGCTCCCCGTGGCGCAGGCTGGAAGCCTGCGTGCAGGCATCATCGCCACCGCCGGCAGGGGCTGGCCATGGCCGCTGGTGCGCAGGCACGAACCTGGTGCAACAATACGTCTACGCGCAGGTGTCGCATGCATGCCTGATCGACTCGATGATCGGCACGAGCACATCCAGCACCTCCGTGACCTGGAGAGGTATCGGCGTACCACGCGCCGGATCGTGAGCACGGCTGGCGCGGCAGCCATGCTGCCGCACTCCAAACTGCGCGACACGCACATGATGCGCGTGTAAGGCAACCCATTCAGCACGTGATACCACGGCTGGAGCGGCGCACTGCCACTGGCTCAGTCGTCCACAACAGCACCCATAGCGATTATACCCGCTGATACGCACGTGGTTAACACCAGTTGTGGGTAATGCATAGACCGCTGGGGGAGGGAATTTCTTGTGCGGGATGGCATTCGCTGTCGTAAGTTGGCGCAGGGGTGCGGTACCTCGCTGGAAGCAGGTACAACGTGCGGTTTCAGGGGGCGCGCCAGAGGCGCGCGCTCCCGGCGTCTCTGTCGTAGAGCCTCGCGCTGGCTGTGGCAGCAGGTAGGTGTAGTACAATAAACCGCGCTTCGTCGTATTGTATTCGCCACACTGTACGATGATGCGATTCTCCGCCAGTTCATCCTCTCTGTCATACCGGCGTTGCGGTGGTGAGGCTGGCACTGCAAAGGCTAAGGGATTACAGGGAGGACGTGAATCTAATCCTGACAGACCAATCCAAAAGAGCTGTTCCTCTGATACGTGCTTTTGACACAGGTTCAAGCCAATGACACGCCAATCACACACCATTGTCAACGTCGGCTATCGGTCAACCAACTACTGGGTGATCAGTGCTGGCACTGCCCGTCTCCTCGTAGATATTGGCTGGCCGGGGACTCTCGGCACGATGAAGGCCAATCTGAAACGTATGGGTATTCCATTGTCCGAATTGCGCTACGCTCTTGCCACCCACTACCATATCGACCACGCCGGTCTGGCCGAGGAATTAAAGCGCGAAGGTGTTACGCTGCTGGTCGTTGATCTGCAAGAAGCGGCGATTCCGCTGATGAAGCGCTGGACAAAGCCAGCCGATCAGTATGTTGATATTACCGACCACGGTAATCTGGTGATCACATGTGCCCAGAGTCGACCGCTTCTCGCGCAGATGGGGATTGGCGGCGAGATCGTGCATACACCCGGTCATACAGACCACTGTGTTTCGCTCCTGCTGGATGACGGTAGTGTCTTTACCGGTGATTTGCCTCTACCCGGATACGCTTTCGATGATCCGGTTGTGATCGCGAGCTGGCAGTGTTTGCAGGCCAAAGGGGCGCACCTGGTCTATCCCGCTCACGGTCCGATCAGGCAGTTGAGTGAGTTGATCGATTGAATGGATTTGTTGCCAATTTGTCATCTTTCCCCCGCCACTATCATTGACGCTCGTTTCGGGCTGTGGTACGATCTGTTCGCCTTTAATACAGCCCCGTGAGGCTGTGAAGGAGTAATTTGATGAGTTACACGTCAGCGTGGCCCATATTATCGCTGTGTTTTTTCCCTGATCCCGCACCTGCGGGCAGGGATTTTTTGTTTGCGCAGTCCGTTCGCTGCGGAGGAACGCATGGGAAATGAAAAACAGATTCTGTCGGCTGATGAGATTCGGCGGGCGCTGGTACGCATTGCGCACGAGATTGATGAACGCAATGGCGGTCTGCGCGATGTGGTTTTGGTTGGGATTCGGAGCCGTGGTGTGCCGCTGGCGGAGCGCATCGCAGCCGCAATCGCCGATTTTGAAGGGACGCGCATACCGGTGGGGCAACTCGATATTACGCTCTACCGTGATGATTTGAAGCTGCGTGGGCCGGCGCCACGGGTGCGTAAGACCGATTTGCCGATTGATATTACCGGTAAGACGGTGGTGTTGGTGGACGATGTGCTGTTTACCGGTCGCACGGTGCGGGCAGCACTCGATGCGATTGCCGATCTGGGGCGTCCGGCCCGGATTCAGCTTGCTGTTCTGATCGACCGTGGTCATCGTGAATTGCCGATTCGGGCCGATTTTGTGGGGAAGAATGTACCAACCTCGCTCTCCGAGAGGGTGATGGTGCGTTTGCGCGAGACCGATGGGGTTGATGAGGTTGTGATTCTGCGAGGTTCTGCCAATGACTGAATTACGTCGTCATGCAATCGATCTCGATAACTTTAGTGCGACTGAGATCGAGGAGATTCTGGAAACGGCTGAGAGTATGCGCGAGGTGCTGAGCCGTGAAATTAAGCAGGTACCGGCACTACGCGGTAAAACTGTGGTCAATATGTTTTTTGAGGAGAGTACGCGCACGCGCATCTCGTTTGAGCTGGCAGCGCGGGCTTTGTCGGCAAATGTGGTCGCCTTTACCGCACGGGGGAGCAGTGTCGAGAAGGGTGAGTCGCTGGTTGATACGGTGCGCACGCTGCAAGCGTTGGGTGCCGACATCATTGTTATGCGCCACAGTCAGTCGGGTGCGCCTTATCTGGTGGCGCGTCACTTTCGTGGCTCGCTTATCAATGCCGGCGATGGCCGCCATGCCCATCCTACGCAGGCACTGCTCGATCTCTATACGATGCAGAGTCGATTGGGACAAATCCGCGATCTGCACGTCGTTATTGTCGGCGATATTCTGCATAGCCGGGTGGTGCGCTCCAACTTGTGGGGCTTGACCCGTCTCGGTGCGCGGGTGACGCTCTGTGGCCCTCCCACCCTGATCGGCCCGGCGGCGTTCTGGACGGCGACCTGGCCGCAGGTGCGGATTGCGTATGAACTCGACCCACTGCTGCCGGAAGCGGATGTGGTGATGGCGTTGCGTCTGCAAAAAGAACGGATGCAAAGCGGATTGCTGCCGGCGTTGCGCGAGTACACTCGGATCTATGGCCTCACCAGCGAACGCCTGGCCCGCCTGCCGTCACATGCGATTGTGATGCATCCCGGCCCGATGAATGAAGGGATCGAAATCTTTCCCGAAGTGGCTACCGCATCACCGGCAGTGATTGAAGAGCAGGTCACCAATGGCGTCGCAGTGCGGATGGCGTTACTCTATCGAATGGCCGGTTGAGAGGAGATGGCAATGCGTTATCTGATTAAAAATGGCACGATTATCGATCCGGCCAATCGTGTAGCCACCATTGGCGATATTCTGGTTGCCAACGGTAAAGTTGAGCGGTTGTACGATCTGGCCGATCTGCACACTGATCGCGAACCATTAGCACCTGATGTAGAGGTGATCAATGCTCGTGGTTGTGTGGTTGCCCCCGGTTTTACCGATCTCCACACCCACCTGCGCCAACCGGGTGAAGAGCACAAAGAGACTATTGCCAGTGTTAGTGCCGCTGCGGCGGTTGGCGGTTTTACCACTCTTTGCGCCCGACCGACGACACGACCAACACCGGATCATGCGGCGGCCATTCGTCAGTTGCGTGAGCTGGCCGATCAGTACGCCAGAGTGCGGATTGATCTGATCGGCGCATTAACCATGGGCAATGAGGGTCAGGTGCTGAGTGAGATGCGAGAGCTGGCCGAAGCCGGTTGTATTGCCTTCAGCGATGGTGGGCGGACGATTGCCAATACGGCCTTGCTGCGTCATGCCCTCGCCTATGCCGCGGCCCTCAAATTACCGGTGATGGTCAGTTGTCAGGACCCGTATCTGGCGGCGGGCGGAGTAGCGCACGAAGGTGCCGTCAGTATTCGATTGGGCTTACCCGCTATTCCGGCGGCTGCCGAAGAGGCGATTGTCGCCCGCGATATTGCCCTTGCCGAAGCGACTGGTGCGCATCTGCATATCAGTCGGGTCAGTACAGCCGGCAGCGTGGCGCTGATTCGCGCCGCTCGCGCTCGCGGCGTCCATGTCACGGCTGAAGTCACACCACACCACCTGACGCTGAGCGACCGCTGGCTGTTGGGATGGCTGGAAGAGCGCAACGAGATTGAGACCGGGCGGCCCGGTGCGCATCCCGATCTGAGCCTGCCGTCGTGGCTCAATCCGGCGCTGTTGCCACCCTATGACAGCTCAACCCGGGTTGACCCGCCTTTACGCAGTATCGAACACGTTGAGGCGTTGGTGGAGGGGCTGCGCGATGGGGTGATTGATGCGATTGCCACCGATCACGCCCCTCACGCGCTGGTAGACCGGGACTGCGAATATGGGATTGCCCCGCCCGGCATCAGTGGTCTGGAAACGGCCCTGGCCCTCACCCTGACCCTCGTTCACCGTGGTGAGATGGACATTGTCAACCTGATCGCCAAACTCACCGAAGGACCAGCGCAGGTGCTCAACCGCTCACCGGCCAATCTCCGCCCAGGCGCTACTGCCGATATTGTCATCTTCGATCCCGAACGCAGTTGGGTGGTCGACCCAGATCACTTTGCATCGCGTGGTCGCAATACGCCACTGCGTGGTCAGCGCCTGAAGGGGCAGGTGATGCTCACCATGGCTGCCGGTAAGATTATCTTTCGCCGTGAGGATTTTGGTCGGCAGGCGCAGGCCGCCCCGCAACCTTCGCGGTTGGAGGGTATTTTGGGGGCGGAGTAGTGGTTTGCGGGGTGTGGAAATATGGCTTCCGCACCCCTGCCATACATGTGGCACGTGCCTGCCCGCTGCTCGCTGTTGATCCAGGCGTCTGACTCAATCCCATCACGGTGCTAATTGCCTTTGACCGTCACAGGAGCCTGGGACGTGTCTGTTTTTATAGTGTTACCCTTTACTGACATGTAGGGTGCTCATCACTTACTTGCGTTCTGTCTTCTCTTCTCTCTGCGGCCCCCACCCCCCAGCGAAGAATGAGCGAAACACGTCAGGTATACTCTGGAGCAGAATCATTTTCCAACCCATAACAACACGCACCAGCCGCAGCAAGAGGAGTTCGGTATGGCAACGATTCAGGCTGACATTGATGCACTACGGGCAACGTTGAATGCTCTGCGCCAGGGCAGCAGTTCGATAGAGAATGCGTTTGCGCAGGCCACACAGGCGATGACCGCTCTGCAGAGTGGGCCATGGGCGGGGAACCATCGGCAACAGGTAGAAGCCGCCTGGGAGCGTATCCGGAGTCAGTATACGACACTGTGCGAGACGCTTGGTCAGCTCACGCGACGTACCGAACAGTTTACCAATGCCCTTGAAGAGGCCGGGAGCAGATTCGGAGATGGCAGTAGCGCTGGACGTAACATCAGCGGTTCTGAACGTATGACACCCATTCCCGAAACGCCGGCAACCCCACCAGAAACGGCTCCTGAACCAACCCCTGCCCCGGCAACCGGTGCTCTGCCACCGATTCTGAACGAGCGCATACGCCTCAGCAACGGTAGTGAAATTCTGGTGAGTCAGCTTGATGGTCGGACGCCCGTTGCCGGAATGGATAGTACCTACGGTAAACCCGGTCAGCTTCCCCTCGACGCGCCGATCACCAGTGCGCCCGGTAACCGACATCCTGAACTGTACGCTGCGGTGATCAACCAGTTTGGGGTTGCCGGCAACCCACGCTACGCTTCCGATAACTACACCTACTGCAATACGTTTGCCGGCGATGTGATGCGGGTGATGGGGGTACCTTTGCCGACAAAGACCGAACTGGGGACGGGCGTACCCGGAGATCGGGCAACCGTCAATGCTGCCGATCTCAATCGCTGGCTTACAACGCAGGCATCGGCGCATGGATGGCGTGAAGTTGATCCATCAACACCTGAAGGGCTGCGTCTGCTGAAAGAACACGTCAATGCCGGCAAGCCGGCGCTCGCATCCGATCCCGGTCATGTTGCCGTCATTCGTCCCGGTCAGCAGGGGGATTCAGTAGCCGATCTCCGTATTGCTCAGGCTGGCGGAATGAACATCAATGATGTGCGATTAGGCAATGCCGGCTTAGGCAGTAGCTTTAGGCCGCGGTACTTTATCCACGAGTAACGTGGAGTTCAGTCTGTGTTATCAGCAACAAGTCTGTAGCCATTCTTTGGTGGCGCAGAAGCACCGCCTTGAACTTGGGGGCATACCTGTGTGGAAACGTCAGCGGTCGTGCTACTGGCGAGAGGAGGGGCACGACAGGCTGTGTTTCGGTGCGTCCCACCTCAGAACCAATGCCATTGGCGAACCTTATTAAGAATGGGGATATATGTTAATCGTGGAGTCGCCGTCTGCTGTTCCGCTCTACACAGCGCGGCGACTCCACGACGCTCTGACATTACGAGAGCGATAAACGCGGCTTACGATGACAAATCGATGCCGTAGATTGCCGAGTATTTTGTGCGCAGATATGTCAGGTACGGTTCAATCTGCATCGGCCCACCAGCCGCGCGCTCAATCAGCTCGGTAGGGGTAAAGACACTGCCGTGCCGATAGATGTTTTCGCGGAGCCAGCCGTGCAGGGTTGCGAATTCGCCGCGACCGATTTCGTCATCGATGGCAGGATGGGCAGCACGTGCTGCGGCCAGGAACTGAGCACTGAGAATGTTGCCCAGGGTGTAGCCCTGGAAGGCACCACCGATCAGCCCGCCGAACCAGTGTACATCCTGGAGTACGCCATCACGATAATCGGGAACGGTTACACCCAAATCTTCAGCGTAGCGCGCATTCCAGGCGTCCGGCAGATCACGCAGCTTCAGCGTACCTTCAAGCAACGCCAGCTCCAGGTCGAACCGAATCATCACGTGCAGGTTGTACGTCACTTCATCGGCATCGGTGCGAATCAGGGATGGCTGCACGCGATTGATTGCGCGGTAGAACGTATCGAGCGGTACGTTCCCCAATTGCTGCGGGAAGGTCTGCTGAAGTTCAGGGTAGAAATGCTCCCAGAATGGACGTGAACGTCCGATCAGATTTTCCCACAGCCGCGATTGGCTTTCGTGTACGCCAGCCGAAACACCGTTGCAGAGCGGTGTTGCTTCAAAGGCGGGTTCGATCCCCTGTTCGTACATCGCGTGGCCTGATTCGTGAAGTGTGCTAAACAGACCATCACCCAGATCGTGCTCGTTGATGCGCGTTGTGATGCGGACATCGCCGACCGAGAACTTGGTGGCAAAGGGGTGATGAGTCAAATCCTGCCGCCCACGCTCGAAATCGTAGCCGAAGCGCCGAATAATCTGCTCACCAAACGCAAGCTGGTCGTTGCGCGGGTAATACTGGCGCAGACAGGAATCATCGATGGGGGGCTGGGCAACAATCGCCCGAATGATGGGGGTCAGGCCGGCGCGCAGACGGGCAAACAGATCACGAATCACCGACGCCCGCATGCCATAGTCGCTAAAGTCGATCAGCGGATCAGCCGGATGCTCGTAGCCGGGAAAACAATCGGCAACCCTCCGACTCAGTTCGAGGGTGCGTTCGAGGTACGGCAGCATGGTGGCAAAATCGTTCGCCGGGCGGGCCTGGGTCCAGGCGTGATAGCTGGCCGCCGTATGGGCGGCAATCTCGCTCACCAGATCGGTGGGCAGGCGAGTCATGCGCTCGTAGTTGCGCTGGGCAACCCGAATTAAGGCCGCATCAGGATGTTCATACGGCAATTGCTCGGCGTAGGGCATCAATTCGGCCAGTAACCGGCCCAATTCGGGATCGGTGCTCTTCATGTGGGCCAGACGCGAGAGGGTCGCGAGCTGACGGGCACGGGCGGCTGCACCACCGGGTGGCATATATGTGCTCTGATCCCAACCCAGTACAGCAGCAGCACTGTTCAGATCGTCAATCTCCTGGAGGCGAGCACGAAGTTCTTGGAGACGGGTTTCCATGACATCTCTCTCTTTCTCAACTGCGCTGTCGCCAGGCCAACAACCGTTGTTGGGCGGCGCGCAGCGTCTCAGGACGCTTGGCAAAACAGAAACGGGCCAGCAGCGGCAAATCGTGCTGCCGGGCGTAAAAAGCAGAAGGGGGAATAGCAGCAACGCCAACCTCCTGCGTCAGGTAGCGACAGAACGTGACATCGTCGTGAAAGCCGGTGGGGGTAATGTCGGCCATCAGGAAATAGCTGCCTTCGGTTGGCAGGACTGGAAAGCCGACACTGACCAGAATCTCTTCCAGCAGACGATAACGAGCTGTATATTCAGCGCGAAACTGTTCATAATAGCCGTTATGCAAAGCTCCTTCCAGGGCAGCCGCGGCGGCAAATTGCAATGGAGTCGCGGTCGCAAAGGTAATCCACTGGTGCGCGGCGCGCAGGGCGGCGTTGAGGCTGGCTGGACCAACTGCGTACCCGATTTTCCAACCGGTGAGGCTGAAGGTCTTGCCCAGACTGTTAATGGTCAATGTCCGTTCCCACATGCCTGGCAGCGTCGCGATGGGTATATGGGTTGCGCCGGCAAAGACCAGTTGGTCGTATACCTCATCAGAAATCACGATCACGTCGTAAGTCTGGCACAGATCGGCGATCTGCTCCAGCTCGTCCCGGCGAAATACCTTACCGGTTGGATTGTGGGGTGTATTCAGCATCAGCAGACGGGTACGCGGCGAGAAAGCGGCCTGCAACTCTGCCGGATCGAACCACCACGTTGCATGACCATCGCCGGGGGGATGGAGGCGGACAAAACGGGGAATACCGCCGGCCATCGTCACATCGGGCAAATACGCATCATAAAACGGCTCGAACAGGATAACCTCATCGCCGGGATTTACCAGTGCCTGCACTGCGCCGAACAATGCCTCAGTTGCGCCACTGGTGACGGTCACTTCAGTCACCGGATCGACTGTCCGCCAGCCCTGGGCCTGCCAGGTTGCCGCAATCGCCTCTCGCAGACGCGGCACACCGATGTAGGGTGCATACTGGTTGGCATCGGCGGTGATCGCCTCTATCGCAGCCTGCTTCACCCATTCCGGCCCGGCGAAATCAGGAAAACCCTGGCCCAGATTCACGGCACCACATTGCACGGCAAGCGCACTGATTTCGGCAAAAATCGTGGTACCAAACTGACGAACCCGCTCGGCGCTGAGTGATAGTGTCATCGTGCACCCCTGGAAGAAGTTACAGGTACAGCGTGCCCGTATTACAGTGTAACCCTGCATCTTTACTAATGGTACCACAGAGTACTGCAACTTTTGCGAAGAAGACTACGTCATAGCCGCAGAAGTGCAATGGCCTGGTGTTGAAGGAGGAAACACATGTCGCTACAGAACGATCAAACCCGCCTGATTGGGATTCTTTTAATCACCCTCGGCGTGGTGACAATTTTCAAGCTCTGGTGGCTGGTTCCGATTGCGCTGCTGGCCGGGGGTGGCATCGCCATTTACCGCCGTCAACGCAACCTGGGCCGCACCGATGAAGCGGTGCAGGCGCTCTTGTGGGGTGTTGGTTTAGCGTTGCTGTCGCTGTTCAAACTGCTGTGGCCGGGCATTCTGCTGTTGGGTGGCGTCAGCCTGTTGCTGCGCGGTCGCGAAGCCGAGGTGGAACAGCGGATGTGGGCTTTGCTGGGGCAACTCCTGAGCTGGAATCGGCGGCCAACCACACCACCAACCAGCAACAAGGTGCAGATTGTCGAAAAGCACGAGGAAGCGTAAAGAGTCGGCAGAAAGGGCAGGTAGAACACCTGCCCTTTTTGATTCCCTCGTTAGCTGGTAGAGCGCGATAGACTGGTTCTGGGAGCGCGAGCCGCACATCCCCACCCGCCCCCTACGCATTACCCACATGTCACCTAACAGCCGGTACGACCCCTCATAGCACATCGTTCATCAGGCATACCAGGTGGTCATGTGTCCCGCAGCGTCCTGCTCCCCGCCGGCAGGCCAGCCGTGCGGGCTGAAGCCCTGCCTGACAGCGTGCAAGCCCCGCAGGGGCAAAGGATCACCATCCCCGCCGTCAGGCCAGCCCCGAAGAGGTTTTAACCCGCCGACTCGCCGGCTATCACCCCCGCTCCCGCACACGAGTTATGGGTAATGCATTGCCCGCTGGGGGCCGGGGAATGCCTGCACCATCTCCCCCGATCCGCTCCGGTACGCGAGCGATGCAGTATCCGAGTTGTGGGTAATGCATAGCGGGGGCTGGAGGGCACGGCCCGCCACCAGCGCCTGGCAGGCTAACCGATTCCTCAGCGGTGGAGCGATGAGCGCAGTTGGCGCGGCAGGATGGCTGCTACCCTCCATATGGTGAGCATGTGCATGGCTGGCGTGTAAGGGAATGGTACCGGCACCATGCGCGCCGGAGGCGCGCGCTCCCAGCTTCCGGCTGGAGAGCACGCCCGTCATCATTCTCCCGCTCCTCTCCCTGGGTGGGAGAAGAGCGGGGACTGGGGGGTGAGGTGAGGGGTTGGGATTGAGGTGATCGGGAACCATGATGGCGCACGCCCCTCCCTACTCCCCACTCCCCCGACGAGGGGAGGCCGGGAGGGTGGGAGAACACCCTCACCCCCGGCCCCTCTCCCGCGCTGCTCAGCGGGAGAAGAGGATCAGAAGTGCGCTCTCGCTGTCTCTACACCGCATCACACCGTGAACGAGACGACAAACGCTTCGCCGCGATTGGTAAATGTCGTTCGGCCATTCACGAACGCCTGGGGTGTTCCATTCACCACCGCCATCGCCGGGGTTGCCCCGTGAACGACAAGGGTGAAGGATGTACGGGCACATTCAGCAAAACCATCACCGCGCGTCGAACCGCTGATCGTGAGTTCCTGACCACGGCGTTCGACCCGGAACAGGGTACGGTAATATGCACCCTGTTGAAACGCCAGGGTCAACCCATCGTCCTCGTGTAACTCTGCGGTGTAGACACCATCGTGCGTTGGAATGAAGAGGTGTAACTCGATGGTTTCCGGGTAGTAGCCCATTGTTGAAGCCGGTGCATCCGGCCAGAGTGGAATAACGGCCCCGCCACGGGCGAAGAGGGGTAGGCGGTCGAGCGGTGCCGGTATCACCACAAATTGCTCACCGGCGTACCGCGTGTCGGTATGCCAATCGTACCACTCACCGGCGGGCAGGTAGAGCTGTCGGGACGTCGTGCCCGGTGTATACACCGGCGCAGCCAGCAGGTCGCGCCCTACCAGAAATTGATCGTCTATCTCGAGAGTTAAGCGGTCGTATTGATAGGCGAAGACCAGCGGTTGCTGTACCGGTTCACCGGTTTCCACGGTTCGCATGAAGGCCGTGACCAGATAGGGCATGAGGCGATAGCGTAATTCAATCGCGTTGCGGGCAATCTGCTCGATAGCCGGCCCAAACGACCAGACATACTGATCGATGTGGCCGTAGGCGCTGTGATTGCGACAGAATGGCGTCAACGCGGCACACTGCATCCAGCGGGCAAAAAGTTCGGGTTGGGTGTCACCGGCAAACCCGCCAATATCAGCGCCGATAAATGCCTGCCCGGATAGCGCTGTCCCCATGGCCATCGGCATACTCATCCAGAGATGATCCCAACGCGCACAATTGTCACCCATCCAGTTAGCGGCATACCGTTGAATCCCGGCAAAGCCGGCCCGTGACAGCACAAACGTGCGCTGGTTGGGGAAGGCAGTGTGTAATCCTTCCACCGTCGCCATCGCCATCAACAATGCGTACTGATTGTGATAGCGTTCGTGCGGTTCGCGGCCACCGTTGAAGCGCATCGCATACGGCGGAATATCACCGGTTGCCGGTTCGTTCATGTCATTCCAGATACCGGCAATGCCCAACTGCGCGTGACGTGCATTCTGCTCGCCCCACCAGGTACGTGCTTCCGGTTTCACAAAATCAGGGAACGCCGTGCGACCGGGCCAGACCTGCCCGATGTACAACTCACCACTGGCCGCTCGACAGAACAGATCGTGCGCCACCCCCTCGCGGAATAACGCAAAATCGGGATCGACCTTCACGCCGGGATCGACAATTGTGATCAGGCGAAAGCCCTGTTCGTACAACTGGCGAGCGAGGGCTGTCGGATCGGGGAACAATTCGTGATTCCAGGTGAATACGCGATAGCCATCCATATGCTCGATATCGAGCCAGAGTGTATCGCACGGGATGCGTCGTTCACGATGTCGGGCTGCGAGAGTCAGGATGTCAGCCTGACTATAGCGGTGCCAGCGACATTGATGGTAGCCAAGCGCCCAGATTGGTGGCGGCGCCAGCCGACCGGTTAACCAGGTGAATCCTTCGAGAATATCGGCAATCCGTGGCCCGGCCAGCACATACTCTGTGTATTGACCACCCAACGCACAGATGCCGTAGGTCTCGGCAGGCGAAAAATCGACATGCACCCGGTATGGATTGTCAAGAAAAAAACCGGCAGCATTCCCCGTCTGATCGAGATGGTAGAAAAACGGAATTGAGATGTAATAGGGATCGAACTCCGTGCTGGTATTCTTCGTGCGCGGATCGGCGGGATCACGACCGACGGCGAATTCGGCTTCACCATGCGGACTCAGTACATCGTTATTCCACAAGATAAAATCCCGCCCTTTCCGATTCAGGCGTCCGGTCTTCTCACCCAAACCGAGAAAGGCATCATCACGGGCACAAACTCGATGAAACGCGAAGGCATCATTGAGCGTTGCATACGCCCATGGCCGCCCATCAGGTCCGGTTGCGGTGGTCATCACCGAACTACCATCGCTCCGCCGGATCGTAATCGTAAACGGATCACGACCGATGATCACCTCCAGCCGCGCACTGCGCAACACCAGCGATGTCGTCGTTTCGGCGACGGTAAATGGCGGTATCGGCGCATGATTCAGATCAACGCAGACGGCATACGACGGATGCTCATCAAAATGACCGCCACGACTGATCTTCAAACGCACAATATCTTCGCGAATCCATTCCACCCGTAGCCACTCATGGTCGAGTGCGGCAAGAATGCCTCGTTCAATGGACTGGACGGCACCAAGCCGGGATAACGGCATAAAATAGCGGGTATCGGTCAGTCCTACCCGTGCCGGGGCTTGCGACATGGCGAACTCCTCAATGTGCAAAAGCGGTATCGAGGGATGATTGTAGCATAAGGAGATAGAGAGAGCTATCTTTATGACAGAGTAATATCTGAAGAGAGCGATGACCGTCAGTGTTGGTAGATGGCTGGAACCTGATCGTTCCGCACACCTGACGAGGGTGATCCGACTCAGGCGTTCACACTTTCTGTGAGGATGTAGAATACCGTTTCGACATAACCGGCGACACCAGATAACTGCCCCTCCTGGCAAACTGTGCTACAAACCATTACAATATCGTCGTACAATCACTTTTACGTAATTGTGAGGCCCAATGACGACGCCAATCAATACCGATCATCTGCAGAACACATTACGTGCGCTGGAGACGGCATATTCTATGTATCAGCGTGCCGTGGAAGAGCAGGAACCGACGACGCAGGAAGTCTTGCGGATGGCGATCATCAAGGGTTTTGAACTGGCTCAGGAGGTCTCGTTCCGGCTGATCCGGCGCCGCCTGCGCGATTTCGGCTACGGCATTCGCCGACTAGAAGCAACGCCGGTACGCGAGTTGCTACGCCTCGCCGCCCAACACTCTCTGCTGTCCATCCCTGAAGTTGAGCGTTGGTTTACCTATCGCGATAATCGCAACAGCACGGCTCACGATTACGGTGACGCCTTTGTTCAGCAAACGTTGACACTGTTGCCTGATTTCATCCGCGATGCGTATGCACTGGCAGAACGTCTCCGTACCGGCAAAACCATTGTCGAAGATGACCTATGACCAAGCCATACCTTGATCTACCCGCCCAATATCTCGCCCAGGTACGCACGATTTTGCAAACATACGTCCCCGAATACGAGGTTTGGGCCTACGGCAGCCGGGTGCGGGGCGAGGCATTTGCCGCCAGTGATCTCGATCTGGTGGTGCGGAACCCTCGTCATTTGTCACAGCCGTGTGACCATATCGTTGCACTACGGGAAGCGTTTGTCGCCAGTAATCTCCCGATTCGGGTTGATGTGGTGGATTGGGCACGGATTCCGCCTTCATTCCATCACGAGATTGAACGCGGGTATGTGGTGGTGCAACCGGCAATGAGTACCGACAACGTCCGGGAAGATTGAGATGCGGAACGTGGTGAAGCTGATGGCTACTCGACTGGCCGGGCGCGTTGGGCAACCTCCAGAATGGCGTCAAGAACCTGCACAATTTCGGCATCGATTGCTGGCAGGGGAACGTGCTTCGCCAAAACGTGAAAATTGGTCTTGCTCATTAGATTGGGCCGCTGAAGAATGGCGTAAAACCGTTGGAATAGTGGTGTGAGAAACTCATCACTGGCTTTAATGTCGTCAGACCATGGGTCTTTGCCTAACATACGAAGGGCCTGTTCGACATCATTGATCGCCTGTTCCATGGCATAACGCCATTCCTGAGCGAAGAGCGGTTCCGCGATCCGTTCACCTTCGGCTAACGCATACGCCAGCAGTGTCTCACGCTGACACACATAATTCTCCAGCTCGCGTTTCCGCCAGGTGTGTTGTCGTAGCGAAGGGTCTGACGACAACTGTTTCTCAAGACGGTCGTAGATCGCAATCCCTACCAGATCGGGTTTTGCTTCACGCAAGCCGTAAAAATGTTCAAGAGCTTTACGTGGCTGATTGGCAACATAATGTACAAATGGTCGGGCCAGATATTCCTGAGCCTGATGGTTGAGGCGTTGGGCAAATGCACTCAACAGGGCCAGGTCGGTCGAACCTTCCAGATACAGCACCCAGCCAGTCTGCTCGGCCAGGTAATAGTGATCGAAGCCGATTTCCCGGAGCGCTTTCAACACCTGCGTACCACGGTCATTGATGCGGTGTGGTTTGCCGACGAAGGCGACCACAACATCGCGGTCGGCTGCTTCGGCGAGTAATACTTCTGAATGACTGGCGGCAATAATCTGACTCCCCATCTTTTCTGCCTGGTCTGACAACACCGTGTAGATCTGCCGTTGACGCAAAATCTCAAGATGTGCATCAGGCTCATCCAACAGGAGGATAGCACCCGGATGCACAGCCATATGCGCCAGGAGGAGCAATGTTTGTTGCTGTCCGCGACCACTGGAAGAAATGTCCAGGGTTGTTCCTGAGCGTGTGGAATAGTCCATCACAATTTCGCCCCGTTCAGGAATATATTTTGGTTTATGCAGCGTCGCACCAAACAAACGACGAATGGAATCGCAAATTTCCTGCCATTTGTTCTCGCCATCGTTACTCTGCAACACCTGCCAGCACAGGTTACGCATCACTTCAGCGGTGCGACCCTCTCCCAAACGGACGCGAATGGAGCCTATTTCCAGCCGATCTTCGCGGGCAGCCAGGCCGGACATTGGTGGCAGGTAGGCGATCTGAAGATGTTTGAGATTCTCTGGTACGTTCATCCAGACCTTTTCCTGATCTGACAGGGGTGGCCGACAGTAAAATGACTCTTCGTTTGCGTAGTAAAACTCCAGGCGACATTCCCAGGGCACGTCATTGACGCCTTCAACACCAATTTCAATCAGCACATTGCGGGTCGCTACTTTATGGTCTTGCCTTACGCTTTCGCGAACGTGCAAATCACGCCAGAGGAGATTCGCAGCCGGGGTTGGAATGGCAATCAAATCCTGGCGGCTAATGGTAACTCCAGGGCGCTTGGTTGGAACGGTACCGCCGCCACGTCGTTCCAGCCAGCGTTTGACGCCAATATCCCATAGCGCCAGTGCCTGTAATGCTGATGTTTTGCCAGAGTTGTTTGGGCCAATGAAAATAACTCGTTCGCCCAGTTCAATCTCAACATCTGTGAAGAGTTTGAAATTACGAATGGTCAGTTTTGTTAGCATCGTCGATCACCAAAACGGGTTTATGTCGTTTTTGCCGGGATAATGTACATTCAGTCCATCTCATGCTTACTAATCAAACTTCCTACCCCCGTTTTACCCGAACATTGAACGGTACTATGTTCAGAATGCCAGTATCTCTCCAGTGCGCCGCTGTTGCTTGATGAAGATTGTACCATACTGATTTCATCTCAAACATCTCTCACAACGACGACGAAGAAGCCTTTGCCTATGCCACGTTACCTGCACCAGCTATGACATTTTTTTCACTACAAGCCGTTGCAAATCGCGCTATAGTACTATGAGGAATGGATCATTCGTCTGGATACGTTATCGGTATTGCACCCTATGACACGGCGTCCTCGTCCACGTTTACCACGTTTTCGACGGCGAAAGCCGTTACCGCCACCCTGGCCGATTCGGGGCCTGCTGATTGTTGGGCGTTGGCTCAATCGGCTCTTTTTTACGCTGTTGGTGTTGGTATTGATGGGAATGATGGGGCTGATGGGCCTGTATCTCTACTACGGTCGCGATTTGCCGCCGCCGGAGCTGATCGATCAGTACCGTAGCTTCGAGAATACGCGCATCTACGCCCGCGATGGCGTTACGCTGTTGTACGAGGTGATTGGGCCAGGGGTACGGGTGCCAGTAGCGCTGGAGCGTATTCCCCAGATTTTACGCGATGCAACGGTAGCAGTTGAAGATGCGAATTTCTATACCAATCCTGGGGTGGATTTGCCGAGTATTGTGCGGGCTTTCTGGCAAAATGTGAACGCTGGTGAGACCGTTTCAGGCGCCAGTACGATTACTATGCAGTTGGTGCGGGCAATTTTACTGACGCCTGAAGAAGCTCAGCAGCAGACAATTGAACGTAAAATTCGCGAAGCAATTCTGGCGATTCGGGTTGGGCAGGAGTATAGTAAGGAACAGATACTCTCGCTCTATCTGAACGAGGTGTATTACGGTGCGCAGGCGTATGGGGTTGAGGCGGCAGCCCAACGTTACTTTGGTAAGCATGTCTGGGAATTGAGTCGCGGTGAGGCAACCCTGCTGGCCGGTTTGCCGCAGTCGCCCTCGAACTACAATCCGTTTGAGAACCTGCCATCGGCGCGTGCCCGTCAGCGCATTGTGCTGAATCAGATGGTTGATGCCGGTTTCATCAGCCCCGCCGAAGCCGAGTCGATCTTTGCCGAGCCGATTCGGTTAGTGCGCCCCACCGTTTCTATTCAGTCGCCCCATTTTGTCTTTTACGTCTACGACCTGCTCGTCGCGCAATTCGGCGAGGAGATGGTGAATCGTGGCGGTTTGCGCGTGATCACCACGCTTGACCCGTTTTGGCAGGCGCAGGCCGAACAGGTTGCCGCCGAACAGATCGCAACCCTGCGCGCCCGCAATGCCAGCAATGCCGGTGTGGTCATGCTCGCCCCTGATGGTCAGATTCTGGCAATGGTGGGGAGTGTTGATTATAACGCGCCTGATGGTCAGGTGAATGTAACCCTGGCCCTCCGTCAGCCTGGATCGGCGTTGAAGCCGTTTATTTACGCTGCTGCCTTGCAGCGGGGGTGGACAGCGGCAACCGTACTCTGGGATGTACCGACGCGCTGGCAGATGAATGGGGTGGTGTACGAGCCGCGCAATTATGATGGCCGCTTCCGCGGGCCGGTGCGTCTGCGCCTGGCACTGGCGAATTCGCTCAATATTCCGGCGGTGAAGGCGCTGGAGTTTGTCGGCGTAGAAACGTTTGTCGATTTAATGAGTCAGTTTGGGGTGAGCAGTTTTACCGATCCCAGCCGCTACGGGCTGGCAATGGCGTTAGGGAGTAACGAAGTGCGCCTGCTGGAGCTGACCGGCGCTTATGCTGGACTACAGGCAGGGGGGCGCCAGCTCCGACCGGTAGCTATTTTGCGCGTGACAAATAGTCGGGGTGAGATGTTGCATACCTGGCAGCCACCCCCTGTTAAGCCGTTGCTTGGCCCGCAGAGCGAACAAATTGCATTTCTGATCAGTGATATTCTGAGCGACAATGCGGCGCGCCGGCTGGTCTTTGGGCGCAACAATGTGATGGAATTGCCGGGTATTCAGGCCGCAGTGAAGACCGGTACCAGTAATGATTATCGCGATTCCTGGGCAATTGGCTATACCAGTGCTGTGGTAATCGGGGTATGGGTGGGGAATAACGATAATCAGCCGATGGCGGAAGTGGCCGGTGCTAACGGCGCCGGTCTGATCTGGCGTGAGTTGATGTTGCGCTACCACGCCAATCGGGAGGCAAAGTCCTTCATACCGCCTGACGGAGTCGTCGAACAGCCGGTGTGTGCCGAGACCGGTGGCCCCCCTACTCCGGAGTGTCCCCAGGTCATTACCGAACGTTTCGTTGCCGGTACCGGGCCGGTGAGCAATATCACCTATCAAACGGTGCGTGTAGCCGGTGATGGCTCGTGTCTGGCAACGACATATACCCCGCCCGAAGAGGTGCGCCTGGAGACGTTCCCCGTCTACCCTACCGAAGTCGCCGATTGGGCGCGCCGCAATGGCCGGACACCACCGACCGGATATTGTCCGCCACCCCGCGAGCCGGATCGCGCTGTTGCCCTGCTCGACCTCGCCGAGAATAGTGTGATTACCAATACCCTGGTCTTTATCCAGGGTACTGCTCGCGGTCCCTTTATTCTTGACATTGGCAGCGGTGGCGATCCAACCGACTGGCAGGTGCTGGGGCAGAGCAGCCAGCCGGTTGAGCAGGGGTTGCTTGGGATGTGGAATGCCGGTGCCTGGCCAACCGGTACGTATACCGTTCGGCTACGAGTCACCCTGGCCGATGGGGCCGTGATCGAAGAGCGCCGACAGGTGACCTACGCGCCGTGACTGGCGACCAGAGCCTGTTGCCAGGCCGCTTCAACCTGAGCACGTGTACGCGCTTGCGAACCGCTGTTGTCAATAATGACATGGGCGCGGCTGAAGCGACTCTCTTGCGGAGGTTGTGCGGCGATCCGGGCCTGCGCTTCAGCCAGCGACATCCCCCGGGTTGTCATCAGGCGCTCAATCTGTTGTTCAGGCGGGCAGGTGACGACCCAGACCTGATCACACTCGTCAGCCCAGCCCGACTCGATGAGCTTGATTGCATCAATCACCACAATCGGACGTTCGACAGGTCGCAGGCGGGTGGCATACCCACCCGCATTGGCGACCTCGGCCAGAAACCGTTGTATTTCGGTGCGTACTGCCGGATGGACGATCGACTCTAACCTCTTCAGTGCCGCCTGGTCGTTAAACACGATGTTCCCTAACTTACGGCGATCAATCGCACCGCCGGGTGCGGTCAAAATCTGGGGGCCGAACGCTGCGACAATGGCCTGATACACCGGTGTCCCCGGTTGTTGCAGACGGTGTGTTACCCGATCAGCATCAATAGTGCGCGCGCCGAGGGCGGCCAGCATCGCCAGAACAGTGCTCTTGCCACAGGCGATACCGCCGGTCAGACCGATCAGAAAGATGCCGGGATGCTTCATGCCACCAGCTCCACGTATTCCTGCAACACCAGAGCGTCATCGCTAATACCGATCAGTTCCAGCAATTCACTGATCAGTTCGGCTCGCCGCTCGGCATCACGGCGGCTCCAGGTGCGGCTCTTGATTTCGAGGAATGGGCCGCGATCTGCCTGACCGATGAGCGTATCGAGGTTGATCGCGAAATCATGATCGCGGTAGAGAATGCGCCAGCGCCGACGCTGCTTCTCAAGCTCCTCGATCCGGTCGGGCTGAAAGTATTCGCGGTAGAAGCGCACGGTATGATCGGCGGGCGCGGTATACCGCGCTCGTGACAACATCATCGCCTTGGGGTGATCAAAACGACGCGCCTCGGCCATCAGGGTGAGCGTATACTTGGGCTGGGGGCGGGCACCGGGATCGGTACGGTGATCCTCTCGTATCCGAATGCGCTCACCGTTGGCGAAGATGAAATAGGTGTCGTACTGGGTGCGTTCACTGGTTTTCGTGACGGTGATTGCCGGATGGTTGAGTACTGCCAGTACTCGCTCGACATCTGCCGGATGCAGGCGGGCTTTCACCTGTATCTCGAAGATTTCCGCCTGCTGCACACCACCGAGGGCCAGAATCTTGGCCAACAGATTCCGTTCGCGAGTGGCAAGAAATTCGTTGATGCGCGTCGCAATTGCCTGTGCGCGAGCAATAATTGCCGTCTCGTCAATGGTCTGTAACTGACGATCACGGAGCAGGATGTTGCCATCCACCAGCACATCGCGCACATCGGCAGCCCGACTACTGTAGACGAGGTGGGAGTAAATGGCATCGGGAGCGTAGGTGTAGCGGGGTGCGCTGTGCAATCGGTGCAGCTCAACAACGGCAATATCGGCGCGTTTCCCTGCTTCCAGCGAGCCGATCAGATGGTCAAGGTGAATCGCACGAGCGCCCCAGCAGGTGGCCAGCGCGAAGGCTTCACGTGCCGGAACCGCCGTTGGATCGCCGCTCAAGCCTTTCGGGAGGAGTGCCGCCAGTTGAATCTCGGTAAACATATCCTGGTCGTCATTGCTCGCCGGGCCATCGGTACCGAGACCAACCCGCACCCCGGTTTCGATCATTCGGCGGAAAGGTGCCACGCCACTCGCCAGTTTGAGGTTACTGGTCGGGCAAGGCACAGCCCCGGCCTGAGCTTCGCGCAACAGGCGCAGATCATCTTCGGTGGCGTGAACACAGTGGGCTGCAATGCAGGGTACATCGAACGCGCCCACCCGTTTGGCATATCGAATTGGGGTCACTTCACGATCACGGATACTCTCTTCAACTTCGCGGGCCGTTTCAGAAAGATGCGTGATCAGTGGTGCACCAAACTCAGCACACAACGCTGCCGCCTGGCGGTAAATCTCATCGGTGCAGGTGTACGGCGCGTGGGGGGCAACCGTCGCAATAATACGGGGATGACCGCGCCACTCGGCCATAAAACGCCGCGCCCGCTCGATCCCGGCATCGAACGAATCGGCATCAGGGGTGGGCAAACGCATCACCGTCTGCCCACAAATCGCCCGCATCCCGGCCTGATCGGCAGCACGGGCGACCTCTTCTTCAAAATAGTACATATCGACAAAGGTCGTCGTCCCGCCACGAATCATCTCGGCGCAGCTCAAAAGGGTACCGGTGAAGCTAAACTCGGCGTCAACAAACTGACTCTCGACCGGAAACATATAGCCGAAGAGCCAGACATCGAGCTGCTGGTCGGCAACCAGGCCGCGCAAGAGGCTCATCGGCACATGGGCGTGGCCGTTGATCAGCCCCGGAATGATCGCGCAATCGCGGCAATCAATCGTCTCCGTAGCCGTATACCGCTGGTTTAGTTCAGCGGCTGGCCCCACCTCTACAATAACCCCATCACGAATAGCGACGGCACCATCGGCAAAGATACGCCACGCTGAGTCCATCGTAACGACCGTGCCGCCGGTGAGTAGGGTGTCAACATGCTCCATGAAAATGCCTCCTTTGTCACTCACCTTCTTCCTTTCATTGTACGAGAAATCGGGCAAAGGTGCGATCCACCAAAGTACCGATGTCGGGTATACTGACGGCGATGCAACCAGAAATGCTTTCAATCGAAAACGAAGAGATCACAACCCATCCTGCCCCGTCGCACGCCCAACTGGAGAAGCGCGTCTTGCGGCTGGCCTGGCCGGTCATTGGCGAAAATCTGCTCCAGACTATGCTCGGCGTCGTTGATACGATCCTGGTCGCCTCGCTAGGAGCCGTCGCTTTGGCCGGGGTCGGCGCGGCATTGCAGGTCATCTATGTCACGACAGGCGCACTGAGCGCGTTATCGGTTGGCGTGGCGGTGCTGGTCGCGCAGGCATACGGTGGTGGACGGCTGAAAGAGGCCAGCTTCCTGGCGCGCCAGGGATTGCTCTGGAGTATACTTATCGGGCTGCCGGTGACCGCCATTGGATTGCCGCTTACGCCCACGCTGATCGGCCTCTTCGGCCTGGCCCCCGATGTCAGCCAGGTTGGGATTGACTATCTGGCAGTGACCATGAGCACCATCACCACACTGACCATGATGTTCCTCATCGGCGGCGTCTTACGCGGAGTCGGTGACACACGTACTCCCATGATCATCACGGCTTTTGCCAACGTGATCAATGTTATTGCCAGTGCAGCATTGATCTTCGGCTGGCTGGGCTTACCGGTGTTGGGGGCGGTTGGTAGTGCCTGGGGATCGGTTATTGCCCGCTTTGCCGGTGCCATCCTCCTGGTCGGTGTGCTATGGCGGGGGCGCAATGGTGTGCGGGCCGGTGGCCGTGGTGGGTGGTGGCCACGCATGCGCGTGTTGCGCAATATATTGCGCATCGGAATGCCGGCAGCACTGGAAGAGGTGCTGATCATCGGCGCGATTGCCACATTGACGCCGGTGGTAGCCACGCTGGGCACAGTGCCACTCGCCGCTCATCGCGTGGCGATCAACGTGCTCTCGCTCTCCTTCCTGCCCGGCATCGGTTTTGGCCTGGCCGCAACGGCGCTGGTTGGGCAGGCGATTGGTGCCCAACGTCCGGCAGAAGCCCGCCGCATTGCCACCATCGCAATGCGCTGGGCCTTGATCTGGATGGGTGGCCTGGGTGTCTTATTCATGATCTTCGCCGAGGGGCTGGTACGGCTGTTCAACAGCGACCCACAGTTGGTTGCCGAGGGAGCTGCTGCGGTGCGCGTGGTTGCCCTGACGCAGCCGGCGTGGGCGATTACCTTTGCCCTTGGCGGTGCCCTGCGCGGTCTGGGCGACACCCTCTCACCGCTGGTGATCAGCGGTTCAGCGATCTGGATTTGTGTCGGGCTGGCGCTGGTGATTGTGTTATGGTGGCTGCCGGCGCTGTGGGGCATCTGGCTGGCCTTCCTGATCGTCGGGCCATTTGAGGCGCTGGTCTTCTGGCGGAAATGGCAGCAGCGGATCACATCCTGGCGGCCAGGGTCGGCCTGACTGCTTACAGCACGCACGGTCATTGCGAGAGCGTTGTAACCGGGGACACCTGGCTAGTCTTCCGGGTCGTAAGCCATTCGCGGCGCTGGTCTTCTGACTGCAATGGCAGCAGCGGATCACATCCCGGCGTCCAGGCTCTGCCTGACTGCTTACAGCACGCACGGTCATTGCGAGAGCGTTGTAACCGGGGACACCTGGCTGGCCTGCCGGGTCGTGAGTCGTTCACGGCGCTGGTCTTCTGGCGGAAATGGCAGCAGCGGATCACATCCTGGCGGCCAGGGTCGGCCTGACTGCTTACAGCACGCACGGTCATTGCGAGAGCGTTGTAACCGGGGACACCTGGCTGGCCTGCCGGGTCGTGAGTCGTTCGCGGCGCTGGTCTTCTGACGGAAATGGCAGCAGCGGATCGCATCCTGGCGGCCAGGGTCGGCCTGACTGCTTACAGCACGCACGGTCATTGCGAGAGCGTTGTAACCGGGGACACCTGGCTAGTCTTCCAGGTCGTGAGCCATTCGCGACGCTGGTCTTCTGACGGAAATGGCAGCAGCGGATCATATCCAACCTGGGAGCGCGCGCCTCCGGCCATCCTGCTACAGCCCACCATACCTGCGTCTCGCAGGGTTTCGCCACCCTGAACCAGAGCGCGCAAGCGGGAGTCATCCTGTACTGCCGATTGAGGGTGGGGGCGTGTCGCATACCACTACTGGACGCAGCCCCAACCTGACCCGCTCATTTCTCCATCACGCTGGCGCTGCCCCTGCCTGCGACTGTCCGTGAACCAAATTTGGGTATCTGTACTGACCCACCAGCGCTTCAGCGGTGGCACGAGCAGTGCGCCGGCACGGTTCTGATAACCTGAATGACACACAGTGCAAGTCAAGATTGACTATAAAGTGTACCATCTGGCAACATGCGATCCCAACGTTTCGTGCTGTGAGTGCATAGGTAAATCAGCGTCGCAACGGACGTTTACTCATCAGAAAGCGCCATACACCAGGTTCGCCACATCTGCTCTGCTGGCGTATGGCGAGGAGCTTGTCTGAAACTGGATAGAGTTTGCTCTGTTATTGCCATATAATGGGGCGCCACTTGCCCGCCGGGCAGAATGGTTCTCTGCTCACGGGCAAGGCGATCTTGTTTGGATGCACGCAGTCGATTCTTTGAAGTCGAGGAATACAAACATGGATCATTTTGTGATTGAAGGTGGTCATCGGCTATCAGGGTCAATTCGACCGGCCGGCAACAAGAATGCTGCGCTACCATTGCTTGCGGCCAGTCTGTTGACCAGTGAGCCTGTAACGTTGCGGAATATTCCTGATATTGGAGATGTCCGTACCAAGCTGGCACTCCTGGCACATCTCGGTGTGTATGTTGATCGGCCAGAGGCAAATGTTGTCCATCTGCGCGCCGATCAACTGGTAGCGGGTGAACCTGACACCACCCTGGCCAGGCGCATCCGTACCTCGCCGCTGCTCGCCGGCCCCCTACTGGCCCGGCGGGGATATGTCACGCTGCCACGTCCTGGCGGCGATGCCATTGGCAGACGCCGGCTCGACACGCATCTGTTAGCACTTCAGGCGTTGGGGGTTCACGTAGAAGTTACTCCCACCAGCTATATTCTGACGACGAATGGCCTGCGTGGGGCCGACATTTTTCTGGATGAGATGAGTGTCACCGGTACCGAACAGGCAATTATTGCGGCCTGTGTTGCCGAAGGGCATACCACCATTGCGAATGCCGCCTCTGAACCACACGTCCAGGACCTGTGCCACTTTTTGAATCGTATGGGCGCACGGATCAGCGGCATCGGCACCAATCTGCTTGAGATTGAGGGAGTAACCAGCCTGCACGGTGCCGATTACACGATTGGCCCTGATTTCATGGAGGTGGGTTCGCTGATTGGCCTGGCTGCCGTGACCCGTAGTGAATTGCGGATTGTTGGTGCCCGTCCACGCGAGCATCGCATGACCAAAATTATGTTTGGCCGGTTAGGAGTTACCTGGCACGAGGAAGGTGAGGATATTGTTGTCCCAGCCGATCAAGAGCTGGTGGTGCGTCACGATCTGCACGGTGCAATCCCGAAGATCGACTCGGCGCCGTGGCCCGGCTTCAACCCGGATTTGATCAGTACGGCGATTGTTGTGGCAACGCAGGCGCGTGGTACTGTGCTCATTCACGAAAAGATGTTTGAAAGTCGACTCTTCTTTGTTGACCGGTTAATTGGCATGGGAGCGCGCATTGTGCTCTGTGATCCGCATCGGGCAGTGGTGGTCGGGCCATCGCAACTGTACGGCGAACCTGATGGCTTGCCCAGCCCTGATATTCGGGCAGGTATGGCATTGGTGACAGCGGCCTTGTGTGCCAAAGGGCGTAGCGTCATCTACAACATTGGGCAGATTGATCGTGGCTACGAGCGGATTGAAGAGCGGTTAGCAGCGCTGGGCGCACGGATCGAGCGGGTGCGGGCTTCGTAGAGTTTCTACCCGCCTTCAGCGAGCAAAAGTCCTCTCTGACCGAATCTTGAGCGATACAGTGCATCACTGCCTGTCATCGGATATGCGGTGAACCATGACCATCTGTCTCCGTCGCGACGGTAGGGGCGGGTTTGGTAGGGGCGGGTTCAAAACCCGCCCCTACCCTTTCACATCGCCATACGGGGGATGCGGCAGAGGGGGCTAACGGGTGCGTTTTGGGGCGCGTGCCAGACATTCGTCATGGTCGGGTTCGCTGCATTGATGGTGAACTGATCGTGCTGTCAGGCATGTGCGTTGTCCTGGCGGACATTAGAAACCTGACAAACCGATGCGAACCACCCAATTCACCGCTCCTTTCTGGCGATCACTATCATAACCCAAGTTGCCACCTACGCTATGAGCAGGCCATGAAAGACTACCTGCGATGATGCACAGCACGACGCTGCGCACCACATCGTGCAGCGTACATGACCGGTATGCATCGTTTGAGTCGCAGCCAGTTCCGTAAACGCACTACGTCACGCACATCTGGTATGCCCATCCTCCGTGCCTCTATGGTGATATAAGGGAGCACCTTGGGTGACGATTTGTCTGCGTTCATCCGCCGCACCCGCGTCCATCCGTGTTCCCCCCTCCCCCCCGTCGTGCTCAACGCCCCGCACCGCTGTGGTGAGGTAAGGTAGCAACTTGAATTATCATAGTGTGGTTCTTCCGGCATTGCCACAACAAGGGGCTTTATCCCGAAGTGAGGCTACTGTACGGTTGAATTAACGCCTCGCTATCATTACGTACCTGATTCACTGCCGGACTGACCGGATAGCAGTGAAGGGTGACCGGCGGTGGTGTGCGACAGAGATCGTAAAGCTGACCGATATCTGCTGCCGGATCGAGCCAGAGTGCATCGAGATCAGAAGGGATAATCACCGGCATCCGCTCGTGAATGGGCGCAACGATCTCATTCGCAGCCGTTGTCAGGATGGTACAACTTTCTACCACCGTGCCATCAGGCGAACGCCACTGCTCCCACAGACCGGCAAACGCTATCAGATCGTCATCGCGTAACGTGAAATAAAACGGCTGCTTCCCGGTTGGTAACGTCTGCCATTCATAGAACCCGGAAGCCGGGATTAGACAGCGGCGCTGCCGAAAAGCTGCACGAAATGAAGGTTTCTCCAGCACCGTCTCACTGCGCGCATTGATCATTCTGCTACCGATAGTAGCATCCTTCGCCCAGGACGGGATCAAGCCCCACCGTAGCGTAGCTAACTGGCGCCCCTCTGTCGTCTCACGTACAGCAATGACCGACTGCGTTGGCGCAATGTTATAGCGTGCCTGGAGATCGAGTGGTGGAGTCACGGAAAAACGGGCCGCCAGTCTGGACGGACTGACAGCCAGGGTATACCGTCCGCACATAGCTGCTCCCTGCCGGTGCAACGTTGGGTATGGGGCGATAACGCGAATACCCGACGCTGCCAGCGCATGTTAAGACTCGTCCTTGTCGAGTCGAGTGGTTTCGCCGGTAGCGGGTGGCGGTGACTGCATCCGCTTGATGAGTTCGGCAAGTTGTTCATTAAGCTGAGCAATTCCCCTGGCCAGGGTCTGTTGCAGGTCGTGGGCAGCCTGACTCTGCTGAAGCTGATGTAGCGCCTGTTGACCACGTTCGGCCAGCTCTTGCACCCGTGGATTTTCGGCGATCATTTTGGCGGCTGTCTGTACCTGCTCATTGACTGCCCGCAGTCCATTCAGCAATTCCTGCTGTAACTGGCGTGCCCGCTCACTTTCGAGTGCGCTCCGCAGGGCAGCCTCGATCTGTTGCCCCAATTCGCGCAGTTCTGCTGCCAGGTCGGGTGTTTGATCGGGTTTTTGCTCCGGTTGACTCATCGTCTTCCTCCTTACAGGCTATGGATATGCACTGCCAGCGTTCGACAGTGATAAGACGACCATTGGCGGGAGAATGTTGTAGATCGAGGCGACGAAGCTGGTGATAACAGATAGGAACCCGTTTTCGGGGCGATGCCGTTGTACTTATCGTACAAGCTGATATGACCGCAGATAGTGGCAGGTCGGCCAGAGATGGGCGGTTCCGCGTTATAACCACCTCTCGACATTACCGTACCGTCTCATCAATGCCTACCGTCGGCGGCGGAGAAGTAGCCAGAGACTACCGACAACGGCCAGGACACCAAGCGCAGGACGGGCGCCACGGGCCGGGCCTTGCCCGATGAGAGCTGCCAGATCGGCGAGGCTGGTACGATGGGCAGAGGTACTCTGGGCAGGCAATGCGATCTGATTGATCACATACTTGCGCCGGCGAGCAGCGGCATACAGGTGCGCCAGCGGTGGAGCCAGTTCACCGTCGCCGGGAAGCAGATCGATCAACTCACTGCGAAAGAGAGCTAACGGCAAGAGTGGATCGCTCTGGTCACTACCCAGCACCTGCCGGAGAAGGGCCGTGTGTGCCTGTTGGAGTATATCGGTCGGGGCAGGTGTACGTACTCCCACCAGCATATCTTGATTGTTGTACGCGGCGAGCAATCGTTCAAGCGCAAGCGTTGACACCGGACTGGTCGCGTCTAACGCCAAAACCAGATCGCCGCTTACCAGCGTACAAGCATCGCGGAGCAGATAGGACATGCGGCGGGGTTGGGAGTGGTAGGTTGCGCAGACCAACGGGCGGGTCGCGGCAAGACGGGCAGCGCTATTTGTAGCAGCAGGGCCGGCAGCGATGATGATCTCGTAACTGGCGCTATAACGTGTTGCAGCGATCTGAGCAGCGTTGAGGACCTGTTCAAGGTTGGTGTCGCTCGCAGCGCAAATAACGATTGATAACGCATTGATTGTAGACACTGGAATCCTCCACCGTGAGTGATGCTGTACATAGTATAGCACAGAGTAGGCTCCAGAACCGAACCACATTGTCAGGATGAGGTAGGGTAAGGTACCGGAGAACCGACAGGTTATGTGAGAAGTTTTTCATTTAGCTGTTTGAAAATATAAATATTTTGTAACCTGCTTCCTGCAAAAATTTGCTTGACAGATTCGTTTAGTCAGCTTAATCTTTTGCTCGCAAGCTTCCCGACAACCTCAGCTCATCCTACCAGCATCGTCGCTGCTGAGACACAATGCACCTGACACGCTTCAATACAAAAGCGTGCGCCTTGTTGCACACCACTCTGCCTGCGCACCGATGTTGTGGGAAGCCTGATCGTGTTTGAGCGGAAAGGAGGAGTGTCTGGCCCGAAGATTGTCGTGACGGAATAAGGTGCGAACTCTTTGTTCAGTCACACTGCCGAATAGTGTATTATGAGCTGAGGAGTCTATGAGTTTATCAACAAAACGTCATCTCCTTGCTGTTATCATCAGCATCGGTCTTACGATTGCCTTGATTGCGCCATCGGCTGCGCAACCCCCACGCCCACTTCCGAATCTGGAATCGCTACGCCTTGAGGAACCGGTAACGCTGACAAGTGCTCCTACTGCCCTCTCGCCCAGCCTGATTGGGGTGAGTGGCCGGCAACAAGTTGTGATTCGACTGAGCGAGAATCCGACGGCACGGGTACCTGAAGGTGCCGCGCAGGCAGCTCAGCTTCAACGGATTACGCAGCAACAGGATCGGGTGTTGAGTCGGCTGCGGGCTATTGATCCAACCCTGGTTGAAGTTGCCCGCTTGCGGGTCGCTTTGAATGCGGTGATCGCCGAAGTTGATGGCACTGCATTGCCTGCCCTGGCCCGCGATGCTGAAGTGGTGCGGATTAATCCGGTTGTGAATTACGAACGGGCAACGCAACCACCGATGGAGACGGTACCATACATCGGTGCAACGCCCGATGTGCAGGCCGCCGGCTTCCGCGGGAAAGATGTTCGGGTCGCAGTGCTCGACAGCGGGATCGATTATACCCACGCTGCGTTTGGTGGCCCTGGCACGCTGGAAGCATATCAGGCAGCGTATGGAACAAGCCCCTCAGATTCGCGCAATAAGACCCTCGATGGTCTGTTCCCGACTGATCGGGTAAAGGGTGGCTACGACTTTGTAGGTGAGGTCTGGCCCAACGGCCCGCTAGCGCCTGATCCCGACCCAATCGACTGTGGTGCGCCTGGCTTGAGCAGTGGCACCTGTGCCGGTGGTCACGGCACGCACGTCGCTGACATCATTGGTGGCGAGCAGGGGGTGGCACCAGAAGTCGATCTGTTTGCGGTGAAAGTTTGTTCGGCGGTGTCGTCGTCGTGTAGCGGTGTGGCAATCCTCCAGGGGTTGGATTGGTCTGCCGATCCGAACGGCGATGGGGTGACCGATGATCGGATGCATATCGTCAATATGTCGTTGGGCGCATCGTATGGCCAAAACTACGATGACGACTCGGCGATTGCCGTAGATAACCTCCAGCCGCTGGGTATTCTGGTGGTGGCGTCGGCAGGTAATAGCGCTGATCGGCCTTACATCACCGGTACGCCGGCCGGTGCCCGCACCGCGCTTTCGGTTGCCCAGACGGCTGTACCCAGTGATGCCTCGTATCCGATCACGGTGCTGAGCACCACTGTGTATGGCATTGCCCAGCCCTGGGCACCGATTCCCAATACTCCGGTGAATGGGACGCTGGTCTATGGTGCATCGTTAGGAAACGCACTTGGATGTACAGCATATCCAGCCGGTTCATTGACCGGGCAAATCCTGCTGGTTGATCGCGGTGTCTGCGCAATCAGTATCAAAGGCTCGAACGGTGCTGCTGCCGGCGCAGTAGCGGTGATTGTTGCCAACAACGCGGCTGGTGCGGTACCACCCACCTTTAGCTTCGGTGGCGGAACACCGACTGTGCCGGTGCTGTCAATCACGCAGGCGGCCGGTAATGCGCTGAAGGCACGGGTTGGCAATGCCACGACCATCGGTTTCGATACACCGGCAACGAACGCTGGCAGTGTGGTAGGCACCTCATCACGCGGGCCGACGCTGGGGCAGATGACCTACGGCGACCAGATTATGTACGGGCAGATTATTAAGCCCGAAATCGGTGCACCGGGTGCTTCACTGTCGGCGGTGGCCGGTAGCGGTACCGGTGTTGAGCCGTTCGGTGGCACGTCAGGCGCTGCGCCAATGGTGGCCGGTGCTGCGGCTCTGCTCTACAATGCGGTTGACTGGAGCTTTGCACCGTGGGAATTGAAAGCGCGTCTGATCAATACCGCCGAGACCAATATTTTCAACGGGCCACCGGTATTTGTCGGGCCGGCATTGGCTCCGATCACACGGATCGGTGGCGGTGAAGTACGCATCAATCGAGCGATTGCTGCACAGGCCAGTGCCTGGGAACTCTCGAACGGTACGGCCACGATCTCGTTTGGCCTGGTTGAGGCGACCCGTAACCCGACCACGCTCCGCCGCACGATTGTGATTCGGAACTACGGTAATTCGCCACTTACCTACACCATTACGCCTACCTTCCGCTTCGCCAATGATGCGGCTACCGGTGCCATCACTCCCAGCACCTCGGTGACGACGATCACGGTGCCCCCACGCAGCCGACGTACCTTTACGCTGACGCTGCGCATCGACCCGACGAAGTTGCCGGCCTGGGTGTTGAATTCAGGGTCAAATGGTGGGAATGGTGCAGCACTGACGGCGGTTGAGTTTGATGGCTATCTGGTGCTCGATGCACCCGGTACCACCAATGACCTGACGATGCCGTGGCATGTGTTGCCGCGAGCGTCGGGCAATGTGCGGGCGCCGGCCTCGGTACGGGCGACGACCAGCACTCCGGCAACGGCACGTCTGACGAATAACGGCGCCAACCCGGTTTCAGTTGATCCGTTCACACTGATTGGTGAGAACCCGTTTGTCTCTGCGTCGCCAGGTGCCGGTATGCAGATGCCGCCGATGGATCTTAAGTACGTCGGTGTGCGTGCCTTTGATGGAACCGGCTTCTGCCCGGCTAATAGCCCCGTCATTCAATTCGCTGTCACGACCCATCAGCAGATCACCCATTCCAACTATCCGGTCGAGATCGATCTGCTGTTCGATACCAACCGCGATGGCACACCTGACTATGTCGGCTTTACGGCTGAGCTGAGCCTGCCGTCGGGTGCATTTGCGGCTGATGGTCGAAACGCCTTCTTTGTCGGTCCGTTGAGTGGTCCGTATAGCGCCTTCTTCTTCACCGGCCATGCAACGAATAGCGCCAACACGGTGCTGACCATGTGTGGTAGCCAGATTGGGGTTGCCGGCCTTGGTCAGCAGATCAATGTCGATGCGTATACCTACGACAACTACTTCACCGGCTTCGAGCTGAGCAAGATCGAAGGTATGAGTACGGTGCTGGGTGCGCCACGCTTCGATATTGACGTTGGCAGTGGTGTGGTACCGGCAAATGGATCGCTCAACACGACGATCTACCGCTTCAATGCACCGGCTGATGTGACCGACTCCGGCATTCTGCTGCAATACTCCTTTGCGCCGGGTGGCCGTGAGGCCAGTGCAATTATCGTCCGCTAATCGGCTGTCTATCACATAACCGCTTGACGGCAGGCAATCTGTTGCCTGCCGTCATGTGTTTCTGGTGAGGCTGTGTCTTTGTCTATGATGTCAGAACAGTAGGGGCGACGCATGCGTCTCCCCTACGCCGACGGCCACCTACCGACTTTTGATGTCAAAACAGTAGGGGCACGGCATGCCGTGCCCCTACCGCCTCGCCGGTGGCACACCTGAACAATCTACTTTCCCGATCAAGAAGTGGTATTACTCCGGCCAGCGGTAACGCACGCCCGGCGGCAGGCGAAGGGTCTCATCACCCAACCGCCCCAGGCTAAAGGTTGTTCCGTCTGGACTGCGTTCGAGACGGGCATATTCCGTCCATTGCACAATCCAACCGTTGCGCTGAATTTCGCCACTGAGTGTCTGGCCCAGTGTTGCACCAAACACTTCCGGTACCGAAAAACCGGCACAGACAGTATGCGCCGGGGAATATCCCTGACACTGCGTGCTGCGCAGGGTTTCCGCCAGGTACAGTTCAGTACCGAGCGGGCGCATGCGGACGCTCCCGTCCCGCCATTCCAGGCATGTCCGTTCAAAGCATTGAAACCAGCCCCAGGCGAAGGGTACCGCAGGTGTCAGGGGGAACCCACTCCGTTCGAGCGCACCTGTCTCGGCCCAAAACCGCATGAAGGTTGCCGGGACGAAATAGCCGGTTTCGGCAAAGAACATCCCTCCCTGGGGTTCGACATACAGGTCGGCAACCGGTTGGGGTGGAAGTAACTCATTGCCGTTCTGGTCGCGCAGTCCCACAGCGATCTGATAATTGCCGGGCAGCAGCTCTACCGGTAGTTCGATTGGTTGCAGGTGGTCAATCGGGCTGGCTTCCGGCCAGCGTGATGGCGGCAGGGCGCCGTAGATCAGACGACGCTCACTCTGGATTGCTACCCGATCACCGGCGAAGCGTAGCTGCACCACCACACTGAGATCGTCAGTAGGATGGGGATCGAGGCGTGACCAGCGCAAATTGATCACCACCAGGTCGCCCGGCTCGTACTGCGCACCGGGCGGCGGGGTAAGTTGCACGCCAACCAGTTGAATGCCACCCCCGCTTAACGGCTGCAACGGCGGGTAGGTTGGGCCAGTGGCAATCGGACGGTAGCGGTCAATGATCCCAATCGAGCCATCCTGGGCGTAGCGATGGCGAATAATGGCGATCATCTCCGGCGTCAGCCAGTTGCCGAGGTAGTCGAGCAGGATGAGCGGCGGATTGCCGTTGGCCAGTTCGTACAGAATGGGGGTCTGGTCGGCTAAACCCTGGTCGAGTAACTGACGAAATTCAAACACCGGGATGCGGGCCAGCACTCCCGCCCCGCTGGCCAGGCCGGGCAGATCGGTAAAGATGACATTGCCCGCGGCCTGGGCTTCGGCGGCCAGCACCGTGTTGGTTCGGCTCAATGCTGCCAGCACTGCCGCTTCACGTTGGGCATCGGCCCACAGCCCGTAGCGCCCTATCGCCAGGCGCGGTGGGGATGGTTCGAGTAATCCCGCCGGTCGCAGGCGATTGGCATCCCAGCGTGGCGGATAGTAGAGGAGACTGATAATCATCAGAGCAGGCAGACTAAGCTGAAGCAGCGGTCGTTGCGTGAAGCGAGTTGATACAACTGACCAGCCCAGGCCGCTTAACCAGATCAGCCCCGCATACCACTCGAAGAAGTAATTGGCATAGGCACCAACCTTGCCGACCCCGATAGCGCCGACGGTGCCGGCGAGGAGATAGGCCAGCACCGGCAGCAACAGCGCCCGTTGGTTGCTGTGCCACACCACACCACCACCGATCAGCGCAGTAATGAGGAGCGGCCAGCGTAGCGTCAATTGCTGACGCCAGAAATCGGTAGCCAGGGTTGGTTCCCAGCGGTTAGCATTCGCGGCAATAACGTGCAGGAAGAACCAGCCCTGGGTTAGCCATACCAGACCGACAACGATACCGCCGCCAGCTATCAGCGCCGTCGTGAAAAAGGTGATTGCTGCTCGAACGGTGGGTGCTGTTGGTTGGGAACGATGACGAATCCATTCAGCGACGAAATAGACCCCGACGGCGGTCGGCCCGGCGATCAGCGATGGTTTGGTCAAGAGACATCCAACCGCCAGCAAGCCGGCTACTATTCCACGCGGTATTGCCGGGATGCGCTCATGACGGGCTACCCACACTGCCCACAAGCCCAGCGCCACTCCGGGTAAATCGACCCGCATGAATGGCATCCATTCAATAACCACCGGAATAGTCAACCAGATCAGAGCTATCCACGCGCTGCGGCGTCCGATCAACGCAGCCAGCGCAGCCGCGCCGGCCAGAGCACCGCCGAGCGCAACCAGACGCCCAGCCAGCAAGGGGTCGTTGGTGATCCATGCCAGCATAGTGCTGAGGATCAGGAAGAGTGGCGGATAATTGACGATCAAAAACGGTTCCTGACTCGGATTGGCGTACAACTGCCAGATCGGTCTCCCGGCTAGAAGCTGATCGATCTGGGCCAGCAATGGCCCCTCGCCGTAGTCGATGGGGAAGGGAAAGCCAGCCAGCAGGCGTACATGATCGAACGCATACCAGAGGTACACCACGACCAAACCGATCAAGATCATCATCAAAAGCCGGCGACCAATGAGCAACATAGAACGCATATGGTAAGATTAAACACGCTGAGCAATGGCGCTCAGATATGTCACAAAAGGAGAACTGTTATGACCAGCCAACGCATTGCTCGCCGCATTCGCGCCGTCCCACCATCAGGCATTCGCCGTTTCTTCGATATTGCCGCCACCATGCCCGATGTCATTTCGCTCGGCGTTGGCGAGCCTGATTTTATCACGCCTGACCAGATTCGTGCTGCCGGTCAGGCATCGATTGACCGTACCACGGCTTATACCTCAAATTCTGGTCTGCTGGAATTGCGGGTTGCCCTCGCCGAACATCTGGCCCGCCGCTATGGTGTGCAATACGATCCCGAAACCGAACTGCTGATTACCGTCGGTGTCAGCGAAGCGATGCTGGGGGCGGCTCTGGCGCTTCTCGATCCTGATGATGAAGTGTTGGTGCCTGAACCCTGCTTTGTGGCGTATCCGGCCTGTGTTACCTTTGCCGATGCGCGTGTCGTCTACGTACCGACGAACGTAGCTGATGGCTTTCAAGTCAGTGGCGCAGCCCTGGAAGCGGCAGTAACACCACGCACCAAAGCGATTCTGATCGGCTATCCCAACAATCCAACCGGTGCTGTGCTCAGTCGTGAACGGTTGCTGGAAGTCGCCGCGGTTGCCGAGCGGCACGATCTGATCGTCATCTCCGATGAAATCTACGACCGGTTAGTGTACGGCGTCGAACACACCTGCTTTGCCGCCTTGCCGGGTATGCGCGAGCGAACCGTCTTGCTGGGCGGCTTCTCGAAGGCATACGCCATGACCGGTTGGCGCCTGGGTTGGCTGGCGGCACCGGCTGAGATCACGGCTGCCGTGCGCAAATTCCATCAATATGCGATTATGTCGGCCCCGACGATGAGCCAATATGCCGGTCTGGAAGCATTACTGCACGGCGAAGAAGCGGTGCAGGCCATGGTACGCGAATATGATCGGCGGCGAAAAGTTATCGTCTCCGGCTTAAACAGCATCGGTCTGCCAACCTTTGAGCCACAGGGGGCATTCTACGCCTTTCCCCAGGTTGGGCATCTTGGGCTAACCAGTGAAGCCTTCTGTGAACAATTGCTACACAGTGAACAGGTTGCCGTGGTACCAGGTGACGCCTTTGGGCCGAGCGGTGCCGGCTTTGTCCGTGCCTGTTATGCTACTGCCCTCAACAAGATTGAAGAGGCCCTCGAACGGATCGAGCGCTTTGTGCGTCGTATTGCCTGAGGAGACAGGTTATGTCATTGCACGAGAATGAATCAACAACTGAGCTGCGCTGTGCACTGACCGGACGTCCACTGACACCCGAAGAGGCGTACTGGGCGCCGCCGTTGATCACGGCGCGCCAACTGATTACTGCGTTCTTCAAGACCCTGTTTACCAATCCCGCCGTACTGGGTGCAATCTTCCTGAGTGAATTGCCCGACGTTCCCTACGCCCCAGAAGCCCGTCCACTGCTTGCCCGGCGTCGTTCGGTTGAGCAGGCAAAATTGCTCAGTCTCCTGCTGGTGATAGCGGTGGTCGTCGTTGGTCTGATCTTCTGGCTGGTGGGTTAGGTTACGAGAGGCTTCTGCAGGGAGATGAGCAGGTAAGCGGTGAAGCACCAGCATCACACGGATGCACAGAACGCTTCAACCGAAGCAGGGAGAGGTGTGTTGCATCTTACGGGGTGCGGAAGCCATCCTTCCGCACTTCCCTTGCCTGGCACTGCCGGTGTATATGTATCACCAAAGTTGCTATCTTTGTCACCACAGAGACACGGATGACACAGAGGATGGATATACCCCTGGTGGCTACCGTGAGGTATGACGTAGCACGTCCGTGGAAACTTCGATTGCACTACCCGGTGTTAAGGGCAACGTCGTGCAGTTTAGCCTGACAGTCAGCCTCTATGGCCCGCTCACAATACAGGTGGCAACTTGAGTGATGTACACCAAATCTGGCAAGATGCAATGCGTAACACCTGATTCTCTGTTTCCTATGAAATATCCGCGTTTATCAGCCCAATCCGCGTCTATCCGTGTCCCGTATGTGATGACCACAGATACGTGCAGATGCGGCGGATACACACGGA